>NZ_PYFW01000002.1:0-482500 GCF_003020125.1 Bradyrhizobium sp. MOS003 | reverse complement strand
CCAAGGACAAGAAGGAGGCGCTCGCCGAGCTCAACGAGGCACTCAAGACGCCGGCGCCCGCGGTCGAGAACAAGGGCAATATCGATCTCGTCGCCAAATACTACGACAAGCTGATCGCCGCGCTCGGCGATGAGGAGAATTGAGCAGGTTCGGTGACGCGGTTGCTCGCGCCGCGCGTTCGCAGCCGTCGCGCAAAAAGCCCCGGAGACAACTCCGGGGCTTTCGTCGTTTCGCGGCTGGCAGCGTGTCGCAGTTACGTCCGCGTCCGCATCCGCATCATGAAGCTGTCGAAGCTGAGTTCTGCCACCTGCATCCAGGCGAGCGAGTCGGCCCGGTAAGCCGTGAGGCTCGAGTACATCTTGCCGAAATGCGGATTGGTCTTTGCGAGATCGGCGTAGATCTCATTGGCCGCGCCGTAGCAGGCCTCCAGGACCTCCTGCGGGAACGGCTTGAGGATTGCGCCGGCCGCGAGCAGCCGCTTGAGTGCGGGCGGATTGACCGAATCGTACTTGCCGGTCACCCAGGTGAAGGTGTCGAGTGATGCCGCCGAAAGCGCCGCCTGATAATGTTTCGGCAGCGCATTCCATTTGTCGAGATTCATGATGTTGTGGCCCTGGCCGGTGCCTTCCCACCAGCCCGGATAGTAGTAGTACTTCGCGACCTTCACGAAGCCGAGCTTCTCGTCGTCGTAAGGGCCAACCCACTCGGCCGCGTCGATCGTGCCCTTCTCCAGCGCGGGATAGATGTCGCCGGCCGCGATCTGCTGCGGCACGCCACCCAATTTGCCGATGATGGTCCCGGCAAATCCGCCGACGCGGAATTTCAGGCCCTTGAGATCGTCGACGGTCTTGATCTCCTTGCGAAACCAGCCGCCCATCTGGGCGCCAGTCGAGCCCGTGGGAACGCCGAACGCATTATGCTCCTTGAGCAGATCGTTGAGCAGATCCTGACCGCCGTTCCACAAAAGCCAGGAAATGTGCTGGCGCGTGTTGAGTCCGAACGGCAGCGACGTGCCGAAGGTGAATGCCGGGTTCTTGCCCCAATAGTAATAGAGTGCGGTGTTGCCCATCTCGACCGTGCCGTTCGAGACGGCGTCGAGCACCTGCAGGCCCGGCACGATTTCGCCGGCGGCAAAGGGCTGGATCTGGAAACGATTGTCGGTGATCTCGGCGACGCGCTTGCAGAAATATTCGCAGCCGCCGTAGAGCGTATCCAGCGATTTTGGCCAGCTCGCCGTCAGCCGCCATTTCACCTCCGGCATCGATTGTGCGATGGCCGGTGCAGCAACGGCACTCGCGGCCAGGCCCAATCCGCCGGCCGTCAGGAATTTACGACGTTCCATGCATTTCCCTCCCTGTAATGCCGAGTCCTCGACGAGGGATCGCGATCTTGTCGTCGCTTTGTCTTCGCCGGTGGCCGACGTTTTTTGGCGTCCGAAATTCTGTATTCCCGGATCGGGGGCAGGATGACCAAAGGGGGATCGCAAAGCAAGCGCACTTTGGTTGTGCGCGCGGTGTCGCCGATCAATGCTGCGCTGCGAACGCACTCTCCATGGCTTTGCGCGTCTTCACCGTCTCGTTGCCGGCGTCGAACTCGACGTCACTCCAGCGCACCACCGTGCCATGCGCGATGTCATGTTTCAGCTTCACGCGGTGTGCGAGGCCAATCGGCAGCGCGCCGGCCTTGAGGCTCGCCACCGCCGGTACCAGCTTGCCCCACACCGTGTAGCCGCCTTCGCCGTCCAGCATCTCGCCTGCGCGCAGATTGCGCTTGGCGACCGCCGCGACGTCGCCGCGGAAGCCGCTGGCCTGGCCGGTCGGCTCGCCGCGCAGCGCGGCCGACAGCACCGAGATGTTCAGCTCGAGACCGATCAGATGATAGGGCTTGTACATGGCGGCATAGCGTCCGCTGCCGTCGGTCTTGAGGCCGTATTGCCTGAAGCAATCGGCGGCGTAGTCGTTCGGAGCCTCCAGCACGACATAGACGCCCCAGCGCAGGTCGCGAAACACCGGCCGTCCGTCGCGCTCGAGCGAGGAGACGACCTCGACCACGCCGGACCGCTCCAGTACGCCGCCACGGGAGCGTGGCCGCATGATATGCGGCAGATCGTCGACCCCGCAGGGCGGAAACAGCAAGCCGTCCGCGGGCACGTCGAGAGCGCAGGCGTTCGCAATTGCGGCCATCTCGATCGCCGATTTGGTGCCGTCGAGGAAGGAGTTGAACATCTGCGGATTCATGCCGGCCGACTGTGCCTCGCCCGCGGTGAGGCCGTAATGCTGCCAGACGCCGTCAGGTGTGACGTCGTGATAGGCCGGGAGGTATTTCGTGCCCTTTCCGGCGGCAACGACGCGGAAGCCGGTGGCCCGGGCCCAGTCGACCATCTCGGCGGTCAGCGCCGGCTGGTCGCCATAGGCGAGTGAATAGACCACGCCCGCCTTGCGCGCTTCCTCGGCGAGCAATGGACCTGCCAGCACGTCGGCTTCGACATTCACCATCACGATATGCTTGCCCGCGGCGATCGCGGCGCGCGCATGCTTGATGCCGACGGCTGGATTGCCGGTCGCCTCCACCACCACATCGATCGCGCCGCCGGCAATGGCGCGCGCGCCGTCATCGGTGAAGACGGTGGCGGCGATCCGCTCGGCGCTCCAGCCGACAGTGCGGCAGGCCTCGCGTGCGCGGTCGCGGTCGATGTCGACGATGACAGGCACTTCCAGCCCCGGCGTATGCGGCACCTGCGCGAGGAACATCGAGCCGAACTTGCCGGCGCCGATCAGCGCGACACGGACAGGCTTGCCGGCGGACGCGCGGGCCTGGAGGAGGCGGTAGAGGTTCATGTGAATTGTCCTGCAAAACTATCGTGTCCCGGACGCGCTGCAGCGCGTAGCGTTGCTGCGCAGAGCCGGGACCCAGAAAGAAAACCATCCGTGTGGCATGGGCCCCGGCTCTGCAGCGCACCGCTGAAGAAGCGCTGCGCTGCGTCCGGGGCGCGAGACCTTACTCCGCCGCCTGCCGCGGCGCACGTGCGAGGCGCAGCAGCGCGTCGTCGTCCACCGTCTTGATCGGGGTGAAGTCGCGATGCGCGATGTAGTCCGGCCGCGTGGGATTGCGGATGTGGTTCGAAACTGCGTTCAGCGTCAGGTACACGATCTTGCGCGGGAAAGGCGTGATGTTACCTGCCGAACCGTGCACGAGATTGCCGTGAAACATCAGCATGCCGCCGGGCTTTCCGGTCGGTGCCACGATGCCGCCCTGCGCGACCAGCCGTGTCACGGTGGCCTCGTCCAGCGTCCAGAGCGGATAGGAGGTGGTGGCGAGGTCGTGCGAGGCTTCGAGATCGCCGGCGTTCTGGCTGCGCGGCACCAGCATCAGGGGGCCGTTGATCGGCATCACCTCGTCGAGGAAGATCGCGATGTTCATGGCGCGCGGCTCCGGCATGCCGTCGTCGCGCTTCCAGGTGCCGTAATCCTGGTGCCACTGCCAGACGTCGCCCGTGAAGGCTGATTTCGCGTTGATCTTGAACTGATGCATGTAGACCTGTTCGCCGAACAGCTGCTCGACGGGGTCGATCATGCGCGGATGGGCGCCGAGGAGGCCGAACGCCTCGTTGTAGAGATGCGCGGCAAACGCCGTGCGCGGCGCGCCGCTCTTCTCGCGCCAGACCTCGGGCCGGTTGGCATCGTAAATGCCGACCGCCTCGCGCGCGAGGAAATCGACCTCCTCCTGGGCGAACAGCTCGGGCAAAAACAGCCAGCCCTCGCGGTGGAAGAACTCCAATTGCTCCTGAGACAGTTTCATGGGTCGTCCTCCTTTATTTTGTTTGTTCTATCTCTCGTCATGGCCGGGCTTGACCCGGCCATCCACGTCTTCGCTCCACGCTCGAAGAACGTGGATGCCCGGGACAAGCCCGGGCATGACGGAGGCGGCCGCTACGCCGCCTCGTCCGTCGCCCTCAATCTCTCCTCAGTCATCCGTCCCGCCGTCTGCGCATGCGACAGCGCCGCGCGTTCGGCCGCCTTCACGTCGCCGGCGAGAATGTGTCCGGTAATCGTCGCATGCTCTGCCCAAGCGCTGCCGCGATAGTCGAGCTCCGAGAGCACCGTCGCCATCGATCGGCGCATATGCGGCCATTGCGGTGCGATGGTTTCCTCGATCGCGGGATTTCCAGCGAGCTGATAGATCGCGCGGTGAAAATCGACGTCGAGCACGATCAGCTCTGCCAGTGTCGTGTTGCGGTCGATGCGGCGTCCGGCGGCGAGTGCCGCTTCCAGCCGCGCGCGGCCGGCCGCGTCATATCCCGCGCGTTCAGCCGCGAGCCGGGCTGCCAGCGCGTCGATCGCGCCGCGGACCTCGTAGAGTTGGCGGATGCGCGCGGGATCGAGCTGGGTGACCTCGAAGCCCCGCTTGCCGCTCTCGGCGACCAGACCCTGGCGATGGAGCAGGTGCAGCGCATGCGAGACAGGCTGGCGCGAGACGCCGAGCTTGTCGGCCAGTTCGTTCTGGCGGATGCGTTGGCCGGGCTGAAGCGTGCGGTCGGAAATCGCCTCCAGGATCCGGGAATAGACCTGATCGATGAGGTTCGGGAGCGGGTCGAGGGGGATCACGCCGATAGCTCCTGCGAGGGAATACGGAATTCCGTATTCGAAGGTATTGCAGGAGGAGAAAAGCGTCAAGGCAGTGCGTTTTTAGACCTGATAAGTCACTGATCTCATTGATCTGTTCTACTGGGCATGGGGTTGTTTTCGCGAAAAATGGGTCGGACGAAGAGGGCCTACTCCCCTAGAAACTCGTTCACTCGCTCGCCGTACTCCAGCGGGGCCTGCTCGAACATCCAGTGGCCGGCGTTCGGAATCACCGCCGTCTTGCTGCCCGTGATGTGCTGGGCAAGCACGCGCCACATCACCGACAGGCTGCCGGTGGTAGCGCCGCCGCCGATCAGCAGCGTCGGGGTCTTGATCGCCTGCGCATCGTTCAGCGTGTAGGGCCGGCGCTGCTCGTTGATCTGGCCGAGGAACGTCAGCGCGTTGTCGCGCAGTTGCTGCTTGGCCGCCGCGGGCACGCGCCGCCACGAGCCGTCGCCCTCGATGCCCTCGTAGAAATTCTGCAGCGCGCTCTCGATATCGCCGGCACGGATCATCTCGACCGAGCGCGCGGTGCGCGCCGCCAGCGGCGGATGCGCGGGCGTGCCTTCCGGCACCGGCAGGGATGCGTCGAGATCGCCGCCCGGCTCGGCCAGCACCAACTTCCGCACCAGATCCGGCCGCGCCTGCGCCACGCGAAACGCGATGTGACCACCGCGCGAGTGGCCCATCAAATCGACGGGCGCGGGCTCGACCTGCTCGATGAAGGCGATCACGTCCGAAACGTGCTGCGCCATCTTGTAATCGTCGCCGACGGCGTCCCAATGCTCTGGGAAGAAATGCCGCAGGCTGACCGAGATCACGCGATGGCTCTTCGACAGCGGGCCAAGCACTGCATACCAGGTGCGGAAGTCGCCGAGCGTGCCGTGCACGCAGACCAGTGGATGGCCCTGGCCGACTTCGAGATAGGCCATATCGTAATCGTTGACGCGAAAGCTCTGCATGATCAGCCCGCCAGAAAATCCAGGACGACTTCGGAATATTTCTGCGGCGCCTGCTCGAACATCGGATGCGTCGCGTTCGGAATGACCGCAGTCTTCGAATAGGGCACATGCGCCGCGAGCGCATGCAGCACCTTCGGCAGCAAGCCTTTGGTCCTTGCCCCCAGGATGAACAGCGTCGGCATCTTGATCGCCTCCGCATCCGCCTTCGAGAACGGCGGACGGTTGTCGCGGACCTGGCCGATCAGCGTATAGGCGTTGTCGCGCAGGTTCTGCTTCACCAACGCTGGTAACCGCGGCCAGGTGCCGGCACCTTCCAGCGTGTCGACGAAGACGGCGAGGCCGCCGTCGACGTCGCCGACTGCGATCTTCTCGGCCGAGGCCGTGAAGCGCGCCAGCAACGGCGAGGGACCGCCGGCATAGTCGGGATCGAGGCTCGCATCGAGTTCACCACCGGGCTCCGCCAGGATCAGCCGCCGCAGCAGATCCGGCCGGCGCTGCGCCACCCGGAAGCAGATGTGGCCGCCGCGGGAATGACCCATCAGGTCGACCGGGCCGAGGTCGAGCGTCTCGATGAAAGCGACGACGTCGCCGACATGCTGGGCGATCGAATAGGTGTCGCCGACACCATCCCATCTCTCCGGAAAGAAGTGCCGCAGGCTGACGGCGATCACCCGATGCCGCTGGGTCAGCGGGCCGAGCACGCAGCCCCAGACCCTGAAGTCGTTGAGCGAGCCGTGCACGCAGACCAGCGGCGGCCGGCCGCTGTCCTCGCCCACGTCGAGATAAGGCATGTCGTAACCGTTGACGTGGAGGCTTTGCATTCGGGACTCGCGAGGCGGGCGGAACTCCTGTGCAAGATTCCCGGAAACCGGGTGGATCGCAACTATTTCCAAGCCTAGATTTAGCCCGAGATCACATTGGGGGCATGCGACGGCAACGCATGCTCGGGAACCAGGCCATGACCGACCAGCATTTCGCCCTGTTCGACACCAGGATCGGCGTCTGCGCCGTCGCTTGGGGGCCGCGCGGCATCAACGGCACACAGCTGCCGATGGGTGGTGAGGACAAGATCCGCACCCGCATCAGCCAGCGCCACGCCGACGCCACCGAGGCCGAGCCGACCGCCGAGGTGCGGCAGGCGATCGACCGCATCGTCAAGCTGCTCGCGGGCGAGCCTGACGATCTCACCGACATCCCGCTCGATCTCGACGGCGTGCCTGACTTCAACCGCGGCGTCTACGAGATCGCCCGCGCCATTCCGCCGGGCAAGACCGTCACCTATGGCGACATCGCCAAGCGCCTCGGCGGCGTCCAGCTGTCGCGCGACGTCGGCCAAGCGCTCGGCCACAACCCGTGCCCGATCGTGGTGCCCTGCCATCGCGTGCTCGCGGCCGGCAACAAGCCCGGCGGCTTTTCAGCCAATGGCGGCGTGGTGACGAAGCTGAAGATGCTGGAGATCGAAGGCGCGCTGGTCAACCACACGCCGAGCTTGTTTGATTGAAGATGGCCGGCGCCGGCCTCGTAGGGTGGGCAAAGCAAAGCGTGCCCGCCACATCGATCGTAACGAGAAAAGATGGTGGGCACGGCGCTTTGCGCCTTTGCCCACCCTACAAGTGCCAGCCTAGATTTTCGCCGCCGTCTTCGGCCAATATTTGTCACGCAGGTGCCGCTTCACCAGTTTGCCCGTGGGCGTGCGCGGCAGCTCGGGCTCGAAATCGATCGAGCGCGGGCACTTTATCGCCGACAGCCGCGTCTTGCAGTAGGCGATCAAATCGGCCTCGAGTGCCTTGCCGGCACGAGCCATGTCGTGCGGCTGCACCACCGCCTTCACCTCTTCGCCCATCTCCTCGTTCGGCACGCCGAACACGGCGACGTCGGCGATTTCGGGGTGGGTGATCAGCACGTCCTCGGTCTCTTGCGGATAGATGTTCACGCCGCCGGAGATGATCATGTAGGACTTGCGGTCGGTGAGATAGAGGAAGCCGTCCTTGTCGAGGTAGCCGACGTCGCCGAGCGTGGACCAGCCCCTGGCGTTGTAGGCCTTCTTCGTCTTCTCGGCATCGTTGTGATAGGTGAACGCGGGGGCGTCGGCGAAATAGACCGTGCCGATCTCGCCGGTAGGTTGCTCCTCGTCGTTCTCGTCGAGAATCTTGATCTTGCCGACCACGGCGCGGCCGACGCTGCCGCGATGCTCGAGCCATTGCTGCGAGTTGCAGACGGTGACGCCATTGCCTTCCGAGCCGGCATAATACTCGATCAGGATCGGGCCCCACCACTCGATCATCTTCGCCTTGACGTCGACCGGGCAGGGGGCTGCGGCGTGGATCGCGCCCTTGAGCGTGGAGACGTCGTATTTCGAGCGGACCTCATCCGGCAGCTTCAGCATGCGTACGAACATGGTCGGCACCAGCTGGGACTGCGTGACCTTGTATGTCTCGACCAGCCTCAGAAACTCTTCGGCGTCAAAATGCTCCATGATGATCGAGGTGCCGCCGAGCACGATTGCCATCATGTTGAAGCGCAACGGAGCTGCGTGATAGAGCGGTGCCGGCGAGAGATAGATGCTGTCGGCGTTCATGCCGCACATGTCGGCGCAGAGCACGCGCAGGAAGGCGTTCGGCGCGTCGATCCTGGTGCCTTCGAAGGCCTTCTTGATGCCCTTCGGGCGGCCGGTGGTGCCGGACGAATACAGCATGTCGTAGCCGGCGACCTCATCGGCGATCGGCGTGGCCGGCTGCGCGGCGGCTTCCTTGTCGTAGGAGCGGAAGCCGGGCAGCGGGTCGTCCATCATGTAGAAGAGCGGCTCGCCGGCGGCGCCCTTGACCAGATCCTTGATCTGATCGGCGCATTTCGGCGTGGTGATCACGATCTTGGCGCCGCAATCGGCGATGATGTAGTCGATCTCGTCCTGCTTCAGATAGCGGCTGATCGCGGTGTAATAGAGCCCGCTCCGCTGCGCGGCCCAGCACAGCTCCATGAAGGCGAGGCGATTTTCCATCAGCAGGGCGATGTGGTCGCCGGCCTTGAGGCCAAGCGAGCGGAAAAGCTGCGCGCCCTGGTTAGAAAGCTCGTCGAGCTCGCGATAGGTGATCGCCTTGCCGGTGCCGGCCATCCGGTAGGCGATCTTGTCGGGCGTGGTGCGGGCGTGGATGGAGGGGTGGGTCATGGCGATGTTTCAATGTAACGGCAAATGGATATGACGTTCCCCGGACGCGGCGCAGCGCGCAGCGTTGCGCCGCAGATCCGGGGTCCACTTTGAGGCACAGGTCCCGGCTCTGCGCTGCAGCGTTTCACGCCGCAGCGCGTCCGGGACGCGAGAAAGGCTTACAGCCGCTCGACGATCGTGACGTTGGCCATGCCGCCGCCTTCGCACATGGTCTGCAAGCCGTAGCGCTTGCCGCGCTGGTGCAGGGCGTGGACCAGCGTGGTCATCAGCTTGGTGCCGGAGCCGCCGAGCGGATGGCCGAGCGCGATGGCACCGCCATTGACGTTGAGGCGGGCCGGATCTGCGCCGGTGGTCTTCAACCATCCGGTCGGCACCGAGGCGAAGGCCTCGTTGACCTCGAACAGGTCGATGTCGTCGATCTTCATACCGGCCTTCTCCAGCGCCTTCTTGGTGGCGTGCAGCGGCGCATCGAGCATGATCACGGGATCGCCGCCCGTCATGGTCATGTGGTGGATGCGCGCCAGCGGTGTGACGCCGAGCTGCTTCAGCCCGCGCTCGTTGACGACCATGACGCCGGAGGCGCCGTCGCAGATCTGGCTGGCGCTGGCGGCGGTGAGCTTGCCGTTCTCCGCGATCAGCTTGACGCCCTTGATGCCGTCGAGCGTGGCATCGAAGCGGATGCCCTCGTCGATGTGGTGGGTGTCCTTGCTGCCGTCGGCGCGGGTGATCTCCAGCGGCACGATCTCCTTCTTGAAGTGGCCGGCCTGCGTTGCCGCGATTGCGCGCTGATGGCTGTTGTAGGAATACTCGTCGAGGTCATCCTTCGACAGGCCGTACTTCTCGGCCATCATCTCGGCGCCGGTGAACTGGCTGAACACGATGTTCGGATATCTCGCCTCGATGCCCGGGCTCTTGTAATTGCCGAAGCCGTTCTTGGCCGGCAGCTGCGAGGACAGGCCCATCGGCACGCGCGTCATCGATTCCACGCCGGCGGCGATCACCACGTCCATCGTGCCCGACATCACGGCTTGCGCGGCGAAATGCAGCGCCTGCTGCGAGGAGCCGCACTGGCGGTCGATCGAGGTGCCCGGCACGCTCTCCGGCAGCTTCGAAGCCATGATGGCGTTGCGGGCAACGTTGTTCGACTGCTCGCCGACCTGCATGACGCAGCCCATGATCACGTCCTCGACCATGGCGGGATCCACCTTGGTGCGGTCGACCAGTTCGTTCAGCACTTTTGCGGCGAGATCCGCCGGATGCCAGCCGGCGAGACGGCCCCCCTTGCGCCCGCCCGCGGTACGCGCAGCGGCGACGATGTAAGCCTCGGCCATGTCGGTCTCTCCCTGAATTCTTGATTGGATTGGTTGTCGGGGACGGATTTAAGGGGCGGGATATCGTTTAGTCAATCGATCAATTAACTCTTGTGATGAGGCGCTGCTTCGGCTTATCTGCGGCCCGTTCATGCGGCGAGAACAGGGATCTCCGTGGCCACCAGCGTACCGAACAGGCTCCCGAGCGGAAGAAATTCCACGGCAGAGAAATTGCTCGTGGCCGCGAGCGAGCTGATGATCGAACGCTCCTCGATCGAGATTTCGCTCAGCGATATCGCGCAGAAGTCGGGCGCCAATGCCGCGCTGGTCAAATATCACTTCGGCAACAAGGACGGCCTGCTGCTGGCGCTGCTCGCGCGGGACGCGGCGACCGAGATGTCCAATCTCGAATATCTGCTGGCGCAGCCGATCACGGCGACGGCGAAGCTGAAGCTGCATATCGCCGGCATCATTCGGGCCTATCACCGGTTCCCCTATATGAACCGGCTGATCCATTATCTCCTGCACGAGAGCGTCGCCGGCTCCGCCGATGAGGTTTCAAAGTTCTTCGTCGCGCCGCTGCTCGACTTTCACCGCCGCCTGCTCGCCGAAGGCGTCAGCCGCGGCGAATTCCGGGCCACCGATCCGGTGCTGTTCTACACCAGCCTGATCGGTGCCTGCGATCACCTGTTCTTTGGCCGGCACGCGATGTCTCGCGCGACCGGCGTCGGCCCGGTCACCGACGATGTCTGCCGGCAATATATCAAACACATGGAAACGCTGATCTGCGGCGGCATCCTCACGCAAGTCGGGGAGCCTGCGGCGGCCGGATAATCCGGCCATCACTATCGAAGTCCAGAGAAGAAACGCCCAAGGAAAGGTACAAGCGATGGAATTGAAAGACGTAGCCGTTCTCATCACCGGCGGCGGTTCGGGCCTAGGCGAAGCGACCGCCCGCGCCATGGCGGCCAAGGGCGCCAAGATCGGCGTGATCGACCAGAACAAGGACAATGCCGAGAAGGTCGCGGCCGAAGTGAAGGGCGTCGCGCTCCATGCCGACGTCACCAGCGAGGAGCAGATCAAGGCGGCGATTGCCAAGGCGGAAGCTGCCCATGGCGTGGCCCGCGTGCTGATGAACTGCGCCGGCATCGGCGGCTCGCAGCGCATCGTCGGCCGCGACGGCGTCTATCCCCTGGAAAAGTTCGCGCGCATCATCAATGTCAACCTGATCGGCACGTTCAACTGCCTGCGGCTGTTCGCCGAGCGCCTCGTCACGATCGAGCCGGTCGGTGAAGAACGCGGCGTCATCATCAACACGGCGTCGGTCGCGGCTTACGAAGGTCAGATCGGCCAGATCGCCTATTCGGCGTCGAAGGGCGGCGTCGTCGGCCTGACCCTGCCGGCCGCGCGCGACCTCGCCAGCCAGAAGATCCGCGTCAACACCATCGCTCCCGGCCTGTTCTTCACGCCACTGCTGATGGGGCTGAACGAGGAAGCCCGCAAGAGCCTGGGCGCCCAGGTGCCGCATCCCTCGCGTCTCGGCGACGCCAAGGAATACGGCTCGCTCGCCGTGCATATCGTCGAGAACCCGATGCTGAATGGCGAGACGATCCGTCTGGACGGCGCGATCCGGATGGCGCCAAGGTAGCTTCTTCCTTCTCCCCTTGTGGGAGAAGGTGGCGCGAAGCGCCGGATGAGGGGTTATCTCCGCGATCTCATCTGCGGAGACAGACCCCTCACCCAAGAGAGTATGTTGCAACCGTGTGCATGCCCTCTCCCACAAGGGGAGAGGGCGCAGCAATCGGCGCCGCGGCTCGCGGATAGCACGAGGCCCCCATGTCCCAACCGCTGCTGATCGAGCATGACGACGGCGTCGACCGGGTGACGCTCAATCGTCCCGAGAGCCTCAACGCGCTCGATCCGGCGCTGATCGAGGCGCTCAATGTCTATTTCCAGGGGCTGCAGCGCAACCGCGACACGCGTGTCGTCGTGCTGAAGGGCGCCGGCAAGGATTTTTGTGCGGGCCTCGACCTCAAGGCAGCGATGACGCGCCGAGCCGGGCAGCAGGAGCCGCCCGGCGCCACGGAGTCCCTGGATTCGCAGCGGCGCATCGCCGACATCGTGATGCTGATGCGGCGCTGCCCGCAGCCCATCATCTCTCTCGTGCAGGGCGCAGCGGCCGGCGGCGGCTTTGCGCTAGCGCTGGCGTCCGACATTCGTATCGCGACGAAATCGGCGCGCATGAACTGCGCTTTCATCAAGCTTGGGCTTGGCGGCTGCGACATCGGCACCAGCTATTTCCTGCCGCGGCTGGTCGGGGTGTCCGTGGCGTCGGAGCTGATCCTCACGGGCCGGTTCATCGGCGCCGAGCGCGCGCTGGCGGTCGGGCTGGTCTCGGATGTCGTGGAGGAAGACAAACTCGACGCCGCGGCCGAGCCTTATGTCGAGGCTATGATGACGGCTTCGCCGGTGGGCCTGCGCCTGTCCAAGGAATGCCTCAACATGAGTGTCGACGCAGGATCGCTCGAAGCGGTCATCGCCATGGAGGATCGCAACCAGGTTCTGTGCAGCCGGTCCGAGGAATTTTCGGAAGGCATCAGGGCCTTCCTTGAGAAGCGAAAGCCTGTCTATATCAAGCGCTGAACGAGAACGATCCGCAAAGGACGATAATTCCGGGAGACGCAAAATGAGTGGAAGTGCGGCGGCCGTGATGACGAAGCCCGCCTTTCGCAAGATCGAATGGCTCAAGCGCGACATCGACGTCGAGCGCCGCAGCGACGGCACGGTTGTGCTGAAATCGCGCATTCCGCTGCAAGCTTACGAGACGCACATTCCGGCCTCGCTGGCGAAATGGGCGAAGGAAGCACCCGAGCGCATATGGCTGGCGCAGCGCGGCGGCCCCAACCGCGAATGGCGCAAGGTGTCCTATGGCGAAGCCAAGCGCACCGTGGATGCGCTGACGCAAGGCCTGCTCAATCTCGGGCTCGATGGTCGTCCCGTTGCGATCCTCTCAGGCAATTCCATCGAGCATGCGCTGATGACGCAGGCCGCGATGCAGGCTCGCTCACCCGCGGCGCCGGTGTCACCGGCCTATTCGCTGATGAGCCACGATCACGTCAAGCTGAAGTACCTGTTCGATCTGATCAGGCCGGCCGTGGTGATGGTGCAGGACGGCCCGACTTTCGAGAAGGCGCTGAAGGCGATCGACCTCACCGGCGTGACCGTGGTTCACGTCATGCGCCCCTGCGACGGCATCAGCAGCGTCAGCTTTGCCGATCTCGCCGCAACACCTGTCACTGCTGATGTCGAAGCTTCCATCGCAAGGATCACACCCGACACAGTCGGAAAACTGCTGTTCACGTCAGGCTCGACCGGCATGCCCAAGGCCGTCATCAACACGCAGGAGATGATGTGCGCCAATGCGGCGATGATGATGCAGGTTCGTCCGCGCGATCCCAGCGGCCCGACCACGACCATGCTGGACTGGATGCCGTGGAATCATACGATGGGCGGCAACGCGGCCTTTCATCCGGTGCTGGTCGACGGCGGCACGCTCTATATCGACGACGGCCGCCCGATGCCGGGCCAGTTCGAGGAGACGCTGCGGAATCTGCGCGAGATCTCGCCGACCTATTACGCCAACGTGCCGGCCGGCTATGCGGCGCTCGCGGCGGCCATGGAGAAGGACGACGCGCTGTGTCGTTCCTTCTTCAAGAATCTCTCGATCATGGCCTATGGCGGCGCGCGGCTGCCGGATGATCTCTACGAGCGCATGCAGGCCCTGGCGGTGAAGACCACCGGGGAGCGCATCGTGTTCTACACCGGCTGGGGTTCGACCGAGACCGCGCCGACCTCCACCGGCACCTATTGGGACACCGAACGCGTCGGCCTGATCGGCCTGCCGTTCCCCGGCGTCGAACTGAAGATGGTGCCGTGCGGCTCGAAATACGAGCTGCGGCTCCGCGGCGTCAACGTCACGCCGGGCTACTTCGGGCAGCCCGAGCTGACGAAGAAGATGTTCGACGAGGAAGGCTTTTATTGCATCGGCGATGCCGGCATCTTCGTCGACGACGAGGATCCGGTGAAAGGCATCATCTTCGCCGGCCGCGTCGTCGAGGACTTCAAGCTCACCACCGGCACCTTCGTCCATGTCGGCTCGCTCCGTACCGATGCGATCGCAGCCGCAACGCCTGTCGTGCATGATGCGCTGGTCGCGGGGCAGGATCGCCCGTTCATCGGCCTTCTGGCCTGGCCGAACCTTCACGCCTGCCGCCAGCTCGTCGGCAATCCAGATCTGAGCTTCGAGGACGCGGTGAAGCACCCCGAGGTGATCGCCTGCTTCAGGCGCGGGCTGGAAGCGCACAATCGGGACTGCGAGGGCGCCAGCAGCCGCATCATCGCGCGCGCGATGCTGATGGCCGAGCCGCCCTCGATCGACGGCAACGAGCTCACCGACAAGGGCTACATCAACCAGCGTGCGGGCCTCGAACGCCGCGCTGTGCTGGTGGAGCGGCTCTATGCCGACAAGCCCGACCAGGATGTGATCGTGCTGAAATGAGTGCACAACTCTCTCAACCCCGTCATTCCGGCTCGCGCTACGCGAGCCCCGGAATGACGGCGCCAATAATGACAACGAATAAACGAAGGTAGCCCGCCATGAACTTCGACTTCTCTGACGATCAGAAGCAGCTCCGCGATCAGGCGCGCAAATTCCTCGCCGAAAAATGCTCCCCGAAGGCGGTGCGCGTGGTGCTCGACGGCAAGGCGCCTTATGACAAGGAGCTGTGGAAGGGCCTTGCCGAGATGGGCTTTCTCGGCGTCGCGATCCCCGAAGAGTTCGGTGGTGCCGGCGCCGGCCATCTCGAACTCTGCGTCATCGCAGAAGAGATGGGCCGGGCCAACGCGCCGGTGCCGTTCTCCTCGACCGTGTATCTTGCCGCCGAGGCGCTGCTGATCGCGGGCAGTGACGCGCAGAAGAAGAAATGGCTGCCGGCGATTGCCTCGGGTGAGGCGATCGGCACGCTGGCGCTGTTCGAGGGCAAGGGCAATCCGGCGCCGAAGAACGTCAAGCTCTCGGCTGCGAACGGCGTCTTGAACGGGGTCAAGAAGCCGGTCCCTGATGCTGCGATTGCCGATTTTGCGGTGGTCGCCGCGCGGACGGGATCGAGCGGGCGCGACGGCGACATCTCGCTGTTCCTGGTCGATCTCAAGGGCGCAGGCGTCGCCGTGAAGAGCCTCACCAATCTGGATCCGACCCGTGGACAGGCCGAGATCACCTTTAGCGATTGCAAGGCCGAGCCGCTCGGCGCTGCCGGGGAAGGCTGGAGCATCCTTACCCAAATACTCGATCGCGCCGCCGTGCTCTGTGCGTTCGAGCAGGTCGGCGGCTCGGATCGCGCGCTGGAGATGGGCCGCGACTACGCGCTCGACCGTATCGCCTTCGGTCGCCAGATCGGCTCGTTCCAGGCGGTCAAGCACATGCTGGCCGACATGTATGTGTCGGCGACGCTGGCGCGCTCCAACAGCTATTACGGCGCCTGGGCGCTCTCGACCAACGCAGCCGAATTGCCGGAAGCCGCTGCCGCCGCGCGCATCAGCGCGACGCAGGCGTTCCAGCACTGCGCCAAGAACAACATCCAGGTTCACGGCGGCATGGGCTTCACATGGGAATTCGACTGCCACATGTACTACCGCCGCGCCAACGCGATGGCGCTCGGGCTGGGCAGTCTCTCTTATTGGGAAGACCAGTTGATCGACCGCATGCGGAAGAAGAATGCGGCGTAAGCCACCGCACGTGTGTGTCCCGGACGCGGTGCGGCGCGTAGTGCCGCTTCGCAGAGCCGGGACCCAGAGCCGCAATTGACCCCGGCTCTGCAGCTGCGCAGCGTCCGGGGAACGAACCGAGAGTGAGACCATGAACTTCGATGACACGCCGCAAGAGGCCGAATTTCGCGCCACCGCTCGCGCCTGGATCGGCGCCAACGCGCCCAAGCAATACGAGGACGAGCTGCGCAAATCCTCGCTCGGCCGCACCGTTCTCAGGAATGCCGACATTCTCGACGTGGCGAAGGCCTGGCAGAAAAAGAAGGCCGACGCCGGCTGGGCTTGCCTGCACTGGCCGAAGGAATATGGCGGCCGCGGCTCTTCGCCGATCGAACGCGTGATCTGGTCGCAGGAAGAGGGTCCGTTCGGCCAGCTCTCCCGCATGTTCATCATCGGCCACGGCATGTGCGGGCCGACCATGATGGCCTTCGCGCGCGAGGAGCATAAGCGCACCTATCTGCCGCCACTCGCCTCCGGCGAAAAGGTCTGGTGCCAGCTGTTCTCCGAGCCGGCGGGAGGCTCCGACGTCGCGGGGCTTCGCACGCGTGCGGAGAAGGACGGCGACGACTGGGTCATCAACGGCCAGAAGATCTGGACCTCGGGCGCGCATTATTCGGACTACGGCATTTTGCTGACCCGCACCGATCCGACCGTGCCCAAGCACAAGGGCCTCACCATGTTCTTCCTGGACATGAAGAGCCCGGGCGTCGAGGTGCGGCCGATCAAGCAGGCGAGCGGTGCCTCCGACTTCAACGAGGTCTATTTCACCAATGTCAGGATTCCCGATCACCAGCGCCTCGGCGAGGTCGGCGATGGCTGGAACGTCTCGCTGACCACGCTGATGAACGAGCGCAGCGCGATCGGCGCAGCCGTTTCGACAGGCTTCCCTGAGCTGTTCGAGTATTGCTCGGGCCTGATGCTCGACGACGGCCCGGCGATCGAGGATCGCGCGGTGCGCTCGAAGCTGGCGAACTGGGCGGTGAAGGCGAGCGGACTGAAATACACCAGCATGCGCGCGATCTCCGCGCTGTCGAAGGGCGAGCGGCCGGGGCCGGAGAATTCCATCGGCAAGCTGGTGGCGGGCTCGATGATCCAGGACGTCGCGACCTACGCGCTGGATTTGCAGGGCGCCAGCGGTGTCGTCAGCGGCGAAGACAGCGAGCTCGCCGGTCGTTTCCAGGCGATGCTGCTGCGTGCGCCCGGCACGCGCGTCGAAGGCGGCACCGACGAGATCATGCGCAACATCATCGCCGAGCGGGTGCTTGGCCTGCCGGGTGACATCCGTGTCGACAAGGACGTGCCGTTCAACAAGATCCCTACGAAGGGAAGAAGTTAGCTTCGTAGGATGGGCAAAGGCGCGTAGCGCCGTGCCCACCAATTCCATCGAGCACGACGAAAGGTGGTGGGCACGCTTCGCTTTTCCCACCCTACGCACCGCGCAAGGATTGAAAGGTCCGCCATGAATTTCGACGACACCCCGCAGGAAGCCGCATTCCGCGCCACCGCGCGCAAATGGGTCGAGGCCAACGCGCCGAAGGAGTTGCACGCCGAATTGTCGAAATCCTCACTCGGCCGAATCCGCCTCGCTCACCACGACATCGTCGACGTCGGCAAGGCCTGGCAGAAGAGGAAGTTCGAGGGCAACTGGGCCTGCCTGCACTGGCCGAAGGAATATGGCGGTCGAGGTGCGACGCCGATCGAGAAGGTGATCTGGCAGCAGGAAGAAGGGGTCTACGGCAAGCTGACGCAGCCGTTCCAGATAGGCGAGGGCATGTGCGGTCCGACCGTGATGGCTTTCGGCAGCGAGGATGCCAAGCGCAGGTACCTGCCGAAGCTCGCTTCGGGCGAGGAGATCTGGTGTCAGCTGTTCTCCGAGCCGTCGGCCGGCTCCGACGTCGCAGGCCTGCGCACCCGCGCGGAGAAGAAGGGCGACGACTGGGTCGTCAACGGCCAGAAGATCTGGACCTCGGGCGCCCATTATTCCGATTACGGCCTTCTGATCGCGCGCACCGATCCGAACGTGCCCAAGCACAAGGGCCTCACCATGTTCTTCCTGGACATGAAGAGCCCGGGCGTCGAGGTGCGGCCGATCAAGCAGGCCAACGGCATGCAGGAGTTCAACGAGGTCTATTTCACCGATGTCGTGATCCCCGACAGCCAGCGGCTAGGCGCCGTCGGCGAGGGCTGGAGCGTGTCGTTGACCACGCTGATGAACGAGCGCATGTCGATCGGCTCGCGGCTTGCGACCGGCGTGCCTGAGATGTTCGAATTCTGCTCCAATCTGATGCTGGAGGACGGTCTCGCTATCGACGATCCTGCAGTGCGTTCGAAACTCGCGAGCTGGGCGGCGAAGTCGAACGGGCTGAAATTCACCAGCTATCGCACCATTTCGGCGCTGTCGAAGGGTGAGCGGCCGGGCCCGGAGAATTCGATCGGCAAGCTGGTGTCGGGCATGATGCTGCAGGACATTGCGACCTACGCCATGGACCTGCAGGGCGCGGCCGGGGTTCTCACCGGCAACGACGAGGAGACGGTGCAGGGCCAGTTCCAGCAGATGCTGCTGTCGTCGCCCTCGATGCGCATCGCCGGCGGCACCGACGAGATCCTGCGCAACATCATCGCCGAGCGGGTGCTGGGCCTGCCCGGCGACATCCGTGTGGACAAGGACGTGCCGTACAACAAGATCCCGACCAAGGGGCGGTGATCTCACCTCTCGCTGTATCTCGTAGGGTGGGCAAAGCGAAGCGTGCCCACCATATGCAGATGCGCTGGAGTAAGTCTGTCGGTGGGCACGTCGCAATGCGCCTTTGCCCACACTAAGAGAAGAGCGCGAGCTGAACCATGGACGCTACCGTCAATCAGAACGACCGCATCGGCGTGCTCGAAGAGCTGCTCAACGAGCGTTACTCCGTCCGCGCTTTCCTGCCCCAAGAGGTCGACCGCGCGACCGTCGAGCATGTGCTGACGACCGCACAGCGCACGGCGTCGTGGTGCAACAGCCAGCCCTGGCAGGTGATCATCGCCAGTGGCGAGGCCAAGGAGCGCTTTCGCCAGGCGATCTACAAGGAGGCCTCGGGCGGTCTCGGTGACGATTACGACTTCACCCCGCCGCGCGAATATGTCGGCGTCTATCTCGATCGCCGCCGCGAAAGCGGTTTTCAGCTCTACAACACGCTCGGCATCGCACGCGGCGACAAGATGGCTTACGCCAAACAAGCGCTGGAGAACTACAATTTCTTCGGCGCGCCGCATGTCGCCATCATTCACACCAATGAGCCGCTCGGGATCTATGGTGCGATCGATTGCGGCGCCTATGTCTCCAACTTCATGCTGGTTGCGCAGGCGCTCGGGCTCGGCACGATTCCGCAGGCGGCGCTTGCGCGGCATTCCGGCCTGATCCGCGGACACTTCAATCTGCCTGACGATCGCCGCATCGTCTGCGGTATCTCGTTCGGCTACGCTGACAACGCGCACAAGATCAACAGCTATCGCACCTCGCGTGCGAGCGTGGCTGAAACGGTAACTTTCGCCGACGAGTGATCGAGACGCGCAAAGGCGGCCGCGAGAACGGCCGCCTCCACATCGTTTCGGATCGATTGCCGCTGGCCGCTATCCGCCGCTGCCACCGATTACGGCGCGAATGGTCTCGTCGGGCCCGAAGTCCTCGGCGCCGTCGACATAGAGCAGCGCGGCGAGCTTCGAGCGCGCGCGGTTGACGCGGCTCTTGATCGTGCCAACGGCACAGCCGCAGATCGAGGCCGCGTCTTCGTAAGAGAAGCCGGAGGCGCCGACCAGGATCAGCGCTTCACGCTGGTCCTGCGGAAGTTTCTCGAGCGCCGTGCGGAATTCCTCGAATTCGAGATGCGCGTTCTGCGAGGGCTGTGTCTTCAGCGTCTTGGCGTAGTTGCCTTCGGCATCCTCGACCTCGCGCCGCCGCTTGCGATAGTCGGAGCGGAACAGGTTGCGCAGGATCGTGAACAGCCATGCCGGCAGATTGGAGCCGGGCTGGAACGAGTCGATGTTGGCGAGGGCGCGAAGCAGCGTCTCCTGGACCAAATCATCGGCGCGGTCTGCGTTGCCGCTGAGCGAAATGGCGAACGCGCGCAGGCTCGGCACGCTCGCGAGGATGTCGTTACGCAGGGAATCCGTGAGAGGCATTAATCCCTCCCATTGGTGTTGTCGTTGGATCCGCCCTCTTCGCCCACTTGGGGTGTGGCCCCCGGCGCATCAAGCTTCTTGATCAGTTCGGCGAACCGATCCGGAACCCCCTGTCGCACGACATCGTCGTACATGGCGCGCAACTGATGCCCTATCCGGGATTGTATCTCCGGAGTGAGGCCTCCCTTGCCGGGGGTCGTGCTTCTGCTGGCTTGAGACTTGAGATCTTTCATGACCTGTTCCACGTTTCCCCGAGTTAAGTGACTGTAAAATCGAGAAGTTTTCTCAACCGGGAGCCGTTCCCTGGATAGGCACAATTCCAGGTTCGATAAATAGTTCCCGCTTAGGCGGAACTTTTCTTGGCCTGAGACGTAAACAGCCCAGCAGGGGAACCCGGGCCCCCCTCCGATTGCCTGGACGTCAAAGTAGGTCCGAATATGAATGGAGTGGGGATGTCCCGTTCACAGCTTGTTGCTGAACACTTGCCGTTGTTGCGCCGGTACGCACGCGCCCTGACGGGCAGCCAAGCCTCCGGTGACGCTTATGTCGCAGCCATGTTGGAAGCCATGCTGGGCGATCCGGCGGTGCTCGACGAGAGCCATGGGCCGCGCGTTGGCCTGTTCCGGTTGTTCACTCAGATCTGGAATTCGGTCTCCGTCAACGACGATGCCGAGGTGGCGACCCTGCCGATGCCGCCGGAGCGGCGACTGTCGAACATCACGCCGCTGCCGCGGCAGGCGTTCCTGCTGCTCTCCCTGGAGGGATTTTCGGAAGAGGAGGTCGGCTACATCCTCGGCACCGACGTTGCCGAGACCCGGCGGCTTGCGGATGCCGCGGGACGCGAGATGGCCGCCGAGATCGCCACCGACGTGCTGATCATCGAGGACGAAACCTTCATCGCCATGGACCTCGAGAGCCTGGTGAAGAATCTCGGCCACAATGTCGTCGGCGTCGCCCGCACCCATGCTGATGCGGTGGCCCTGGCCAAGAACAAGCGGCCCGGCCTGATCCTCGCCGACATCCAGCTCGCCGACGGCTCGTCGGGCCTCGACGCGGTCAACGAGCTGCTGCGCACGTTCGAGGTGCCCGTGGTGTTCATCACGGCGTACCCGGAGCGCTTCCTCACCGGCGAGCGCCCCGAGCCGGCGTTCCTGATCTCGAAGCCGTTCCAGCCCGCGATGGTGTCGGCGGTGGCGAGCCAGGCGCTGTTCTTCCAGCGCAACTCGCGCAACCGCGCGCCGAAGGCACCGGCGGCTTAAGGAAGCCTTCATCGGAAAGGAAAACGGCGCGTCCCAAGGGCGCGCCGTTTTTGTTGGCGAGTGTTGCTCTGTCTCAGCAGCCGTGGCAAATGCTACGCATCTTTGCATCGACCTTTGCCTGTTCTGCGGCCGACTCCGCCGGCGGCGGGCTGCCCGACCAAGGTAGCGTCGTTTTGGCCTTGAAGACGATGGGCGCCGTGAGGCGAAGACTGTTCTCCTCGATCTCGGCGGGCGGCTCGGGGAATGGCGCGGCCGCTTCCACCATAGCCAGAGCTGCAGCGTCGAGTTCGCTGGAGCCCGTGCTTTCGACCAGCGCGCTCGAAATCAAATTGCCCGTGCGATCAAGAACAAGTAGCACCTTCGCTGCGCCGCCCTCGGCGGGCGAATTGTGCGGATATGTCCTCTTGCTGGCCAACCGATTGGAAATTTGCCTCTTCCAGGCGCTGAGAGAGTTCGCTTGGGTGTCTGGCGCCCCAGTCTGCGCATACGCCGGAAAGGCCGCCAGCAATCCAAGAAACGCGGCCAGCAAGGAGAATTTCATTTGCATGGTTGCGGATAATAATCGCGTCTTGGTTGATGGCAAGGACCGATACGCGTATCGAGGTTACTTCGCTGTGGGCAATTTCGAACCGCCTCCAAGCATCACCAGCTTGACGCCAAAGTCATAGCCCCCTTGATACGTCGGTTGATGACATCCATTGCAGCCTTACGCAGCCGGGAGAAACGCACCATGGACCAGCAGTTGCTCGATCGCCTCGCCATCCGCGACCTCGTGGAGAACTGGGCGGTCTGGCGCGACGCCGGTGATTGGGAGCGCTTCGCCACGGTCTGGCACGACGAGGGCTGGATGTCCGCCACCTGGTTTCAGGGGCCGGCGCGGGATTTCATGCGCGTCAGCCAGGAGGGGTTTGCCAGGGGCGTTCGCATCCTGCATTTCCTCGGCGGCACCAGCATCGATCTCGCAGGCGCGCGGGCCATCGCCCAGACCAAGATGACGATCTCGCAGCGCGCCCTGGTGCACGACGTGGTTTGCGATGTCGTCTGTACCGGCCGCTTCTACGATTTCCTGGAAAAGCGACAGGACCAATCAGGTATTGGGCGGTGGGGCATCGTCCGTCGCCAGCCGATCTACGAGAAGGACCGGATCGACCCGGTCGATCCCGCAGCAGAACTCCGCCTCGACCAGAAAGCGCTCGCCGCGCTTCCCGAAGGCTATCGCCATCTCGCCTACATGCAGGAGCTGATCGGCTACAAGGTCAAGCGCGACATGCCGGGCCTGATCGGTCCTGAGGTCGAGAAGCTCTACGGCGAGGGGCGGGATTGGCTGGCGGGAAAGTAAACCCCAGACAAAAGTAAGGCGCGACTGGCATCACCCCGGATGCGTAGGGTGTTCAGGGTAGTCCGGCCCGGTCCGGATTAGTCAGAAATAGGCACGTTGATTCAAGGGGTTATATCGGCTAAAACGTCCCCATCAGTTCACGCGTACCCAGCGAAAACCGGCCGCAACCGGCGCCAAAGGTGGGGTAAAAGGTGGGGAAGCCGAATGGCCCGCAGACAATTGCACAAGCTTTCGGTGAAGGAAGTGAGAGCCGCCGGACCGGGACGCCACAGCGACGGCGGCGGGCTCTATCTTCAGGTGGGCGATGGCGGCGCCCGGTCGTGGCTCTTTCTTTACAAAGAGCGGGGCTCGGGGAAACGCAGAGAGCTTGGCCTAGGCTCCGCAGCGGAGAAGGGCGGCGTGCCTCTAGCCGACGCCCGCAAGGGCGCTGAAGGGCTCCGCAGCACAATTGCAGAGGGCAAGGACCCGGCATCGCAGCGGAAGGCCGAAGCGCTCGCGGGAACCACCTTCGGCGACTTCGCGGACGCCTTCTTGGAATCGATCAAGGCGGGCTTCAAGGGGAAGAACAGCCACGCCGATTGGAAGCGGGACTTGGAAGTGCGGTGCGCGACGATCCGTCCGAAGACCCTTCAGGACATCACCACGCCCGACGTGCTGGCGATCATCGGGCCGCTATGGCTCACCATCAACCGGACCGCGCGAGAGACCCGGAGCCGGGTTGAACGGGTGCTTGATGCCGCCGACTCCAAGGGCTACCGAACGGGCCGGAACCCGGCGGAGTGGAAGGCGCTGAAGCCGTTGTTGCCGAAGGCGCCGAAGTCGAAACGGCACCACAAGGCGGCGCCCTACAAAGACGTGCCGGGCATCGTCGCCGCGCTTCGTACGAAGCACAGCGGCGCCGACACCGCCGTGAACCGCGCGGCCGAATTCATCATCTTGACGGCAGTGCGGACCGGCGAAGCGCGCTTCATGCGAGCCCGTGAAATTAATTTCAAGGAAGCGCTTTGGACCATCCCGGCGGAGCGCATGAAGACGGAAGACCACCCGGAGGGCAGGCCGCACGAAGTGCCGTTGTCCGCTCGCGCCATCGCGATCTTGCGCGCGGTGATGCCGAAGGGCTTGGACCCGGACGCCTATGTGTTCGCTGGCCAGTGGTCGAAGGACCACGCAAAGCCGCTAGGCATGAACGCCGTTCTGCACGCGCTGCAAAAGGTCTATCCGGAAATGACGACGCACGGGTGCCGGTCCAGCTTCCGCGATTGGGCGGGTGACGAAACGAGCTTCCCGCGCGAAGTCGCGGAGATGGCCCTAGCGCACAAGGTGGGCGACGACGTGGAGCAAGCGTATCGGCGCGGCACGGCCTTGAAGAAGCGGCGCGAGCTAATGGAAGCTTGGGGCCGTTACGTCGAAGGCGAGTCCAATGTAGTGGCACTGCGAGCGTAGAGCGTCTATAGTGGCCGCGAGGCTTATGGTGAGGCTCACTTTCTATTTCGTACGATGCAAGGCCCGGTTTGTCGCCGGGCCTTTTGCTTTCCAAACGTTACTAGATTCGGCGTCATCGGCCTGAGTACCCTTCGCACCATCGCCGTGCATAGGAGTATTTCAGAGTGTCCGACGTTCTTCCCTTCGATTTGAAGCCATTCAGCATTGCCGAGGCCGCGCGAGAACTAGGCATTTCGCGAAGCTTCCTGTTCAAAATGATCGCCGATGGTCGCATTGAGACGGTCAAGCTCGGCCGTCGGACGCTGATCAAAGGCGGCGCGATCCGAAAAGCGCTCGGCGCCTGAGATGTCGCGGCTACATGAACTGCTGCGTCTTGACGGTACAGGCGCCGCACGTCGGCGCCGGCCGTCCTTGCCGGGCATCTTTCATTTCGATCCGACGGCGCTCGAAAATCGTATTGATTGGGTTTTGACGGCCCCCACCTTTGATTTTATCGCAGCCGACGCGCTTGCGGCGCGCGACGCGTACGCAGACACAGTAGAGAGACTGCATCGCGATCTTGGCCGCTACCGGATCGCGTCGCTTTTGGCCGTCGCGCCCCGCGAGTTTTGGCCACTGCGGCTCGCGCGGGCATTCGGGGCTGTGCCACACAATCATTGGATCGGAGAGCGCTACACCGTAGATGACCTACGCGCGTGCAAGCATCCCGAAGCTCGCACGGCACTAGCAGCGCTTGGCCAGATTCCATGGGCTGACCAAACGTGTCGAGAGCGCAGCGCCTTTTTGCTGACCTACATCGTCACGCGGATGCGGCGGGGCGATCATGGATGACGCGGCGCTTATCGCGCGGCTCGAAGAGCGCGGGGTTGACCCGGAGGACATCGCGTTAGTCCGTGATGCGCTCCGGGCGCGTGGGCGCCCGCGCCATGAAGAGGACTATGAAACTAACGTGCGTGCGATCCTGTTTTACAAGAATGGCCGAGCGCGCGGGGCTGAAAAAGACGGTCTAATCGAAGCGATGGAAGACCTATTTTCGCTGCCCGCTGGACGCGCGAGGAATTTGGCGGACGGAAAAGGATATACGAGCGCCCATGCTGAGGCCCGCCGTCGCTTCGCTACGCAATTCATTCCCACGGAATAGAAATAGGAATTCCCACGAACAAAATGGGATGAAGGCTGAGAGCACTCGCCCTAATTTCGCAGCATCAACATAAAGGAATTTTGCCGATGCTTTTACACGATGATTCAGAAATGCATGATCGCCTTACCGTTGCCTTCAAGAAGCGTTTTCCCAGCCAAGCGCTGGACAAGTATCGCCGCTCCATGAAGGCGAGCGCTCGCCACGAAGCCCAACAGGCGGTTGATCGCGACCAGACCCGACGGATCGTTGAGTCCGCGCGCGCCGACGCCGAACTTATTGCGGCACTCGAACGGGACGAACGCCACTACGGTCCGGCGCCTGAGCGAACAGCCCGCATGGAGCGCGCGCGGAGGAGCCGTACGGAAAAGCTGCGCGAAGTGGCTTTGCGTCGCAACGCTTCGGTGGAATCAAACCAGCCGTACGAAACATTGGCGGAATTCGTTCTGGACTCGACCGGAGATTACGACGCAGTTGATATGGAGTTGAAGATTCCGAAAGGGCAGAGCTTGCCTGACGCGTTGCTTTCGGTGCGCGAGGAGATCGCTCAATGCGAACGGGACATTCGGAACGCGCGCGCGGCTCCTCTTCCTCTTGCAGACGCAACGAAGCGGATCGCAGAAGACGTTCGCCGAAAGGCTCGCGGTCTCAATGTGTCCCGCACCGCGCGCATCTCGCCGGACGTGATCGGTATCCGTGGCTTGGCAAGTGCGCAAGGGCACGTCGAGTTTCCGTCTACGAGCGTGGTCCACGACGGTGGCGGCCGAACGGAAGTGAGTGCTGGTGTGGAGCTTATGTGTTGGCTGTTCGGCGACCAGATCATCAAGAAAGCCGCAACAGAACTTGAGGCAACTTACAAGGACAAAAAGCCGCTTTCACTCGCGGAACGCTCGCGCGTCATCGCTGAAGCCGAGTCGCACCAACTTGCTGCCGAACGGCGGGAAGAAAAAATCGTCTCGGCATTGGAAGATGCTGGACATCTAGTTTACCGAAGACCGCTCGCTAATCCGCTTGCAGTACTTGAAATCGCGCGCCGGGCATAGCGGTCACGTGACGCCGAGGCGGCGGCTTTTGCGGTCCTTCGGCCGCCGCTCGGCACTTACATATTGCATTCATTTTCCTTGGAGCTTTTCAAATGACGAAATCTTGGTTCTCAGCCCGCGCCGTCTCACGCGACATCGGCGAGGTTCGCATTCTTGAAGACATTGGCGCGTGGGGTGTGACCGCAAAGCAGTTCCATCAAGAACTCACGACTCTTGGCCCTGTAAAGACCCTAGAGATCATCGTTTCGAGTGATGGAGGCGATGTCACCGAAGGCTTCGCTATCATGTCGATGTTGGGCCGACATCCGGCGAAGAAAATCGTCCAGATTCTCGGGCTCGCAGCATCGATGGCATCGGCAATCGCGTGCGTGGGCGATGAAGTCCACATTTCCGAGAACGCCTTCATCATGATCCACGACCCTTGGGGTGGGGTCGTTGGAGGCTCCGAACAGATGCGCAAGTCTGCCGACACGCTGGACATGATGCGAGTCAATCTATTGAACACATACGTCAAGCGCACCGGCCTGGATACCGCTCGCGTCGAAGCGATGATGCGTGAAGAAACGTGGTTGAACGCCAAGGAAGCCGTGCGTCTTGGCTTCGCGGACACGATCACCCCCGCGCTACAAGCGGCGGCCATGGTCAAAGTCGGCGAAATGGCTGCGAAGTTTAAATCATCCCCATTGCCACGCAGTTGGCACGTGATCCGCGAAAGCGCCTTTGCGAATCTTAATCGTCGGGGGCGGCGATGCTGAATTATCGAGACGTTTGCGACATGGTGGGGATGAGGCCCGCCGAACTGAGCCGCGCCATTTCGTGCGATGGCTTCCCTCGCCCGACCATTAACAGCGGGCACGAGGAATGGCATGAGGACGAAGTGCATGCGTGGCTAGATCAACGCGCGCGGCTCCTCAATTTGGGAGTAGCGCCGCGATGAGCACCCAATTCACGTATACCCGCAAAGCGACGCCCGCTGAAGCAGCGGCGATCCGTGCTAAGCGTGCCAAGCGCAACGCGCTGACGAACGAAGGGCGGGCGGCGATCAGTGCCGCCGTTGCCCAGCAAATCGGCGCGCTCCCGAAGGCGACCGACGGTGCGCCGGGCATCGATGGTGACAACGGATGGTCTCCGGTGCTGGCCATTGTGGAAGACGGGGAGCGCAGAGTCGTCGCCGTCGCAAGATGGGTAGGGGGAGATGGTCCGCCGCCAGACACTGGCTTCATCGGGCCGGACGGCATCCTAAACGATATTGCGGGCGCGACCGATGTGCGGGGCTCGCCCGGTGCGCGAGGCAAGATTGGCGCAGACGGCAAGGACGGCGCGGTTATCTTCACCGAGACCCGCAATCCCAAGGTCAACGAAGGTGCGGAGGGTGATTGTTGGCTCAACTCTAAGTCGGGCGATTTCTTCCGCAAGGAGAAAGGCGCTTGGAAGCTGAAGAGCAAACTCCGTGGGCCTCGTGGCTTCGCAGGAGTATCCGGCCGCGACGGCGGAAACACGGTGATCCAGCCCGGCGGAGACGGGGGCTCTTCCATCCTCTTCGGTAGCGGACCGCCGCCTTCGGGCGGCGTTGTGGGCCAAGAGATTTTGGTTGGCAGCGGCCCGCCAACGTAGCGTGCATCGCACGACGCACACCGAGACAGTGAATTCTTGAATCAAAAAGCCGGGGCCGCATTGCCGTGCGGGTCCCGGCGGGAAAGCTCTGTCGAGATGAAGAAGACTGATTATAATCATTCGCTGGACGCGGAAAAAGTAGCAATTGATGTTGACCAGCTTGCACGCCACGTGCCCGCCCATGGGACATTCATCCCGCTCAACGGCAAGCGTCCGATTCACGGCTGCTGGACCAAGCGCCCCTATAGTTCGGCGAAAGTGCTCGCATGGTGTCTTGAGCACAACCACAATGTAGGTGTTCGGCTGCCCGCGTCCGTCGTTGTGGTGGATATTGACCCCCGGCACGGCGGAAATGAGGGCTGGGACAACCTTTGCTTTGAGTATGGGCTTGACGATGCTGCTTGGCCTTGCGTCGTCACGGGCAGCGGCGGGCGCCACTTCTACTTGACCAAACCCGCAAACGTGGCCGTGCTGGATACGCTGAAGGACTTTCCGGGAGTCGAGTTCAAGAGCAAGGGGCGCCAAGTCGTCGCCGCCGGTTCAATCCATCCGGATACCGGCCGTCATTATGTATGGAAGGAAGATGGGCCGGACCCGGCCGTGCTGCCCGATGCGCCCGACGAACTGTTGCGGGCGATCAAGCGCCCGGAGCGTCCGCCCTCGCAATCGGCAAGCGGCGATGAACTGGACCAAGAGCAGGTCGCGGCC
This sequence comes from Bradyrhizobium sp. MOS003, assembly GCF_003020125.1. Classification (GTDB taxonomy): domain Bacteria; phylum Pseudomonadota; class Alphaproteobacteria; order Rhizobiales; family Xanthobacteraceae; genus Bradyrhizobium. The sequence goes on along the minus strand of NZ_PYFW01000002.1, from coordinate 453,915 downwards.
GTGCTCACGCGCATGGACGCGACCAACTACCGCGACCACGACAGGTGGTTACGCCTCATGATGTCGGTGCACAACGCAAGCAATGGCGACGCCCGGCAGGAGTGGATTGATTGGTGCATCAGCGATACGCAGTATGCGGACCAAGCCGACGCAATCGGACGCCGTTGGGATTCCCTGCACACCCAGCGCGCGGAGGGCACCATCACCATCGGCACATTGCGGCACTTCCTCGCCGAAGAGGGGGCGCTTGATGCCCTGCCGCCTGATCAAGAAGCGGCGCGTGACGATTTTAGCGATGGGTTCGAAGACGACTCTTGGATGGACGGCCCGGCCGACGACGAGCCCATTAAGCTCAATGACGTGCGCGCCGAAAACATCGATCGAACGTTCCGGCTTGTGAACATTGGTGGCAAGGTGCGCATCACCTACATGGGCAAATCGCAGTTGGACCGCAGCGTGCGCGTGCCGGAGATTTGGGCTGTGGAGGACCTTCGCAACGCCCTGCGCAACAGGTTTATCAGCGTCGAGTCTAAGACAACTAAGGAGGATGGCGCCGAGCAAGTTGCCATCAAGCGCATGCCGCTGGCGGATTGGTGGCTTACCAAGCGCGACCGCTACACCTACGACGGCTTCGTGTTCGATTCCAATCTCCCGGACGCGGGTGACGAGATTAATCTTTGGCGGGGCTTCGGCGTGAAGGACGGTCCCGGGGGGGATTGGAGCCGTATGCGCGACCACATCGGCGACGTAATCGCCAGCGGTGACGAAGCCAGCTACCATTACATTCTGCGGTGGCTGGCGTGGGCCGTCCAGAATCCCACGAAACAAGCGGAAGTCGCGGTGGCCCTGATCTCCGAAGAGAAGGGCACCGGCAAAGGGTTCGTAGGCCGGGCCATGTGTCGCCTGTTCGGCGCCCACGGCCTCCACATTGCCAATCGTGGGCATTTGCTGGGGCGGTTCAACGCTCACTTCGCGCAAGTGGGATTCCTGTTCTGCGACGAAGTGTTGTGGCCCGGCGCGAAGGATGACGAAGGCGTGTTGAAAGCGCTGATCACGGAACCGGAATTGCTGATCGAACCAAAGGGCGTCAACGCCTTTCGGGCCGTCAACGCGCTTAAGCTCATGATCGCGTCCAACGAAAAGTGGGTGGTGCCAGCCTCCGGTAACGAACGGCGCTACGCCGTCTTCGAAGTGTCGGCGGCACGTGCGCGCGATCATGCTTATTTCGGGCGGATCAGTGAACAACTACGCAGCGGCGGTTATAGCGCGATGCTGCATGACCTCCGAACCATGGAGCTTGACGGTTGGCACCCCCGGCAAGGTATCCCCGAAACGTCGGCGCTTGCCCGACAGAAGGAGCTAACGGCCGAACCGGAGGTGCAACTCTTGGGGGACATCCTCGCGTCGGGATATCTGCCACAGCAATGCCGAAAACCGAATCGCGTCCGCGCTAGTTGGTTCTACAAGCACGCGCGCGAAACGGCCAAAGGGCTGCAATGGTGGACCGATCACAAGTTCGCCGACTTCCTGCAAGGCGTCGGCGCCGTGCGGACGCACTCAAACGGTATTGTGTGGGCCTTCCCACCCCTTGATCAGATGCGGCGCGAATTCCGGCAACGCTTCCTTTGGTGGCCTCCGTTCGACGGCAGCGTGACAGAATGGCAGAGCGAGTTGGAAGATAGTGATTAGCCTATCAAATTAGGGCGTGTTAAACCCGCGCTGCACTTCGTATGAGGTCCGCTCTGCCTCTGATAGCGGCGCGTTGGCACACCTCACCCTAGGTCCGAGATGGGCCATAAGCGGCCTTGGGCTACTCGGTCCTTGGCTGCGAATTCCAATCGACGGGATGTCGTCCGGGCCGCTGCGGCAGGATCGCAATAAGCAAGACAATTGCAGCAAGAAGGACAAGCGAGGCGAGAGACCGACTTAGAGAGAGCCCACCATGGCTGACGGGTTTATCAAGAAAATCTCCAACCGTGGCCCCAAGCGGGCGCGTCAGAATGAAGGCGGCCCAGAACAGAATGACGCGCGAGACCGTGCTCAAGTAGTACAGCGCGGCGAGCACAGCCAACCCTGCACCGAACAGCAAGGCGCCTCCGTCGTAGCCCAGCCCGGTGTCATCGGCGATCCAATCTCCGAGAGCGGTCCCCAAGGTCTGCGAAAACGCAATCGTGATCCAATAGAATAGCTCAGCCTTTGGCGAGGTTATCGCGTCCACATTTACCGACCCCAAAGTCAGGTACCACGCGACGAGCGAGCCGAGCACGCAAGCGATTAGAATTGATGAGCCTCCTATATAGCCGATGCCCAGCGAGCGGTCGAAGAAGTCCGCCATCGCAGTGCCAACGGTGGTGGAAGCCACTATCGCCAGCCAGTAGACCCATGGGTTGAACCGCTTGGTAGATATCTGGGCGATCACGGCCGCGACGAAAATCGTCAAAAAGATTGCTGTTCCGACCAGATACCCGCCGTTTTGAGCGTTCTGATCTGCGTGCAGCCAGCTCATGGTCACGGCGTCGCCACCCGTTTCTCCCAACGTGGTGGCAAGTATTTTGATCACCCAAAAGCCGAGCGTAACGGCGGGTACTTTGCTTATAAGATCATCGTCGCGGAACATATTCGTCGCACTCTTCCATAGTCGCCGCCAAGAAGGATAGAACGCCCCAAGCAGGTGAAATGGCGGCGTGCTAAGATCCGATCACGGCAATGTGCAGGGACCGCTTTGGGTCACAAGCCGCCGATCACGCTCAAGATGGCAGACTTCCGCTGTGCGTCGGTAAGCCGACGTTGATGAGTACACGCCCTATTCGGCTTCCACTCCCTCCAAGGTCCTTCCGCTCTAACCCACTGATACTACTATCTTTGGAAAGACTGGAAGGAGTGGAATAAGTTTAAAGATCACAGCAGCCAAACTCAATTGCCTAAGAGAACTTGGGGCTTCCGAACCTTCCAGTCCTTCCATAATGCAAGAAGTAACTTGCGGCACAGCGACTTCTTGCGGAAGGACATCCTTCCATTCTCCTTCCATTTGGAAGGCCCTGCGGGCGCATAGGTCTCAACGCCTTTCAAATTAATTTGGGTGGTGTCTCGCGGGTCCTCCGACGACGCAGCGCAATGCGGGCAATACGGAGGCGCGGGCCTCTCGCAGCTACAAACGTTCTTCGTTCTGCCTAACTAGCCATTCGTTACTGGAATCGCGTTAGCGCTCCGCTGTACGAATGCTAGATGAGCAACGCAGGTAAAAAAATCGTCGACTACCTTTATGCGCGGCGGGAATCTGAATTTGACTCAGCGATGTCACCGCCCGCTGATCGCGCGCATTCGCGCGAACTTCTTGCCGTGGCAGAGCTTGAGCCGACGCGCCACAACATCCTTTGGCTTCGTCGGCTCATGAGTAACCTCGGTTGGGTTCCAAGCGGCAATATCCGCATCAACGGAAAGCAAGGATACGGCTACTGCCGTGGGGAGTTCGGCTAATGGCCGGAAAGGCCATTACCCACCGCCGCATGGACAAGCATGTGAGAGGAATTAACCAACGCTTGAAGTCGCACGGCGTTTGCCGAAACCCTGTTTTCGAAAACGGGCGGGGTGGCTTCTCGTTGCTTCCTCGATTTATCGTGGTTTCGCACCACGCGTTTTTGAAAACGCCGCACGATTCTAAAAAAAGACGCGCAGGAACGCGCCTTTTCAAAAAGGCGAATCGTTATTGCGCTTGTCGGGCGCCGTCGGCTAGTTGCGCGGGGACGGTGAGGCAGGGAGAAAGAAGAATGTATCGCGCAAAACTAACTGTGGAGTTTGTGGCTATCGGTGATCGCGTGGAGTTTTGGGGGCGCCCGTACAGCGGGCGTGCCCGGTGCGAGGCTGATGCAAAGCGCAGCAGCGGACGAATGAAAAGGGTGTCGCGGCGTTTTGGTCGCGGGCGGCTTCGTGTCGATTTGAAGATTGTGGAGATTGCAGCGTGACGGTTATTGGCTTTCCGAGATTAAATAGGCGCTTCCTTGCGCTCCCTACCGTGCGGGAGATGTTGATTAGCGGCTATCCTGTTGCCGTGATCGCGGACGTGCACCGCGAATGGGTGAACGGCGCGGACCCGTCGGACGCCTTGTTAGCACGACTTCAACAAATGACGCCGGAGGAGCGCGCGGCGCACGAAGAGCGCGCGGAGGCATTCCGCTATTTCCGGACGTGGCGTTGGACCGACAAGGAATGGCGGCAGACGGCGCCACTCTTTGTTTCGTACGATGAACGGCGGCACCATACATCATCGTGATGCCTTAGCCGACCCTGGACAGCGCATCTTCGGTGCTGGATGATGAGCGCGGACCTGTGTAGGTCAGAGGCAAAACCAAAGCGCACATTAGAGCCTTGGGGGAGCAGTAATGCGGACGAGATTAGTTATGGTATGCCTCTCAATCTGCGGGGCGGCGCAGGCGCAGCCGATCACGCTCATATGCAACGGCAATCTCAATGCCGACGGAAAGCAGGTCAATATATCAGGCGAGTCAGCAATAGTTGATCTCGAAAAGCTCACGTTCAAGCCTCCGCTGTATTCCGAGTTTCCCATAACAAGGGTCGCTGAAAACGATCTGTCTTTCGGGAGCGAATTGCCGTCGCTCTCTACGTGGGGGAGCCTCGACAGAGTGTCCGGCACATTGACGATGAATGTTCTGCGGCCAGACGAGCGCAAGAAGTTGCAGGCCGGCGGCTCTGCTCATTTCCTCACGTGGATGTCGGCGAAGTGTGCTCCGGCCAAGCGAATGTTCTAAGTCGTAACTCGCAGGAACCTCGCGCGTTGCATCGCGCGGCGACGGAGGACTGAGGTATGGCGAAGAAGGCCAAGAAGAAAGCGGCGCGCGGCCGCAAGCAAGATCGGGCGCGCGCCGCAGGCCCGGCTTCATAGACGCAAACCATCAGTTAGCCGGTTTCCCAACTCGACCTGACCGGATCACAGGCTGCGCTGTTGGTACGCAGCGCTTACAAGAGACCGAGGCGGGAGAAGAACGCTTCGTTGCGCACTCTCGCATCGTGCAGCACCTTGTCATAGGGCACGACTTCTACGGTGGCATTGTGTTCGCGCGAGTAGCCGAAGAACCCCTGGCCGTCCGCCGTCGGGTTGTTGGCGACTGAAGTTCGAATAACCTTCTTTAAGGTCTCTGTAAAATCGGCAACTACAAAGCAAATGAACCGGGTAGATAGGTCAATCGGCTTAATGATTTTCCCCGCGCGATCTTTGACAGCGGTCCCCGACCTGAAAACGTCCACGTAGTCCAATACTTGAGCAACCGGACTGCTGTTGCCATCGTAGTCATCGCGGCCGGGACGCTTGAACTCAACAATTACGATTGGCTCGTCACGGCCTTCCCGCTGGAATGCAAGAGCGCGTTCGAAGACGATCGCAACATCGGGTTCTTTGGTGCTGTCGGAGCCATCTACATATGTCTTGAACGGCTTATCCGAACGGAAGAACGTATAGAAGGCGAGGCGGTCGTCCAAAATCCATAGATTGTGCTGATTGTAATCGAGCTCTTCTGAGCTTGAGCGTATCGGCACAATGAGTTCGTGGATGTATTCTTCTTTGTAGTACCGTTGCTTTTCTTGATCAGCGAATGCAAGGGATGAATCTAGGAGCTCCAATATTTCTTTGCGGCGCACCACGTATTCAGCGAGGGAGCTTTTCTTCTCGTTGTTGAGGGCCTTGGTGATGCGCTGGATATCTTGCTCTAGCTGTTGCACTCCATCATTCTTCAGTGAAGTGATTTCGCTGTCGAGTTTCCGCTTTGCGCGTAGCTTCCGCCGACTTAACTCCAAGAAAATGTCTTCCTCACCTTGCGTTCCGAGGCTCAGATTGTTTTCTACGAAGTCGCCAAGTGAGTCGCGGAAGGGGAGAAATTGCGGATTTGCTCGGATTAATCTGTCTGTCGTCTCCATCTGGCGAGTTCGAATTTCAACGATGTACTCAGATAGAAACCGCTTAGCAGAATCCACAGCGGCCTTGTGAATCAGCTTTCCGCCTTCGTCGCCGAAGGTGAAGCCGGTACGCTCTTGGTTAACATGCGCGTCAAGGTATTTGCCCACAACGAGGCCGACATAGACGCAGTCGCGATCTTCACCGACGTATTTTAATCCTAGTTGGCTATCGATGGGCTCTTGCTTAGCAACGCGCCCGTTCCCCGCTTGAAAAAGCCAATGCAATCCGCCGCTATCGTGGAAACGCAGTTGCTTCTTCAAGAGGACGTGAAAGATCTCAAATTCGGAGTGCTCGTCCAGGCCAAGAGGCAGCGGGAGAGACACTGGTTCAACATCGTTGCGACTCTGATTCTCCGTGTAGAATGCTCTCAGGTCGATTGTCTCGGCGTCGGATAGGGTGATGCGAGGTAGCTTGCCCACCGCGAAATAACTCAAGAAATGGCCCACGACCTTTGCCGCTATCGTCCCGGTGCGCTTGGGGCAATGCGCATCGTATGGACTGAGAAACGGAGCGAGTTTTACCTCTGTTCCGTATTTGAAGCTGTGAGGGGCGACTGTTACAGTGTGTCTTGCGATGGGGTTCTCTTGTTTCAGAGAAAAGCTGAAGGACCGTTGCATAGGCTTGCCGTCGCGCTCGAACCAACTCCGGATTTCACAGTCTCCGAAAGTTTTCAACCACGTAAGCCGACCGACGCCCTTCCCGCCCTTGGATATTTTGTAGGGCGAATCCGACGTGCGGAAAGACTTCATGTTGGCGTCGGACAACCCAATTCCATTGTCACGGACCACGAAGCCGACAACAGCCGCGTCTTCTTGCTGCCCTGATCGTAAAACCTCGATTTCAATTTCTCCAGCGTCTGGGAAGTTGTCCCCATAACGGGCTTCAACGGCATGAAGGGAGTTCGAAATGGCTTCGAATAGTGGAATTAACGCGTTTGCAGGGGATGCTGGCAGGCTAAGGTTTCGCACCCGTCCGCGCAGGTCGAAGAGAAATGCGGGCCGCTCGTCCGTTTCGCTGAAGCCCGTCTCAACCAAAGTCATCAATGTCCCCCGGCAATAAATCGCGATTGTCGGGCCTGAGACCTACGGTTGCAAGATCGCTCGCGGAAGTTTCCCCGATTGTGTCGCGCCCAACCTGTCGGACGGGCGGTGGTGGAGCGCGCCACTGTCTTAAAGACGGTCCTGCCGTTCGCGTACGCGTTGACCGCGCGCAGTCCGTCAAGGCGCGCGGCGGGCTATGCACACCCCGTCCACAGATTCCACAAAGCGGGGCATTGCAGGCGGATGTGCGTTGCGAGTCTTACCCGGCATGTTGACACTACCGGGCATGTGCTCACGGCGATTCGTAACGGCTTCGCGACGATGTGAGCGCTAGGAGCGGAAGCCATGCCGTCCGCACGATGACACCGGCTCCCGCTCCAATGGCTCCCCGGAAGGCGGCGGCTCTACTTGCAAAGGTGGAGTCGCCGCCCGCGAGTCAGGAAAGACTATCGCCAAGAATTCGGCCCGCCTAGTGGTTCTCCACAACGCAGTGCCAAGCTGGGAAATTTGCGGGTGGGGTAGAAGGTGGGGTTGGGTGCAAAAAGCTCTTCTAAGGCATTGATGTAACTTAGAAAAAAGCAGGGCGCGACTGGCATCACCACAGTCGCGCCCTACGTCGCCGGCTTATGGGGCAGGGGGGAATAGCCGGCTGTTGAGACGACTCCCGCCTGCGCGAGACGTTCCACGCCGTGCGAAATATTTTGCGCACGCTGTCCCGGATATAGGACACGGTTAAGTGATCGTAACCACTGAGAACCCCTGATCCTTCACCGGCGTTGTTCCCCCGATCGCCATGGGGCGAGGGATCGACAGCCATGTCACAGATTTACAAAGCAATTTTCGGGGCCGCCGCGATTACATTCGCGCTCGGGGCTGCGCAACTGGCCTCCGGCCACGATCTGGCCGACCGTTGGAAGACGGTCGCCGACAAAGCCGATCAGCCCGGCCACAATATCAACCGCTCCGGAAAGTCCGACCGGCTCGCCGACATCAAGCAGGGCGTTCCCACCCGCACCGTCTCCATGCGGCTGAACGACCTTCCCTCTACGTCAGTGCTGCTCCGGGTCCCCGCAGTCATCGAGACCGGCAGCGCCAAGCCGCCGCTCACGCTGCAGAAGCAGGGCCGAAACAAGCCGACCATCGCCTGCGAGCCGATGGTCAGCTCCCTGACCGAAGTGGCCAAATTGCTCCAGCCCGGCCGCTGCGTGACCTGATCCGCATGGCCCTCCATGGGCAATCCGCTCGTCCGCCGGAAGGGGGACCGTTCACGTCCTCTTGATCCCATCTCCGATCGCGTTATACCCCGGGTTCCTCCTTATTCTTGACCGGGTAAACGCATGACGACGTCAGACACGGCTGCGCATACGCAGCCCTTCCAGGCCGAGGTTTCCGAGCTTCTGCACCTCATGGTGCACTCCGTCTATTCGGAGACGGACATCTTTCTGCGCGAGCTCGTTTCAAACGCCTCGGACGCCTGCGACAAGCTGCGCTACGAAGCGATTGCAAATCCTTCCCTGCTCGGCGAGGGCGACGCGCTCAAAATCCGCATCATCCCGAACAAGGCGGCCGGGACGCTCACGATCGCCGACAACGGCATCGGCATGGAGCGGCAGGAGCTGATCGACCATCTCGGCACCATCGCCCGCTCCGGTACGAAGGCGTTCGTGTCCAAGCTGAAGGAGGCCAAGGACGGCCTCGGCCTGATCGGCCAGTTCGGCGTCGGCTTCTATTCCGCCTTCATGGTCGCAGAGAAGATCGTCGTGGTCAGCCGCCGCGCCGGCGAGAGCGATGTCTGGACCTGGACGTCCTCCGGCGGCTCCGGCTTCGAGATCGCACGTGCGAGCGACGAGGAAGCGGCGCGGGTGACGCGCGGCTCCGAGATCGTCCTGCATCTGAAAGACGACGCCAAGAAATATCTCGAGGCTTTCGAGATCGAGCGCATCATCGGTGCCTATTCCGACAACATCCTGTTCCCGATCGAGCTGGTGCCGGAAGAAGGCGAGCCGCGTCAGATCAATTCGGCGAGCGCGTTGTGGCAACGTTCGAAATCCGAGCTGACGGCGGACGACTACAAGAAGGCCTATCAGCAGATCGCATCCGCCTTCGACGATCCCGCGATGACGCTGCACTACCGCGCCGAGGGCCGCTACTCTTACGCCGTTTTGCTGTTCGCGCCCTCGACGAAGCCGTTCGACCTGTTCGAGCCGAACCGCAAGGGCCGGGTGAAGCTCTACGTCCGCCGCGTCTTCATCACGGACGATGCCGATCTGCTCCCGGGATATTTGCGCTTCATCCGCGGCGTCGTCGACAGCGAGGACCTCCCGCTCAACATCTCCCGCGAGATGTTGCAGAACAATCCGCAGCTGGCGCAGATCCGCAAAGCCGTGGCGACCCGCGTCGTGTCGGAGCTCGAAAGCCTGGCCGAGAAGGATCCGGAGAATTTTGCAAAGATCTGGGACGCCTTCGGCGCGGTGCTCAAGGAAGGCATCTATGAGGATTTCGAGCGCCGCGAAAAGCTGCTGGCACTGTCGCGCTTCACGACGACATCGGGCGAGAAACGGTCGCTGAAGCAGGTTATCGCCGATTTCAAGCCGAACCAGACCGAGATCTATTATCTCGTCGGCGACAGCATCGAACGGCTGAAATCCAATCCGCGGCTGGAGGCTGCGACCGCGCGCGGCATCGAGGTGCTGCTGCTGTCCGATCCGGTCGATGCGTTCTGGACCTCGATGCCGTCGGAGTTCGACGGCAAGCCGCTGAAGTCGCTGAGCCAGGGCGATCTCAATCTCGACCTGATTCCGCGCGTCGACGACCCCGACGAGGCAAAGAAGGACGAGCCGGAGGCCGACGAAGCGGCCACCATCGCCGTTATCAAGGCCGCGCTCGGCGAGCGTGTCAGCGACGTCAAGGCCTCAACGCGCCTCACCAGCTCGGCCTCCTGCCTCGTCGCCGACAGCCAGGGCCCGAGCCGCGAACTCGAGCGCATCCTGTCGCAGCAGAACCGCGGCATGAAGACCAAGCCGATCCTGGAGATCAATCTGCGCCATCCGATGGTGGGCGCGATCACCAAGGCGCAAGCCGGCTCGAAGGCGGTCGACGATCTCAGCCTGCTCCTGCTCGAGCAGGCGCAGATCCTGGACGGTGAACTGCCGGAGGATCCGGCCGCGTTTGCGGCGAGGCTGAACCGGCTGGTGTTGCAGGGCCTCGGCACCTAGCGCCGCGGTCCAAGCACTCACCTTGCCGTCATCTGTCCCAGGAACAGTCGCCGCCGGCCTCGTGTTATGCCATAGCAGGCCGTCGGCATCAGCCGGGCCGTCGATTCGAGGATGAAGTCCATGCGCTTGCCGATTCTGACTCTCACCGCGATTGCCGCGCTGTTCGTCGCGGCAGATGCCAGCGCCCAGACCTACGATCCGAACTACCCCGTGTGCATGCACGTCTACACGCCCGGCGGCTTCGGCGGTGGCGGCGGCGACTATTTCGACTGCTCCTTCACCTCGCTGCCGCAGTGCCGTGCGACCGCGTCGGGCCGTTCGGCAAGCTGCGACGTCAACCCCTACTACCGCTTCGACCAGCCGCCGCAGCAGCCGCGCCGGCGTCACAAGAAGCAGCATTAACGCCCGCGATGCAGGGTATCGGAAAATTGTTCATGCGCTTCTCGTTCGGCCTGATCATCATCGCCGGCACGCTGCTCACGCCCGCGTCCTCGCATGCGCAGACCTTCGATCCGCGGTACCCCGTCTGCATGCACGTTTACTCAGGTGCGAATGGGGGAGGCGGGGAGTGGTACGACTGCTCCTTCACCTCGATACCGCAGTGCCGCGCCACGGCCTCCGGCCGTTCCGCGATCTGCGATCTCAACCCGTATTATCCGGCCCACGTGCCGGCATCGTACCATTTCCCCAAGACGCGCGGCCGCTAGCCCTCGAGCTTCCCGTCGGCCACGAAGGTTGAGCCAGGTCAACGCGTGCAGCTGCGTTCCCGGACACTTTCGGCGCGCAGCCCGACGTCAGGAGTCCGGCATCATGCCGGCCTTCAGATCGGGCGCACGACGCGAGGAGATTTCCATGAACAGGTGCACCCTTACGGCGCTCATTGGCTCGACCCTTGTCATGATCGCTTTCCAGCCCGCCCGCGCGGACGTGATCGCGCGTTACGAATGCAGCCTTGCCGGCTTTTTCACCCAGGAGCCGATTGGCGACCGTCCCGATCACAATCTGGTGGCGCAGGATTATGTCTGCGTCGGCGTCGAGGGATTGCTGAAGGGCGCGGTCTATTCCGCGTCGAATGTCGTCGAGTGGGAGGGCACCAAGGCGACGATGGTGATCGGGGGCGGCGTGCACCGCATTCCCGGCGGACGCCTCGTGACACAGCTGACCGAAGGCTCCGCCCAAGCCGTGATGAAAGACGGCAAGCTCGTGGGGGTCGAATCCTTGGGCAAGGGAATCGTCAAGTTCGCATCCGGCCCGTTCGCCGGCTTGAACGGCAAGACGGTCGGATTCGTCACGAAGCCGATCAATCCGATCCGGTTCAATCTCGAATTCACGGCGGATTGAGGCTGCGCGCTGCTGAGCAATCGCGCGTGGTCTGCGCTACGGGAGACGCTATTCCTTCCTGATCCCCGATAGCTCCACGACCTTGCGCCAGCGACCGGTCTCGTCGGTCAGCATGCCGCCGAACTCATTGGCGGTGCCGTGCAGCGGGACAGCTCCGAGTTCGGCGATGCGGGCCTTGATGGCGGGATCGGACAGCGCGGCGTCGATCTCGCGATTGAGCAGGTCGACGATCTCGCGCGGCGTGTCGTGCGGGGCGCCGACGCCGTAGAACGAGCTCGTCTCATAGCCGGGCAGCGTGTCGGAGATGGGAGGCACGTCGGGCAGGATCTCGGAGCGCTCGCGCGTGGTGATGCCGAGCGCGCGCAATTTGCCGGCGCGCACCAGCTCGAAGGACGAGGTGACATTGTCGAACATGCCCTGGATCTGGCCGCTCATCACGTCAGTCAGGCCCGGTGCCGAGCCGCGATAGGGGACGTGAGTGAACTGCACGCCGGCCATCGACTTGAACAATTCGCCCGAGAGGTGCAGCGAGGTGCCGATGCCCGAGGAGGCGATCGATATCTTGCCGGAATTGGCCCTGGCGTAGCCGATGAAGTCGGCGACGGTCTTGACCGGCAGGTCGTTGTTGACGACCAGCACCAGCGGAATTCGCGCGACGCCGGCGACCGGCGCGATGCTCTTGGCGAAATCATACGGCAGCGCCGGATCGAACGAGGCGTTGATCGCGTTCGCGGTCGAAGTCAGCAGCAGCGTGTAGCCGTCGGGTGCCGAGGTGATCACGGCCTGCGTCCCGATATTGCTGCCGGCACCCGGCTTGTTCTCGACCACGAAGGTCTGGCCGAGCCGTTCGGACAGACGCTGGCAGAGTAGCCGCGACAGCACGTCGGTGGCGCCGCCCGGCGCATAAGGCACCACCCATTTCACGCTGTGCGAGGGATAGGAGGGGTTGCCGAGGGCAAAAGCGCGCGGCGCGGCGAGCGCGGCTGCGGCACTGGCGGCGGTCTGAAGGAAATGTCGTCTGGCGATCATGGTCTGCATCCCATTCTCGCCTTGCTATCGCAAAAATCACGCAACCGCGCACGCCGATCCCGCCGGCTTGGTAAAGGATCGCTAGAGTTAATCGCGTACTAACCGGGTTTTACCCTGTCTCTTAACACCTGGGCAAAGCGCGCGGGCTAAGCTTGGGAAGAGAGCAGACAGCCCCGAAAGCATGAACGGTATGACGACCAGTATCATCGAGCGCTCGAAAGCCGCGCGTGCGCCTTCGGCTTCAAAGATCTGGCTGAAGGCCATCGAGCTCACCGCGCGCATCGAGACGCTGCCGGGACGTCTGTTCGCCGACGTCATCGACGATTGGGCACAGCGCCAGCCCGACCGCGTCGCGCTGGTCACGGACGACGCAAGTCTCGACTACGAAGGCCTGTCGAAGCGCATCAACCGCTACGCGCGCTGGGCGCGCTCGGCCGGCGTTGCCAAGGGCGATACGGTCGCCTTGATCATGCCGAACGGCATCGATTATGTCGCGGCATGGCTCGGCATCAGCCGGATCGGCGGCGTGGCCGCGCTGCTCAACACCAAGCTGGTTGGACCCTCGCTCGCGCATTGCCTCGATGTCGCAAAGCCCTCGCATATCATCGTGGCGCATGAGCTGACGGAGATGCTGGAGACTGCAACGCCGCATTTGAAGACGCAGGCCAAGGTCTGGACCCATGGCGATGCCCGCAGCGAGCGCGCCATCGACGTCGCCCTCGCGGCGCTGGACGATGCTCCCATGTCGCCAGAGGAACGCGGTGACGTCACCATCGACGACCGTGCGCTGCTGATCTACACCTCGGGCACGACAGGCCTGCCGAAAGCCGCCAGCATCAGCCACCGCCGCATTCTCAATTGGGGCTTCTGGTTCGCCGGTCTCACAGGCGCGAGCCCGCAAGACCGGCTCTACGATTGCCTGCCGCTGTTCCACTCGGTCGGCGGCATCGTCGCGCCGTGCAGCATGCTCGCCGCCGGCGGCTCGGTGGTGATCGCGGAGAAATTCTCGGCCTCGCATTTCTGGTCCGACATCGTGCGGCATGACTGCACGCTGTTTCAATATATCGGCGAGCTCTGCCGTTATCTGCTCAAGGCGGCACCCTCGGAATATGAGAACCGGCATCGTCTCCGCCTCGTCTGCGGCAACGGCCTGCGCGGCGACATCTGGGAAGACTTTCAGGCGCGCTTTGCCATTCCGCGTATCCTCGAATTCTATGCGGCGACGGAAGGCAATTTCTCGCTGTTCAACGTCGAGGGACAGCCGGGCGCGATCGGCCGCATCCCGCCGCTGCTGGCGCATCGCTTTCCGGCAAATCTCGTCAGGCTCGACCCCGACAGTGGCGTGCCGCTGCGCAACGAAGAGGGGTTTTGCCTCGCCTGCGCCCGCGGTGAGGCTGGCGAGGCCATCGGCCGCATCGGTACCGCCGATGAAGGCGGCGGCCGCTTCGAGGGCTACACCGATGCAGGCGAGACCCAGAAGAAGGTTCTACGCGATGTCTTCGCGTGGGGCGATGCCTGGTTCCGTACCGGCGACCTGATGCGGATCGACGACAAGGGCTTTTTCCATTTCGTCGATCGGATCGGTGACACCTTCCGCTGGAAGGGCGAGAACGTCGCGACCTCGGAGGTGAACGACGCGATGCGCGACTTTACCGGCGTGGTCGACGCCACCACCTACGGCGTCAGCATTCCCGGGGCGGACGGCCGCGCCGGCATGAGCGCGATCGTCGTCAATGAGGGCTTCGACATCGCGGCATTGCCCGCATATCTGGCGCAACGCCTGCCGGCCTATGCGCGCCCGGTCTTCATCCGCATCTCCAGCGAGATCGATGCGACCGAGACGTTCAAGCAGAAGAAGGGCGACCTCGCACGGGAAGGCTTCGATCCTGCCGCGATGTCCGATCCGCTATTCATGGCAGACCCGAAGTCCGCGGCCTATGTGGCGTTGGATACGGAGGCCCATGGGCGGATCGTGGACGGCTCGATCAGGCTGTAGATCTCGCCAAAAATCCGCAGATAGGTCCAATTTTATCTGAATTGTCCAAGAAGCCATTTACTTCTCTCGGGTAAACAAGCGCCCCATGGGGAGGCGGCCAGCAAGAGCCGCCGCAACACCAACGATAATAAAGCGAGCCAGCCATGTCGGTAAGGTCTAAGGTCATCGAGGCGATCCAGCAGATCGCCAAAGAGCAGCACGTCACGCTTCCCGCACTCTCGGACGATCTGTCGCTGCACGAGACGGGTTTCGACTCGCTCGCCTTCGCCATTCTGGTCGCGCGTCTCGAGGACGAGACCGGCGTCGATCCCTTCACCATTTCCGAGGACGCAGCGTTTCCCGCCACGGTGGGCGATTTCGTGCGGGCCTACGAAAATGTCCCCGCGTGAGATCTTCGCGCTTCGCGACCATCTCGGCGCGGAGCTGACCGGCCGTACGCTGTCCGACGCGAACGTCTGCGTGTCGCTGACCGATATCCTGTCGCAGACGGTCCTGGGCGGCCGCCTGCGCGAATTGTCCGGCCGCTCCGTGCTGCTCAAATTGTCCGATCAGCTGCGGTCGGGCCTCGCGATGATCGAGCTCGACGGCATCGCCCGTCGCATGCTGCTGTGCCCGCCCGACCTGAATCCGGCGCATCTGGATGCGTTGATCGCCGATGCCGGAATCGACGCCGTCTTCACCGACGAGCCAGATCGCTGGGCCGGCACAGGCGTCCCGCTCATCGTCACCGCGCAATTGCCGCTCGAAGCCACCGCGCCGGCCAAGACCGAACGCGCGACGGAATGGCTGATGCTCACCTCAGGCACCTCAGGCGTGCCTAAGATCGTCGGCCACACGCTGGACGCGCTGACCGGTGCGATCGTTGCCGAAGGCCCCGCACGGGGACCAGCGCCGGTCTGGGCGACGTTCTACGACATCCGCCGCTATGGCGGCCTGCAGATATTCCTCCGCGCCGTCCTTTCCGGCGGCTCGATGGTGCTGTCCGACCCGCACGAGGCGCTCGGCGATCACGTCGCGCGGCTGAAGGCGCGCGGGGTCTCGCACATCTCCGGCACCCCCTCGCACTGGCGCAAGCTCCTGATGAGCGGTTCGGCCGCGCAGTTCACACCGGGCTATGTCCGCCTCTCCGGCGAAATCGCCGACCAGGCGGTACTCGACGGGCTGAAGGCGTCATTCCCCAATTCCTCCGTCGGTCATGCCTATGCCTCGACCGAAGCCGGTGTCGGTTTTGCCGTCAATGACGGGCTGGAAGGCTTTCCGGCCGACTATCTCGGCAATCGCAATGGCGTCGAGATGAAAGTGGTCGACGGTTCGCTCCGTATCCGTTCGACGCGTACCGCACATGCCTATGTCGGCCGCAATGCCGCCGCGCTCACCGATGGCGATGGATTTGTCGACAGCGGCGACATCGTCGAGCTGCGCGGCGATCGCTACTATTTCGTGGGCCGCCGCGGCGGCATCATCAATATCGGCGGGCTGAAGGTCCATCCCGAAGAGATCGAAGCGGTCATCAATCGCCATTCCGACGTGCGGATGTCGCGGGCCAAATCGCGCAAGAGCCCGATCACCGGCGGCATCGTCGTCGCCGACGTGATTCTCGCCGAGGGCACCGATCCCGCCTGCGCGAAGGAGATCCGCGAGCAGATCCTCGATCAGTGCCGCGCGCAGCTCGCGTCTCACAAAGTGCCGGCGGTGATCCGCTTCGTCGAGACGCTCGACGTCACCCCGGCCGGAAAACTGGCGCGCACCGATGCATAATGTCCTCGTCACCGGCGGCAGCCGCGGCATCGGTCTTGCGATCGGCAGACGTCTGGTCGGCGCCGGCTACAACGTGATCGCGGCGGCGCGGCGCGAGAGCGACGAGCTCAAGGCGGCGATTGCCGAGTCGAGCGGGCGCCTGCATTTCCGCGCCTGCGATCTTGCCGTGATCGACGCCATTCCGGCGTTCGCAAAACTCGTGCGCGACGAATTCGGCCCGACCTACGGCCTCGTCAACAATGCCGGCCTCGGCACCGAAGGCCTGCTTGCCACCATGCACAATTCCGAGATCGAGGCGCTGGTGCAGCTCAACGTGCTGTCGCCGATCATCCTCACCAAATACGTCGCGCGGCAGATGATGGCCGACGGCGCCGGCCGCATCATCAACATCTCCTCGATCATCGCGACCACCGGCTACAACGGCTTGTCCGTCTACGGCGCGACCAAGGCGGCTGCCACCGGCTTCACCCGCTCGCTGGCGCGGGAGGTCGGCAAGCTCGGCATCACCGTGAACGCGATCGCGCCGGGCTTCATCGACACCGAGCTCACGCACAGCCTGTCCGACGAGGCGCGCAAGCGCATCGCCGGCCGCAGCGCGCTGCGCCGCCTGCCGGAGACAGACGACGTTGCGCGCATGGTGGAATATCTCCTGGGAGAGGGCGGTCGCAACGTCACCGGGACCGTCTTCACCATCGATGCGGGAAACACGGCGTAAGCGGAACCCCGCCGCCACAATTGAATTGATCCGGCACAATGACACTCAGCCGGATTTGGTCATAAGATGCCCCGCAATCGATTGGGTTACGTCAATCGATCTGCCCTAATCGACAGGGAGCAGTCCATGACCATGCCCAACGTAACCGCTTCAGGTCAGGGCCGGACGGAGCAATCGCGCGGCAAGCCGGACGACGTCCGTTGCCCGCCGATGACGCATCAGAATTCCGGTGATCACGGCCACGAAATGTATCCGCAGCAATTCGTACGCCTGGTCGGCTGCCACGATGCGGCTCTCGATAGCTTGCGCAAGCGCCAGGACGAGAAGCTGCACTAGCTATCTCACGTCCGGTGCTTCGGCGGGTCCTTCGGCAGGTCGATTCGCTCGTGTGAAAATTCCGGCGGCCCTTCGGTGAGGCGGCGGATGCGGCGCTCGCGTTCGTCGGCCGGCAATGCCGGATCGAGCAGCGCCTTGATCTCGTGGACTGCGATCTCTTCGATCCTGGTGGCGTCCGATGCGATCGGGTGCGCCAAGGAGAGGACCGAGGGCGCCGTCTTCAGACCCAGCTCGATCAGCTGACAGATTGCATCCGAGCGGGTCAGCTGATGTGACTCAGCCCAGGCATCGACGGCTGCCGTCAGTTTTTCGGGCATCTTCACCGCGCTGATCGGGTCGATGCCCGTGCGCCGGCGGACCGGAGAGGCGGAGTCGTTGTTGCCGAAGTCGGACACCTCGATCATCCCATGCAACCCTTGGAGTTGAGGACGATAGCCGCTCTTCCCGGCCGGTCGCTTGATGCCGATCAATGACACGCTGCGGCATTGCAACGCGGCCGCGTCCTGTCGTTGCCGCATCTTGTTGTCCTGGCCCGTTTCGGCCAATGATTACAGAAGCCCGCGGCCGGCGACCCGGATCGATCCCGCTACGTATTTGTTTTGCATTCCAACCATACGGCATCCCGGATGACCTCAGGCGAATCCTTCTATGGCGGCATTCCGGTCTTCCGCGGCTTCACCAGCCTGATGGATCCGGCGCTCTATGCGCCGCTGCCGGACGACTGGAGCATCGGCGTTGCCGACATCGTCGATTCCACCAAGGCGATCGCGGCGCAGCGCTACAAGGCGGTGAACATGGCCGGCGCCGCCGTGATTGCGGCTGTGACGAATGCATTGGCAGGCCGCGAATTCCCCTTCGTGTTCGGCGGCGACGGCGCCAGCTTTGCGGTTGCGCCAGGCGATCTCGAATCCGCGCGCGAGGCGCTGGCGGCAACCGCGACCTGGGTGCGGGAAGATCTCGATCTGACGATGCGCGTCGCGCTGGTGCCGGTCAGCGCCATCCGCGCGCAGGGCCTCGACGTGCGCGTCGCGCGCTTCGGGCCGTCCGCGAACCTGTCCTATGCAATGTTCTCGGGCGGCGGGTTCGCCTTCGCCGATGCCGCGATGAAACGCGGCGAGTTTGCCGTGCCGGAAGCCCCGGCAGGCACGCAGCCCGATCTCTCGGGCCTGTCCTGCCGCTTCGAGGTGATGCCGGCCTCGCGTGGGCTGATCCTGTCGGTTCTGGTGATGCCGGCGCGCGGCGCCGACCCGCATGCCTTCCGCAAGGTGATCGAGGACATCGTTCATCTCGTCGAACGCAGCCCGGACGGCGCGCGCCCGGTGCCGTCGCAGGGACCGCCGCTGAAATGGCCGCCGCAGGGGCTGGAATACGAAGCCCGCACCAGGCGCGGTGGTCCGCTGCTCGCGCGCCGCGCCACCGTGCTGGCCTACACCATGTTCATCTATCTGGTCATGCGCTTCAACCTCAACGTCGGCGGCTTCGTGCCGAATGTCTATAAACGGCAGGTGGTCGAGAATTCGGACTTCAGGAAATATGACGATGGCCTGCGCATGATCCTCGACTGCACGCCGCAGCTCGAACGCGCGTTGAGCGATCGTCTGGCGGCAGCTGCGCGCGAGGGTATCGTGCGCTACGGCCTCCATCAGCAGGACGCCGCCATGATGACCTGCTTCACGCCGTCGGTGCTGCGCAGCGATCATGTCCATTTCATCGACGGCGCACGAGGCGGCTATGCCTCGGCCGCGACGGCGCTGAAGGCGATGATGGCGTGAAACATTCTCGTGTCCCGGACGCGCCGCGGAACGCAGTGACGCTGCGCAGAGCCGGGACCCACACAGCAATGGGCCCCGGCTCTGCAGCGCATAACTACGTGCTGCGCTGCGTCCGGGGCACGAGAGTGAATCGAACTCAGCGCCCGGCCCGCGTCCAGGTCTCGCCGCCGCAGAGCGCGCCGACGCAGCCTTCGACCCGCAGCGAATCCGCTCCGGTCACGGAGATGCTGCTGGCATAGGTGCTGCCGTCGTCGGCATTGTAAATCTGGCCGGACCATTTGTTCGGACCGGACGGCTGCATGCCGCTGAACAGCGGCAAGCCGATCATCGGGCGTCGGGCGAGCTCGCGATTGGGATTCTTGCTGTCGGTGGCGGGCTGGCCGGTCGCGGTATCGTAGGGCTCTCGCAGCCAGGCGACGACGCCGCAGATACCGCCGCCACACTTGCTGATCTTGACGCGCGCATCGCCCGCCTGGGTCAGCCAAGTCCCATCGGCGCTCTGCGCATGCGCGGCCGGCGCGCCGAGCAGCGCAGCGAGAAGGATGATGAGAGCGGCGAATCTGGACGTCATGGAGAAGGCCTCGAAAATGGAGCGCCTCCATAGCAGCCCGGCGGGATAGTGCAACGCCGGCAGGAATCACATTCCTGCGTTCCTTTGCCTGCGTTCATTGACCTGCGATCATTTGTCCCAGCGCGCGAAGGCGACCGAGGCCGCAGTCGACAGGCCGAACACCGCCATGGCGCCGCCGACCAGCGCGAACAAGGTCCAGGCCGGCGCCTGCGCCGTCATCAGGATTACGCCGCCGATGGCGACGATCAGAAGCCGTGCGGTGGAAGCGAGCACGGGGCCGCCGACGCGCGCGGCGCCTTGCGAGGAGAAGTAGAGCGATACGCCGATGCCGAAGAACACGAAGGTCGGGCCGGCCCAGTGGAAATAGCTGTGCGCGGCGGCGGTGACGCCGGGATCGCGCGTAAAGAGTGCGACCCACAGCGATGGAGCGAGCGCGACAGCGAGCCCGATCAGACCGACCGTCAATCCGGAAGCTGCAGCGGCGGTCCAGGCTACACGCCGGGCGCGCTTCACTTGTCCGGCGCCCATCGCCATGCCGACCATCGGCACCGAGGCGATGCCGAAGGCGAAGGTGATTGGGATCAGCAAGAATTCCAACCGCGAGCCGATACCGTAGCCGGCCAGCATCTCGGTGCCGAAAGTCGCGAGGATCTTGGTGAAGATCAGAATGGTAAGCACGGTCTGGAGCGGCGATAGGCAGGCCACCGCACCAACCTTGAGGATGTCCAGGAACATCCCGCGCTCGAAATGAAATGCGCGAAGATTCAGCGGCAGCCGGCTGCGGCCGGACGCGAGATACCAGAGGAAGAAGATCGCGGCGCAGGTGAACGCGATCAGCTGGCCGCTGGCGACGCCCGGCATGCCGAACGCCTTCACGCCGAACAGGCCGAGCCCCAGCGTGCCGCCGAGCGCGATCTGCAGCACGCTCGCCCCGATCAGTGTCATCGAGGGCAGGCGCATGTCGCCGGTGCCGCGGATCACCGAGGCCAGCGTGTTGACGAGCCAGATCGCGACCGCGCCGGAGAACAGCACCTGGGAATAGCCGCTGGCTTCCTCGAGCACGCGATCGCGTCCGCCGAGCAGCGCGAAGAACGAGCGGCCGAAGGCGAGCATCATCACCGTGAAGAACAGCCCGCCGCAGAGGCCGATGATGGCGGCATGCAGCGCCAGCGTCGCGGCGCGGTCGCGATCCCCGGCGCCGAGCGCGCGGCTGATCGCGGACGAGACGCCGCCGCCCATCGCGCCGGCGCTCATCATCTGCGTCAGCATCGCGAACGGAAACACCAGCGCGATCGCGGCCAGCGGAATGGTGCCGAGCCGGCCGATATAGGAGGTCTCGGCGATCGCAACCAAAGTGCTGCCGACCATCGCGATCATGTTGGGGATCGCGAGCCGAAGCAGCGTCGGCAGGATCGGCGCGCTCAGCAGGCTGGCGATCGGGGAGGCGACCGGCGCAAGCGGCGGGACGGCGTCTAAGGGGGCGTCGATCGTCATGTTCACCGGGCGGAATATTGGATGATGACCGACATATTATAGGGCATGAGGCGGCCCGCGCAGCCCTCGCTCACGCAGGGCTCACCAGGGCAGGCCGCATAGGTCGATGGTGCCCAGCGTCGGCGCGCGGACGATGTTGAAGACAAAGGGCGCCATGTCGGTGAAACGGATTCGCCCCTCCGGCTGTTCGCAGTAGACCTCCCCGTTGAAGGGCAGCCAGCTCCGGGTCTGGTAGAACGAGAAATTGTGGGGTTCGCAGAACAACAGCGCGAAGCGGACCGCCTCGTTGGCGCGCATGGTATGAACCGCCGCGTCGATCGCCACGGTCGCATAGCCGCGGCCGCGCCGGTCTTCGCGGGTGCAGACCCCGCCGATGCCGCCGATATGGACCTTCTGCCCATTCCAGGTGACGGTGCGGAAATAGATGCCGACATGGCAGACGAGGCCGTCCTCGGGCGTCTCGATCAGCACGCGCAAATCGGCATTGGCCCATTTGACGTGGGCCCAGGGCTTGTTCGCAATCTGTTGCGGACCCCAGACCGCCTGATGCAGCGGCTCCGCGATTCGCCACGAGGCGTCGCCGTTCAGAATGTCGATCTCGATGCTCATGGCTCTGTCTCTCGCAACGCGGCTGCGCGGTCCATTCGTTCTGTCATAACCGCTTCAAAGGCAATGAGATTTTGCGCCGGCTGACCGGCTTGGGTTGATCGCCGCTCTGTGCGGCGAAGTTGTGCAATCCGGCCAAGCCGTCCCATCGCGCCTTTTCGCAAATTGGCGGTATTTAACGGCGCCGGAACCTTCTATAAGAGTCCCCGTTAAGCCAGTTCCCCATCAGTCGCGGACAACATCCCATGACCTTCACGCTGCCCCCCCTCCCTTACGCCTATGACGCCCTCGGCCAGTTCATGTCGAAGGAGACGTTGGAATTCCACCACGACAAGCATCATCAGGCCTACGTCACCAACGGCAACAACGCGCTCAAGGGCACCGAATGGGAAGGCAAGTCCCTTGAAGAGATCGTCAAGGGCTCGTTCGGCAAGAACCCCGCGGTGTTCAACAATGCCGGCCAGCACTACAACCACATCCACTTCTGGAGCTGGATGAAGCCCAATGGCGGCGGCACCAAGCTGCCGGGCAAGATTGAGAAGAAAATAAACGAGGACCTCGGCGGCTTCGAGAAGTTCAAGACAGACTTCCAGGCGGCCGGCGTCGGCCAGTTCGGCTCCGGCTGGTGCTGGCTCCAGGTCAAGAACGGCAAGCTCGAGATCTCCAAGACCCCGAACGGCGAGAATCCGCTGGTGCACGGCGCCACCCCGATTCTCGGCTGCGACGTCTGGGAGCACTCCTACTACATCGACTACCGCAACCGCCGCCCCGATTATCTCAAGGCGTTCGTCGAGAACCTCGTGAACTGGGAATACGTCGAGTCCCTGTTCGAGAAGGCGTAAGCGTCATTCCGGGACGCGCGAAGCGCGAGCCCGGAATCTATCGGGCGTCAGCCCGAGCGGATACATGGATTCCGGGTTCGGCTTCGCCGCCCTGGAATGACATAAAGGGCGGTCGCATGCGCGGCCGCCCTTTTGCTGTGCGGAATTGATTGAACGAGTCCTGCACGGTACGCGCATCAGCCTGTGATGGTACCGTTTGCATCGAACGGACGCCGCCCTTAATCAGGACGGGCATCACCCTCGATCCGACCCGAGCCCGTTGTCAGAACATTCCCCGAAGAACCCGGCGCCTGCCGAGGACGCGGAGTCCGAGCCGCGGCCCGGCCGGGTCCGCAAGCCGATCGGCTGGTCAACCATCGTCATCGCAGCGCTGGTCGCGGTGAGCGCGGCGCTGGTCTGGCGGCGTGACGGCACCGACGGCGTTCTCGACATTCTCACTCACGATCTTTCACTGTTCTCAGGCATCCTGCCGCACGAAAAAGTCTCGCGCGCGCTCGGGCCGAAATCCGGCCTGAAGGGACTTCTGATCGGCACCGCCTTCGGCGCGATCCTGCCGGGCGGGCCCTTCACCGCTTATCCCGTGGCGAGCGCGCTGCTCGCGGTCGGCGCCGATTTCGGCGCCACCATCGCCATGGTCGTGAGCTGGACCCTGATCGGCTATGGCCGGGCGGTGGCCTGGGAAATCCCGATCATGGGCACCGATTTCACGCTGTGGCGGATTCTGATCTCGCTGCCGTTGCCGGTGCTCGCCGGCGCGCTCGGCCGCTTCGTCTATGTCCGGCTGTATCCGCAGCCCGAGCCGAAGGACAACGAGACTTGAGCGCCGCGCTTTTCATCGACATCCTGCTGTGGGGTTCGGTGTTCGGCGTCGGCCTGATCGCCTTTCGCCGCGGACCTCCGGTGTTCAAGGCCTCGCTGCGCGAAGGCTCGATGGATTTCATCAACATCGTGCCGCGGATCGCGCTCGGGGTGATCGGCTCCGGCTACATCGCCGCCATCATCCCGCAGGAGGTGATCACCGGCTGGCTCGGCCCGGACAGTGGCTGGCTGGGTGTCGCGACCGCCGTGATCGCCGGCGCGGCCACGCCCGGCGGACCCGTGATCGGCTTCTCCATCGGCACTGTGGCACTGAAGTCGGGTGGCGGGGTGCCGCAGGTGGTCGCCTATGTCGTCGCCTGGGCCCTGTTTGCCTTCCAGCGGGTGATCTTGTGGGAAATCCCGTTCATGCCGGCCCGTTTCGTCTGGTTCCGCTGTGCGGTGTCGGCCATTTCCGTTCGTGGCGGCCGCCATCGCGATGGTGATCGGGAAGCCCTGAGCCCGGCGTGGACAGGGGTAATGTTATAATATAACGTCTTTGGCATGGTTCCCGCCGCGTCTCACACCCATCATCATGACCATGCCGACGGCCACTCCCACGGCCACGTGCATGCACACGGGCACGACCACAGCCACGCCCATGTCCACGACGCTGCCTCCCCGCATCCCGCCCAAACGGCGCACTGGTCGATCCTGCGCATGACCATGGCCGCACGCCTCGCCGCGGCGCTCGCCGTCTGTGCCGTGCTCTGGGGCGTGGTCTTGCTGGCGATGAGGTGACCGTGGCAGCACTGCATTTCAACAATGTCACGCTCGGCTACGATCGGCACCCGGCCGTGCATCATCTCAACGGCGAGGTCGCGCGGGGCGCGCTGGTCGCCGTGATCGGGCCGAACGGCGCCGGCAAGTCGACCCTGCTGCGCGGCATCGTCGGCATCCTCCGGCCGCTCGACGGCAGCATTCATCTCGGCGGGCTCGACTCCCGCGATATCGCCTATCTGCCGCAGAGCGCGGAGATCGACCGCAGCTTCCCGATCTCGGTGTTCGACTTCGTCGGCACCGGGCTGTGGCGCGGGACCGGCCTGTTCGGCGGCATCGGCAAGGCCGCGCGCGGGAAGATCCTGGGCGCGATCGGCGCCGTTGGCCTCAACGGTTTCGAGAACCGCCCGATCGGCACGCTGTCGGGCGGCCAGATGCAGCGCGTGCTGTTCGCGCGCGTGCTGTTGCAGGACGCTTCGCTCATCGTGCTGGACGAGCCCTTCAACGCCATCGACAGCAAGACCACGACCGACCTGCTCGCGCTGGTGAAGCACTGGCACGGCGAGGGCCGCACCGTGCTGGCCGCGCTGCACGACATGGAGATGGTACGCAACCATTTCAGCGAGACGCTGGTGCTGGCGCGCGGCCCCGTCGCGTGGGGCCCGACCGCGGAAGTGCTGACGCCGGAAAACCTGCTGGTGGCGATGCGGATGTGCGAGGCGTTCGACGACACCGCCGCGGCCTGCGCAGGCGACGATATCAGCTCGCGGGCGGCGTGATCACCGATGCTCTATGACGCGCTGATCGGCCCGTTCACCGAATTCGAGTTCATGCGGCGCGCGCTAGCCGCCGTGATCGCGCTGTCTCTGGCGGGAGCGCCGATCGGCGTCTTCCTGATGCTACGGCGGATGAGCCTCGTTGGCGATGCCATGGCGCATGCGATCCTGCCGGGCGCCGCCGTCGGCTTCCTGCTTTCCGGCCTCAATCTGTTCGCGATGACGGCGGGCGGCCTGATCGCCGGCTTTGCGGTTGCGATCCTCGCCGGCGTGGTCGCGCGCTCGACCGGGCTGAAGGAGGACGCCTCGCTCGCAACCTTCTATCTGGCCTCGCTGGCGCTCGGCGTCACCATCGTCTCGATCAAGGGCACCAACATCGACCTGCTCCATGTCTTGTTCGGCAACATCCTCGCGATGGACGACCAGACGCTGCTGGTGGTGGCCTTCAACGCCACGGTGACGCTGCTGGTGCTTGCGGTGATCTACCGCCCGCTGGTGATCGAGAGTGTCGATCCCTTGTTTTTGCGCACTGTGAGCCGCGCCGGAGGTCCCGCGCATCTCGCCTTCCTGGCGCTGGTCGTGGTCAACCTCGTCAACGGCTTTCAGGCGCTCGGCACGCTGCTCGCGGTCGGCCTGATGATCCTGCCGGCGGGTATCGCGCGGTTCTGGTCGCGTGATCTCACCGTTATGATCTGCATCGCGGTGGTCGCGGCTGCGATCTCGGGCTATGCCGGCCTCGTGCTGTCGTTCCAGACCCGCGTGCCCTCGGGCCCTGCGATCATCCTGGTGGCGACCATGCTCTACATCGTCTCCGTGCTGTTCGGCCGCGTCGGCGGCATCGTCCGGCAGCTGTTTCCCGGCCGGCATCTGGAAGCGTGACGGCGATGCGGCTCATCCTGCTTTGTGTGCTGTTGCTGGCTGCCTCGCCGCTGCGCGCCGCGGAGCGGCTCAACGTCGTCGCGAGCTTCTCGATCCTCGGCGACTTCGTCCGCACCATCGGCGGCGACCGGGTCAACGTCACGACGCTGGTCAGCCCCGACAGCGACGTCCACGTCTACACGCCAGCGCCGAGCGATGCGAAGCGGATCGCTGATGCGAAGCTTGTCGTCGTCAACGGGCTCGGTCTCGAAGGCTGGCTGCCGCGCCTCGTGCAATCCTCCGGCAGCAAGGCAACAGTCGTCACCGCGAGCGCCGGTATCACGCCGCTGAAGCTCGGCGCGGCCGCCGATCCCCATGCCTGGCAGTCCGTCCCCAACGCCAAGGTCTACGCGACCGATATCGCCAAGGCGCTGGCCGTGGCCGCCCCTGATGATGCGGAGTTCTTCCGGGCCCAGGCAAAAGCCTATCTGGAAAAGCTCGAAACCCTCGACCGCGAGGTCCGCGAGGCCGTGGCCAGGATCCCCCCGGACCGGCGCAAGGTGATCTCGACCCATGACGCCTTCGGCTATTTTTCCGCCGAATACGGTGTCCGGTTCATCGCCCCCTTGGGGGTCTCCACGGAAACCGAGCCGAGCGCCCGGGACATCGCGGCCATCATAGGCCAGATCAAGGCCCAAAAAATACCGGCCGTGTTCCTGGAAAATATCAGCGATGACCGGCTGATCCGGCGGATCGCGGCGGAGACCGGCTCAAAAGTCGGGGGGACCCTGATTTCGGACGGTTTGACGGGCGAAAAGGGGCCTGCACCCACTTACATTGATATGGTCAGGCACAATATAAAGGCCCTGACCAGCGCGCTTGACCACTAGGGCAGGGGCCACCCCGCCTCGCGTCGCGCGAAAAAGCCCGATGTCGGAGTTGTTATGTCTGAAGCGTCCCAGAAAATTCCCGTGACCGTCCTGACCGGCTATCTCGGTGCCGGCAAGACCACGCTCCTCAACCGCATCCTGTCGGAGAACCACGGCAAGAAATACGCCGTGATCGTCAACGAATTTGGCGAGATCGGCATCGACAACGACCTCATCATCGGCGCCGACGAGGAAGTGTTCGAGATGAACAACGGCTGCATCTGCTGCACCGTGCGCGGGGACCTCGTCCGCATCATGGACGGCCTGATGAAGCGCAAGGGCAAGTTCGACGCCATCATCGTCGAGACCACCGGCCTCGCCGATCCGGCGCCGGTCGCCCAGACCTTCTTCGTCGACGAGGACGTGCAGAAGAATGCGCGGCTTGATGCCGTGGTCACGGTGGCCGACGCCAAATGGCTGTCCGACCGGCTCAAGGACGCGCCCGAGGCCAAGAACCAGATCGCCTTCGCCGACGTCATCGTGCTGAACAAGACCGATCTCGTCAGCAAGGGCGAGCTCGCCGAGGTCGAGGCCCGCATCCGCGCCATCAACCCCTATGCGAAACTCCACCGCACCGAGCGCTGCTCGGTGGCCCTGGCCGACGTGCTCGACCGCGGTGCCTTCGACCTCGACCGCATCCTCGAGATCGAACCGGATTTCCTCGAGGCCGACGATCATGACCACGACCATGATCATCACGGCCACGACCATCATCACCACCATGATCACGGCCACGGTCTGAAGCACTATCACGACGAGGACATGCAGTCGCTGTCGCTCAAGACCGACAAGCCGCTTGATCCGAACGTGTTCATGCCCTGGCTGCAGAACCTGGTGCAGGTCGAGGGCGGCAAGATCCTGCGCTCCAAGGGGATCCTCTCCTTCCACGACGACGATGACCGCTACGTCTTCCAGGGCGTCCACATGATGCTGGAGGGCGACCATCAGCGGAAGTGGAAGGATGGCGAGCCGCGCCAGAGCCGCCTCGTCTTCATCGGCCGCGAATTGCCGGAGAAGGCCATCCGCGAGGGTTTCGAGAGCTGCATCGTCTCGTGATGAAAGAGTTTACGCCGGCCCCCGATTCCGCCTCGATCGTCTCCGTCACCGATCGCGTCAAGCCCGTTGCGCTCGGCATGGGCGTGACCTCGGCGCATTTCCTCGGAGATCGCGCCGTCTTCGTCGGCGGCGAGGAGAACGTCGCGTTCGTCGATGACAAGGGCGAGATCAGCACGGTCGCTGTTCACAGTGGCGGTATTCTCTCCACCGCCTGCGACGGCAAGCGCCTCGTGATGGGCGGCGACGACGGCAAGGTCGTCGCGCTCGACGCCAAGGGGGAGGTGACGCTGCTCGCGACCGACCCGAAGCGGCGCTGGATCGACGCGGTGGCGCTGCATCCCGACGGTGCCTATGCCTGGTCGGCCGGGAAGTTCGCTTTCGTCAAGAGTGGCAAGAACGAAGAGAAGTCGCTCGAGGTGCCCTCGACCGTCGGCGGCCTCGCGTTCGCGCCCAAGGGGCTGCGCCTCGCGATCGCGCATTACAACGGCGCGACGCTGTGGTTTCCCAACATGGCGGACTCGGCTGAATTCCTGCCCTGGGCCGGCTCGCATCTCGGCGTCACCTTCAGCCCGGACAACAAATTCCTGGTCACCACGATGCACGAGTCGGCGCTGCACGGCTGGCGCCTCGCCGATAACAGGCACATGCGCATGACCGGCTATCCCGGCCGCGTCCGTTCGATGTCCTGGAGCGCGGGCGGCAAGGGGCTCGCGACCTCGGGCGCAGACACCGTCATCGTCTGGCCGTTCGCCAGCAAGGACGGCCCGATGGGCAAGGAGCCCGCGATGCTGGCGCCGCTGCAGGCGCGCGTGTCCGTGGTCGCTTGTCATCCGAAGAACGACATCTTCGCCGCCGGCTACAGCGACGGCACCGTGCTGATGGTGCGGCTGGAGGACGGCGCCGAAATCCTGGTGCGCCGCAACGGCACGCCGCCCGTCGCCGCGCTCGCCTGGAACGCCAAGGGCACCCTGCTGGCGTTTGCGGATGAAAACGGGGACGGCGGGCTGCTGGAGCTTTAATCTGTCATCGTTCTGACCGTATAGGGGGACCATGCGGTTTCTGACGACGTTCCAGTTCGCCGATTTCGCCGACACGCTGGTCAGCCTGTTGACGGCCTTCGTGCTGGGCACGCTGATCGGCGCCGAGCGGCAATACCGGCAGCGCACCGCGGGCCTGCGCACCAATGTGCTGGTCGCGGTCGGCGCGGCCGCCTTCGTCGATCTCGCCATGCATCTGACGGGCTCCGATGGCGCGGTCCGGGTGATCTCCTATGTCGTATCCGGCATCGGCTTCCTCGGCGCCGGCGTCATCATGAAGCAAGGCATGGACGTGCGCGGGCTCAACACCGCGGCGACGCTGTGGGCCTCGGCTGCGGTCGGCTCCTGCGCCGGCGCCGACATGGTCGCGCAGGCGGCTGCGCTGACCGTGTTCGTCATCGCTGGCAACACCATGCTGCGTCCGCTGGTCAACGCCATCAACCGCATCCCGCTGAACGAGAAGGCCTCCGAGGCGACCTATTACTTCAAGCTCGCGGTCGCCACCGAGGCGCTCCCCGATATGCGTGATCGTCTCGTCGAAAAGCTGGAGGCTGCGAAATATCCGGTGGCCGATATCGAAGTCGTCGAGATCGGCGAAGACAATCTGGAGATCGTGGCCAAGCTGGTCGCAACGGCGGTCGATCCGAACGAGCTGAACGCGGCTGCAACCGCTCTCCAGCACCTGCCGGGCGTACGCCACGCCACCTGGGAAGTCAGCACCTCGGACTGAGCGCGGCGTTTTGGCGCGCGAACGGGCGGTTCCCGCTTGAGCTGTTACGGAACCGCGGCCCGGCGACTTCGTTGATATCGCGGACAAAGGCGGTGATCGACATGCTCGGCAATGACAAGCGCAGACTGAAACTCGACTTCATGATCGCCTGCTCGATGCTTGCGGCCGGCGTCGTGATATCAGGGGTATCGATCGCGCAGATCCGCGCTGAAGGTCGCGTGGAGCTAGCGCAGGCTACGCAGCCGCTCCAGGGCACACCGTCCGACGATCAGAACAAGCCTGCCGAAGCCAAGCCCGGCGGCGACCGGCCGACCACGCCGGCTCCAGAACCGGCGCGTCCCGATCCGCAGACGCAGGGCGCGGCGAAGCCGGCATTGCCTCCGGCGCCGGCCGAGAAGATCGCGCCGCCGATCGAGAAGAAGTAGGGAGTTCGCGCTAGCAGCGTCTTGGCCGGGCTTGTCCCGGCCATCAATGTTTTTGGCGTGCCGCGAGTCGAGTGGATGCCCGAGGACAAGCCCGGGCATGACGGCGGTGATTACCGCACCAAGATATTCCTGAACTGCCAGGGATCGCTGGTGTCGATATCCTCCGGGAATAGGCCCGGCCGGTCCGTCAGCGGCGTCCAGTCGGTGTAAAAACCCTTCACCGGGCCGAGATAGGGCAGCTGGATTTCCAGCAGGCGATCGAAATCCATCTCGTCGGCTTCGACGATGCCCTCGTTCGGGTTCTCCAGCGCCCATACCATGCCGCCGAGTACGGCGGAGGTCACCTGCAGGCCGGTGGCGTTCTGATAGGGCGCGAGCTTGCGGGTTTCTTCGATGGAGAGCTGCGAGCCGTACCAATAGGCATTGTTGTCGTGGCCGAACAGCAGCACGCCGAGCTCGTCGATGCCGTCGACAATCTCGTTCTCGTCGAGGATGTGGTGCTTCTCCTGCATCTTGGCGGCGCGGCCGAACATTTCGTGCAGCGACAGAACGGCATCGTCGGCCGGATGATAGGCATAGTGGCAGGTCGGCCGGTAGACCGCATTGCCCGAGGCGTCGCGCACGGTGAAATAGTCGGCGATCGAGATCGACTCGTTGTGGGTGACGAGGAAGCCATATTGCGCGCCGCGGGTCGGGCACCAGGTCCGCACGCGCGTGTTGGCGCCGGGCTGCATCAGATAGATGGCTGCGCCGCAGCCGGCTTCGTGGGTCCGCGCATTCTCGGGCATCCATTTCTCGTGGGTGCCCCAGCCGAGTTCGGACGGCTGCACGCCTTCCGACAGGAAACCTTCCACCGACCAGGTGTTGACGAAGACGTCGGGCTCCTTCGGCCTCTTGGAGCGCTGGGTGTCACGTTCGGCGATGTGGATGCCCTTGATGCCGGCCTGCCGCATCAGATCCGCCCATTCGGCCTTGGTCTTGGGCTTGGGGGCGTTGAGCTTGAGGTCAGCGGCGACATTGAGCAGCGCCTGCTTGACGAAGAAGGAGACCATGCCGGGATTGGCGCCGCAGCAGGAGACGGCCGTCGTCGAGCCCGCGGGGCGTGCGCGCTTGGCGGCCAGCGTCGCTTCGCGAAGCGCGTAGTTGGAGCGCGCCTCCGGGCCCTTGGAGGCATCGAAATAGAAGCCGAGCCAGGGCTCGTTGACGGTGTCGATATAGAGCGCGCCGAGCTCGTTGCAGAGCTCCATGATGTCGGTCGAGCCGGTATCGACCGAGAGATTGACGCAAAAGCCCTGGCCGCCGCCTTCGGTGAGCAGCGGCGTCAGCAACTCGCGATAATTGTCTTTTGTCACGCCCTTCTGGATGAAGCGCACATTCTGCTTCTCGCAATGCGCCTTGCGGCCCTCGTCCTTGGGATCGATCACGGTGACGCGCGACTTGTCGTAGTCGAGGTGCCGCTCGATCAGGGGCAGCGTGCCCTTGCCGATGGAGCCGAAGCCGACCATGACGATGGGACCGGTGATCTTCGCGTAGATCTGCGAGGCGGGGCTCATGGGATGGTTCTCCGGAACGTGCTGGCAAACAATGGCGAGGGGATGGATCAGGCGCTGCGGCGCTTTAGACGCCGCGGCGCTTGGCGGTGACTTCGATCTCGACTTTCATCTCGGGCTTGGCGAGGGCGCTGACGACCAGCAACGTCGCCGCCGGCCTGATGTCACCCAGGACCTCGCCACAGACAGCGAAGTGAGCGTCTATGGTGCTGGCGTCGGTGACGTAGTAGGTCGCGCGGACAATATCGGCCATCTCGAATCCGCCCTCCTTCAGGGCGGCTGCGATGGTCTTGAAGCAGTTGCGTGACTGGCTCGTGACGTCTGATGGCATCGTCATCGTCGTGTAGTCATAGCCGGTGGTGCCCGCCACGAAGGCGAACTCGCCGTCGATCACGGCGCGGCTGTAGCCGACGGTCTTCTCTAGCGGAGAGCCGGTGGAGATCAGGCGACGGGACATGTTTTGGACCTCGACTGAAGGGGGTGTTTCGCGGGGTTAAAGGGCGTTTCCGGGGCTCACGCAACCCCGAAAGAACGGGCGTCAGTCCGGGCGCAACTAGCCATTGCCGCTTTACGCGGCTCGGTCGTCGCCATCATGGCAATCCCTCAGGCCGCGCGCGCCTGGAGGGGACGAACCGACCTCCGTTTGGACAGCGGCGCGCCGGTCGGCACAATCATCCCCTCGGCGCCGTCGAGCGCGCCGCCGGTGAATTCGATCGCAAGCAGACGGTCGCGTTCGAAGGGGCCGGGCAGCGAGAGCTCAGCCGTCTTCTCGTCCGAGAAGCCGAAGCGGGCATAATAGGGGGCGTCGCCGAGCAGGATGACGGCTTCATGCCCGCGCGCCCGGGCGGCGGCCAGCGCTTGATGCATCAGCGCGGCGCCGATCCCGAGCTCGCGGCAGGCAGGATCCACCGCCAGCGGTCCGAGGACCAGAGCGGGCCTGCCTCCGGCGCTGACGTGCCACAGCCGCACGGTTCCCACGAGGTTGCCCTCGCGCACCGCCGACAGGGCAAGCCCCGCGGCAGGTGCGCGACCGTCGCGCAGGCGCTGGCAGGTGCGGCCGTGGCGGTTCTCGCCAAAGCAGGCATCGAGCAGCGCTTCACGCACAGCGACGTCGGCAGCACGCTCCGCGCGGATCACGAACGGAGCAGCTTTCGAGGTGAGGGCGATCTGTGGCTTCCGAGGAGCAGTCATGGCGCGTCAGTCCCCGCTTGAATCCGTGCGCCACCGGCGCGCGGGCTCAAGCGTCATCAGAATGGCAATGTCAGGGGAGGAGCCGGCAAGCCGGCTCCCGGGTTCGTCAGGCCTCAGAGGAGGAGGCGGGGATCAGATGTGGTACGTCCTCAGCGGCGGGATGCCGTTGAACGCCACCGCCGAGTAGGTCGACGTATAGGCCCCGGTGCCTTCGATCAGCACCTTGTCGCCGATCTCGAGCGTGACCGGGAGCGGATACGGGCTCTTCTCGTACAGCACGTCGGCGCTGTCGCAGGTCGGGCCTGCGAGCACGCACGGCGTCATGTCCGCGCCGTCGTGACGGGTGCGGATGGCATAGCGGATCGACTCGTCCATCGTCTCGGCGAGACCGCCGAACTTGCCGATGTCGAGGTACACCCAGCGCACCTCGTCCTCGTCGCTCTTCTTCGAGATGAGCACGACCTCGGATTCGATGATGCCGGCGTTGCCCACCATGCCGCGGCCCGGCTCGATGATGGTCTCCGGAATCTGGTTGCCGAAGTGCTTGCGCAGCGCGCGGAAGATCGACCGGCCGTAGGTCACCACCGGCGGCACGTCCTTCAGGTACTTGGTCGGGAAGCCGCCGCCCATGTTGACCATGGTCAGGTTGATGCCGCGCTCGGCGCAGTCACGGAACACCTGCGAGGCCATCGCCAGCGCACGGTCCCACGCCTTCACCTTGCGCTGCTGCGAGCCGACATGGAAGGAGATGCCGCACGGCTCCAGGCCCAGGCGCTTGGCAGCGTCGAGCACCTCGACGGCCATTTCCGGGTCGCAGCCGAACTTGCGCGACAGCGGCCACTCGGCGCCGGCGCAGTCATAGAGGATACGGCAGAACACCTTCGCGCCGGGAGCGGCCCGGCCGATCTTCTCGACTTCGGCGGTGCAATCGACAGCGAACAGGCGAATGCCGAGCGCGAAGGCGCGCGCGATGTCGCGCTCCTTCTTGATCGTGTTGCCGAAAGAGATGCGGTCGGGCGTCGCACCCGCGGCCAGCGCCATCTCGATCTCGGCGACCGTCGCGGTGTCGAAGCAGGAGCCCATGGACGCGAGCAGCGACAGCACTTCCGGCGCCGGGTTCGCCTTGACGGCATAGAACACACGGCTGTCGGGCAGCGCCTTGGCAAAGGTCTGGTAATTGTCGCGCACGACTTCGAGGTCGACCACGAGGCAAGGCTCGGTGTCCTGGCCCTCGCTGCGGCGGTTGCGCAGGAATTCCTGAATACGTTCGGTCATAGCACTCTCCCAAACGGCCCAGCGACGGGGATCCGTTCAAAAAATGTCGTCGGATAAGCGCCCCGGCCAGATCGCGCGATGGAGGCGCGACGAGCCAAAGACTCAAATCAGACTGTGCTGCCGTGGATTGGTTGGGAATTTCCCGCCCGCACACCTGGCAATGAAGGACAAGCCTTTTCAGTAGCCCGCGCCGGCGTTGGAATGCCGGTAGAGACCAAAAAAGCCCGATCCGTCGTTGCTTTAAGTCGCGTCCCCCGTTGAGAGCGGGGTGCGCCGGTTCGCCTCCGGCTGCCAGTCACGGTTGCAAAAAGTGAAGTCACCTTCGACAAGGCATCTCTTGAGAGAGATGCTGGACGCTCCGGGTTTGCTTCGCCTTCCAACCTTCAGGTCTTGCGACCTTCGGTCTTTGACTTCCGCACTTCCGAAGAGCCCCTCGGCTTCTTCACCCCTTGGCGGCTGTCCGGCCTCTTGTCCGGATACCTACCGACTGACACACGACCACAGGCACGTGCGAAATTGGGCAAGAGCGCACATAAGCGTTTTGACTCTGCTTCGCAAGAATTTTTTTAGGCTGAGAACAGAATTGCCTAACATCTGCTTGCGCAGTGTTGCGCGCGCGACGCGGAAGATGAACGGGCGTTAAGTTTTTGAGCTCAGTGCGCGTTACTCGCGCGAGCAAATTCAGCCGCGCTTCGTGAAGGGCTCGACGCGCTGAGCTGCGCGGATGAATGCGGTCATCACGAGCACGCCGAGCGCGAACAGAACGGCCTGCAGGATGTGCGTGCCCTGATCGCCGAGCCCGAACAGGATCGCGAGCGCCCAGCCGCCGGCGAACGCCGCGCCGAACACCTCGGCGCCGATCAGGATGGCGGCGCTGATGACGGTGATGACGCTTGGCCAGACGATCTGACGGGAAGAGGAGGAAGGCGCGTTCATGAGCTCAGGGGTCCAGGGTCTGTCGAGGGCCGCAATCTCCTCGAAAAGGCGGCCGGGGGCAAGGGCAAATGGCCCAAAAAAGCCCCATCGCGTGCTATAGCTGGCCGCAACAATTGAGCCATGAAATTGGGACTTGTGATGTCAGAACCCCGCCAAATTACCGACTCCGAGACCAACCCGCTGCTGAAGGCCTGGGTGACGCCGTTTGCGACCCCGCCCTTCGACGAGATCGAGCCGGAGCACTTCCTGCCGGCCTTCGAGCAGGCCTTCGCCGACCATTCCGCCGAGATCGCGGCGATCACCAACGATCCGGCTGCGCCCGACTTCGCCAACACCATCACGGCGCTGGAGCGCTCGGGCAAGCTGCTGAGCAAGGTGGCGGCCGTGTTCTACGACCTCGTGTCGGCGCATTCCAACCCGGCCATCCTGGAGATCGACAAGGAGGTCTCGCTGCGGATGGCAAGGCACTGGAATCCGATCATGATGAACGCCGTGCTGTTCGGCCGCATCGCCCAGCTGCACGAGAATCGCGCCAATCTCGATCTGTCTTCAGAGCAGCTTCGCCTGCTGGAGCGCACCTATACCCGTTTCCACCGCGCCGGCGCCGGCCTCTCCGATGAGGCCAAGACGCGGATGGCCGAGATCAACGAGAGGCTCGCCCAGCTCGGCACCAGCTTCAGCCATCATCTGCTCGGCGACGAGCAGGACTGGGTCATGGAGCTGGGGGAGGCCGACCGCCAGGGCCTGCCGGAGAGCTTCGTCGCCAGCGCCAAGGCTGCGGCAGAAGAGCGCGGCATGGAAGGCAAGGCCATCGTCACGCTGTCCCGCTCCTCGGTCGAACAGTTCCTGAAGAGCTCCGCCCGGCGTGATCTGCGCGAGAAGGTCTACAAGGCTTTCACCGCGCGAGGCGACAACGGCAATGCCAACGACAACAATGGAACCATCGTCGAGGTCCTGAAGCTGCGCGAAGAGAGCGCCAAGCTGCTGGGCTATACAACCTTCGCCGCTTACCGGCTGGAGGACTCCATGGCCAAGACGCCGGACGCGGTGCGGAGCCTCTTGGAGCGGGTCTGGAAGCCGGCGCGGGCGCGGGCGCTTGCCGACCGCGACGATATGCAGGCGCTGATCGCGGAAGAGGGCGGCAATTTCAAGCTCGCCCCCTGGGACTGGCGCTTCTACGCCGAAAAGCTACGCCTTCAGCGCGCCAATTTCGACGATTCCGCGATCAAGCCGTATCTTTCGCTCGACAACATGATCGCCGCCGCCTTCGACTGCGCCACGCGCCTGTTCGGCGTCACTTTCGATGAACGCAAGGACGTTCCAGTCTGGCATCCCGACGTCCGGGTCTGGGAGATGAAGGGGCCGGACGGCAAGCACAAGGCGCTGTTCTACGGCGACTACTTCGCCCGGCCGTCGAAGCGCTCCGGCGCCTGGATGACCTCGCTGCGCGATCAGCAGAAGCTCGACGGCGAGGTCGCGCCGCTGGTTCTCAACATCTGCAATTTCGCCAAGGGCGCCGGCGGCGAGCCTTCGCTGCTGTCGCCCGACGATGCCCGCACCCTGTTCCACGAGTTCGGCCATGGCCTGCACGGCATGCTCTCCAACGTGACCTATCCGTCGCTGTCGGGCACGTCCGTGTTCACCGACTTCGTCGAGCTGCCGTCGCAGCTCTACGAGCACTGGCAGGAGCGGCCCGAGGTGCTGCAGAAATTCGCCCGTCACTACCAGACCGGCGAGCCGCTGCCCGACGAGCTGTTGCAGCGCTTCCTGGCCGCACGAAAATTCAACCAGAGCTTTGCCACGGTCGAGTTCGTCTCCTCGGCGCTGGTCGATCTCGAATTCCACACCCAGCCGGCCGCCGCCGCGCAGGATGTCCGCGCCTTCGAGAGACGCGAGTTGGAGAAGATCGGCATGCCCGAGGAGATCGCGCTGCGCCACCGTCCGACCCAGTTCGGCCACATCTTCACCGGCGACCACTATGCCGCCGGCTATTACAGCTACATGTGGTCGGAGGTGATGGACGCCGACGCCTTCGGCGCGTTCGAGGAGGCCGGCGACATCTTCGATCCCGCCGTCGCCAAGCGTCTGCATGACGACATCTATTCGAGTGGCGGATCGCTCGATCCGGAAGCCGCCTATGAGGCCTTCCGCGGCCGCCCGCCGGAGCCCGACGCGCTGCTGCGGCGCCGCGGCCTGCTCGACGACGCGAAGGCCGCCTGATGGGCATGCGCGCCCTGTTCGGCTTGCTGCTCGCCGTAGGCCTGTCGCTCGCGGCCGGCACTGCGCATGCCCATCCGCATGTCTGGATCACCGCGACCAGCGAGCTGCTCTACGCTGCCGACGGCTCGATCACCGGCGTCCGCCACGCCTGGACGTTTGACGACATGTTCTCGGCCTATGCGGTGCAGGGGCTCGAGAGCAAGACCAAGGGCTCCTATACCCGCGAGGAGCTCGGGCCGCTGGCGCAGACCAATGTCGAGTCGCTGAAGGAATACGCCTACTTCACCTTTGCGCGAGCCGACGGCAAGAAGGAGCGTTTCCAGGAGCCGGTCGACTATTTCCTCGACTACAAGGATACGGTCCTGACCCTGCACTTCACGCTGCCGCTGAAGAACCCGGTCAAGCCGAAGCAACTGGTGCTCGAAGTGTTCGACCGCTCCTACTTCATCGACTTCCAGATGGCCAAGGACAATCCGGTCAAGCTGGTCGGTGCGCCCGCCGGCTGCCAGATGAAGCTCGATCGCCCCAGCGACGGCTCGGCCACGGCCCAGAAGCTCAATGAGCAGACGTTCCTGAACGGCGAGAACAGCAATTTCGGCATGATGTTCGCCAACAAGATCACGGTGGATTGCCCTTGAAGCCAAAGCTCTCCCCGCTGGCCCGCGGGCTTCTTGCCTGCGCCGCGCTTGTCGCCGTGCTGTCGGTGGCCGATGCCGCGCTTCACGATGTCCTCGCTCAAAATCCGTTCGGCGCGCCGAAGCCGGCGCAAGCGGCCGAACCCGAGGCCAGCGGAATCATCGGCTGGCTCTTGGCAAAACAGTCGGAATTCTATCGCCAGATGTCGTCGACCATCCGCGCCGCGAAGTCCGACGGCTCGGCGGTGTGGACGCTGCTCTTCATCTCCTTTGCCTACGGCATCTTCCACGCTGCCGGTCCCGGTCACGGCAAGGCGGTGATCGCCTCCTACCTCGTCGCCAACCGCGAGACCGCGCGGCGCGGCATTGCGCTGTCGTTCGCCTCGGCGCTGATGCAGTCCCTGGTGGCGATCCTGATCGTCGGCATTTCGGCCTGGGTGCTGAATGCGACCGCCAAGACCATGTGCAAGGCGGAAGGCGTGATCGAGATCGCGAGCTATGGCCTGATTGCGCTGTTCGGCCTGCGGCTGGTGTGGGTCAAGGGCCGCATGTTCATCAGGGCGCTGCAAGCGGCCCAGCCGGTGCCGGCGCTCGCCGGCGTGCCGCACGATCATGCTCACGGTCATCACCACCATCATGATGCCCACGATCATCACGATCACGGACATGATCATCGCCGGCACGATCATGATCATGCGCACGCCCAAGCCCATCACGGGCATGACCACGTCCATGACGAACATTGCGGCCATTCCCATGGCCCCACGCCGAGCGAGCTCGCCGGCCCCGGCGGCTGGCGGCGCGGGTTCGCCGCGATCCTCACCGTCGGCATCCGCCCCTGCTCGGGCGCGATCCTCGTGCTGGTGTTCGCGCTGGCCCAGGGCCTGTTCTGGGCCGGCATCGCCGCGACCTTGCTGATGGGGCTCGGCACCGCGATCACGGTCGCGGCCATCGCGGTCGTCGCCGTCTCCGCCAAGGACATCGCCGCCCGCCTCAGCGCAGGACGCGACGGCGGCGGTGCGCTGTTCATGCGCGGCATCGAATTCGCGGCCGCGGGAGTCGTGTTGCTGTTCGGAACAGGTCTCTTGTTGGGCTACATCGCGGCTGAACGGACGACGTGTTTCTAGGCACACTCGTGCCCCGCGGGGCTCACACCGGCAAGAACCGCTTCAGCGCCGGCATGAAGAAGATCCCGAGATTGATCGCAAAGCCGATGGTCCAGAGGATCGAGCGCAGCGTCGGGCGGTTGCCGAGATAGGTCAGCACATAGGCGAGGCGGACGATGAGGAACAGCGCCGCGAGTTCGTCGATCAGCCGCTGCGGCGAGTCCCGGTATTCGGCGAGAAGTACCGCGAAGGCGAAGAACGGGAAGGTCTCGATGCCGTTCTGGTGCGCGCCGAGCGCGCGCTGCGAGAGCGCGTCCTCGTAGAAGGCGGGGTCGCGCGGCCGGGCATTATCGAAGCGCCGAAACCTGATCCATTTGATCGCGGCGATCGTAGATAGATAGAGCAGCAGCGCTCCGAAGACGCACCATTCCGCGAGTGTCATCTTTCCTCCCCAGCCTGGGTGCAACCCTAACGAAACCGGCCTCATCTTGACAAGTTCGGGCCAACGCGCGACCCACAGAGCCATGACCAGTGTCGTTCCCATCGAGGCCGCGAGACCGGCCGCCCAATCCGCCTTGCCGCGCGTCGGCGTGCTGCTGGTGAATCTCGGTACGCCCGATACGGCCGACGCCCGGGGCGTGCGGGTCTATCTCAAGGAATTCCTCTCCGACGCCCGGGTGATCGAGGACCAGGGGCTGATCTGGAAGGTGGTGCTCAATGGGATCATCCTGAACACCCGGCCGCGGGCCAAGGCGCGCGACTATCTCAAGATCTGGAACACCGAGAAGAACGAATCCCCGCTGAAGACCATCACGCGCTCGCAGAGCGACAAGCTCGCCGCGGCGCTGTCGGACCGCGCTCACGTCGTGGTGGATTGGGCGATGCGCTACGGCAATCCGTCGATCAAGGCCGGCATCGACGGATTGATCGCCAAGGGCTGCGAGCGCATCCTCACCGTTCCCCTGTATCCGCAATATTCGGCCTCGACCTCGGCAACGGTCTGCGACGAGGTCTTCCGCGTGCTTGCCAGCCTGCGGAACCAGCCAACGCTCCGCGTCACGCCGCCTTATTACGAAGACGAGGCCTATATCGACGCGCTCGCGATCTCGATCGAGACGCATCTTTCGACGCTGTCCTTCAAGCCGGAGCTGATCGTGGCGTCGTTCCACGGCATGCCGAAATCCTATGTCGAGAAGGGCGATCCCTATCAGAGTCACTGCATCGCCACCACGGCGGCGCTGCGCCGTCGGCTCGGCATGGACGAGACCAGGCTGCTCTTGACCTTCCAGTCGCGCTTCGGCTTCGACGAGTGGCTGCAGCCCTACACCGACAAGACCATGGAGCGGCTCGCGAAGGAAGGCGTGCGTCGCCTTGCGGTGGTGACGCCGGGGTTTTCCTCCGACTGCCTGGAAACGCTGGAGGAGATCGCGCAGGAGAATGCCGAGATCTTCGAGCACAATGGCGGTGAGCAGTTTTCCGCGATCCCCTGCCTCAACGACAGCGACCCCGGCATGAACGTGATCCGCACCCTCGTGCTGCGCGAGCTCCAGGGCTGGATCTGATGGGCATCCCGTGAACCGCCGTGAGTGTGTGGCGCTTCTTGGGACGATCGCGGCGCTGCCGGTCCCGGTCCTGGCGCAGCAGCCGGGCACCGCACGCCGGCTCGGCGTGCTCTCCGTCATTGCCTCCGATGACGTGATCGGCCAGGCCCGCCTGGCCGAGGCGCTCGCCGGCCTTGGCTGGAAAAAGCGCGACAACCTCGAGATCGACTGGCGCAGCGGTGGCGGCGACCGCGAGCGCATCGCGCAGCTCGCCGACGAGCTGATCGCGCTTAAGCCAGACGTCCTGCTCGCGCTCGGCACGCCCTCGGTCGAGGAGCTGCGCCGGCGCACCATGACGATCCCGATCGTGTTCGCCGTCGTCACCGATCCCGTCAGCCAGGGCTTTGTCGACAACCTCGCGCATCCCGGCGGCAACGTCACAGGTTTCACCGATTATGACGGCCCGCTGGCCGGCAAATGGCTGGAGATGCTGACGCAGGTCACCCCGAAACCGTCCCGCGTTGTCGTCGTCTACAATCCCGCCACCGCGCCGTTCGCGCCCCTGATGCTGCGCACCATCGAGGACGCGGCGCGGGCGCTCCATGTGGCGGTCGAGCCCGCGCCGGTACATGACGCGGCTTCCATCGCCGTGCTGGCTTCGCGGCGGGACGGCGGCTTCTTGATCCTGCCGGACTTCTTCACCATGGCCAATCGCGGCCAGCTCCTGGCCGCAATCGCGCAGGCGCGCGGGCCCGCGGTGTTCTGGAGCCGCACCTTCGTCGATGAGGGTGGGCTGATGTCCTACAGCACCGACAGCGCCGAGCAGCTCCGCCGTGCCGCGGACTATATCGATCGTATCCTGAAGGGCGCGAGGCCAGCCGACCTGCCAGTGCAGAACCCCACCAAGTTCGAGCTCGCGGTCAACCTCAAGACCGCCAGGGAGTCCGGCGTGACAGTTCACCCGGGCCTCATCGCCCTCGCGAATGACGTCATCGAATGACATCGTCCAACGAGCCGATTCGGATTCGTTAATTTCCGCCGCTAGGCTTACGCCTGCAAGCTTTCAAGGGCCCCTCGCAAATACATATCGTGACTATTCCCTGCCTGGACGACTTGTGCAGAATTGAGCCGATACCGACGTGAATTGCGACCGCTGAACCGGTAGGGTTGCGATACCGACCAACATACGGCGCGGGAAGGTCGTTTCCCTGCCTTGGAGGAAATATGAGCGGTTTCGACATTTTCGCGATTGTTCTGGTGTTGCTCGTCATCGTCACGCTGGTCGCCGGCGTGAAGACGGTGCCGCAGGGCTATGACTGGACCATCGAGCGGTTCGGCAAATACACGCAGACGCTGAGCCCTGGGCTCAACCTGATCGTGCCCTATTTCGATCGCGTCGGACGCAAGATCAACATGATGGAGCAGGTGATCGACATCCCGGAGCAGGAGGTCATCACCAAGGACAACGCCACCGTGACGGTGGACGGCGTCGCTTTCTACCAGGTGTTTGATGCCGCCAAAGCGAGCTACGAGGTCTCCAACCTGACCCAGGCCGTCACCGTCCTGACCATGACGAACATCCGTTCCGTGATGGGCTCGATGGATCTCGATCAGGTGCTGTCGCACCGCGACGAGATCAACGAGCGCCTGCTGCGCGTGGTCGATGCCGCGGTCTCGCCCTGGGGCCTGAAAGTCAACCGCATCGAGATCAAGGACATCGTGCCGCCGGCCGACCTCGTCGAAGCCATGGGCCGGCAGATGAAGGCCGAGCGCGTCAAGCGCGCCGACATTCTCGCCGCCGAAGGCCAGCGCCAGTCCGAGATCCTGCGCGCCGAGGGCGCCAAGCAGGGTCAGATCCTCCAGGCCGAAGGCCGCAAGGAAGCCGCGTTCCGCGATGCCGAAGCCCGCGAGCGGTCTGCCGAGGCCGAGGCCAAGGCGACCCAGATGGTCAGCGAAGCGATTTCCAAGGGCGACGTGGCGGCGCTGAATTACTTCATCGCCGACAAATACATCAAGGCGTTCGGGCAGCTGGCCGACTCGCCGAACCAGAAAGTCATCATGCTTCCGGTCGAGGCGATGAGCATGCTGGGCTCGCTCGCCGGCATCGGCGAGATCGCCAAGGCAACATTCGGCGAAAGCGCGGCCTCCGCCGCCGCCCGCCGTCCGAGCTCGGTGCCGTCAGGCGGCACGCCGCCGGCGGTGCCGCCGCGGCAGGGATAGTCACCGGCGCATGTCCCTTCGACAGGGGCATGCACCATGATAGAAGGTCGTGTCATGACCGACATGTTCGTAACGCTCGGCACCTGGAACTGGCTGATCTTCGGCTTCGTCCTGATGGCGCTGGAGGTGCTGGCGCCGGGTATCTTCCTGTTCTGGCTCGGGCTCGCCGCGCTGCTCGTCGGCCTGATCTCGTTCACCGTCGCCCTATCGTGGCAGATCCAGCTCGTGATGTTCGCGCTGTTTGCCGCCGCCGCCGTGCCGATATGGCGCCGCCTTGCGCGACCGAAGTCGGATGCAAGCGCCAGCCCCTTCCTCAACAAGCGCGCCGATGCGCTGCTCGGCCGCGAATTCACGCTGGAGAAGCCGATCGTCGACGGTAACGGCACCATGCGCATCGGCGATACGGTGTGGCGCGTCGCAGGTCCGGATACACCGGCGGGAACGCGGGTGAAGGTTGTGCAGGTGGACGGCGCGAAC
Organism: Bradyrhizobium sp. MOS003; assembly: GCF_003020125.1. Taxonomy (GTDB): domain Bacteria; phylum Pseudomonadota; class Alphaproteobacteria; order Rhizobiales; family Xanthobacteraceae; genus Bradyrhizobium. The sequence continues at coordinate 410,695 of NZ_PYFW01000002.1, read as the reverse complement.
CTGACCGTGGCGGCGGCGTAGCTTTTTTCCCTCCCCATTTGTGGGGGAGGGTGGCTCGCGGCGAGACGGGTGAGGGGTATCTCTCCTCAAATGCCAAACTGAGTTTGCGGAGAGATACCCCTCATCCGGCGCTTCGCGCCACCTTCTCCCGCAAGGGAGAAGGAAGCTAGCGCGCTTGGCTGCTTCTCGAACGCTTACTTCTTCCACCTCTCCGCAAACCGGTTCAGTGGCATGACCATCTCGCACAACTCCCGCCCGAGTGCGGTCAGCCCATAGCCTCCGCCATCGCCCAGCTCCACGAACCCCGCCTCGCGCAACTCCGTCAGTCGCGCCTGCAGCACCGTCGGTGAGGCCTCGTCGCAAGCGGTGCGCAATGCGCGGGAGGTGAGGGGCTCGCCGCGTAACTCCCACAATATTCGAAGGCTCCAGCGCCGGCCGAGCAGGTCCAGCAGCGCCATGACCGGCCGTCCGCTGCGTGAGCCGCGGACGCGCTCTGATGCCGCCTGCTTTGCCATCGTCTCCCCTTGCGTCGTGCTACAGATAGTGTAGCATATTGCTACAATAAAGGTAGCAAAGGAGGCGGCCAATGTCCCGATCCACGCCCCGCATTGCCCCACTCACCCCGCCTTATCCCCCGGAGATCCAGGCGCAGTTCGACCGCATCATGCGCGGCGCGCCGCCGCTGCTGCTGTTCCGGGTGATCGCGGGCCACGGCCGTGCCTGGGACAAGCTTCGGGCCGGCGGCCTGCTCGACCCCGGCCCGCTGTCCCTGCGCCAGCGCGAGATCGTCATCGACCGCACCTGCGCGCTGAACCGATGCGAGTATGAATGGGGCGTGCATGTCGCGGCCTTTGCCGGGCCGGCGAAGCTCACCGAAGACGAGGTGCATGCCACAGTGCAGGGTGATGCCGCGTCGTCATGTTGGTCACCGGGCGAGCAGGCGCTGATCGCAGCGGTCGATGCGCTGCATCATCGCGCGACGTTGAGCGATGAAGAGTTTGCCGCGCTGTCGGCGCATTACGACGAGGCGCAGATACTGGAGATCATGCTGCTGTGCGGCTTCTACCGCACGGTGTCGTATCTGGCGAACGGGCTGCGATTGCCGCTGGAGGAGACGGCGGCGCGGTTTCCGGCGCCGCTCTAACCGCCGTCATTGCGAGCGTAGCGAAGCAATCCAGAGTGTCTCTGCGGAGCGACGCTGGATTGCTTCGTCGCTTCGCTCCTCGCAATGACGGTGGAGAGACCTAAGCCACGCCCGCGCGCAGCAGATCGTGCAGATGCACGATGCCCACCACCTTGCCGGCGTCGGTCACGACCAGCGTCGTGATCTTGCGTGTGTTCAGCACCTCGATCATCTCGGTGGCGAGCATCGAGGGTGGCACCGTTTTCGGCTGCTTCGTCATGATGTCGTCGACCGACGCCGTCAGCAGGTCGGGACGCATGTGGCGGCGCAAATCGCCGTCGGTGATGATGCCCGCGACCTCATTGGCGTCGTTGACGATGCAGACGCAGCCGAGGCCCTTGGCCGACATCTCCATCACCGCATCTGACATTTTGGTGCCGAGCGGCTTGAGCGGGATCTCCGCCCCCGTGCGCATGTAGTCGCGCACAAATTTCAGCATCGCGCCGAGTTTGCCGCCGGGGTGGAAATGCGCGAACTCCAACGCGGTGAAGCCGCGGCCTTCGAGCAGCGCGATCGCGAGTGCATCGCCGATCGCGGCCTGCATCAGGGTCGAGGTGGTCGGCGCCAGATTGTGCGGGCAGGCCTCGCGCGCCTTTGGCAGTTCGATCACGAGGTCGGCAGCCTGTCCCAGCGAGGAGGCCGCGTTCGACGTCACCGCGATCATGGGAATCGCAAAGCGCGCCGAGTAGTTCACGAGATTCTTCATCTCCGGCTGCTCGCCGGACCAGGACAACGCCATGATGACGTCGTCGGTGGTGATCATGCCGAGATCGCCGTGGCCGGCCTCGGCGGCGTGCACGAAGAACGCCGGCGTGCCGGTCGAGGCCAGCGTCGCCGCGATCTTGCGCCCCATATGGCCTGACTTGCCGAGCCCGGTGACGATGACGCGGCCCTTGGCGTTGCGGATCAGATCGACGGCTTTCGCGAATGTCGCGCCCAGCGGGCCGCGCAGGGCGGCGGCGAGTGCGTTGATGCCGCCGCTCTCCGTCTCCAGCGTGCGGAGCGCGGATTCGACGCTGTCGGGGATGGGGCCGGATGATGCGGTCATCAGCGGTTTCGAACTCGGCATGTTCTGGTCCAGGGAGGAGTGGGCGTTCGCCCGGTCGGCGCCTCATTAGCACGCCGCGGCGGCCGAGGCGACGAGCGCGCCAGAGCCCTCAACCGGTCGTTAACCATAATTGTTTTAACTCCATTAACGATGGTTTCCGCCAGCCGGCGGAGGTCATCCCGAAAGTGTTTGATTTCGTTGGAGTTCTTCCATCGTGGGGTCGTCTCCAGGCATGGGCCGGAGCAAACGCGCGCTATTCCTGCGTGCGGCTTTGCCGTGCTTTGCGCTGACCGCCCTGGGGAGTGCGCCCGCGGCCGCCCAAAGCCTCACGCCCGACCTGTTCAATCCCAACCGCGGCGGCTTCGCCTCGCCTGACACGCTGCCGACGCGCCGCACGGCGGGCGTGCCGCAGGCGCCGTCGGATACGTTGCCGGCGCTGCCGGATCCCAATGCCGATCCGCGCAAGGCCCGCGAGAAGCCGGCGAACTCGCGCATCGGTCAGGTCCCGACTTACGGCCTGCCTGCCGCCACCGGCGCGAGCAGTTCCGGCTACGATTCGCTCAACCGCAAGCGGACGCAGCCCAAGCTCTATCCGGGCCAGCCGAAGCCGAAGCGCGCCGCCGGTCCCGGCTCGCCGGCGCCGACCACGGCGCCGCCGCCGCCGACGCTCGGCCTGCCGAAGATTGCCCCGCCGCCCTCTGCCTCCGCCAACAAGGCGCCGGTGCCGGCGGCGATGGCGGGCACCGTCCCCGGACAGCCGCTGCGCCGTCGCCTCAAGGCGGATGACGATCCGTTCGGCGCCGTCGGCGACTACGCGGGCAGTTTCCTGATCAAGGGTGGGCTCGAGCTCTCCACCGGCTACGACACCAATCCCACGCGTCTGAACAAGCCGGTCGGCTCCCCGGTCTATGTCGTCGCTCCGGATCTCCTCGTGGCCTCGGACTGGGAGCGCCACGCGCTGGTGGCTGACCTGCGCGGCTCGTTTTCCGGCTACACCCAAAACATGCCGGCGACGATCGACGGCTTTGCTTCGCCTTCGCCGGTCGAAGCCGATCGCCCCGACTTCACCGGCCACGTCGATGGCCGGCTCGACGTCAGCCGCGATCTCAAGCTGACCTCGCAGCTGCGCCTGCGGCTCGCCACCGACAATCCCGGCAGCCCGAACGTGCAGGCCGGCCTGCAGAGATATCCCGTCTACGCCGCCTACGGCACCACTGTGGGCTTCGACCAGACCTTCAACCGCTTCCAGGTCGCCGCCGGCGCCACTGTCGATCGCACCGCCTACACGGATTCCAAGCTCACCGACGGCACGACCTTTGGCAACGGCGACCGCGACTTCAATCAGTATGGCGGCATCGGCCGCTTCTCCTACGACCTCAAGCCGGGCCTGAAGCCGTTCGTCGAGATCCAGGGTGACACCCGCGTTCACGACCAGGCCGCTGATCGCAACGGCTTCTTCCGCGATTCGAACGGCGGCTACGCCAAGGCCGGTACGTCCTTCGAGTTCTCGCGCATCCTCATCGGCGAAATCTCGGTCGGCTATTCCGCGCGCAACTATACCGACCCGCGCCTCAGCCAGCTCGCCGGCTTCCTGACCTCGGGCTCGCTGATCTGGAACGCGAGCGGTCTCACCACGGTGAAATTCTTCACCGACACGCAGATCGCCGAGACCACCATCCCCGGCTCATCCGGCGTCCTGGTGCGCACCTACGCCGCCGAAGTCGATCACGACTTCCGCCGCTGGCTGACCGCGGTCGGCAAGTTCACCTACGGCACGTACGACTACCAGGGCCAGAACCGCAACGACAAGACCTACTCGCTCGAAGGCAACCTGATCTACAAGCTCAACCGCAACATCTGGGTGAAGGGCACGGTGCGCCACGACATCCTGGATTCAAACCAGCCGGGCTCGAGCTCGCAGGGGACGGTGATGCTGGTGGGGGTGAGGCTGCAGAATTGAGGCGGCTTCCTTGCACGCCGCATGAGACGAGGCGTGAAGGCGCAGCTCTCTCAGAGCCTCATTCCGGGGCGCGCCAATTGGCGCGAACCCGGATCCATCGGGCGTCGGGGCTTGTGGATGAATGGATTCCGGGCTCGCGCTTCGCGCGCCCCGAAATGACGACCTACCGCGGCAGATCCGTCTTCCCCATCAGGAACGTATCGATCGACCTCGCACACAGCCGGCCCTCGCGGATGGCCCAGACCACTAGCGACTGGCCGCGACGCATGTCGCCGGCCGAAAACACGTTCGGGCGGGAGGTCTGGTAGTCCAGCGTGTTGGCCTTGACGTTGCCGCGGGCGTCGAGCTCGACCGCGAGCTGCTTGAGCAGGCCCTCGTGCACGGGATGCACGAAGCCCATCGCGAGGAGGACGAGATCGGCATCGAGCTCGAACTCGGTGCCGGCAATCGGCTTGAACTTGTCGTCGACGTGCACGCAGTGCAGCTTTTTGACTTGGCCGTTCTCGCCCGAGAACTTCTGCGTCAGCACGGCGAATTCGCGGATCGCTCCTTCGGCCTGGCTGGAGGACGTCCGCATCTTCAACGGCCAGTTCGGCCAGGTCAGGCCCTTGTTCTCGCGCTCGGGCGGGGCGGGCATGATCTCGAGCTGGGTCACCGACAGCGCACCCTGGCGCAGCGAGGTGCCGATGCAGTCGCTTCCGGTGTCGCCGCCGCCGATGACGACGACGTGCTTGCCGCCGGCCAGGATCTCCTGGACGCCGTTCAGGGGCTCCTCGGAGACGCGGCGGTTCTGCTGCGGCAGGAAGTCCATGGCGTAGTGGATGCCTGACAGTTCGCGGCCGGGAATCGGCAGGTCGCGGGGGGCTTCCGCGCCGCCGGTCAGCGCGACCGCGTCGTACTCGTTGAGCATCTCGCGGGGATCGACATTGCCCTCAGTGCCGACATGGCTGTTGTAGTGGAAGGTGACGCCTTCGCCTTCCATCTGCGCCACACGGCGGTCGATGACGCCCTTCTCCATCTTGAAGTCGGGAATGCCGTAACGCAGCAGGCCGCCGGCCTTGGCGTATTTCTCGAACAGGTGCACGTCGTGACCGGCGCGCGCCAACTGCTGGGCGCAGGCCATGCCGGCCGGGCCCGAGCCGATCACGGCGACCTTCTTGCCGGTCTTGTGGGCTGCGATCTCGGGCTTCAGCCAGCCATTGTCCCAGGCGCGGTCGACGATCGCGCATTCGATGGTCTTGATGGTGACAGGGTTGTCGTCGATGTTGAGCGTGCAGGACGCTTCGCACGGCGCCGGACAGATACGTCCCGTGAACTCCGGGAAGTTGTTGGTCGAGTGCAGGTTGCGCGAGGCTTCTTCCCAATTGCCCTGGTAGACGAGGTCGTTCCAGTCGGGGATCTGGTTGTTGACCGGGCAGCCGGGCGTGCCCGGCGCGACCGAACCGGTGCCGTGGCAATAGGGAATGCCGCAATTCATGCAGCGCGCGGCCTGGTCGCGCGTTTCCTTTTCGGTCAAGGGAACGACGAACTCTTTGTAATGCTTCACGCGCTCGGCGACCGGGGTGTACTTGCGGTCATGCCGTTCGATTTCGAGAAAACCCGTGATCTTGCCCATTAAACCCGAAGTCCCTGCCGCTTAAATTCGTCTTGCTTGTTCTCGTCGTCATTGCGAGGAGCGAAGCGACGAAGCAATCCAGTCTGCATCAAGGAAGAAAGTCTGGATTGCTTCGCTGCGCTCGCAATGACGGGGTGTGATGTCTTACGCCCCGATCGCGATTTTCGGCTCGGCGTCCGCGTTGGCGGCCATTTCGCGCAGCGCGCGCCGGTACTCGACCGGCATCACCTTGCGGAATTTGGGAAGCCATTCCTTCCAATTGACCAGGATGTCGGCGGCGCGCTTGGAGCCGGTGGCTTTGGCGTGGCGCGAGATCAGCACGTGCAACCGCTCGACGTCGGAGGCGAGCAGGTTCTTGAACACGTCGACCCGGCCGTGCGCCTCGAGGTCGCCGGAGGCGTGATAAGTGTCGGCGTTGATCATCTCCTCCGACAGCACCGGCTCCAGCTCGACCATCGCCAAGTTGCAGAGACGGTCGAAATCGCCGGCCTCGTCGAGCACATAGGCGATGCCGCCCGACATGCCGGCCGCGAAGTTGCGCCCGGTCTTGCCGAGCACGACCACGATGCCGCCGGTCATGTATTCGCAGCAATGATCGCCCGCGCCCTCGACCACGGCCACCGCGCCCGAGTTTCGCACGGCGAAGCGTTCGCCGGCGATGCCGCGGAAGTAGCATTCGCCCTGGATCGCGCCATACATCACGGTGTTGCCGACGATGATGCTTTCTTCCGGCACGATGCTGCTGTTGGCAGGCGGCTTGACGATGATCTTGCCGCCCGAAAGGCCCTTGCCGACATAGTCGTTGCCTTCACCCTCGAGTTCGAAGGTGACGCCGTGGGCAAGCCAGGCGCCGAAGGCCTGGCCCGCGGTGCCCTTGAGGCCGACATGGATGGTGTCGTGCGGCAGGCCGGCATGGCCGTAGATCTTGGCGACCGCGCCGGACAGCATCGCACCCGCGGAGCGGTTGGTGCTGTTGATCTTGGCCTCGATCTTCACCGGCGCGCCGCGGTCGAGCGCAGGCCTGGCCTGCTCGATCAGCGTGCGGTCGAGCACGGCTTCCAGATGATGGTTCTGGCGCTCGGAGTGATAGATCTTCTGGCCCTTCTCTTCCTTCTGCTTGACGAACAGCTTCGAGAAGTCGAGCCCCTTGGCCTTCCAGTGCGCGACCAGCTTGGTCTGGTCGAGCAGCTGAACCTGGCCGATCATCTCGTTGAAGCTGCGGAAGCCGAGCGAGGCCATGATCTCGCGGACTTCCTCGGCGACGAAGAAGAAGTAGTTGATGACGTGCTCGGGCTGGCCGGTGAAGCGCTTGCGCAGCACGGGATCCTGGGTCGCGACGCCGACCGGGCAGGTGTTGAGATGACACTTGCGCATCATGATGCAGCCGGCCGCAATCAGCGGCGCGGTGGCGAAGCCGAACTCGTCGGCCCCGAGCAGCGCGCCGATCACGACGTCACGGCCGGTGCGGAAGCCGCCGTCGACCTGGACCACGATGCGGCTGCGCAGCCGCTCGCGCACCAGCGTCTGGTGGGTTTCGGCGAGGCCGATCTCCCACGGCGATCCCGCGTGCTTGATCGAAGTCAGCGGCGAAGCGCCGGTGCCGCCTTCGAAGCCCGCGATGGTGACATGGTCCGCACGCGCCTTGGCGACACCAGCCGCGACCGTGCCGACGCCGATCTCGGAGACGAGCTTGACCGAGACGTCGCCCGTCGGGTTGACGTTCTTGAGGTCGTAGATGAGCTGCGCGAGGTCCTCGATCGAATAGATATCGTGATGCGGCGGCGGCGAGATCAGGCCGACGCCCGGCGTCGAGTGCCGAACCTTGGCGATGGTCGCGTCGACCTTGTGGCCGGGCAGCTGGCCGCCTTCGCCGGGCTTGGCGCCCTGCGCCATCTTGATCTGCATCATGTCGGAGTTGACGAGATACTCCGTGGTGACGCCGAAGCGGCCCGAGGCGACCTGCTTGATCGCCGAGCGCATGCTGTCGCCGTTCGGCAGCGGCTTGAAGCGGTCGGCTTCCTCGCCGCCTTCGCCGGTGTTCGACTTGCCGCCGATCCGGTTCATGGCGATCGCGAGCGTGGTGTGCGCCTCGCGCGAGATCGAGCCGAAGCTCATCGCGCCGGTGGCGAAACGCTTGACGATGTCCTTGGCCGGCTCGACCTGGTCGAGCGGGATCGGCTTGCGCTTCTCCTCGTCGGCGTTCTTGATCCGGAACAGGCCGCGCAGCGTCAGCAGACGCTCCGACTGCTCGTTGAGGATCTTGGCGAAGGCGCGGTAGCGCTCCAGCGAATTGCCGCGCGCGGCGTGCTGCAGCAGCCCGACCGACTCGGCGGTCCAGGCATGGTCCTCGCCGCGGCTGCGATAGGCATATTCGCCGCCGACATCGAGCGCGCTCTTGTAGACCAGCGCCTCGCCGAACGCGTCGGCATGGCGGCGCACCGCCTCCTCGGCGATCTCGCCGAGGCCCACGCCCTCGACGCGGGTATGCGTGCCGGCGAAGAATTTTCCGACGAACTCGGCCTTGAGACCGACCGCGTCGAAGATCTGCGCGCCGCAATAGGATTGATAGGTCGAGATGCCCATCTTGGACATCACCTTCAAAAGACCCTTGCCGATCGACTTGATGTAGCGCTTGACGATCTCGTAGTCGTCGAGCGAGCCGGGCAGGCGGTCCTTCATCGCGATGATGGTTTCGAACGCGAGGTATGGATTGATCGCCTCGGCGCCATAGCCGGCAAGGCAGGCGAAGTGGTGCACTTCGCGCGGCTCGCCGGATTCGACGACGAGGCCGACCGAGGTGCGCAAGCCGGTGCGGATCAAGTGATGATGCACGGCGGCGCAGGCCAGCAGCGACGGGATCGGCACGCGGTCGGTGCCGACCATGCGGTCGGACAGGATGATGATGTTGACGCCCTCGCGCACCGCGCTTTCGGCGCGCGCGCAGAGCTCATCCAGCACCTGGTCCATGCCGGCCGCGCCGAGGCCGGCGTGGAATGTCGTGTCGAGCGTACGCGACTTGAAGTGGGTGTCGGCGACGTCCGAGATCGAACGGATCTTTTCGAGGTCCGCATCGGTCAGGATCGGCTGGCGCGCTTCGAGACGCTTGGTCGTGGCCATGCCCTGCAGGTCGAACAGGTTCGGTCGCGGCCCGATGATGGAGACGAGGCTCATCACCAGCTCTTCGCGGATCGGATCGATCGGCGGATTGGTGACCTGCGCGAAGTTCTGCTTGAAGTAGGTGAACAGCGGCTTGGCCTTGTCCGACAGCGCCGAGATCGGCGTGTCGTTGCCCATCGAGCCGGCGGCTTCCTCACCCGTGGCCGCCATCGGCGTCATCAGGATCGCGATGTCTTCCTGGCTGTAGCCGAACGCCTGCTGGCGATCGAGCAGCGACAGGTTGGATCGCACGCCTGTGGTCGGAACCTTCGGCAGCTCTTCCAGCACGATCTGGGTTCGCTCCAGCCATTCCTTGTAGGGGTGGCTCTTGGCGAGCTCGGCCTTGATCTCGTCGTCGGGAATAAGACGGCCCTGTTCGAGGTCGACCAGCAGCATCTTGCCGGGCTGCAGCCGCCACTTGGTGATGATCTGGTCCTCGGGGATCGTCAGCACGCCCATTTCGGACGCCATCACGATGCGGTCGTCCCTGGTGACGAGATAGCGCGCCGGCCGCAGTCCGTTGCGGTCGAGCGTGGCGCCGATCTGACGGCCGTCGGTGAAGGCGATCGCGGCGGGGCCGTCCCACGGCTCCATCAGGGCTGCGTGATATTCGTAGAAGGCGCGACGCTTCTCGTCCATCAGCGGATTGCCGGCCCACGCCTCCGGAATCATCATCATGACGGCGTGCGGCAGCGAGTAGCCGCCCTGCACCAGGAATTCGAGCGCGTTGTCGAAGCAGGCGGTGTCCGACTGTCCCTCGTAGGAGATCGGCCAGAGCCGGTTGATGTCCTTGCCGTAGAGCTCGGAACTGACGGAGGCCTGGCGCGCCGCCATCCAGTTGGTGTTGCCGCGCAGCGTGTTGATCTCGCCGTTATGCGCGATCATGCGATAGGGATGCGCCAGCGACCAGGCCGGGAAGGTGTTCGTCGAGAAGCGCTGGTGAACCAGCGCCAGCGCGCTCTCGAAGTCCGCCTCGTGCAGGTCGGGATAGTACTTGCCGAGCTGGTCGGCGAGGAACATGCCCTTGTAGATCACGGTGCGGCAGGACATCGAGCAGGGGTAATAGCCTGCAAGCCCGCGGTCGCGACGCTGGTAGATCGCCTGCGAGATCGACTTGCGCAGGATGTAGAGCCGGCGCTCGAAATCGTCCTCGGTCTTGGCGGTCCCGTTGCGGCCGATGAACACCTGCATGCAGGCGGGCTCGGTCGGCTTCACGGTGACGCCGAGCGAGGAATTGTCGGTCGGCACGTCGCGCCAGCCGAGCAGGGTCAGGCCCTCTTCCTTGATCTGGTCGGCGATGATGCTCTTGATGACGTTGCGCCATGCGGTGTCGCGCGGCATGAACAGCGCGCCGATGGCATATTCGCCGGGCGCCGGCAGCGCGAAGCCGAGCTCTCCGGCCTTGCGGCTGAAGAAGGCGTGCGGGATCTGCACCAGGATGCCGGCGCCGTCGCCGGCACGCGGGTCCGCGCCGACGGCGCCACGGTGCTCGAGGTTGCAGAGGATGCTCAGCGCGTCCGCCACGATCTCGTGGGACTTCTTGCCCTTGATATTGGCGATGAAGCCGACGCCGCAGGAATCCTTCTCCAGACTCGGATCGTAGAGGCCAACGGCTGGCGGGCGCGAATTGTGTTCCTGAATCGGTGCGGTGATCGGATCAGTCGTTTTCGAAGCGACCGTCGCCGACAGTTGTTCTGCCACGATGCTTGCGCTCTCGAATTGCGACCCGTTCATTGTTCCAATCCTCTCCATGCGGCAAGCTGCCTCACCGCCACCTTCGGCGCACCTTGGGCGGTCCGCGGCACCCGCCTCTGGGTCACCGCTCGTCCGCTGCGAGCCGCATTTTCTTAAATTCAGGCCTAGGCGTTCTTCGTCCCCGAGAACGGCTTTGCCTGTTGCCTTATGGCGCTCGAAAGCACCGACTTTCGTTGCAATCCCTATGCCGGAACCGCAAGCAAAATTGAGACAGTCTTCCTGTCCTAACCGCCACCTTGCCAAATTTTTGTCTATCACACAAGCGCGCGGAAGTCCCGATTCCCGATATGTCAATCAATCGCTTTCCGAAAGTTGCGCAGCCCCTGTTTTGAAGCAAACGCGCCCAGATCCGGCCCTGTGGGCGCCGAAATCCCGAATGAAGCTTCGGATCAACCCTTCGAAAGGTGCGCCACGCCACAAGAAGCGAAAGAGCGCGACGCCTTCGGGGGCCTGACAGGAGCGTGTCGACCATGAAGTTTTTCACAGGGTGTGTGGCTGCCGCCACGCTGGTGCTCGCCATCAGTGCCGGGCACGGGCAGGTTTTGGCGCAAGTTCCCGCGAACGGTATCGCGAGAGGGGCGGTGATCGCGGTGTCGGATTTTGACGGACCCTACGCGCCGCCCGAAGCCGCCCCACCAATGCCGCCGCGTTACGGACAGGGCTACGGTTACAGCTATGGCTACGACGAGCGCGGCCCGGCGCTGCTGCCATCGACCGAAGTCTATGCGGTCTTGCGCGAAAACGGCTTTTCGCCGCTCGGCATCCCGCGCCTGCGCGGCAGCGTCTACACCATCGCGGTGATCGACCGTCGCGGCGATGACGGCCGGCTGGTCATCGATGCGCGCGACGGGCGGATCATCCGTTTCATGCCGGCCGCCGACGCCTACGGCATGGCCCCCGCCGTCAAGGAGCCCGCAATCGGATCCTATGGCCCGCAAAGCGCGCTGCCGCCGCCGACCGTGATCCGCGCCGGCCCGCCTCGCCCGCCGGCCTTGATCCCGCACGTGGCCAGCCGCACCGTTCCGCTGCCGAGGGCCGCCCCGCAGCGCGGGCAGACGCCAGTCGCAGCCAAGCCGGCCGAGCCTGTGGCTCAGCAGGCCCAAGCACCGACAGCACAACCTGTGCAGCAGGCCGCTACGGCGGCGGCCAAGCCGGCCGAGGCCGCTGCGTCAACTGTCGGACAGGCCAAGCCTGCTCCGGCGATCCTGCCCACGCAGGAGATGCCTGCGGCACAGGGGCTGGATTAGATCTGAACCCAAAAAAGCGCCCGAAGATATCGAGCGCTTCTTGCAGGGCGGCGATTGATGCTCAGCTCCGCGGATATCCCGCCGCGTCCAGGATCAAATTCGCGATTTCCTTCGGATGCGATACCAGCGAGAGGTGGCCGGCATCGAGCTCGACGGTGGTCGCGTTCATGCGCTTGGCGAGGAAGCGTTCGAAATCGGGATTGATGGTGTAGTCGTTCTTCGACACCGCGTACCAGCTTGGCTTCGAATGCCACGCCGCTTCCGTGGTGCGGCCGGCGAAGATCGAGGCCGCGGTCGGCCATTGCACGGCGTAGAGCTCCTTGGCCTGCTCGGGCTTCACGCCATTGGCGAAGTATTTCAGGAAGGCATCTTCCGAGAGCTTGGTGTAACCGTCGCGCTCGACGACGCCGGCGCGCACCGGGCCGGTCGGAAATTGCTTCGACAGCGCGACGAAATCCTCGTTCGCATCGGGCGCGCGGGCGGCGACATAGACGAGGCCAGTCACTTTTGGATCGGTGCCGACCTGGCTGATCACGGTGCCGGCCCAGGAATGCGCGACCAGCACGGTCGGCCCGTCCTGCTCGGCCAGCGCGCGCTTGGTCGCCTCGACCGAGTCCGCGAGCGACGACAGCGGATTCTGCACGGCGGTGACATGCAGGCCTGCGGCCTGGAGGATCGGGATCACCTCCGACCAGCTCGACCCGTCGGCCCAGGCACCGTGCACCAGCACGACGTTTTTCGCCTTCACCGTTTGCGGCGTCTGCGCATGGGCAAAACTGATGGGGGCCGTCAGCAGGCTCGCGGCGACGAAAAGGCTGCGCCAAAGTGTCATGATCGTTCTCCGTCTTCTTCTGATGCGATGTCCAAAGGACGGAGCGCGCGGCGACGAAGTTACGCGTCCTCACCGCTCTGTGATGCGGCGCAAAATAAAAACGCCCCGGGGCACCGGGGCGTTCTCGTAACCTGGAGTGGCGTGTGCGATTAAGCGGCGACTTGCGCGGCCGAGCTCTCGATCACCTGTGCGCCTTGCGCACCGGTATTGATCGCAATCTGGCGCGGCTTCTTTGCCTCTGGAATCTCACGGACGAGGTCGACGTGAAGCAGACCGTTCTCAAGCGAGGCGTCCTTCACCTGCACGAAGTCGGCGAGCTGGAAGGCGCGCTCGAAGGCCCGCGCGGCGATGCCGCGGTAGAGCACTTCGGCCTTGCTGTTCTCGTTGGCGACTTTCTCGCCCTTGATCGTCAGCGTGTTTTCCTTCGCGACGATGGAGAGCTCGTCCTTGGCAAAGCCAGAGACCGCAACGGTGATGCGGTAGGCGTTCTCGCCGGTACGCTCGATGTTGTAGGGGGGATAACCGGGGCTGCCATCCGAACCGGCCTGGTCGAGCAGGCTGAAGAGGCGGTCGAAGCCGACGGTGGAACGATAGAACGGGGTGAGGTCGTAGCTACGCATGGTCAAGTCCTCCATTTGAGCGACTGTTGGGTAACCCGCCCGCCAATCGGGCCGGGCTTTCGTCTGTGTGCAGCCTGATGTTCCGGTTCCGAAACACTGGTAGCGGCCTGCACGAAAGTGATATGGGTGAAACGAGACGGCGTTCAAGAGGGCGGTAATGGCGCCTTTTCGGCGCTCCCGCCCCTTGATTTGCAGCCTTCTGCCCCCCAATGACGCTGGTCTCGATCCCGTCCAATCCCGTCCCCGAAGACGTCGTCAGCGGTACCATCAAGACGCCCGATGGTGCCGAGCTGCGCTTTGCGCGCTGGGCGCCGCCGGCGAACCGCAAGGGCACGGTCTGCGTCTTCACCGGCCGCAGCGAGCAGATCGAGAAATATTTCGAGACCGTGCGCGATCTGCGCGACCGCGGCTTTGCGGTGGCGATGATCGACTGGCGCGGGCAGGGTCATTCCTCCCGCCGCCTGCGCGACCCGCGTAAGGGCTATGTGCGCGATTTCTCCGATTTCGAGGTCGACGTCGAGGCCTTCGTGCAGCAGGTCGTGCTGCCCGATTGCCCGCCGCCGTTCTTCGCGCTGGCCCACTCCATGGGCGGCACGGTGATGCTGCGGGTGGCGCATGCGGGCAAGCGCTGGTTCGACCGCATGGTGTTGTCGGCGCCGATGATCGACCTGCCCGGCCGCACCACCTCGCTTCCGGTGCGTGCGCTGCTCAAGACCATGCGCCTGCTCGGGCAGGGCGGCCGTTATGTCCCCGGCGGCAGCGACCGCCTCACCGGGCTCGATCCCTTCATCAACAATCCCGTGACCAGCGATCCGGTGCGCTACGCGCGCAATGCCGCGATCCTGGAGGAGGATCCGACGCTCGGGCTGGCGTCGCCGACCGTTGCCTGGGCCGATACCGCCTTCCGCGCGATGCACACCTTCAAGCGCGTGAACTACCCCTCGCAGATCCGCCAGCCGATCCTGATGCTGGCGGCGTCCAACGACGCCGTGGTCTCGACCGCGGCGATCGAGGAGTTCGCCTATCATCTGCGCGCCGGCTCCCACCTCGTGATCGCCGGCGCCAAGCATGAGATCCTCCAGGAGCAGGACCGCTACCGCTCACAATTCTGGGCCGCCTTCGACGCCTTCGTGCCGGGCACGCCGCTGTTCAAGTGAGGGGGTGTTCTCCCTCTCCCCGCAAGCGGGGCGAGTTAGATCATCTACAACGTCTTCAGATATTCGATCAGATCGTAGCGCTCGGCATCGTCCTTGAACATGCGGCCGATCACGCCGTCGCGCTTCGGTTCGCCTTCCTTGCGCTCGAAGGAATGGCCGAGCACGCTGTTGCCCTGGATCGGGTCCTTCTCCGACCCCGCCGAGAACTGCGTTTCGCCCGTCTTGCACGTCTCATTCGCGGTCACCGCAAAGCCGACGGTCACGGGATCATAGTCGCGGCGGCCCATGCAGAATTGGGTCGGGCGCTCGCTCGCCGGCTTCAGCAACCAATACAGCGAAGGTACCGAACCGTTGTGCAGGTAAGGCGCCGTTGCCCAGATGCCGTTCAATGGCCGCGCGCGATAGCGCGGGTCGGGCGCCGGATTGAGACAATTCTTGCGCGCGAGATTCCATATTTTCGCCCGTTCGGCGTCCGGGACCTTCTCGTCGTCCATCCATTTGCGGGCGACGAGGTCGACCACCGTCATGAGGCCGAGCGCGTAGACCATCTCATTGGGCGATTTGCTCGCGGTCGGGATGTCGCACTGCCACCATGTCTGGAGGTCCGCCGTATTCACCTTCAGGAAGCCGGGCACGTCGACGATCCTGTTGCTGAGAACGAGGGATTGTTCGGGATCGGTGTTGATCTCCTTGAGGGGAATCGTGACCGCGTTCAGCACCTTGCTGTCGCCGTTCGGCTCCCAATGCTTCGATGACCAGAAGGCTGGGGTGTCCATGGCCGGAAGGTGGCACCCGGAGCACATCTCGGCGTAGATGGCGCGGCCGCGCTCGACGCGATCGGGCTTCAACCGCCATGCATCGCCGAGGATCTGCGAAGGCCATTTCGGCGCGAGCAGGCCGCCGAACTTCGGGCCGGCGGAAGGATCGGCGGGCTTGAACGGATCGGGGCCTCTCAGCATGTCCTCGATCCAGCCGAGTGTCCTGATGTTCACGGAGGACCGCCACAGCCGTTCCTCCGGATAAGCGTCGGACAGGTTGAGCAGCGCGGTCACGCCGAGCGCTTCGCCGGCGTTGCGGATCAACGGCTGCTCGATCGAGGCGTCGTATTGGGCGAATTTGAACCAGGGCACGGTCCAGATCGCGGGGTAGCTGACCGGTGCGTCCTGGGCGTGCAGGTTCTTCTCGAATCCCTTGATCCCGCTCAGCGCGAGATCCTGGGAGAAGACCTGGTTGCCGATGCGATTGAGCGCGTCGAGGCGGCCGAACCCTTCCTCCGTGTCCTGCTGCTGCCTGCCGTTCCAAGTCTTCTTGCTTTCAACCGTCTTTTGCTGGGTTTTCGCCCAGTCGATCAGGAACGTGCCGATCGCGCTGAGCTTCTGCTTGAGCGCAGCGCGGTCCGTTTTGCTGGCATCGGGGCCGAGCACGCGATCGGCAAAGCGCTGGAAACGGAACGGGACATAGAGGGTGTAGGCGATCGACAGGCCGGTCGAGAGCTCGAGCTTCTTCAGGTCGGTCATGGCCGGGCCGCCGTCGAAGCGCACGTCCACGCCCTGATAATGGATCTGGCCGGTGTGACAGGCCGCGCAGGTCAGCCCGATCTTGTCCTCCTCGCGACGCCCGGTGGCGGGATCGACGACGCCGGTCATCCGTGCGAAGCCGACCGGCAGGCCGTCGACGTTCTCCGCCGGCGTCCATCTGCTCGACCAGTCCGGCGCCTGCGTCGTCTCGTAGACATTGGCGTAACCGAAGCGGCGCAGTGTCGTGGTGTCGGTCTGGATCGATTGCGGGCTCGGGATGAAGCCGAAGCGTTCGAGATAGGCGCTCTCCTTGATCATGCCCGGCTTCGAGAACAGATGGAGGCGCGGCTGCTCCAGCGCCATGAACCATTCATAGGGCACCGGGAAGGTCGCGGTGCCCTGGCTGGCGTGATGGAACCAGTGCCGGTCCTTCAGCGACCAGTTCTGTTCGAGCCAGAAGGCGGCCTTTGTCTCCGGGACCGCGGGCAAGGGCGGCGGCAAGAGATTTACGAGAATTCCCTTCTGCGGCAGCACGGCACGAACCTGATTGGGGAATTCGGCCACCGCGACGAGGGTAACGAGGCCGATGGCGATCATCAGGGCCGCAAGCTTGAGGGCACCCCGCACCACGCGCTGGCAGGTCGACAGTATCGGTTGCGATACGAGCCGCTGGTTGATCCGCGCGGGGAGTTGCCGCTCGTTGAACAACGTGCGGACGTCGGCAACGCTGAGATAGCGATCCTCGCCTGTGCCCTTGCCGATGATCTTCAGGAGGATTGGCCATTCGAACTTCATCAGCAGCGGGTAGTACCAGCGCGCGGCACTGCCGGCGCGCTTGAGGTTGTCGCGCATGAAGATCGCGATTTCCGAGGCGTTGAGGCCCGGCTCGGAGCCGCCGTTCGGATCGGTGTACGTCCGGCCGAAACTCGCGAACCGCGCGATCTCGTCCTCGTTGACCTTGCCGTCGACGCCGAGGATGCGCGAGCCGGCACCGCGCTTGTCCAGCGGG
The DNA here is from genome assembly GCF_003020125.1 of Bradyrhizobium sp. MOS003. GTDB lineage: Bacteria > Pseudomonadota > Alphaproteobacteria > Rhizobiales > Xanthobacteraceae > Bradyrhizobium. Next base: position 393,596 of record NZ_PYFW01000002.1, on the reverse strand, counting down.
CCGCCGCGCAGCGCATCGAGCTGTGCGCCCGAAAAGATGCTTTTGAGGATGTGACCGAGACCGTTGGCGATGAGCGCCACGCCGCGGACCTGGAGCCGGGCAGACGCCTTCTTCAGCCCGGTTTCGCCGGTCGCGTTCGCGATCGTCTCCGACAGCTTGCCGAGCGGGACAGTGCCGCCCTCGACAAAGCCCTCGCCGACGAGGCCGCGCAGAAATGGGCAGGGATTGTTCGGCGAGACCTGGATCGAGGGGTCGAGCGGCGGCTTCGAAGCGGGGTCATGCATGGCCCAAAATCCTGAAAACAGCGAATCGTGAAATGAGGCGCCGATCAAGCGCGGAAAGTCCTAACAAACCGACAGCTGCTTATACTACTTCAGCGTGTGGCGAAGTGTGGCCCAATTCACTGTCCCGTCAACAAGAGCAGGCAGGTCTGGCCAAAGACCTGAGGAAATGGCTGCGGGGGGCCCGCGGCCTGCCCGTCAGGACTCGGCGGCGCGTTTGACGTCGCTCTGAATCAGGGTCAGCTTGGCGAGCGGCACGCCGGCCTTCAGCAGCCCTTCGCGATAGTGGGCGAGATCCTCGGGCCGTTTCCAGTGGAAGTTGCGCAAGTGACGATCGACATTGAGGGTTGGGTAGTTGCCCATCAGCACTTCGGTCGCCTCGCTCGCCTCGGCGGTCCGCCCCAATTGTGCCAGGGCCGCGGCGCGGATCGCCAGCGCCTGCATGTGGTTCGGGTTGATGTAGAGCTGCTCGCGCGCCCATGACAGCGTCGCGTCATATTGGCGCAACAGATAATGACTGAAGGCGTTCAGCGCCGCCCATTGGTAACGCGGGTCGCTGTTGTCGCGCTGCGCGGCCATCGAGAACAGCTCGATCGCCTCCCGGTGCTCGCCGATGACGAAATGGCAGATGCCGAGCACGCCGCGCGCTCCCATGTCGTAGGGATTGAGCGCGACTGCGCGCTTGGCCGCGTCCATCCCCGCCTCGTAATGCCCCTCCATGGCATGTGCCCAGGACAGGATCGAGAACGTAAAGGACGAGCGCGGATCGAGCCGGACGCTGGTCTCAGCGAGGTTCATCGCCTCGGCCCACATCTCGCGCGTGCCCTTGACCCAGCCGAACTGGATGCTCTGGATCTGGATCGTGGCGAGATAGGCGTGCGCGATCGACAGTTTGGGATCGACCCTGATGGCTTCCCGGAACAGGTCGACGGCGGCAGTCAGGTCCTCCTTGGTCTGCCGGTAGTAATGCGACAGTCCCTTGAGGAAGCGATCCCAGGCGGTGACGTCCGTCGAGAGCCGCGCGGGCGCCGAGGCTTCCGCCCGGACGATCTCGGTGGCGATGGCGGCGGACAGATTGGTCGTGATCTCGTCCTGCATCGCGAAGAAGTCGCCGATGTCGCGGTCGTAGCGGCCGGTCCAGAGCTGCTCACCGGTCTCCGGCGCGATCAGCTCGGCGGTGACGCGGATCTTGGCTCCGGCGCGCCGCACCGAACCCTGGACCAGATAAGTGGCGTCGATCTCGCGTGCGATCAGGCGGGTGCTGGTGTTCGTGCCCTTGAAGGCGAAGGTCGAGTTGCGGCTCAGCACGCGATAGAAGGATTGCAGCGACAGCGCGTGGATCAGATCCTCGGTGAGGCCGTCGGAGAAATACTCGTCCTGGGCATCGCTGAGATTGGCGAAGGGCAGCACGCCGACGATCGCGGTGCGGTACTGTTGCGAGAGGGCGGACGCCTCCCGAAACTCGGGCGCCAGCGCCGGCGCACCCTCGGCTGTCCAGGTCCATACCCCGACCGGATCCTTGATGTTCTTGAAGCGATGATTGCCGGCATCGACCAGCGGCACGGTGAGATGCTTGCTCGCCTCCTTGTAGGCCTTGGCCGAGATCGCAAAGCCGCCGGGGCTCGCCACCGATTCCAGGCGGACGGCAATGTTGACATCGTCACCGAACACTTCGTCCTCGTCCGCGATGACGTCGCCCATGTGGATGCCGAGGCGAAACTGCATGGTGCGGTCGGCCGGCAGATGGCGGTTACGCTCCGCCATCAGCGTCTGCATCGCGATGGCGGCCTCGGTGGCGCCGACGATCGAGGGAAACTCCAGCAGGAAGCCGTCGCCGGTGTTCTTCACGACGCGGCCGCCATGATTGAGGATGATGGGATGGATCGCGCTGCGATGGGCCTTGAAGGCAGCATGGGTGCCGGCCTCGTCGCTGCCCATCATGCGCGAATAGCCGGCGACATCGGCGCAGACGATGGCAGCCAGACGTCTTTCCATAGTCCGGAGCTCCAAGGGAAGGCAAACCGACCCCAGCGTGGTGGTCGCCTCGAATCCCGCATTTCCAAGAACCAGCCTTTATAAAGCAGATGCGGCCGAGCGGAAGTATGATCCGCCTTGCAAATTCGAGGTAAATCCTCCGCAATCCCGATGGTGGACGGGGAGGGGTGAACCGACTAAGCGGAACTGACCGTCCGGGCGGCGGCAGAGGCACCTCGCATGCTGGGCATTCACGAAATCTGGCTCTTCATCCTGTCTGGCGTGCTGCTCAACATCACGCCAGGGCCTGATTCCGTCTACGTCATCGGCCGCAGCATGCAGATGGGCTGGCGGGGCGGAGCCGCGGCCGCATTCGGCATCAGTTGTGGCTGTTTTGTCCATGTCGCGGCCGCTGCGATCGGCCTTTCGGCCCTGCTGATGGCCTCGTCGACCGCCTTCTCGATCCTGAAGCTGGTCGGCGCGGCCTATCTCGTGGTCACCGGGCTTCAGATGCTGTGGTCACGCCCGGTGCTGGCGGCGGCGCTCGACGAGCCGGTGCGGAGCTCGCTGCGGCGGATCTTCCTCCAGGGGGTCTTCACCAACGCGCTCAATCCCAAGGTCGCGCTGTTCTTCCTGGCCTTCCTGCCGCAATTCGTCGCAGCCGATTCCCCGCACAAGCCGCTCGCCTTCCTGGCGCTCGGCCTGATCTTCATCTTTACAGGGACGCTGTGGTGCCTGGTGCTGGCCGCGTTCGCGGCCAAAGCCGCCCACCGCCTGCGCGAGTCCGAAGGCGCGATCGCCTGGGTCAACCGCGGCTTGGGCTGCCTCTTCATCTATCTCGGCATCCGCGTCGCCATGATGGAGACGCGGTAGGCTCATTCGAACGAATGATGGGAGCTGGGGTCGTGTAAGTCGCCCTGCAAACGCTCTACGCAAACTCCTTCGCCAGCGCGCTGCCGGCGAGATAGAGACCGAGCAGGATCATCGCGATCAGGAACCAGCGGCGGAATGCTTCGGCCGGCATTCGTGCGCGAACCGATTGGCCGATGAACATGCCGGCAAAGGCCATGGCCATGCCGACGGCGCCGGGCACGGCATTGGCCGGCGTCAGCAATCCGCTGGCGGTGAGGTTGAAGGCGAGCGCCAGCGTCGCTGTCGTGAAGAACACGCCGAGCGCCTGCACCAGTTCGTCCTTCTCCATGCCGATCGCCTGCATGAACGGCATCGAGGGGATGACCTGCACGCCTGTCGAGGCCGAGATCACGCCGGTGACGACACCGACCACGCCGCCGACCCATTTCTCGTTCCTGGGCGCGACGTGGAACTGGAGTTTGTTCAACCCGATGATGGCGTAGATCACCAGCAGGACGCCGAGCACGATCGTGCCGTAACGGGCATGCGGGCCGGTCAGGGCGCCGGCATTGAGCCAGCAGCCGATCACGGTGCCGATCATCAGCGGCCACAGCCGCCTCAGGATGTCACGCAGATAAGGGCCGACGAAGGTCTGCCAGATGTTGGTGACGATGGCGGGCACGATGACGATGGCGATCGCCCGGCTGGGGGTCATGCTCACCGCGAGCAGGCCCATGGACACCGTCGGCAGGCCGAGGCCGACCACGCCCTTAACGAATCCGGCGACGAGGAAGACGGCGGCGATAATAATGAGAAGCGGGTCGATCATCGCCGCACATTGACCGAAGCCGCGTCGGCGCACAATCTGGAGGTTACGGAGTAAGCCTTCGTTTGAGACGAAGTCTGCGGAGACCTGCCATGCGTTTCGACCTCGTCGACCTCCAGCTCTTCATCGCGGTTGCCGACCAGCGCAGCATCACCCGCGGCGCGGAGCGGTCGCACCTGGCGCTGGCTTCGGCCAGCGCGCGCATCAAGGGGCTGGAGGACGCGCTTGGCGTCGCACTGCTCAAGCGCGGACGGCGCGGCGTCGAACTGACCGCGGCCGGGGAGAGCCTGCTCGACCATGCGCGGCTCGTGATTCATCAGATCGACGCCATGCGCGGCGATCTCGCCGGCTTTGCCTCGGGCGTGCGCGCCAGCGTGCACTTCCTCGCCAACACCTCGGGCCTGTCGGAGCATCTGCCGAAGGCGCTGGCCGGCTTCCTGCGCGAGCATCGCGATGTCGCAGTCGACATCGAGGAGCGCGAGAGCACCGACATCGCTGCCGCAATCACGGCCGGAGCCGCCGATCTCGGCTTCGCCGCCGAGCACGCACTGCCCGACCACATCGAGCGCTTCCTGTTCAGCGAGGATCGCCTGGCGCTGGTGACGTCGAAACGCGGCCCGTTCGCCGGCCGCCGCCAGATCGATTTCCAGGAAGCGGGGAGTTGCGACTTCGTCGGCCTGACCAGTGCCACCGCGCTCCAGATGCATATTTCGAAGCACGCGGCGAGGCTCGGCATGCGCCCGCATTTCCGCGCGCGCTTGCGCGATTTCGACGCTATCTGCCAGATGGTCGCCGCCGATGTCGGCGTTGCCCTCGTTCCCGAAGCCGCCGCCCGCCGCTGCGCGAAGCTGATGCCGCTCGCCATCGTCCGCCTGCGCGATGCCTTCGCCAACCGCCGCCTCGTGATCTGCGCACGCAGCTTCAAGGCGCTGCCGCGGCCGGCCAAAATGCTGGTTGAGCATTTGAGGGCGGAGGCGGTGTGAGGGTGAGGATCGCGTATCTCACCGCCTCCAGGGGAGGGTAAGAGAGGGCGCTACTTCGCCGTCTCGACGCCCGCGTCCTTGATCACCTTGGCCCACTTCTTCGTCTCGTCCGCGATGAATGCGCGAAAATGCTCCGGCTCGTCGCCGACCAGCGTCGCGCCTTGCGCTGCGAGCTTCTCCTTCACCGCCGGATCCGCCATGGCCTTGGTGGCGAGAGCATGCAGCGCGGTGACGATCTCGTTCGGCGTGCCCTTCGGCGCGACCATGCCGTACCAGTTCTCGACGCGCAGATCGGGAAAGCCGGCTTCCGAGAGAGTCGGCACATCGGGTGCCGTCGGCGCGCGCGCGGCCGAGCCAATCGCGATCGGCCGCAAGGCGCCGGCCTTGACCTGCGGCAGCAGTACCGGGAGATCGAGGAACGTCATCTGCACCTGCTGGCCGAGCAGATCGTTCACCGCGGGAGCAGCGCCGCGATAGGGCACGTGCACGATGTCGATCCTGGCCGTCAGCTTGAACAATTCGCCGGCCAGATGCGGCAGGCTGCCGGGGCCGGAGGAGGCGAAGTTGAGCTTTCCGGGCTGCGCCTTGGCCAGCGCAATCAGCTCGCCGATGTCCTTCGCCGGCAAATTGGTGGCGACCACGAGCATTTCCGGCACGGTCGCGACCAGCGTCACCGACGTGAGATCGCTCAAGGTGTCGTAGGCACTTTCTCCACGCTCGGGCTGATCGCAAGCGCGCCGGCGCTGGAAATCGCGATGGTGTAACCGTCGGGGGCGGCCTTGGCGACGGCGTCGGTGCCGAGCACGCCGCCCTGGCCGCCGCGATTGTCGATCAGCACCGGCTGGCCTGACAGCTCCGACATGCGCTGGCCGATCACACGCGCGATGATGTCGTTGGGCCCGCCGGCCGGGAACGGCACGATCAGCTTGATCGGCTTGCTGGGAAAATTCTGCGCGGATGCCAGCGTCGGAAGCAGAAGAAGGAATGCGAGGAGGAGCGTGCGGCGACTTTTCATGCAGGCTCCCCGCTCATTAGCCGTTGAGCAGCTTCAGTGCTTCTTCGTGAACCCTGGCGTCGCCGGCCGCGACGATGCGGCCGCCGCCCTGGGCCGGCTGGCCTTCCCAAGTGGTGACGACGCCGCCGGCGCCGGTCACGATCGGGATCAGCGCCGCGATATCGTAAGGCTTGAGCTCGGTCTCGACCACGAGGTCGACATGGCCTGCCGCCAGCATGCAATAGGAATAGCAGTCGCCGCCATAGCGCGACAGGCGCGCGCCCTGCTCGATGCGGCTGAAAATGGCGCGATCGCGCTCGTTCATCAGCAGCGGGCTGGTGGTGTAGGTCGTGGCCTCCGAAAGCGAGGCGCAGCGGCGGACCTGGAGCCGGCGCTCGCCGGACGGGCCATTGTAAATGGCCGAACCATTGTCGCCCGAGAAACGCTCGCCGATGAAGGGCTGGTGCATCATGCCGTACACCGGCACACCTTTGTGCAGCAGTGCGATCAGCGTCCCCCAGATCGGAAAGCCGCCGATGAAAGATTTGGTGCCGTCGATGGGGTCGAGCACCCAGACATAGTCGGCGTCTTCGCGCTCGTTGCCGAATTCCTCGCCGACGATGCCGTGCTGGGGAAAGTTGGCCTTGATCAGCCGCCGCATCACCGCCTCCGCGGCGCGATCGGCCTCGGTGACCGGATCGAATTCCCGGGTCTTGCTCTTGTCGTCGATCGACAGCGAGGTGCGGAAGAACGGCAGGATGGTTTCGCCGGAGGCGGTGGCGAGCCGTCCGATGAAGGCGGAGAAGTCGATCACCGTCACAGGCCGAATCCTCAAAGCGAAAGTGGAATGAAGCTTCCTATTGCCTAGCTCAATTCGCAGCCCGCGTGCAGCGCTGTCTTGAATTTGCACCCTGGTATTTTGGATGCCGAAGCTCGCTGCCCCATCGAAGTCATCTGCTGGCCAAATATCGATCACAGAGTTGAAAACTTAGTTCCGACTATGCCTTGTTCGTATGCAAATGATTATCAACCCATTGAATTTCCTGATCAAAGAAACTGAATCTGGGTTTCCGTGGGAGCAATTGAGCCATGTGCTTATTGCATGGGAAACGGCTCAAAAGCCCTTGCACTTTGTGCGGCGCGGTCGCATATTGTTGCGGTGCGGTAGCGCTTTGCGTTACCGCTGCCCTCCTTGGGCGTTTCCTCCCTAGACTTGGGCCGCTTCTTCATAAGAAGCGGCCCTTTTTTCTTGGCGCAGGTTTTCTATTTTTTCCGGCAGTGTTTTCGTTTCGAAGTGCGCCGCGAAAGCGGAGCGAAGGCGCGTTCGTGCCGGTCGAACACAACACGAGCTGACGAAGAAAAGCCGGCCGACTATTCCGCCGCGGCCTGGAACGGGCCGAGGTCGCCGAACGGAATCGTGGTCGCCAGCACGTCGGCGAGAACGCCGAAGTCGGACGCCACTTGCGCAAAGCGCGCACCCCGCTCGCGCCGCCGCTCATCCATGTAGATCGCGCGGTTGAGCTCGAGTTGCACCGCGTGCAGGCCGCTCGCGGGATTGCCGTAATGCTCGGTGATAAAGCCGCCGGCATAGGGCTTGTTGCGGCCGATCGAATAGCCGAGCCCGGTCATGGTCTCCTCGACCCGGTCGGGCAGCAGCGGGGTGCAGCTCGTGCCGTAGCGGTCGCCGATCACGATGTCAGGCCGGCGCGGCTCGTCCCTGCTCACGCCGACCGAAGGCATCGAATGGCAGTCGACCAGCACCACGGTGCCGAAAATCTGGTGCACCTTGTTGATCAGCCGGCGCAGCGCGCGGTGGTAGGGCTTGTACAGCGTCTCGATCCGCCCCAGCGCATCGTCGACCAGAAGGCGCTCGCGGTAGATCTCCTGGCCATCGCCGACCACGCGCGGAATGGTGCCGAGGCCGCCGGCGACCCGCATCGAGCGGGTATTGGCAAAGCTCGGCAGCCGTCCGCTGAACATGCGGGGATCGAGCTCATAGGGCTCGCGGTTGACGTCGACATAGGAGCGGGGAAAGTTGACCCGCACGGTCGGAAAGCCGCGCTCGCTGAGATGGCCGATCAGCTCGTCCATGAAGGAATCTTCGGACCGCCGCAGCGTCGGCAGGTCGATCCTGGACGCCGCGAGGAATTCGTCCGGATAGGTCGAGCCGGAATGGGGCGAGTTGAAGATGACGGGCGCGCGCCATTGCGCGGGCTCAAAGATCTCGAAGGCTGGCGACATCTCGCCGTCAAACCGGGTCATCTTCTCAGGCTTCGTCCCTTCGCGCCGGGATCTGGCAGTGTCCAGACCGCATCGATTCGGCCGATCGAGCGGCTCTTATGTGTCGTCATTGTCGGGAATCGCAACCATTCTGCCAAGCGAAAAGATGTGATGGTCATTGGAACACGTCTTAACCGTTTGGGCAGGGAGGCGGGGATGGGCCGGCGTGGCTAGATTGCTTCGAGCGGTTTTCCGGTTCACAAGAGTCTGGCAGCGCGGCCGGCTCAGGGTAAAGATTTTCACCCCAAATTTACCCACTGTCGGGCTTAGTGATCTCTGCTGATATCCTCTGGGGATGCGACGATTCCTGCCATGCCAAAGATCCTGCTCGCCGAAGACGACAACGACATGCGCCGTTTCCTGGTCAAGGCGCTGGAAAACGCCGGTTTTCAGGTCTCGTCCCATGACAACGGCATGGCCGCCTATCAACGGCTGCGGGAAGAGCCGTTCGAGATGCTGCTCACCGACATCGTGATGCCGGAGATGGACGGGATCGAGCTTGCCCGCCGGGCCTCGGAACTCGATCCTGACATCAAGATCATGTTCATCACCGGCTTCGCCGCGGTCGCCCTGAACTCGGATTCGGACGCCCCCAAGAACGCCAAGGTGCTGTCCAAGCCCGTGCATCTGCGCGAATTGGTCAGCGAAGTGAACAAGATGCTGGCCGCCTAAATCGGCCTTGTTCCGTCCTTGCACAGGGTCCCCTCGTCCGTTATAGGGACCCCACCCGACGCAAGTGGACTATTAGGGCGCGTAGCTCAGCGGGAGAGCACTACCTTGACATGGTAGGGGTCACAGGTTCGATCCCTGTCGCGCCCACCACGCTTCGCCTACGGCTTCGCGTGGCACAGCCCAACTAATGGCGGCGAAGCGTGTCCGGCGTAGATCGCAGAGCGAAGACGGATTGGTGCGTCTTAGTCCTTACAATCGAATAAGTTGAGCCAGCCCCATAGGGGGCGCAGGCGGGCTGCCGCCGCGAGCTACGGCTCGGCAAGCCACGATCCAATCCTCTCAAGCGTGTCAGGCGCAGCTCGAAGGTCGAAACCCTCACCTGTCCTTGCCTTTGAGTAGCACGCCCTTCAATCCGGTCGGATAGAGGCACGGTCCACCCTCGGCGTCGAGATCGGCGAGGTCGAACCAGCGCGCGATGATCTCTTCACCATTGTCCTCGCGGAAGTCGATGCGGTCCTGGCCGGCGAACGCACCATCCGGGAATGCGATCTCCACGATGAACATCACCTCGTGGCCGGTCGCGCCTTCGTGCACGAAGATGTTCTCCATCACCAGCGGCTCGCTCGTGATGCTGACGTCGATTCCGAGCTCCTCGTCGAACTCCCGGATGAGAGCCGCCTGCCAGCTCTCGCCGAACTCGATTTCGCCGCCGAGCGGGCGCACGCCCTTGATCCGGCCCGTATCGTCGCGCACCTCGGCTGCGAGCAGCCGCCCGTCGCGCCAGTGCAGGCCGATCGCGACGACACGGATGTGGGGATGCGGGCGCCATGTGGTCATGGAGGATCGTTATAGCGCACGCCACCGCCGTGCAATGCGCAGTCTTGATCAGCGACTCCCCGCCTGCCACTGTCCGGCCGTCCACCATCGCAAAGAGCAAAGAAGACAGGTGACCGAGATGAGCAGCGTGAACAAGCCCGGCGGAAACTATTTGCCGGTCATCATCCATGGCGGACTCGCGTATGTCAGCGGCCAGCTGCCACGTCGCGGCGAAGAGCTGCTGTACGTGGGCAAGGTCGGAGCAGGCGTCGATGTCGCGTCCGCGCAAGAAGCTGCTGCGCTCTGTGCCGATCTCTGCATTTCCGCCATCAACCATTCAACAGGCGGCGAGGACAGGATCGTCCAGGTCCTGCAACTCGTTGGTTACGTTGCTTCAGCGCCCGGATTCACCCAGCAGTCGCAGGTCATGAACGGTGCCTCCGATCGGCTGATCGAATGCCTCGGCGAGCGCGGTCGTCACACGCGCACGTCCGTCGGCGTCGCCGAGTTGCCGCGGGACGCTCCGGTCGAGCTGAGCATGATCGCCGCCGTTCGGTCGTAGCAGGCGCTTTACGTCACGAGATATCTGGTGACCGCCGCCTCGTCCCACGCAATCCCGTTGCCGGGCTCCTCGTTCGGCAGCGCAAAGCCGTCCTTGATCGTCAGCCGCGTCGACAGCACCGCGTCGGCCCAATCGACATATTCCAGCCAATGCGCCGTCGGCGTCACGCAAAGCAGATGCGCACTGACTTCCGAGAACAGATGCGTCGACATCTCGATGCCGGCGGCATGGGCGAGCGCGGCGGCGCGCATCCAGCCGGTGACGCCGCCGATGCGCTGCACGTCGGGCATCACGTAATCGCAGGCTTCAGCGGAGAGCGCTGTCTGCATCGAGAACGCGCTGTCGAAATTCTCGCCGATCTGGACGGGCGTGCGCAGCGCATCCGCGATGCGGGCGTTGCCGGCGTAGTCGTCGTGGCGGATCGGTTCCTCGATCCAGGTGAGGCCCTCGTCGTCGAGCATCTCGCCCCGGCGGATCGCCTCGCTGACCGTCAGCGCCTGGTTGTAGTCGCACATCAGCGTCACATGATCGCCGACGGCCTTGCGCACGGCGCGGACGACGGCGAGGTCCTCGCGCGCATCGGACCGGCCGACGCGGATCTTGGCGGCCTGGAATCCTTCGGCCAGCAGCTTCTGCGCCTCCTCGACCGCGGCCCCCGCCGGCATGATGCCGAGACCCTTCGAATTGTACGCCCTGACGGGCTTCGGCGCGCCGCCGAGCAGCCGGGCCAGCGGCAGGCCCTTGGCGCATGCCAGCGCGTCCCAGGCGGCCATGTCGATGCCGGATTGCGCCAGCCGCTGCAGGCCGGCGAGGCCGAGCAGGGTGAAGCGCTGGGTCAGCTTGCGTTCGATCTCGAACGGCAGCAGCTCGTCGCCGGCGAGCAGCTCTGACATTTCCGTGACCATCGCCGTCAGCGGTTTCAACGCCGACGGCGTGATCGAGAACAGATAGGCGTGCCCGACCGCGCCCTGGTCGGTTTCGCAGTCGATCAGTACCAGCGGCGCCCTGGCGACTGAGCCCGTCGAGGTCTGCAGCGGCAGGTTCATCGGCACGATCACGGGCCGGGCGTTGAAGCGCTTGATGCGGATGGTCTCGGTCATGGGTTTCTCCCGGCGGGGCGGATGCAGGTCGGCCCCGATCTTAAGCATCCGTGATCAAACGAAAAGCCGTCTCGCCCGACCACCATAGAATGGGGTTGCGCCGGCCGTCGTTTATTGGCTCTGTGCCGCCGCATTCCTTGTCGCATATTCCGCGCGATGTGCGACAAATCGCTCACAACGGAGCCGCAGAGTGAAACGAGAGATCTCCGAAGAACAGCGCAAGAGCGGCCTGCTCACGGGCATCGTGATCGCATTCCTCCTGCTCGCTTTGCCGCTCGCGGTGTGGCTGGACCTGGCCGAGCTGAGCAAGACGGCGCTGCGGCGGCAGGCGGTCGATCTCAATTCGGTCATCACCAGCGTGCGCAGCTATTACGCCTCCAACGTGGTCGGGCGCGTGCTGGCCAACCCCGATGGCACCACCAAGGTCGTGCACAATTACGAATCCGTCCCCGGTGCGATCCCGATCCCGGCGACGCTGTCGCTGGAACTCGGACGGGTGATCGGCGCGCAGCAGGAGAACATCACCTATCGCTTCGTCTCCGATTTCCCGTTCCAGAACCGCGCTCCGCACCAGCTCGACAAGTTCGAGAAGGATGCGCTCGATGCGCTGCGGAAAGATCCCGAGCAGAAGATCGTGGAGACCGAGACCTCGCTGTTCAACGACAAGGTCCGCCTCGTCGCCCCCGTCACGATGGGCCCGGCCTGCGTGAGCTGTCACAACAGCCATCCTGAGAGCCCGAAAAAGGACTGGAAGGTCGGCGACGTCAGAGGCATCCAGGAGGTGATCATCGCGCAGCCGATCGCCGCCAACATCTTCTCGTTCAAGTTCCTGCTGGCCTATTTCCTGATCGCGGCGGGCAGCGGCCTGTCGTTCCTTTCGCTCCAGCGTCGTCAGGCGAGCCGCATCAAGGGCATGAACAAGGAGCTCGAATCCGCCAACGACTTCCTGGCGTCGCTGTCGATGAAGATCTCGCGCTACATCCCGCCCCAGGTCTACAAGAGCATCTTCTCCGGCCAGAAGGACGTCACCATCCACACCGAGCGCAAGAAACTCACCATTTTCTTCTCCGACATCCAGAATTTCACGGCGACCGCCGAGCGGCTGCAGCCGGAGCAATTGACCCAGCTCCTCAACGAATATTTCACCGAGATGTCCGCGATCGCCCATGAATTCGGCGGCACCGTCGACAAATTCATCGGCGATGCCATGCTGATTTTCTTCGGCGATCCCGAGACCAGGGGCGATCGCGCCGATGCGCAGGCCTGCCTGCAGATGGCCTGGCGCATGCAGCAGCGTCTCGGCGAGCTCAACGCGAAATGGCGGGCGTCCGGCATCGAGCAGCCGTTCCGCTCGCGCATGGGCATCAATTCCGGCTATTGCAATGTCGGCAATTTCGGCAGCAGCGACCGCATGGACTACACCATCATCGGTGCGGAGGCGAACCTCGCCGCGCGCCTGCAATCGATCGCCGAACCCGGCGGCATCGTGCTGAGCTACGAGACCTTCGCGCTGGTCAGCGACATCGTCCGCGCCCACGCGCTGCCCGCGATCACCATGAAGGGCATCAGCCGCGAGGTGATTCCCTATTCCGTCGACGCGCTGAACGACGCGGCGGCCGAGCGCAGCGGCGTGATCACCGAACGCGCGCCGGGCCTCGAGCTTTATCTCGATCCGGCCGTGGTGAAATCCGGCGATGCGGCCCGCGTGCGCTCGCTGCTGGAGAACGCGCTGGCTGCGCTGAAGCCGGCGTGAGGACTTTCTTCCCCTCTTCCGGAGGTGCAGAGGGTTGGCTCAACAAAGGTTGGAATACCAGGCGCAGCGCCGATAACAGTGTCGCTACGGCAGCCCTTTCGCAGCTGATGCACCAGCAGCAATGTCGGCTCGGCGAGGCTGTCCCAGCTGCGGAGGATACGCTAAATTTCATCAATAAACTGTCCGAGATCGGTATGATCGATTTCGACAGCTGATGCGGGAACAAGCTGCCAGTTTTGGGCCTTCCCCCAGCGAGGGCTTACATCCTTTGCCTTATCGCAGCATTTGCTAGAACGATGATAAATTGCGACAAACCGGATCCAAGTTCGTGTTGCTTGAAGGGCTTACCATTGACTGTAATATGTAGCGATTGGTTGTCGTGCGAAGGGTCGATAGCAAGGCTGTCGAATTCAAATATTCGTTTTACGTCATCAATTAGCCGCTGAATTCCGATGCTAGTTCTTTTGTTCGGTCCCGTCTTGAGCTCACGAAATTGGGCAACAAACGCATCCCCAATCTGAATATCGAAATAGTCCGTTCTTGCTCCGACGTTGATGATATTTCGGAAGGGGCCAACATATAGAGTCCTCAGCTTGCCGAAGCAGCCGATCATATGCCATCGCCACGCGCGAAAGCAGGCAATCTAGCGCAGTTACCCTACAGTTTCGGCTAACGATCCTCGGAGGCCGCCGCCGCTACGGCAGCCCCCGCGCCTCCAGCTGCTTCACCAGCAGCATGGTCGGCTCGGCAAGACTGTCGCCGGAGCCGTCGAGGCCGAAGGCGCTCGCGATGCCGTCGCGGCTGCGCAGCAGCGACGCGCGCGGACAGTGGCCGGCGCCGCAGAGGGTCTTCTTCAGGGTCTCGCCCTGCGCCACGACACCGGCGGAATCGTCCGCGGCCCAGGCCAGCACGATCGGCACATCGACATTGAGGATGCCGGGAAAGACCGAGCGGGTGTTGTACTTACTGGCGTCGACGCCGAGATAGGCCTTCTCGCTGTCGCTGGCGTCCTTGCCGGCGCGGTAGATGCCGGACACCAGCACGACGGCAGCGACATCGGCGCGGTCGGCCTGGAGCTCGGGATGCGCCAGCAGGGTTGCGACGTGGAACGCGCCGGCGCCGTAGCCGATCGCGACGATCTCGCGGGCATCGCCGTTGAACAGGTCGATATTGCCGTGAACCCAGGACAGCGCTGCGGCCACGTCGGTTGCTCCCATCGGCCAGGTCGCGCCGGGAGCCAGGCGATAATTGACGCGCACCCCGATCATCTCGTTGCGGGCGGCAAAGCACATGACCTGGTCCTGGATCTGGCGCGACAGCTCGGGCGCGGCGCGGTCGCCGGTGAAGGTGTCGCCGGCCACGAACACCAGCACCGGCCGCGGCGTATCCGCCTTGGTCGTACTGGTGGCGACGTCGAGCACGTTGGCCTCGCTCTCGCCGTAGCGCAGGCCTCGGGAGAAGGTGACCTGCTCGCACAGCCGCGCGGTACCGCCAGCCGTGGTGTCGGAATCGGTCAGGCCTGTCCGAACGAGGTTGGAGGGCGCCGTCAACCGCGCCGGCACAGGGCCATGTGCGGAGGCGGTCGTGAGGGTCAGAAACAGGAAAAAAGCGAGGTAATTCTTCATTTCGATGCCGGCCTTGCGCCCCTCATATTGGTTCGCAGGTTTGGCCTGTCTTTTCAATTCGCCTTATTCGTTCGCCTTGAGGCGATTTCGCGGCGCCTTTGGTTCGTCCGCCGAACTTCGCTTCAAGCCAAACCAAGCCAAGCTCAGTTTCCCGGCTGGAACGTGCAGTCCGCTCCGCTGCCGTCCTTGCGCCTGATCGCGTTGGGATCAATCGTGCAGCTCAGCCGGGTCAGGCTCTCGAAGTTCGATCCCGCGGCTCCGTCCGGCGGGATGCCGGCCAACGCCTCGGTGGCGAAGATCTCGTTGGCGGTGGAGCCGTTCACGGTCCTCGTTTTCTTGCCGAAGGTCACTTCGCAATTGCGAACGGTGATATCGACATTGCCGGTACGGCAGACGATCCTGTCAGCGGTGACTACGATCGCCTTTTTGTAGGGAACGTTGCTGCCACCGGCGAACAGCATAGCAACCGCCTTCTTCTCGGCGCCCGACAGATCCGGTGACAGCGGCGCGATCACGCCCGCGAGCGCCAGCGCCGTCGCGCCCGAGACTTTTGCCGGCGTGGCGCCGGAGGCCCCGGCGATGCCGGACAGGCTCGCAAGAGCGAGGGTGCAGCTGAAGATAAATCGACCGGACCGCATGCTTGTCTCCATGGACCGGAAATCTCAGGCCGCCTTCTTGCGCTTGGCCACCCTTTTGGTTGTCTTCTTGGTCGTCTTGGCCTTCTTTGCCGCCTTCTGGGCGGCGAGATAGGCCCCGACCTTCTTTGCGGAATGGCCGGCAGCAGTGACGGCGGCCTTCAGCTTGGCCGGAGTGATCTTGAATTTCTTCGACCAGTAGCGGACCTCATAGGCCTCGCTCAGCGCGATCCGGCTCTTGTCGGAGGCTCGGTGCTTCTGAAGCTTGATATACGCCTCGACTTTTTTGGCGGAACGGCCGACCTTCTTGACGGCGTATTTCAGCTTGGCCGGGGTCACCTTGAACTTCTTCGACCAGTAGGCGACTTCATATTTTTCTGTGAGCGCAATCAGCGCCCGATCGGTCCCGCCGCGCTTTGCCCGGTTGTCGGCCATGCTTCCCTCCTGCCGTGGAATGCGTGCCAATCTAGCATGCAACCGGATTCGGAAGGCAAGACGGCAAGCCTGCGAGATTGCGCGAGGCGGCGGTTTTGCACCGATGTGTCAAAACCTTGCGCGGCGTGGCCGCGCCTCGGGCAAAACGGGCGTTCTACTTTGCATGGGGTTGTTTTCGCATTTTTTGCTTGTCGGCCCCGTTACGCCTGCTTCATCGTCCGGAACGTGATGGAGTAACGACGGGCCTCGACCGGCGGGATACTGTGCTCCCATTGTGAGCGCGCCTCGCCCTCCATCATGTACAGCGAGCGCGGCCGGGCCTCGAGCGTGTGGCGCTGCCATTTGTCGCCGCTGCGGCGGCGGAAGCGGAATTTGCAGGCCGAGCCGAGCGACAGGCCGAGGATCTTGTCGAAGTGCGGCTTGTCGCGGTGCCAGCCGATGCCGACGCCGGCCTCATACTCGGTGCAGAGCACCTGCCGGACGCTGGCTTCCGGCAGCTCCGCCCAGACCTCGGCCTGACGTGCCATCGGCATGAGCCAGTCCGGGATCGGCTCCGCCTCCGCGAGCCGCTGCAGCGTGTAGTCATAGCGATAGCCGAACGAAGCCACCCGGCGGTTGCCCTCGAACGCCCCGAACTGGAAGCGCTCGAGCGGCAATGCTGCGATGCGGCCGATCAAGGATTGCTCGACGGCGGATTCGATAAAATTGTCCGTGTAGCGAAGGCCGGCGGGACCTTCGTCAGGGACGGCGAACAAGCCAAGCTGCGTCATTCCTCGCATTTCCGTGACGGAACCTTTTGTAGCCCCAAGCGACTTACATATGACGCGGAGAAAAACGTGCGAGGCTGTCATGGCAGAGAAGCATATGGCCGATCCGGCAGAGATCATGCGGGCGACCGGTCATCCTGAGCTGGAATATGCCGCAGGCTGGACCATCGCTGGTCTCGTCACCATCGGCACGATCGTCGCCGCCTGGGTGTTCGCGATCTAGGCGATCGGGAATTGGAGTTCGAAGGCCGCCCCCGCGTCGGTCGGCTTGAGCCTGATCGAGCCGCCATGGCTCGCCATCACCGCGCGCGCGATCGCAAGTCCCATCCCGGTGCCGCCCTGGTCGCGGCGGGTGGTGAAGAACGCATCAAAAATCCTGTCGCGGTTCGGTGCCGAGATCGGTTCGCCGTCATTACTTACCGTCAGACGCAGGGTCGTGCGCTCGTCGACGGCCTCCAGCCTGATTGTCCCGGCCTTGTGCCGCATCGCGTTGTCGGCGAGATGCGACAGCACGATCAGCGCCTTTTCGCTGGACATGCCGATGGCCCGGTCCAGGCTGCCGCCGGCCTCGATTGAACTCGCCGGAAACCGGTTCTTGAGGTCGGCGATCACGGGCGCCAGTTCGGTGCGCTCGTTCTGCGGCAGGCTTTCGGCGCGGGCGAGCTCACGCAACCGCTGCGTCATGGCTTCCAGCCGCTTCGTGTCGGACAGGATGTTGGCGATGAACGTCTTCTGCTCGGCCGGCGTCAGCCCCTCGGACTTGCCTTGATATGAATCCTGCAGCAGCTCGGCCGCGCCCTTGATCGAGGTCAGCGGCGATCTCAGCTCGTGGGTCAAATGGGCCGAGAAGGTCGCGATATAGTCGGAGCGACGCGCAAGCTGCTCGGCCATGCCGAGGAAGCTGTGCGAGAGCTGGGCGAACTCACGCGTGCCGTAGTGCCGGAGCGGCTGGAATGCCTCGCGGTCGCCACGGCCGATCCGCGCTGCGCGGTCGATCAGCTCGCGCATCGGCAGCGTGATGGTGCGCGAGAACACCAGGCCGATCGCGATGGTGCCGAGGATGACGGCGAGCCCCGCCAGCACGAACTTGCCCCGCTCCTGGTAGAGATGGTCGAAGATGTTGCTGGGTGTCCGCGTGGTGTAGATCACGCCGGCGACGCGATTGTTGACGATGACGGGCATCGCCGAGAACACATGCACGCCGAGGCCGCGGCTGAAGGAATAGATCGGCGGCGGCGGCTTGTCCGGCACGCGGTTGCGCAAGGTGGCGCGATATTGCCCGTGCAGCGCGTCGGCGACCTCTTCGATATGGGCGAGCGACTGGCCGACCTCCTGCCGCCCGGCGATCACGACGCCTTGCGGATCAAGGATGCGAAAGCCCGCCAGCGTCACCTTCTGGGTCTCGCGAATGATCGGCGTCAGCCTTGCGCCGATCTCGACATAGGCCGCCTGCGCGGGATGAGGTGCGGCCTGCGCATCCGGTCGCCGCCGCAGCAGATCGTTGGCCGTGAGGTCGAGCGCGGGGCGGATCGGCGTGACCTGGTCGCCGGGGTCTGGCAGCACGTTCGGCGGCACCTCGGCGCCGAGCGTCAGCCCGCCGTCGAGCCTGGCGGTGACCTCCTGTGCATAAATCGTCGCGAGCACGCGGCTTTGCGCAATCAGCTCGGCCTGGGTCTGGCGGATCAACTGGTTGTCGTAGAGGCGGAAGAAGAACAGGCCGACCAATGGCAGCACGCCAACGGTCGTCAGCACCGCAAAGATGACGAGCCCCAGCGACGGCCGCCATTTTTCTGGTGCCGCGCTCATGCCGCCTTCTCGCAGCGCCCGAGCTTGAATCCGACGCCGTGGATGGTCTCGATGACGTTGTCGCAATTCAGCGCCGCGAGCTTGGCGCGGATGTTGCGGATGTGGCTGTCGATGGTGCGGTCGGAGACCTGGATGTTGAGCTGATAGGCCGCCCGCATCAGCTGCTCGCGGTTGAACACCGAAGTCGGCCGGGCCAGGAACGCGCGCAGGATGCCGAACTCGATCGCGGTCAGCTTCAGCGGCGTGCCTGAGAAGGTCGCGACATGCTGCTCGGGATCGAGCAACAGGCCTCCTTGCGACAGCGCGGCCGGACCCGCCTTGGCCTCGCCATTGCGCGGGCTGAGCCGGCGCAGGATGACATTGACCCGCGCCACCAGCTCGCGCGGGCTGAACGGCTTTGTCACGTAGTCGTCGCCGCCGATCTCGAGGCCGAGGATGCGGTCGATCTCCTCGTCGCGCGCCGACAGGAACAGGATCGGCACGTCGGAATTCTTGCGGATCTCGCGGCAGACATCGAGGCCGTCGAACTCGGGCATGCCGATGTCGAGCACGATCAGGTCGGGCCTGTCGGCGGCAAAGCGGGCGAGCGCCTCCTTGCCGTCGCGCGCCTCGATCACGTCCATGCCGGCCTTCCTCAGGGCGACGCGGATGACCTCTCGGATATGGCCTTCGTCGTCGACGATGAGAATGCGATGCGCCAAGAAACTCTCCGCTCACCCTGCCGGCGGGTTGCCGGACTGATCTTTCGCCAGCGCATCCAGCCTGCGCTGCAGCCGCCAGCTCCGAAAGCTCCAGCTCCGCCACGCCAGATCCTGGCGCTGCTGTTCTACAAGGCGGTCGCGGCGCGACACAAGGCAGTAGCCTCGCGCCGAAAGATCGCTCTCCTTGGTTTTGGCCAGGAGTTCGATCGCCTTGTCGATCGCGGGCAGGGCCTGCGGCCCGAGCGAGAGAAGATAATTGGTGTCGAGCTGCAAGCCTTTGCCCGAAGCTTCCTTGCTGTGAGCCACATTATAGTCGGCAATGAAGGCATCGAAGTTCACCAGCGAGCAGCCGTAGAGCACGATCGCCAGCGCGGTCAGATTGACGCCGACGAGCCATTGGTTGGACCGGCTGAGGGCGATGCGGGCGACGATCAGGACCAGTCCGAGCGCGACAAGGCCCATCCAGATGAAGGCAGCGATTCGCCAGTAGGTCAGCATGTAGATGTCGACGTAGAGGTCGAGGCGGAGGATGGAGGAGGCGACGAGCAGCACGTTCTGCCCGACCCAGAGATAGACCAGCGGCCGGATCACCTTCGAGTTTTCGGCCGGCCCGCCCGGGCGCATCGCCACCAGCACGAAGGCCGCGGCGAGCAGGGCGGTCACGATCAGCGGATAGGCACCGCGATGTGCGTAGCCCGCATAAGTCAGATTTTCCGGCAGCGCCACATGGCCCCAGAGATAGATCCCGTCGAGAAAGCACTGTGCCGCGAACAGCAAATTGAACAGGATCAGCGAGCGCAGGATGGTGGTGGGACCAAGAAACTCCACCGAGACCAGCGGCGGGAGCGGCGGCGGCACAGGTCCGTCCGTGACGGCGGTGGTGACGATCGTCTTGCGCCGCCAGCGCACATGGATGAACGGCCAGGCCAGCGCCAGCATCAAGGCCCAGAACAGCAGGCGGGGGACGCTGACATATTGGAGAATGAGCTTCGGATTGAGCAGGTACACCCATTGCTCGATCACCGGATTGGCCGCGGCGAACAGCGCGACGAAGACCGTGCTGAGTGCCGCAGGGAGCAGCCAGCGCGCGATGCCGCGGGTCAGCGCCGACGCGTTGAACGCCTGGGGCGCATCGAGGAAGAACCGGAAGGGTCCAAACAGGACGAAGTTACGCAACGCGCGGGCGCGGTCGGCGAGCCCGGTCGTTTCCGAATTGGTCACGAGCAGCAACGCAATCGCGAGCGACGCGATCAGGATCAGAAACGAGAGCGTGTTGAGCTCCTCGATAATTGGCACGAGACCAGCGACGAGGACGGCCGAGCCGATCAGGGCGCGACGCAAGTCCAGGGCGTCACGATTGCAGAGCGCCGACACGCCGGCGAGCGCGATCGCAAAAAGCGTCAGCGAGAGCCCGATCCGCTGCCCGTAGAACAGCCAGTCGGCGAGTGCGGCCAGCACCAGCGCGAGGCCGATCTTGGCGGGGATCGAGGCGTGACCGATCGGCTTGATTTCCCTTGCGATCGTCGAAGCCAGGCTTGTCATATCCGAAGAGACCTTTCGTGATGGGTGGCATCACGAAGTCTGAACGGTGCTTGTGCAGAAGCCGGGATCATCGTCTGCAAGGCTTCAGGAGTCTTTTGCAGTTTTCGTGCAGGCGCGCTTTTGCCTCTCGTCCGGCGTGAGTTGCTTTGATAGGTGCGAAGCATTCGCCCCTCCCAGCGCGTGACGCATCATGCAATTCCTCCGTCGTATCGGTCTCATTCTCCTCTGGCTTGCCGCGCCCGCCGTCGCATTCGCGGCCGCGAACAAGAACGATCCCTATCTGGTCCCGTTGCGCGGCGCCGGAAACATCGCGCTTGTCGTCGCAAGCATCGTGATTGTTCTCCTCCTGCTGCGCAGACGGCGTTGGCGGACCATCGCGGGCAAGCTGCTGGTTACGCTCTGGTGCCTGCCGCCGGTCCTGATGTCCGCCGCGCATCTGAAGTTCGAGCTGCGCAAGCACGACGTCCTCGGCGCAAGTGCCGCCGAGGCGCGCCAGCTCGGGCCTCATTTCATGGTTGGCTATTCCTCGTTTCTCGAGGTCGCACGGCTGGCCGAGCAGGGATTGATCGGCGGCGTCTATGTGACCCGGCACAACATCCGGGGCCGGAGCGTCGCGGCACTGCGGACCGAGATCGCAGCGCTCCAGGATATCAGGCGCGCGGCGGGCCTGCCGCCGCTGGTCGTGGCCGCCGACCAGGAAGGCGGCATCGTCGGGCATCTGGCGCCGCCGCTGACCAAGGTGCCGGCGCTGGCGACGCTCGCCGGTCTTGCTCCCGACGACCAGCAAGCCAAGGCTGAAGAGTTCGGTCGTATCCACGGGCGAGAGCT
The DNA here is from genome assembly GCF_003020125.1 of Bradyrhizobium sp. MOS003. Lineage (GTDB taxonomy): Bacteria > Pseudomonadota > Alphaproteobacteria > Rhizobiales > Xanthobacteraceae > Bradyrhizobium. Next base: position 372,164 of record NZ_PYFW01000002.1, on the reverse strand, counting down.
TGCGGGCCTCGGCGTCAATCTCAATCTCGCGCCGGTGCTCGACCTCAAGCCGCCGGCGCGGCGCAACCGCCTCGATTTCCACACGCTGATCGGCCAGCGCGCAATCGCAACCGATCCGGCCGTCGTCGGCACGATCGCGAGCGCCTATGTGCGCGGGCTGGAAGAATCCGGCGTCGGTGCCACGCTCAAGCATTTTCCGGGCATCGGCCGCATCCGCACCGACACGCATCATTTCAGCGCCAATCTCGACGCGCCGGTTGGGGAGTTGGAAGCAACCGACTGGCTTCCGTTCCGCGAGGTACTGTCGCATTCGCGCAGCGCACTGATGGTCGGCCATGTCACGCTTACCGCGGTCGACCCCGAACGCGCCGCCTCGCACTCCAAGCGCGTGGTCGATGGCATCATCCGTGGCAAATGGGGCTATCAGGGCGTGGTGATGACCGACGACCTCGTGATGGGTGCGATCTACCAGCACGACGTCTGCAAGGCCGTGGTCGAGGCGATCGATGCCGGCGTCGATCTGCTGCTGGTCGCCTATGATGGCGCGCAATTCTACCGCGTCTTCGCCTGCGCCCTGGAAGGCTCGCGGAAAGGCATGCTGGATGCAGCGGCGCTGCGCGCGAGCGAGGCCCGGCTGACGCGAGGTTTTCCGATCGAGCAGGCGCGGGCGGCGTCAGATGTGCGCCGCGTCGTCGAGCGGCATTAGCCCTTCGAAAATTGACGGTAGTCCGGCTCGCGGTGAAACCAGAACTCGTAGCCGGCGATGCTCGTCTGCATGGCGACGTCGTGGATCGGCTGGTTGAGCGGAACGACCGGCACGTCGCGAATGCAGAGCGCGATGAAATCCTTAACCGCCTTGTCGTACTCGGCCGTATCAGCGGTGAAGCGGGCCTTTTCGATCAGCGCGTCCATCTCCTTGTTTTGGTAGGAGGAGATGTTGAAGATCGAATTGTTGCCGTGGAAATTCCAGTAGAAGTAATATTCGGGATAGTCGAGCCAGCCGCTGAACCGGTTGAGCGCTAGCGGCAGCTCCTTCTTGTTCAGCGTCGTGCGCCAGTTTGCGCCCGGGATTTTTTCGATTGATGCCTTGATGCCGATCTTGGCGAGGCTCTCCTGGATCAGGATCGCCGTGGGTTCGCCGACGGTCGCGGTGCCTGTGTCGAGCGACAGGGTCGTCTCCAGGCCGGACTCGAAGCCTGCTTCCTTCATCAAGGCCTTGGCCTTGTCCAGGTCAGTGGCATAGGGAAACGGCTGCGGCCAGACCGGCTTTGAGACCTCTGCCGCTCCTCCGTACATCGGAACGGCACGGCCGAAGAACGCGCTGCTCTGGATCTGCTCATACGGCATCGCCCAGGGGATGGCCTGGCGCAGCTTCATATTGTCGAACGGCGGCTTTGCGGTATTCAGAGCAACGTACCAGAGCGCATTGGGAATCGGCACGCCCGATACCTTGACCTTGCCTTCCCGAATGAGCTGGTCGAAATCGCGCGGCGCAAAGCCGCTCGACAAGTCGGCATCGCCTCGCTCCAGCATGGCGCGGCGCGTCCCGCCGGAGGGAACGTCGCGTGCGATCACGCGCCTGATCTTCGGCAAGGGTCCGCTCTTCCAGTCGTCGAAACGCGTCAGCACGGTCTCGCTGCCGGGCTTCCAGCTTTCGATCCTGTAGGCGCCGCCGCCGGCCTCGTTGTTCCTGAGCCACGTCAATGCCCAGGGGTCTTCCGGACTAGCATTCTTCTTCGCCAGTTCCGAGTTGATGATGAAGGGTACGACCACGGCGACGTTGAACAGCAGCATCTTGTCCTTGCGGACATAGTCGATGCGGAAGGTCTGATCGTCGACGACCACGAACTGCTCGGGCTTCTCCAGCGATCCCGCCGACATCTGGAAGGTGGGGAAGCCGCCGACCTTCACTGCACGGTCGAACGACCATTTGACATCCTTGGCGGTGACCGGCGTGCCGTCGTGGAATTTCGCGTCCTTGCGAAGATTGAAGGTGCAGGACATGCCGTCGGCTGCGACCTCCCAGCTCTCGGCCAGTTCGGGTGCGAGCTTCTCGCGATCATACGACAGCGTTCCGTCCGGCAGCGTTCTGGAAGCGTAGGAAAGCAGGCGGTCGTAGCAATTCCACGATAGCCCGTTCACGGTCTGGTTGGAGCCGACGCCCTGCATGTCCAGCGAGTTCGGACCCAGCTCCTGCACCACCAGCAGCGTCTCGCTACGTCCCTGCGCCCAGGCGAGGGGCGGAGCGACGGCACTGATGCCGGCGGCACCCACGCCGCCAATCACGCTGCGTCGGCTCATATGGAAGGGTGAACGGCTCATGGGGGCCTCCTGTCCGGCAATCATCCGGCATCGAGAGGCAAGGTGTGTGCCACCGGGCACGAACCAGCGTACCGTATCCGTGGCCAACCGCCCCGCGCGACGGCGCGAGGCGGCATTGTCTGTGCGTTGCGCCAGGCGCTTCCTATTCGGCCTGCTCAACTGCGGCAGGCATCTTCGCAACCGACATCAGCGATCGCGCGACCTGATTGAGGAGGAGATCGGCATTTTCTTCCTCGGCGAGGGATTTGGAGAGCAGCGCGACCACCGCACTATGCCGGAGCTGCTGCGCCAGATTGCGCGCGGTGGTGTAGCCGGACATCTCGTAATGCTCGACGCGTTGAGCCGCAGAAATCAGTGAGAGATCGGCGGCAGCGTCTTCCTTGTCTGCGGCTTCCTTCATGACCTCCTGGCCTTCCTCGATGAGGCCCATCATGCCCTTGCAGGGCTTGGCGCGTGCGGTCTCCCCAAGCAGCTCGAAGCATTCGTTGATGCGCTCGATCTGATTCTCGGTCTCGGCCAGATGCAGTTCGAACAATTCCCGCAGCTGGTCGAAGCGGGCGGTCTGCGCCATCTTGGGAAGCGCCTTGGTCAACTGCTTCTCGGCATGGAGAATGTCGCGCAGTTCATGGAGGAGGAGTTCGGTCAGGCCCGTCTCGTCCACGGGCGATGAGCTCTCCGCCACGATGGATGTGCCGGCGCCGGCATCGGCGGACTGCAGAGCAGGCGATTCCGTGAATACCCAGTCCTCACCCTCGTTCCAGGGACCGCGGGTGTCGATTTCGCCGTGGTCGCCACTGCCGGTGGAGTCGTTGAAGTACTGGTTCACGAGGCCGGGCGTCGGCGCGAGTCTGCCGATGGTGAAGGCCGGCTTCGACAGGCTTTCGAGCGCGCGCGCGAACGCCTTCATATGAGTGATCTCTCGCGTCATTAGGAACTGGAGCGCGTCCTTGCTGCCCGAATCGTCGCAGAAATTGATCAGCCGTTCATAGACGATCTTCGCGCGCGCCTCGGCGGCGATGTTGCTGCGGAGATCGACGTCCAGCTCGCCGGTGATCTTGAGATAGTCGGCGGTCCAGGGATTGCCTTGTGAATTGAACAGATTGACGCCGCCGCCGCCGGCGATCGCAATCAGCGGATCGGCTTCTGCTGCCTGGCGGTCGTTCTTCGAGGGCGCAAGATGCATGCGCGCGAGACAACCGACGACTTCGAGATGGCTGAGCTCTTCGGTGCCGATATCCATCAGGAGATCCTTGCGGTCGGGATCCTCGCAATTCAAACCTTGAATCGAATATTGCATCGCCGCCGCGAGTTCCCCATTGGCGCCGCCGAACTGCTCGAGCAGCATATTGCCAAAGCGCGGATCGGGTTCGTCGACACGCACGGTGAACATCAGTTTCTTGACATGGTGATACATGGGAGGGCTCGCGCTCTGAGGGAAACTATGCGCGTCAACAGGCCCTCGGAATGATCGTTCCTAGTTCTCGTCGAGATTCAGATTGGGCGACGCAGAGCGGGTCGCGTTCGTTGATGCCCGCGAGATCCTACGATCCCGCTGCTGCGCGGTTCTGTCCGGCTGGCGCGATCAGTCCGTCAATCATCGCGCGCACGAGGCCTGCGATTTCCTTGCGCAGCGCCGGCAGCGGCACCGCGACCAGCTTCTGCTCCAATCCCAGCGCCACCATGCCATGCACCGCGGAGAACAGGCTGCGCGCGGTGATTTCAAGCTCTTCCGGGCCGCGTTTTGGAAACAGCGAGACCAACGGCTGATAGATGTGGCGGAACAACCGCATCTGGTCATCGACGGACCAGTCGGGAACGACCTTGTCGGCCTCCATGCGGTGCTCGAACAGCGCGCGCCAGAGCTGGAGATTCTCCGCCGCGAAATCGCAATAGGCGAGGGCGATGCGGACCAGCGTCTCCTGCGGCAAGGGGGCGCCCGCGCTTTCCGCCGCGCTCAGCGCCTCGTCGAGCCGGCGCAGCGTGCGCGAGCCCACCCGCAGGATCAGCTCGTCCATATCGGCCACGAGATTATAGACCGCACCATTGGCACAGCCGATCTCGCGGGCGAGATCGCGGGTTTTTAGCCCCGATAAGCCACGCTCGGCGATGATTCGCTCCGCCGCCAGGATGAGGTCGGCTCGAAGTTTCTCTCGACGTTGTAAGGGTTTAGACATGCATTTATCAAATTTTGAGCGTTGCTCAAATTTGTATTGAACAATGTTCAGGGTTGTTGCTACAAACGGTCTGTGAGCAACGCTCATAAACAGGGAGCAGCAGATGTTCAAGACCGTCGTAACACTCTTCCGGGGCAGCGTAGCCGCCGCCGGCGAGGAGCTCGAGGACCGGACGGCCCTCCTCATTCTCGACCAGCAGATGCGCGATGCGGCCGCCGCCGTCGAGCGCAGCAAGCGGACGCTGGCGCTGGCGATCGCGCAGGACCAGCAGGAGGGCCGCAAGCTCGAAGCGACCGTCGCCCGCATCGCCGATCTCGAGACGCGCGCGGTTGCGGCGCTCGACGGCGGCCGCGAGGATCTCGCCAGGGACGCCGCCGACGCCATCGCAGGCCTGGAGGCCGACCGCGATGCGGCGATGACGGCCCGCGCCTTGTTCGCGACCGAGATCATCAGGTTGAAGCGGCACGTCGCAACCGCGCAGGCCCGCATCACCGAGCTCGATCGCGGCCGCCGCGTCGCCCGAGCCTCGGAGGCGGTGCGCTCGCTTCGCCGCAGCGGCATCGAGGCGGCACGTCCTTACGAATCCACGCTGCCGGAGGCGGAGAGCACCCTGCGGCGCCTGCGCGAGCGGCAGATGGAAACCCAGGCCGCCGATGATGCGCTGGTCGAGCTCGATGCGGCCACCGGACCGCTCGCCGCCGCCGAGAGACTCGCCGAGCAGGGTTTTGGCCCACGGCTGAAGACAACTGCAGACGACGTGCTGGTCCGGTTGAAGTCCAAGCGCGCGCCGACCGCCTGATCCCAACCCCATCATCGTTCGACCAACAGGAGACCATCATGAACCAGAACGGCCAACCCCATAGCAGCGCCTGGGTGACCTTCACCTATGCGTCCTTCGCAGCCTCCGCGTTCCTCATCGCGATCGGTATCTTCTTCCTGCCGATCGACTTCTGGATGAAGGGCTACCTCACCATGGGCATCGTCATGCTGATCCAGACCTGCATCACCTTGACCAAGACCGTGCGCGACAATCACGAGAGCAGCCGGCTGGTGAACCGCATCGAGGATGCCAAGGCCGAACGGCTGCTGATGGAGGTTTCCAAGGCGGCTTGAGAAATGTGCCTTGCGTCAATCCGGACGACGAGCAAGAGGGCCGCGGAGCGACGCGCCGCGGCTCTCGCGTCCGCCCGGAATGACGTTCGGATCGGGCCTTCCGATCCGCATCCCGCATTGTACTTCGAACGCAGGTGCGATATGGCTCTCGCGCTTTCCAGAGGCGGAGACGAGCTTTGTCGAAACAATCGCTGCGTGAGGAGGCCGAGCGCCTGATCCGCGAATCGATGGAAAAGAAGACCATCGTCGTCAAGCAGGGCGCGACCCGCATCGAGGCCGTCTGCGGCAAGTGCGGCGCGCCGAATCGGGTCCAGGCGGAAAAAGGCCAGACCCGGGTCAAGTTCGCTTGCAAGAATTGCGGACACCAGCAAGAGACATTGTAGTCGTTCACGACTGTTCCCGCCATCCCAACCTCTTCCCTTAAGAACGGGGCGAGGGAGCGAGAGAGTGCGTCCTAGCCACCCTCCACAAATCTCTTGAACGCATCCGCATAATCCGGGTGCCAGCGCGACAGCGGCGGGCGGTTCTCGACGATGTCGCCTGCGGCCCATTGGATGCGCTTTACGTCGAGCGCGCGCGGCACGTCGTTGTCCGGGCACAGGATGTAGAAATCGCCGGCCTCCAGCCGCGCCAGCATGAAATCGACCGTCTGCTCCGGCGTCCAGGCGCCGGCCGGCTTTTCGGTGCGCCCCTTCGCGGTGAGGCCGGTGAAGACGAAGCCGGGGATCAGCAAATGTGCCGTGAGGCGACAGTCTTTCGTGTTGCGCAGCTCGTGCTGCAGCGCTTCGGTAAATGCCTTCACGCCGGCCTTGGAGACATTGTAGGCGGGGTCGCCCGGCGGTGTGGTGATGCCCTGCTTCGAGCCGGTGTTGACGATGAGGCCGCATCTGCCGCGCGCGATCATGTTGGGCGCGAAGATGCGCGAGCCGTTGATGATGCCCCACATGTTGACGGCGATGATGCGCTGCCAATTGTCGGGTTCGCCGAACAGCGTGCTGCCCGGCTGGATGCCGGCGTTGTTCATCAGCAGGTCCGTTCCGCCGAACTGCGCGCTCACGTCGCGTTCCAGTTCCCTCACGCTCTCCGCGCTGCTGACATCGACGAGCGAGGTCATCACGTTTGTGGCAGACGTGACGGATGACAGTTTTTTCGCGGCGTCCGCCAGCCGTTCGCGGTCGACATCCGCGATGCACACTTTCATGCCGGCGCGCGCGAAGGCAGCCGCGGCGGCCAGCCCGATTCCGGATGCGCCGCCTGTGATCACGGCGACATTGTCTTTGGCGATGGCGGGATGTGGCATGGATGGTCTCCGGGCAAGAACTCTCGGTCGAGCTATAACATGGCAGCAGTCCGGCCCTGCACAAGTCGGCATGGGAGGTCTTCGTTCGACGCTGCCTTTACGCCTATCCGGCGCGGCTGTATCCTCCAGTCCAACGATCCTGCCCAGATCGAACCAATCAAACACCTGACAGGGAGTGCAGCCATGGCTGTGTCGCAGGCTATTCCGATCACGCGTCATCCGTTCGCCAACGGGTCCTACAAGCAGATGCTGATCGACGGCAAATGGATCGATGCCGCCTCAGGCAAGCGCTTCGAGACTCACAACCCTGCCACCGGCGAATTGCTCGCAACCGTCGCCGAGGGCGACAAGGAAGACATCGATCGTGCGGTCGCCGCGGCCCGCCGCGCCTTCGAGGGACCCTGGAGCAAGGTCAAACCGTTCGAGCGGCAGAATCTGCTGCTCAAGCTCGCCGACCTCGTCGAGAAGAATTTCGACGAATTGTCGCAGCTCGACACGCTCGACATGGGTGCGCCGCTCAGCCGCACCCGCGCCTATCGCCTGCGCGCCGTCGGCATGCTGCGCTATTATGCCGGCCAGACCACGGCGATCCACGGCGAGACCATCGAGAACTCGCTGCCCGGCGAGATCTTCTCCTACACGCTGAAGGAGCCGATCGGCGTCGTCGGCGCCATCATCCCCTGGAACGGCCCGCTCACCGCGACGATCTGGAAGATCGGACCGGCGATCGCGACCGGCTGCACCGTGGTGCTCAAGCCCGCCGAAGAGGCGCCGCTGACCTCGCTGCGCATCGCGGAACTGGCGATGGAGGCAGGCATTCCGCCCGGCGTCATCAACGTCGTGCCCGGCTATGGCGAGACCGCAGGCGCCGCGCTCGCCTCGCACCACGACGTCGACAAGGTCGCCTTCACCGGCTCGCACGTCACGGGACAGTCGATCATCCGTGCGTCCGCCGGCAACCTCAAGCGTGTCTCGCTCGAGCTCGGCGGCAAGTCGCCGGACATCGTGTTCGCGGATGCCGATCTCGACGCCGCGGTGCCGGGTGCGGCGATGGCAGTGTTCGCCAATTCGGGCCAGATCTGCAGCGCCGGCACGCGGCTGTTCGTCGAGCAGTCGATCTACGAGGAGTTCGTCGGCCGCGTCGCCGAGTTCGGCAAGAAGCTGCAGATCGGCAACGGCCTCGATCCCAACACCCAGATCGGTCCGCTGGTGTCCGAGCAGCAGCTCGAGCGCGTCACCAGCTATCTCGACATCGGCCAGAAGGAAGGCGCGAAGGCGCTCGCCGGCGGCGGCCGCGTCACCGAAGGCGCGCTGTCGAAGGGCTTCTTCGTCTCGCCGACCGTGTTTGCGGGCGTGCAGGACAACATGCGCATCGCGCAGGAGGAGATTTTCGGCCCCGTCATCTCCGCGATCGCGTTCAAGGACATGGACGAGCTGGTCAAGCGAGCCAACAACACCACCTTTGGCCTCGGCTCTGGACTGTGGACGCGCGACGTCAGCAAGGCGCATGCGGTTGCAAAGTCGCTGCGTGCCGGCTCGGTGTGGGTGAACTGCTACCAGGCGATGGACCCGGCCGTGCCCTTCGGCGGCTACAAGATGAGCGGTTACGGCCGCGAGTCCGGCAAGCAGCATGTCGAGGAGTATCTCAACGTGAAGTCCGTCTGGATCAAGACGGCCTGACGCGCCATCGCGTCCGGGCTTCAGCGACTCGTTTGCTTGCGGCGACGAGAGTCTGCTTGCGACGACCACAAGTTGTTGCCCGGACGCTACAAGCGATTTCGAAACGGCCGTCGTCCGCGATCTCGCAAGGATTGTTATCCCATTTCGAACGTCGGCCGGTTAGTGCTGGTCAACGTCAAGGTTCGGGTTGGGATATCAGGAATGCTCCGTTTCGCTTCGATCATGCTCGCGGCTCTGGGCGTCGCCGCGGCGCAGCCCGCGTTCGCAGCCGATATGGCCGCACGTGCGCCGCTCTACAAGGCGCCGCAATTGCCGGTCGCCTACAACTGGTCGGGCTTCTACGCCGGCGTGAATGTCGGCTATGGCTGGAGCGATGATGCGATCAAGCTCGCGCCGCACGATCCAGTCTTCACTGCGGGTGTGCTCGACGTGGCCCTCGCCGGCGGCCTCATCCCGCCCTCGCTGGCAACGAACCCCCGCGGTGTGCTGGGCGGCGTGCAGGCCGGCTACAATTTGCAGACAGGCTCCCTGGTGTGGGGCGTCGAAGCCGATATCGCTGCTGCCGGAATCAAGGGCAGCTCGACGGTCTCCCGAACCCTGCCGGTTTTCCCGGACATCATGACCAGGCAAGAGCAGAAGGTCGACTGGTTGGGGACCGTGCGCGGCCGGATCGGTGCCATCGTGACACCCGACTTGATGCTCTACGCGACCGGCGGTCTTGCCTATGGACACGTCAAGGCGTCGACCTCGATCGTGGATCCCACGCTTGCGGCCGGCACGCCCTGCCTCAACGTGATCTGTAGTGCGGGGACGTCGGAAAGCTGGCGCGTGGGCTGGGCCGTCGGCGGTGGCGGCGAGTATCACTTTGCGTCGAACTGGAGCGTCAAGCTCGAATATCTCTATTATGATCTCGGCAGCGAGAAATACACCATCTTCAATCCGCTGTTCCCGTTCACTCCGGGCCCGGCGCGCGGCCTCGACGCAACCGCGGATTTCACCGGTCACATCGCGCGGGTCGGCCTGAACTACAAGTTCGGTCCCGGTCCGGTCGTCGCAAAATACTGATCCGCCGTTCTGGATGGACAGCAAGCCCCGGGCCAGGCCCGGGGCTTTTTTGCGTCTGTCGCAGCTTTAGGCTGGCCAGCCATCCACCCAGGCGGCTTCCGGGCTGCCGCTCTTTCTCATATGATCCGCGCTCTCTCATCGATCATTCCGGGGATCACATGAAATTCGAAGCGTTGTTCAAGCCGTTGCAGGTCGGTCCGTACAAGCTTGCGCATCGCGTCGCGATGGCGCCGCTGACGCGCATGCGGGCCGAACGCGAGAGCTTTGCGCCGCGGCCGCTCAACGCCGAATATTACGGCCAGCGCGCGACGAAGGGCGGCCTGCTCATCGCCGAAGCCTCGCCGGTGCTCTCGCACGGCCGTGGCAATCCGGCGACGCCGGGCATCTATTCGGAAGCGCAGATTGCCGGCTGGCGCAAGGTGACGGAGGCCGTGCACGCCAAGGGCGGCATCATCTTCCTCCAGCTCTGGCATGTCGGCCGCGTCTCGCATTCCTCCTTTCACGGCGGTGAGTTGCCGGTTTCGGCCTCGGCCATCGCGATCAAGGCCGAGGGCATGAAGGCGATGACCGCCGACGGCAAGATCTCGGACTACGAGACGCCGCGCGCGCTGGAGACGGATGAAGTGAAGGGTATCGTCGAGGCCTTCAGGCAGGGCGCGAAGAACGCACTTGCCGCCGGTTTCGACGGTGTCGAAATCCACGGCGCCAACGGCTATCTGCTCGAGCAATTCCTGCAATCGCGCAGCAATCAGCGCGCCGATCAATATGGCGGTTCGATCGAGAACCGCGCCCGGCTGCTGCTCGAAGTCACGCAAGCCGCGATCGACGTATGGGGTGCGAACCGCGTCGCCGTACGGCTGTCGCCCTACGGCATCGCCAATGATTCCGGCGAGCCCGATCCGATGCCGCTCTACACCCACGTGGTGAAGGCGCTCGACAAGCTCAGCCTCGCCTATCTGCATTTCATCGAGCCGCGCTCGAGTGGTTCCGGTCGCGCCGAGGTCAACTGGCAGAACGTGCCGTCGGCGATGGTGCTGTTCCGTCCGCTCTACAGCGGCGTGCTGATGACCGCCGGCGGCTTCACCGGCGAGACCGCGAACGCGGCGATCGCCGACGGCCACGCCGACATCATCGCCTTCGGCCGGATCTTCATCTCCAATCCCGATCTGCCGAGCCGCCTGCAGCACGACTATCCGATCACGCCGTACAATCGTGCGACGTTCTACGGCGGCGAGGAGAAGGGGTATACGGACTATCCCGTTTATGACGAGCTCGCGCCGGCGTAGGTCCCTCCGTCATTCCGAGGCGACGCGAAGCGTCGAGCCCGTAATCCATTTCACGTCCTGGTTTGCTGCGTGATGGATTCTCAGGTGCGCAATTGCGCACTATTAGCTCGCGACTTCGTCGCGCCCCGGAATGACAATCATGTATTGTTGTCCCCACAATGACGACGGGGACAGACAATGGCCAAAGCCGCCACCGCCGCAGGGATCGCCACCGGGCAATGCCTCTGCGGCAAGGTCACCTTCGAGATCGACGTGCCCGCGCGCTGGGCCTGGCACGATCATTCGGCTGCCAGCCGCCGCGCTCATGGTGCCGCCTACGCCACCTATGTCGGCAGCTGGAAAAAGCGATTTCGCATCACATCCGGCAAGACTGCTCTCACTCGCTACGAGGACAAGGCGACCAAGACCACGCGCAGCTTCTGCTCGCAGTGTGGCACGCCGATTGCCTATGAACGTCCGCGCGGCCCGCACATGGTCAACATTCCCCGTGCGCTGTTCAAAGAGCGCACCGGCCGCCAGCCGCTCTATCACATCGCGATCGAGGAGCTGCAGGAATGGGCCTATACCGGCGAGCCCCTGGTGCCGCTGAAAGGCTTTCCGGGCGTGGTCTGGCAACGCTCGAAAAAGAAGAAACGGGCGCGTGGCGAGGATCCGTTCGAAATGGGACGGGACGAGATGTAACCCCACTCTCGTGCCCGGACGCAGCGCGGCGCGCAGTGCCGCACTGCTGAGCCGGGGCCCATGTTGTGTCAAACCCGGGGGATAGCTGGCTCCCGGCTCTGCGCCGCATCGCCGTAAGCGCGTTCGCGCGCGTCTTCGACGCGCTATGGCGCTGCGTCGCGTCCGGGACACGAGAGCGCAGTTTGCGCGCCCACGCAACGCAGCCATGAGCGCGCTTCCTTGCGCGTCGCCTCCGACTTCGTCCATCATGCCTTCCGTCCTTGCGGCAACGTCCGCTCCTGGAGGAAACATGAAGAACAAGATCACCGGCCGCTCCGCCTTTCTCGCGCTGCTCAAGGACGAGGGCATCACGCATCTGTTCGGCAACCCCGGCACCACCGAGCTGCCGATCATGCATGCGCTGAAGGACCATCCCGATCTCACCTATGTGATGGCGATGCAGGAGAGCCTGGTGGTCGCGATCGCCGACGGCTACAGCCGCGCCTCCGGCAAGCTGGTCGCCTGCAACGTCCATGTCGCGCCCGGCCTCGGCAATGCCATGGGCTCGCTCTACAACGCCCATTTCACGGGCACGCCGATGATCCTCACCGCCGGCCAGCAGGAGCAGGGCCACGGCCTGATGGAACCGGTGCTCTACGGCCCGCTGGTGCGAATGGCCGAGCCGCTGGTGAAATGGGCTGTGGAGGTGACGCGGCTGGAGGATTTGCCGCGCATCGTGCGCCGTGCCGCCAAGATCGCGACCACGCCGCCGACCGGTCCGGTGTTCATCTCGCTGCCCGGCGACATCCTGAACAGCGAAGCCGGCATCGATCTCGGCCGCTCCACCCGCATCGACGCGCGCACGAAACCATCGGACGAGGCACTGAAGGCCTTTGCCGCGCGGCTGCTGAAGGCCGAGCGCCCCGTCATCGTCACCATGGACGAGGTGGTGAAGAGCGACGCGCTGAAGGAGGCGGCCGAACTCGCCGAGTTGCTTGGAGCTGCCGCCTACCAGTCCTCGACACCCTACGGTTCGCACTTCCTCTCGGAGAACCCGAGCTTCGTCGGCACGCTGGCACGCGTGCAGAAGGTGGCGCGCGATACGCTGGCGCCCTACGACCTCCTGATTGCGCTCGGCGGCGATCCCTTGCGGATGTCTGTCTACAGCGAGGTCGATGCGCTGCCGGACGGACTCGGCATCGTGCAGATTGGTCTGGTCGATTGGGAGATCGCCAAGAACTATGGCGCCGAGATCGCGCTGAAGGCGGACCTGAAGGAGACGCTGCGCGCGCTGATCCCCGTGCTGAAGGAGATGGGTGGTGCCGCGCTCGCAAGCCGCGCCAAGCAGCGCCTCGCCGCATTGGCGCCGCAGAATTGGACCGCGCGCCGCGCAGCGCTGGTCGAGCAGATCGGCAAGAGCGCCGGTCGCAGCCCGATCGATCCGGACTATCTGGTGCTGCAGATGGTCGAGGCCATGCCCGACAACGCGATCCTCGTTGACGAGGGTCTCACCTCCAGCCGCCAGGTGACGGCGCTGCGACCACATCGCGATCGCTACGGCTATCACGGGCTTGCCTCCGGCGGCATCGGCTGGGGCCTGCCGGCCTCGGTTGGCGCGAGCATCGCCAATCCGGATCGTCCCGTGGTGTGCTTCTCGGGCGACGGCAGCGCGATGTATTCGATCCAGTCGCTGTGGACCGCGGCACATCACAAGCTGCCGCTCAACGTCGTCATCGCCAACAATGGCGGCTACCGCATCATCAAGCAGCGCCTGCTCGCCTTCCATGGCGACGACAATTACGTCGGCATGGATTTTATCGATCCGCCCGTGGATTTCGCCGGCGTCGCCAGGGCGCTGGGCTGCGAGGCGATCAAGGTGAGCGATCCACGCGAATTGAAGGCAACGCTGGCGTCGGCGTTCAACCGGCCGGGCACGAAGCTGATCGAGGTGATGGTGGACGGGAAGGTGTAGGTCGCTGCTTCCACCGTCATTGCGAGGAGCACTTGCGACGAAGCACCCCAGACTGTCCCCGCGGAGGGATTCTGGATTGCTTCGCTCGCAATGACGGGGGGATCTACCCCTTCTTCCCCACCCGATACCCCGCGGCCGGATGCGGCGCATTGAGCCTTGCGCGGCCGTCGCCGAACAGCTTCTCGCGCAGCGTGCCCTTGGCATATTCCGGCTTGTATCGCCCGCGCTTCGTCAGCTCCGGCACCAGCATGTCGGCGATATCCTCGAAATCGCCGGGCGAGACGGCGAAGGCCACGTTGAGCCCGTCGACATCGGTCTTCTCGAACCAATCCTCGATCTTGTCCGCGACCATCTCCGGCGTGCCGACCACGACAGGGCCGGCGCCGCCGATGCCGACATGCTCGATGACGTCGCGCACGGTCCAGACCCGGTCCGGATCGCCGCGGGTGACGTTGTCGAGCGCGCTGCGACCGGCATCGTTCTGGACGTGGCGCACCTGCTGGTCGAGCTCGTAGCCGGAGAAGTCGATGCCGGTCCAACCCGACATCAGCGCCAGCGCGCCTTCCGGATTGATATGCGAGCGGTAGTCGGCATATTTCGCCGCCGCTTCGGCTTCGGTGTTGCCGAGGATGATCGTCATCATGTTGAACATCAGGATTTCCGCGGGATCGCGACCGAGTGCGGCGGCCTCCTGGCGGATCGCCGAGACGCGCGGCGCGATGATCTTGGCCGACGGTCCCGACATGAAAACGCATTCGGCATGCTTGGCCGCGAACTGCCGGCCGCGCGGCGAGGTGCCGGCCTGGTAGAGCACTGGCGTTCGTTGCGGCGACGGCTCGCTGAGATGGATAGTGTTGTTGATGCGGTAGTTCGCGCTCTCGTGATTGATGCGGTGAACCTTGCTCGGATCGGTGAAGATGCCGCGCTTGCGGTCGCGCAGCACGGCGTCGTCCTCCCAGCTCCCTTCCCAGAGCTTGTAGACGACCTCCATGTATTCGTCCGCGATGTCGTAGCGGTCGTCGTGGCCGGTCTGCTTGTCCTTGCCGGCACCTCGCGCTGCGCTGTCGAGATAGCCGGTGACGACGTTCCAGCCGATCCGTCCTTCGGTGAGATGGTCCAGCGTCGACATCCGCCGCGCGAACGGATAGGGCGGTTCGAAGGAGAGATTGCTGGTCACGCCGAAGCCGAGGTTTTTCGTCACCGCGGCCATTGCCGAGAGCAGCAGCAGCGGCTCGTTCGACGGCGTCTGCGCCGCGTTGCGCAAGGCCGCGTCGGGGCTGTTGCCATAGACGTCGTAGACCCCGAGCACGTCGGCCAGGAACAAGCCGTCGAAACGGCCGCGCTCCAGCGTCTTGGCGAGATCGATCCAGTAGGGCAGGCGGTTATACTCGGCGGTGCGGTCGCGTGGATGGGTCCACAGGCCCGGCGACTGGTGCGCGACGCAATTCATCGCAAAGGCGTTGAGCCTGATCTGCTTGGCCATGATCGTTCCCCGGCGCTCTATACCGAGCGCTCTTCCAATGGTAAATGTGCGCCCGAACTTGGCGAAGTTCTTGCATATAAGCTGCGCTTGGCAAGGCCAAAATCAGCGGGCTGCCGCCCTTTGGCAAGCCAATCTCAAGAGAGCAAGAACGAAATCCCAAGAGAACTACAAGAGAACTAAAAGAACTATCCAAGTCCCCGCCACTTTCGACGGCCAGTGTAGCCCGCTAGGTTCGCCCGCCTCGAGACCTTGAAGACGAATAGCAATGACCAGAGCCGACGCCATCGCCCGCGCCCGGGACGACTTCAAATCCGGCGCGTTCCTCGCTGAACTCGACCGCCGCGTCGCTTATCAGACCGAAAGCCAGAATCCGTCGCGTGGCGCCGAGCTGCGCGCCTATCTGGAACAGGAGATGATCCCGTCCTTTGCCGCGCTGGATTTCACCAGCCGCATCGTCGAGTCCCCCAGCGGCAAGGCGCCGTTCCTGTTCGCCGAGCATCTCGAAAGCACCTCAGCACCGACCGTGCTGATCTACGGCCATGGCGACGTCGTCGACGGCATGGAGGGCGAGTGGCGCGAGGGCCGCGATCCCTGGCGCACGACGGTTGCGGGCAACCGGCTGTATGGCCGCGGCACCGCCGACAACAAGGGCCAGCACAGCATCAACATGGCGGCACTCCGCGCGGTGCGCGACGCCCGTGGCGGCAAGCTCGGTTTCAACGCCAAGTTCATCATCGAGATGGGCGAGGAGATCGGCTCGCCCGATCTCGGCAAGGTCTGCGACCTCAATCGCGACGCGCTCAAGGCCGATCTGTTCATGGCCTCCGACGGGCCCCGTTTGTCCGCCGACCGCCCGACGCTGTTCCTGGGATGCCGCGGCGGCATCCGCATTCATCTCGATGTGAACCTGCGCGATGGCGGCCATCATTCCGGCAATTGGGGCGGCGTACTGGCCAACCCCGCAACCATTTTAGTCAACGCGATCTCCACGCTGGTCGATGGCCACGGCCGGCTTCAGCTCGACGCGCTGAAGCCGCCGCGCCTCACCAACCAGATCCGCTCCTATCTCGCCGACGTGCAGGTGGTCCCGACCGAGGACGAGCCGGCGCTGGCGGAGAACTGGGGCGAGGAGGGGCTGTCGGCGGCCGAACGGCTCTATGCCTGGAATACGCTGGAAGTTCTGGCGATGTCGTCGGGCAATATCGAGAAGCCGGCCAACGCCATTCCGGGCCATGCCAATGCCGTGCTGCAACTGCGTTTCGTGGTCGGCACCGAGGTCGGCGGCCTGATCGAGGCGATCCGCGCGCATCTTGTCCAGAAGGGCTTTCCGATGGTCGAGGTGCGGGCGGCGCAGAGCTTTGCCGCCTCGCGGACCGACTTCGACAGCCCCTGGATCAAATGGGCGGCGGATTCGGTGAAAGAGACCACCGGCAAGCCGCCGGCGGTGCTGCCGAACTTCGGCGGCTCGCTGCCCAACGACGTGTTCTCCGAGATCCTGGGTCTGCCGACGATCTGGGTCCCGCACTCCTATCCCGGCTGCTCCCAGCATGCGCCCAATGAGCACATCCTGCTGCCATTGACGGAAGAAGCCTTGACGGTGATGGCCGGGCTGTTCTGGGATTTGGGAGAACTCCCGCGGCCGTTAACCTGAGCTGCGATCCCGCCGAAAGTCACATTCTAATCCGATCCATTTTGTGCTTGCATCCCGCTGCACAATCCTGAAAGGGGACCAAAAAAGTGAAACATTTCCGTAGCATCGGCCTCGCGCTCGCCGCGACTTTCGCCGTCAGCCAGGCCGGAGCCCAGGAGCTGACCGGCACGCTGAAGAACATCAAGGACACCGGCGCCATCACGCTGGGCTTCCGCGACTCCTCGATCCCGTTCTCCTATCTCGACGACAACCAGAAGCCCGTCGGGTTTGCGATGGACATCTGCTACAAGATCGTCGATGCCGTGAAGAAGGAGCTCAAGCTCGACAAGCTCGAGGTCAAGCTCAACCCGGTGACGTCGGCGACCCGCATCCCGCTGATGGCCAACGGCACCATCGACCTCGAATGCGGCTCGACCACCAACAACGCCGAGCGCCAGAAGCAGGTAGCCTTCACCAACACCCACTTCCTGACCGCCAGCCGCTACGTCTTCAAGAAGTCGAGCGGACTGAAGTCGATCGACGACCTCAAGGGCAAGACCGTGGTCTCGACCGCCGGCACCACCAACATCAAGCAGCTCACCGAGGCCAATGTCGCGAAAAGCCTCGGCGCCAACATCATTCCCGCCAAGGACCACGCCGAAGCCTTCCTGATGGTCGAGACCGATCGCGCGGTCGCCTTCGTCATGGACGACATCCTGCTCGCGAGCCTCGTGGCCGGCTCGAAGTCGCCGGATGACTACGTCGTCTCCAAGGACGCCTTCTCCAAGCCCGAGCCCTACGGCATCATGCTGCGCAAGGACGACGCCGCCTTCAAGAAGGTGGTCGATGCGGCGACCGCTGCGCTCTATACGTCCGGCGAAGCCCAGAAGATCTACGACAAGTGGTTCACCCAGAAGATCCCGCCGAAGGGCCTCAACCTCAATACGCCGATCTCGGCCGAGCTGAAGAACGAGTTCGCGAAGCCCTCGGACTCGCCGAACCCGGACGACTACAAGTAAGATACAACCTCGATCTTTCGATCGGGATCATGTCCGGCCACTCTTGACACAGGGGTGGCCGGACATTTGCATAGGCGCCGGGACAATCTTGATCAGTGGCGCGTTCGCGCGGGGGACACGTGAACTACAACTGGAACTGGGGAATCTTCTTCCAGCCGAACCCGATGGGGACCGGCACCTATCTCGACATGCTGCTGTCGGGCCTGGTGCTGACTCTGAAGACCGGGGCGCTAGCCTGGGTCATCGCGCTGATCACCGGCTCGCTCGTCGGCGTCATGCGAACGCTGCCGTCGAAAGGGGCGAACTGGTTCGGCTTTGCCTATGTCGAATTCTTCCGCAACATGCCGCTGCTCGTGCAGCTGTTCCTGTGGTTCTTCGTGCTGCCGGAGCTGCTGCCCAAGGCTGCGGGCACCTGGATGAAGCAACTCCCGAACGCGCCGTTCTGGACGGCCGCGATCGGCATCGGCTTCTTCATGTCGGCCCGCGTGGCCGTTCAGCTGCAGGCCGGTATCGGTTCGCTGCCGCGAGGGCAGAAGATGGCGGCCACTGCGCTTGGCCTCACCACCGTGCAGGCCTATCGCTACGTGCTGCTGCCGATGGCGTTCCGCATCATCCTGCCGCCGCTCACCTCCGAATTCCTCAACACCATCAAGAACACGGCGGTCGCGATCACCATCGGTCTGCTCGAGCTGACAGGGCAGGCGCGCTCGATGCAGGAATTTTCGTTCCAGGTGTTCGAAGCCTTCACCGCCGCGACGATCCTCTACCTTCTCGTCAATGTCGTCGTCGTGACTGCGATGCGCTTCCTCGAACGCTGGGTCGCGATCCCCGGCTACATCACGGGGAAATAGCGCAATGTTTTCCAACCTCGATTTCGACGTCATTCGCCGTGCGCTGCCCTATCTGTTCTTTGAGGGCATGACGTTCACGCTGACACTGACGGCGCTCGCGGCCCTCGGCGGCCTCGTCTTCGGCACGGCGCTGGCCCTGATGCGGCTCTCCGGCTTCAAGATCCTTGGCCGCGTTGCCGGCGTCTATGTCGACTTCATGCGCTCGCTGCCGCTGGTGCTGGTCATCTTCTGGTTCTACTTCCTGGTGCCCTATATCGGGCAATGGGTGACCGGCGCATCGCGCCCGATCAGCGTCGGCGCCTTCGCATCCTCGCTCATCACCTTCATCATGTTCGAGGCGGCATACTTCTCCGAGATCATGCGCGCAGGTATCCAATCGATCTCGCGCGGCCAGCCGGCCGCGGCCAGCGCGCTTGGGCTGACTTACGCCCAGACCATGCGCTACGTCGTGTTGCCGCAAGCCTTCCGCAACATGCTGCCGGTGCTGATCACGCAGACCATCGTTCTGTTCCAGGACACTTCGCTGGTTTACGTCCTCTCGATCACGGACTTCCTGGGCGCGGCGAGCAAGGTCGCGCAGCGCGACGGGCGCCTCGTCGAAATGTACCTGTTCGCAGCGATCGTCTACTTCACCATCTCCTGTGTCGCGTCCTTCGGCGTCCGTCGCCTTCAGGCGCGCATCGCCATCATTCGATAGAGCGTGTCGGTCATGATCGAAATCAGTCACGTCAACAAATGGTACAGCCCGAGCTTCCAGGTGCTGACCGATTGCACAACCAGCGTCACCAAGGGTGAGGTCGTGGTGGTCTGCGGCCCCTCGGGCTCGGGCAAGTCGACGCTGATCAAATGCGTCAATGCGCTGGAGCCGTTCCAGAGCGGCGACATCAGCGTCGACGGCACCAAGGTCAACGATCCCAAGACCAATCTGCCCAAGCTGCGCTCGCGCGTCGGCATGGTATTCCAGCACTTCGAGCTGTTCCCGCATCTGAAGATCATCGACAATCTCTGCCTCGCGCAGCAGAAGGTGCTCGACCGGTCGCGCGACAAGGCGATGGCGAAAGGCATGCAGCTGCTGGAGCGCGTCGGCCTCAAGGAACAGGCGCAAAAATATCCCGCGAACCTGTCCGGCGGCCAGCAGCAGCGTGTTGCGATCGCGCGTGCGCTTGCGATGGATCCGATCGTCATGCTGTTCGACGAGCCGACCTCGGCACTCGACCCGGAAATGGTCAGCGAGGTGCTCGACGTCATGGTCGACCTCGCCCATGAGGGCATGACCATGATGGTTGTCACCCACGAGATGGGCTTCGCCCGCAAGGTTGCCAACCGCGTGATCTTCATGGACCGCGGCGAGATCGTCGAGGACGCGCCGAAGGAGGACTTCTTCGGCAAGCCGCGCAGCGACCGCGCACAGAAGTTCTTGTCGAAGATCTTGTCGCATTAATTCCCGCCGTCATTCCGGGATGCGCCGAAGGCGCAGGCCCGGAATCCATAACCCCGGCTGGTGGCTATGGATTCCGGGCTCGTCGCTGTGCGCCGCCCCGGAATGACGGGTTGAGGGTTTCGTGGCACTAACAAATCCCGTATAGGGACGAGCAAGTTTTCCTTCCTCCAGGAGACCTGCCTTGGACCCGATCGCCTACGTCAACGGCTCATTCGTCCCGCTCTCGGACGCCAAAATCTCGGTGCTCGACCGCGGCTTCCTGTTCGCCGACGGCATCTATGAGGTCTCGGCCGTGCTCGACGGCAAGCTGGTCGACAATGCCTCGCATCTGGCGCGGCTGGAGCGATCGGTCGGCGAGATCAAGCTGAAGCTGCCGGAGACGCTCGAGCGCATCACCGAGATTCAGAAGGAATTGATCGCGCGCAACAAGGTCGCGAACGGCCTGGTTTATCTCCAGGTGACCCGCGGCGCCGACAAGGGCCGCGACTTCCCGTTCCCCAAGGCTGACGTGAAATCGAGCCTGGTGATGTTCACCTCGGAGAAGGACATCATCAACACTCCGGTCGCAAAGACCGGCATCAACGTGATCACCGTGCCCGACATCCGCTGGGAGCGGCGCGACATCAAGAGCGTCGCACTGCTCGCGCAGGTGCTGGCGAAGCAGGCCGCGGCCGAGGCCGGCGCCGGCGAGGCCTGGATGCTGCAGGATGGCTATGTCACCGAGGGCGGCTCGTCCACCGCGTTCATCCTGACCCAGGACGATGTCATCGTCACCCGCCAGAACTCCAACGCGATCCTGCCGGGCTGCACCCGCAAGGCCGTGATCGCGCTCGCCGAGGAACGTCAGCTCCGCGTCGAGGAGCGTTCCTTCACGGTCGCCGAAGCGCACGCCGCCAAGGAAGCATTCATCACGAGCGCATCCTCATTCGTCCAGCCGGTGGTGGCCGTCGACGGCAAGAAGATCGGCGACGGCAAGCCCGGCCCGATGGCGACACGCCTGCGCGAGATCTATGTGGAGTTCGCCAGGGCGACGGCGGTCTGAGCCGCGCACTTCGCTGCCGTAGGGTGGGCAAAGGCGCCCTTGCGCCGTGCCCACGTCCTCTCTCGCATGTTGGAAGAACGTGGGCACGCGTCGCTTTGCCCCCCTACAAGACAACCCTTGAGGGGTGCGCGCCGTCCCTCACGCCGCCGACGCCTTCACCTTCACGGGATGGACCGCTCGAAACGCGATCGCTATCCTGTTCCAGGCGTTGATGGCGCCGATCAGCATAGTCAGGTTCACCGTCTCTTCCTCGGAGAACTGCGCACGAACCTGCTCGTAGACGTCATCGGGCGCATGCGTCTCGGAAATCAGCGTGACCGATTCCGTCCAGGCCAGAGCGGCGCGTTCGCGGTCGGTGTAGAGCGGGGACTCGCGCCAGGCATTGAGCAAATAGATGCGCTGCTCGGTCTCGCCGCGCTTGCGGGCGTCCTCGGTGTGCATGTTGATGCAGAAGGCGCAGCCGTTGATCTGCGACGCGCGGATCTTGACGAGCTCGATCAGCGATTTCTCCAGTCCCGTGGACTGGATCTGCGTCTCCAGCGCCATCAGCGCTTTCATCGTGTCGGGTGCGGCCTGGTAGAAATTCATGCGGGGCTTCATGGTCGTTCTCCTTGCTTGCGGGGGTGAGGTTAGTGAGCGCCACCGGCTGAGGTCTGGCCGGGCTTCTTCAGGAACAGGACCGCGGCGAGCGCTACGATCAGCGCCACGCCGAGCAGATAAAACGTGTCGCTGAAGGCGAAGATATAGGCCTGCTTCTGCACGGTATGGCCAATCGCGACGTAGGCGCGATGCGCCGCGTCCGCACGGTCGAGGATGCCGTGATTGACGAAATATTGCGTCAGCTGTTCCAGCCGGGTGCGGGTGGCCTGCTCGAACACCGAGACCGACTGCGTCAGCACGTTGGAGTGATACTGCTCGCGCTTGGTCAGCACGGTCTGGAGCAGCGCGATGCCGACGGCGCCGCCGAGATTGCGCATCATGTTGAACAGGCCGGAGGCCGAGCCCGCGTTCTCCGCTTCGATGCCCGCCGTCGCGACCGCCGACAGCGGCGCCATCACCAGCGCCTGCCCGACGGCGCGGACGACGTTGGGCCACAGCAGCTGGTCGGCGGCGTAGTCGTTGGTCATATGGATGTTCATGAAGTTGGAAGCCGCGAACAGCACGAAACCGACGCCGATGATGATCCGCGCATCGAACTTCTGCATCAGACGCGGCACCAGCGGAATCAGCAGGAGCTGCGGCAATCCGGTCCAGGCCAGCACCATGCCGATCTGCTCGGAATTGTAGCCCTGGATGCGTGACAGATATTGCGGCAGGATGAAGACCGAGCCGTACAGCGCGATGCCGAGCAGGAAATTGGCGAGCATGCCGAAGCCGAAATTGCGGCGGCCCAGCAGGCGCAGGTTCAGCAGCGGCTTCTTCACCGTGAGCTCGATGATCAGGAAGGCAGTCAGCGCGACGGCCGCGATCACGCTGAGCTTGACGATGAAAGGCGAGCCCAACCAGTCGTCCTTGTTGCCTTCCTCCAGCACGGTCTGGAGCGCGGAGAGGCCGATCGCCATGGTGACGATGCCGGCCCAGTCGCCCTCGCGCAGCAGCGCCAGCTTCATCGGCTTGGCGTCGAGCGCGTACCAGAGCATGCCGACCATCACCGCGCCGGGGATGAGGTTGACGTAGAAGATGTATTCCCAGCCAAAATTCTCGGTGAGATAGCCGCCGATGGTTGGGCCGATCGCGGGCGCGAACGTCGCCGACAGTGCGAACAGCGCGAGGCCGACCGGCTGTTTTGCGCGCGGCAGCAGCGTGATGATCAGCGTGAACGCCATCGGAATCAGCACGCCGCCGGTAAATCCCTGCACGGCGCGCAACACGATCATCTGCGACAGATCCTGCGCAAGCGCGCAGGCCGCCGAGAGAATTAGGAACAGGACCGCGTTGGTCAGAAGATAGATCCGGATCGAGAACACCTGCGCCAGCCAGCCGGAGAGCGGGATCACCACGATCTCCGCGATCAGATAGGAGGTCGAGATCCAGCCGCCGTCGTCGATGCCAGCGCCGATCGCTCCCTGGATGTCGGCGAGCGAAGCGTTGACGATCTGGATGTTCAGCACCGCCATGAAGGCGCCGAGCGTTGCACCGATCACCGCGACCCAGGTCTTTGCGGATATCGCCGGCGCGGCTGACGCAGCGGGCGCTGGAAGACGCGTGGCGGCGTCAACAGTGGGTTGGAGCGTGCTCATGGCTTCAGCCGCCGTTGTGGCGGGACGTGTTGTCCGCCAGCCGCTTCGCCGTCTCGCGCTCGGCCAGCACCGCCTGCTTGGTGTCGACCGTCGGCACCGCCGACATGCCGGGGCGCAGCAGGCCGGTGAGGCTGTGGTCGTCGAGCACGATCTTCACCGGGACCCTTTGCACGATCTTGGTGAAATTGCCGGTGGCATTGTCGGGCGGCAGCAGCGCGAACTCAAGCCCGCTCGCCGGCGACAGGCTGTCGACATGGCCGCGCAGCGTGCGATTGTGAAAACTGTCGACATGCAACTCGACCGGCTGACCCGGCCGCACATGTGTGAGCCGGGTCTCCTTGAAGTTGGCGACGACATAGACCGCGTCGAGCGGCACCACCGCCATCAATTGCGTGCCGGCCTGAACGTATTGGCCGACCCGCAGTGAGCGGGCGCCGACGGTGCCGTCGACCGGCGCGGTGATCTCGGTATAGGACAGGTTCAGCGCCGCCTGCTGCGCGACTGCGCGGGCCCGTTCGAACTGGGCCGCGGCCTGGGCGCGCTGGGTGGTGAGCACGTCGATCTTGCGCTGCGCGGCCAGCAGGCCAAATTTCGCGTGCTGCAATTGCGCGCTGCTTGCGCGCAGCGCCGCGTCGGTCTGCTGGGCGCGCTGGATCGTGCCGGAGCCGGTCTTCATGAGGTCGTCGTAGCGGGCGCGCTCTTCCTGCGCGAATTTCAAATTGGCGTCGGCGGCAGCGACATCGGCCGTGCTCTGCTCGATGATCGGCTGCTGCAGTTCGATCTGGGCATCGATGTTGCGCACCGAGGCCTCGCCGGCGGCGACGTCGGCTTTGGCCTGGTCGAGCGCCGCCCTGAAGTCCCGATCATCGATCTTTGCCAGCGCCTGGCCCGCTTTCACCTTTTCGTTGTCGCTGACCAGCACCTTGGCGATGTAACCGGAGACTTTCGGGGCGATGATCGTGGAGTCGGCCTTCACATAGGCGTCGTCGGTTGTCTCGAGGTAGCGGCCTGTTTTCAAATAGTCGTAGCCATAGTCGGCGGACGTCGCGACGCCGAGCGCCAGCGCCAGCCCGATAGCTGCACGCCCAATTGCCTGCCGGGATGGGCGCAGGCCGATTTTTGTATTTGTTTCAGTGACATAAGTGGCGTTCGACATGGCATCCTCGGAAATCCCCAGGCGGACCGTTGGAAGGTGCCTTGTGGGGTGCCGGTAAGATGTGCCGTCGCGGCCCTTGTGATAATCGTGGAATAAGTTGAAGCATTATCCATCAGGAGTGGATAATCCGAGCCATGGATCGCTTTACCAGCCTCACCGCCTTCATCCACGTCGTCGAGAACGGCGGCTTTTCCGCCGCCGCGCGCCGGCTCAACATGTCGACGACCATGGTGAGCAACCATGTGCAGGCGCTGGAGGATCGGCTCGGTGTGCGCCTGCTCAACCGCACCACGCGGAAGGTGAGCCTCACCGAAATCGGCAAGGCCTATTACGACCGTTCGACCCAGATCCTGGCCGATCTCGAACAGGCCGACGATATCGCCAGCGAATTGCAGTCGGTGCCCCGCGGCACGCTGCGCATCCACGTCGCCACGCATATGGTGCAGTTCGTCGCGCCTGTGGTGGCAAAGCTGCTGTCGACCTATTCGGAGCTCAAGGTCGATCTGCGCATGGGCGAGGCTGACGTCGATCTCATCGAGGAAGGCTACGACGTCGCCCTGCGCATGACCTCGCCGCCGGATTCGAGCCTGATCGTCCGCAGCCTCGCCACCTGGCGTCACGTGCTGTGCTGCTCGCACGATTATCTCGAGAAGCACGGCCGGGTGCAGAAGCTCGACGAGCTCGCCGCGCATAATTGTGGCCGGCACTTGAACTATCCGTTCGGCGATGAATGGCGCTTCCTCGATCGCAAAGGCACACCCGCCTCCGTACGCATCTCGGGCAGCTTCGTCACCAATAGCGGGGAAGCGCTGCGCAAGGTCGCACTGGAGGGGGCCGCAATCTGTCTGATGGCGGGATTTCTCATTCAGGACGACCTCGAAGCCGGCCACCTCGTGCGCCTGTTACCTGAATTGCGGACGATCGAGCTCTCCATGAACGCCGTCTATCCGCACCGTCATCATCTGTCGGCGAAGGTCAGGACCTTCATCGACCTGCTCGCGCAGCACAGCGCCGAGCAGCAAAAGCTGATCAATCCGTATTCATGAGACCTCTCGCCGACGGCGCCATGTCCGCCAGAAAGTGAGTTGACATCAGCTGGGTATCTGGAACAATGCAACCTAAGATTATGAGTGATCTATTTTGGACCGAGATGGTTCGGCCCGATCCCGTTTCTTCGATGTGACGTTTCGTTCAAGCCGGCTTTTCGGCTTCTGCTTCTCCATCTCTTGTTTCTCCATCTCTTGCTTTTCGATCTCTTGCTCTTCCATCTCTGACGCATCGACAGGCGGCAGGCCGATCAACGTTCGATGGCGTGCCCGCTTCGCAGGGGATTGGCGGCATCATATCGCGGTGAAGCTGGACGGCTTGACCATATCTGGCCCGACTGCAGCTGAAGGAGGCTTCGATGACCCTCGCCAGAACGGGATGGCTTGCGATCTTGCTGCTCGGCTTCACGGCGGCGAGCGGTGTGCAGCCTTCTTTTGCTGCCAGCGACGATGCGTGGCCGGTCAAGAACAGACTGATCGGCGAGGACGGAGACAAGTCCAAGGACGTCAGCGGCATCGCCTGCACAACCGCGGACGGATTTCCCCGTTCGTGCCTCGTCATCGACGACAACCTCCAGGACGCTCAATTCATCGAGCTGACCGACGGCAAGCTTGTCGCCGGCAGCCCGGTCAAATTGATCGACAACACGTTCAACGACAAAGCGCTGGAGCTCGATGGCGAGGGAGTCGCCTTCTCCAAAGGGGACTACGGGTATTATTACGTCATCGGCTCGCACGGCCATCCGCGGGACAAGGACCACAAGCTCGATCCCGAGAAACATGCCGATAAGATTCGAGCGAAGATCGCCGCAAGCAGCCAGATCGTCCGATTCCGCACGACGGGGGCAGATGGCAATGCGTCGGGGCTCGAGCGTACGGCGCAATTGCGAGAGGTCATCGCGGCCGAACCTGCTCTTCGCGACTTCATGGATGTCCGGCTGGAGAAGAACGGCCTGACCATCGAGGGAGTGGCGATCAAGGACGATCGGACGCTGCTCGCAGGATTCCGAGGCCCCGTGCTGAACGGCAAATGCGCCGTCGTTCTGTCGGTGGAGGTAGCTTCCCTGTTTGGCAATACAAAGAGTTTGGACCACCACCTTTACCAGCTGCCGCTCGGCGACGGTCGTGGCGTGCGCGACCTCGCATCCTTCGGGGACCGCATTCTCGTCCTCGCAGGTCCGGTGGCGGATGGACCCGGATCATACGCCGTTTACGCGTGGGACGGCGCATCAGAATCCGTCGAGCTGTTGAAGGACTTGCCGTTTGATCCGAAGCGCAAGCCGGAGGGGATCCTGCTGCTGGACAAGACGTCAACCGGACTGCGTGTCCTGATCGTGTTCGACGGCGACAAGGAAGGTGCGCCCACCCCGATCGAAATACCGGGATCGGGGCCTCGGCCTCCACCCTGCTCCAGCGGCTAGCGCGTCGGCGCCGGCAATCGGCCGAATAGATCGTCGAGCGCGATGCCGATCGCGAGCAGGCGACGATCGCTCCCTGCGGGGCCATCCAGCTCGAGCCCGATCGGCAGTTTGCTGCTGGCGCCGAGCGCGATCGGGATCTGGATTCCAGGGATGCCGGCGTTGCTGCCGGGGTCGGTGTTCTGGATGAAAAGAGCGAAATTCTCGAGCGTGCTGGACTCGGGATTGGAGGGGATCGCAACGCGGGGCGTGGTCGGGAAGGCGATGGCGTCGAGCCGGTTGTCAGCAAAGATCTTGCTGTAGAGCGCCTGTAGCGCCGGTCGCGCGGTCTTGACCGCCGCGTCGTAGATCGGCCCGGCATCGAGCAGCGTATCGTCCGGACCCGGCAGTTTGCGCGGGATCACCAGGCCGTCATAGGTACCCTTCACGTCGGGGCTGGCAATCTCCATCGCCAGCGCTTCGATGGTGAGGCCTGTGCCGGTGTGGGCGAGATATCCGACCATGTCGTCATAGGCTTCATACAGCGCGACGGGAAAGCCGACCTGGCCGTTGAGCTCGGCGAGCTTCGGCATCTCGACCTCAACGACCGTGATGCCCTGTGCCTTCAGCCGCACGATGGCGGCCTGGAAGGCGGTGTCGGTGTCGACGTCGAGATTGGTCAACATCGTCCTCACGATGCCGATCCGCACCTGCTTCAGATCGGCCGGTGCGACCGCCGCGCCATCTGTGATCACGCGATCGAGCAGCGCGACATCGGCCATGGTCGCGGCCATCGGCCCCGCGGTGTCGCGGGTATGCGAGATCGGGGCGATGCCTTGTTGCGGATAGCGGCCGACGGTCGGGCGCAGCGAGGCACATCCGTTCAGTGCGGCGGGCACGCGCACCGATCCGCCGGTGTCGGTGCCGAGCCCGCCTGCGACGATCCGCGCGCCGATCGCAGCGCCGGTCCCGGACGAGGAGCCGCCGGCGATCAGGGTGCGGTCATAGGCGTTGCGCACGCCGAACTCGGCGCCGGTCCTGAACGCGGTGTTGTAGCCGGAGATGCCGAAGGCCAGCTCGTGCATGCTGGTCTTGCCGATGATGATCGCGCCCGCCGCGCGCAGCTTTGCCACGACCGGCGCATCGGCCCTTGGAATGTAGTCTCTGAGGGCGGGCGTGCCGGCGCTACAAGGCAGTCCCGCGACTTCGATGTTGTCCTTGATCGCGATGGGCACGCCGCCGAGCGGCTTGTCCTTGTCGCCCTTGGCGTCGAATGCCGCGGCGGCCTTCAGGGCGCCGGCCTCGTCCAGGGTGATGAAGGCATTGAGATCGGCGTTGGCCTTGGCGCGGGCAAGAGCCTCCGTCGTGAGGGCCATACTCGTGACGGTCCCGGCGCGGAGGCCGGCTGCGGCCCGGCCCAGGGTCAATTGGTCGAAATCCATGATGCGTCACTCTCTTGGCGGGCAGCCATCAGGGCGCCCTCCCGAGCATGGAGGCTGAAGCCTCGCCGGCTCCGCGTCAACCGGCGGCGCGCATCTTTGGCGGCGACGACGTGTGGAGTTCGCCAAACAAGCGCTCGACCTCGGCCTTCGTCTTCCCGATCGCGGCGTCCTTGACCGGGCCATAACCGCGGACCTCCATCGGCGCCTTGGCAATCGCGACGAGATCCGGAAGACGCGCCGTACCGAGCTCGCCGAGCAGCCGTTCGATCAGAGCTTCATACCATGTGATCAGTTCGCGCTCGGTCCGCCGTTCCCGGGCGTAGCCGAACGGATCGATCGGCGTTCCGCGTAATCCCTTCAGCCGCGCGAGCATGGCGAGCGGCATCTGGATCCATTGGCCGAAGGCGCGCTTGCGCGGCCGCCCGCGTGCATCGCGCTGCGATGGCAGGAATGGCGGTGCGAGGTGGTACCGGACGCTGAAGCCGTCCTCGAATTCGCGTTTCAGCTCGTCGAGGAATCCGCTCTGCATGTGCAGCCGTGCCACCTCGTATTCGTCCTTGTAGGCCATCAGCTTGAACAGGGCGCGCGCGACCGCTTCGGTCAGAGCCTCGCTGCTCAGGACAGCTTCGGCATTGCGGACTTTTGCGACTGTCGTTCGGTAGCGTGCGGCATAGGCGGAATCTTGATAGGCGGTCAGGAAGTCGGCGCGACGGTCGATGAGCTGGTCGAGCGCTTCGGCCTTGGGCGCGTCGTCCGTTTTCAAGAGGTGGGGATTGGCGGCCGCGATCCGGCCCCAGGCAAAGGCCTGCCTGTTGCGCTCGACCGCGACGCCGTTGAGCTCGATCGCGCGCAGCAGCGCGGCAAGCGAGATGGGGACCAACCCGCGCTGCCAGGCAAAGCCGAGCATGATGATATTGGCGTAGACGGCATCCCCGAGCAGCCGTTCGGCCAGCGCGTTGGCATCGATGGTACCGAGATTGCCCTCGCCGATGACCTGGCCGATCGCGCGCAGGCGGGCGGGGGAGGCGAGATCGGCGTCGCGGAAGCGGACGACGTCGCCGGTTGGCATCTCCGCGGTGTTGACGGCAGCGCGCGTGTCGCGGCGGTAGGTACCGGATGCCTTTGGCGAGGAGCTGACGACGAGATCGCAGCCGATCAGCGCATCGGCCGCGCCCTGGTCGATCCGGACCTGATGCAGCGCCTCGGGGCTCGAGGCGAGGCGGATGTAGCTCAGCACGGGCCCGAACTTCTGCGCAAAGCCGGTGAAGTCGAGCACCGAGACTCCGCGATGGTCCAGATGCGCGGCCATGCCGATCAGCGCGCCAACGGTGATCACGCCGGTGCCGCCGACGCCGGTCACCAGCAGGTCGTAGGGCCGGTCGAGCGTTGCGGGAGCGGGCAGGGCAAGCGTCGCCGCACGGCCGATCGCGTCGATCTGGCTTGCGCCCTTCTTCCGGCGCGTGGCGCCCTCGACGGTGACGAAGCTTGGGCAGAAGCCGTTGAGGCAGGAAAAATCCTTGTTGCAAGCCGACAGATTGATCTGACGCTTGCGGCCGAACGGCGTCTCTTTCGGTTCGACGCTGAGGCAGTTTGACTCGACCGAGCAGTCGCCGCAGCCTTCGCAGACGAGATCGTTGATATAAGCGAAGCGCTTGGGGTCGGCCATCTGCCCGCGCTTGCGCCGGCGTCGCTTCTCCGTGGCGCAGGTCTGCTGATAGATCAGGACCGAGACTCCCGGGATATTGCGCAGCTCGCGCTGTACGGCATCCATCTCCTCGCGCGGATGAAGGGTGACGCCGGCTGGCAAATCAGCAGGCGAGAACTGTGCGGGATCGTCCGACACCAGCGCAATGCGCCTCACGCCCTCGGCACGGACGCTGTGGGCGATGGCCTGCACGCTGATGGGACCGTCGACCGGCTGCCCACCTGTCATCGCGACGGCATCGTTGAACAGGATCTTGTAGGTGATATTGGCCTTGGCCGCGATCGCCTGCCGGATCGCCATCGAGCCGGAATGGTAGTAGGTGCCTTCGCCGAGATTCTGGAAGACGTGCTTGCGGCCGGTGAATTTCGACGACGCCGCCCAGTTTACGCCTTCGCCGCCCATCTGGATCAGCGACGAGGTCTCGCGGTCCATCCAGCTTGCCATGAAGTGGCAACCGATGCCGGCCAGCGCCTTGGAGCCTTCAGGCACCTTCGTCGATGTGTTGTGCGGGCAGCCTGAGCAGAAATAGGGCGTGCGCGTTGCGCCCGATACGTTGATGGTGCGTGCGGCCTCCGGCATCAACGCGGCCGCGCGTGCGGCGAGATTGAGGCCTGGAAACATCGGATCAAGCCGGCGCGCCAGCACGCCAGCTAGCGCGCGGGGCGACAGCTCGCCGATCCAGGAAATCAGCCTTGCGCCGGTTTCGTCGTGCTTGCCGACCATGCGCTCGGGTTTGCTGCCGGGATAATCGTAAAAATACTCCTTGAACTGGCTCTCGATGATGCCGCGCTTCTCCTCGACCACGAGGATCTCGCGCTTGCCCCTCACGAAATCCATGGCGTCATGCAGCGCCAGCGGCCAGACCATGCCGACCTTGTAGATATCGATGCCGATGCTGCGGCAGGCGGCCTCATCGAGACCCATCAGCCGCAACGCCTCCATCAAATCGAGATGGGCCTTGCCGGTGGTGACGATGCCGTAGGTCGCATCCGGAACGTCGTAGATGCGGCGGTCGATCGGATTGGCCTTTGCGAAGGCGTAGACCGCGTGCTTCTTCGCCTCCAGGCGCTCCTCGATTTGCGGGCCCGGCAAATCCGGCCAGCGGTAGTGCAGGCCTCCCGGCGGCGCCGTGAAGTCCGGTGTGCGGAAGACGCGCGGCGCGCGCAGCGCGACCGAGGCGCCGGACTCGACGATCTCCGAGATCGCCTTGAAGCCGACCCACATGCCGGAGAAGCGGCTCAGCGCATAGCCATATTCGCCGAATTCCAGATACTCGCTGACGCTCGCGGGATGCAGCGTCGGCATGAACCAGCTCATGAAGGCGACGTCGGACTGATGCGGCATCGAGGAGGAAACGCAGCCATGGTCGTCGCCGGCGACCACCAGCACGCCGCCATGCGGGGAGGAGCCGTAGGCATTGCCGTGCTTGAGCGCATCGCCGGAACGATCGACCCCGGGCCCCTTGCCGTACCAGAGCCCGAACACGCCATCGACCTCGCGATCTCCTTGCGTCTCGACCTGCTGCGAGCCGAGCACCGCGGTCGCGGCGAGGTCCTCATTCACTGCGGGGAGGAATTCCACGCGGTCCCGCGTCAGCCGCTCCTGGATGCGCCAGAGCTCGAGGTCGATGCCGCCGAGCGGCGAGCCGCGATAGCCCGAGATGAAACCGGCGGTGTTGAGGCCATGGGCCCGGTCGCGCCTGACCTGATCGAGCGCGATGCGGACGATGGCCTGCGTTCCCGTGAGGAAGACGCGGCCCTCCTCGCGATCGTAGCGGTCGGAGAGTTCGTACGTGTCGAGTGACGGAACGGCGTCCATGGCGGACCTCGCGCGGCATCCTGCCGAATGACGCAAGGTTATGCCCGGGCCGCTGGTAGGTCTTACCTATTCATCCGGCATCGAAGACGATATCGGTAGGATTTTGCATATTGTGGTCTCTTTTGGTAGATATTTATCAGATCGGGAGTTTCCATGATTGAAGACCAGGACGTGCGCATTCTCGCTCATCTCCAGAAGGATGGCCGTGCCACCAATCAGCAACTGGCGGACGCGGTCGGCATGTCCACTTCGGCCTGCTGGCGCAGAGTGCGCGCGCTGGAGGACGCCGGCATCATCCAGGGCTACGCGGCGCTGGTCGCGCGCGAGCAGGCGGGCTTTGCGATGTCGGCCGTCCTCCACGTCTCGCTGGAGCGGCACGACGCCAAATTCGTCGACGAATTCGTCGCGCGGGTGACGAAGCGGCGCGAGGTGCTGGAGTGCTTTGCGACCACGGGCGACGCCGATTATCATTTGCGCGTCGTCGTGCAGGACATGGCGGCCTACAATCGATTTTTGGACGAGTTCATGTTCCGCATCCCCGGCATCCGCTACGTCCGCAGCAACGTGGTGCTGAAGGAGATCAAGTCGAGCGTGGCGCTGCCGTTTTGAGATGAGAGAGATACCGTAGGGTGGGCAAAGGCGCTTTTTGCGCCGTGCCCACCATCTCTCAATGATCGAAAGAGGTGGTGGGCACGCTTCGCTTTGCCCACCCTACGAGAGCTACCGTCCCTCCCGCACGAACCTGTTCCGCAACGTCCCGACCCCCGTGATCTCGATCTCCACGACGTCGCCATGCTTGATGTCGGGCGAGGCACCGTCCGTGCCCATCCAGATCACGTCGCCCGGCCACAGCGTAAAATACTTCGTCAGCTCGATCAGGAACGGCACCACCCCGAAGATCATGTCGGCGGCTCTCCTGGCCATTGACCCGGACGATCGTTTCCATCTTGTCGAGATCGGCTTCGGTCTCGATCCACGGCCCCATCGGCTTGAACGTGTCGGCGTTCTTCGAGCGCCACAGGCTGCGGTCGGCCTTTTGCCAGCTGCGCTCGCTGACGTCGTTGCCGATGGTGTAGCCGAACACGCAATCCATCGCGTTCTCTGCGGTGAGGTGCTTCACCTTCTTGCCGATGACGACGACGAGCTCTCCCTCATAGTGGATCTTCTCCGTCGCAAAGGACGGGATCACCACGTCCTCGCCATGCGCGATCAGAGCGTTCTGGGCGCGATAGCCGATCTCCGGGCGGTCGGGCACGGCCGGCACCGTGCCGGCCTTGTCGGCGGCTTCTTTCAGGTGCTTGAGGTAATTCAGCCCGACGCAATAGAAGGTGCGCGGGATCAGCGGCAGCTCGATCCTGACGTCGCCAAGCGGATGCGTGCGCGAGCTGCGTTGCCATTCGCCGAAGGGATCGCCGTCGACCGCGATGACCTTGTCGCCCTCGATAATTCCCCACGAGGACTTGCTTGTCTCCGTGAATTTCAACCAGCGCATGTCATGTACCCGCCATCATTCCGCGGCATCGCGCGGCTGCACTTTCCAGGCGCCGGCCGCCGGTCGCTTGAGCCCAAGGTTTTCCCGCAATGTCTTGCCGCGATAGTCCTTCTGGAACAGTCCGCGGCGCTGCAGCTCCGGCACGATATGCTGCACGAAATCAGCGTAGGAGCCGGGCACATAGGTCGCGGCGATGACAAAGCCGTCGCAGCCGCGCTCGACGAACATTTCCTCGAGCTTGTCCGCGATCTCCTTGGGGCCGCCGACCATGGCGTCCTGCACCTGGCCGCGGCCGGAGAAGGTGACGAAGTCGCGCGCGCTCGGATTGCTCTTGCCCGAATTCTTCAGCACGCCATCGCGGATGCCCAGGATTCCCTGCATGCTCTTCAACTCGTCCGTCGTCAGAGGCTCGTCGAGATCCTTGGAGGCGAAGTCGTAATTGAGCGCTTCGGCCAGCAACGACAGCGCGTCGATCTGCAGCGGCAGCTTGTTGATCAGCGCCATCTTGTCCTCGGCTTCGGCTTTGGTCGCGGCACAGACCGGCGTCGTCAAATTGCAGAGGAACATCTCATCGGGATCGCGACCAGCCTTGGCGGCCTCGTTGCGCACGGACGCGTAGCCGTCCTTGGCGCCCTGAAGGTTGCGCGCGGCGGTGAAGATCACCTCGCCCCATCGCCCGGCAAAGCGCTGGCCTCGGCCCGATGCCCCGGCCTGGATGATCACGGGATGGCCTTGCTGCGAACGCGGCACGGTGAACGGCCCGCGCGACTTGAAAGCCGGTCCCTTGTGATCGAGCCGCTTCACCTTGGCGGGATCGGCAAAGCGGCCGCTTTGCTTGTCCATGATGAGGGCGCCGTCCTCCCAGGTGTCCCAATGACCGAGCACGACCTCCATGAACTCGTCGGCCTTGTCGTAGCGGGAATCGTGTTCTGGGTGAGAGTCGCGCCCCATGTTGAGCGCTTCACCGTCATTGAGCGAGGTGACGACGTTCCAGCCCGCGCGTCCCCCCGACATCAGATCGAGCGTCGCGAAGCGGCGCGCGACGTCGAACGGCTCGTAATAGGTGGTCGAGCAGGTCGCGCCGAGCCCGAGCTTGTCGGTCACCATGCCCATCGTGGTCAGCACGATCAACGGATCCATCTTCACGCAGCGGATGCCGTATTCGACGGTGTGGGCGTGGTCGTTGCCGTAGCGGTCCGGCATCGCCAGCCGGTCGTCAAAGAACGCCATGTGAAACTTGCCGGCTTCGAGAATCCTGGCGATCTCCTGATAATAGTCCGCCGACATCGAATCGGCGCGCGAGTCCGGATGCCGCCAGGAGCTCGGCAGGTTGGTGCAGTTCTGCGCCTGGAGGAAGCCGACCAGGACCATCTGTCTCGTCATGCCGCTGTTCTCCTGTGCCGTCAGGCCAGAGCGAGGACTGTGTCGAGCCTATACTCGCGCGCCAGGGCGCGCAGCTTTTCCCAGGTGGCATCCTCGATCTCGATGCCGTCGCGCAGGCGCTGCTGCTCGCGCAGGCCTTCGATCTCGCCGGGATAGAACACGCCCTTGCTGCCTTCGGACGGCGGCGTCGATTTCAGATAATGCGCGAACTCCGTGACCTCGCGCTTGAACTCCTGCAGCGGCCGGAAGGCGGCGACGTTGAACACCGCCATGAAGCATCCGTCGTTGTGCCGCCCCGTCGGCTCGACGCCGAAGCCGAGTCCGGTGAGCAGGCCGCAGAGCACCTCGACCATGGCCGCAAGACCGCTCCCCTTGTAGCCCTCGGTGCCGCCGAGCGGCAGCAGCGCGCCGCCCTTGCGGTATTGCGTCGGGTCAGTGGTGTGCCGTCCGTCGGCATCGATGATCCAGCCCGTCGGAATCTCCTCGCCGCGCGCGACCGCGAGCTGGATCTTGCCGGCCGCCACCGCCGAGGTCGCCATATCCAGATAGAACGGCGTGTCGAGATCGGACGGCACCGCGATTGAGATCGGGTTGGTGCCGAGCCGCGCCTCCTTGCCGCCGAACGGGGCGACATGTTTCGGCGAGCGCCCGGAATCCGCCGTGGCAATCCCGATCATGCCTGCGCGCATCGCCATCAAGGGGTAGGCGGCGAGGCGGCCGACATGGCTTTGCCGGAACACGGTGCAGGCCGCGACATTTGCCGTCCTGGCTTTCTCGATCGTCAGCGCCATCGCCTTGGCGTTGACGTGGAAACCAAAGCCCCAGTGGCCGTCGATCACGGTCGTGGTCGGCGATTCCTGGACCACGGTCCATTTGGCACCGGGAACGATGTGGCCGGCCTTGATGCGGTCGATATAGGTGGGAACGGCGATCACGCCGTGGGAATCATGGCCTGCCAGATTGGCATTGACGCAGCCGACCGCGACGGCGTCGGCTTCTTCCTCGGAGGCTCCGGCGGCGCGGAGCAGCGCGGCGCTGACGCGCGTGAGGCGATCGGCCGTGACGATCGGCATGGCGTTCCCCGGGTCCTTGCCCTTGGCGGGCACTTGTTGGAGGCCATCGTCTCAAAGCGCAGCGGCGATATCAATCTCTCGCAAACCAATACAGGGCTGCAAATTCGTAAAGAGGTTGCGCCTCTCGCTGAGGATTCGTCCCGTGCGGCGGTATTTTCGATGGTTTTGCCGGGGTCGTTCGCAGCTCGTTCACTTTGATCGATTGTTTGCGGTGCGCAATAACGACCACTTAGGCGATGGCCGTCATAAGGTCACCCGGGACAAATAGGCAGAAATGCCCGGGAGCTAAAGATCGTGTCGACGACACTCGCGCGCACCTTTGCGGCGTTGAGCGCCATTAACGAAGCGATCCTCTACGCGAAATCGCCGGATGAGCTGTACCAG
Organism: Bradyrhizobium sp. MOS003; assembly: GCF_003020125.1. Taxonomy (GTDB): domain Bacteria; phylum Pseudomonadota; class Alphaproteobacteria; order Rhizobiales; family Xanthobacteraceae; genus Bradyrhizobium. The sequence goes on along the minus strand of NZ_PYFW01000002.1, from coordinate 335,990 downwards.
AAGGTCTGCGACGCCGGGTTTTCGAGTGGGGATTTCTTGGCCGTTGCCGTGTTCCTGGTGGGACAGGAGCGCGGACGGCTTCGTTTTGCGGCCGGCTGCGGCGACGACATTCCGCGACTGCGCTCCATCCTGATCACGACGGAGGCCGGCACGCCTGAAGGCTCTGGCGTCGGGGGCGAGGCGTTTCGCGATCAGAAGCTGTGCATCAGCAACGATTATCTGAACGATCCGCGCTCGCTGGCGTGGCGCGAGGGGGCGGCTGCGGCTGGCATAGGCGCGGCCGCTGCGCTGCCACTGATCTGCGACGGCAGATGTGTCGGCGTGCTGTTGGTGACCCGCAGCGATCCGAATTCGCTCAGCGACCAGATGGTGTCGCTGTTAGAGCGCATGTCGGCCAACATTTCCTATGCGCTGGACAATTTCGCGCGTGAGACCGCGCGGCAGACCAGCGAGCGGACGGTGCGGCGGCTCAACCGCATGTACAGCGCCATCAGCGCCACCAACGAAGCCATTCTGCGCGCCAAGACCGAGCAGGAGCTGTATCAGCTCGTATGCGACGCCTCCGTCCACGGAGGGAAATCGCTCGCGACCTACGTCCTGCTGAAGGAACAGGATTCCGATTGGCTGAAACCTGTCGCCGGCACGGGCAAGAATCTGGAGCTGGTCGCTCAGGCCCGGTACTCCATCGATCCGGATAATCCCCATGGCCGCGGCATTTCAGGTGAGGTGTTTCGCTCGCAAAAGCCATGCCTGGAGGACGATCTGCCCCGCCGCACCAAGGGCACGCCCTGGGAGCAGGCCAACGTCAACAGTGGCGTCGTCGCCTGTGTGGCTGCTCCCCTGATCAAGCATGGGCAAAGCGTCGGCGTCATGCTGTCTTTCATCAGCAGCTCGTGGGCCAAGGACGAAGAAGTCGTCGCGCTGATGTTCCGGATCACCGAAAACGTATGTTTTGCCCTCGACAATTTCGGTCGAGAGTCCGAGAAGGCTCAAATCGCGGCCGAGGAGGAGCGGCTCGCGCGCATGTATGCCGCGCTGAGCGCCACCAACGAGGCGATCCTGCGCGCGCGGTCGCGCGCCGAACTGTTCGATCTCGTCTGCGAGGCGACGGCAAAGGGCGCCAAGTTCACGTCGGCCAACATCGCCATGGTCGACCGCGACGCCGAGCTGCTGCGCGTCGTCGCCTGTTACGGGCCGAACGCCGACCAGGTTCGCAACTTCAAGTTCTCCATTTCCGAGGATGTTCCGGAAGGGCGGGGGTTGACCGGCACTGCGTTCCGTACGCGCCGGCCGGCCGTCAGCAACGACGTGCTCGCCGATGAACGTATCGCGCCGTGGCACGCCAGCGCGCGCCGCAACGGGATCGCGTCCTCCGCGGCCTTGCCGCTCTTCAACGGCGATCAGGTCGAGGGCGTGTTCCTGTTCAACTCTCCGGAGTGCGGCACGTTCACACCCGAATTCGTCGAGTTGCTGCGCAAGCTGCAGGCCAATGTCGCCTTCGCGCTGGAGGGCTTCGACCGCGCCGAGGAAAGGGCACGCGCAAACAAGCTGCGCAGCCGCCTGAGCGGAATGTTCGAAGCGCTGAGCGCAACCAACGAAGCGATCATGCGCGCCAAGACGCGCGAAGACCTGTTCGAGGCGGCGTGCCGGGCGGCCGTCCTCGGTGACGTGTTCGCGTCGGTCACGATCGGTATCATCGACAAGGAACAAGAGCTGGTTCGCGTCGTCGCGGTAAAGGGGCGGCTGCAGCAGCAAATGGTCGGACGGACCTGCATCATTTCCGCCGACCATCCCGAAGGCCAGGGGATCATCGGCACTTCGCTCCGTGCCCGCCGGCCCAGCGTCATGAACGACTATCTGAACGAGCCGCGATCGGCCCACTGGCGGACGAAGGCGATCGAGGATGGAACGCGGGCCGCCGCATGCTTCCCGCTTCTGAAAGCGGGCCAGGAACCGATCGGCATTCTGCTTTTCCTCGCACCCGAAGCGAACACATTCACGCCCGATCTGGTCGAGCTGCTCGGGCGCCTTGCCGAAAACGTCTCCTTCGCCCTCGACAATTTCGATCGTGCCGAGGAAAAGGCCCGCACCGAGGCGCAGAAGGAGCGCCTGACGCGCATGTTCGCGGCTCTGAGCGCAACCAACGAGGCGATCATGCGGGCGAAGTCGCGCGCCGAGATGTTCGATCTCGTGTGCCATGCGGCATCGAACGGCGCCAAGTTCACCTCGACCACGATCGCGCTGGCCAGGGCCGGCACGGACCAGCTCGAAATCGTCGCTGCCGCCGGCCCGTCCGCCGATACAACGCGGAGCGTTCGCCTCTCCGTCGATCCCGAACGGCCCGAAGGGCGTGGGATGAGCGGTACGGCGTTCCGCACGCGACAACCCTGCATCAGCAACGACTATCTCAACGACGATCGCGTCCGCGCCTTCCATGCGGTCGTCCGCGACGACGGGGCGCGCTCGGGCGCGGCATTTCCGCTCATCGCGCACGATCAGCCCGTCGGCGTCATGATCTACATGTCGACGGAGCCCGGCACCTTCACGACCGAGTTCGTCGAGCTGCTGCAGCGTCTTGCCGACAACGTGTCCTTTGCGATGGAGAATTTCGATCGCGCCGACGCCAAGGACGAGGCGGACGAGCGGATCGAGTATCTCGCCTCGCACGACAGCCTGACCGACCTTCCGAACCGCGAGACTTTCAACGGGCTCTTGCGCGAGGCGATCGATACGGCGGAGCGTCACGATCATCGTTTTGCGGTGCTGTTCATCGACCTCGACCGCTTCAAGGTCATCAACGATTCGCTCGGCCATGAGGCCGGCGACCTGCTCCTGCTCGAAGTCGCCAACCGCCTGCGCGGCGCGTTGCGGGAAAGCGACGTGGTGGCGCGGCTCGGCGGTGACGAGTTCGTGGTCATCCTCGACCGATGCGGCGAGATCGACGACGTTCAGCGCATTGCGACGGGGCTGCTCGCGGCACTCGCCGAGCCCATGGAGCTGGCCGGACACGAGTGCCACACCACGGCCTCGATCGGTATAGCGATGTATCCGGCCAACGGCTCCGATGCGCAGACCTTGACCAAGAACGCCGACATGGCGATGTACCTGGCCAAGGAGGACGGCAAGAACGGCTACCGCTTCTTCTCCAAGGAAGTGACGACGCAGTCGATCGAGCGGCTGTCGCTGGAGAGCGCGCTGCGTCGCGCGCTGGAGCGCGAGCAGTTCTCGCTGAACTACCAGCCCAAGGTCGACATGGCGACCGGCCAGATCACCGGCGTGGAAGCCCTGCTGCGCTGGGCGCATCCCGATCTCGGCAACATCTCGCCGGCTCAGTTCATCCCGCTCGCGGAGGAGACCGGCCTGATCGTGCCGATCGGCCGCTGGGTGCTGAGGGAAGCCTGCGCGCAGGCCATGGCCTGGCAGCGCCGCGGCTTGTTGCCGTTGTCGATGGCGGTCAATTTGTCGCCGCGGCAGTTCGCCGACGAGCATCTGTTGCACGACGTCGACGAGGCACTGGCGGCCAGCGGCATGTCCCCGGTGCTGCTCCAGCTCGAAGTCACCGAGAGCATGATGATGCGCAATGTCGGCCGCGCGCTCAAGGTGCTCGATGCCATCCAGAGTCGCGGCATCCGCCTCGCCATCGACGATTTCGGCACCGGCTACTCGTCGATGTCGCTGATGAAGCACTTCCCGATCGACACCATCAAGATCGACCGCTCCTTCGTGCGCGACCTGCCGCAGGATTCCGAGGACCAGGCGATCGCACAGGCCATCATCAGCATGGGCAAGGCGCTCGGCATGACCGTCGTCGCCGAAGGCGTCGAGAACGCCGAGCAGGAGGCGTTCCTGCGAACCCATGGCTGCGACGAGATGCAGGGCTTCCTGATCTCGAAGCCGCTGCCGGCCAGGCAGATGGCCGAGCTGCTGCGGCCGATGGTCCTGCCTGTCGCCCCGCCGCTGCAGCCGGAGCTGGACGTTGCCGCCACGGAAGCCGCGGCGTCACGGTTGAAACGCGCTGTCGTCTGACGGCCGCGGGTGCGGTCCGCCGCCGCTGGAGCAAGACACGGTCGCCTTGATCGGCTAGCGCTGCCTGAACGGATGCGCCTTCTGGTGCCAGGCCCAGGCGGTGCGGATGATCGTCGCCAGGTCGGAATGGCCAGGTACGAAGTTCAGCACCTTTCGCGCCGCGGAGGGATCGGCGACCAGATAGGTCGGATCGCCGGCGCGGCGCGGCTTGACGGTGTGCGGCACCTCGCGGCCGGTCTCCTGCCTGATGGCGTCGAGGATCTGGCGCACGGAAAAGCCGGAGCCGGTACCGAGATTGAAGCTGCCGCCGGCATGCCCGCCTTCCAGGAGCTTCAGGGCCGCGACATGCGCCGCGGCGAGGTCGGTGACGTGGATATAGTCGCGGATCGCGGTTCCGTCGGGCGTGTCGTAGTCGTCGCCGAACACTGCGAAGTCGACATGGCCCTGCAGCGCCATCATGGCGCGGGGAATGAGGTGGGTTTCATTGTCGCGCAGCTCGCCGATGCCGCCGGCCGGATCGGCGCCACTGGCGTTGAAATAGCGCAGGCAGAACGCGCCGAAGCCGTAGGCCGAGCGGTAATCGGCGAGCATCCGCTCGATCATCAATTTCGACGCGCCGTAGGGATTGATGGGCATGCAGGGAAAGTCTTCCGGCAGCTCCTTGGAATCGGCATTGCCGTAGACGGCGCCGGTCGAGGAGAACACGATGCGCTGACAGTTTGCGTTGCGCATCGCCTGCAACAACGACAAGGTGCCTTGCACGTTGTTGATGTAGTATTTCTGCGGATCGGTCATGGACTCGCCGACCAGGCTCGCCGCGGCGAAATGCATCACCGCCGTGATCTCATGGTCGGCGAAGGCGCGTGCCAGCGCCGGGCCGTCGAGCAGATCGCCGGTCACCAGCGGGCCGGCAACGAAGCTGCGATGACCCGTCGAGAGATTGTCATAAACGACGGGCTGGTAGCCGGCGGCGGTCAATGCGCGGCAGGCATGCGAGCCAATATAGCCCGCGCCCCCGGTGACGAGGACGGTCGGTCGGTCGGTCATGTCGTCTTCTTCTCTTAGCGGAGGGGTTTATTACGGCTGAAGAGAAGATAGAGCGCGCGGGGGTTGGTGGTCAAATAGCGCCAGAACAGGCGGCGCGGCTCGAGCAAGGTACGCCAGGCCCATTCGAGTCCGATCTTCTGCATCCATCGCGGCGCGCGGGAACGGCTGCCCGACAGGAAGTTGAACAGGCCGCCCGATGTCTTGATAACGCCAACATTGGTCAGGTAAGGCGTGAATTCCTCCACGAATGCCTGCTCGTTGGGCACGCCGAGCGCGACCCACAGATAGTCCGGCGCCAGCGCGTTGATCTCCTCGACCTTGGCGCGCAGCGCCTCGCCGCGCAGATAGCCGTGGCTGTGTCCGACGATCTTGAGGTCCGGATACATCTTCTGGACGTTCTCGACGGCCACGATGTTCTCGGCCTCGCTGGCGCCGAACAGATAGAAGGTACGGCCGACCGCTTCCGCCTTGCGCGCGACGACGTGGAACAGGTCCGTGGTCGCGACGCGCTCGGGCAGGGGAAACCATGATTGCAGCCTGGAGGCCGCCACCAGCGGCTGGCCGTCGGCGTTGATCAGGTCAGCGGCGCGGAACAGGCGCTCGGTCTGCGGCTCGGTCGAGCAGCGCGCCAGCACCTCGCCATTGGCCGAGGTCAGGAACAAGGGGCGGCCGATGCGATTGTCGGGATCAGTCGCTTCGATCATGAAATCGGCGGTCGCTTCCAGATCGATCGCGGCCATGCGAAGCCCGCCGACGGTGATGCGGGGCACGTCGACCGTTGCCGCCCGTCCATCGATGTTGACGCGACGTTCAAGCATATTGTCTGCCTCGCTGGCGCGTCTGGAGTGCCGGGGTGAGTTCGTCCAGCACGACGCCGACGAGCTTGCGCTCGGCGCGGCCCAGCGCGGTCAGGATTTCTTCCAGGCTGTCGTTGATGTCGAGGCTGGTCGGCAGCACTGCCACCAGCGCGTCGGTGTCGTCGAGTAGCTTGCGGCCGCCGGCCGAGAGCGGCATCGGGGGGCCGTCGAGGATCACGAGGTCATAGCCGCCTGCGGCGCGCGCCTGCGCAATCGCCTTGCGGATCGCGTCGGCGGCCTTGCCGGCGTCACTTTCGCCGACCGGCAGCACCGAAATGCCGTTGACGGTCTTGATCTCGCGGGCGGCCTTGCTGCCGATCGAGAGCCAGCCGAGCCTGCTCGGCTCGCTCTTGCCGGGGCGGCTGACCTTGTTCGAGAGCGCGTGCGCCTGATGGTCGGCATCGATCATCAGCACGCGGGCGCCGTCGCGCGCCGCCGCGAGCGCGAAATTCAGCGCGCTCACGCTGCGCCCGCTGATTTCGCCGGCACCGACGATCGCGATGACCGGCATTGCCTTGTCGCCGGCGCGCCGGGCCACGGCAGTGCGCATGTCGCGCCAGGTGTTGAGCAGTTTCGTCAGGGGAAAGCCGGGCCGCAACGTCGGCCAGCCCAGCCGGGTGAGGTCGACGCCGCCGCCGGTGGCAAGAATGGCTCCAAGCGTGTGGATGACGTCGGCCTCCTGGAGGCGCGCGATCAGCGGCTTTTCGATCAGGGGCTTTTCGACCATCGCAGGCTGCAGCGACGGCGCGGCAAGTTCGGGCAGGTCCTGCGCCACTTCCGCATGTCGCGAAACCCGGGGAGGCTGCGGCGCTTCCGGGGCCGGCAAAACCTCGGGAGCGTGCGTCCTCTCCGGCGCCGGCTTGCGCTCACGGTTGGCCGGTGCGGGCGCCGGCGCGCCGACGAGCAGCAGTTCGGCCGCGGCGAACCAGCTCGACGCTGCGAGCGCGCCGAAGATGAAGCCGATCATGGCGAACATGCTCATGGCGGGCGGGAACGAACGCCGCTGCGGCACCGTCGCCTCGCCGATGATTCGGGCGGCCGACGTGTTCAGCGTCTCCTGCTCCTCGGTCTCGCGCGAGCGCTTGAGGAAGGATTGGTAGACGTCGCGGCTGGCATCGGCTTCGCGCTCGAGCTCGCGCAGGCGGACGGCGGCCTGGCTGAGCTGCACGCTCTGCCGCTTCTGCGCTTCCATGGCCCGGTTGAGCGAGGCCTCGTAGTCGCGGGAGCGCGTCAGATCGTTCTTGGCGGACTGGGCGAAGCGGTCGATCTCCTCGCTGATGGTGCGCTTGAGATCCTCGACCTGCTTCTCGGTCTGGCGCAGCGCCGGATGGCGCGGCCCGAGTTCGCCGGCCTGCTCGGCGTATTTCTTGCGCGCATCGGCATATTGCGCGCGCAGGTTCGCGATCGTCGGCGATTGCAGCGCTTCCGGGATCGCGCCGGCATCGGCAGCGGTACGGCGGCTCGCCTCGATCTGGTCGAGCCGCGCCTGCGCATCCATCGTCGCCGCGCGGGCCGCGGAAAGCCGCTGGTTGCTGGCGGAGAGCTGCTGATCGCTGATCAGCGCGTCCTGGGTGCCGACGAAATTGTTCTGGGCCTTGTAGGTGGCGAGCGTGGTCTCGGCATTGCGCAGCCGCTCGCGCAGCTCCTTGAGGCGGCCGGAGAGATCGTTGGTGGCGCGCCGTGCGGCCGAAGCCTGCGAGTTGCGGGATTCGGCGAGGTAGGCATTGGTCAGCGTGTTGGCGAGCATCGCCGCCTTCGCCGGATCCGTGGACCAGACCTCGATGTCGACGATGAAGCTCTTCTCGGTCTTGCGGATCGTGATGTGCCGGTTCAGCGCCTCGAGCGCTGCAAGCTGCACTTCCTTGTTGTCCGCCGCGGAGGGCGCGCGCGGCTGCAGGCCGATCAGGCCGAACAGCGACGACATCAGGCTCTGGCCGTCACCGCCGCCGCCGAATTCCGGGTCCTTGTCGAGACCCGCCTGCTGGATCACCTTGAGCAGCACGCTGTTGGAGGTGATCAGCCGCGCCTGGCTCTCTACCACCATGGACATGCCGGAGACGTCCTGCGCGCGCGGTGTGAGCTCACGATCGACGAGCTGAAGCTCGCGCGGATCGACATAGAGCTGGGCGGTGGCGGTGTAGCGCGGCGTCAGGCTCTTGCCGATGGTGACGGCAAGTGTTGCGCCGAGCAGGGCAGTCGCGGCAATCGCGATCTTGCGCCGCCAGAGCAAATTGGCGAGCTCCAGCACGTTGAAGCCGGCCTGAGACTTCTGTTGCGAGGGCTCGGGTCTCGCCCGATCTATCGGCTGACTATAGTCAAGCATGATCCCCAGCTTTCATTCCAAGTGCCGCAGGCTGAGGGGCTTCTCTTCGCTCTACGCCATGCACCCGGGATATAGGTGCCCAATCAACGCAACAGGGAAAATTAACCATACTCATTGAGGGACTATTCAACGAAATGGCAAACAAAGCGTTTAAGCGTTTGCCACTTCGCCGCGCGTCCTCGTGACGCCCGGGATGCCGGGGCTCCCGGGAGATTAACGGTTCGTTACCGCGCACGGCATGGCCGCGAGGCTCCGCCTGTTCTGCAATGGGCCGCGCGCGCGTCATGGTGCTCAGCTTTTCCGCAGGATGACGTGATAGTCGCCGCGCCGGACGTCGGTCCCACGCGACAACATGGTGTTCAGCACGGCCGCGCCGGCGTCCACGAGCGCCGCGAACAGCGGCTTGCGCCGGCGCATCTCGGGATAGCGCGGGCTCTCGACCTCACGGCGGTAGATCATCTCCAGCCCGTTGGCGGTCGCGAAGGCTTCGAGCCGGGGCAGCGTCACCAGCGGATGGAAGAAGGTCGGAAACGGCGGCTCGCCGGGCAGGCCGGCATCCTTGATGCCGCGGATGTGCCGGTAGAACCAGACGTGAAACCAGTGCGGCGAATATTTGGTGACGATGCCGGACAGCGAGCGGGGATTGGGCGCGCCGATCAGGATCAGCCCGCCGCGCTTGAGCGCATCGCGAAAGTTCAGCAGCGCGGCGTCGACATGGGGCAGATGCTCGATCACGTTGTAGCAGATCACCAGATCGAAGGTCTCGCGGGCGAAACGATAGGTCTGCACGTCGCCGAGGATCGCCTCATCCGCGTAGGTGTTGTTGCGGACCTGGTCCTCGTCGATGTCGACGACGGTGACCTTGCTGCGGCCAGGCAGTTCCGGAGGCAGGACGCTGCAGGAGCCGCCGCCGGCTTCATAGATGGCGAGCCGGCTTTGCGGCAGTTCGCGCCGCAGCACGTCGTGAACGGCGAGCAGGCTGTCGCGCGCTTCGCCGGGGACGAGATCGTGCAGCGCCTGGACGGGTGCGGCGGCCGCGGGGATCCGGATCGCCGTGGCTGTCGCAAAATCGATCGTGGCTGGCTTGTTCATATTTTCTGACCGCGCTTGTTCTATTCAAATTTACAGGAAAAAACTCGCGAGCCCGAAGAGCAAATCTGATGCCGCGCCCTCTCACCGGTCGCAGTGCTTTCGGTCGGGTTAATGCGCATAGCCATTAACTACGGCATTGTTCATGTTGGGTGTTTATCGGCGCATGGACCGCGAATTGCAGTACCACGCGCACATGGTTTCGCGGGAGAAACAGGCGAAAGCGGTTAAGCGCATGATGTTGTCCTGGGACGGCCGGGAAACGGGCGCGAGGTCTTGGCACGCGCCATCGATCGGCTGTTCATTCCGGGACGAATATGTCCCGCGGCGGTGTGCCGTCACGGGAATGCGTGATTGAAGCAGGGCTTTTTCAACACATCTCGGACATTGAGAACGTCATGACATTGATCCCGACAAACCTGTCCGCCACGCGCATCTCGGATGCCGTGCGCGATCCCAACCGGGAGATCGTGGCGAGCTCCGGGGTCATCGACCTGTCGGTCGGTATCGTGGTCTGCATTCCCTGTTTCCGCCGTCCGCAGCATCTGCGGCTGACGCTGGAATCGCTGGCGAACCAGCGGACCCCGCGTTCCTTTGCCGTCGTCATGGTCGAGAACGATGCCGCGCAGCGCGAGAGCGCGCCGGTTGCCGCAGAGTTTCTGGCCGTCGGCAGGCTGCAGGGCGTCTGCCTCGTCGAGAAGCGGCAGGGCAATTGCCAGGCGATCAACGCTGCGTTCGAGACGGCGCAGGCGCTGTTTCCTGCCGCGACCCGCTTCCTGATGATCGACGACGACGAGATCGCCTCACCCGACTGGCTCGAGCTGATGGTTCGCACCGCGGAGGCGACCGGCGCCGACGTGGTCGGCGGTCCGGTGCTGCCTGACTTCGACGACGACAGCAAGCCCTGGCTGTCGCGTCACCCCGCCTTCTGTCCCGCCTATGACTATTCCGGCGCAGTGCCGCTGATCTATGGCTGCGGCAATTGTCTGATCACGCGGTCCGCCTTCGAGCGGTTCGATCGCCCCGCCTTCGACCTGCGCTTCAATTTCCTCGGCGGTGGCGATTGCGATTTCTTCGTGCGGTGCCGGGATGCCGGCATGGTGTTCCACTGGACGGCGGAGGCGGTCATCACCGAGACCGTGCCGCAGAGCCGCACCAGCCTCGGCTGGATCGCCAAGCGCGGCCTGCGCATCGGCGCGATCAACTATCGCGTGCAGTACAAGGCCGCGCAGAGCGCATCGGCGCGTGCGCGGGTGTTCTTACGGATGCTCGGGCGGCTGCCGCTCTCGCTGGTCCGCTCTGCAGGCCTGTTGCCGTCGTCGAAAGCCGTCGTCGCGGTGCATCCCCTGATGGTCGCGCTCGGCTCCATGCTTGCCGCGTTCGGGATCGAGCCGAAGCCCTATGAGGCCTCGAAGATCGTGTCGTGACGATCAGATGCCGAAGCGGGCAAGGGCAGTCCTGGCCGCGGCGCGCGGCAACGCCTTGAGCGAGCGCCGGCCGACCATTCCGAGATAGGCAAACGCCTGGCGATATCGGCCGAAGCGAACCGCCTGCATCGCCGAATAGGTGATGAGATGAAGTTCGGCAGCGAGGCGCAGTCCGGCCGCCGTGCCCTCGGGCAGGCGTGCCAGGATCAGCCCGTCGTCGAAGACCCGCGCGATGGCAGGGAAGAAATCCTTTGGCGTCCGAACCGCGGCGTTCATGGTGTTGGCGGTGTGCAGGCGATAATCGAGCAGCAGTTTTGGCGCAAACTCGAATTCGCCGATCGCGGCAAGGCGGCACCAGCAATGCCAATCCTCGCAATATCTCAAGGACGTATCGAAGCCGCCGATGGCCCGGAAAGCTTCGGCGCGCGCAAGCGCGATGCCGCCATTGACGATGAAATTGCCGGCGGCGAGCCGCGTCAGCACGTCGCCGGACGGCTTCCGGCGCCCCTTCAGCAGGCCGCGTCGGCCGATCTGGTGTCCTTCGCTGTCGATCGTGTTGTAATCGCCATAGACGAGCACCGCCCGCGGAGCCTCGCGTGCGGCCGCCAGCAGCGCCGCCACCGCGCCGGGGCGAAGGCGGTCATCGGCATCGAGGAAGAGCAGCCAGTCGCCGCGGGCATATCGCGCACCGAGGTTGCGCGCTGCCGACACGCCGGCGGAATCATTGGTGATCAGGCGCAGCCGCGGATCGCGAATGCCGCGGACGATGGCGGCGGTGTTGTCGGTCGATCCGTCGTCCACGACGATCACTTCGCCCACCTCGCCTTGCGCCAGAGCGCTGGCGAGGGTTTCACCGACATAAGCCGCAACGTTCTTAGCGGGAATGATGACGGACACCGACCAGGTCGAGCTCGACGGCTGCGGCTGGCGAACCGCCGGAACCAGGCGTGTGGTGGCCGGCAAATCGAGAACGTCTTCGGCGGTGATCTGAGCCACGGCTCGCCTTTAAGAGTCTGTTAACCAGGGCGCATGCGGCTGACCGGATGATGCGATCGATCGCAACATGGCATGCCCGCGAATGATACTCGCATTACAGTCGGATCGTTGACGCGAACGTGTGCGCGGCGCGGGTTTCGTCAGTTAGCGTTAAGCCGCTGGCATTAAGCCTGAGGTAAATTTGGAAGAGTGCGACAGCCGGTCCCATGCGAGAATGCGCTACCTGCTGCCGCGGATGGATCCAGTGCCCGCCAAGACGTTCGAACACGACCCCGATGCGATGATCCTCAACCTCTTCTACGAGGACAAGGATGACCGCTGGTTTCCCGGCGACCGGCATCTGCGGCGCATGGCGCGCCGCATGCTGCTCGGCGAGCCGCGCATGAGTGGCCAGCTACGCGTGTTCCTCAATCTCTGTGCGGGACTCGATCGGCTCGGCATCCGCTACCGCGTCAACGATTACGGCTACATCGCGCAGCATCCCGACGAGCTCGCCTGCATCATCGGCCGCACCTTCCTGCTCGACAAGTTCGCGTGGAAGAACCCGATCCTGCTCGGCGTTGCCGCCCACAATCATCCGCTCGACGATCCCGATCTGTTCAAGCGCCTGCCGGTGAAGAAGGTCGTGGTGCCTGGCCCCTGGTACGTCGATATGTATCGGCCCTATTGGCCCGAAACGGAGGCATGGCCGGTCGGCATCGACACCGATCTGTGGGCGCCGTCGCAGGCCTCGCAGAAGGCGGTCGATTTGCTGATCTACGACAAGGTCCATTGGGATCGCGAGCGCTATGCGCCGGAGCTGATCGAACCCGTCCGCGCCCGTCTGCGCAAAGAGGGCCGCTCGTTCACGGAGCTGCGCTATGGCAGCTACAAGGAAGAAGACTATCAGGAAGCGCTGGCGCGTTCGCGCGCGATGATCTTCCTGTGCCAGAACGAGAGCCAGGGCATCGCCTATCAGCAGGCCTTGTCGTGCGGCGTGCCTGTTTTCGCCTGGGATCCGGGCGGCCCATGGCGGGACCCCGATTACTATCCGCACCGCGTACAGTTCGCGCCGGTGTCGTCGGTGCCGTATTGGGATGAGCGCTGCGGCGCCAAGTTCGCCGACGTCGCTGAATTCGAGGCGGGCTGGCAAAGCTTCTGGGACGGGTGTGCCGCGGGCGCGTTCGATCCGCGCGGTTACGTTCTGGACAGTCTCACGTTGGAGCGACGGGCGCTGCAATATTACGAGATCGCGCGCAGCATCGTGCGGCCGGCGGCGCAGGCGTCCGAAAGGCCTGGCGACGGACTCTCAACGGGGTTGAGCCCGGGCCTGGCGCCTCACCGGCGTCAGCAAGTGTCTTGATCCATGAACCGCAGCGCCGCCGACATCACCGACCTCGAGGCCCGATCGCTCAGCGCCGCCTTCCGCAGCGGCCTGGCGGAGCTGAATGCCGTGCAGGCGGCGCGCTGCCTCGTCGCCGTCGCAGCGCTGCTGCTGGTGCTGGTGACGCTCGATCCCTTCCCGGACCTGCGCAATCCCGATGCCGCCGCCGTCGTCGGCGGACGAATGGCGCTGACCTATGTTGCCTGGGGGCTGCTCGCTGCGTTCGCGGTGCTGCTCGTCGCCACCACGGATGCGCCCGCGCTGAGAACCCTGGTGACGCCGTTTCACCTCTGCCTCGTGGGCTGGCTGGTGATCAACATCGCCCTCTCCGAAAGCCGCGGCGTCTCGATCCAGCGCTTCGTGCTCGCCGCAAGCGTAACGTCGCTCGCCGTCCTGCTGCCATTGCTGCCGCCGACGCAGCGCAGCTTCAATCTGTGCCTGGGCGGAGCTGCGCTCGTGCTGCTCGCGCTGTGCTATCTCGGCGTCTTCCTCGCGCCGCATTATTCGATCCACACCGCGCTCGATATCGGCGAGCCGCAGCTCGCCGGCGACTGGCGCGGCAGTTTCGGCCACAAGAATATCGCCTCGCCCGTGATGACCATCCTGGTCTATGTCGGGGTCTACCTGACCGCCGTCGGCTCGTTCGTGATGGGACCCGCGATCGCCGCGCTGGCCGGCATCTTCCTGATCTTCACCGGCGGCAAGACGTCGTCGGTGCTGTGTCTTGCGGTCTACGCGCTGGCGTCACTGGTCTACGTGACGCCGAGCCTGTGGCTGAAGCGCATCATCTGCTTCGTGCCGCTGATCGTGATGAACCTGCTGACGGTCGGCAGTGTCTTGAGCCCTGCGTTGGGCGCGATGACGCGCCTGCTGCCGCTCGATCCGACCTTCACCGGCCGCTCCGCGATCTGGGAGTTCGCACTCGCCGCGGTCGCCGAGAAGCCGATCATCGGTCACGGCTATGCGGCCTTCTGGGATGATGTCACGGCGCGGCAGACGGCGCAGGGCGCCGAATGGGCGACGTCGGCGGCGCATAGCCACAACAGCTATCTCGACCTCGCGGTCACCATCGGTCTGCCGGGACTGCTGCTCGTGATCCTCGTCTTCGTGCTCGCGCCGCTCGGCAATTTCCAGTCGGCCCAGGGCCACAGCCGCAGCGGCGCTTTGGCAAAGCTGTTCCTGACCATATGGCTGTTCGGCCTGTATTACGGTGCGACCGAGACCTTCCTGCTCGAGCGGCAAAACCCGATCTGGTTCATGTTTGCGCTCGCGGCGGCCGGCCTGCACTTCCTTGCCAGGTTCCAATGCGTCGAGCAGATGGACCGGAACGCTGACAGCTTGTCGCAGCCGGCGCGATGGTGGCATCGGCTTAACGATTGAACGGTTACGTCTCTTGTGGTGTGCGACAAAACCCAATCCATCTCGAAACAGTCCGTAATCGTATGCCCCGCAGATGACGTTCCTCAGCGTCGAGCAACCAGATGATCTCGTGTCCAGCACGTCGAAAATCGCGATCGATTTCGTGCGTGACTGGCGGCAGGCTGCGCCGCGACTGAGCGCCGGGCATCACACCGCATTCCAGCATCGTTACTGGCTCGATGCCTGGTATCAGGCGTTTCACGATTTTGCGCCGCTGATCGCGGTGATCTCGGATGCCACTACGGCCAAGGATATCGCGGTGGTGCCGATGGTCAGCCATGTCAGGCGCGGCATCCGCATCGTCGAATTCGCCGATCTCGGCGTCTCCGACAACAATGCGCCGATCCTGGCGCTCGATGCCGCGTTGGACGCGGCGGCCACGGATGCGATCGGCGAGGCGCTGGTCGAGGCGTTGCGCGCCTTGCCGGACCGCTTCGACCTGCTTCGCCTCAGGAAGATGCCGGCCCAGGTCAACGGCAAGCCGAATCCGCTTGTCGGGATGGGGCGGATCGGATCGTCGTCGCTGAACGGCAATGTCGTGCTGATGGGCGATGACTATGCGGACTATCAGGCCTCGATCAAGCGCATGCAGATGCCGCGCTGCTGGCGCGTCTTCGACCGGCACGAAGGCGCGCGGTTCGAGATCGCCGCGGACTTTGCGCGCGGGCATGAGCTCCTCGACGTCATGGATGTGCAGCAGCAGGCGCGCATGCGCCAGCTCGGCTCGCGGTTCGTCCTCAACGACGACGCCCATGCCCGGTTTTACCGCGAGGTTGCCCGCCGCGGCGTCGCGGAAGGCTATGCCGTCGTCACGGCGCTCGTCTGCGACGAGGGGACCGTCGCCACCGCGTTCGGCGTCAGATCCGGCGCGACCTATTACCTCCTCCGCATCAGCCACGCCGGCACTTCATGGTCGAGCTGCTCGCCGGGGCTGCTCGTCATCGAGCGCACGATGGCGGCGCTGCATGCCGAGGGCGTGCGGCGTTTCGACCTCAGCATCGGCAATCAGGACTACAAGCGGCGCTTCGGCGCCGAGAGGATGCCGTTGACCGACGTCAGCGTCGCGCTGTCCTGGCGCGGCGCTCCCTTTGCGTGGCGCGACCATGCCGCGCAGGGCCTGCGCCGCCATCCCGCGGCCGCAGCCCTTGCAGCGCGGGCCATGGGCAAGGGACTACGCTGAAGCGGCACTCCCGAACGGGAATGCCGCCCGCGTCAGCCGTGCACTTTAGCCATGGAGCTTCTTGGCGGTCTCCGCGATCTGGCGACCCTGATAGCGCGCGCCGGCGAGCTCGTTGGCGCTGGGCTGGCGGCTGCCGTCGCCGCCGGTGATCGTGGTGGCGCCGTAGGGCGCGCCGCCCGTGACCTCGTCGAGCTTCATCTGGCCGGCGAAGCCATAGTTCATGCCGACCACGACCATGCCGAAATGCAGCAGGTTGGTGATGATCGAGAACAGCGTCGTCTCCTGGCCGCCGTGCTGGGTCGCGGTCGAGGTGAAGGCTCCGCCGACCTTTCCGTGCAGGGCGCCCTTGGCCCAGAGCCCGCCGGCCTGGTCGAGGAAGTTCGCCATCTGCGAGGCCATACGGCCGAAGCGGGTGCCGGTGCCGACGATGATCGCGTCGTAATTGGCGAGATCGTCGATCGCAGCGACAGGGGCGGCCTGATCGACCTTGTAATAGGAGGCTTTTGCGACTTCGGCCGGCACCAGCTCCGGCACGCGCTTGATGTCGACGGTGGCGCCGGCCTCGCGCGCGCCTTCGGCGACGGCGTTGGCCATCGCTTCGATGTGGCCGTAAGCGGAATAATAGAGGACGAGAACTTTGGTCATGGTGGTCTCCGTTTGGTGATGGGTTGAGTTGCTGTCATTGCCGGGCTTGCCCGGCAATCCATCAAGCTTGGAAAAGCTTCTTGCGAAGGTGATGGATGCCCGGGTCAAGCCCGGGCATGACGGGTTGTGTGTGGGTCGCGCTTACGCCGCATCGACGAGCACGAGCTCCGTATCTTCCAGCGCGGTGATCTTCAGCCGATCTTCGTCGCGAATTGCGGCGCCGTCGCGGGCGTTGACGCGCACGCCGTTGATCTCGACTGCGCCTGCCGCAGGCACCAGGTAGAGATGCCGCGACTTCTGCGGCGCGTACTCGGCGCTCTCGCCGGCCTTCAGCGTGGTGGCGAGCACCCGCGCATCGGCGCGGATAGGCAGCGCGTCCGTGTCACCTTCGATCCCGCTCGCGATGGTGACGAGCTTGCCGGAGCGATCGGCCTTCGGAAACGGCTTCGAGCCCCAGGTCGGCTGTCCGCCGCGCAGCGTTGGCTCGATCCAGATCTGGAAGATCCGGGTCTTGCCCGGCTCCAGATTGTACTCGGAGTGGCGAATGCCGCTGCCGGCGCTCATCACCTGCACGTCGCCCGCTTCGGTACGGCCCTGATTGCCGAGGCTGTCCTGATGGGTGATCGCCCCCTCGCGCACATAGGTGATGATCTCCATGTTGGCGTGGGGATGGGCGGGAAACCCGGTGTTGGGTGCGATCTCGTCGTCGTTCCACACCCGCAAGGCACCGTGGCCCATGTTGTCGGGATCATAATGGCTGGCGAACGAGAAGTGATGCTTGGCCTTGAGCCAGCCGTGATCGGCGCCGCCGAGTTTGTCGAAAGGTCTGAGTTCGATCATTTGCGTCATCCTTGTGTGGTTGGTTGGCACCTCGTTCAGGCGCCGAAGCCGCCATCGACGTTGAGAACGGTACCGGTGATGAAGGAGGCGTCCGGGCTCGCGAGGAACACGATGCCGGCTGCGACTTCCTCGGGACGGCCGAAGCGCTGCAGCGCGTGCTGCTTGCGCTGGGCTTCGGCGAAGTCGCGGTCGTCATCCGGGTTCATGTCGGTGTTGATCGAGCCGGGCTGCACGACGTTGACGGTGATGCCGCGCGGGCCGAGATCGCGCGCCGCGCCCTTGGTGTAGCCGACGACGGCCGCCTTGGTCGCGACGTAGTCGGCAAGACCCGGGAACGAGGCGCGGTCGGCCAGCATCGAGCCGACGGTGACGATGCGGCCGCCTTCACTCATCAACTGCGAAGCGGCGCGGATCGCGGCGATGACGCCGTGCACGTTGACCTGATCCTGACGTTCCAGCGCGCCAGTGTCGGCATTGGCATCGTCGGTCGCACCGCCAGCAGCGACGCCGGCATTGTTGACGAGGATGTCGAGATGGCCGAATTCCCTGGCAACATCGTTGACCAGCTTGGTGACGTCCTTGGCTGACGCTTGGTCGGCCTTGAAGGCACGGGCTTTGATGCCCCGAGCCTTCAACTCGGCGACGACGGCCTCGGCCTTGTCGGGCGAGGCGACATAGCTGATGGCGACATCGGCGCCTTCATCGGCGAGGGCGCGGGCAGAGGCCGCGCCGATGCCGCGCGAGCCGCCGGTGACGAGAGCAACCTTTCCTGAGAGCCTCTTGGTCATTGGATTTCTCCAGTCCTGAATTTCTGATGACCCTTGGATAAGCCTCCGCCTGTGGTATAGAAATAGAAACTGTTGAAACGCATTGTTTCCCAATTAGCCCCTGACGGACCGGCTCCCATGGCAAAACTCCCTGATTTCGAGGCGCTCGCGATTTTCGCAAAAGTCGTGGAATTACGGTCGTTTGCGGGGGCGGCAAGCGAGCTGGCGATGTCCAAGGCGACGGTCTCAAAGGCCGTCACGCGGCTGGAGGAGCGGCTCGGCGCGCGGCTATTCAACCGCACCTCCCGCCGGCTTGCGCTGACCGACGCCGGGCACAAGCTCGCCGAACGCGCCACGCGCCTGCTCGTCGACGGCGAGGCCGCGGAGAACGAGGCGCTGGCGCAATCGGTCGCGCCCCGCGGCTTGGTGCGGCTTGCCGTGCCGATGACGTTCGGGATCAAGGCAGTGGCGCAGCTGCTGCCGGAGTTTTTCGAGACCTATCCGGAAGTCTCGGTCGATCTGCATCTGAGTGACGCCACCGTCGACCTGATCGGCGAGGGCTTTGACATGGCGGTGCGGATCGCGCGGCTGCCGGATTCCTCGCTGATCGCACGACGCCTCTTCACCATGCCGCGCTTCACCGTGGCCGCGCCGTCCTATCTGAAGAAGCACGGACGGCCGACGCATCCGATGCATCTGGCCGAGCACAAATGCTTCAGCTACGCCTATCTCTCGACGCCCAATGTCTGGCACTACACCAATTCGGCCGGCGAGCAGGCCAGCGTGCGTCCAGGCGGACAGCTTCGCGTCAACAACGGCGAAGCCGTGATGCCGGCGCTGATCGCCGGCCTCGGCATTGCCGAGCTGCCGGAATTCATCGTCGGCGAGGCCATCTCCTCGGGAGAGGTCGAAGTAATCCTGAAGGACTGGAAACAGGCCGAAGGCGCCGTGCATCTCGTGACCCCGCCCGGCGGCCCGCGCCCCGCCCGCGTCGAGGCGCTCGGCGATTTCCTCGCGGCGAAGTTGCCGGGCACCTGCAAGCGGCGGCCGCGCGGAAAGATGAAGGGGGCATAGCGAGTGGCCTCAACGACCTCCGTCATTGCGAGCGAAGCGAAGCAATCCAGACTGTCTCCGCCAAGGGATTCTGGATTGCTTCGTAGCCCGCGCTCTTCGCAATGGCGTGGCCGGACTACGACACCTTCAGTCCGTCTCTTGCAACGACGCGCAGGCTCGGCTTCAGCGTCTCTTCCAGCTGCGATTTCAATTCGTGCACGCGCGGATCGGTCGAACGCGCCGCGCACACCGCGTATTGATGGACCGATTGCGCCAAGGCGCGCCGCGCTTCGGGGGTTCGCGTCAATTCGGGCTTTGAAAGCCGTAGGACAATCGCTGCGAGATTCACCAGCATCTCGTCGAGGGCTACGTCGATGGTCGCAAGCTTTCCCATGGCACACTCCCTGACCAGCGGATCTGGGAAGGCAACGGTGGCTTTGGTGCGGCGTTCCGGCCTGCGGGCGCAACATGGCTAACGTTTCGTTAACGTCTTGTTCTTGCCGATCGTCACGCTAGGCTGGGGCCGAACCAAGAAAAAATCGGGGGAGGGAGCTGCCATGGACCGACGCGATATCCTGCGCGCCGCTGCTGCATTGCCGTTGCTGCGCGCTGCGTTACCAGGTCCGGCCTTCGCGCAAACCTATCCGGTGCGCAACATCACGATGATCGTGCCGTTTCCGGCGGGCGGCCAGGCCGACCTCGCAGCGCGTCCCGTCGCGATGGCGCTGGAGCGGATCCTGGGCAAGCCCGTCATCGTCGACAACCGGGCCGGAGGCGGCGGCGGCTCGGTCGGCAATGCCGCGGCGGCACGCGCCGAACCCGACGGCTACACGCTGCTGATGACGCTGTCCTCGCTCGCGGTGCTGCCTGAGGCCGATCGGCTGTTCGACCGCCCCGTCGCCTACGAGGTCTCGCAATTCATGCCGATCGCGCGCGTGCTGGCCGATCCCACGCTGCTGGCGGTACCGGCCTCTGCGCCATGGAAGACGGCGCAGGAGTTCGTCGAGGATGCCAGGAAGCGCCCGGGTCAGATCACCTACGGCTCGTCGGGGCCTTACGGCACGCTGCATGTGGCAATGGAGATGTTTGCCAACAGCGCGGACATCAAATTGCTGCACGTGCCGTTCCGCGGCGCCGGCCCGGCCCTGACCGCGTTGCTCAGCGGCACCGTGCAGGCGATCGCAGCCGCACCGGGGACGTTGAAGCCGCAGGTCGACGACGGCAAGCTGCGCGTGCTCGGCAATTGCGGCGCACAGCGCATCGCGAGCTTCCCCGACGTGCCGACCTTCCAGGAACTCGGCTACAAGGACGTCGAGATGTACATCTGGGCCGGACTCTTCGCACAGAGTTCTCTTCCCGCGCCGATCGCGGCCCGCCTGCGCGAGGCGATGGCGCAGGTGATGACGAGTCCCGACGTGCTCAAGGCCTTCGAGACCTCGGGCAGCCTCGTCGCCTATCAGGATGCACCGGCCTTCGCGCAATTCGTCGCGACCGACAGCACGCGGCTGATTGCGGCTGTGAAGAAGATCGGCAAGGTGGAGTAGTGTAGGTTCCAGGCCCGTTTTCACATTTTTTTGTTGGTCCAGAACCGGCTCCCGCCTCATTGACTGATGAGAATCCAGAGAAATCGAAGACGGGAATCGAGAAGGATCGGGACATGCGAACAGAGCGAATTGCGCTGGGTGTCGTGCTCGCGATCGGTGGCATGGTGGCGCCGGGCGCAGCATTCGCCGAAGAATATCGCGGGACCATGGAACAGCAGATGGCCTGCACGCCTGACGTCTGGCGTCTTTGCAGCAATCAGATTCCGGACGTCGGCCGGATCACCGCCTGCCTGCGGCAGAATACGCCGCAGCTATCGAGCGGCTGCCGCGCCGTGTTCCAGTCCAACAACCAGATGCCGCCGCAGCAGCAGGTACCACGCAATCGCGCCGCACCGCCGCCGCGCTACGACGATGCGTTGCCGCCTCCGCAAGCGCAGCCGCGTCCCTATGACGATGACAACGATTAAGCTCCGATGAGCGCTTGATCCCGAAAATATGCGGAGCTCCAGGCGCAACGATGCGGACGTGCGCCTCGTTCAGCGCTCCGTCCTGCTGTCCGATTCAGGTCGATGTCCAAGCGCCATCCGCAGGACGACACCGAACAGAATGGCTGCGACCGGCCAATGGAACCAGATCTTACTGCCTGTGAAAAGATTGATCAGAATCAGGAAGGCCGACACCGTGAGGGCCGCTGCTAGCGGGCGAGGCAGCTTTGCGAGCCAATCCGAGACGACATTCGGCGCCGAAGACGGCTCGCGCCTGTCGTCCATCCGCGGAGCGCGCGATCGCTCTGCACTCGCCTCGATCGGGAAGCTTCCCGGCACCGCGGTCTGGCCGCCCAGGGTCAGCCGATAACTGGTCAAGGGAGCAATGTTCTTCATCGGACGCTGGCCGAGGCAGTCGAAGCCAACGGACAGTTTGTTGTGCACCTGATCGTAGACGGAGCTCGAGATCACGACGCCGCCGGGCTCAGCGAGCTCTTGCAGCCGCGAAGCGATATTGACCCCGTCGCCATAGATGTCGGAGCCGTCCACCATGACGTCCCCGAGGTTGATGCCGATGCGAAATTGCATCGGGCTCGCCTGCGGCGCGTTCGACGCCTGACTTGCGATTTCCTGCTGAATCTCGACGGCGCATTGCACCGCCTCGACGACGCTGGCGAACTCGGCGATGACGGCATCGCCCCAGGTATTCACGATGCGGCCGTCATGGCGCTCGACCAATCGCGCGATGGCCGTGCGGTAGCGGCGGAGCGTCTCCAGTGTTCCGGTCTCGTCCGCTTCCATCAGACGCGAATAGCCGTAGACGTCGGCGCACAGCACGGTGGTCAGTCGTCGTTTCACCTTGTCGTCGGTCATCGGCGCCATGCTAGCCTCCCTGAGCGGCAAATGCACCAGAGATCGTATGCGGTGCCGCCTTACGGCCGGACCTCGCAGACGTCGACCCATTCGGCGGCGGTGAGCTCGGCCATCCGCTCCGGCGTGATGCGCACCGCGCTGTGGGTCGAGCCCGCGGCCGGGACCACCACCTCGAACGCCTTCAACGACACGTCGCAGTAGATCGGCAGCGGCGACTTCAGGCCGAACGGGCAGACGCCGCCGACCTCGTGTCCGGTGATGTCGGCGACCTCCTCCAGCCCCAGCATCTTCGGCTTGCCGCCGAACTGCGCCTTGACCTTCTTGTTGTCCATCCGCGAGGTGCCGGCTGCGACGATCAGGATGACGCGATCGCCGACGCGCAAGCTCAGCGTCTTGGCGATCATTCCGGGCTCGACGCCATAGGCTTCCGCGGCCAGCGGCACTGTGGCCGAGCTGACCTCGGATTCGATGACGGAGATGTCGGGGGCTTTCTCGGCGAAAAAGGCGCGAACGGATTCCAGGCTCATTCCAGTCAGCTCATTTTCAAACTTGCGGGCGGCGGCGATGCTAAGCGATCCCCGGCAGCTCGGACAGCGAACGGACGCGGTGGTCCGGCGCAAAGCCGAGCTCGTCCATCTGGGTGCGGATCGCCTTAAACAGGGTCAGCGGTGCCACGAGTTCGCTCTCGACGCAAGCCAGCGCCATGGCTTCGGGCGTTACCCGCTCGATCCAGGCGACATTCAGTCCAAACGACTTTGCCCCCGCCGCGTCCCAGGGATTTGACGAGACGAACAGGACCTCATCAGGCGCGGTGCCGAGCTCCTCGCCGATCAGCTCATACGCTGCCGGGCTCGGCTTGAAGATCTTCTTCGCATCGACGCTGATGGTGGCATCGAGCAGACGATCGAGGCCGGAATTGCGCACGAGTGCATTCAGCATGTCCGGGCTGCCGTTGGAGAGGATGGCGAGTTTTCGCGGCTTCAGGGCTGCAAGCGCGCTCATCGCATCCGGATAGAGTTCGAGGTGCAGATATTTCTCGATCACGCGCTCGAATGCCTCGCTCTCGTAAGCAAGTCCCAACATGCGCAGCGTATAGGTGAGCGAGTCGCGCGTGACCGCTGCGAAGTCCTGGTATCGTCCCATCAGCGAGCGTAACCAGCTGTATTCGAGCTGCTTGATGCGCCAGACCTGCGTGATGATCTCGCCATAGCCCGGAAACGCATCCTCTGTGATGTCGGCGACCGACTGGATGTCATAGAGCGTTCCGTAGGCGTCGAAGACGACGGCGTTGATGCTCATCGGCTGTCCTTCCAGTCTAGACAATCGGCTCACGTTCTCGCCGCGTCCAGGTCGCCCGCTCTGCGAAGACCTGGCTGACCTCCGCCATGTGCTCCGTGCCCCACGTGCAGAGCGGCACCAGAGCCTGGGCCAGGCTATGGCCCAACGGGGTGAGGCTGTAGTCCACCCGCGGCGGCACCTCCTTGTAGTCGGTCCGCTTCACGAGCCCGTCGGCCTCCAGCTCCTTCAACTGCTGGATCAGCACCTTGTCGCTGACGTCGCGGATGGCGCGGCGAAGCTCGCCGTAGCGGGTCGGGCCGTCCTGGGCGACGAAGTAAAGGATCAGCGGCTTCCACTTGCCGGCGATGACCCGCAAGGTTGCATCCAGGCCGCAAGTGAAGCCGGGCAAAGTCGGCGTGCAGCTCTGGACCGGTGTTGGCGCCTGTGCAGGCGGGAAGGTCGTGTCTGACATTTTTTGGGTACTTACCAAAAGGTGCATACTTGTCGATAGGTGGGTACGCCGCCAGCTCAGTGCAACCTCAGTGAAGGAGCACATCATGAGCAGACTACAAGGCAAGACGGCAGTGGTGACGGGCGGCGGAACCGGCATCGGATTTGGAGCGGCGAAGCGCTTCATCGACGAAGGCGCGTTCGTCTACATCTTCGGCCGGCGGCAGGAGCAACTCGACGCCGCCGTGGCGAAGCTTGGATCTTCGGCGCGCGCCATCAGGGGCTCGGTGACGGATCTGGCCGACCTCGACCGTCTCTATGAGACGGTGAAGAAAGAACGAGGCGCGCTCGACATTCTGTTCGCCAATGCCGGCACCGGGCTGTTTGCGCCGCTCGGCGAGATCACGCCCGAGCACTACGATCACATCTTCGACGTCAACGTGAAGGGATTGGTCTTCACCGTGCAAAAGGCGCTGCCGCTGATGACGAAAGGCGCGTCGATCATCCTGACCGGGTCGAGCACTGGGGTGATGGGGACGCCGCAATTCAGCATCTACAGCGCGACCAAGGCCGCGGTTCGCAATCTGGCGCGCAGCTGGGCGCAGGACCTGCGCGGCACCGGCATCCGCGTCAACGTGCTGTCGCCGGGGCCGACCAAGACCGAGCTTGCACTGGAGATCGTCGGCGAGGAAGCCTTCGATGCGCTCGGCAGCACGACGCCGCTCGGCCGCGTGGCGGCCCCGTCGGAGACGGGCGCGGTCGCCGCGTTCCTGGCGTCGTCGGACAGCAGCTTCATGACCGGAAGCGAGGTTTTCGTCGACGGCGGCCTCGCTCAGATCTGAGGCTCCGAGCGAACAAGAGGGCTTCGGTCTTCGAGATCGAAGCCCTCCAAGTCGACGAAGATGCTGTTGCTAGATCCCCAGCAGCTTCCTCGCGTTGGCCTTGAGCACCTTCGGCCGGATTTCGTCGCGGATCTCGATCTTGGCGAAGTCAGACAGCCAGCGGTCGGGCGTGATCACCGGCCAGTCCGAGCCGAACAGCATCTTGTCCTGCAGGATCGAGTTGATGTAGCGCACCAAGATCGGCGGGAAGTATTTCGGCGACCAGCCGGAGAGGTCGATATAGACGTTGGGCTTGTGGGTCGCGACCGACAGCGCCTCTTCCTGCCAGGGGAAGGAGGGGTGGGCGAGGATGATCTTGAGGTCGGGGAAATCGGCCGCGACGTCGTCCATGTACATCGGGTTGGAATATTTCAGCCGCATCCCCATGCCGCCCGGCATTCCCGAGCCGACACCGGTTTGGCCGGTGTGGAACAGCGCGACCGCGCCGCCATTGTTGATCTCTTCGTAGAGCGGATAGGCCATGCGGTCATTGGCGTAGAAGCCCTGCATGGTCGGATGGAATTTGAAACCGCGCACGCCGTATTCCTCGATCAGCTTGCGCGCCTCGCGCGCGCCGAGCTTGCCCTTGTGCGGGTCGATCGAGACGAACGGGATGAGGACGTCGAGATGGTCGGAGGCGGCCTCGATCATCTCGTAATTGTTGTAGCGGCGGAAGCCGGTCTCGCGCTCGGCATCGACCGGGAAGATTACCGCGGCGATGTTCTTGGAGCGGTAATAGGCCGCGGTCTCCGGCACGGTCGGCGGATGCTTGTTCGGCGACTTGAAGTACTCCGCCATCTGCGCCTGGAAGTCGTCATAGCCGTCGTCGGGATGGCAGCCGCAGGGCTCCTCGGCATGGGTGTGGATGTCGATGGCGACGACTTTGTCGATATCTGGCAGCTTCAGCTTCGGCATGGGTTTCCTCCCGACG
The DNA here is from genome assembly GCF_003020125.1 of Bradyrhizobium sp. MOS003. Taxonomy (GTDB): domain Bacteria; phylum Pseudomonadota; class Alphaproteobacteria; order Rhizobiales; family Xanthobacteraceae; genus Bradyrhizobium. The sequence continues at coordinate 310,516 of NZ_PYFW01000002.1, read as the reverse complement.
GGTTGCCGAATTGATTATATGATATAACGAACTTGGCAAGGCGTGTCGAAAGACCCCGATGTCCTTGGCGATTAATCGGGCCGGTCCGGCCGCTTCTCCGGTGGATGGGGTTGTTTTCGAGATTTTGCCGGGTTGGAACGGGCCAGTTAACATTGACATCCCCTCCCGCGATGCCTTAAGAACCGCCCCGTCCCGGGCGGTCGTCCGCCGGCGGGAAAAATCTCATTTTGCCACATTCGCGCGTGCCGAAACGGTAGTGCCGAACACGGCCTTTCGAACGTTCAGGATTCTGCCATGAAGGTCCGTAACTCCCTGAAGTCGCTGCGCGGTCGCCATCGCGCCAACCGCCTGGTCCGCCGCAAGGGCCGGGTCTATGTGATCAACAAGGTGCAGCGCCGCTTCAAGGCTCGCCAAGGCTGATCAGCTTCACGGCTGATCCCTGCCGGGGGCCTTTCGCGCGCCCCCGAAGACCACTGCTCACACGAGTTTGACGCCGCCTTTGCTTTGCAACGGCGGCTTTACGCGTTTACACTTTGACCATGGCAGTGAGATTCCTTTTCGCGCGCACTTTGTATCTGGCCCTCGTGCTGGGAACAGCCGGCCTCGCTCCGGCGCTGGCGCAGGCTGATCCTCCGACGCCGCCCGGCAAGCAGAAGAAGCTCCCGGAAGCGCCGGCCAAGCTGCCCAAGGTCGATCGCACCAAGAATCTCGATTTCCTGTTCGGCGCGTTGAAGGCGGCGCCCGATGAAGCCAGCGCCAAGCATGTCGAGGCGCGGATCTGGGCAATCTGGCTGCAAACCCCGAGCGACACCGCGTCCTTGCTGATGTCGCGGGCGAAGACCGCAGTCGATGCCAAGAAGATCGATGTCGCGATCAAGCTTCTGGATTCCGTCATCAAGCTCCGGCCCGACTACATCGAGGCCTGGAACCGGCGCGCCACGCTCTACTACATGCAGAACGATTACGGCCGTTCGCTCGCCGATATCCAGCAGGTGCTGATCCGGGAGCCGCGCCATTTCGGCGCGCTCGCAGGCCTCGGCATGATCATGCAGGAGGTCGGCGACGAGAAGCGCGCGCTTGATGCCTATCGCAAGGCGCTCGCCGTCAACCCGCACCTCGAAAAGATCCCCGACCAGGTCAAATCGCTGACCGAGAAGGTCGAAGGCCGGGATATTTAGCCTCGAACTCGATCATGTCTTGAGTGAACGCGGCCGCTTCGGATTAACCACGATCGGAAGCGCGGCATCGTGAGCACTATTGCCGGCGCCGCCGCAGGCCTACCTGCATGGCAGGAGCAAAAGCCATGAAGCGTTCGATCTTTGCAGGTGTGTTGCTGCTGGCATCGGGGACGGTGAGCCTCGCCGACGGACTGTTCTGGGTGGTCGGCAACCGCGCCACCGGAAAATGCAACATCGTGACCAGCAATCCGGTCATCATCGGCGATATCTGGTTCGGCGACGGTCCCTACAAATCAAGGGCCGATGCCAAGCTTGCCCGCTCGACCATCCGCGCCTGTCCCGCGCCCACGCCGGACGAGGAAAAGGAAGAGGACGGCACGAACTAGTCGAGCCGTTCAATGCAGGGCGTTGCCGCCGCGTTCGACCAGGCCGCGATCGATGGCTGCGGCGTAAGCCTTTGCCAGCTCCGTTTCCAGGTGCTCGTTGATCAGCAGCAGCGCCCGCACGGCACCGCGCAGATCGCCGTTGCAGTTCGCCACGATCTCGTCGATCGCAGTGTCGTTCGATCTGAAGCTCATCGAAAATCCTCCGGTTCAAGTCAGGACAAATCCTGCCGGTCTTTCCCGTATCCCCTGAGGTCCGCCCAGGGGTCTGCGAGGAGGATCGGCGCCCACCCGCGTCTAGATGGCGGAACCGACCGTGGCGATTATAAGGAAGCCGCGATGACGGCTGCATGAAGCTGTTACGAGGCTTGCGTGTCCGCCCGGAATGTTGTTGATTCCATTGAGTTTTCGCGTTCTGCAATTATGCACATATCCACAGCCCCAGCCTTTTTTGTGGACGCACGGAAAGCCGGCGGAGCGAAACTGTTGCCCGCGAGAGCCGTAACTGCCCTGTGCCCAGGATCTCCCGGATTCCCTCCATGATCGTGATGTCAGTCGTGACGGCGCTGGTTCTGCTGGCGCTGGTCACGCAGGCTGGAATCGTCGCCGTGCAACGCGCCTTTCCGCCGCAGGGCGGGATGGTCGAGGTCGACGGCGCGACGCTTCACGTCGTCGATATCGGCCCCCGCGATGCAGGATTGCCGATCGTGATGCTGCACGGTGCGAGCTCCAATCTCGAAGCGATGCGGCGCCCGCTCGGCGACCTCCTCGCCAAGGACCATCGCGTCATTCTGGTCGACCGTCCCGGCCATGGCTGGAGCACGCGCGCGCGGCGGCAGGATTCCACGCCGCAGATCCAGGCGCGGATGATCAATGATGCGCTTGGCAAGCTCGGAATCGATCGCGCGGTCTTTGTCGTGCATTCCTGGAGTGGTGCGCTCGGCGCGCGGATTGCGCTCGATCATCCCGGCCGCGTCGCCGGTCTCGTCATGCTCGCCCCCGTTACCCATCCCTGGCGCGGCGGCGTCGGCCGCTACAACGAGATCATCGCAATGCCGGTGATCGGTCCGCTACTCGCCTACACCATCACCCTGCCGCTCGGCTACTTTCTGGCCGAGCCCGGTGCGCGCAGCGTGTTCCTGCCGCAGATGATGCCGGACGGATTCGTGCAGGATTCCGCGACGCCGCTGCTGCTGCGCCCGCGCGAGTTCATCGCCAATGCCTATGATCTGGTGACGCTGAAGCAGGCGGTGACGGCACAAGTCGCGCGGTACGGCGAGATCACGGCGCCGGTCACGATCATCGCCGGCGAGCCCGACAAGACGGTGAAGACCAACATCCACGCGCGCCCGTTCGCGGCGATGGTGCCGCATACGAAGCTGATCGTGCTGCCCGATCTCGGCCACATGGTGCAGAACGCCGTGCCGGAACTCGTGAAGACGGAAATCGGGACGATGATCGGGAAGATAGCCCCGGCGCAGGCGGCGGCGGATTAGACGTTTCTCTGTAGCCCGGATGGAGCGACTTGTCCGCCACAGCTCGAAGAGCGACGGCGGAAGCGACATCCGGGGCCTCCGTGCCGGCCGCACCGCTCCCGGGTATCGCTCCGCTCACCCGGGCTACGGCACCGTGCCTGTGTCGCCGCGTGTCAATCCACGCGCGCGAAAATATTCCACTTTACCGAAATTCGGTTTCGGCGTATGTGTCGCTCATCCCGGCTCACCAAGAGGGGCGACGTGAAGTCGTCATGTTCGCGAGCCGGGCTTGCGGTGGACGCGGCAGCGTCGGCACGAGAGGTGCGGGCAGGGCGGGTAGTCCCTGTGAGCCCGAGGCTTCGTGCGGACGACGGCGCTGTCAGGCTTCGTCTCGTTGTAAGTTTCCGGCTCTGTCGACGGGGCCCGGGAATACTGCTGCGACATGGCGGGCCGTGCGTACGGCAAAACCGTGTGGTCCTGGCCGTCGTTGCTACGGTCAAGTCTTTCGCGAAGATGCGAGCGAGCCCAACCGGGCAGACTGCATCATCCAAATTCGCGGGGCGAGGGAGACCAGAAGGAATGGTCGGCTCCCGGGAGATCACGGCATAAGCCGTCCAGCCATCGCGCAGGGAAGGCCGAGTGATCGGCGACACCTGTATGCTGCTGTGCGGTTCTTTCTGCGTGTGCATTTCGCGCAGCGGACCGCGGGTGCCAGCCGGCACCCGGCCTTCCTCGTAGGGTGGGCAAAGCGCAGCGTGCCCACGTCTTTGTTGCTTATGAATGGAGATCGTGGGCACGGCGCTATGCGCCTTTGCCCACCCTACGGCACCGTCCCTGGGATGTGCACGGGAGCATTGCAATGATGCTCTGGGAGAGGGCGTCAAAACAAAGCCGCAGCTTCGATCCCGACTCGATCGGAACCGAAGCTGCAGCGACTGTCTGCTACGTGCTTACTGCTTGATCTTCCCGTCCTTGTCGAACTGCGACACATAGGCCCAGAGATTGTTGATCTCGGTCTCGTTCTTGATGCCGGCGAACGCCATCTTGGTGCCGGGGATCTTGGCCTTGGGGTCCTTGATGTATTCCTTGAACACGGCCTCGTCCCAGGTAATGCCGGAATTCTTGTTCGCGTCCGAGTAGCTATAGCCCTCGACCGTGCCCGACTTGCGGCCGTTGAGGCCGTTGAGCTCGGGGCCGACCTTGTTCTTGGCGCCTTCGCCGATCGCGTGGCAGGCCAGGCATTTGTTGAACGATGTCTTGCCGGCCGCGACATCCTGCGCCATCGCGGCGGGTGCGGTGGCAATCGCGGTGAGGATCGTCAGTGCGCCAAAAATCAGTTTTTTCATCGGGTGCTCTTCGTCTCTTCCCTGGTGGGTCTGGGCTGTCAGTCTCTTGCCGGATCGGCAATCGCCCGACCTGCCGGTTTTGGCAGGCCTGCTCGGCTTGGACAAGCCACCAAACCATGACAGGTTTCATCATTTCCGACTTGTCCCAGAGCGAACTGGCGGAAGATGGTCGATTCGACTTTCGGATGGCCTACCCAAACCCCTGCGGACGTGATTGATTTGCCGAGACAAATTGATCGTGCGGCGTGAGCCGGAAAAATATGCCATGAAGGATCTGATATGGCCATCATGATGCCTGCGAGCGACCAGGCTGTGCTCGCGCGCCGCGCCGAGATCGTTGCTGCATTGCGCGCGATCGTGCCCGGCGAGGGCGTGATCGATACGCCTGCCGAGATGCGCGCCTATGAGTCCGACGGGCTGACGGCGTATCGGCAGCCGCCGATGGTCGTGGTACTGCCCGAAACGACTGAGCAGATCTCGCTGATCCTGAAATATTGTGCAGGGCAGAACATCAAGGTTGTGCCGCGCGGCTCCGGAACTTCGCTGTCCGGCGGCGCGCTGCCGCTCGAGGACGGCGTGCTGCTCGGGCTCGGCAAGTTCAAGCGCATCCGCGAGATCGACTTCGACAACCGCGTCGTCGTCACCGAGCCCGGGGTCACCAATCTCGCCATCAGCCAGGCGGTCGCGCATGCCGGCTTCTACTACGCGCCGGACCCGTCCTCGCAGATCGCCTGCTCGATCGGCGGCAATGTCGCGGAGAATTCGGGCGGCGTGCACTGCCTCAAATACGGCATGACCACCAACAACGTGCTCGGATGCGAGATCGTGCTGATGAGCGGCGAGATCCTGCGCATCGGCGGCAAGGGATGCGAGAACGCCGGCTACGATTTGATGGGCGTCATCACCGGCTCCGAAGGCCTGCTCGGCGTCATCACCGAGATCACGGTGCGCATCCTGCAGAAGCCGGAGACGGCGCGCGCGCTGATGGTCGGCTTCGCCGAGGTCGAGGCCGCCGGCGAATGCGTGGCGCGGATCATCGGCGCCGGCATCATCCCCGGCGGCATGGAGATGATGGACAAGCCTGCGATCCACGCCGCCGAAGCCTTCGTCCATGCCGGCTATCCGCTCGATGTCGAGGCGCTGCTCATCATCGAGCTCGATGGCCCCAAGATCGAGGTCGACGAGCTGATCACGCGCGTCGAGACCATTGCGAACGGCTGCGGCTCGACCACCTGCCAGATCTCGACCTCGGAGGCCGAACGCAATCTGTTCTGGGCCGGCCGCAAGGCCGCGTTCCCCGCGGTCGGGCGTATCTCGCCCGACTATCTCTGCATGGACGGCACCATTCCCCGTGGCGCGCTGCCGAAGGCGCTGGCGCGCATCCGCGAGCTCGGCGAAAAATACCAGCTCGGCTGCGCCAACGTGTTCCACGCCGGCGACGGCAATCTGCACCCCCTCATCCTCTACGATGCCAACAAGCCCGGCGAGATCGAGCGTGCGGAAGCCTTCGGCGCCGACATCCTGCGCGCCTGTGTCGAGTTCGGCGGCGTGCTCACCGGCGAGCACGGCGTCGGCATCGAGAAGCGCGACCTGATGCCGGAGATGTTTTCGGAAGTAGACCTCAACCAGCAGCAGCGGCTGAAATGCGCCTTCGATTCGCAGGGCCTGCTCAATCCCGGAAAGGTGTTTCCGACCCTGCACCGCTGCGCCGAGCTCGGCCGCATGCATGTGCATGCCGGCAAGCTGGCATTCCCGGATTTGCCACGGTTCTAGCGTCGGTCGCTGCGCCTTCGCCGCAACGCCCCAAATTTGCTTTCCGCTCTCAACTTGGATACCGGCTCAGTCGTGGATACGCTTAAAGTCAGAGACGCCAAAGACGTCGAAGAGGTGGTGCGCGCGGCGATTGCCAATGAGCAGCCGCTCGAGATCATCGGTCACGGCTCAAAGCGCGGCATCGGGCACGCGATGGCGACCAATGCCGTGCTTGACCTCTCTGCGCTCAATGCCGTCACCGCCTATGAGCCCAACGAGCTGATCGTCACGCTCCAGGCCGGCGCGCCGGTGGCCGACGTGCTGTCGCTGATCGATGCCAAGAACCAGCAATTTGCCTTCGAGCCGATGAATACGGCGCCGCTGCTCGGCACGCCGGCGCTCGGAACCATCGGCGGCATGATCGCAGCCGGGCTTGCAGGTCCGCGCCGCATCAGGGCAGGCGGGGCGCGCGACCACCTGCTTGGGGCGCATGCCGTCTCCGGCTTCGGCGACAGTTTCAAGACCGGCGGCAAGGTGGTGAAGAACGTCACCGGCTACGACCTCTGCAAGCTGCTCGCGGGATCCTGGGGCACGCTGTCCGTCATGACCGAGGTCACGCTGAAGGTGATGCCGAAGCCCGAGGCCGAGCGAACGCTGCTGCTGCGCGGGTTGGATGATGCCGCCGCCAACAAGGCGATGACCGCGGCGCTCGGCTCGCCCTTCGACGTTTCCGGTGCGGCTCACCTGCCGTATCAGGCGGTCCGGGCCGGGACCGACGGACTCGGCGATCTCGCAGGCCAAAGCGAGGCGCTGACCGTGCTGCGGCTCGAAGGCATCACGGCCTCGGCCGCCCACCGCGCCAACTCGCTGCGGGAATTGCTGGCGCCGTTCGGAGCGGCGACCTTCATCGAAGACGCAGCATCGGCCGCGCTGTGGGCAACCATCCGCGACGTGCTGCCATTCGCGGCCGGCGGCGCGCTCGGCGCCCGGCCGGTCTGGCGGATCGTCTGCCCGCCGGCATCAGGCGCGGCGCTCGGCACGCTTTTGGCGCAGGAGACGGGAGGCGACGTGATCTACGATTGGGGCGGCGGGCTGATCTGGGCGGCTCTGCCGCCAAAGGACGACGCGCATGCACCGGCGGTGCGGATGCGTGCCAATGCCGTCGGCGGCCACGCCACGCTGATCCGGGCGGCCGAGGACGTCAGGCGCAATGTCGACGTCTTCCATCCGCAGGCATCAGGCGTCGCCGCCTTGAGCGAGCGGGTGCGCGCCAGTTTCGATCCAAAGGCCGTTCTCAACCGGGGCCGCTTGAGCCGAGGCGCTGTGGCATGAAGACCGAATTCTCACTCGCCCAGCTCGCCGACCCCGACATCGCGGAAGCCGACAAGATCCTGCGCGCCTGCGTCCATTGCGGCTTCTGCACCGCGACCTGTCCGACCTATGTGCTGCTCGGCGACGAGCTCGATAGCCCGCGCGGCCGGATCTATCTGATCAAGGAGATGCTGGAGAAGGACCAGGCGCCGACGGCCGAAGTGGTCAAGCATGTCGACCGTTGCCTGTCGTGCCTGGCCTGCATGACGACCTGCCCCTCAGGGGTGAACTACATGCACCTCGTCGACCAGGCCCGGGTCAGGATCGAAGAGCGCTATCAGCGGCCGCTGACCGAGCGGCTGCTGCGTCAGGTGCTGGCCTTCGTCCTGCCGGATCCACAGCGTTTTCGCATCAGCATGGTGCTGGCGCGGCTCGCCCGTCCGCTTGCCGTGTTGCTGCCGACGCCGCGGCCCTCGGCGACACCCGGCCTGATCCAGCGTCTCAAGGCGATGCTGGCGCTGGCGCCCAACCGGCTGCCGCCGCGGGGTGCGCTGCCGGGTAGCGTGTTCGCGGCGCTCGGCAAGAAGCGCGGCCGGGTCGCGCTGCTGCAAGGCTGCGCCCAGCAGGTGCTGGCGCCGCGCATCAACCAGGCCGCCATCAGTCTCCTCACCCGCCACGGCATCGAGGTCGTCCTGGTCCGGGACGAGCAGTGCTGCGGCGCGCTGACCCATCACCTCGGCAACGATCAGGATGCATTGGCGCGGGCGCGCGCCAACATCACGGCCTGGCAAAGGGAAGCGGCCGGCGAGGGGCTCGACGCGATCCTGGTGACGACCTCGGGTTGCGGCACCGTGATCAAGGACTACGGCTATCTGCTGCGTGAGGACAAGGCGTTTGCCGCCGACGCGGCGAAAGTGTCCGCGCTCGCCAAGGACATCACCGAATACATCGCCGGCCTCGGACTCGAGCCGACTGCGCGACAGGACAACATCGTCGTCGCCTATCACTCAGCGTGTTCGTTGCAGCACGGGCAGAAAATCACGACGCTTCCGAAAGAATTGCTTTCCAAGAATGGATTCGTGGTGAAAGATGTGCCGGAGAGCCATTTGTGTTGCGGTTCGGCGGGGACCTACAACATTCTCCAGCCCGAGCTTGCGGGCCGGTTGCGCGATCGCAAGGTCGCCAACATCGCGAGCGTCAAGCCGGACATGATTGCCGCGGGCAATATCGGCTGCATGGTGCAGATTGCCAGTGGCACGTCAGTTCCGGTCGTACACACGATTGAGCTTCTCGATTGGGCTACGGGCGGGTCGCGACCGGCATTGAACGCGCAAGTTTGAGCTTTCAAGCCCGAGCTTTCGTCCGGAGGCGGCGCTGGAACGACGCCCGATCGACCATTGTTCGTCGACAACAGGAGGACCACGATGGCGAAAGCGAAGAAGAAAAAAAGCAAGACGGCCAAAAAGGCGAAGAAGGCTGTAGCGGCAAAGAAATCCGCGAAGAAGGCAGCCAAGAAGTCCGCGAAGAAATCTGCCAAAAAATCTACCAAGAAATCTGTCAAGAAAGCTTCGAAGAAGGCCGCGCCGAAGAAGGCCGCCAAGAAGGCTGTGAAGAAGGCTGTGAAGAAGGCGGCCAAGTCGGCTGCACCGAAGAAGGCCGCGAAGAAAGCGGCACCGAAGAAGGCGAAGGCAGCTCCCGCGCCGAAGCCGTCAGCGCCGGCGGCAACTCCGGCTCCCGCGCCGGCCGCCGAGACGAGCTGGGCGATGCCTTCGTCTTCTGCGGAAGCCGCACCCGCCGAGGGGCAAAGCTAGGTCCCATCCAGCGAGCGCGATCGCCAACAGGGAAGGCCGCTGCGGTGACGCTGCGGCCTTTCTGCATCGCCGCAGGACCTCCGAAAGCCGTCTGATTCGTAGCTTGGCTGCCACGCTTATCTGCCTTCCCGTACTTGCCCGGTCTCTTCGCGCACTTTGGAATGCAAATAATGTGGTCGAGAAGACACACAGCCCGACAACCTTTCGTGGAATCGTCAAAACGCCTAAAAAGTCGGCAGATGCCCGTGATTTTTGCTTCACGGTTACCGCCCCTCAATCCAGATTGTCGCGGTAACGCAATTTTGCAGACAGGTCGTTTGCCCCGGGGGGCTTCCGGGATCCGACTGGGTAAGAACTGGCGATGGGGATCGAAATGAAAAAACTGGCTTTGTTGGCAACGGCGCTGGCAATGGTGACGACGGGTTCGGCTTTCGCGGCAGATATGCGAGTCAAAGCACTGAAGGCCCCGCCGCCGCCCGCCTTCGACCCCTGGGATATCGCCTTCGGCGCCGGTATCACCAACGACTACATCTTCCGCGGTATCACCCAGTCGAACCATAATCCGTCGGTCTCGGCCTATTTCGAGCCGCGCTACAACGTCAACAAGGACCTCCAGCTCTACGTCGGTACGTCCGCGTCGAGCATCTCCTTCCCGAACCGCGCCGCGGCTGAGGTCGACATCTACGGCGGTATCCGCCCGACCTTCGGCATGTTCGCCTTCGACTTCGGTATCTGGGGCTACCTGTATCCGGGTGGAAGCTGCTTCGGTTCGCAGGGCACCCTCGCTCAGGGCAATTGCGGCACGAGCCTCGACAACTCCCAAGGCGCGATCGGCCTTCCGATCAATGGCAACTTCGCCAAGAAAGACGCTAGCTTCTACGAAGTGTATGCCAAGTTGGCCATCAACGTGAACGACCAGTGGGTCGTCGGCTTCAACGAATATTACTCGCCGAACTTCCTCAACATCGGCGCCTGGGGCAACTACGCCTCGATCACCACCAAGTGGACCGCGCCGAGCACGACGTTCGGTGCCAGCGGCATCGGCATGTACGTATCGGGTGAGTTCGGCCGGCAGTGGCTCGGCACGTCCGACATCTTCTACGGCATTGCGGGTGACCCCCTGTATTCCAACGGCATCAAGGAGCCGAGCTACAACACCTGGAATCTCGGTGTCGGCTTCACCTACAAGGTGTTTACCCTCGACCTGCGCTACTACGACACGGATCTGTCGAAGGGCAATTGCAATGCCTTCACCAGCGACTTCTCGGCCACCAACTCCAGCCCTGGCTTCGTGACGCCGATCAATGGCGGTGCGAATGCGGCCACTGCATTCGGCTCCAACTGGTGCAGCGCTGCTGGCGTCGCCAAGCTGTCGGTCGACCTGACCGCTATGACCAACCTGAAGTAAGTTCCTCGCGGAACGACTTGTTTGGGGGCGGCAGAGCAATCTGCCGCCCCTTTTACTTTGGTGCCGGGTGACCAGCGCAATGCGAGGCCGAGACCCAAATTGTGGGATGGCAGGCTGCAGCGCGCGCTCAACTCTCGTGTCCCGGGCGCGCTGCGGCGCGTCAGCGCTGCTGTGCAGAACCGGGACCCAGTTCAACAACATCGATTTCCATCGACGGAATGGACCCCGGCTCTGCAGCGCACCGCTGAAGGAGCGCTGCCGAGCGTCCGGGGCAAGAGAGCTGAGATGCTCGCCGGCAATGACGTCCCCGGCTAGCCTCAGCGCGCCGTGGTCGGCTCCGCCCCGGCCGGCTCGCCGGCTTTGCCGAGGGCGTGGATTTCGCCGTCCGCCACCAGGGCCACCTTGCGGGTGTGGAAGGCGTCCAGTGTCGAGCGGTGGCCGATCGAGACGATGGTGGCCTGAGGCAGCTTCTCCGTCAGCAGCCGATAGAGCCGGTCCTCGGACGGCTCGTCCAGCGAGGCAGTCGCCTCGTCGAGGAAGAGATAGTCCGGCACGTGCAGCAGCGCACGGGCAAGCCCCAGGCGTTGCTGCTCGCCAAGCGACAATGTCCGGTTCCAGTGACCGTCCTCGTCGAGCCGGGCCGCCAGCCGCGGCATGCCGACGGCAATCAGCGCGTCGCGGATCTTCTCGGGCGGGATGGAGCCGTGCTCGGCCGGGTAGATGACGGCGTCGCCGAGCGGGCCGATCGGGAAATACGGCCGCTGCGGCAGCATCATCAGCTTTGCCGTCTCCGGGATCGCGATCGTGCCGGTGCCGAACGGCCAGACGCCGGCAATGGCCCGGAACAGTGTCGACTTGCCCGAGCCCGACGGGCCGGTCACCAGCACCCGCTCCGACGGCTGGATCGTGAAGGCATCGGCTGTGACCAGGGGAGCGCCGTTCGGCAGCTTCACGAGCAACTGCTCGAGCGTGATGGCCTTGCCGTTCGACGGCGCGACGTCGATGCTCGGTTCGAGCGCTGTGCCGGAGGCGGCGGAGGCGACCGACATCTCGAAGCCATCGAGACGGGCGATCACCGCGCGCCACTCTGCGAGCGAGCGATAGGCGGTGACGAAGAAGGACAGCGCGTCCTGCACGCTGCCGAACGCCGAGCCGGTCTGCATCATGTCGCCGAGCTGGATGCGCTTGGCGAAATAGGCCGGCGCCACCACCACATAGGGGAAGATCGTCGCAGCCTGGCCGTAGCTTGCCGTGAACGCGGTCAAGCGCTTGGTCCGGCTCATGATCGCGTACCAATTGCCGATGACGAAGCCGAAGCGGTGCAGGAGACGCCCCCGTTCCGCGTGCTCGCCTTTCAACAGGGCGATCTGCTCGGAATTTTCGCGCACGCGGATCAGGTTGAAGCGGAAGTCGGCTTCAAAGCGTTGCTGCTCGAAATTCAGATTGATGAGCGGGGCGCCGATCCAGTGCGTCAGCGCCGTACCGACGATCGCGTAGGCCAGTGCGCACCAGACCAGAAAACCGGGGACGAGGATATCGGTGCCGTAAATGTACAAAGGTGCCTTGTAGGACAGGCCCCAGAGGATGACGACGAACGAGGCCAGCGTCACGATCGACGACAACAGGCCAAGGCCGATGGTCAGCGTCTGTTCGACGAAATTCTTGACGTCTTCGGTGATACGCTGGTCCGGATTGTCGGCGGCGTCGCCCTTGAGCTGCATGCGGTAATGCGTGGCGCCGTCGAGCCATTCGCCGAGATAGTGTTGCGTCAGCCATTGCCGCCAGCGGATCTGGAGCCACTGGTTCAAGTAGAGCTTGTAGACGGCCAGTGCGACGAAGGTGAAGGCAAGGCCGAGGAAGATCCAGACCTCCTTGACGAATTCCGGCAGATCATAGGCCTGCAGGGCGCTGTAGAACCGGTTTTGCCACTGATTGAGGAGCACGTTGATCGCGACCAGCACCAGCTCCATCGCGACGACGACGGCGAGCAGGCCGCGGCCGACCCATTTGTCCTCCGACCGGAAATAGGGGATCGCGATTCGCCAGACGATCGCGAGCGTGGCGCTGATGTTCTTCACAGAGCTCTGTCTCCTGAGGGGGGTGCACAAATGCCCTGTGCCAAGGGTTTGAGGCAATGGCGGAAATGGGCGCGCTTAGACTAAAGTCGCAAGTGCTGCAATTTGCGTTGTCTTGTCGCACCCCGCAACCCTAGCATGGGGTTCGACGGCGCGGGGTGGGGTGCTCTGCGATTTCGCGAGCTTGTGAGCAGGACGGGAACCGCCGCATTCGCGAGAAATTCGCGTCCAGCTCGGGGGTTATCGTTCCAGCGTCAAGCAGCTCGGCTCTCCACGCGGGCCGTCTGCCACAAACATGCGTGGGGGAGGAAGACCATGTGGAATCAAGTCTATGACCCGCTGCACAGCCCAGTGCTGTCGACGATTGCGGCGGCGGTACCCGTCGTCACGCTGCTGGTCCTGATCGCCAGCGGCCGCGTCCAGGCGCATATCGCGGCGGTCATCGCCGTGATCGTGGCCAATCTGATCACGATTTTCGTCTTCACCATGCCGGCCAACATGTCGATTCGCGCATCGGTGCTGGGCGTCGTGACCGGCTTCTTCCCGATCGGCTGGATCGTGCTCAACGTCATCTTCCTCTACCAGGTGACGGTGAGCACGGGACGCTTCGAATTGCTCAAGCGCGCCATCGGCGGCGTCACCGAGGATCGGCGGCTGCAATTGCTGCTGATCGCGTTCTCCTTCGGCGCGTTCTTCGAGGGCGCCTCCGGCTTCGGCACGCCGGTCGCCATCACCGGTGCCGTGCTGATCGGCCTCGGCTTCTCGCCGCTTGCGGCGTCTGGCCTGTCGCTGATCGCCAACACCGCGCCGGTCGCCTATGGCGCGCTGGGTACGCCGATCCAGGGTCTTGCCTCGGTTACCGGGTTCGATCCCTACATCCTGGGTGCGATGGTTGGACGGCAGCTGCCGTTCTTCTCGCTGATCGTGCCGTTCTGGGTGATATGGGCTTTTGCCGGATGGAAAGGCATGAAGGACGTCTGGCCGGCAATCCTGGTCACCGGCGTGTCGTTCGCCATCCCGCAATTCGTGATCTCGAACTACATCAATCCCTGGATCGTCGACATCGGCGCGTCGCTGATCTCGATGGGCGCGCTGATCCTGTTCCTGAAGGTCTGGCAGCCGAAGCAGCTCTGGCTGTCGCCGGCGTTGCGCGGCAATGATGAATCGGCCTCCACCATGGCCCCGGCAAAACCGCTCGACAAGACGCCGCTGACGCAGAGCGAGCTGTTCAGCGCGCTGCTGCCTTGGATCATCGTCTGTATCGTGATGCTGATCTGGGGCAATGGCGGCTTCAAGACCTGGGCGAATTCGATCTTCGTCTGGAACTATCCCGTTCCCGAGCTGCACCAGATGATCAACAAGATGCCGCCGGTGGCGGCCAAGCCGACGCCGGAGGGAGCGGTATTCGGATTCACCTATCTGTCGTTCACCGGCACCGGCATGCTGATCGCGGCGATCATCTCCGGCTTCCTGATGGGCGTCGGTCCCGGCAAGCTCGTGAGCGAATACGGCCGCACCATCCGCCTCTGCGCGATCTCGCTGATCACGATCTCAGCGATGCTGGCGATCGGCACGCTGACGCGCCTGTCCGGCGTCGACGCGACGCTTGGTTTGGCCTTCGCCGCAACCGGCGTGCTCTATCCCTTCTTCGGCACGCTGCTCGGCTGGCTTGGCGTGGCGCTGACGGGGTCGGATACGTCGTCGAACATCCTGTTCGGCAATTTGCAGAAGATCACCTCCGAGCAGCTCGGCATATCGCCGATCCTGATGGCCGCCGCGAACTCGTCCGGCGGTGTGATGGGCAAGATGATCGACGCACAGTCGATCGTGGTCGCCTCCACGGCCACCAACTGGTACGGCCATGAGGGCACGATCCTGCGCTTCGTGTTCTGGCACTCGATCGTGCTGGCCTGTCTCGTCGGTGTGCTCGTGACGTTGCAGGCCTATGTCTATCCGTTCACGGCGATGGTGCTGAAGTAACAGGCCACGTCCGGTTTCGATGCAAATCCCCGCGGAGGTCTCCGCGGGGATTTTTGCGTGCGAGCGAACCTTCTCAATGAGCCCGCAGTCTTATAGAAGGTGCCGCAAATCAGGTCGGTCGAGAGGTCTCATGGTTTCGCTCAAGCGGTTGGTGTGTGCTGCGGTTGCAATGCTCGCGATGTCCATTGTCGCGCGTGCCGAGGACGGTTTTCCGTTCGGCACCGAGATGACGCTGGAAGCGCTGCCGCAAGCAGGCTCGAAGCGAATTCCGAACATCGAGATCGGCGACCATGGCGAGGTCGTGCTGGAGCTCTGGTGCAAGGGCGGAAAGGGTCAGTTCTCGGTCGCCGGCAACACCGTGATCTTCGTCCCCGGCCAGATCCAGGACCGCAACTGCCCGACGGCAAGAGCGCAGGCCGACGACGAACTCGTTGCAGCGCTGAGCAGCGTCGAGACCTGGAAGCGCCAGGGCGACGTGCTGACGCTGATCGGCCCCAAGCCGCTGCGCTTCAGGTCGACGGGGAACTAGCACTGCTCTCGTGTCCCGGACGCGCTGCAGCGTGTAACGCTGCTGCGCAGAGCCGGGACCAGAAATCTTTCGACGACTTCGCTTGCTGCCTCTGGGCCCCGGCTCGCAGCGCTTCGCGCTCCGTCCAGGGCAGGAGAGCCTACTTCCACGCCGATTTGTCGGCGTCCCAGCGCTGCCCCTTCAGCTCCTTGGCGAGCGCTTCAATCGAACCGTTGTCGTCGGGCTGATCGCCTTCCTCGTCGACCGAGGCGTCGTCGGAGAGATTGAGCTTGGCGCCGCTGCTCTCGTCAGTGGTCGTCGTCGCAGGGCTGCCGATCCAGAGCATGAGCTTGTCGGTCGTGCCTGGCTTGTCGGGCGAGACGAGCCCTGCGACCTCGATCGTGTCGGTGAGATCGAGCGCGGGGAAATCCGGGTTCGGCCGCTTGAACACCAGCTTGAGCTTGCCCGTGGCGGGGTTGAAGCTCTGCGACACCGGCTTTGCCGCCAGCGTCCGGCTCAAAACGTTCGCAACGGCGGCCGCGAGCTTGTCCTTGCTGATCTTGTCGCCCTCGCGCCAGTCGGCTGCTGCGAAGCGGATGGTGCGGTCCATCTCGGTCATGCCCGCGGTCCAGCCCGCGGCGGTGACGCCCGGCATCGCCTTGAACTTCGCCAGTAGCGCGCCGGCGCGCTCGGGGTCGACCGACATGTTGATGGTCTGCTCGCCCGCACGCAGCGCATCGCAGCCGACCGTGAGGCTCGCCAGCGTCACCTCGACCGCCTGGCCCTTCAGGCTCTTCAGGAAGTCGGTCGCGGCGTCGAGCTTGACCTTGACCGCGATCGCTTCCGGCGAAACGTCGGTGAAATCCTTCGGCTGCGGCGTGATGCCGTCGTCGGAGGTCTGGTTGTCCTGAAATTCCTTCTCGCTGAGATCGGAATTGTCGGGCGAAGTCACCTCGGTCACCACCTGGCCGACGCTGATCTGGCCGCGAAACTCGAACGTATCGCCGCTCTGCTTGCGCAGCAGCTTGACACTGACGGGCGCCTTCTCGCCGACGCTCTGCGTGGTGCCGGTCAGGGTCTGGCCCGCGACCTGGAGGTTGACGACGAAGCGGTCCTTGCGGTCGGAATTCTTGGCGACGGGATAGCAGACGTCGAGCACCGCAGCCGTCACCGTCTTGCCCTGGCGCGTCTCCTTCAGGATCACGTCGGCGTTGCCGTCCATCAGCCCGTCGATCGAGGTGAAATAGCGTGTCTCCGGACCACTGGGCGTCGTGGCCTTCGGCGACAGCTTCATCTGGGCGGAAACGGGTTGCGGAGAAGCTGCAAGCAGAGCCGCAAAAAGGGCTGTCGAACAAACCAGAAGCGCACGCATCGATGAAATCCTCGCGGAACGGGGATGATCCGAACCCGGAGGGCCGCGTTAGCGCAAAGTGCGAAGCGGGTTTTCCGGGAGGATCATGCCCAAACAATTCGAATCGGCGCGTCACCGTAGTTGGTTTCGGCCGTCGGTTGAATCGGAAAGCGGAGGGGCAGGGTCGGCAAAAAAGAAGGCCGCCCGGAGGCGGCCTTCGCAACACTGCAATGGAACGGAGGTTTAGAAGCCGCCCATGCCGCCGCCGGCCGGCATCGCGGGCGCAGCTTCCTTCGGGAGCTCGGCGACCATGGCTTCGGTGGTGACCAGGAGGCCGGCCACGGAGGAGGCGTCCTGCAGCGCGGTGCGGACCACCTTGGCGGGGTCGATGATGCCCTTCTCGACCATGTCGACATAATCCTCGTTCTGGGCGTCGAAGCCGAAGGTCTCGGACTTGTTCTCCAGGATCTTGCCGACGACGATCGAGCCTTCCACGCCCGCGTTCTCGGCGATCTGGCGGATCGGAGCTTCCAACGCCTTCAGCACGATGTTGATACCGGCCTGGACGTCGGGATTGGCGTTGGTGAGACGGCCCACCGCCTTCTTGGCACGGAGCAGCGCGACGCCGCCGCCGGGGACGATGCCTTCCTGCACCGCGGCGCGGGTGGCGTTGAGCGCGTCCTCGACGCGGTCCTTCTTCTCCTTGACTTCGATCTCGGTGGCGCCGCCGACGCGGATCACCGCGACGCCGCCGGCGAGCTTGGCGAGGCGCTCCTGGAGCTTCTCACGGTCGTAATCGGAGGTGGTTTCCTCGATCTGGGCCTTGATCTGGCCGACGCGGGCCTCGATGTCCGGCTTCTTGCCGGCGCCCTTGACGATCGTGGTGTTCTCCTTGTCGATCACCACCTTGCCGGCGCGGCCCAGCATCTTCACCGTGACGTTCTCGAGCTTCATGCCGAGGTCCTCGGAGATCAGCTGGCCGCCGGTGAGGATCGCGAGGTCTTCCAGCATGGCCTTGCGGCGATCGCCGAAGCCCGGTGCCTTCACCGCGGCCACCTTCAGGCCACCACGGAGACGGTTGACGACCAGGGTGGCCAGCGCCTCGCCCTCGACGTCCTCGGCGATGATGACGAGCGGCTTGCCCGACTGCACCACGGCTTCCAGCACCGGCAGCATGGCCTGCAGGCCCGAGAGCTTCTTCTCGTGCAGCAGGATGTAGGCGTCCTCGAGCTCGGCGGTCATCTTCTCGGGGTTGGTGACGAAGTAGGGCGAGAGATAGCCGCGGTCGAATTTCATGCCTTCGACGATGTCGACCTCGGTGTCGAGCGACTTGTTCTCCTCGACGGTGATGACGCCTTCGTTCCCGACCTTCTGCATCGCCTGGGCGATCATCTTGCCGATGGCGGCATCGCCGTTGGCGGAAATGGTGCCGACCTGGGCGACTTCGGATGAGGCGGCGACGGGCTTGGCGCGCTTCTCGATGTCCTTGATGACGGCCGCGACCGCGCTGTCGATGCCGCGCTTGAGGTCCATCGGGTTCATGCCGGCGGCAACCGCCTTGGCGCCTTCGCGCACGATGGCCTGCGCCAGTACGGTCGCGGTGGTGGTGCCGTCACCGGCGAGGTCGTTGGTCTTGGAGGCGACCTCGCGCAGCATCTGCGCGCCCATGTTCTCGAACTTGTCCTCGAGCTCGATCTCCTTGGCGACGGTGACGCCGTCCTTGGTAATGCGGGGCGCGCCGAACGACTTCTCGATGACGACGTTGCGGCCCTTCGGGCCGAGCGTCACCTTGACGGCGTTGGCGAGAATGTCGACGCCGCGCAGCATGCGATCGCGCGCGTCTCCGGAAAACTTGACGTCTTTGGCAGCCATTTCTGCAATCCTTCGTGTTTCGTGATGTGTCTTGTTGTGGCCGGCGGAATGATGGATGCCCGGATCGGGCGATCCGGGCATGACATTCAGCGGCTGTTCAGACGGGTGGCCTTAGGCCAGTACGCCCATGATGTCCGACTCCTTCATGATCAGGAGGTCTTCGTTGTCGATCTTGACCTCGGTGCCCGACCATTTGCCGAACAGCACGCGGTCGCCGACCTTGAGATCGATCGGGGTTAGCTTGCCCGCCTCGTCACGGCCGCCGGGGCCGACGGCGACGATTTCGCCCTGGGACGGCTTTTCCTTGGCGCTGTCCGGAATGATGATGCCGCCCTTGGTCTTTTCCTCGGCGTCGATACGTTTGACCACGACACGGTCATGCAGCGGACGAAATTTGGATTTAGCCATGACGTTTCCCTTTGGAGGCTCGCTTCGGAGGTAGTGGAAGTGGGTGGGCGGCGCTTCCGCCCATCCCCTAGCCCAGGGATCGAACGGCGCGCTTAGCAATCGGGCTTTCCGAGTGCTAATAGTGGTTCCGGAAATATGGCTTGGCCGCGATCCTGTCAAGCAAAGGTGGTTAAGCGATTGGTGAGGCGGATATAGGATGGTGGTATTGGAAACTTGTTCGGGGCGCCGGCGTATCAAAGGACGTCATTGCTCCGGCAGCGTTTTTACGCTTGGCTGCAGGAGGGGTGCGGCCATGGTCTTGTCCGGGGGAATGCCATGATCAGTTCAGCTCACGCGCGCACGGTTGCCAATCTGGCCGCCGCCTCTTGTCTGGCGCTGCTGCTGGGCGCCTGCGGCGGCGGCATGAGCCTGCCGTCCTTCTCGTCGTCCTCGCCGCCGCCCGAAGCCGAGCCCGGCACCGGCCCGGAAATGCCTGCGACCATTCGCGCCGACGAGATCGTCGGCCGCTGGGGCCTCGCATCGTTCCAGAACCCGGCCGACCGCGCTCGCACCGAGGCTGCCGCCCGGTCCCAGTGCAAAAATCCCTACGTGATCACCGCCGGCTCCTCGGGCGGCGTGATCATGCATCTGGCCGACCAGGCAACGCCGCAGGAACTGCGGCTGAAGGGCTCGCCGAGCGGCAAGAACTACATCGGACCGGCGGGCCCGACGCCCGGCGAGCAGGACCGCGAGATCGTCTCCTTCGACGGCCGCGTCCTGATCACCCGCTTCATCGACAAGGACGCCGCCACCCGCTACGGCAACATGGTCTACGTCCGCTGCGCGCCGCGGGCGTGATCAGGGCACTGGGCTAACCACTCGTCATTGCGAGCGGAGCGAAGCAATCCAGACTGTCTCTCCGGAGCCAGACCGGATTGCTTCGTCGCTTCGCTCCTCGCAATGACGGAAACAAAAAAACGCCGGCCCCAGGGCCGGCGTTTTGTTTTTCTGTCTGTCGCGTCCGCTCAGTCGAACAGCGCGTCGATGTCGTCCTGCGAGGCGTGGCCGACGTCGCCGGCGAGCTTGGGGCCGTTGAGGAGCTTGTCGTCCTCGCTGCGATTGTCGGCCTGCGGAACGACGTGGGCCTTGATCGCGTCGACGCCGCCCCAGATGTCCATCATCGAGTTGATGTGCTGCTCGATGAACTTCATCGTGGTCATGACCTTGCTGATGCGCTGGCCGGTCAGGTCCTGGAAGTTGCAGGCCTCGAAGATCGAGATGACGCGTTCCTGGATGTCGTCGGCGAGCCGCTTTTGCTGGTCGACCGAGTCCACCTTGGACATTGCGCTGGCGGCCTGGTCTATCGATTCCGCGGCTTCGAGGATCTGTTGGGTCGCCTGCTCGGTGCCGCCGACCACCGCGCCGAGCTCGCCATTGACCTTGGCCATTTCGCCGCCGTCAAAGCTCTTGCCGTGCAGCGTCGCGATCTCGCGCTTGGTGCGGTCGATGGCGTCATGGATCAGATCGAGCTCGACCTTCAGCTTTTCGCACTGCTCGATCTGGGCCCGATAGGTCTCGAGCATGGTCCGAGCTTCCGCGAGCTCGTGGGCGGTGGAGGCGTCGATCGCCGCCATGGCTGCGCTGCCGGACAACGGCGCAGGCATGCTGCCCTTCGCCATCTGTGCGCGGATCGCGCGCAGCTCCGCCATGATCTCGCTATGCATCGGGATTGCCTCTTCAGTTACGTCAAAGTTCGGCATCTCGCTGCCACCAGCGATATCCTCGACGCGAAAACGTTTGCGGTGAACAGCCATCAGGATACTCCCCCCACCTCACTCACGCGTCTTTGTAGGCAGAAGCGATTTAACACGAAGTTCACGGCCGGAACTGTTGTGCGGTTGCAGGCGACGGCGTGCAAAGAAGCGATTAACCATGGCCGTGCGGCGTTCATCGAAAATAAACGCTGATCGGCAAATTGGCCCCTCGCTCGCGACGTGGTGAATCAAAACGCGGCTTCCGTTTACCAAACGAAACGCCTTTTGCTTTTTATTGACCACGTCGCGGACGCCGATCAGCCATCAGCTCCCCACGGCGCATGTGATCTAGACGAAACAGTACAGAGTACGTCGATGTTCAAGAAAATGTCTGTTGCGCTGCTCGGCAGCGCTTGCACCTTCATTGCCGGCGCAAACAGTGCCAGCGCCTTCGACAATTCGGTGCCGAACGATCCGCCCGCGGTGCTCTACCAGCCGCAGGTGCCGCCGGCGCCGGTGCGCGTCGCCTCGAATGCGAACATGGGCGGCGGCTTCATCGAGTTCCTGTTCGGCGACGGTCCGGGCCGCGGTCCGGCCTACGCGCCTGACCAGCCGGTCTATCAACAGCAGCCCGGCTATTACGACCAGCGCCGCTTGCCGCCGATCGGCGTGCCGCAGCAGGGTGGATATCAGCAAGGCGCGATTCAGCAGGAGGCGGCCGACCCGCGGCAGCGTCAGTTCGATCCGAGGTTCGAGAAACAATCTGTTGACTATAGCGGCAAGGAAAGTGCCGGCACCATCGTGGTCGATACCCCGAACAAGTTCCTCTATCTCGTCGAGGGCAATGGCAGGGCGATGCGCTATGGCATCGGCGTCGGGCGTCCCGGCTTCACCTGGTCCGGTGTGAAATCGATCACGGCCAAGCGCGAATGGCCGGACTGGACGCCGCCGGCCGAAATGATCGCGCGCCGCCCCGATTTGCCCCGGCATATGGAAGGCGGTCCGGAGAACCCGCTCGGCGCCCGCGCGATGTATCTGGGCTCGACGCTCTATCGCATCCACGGCTCCAACGAGCCCTGGACCATCGGCACCAACGTCTCCTCCGGCTGCATCCGCATGCGCAACGAAGACGTCATCGACCTCTATGGCCGCGTCAATGTCGGCACCAAGGTCGTGGTGATGTAACCGGGCGTTCGCCGCTCACTTTCTCCGCAACGGGCGGAGGAAGGGCGATGACCAAGGACCCTGAAATGAAAACGGCCGCCTCTTGGGCGGCCGTTGTTGTTCGTAGCGCGACACAGCAGCCTTACGCGTAATCGCTGCCGCCATCATCGTCGCCGCCGAAATCGCTGTCGTCGGCCACGTCCATATTGCCGTCGTCGTGGTTGTCGCCGTAGTTCTGATCGTTGTCGTTATGATCGTTGTTCGCCTGGTCGGAGAAGCCCTGGCGGGACTCGCTGTTTGAGCCGATGTCGTTGAGGCCGGCATCGCGAGCGAGCGAGCCGCCGGACTGATCGCTGCCGCCCCAAGGACTTCCACCAGCGCCGCGGTCGCCGAGGGCATTGGTGTCGCCGAAGGCCTGCTGATGCGATCCGCCCATCATGCCGCGGATGCTGGAGAGCAGCAGCGAGCCGCCGACGACGCCGGCGGCAGCTGCCGCCGCCGTGCCGAGGAACGAGCCGCCGCCACCGCCCATCGGCGGTGCGCCATATCCCGGACCCGGGCCCTGACCGGGACCTTGGCCGTAAGCCTGTCCATAAGGCGGCTGGCCGTAGCCCGGCTGGGTCTGCTGCATCGCGCCGCCGCTGTTCCAGACCGGCCGCGCGTCACGCGGCGGCACGTTCGGAACCGAGCCGCGCGAAGGGTTTCCGCCGAACAGCGTGTCGCGCATGGTGTCTAGGAAGCCGCCGGACTGCGCCTGCTCGGGCGCGTGGGCCGCTTCCAGCTCCTGGATGCGGTTGTGGGCGCGCTTCAGCGCTTCGTCCTGCAGCAGCGTGGTCTGCACCAGCGCATAGACGGCGCCGGGCGCCTTGCGCAACCCGTCGGAGATCGCGGCGATCGCATCTGGATCGCGCGGTGCATTTTCCAGTTTCGAGAGCCGGTCGAAAAGGTCGTCGACGAGCTGGCGTTCCTGCGGCGTCATGATCTGTCTCCTTCGCGCAAAACCAAGCGCGCAGGAGATGTAGGGTTCCATTGTGGCCCCAACAGTGCCGGCCGGATTAAATTTCGGTATGCGACAAGCTGCCTCGCGGCCTGCTTTCCGCAGGTCTCATCCCAGCGTGGCGCCGCTGTCCGCCAGCAGACGCGCGAAGGCGTCTCCGGCCAAATAAGCGTGCTCGCGTTCGCGGACGTCCGTCATCGGATCGAGGCCAGCGAGGACATCGTCGACGAAGCCGGGGTGGCACATCACGAGGCCGCCATCCGGCAAGCCTTCCAGGAATTGCCGCATCAGTTCGCCGAAATCGGCCGCCCGCGTGAAGTCATAAGCGCCGGCGAAGCCGGGGTTGAAGCTGAGGCCGGCGCTGCCGGCGCGGCGGCGGAATTGCGCGCTGAAAACATCGAGCACGATCGCCTTGGGTGAGGCGAGGCGCTGCCTGAGCGGCAGGTCGCGGCCGCCCTGGCGCACCCAGGCGTTTGGTGCGACTTCGGCGACCGCATCGACAAAGCCATCGCGCACCTGCGGATAGAGCTGCACATGCTGGTGGCCGTCGACGAAGTCGGGCACCCGACCGAACGCTTCGGCGAAGGCGGCGAGCTGCGCCTTCACCTCGTTGCGGAAGAATTCGCGGTCGAGCCGTCGCAAGACGCCTGCGCGCAGCAGCTTCGGAAACGGCATGAACATGTCGCCGTCGAGCGGCCGGAAATGCATGGTGAGGGGGCGGAACGGCGCCGAGAGCGTCACGTGCAATCCGATCGCGCAGCGCGGGCTGACCTTCGCGGATGCCTGCAGCGCTTCGATCTCACTGCGCTCGACCGCCGGGCCCACCATCATCACCGAGGTGGCGTTGAGGCGGCCGCGTTCGATCAGGTCGCGGATGGCGCGGTTGACGCCCGGGCTGATGCCGTAATCGTCGGCACAGAGCCAGATCCGCCGCAGGCCCGCGGCCGCGCTCATTCGGCGGCCGTCCTCTTCGCGGCGTCGTCCGCTTTGTCGGCGTCGAAGTGCTTTTCACTGTGCTCGGCGACGAAGTAGATCGGGCGCGCCTTCATCTCGGAGAGGATCTTGCCGATATATTCGCCGACGATGCCGATCATGATGAGCTGCACGCCGCCGATCGTCATCAGTCCGATCACGAGCGAGGGATAGCCGGGCACCTGCTTGCCGGTCGTGAACACTTCCCAGAGGATCGAAAGGCCGAACAGGAAGGCGCCGCCGGCGAGAATGACGCCGAGCAGGCTGGCAAAGCGCAAGGGCGCCACCGAAAACGAGGTCAGGCCCTCGATCGACAGGCCGAGCAGGCTTGCGGCGTTGAAGGTGGTGACGCCATGGGCGCGCTCCGAAGGCTCATAATCGACGCGGATCTGGCGGAAGCCGATCCAGCTGGCGAGACCCTTGAAGAACCGGTTGCGCTCGGGCAGCTGCTTGAGCGCCGTGACCGCGCGCGGCGACAACAGGCGGAAGTCGCCGGCGTCCTCGGGGATCTTCTGCCGTGCGCCCCAATTGATCAGCGCGTAGAAGCCGTGCACGGCGATCCGGCGCAAGAACGGCTCGTTGTCGCGATGCGCCTTGGCGGTGTAGACGACGTCGTAGCCGTCGTCGATCCAGTGCCGCACCAGCTGTTCGATCAGGGCCGGCGGATGCTGGCCGTCGCCGTCCATGAACATGACGGCGCCGAGCCGGGCATGATCGAGGCCGGCCATCAGCGCCGCCTCCTTGCCGAAATTGCGCGACAGCGACACCACCTGGACGTCGATCGCGTCGGCCGGCAGCGAGCGGGCGATCGCCAGCGTCGCATCCTTGCTGCCGTCGTCGACATAGACGACCTCGCAAGCCAGCCGATAGCGCTCCCGCAAGGTCTTTGCGAGATCGCAGATGCGCTGATGCAGACCGACAAGGCCCGCCGCCTCGTTGTAGACGGGGACGACGATCGACAGTCCCTTCGCCGCGGCGGTGGCTGCGGTGGTCGTCATGCCGGAAACGTCAGAGCCCAGCGTCATCGCATCAAGTCCCAGAGGCGTTCGAAGTCATCTCAACAGCATATGGTAGCTGTCGTTTGCTGTCGCAAAGCTGAACGGTCAAGCCGGGCGGACCTGAGGCTCACTGCCGCAGGAACGCCTCGAGCCTGGCGAACAGCGGGTTCTCCCGGTCGAACACGTAGTCGAGCGAAACCACCGAGACGGTCTCGGCGCCGTGCTCGCGCAGGAAGCTTGCCAGCGCATAGAGCTGCCCCGGCGGGCAGTGCAGTGTCAGCATGCCTGACGATGTCGGTCCGCCGAACGGTGCCACGACACCGAAACGGGTGTGGGCTTCGCCGAGCAGGGCGGCGTCGCATTGCCGGAAGCGGGTGCGGACCTCGCGGTATTTGTTGGCCCGCGCCCTTGCTGCGATGTGATCGAGGATGATTCGCGCGGTCTCTCGCGCCTGCGGCGACCAGTCGGCATCCTTCGACGCCACGAGATTGGCCTGGCTGCGCAGGATCACGCCGTCGTCGAGCACCCGCAGGCCGTTGGCAGCGAGCGTCGCGCCCGTGGTGGTGATGTCGACGATCAACTCGGCGCTGCCGGCCGCCGGCGCGCCTTCGGTCGCGCCGGTACTCTCGACGATGCGGTAATCGGTGATGCCGTGGCTCTGGAAGAAGGCGCGGGTGAGGTTGACGAACTTGGTTGCGACCCGCATCCGCATGTGATGCTGCTCGCGGAAGCCGGTGGTGACGTCGTCGAGATCGGCCATGGTGCGAACGTCGATCCAGGCCTGCGGCACCGCGACCACGACGTCGGCATAGCCGAAGCCAAGCCCATCGATCAGCGACACGCGCTTGTCGGCGTCCGCGATGTTCTCGCGCACCAGATCTTCCCCGGTGACGCCGAGATGGGCAAACCCGCGCGACAATTGCGAGGCGATCTCGCTGGCCGAGAGATAGGCGACCTCGACATTGTCGAGGCCTGCAAGCGTGCCGCGATAGTCGCGGGCGCCGCCGGCCTTCGACAGCTTGAGGCCGGCACGGGCGAAGAAAGCCTCGGTGTTTTCCTGCAGGCGACCCTTGGAGGGAACGGCCAGGACGAATGGCGCGCTCATGACTTAAGCTCCCACCTTGCGGCCGATCTTCGTCAGCGCATCCACCCAGACGGAGAAGCCGACCGCGGGGATCGGTTCAGCCGATCCGAGCTGGGTCATCAGCCCGTCATAGCGGCCGCCGGCGACCAGCGGCTCGGCGCCGTTGCCGCGGTGATGCAGCTCGAATTCGAAGCCGGTGTAATAGTCGAGGCCGCGCCCGAACGCGGTCGAGAAGCGCGTCTGCTTCACGTCGATGCCGCGCGCCGCCATGAAGCCGACCCGGCTCTCGAACTGGTCGATCGCAGCCGTGAGGTCGAGCCTGGCGTCGGCCGTGAGCGCGCGCAGCTCGGCGATGGAATCGTCCGGATTGCCTGCAATCGTCAGGAAGCGCTTGAGCACGGCAATCGCCTCGCGCGACAGCGCGCCGCCCTTCAGCGTCGACTGCTCGAGGAAGCGATCGGCGATCTCGGCGGTGGTGCGGCCCCCGACATTGGTGGTGCCGGCGATCGACATCAGGTCGGTGACGAAGGCGAGCGCGGCCTTGCGGTCGGAGCCGGCGAGTGCGGCGAGCACGCCCTGATATTCGCTGGGGCTCGCGGTGGTCGCAGCCGCCAGCTTCTCCAGATCCTGCTCCAGGCTGATCTTGCGGTTGAAATCCTTGACCAGGCGGCGGCGCCAGACCGGATAGAGGTTCAGCGCATCAAGCAGCGCGTTGAACAGCCCCACGTCGCCGGTGCGGATCTCGACGTCGCGGACACCGAAGGCCGCGGTCGCTTCGAGCCCGAGCGCCAACGTCTCGGCGTCGGCCGCGGCGCGGTCCTGGCGGCCGAACGATTCGATGCCCGCCTGCAGGAATTCGCTGGCCTGGCCGCTGCGGTAGCGGAACACCGGGCCGAGATAGCTGAACCCCGCCGGCTGGCCGGCACGACCGGAGGCGAGATAGTCGCGCGCGACGGGAATGGTCAGGTCCGGGCGCAGGCAGAGCTCTTCGCCCGTGAGGTCCGTGGTCAGGTACAGGCTCTTACGGATGTCCTCGCCGGAGAGGTCCAGGAACGGCTCGGCCGGCTGCAGGATGGCGGGTTCGGCCCTGACATAACCGGCCTGCGCGAACGACAGCAGCAGCGTATCCGCCCAGGCGGCGGAGCCGGCAGCATTTGAGGTGGCAGTCGCGGTCATAACTGGGTCCATTGTCCCGGTGGAACCGGGCAGGGCAAGGAGAGGCGAGCGAGTTGCGCTGCCCTTAGCATGGCCCGAAAGTGGTTTCGACCTCCAAAGGATCAATCGCTTAACGAGTTTGAAGCGAGCCTTGCCCGCCGGTCAGCCGCTAAAAACCGATACTCGCCGTCGCGCCAAAAGAGGTAATTAAATACCTCATCGTGCCAGTGCTTGGAAACGGGGCTGGACGGCATCATCCGGCTTGGCTGGGGGACGTCTCCAGCAGGCTCGACGGATGATGCGCCGGCACGGCCGGTCCAGTCGCAGCGGACCCGGCTTCTTCCGCCAGCCTCTCCGCCAGCTCGAGTATCCTTCGCCTTCGGCCGGGATCCCTGAGGCGGAGAAACGCTCTGATGAGCCGCAGCTCTTCGCGTGCCCTCGCGTCGGATGCGACATCATGGTCCATCGTCACGCCTTCCATCGCGCGCCACCTCGACCCGCCCCGTCATCGCACCGTTGAACCCGCGATCGTTCGCCAACGTCCTGTCGGCCATCGCTTCCGCAGCATGTCGAGGCCCGACTGTCATGGCGCGGCGCGAACGCGTCGGCGAGCGATTGCGGCCGAGGCCGAGCTTCACAATGAGAAATTGAGAACAGCTGGCAAGTCGTCGCATACTCATTTTGGGTATGGCGGACGATCCGTTCGCACTGTTCGTCGTCTACAACATGAATGTTGGAATTCGATTCATGCGCAATGCTTCAGACATCATCCGCACGGTCTCGCGACACACGCTGGCCTATATGCTGTTTTCGATGAGTGAGTTGTTTCGGCACTACGATGAATTCGATCCGCTGGACCTTCTCATCGTTCACGCGGTCCTGAACGCGAATGTCATCCACGTGATGAACGATCCGGTGTTGGACGAGAAGTTCTCCAGCATTCACGACGTCGAGCCGGATGTGATCAAGCAGGGGGTCTCCCGCGCGGCACTGTCTCGCTTCCTCAGCCTGCCGCTCGAGACGGTTCGCCGTCGCGTGACCGGGCTGAAGAGGCGGAAGATTCTCGAAGAGACCGAAGCAGGACTCATCGTGACCGAGCAGAACGCATTCAGGTTTGGAAACAACCATGAACTGCAGAAGACCAACATGCTGCTGCTGACGAAGCTGCTTCGCGATCTCAAGCGCGCCGGCATCAACGGGCCGGACGATCTGCGCGCGTCCAGGGCGGCCACGTCTGCAAGGAAGGCAAAGTAAGCGGCACGACATGGATCAGGGCCATTTCGAGACTGCGCGCGACGGAGCGCAAACGCTGGCGGCGGACCGCTCGATGTCCTTCCAGGGGCTCAAGCCATCGTCGGCCCTCGAGCTCCAGGCGTACGACATCGACCATTTCGGCGAGACCGAGAGATATGCCGGCGCATCCAGCATGCCGCTGGCGGTCGGGACCACGGCCATCATGCGCGCCCGGCTCAGCCTGCCGACCCTGACCCTGTCTCTGGTGAAGACTTTTCCGCGGATCGTGCGAGGCTATCAACTGACGAATGCCATCGCCGTCGCGCTGCCGATGGATCACGTCACCTCGGCCCGCATCAACGGGCAATCGGTTGGTCGTTCGATCATCATTCTGAAAGGCAATTCCGATTGTCTGGTCCATGAGCCGGAGGGCCGGTTGATAGCCGTCGTGTATTTCACTCCGCCCCGCCGCGAACCCTGGGCGCAACTGGATGATGGTTATCACCTGGTGAACCCCACATCGGACGCGCTTGCCTCATTGCGCCGTCTGGTCTCAGTCACGCTGGAAACCGCAGCGCATGATCCGGGCGTCCTGAACGGGCCGATATCGCTGAGCGTCGTCGAGCAATCGTTGCTCAGCACGATGGAAGCTGCGCTGACCACCAGCGCGAAAGGCGGACCCGCGTCGCCCGCGATGGAGGGCTATCGCCGCATCGTCGCAGAGATGGAACGGCTCATCCAGCAGGATCTGACGATCTCGCACAAGACGCCTGAACTCGCAGAGCAGGTGGGGGTGTCCGTCCGCACGCTCCAGAGCGCGACACAGGCCATTTGCGGCATCAGCCCGCATCGTTATGGCCGGATTCTCCGGCTCTGGTCGGTGCGCAAGCAACTGCGAATCGGTGCGGGACGGCGCAGTGTGAAGGCCTGCGCGATTGCGCACGGTTTCTGGCATCTGGGCGAGTTCGCGGCGAGCTACAAGGCGGCTTTCGGTGAACTGCCGTCTGAGACCTTGCACCGCGCGATGCGGGAAACGATCTAGCCGCTTCCGCCGCCCCAATCGCCCAATACGGCCTGCACCAGCGCCAGCGCCGCCACCGCGGCGGTGTCGGCCCGCATGATCCGGGGACCCAGGGCCAGCCGCAGGATTTTCGGCTGCCGCAACAGCAGTGCCCGCTCTTCCTCGGCAAAGCCGCCTTCGGGGCCGATCAGCACGTCGATACCTCGTCCGGCTTTGCGGGCGTTTTGCAGGCTCAGAACGGGGTTTTGCACCTCCGCCGCCTCATCGCAGAAGATCAACAGGCGATCGGCGGGCCGCTGACCGAGATACCGCTCCAGTGGCACCGGCTCGGCAACGCTGGCGATGCTCAGGATGCCGCATTGCTCGGCCGCCTCGACGACATTGGCGCGCATCCGCTCGGTGTTGACCCGGGAGGCCTGGGTGAACCGGGTCAGGACCGGGTGCAGGGCGGCGGCGCCCATCTCGATGGCCTTCTGGACCATGTAGTCGAGCCGGGCATGCTTGAGCGGGGCGAAAACGTAGGCGACGTCAGGCAGCCTGTCCTGGGGCCGGGTCTGCTGAAGGATCACGAGGCCGTCCGGCCGCTTGCGACCTTCGATGGCGGCCTGCCACTCGCCGTCCTGGCCGTTGAAGGCCAAAACCTCGGCTCCGGCGGCAAGTCGCAGCACATTGCCGAGATAATTGCTCTGGTCGCGGTCGAGCGGGATCCTGGCGTCTTGGGCCAGAGGAGCGTCGACGAATAGGCGGGGGCTGCGAAAATCGTGGGAGGGCATCGTTCAGGGTCCGATTTTGGGGCCGTTCTTAACCGAAAGCAGCCATTCCGGGGGTAAATATTGCCGAAACGGTGCGTCCCCGCGCCGCGCTCTTGCCCTATTCAACGGGTTGTTAAGCGTCGGCGGGAATCGTAAAAACGCGAACACGCTGGTTGCGCTTCAATTGGGAAGGCGCCGAACCCCGTAGCTCCTGCCGGAGAGACTATCTTGATGATCCGTCATTTGATGGTTCCGATCACTGCCGCCATGATCACCATCCCTATGATTATCATGGGCGCCGCGGGCGCTTATGCGCAAAGCGCCTTCCCGGCGCCGCTGCCGAACCAGGCTGCTACCAGTTCCGCGTTTCCCCCCGTGAACGGCTCGGCGCCGACCGCTTCGGTCGGCACGGCCCCGCAATCGTCCTTTCCCGTGAACGGCGCCGCGCCCGTCGGCGGCGCCGGCGCGTTCAGCGCGGCCCCGCCGACCCAGGGCGGCCCCGGCGAGGACTGCATGAAGGCTTTCATTCCCCTGCGGGAGGAAGCCGAGAAGCGCGGCAAACTGATCAAGGCCGCGAGCGACCGTCACGCGCCCCCGGACGAGGCCTGCAAGCTGATCCGCAATTTCAGCCAGGCCGAGACCAAGATGATCAAGTATATCGAGACCCACGCCGCCAAATGCGGAATCCCGCCGCAGATCGGCGACCAGATGAAGTCCGGTCACAAGAACACCGAGGCCATGGCGACGAAGGTCTGCAACGTCGCTCAGCAAATGCAGAACCAGCCACGCGGTCCGGCCGGCCCGTCGCTGAGCGAGGTGTTGGGTGCGGGCTCGGCGCCTGAGGCCAATGCCGGCAAGAAGGGCGGCAGCACCTTCGACACGCTCAACGGCAACGTCCTGACCCGATGAGCGATACATCCGCCCGCGTTGCCGATTCCACCGGCAACTGGGTCGATACGCGCGCGCCGCAATGGGCGCGGCCCTATTTGCGCTTGTCCCGCTTCGATCGTCCGATCGGCTCCTGGCTGCTGTTGATGCCGTGCTGGTGGTCGGCGGCCATCGCCAGCGGCATGGCGCATGACGTCCGCGGACTGCCGCTCGCCATCGTGCTGTTCTTCATCGGCGCCTTCGTGATGCGCGGGGCGGGCTGCGCCTGGAACGACATCACCGACCGCGACCTCGACGCCAAGGTCGAGCGCACCCGCTCGCGGCCTTTGCCCTCGGGACAGGTGAGTACGAAGCAGGCGCTGGCCTTCATGATCGCGCTGGCCCTGACCGGTCTCATCGTATTGCTGCAATTCAACCGCTTCGCGGTCCTGACCGGCATCGCCTCGCTCCTGATCGTCGCGATCTATCCCTTCATGAAGCGGATCACCTGGTGGCCGCAGATCGTGCTTGGCCTTGCGTTCTCCTGGGGCGCCCTGATGGGATTTGCCGTCACCTTCGGACGCATCGACGTCACCGCGATGGTGCTCTACGCCGGCGCGATTTCATGGGTGATCGGCTACGACACGATCTACGCGCATCAGGACGCCGAGGACGACGCGCTGATCGGCATCAAGTCCACCGCGCGCCTGTTCGGCGCACATACGCACCAGGCGCTGGTCCTGTTCTACGGGCTCGCTGTGATGCTGATCGGCGTCGCTCTCGCCTCCGCCGATGCACGCTGGCCGGCCTGGCTCGGGCTGATCGCCTTCGCCGTGCACCTGGCCTCGCAGATCGTGCGCTTGCGGATAGAGGATCCCGAGCTGTGTCTGCGCCTGTTCAAGTCGAACAGGGAAGCTGGCCTGTTGCTGTTTGCGGGATTGCTCGCCGACGCGGTGATGCGGGCGTAGGTCTCGCAGGGTGGGCAGAGGCACACTTGCGCCGTGCCCACGATCTCTCAATGATGGATAGAAGGCGTGGGCACGCTGTCGCTTTGCCCACCCTACTGGATCACACTTAGTTCCGCGCGATGATCTCGCGTTCTTCGCGATGAACCGACAATTCCCGCGCCATCGCAATGCGGCGGCGCATCAGGAATTTCGGACGGCGGGCGCGGATCGCATTGGCGCGGCGGCGGCGGGCGGCGGGCTTGCGCGCGCCTTCGTCGAGCTGCGGAAGCGCGAACAGCTCGCTCCAGATCGCCAAGGCCTCGACGAGCTCGTCGCCGTCGGCGCCGACGAGCAGCGGAACGGAGAGCGAGGGATCGCGATGCACGAGGACGATGGCCTGCGCCTCGTCATTGCCGCGTAGCGCGACGCCGGTGAAATCGCTGACGCGGACGTTGATCGCCATCCGCATGCCGCGAACGGCACGGCGAAGCACGACACGTTCGCGATGAAGCTCGATCTGCCTCGTGTATCCATCGGCGCGCGGATCGTGCGCATCGAAGCGGACCGGAAGGGAAAGGGGGTCGAGCCGCAGAGAGCGGCTCGACCCGGCGGGAGCGATCCCGCATGTTGCTGTTTGACGCCTCACGGCTTTAGTTCTCCCCGCCGGGATTATGTTCCCGGTCGATGCGAGGACCTTAGCGCGCGGCTTTCCGAAACCGCTTAAAAAGGCTGGTTAACCCACCGTCACTGTGGCTCATGATTGACAAGACCTTGGCACGCATGATTGACGAGACGTTGCGTCAAAGGTGCGAATCTGAGCTTCTGGCAGGCTGAAAATGCTTGAAGTCCGGGCGATCAGGGCACATCTGTGGGTTCCGGTCCCGAACCCCCGCCCCAACAGGATTTCGTTCGTGAACTCTTCACCATCCGCAAGCTCGATGCTTTCGTCCAAGGATTCCTCCAAGGGGTCTAACAAGGGGTCACAGGCCAGCCGCGACCTGTTCGACCAGTCCGCTTTGTCGGATCTGGCGCAGCGGCTGGTGGAGGCGGCGAAGCGCGCCGGCGCGGATGCAGCCGACGCGGTCGCGGTGCGCGGCGTCTCGCAAGGCGTCGAGGTGCGCGACGGACGCGTCGAGGAATCCGAGCGCTCCGAGGGTGACGACGTCGGCCTGCGCGTGCTGGTCGGCCAGCGCCAGGCGGTGGTCTCGACCAACGACGTCAGCGGCGATGCCGTGACCAAGCTTGCCGAACGCGCGGTCGCGATGGCGCGCGTCGCGCCCGACGACAAATATGTCGGCCTCGCGGACCCGTCGCTGCTCGCGCGCGACTTCCCCGATCTCGATCTGCTCGATCCCGATGTGCCCGCAACCTCCGAGCTCGAGCGCCGCGCGCTCGAAGCCGAGGCTGCGGCGCTTGCGGTGAAGGGCGTCACCAAATCCGGCGGCGCCTCGGCGTCCGCGGGCATGGGCGGGATGGTGCTGGTCACCTCGACCGGCTTCCACGGTTCTTACCTGCGCTCCAGCCAGGGCATCTCGGCCACCGCCATCTCCGGCGAAGGCACCGGCATGGAGCGCGATTACGACTTCACCTCGGCGCCGCACGGTGCCGACCTGTTGTCGCCAGGCATCGTCGGCCGTTCCGCCGGCGAGCGCACCGTGGCGCGCTCCAATCCGCGCAAGGTCGAGACCTGCAAGGTGCCTGTCGTGTTCGATCCGCGCGTCGCGGGCTCGCTGGTCGGTCACGTCGTCGGCGCCATCAACGGCGCCTCGATCGCGCGCAAGACAAGCTTCCTCAAGGACAAGCTCGGCCAGCAGCTGTTTGCGAAGAACATCCGCATCATCGACGATCCCCTGCGCAAGCGCGGCCTGCGCTCGCAGACGTTCGACGCCGAGGGCGTGGCCGTGAAGAAGATCGCGCTGATCGACGAGGGCGTGCTGACGACCTGGCTGCTCGACTGCGCCACCGCGCGCGAGCTCGGCCTCGCCACCACCGGCCACGCCCATCGCGGCGTCTCGTCGTCGCCCTCGCCCGGGCCGTACAATCTGCATCTCGAGCCCGGCACGCCGACGCCCGCCGAGCTGATCGCCGACATCCAGCAGGGTTTCTACGTCACCGATCTGATCGGCTCCGGCGTGAACGGCGTCACCGGCGATTACAGCCGCGGCGCCTCCGGCTTCTGGATCGAGAACGGCGAGATCACCTATCCCGTCAGCGAGGTGACGATCGCCGGCCATCTGTTCGAGATCTTCAAGTCGATGCAGCCCGCGAACAATCTCGAGTTCCGCTACGGCATCAATGCGCCGACGGTGCGCATCGAGGGATTGACGCTTGGCGGACGTTGAGGCGAACGCCCCGGGCGAATCCATCCTGACGCGCGACGCGACGCTGCTGCAGGACACGGTGCGCGAAGCAGGTGCGCTGGCGCAGTCGATGTTCCGCACCGAATTGAAGACATGGACCAAGGGCGCGTCCTCGCCGGTGTCCGAAGCCGACATCGCCGTCAACGACCTGCTCGAAACGCGCCTGCGCGGCGCGACGCCGGATTATGGCTGGCTCTCGGAGGAGAGCGCCGACGATGCGACGCGGCTGTCGCGGCGGCTGACCTGGATCGTCGATCCCATCGACGGCACGCGCAACTACCTCAACGGCCACCACGATTGGTGCGTCAGCGTCGCGCTGGTCCAGGATACCGCGCCGGTGCTGGCCGCGGTGTTCGCGCCTGTGAGCGGCGAGTTCTTCTTCGCCGCACGCGGCCGGGGCACCACGCTCAACGGCGCCGCCGTGCAGGCTTCGCCCGGGTCCACGCTCGACTTCTCCCGTGTCGCCGGCCCGAAGCCGATGGTCGAGCGGCTCAACAGCTCGGGCGGCGAGATCAAGCTGCATCCGCGAATCGGCTCGCTCGCACTGCGGCTGTGCCGGGTCGCCCATGGCGCGCTGGATGCGGCCTTTGCGGGGGGCAACAGCCATGATTGGGACCTTGCGGCGGCAGATTTGATCGTGCAGGAAGCCGATGGTAGGATGAGTGACCTCTCCGGAGAACCCATCCTCTATAACCGCCGGGAAGTGGCGCACGGGGTGCTGGTGGCAGCGGGACGCGATCGTCATGCGGGCATTGTCGCGCATTTTCGAAACCGTCCCTTGGCCTAAAGCGCTTTTCGTCGTGCTTCTCGAACACTGCTTTGCCGGGCAGCCCGTTAGGAACAGAACTCATGCCAGATAGTGCCCCGCAACAACTGCTTCACCTCGTCATCGGCGGCGAGCTCGTCGATCTCACGCAAAACACGTTCAAGAATCTCGACGACGTCGAGATCGTCGGCCTCTATCCGAACTATGCGACCGCCCATGCCGCCTGGCGGGCCAAGGCGCAGAGCACGGTCGACAATGCGCAGATGCGCTATTTCATCGTCCATCTCCACCGGCTGCTCGACCCGAATCAAGAACCGGCGCGTTGAAAAAGCTGCTTCGCAATACGCTGCGAAGCAGCTGGTTTCAGCGTGCCGTCGGGGTTCTGGCGGCCGAATATCTGCGTCTGGTCTGGCGGACCAACAAATTCACGCTGGATCCGCCCGACGTCTATGCCCAGGTTGAGCCGCAGCTCCCTGCGATCTTCGCGTTCTGGCACGGCCAGCATTTCCTCACGCCCTTCATCAAGAACCAGAACAAGGCCTCCTACCGCGCCAAGGTGCTGATCTCCCGCCACCGCGACGGCGAGTTCAATGCGATCGCCGCGGAGCGGCTCGGCATCGGTACCATCCGCGGTTCCGGCGATCATGGCGGCGCTTTCCACCGCAAGGGCGGGGTCGGCGCCTTCAAGGAAATGGTGCGCACGCTCCAGGCCGGTTGTAATGTCGCGCTGACCGCCGATGTCCCCAAGCGCTCGCGCGTGGCCGGGCTCGGCATTATCATGCTGGCACGGGAATCGGGGCGGCCGATCATGCCTTTCGCGATGGCGACCAGCCGCTTCGTCCGGCTCAAGAACTGGGACCGCACCACCATCAATCTTCCATTCGGGCGGGGCGCATTGGTCGGCATCAAGGAAATCCACGTTCCCGCCGATGCCGACGCCGCCATGATGGAAGCGTTGCGGCTGGAGCTGGAAGAGACGCTGAACGAGGCGACCCGCCGCGCCTATGCGCAACTCGGCCGCCCTGGGCCTCAAGATGCCTAAGTTGCCCAAGTCGTTGCCCAAGTCGTTGCCTGGCTCCCTGCCGCTGACGCTGCGGCTGTATCGTCGCCTTGCGTCCGGCCTGGTGCCGCTTGCGCCCGCCCTGATCAGGCGGCGGCTGAAACAGGGCAAGGAGGATCCCGCGCGCGTCGGCGAGCGGCGCGGCCTGTCCCGGGACGTGCGGCCGCATGGTCCGCTGGTCTGGATCCACGGCGCCAGCGTCGGCGAGGTGCTGGCCGCGGCGGCGCTGATCGAGCGCCTGCGCGATCTCAATCTGCGCATCCTGCTCACCTCGGGCACCGTCACCTCGGCCAATGTGGTCGCAAAGCGGTTCCCGCCCGACGTGATCCATCAATACGTGCCGTATGACTCGCCGCGCTATGTCGCGCGCTTCCTCGATCACTGGCAGCCGTCGCTGGCGCTGTTCATCGAATCCGACCTGTGGCCGAACCTGATTCTGGCGGGCGCGACGCGCCGGGTGCCGATGGTGCTGATCAACGGGCGGATGTCGCCGCGCTCGTTCCCGCGCTGGCGCCGCATGCAGGGCACCATCTCGGCGCTGCTGTCGCGCTTCGACATCTGCCTCGCGCAATCCAGGACCGATGCCGAACGCTTCTCCACGCTTGGCGGCCGCGACGTCGTCACCACGGGCAATCTCAAGCTCGACGTGCCCGCGCCGCCGGCCGATCCCGCCAAGCTCGAACGGCTGATGGCGATGACCCGCGGGCGCCCCATCATCGTCGCGGCCTCGACCCATCCGGGCGAGGACGAGATGCTGGTCGCGGCGCATCGCAGCCTCGTCGGTTTCTTCCCGCAGCTCCTCACCGTGATCGTGCCGCGCCATCCCGACCGCGGCTCCTCGATCGCGGGCCTGATCACGGCCTCGGGCCTGAAGCCGGCATTGCGCTCGCGCGAGGAACTGCCGACCGCGACCACCGACGTCTATGTCGCCGACACCATGGGCGAACTCGGCCTGTTCTACCGGCTGTCGGGAATCGTATTCATGGGCGGCTCGCTGATCCGCCATGGCGGCCAGAACCCGATCGAGGCGATCAAGCTCGGGGCCGCGATCGTGCATGGTCCGCACGTCTTCAACTTCGCCGATGTCTACGAGGCGCTCGATGCGCGCGGCGGTGCGCGCCAGGCCGACACGCAGGAGGCGCTGGTCAAGCAGCTTGGCCTGCTGCTGGCCGAGCCGACGGTACGCGACAAGATGCAGCGTGCAGGCTCAGGCGTGGTCGAGGATCTCGGCGGCGCGCTCAACCGCACCATGACCGCGCTCGAACCCTATCTGCTGCAGTTGCGGATCGAGATGGGAGCCGCCAATGCGTGAGCCGGCCTTCTGGTACCGGCCACGTTCCCTCCCGTCCTACGCGTTATGGCCGCTCGGAGCGCTCTACGGCGCGATCACCGAACGGCGCATGCTGCGCAAGGGCGCGGACGCCGGCATCCCCGTGATCTGCGTCGGCAATTATCACGTCGGCGGCGCCGGCAAGACGCCGACCGTGCTGGCACTGACCAGACTGCTGCGCGAGCTCGGCGAAACGCCTGTCGTGCTCAGTCGCGGCTATGGCGGGCGCCTGACGGGTCCGGTGATGGTCGACCGCACACGCCACACCGCGGCCGACATCGGCGACGAGCCGCTGATGATGGCGCGCGACGTGCCCGTCGCCGTTGCGCGCGACCGTCTCGACGGCGTTGCGCTGGCGAAGTCGCAAGGCGCCACCGTCATCCTGATGGACGACGGCTTTCAGAACTCGCGCCTGCTCAAGGACGCCTCGCTGATCGTGATCGACAGCGAACGCGGTCTCGGCAACGGCCAGGTGTTTCCCGCCGGTCCCCTGCGCGCGCCGCTGAAGGCACAGCTCGAGCGCACCGATGCGCTGGTGCTGATCGGCGACGGCCATGCCGCCGACGATGTCGCCTCCGCGCTCGCCAGGCGCGACAAGCCGGAGTTGCGCGCGCGCCTGAAGCCGGATGCAGGCTCGCTCGCGCAGCTGTTCGGCAAGCGCGTTCTCGCCTTTGCCGGCATCGGCGATCCCGAGCGTTTTTTCCGCACCCTGCGTGCGAGCGGGATCGACGTCGCGCGCGCGCGGGCCTTCGCCGACCACCACATGTTTTCGGAAGGCGAGATCGCAGCGCTCACAGCGGAGGCGCAGCGCGAGCAGCTCACGCCGGTGACGACGGAAAAAGACCTTGCGCGCCTGCGCGGCCGCGAAGGCGTGCCTGACGGTATCGTGCCGTTCGCCGTTCAGCTCGAGTTCGATGAGCCGGCAAAGCTGCGGCAATTGATCAGCGATCATCTGTACAGAGCGCGCGAGCGAAGGTTCAGTGGGCGCTGATCTCGCAACGTGAGGCAACGTCGCTGCCCTAGTCGCGAAACGCGAAATGTTGCTGCCGGCGAATCTTCTTCCGCGAGTTCGGGAGTTGATGTAGCCTTGCATGAGAGCCGTCACCGGGACGTGCCGAACTCCTGGAAATCATCGACGGCGTTCATGCCCACGGCGGGCAAGGAATCTTCATCGCGTCGAGTGCAGCGGCCGTCACGACCAGTTCGGAACGGCCCGGAGGTTATTGCCAACAGTTCAGAGGAGAACTTGCCATGCATTTTTGCCTCACCGGACAATACACGCCACGCGGCTCTCAATGCCATTTTGGAAAATCCCGCGACCAATCGCCAGGAGGCAGCTCGAAAGCTCATCGAAGCGGCCGGCGGAAAGTTGGTCTCGATGTACAGCGTCGCGGCCGACGGCCCCGGCGTCCTCGTGATTTTCGATGTGCCTGATCCCACCGCTGCTCCGGCCATTTCCGGCCTGACCGTGACGGCCGGCACGCTGCAGAACGTGAAGCTGGTTCGGTTGTTCACGCAGGACGAGATCAAGCAGGTCCGCCAGAACGCGGCGAAGCTGCGTCCTTCGTATTCGCCGCCGGGAAGCTGATTTCCGGGTCATAAGCGCAGCCGCCGTTGTCGGACGACGCGGCGGCTGTACTCATGTCAAAGCCGGAATCATGTCTGCGGCGAGGCGAGGGGGCATGCTCACCACGCGCCGGCAGCCATCAATCCGATGATGGTCAGGCACGACATGCAGGCCACGACGACGGTGTAGCATTCGGGTGTATTCATTGCGGTCTCCCAAACCGTGTCAGTTGCTTGGTCACTGCTACGCGGGAGTGATCGCCGGCCTTGGAGCCGCTTCAATTCTGCATGCTGTGACCGGTCTTGCGGTGTGCGTCCGTTCTCTCATCGTCAGCTTGCGTCGCGGAACGATGATCTGCTGCGATGGCTTCAGTGCGCTCAACGGTGATCAGAAGCTGTTTGCGCATTTCAGCGAGACGGGCGCGGCAATATTCACGATAGAGCAGGTCGAAAATGGCGGGCATGATCACCCCCATGGATTGACTTTCGATTCCAGAAATTCCACCGCGAAATTTAAAGGTGATCGTAGCCCGTCGGGTGGCTCTTCGATATGAGCCCGTTCACAGACCGCGCCAATTCCAATGCTCGATGGCTGTTGGGTTGACTTGATCGTCTGTGCGATGAAAGAACAGGGCCAGTTACCTAATCTGCACTGTAGCAGCCCTTTGTTTCACCCGGACTTCGTCGAACAACTTAAGGGCGCCGAACTGCGATGAAGAATCCAACCACAGCGCGAACTGAATAACCTCGGGGTGCGCGCGCTGTCCGATGCAACGCGCAGCGGCACGAACGAGATCATTGCGGATGCGCGGCTGGCGGATCAGGCGCGCGAACACCGTCGGTGCGCGTCACACCATCCCATGCTTCGTCGCGCTCTTGGGGCTGAGCGTTGTAGGCCTGTGGCAGCGGGTCATTCAGGCGACATTCATCGCAAGACTCCTATCCATTTCGGACGATCAGGAGAATGCGATGAAACTGCCCAGTCTACGGGATCACGGTTGCGGCTTCAGCGCGCCGGGAAAATGCCGCTGCAGCACCGCGGCGGGCGTGGAATAGGCTTCCTGCAGATCCACGCTCCAGTACTTCAGCTCGTCGAGCGGGATTCGCACGTCGGTGATCGCGCAGCGCACGAAGGTCCCCGGCGAGATCACGCGGAAGTCGCCGTCGAGATATTGCACTTGCGCTTCGCCATGGCCTGAGGGGCCGAACTTGTTCAGCACGGTCGAAAGTCTCCGTGGAAGGCCGCTGCCAGGAAAACTTCAAAGGGAAACCCTGGAGGGCACGATGTGTTGGACGGGATGTAGCATAGATAGGGTGGCTTGTCCGCCCGGTAAACCCACCGGTTTGTGATGTTTTGCCGCCGTTTCAGCGTGATAATGCGTGGCCGAAGGATCGCTGTATCAGGCATCTCCTGTGGCAGACACCGATGCGCCTTCGATTGACCGCCTTGTTCCTGACCCTGCTGGTGTCGGCCGCGCATGCCGCGCCGGCGCCGCAGCCGGTCGAGATTCCGCTGGCGTCGGGCGTGCTGCATGCACAGCTCTACAAGCCTGAAGGTGCGGGGCCGTTTCCGGCGGTGATCGCGCTGCACGGCTGCGGCGGCCTCGCTGGCCATTCCGATCCCGTGCTGCCGCGCTACCGCGATTGGGCCGAGCGCCTGCTCCGGGCGGGCAATGCCGTGCTGTTGCCGGACAGCTATGGCTCGCGCGACCTCGGGCCGCAATGCCGCGTCAAGGAGATGCACGTCAAGGCGCGGCGTGAGCGCGTCATCGACATCGCGGCCTCGCACGCCTGGCTGATGAAGCAGAGTTGGGTGGCGCGCAACCGCGTCAGCCTGATGGGCTGGGCCAACGGCGCCAGCGCGCTGCTCTGGGCGGTGCGACCGCAAAGCGGAGCGCGCGATCCGGGGCCGGATTTCCGCGCGGCCATCGCGTTCTATCCGGACTGCCGGATCTCCGCCGGTCTCGGCTGGAGCACGCGGGTGCCGACCCTGGTGCTGATCGGCGCCAATGACGACGTCTCCTCGCCGCCGGCCTGCCGCCAGATGGTCGAGGGCGCGCATGGCCGCAGCGCGCTCGCACGCATCGTGGTCTATCCCGGCGCCGATCACGATTTCGACCGCGCCAACACGCAGCTGCACGCACCCGGCGGCAGCAACGATCCCGCCGCGCCCGAGCACGGCCATCTCGGCACGGACGCCGAGGCGCGCGCGGAGTCGCAGAAGGACGTTGCGCAATGGCTGGCGCGGTAATTCGACTATCTTCGGGCTTCAAGCGGGGCCGCCCAGGAACAACGGCAGGCGGGGACAGCCCCGCATTGACCACCGCCCTGCACGGACTGAGATGGCCGACCGGGAATTGACGGATCGCGCGCGGCGCGGGTTTCAGCAGGTAGCGGCGCCTTAGTTCGACCACGATGTCGATTAAACGCAATCCTCATGCGCAACCGTCTCACGCTCGTCTCCGCACTGGCCGTCTTCACCGTCGCGATCTTCCTGTACGAGGCCCACGCCGGCGCCCCCCAGCGCGCGCCGGAGCATTGCGGCTTCTGGACCACGATCGACGCGGGATTGTCTTGTCGGTAGGCCGGGCTGTCTCCACATCGTCATTGCGAGCGCAGCGAAGCAATCCAGAGTCTTTCTGCGGAGGGATTCTGGATTGCTTCGTCGCTTCAGCGCAAAATTGCTCTGCAATTTTGTCGCGAGCTCCTCGCAATGACGAGATTGCGACAGCGGTTCTATACGCTCACCGTCATCGCCCGGCTTGACCGGGCGATCCAGCACGCCGAGACGGTTGTGATTCATCGAGATGCCGCGGGGTACTGGATCCCCCGCCTGCGCGGGGAATGACACCGAGATTGAAGCGCCATCGCGCCTAAAACAACGTACCCTGATCCACCGGCTTGCCCACGCGCTTGGGCGCCGGCTTTGCGTCCGCCGCGGCCGGC
This sequence comes from Bradyrhizobium sp. MOS003, assembly GCF_003020125.1. Classification (GTDB taxonomy): domain Bacteria; phylum Pseudomonadota; class Alphaproteobacteria; order Rhizobiales; family Xanthobacteraceae; genus Bradyrhizobium. The sequence goes on along the minus strand of NZ_PYFW01000002.1, from coordinate 268,707 downwards.
TTCGGCTGCGACGGCGCGCGCCTGGCCGTTGGAGCTGCACGATCCGCGTCCGCGGTGGCACCCACACGCCCATCCGCGAACTCGATCTCGAGGCGTGCGCCCGGCCCGATGCTGTCGGCCGCATGCAGCGGATGTCCCGCTTCGTCCCGCACCAGCGCGAAGCCGCGCGCGAGCACGCTGCGATAGGACAGGGCCGACAGCAGCTTGCCGCTGTTGTCGACGCGGGCCTCCAGCCGCTGCAGCAGCGTGACGATCGCCCGGCCGGCGCGTTCGCTGAGGCGATGGGTGCGCTCGCGCTGGCGGGCAATGGCGTTGCGCTGCGCCTGCGCGTTGGACAGCTTCGAGGCGCGCAGGCGAATTTCGAGTCCGGCAAACCGGTCGCGCCGTTGCCGCAGCAGCGAGCGCGTGGACAGCCCGAGCCGCTCGCCGCACACGGTGAGCCGATGGTCGGCCTGCGAGATCTGGCCGTGCAGCACCCGCAGCGTCAGCTTCGAGCTCGCGGCGGTAAACCTGCGGAAATGCGCGTGCGTGTTGGCCTTGAGACAGCGGGGCAGGGACGCGCCTGCCGAATCCAGCCGCTGCCTGGGAATGGCGAGCAGATCGCCGGCCGCGGGCAGCGCGCGCGCGGCGGCGCGCAACTCGCTGCGGCGGCTTTCGTGGGCACGCTGCCAATAGGCGCGGGTGCGGCGGCCGAGATCGGCGACCTCGACGAAGAGATCGCTGCGCACCGGCACCGCCATCTCGGCCGCGGCCGTCGGTGTCGGCGCGCGCTTGTCGGCGACGAAATCGATCAGCGTGATGTCGGTCTCGTGCCCCACCGCCGAGATCAGCGGGATCATGCTCTCGGCTGCGGCGCGCACCACGATCTCCTCGTTGAACGACCAGAGGTCCTCCAGCGAGCCGCCGCCGCGCGCGACGATCAGCACGTCGGGCCGCGGAATCTTGCCGCCCTCCGGCAGCGCATTGAAGCCGCGGATCGCGGCCGCGACCTGCTCGGCCGAGCCGTCGCCCTGCACCTTCACCGGCCACACCAGCACGCGGCGCGGAAAGCGGTCCTCCAGCCGGTGCAGGATGTCGCGGATCACCGCACCCGTGGGCGACGTCACCACGCCGATCACCTCGGGCAGCCAGGGCAGCAGCTGCTTGCGCGCCTCGTCGAACAGGCCCTCGGCGGCGAGCTTCTTCTTGCGCTCCTCCATCAGCGCCATCAGCGCGCCGATGCCGGCCGGCTCCAGCGCCTCGATCACGATCTGGTATTTCGAGGAGCCCGGATAGGTCGTCAGCTTGCCGGTCGCGATCACCTCCAGCCCCTCCTGGGGCTTGAAGCGCATCCGCCCGTGCACGCCCTTCCAGATCACCGCCTCGATCTTGGCGCTCTCGTCCTTGAGCGCGAAATAGCAATGGCCGGAGGAATGGGCGCCGCGAAAGCCGGAGATCTCGCCGCGCACCCGGACATGGCCATAGGTGTCCTCCACCGTCCGCTTCAGGGACTGGGAAAGCTCGGAGACGGTGAATTCGAAGGCGTTGTTATGGGGTTCCGCGGGCGGCATCGGACGATTCGGCATGGTGGGGTCAGACCCCCCGTTTAAGGATTTTCGCCAGCCAGCGCCAGCCTCCGCCGTCATTCCGGGGCGTCGCGAAGCGACGAGCCCGGAATCCATTCCACCGCCGACGCAAGGGTTCAACCGATCCTTCGGGCTATTTGACCTTAATCTCGCCGGCACTCGGATATTGCTTCAACGGCGAGAAGTCCATTTTCCATATATCTAGTTCGAACAGATGGCCCCGGTCATCGAGGTTTATTGTCACGCTCACAGGTACGCCATCTGAGTCGGTAAACTCTGCTTCGGCGATTTGTTTTCCGAAACGCTGATCGTAGGAGCCTGGAGGCCTAAACCTTAAGCTCCCCATATCCCCGTCTTGCATGTCCTCGACAAGAGAAGCCCCTAACGCGGCCAGAAATCTCTCTCCCGCAGGTGCGCGCTCTAACATCGTCGAAACGAGCTCCATTTCATGCGGTCGAAGATGCCTGGGTTCGCTCAAGTCACACCGATTTTCTGCCAGTATTTATGCTTCCAAGGGATGGCGCTGGCGCGTTTCGCGGAACACCGCCCGCAACACCTCGATATGATCCGTCAGCAACGCCAGCCTCCGCTCCGCCAGATTGACGGTGAAGAAGAAGCACCCACCCGGAACGAAGTTGCGGCGGTATGCGGTTATGAGGCGATCACATCATGAAACAAGCGCGATGGGTTTCGCAAGCGCTCCACCCATCCCACGGGCAGTTGTGCCGCCGATATGCATTTTGTTTTTGATAGATCCTACGTTCAGCCGGGCCATCTTCTCGATCGCATCCAACGCCTCTCAGGCTGCGGATTGGCTCCTCCAAAAGGACCATGGTGTGATGAGACTACGCCTGCGGTGCAAAGCCAGAAAGTGGGTGACCAGATACCCTACTAGCGAAACGCCTCGGCTTTTGTATGCTGGGGCGTTCTCTGGTGGAGGCAGGTGTGGGTGACGAGCAAAGTGCCGGACCGGGCTCCGGAAAAACTTGGACCTTCCTAAATACACCCCTTGTCCTTTTCGTGCTCGGAGGGGCGCTGGGTTTGATCGGGTCCGCATTCGCAGCTCAAAATAGTTGCGTCCAGGCCGCGAATGGCTTGATTAAGGACCGTGCCGAGCTGATGGACGAAATTACTCGTCGCCATCGATACGTTTTCAACTTGGTCGCGACGACGAGCGATCCGACGAAGCTTCGAAAAGGGTTTGCCAACATCCCTGCGACGAATTTCACCGGCGTCAGCTTGCGGACGTTGGCTATGCGCCTGCAGGAGATAGACGAGAGGACCTCTGCGACGCCGGTGTCGATCCCAGAGCCCCTCGCCGCATTGAAGCCAGATCGATATTGGGTCGATCATGGCCACTATAAGCCTCTGTTCGATGATATTTTAGACGGCGTGTTTCCTGAAGAGGGAGCCAAAGCCTATCCCGATGTCTTTAAGGAATACGCTGCGGAGCATGCGAAGATCCTAAACTTCCAAGAGCGTCTGGCTGGGCACATCAAGATCGAGCCTAGCTGCACCCCCGTTAAGGCTGCTAGCGAGTACGTCTTTGGCAATAAACCTCAGATCATTGCCATCGGCCCGTATCCTCCGAAAATCAATTAGCGGCTACTTGAAAGCCGCTTCTGTCGCCCGGGCTAGTCTGTCGCTCTCGATCAGCTCGTAGGGTGGGTTGAGCCCTTGCGAAACCCATCGCTTCTCTATCTCTGCTCACCGTAATCGCGGCCGTCATCTGACTGATCGCCGGCCCAATCGACCGGGTAATTGCCAAGCTTGACGTGGCGATGAAACGAGGAGGAAGCCCAGTCACGCACCCGATTGACGAGCCCGTGCTTGACCGCATTGATATGAACATAGTTGACATGCCGGACGAAATCGCCTTCGTCGCGAATGGTATGCTCCCAAAATCTGCGTTGCCAGATGCCCCGCTCACCTTTGGCCGCGCGGCTTTGGGATATCCTCTCGTTGCGCGCCAAACCGCGCGAAAAGTTGGATTTGATTAGCTGCCAGCGGATCGCAAAATCGGCATCGCCTTCCGGTAACGTCCACACCGTGTGAAGGTGGTCAGGCAGCACCACGATGGCGTCGATCGTGAACGGATGGCGCTGGCGCGTTTCGCGAAACGCTTCGCGCAATACCTCGACATGATCTGTCAACAACGCCAGCCTCCGCTCCGCCAGATTGACGGTGAAGAAGAAACAGCACCAGGTACGAAGCTGCGGCGTACGCGGTCATGACGCGACGTTACCACGAAACAAGTGCGATGGGTTTCGCAAGGGCTCAACCCATCTTACGGGCTGGAACGGCGTCAAGAGCCGGGAGGTCAAGTACGGTACTCACGAAGAGCTTTTGTGGAAGATACGCAATCGCTTGTAGGGGCGGCTTCCGCTGGTTCTTCTCATTTTATACTGTCTTTTCGGCAGACACGCGGGGCGGCCACGCTGAGGATGCAATTCTTCTCCTGGACGAGCCAGGCCTTTAGCTCAGCATTTGGTTCTCACTCCTGCTGGCGGCGCAGGGAAGGTCAGCTATCCCGGCACGCTCGAGCTGGAGGATTCCCTTGCGCTGCCGACCTATCTGCGAGCGCATGCGCTCGATCTCCGAGCGACCAAGTCGGTTTTGTGCGTGTCCTAACCTAGGATTTCCTCCAAGTCTCGCCACCAATCCGCCTTAGTTTTGCCTAACGCATTAGTTGCAATTACACTTGCGATAAACCGGCTGAGCCGGGAACGGTAAACCTGATGATTGCTTGTATCGCAGGGAGCTTTGCTGGACGGTCTTGAGATAACTGGCGCCCCGAAACATCGCTTTCGGATCCCCGTGGGGGAATAGTCATAAGCTCAGCCACCAAACGAGGCATCCGCACGCAGAGTATAGACATTGTGGGGTGGTCCCCCACTCCAGACCCTAGCTAGGTCTGGTCTTTGCCTAACCAGCAAAGTAGGCGCCTGGCGTTAGCCACCCGGGCGCCTTGTCTATTTGGGCGTCAGTAAACCTCACCGGTGCGGCGAATTCCGTCAGTGGTCGGTACCTGATCCTACAAGGAGAGAAGGTAGAAGGGCTTCGCACGACCCGAATGACGGGGAGTTCGGGGCAAGACCCCTTCACACCCACCCCGATTCATGCGACCTCCGCCCCAGCAAAACCCCTCATTCTGAGCCCTCGATGCACATTCTCCTGCTCGGTTCCGGCGGCCGCGAACATGCCCTCGCATGGAAGATCGCAGCCTCCCCCCTGGTGACCAAACTCTGGTGCGCGCCCGGCAATGCCGGCATCGCGCGCGAGGCGGAGTGCGTGGCGCTGGATGTCGCGGACCATGCGGCGGTGATCGCCTTCTGCAAGCAGAACAAGGTCGAGCTCGTTGTGGTCGGGCCGGAGACGCCGCTGGCGGCCGGCATCGTCGATGACCTCACGGCCGCCGGCATCAAGGCGTTCGGGCCGGACAAGATCCCCGCCCAGCTCGAAAGCTCCAAGGGATTCACCAAGGCGCTGTGCACCGAGTTCGGCATTCCCACCGGCGCCTACCAGCGCTTCACCAAGGCCGATGATGCGCGCGCCTATGTGCAGAGCCAGGGCGCGCCGATCGTGGTGAAGGCCGATGGCCTTGCCGCCGGCAAGGGCGTCGTGGTCGCCAAGACCGTGCGCGAGGCCGAGGACGCCATCGCCATGATGTTCGAGGGCGCGTTCGGCGAGGCTGGCGCCGAAGTCGTGATCGAGGAGTTTCTGCCGGGCCGCGAGATCAGCTTCTTTGCGCTGTGCGACGGCGAGACCGCGATTCCGTTGGCCTCCGCGCAGGACCATAAGCGCGTGTTCGACCACGATGTCGGGCCGAACACCGGCGGCATGGGCGCCTATTCGCCGACGCCGCTGGTGACGCCTCAGGTCCATGACGCGATCATGGCGAAGATCATCCTGCCGACGGTCGCCGGCATGAAGAGCCGCGGCACGCCGTTCCGCGGCATTCTCTATGCCGGCATCATGCTGACGACGCAGGGCCCAAAGCTGTTCGAGTTCAACGTCCGCTTCGGCGACCCTGAATGCCAGGTGCTGATGCTGCGCATGATGAGCGACATCGTACCGGCGCTGCTCGCCGCCTGCGACGGGCAGCTGAAGAATTTCGATCTGCGCTGGCACAAGGAAAGCGCGATCACCGTGGTGATGGCGGCGAAGGGCTATCCCGGCGACTATCAGAAGGGCACGCGGATCGAGGGGCTCGATGACGCGGCGAAGGTCGACACTGTCGAGATCTTCCACGCCGGCACGGTGGCGAAGGATGGCGCCATCCTCGCCAATGGCGGCCGCGTGCTCAATGTCTGCGCGCTGGGCGCGACCGTCACCGAGGCGCAGGCCCGCGCCTACCAGGCCGTCGACCGCATCAACTGGCCCGAAGGCTTCTGCCGCCGCGACATCGGCTGGCAGGCGGTGGAGGCTGAGAAGGGCAAGAGCTGACAAGACCATGAGCTGACAGGCTTTTTTGCTCGCGCGCGCCATTTCGGCCGTGCCCGTCGGCACTCCAAAAAAACGCAGGCAGGGGTTGAACTTAGCTACTGTGCATGGGGTTGTTTTCGCACTTTTGGGGTCGAGGGCCGACCCCGCCTGAGCCCATCAAGGATGCAACAAGATGTCCGATCTCGCCGACCTCTATCCGGGCTTTGCGTCCGAATGGATCGATACCTCGTTCGGCCGCATCTTCGCCCGCGTCGGCGGCAAGGGCCCACCGCTGCTGCTGTTGCACGGCTTCTCCGAGACCAACGTGATGTGGCACCGCGTGGCGCCTGAGCTCGCGGAGGCCTTCACGCTGATCATCGCCGACCTGCCGGGCTATGGCTGGTCCGACATGCCCGAGAGCGATGCGCTGCACATGCCCTACAGCAAGCGCGCCATGGCCAAGGCGATGGTGGAAGCGATGGAGCGGCTCGGTCACGTCCACTTCGCGCTGGCCGGCCACGACCGCGGCGGCCGCGTCTCGTATCGATTGGCGCTCGACCATCCCGGCCGGCTGTCGAAGCTCGCGGTGCTCGATATCCTGCCGACCTATGATTACTGGGAACGGATGAACCGCGCCTACGCGCTGAAGATCTATCACTGGACCTTCCTGGCCCAGCCCGCGCCGCTGCCGGAGACGCTGATATCAGGGCAGGGCGAGTTCTTCCTGCGCTTCAAGATGGCGAGCCAGACCAAATCGAAGACGCTGGACGCGATCGACAAGCGCGCGCTCGAACACTACCTCGCCCCGTTCCGCGATCCCGCCCGCATCCACGCGATGTGCGAGGATTACCGTGCCGGCGCCTATTTCGACTACGATCTCGACAAGGCCGATTTCGAAGCCGGCAAGAAGATCACGATCCCGATGCTGGCGCTGTGGGGCAACGCCGGCATCGCGCAGGCCGCCGCGACGCCGCTCGACACGTGGAAGCAATGGGCGACCAACGTGGAGGGCATGCCGGTGGACTCCGGCCACTTCCTCACAGAGGAGAATCCGGACGTGACCGCGAAAGCGCTGCGCGAGTTCTTTACGGGCTGATGCCCCGCTGTGCGCCCAACACTCAGCTGTCATCGTCCGCGAAGGCGGACGATCCAGTACTCCGTGACGGCGATGATTGATCCGAGAAGCCGCGGCGTACTGGATGCCCCGCCTGCGCGGGGCATGACGGCGGAGTTTGGAGCAATCACCTCCGCTCCCGAAAGAACTCCCTGAGCAGCCGCGCCGCCTCGCTCTCGCCGACGCCGGAATAGACGTCCGGGGCGTGGTGGCAGGTCGGCGCGGCGAAGAAGCGCACGCCTGATTCGACCGCGCCGCCCTTGGGGTCGGCGGCGCCGTAATAGAGCCGCCTCACCCTTGCAAACGAGATCGCGCCCGCACACATGGTGCAGGGCTCCAGCGTCACGTAGAGGTCGCAGTCCACCAGGCGCTCGCTGCCGATCTTTTTCGCCGCCTCGCGCAGCGCTATGATTTCGGCATGGCCGGTGGGGTCGCGGTCGGTGAGCGTCCGGTTGGCGCCTGTGGCAATGACCTCGTCCTTGCGGACCACCACGCAGCCGATAGGAACTTCGCCCGCTTTTCCGGCATTTTCGGCCGCCAGAAGCGCCAAATCCATGAAAGAGGGGGCTTTCAAGCCTCGTATCATCGCAAGAAACCTGCTAGTAGCTGCGCCTTCAGCAGAAGTGCTTACCGGTTTTGCCTGGGCTTGCGGCTCCCAACGAGCGCGCACAATGCCCAATGGCCACCCCCTCGAGTGAGATCATTCATGCCTCGCGACAGCCACAAAAACAACGATTCCCGCGGCCGGCGAGGCCCTCCCAAGGGTGGCCGCAGCGGCAAGCCGCGTGGCCCCGAGAAGAAGTTCGCCAAGCGCGGCCCCGAGGGCAGGAGCGACGCCCGCCCGCCCCGTGGCGACCGCGACAGCCGTCCGTTCCGCCCCCGCGCGGACGGCGATGCCCCGCGCCGCGATTTCAGCGACCGGCCGAACTTCAAGCGCGACGACCGTGGCGGCGAAGGCCGCGGCGAGCGCAGCTTCAAGCCGCGTGGCGACCGGCCTTTCTCCGATCGCTCCTCGCGCGACGGCGAGAAGCGCCCGTTCAAGCCGCGCGGTGATCGGCCGTCCTATGGCCGCGACGACCGTCCGCCGCGCCGGGATCGCGACGAGTCCCGCCCCGCCGGCCGGACCGGTGACAGAAAGTTCGGCGACAAGAAGCCCTACGCACCGCGCGGCGACCGTCCGGACCGCAAGTTCGACGGCGAGCGGAAATTCTCGCGCGGCGCACCCGATCGCTCCTCGCGTGATGGCGAGAAGCGCCCGTTCAAGCCGCGCGGCGACCGCCCGAATTTCGACCGCGGTGATCGTGCGCCGCGCGGCGACCGTCCGGAGCGCAAGTTCGACGGCGAGCGAAAGTTTTCGCGAGGCGCACCGGATCGCGATCGCGGGCCGCGCAAGGATTTCGGTGGTCGTGACCGCGGCGGGGACAAGCCCTGGCAGAAGCGCGAAGGCGGCGGCGGTGATGATCGTCCGCGCTTCTCGCGTTCGCGCGACGATCGTCCGTCAGGCGATCGTCCGTTCCGCGAGCGGCCCAAATTCGATCGTCCCCGCGACGACCGTCCGAAGTTCGACCGGCCCCGCCGTGACGGCGATGGTGACCGCGGCGGACGTGGCGGCGACCGGCCGACATTCAACCGGCCGCGCGAGCGCTCGGAAGGCCGTTCCGACTGGCACGAGCATCCGCGCAGCGAGGGCCGTTTCGGCGATCGTCCGCGCCGTGAAAACGAGGACGAGAGCCGGATCTTCGAGAAGCGCCCCGCCTTCGGCGGCCGCGGCGCCTATCGCGAGCGCGACCGTGATTCCGATCGCCGCCCGCGCCGGGAGGAAGAGCCGAAGCCGAAGAAGGCCGGCGAACGGATCGCCAAGGCGCTGGCCCGCGCGGGGCTGGCCTCGCGCCGCGATGCCGAGGAGATGGTCACGCAGGGCCGTGTCACCGTCAACGGTCGCGTCATCAACTCGCCCGCGCTCGACATCACCAAGAACGACGTCGTTCTGGTCGACGGCAAGCCGTTGCCGGAGCGCGAGCGCACGCGGCTGTTCCTCTATCACAAGCCGCGCGGGCTGATGACCACGCATGACGACCCCGAGGGTCGTCCGACCGTGTTCGACAATCTGCCGGAAGGCCTGCCGCGGCTGATCAGCGTCGGCCGGCTCGATTTCAACACCGAGGGCCTCTTGCTGCTCACCAATGACGGCGGGCTGGCGCGCACGCTCGAGCTGCCGGACACCGGCTGGCTGCGCCGCTATCGCGTTCGCGCCCATGGCGACGTCACCCAGGCGCAGCTCGACGCGCTCAAGGACGGCGTCGAGATCGAGGGCGTCAAATACGGCCCGATCGACGCGACGCTGGAGCGCGACCAGGGCGCCAATGTCTGGCTGGTGTTCGCGATCCGCGAAGGCAAGAACCGCGAGGTGCGCAATGTCTGCGCGCATCTCGGGCTCGAGGTGAACCGGCTGATCCGCGTCTCCTACGGTCCGTTCCAGCTCGGCGAGGTGCCCGAAGGCCAGGTCGAGGAGATCAAGTCCCGCGTGCTTCGCGACCAGCTCGGCGAGAAGATCATCGAGAAGTCGGGTGCGCAGTTCGACACGCCGTCGAAATCCGCGCGCGTCGACGATGCGCCAGCCGAAAAGAAGCCCGCCAGCAAGCGTGGCGTGATCGCTGACCGCAAGGGCCGCCGCGTGCTGGTGCAGCGCACCGGCAGCGAGGAGGCGCGCGAGCGCAACGAGGCCGAGGCCGCCGGCTACGGCCCGCCGCGCCGTCCCAAGCGCGGCTATCACGGCAAGCGCGACCTGACGCCGAAGGACGGCGAGTAGGCTCAATGCCTGGAGCGACGCCGACACCGCGCAACAGGTCGTCACGGCCGGGCTTGACCCGGCCATCCACGTTTTGCTTGAGTTCAAGGCTGAGAAACTTGGATGCCCGGGACAAGCCCGGGCATGACGGAGTCGTGTGATGCGCGTCGTCGGCGGTCGCTTGAAGGGGCGCAATCTCGCTTCACCGTCCTCGCGCGACATCCGCCCCACCGCGGACCGCCTGCGCGAATCCGTCTTCAATATCCTCGTGCACGCCTATGACGATCCGATTGCGGACGCGCGCGTGCTCGATCTCTTTGCCGGCACCGGCGCGCTCGGCATCGAGGCGTCGTCACGCGGCGCGAAGTTCACGCTGTTCGTCGACAACGGCGCGGAGGCCCGGGCGCTGCTGCGCAACAATGTGGAATCGTTGGGCTTAGGCGGCGTCACCAAGGTCTATCGCCGCGATGCCACCGATCTCGGCCCCGCGCATCCCGTCGAGCCGTTCTCGCTGGCATTCCTCGATCCGCCCTACGGCAAGGGCTTTGCCGAGAAGGCGCTCGCGAGCTTGCGCGACGGCGGCTGGCTCACCCCGGGCGCGTTGCTCGTGGTGGAAGAGGCAAAGGCCGCGCAGTTCGTGACGCCGGAAGGCTACGAGGAATTGGAGCGGCGCGCGTATGACGACACGGAGTTCGTGTTTTTGAAGAGATCGTAGGGTGGGTTAGCGAAAGCGTAACCCACCTCTTTGATTTCCGCGGAAACAGACGTGGTGGATTACGCCTTCGGCTAATCCACCCTACAAGATCACCTTCGCCCGAACAGCTTCTCCACGTCGCTCAGCTTCAGCTCGACATAGGTCGGCCGGCCGTGATTGCACTGGCCGGAGTTCGGGGTGTCCTCCATCTCGCGGAGCAGGGCGTTCATCTCCTCCGGCCGCAGCCTGCGGCCGGCGCGCACCGAGCCGTGGCAGGCCATGGTCGCCGCGACGTGCATCAGGCGGCGCTCCAGCGGCAGCGCCTCGTCCCACTCGGCCATGTGCTCGGAGAGATCGCGCAGGAGGCCGCCCGCATTGGTCTTGCCGAGCAGCGAGGGCGTCTCGCGCACCGCGACCGCGCCGGGGCCGAAGGATTCAATGGCGAGGCCGAATGACGCCAGCTCCTCGCTGCGCTCCAGCAGGCGCTCGACCGTGGCTTCGTCCATCTCGACGATCTCGGGGATCAAGAGGATCTGCCGCTGCACGCCGTTCGCCGCCAGCGAGGCCTTCAGCCGCTCATAGACGATGCGCTCATGCGCGGCGTGCTGGTCGACGATGATGAGGCCGTCGCGCGTCTGCGAGACGATATAGGTCTCGTGGATCTGCGTGCGCGCAGCGCCGAGCGGACGGTCGACGAAATCGCTGATGGGCTGCGACTCGATCCGCACGTCCGCGCTGGGCGCGCCGACATCGAAGGCCGCCTGCGAACGCTCGGCAAAGGCAGGCGCGGCGGCGCCCTCGAACGACGGCATCGGCGCAACGGGCGCGGATGGTGAAGCGCGCCAGTCCCAGCTTGCGGGACGCGGCGTGAAGGCGGGCCGGAACGCGGACAGGGCGCTCTCGCCGCTGTTGGCGGCTGTGCGGCGGCCCTCGCGCGCGAGCCCTTCCTTCAGTCCGTGCACGATCAGCGCGCGGACGAGGCCGGCGTTGCGGAATCGCACCTCGGTCTTGGCGGGATGGACGTTGGCGTCGACCTCGCGTGGATCCAGCGTGACGAACAGCGCCAGCACCGGATGGCGGTCGCGCGGCAGATAGTCGGCATAGGCGCCACGCACGGCGCCGAGAATCAGCTTGTCGCGGACCGGGCGGCCGTTGACGAAGAGATATTGCCCGAGCGCGTTGGCCTTGGTCAGCGCAGGCGCCGCAGCATAGCCGGCGACGACCACGCCCTCGCGTTCGGCGTGGACCTCGAAAGCGTGGCTGCGAAACTCAGCGCCCAGGATATCGCCGAGCCGGGTCAGCCGCCCGGCCGCGCCGGGCAACGCGGCGCTCCAGGTCACCGGCGCGCGCTCCTCGCCGGCCAGCGTGAAGGCGATATCGGGCCGCGCCATCGCGAGGCGCCTGACCACCTCGCGGATCGCCTCGGCTTCGGTGCGGTCGGTCTTCAGGAATTTCAGCCGCGCCGGCGTCGCGTAGAAGAGATCGTTGACCTCGACGCGGGTGCCATGCGCCAGCGCCGCCGGCATGATCTCGGATTTCTCGCCGCCTTCGACAGTAAGCGCCCAGGCATGAGGCTCACTGGCGTGGCGCGTCGTAATCGACAGTCGTGCCACGGAGCCGATCGAGGGCAGCGCTTCGCCGCGGAATCCGAGCGTGCGGATCTGGAGCAGATCCTCGTCGTCGAGCTTGGAGGTGGCGTGGCGTTCGACCGCGAGCGCCAAGTCCTTCGCGGTCATGCCGCCGCCGTCATCGGTGATGCCGATCCGCCGCCGGCCGCCGCCATCGGTGAAGACGTCGATCCGGCTGGCGCCGGCATCGATGGCGTTCTCGACCAGTTCCTTGACCACGCTCGCCGGACGCTCGACCACCTCGCCGGCGGCGATGCGGTTGACGACCTGTTCTGGAAGCTGGCGGACGGGCATGGGGGGACTCGAAAGGGCGATCAGGCGTTCAATTTAGTCCCGATGACGCGCAATTGCATGCGGCATGCCCGCGCTGCCCACATCTACCGGCATCGCCTCCGTTCGGAGGGAACGCGGCTAGTCGTCGAAACTGCGGCCTCCGCCGCGTCCGGCCTTGACGTCGCTGCGGCGCTTCTTGCCCTCGAGGCGGCGTTGCTTGGAGCCGAAAGTCGGCTTGGTCGCGCGCCGCGGCTTCGGCCGCACCATGGCCTCAGTCAGGATCTCGACGAGCCGGTCGATGGCGTCCTGCCGGTTACGTTCCTGGGTGCGGAAGCGCTGGGCGTGGATCACGATCACGCCGTCCTTGGTCATGCGCTGGCCTGCGATGCGGGCGAGCCGGATCGCTGCATCTTCCGGCAAGGTCAGCTTGCGTGCGTCGAAGCGCAGTTGGGCCGCGGTCGACAATTTGTTGACGTTCTGCCCGCCCGGGCCGGAGGCACGGACGAAGCCGATCTCGATGTCTTCCTCGTCGATGACGAGATCGCGGGATATCCGCAGCATGGTGGCACCATTCGTGTCATCAGGACATATCGCGGAACATCCACGTTCGGCAATGGTGCCTGGTGGAAACGCAAATGGCCGGGCGAGCCCGGCCATTTCAGAACATTCGAAAAGGGACGTCAGTTCGACTTCGTCGCCGGCGCTGCTGCGGTTGGCTGCGCTGCGGCTTGCGGGGCGCGGCCGACGACGACGGTCAGGAGGCCCTGGCCCCAGAGGCGCTTGGCGGCGGCCTTGGCATCGTCCAGCGTGACGGCATCGACGATGGCGTTGCGCTTCTCGATATAGTCGATCGGCAGCCTGTCCTGCTGATACTGCAGCAGCGCCTGCGCCAGCTTGGAGGAGGTGTCGAGCGCCAGCATCTGCGAGCCCTTGAGGTAGGACTTGGCCTCGTCCAGCTCCTTCTGGGTCGGACCTTCTTCCGCGATCCGGCGCACTTCCTTGTCGATGGCGTCGATGGTGTCGCCGGCACGATCGGCACGCGTGCCGGTGTTGCCGATGAAGATCGCCGAATGCTCCATCCAGAGCAGCGATTCGAACACCGAATAGGCCAGCCCGCGCTTCTCGCGCACCTCGTGATAAAGGCGCGAAGACAATCCGCCGCCGCCGAGGATGTGATTGACGACGTAGGCCGCCATGAAGTTCGGGTCGTTGCGCTTCACCCCGGGGCCGCCGAACGTGATCACGGTCTGCGGCACGTCGAGAGTCACGAAGGCGCGTTGCGGCGGCTTTGCAGCCTCGACGTCGGGGACCGGCGTGAGGTTGGCTTTGGCGGGCAGGCTGCCGAAGGTGTGGTCGAGCAGCTTGCCGAGCGTCGCCGGGTCGACATCGCCGACGACAGCGATCTTCAATCCGTCCTTCGCAAGCACGCGGCCGACATAGTCCTTCATGTCGGCAACGGTGATGGTCGGCACGCTGTCGAGGGTGCCGTTGGTCTGCCGGCCATAGGGATGATCGCCGAAGGCGACCTCCAGGAATTTGCGGCTCGCCAGCGAGGTCGGGTTGGTGGTCTCGCGGCGCAGCCCCGAGATGACCTGCGAGCGGATGCGCTCGACGTCGGCGGTGTCAAAATGCGGCGAGGTCAGCGCACTCCTCAGCAGGTCGAAGGCCTCGTCCTTGTTGTCGCGCAGCATGCGCAGGCTGCCGCGGAAGGTGTCGCGGGTGGCGCTGAAGGAGAGCTCGATGGCGCGGCGGTCGAGCCGCTCGTGGAAGGTCTTGGAATCGAGATCACCGGAGCCTTCGTCGAGGAGGTCACCGACGAGGTTGGCGACGCCCGACTTGTCCTTGGGATCCTGGGCCGAGCCGCCGGCAAAGGAATATTCCATCGCGATCAGCGGCACGGTTGCGTCCTGCACGAACCAGGCCTCGATGCCGCCGGGCGAAACCAGACGCTGGATCTTTGCGGCGGCCTGTGACGGCGAGAGCGAGGCGAGCGCAAGCGCAGCGCCGGTGGCAAGGGAGAATGCAGCGCGTCGAAGGAAGGGATAGGTCACGAACGCTTCTCCTCGCGCTTGGCGGCACTGGTGTCCTTGATCAGATAGCCCGTCACCGAGCGCTTCTTCTCGAGCCATTTCTGCGCGACGGCGCGGACCTGCTCGGCGGTGACCGCGCGGATGCGGTCGGGCCAGCTCCTGATGTCCTCGATCGACAGGCCGGTGGTCAGCGCGCCGCCATACCAGCGTGCCAGCACCGCCTGGTTGTCCTGGGCGTAGATCGCTTCCGCGATCAGCTGGGTCTTCACCCGCTCCAGATCCTCTGCGCGGATCGGGTTCTGCGCGACATTGGCGATGACGGCGTCGACCGCCTGCTCGACCTCTGCGAAGCTGATGCCGGGTTTCGGCGCGGCCGAGACCGCGAACTGGGTCGGATCTAGCGAGATGCTCGAATAGCTGGCGTTGGCAGAGACTGCGAGCGGCTTGTCGACGACGAGGGCGCGGTAGAGATAGGAATTGCTGCCGCTGCCCATCAGCTGTGCGAGCACGTCGAGGGCGGCGCTTTCACCGGCCGCGGCCGTGGTCGCCGAGGGCACCAGATAATAACGCCGCATGCTCGGCTGCTCGACGCGCGGGTCGGCCAGCGTGACGGTGCGCGGCGCGGCCGGCTCCGGCTCCTGCGGACGGACGCGCCGTGCCGGGATCGCAGGCTGGGCCGGGATCGCGCCGAAATTGCGCTCGACCAGCGGGCGGATGTCGGCGGCCTCGACGTCGCCGGCGATCACCAGGATCGCGTTGTTCGGCGCGTAGAAGCGGCGGTAGAAGGCGAGCGCGTCCTCGCGATCGAGCTTCTCGATCTCCTGATGCCAGCCGATCACGGGGCGTCCGTAGGGATGATTGAGATAGAGCGCGGCCATGATCTGCTCGTTTAGCCGCGCGTCCGGATTGTTGGCGACGCGCATGTTGTATTCTTCGAGCACGACGTCGCGCTCGGGCAGCACGTTCTCGTCCTTGAGGATGAGGCCGGTCATGCGATCGGCCTCGAACTCCATCATGGTCGCCAGCTGCTCTTTCGGCACGCGCTGGTAATAGTTGGTGTAGTCGACCGAGGTCGAGGCATTCTCGTTGCCGCCGACGCGAAGCACGGTCTGCGAGAATTCGCCGACCGGATGCTTCGAGGTGCCCTTGAACATCAGGTGCTCGAGGAAGTGGGCAAGGCCCGACTTGCCCGGCGTTTCGTCGGCCGAACCGACCTTGTACCAGATCATCTCGGTGACGACGGGCGTGCGGTGATCGGGGATCACCACGACCTGCATGCCGTTGCCGAGCGTGAAGCTGGCGGGCGGGGCCGATGTTACCGTGGTCTGGGCAAGAGCCGCGCCTGATGTCAGGACACTGGTCGAAAGCAGCGCGGCAAGGAGACAGGCAGCCGATCGGTTTGCGGACATCATGATCCTTTAGGAAAGACCGAGGTCCGGATGTCCGGCTCGGAGGCACGGCATGCTACACCGTGCGGCTGAGGCTTCGCGTCACGAAGCAGAGAACTCAACGCGGTGGCAAGTTACTGATCAGCAATTTATGCACCTCGGCCGGCGTACATGATCGCCGGCGCGGGGTTTCGCGTCTGCAGGACAGGAACGCTATTGTTCCTTGTCCTTGCCCGACATGATGTCGAAATAGGTCCGCCGCGACTTGTCCTCTCCGGCGCCATAGGCATAGCTCGGCGACGGCGTCTGATAGCCGGGCGGAGGCTCGACCAGCGATTGGCGCGGAGGCTCGGTGGTGAATTGCTTGGTCTCGCCTTTGCCGCCGACGCCCTTCATCATATTCCACAGACCGCCGGAGAAGCCGAGTTCGGCGGGGCTCAGTGACGGATTGCCGTTGGTGCCCGGCTGGATCGGGTCGTTGCTTGTCCGGGGGGCTGCGGCGACCTCGCCGGCCTTCATCTCGGCGGGCGTCAGCGGCCGGGCGACCTGCCAGTTTTCCGTTTCCTTGGTCGCCTTCTTGCGCGCGGCGATGGCTTCCTTGCGGCGCTTCTCCTCGGGATCCTTGGGCCAGTTCGGCGCAGCCTTGGCTTCGGTCGCAGGCGGCGGCAGATCGAGCTTGGGCGGCACGACCAGCGGCGAGCGCTCGCGGTATTCGATGCCCTTCTTCTCCATGCTCTTGGCGCCGATGCCGGACATCAGATTGTCGATGATCTTCTCTTCGAAGGTCATCCCGTCATCGTCATCGTCGTCGTCACCGGCGCGGGCTGCGCCGGCCGACATGACGAGACCGATGCCGAGCGCGACCGCGGACAATTTCAACGCCCGCCAAAGCCCCGATCGGGGGTCTCGAACCATCGACATGCTGGTCTTCGAGCTGCGCATCACAGTACCTGTTCCATATTGTGTCAGATCGCCGCTCGTATGCGGCAAACCCTCGCAAAGGCCGGGTTCCACCTGCCGGTCCGTATCGGCCGGGATCAGGGCGCTTTTGCGGCGGGTACCCCCAGGAAGGAATCATACAATAGCGCCGCCACCCCAGCAACGATGGCCACGTCCGCGAGGTTAAACACATACCAATTATAGGTATTTCCGCCAATCTCGATGTGGAGCAGGGCGAAATCGACCACCGCGCCATAGGCCAGGCGGTCGATGCCGTTGCCGATGGCCCCGCCGATGATCAGCCCCAGCGCGACCGTGGCAAGCCGGGTGTGCGAGCGGGCCATCCAGATCCCCAGCGCGACCACGGCGATGGCCTTGACGGCCATCAGCGCCAGCTGCGCCGCCTGGCTGTCGTTCTGGAGCCAGCCGAAACTGATGCCGATGTTCCAGGCCAGCACCAGGTCGAAGAACGGCGTCACCTTCACCACGCCGAGACGGGCGAGGTCGAACACGTTCAGCAGCCAGAGCTTTGAGGCCTGGTCGGCCACCAGCGTGACCAGGGCCGCGAGGATGCCGGCGCGGAGCGGGGTCATGGCCGGGGGATCAGACCGCCACCCCCAACGCCTTCCATTCGCGCAGCGCCTTGGCGTCGCGCGGGGTGACGTCGGGGTATTCAGCGTCTTCGCCGACCGTCGGGGAGATCTTCCAGGAGCGGGCGCATTTGGTGCCGACCGCCTTCTCGACGATAACCGCGACACCGGGCACGGCATCGAGCCGGAATGCCGAAGCCGGAGCCTCGCCCTCACGTACCTCGTAATTCGAGGTGATGCAGATCTCGGCGAGGTCGACGTCGAACAGCGTCATCAGCATGTCCCGGTCGGCGACGTAGATCACCGGTGACGCCTCCAGCGACGAGCCGATGTTCTTGGCGGCCCGTTCGAGCTCGAGCGCGCCGGTGACGACGCGGCGGACGTTGCGGATCGTCTCCCATTTCGCGGCGAGCTTGTCGTCGCGCAAGGCTTCGAGATCGGTCGGGAACAGCGTCAGATGCACCGACGGTTCGGCATCGGGCCGGTACATGCGCCAGCCTTCCTCCGCGGTGAAGCTGAGGACCGGCGCCAGCCATTTCAGGACCGAGGCGCACAACAGGTCGATTGTCGTCAGCGCCGCCTTGCGCGTCGGCGACGACGGTGGATCGCAATAGAGCGTGTCCTTGCGGATGTCGAAATAGAACGCCGAGAGCTCGCTGTTCAGGAAAGCGGACAGGATCGCGACCACCGACTTGAAGTCGAACTCCTGATAGGCCTTGCCGATGGCGGCGGCGCGGATCGCGAGCTCGTGCAGCATAAGCCGCTCGAGCTCGGGCATCTCGGCGGGCGCGACCGCGTCGGCCGGCTTGTAATGATGCAGCGTGCCGAGCATCCAGCGCACGGTGTTGCGCAGCTTGCGGTAGGTCTCGACGGTGTTCTTCAGGATTTCGGGACCGATGCGCTGGTCGTCGGTGTAGTCGCAGGACGCGACCCAGAGCCGGAGGATGTCGGCACCGGATTCCTTGATGACCGACTGCGGCTCGATGGTGTTGCCGAGCGACTTCGACATCTTGCGGCCGTCCTCGGCCTGGGTGAAGCCGTGGGTCAGCACGATGTCGTAGGGAGCCCGACCGCGGGTGCCGCAGCTCTCCAGCAGCGAGGAGTGGAACCAGCCGCGATGCTGGTCCGAGCCTTCCAGATACATCACCGTATCGGTGCCGCCGTCGACCTTGCGCTTGATGCCCGACAGCCCCGGGAAATGCACGGGGTCTTCGAGCACGAAGGCGTGCGTCGAGCCGGAATCGAACCAGACGTCGAGAATGTCGTCGACCTTCTGCCAGTCTTCATTGGCGCGGGCGCCCAGGAAGCGCTCGCGCGCGCCTTTGGCGTACCAGGCGTCGGCGCCTTCCTGCTCGAAGGCCTCGCCGATACGGCTGTTGACGGCTTCGTCCTGAAGGATCTCGGCGGAGCCGTCGCCCTTCTCGCGCACGAACACGGCGATCGGCACGCCCCAGGCGCGCTGGCGCGAGATCACCCAATCGGGCCGCGCCTCGATCATGCCGTTGATGCGGTTCTCGCCGGACGGCGGCACCCATTGAGTCACGGAGATCGCGTGCAGCGCGCGGGCGCGCAGCGTGTCGCCGCTCTTCGCCGTGCCTCCCTGCGCCACGTCCTTGTCCATCGCGATGAACCATTGCGGCGTGTTGCGGAAGATCACCGGCTTCTTGGAGCGCCATGAGTGCGGATATTGATGCTTGAGCCGGCCGCGCGCCAGCAGCATGCCTCTTTCGACGAGTGCCTTGATCACGGCCTCGTTGGCGTCGCCCTTCTCGCCCTTGTCGTTGATGACACGCTTGCCGGTAAAGCCCGGCGCATGATCGGTGTAGGCGCCGTTCTCGTCGACGGTGTAGGGGATCGCCGTCGTGATGCCGCGCGCGTCGAGATCGCGCGCCTCTCCCATCCAGACATCGAAGTCCTCGCGGCCATGGCCGGGCGCGGTGTGCACGAAGCCGGTGCCGGTGTCGTCGGTAACGTGGTCACCGGGCAGCAGCGGCACGACGAAGTCGTAGCCGCCGGCAAGGCCCTTCAGCGGATGGGCGCATTCGATGGCGTCCATGGTGTCGCCGGGCACGTCGCGCACCTTCTCGAAGGTCGTCACGCGGGCCTGCTTGAAGACCTCTTCGGCGAGCGCGTCGGCAAGGATCAGGAGATCGCCGGTCCTGGTCCAATTGTCGGCGGGCGCGTCCGTCACCTTGTAGAGGCTATAGGCGATCTTCGGCGAGAACGAGATGGCGCGGTTGCCCGGCAGCGTCCAGGGCGTGGTGGTCCAGATCACGACGCTCGCGGTGGCAAGCGCACCGTGCGCGGGCGAGGTGACCGGAAACTTCACCCACACCGTATCGGAGGTGTGGTCCTCGTACTCCACCTCGGCTTCGGCGAGCGCGGTCTTCTCGACCACGCTCCACATCACCGGCTTGGAGCCGCGATAGAGCGTGCCGTTGGCGGCGAACTTCATCAGCTCGCGCGCGATCTGGGCTTCGGCCGGGTAGCTCATGGTGGCGTAGGGATGATCCCAGTCGCCGATGACGCCGAGGCGTTTGAACTCCTCGCGTTGCACGCCGAGCCAGTGCGTGGCGTAGGCGCGGCACTCCTTCCGGAAATCGATCATCGCGGTCGAGTCGCGGAAATCGGGCTTCTGCTTGCCCTTCTTGCGATAGTGTTCTTCCTCGACCTTCCACTCGATCGGCAGGCCGTGGCAGTCCCAACCCGGCACGTAGTTGGAATCGAAGCCGAGCATCTGCTGGCTCTTGGTGACGAGATCCTTCAGGATCTTGTTCAGCGCCGTGCCGATATGGATGTTGCCGTTGGCATAGGGCGGGCCGTCATGCAGCACGAACTTGGCGCGGCCCTTCGCACTCTGGCGCAGCTTCTCGTAGAGGCCGATCTCGTACCAGCGCTTGAGGATCTCCGGCTCGCGCTGCGGCAGGCCGGCGCGCATCGGGAATTCGGTCTGCGGCAGGAACAGGGTCTTGGAATAGTCTTTGGCGTCTGACTTTTGCGGCTTTTCGGACATGAGGCTGACTGGCTCGGAATGGCGCGGGAAACGGATGGCGATGCGGAATCGCGGGGTGAAACGTCAAAATCCCGGTCTTGCGCCGAGCCGAAAGCTCAGGCGGAAGCCGGGCCGCTAATCCCTATGATGCGCCGCGCAAACATGGGCACTCCATAGCAGGGGGCCAAGGGAAGCGCAAAGGTTCGGGGACGCCGGGTTCGGCCCTCAATCGACGATGCCGAGCCGTGGAAACGCGTCCGGTGCGGCGGACAGGATGGCACGGGCACGGGCGGAATCGTCGTCCATCTGCCGGATCAGGGCCTCGAGACCCTCGAATTTCAGCTCCTCGCGGATGAAGCCGACGAAGGCGCAGTCCAGATTCTGCCCATAGAGGTCGCCCTTGAAGTCGAACAGGAAGATTTCGAGCAGGGGCGCGCCATTATCAAAGGTCGGGCGGCGGCCGAAGCTTGCCACCCCCTCGAGCCGCTCGGGCCCGCGGCCGACACGCACCGCGTAGATGCCGTGCTTCAGCCCGCAATTGGCGTCCAGGCGGATGTTGGCGGTGGGATAGCCGAGGTCGCGGCCGCGCTTCTCGCCGTGGATCACCTCGCCGGTGACGAACCAGGGCGCCCCCAGCATGGTGGTGGCCTCGTCGAGCAGGCCTTCGGCGAGCGCCATCCGGATCGCGCTGGAGGAGACCGGCCTCTCGTCGAAGTCGACATGCGGCTGCACATCGACCTCGATGCCGAGCCGGGGCGCTTCGTTGACGAGAAGGCTCGGCGAGCCGACCCGTCCCTTGCCGAAATGGAAGTCGTAGCCGACCGCGATCCCGCTGACGCCGAGCCGCCCGATCAGGTCATGGTGAATGAAGTCTTGCGCGCTGGTTCCGGCACGGGCCTTGTCGAAGCTCATGACCACGGCGCCGGCAAGCCCGGTGCCGGCCAGAAGCCGCAGCTTGGCCCGCTCGTCCGTCAGGCGGAATTGAGGAGTATTGGGGCTGAAAAATCGCCGCGGATGCGGCTCGAAGGTCAATGCCAGGGCGGGTCGGCCTTGCGCTCGGCCCATTTCCAGGGCTGCGGCGATCACGGCGCGGTGGCCGAGATGAACCCCGTCGAAATTGCCCATGGCGACCACGGCCCCCCTGGGAATGGCGGAGTCCGGCGTGGTGTCGCGGATAACGGTAAAATGCGGAGCCATCAGGGGAATTCTCGAACCGGCGGGACCGGCCGGGACCGTGGCGCGACCGGCTGGATGAAGTCAAGCGGGAGGGGGCGGCCGCATCGAATGCGATTTCAGTCCCTGGGGGGCGTCCCCAATTAACGCGCTGTTTAACGCCTTGGTGCTAGTCCTTGGGCGTGGAACTGCCGGGGCTTCGGGCCGGGGCAGGTCTGATCGTAATATTCCTGGTTTGCGTTGGGGGAGTCGAGATGGCGGTTGATTTGTCGATGCCGGTTTTGGTGGTGGATGACTACAGCACCATGATCCGTATCATCAGGAATCTGCTGAAGCAGCTTGGCTTCGAGAACATCGATGATGCCAGCGATGGTTCGGCAGCGCTGAACAAGATGCGCGGCAAGAAGTATGGGCTCGTGATCTCCGACTGGAACATGGAGCCGATGACGGGCTACGACCTGCTGCGCGAAGTGCGCGCGGATCCGAACCTCGCCACCACGCCCTTCATCATGATCACGGCGGAATCCAAGACCGAGAACGTGATCGCGGCCAAGAAGGCCGGCGTGAACAACTACATCGTCAAGCCGTTCAATGCGGCGACGCTGAAGACCAAGATCGAGGCGGTCTTCCCGGACATGGCGAGCGCGTAAGCGCGCTCCTCGCCGGATCAACAATTCTCCATCGAGACCGTCATGCCCGGGCTTGTCCCGGGCATCCACGTTTTTGGATGGAAGAAGGAAGGCGTGGATGGCCGGGACAAGCCCGGCCATGGCGGCGACTGGGGCTCAGCAATTCGTCTAGGCTGGCGTCGGTCTAAGCTGCGCCATCACCACTTCAATTCGCGCATCAGCGCCTTCGGCGGGTGGCCGAACAGCTCCATCACGGAGTTCGGGTCGAGCTGGTCGAGGCCCTCGAATTCCTCGGCATGGATGCCGCGGGTCACGAACAGGCAGTCGATGCCGAATTCGCGCGCGCCGGTTAAGTCGGTGCGGACGGAATCGCCGATCGCCAGAACTTTTTTCCGGTCGATCGGATGGCCCTGGCGTTCACCGGCGAGCGCCATTGCGCGTTCGTAAATCGGGCGGTGCGGCTTGCCGTAGAAGATCACTTCGCCGCCGAGCTCGCGGTAGAGCTCCGCGATGGCGCCGGCGCAATAGATCAGCCGGTCGCCGCGTTCCACCACGATGTCGGGGTTGGCGCAGACCAGCGTCAGCTTGCGCTCGCGCGCCTTCAGCATCATGCCGCGATAGTCTTCCGCCGTTTCGGTCTCGTCGTCGTAGAGGCCGGTGCAGACGATGTAGTCGGCTTCCTCAAGCGGCGCGGTTTTCGCATCGAGGCCGCGATAGATCGAGTTGTCGCGCTCGGGGCCGAGCCAGAACATCTTGCGGCCGGGATGCTCGGCGACATAGAGCCGGGTCAGGTCGCCGGATGAAACGATGGCGTCATAGGTCTCGTCGGCGACGCCGAGCTTGCGCAATTGCCGCTGCACGCTGTCCGCCGGCCGCGGCGCGTTGGTGATCAGGATCACCGTACCCCCGCGGCTGCGATAGGTGTGCAGCGCCTCGCAGGCTTCGGGGAAGGATTCGAGGCCGTTGTGAACCACGCCCCAGATGTCGCTGAGCACGACATCGACGCCGCCCACGAGCTCGCGCAGGCTTTCGGCGAAATGCAGCGTGGTCATGATGCGCGCGGCCGATCAGATACGGCGCGCGAGCGCCGCGTTGCCGGTGATGCGTTGTGCCGGAGGCGCGGCTGAGGTTGCGGCAGATGTCGCGCCTGGGCTGGGGGAAGCGGAGCCATTGGATCCCTGAATGTCCTGCGCCTGGGGCGGCGCGGCCCCGCCGGTAGCAGATGCCCCCTCCGGCCGCAATGGCCGGGGCGGCGCGAACAGGAAGCCCTGGCCGAACCGCACGTCATAGTCGAGCAGGTCCACGACCGCGCGCTCGCCTTCGATCCGTTCCGCGATCAGGTCGATGCCGAAGCGGCCGAGCAGGTCGGAGAGGTCGGAAGGATGGATGTCCGAGGTCGAGGCCTGCCTGGGGTCGAGCAGCAGCGTGGCCGGCACCTTGATGAAGCGCACGCCGCGGTCGGCCAGCTCGCGCGGCTCGATCCTGAGATCCGTGACGTGGTCGATCGAGAAACGGAAGCCGCGCTGGGCCAGTGCGGCGAGGTTCTCGGTCTCGGCCGGGCCGAGATTGCGGAAGGTCGATTGCTTGAACTCCAGCACCAGTGAGGGCGCCAGCGCCCGGTTGGCTTCGAGGAAGTCGAGGCATTGCGCGAAGGTGGTGGAATTGCCGAGCGTCGACGCCGCGACGTTGCAGAACACGCCGACGTCCTTGTTGCGCACCATCAGGCGCCGCAGCACCTGCACACAGCGCAGCATCACCATGTTGTCGATGCGCCCGATCAGCCCCGACGCTTCCGCGATGCTGATGAACTCCTCGGCGGCGATCAGCTGGTCGCGATCGTCGCGCAGGCGCGTCACCGCTTCGTAGAACCGCACCTTGCGCTGCGGCAGCGTCACCATCGGCTGCAGGAAGATGTCGATGCGGTTTTCGTCGATCGCGTTGCGCAGCGTCGCCAGCAGTTGAGTCTGGTTGCGTCCGGCGGTCTGGACCGGGGGGGCGGTCTGGGCCTGGATCGACGGCCCGGGCCGCGGCTGCGCCACCGGCGGCGGCGGTGCTGAGGGAAGCGGGGGAGGGGCGACGGGCTGTTCCTCGAACGCCGTCATCAGGTCGATCTGGGCTTCCGGTTCCTGTCTGGCGATCGAAGCGGGAACGGGAGCGGGCGCCGGCGCATTGCCGGCCAACAGATCCTCATGGGTCGACACGGTGGTGGCGAGCTGCCTGACCAATCCGCCGAGCTCGTTGATCTCGCCGACCACCGACTGGATCCGGTCGGAGTTGGTCGAATTGGACGAGGCGATGCGTCCCTCGATTGCAGCCAGCCGGCGGCCGAACTCAGCCACCTGGCGGGCGAGGTCGGCGGTGCCGCGCGACAGATCGGCGATCTGGCCGCCGACGTCGTTGCGGTCGCGCAGCCGCATCGACACCGCGTTGTAGAGGATCAGGAAGGTCAGCGCGGTCAGCGCCACGATCCCGGATTCAGTCCCGCTGATGCCGGCGACGGCGTAGAGCACAAGCCCGAGCGAGGCCGCGACCAGAACCATGCAGATGGCGATGAAGATCGTCGAAATGCGAATCATGCCGCGCGTTATGCCTCAAGAGCTGACTGCCTAACCCGGGAAAACAGGGGTCGCCGTGCGAACCCGCCGCGCCTCGTGCTCCCCCAAGCCGCGAGACCTTAACATCATTGTTGATTCGAGGGGATAGCGCCCCGCTCTCGGACGCGGTCAGGCCGGCGCGGCGGCGCCGACCGTGTCGGCGGAGACGGCGTCGCGGGTGCCGAGCGGCTTGGGCTGCCCCGTGGTCGTATCGCTGAGCGTCTGCCGCTCGATCTCCGAATTCAGTTCGGCGCCGAACATGATGACGATGGCCGACATCCACATCCACGTCATCAGGCCGATCGCCGCGCCGAGCGAGCCGTAGGTCGCGTTATAATTGGCGAAGGCCGAGAGATACCAGGATAGCAGCGCCGACCCGGCAATCCAGAGGATGG
Organism: Bradyrhizobium sp. MOS003; assembly: GCF_003020125.1. Taxonomy (GTDB): domain Bacteria; phylum Pseudomonadota; class Alphaproteobacteria; order Rhizobiales; family Xanthobacteraceae; genus Bradyrhizobium. The sequence continues at coordinate 243,490 of NZ_PYFW01000002.1, read as the reverse complement.
CGGCGATGACTGCGCCGAGGCTGAGCCATTGCCAGCGGGGCGCATCGCGACTGGGCGCGAAGCGGTAAAGCACCGCGAGCGCCATGAGCAGGATGAGGAACATCAGCGGCCATCGTCCCAGCGCCACGATCAGTTTGCTTTCGGGCGCCATGCCGAGATGATTGAGCGCGAGCGGGAAGGCCACGACAACCCCCACCATCACCAGCAGCGCCACGATGGCGCCGACCGTAAAGGCCAGCGACATCATGTTGAGCTTGATGAAGCTGCGCTTCTCGCGCTCTTCATAGGCGACATTGAGGGCGTCGAAGATCGCCTTGACGCCGGCATTGGCGCTCCAGATCGCAAGCAGAAGACCGAGCAAAAAGGTGGCACCGAGGGTGGTATTGCCGTTCGACACCACGCGCGCGACTTGGTCCTCGACGATCTGGAACGAGCCTTGCGGCAGCATCGTCGCCAGAGTCTGCAGATTGGCGCTGATCGTCGCGGGATCGGCGAACAGGCCATATGAGGAGACTAGCGCCGTCACTGCCGGGAAGATCGCGAGCAGCCCGAAAAAGACGACGCCACCCGCTGTCGCAAGCAGGCGATCATCGTCGATGCGCTGATAGGTGCGCCAGAAGATATCCTTCCAGCCCGCCCAGGGGATCGCGAAGGGGCTCTTAGCATGACGGCCACGACGGGGCTGCAGTGCCGCACCTGCGGGGTGAGTTTCCGGTGAATTGCCCTCGTTATTGCGATGGTCTGGTGGAGGTCCCGGACGGATCAGGCCGGAATCCTGGAGATAGCGCTCTGCGGTGAGCACGAAGACGGCTGTGGCGGCTACCAGGAGCCATGAGTCGAACTGCTCGGAGCGCCGCACCGGCATTTCAGGCGTCCAATCTTTGGCCGTGCCGCCTGCGGCGTACCGCGGTGAATCCCGCAAGCCCAACCGCCGCGAGCATCAGGCCAAGCTGCACGGGCCGCTTGGGGGGCCAGGCGGGTCGGCCGTGGCGGCGTTCGCCAGGCGCGAGCGGCGCCAGCGGAATCGCGGTTGCGACCTCTTTCACCGCTTCTTTGACCGTTCCGCTTGGAATCCGCGGCGTCGCGATGGCAACGCGCATCCGGCTGGCAAGCGGCACGATCGTCTTGGTCGGCCGCTTCATCATCGCCATCGCCACGCCGGCGCAGGCTGCGGTCAGCACCAGCAGCACGGCCGCCACGGCGCCAAAGCCCCAGAACTGTCCGTGGGTGATTGCAACCCAGCGGTACAGGGCGATCAGGCCGACGAAAAAGGTCGCGATCAGAAACAGCCCGGCCGCCGCGAACAATCCGGCAGCGACCATATAGGACGTTACGCGTCCAGTGGCCTGGCTGGTGCGGTCACGCAGATAGGACTGGGCGGCGCGCTTGAGATGGTTGAGTTTCAGCGCCATGCCGGCGCGCAGCAATTCGCCCGATGGCGCGAGCATCTGGACATCCTCCGAAAGCGAGACAGTTCGTCGGGGATGAACGTGGCGGAATTTGACTTGTTCCGCCCGAGCGGAAGGTGTTGTGGCGGATCAGGCCAGATCGGCGGCCGCGATCCAGAACACCTCGCCCTCGGAGTCCTCGGTGTCGAGCCAGAGCAGTGGCAGTTCCGGAAAGGCCTCGTCGACCAGGTCCCGGCCGCGGCCGATCTCGCAGATCAGCCCGCCATCCGGCGTCAGATGATCGGGTGCCTCGGCCAGGATGCGGCGGACCACGTCGAGGCCGTCGGTGCCGCCGTCGAAGGCGAGCTTCGGCTCGGCCCGGCATTCCGGCGGCAGCGCGGCCATGCCCTCCGCATCGACGTAAGGCGGGTTCGTGATGATCAGATCGTATCTGGCATCGCCGAGCGGGGCGAACAGGTCGCCGCGATAGAGGCTGATCCGGTCCTCGAGGCCGTATTCGCCGACATTTCGCGTGGCGACTTCGAGCGCGCCCTTGGAGATGTCGACGGCATCGATGGCAGCGTTCGGGAAATGGTGGGCGGCGAGGATGGCAAGGCATCCCGATCCCGTGCAGAGATCGAGCACGCGTTCGACCGCGGTGGGATCGTCGATCAGCGAGCCCGCCTCGCCGTCGCCGCCGAAGTGCGACTCCAGCAGTTCGCCGATGAAGGAGCGCGGAACGATGACGCGCTCGTCGACATAAAAGGGCAGGCCGCGCATGTAGATCTTGTTGACGAGATAGGCGGCCGGTTTGCGCGTGGTGACGCGCTGATGGATGAGGTCGAGGATGGTCTTGCCTTCCGCCGCGGTGACGCGTGCGTTGGCGAATATCTCGAACTGCTCGGGATTGAGATGCAGCGCTTCGCTCACCAGGAAGGCCGCTTCGGCAATCGGATCGGTCGTGCCGTGCGCAAAGGCGAGCTTGGCTTCGACAAAGCGGCTCACCGCATAGCGGACGAAATCAAGAAGCGTGAGAAGTTCGCCCGGGCCGACTTTGGCGAGCTTTGGCGCGGCGCGGCCGCGTACGGTCTTTTTGGCTGCTTTTGCCATCAGGATCGGGTCCAGCGCGCGGCGGCCTTGTCGTCGCGGGCGTGGGCCTCGACCCAGTTCGTGCCGGCGTCGCTCTCTTCCTTCTTCCAGAACGGCGCGCTGGTCTTGAGATAGTCCATCAGGAACTCGGCCGCATGGAATGCGGCCTGGCGGTGCTGCGAGGCGGTCAGCACCAGCACGATGTTCTGGCCCGGCATGAAGCGGCCGACGCGGTGGATCACGGTGACGCCGTTAAGCGGCCAGCGCGAAACGGCTTCGTCGGTATGACGCCTGATCTCTTCCTCGGCCATGCCGGGATAGTGCTCGAGCGTCAGCGCGGCGACCTTGGCGCTGTCATCGTCGGCGCGGCAGATGCCGGAGAAGCTTACGACCGCCCCGATGTCGGTCCGGCTCTTGGTCAGGACCGCGATTTCGCGCGCGATGTCGAAATCGTCTTCCTGAATGCGGATGGTGACGGGGCAGACGCTGACAGAGGAGGTCATGAGCCTAGCCGCCGGTCATCGGCGGGAAGAACGCGATCTCGCGGGCGCCGGCGATTGCGGCATCCGATTTTACGTGGGCGTGGTCGATCGCGGTGCGTATCACCTTCGGCTTCTCGAAGGCGTAGGCGTAGGCCTCGCTTTGGCCGGACAGCCATGCGATCAGTTCCTCGACGGTGCGCACGCTCGCCGGCGGCTCGATGGTCTCCTCGGCCTTGCCGACGCGCTCGCGTACCCAAGCGAAATATTTCACCTTCATCCCTCGTCCTCCTTGATGAGGTGATGGATGCCGGCGCGGAAATAGTCGTAGCCGGTGTAGATGGTCACGATGGCCGAGGCCCATAGCAGCACGAGGCCCATCATCGAAACCACGGGTACCACCTCATCGCCGGCAGGCCCGGCGAGCAGGAACCCGATCGCGACGAGCTGGACCGTTGTCTTCCACTTCGCAAGCTTGGTGACGGGCACGCTGACGCGGAGTGCGGCGAGGTATTCGCGCAGGCCGGAGACCAGGATTTCGCGGCACAGGATCACGATGGCGGCCCACAATGACCAGCCATGGATGATGCCGTCGGCGGCCAGCATCAGCAGGCACGAGGCGACCAGCAGCTTGTCGGCGATCGGGTCGAGCATCCGGCCGAACGCCGATTGCTGATTCCAGATCCGCGCGTAATAGCCGTCGAGGTAATCGGTGACCGCGGCCGCGATGAACAGGGCCACTGCCACCCAGCGCAGCCAGAGCGGCTGATCCAGAATCGACTGCGCATAGATGCATCCGACGACGACCGGGATCGCGGCGATCCGGCCATAGGTCAGGAGGTTCGGGAGGGACATCGCGCGGCTGGTCGTCCCTCGTGTCGTGGCGATGTTCATCCGTCCTACCAATACCGCTCGTGCCTGAAGGTCAACCGTTCCGCTCCGCAAGATGGGGGGCGGGATACGACGACCATATGACCACAGCCCCTTTAGTTCATCCCGGCTGGGGATGGAAATACTCGAAAATCCTGCGGGCGCTCTCGGCGCTCACTCCCGGAACTTTGCCGAGATCGCCGATCGAAGCCCGTTCGATCTCCTTCAAGGTCCCGAAATGATGCAGCAAGGCACGTTTGCGGGACGGGCCGATGCCCGGGATCTCCTGCAAGCCAGCCTCGCGGATGTCCTTCTTGCGCAGCTTGCGGTGCGAGCCGATGACGAAACGGTGGGCCTCGTCCCGCAGCCGCTGGATGAAATAGAGCACGGGGTCGCGCGGCTCCAGCTTGATGGCCTCGCGTTCGGGCATGAACAGGGTTTCGCGGCCGGCATCCCGGTCCGGCCCCTTGGCAACCGACATCAGCGACACCTGGGTCAGGCCGAGATTTGCGAAGATCTCGCGGACGGCATTGAGCTGGCCGCGGCCGCCATCGATGATGACGAGGTCGGGCCATTGCGGGAAATCATCGTCCTTCGCCTTGATGTTTTCCTTGGCCGCGCCCTCCTCGGGCGGGTTGATCAGGCGCTTGAAGCGCCGCTCCAGCACCTCGCGCATCATGGCGAAGTCGTCGCCCGGCGTGATCCCTTCCGACTTGATGTTGAACTTGCGGTACTGGTTTTTCACGAAACCATCGGGGCCGGCGACGATCATGGCACCGACCGCATTGGTGCCCTGGATGTGGCTGTTGTCGTAGACCTCGATGCGCTTGGGCGAATGCGGCAGGCCCAGCGTCGTCGCGATGGCGTCGAGCAGGCGGCTTTGCGTGGCGGTATCCGCGAGCTTGCGGCCGAGCGCCTCGCGCGCATTGGTCAGCGCATGGGTGACGAGTTCCTTCTTCTCACCACGCTTGGGCGTGGTGACCTCGATCTTGTGGCCGGCCTTGAGCGAGAGCGCATTGGCGAGCAGTTCGCTCTCCTCGATCTCGTGCGAGAGCAGGATGTTCCTGGGCGGCGGCTTGTCGTCGTAGAACTGAGCGAGGAAGGAGCCGAGCACCTCTTCCGGGGTGAACGTCTTTTCCGCGCGCGGAAAATAGGCGCGGTTGCCCCAGTTCTGGCCGGTGCGGAAGAAGAACACCTCCACGCAGGAGAAGCCGCCCTCCTGGTGGATGGCGAACACGTCGGCTTCCTCGACCGTGCGCGGATTGATGCCCTGCTGCGACTGGATCGCCGACAAAGCGGCGAGGCGATCGCGGTAGAGCGCGGCGCGCTCGAACTCGAGCTCACCGGAGGCCTTCTCCATCTCGCCGGCGAGTTCCTGCTTCACCGCATGGCTCTTGCCGGACAGGAAGTCGCTCGCCTCGCGCACCAGGGTCGTGTAGCCGGGAAAGTCGATCTCGCGGGTGCAGGGGCCGGCGCAGCGGCGGATCTGGTAGAGCAGGCAGGGCCTGGTGCGGCTCTCGAAGAAGGAATCGGTGCAGGAGCGGATCAGGAAGGCGCGCTGCAGCGCCGTGATGGTGCGGTTGACGGCGCCGGCGGAGGCGAACGGACCGAAATAGCGCCCGGGCCGGCTCTGCGCGCCGCGGTGTTTCAGGATCTGCGGCGCCCAATGGTCGCCGGTGATCAGGATATAGGGAAACGACTTGTCGTCACGCAGCTGCACGTTGAAGCGCGGCCGCAACTGCTTGATGAGGTTGGCTTCCAGCAGCAGCGCCTCGGTCTCGGTGTTGGTCGAGACGATCTCCACGGTCACCGTGGCCGCGATCATGCGCAGGATGCGGGCGGGCTGCGGCGCATTCTGGCGCGCATAATTGGACAGGCGTTTTTTGACGTTCTTGGCCTTGCCGACATAGAGCACGTCGGCATTCGCATTGAGCATGCGATAGACGCCGGGCGAGGTGGGGGCGAGCCGGACGGCGCGCTCGATCGCCTCGTGGCCGGTCGCCAGCGTGCCTTCGCCGACGGCGCCGCTCTCTTCGAGGATGTCGGGCAGCCGCGCGTCGTCCTCGTCGTCGCCGCCGCTGGTGGCGGGATCGAGGTCGGGCGGCGTCTCGGCCGGGACGTCCGGTGCGGTGCCACGCACGGCTTTGCGCGCGCGGTCGTCCGGGTTGTCGGTGGAATCGTGAACCATGGTGCGAATTTAAGTGCTGGGGGGGCCGATTTGAAGTTCCGGCAACGCGGCGCGCACAGGATGGCGGCGCAGTTCCCGGTAACGCTTGCTTAAGCCTGTTAACAGCGCGGTAACCCGGCTTAACAGCCCTTTAACTTAAAACTCTCGATAAATCTTACGCGAAAAGGTCGTGGTTCCGTAACCATGCAGTTTGCCTCGCGGCGGCGTCAGGCTTCGCACCGGTTGCGACAGTTGCGTTGGGAGTGTGTGATGAAGAGGTTCGTTGTGGGCGCAGCCGCGTTGGTTGCGGCCGGCTGGACAGCTTCGGCAGAGGCCGCCGACATGAATTACGGTCAGCGCGCGCCCTATACCGTCAACCAGCCGCTCAATGCCTATAGCTGGGCGGGCCCGTATCTCGGCGCCAATCTCGGTTATGAGTGGGGCTCGGTGAGCAACAATCCCGCAAAGCCCGCCGGTTTCGTCGGCGGCGTGCAGGCCGGCTACAATTTCCAGAACGGCCCATGGGTGTTCGGCGTCGAGGGCGATATCCAGGCCGCCGGTGCCGATGACACCTTTGCGCCGTGGAAGTTCTCCAATCCCTGGTTCGGCACCCTGCGCGGTCGCGCCGGCTATGCCTTCAGCAACATCATGTTCTACGGCACCGCGGGCCTGGCTTTCGGAGAGCTGCGCGCACAGACGTTCGGCTGGACGGAGTCGCACACCACCGCCGGCTGGACCATCGGTGCCGGCGCAGAGGTTGGCTTCGCTCCGAACTGGAGCGCGAAGCTCGAATATCTCTACATCGATCTGTCGTCGAGCCAGTTCGCAATTACAGGCGTGTCAAACGGCTATAGCGCCAGCGTTGTGCGCGCAGGCGTGAACTATCACTTCTGATAGCTGAAGAAGAAGATACCGCACGACAACCTCCCGGCCGCTCGCGGCCGGGATTTTTTTTTCGCCAGATATTTATTGCGCCGAGTAATGCACCGAATGTCGTGCGTCAGGCCCGCTAGGACAGGATCACTAAATTGACCGCCTTCGGTCCCTTGCCCTTCTTGTCCGGTTCGACTTCGAAAGTAATGCGCTGTCCTTCCGCAAGGTCCTTCAGTCCGGCCCGCTCCACAGCGGTAATATGCACGAAGACGTCGCGGCCGCCGTCGTCAGGCTTGATGAAACCGTAGCCGCGTTCGCCGTTGAAAAACTTGACCGTTCCCGTCATGGCCATCGGGAAACTCCCCCTCATTGCTCCTCCGTCGCGACGCAGACTCACGTCACGACATGACCGGGCGCTACGAAGCCCGGGAGAGCTGGCCATCCTTGGGCGGACCGCTGGCGGTCCGGCCGGATCTTTCTTAGGCCTTCACTCCGCCGCAACCATTCGCGGAAGCGGAACGTAAAGCCGGTCACGGAAACAGCATAATACGGTTCTCTGCAGATTGACCACCGCTCCTGCATATTTTTCCCAAGAATGCCGGAGTGTTACGGTCTCGGTGTCTCCAATCGGAATCTGGCAGCGCCGCCCTGGCCGAGCGGCATTTCCAGCTCGGGCAGGATCGTCTTGAGTTCGCCCTGCAGGGTGTAGGGCGGATTGACGATCAGGAGCCCGGTGGAGGCGAGAGCCCCGCCATCGAGCTGGGGCGCGACGCTGAACTCGAGACGCAGACAATTTCCCGGCGGTTTTGCTGCAGCTGCGAGCCGCGCCACGGTTTGGGTCAGGGTGTCGGTAGCGCGCCGGTTCTTGGCCGGATACCAGATGAGATAGATGCCGGTCGGCCATTTCGCGAAGGCTGCGGAGAAGGCTTCGCCCAGCCGTTCGAACTCGTTCTTGGCCTCGAAGGGCGGATCGATCAGCACGACACCGCGCCGCTCCTTCGGTGGCACGAAGGCCGGCAGCGCCACCCAGCCGTCGAGGTCGACCACGCGGGCCTGTTCGTCGCGACGCAGCACGGCGATCAGCGCCTTCCGCGCCTTCGGCTCGATCTCGCAGGCGACGAGGCGGTCTTGCGGCCTGAGCAGGGCGCGCGCGATCAACGGCGAGCCCGGATAGGCCTTGAGCTCACCCTTCGGATTGAAGGCGCGGACGATGTCGAGATAGGGCTTGGCCAGCGCCGCGCTCTCGTTCGACAGGCGCGCCTGCATCAGCCGCGCGATGCCGGTCAGCCATTCGCCGCCCCGGCGCGCCTCGTCGCTGTCGAGATCGTAGAGGCCGGCGCCGGCATGGGTGTCGATGACGCGGAACGCCCCGGGCTTGTCTTGCAGATAGGTGATGATGCGCGCCAGCACGATGTGCTTGATGACATCGGCGAAGCTGCCGGCGTGGAAGGCGTGGTGGTAGTTCATGGCGCAGAGTTACGACATCGCGCGCTGAAAGTAACGGCTTGTCATTCCGGGTTCGCGCTCCGCGTGCCCCCGATTGCCGATGCGGAGGCCTCGACTTATCCGCCCCTGATCGGCGGCATCGTCACCTGGTCGCGGCGGCAGGTGCGGCGTTCGTTCTCGTCGCAGGCGCGGAATTGCAGGTCCTTGCTGAGGCAGATACGGACCTCGGACAGCCGCGTCCGGTTGCAGGTAACCGAGACGGCGGAATTGCTCAGCCCCGGATTGGCCCTGATGAAGGCTTCCTCGACCTCCGCCGGCGCCACGGTCTTGGCCTGCGACAAATCGAGATATTCGACCGGAATCTTGATCGCAGCGCGCGCCTTGCGGATCGTCTCGAAATAGCTGCGGTCGGCGAGGCCGGAGCAGGTGCCGTGCTTGTCCCACTCGTTGAAGATCAGGCCCGGCGCCGGCATCAAATCGAGCATCGAGGAGACGATGCTGCGGTTCAGCCGCGGCGCGGGCCGCTGGCAATATTCCGGGAAGCCATTCTCGTATTGCGGCCACAGCCCATGCACCACGAAGGCAAAAGGCCGTCCGCCGCACTGGATCTGGGAGCGGCTGCCACGCTCGGCCGCCTCCTCGCAGAACGAGGGCGACCACGACAGCGACAGCACATAGAAGTCGAATTCGCCGGGCGCGTTCTGCCGCTTGTCCTGGGCGTTTGCGCCGCCGGCGAACAAGGCTAGTCCGGCTGCCAGGGTCACGGAGATCACGAGACGGGAAAACGAATGCAATCTGGAATGAAACATGGCGGCGCCCCTCAACTAGACTGTGCAAGGAAGCCTAGCAGGCGATAGGAACATTTCAAGAACAAAATTCGGGCGACCGCTATTCAGTGCCTCGAGCGACCCGAATCGGGTCTTCCGATCAGGGCGTTCCGATCAGGGCTTGGCAGCGCGGCAGGCCGGATTGTAGGCCCAGTTGCGGTCGACCCCGACCACGCACCATTCGACACCGTTGCCGTAGCCGGCGAAGCCGCCATCCTCGATGAGCGAGTAATGCACCTTGCGTACCTTGCCGTCATTGAGCATGGCGTCAGCGGTGCAATAGCGGCGCGGAATGTTGTCGGATTGCCAGGGCCGGAACGCGGTCTCGCGAACGGCCGAGAAGCCGGTGATCTTCAACGAGGAATTCCAGAACGTGCTTTCTTTTTCCCAGAACTGGGTGGCGATGGTCGGCAGCGCCCTGTCGCAATCGGCGACGGCGCCGTCATAGCGCGGCCCGCTCAGCCAGAAATTCAGCTCCAGCGGATTGGCGGCCCGGGCCTCGCCGAGCGACATCGCCCCGAACACGAGGCCGAGCACGGCGGCATAGCGGAGCGATTTCGGGGAGGAGGCGCGCATGGTCAATCCGGACAGCTGAAGTTGAGGGTGGACGGTGCCGTGAAGGCCGGGGGAGGTCAAGTGCAGCGCGGCAACACTTCGCCAGGAGTTGACCACAACATCGGGGTTGGCAGGGCTTCCGTTCTTTTCACTTCCCTCCCGGCACCGTAAACTGGCCGCCAGCCAATTGGAGTGACGGGAATGCGAATCATTGCGGCCGCGGGTCTTCTCGCCAGCCTGGTTGTCTCGGGTATGATGGCGAGCCAGTCGGCGCGCGCCGACTATGTGCCGCCTTTCAAGGGCAACGACACCGGCGGCATCATCGCCTATTCGATGGCCACCCAGGTCGATGCCCGGCAGGCCGCGGTCGATCACTGCGCGCGCTATGGCAAGGTCGTGAAATTCCTGGCGGTGCAGGCGTATGAGGGCGGTTACATCTCGTTCTCCTGCCGCTGGGTACCCTATGGCGCCGCCGACCAGCCGATCCGCACGCTCTACTGAGGCGTTGCCGTAACGCCGCAATCACAGCCGGGAGCTTCTCGCATGACGCGCAAACTCGCTTTGCTCGGCTCGACCCTTTGCATCGTGCTGTCGGCGGGCGGCGCCTGCGCCGACGACCTGCCGGTGCGCAAGGCCGGTCTTTGGGAAATGAAGCTGATCACGACGGGCTCGCCGATGCCCGAGATGACCATGCAGCACTGCACCGACGAGACGGTCGACAAGGAGATGAACAATAACGTCTCGCCGATGGCGAAGCAGATCTGTTCCAAGCAGGACATCAAGAAGACCGCGACCGGCTATGTCAGCGATTCCGAGTGCAGCGTCGCCGGCGTCAGCACGACCTCGCATGCCGAGATCACCGGCGATTTCAATTCGGCCTACACCGTGAAGACCTCGTCCCACGCGAAAGGCGGCGTCGCGGGCGCTGCCGGGCGCGATAGCACCATGACGCTCCAAGCGAAGTGGCTTGGGGCCTGCAAGCCGGAGCAGAAGCCGGGCGACATCGTGATGCCCGGCGGCTTCAAGATGAACGTGCGCGACATGGACAAGCTGAAGGCGCTACTGCCGAAGTAGGTGTCATCGTGGGATCTTGGCCCGGATCGCTACGCTCCATCCGGGCTGCGGCACCTACACCGGGATCCTCACGCTCGCCCGCAATCCCCCCATCGGGCTGTCGCCCAGCGTGATGTCGCCGCCATGCGAGCGGGCGATGTCGCGGGCGATGGCCAGGCCGAGGCCGGTGCCGCCTTCGTCCTGGTTGCGGGCGTTGTCCAGCCGCAGAAACGGCTTGAAGACTTCTTCGCGCAAATGGGTGGGAATGCCAGGCCCGTCGTCGTCGACCGTCACGGTCAAATAACGGTGATCGCGCTGGCCGGTGATGGCAATGTTCTTGCCGTAGCGCGCCGCGTTGGTGACGAGGTTGGCGAGGCAGCGCTTGAATGAAGCCGGCTTCACCGTCACCACCGGCAGTCCATTGAACGCAACGGTCGCGGCATGGCCGTGGCGCTCGGCGTCGCCGCGCAGCTCCTCGAGCGCCTGCGCCATGTCGGTCGGCTGCGACTGCTCGCCGGAATCACCGCGAGCGAAGGCGAGGTAATCCTCCAGCATCATCGACATCTCGTCGACGTCCTTGCGCATGCCGTCGAGTTCGGGGCTGTCGCCGATCAGCGCCAGCTCGAGCTTGAAGCGGGTCAGGATGGTGCGCAGATCGTGGCTGACGCCGGCGAGCATCGCGGTGCGCTGCTCCATGGTGCGCTCGATGCGCGATTTCATCTCGAGGAAGGCAACCGACGCCCGCCGCACCTCGCGCGCGCCGCGCGGTCTGAAGTTCGGCGCCTCGCGGCCCTTGCCGAAGCTTTCGGCGGCGTCCGCAAGGCGCAGGATCGGCTTGATCTGGTTGCGCAGGAACAGCACGGCGACGATCAGCAGGATCGACGACGTTCCGACCATCCAGAACAGGAATATTTCCGAGTTGGAGGCGTAGGCGGCGCTGCGCTGCGCGAACACGCGCATCACGGCATCGTCGAGCTGGATGCGGATCTCGACGAGGTTGGAGCGGCCGACCGTGTCGATCCAGAACGAGCGTCCGATCTGGCGGCCGAGTTGCACCGACAGCGTCTGGTCGAGCAGTGAGAAGAACGGCTTTGGTCCCGGCGGCGGCATGTCGCCGGGGGGCAGGAAGTCGACGACGAGGCCGAGGCGCTGCTGGGCGATGCGGCGGATCTGGTCGCGGTCCTTGTCCTGCGGATAGCCTTTGTAGACGTCGATCAGCGCCGCGATGTCCTGCACCACCGCGGCCGACAGGCGGCGCGTCACCGTGTTCCAGTGTCGCTCCATGAACACGAAGGCGACGACCGATTGCAGCACCACCATCGGCACGATCATGATGAGGAGCGCGCGGGCGTAGAGGCCGGTCGGCATCCAGCCCTTGAACGCGTTGCCCATCCAGCCGTTGGCGGCGGAGACGCGGCCGGCGGCGCTTCGGAGCAGCGTCAGGCCGGTGTCGATCGTGCTCATCGGTCAGGCTTCACTGATTTATGGCGAGGCCACCAGGCGGTAGCCGATGCCGCGCACCGCCTGGAGGAACAGCGGATTGGCGGGGTCGGTCTCGATCTTGCGCCTGAGGCGGTTGATCTGCACGTCGACGGCGCGCTCGTTGACGCTGCCGTTGCCGGTCAGCGCACTGCGCGGCACGGTCTCGCCCGGGGTCTCCGAGAGAATGCGCAGCATCTCGCGCTCGCGGTCAGTGAGGTGGATGACCTCCTCGCCCTGCCGCAACTCACCACGATCGAGATGATAGATGTAGGGCCCGAAGGCGATCTTCTCCACCGCTGCGGCCTGCGGCGGCGGCGCGGCCCGCTTGAGGATGTTGTTGATGCGCAGCGCCAGCTCGCGCGGCTCGAACGGTTTCGCCACGTAGTCGTCGGCACCGATCTGCAGCCCCTCGATGCGGGCCTCCGCTTCATGGCGCGCCGTCAGCATCACGATCGGCACCGAGGAGGACGTCCGGATGAAGCGGGCGAGATCGAAGCCGGTCTCGCCGGGCATCATCACGTCGAGGATCAAGAGGTCGAAATGCAGACCCAGCAGCTTCGAGCGTGCATCGCCGGCACTCGCGGCGGTGGTGACGCGGTAGCCCTCGCCGGCGAGGAAGCGCGAGAGCAGATCGCGGATGCGGCGGTCGTCGTCGACGAGCAACAGATGCGGGGCGTCATCGGCCGGGCGCGCCGGCGGGCGGGCGAGCGTGGCTGCAAGCGGCACGGTCACTCCTTGGTGTCGTGGTTGACGGAAGCGAAGATCGTCTCGAGCACCTTGTCCGGATCGTCGCGATCGATCATTGCGCGCAGGAAGCGCTTGACGGTTTCCGCATCCTGCGGAGCCATCTCGGCGAGCGCCTTGGTGATCCGCGTGGTCTGCAGCCCGGCGAGCTTCTGTACCAGCGCCTCGCCCTTCGGCGTCGCGTAGAGCAGGCGCTGGCGGCGGTCATTGTCGCCGGTCTTCTGCACGATGTAGCCCTCGTCCAGCAGCTGTTTGAGCACGCGGCCGAGCGACTGTTTGGTGATGCGCAGGACGTCGAGCAGGTCGGCGACCTTGAGGCCGGGATAGCGGTAGACGAAATGCATGACCCGGTGATGGGCCCGGCCGAAGCCGAAAGCCTCCAGCTCCTGGTCGGGGTCGCCGACGAAGTCGCGATAGGCGAAGAACAGTAGCTCGATGATATCCCAGCGCAAATTGCCTCCGTCGTCTGCCGCCGGCCTAGGCTCGGCGGCGTCGTGTGAGGAAGTCGCGAAATTTATGTCAGTCATATTGACGTATCTTGGGTTCAATGTTACAAAACGATTGACCAGCACGAAATTTTAGATCGTTTCGCGCGGGGTGGCATCGAAGCAAGGGCGGCTGGTGAGAGCCGGACAGGCGACGATGGCCGGATCAGATCTTACCGTGCGATTGTCGAGCGGCGTTTCGGCAAAACATACTGGACTTCCGCCTTCCGCAAAAGCATGTCCTGCCCGACATGCTGGCCACGGAAACCGGCCGTAACAAGGCTGGCGGTGGTTCGGCCTAAAACCAATCAAGCCAGCCGGGCCCGAAAAGGGGCAGGCCGGCGCCGGAACGGCGCCGCCACCGGCAGCGGGAGGCAAGGACATGAGCATGAAATTCGATATCCAGCCCGCATCCCATCCGACGTCCGAGAAGGACCGCGTGGCCAAGCTAGTGGACCCCGGCTTCGGGCGGGTCTTCACCGATCACATGGCGATCGTGCGCTACAACCAGGCAAAGGGCGGCTGGTATGAGGCGAAGATCGAGGCGCGCGCCAACTTCCAGCTCGACCCGGCCGGCGCGGTCCTGCACTACGCCCAAGAGATTTTCGAGGGCCTCAAGGCCTACAAGCGCGACGACGGTGGCGTGAACCTGTTCCGCCCCGACGCCAATGCGCGGCGCTTCAAGGACTCCGCCGACCGCATGGCAATGGCGCAGCTCCCCGAGGACGTCTTCATCGAGGCGGTCGAGCAGGTCGTGCGCATCGATCGCGCCTGGATGCCGGGCGGCGAGGGCAGCCTTTACCTGCGGCCCTTCATGATCGCGAGCGAGACCTTCCTCGGCGTCAAGCCGTCGTCCGAATACATCTTCGCGGTGATCGCTTCGCCTGTCGGCTCCTATTTCAAGGGCGGGCCCGCGCCGGTCTCGATCTGGGTTTCGGAGAACTACACGCGTGCTGCCGTCGGCGGCACCGGCGCCGTCAAATGCGGTGGCAATTATGCCGCGAGCCTCCGCGCCCAGGCCGAGGCGATCCAGCACGGCTGCGACCAGGTCGTCTTCCTCGATGCGATCGAGCGCCGCTACATCGAGGAGCTCGGCGGCATGAACGTGTTCTTCGTGTTCGACGACGGTTCGCTCTCGACGCCGCCGCTCGGCACCATCCTGCCCGGCATCACCCGCGACTCCATCATCGCGCTGGCCCGCGATGCCGGAAAGACCGTGCGCGAGGAGCCGTATTCGCTCGATCAGTGGCGCAAGGATGCGGCCTCAGGCAGGCTGAAGGAAGCGTTTGCTTGCGGCACCGCCGCCGTCATCTCGCCGATCGGCAAGGTGCGCTCGGTGAGCGGCGATTTCGAGATCAGCGGCGGCGCCGCCGGCCCCGTCGCCATGGGCCTGCGCAAGCAGCTCGTCGACATCCAGTACGGCCGCACCAACGATCCCCACAACTGGATCCGCAAGGTGTTTTGATCGCCTCTTTCCTTCTCCCCTTGCGGGAGAAGGTGGCGCGAAGCGCCGGATGAGGGGTTGTCTCCGCGAATTCAAATGTGAGTTGGACTCGTGGATAAAACCCCTCACCCGTCTCGCCGCTGGCGCGGCGAGCCACCCTCTCCCACAAGGGGCGAGGGGAACAACGCATCGCCCGTCGCTTTCATGAACGCACCTGTGCGACCGCGCGACAAAGCCTCGACACATCGAGGCATCGCGATCATGGCACCCAGACTCCCCCAGCCCGTGAAATGGGCCATTCTCGCCGCAATCACCGGCATCTCCGTTTTCGGCATCCTGACCATCGGCCCGACGCGCGAGGTCGCAGCCGATGACCGCTCGCCGATCGTCGACGTGCGCACCACCGATCCGGAGATGAACACCGCGATCGCGCGCGCCCGCGGCACGCTGCCCACCTTCTGGGCCTCTTATGAATCGCCCAAGCCCACGGAAACCGGGCACGCCCTCAAAGTGCGCTTCTCGACCCGCAAGGGTGGCGAGCACATTTGGATCGCCGAGGTGAAGAAGCTGCCGGGCGGAGGCTATTCGGGCGTGTTCGCCAACGAACCGCGGGACCTGCCCGGCAAGCGGGCCGGCGACGCGGTCAAGTTCGCTGAGGCCGATATTTCGGACTGGATGTTCATGCGCAACGGCAAGATCGTCGGCGGCGAAACCATCAAGCCGACGCTGAAATCGCTGCCGAAAGCGGACGCGGACGCGCTAAGGGCGCGGATGGAGCAGCCGTAGGGACACGGGGCTCAGCCCTCAGGCCATGACGAGTTCTGCGTTACCCCGGTTGCCGCTTCGCGCCCCGGCTGGTAAACGCCGCGGATGGCCGAAAAACCCAAAAAACCCCAGAAACTGAAGGCGCGCCTGCCGCGCGGGCTCGAGGATCGCGACCCCTCAGCGATCCGGGCGACGCGCGAGATGGTGGAGAAAATCCGCGCCGTCTACGAGCTCTACGGCTTCGAGCCGGTGGAGACGCCGGCGATGGAATACACCGACGCGCTCGGCAAGTTCCTGCCCGACCAGGATCGCCCGAACGAGGGCGTGTTCTCGTTCCAGGACGACGACGAGCAGTGGATCAGCCTGCGCTACGATTTGACCGCGCCGCTCGCCCGCTATGTCGGCGAGCGTTACGGCACCGACGCGCTGGTCCTGCCCTATCGCAGCTACCGCGTCGGCTATGTCTTCCGCAACGAGAAGCCCGGCCCCGGCCGCTTCCGCCAGTTCATGCAGTTCGACGCCGACACGGTCGGCTCGGCGACGCCGGCGGCGGATGCGGAGATCTGCATGATGGCCGCGGACACGATGGAGGCGCTTGGCGTCGCGCGGGGCTCCTACGTCGTGAAGGTCAACAACCGAAAAGTGCTCGACGGCGTTCTGGAAGCCATCGGACTCGGTGGTGAGGAGAATGCGGCGCGCAGGCTGATCGTGCTGCGCGCGATTGACAAGCTCGACAAGTTTTCCGCTGACGAAGTGCGAAAACTACTCGGCCCCGGACGATGGGATGGCGGTGAAGAAGGCAAGGGCGACTTCACGAAAGGCGCCAATCTGAGTGAGGCAGAGGCTGATGTCGTTCTCGCCATCACCAAGCCGCGCGACGATTGGAAAGAGGCCATTGCCGCCGCGGAAACCTATCTCGCCAAGAGCGAGGTCGGTCAGGCTGGCGTGAGCGAGCTGGAAGAAATTGCCAAGCTGGTCGCAGCATCGGGTTACGATGCGGACCGCATCAAGATCGATCCCTCCGTTGTGCGCGGCCTCGAATATTACACCGGCCCCGTCTACGAGGTCGAACTGCTGCTCGAGACCAAGGACGAGAAAGGCCGCCCGGTGCGGTTCGGCTCGGTCGGCGGTGGCGGGCGTTACGATGGTCTCGTCTCGCGCTTTCGCGGCGAGCCGGTGCCGGCGACCGGCTTCTCGATCGGCGTGTCGCGGCTGCAGGCGGCGCTGACGCTGCTCGGCAAGCTCGACACCAAGCCGGAGTTCGGTCCCGTCGTCGTCACCGTGTTCGACCGCGACCGCGTCGCCGACTATCAGAAGATGGTGGCGTCCCTGCGGACCGCCGGCATCCGCGCCGAGCTCTATCTCGGCAATCCCAAGAACATGGGCAACCAGCTCAAATATGCCGACCGCCGCAACTCGCCTTGCGTCATCATCCAGGGTTCGGATGAAAAGGCGCGCGGCGAGGTGCAGATCAAGGATCTGGTCGAGGGCGCCAAGGCGGCCGCCGCGATCGCCTCCAACCAGGAATGGCGCGAGAGCCGCCCGGCGCAGTTTTCGTGCAGTGAGGCCGATCTGGTTGCGAAAGTGCGCGAGGTCCTGGCGCGCCATGACGTGAAGTGGGGATAGCCATTCCGCCAAGCGTCATGCCCGGGCTTGTCCCGGGCATCCACGTCTTGTTTGATAGCGAAGACCGTGGATGGCCGGGACGAGCCCGGCCACGACGGAGAGACAAGAGGGAGCGAACAGAATGCCTGAGATTACTGTCAGCATGGCCGAAGGCCGCACCGACGAGCAGAAGGCCGGCATGATGCGCGACATCACCCAGGCGCTGGTGAAGAATCTCGGAGTCGACGCCGATGCCGTCGTCATCCAGATCAACGAAGCCCCGCTCCGCCACAAGATGAAGGGCGGCAAGACCTTTGTGGAGCGCGCGGCGGCGGCGAAGAAGTAGCCTCGGCTGGAGCGGCAACCATCGCCGTCGTCCCGGACAAGCGTCAGCGCAGATCCGGGACGACAGCGCAGTTTGAGGCACCATGGACGCACGCGATTACATCACGATCGGCATGAGCGCCGAGCGCACGCTGGTGGTCCCGGCGGAGCGCACGGTCGGGCACTTCGTGCCCGGCATGCCCTTCGTCTATGCGACGCCGATGATGATCCTGGAAATGGAGATGACGTCGGGCGATGCGATCCGCTCGGCGCTGCAGCCAGGCTGGGTCACCGTCGGCACCGAGGTCGACATCCGCCATCTCGCCGCCGCCCTCGTCGGCGCGACGGTGCGGACCGCCGCGAAGGTCGTCACGGTCGAACGCCGCGTCATCCGCTTCGAGGTCGAGGCGTTCGAGGGCACGCGCAAGCTCGGCGAGGGCCGCCACGCGCGCGGGCTTGTCAATGTCGAGATGTTCAACAAGCGGCTCGGGGCGTAGCCAAGGACGTGCTGCCGTAACTGCCGTAGTGTGGGCAAAGGCGCAAAGCGCCGTGCCCACCATTCCTTCTTTGATGGATACAGATCGTGGGCGCGCTTCGCTTTGCCCACCCTACGGCACTTCTAGCGCGCTCCCTGCGACGAATAGAACGCTTCCTGCTCCCTTCGGATGCGCACGGCGGGCAACGTCTCGTCGATCGCCACATCGGCCCAGGTGATGCAGGAATCCTTTGCGACTGCCCTGGTCAATCGCACATTGTGAGCAAGCCCGAGCGGCAAATAGCCCTTTGCGAGCGACGTGCTCGCCGGCGTCAGCTTGCCGAAGACCGTGTAGCCGCCTTCACCGTCCAGCGTATCTCCGGCGCGCATATCCTTCTTGGCTGTCGCGGCAACATCGGCGTTGAACGTCGTTGCGACCCCCGTCGCCTCCTTGCGCAGGGCGATCGAGGCGACCGAAATTCCGAGCTCGAGACCAATGAGAT
Organism: Bradyrhizobium sp. MOS003; assembly: GCF_003020125.1. GTDB lineage: Bacteria > Pseudomonadota > Alphaproteobacteria > Rhizobiales > Xanthobacteraceae > Bradyrhizobium. Next base: position 224,916 of record NZ_PYFW01000002.1, on the reverse strand, counting down.
GCCACTTCTTGTAGGAGCTCATGTAGCGGCCGCTCGGATCGGTGACGACGCTATATTCCTGGAAGCAGTTGCGGATGTACTCGCTGTCGCCTTCGAAGCAGACCCAGACGCCCTTGCGGATGTCGTTGGGGATCGGTTTGCCGTCCGCCGTCAGGCAGGACACGACTTCGACCTGTCCCTTGGATTCCAGGATGCCGCCTTCGCAGCGGGGGCGCATCAGCGTCGGGATGTCGTCGACCGATCCCGGCGGGAATGCGAGGCCTTGCGAGGGCGCCTCCAGCCCGGTGGCGTTTGCGATCGCGGCGGATTCGATCGCCGGCTTGGAGCCGTCGAGGAATGCGTTGAACATCTTCGGGTTCATGCCGCCGCGCGCGGCTTGCTCGGCGGAGAGGCCCCAATGGTCCCAGACCGTTTCGGGCGTCGACTCCCGATAATGCGGCAGCCATTTGTGGCCGCGGCCGGCCGCCACGACCGGGAAACCGCAGGCCCTTGCCCAATCGACGAGGTCGCAGGCGAGGGCCGGCTGATCGCCATAGGCGAGGCTGTAGATCACGCCGGCCCGTCTTGCTCGTTGCGCGAGGATCGGTCCGCAGAAGGCGTCGGCCTCGACGGTGACGTTGATGACGGGCTTGCCGTTGGCAAAGGCGCCAAGGCAGTGTTCGACCGCCGCGACGGGATTTCCGGTACATTCGGCGATCACCTCGATGCCGTCGCATGTCATCAACGCTTCCCAGTCGTCGGTCAGGAAGGTCGTCCCATTCTTGACGGCGTCCTCGAGCGATGCCGCGGCGTATTGTTCGGGGCGCCAGCCGACGCGGTTCAGGTTTTCGCGGGCGCGAGACGGGGACAGGTCGGCAATTCCGACCAGATGGACGCCGGGTGTGCGCAGAACCTGATGAAGGTACATCGCACCGAATTTACCCGCTCCGATCAGTCCGATCCTGATGGGGCGACCGCCGGCTTGCTGTTCGAGAAGTTTCGCGTAGAGGTTCACGATCGCTCTCCCTGTCGGCAACAGCCAGGATCGCTTCGCATTCGGACTTCCCGGGGCCGGGTCCGAAGCGCGCTCTGCCTACTTCGCCAATTCCTTCGACCGCTGCGTCGCCGCGGCAATCGCGCGGATCATCAGATCGCGCAGACCCGGCTCGCCCATCAGCACGCCGAGTGCGGCTGCGGTGGTGCCGCCGGGCGAGGTGACGTTCTGGCGCAGCGTGCTCGAGGGCAGCTCCGACTGGTGCAGCAGTTCGCCCGAGCCGGCGACCGTCTCGCGTGCGAGCTTGGTCGCCAGTGCTTCGGGCAATCCGGCCTCGACGCCAGCGCGGGCGAGCTCTTCGGCGAGCAGGAACACATAGGCCGGGCCGGAGCCGGAGACGGCGGTGACCGCATCCATCAGGTTCTCGTCGTCGACCCATTCCACCGAGCCGGTGGCGCGCAGCAGCGCATCGGCCACCGCGCGCTGCGCGGCGCTGACGTTGTTGGCTGCGACCGCGACGGTGATGCCGCGGCCGATCGCAGCCGGCGTGTTCGGCATCGCGCGCACCACGGCGCCGCCGCAGACCTGCTGCAGCGATGCGATCGTGGTTCCCGCCATGATCGACACCACCGATGTCTTGTCCGAGACGAATTGCTTCAGACTGGCGCCGGCCTCGCGGAACATCTGCGGTTTCACCGCCACGACCAGCGTCTCGACCGGGCCGGCCGTCGTCGCGTCGGGATTGAGCGCGACGCCTTTGAGGGCAAGCGCGGTGATCTCGGGCGAGATATGCGGATCGACCACGGCGACGCGGCGCGGATCGAGTCCACCCGTAAGCCATCCGGTCAGCATCGCACCGCCCATCTTGCCGGCGCCGGCGAGGAGGATGGTGCCGGTGATGTTCTGGAGGGGTTTGTTCGTCATCGCTACTGCCACAGGTTCGCTGCCGTCCCCGCCTAGTGCGCGATCGCGCACGGGGAGCGGGGACCCATCACCACAGGCGGTTCTAGTGGATGAAGGTGTTGGCAACAAGTCGCGTGCCCAAGGAGGAATCACGCGGTATGGGTCCCGCATCTGCGCCGCGCTTGTCCGGGACGAGGCGGAGAGGTGAGCGAGACCTTACGCCTCTCCCACAGTGTCGAACATCGCCGCGTCCATGGCCTGCGCGGTGGTCTTGCCGGCCCACACCACGAACTGAAACGCCGGGAAATAGCGCTCGCAGGCGTGAATCGCGCCAGCGAGCATGGCTTCGCATTGCGCGGTCGAGGCGGTGAGGCCGCCCGGCAGAACCAGGGCCTGGCGGTGCATGATCATGCCGGTGGTGGTCCACAGGTCGAAATGGCCGACCCACAATTGCTCGTTGACCGCAGCGACGAGCTTCTGCACCTCGCCCCGGCGCGCAACCGGAATCTTCATGTCGAAGGCGCAGGCCAGATGCAGCGCCTCGATCTCGCCCATCCAGGTGAAGGAGATCTGGTAGTCGGTCCATTGTCCCTTCGAGACAATGGTGAGTTCGTCTTCGCCGGAGCGTTCGAACGGCCAGTTGTTGCTGGCAGCGATATCCTCGACCACCGCGAGCGGATGGCTTCTGGAATCGATAGTGCCTTCGAGCAGGGACATGCCGTCTCGACCTCTTGCCTTTTTGTTGTCTTTGATACGCACGCGGTCGGCCCGGTACGCTCCCTCAATGTCGCGATCGCGATTCCCCTCGGGGTCGCTCTTGCGATCCCCTCGGATCGGTGCGGGCCTGTCGCGGATCAAGTGATGTGATTTGCGGAATCTGCGCAACTGGCTGCCGAGTCCGTCCACAAGTCAGGACTCGTTCGTCCACAGCTCATCTCTCGGCCACAATTCTTAACGACGAGAACAAACCGGAATCGGATTCCAGGACCCGCGCCAATCGTTAATTCCGCCCCGCGAGGGCCGCGCCGCCAAGAGGACCTCGGTGGCGGCATGGGACCATGCGTTATCCCCATGAGGAACACGCTTGCTGTGGCCGCCGGGCGGCGTCATATTTCCGGTCAGGCCGCTCATCCCGGGCGGCCGATGTTCTCAGGGCGGGGTGAAAGTCCCCACCGGCGGTAAGGGCCGAAAGGCCCAAGCCCGCGAGCGCCTTCCGCGAGGGATGTCCTGAAGAGGATTCTCCTGAGGGGAAGGGTCAGCAGATTCGGTGCAACTCCGAAGCCGACGGTTAAAGTCCGGATGAAAGAGAACGGTCGGTGACAGACGCATCGCAAGGTGCGGCTGTTTGTCGTTCCGTGTGCCCTGATTCTGGTCCTTAAACCGAGGAAAGCCATGAATCAGATGCTGCAAGACCCCAAAACCGAAACTTCCGAAGTCACCCAACCGCCGGTTCCGCATGACCCGGCGCCCGACCACCCGCGTTTCGCAAAGCCGCAGAGGGTGGCCTTCGTGCAGGCCTGCTGGCACCGCGACGTGGTCGAGGAGGCCCGCATCGCCTTCATCAAGGAGGCCGAGGCGCGCCACCTCACCCATGTCGACGTGTTCGAGGTGCCGGGCTCGTTCGAGATCCCGCTGCATGCGCAGGTTCTCGCCAAGACGCGGCGCTACACCGCCATCGTCGCGGCCGGCCTCGTCGTCGACGGTGGCATCTATCGCCACGAGTTCGTCGCCGACACCGTGATCAAGGCGCTGATGGACGTGCAGCTGCGCACCGAAGTGCCGGTCTTCTCCGCGGTGCTCACGCCGCAGCAATTCCACGAGACGGAGGTGCATTACGACTTCTTCCGCAAGCATTTTGCGATCAAGGGCGTCGAGGTCGCGGCCGCCTGTGCGGAGACGCTGCTCGGCCTGGAGCGCCTGCGCGGCCAGGTCGCGGCGGGAATTGTGTAACGCAGTGCAACGACCACTACCCCTCATCCCGAGGAGCGCGTAGCGCGTCTCGTAGGATGAGGGGCCATTCGACGATCGCTGTCACCTTGCATCACCCCAATGACACCCCCGCCTTGGCTCGGCTGATGCCGAGCGTCAGGATGCGCTGCAGGAGATCCGGATATTCGAGCCCGGCATGTTGAGCCGCCGTGGCGAACTCCTGGCTCTTGGCGATCTCGGGGTTGGGATTGGCTTCGATGAAATACGGCGTGCCGTCGGCGGTGAGACGAAAATCGATGCGCGCGTAGCCGTCGAGGCCAAGCGCCCGATAGATGCGCTTCGCCGCGCGCTGGATGCGCGCGGTAACTTCGGGCGAGAGGTCTTTCGCCGGCCCGTCGACGATGCCGACCTTCTCCTGATAGTCGGTGTCGTGCTTGGCCTTTTCGGTGGCGATGTGCCGAGACCTGCGCCCGCCCATGCTGCCGAATTTCAGTTCCCAGACCGGCAGGACGCGCAGACGATTGTTGCCGATCACGCCGACGTAAAGCTCGCGGCCCTCGATGAATTGCTCGGCGATGGCGGCGGTTTCGCTCCGATCGTGGATGAAGGCGACGCGCTCCGCGAGCTTTTCGTCGGTGTCGACGATCGAGGCCTGGGAAATGCCGGCAGATCCATCCATGTTCAGGCTCTTGACGATCAGCGGCAGCGCAAGATGCTTCGGCCGCTTGATGACCTTGCGTCGCATCGGGAAGACGGCGAAGGCCGGCACCGCGATGCGCCGGTGATGCACCAGCGTCTTTGACAGGTCCTTGCCGCGCGCCAGGATCAGGCCGCGCGGGTTGCAGCCGGTATAGGGCACCTTCATCAGTTCGAGATAGCTCGCGATATGCTGGTCGTAGGCGACGTTGTTGTGAAATTCCTCCAGCAGCGTGAAGACCACGTGTGGCTTGAATTGCTCGATTGCTTCGCGGACCGGTTTGATTTCCTCCTGCGCGCCCAGCGCGCGGACGTCGTGGCCGGCCGCGCGCAAGGTGCTGACGACATCGTATTCCGTTTTCCAATTGTTGATCTCCTGCGCGGTGTATCCTTCGGAGGAGTCCGGGGGCAGGAAGTCCGGATGCATCAGGACCAGAATGCGAAGGCGTCTCATAGCGCGATCCATTTGCGCCGGGACGGGCCGAACATCGTGTGCATCGTCTTGGCGGTCACGAGGACGGTGAAATCGAGAACGAGCTTCTGTTCGGGGCCGACGGCGCGCAGGTCGAGCTCGCGGCAGCGGGAGATCATCTCGTCGAGCACGGCATCGAGCGTAAGCTGGTTCTCGCCCGTCCATCGCGCGACCAGTTGCCTGATGTGGGCGCGGTGCCGCCTGATCAGGGCCGAAGCCGACTTCGACCGGTGATGCCGCGGATCGGCTGAAAACAGCCGGGAGAGATCGCGGTCGTAGGTCTTCGGCGGTGTGAAGGCGTAGAATGCCTGCTTCTTCTTGTAGTGCTCTTCGAGCGTCTGGCTCAGCCGACCCAGCGGGTCGACACGTTCTCGCGTCGTGATCAGCGGCCGCTTTCCCGCAATCTCGCTCATCAGCTCGTCGACATATTCGAGCTTCTTCAGCGCCGGCCAGCCGGCGTATCGCGTCCGCCAGTTGGAGCGGGGCCGCAGCCACACCGCAAATGTTTCGGCGAAATCCTCGTCCGGGTGGCTCTGCGCGTACCACAGCCGGAGATGCTGGACGTAGCGCCGGCTCGCCGGATTGGGCCGGTAGTAGCGCGGATAGTGTCTCGACGACGGGCCGAACAGCTGCTGCCAGCGCCGCCGGCGCTGCAACTGGTAGCCGTGCTGGATGGCATGGCCGGCCTCGTGACGGAGGATCGCCATGCATTCGCGCCAGGTTCCGCCCTCGACGTCGAACATCATCTTCTTCTCAAGCTTCATCAGACGGGGATGGGCGAGATAGAAGGGGATTGCGATGCCAGGCACACCGCCCGGACTGAACCACTCGCTCGAGATCCATGTGTGCGGTCGCAGCCGGATGCCCCGCTCTTCGAGCTCCTCATGAAGCGTGCTGACGCAGTCCTCGAGCCAGGTGCCTTTGACCGTCACCCTCAGGCTGGATAGGCGCTGATTGAGCAGCTCGTCATCCGACAGCTTCTCCCAGGCAAATTTCCGGCTTGGCATCAGGAATCCAGAGGGCAGACATGACTCGGTATCCGGATGATGTCACGGGCGGCGGGCGGCAACAACCCGTGGGGGTGGCGCGGGGGGCTGCGGAGCGTCAGCCCTGTAGGGTGGGCAAAGCGAAGCGTGCCCACCGTCTTCATGGTCACAAGAAAGGTGGGCACGGCGCATCGCGCCTTTGCCCACCCTACGAGATCTCCCGTGATCGGAAAACTAGTCGAACAGACTCGACACCGACTCTTCCGCCGCCGTGCGCGCGATCGCATCCGAGATCAGGCTGGCGATCGGCAGCGTGCGGATGTTCGGCGCCTTGCTCACAGCGTCGGTCGGCAGGATCGAGTCGGTGATCACGAGCTCCTTCAGCCTGGAGTTGGTGATACGGGCGGCCGCGCCGCCGGAGAGCACGCCGTGGGTGATGTAGGCGTAAACGTCCTTGGCACCCTTGGCGATCAGCGCGTCGGCCGCGTTCACCAGCGTGCCGCCGGAGTCCACGATGTCGTCGATCAGGATGCAGGTGTAGCCGGCGACGTCGCCGATCACGTTCATGACCTCGGATTCGCCCGCCCTCTCGCGGCGCTTGTCGACGATCGCGAGCGGGGTGTTGATGCGCTTGGCGAGGCCGCGCGCGCGGGCCACGCCGCCGACGTCGGGCGAGATCACCATCGTCTTGGAGAGGTCGAACCTCTCCTTGATGTCGCGCACCATCAATGGCGCGGCGTAGAGGTTGTCGGTCGGGATGTCGAAGAAGCCCTGGATCTGGCCGGCGTGCAGGTCGAGCGTCATGACGCGGTCGACGCCGGCTTGCGTGATCAAATTGGCGACCAGCTTGGCCGAGATCGGCGTGCGCGAGCCCGACTTGCGGTCCTGCCGGGCGTAGCCGAAATAGGGCAGCACCGCCGTGATGCGGCGCGCCGAGGAGCGGCGCAGCGCGTCGGTGATGATCAGCAATTCCATCAGATGGTCGTTCGCCGGGAACGAGGTCGACTGGATGATGAAGGCATCCGAGCCGCGGACGTTCTCCTGGATCTCGACGAAGATCTCCATGTCGGCGAAGCGCCGCACCACCGCCTTGGTCAGCGGCAGGTCCAGGCCCTGCGCGATTGCCTGCGCGAGGGCCGGGTTGGAGTTGCCGGCGACGAGCTTGATGGAGCCGTTCTTGCCCGACATGGATGCTTCCTCCCGCGCTTTGCTGGATACGACGTTCAACATCTCAGATCCCACTGGAAGCACGGTTACGACGGGCGAGGAAATATCAGGCCGGGGGCTGCAATGGCAACCCGGGAGGCACGTTTTCCCTTCGAAAATCCCGAGTCCGGCCAACGGCTTGGCCGCAACTTGAGGCCGTGGTTTAGCGGGGGTTATCGCTCGGCATAGCCGAGTGCCGTGGCCGGCATCTCGGGTGCGGGTGCGATCGGAGCGACGCTCGCGACCGCCGGTCCCCGAAGGCCCGGAGCCGTGCCCGGTGCATCCGGGGTTCCGTTGATCATGTTGGAAAGTCCGCTGAATCCGGCCTGGGCGATCTTGCGCAGCACAAGGTCGTCGGCGGCTGACCAGGGATCGCGCCCTCCCTTGGCGGAGGTCGGTTCCTCGCCCGAGACCCGCAGCGCCCGCTGCTGGTTGGCGTCGTAGACGTCCCAGACCCAGGCGATCACCGTCTTGCCCCGCACCACCTGGGCGGAGAGGTAGCTGCGCACGCGGTAGGCAGCCGTCCCCTCGCGGGAGACGACGGACAGGCTGCGCAGCTTGGACTCGCTGTCCAGCACGCCGACCATGCGGTCGAACACCTGCGGCGGCGGTCCGTCGATCGATTCGAACGCGACCGTCGCACCGCTGCCGGCGCTCGGCGCCATCGCATAGGAGTTGGCGGCCCCACCGCCGCCGGCGCAGCCGCCAAGCGCGGTCGCCGCCGTCAGCAGCACGACCGCCAGCACGCGCGACCCCGCACGGCCCAGGATGAATGACGCGTCCCTCATTATGGAGGGCAGCGATATCGTTAAAATCGATTAAGGTCTAGGGCGGCGGCGACACAGGCCACCGTCATCGCATCAGGGCATCGCCCCGGAATGACACGGGGTTGCCTTTGTGTTCACGCTTCGAGCGCGATCGCGTGAACGTGACGGCCGTAATCCGGCTCCTTGCGATGCACCGAACGGCGATAGCTGAAGAAACGCTCGTCGGCGTAGGTGTCGAGGCCGAGATCGTCGATCATCAGGATGCCGGCGGCCTCGAGCCGGTTGCGAATGAAGCCGGCGAGGTCGAACATCGCGTGTCCCTCGCGCACCGACGGGATGAAGAAGATTGCGTTGTCGGCATCGGCCTCGATGAAGCGCGCGACGAACTCGTTGCCGACCTCGTAGCTGTCCTGGCGGATCAGCGGGCCGATCGCCGCAATGATGCCGCTGCGGGTGGCGCCGAGTTTTTCCATCGCTGATATCGTGGATTCCAGCACGCCCGTCAGCGCGCCTTTCCAGCCGGCATGCGCGCCGCCGATCACGCGCGCATTGGGGTCGACGAACAGCACCGGCCCGCAATCGGCGGTGGAGACGCCGAGCGCGATGCCGGGTGTATTGGTCACCAGCGCATCGCCCTTCGGCCGCGGCCCGTTCGGCCACGGCGTCCCGGCGACCAGCACGTCGGGCGAATGGATCTGGTGCAGGCTGAGGAAACGGTCGGGGGCGACGCCGACATGCTCGGCCATGCGGCGGCGGTTCTCTGCGACGAGGGTCTGATCGTCGTTGGAGCCGAGCCCGCCGTTCAGCGCGGAATAGATGCCGCCGGAGACACCGCCTTCGCGGGTGAAGAAGGCATGGCGCAGGCCGGGCACAGCTGCCAGCAGCGACGAGGTGAGGGTCATCAATTGGCTCCGGCCTGTTCGAGATCGCTGAGGCCGGCAATGGCCGTCAGCCGCGGCTCGGAGATGCCGAGCACCTTGAACATCGAGCCCATGCCGCTGCGCCCCGTGTCCGTCAGGCGCTTCAGCGCGATCGAGATGTCGGTGGCGACCTCCGGCGTCGCCTTTTGCATCAAGGCGGCGGCGCGGGTGTCGATGCCGATGCGCTTGAGGAAGTCGCCTTGCGTGACCGGCCCGTGCACGCGCGCGCCCACATCCTCGGCCGCGCGCGCCAGCGCCTGGAAGTCGACATGGGCGGTGACGTCGGCCTGGCCCGGCGCCTTCAAGGGATCGGTGAAGGTGTGGCGCGCGATCGCCTGGAAAGTGTCGCCGGCATCGCTGCGCAAATGGCCATAGTCGATGATCAGCGCGGCGCCGTCCTGGTCGCGCACGCGCGTGGCGAGCTTCATAATCTCGCCGTCGGGCCGCCATTCGAACACGGCGCCGACCGGCGCGGCGCGCACCAAAGGCGGCAGCAGAACGTCGAAGCGCGGCGTCGGCTCGGATGCCGCACCGAATTGAAGTTTCCCGTTGCCGTCGATCTCGACTACGCGCTCATGCCAGCCGTTCTCGTGGCGGATCATCTGGTGGATCGGCAGCACGTCGAAATATTCGTTGGCGAGGATGATGCTCGGTCCCTCCGGCACATCGTCGATGCTGTCGTGCCAGGCGATGTTGCGCACGCCCGACAGCGTCGCACCCTGCCGCTCGCGCAGCACGGGATTGACCTCGACCATGTGGATATGAAGCGCCTGGTAGAGCGGCGGCAGCACGCGAAGCGCGCGCAACGCGTCCGCCATCATGGTGCCGCGGCCGGGGCCGAGCTCGATCAGCCGCAGGAATTGCGGCGAGCCCATCTGCTTCCACACCGAGGCGGTCCATAGTCCGAGCAACTCGCCGAACATCTGGCTGACTTCGGGTGCGGTGGTGAAGTCGCCCTCACGCCCGAGCGGGTCGCGCGAGACGTAATAGCCATGGCGCGGATGCATCAGGCACAGTTCCATGTACCGCCAGACCGGCATGGGGCCTGAGGCTTTGATCAGCGCCTTGATCTCGTTGAGTAGCGGCTGTTCGGTCACGGGTGATCTTCTCGAAATGAATTAACGAATGGCGCCTGCGGGCTTCGGCGCACCGCGCCTGACTGCCAATACAATAAGTATGAGGCCGACGATAAGCATCGGGATCGACAGCAGCATGCCCATGGTTAATCCGCCCCAGAGGAAACCGAGCTGCGCGTCCGGTTCGCGGAAGTGCTCGCCGGCGATCCGTGACAGGCCATAGATCAGGATGAAGGCGCCCAGGATCATGCCCGGCCGCTTCAGCGCGCCGAGCCGGATCATCACCGCGAGCACGGTGAACAGCAGGATGCCTTCCATGCCGGCCTCGTAGAGCTGACTCGGGTGGCGCGGCAGCTGCGTGGGATCGTGGGGGAAGATCATGGCCCAGGGCAGGCTTGCATCGGTGGCGCGGCCCCACAATTCGCCGTTGATGAAGTTGGCGATGCGCCCGAGCAGCAGCCCAACGGGGGCGACCGCGGTGGTGATGTCACCGAGCGACAGGATCGAGATGTTGTTGCGATAGGCGAACCACATCACGGCGACGACGCAGCCGAGGAAGCCGCCATGGAAGGACATGCCGCCCTCCCACAATTTGAACATCGCGGCGGGATGTTCGATGAAGAAAGGCAGATTGTAGAACAGCACGTAACCGGTGCGGCCGCCGAGAATGATACCGAGCGTCACCCAAAGGATGAAATCGTCGATCTGCAGCAGCGACATCGGCGCGGGGCCGCCCCACAGGCGCTCTTTCTTCAGCAGCGAGCGGGCATAGAGCCAGCCGAACACGATGCCGCAGATATAGGCCAGCGCATACCAGCGGATCGCGAACGGTCCGATCTCGAGCGCGATCGGCTTGAAGGCGGGGAAGTCGATGAGAAGAAAGAGCATCGCGCCTTCTATATGTGGACGAGGTTGCGGCGATAGAGCGCCAGCAGACGCTCCCAATGCCGCTCGGCCGCGTCGCGGTCGTAGACCGGGCGCTTGGGAAAGGCGAAGCCGTGATGGGTGCCGGGATAGATCTCGACCTCGGCTTTCGCACCCTTCATGCCCTCTTTGACCTTCTCGATGATCTCCGGCGGCGCATAGACGTCGGTCTCGGCGCAGGCAAAATAGAGTTCGGCCTTGGTCTTGGCCGCGGCCAAATGCGGGCTGTCGTCCTGATCCGTTGCCAGTTGCACGCCGTAGACCGAGGCGGCCGCCCTGACGCGATCAGGGAAATGCGTGGCCGCGTTGACGGCGTAGCGGCCGCTCATGCAATAGCCGACGGTGCCGATCAGCTTGGTGTTCGCGGCTGCCTGGCCCTCGGCATAGGTGAGCAGCGCTCTGGTGTCGTCCATGATCATGGGAATGGTGAGCGAGCCCATCAGCTGGAACATGCGCTTGCGTTCCGGCGCGTTCGGATCGGCCGGCAGCGCACCGAGCTCCATTACGCCGGAGCGGTAATAGAGGTTCGGCAGCATCACGTAATAGCCTGAGGTCGCGAGCCGGCGCGCCATGTCGCGCAGCTCTTCGCGGATCGCGGGCGCATCCATGTAGAACAGGATGACCGGAAACGGCCCGCCGCGTTCGGGATGGGAGATGAAGGTTGCGGTGTGGCCGTCCCTGGTGGGGATCGGGATCTGCTGGTCGATCATCTCTTGTCGCCTTGTGATTCTTCTTATGCAGGGACGTTGAATACGATTGCAAGGAAACCGGTTCATGACAAGGATACCGCCGATCGGGCCTTGAACCGTTCCGCTCGGATTGCCATTGTCTTTTCGAGAGTTCGCGCAAAGTTGAGGCCGCCAGGAGACCGAAATGACCCAGACCAACAACCGGTTTTTCGACGAGATCGGCCGCCTGATGAACGATGCCGCCGGCGCCGCCCAGGGCGTCAAGCGCGAGTTCGACACGGTGATGCGCACCCAGGCCGAAAAATTCCTCCGCGACATGGATCTGGTCAAGCGTGAGGAGTTCGAGGCGGTCAAGGACATGGCCCGCCTGGCGCGCGAGGAGAACGAGGCGCTGAAGGCGCGTATCTCGGCGCTGGAGGCCAAGCTCGGCGGAACGGCTAGCTGAGGTCGTCATGCCTGGGCTTGTCCCGGGCATCCACGTTCTCACCTCCAGTCCCGCAAGACGTGGATGGCCGGGACAAGCCCGGCCATGACGGTGTTCCGGGCCACATCGGCTGCAAAAAATCCTCGCATTTCCTTGTCATTTCCGCGTCTTCCGGCTAAAAGCCGGCCAGTTCGTGGCCCCCGCACCCCTGGAGGCTTGCTGCGAACGATGCCATGGGCCGCGCTGCGGCCCATTAACTTTTGCAAAAACAAGGACTTAACGACATGGCGACGACCGTCAAGGAATTGAAGGCGACCGCACGTCCGAAGAGCGGCAAGGGGGCCGCCCGGGCTGAGCGTCGCGCCGGGAAAGTGCCCGGAGTGATCTACGGCAACAAGCAACCCCCGCTCCCGATCTCGGTTGACGATCGCGAATTGCGCCAGCGCATCCTCGCCGGCCGGTTCCTGACCACGCTGGTCGACATCGACCTCGACGGCAAGAAGCACCGCGTGATTCCGCGCGACTATCACCTCGATCCGGTCAAGGACTTCCCGATCCACGTCGACTTCATGCGGCTCGGCGAAGGCGCCACCATCCGCATCAGCGTTCCCCTGCATGTCGTGAAGGCGGAAGGCTCGCCCGGCGTGAAGCGTGGCGGCGCCGTCAACATCGTGGCTCACGCGATCGAGATCGAATGCGGCGCGGAGAGCATCCCGCAGTACATCGAGGCCGATGTCGGCTCGCTCGAAATCGGTCACTCCTTGCATCTGTCGGACGTCAAGCTGCCGGCCGGCGTGAAGGCGCTGACCCGCGAGGACGCAACCCTCGTCACCATCGTGCCGCCGTCCGGCTACGCCGAAGAGCAGAAGGCTGCTGCGGCGGCTGCGGCTCCTGGCGCTGCTGCGGCTGCCCCGGCGGCTGGTGCTGCTCCGGCTGCGGGTGCTGCTGCTCCGGCGGCCGCTGCCAAGGCTCCCGCCGGCGGCGACAAGAAGAAGTAATCTCTCAAAGCTGGCGCGCGGTCTCTGATCGCGCGCCGAGCGAGGGGCGCGCCGCGTGATGCGACTGTTTGTTGGGCTCGGCAATCCCGGCGCGAAATACGCACGTAACCGGCACAATATCGGCTTCATGGCCGTCGACGAGATCGCGCGGCGTCATGGTTTCGCACCATGGCGCCGTCGTTTTCAGGGCGAGACCTCGGAAGGCACGCTCGGCACCGAGCGCGTGATCCTGCTCAAGCCAACGACCTACATGAACGATTCCGGCCGCAGCGTTCAGGAAGCCGCAAGCTTCTTCAAGATCGCCATGGGCGACGTCACCGTGTTTCATGACGAGCTCGAGCTGCCGCCGGGCAAGGTGCGGGTGAAGATCGGCGGTGGTATCGCCGGCCATAACGGGTTGCGCTCGATCTCCGCCCATATCGGCAACGACTATCGCCGTGTCAGGCTCGGCATCGGTCATCCCGGCGTCAAGGAACTGGTGCACGGCCACGTGCTGTCGGACTTCGCAAAGGCCGACAACGACTGGGTGACGACGCTGTGCGAGGCGGTGGCCGAGCACGCAGGCCTGGTTGCCAAGGGCACGGACGCGACCTTCGCCAACAGGGTGCATCTTGCGATGCAGGCGAAGGGATTTTTGACCAAGGACGACAACGGCAAGGAATAACACCTGTCATCGCCGGACCTGATCCGGCGATCCATCCTTCGAAGTCGATGGATGCGCGGGTCAAGCCCGCGCATGACGAATGCGGAAGACATTTGCGCGCGGAGCGCGGAGGCCAGGATCACCATGGGATTCAAATGCGGGATCGTCGGATTGCCCAATGTCGGCAAGTCGACCTTGTTCAATGCGCTGACCGAGACGGCCGCGGCGCAGGCTGCGAACTATCCGTTCTGCACCATCGAGCCGAACGTCGGCGAGGTCGCCGTGCCCGATCCGCGGCTCGACAAGCTCGCGGCGATCGCCAAGTCCGGCCAGATCATCCCGACCCGGCTGACCTTCGTCGACATCGCCGGCCTCGTCCGCGGCGCCTCCAAGGGGGAAGGCCTCGGCAACCAGTTCCTCGCCAACATCCGCGAGGTCGACGCCATCGCGCATGTCGTGCGCTGCTTTGAGGATTCCGACATCACCCATGTCGAGGGCAAGATCGCTCCGCTCGCCGACATCGAGACCATCGAGACCGAGCTGATGCTCGCCGACCTCGACAGCCTCGAGAAGCGCGTCGACAACCTCACCAAGAAGGCCAAGGGCAACGACAAGGACGCCAAGGAGCAGCTCGACCTCGTCAACCGCACCCTGGTGCTGCTGCGCGAGGGCAAGCCCGCGCGCCTCGTCGAGCGCAAGGCGGAGGAGGAGCGCGCCTTCGGAATGCTCGGCCTGCTGTCGTCCAAGCCCGTGCTCTATGTCTGCAACGTCGAGGAAGGCTCGGCCGCGACGGGCAATGCGTTCTCCAAGGCGGTGCAGGAGCAGGCCGCCAAGGAAGGCGCCGTCGCCGTCGTCATCTCGGCCAAGATCGAATCCGAGATCGCCACCATTTCGCGCGAGGAGCGCGCCGATTTCCTGGAGACGCTGGGTCTCGAAGAGGCCGGTCTCGACCGACTGATCCGCGCCGGCTACACGCTGCTCGACCTCATCACCTACTTCACGGTGGGTCCGAAGGAAGCGCGCGCCTGGACCATCTACCGCGGCACCAAGGCTCCGGGCGCGGCCGGTGTGATCCACACCGACTTCGAAAAGGGCTTCATCCGCGCCGAGACGATAGCTTATGAGGATTACGTGGCACTCGGCGGCGAAGCCGGCGCCCGCGATGCCGGCAAGCTCCGCCTCGAAGGCAAGGAATACGTCGTCGCCGACGGCGACGTGATGCATTTCCGGTTCAATACGTAAGACGCTGGCTGCGCTCTCGTAGGGTGGGCAAAGGCGCATCGCGCCGTGCCCACCATCTGTCCGGTATCGCGACGGAAGAGGTGGGCACGCTTCGCTTTGCCCACCCTACGGCACCTGCGCTGCCTCACCGCAGCCCGCCGCCCTGGTCGCGGATCGCGCCGAGATGCTCGTTGATGCGGAAGACGATCAGGATCAGCTCGGCGAGGATGCGCGAGAACACGATTCCGACGACGACGCTCGCGATCGACGACAGCAGCACCAGGAAACCGCCGAACGGGCTGATCGCCATCGCAGCGAGCCCTGAGAAGATGCCGGAGAGGCCGAACAGGCAGATCAGCGCGATCACCAGCCAATAGAAGGTCTTGATGATCGTCGGCGTGATGAAGCGGTCCCACTGAAACAGATCGCTGAATGAAAACATTGCTCTCCCCAGGGCATCGGGCCTCGGCAAATGGATCTTGGCCCTCGGTTGATCCGGCTCAAGACCAACGCTGCCACCCCCTATGTAGCACGAGCCATGCGGAGCGGCGGGTTGAGATTGCCGCAAAGTGCGGCCACAATCTGTCATTCCCTCAAAGCTTTCCCAAGATGACCCTGACATTCGAAGATTTCCCGCCCGGCCGGTTCGGAACATTCGGCCCGCGCCATGTCACCCGCGACGAGATTCTGGCCTTCGCCGCCGAGTTCGATCCGCAACCGATGCACCTCGACGAGGAGGCCGCAGCCGAGAGCATGTTGCGCGGCCTCTCCGGCTCGGGCTGGCACCTGTGTTCGCTGATGATGCGGATGATGGCCGACGGTTTCATTACCCGTGCAGCTTCGCTGGGCTCGCCCGGCGTCGACGAGGTGCGCTGGCTGTCGCCGCTCCGGCCCGGCGACGATCTCATGCTCGACGTCGACGTGTTGGAGGCGCGCGCCTCGAAGAGCCGGCCCGATCTCGGCATCGTCAAGTTCAAAGGCACCGTGCGCAACGCCAAGGGGGAGGCGCTTGCCGAGATGACCTCGCCGATCCTGATCAAGCGGCGCGAGGGGGCGGTCTGATGCGGTTCTTCGACGACATCGAGATCGGCCACCGCCGCGAGATCGGCACCTACAATTTCACGGCTGAATCCATCAAGACATTCGCAGCGAAATTCGATCCGCAGCGTTTCCATCTCGACGAGGAAGAGGGCAAGAACTCGTTGTTCGGCGGGCTCGCGGCTTCGGGCTGGCATGTCGGCTCGGCCTGCATGAGCCTGCTTGTCGCCGATGGCCAGCGCCTGGCGCGCGAGGCCGCATCGCGCGGCGAGGAGGTCGCGGTGTGGGGGCCGTCGCCGGGCTTTCGCGACCTGCGCTGGATCCGGCCGGTGCTCGCCGGCGACACCGTCGCTTACGTCAACGTCGTCATCGACAAGCGCACGTCCGCCTCGCGCCCCGGCTGGGGCATCCTGACTGCCCGCACCACTGGCACCAACCAGCGCGGCGAGGACGTCTATTCCATCACCGCCAGCGCCTTCGTGCCGATGCGTGCGAAGAGCGGTTAGAGCTGTTCCAAGATGAACGCGGCGAATGATGCGCGAGTGTTGCACGCGCGCTATGGACGCGATTCCGGCCGGCTGCCATAAGCCTGCGCAAGATGGTTACCGCGAAGCAGTTTTGCGGAACTAGTTAGTTGCTAACTAATTATGAACCTGTCGCTGCCTATTTGAAACGTACTGGGCAGACGACAGGGGACGAGGACCATGGCTGATCGCGGCGCACTCAAGTTTGTTGGATTTCTCTTCGCGACCGCGACGCTGGCCGTGATGCTGGTCGCCGGCATGGTGGTGAAGGGCTATGCCGATGGCGCCTACACCCTGGAAGCCTCGGTCGTCGACGCGAGCCGGTAAGCGTTCGTTAACTTCGCGGGGCCGCAAAGCGGCCTCCGCCCTCAGCGGCTATAGACGAACGCCAATATTGCGATCGCAACCGCCAGCAATCCCACGAAGCGCAGCATGATCGTGCCGAACTGGTTCGGCGCAGGCCGCAAGGGTATCGGGTCCGTGGTATCGGGCCGAATGCTTTCCATCTGAATGTCCCCAAGCCCGGCCGTAGCGGCACGGGCGCTCGGCATTGGTCGTTGGAGAGCGGCAGAGGGTTCAAAGCAGGGGACCGGTCTCGCCGGACGCGCCGCAGCGCTCTTGCGCTTTTGCGCAGAGCCGGGACTCATGGCGCCGCGCATTCCGTATTGGCATGGGCGCCGGCTCAGCGGCGCGTCACTGCGTGCCGCACCGCGTCCGGGGCACGAGACACGAATCAAAACCGCCGCGCCCCTTTCGGAACGCGGCGGCTGATGATCGGTGGTGCTTGCGATCAGCTGTTGCGCAGGCCGTCGGCGGCGCGCTTCCACTGTGCGACGTTGTCGGCGATCATGCGGGTCGACTTCATCGCGGCCTGGCTGAGCTGGGCGTAGCCGGAGATCTCGCGCTGGACGCGCTGGCCCTCGGCATGGAGCAGGTCGCGCAGGCTCTCGAGCTCCGAGATCAGATTCTCGATCTCGGCGAGCGACGTGCCGGCGACGCGCTGGATCAGCGAGTTGACGTTGGTGACGGTGGCTTCCGCGCTCGGGTCGAGCGGCGGCGCGTCGGTGGTTGTTGCCGCCGGACGGCGCAGATAGGCGATATCGTTGCGGACGAAATCGCGGATGCCGGCTTCGACTTCCGTGACTGCGGCGAGGTTGGTGTCGACCGTCTCGGTCTCGGCGGCTTCGGTCTTTTCCGGACGCATGGCGTTCATCGTTATTCCCCTGTTCGCGTTGAGCGCAGCGCGAGTGTCCCCCGCACGACGAATTCTGTGAGGCTTGCTCATCTGGACGTCCGATTTTGACCGCAAATTGTCCGAGATGCGGCAAGGGCGGACCATTCGGGGGTTTTGCCGTGGCGTATGGTTACGAGAGTCTGAACGCCGTCGATGCAAGGCGAATGCGCGGCTCGGAAGGTACTCGACCCCCTCGTCCCGCTTGCGGGGAGAGGCGAAGAACTCACCAGCTCTTCTTGAAACCCGCCGTCACGCTCTTGTTGATCGCGCCTTGCGACGTCTCGCCGACCGAGCCTGAGACGGTGACGTTGTCGAACAGCTTCTGCTCGGCGCCGACCTTGCGCAGCCATTTGTCGTCGGTGGTCGACAGCGTCTGGCCGGCGGTGACGCTGGTGCCGGTGTCGGTGAGGGTGACCTTGGCGGACTGGTCGGTCTCGTAATTGCGGGTGACGTGGCCGCCGAGGCCGGGGACCGCACTCGTGCCCTGCTGGTTGACGCTGTAGCCGTTCTGCAGCGTCAGCGAGGTGTCGCCGGACAGCGGCACCGATTTGATCAGCGAGGCCCCGAGCCTGCTCTGTTCCGAGCCGGGATCGACGCGGGCTTCCACCGCGGTCTTGTCCCAGATCACGCCCGCGCCGGGCGCAGTTGCCGTCGCCCAGGCGCTGCCGGAGGATTGCGGCAGGTTGCCGCCATTGGTGGCCTTTTGCGCCAGCAACTCGGACATCGTCCGCGGCTCGCTCGCCACCGTCATGTCGGCGCCGATCCGCGTATCCCAGAACGAGAACACGGATTGTTTCACCGTCACCGCCGAGGAGCCGTTGGCATTGGCGTTCGACGACCAGTCGAGGCCGTCCTTGGCGGCAGCCTGGCCGCGCTTCCTGGCGGCCATGGGATCGATGCCGGTGCCGGCGTCGACCGCAAGCTGACTCCAGTCGAGCTTGTCGACGTCGATGCCCTTCATCACGTCGGGGTCGTTGACGTCGGGGGCCTCAGCCGCCTCGGTCTCCTCGTCGTCGGTTACGGTGGCGGGTGGAGAGAAGGGTGGAATGATTTGCGCAGAAGCCGTCAGCACCGAGCCCAAGATGAACGCCGCCGCCAGCACCGGCAGCCTGGTCCAGCCAAAACCTGTCGAGAATTCCATCGTCCTGCCCGCGAACCCCGGCGCATGTTGTCCGCCAATATAAGGCGGTCCCTGGTGATGACCATGCGCCATTCGGTCTGCTTGCATCAATGCGGATTTATCGTTGCGAAATTGTGGCAACTCGCGTGGGGGACGCGAACCAACGGGCCGCGCGAGAGGCGCGCGCCCGACGACAGCTCTTGATGCGACGGCATCCGGCGGGGCTGGAGGCCAGGACGTCGCGTCAGGCATCGTCATCGGTCCCGAACAGCGGGGCCCGTTGGTGTCCCCCTCAACCGACGCTGGTCATCTTCGGCAGATGAATGGCGCGGCCGAGTGCCTGCTCGACCAGGTCGAAGGTGTCGATCAGGACGCGCATGCTGATGAGCTTGCCCGCCTTGAACTGGGCGAACTGCGCGACCCGCAAGCTGATCGGCTTGTTGGAATCCAGTGCCGTCAGCGAGTAGCGCAGCATCGAGGCGGCGGAATCGACGCCGAGCATGATGCTCTCGCGGTCGAAGCGGCGCACCTGGAAATTGTCGGCGAGCTGGCGGATGACGTCGAGCACGGCATCCTTGCCCTGGCGCGCGCCGAGGTACGGAAACATGTCGATAGGGCCGTAGAGCGCCCATTCGACGTCCTCGTCGATCAGGGCCTCGATGTCCTCGAAATGCCGGTCGTTGATCGCGCGGTGCAACGCGCGCGAGAAACGCCAGAGGCTGTGCTCTGTCATTTTGGGCAGTCCTGACGCTGGCTTTGCGATAAAACGGAAAACGACCCCAGCGCGGTCAGGCGGTGGGGCTCAACTCATTTGTATGCAAACAAAATAGGTGGTTTCGGCCAAAACGCAATTCACGTTTTTGCAATGCACAATTGATGGCGATATGTGAAATTTGCAATACAACCCCGTAATCTCCCGGGTCTCGGCGGCTTGTGGCCGGGTTCCAGGGCGGGGGCTCAGTCCACCGGCGCCCCCGTGATCAGCGGCCCGATCTCGCGCTCCAGCACCTGCTGCACCAGATCGTAGGAATCGATGATTTCGCGGATTTCGGCCACCAGCCCGCCGCGGAAGCTGTAGAACACCGCCATGTCGAACTGCACGATGCGGTCGTTGCTGCGCTTCCTGAAGTAGGTGTGCATGTAGGTCGCGACCTCGTCGGCCTCGGCAACGATGTGCCGCGCCTTGTAGCGGACCTCCGAATAGCGCGACCAGATCGTCTGCCAGAGCTCGCGCAGCTGTTGCTTGCCGTGGCGCGGCACCATGTGCGGCAGCACGTCGATCGGTGCATGGGTGAGAAAGTCGACGTCCTCGGTGCAGCACGCCAGCGCGGCCTCGAGATCGCCCCGCGCGAAGGCGTCGAGCAAATGCAGCACGCGTTGCCTGTTGAGCTTTTCAACCGTCATGCCGCTCCCGCCCTCATTGGTTGTGGAATGCAAACGCTACCGTGGGCGTCGCGGGTCCATCAATCCGCAAAAACACAGGTGGCATGCCGAGTTTGACGCGCTAGCGCCATGCCGCGTTCATGGGTGCAATTGCGGGTTGCGCAACCTCTGTACCATGCAAGACGCCGCAGGCCTACGGCGGGCGCGCCTTGTCCGGATGAGGAACCCGGACCCTCCCCCGCTCGTTGAGGGTCCAACGCCGCATCCGGAGACATCCACCCATGAAATCGCCGCTTCTCGCCGTCACCGCCGCGCTGCTCATGCTGGGCGCGACTTCCGCCGCCAACGCCAAGGGCTGCATCAAGGGCGCCATCGTCGGCGGCGTCGCCGGCCACTATGCCGGCCATCACGGCGTGCTCGGCGCCGCCGCCGGCTGCCTCTACGGCCGGCACCACGCCAAGGAGCAGGAAAAGCAGCGCCAGCAGCAGAGCCAGGTGAACGGGCAGGGGAAGCTGTAGGGGTACGAAAAACTTCACGCCCATTGTGCTTCTGTCCGCCACGCCCGGATGGTAAGTTCCAGCCGCAAACGCTTGGGTTGAGTCGGGCGAGGGGACGATGGCGGTCGGGAAGTTCTTGTGGGGCGTCGTCCTCGCCATTTTGTTCCTCTATTTCCTCGTTCGTTTCAGAAAAAGTGCAGTCCGTACGCCGGGCGTCAAGTATAGCCGGCTCGGCGTTGTGCTGTCGTTCGCAACGGTCGGACTGATCATTTATCTCGTATTCTTCCGTCAGCTCTGACGCCGTCGCCCACCGTCCAGCGCAGTTTCTCGGCAGGCGTGACCCACCTCACATCACGCCCGTCCCGCCGCAGCTAACGTCATTCGCATGTCATCAGGGAGACGTGCCATGGCCACCATCGCCACTGCCAGAAAGTCCCGCCTGCACAACGCGCTCGAAGGCCTCGTGCTGACCGCGATCCTGCAGAGCTTCCCGACCTTCGCCGCCGCCGCCTTCCTGCTCAAGCTCGCCGGCAACCACGATCTCTCCGGCGACCCCGGCGTCGCCATCTTCGTCGCCATCGCCTCGCTCGCCCACGCGATGCTGGCGGTAACGTTCGGCCCGAGCTTGCCGCACCTGTTCAAGACCGTCTACGAGCCGAAATTCTTCGAGGCCCATCTGTCGCTGTCCGACAAGATCACGGCCTGGCGCACCCAGCCCGTCGCCTCGCTCCAGCTCGTGACCATCGTGCTGCTGCTGTCGGTGATGGCGGTGGTGACGGCGAGCGTGGGGTGAGGGCATCATGACCTCGATCACCGCGCCGAAATTTGGTCCGCTCAACTGGCTCGAAGGCTTTGCGCTGACTGCGACTCTACAGGGCTTTCCGATCTTCGCGGCAGCATCGCTGATGGTGAAGCTGCTTGGCGATGATCGCGGAGGCCATCGCGTGCTCACCGTTGTGATGGCGACGCTGCTCTACAGCGTCCTCGTCATCTGGCTCGGAACAAAATTCCCGAAATTGAACAACGGCTACGAGAAAAATTTTTTCGACGCGAGCCTGTCTCTCTCCGAGAAGATCGCCCGCTGGCGCGTCAGGCCCGCGACGTCGGTGCAGCTCGTGGCCTCAGTGCTTCTGCTGTCGCTGCTGGCCGTGAGTGTGGGGTGAGGGCTACTTGTCATTCCGGGGCGCAGCAACGCGGCGAGCTATGATGCGCAATTACGCATCTGAGAATCCATAGCCACGAATGGCGCGGTTGATACCGCGCAACCTACCTCTTCTTCCACCCCCCGCGCCGCCCCGGCATCCCGCCACTCGATTTCGGCGCCGGGCCGAACTCCGGCCCCGACTGCCTTGAATCCGTCGGCTGGATGATCCGGCTCGTGCTGCCGAACGGCTTTGCCGGCAGCGTCTGCTTCTCGCGATAGGGCAGCGACTCCGGCCCGTGCATCTCGTCGAGATGCGGCTTGTGCACCTTCGAGCCGCTGCCGCCACCGCTCGCCTTCAGCGCGGAGCTCACGGTCTTCTTCTTCATCGCGCTGACCGGCAAATTCGCGGCATCGCCGTATTTCTTGCTGCCGGCATAGGCGCCTGCCTTGCCCTGCACGGTGCGCTGCTTGGCGGTGGGGTCGTCCACCACCGCAAGCTCGGTCGCGCGCAGGCGCTTGACCTCGTCGCGCAGGCGGGCGGCCTCCTCGAAGTTCAGGTCGGCGGCGGCTTCGCGCATGCGGGTTTCGAGATCGCCGAGCACGGCTTCGAAATTGTGGCCGATCGAGATGACGTCGTCGGTCATGTCGTGGCCGCCGACCTCGACCAGCACGTGGTCGCGCTCGTACACGGAGTTGAGGATGTCGCCGATCTGCTTCTTCACGCTCTCCGGCGTGATGCCGTTGGCGGTGTTGTACTCGACCTGCTTTTCGCGGCGGCGGTTGGTTTCGGCGATGGCACGCTCCATCGAACCCGTCATCTGGTCGGCATAGAGGATCACCTTGCCGTCAACGTTGCGCGCGGCGCGGCCGATGGTCTGGATCAAGGACGTTTCACTGCGCAGAAAACCTTCCTTGTCGGCGTCGAGGATCGCGACCAGCGCGCATTCGGGGATGTCGAGGCCTTCGCGCAACAGGTTGATGCCGACCAGCGCGTCGAACGCGCCGAGGCGCAAGTCCCGGATGATCTCGATACGCTCGATGGTGTCGATATCGCTGTGCATGTAGCGAACGCGGATGCCCTGCTCATGCAGATATTCGGTGAGGTCCTCCGCCATGCGCTTGGTCAGCACCGTGATCAGCGAGCGGTAGCCGGCTTGGGCTGTGGCACGCACCTCGCCGACGAGATCGTCGACCTGGGTGCGGGCCGGGCGGATATCCACGGGCGGATCGATCAGTCCGGTGGGGCGAATGACCTGCTCGACGAACACGCCGCCGCTCTCGTTCAGCTCCCAGCCGCTCGGCGTCGCGGACACCGCGACCGTCTGCGGCCGCATCATGTCCCATTCCTCGAAGCGCAGCGGGCGGTTGTCCATGCACGACGGCAGGCGGAAGCCGTATTCGGCCAGCGTCGCCTTGCGGCGGAAGTCGCCGCGGAACATGCCGCCGATCTGCGGCACCGTGACGTGGCTCTCGTCGGCGAACACCAGCGCGTTGTCGGGGACGTATTCGAACAGCGTCGGCGGTGGCTCGCCGGGCAGGCGCCCGGTGAGATAGCGCGAATAGTTCTCGATGCCGGCGCAGCTCCCTGTCGCCTCCATCATCTCGAGGTCGAATGTGGTGCGCTGCTCCAGCCGCTGCGCTTCGAGCAGGCGGCCCTGGTCGTGGAGCTGGTCGAGCCGCTGCTTCAGCTCCGCCTTGATCGACTTGATCGCCTGCACCAGCGTCGGGCGCGGCGTCACATAGTGCGAGTTGGCGTACATCTTGATAAATTCGAGCTCGTCCTGCTTGTGGCCGGTGAGCGGATCGAATTCCTCGATGGTCTCGATGGTGTCGCCGAACAGGTTCACGCGCCAGGCTCGGTCCTCATAATGCGCCGGGAAGATGTCGATGACGTCGCCGCGCACGCGAAACGTGCCGCGGGTGAAATCGTGCTGGGTGCGCTTGTACTGCAGTGCGACGAGGTCGGCGATCAGCTGGCGCTGGTCGATGCGCTCGCCCTTCTTCAACGCGAAGGTCATCGCGGTGTAGGTCTCGACCGAGCCGATACCGTAGATGCAGGACACCGAAGCGACGATGATGACGTCGTCGCGTTCGAGCAGCGCGCGCGTCGCAGAGTGGCGCATCCGGTCGATCTGCTCGTTGATCGAGGAGTCCTTCTCGATGTAGGTGTCGGTGCGCGGAACATAGGCTTCCGGCTGGTAATAGTCGTAATACGAGACGAAATATTCGACCGCGTTGTCCGGGAAGAAGCTCTTGAACTCGCCATAGAGCTGGGCGGCCAGCGTCTTGTTCGGCGCCAGGATGATGGCGGGGCGCTGCGTCGCCTCAATCACCTTGGCCATGGTGTAGGTCTTGCCGGAGCCGGTGACGCCGAGCAGCACCTGCGAACGGTCGTTGCGCTGGATGCCTTCGACCAACTCCTTGATCGCGGTCGGCTGGTCGCCGCGCGGCTCATAGGGCGACTTGATTTCGAAGCGCACGCCGCCTTCGGACTTTTCCGGCCGCGGCGGCCGGTGCGGGGTCCACACCTTGGTGGAGCCGTCGTTCTTGCGGAACTCCGGCCGGCCCTCGCGGATCAGCGATTCCAGCGCGTCGGCGGTCGCCTTGACGCCGAGCGCCTCCATCTTGCTGCGCGGCGGACGCGCCAGCGCCTCGGCATCGTCCTCCTCGGTGGGCAGGCCGAGCTGCCGCGCCAGTTCCGGATCGAGCGTCGGGATCGTGGCCGCGGTGCCGTAATTGGCCTGCGGCGCCTCGTCGAAGCCACCGCTCTCGGAGGCGCGGGCGCCAGCCGGCTGCGGGTTGGGCCGCAGCGACATCGGCCGCGCATTGTCCTGCGGAAATTGCTTTTGAAGGTCTTTGGGCGTCGAAGCCCGCGCGCGATGCGCCGCAGCCTCGCCGCCCGAGCGGCGGTCGCGCGAATTGTCCGGCGGCGGCTGCAGCCCGGTGCCCGATCCAAGCCCGGCGTCGCCGCGATTGATCGCGGGATTCAGAAGTTCAGCCAGCGCCGGCCCGATCGGCTGGACATCGGGCCGATGTGCCTTCGAGTTCGGGGCCTTGGATTTGGGGGATTTCGGGGGACCAGGTTTCTTAGCCATGGGGCGAATATGGGGCGAGTCTGCCCCTCAGAAAAGGGCGAATGACCGTCGCCATGCAGCCTGCTGACAGCATGTTGGCAGCAGGGCAGGGCTCACGCCGCCGGCAGCGGATCCTCATCCCCGCTCGCCAGATTTGGCTCGAGGATATCGAGGTGGATGCCGCCGCACTCGTCGCAGCGCATGGCCCAGTACTCGCATCCGGTGCGGCTGCCGATCACACGGAGCACCGTGAGATCGCCGCTGCATTCCGGGCATGTCGACAACACATCGCGGCTGTAGATCCTCGGTCGCGACCTGTCTTCGATTTCGATGACTGACATGACCCGGTTCCCCCCTCGACGCTGCGTTGTCCCTGGTTTGCTTGCTGTCCCGCCCGCTTATTCGTCGTCGCTGTCGGCCCGGCGACGGAAGCGGTCGATATGGTGCTTGGCATCGGCGATCGCGGCGCTCTGATCGGGCCAGGCGAAACCGACTTCCATCGCCGGAAACAGCACGCCGTCGATGGCGACGGGGCTGAGGTCGGCGCGGCGGATGCGGGCGTGCCAGAGGCCTTTGCCGGCCTCGAAGGATTCAATGTCAAAACCGTCGTAAAGGGTCGTCATTCCAGTCGGTCCCACGTTTCTTTTCGGAGGGTCAGGGGACCACATTTGCGGATTGCGAAATGTGAAGCCGTTCACAAGCGGCGAGCTTTTTTGCCTGTTGGCGTCAGTTCCGCCCGGTGACACGGCCCGTCCGCTTGACGGGGCGGGCGGCGGGTTCCGAGGCCGCGCGCATGATCCAGCGGCGGAACGCGGCGAAGTCGCGCTGCTCGGTCTGGAAACTGCGATAGACCAGATACCAGCGCATGCCCTTGGGCACCGAGAGGTCGAACGGGGCGACCAGCCGACCGGCGGCGAGGTCGTCGTCGATATAGGGGCGGATGCCCATGGCGATGCCGAGCCCGTCGGCAGCGGCCTGCAGCGCCTGGCCGTAGAATTGGAACTCGGGCCCGCGCGGATTGATGCGAGGGAGGTTCGCGGCCTTCAGCCAGATCGGCCAGTCCTCGGGTGAATGTTCGACCCGGATCAGGCTCGGGCCCTTGAGGTCGGCCGGGCGCTTCAGGCCGGTCGCCAGCCGCGGCACGCAGACCGGGGTGAGATCGCCGGCGAACAGCGGCTCGGCGACCAGCCCGGGCCAGTCGCCGGTGCCGAGCTTGATGCCGCAGCTCCAGTCCTCGCCGAACGGCACCGATGCGCCGCCGGTGGTGAAGCGCACCTCGATGTCGGGCTCCTCGGTGCGAAACTCCGACAGGCGCGGGATCAGCCAGCGCATCGCAAAAGTGTGGCCGACGCCGATGGTGAGCACGCGCACGCTTGCCGGCGCCGTCACCTGCGCGGTGAGGCTGGCCAGCGCGTCGAAGATCGGCGTCAGCCCGCTCTGATAGGCGCGGCCGGCCTGGGTCAGCACCAGCTTGTTGGCCTTGCGCTCGAACAGCGCAACGCCGAGCCGCTCTTCCAGCAGATGCACCATGCGGCTGACCGCGGCCGCCGACACGTTCAATTCGAGCCCGGCCGCAGCAAAGCTGCCGGTCCGCGCCGCCGCCTCGAACGCCTTGATGCCGTTGAGAAACAGCAGACGCCGCAATTGTCTCACCCTCAGGAAAGCTGATGCCAGGGCAAGATAACTCAGTTTGCGAAGCCGGGGCAAGCGAGGCACGTTTCCTTTCGCCTCTCCCTGCGTGCGGGGAGAGGCCGACACGCGTAGCGTGGCGGCTGTGGGGGACTCTCCACGAGTCCAACTCTCGCTGTCCCTGCGGAGACTCCCCTCACCCCACCCCTCTCCCCGCAAGCGGGGCGAGGGAGTGAAGCAGCCTTCGTCCCTTACTCACTTGCAGGAGATTCCTCTCTTGATGCCCTTCATGATAGCTGCCCTTGGATTGCTGATGGTCGGCACCGCGTTCCTGTCGGGGCTGTTCGGCATGGCGGGCGGGCTGATCCTGATCGGCGTGCTGCTGGCGCTGATGCCGCTGCCGACCGCGATGGTGCTGCATGCGATCACGCAGATGGCTTCGAACGGCTGGCGCGCGTTTCTCTGGCGTGCGCATATCCGCTGGCGGCCGGTCGCGAACTATATGGTCGGCGCTGCCGTCGCGCTCGCGGCCTGGTCGCTCACCCGCTACGTACCTGACAAGCCGATGGCGCTGCTGCTGCTCGGCATCACCCCGTTCATGGCACGGCTGTTGCCAGCGAACATCAAGCCCAATCCTGACAGCCTCTGGCAAGGCACCGTCTATGGCACAATCTGCATGGGACTGATGCTGATGACCGGCGTGTCGGGCCCGCTGCTCGACACCTTCTTCCTCGGCGGCGATTTTGGCCGGCGCGAGAAGGTCGCGACCAAAGCGATGTGCCAGCTCGTCAGCCATTTCACCAAGCTGCTCTATTTCGGCGGCATCATCGACCAGGCGGCGAGCCTCGACCCCGTGCTCGCCGGCGTCGCCATCCTTGCCTCGATGCTCGGCACCACGCTGGCGCGGCGCATCCTCGAAGCCATGACCGACCAGCAATTCGTGGCCTGGTCGAACAAGCTGATCACCACCATCGCCTGTTACTACATCGCCTATGGCGGCTGGTTGATGGTTCGCACACCCGTGCTGGCCGCCTTCGACAAGGGAGGTTTGCAATGAGCGAGATTGCCGATCCGCTGGTGCTGGACTTCGTCGAATGGGTCGCGCGCGAGCCGCGCGCCTATGCCGAGGTGATTGCGACCTGGAAGACCTCGTGCCCGCGCCTCACCATCTGGGAGGACGCCGCGGAGCACGGCTATGTCGCGCGCGAGACGCTGCCCGGCATCGGGCTGATCATCGCAGTGACGGAAGGCGGCGAAAGGTTTTTGCGAACCAACGGGCGGTAACGTCTCCACATCGTCGTTGCGAGCGCGAGCGAAGCAATCCAGAATGTCTTTCGCGGCGGCAATCTGGATTGCTTCGCTGCGCTCGCAATGACGAAAGACCACCATGTCACTCAAGCTTTACGAACTCGTCGGCATTGATCCCTCGCGCCCGTTCAGCCCGTTTTGCTGGCGCACGCGGATGGCGCTGGCGCATAAAGGCCTGTCCGCGCAATCGCTGCCCTGGCGCTTCACCGAGAAGAGCGCGATCGCGCCGCACGGCTCGGAGAAGGTCCCGGTGCTGCTGCATGACGAAGAGCCGATCGTCGATTCCTGGACGATCGCGGATTATCTCGAGGACAATTTCCCGGACCGTCCGTCGCTCTTCGGCGGCGAGGGCGGCCGCGCCCTGGCGCGCATGATCAACGCCTTCGGCGACATCGCGATCGTCGGCGGCATCTTCCCGCTGATCGTTGCCGACATCCCGAACAATCTCGCCGAGGTCGATGCCGCCTATTTTCGCCAGTCGCGCGAGGCGCGCTTCGGCGGCAGGAGCCTGGAACAGGTCATGGCGAGCCGCGACACCGGCGTGGTCGCGTTCCGCAAATCGCTGGAGGTGATGCGGCAGACCGTCAAGAAGCAGCCTTTCATCGGCGGTGCTGCGCCGAACTATGCCGACTACATCGTGTTCGGCGGCTTTCAATGGGCGCGCGTGGTCAGCCCGTTCAAGCTGCTCGAGCCGGATGATCCGGTTTATGCCTGGCGCGAGAAACTGCTCGACGCGTTCGACGGCATGGCGCGGAAATCGCCGGGGCATGCAGTCTAGTTTCGTAGCCCGGATGAGCGCAGCGAAATCCGGGGCCTCCGCCTACGGAACGCTTCCCGGATTACGCTCGCGCTCCATCCGGGCTCCGGGCTTCTTCCGCCGCTTTCCTCAAACATTCCCGGCACAGGCAATCTTCTCCCTTGACCGGCATCGGCAGTTTCGCGGTTTCCTCCGTGCACCAGCAGCTGCCCGAGAGGTCGCAGCCGAACTCGGTGCCGCAGCGCGCGCAGGTGAGGCGGCGCGGTTCCGGCGGCGGGGAGTCTTGCGGATTTGTCATGATTTACGTCGAAGCTTCGCCGTGATTTTCATGTCGGGTTCATCAGTCGCTGCGGTATATTAGACGTCGCGCGCGGACTCCGAAAGCGGCTCCCGGCACGCGAAGGACAAATTGATGGCCCGCGATTCGCAAGCCGCGCTCGTCGCGCTCAACCGCTTCGGCCTCGGCGCCCGCGGCGGGGCCTCGGGCGATCTCGTCAACGCCGCCTCCGATCCCAGAGGTTTCGTCAAGGCGGAGCTCGGTCGCCCGAACGGCGTGCTGCTGGAAGCGCCGGGCCTGCAGTCCACGCCGCAGCTCGGCCGGGCCGTATTCGCCTATCAGGATCAGGTCAAGCAGGCGCGCGACGCCGCGGCGAAGGCTGCCGCGCCGATCGAGGCTCAGCCGACCGGCGAACAGAAGCCGGTCTTGCGTCGCAATCTCTCGCTCAACGGGGCCGCGACCGAGATCGCCGGCCAGATGGCAGAGGCGAAACCGGCCGACAATGCGGCAAAGCCGGAGACGATGCAGCCCAACGCGGCCGCGCCGCCGGCCGCAAAGCCCGCGCCACAGCCGCTCAACGTGATTCAAAAGACCTTCCGCACCGAGGCGCTGGCGCGGTTGCAGCGCGCGACGCTGGTCGAATGCGGCTTCACCGAGCGCCTCGTCGTGTTCTGGTCCAACCATTTCTGCATTTCCGCGACCAAGGGCGAACTGGCGAGGATCTGGGCCGGCGCGTTCGAGCGCGAGGCGATCAGGCCGCATGTGCTCGGACGCTTTGCCGACATGCTGAAGGCGGTCGAGCAGCATCCGGCAATGCTGTTCTTCCTCGACAACCAGCAATCGCTCGGGCCGGATTCGCGCGCGGGCCAGAATCGCAAGCGCGGGCTCAACGAAAATCTCGCGCGCGAGATCATGGAGCTGCACACGCTTGGCGTCGGCGGTGGCTATTCGCAGGAGGACGTCACCGCGCTCGCACGCATCATCACCGGCTGGACCTTTGCCGGACGGCAGGGGCAGCTCGGCACGCCGGGCTCCTTCGTGTTCAACACCAATGCGCACCAGCCCGGCGCGCAGATGCTGCTCGGCAAGAGCTACGAGGCGACGGGCCTTGCGCAAGGCGAAACCGCGCTCGCCGACATCGCACGCCATCCGTCGACCGCGATTTTCATCGCCACCAAATTCGTCCGCCATTTCGTCGCCGACGAGCCGCCGCCGGCGCTGGTCGCGCGATTGAGCGACATCTTCGTCAAGACGGACGGTGACCTCAAGGCGCTTGCGACGGCACTGGTCGATTCCGACGAGGCCTGGAAGGCGCCGCTGACCAAGATGCGCAGTCCTTACGATTTCCTGGTCGCGAGCGGGCGGCTGCTCGCGCGCGTGCCGGAGGATCCCGGCCGCTATCTCAATGGTCTCAACCTGCTCGGCCAACCGTTATGGTCACCGTCGGGCCCCAACGGCTTCGCCGATACAAATGCCGCCTGGGCCGCACCCGAGGGCATGAAACTCAGGCTCGATATCGCCGCGCAGATCGGGGCGCGGCTCGGCACCAACATCGATCCGCTTGACCTCTTGGAATTCGCGGCGGCCGATGCGGCCTCCATCGAAACGCGGCGAGCCGTCGAGCGCGCGGAGTCGCGCCAGCAGGCCCTGGCGCTGCTGCTGATGTCGCCGGAAATGCAGCGGAGATGACGATGATCGACTGCGTCGAGAACCGCCTCATCACCTCGCGTCGTAGCCTTCTGCTCGGCGGCGCCTCGTTTGCAGCCTGGGCTTACTTGCCGAAATTCGCACGTGCCGCCGATGGCCGCGATCCCCGGCTGATCGTGGTGATCCTGCGCGGCGCGCTCGACGGTCTCTCGACCGTCGCGCCGATCGGCGATCCCGACTATGCCGGGCTGCACGGCGCGATCGCGCTCGCGGCGGATGGAGCGCATCCCGCGATCATGCTGGATTCCTTTTTTGCGCTGCATCCGGCAATGCCGGAATTTGCGCGCATGTATCGCGACAAGCATGCCGCGGTGATCCATGCGGTGGCGACGCCCTATCGCGACCGCTCGCATTTCGACGGTCAGGACGTGCTCGAAAGCGGCTATGCCGGGCCGGGCCGCGTGCAGTCCGGCTGGCTCAATCGCGCGCTCGAAGCGCTACCGCGCGGCGAGCGGGTATCGAGCGCTCTTGCGGTCGGGCCGACCACGCCGCTGGTGCTGCGCGGCAATGCGCCGACCGTCGGCTGGGCGCCGGTGGCGCTGCCGCAGGCGGACGACGATACCGCGATGCGCCTCGTCGATCTCTACCGTCATCGCGATCCCGCGCTGGCCATGGCCCTGTCGCAAGGCCTTCAGCTCGACAAGGCCGCGAGCGGCGACGACATGAAGCCGAAGCCCGGCAATGCGGTGGCGCAGATGCGCCAGGTCGCGCGCGGCGCGGCCAAGCTGATGGCGGCCGATGACGGTCCGCGCATCGCCGCGCTCGCCTTCGACGGCTGGGACACGCATGCCAACGAGGGCGGCCCGGTCGGTCGTCTCGCCTTCCTGCTCGGTGGGCTCGACGGCGCGCTCGCCGAATTCGAAAGCGGTTTGGGGGAGCGCTGGCGCGACACCGTCGTCGTCGTCGCCACCGAATTCGGCCGTACCGCGCGCATCAATGGCACCGACGGCACCGATCACGGCACCGGCACGATCGCGCTGCTCGCCGGCGGCGCCGTGAAAGGCGGCCGCGTCATCTCCGACTGGCCGGGTCTCAAGCTCGCCAATCTCTACGAAGGGCGCGACCTCAAGCCCACCGCCGATCTGCGTTCCGTGATCAAGGGCGTGCTGCAAGGACAGTTCGGCCTGTCCGACCGCGTGTTGGCGGAGACGGTGTTTCCGGACAGCGCGGGAGCACGGCCGATGCAGGGGCTGGTTGCCTAGCCGTCATTCCGGGGCGCGCGCAGCGCGAACCTGGAATCCATCCCTCCACATGTTCTGTTGCCAAATGGATTCCGGGCGCGCGCCTTGCGGCGCGTCCCGGAATGACGACATGATGAGCCGCATCAGGAGAAACCACCCATGTACATCGCCATGAACCGCTTCCGCGTCGCCAAGGGCTCCGAGTCCGACTTCGAGCAGATATGGCTCACGCGCGACACGCATCTGGACAAGGTGCCGGGCTTCGTCGAATTCCATCTGCTGCGCGGGCCCGAACTCGAGGACCACACGCTCTATGCCTCGCACACGATCTGGGCGAACCACGCTGTATTCGAGGCGTGGACCAAGTCAGAGGCGTTTCGCGCGGCGCATGCGCGGGCGGGTGACACCAAGCCGACCTATCTCGGCCATCCCCAGTTTGAGGGCTTCGAGGTGATACAGACGGTGGGCGGCGCGAAGTAACGCGTGGCTCCGTAAGATCAGCCCAGGGTGATCTTGTCAATCTCCGCCATCTCCTCGGCGCTAAGCTTCCAGGCGATGGCCTTGACGTTCTGCTCGATCTGCTCGACGCGGGTGGCGCCGGCGATCACGCTCGACACCTGCGGGCGGGCGGCGAGCCAGGAGAAGGCGAGCTCGAGCATGCTGTGCCCGCGGGCCTTGGCGAAGGCCTGGAGCTTCTCGACGATGTCCTCGTTGCGCGGCGTGACGTAGCGGTCGCGCAGCCGTTCTACCTTGCCGAAGCGGGTATCGCCGGGCGCGGCCTCGCCCTTGCGGTACTTGCCGGTCAGAAGTCCGCTCGCGAGCGGGAAGAACGGCAACAGGCCGAGCTTGTATTCCGTTGCCGCCGGCAGCAGGTCCTTCTCGATGTCGCGCACGACGAGCGAGTATTCGTCCTGGCAGGAGACGAAGCGGCTGACATTCATTGCGCGCGCGACGTACTCGGCTTCAGCGACGCGCCAGGCCGGAAAGTTCGAATTACCGATGTAGCGCACCTTGCCCTGGCGGACGAGATCGTCGAGCGCACGCAGGCTCTCCTCGATCGGCGTCAGCGGGTCATAGTCGTGCTGCTGGTAGAGATCGATGTAATCAGTCTTGAGCCGCTTCAGGCTCGCTTCCACGGCGTCCATGATATAGCGGCGCGAGGCGCCCTGCCTGGTGCCGTCCTCGGCCATCGGCTTGGAATATTTCGTCGCCAGCACGATGTCCTTGCGGCGATCGCCCAGCACGGCGCCGAGCACGGTCTCCGAGCCGCCCATGTTCGAATAGATGTCGGCGGTGTCGAACAGCGTGATGCCGAGATCGAGCGCGCGATGAATCACCTTGCGCGAGGTCTCCAGATCCGTGCGCTGGCCGAAATTGTTGCAGCCGAGCCCGACCGCGGACACACGAAGGCCGGAGGCGCCGAGATTTCGAATTTCCATGGTGGATCCTGTCAGAGAGAGCAGCCACCCATTGTGACCATCGTGCGCCGCAGCAGCAAGGCGCGCGCCGCGCTGCTGCCATGCCGACAGGGCGGACAAAAAAATGCGGCCCCTGTCAGACGCGGCGACTGACGGGGACCGCTTGGGGCGCTTGATCGGTGACGGGGGCTTGATCAGACGCAGGTGCAGCGTAGTCCCGCTATGTTACGCGCGGGTGACAGGCGGAGTTATCCACAGGGTGCGCGCTGGCGTCAGAACAGCTTGCGATAGACGATGAAGCCGGAACGCTCCGCGACCTTGTCGTACAGTCGCTGCGCCGTGACATTGGTCTCGTGCGTCTGCCAGTAGACGCGCGGCGATCCCGCCAGTTTCGCCCGCTCATACACGCCGTGGATCAACGCCGCGCCGACGCCCTTGCCGCGCGCCCCCTCGGAGGCGAACAGGTCCTGCAGATAGCACGACGGCTCGATCGCCGTGGTGCTGCGATGAAACAGGTAGTTCGTCATGCCGAGCAGCTTGCCGTCGCTCTCGGCGACCAACCCATGGACCGGCTCGTAAGCATCGAAGAAACGCTGCCACGTCGCCGCGGTGATCTCGCCCGCCAGCGCGGTCGGGCCGGAGCGGCCGTAGAAGGCGTTGTAGCCGTCCCACAGCGGCAGCCATTGATCATAGTCCTGCCTGGTGACGGCGCGAATGGTGAGCGACATGTGGATTTCCTGCGAACGATGGGACGTCCTTCATACGTGAAGACGGGCGTGCCGATCAATCGCGGGTCGCATCACTCCGCGACGCGCAGATACCGGATCAGCCTGCGGCCGGCGGGATCTCGCAGCGAGCGGTAATAGTCGGCGCGTGAAGGCGAGTCGGTGTGGCGTACGAGGTCGGTCACCGGTGTGTAGCTGAGCATGCGCCCGCCGTCGGGCAGTGCCGTGCAGACGAATCGCAGCACCTCGCCGGTGCGCAGTGCGATGTTGATCGGCGTGGCATCGCCGATCCGCACCATCTCCATGCGCTGTGCGATGAAGGTGCCGAGCTCGTCCGCGGGCAGCTCGAACGCGCCGGTGTCGCGGCCGTGATACATCAGCGCGACGAAGGGCGGCTTGCCGTCGGCGATCTCGTCCGGCACCGCGAAATAATCGCGGAATGCGCGGTTGATGAACTCGGCCCGCGTTTCGGCATCGAGCAGTACGATGCCGATATCGACCTGGTCGAGCGCGGCTGACAACCGCGCCGCGGTGGCGTGGCTCCGGCGCTCGGTCGCGAACGTGCCGAGCAGCCGCGCGCGCATCACGCCGGTGATCCCGGCGGTGGCGGCAGCCGCGATCGCCACGAGGCCGAGCGGGACAAGATCGGCGGTGGAAACGCCGTGGCGGCCGAGGAGGAGCAGCGCCGCGCCGACCACAGCGATGGCCGCACTGGTGACGGCGGAGGCGAGACCCGACAACGCGCCGGCGAACGCCACGATGCCGACGAGCAGCGGTGCGGGCGAGACTGCGGGAATAAAGCGATCGAACACCATCGCCAGCAGCAGGGTTGCTGCCGTCAGCACTGGACCGGAGATCGCACGCCATCGGAATCGCATCGACCAGTCTCGCTCCTCCCCGAACGAGCTAAGGCGGCAACACTGGCTGAACGTTCCGCCAATGCGATGCGTTTTCGCGCGATGTGCTTAAGCCGGGCTTGCGCACAAGCGTAAGGCTTTCAGAGGATTTTAGACCAGATGCGCGTGCTTGAGGGGCTGCTGCAGCGCGGGCGCATTCAGCGTCGACGTCCCCGGACCCTTGCGGGTGCCGACGACGATCAGGAGCGATGCCGCGACCAGAATGGCCGCAGTCAGCGCGATTGCAACGACTACCACAGGTGACTTCATCGACGTCCCGTTACGATGCCGTTCGGCGCGGGTCGCTCGGCGCTTTGAAGGCTCAACCAGGATGAAACGGAAATCAGACCGGCAGGCCCATCGCCATGGTCGCCTTGGTCGAGAGCACCGTCAGGGTGACGATCAGGCACAGCGAGAGCGCGGCGACGGCTAGCGACGCCGCGACGGCATGAGTTAACCGGGAGGATGCGACGGGTGCGGGTTGGCCCTGAAAGCCTGCCGTGCCGGACGCCCGTATCATGGTCTAAATCCTTCAACGCGCGAGCGAATCACCCGCGACCGTCTGGAATTTCCCAGTTTCAACCGGCAATATTGCGGCGGCTAGCGCCCCGAAAATGGCGGGATTGCGGCAAATGTTACCTTTGTACCCGCTATTCGCAGGAGCGCGTGGCCTACTCAGGCGCCGGCGGCAATGCTGGCGCGGTCGTCGACGTCGGCCGGCCGCCAGTCCATCGACACGAAGCCTGGCGCAGCCTCCACCCGCTTCAGCCAGTCCCGGATCGCCGGGAAGGTCGAAAGATCGAAGTCGCAGCGGTCGGCGAGGTGGGTGTAGCCGTACAGCGCGATGTCGGCGACGGTCAGTTGGCGCGCGGCGAAATAGGCGTTGGTCTTGAGGTGGTTCTCCATCACCTGGAGCGCCCCATAGCCGCGCTCCATCCAGTCCTCCAGCGAATGGGTCTGGAGGTCGCGGCCGCCCTTGACCAGCGACAGCCAGAAATAGGCTGCGCCGATATTCGGCTCGAGTGCGTGCTGCTCGAAGAACATCCATTGCAGCGCCTCGGCGCGGTCGATGCGGTTCTCCGGTGCGAGCGGCGTACCGACGGCGACGTACCAGAGGATGGCGTTGGACTCGGCGAGAAAGCGGTCGTCGCCGACCTCGAGCAGCGGCACCTGTCCCGACGGGTTCTTGGTCAGAAAGTCAGGCGTGCGGCTCTCGCCGCGCAGAATGTCCACCTCGATCGCTTCGTAAGGCAGGTTCAGCAGCGCCAGCGCAAGGCGGACCTTGTAGCTGTTGCCCGAGCGTTGCATCGAATAGAGCTTGTACATTCTGGGAATGATTCCGGAAGACGGGGAGGGGCGGCGCTTGTTGCCCCGCGACGCGGCTAAACAATGATGCCGATGCGAATCCGCCGCAAGGGCCGGCCAATAGAAAAACTCGAAAACCCTACCGCACTGCAATGCGGCGGAAGTTCATTTCCGTGCGGCCATGCAACGCAGTTCACGCTTGCGTCAACATGCGACGCATCGCTTCGCGTGATCGTGTGCGGTTGGACGATATGTGTCTGAACTCGCCATGGCCAGGATAAGCATTGGCATGACGGCGATCGATTTCAGGACGGCACGCAACGCGCAAAAATTGCTCCGAGGACAAGCCTTCCGAAATATGAGCGATTCCCGCGGCAAAGTTGCGGAAAATTGCCGGAAATGGCTGCTTGAACCGCCCCAGATGCGTAAGTTTTCCCGGGATCGGGCCGAAGTTTCTTGCGGTGCAGCGGCACACGTTTTAGGGTGTCTCATTCCCACAATCAGAGTCGTGAGGCCCAGGGCTTTTCGACGCTTGTCAGGAGATGACGATGTCCTTCCTTGCCGCTGCGCTCGACCGTGTGAAGCCGTCCGCGACCATCGCGGTCACGGATAAAGCACGTGCGCTGAAAGCGGCGGGCCGCAACGTCATCGGCCTGGGTGCCGGCGAGCCCGACTTCGACACGCCCGCCAACATCAAGCTGGCGGCAATCCACGCCATCGAAGCCGGCAAGACCAAGTACACCGCCGTCGACGGCATTCCCGAGCTGAAGGAAGCCATCATCGCGAAGTTTCAGCGCGAGAACGGCGTCACCTACAAGCCGAACCAGATCATCGTCGGCACCGGCGGCAAGCAGGTGCTCTACAACGCGCTGATGGCGACCATCAATCCGGGCGACGAGGTGATCATTCCCGCGCCGTATTGGGTCAGCTACCCCGAGATGGTAGCGCTCGCCGGCGGCGAGCCGGTGCCGGTGGTCTGCACCGCCGCGACCGGCTTCAAGCTCCAGGCCGAGGCGCTCGAACGCGCGATCACGCCGAAGACCAAATGGGTCATCCTGTGCTCGCCGTCGAACCCGACGGGAGCGGCCTACACCAGGGCCGAGCTAAAGGCGCTCACCGACGTGCTGGTCAAGCATCCGCATGTCTGGGTGATGACCGACGACATGTACGAGCACCTCGTCTATGACGATTTCGTCTTCACCACCGTGGCGCAGGTCGAGCCGAAGCTCTACGACCGCACGCTCACCGTGAACGGCGTGTCGAAGGCCTATTGCATGACCGGCTGGCGCATCGGCTATGCCGGCGGCCCCGCGCATCTGATCAAGGCGATGGCGACGATCCAGTCGCAGTCGACCTCGAACCCGTCGTCGATCGCCCAGTGGGCCGCGGTGGAAGCGCTGAACGGTCCGCAGGACTTCATCCCCGCCAACAACAAGGTGTTCAAGGAGCGCCGCGACCTCGTCGTCTCCATGCTCAACCAGGCCAAGGGCATCGAGTGCCCGCGTCCCGAAGGCGCCTTCTACGTCTATCCGTCCTGCGCGGGCACGATCGGCAAGACCGCGCCGTCGGGCAAGGTGATCGACAATGACGAGACCTTCGTCACCGAACTGCTCGAGACCGAAGGCGTCGCAGTGGTGCAGGGTTCGGCCTTCGGCCTTGGACCTGCGTTCCGCATCTCCTACGCGACGAAGACCTCGGACCTCGAAGACGCCTGCAAGCGCATCCAGCGTTTTTGCGGTAATTTGCGGTAGGCGTGCAGCAACGACGGGACGTGAAAGGGCTCGCGCGACGCGGGCCCTTTTTCTTTCACGCTTGCGCGATCTGGCGCCACCCGAACGGTTGTGGCATAGACCATCGCGCGGCGTCTGCCGCGCCCTCCATGCCCATCATTGCCGGAGATATGTCATGCGCCGTTCGTTCATCTTCGCCGGGCTCGCCGCCGCGAGTCTCGTTGCCTCCAGCGTGGGCGGCAATGCGCAGCAGCGGATGGCGCGGGTCGGCGTGCTCGAATGCCGCGGCGGCGCCAGCGTCGGCTTCATCGTGGGATCGGTGACCCATCTCGGCTGCGTGCTGCGTGCCGACGGCCTGCCCGACGATCGTTACGTCGCGACGATCCGCAAGGTCGGTCTCGACATCGGCATCACCCAGGAGACGGCTTTGGCATGGGGCGTGTTCGCACCCGTCGACCGGCTCGGCCCCGGCGACCTCGCCGGCAATTATGCGGGTGCGCAGGGCAGCGCCTCGCTCGGCGTCGGCGGTGGCGGCAACGTGCTGGTCGGCGGCTCCAACAATTCGATCTCGCTCCAGCCGCTCAGCCTGCAGGGCCAGGTCGGCATCAACGTCGCCGCCGGTCTGGAGAGCCTGGAACTTCGCCCGGGCCGTTGAGGATTTGCGAGCTCGGCTCTTTCCATCTCTCCCGGGAGGAGAGGTGGAACGCCATGCGATCGCGGCATTATAAGACTTGATCCAATTGACGACGCACCGCAGCGATTTTTGACGCTTGCCAAATCTCGGGGACGGGCAGAGCATCTGCGCTTGCCGACCCAATCATGGGCCGAGCTCCACACCAAGGAGGCGGCGAATGGGACAAGACGTCAGAAGTCCCCGAGGTCCACGGTGCATTGCGCTGGTGGGCCCTTTCCAAAGCGGTAAAACCACACTTCTCGAAGCAATACTGGCGCGAACGGGCGCAATCCCGCGCGCCGGCAGCGTCGATGCCGGAACCTCTGTTGGCGACGCCACGCCCGAGGCCCGTCATCACAAGATGAGCGTCGGCCTGACTGCCGCCACCACGAGTTTCATGGGCGACAGCTACACCTTCCTCGATTGTCCCGGTTCCGTCGAGTTTGCCCACGATATGCGCGCCGCGCTGCCCGCGGTCGATGCCGCGATCGTGGTCTGCGAGGCCGACGAGAAGAAGCTGCCGCAGCTTCAAATCATCCTGCGCGAGCTGGAGGAGATGAAGATCCCGCGCTTCCTGTTCCTCAACAAGATCGACCGCGCCAACAAGCGCATCCGCGAGACGCTCGCAACGCTCCAGCCCGCCTCGCGCGTGCCGCTGGTGCTGCGCCAGATCCCGATCTGGAAGGACGAGCTGATCGAGGGCTTCGTGGATCTCGCGCTGGAACGCGCCTTCGTCTATCGCGAGCACAAGGCCTCCGAGGTGGTCGCGCTCGAAGGCGGCGATCTCGATCGCGAGAAGGAAGCCCGCTTCTCGATGCTGGAGAAGCTCGCCGATCACGACGACGCGCTGATGGAGCAGCTGCTCGAAGACATCCAGCCGCCGCGTGATGCCGTGTTCGACGATCTCGCCCGTGAATTGCGCGAGGGGCTGATCTGCCCCGTGCTGCTGGGCGCTGCCGCGCGCGAGAACGGGGTCCTGCGCCTGATGAAGGCGCTGCGCCACGAGGCGCCGGGAATAGCGGAGACCGCAAAGCGTCTCGGCGTTGCCGAGACCAGGGATGCGCTCGGCTTCGTGTTCAAGACGCTGCATTCGCAGCATGGCGGCAAGCTGTCATTGACGCGGCTGCTCGCCGGTCATCTCGACGACGGCGCCACGCTGCAATCCGCTTCCGGAGGGGCGGGCCGCATCTCCGGCATCCTCGCCGTCAACGGCGCCTACGACACCAAGCGTGCCGCGGCCGAAGCCGGCGACACGGTGGCGCTGGCCAAGCTCGATCCGATCAAGACAGGCGACACGGTCTCGAGCGGCAAGACCCCGCCGGCGGCGCTCGCGGTCGCGGAGCCGACGCCGCCGGTGCTCGCGATCTCGGTCGCGGCCACCGATCGCAAGGACGACGTCAAGCTCGGCCAGGCGCTGACGCGGCTGCACGAGGAGGATCCCTCGCTCGTCATCGTGATGAACGCCCAGACCCACGACACCGTGCTGTGGGGGCAGGGCGAAATGCATCTGCGTGTCGCCGGCGAGCGGCTGCGCGACCGCTTCGGCGTCAAGATCACCTCGCATCCACCCGCCATCGGCTATCAGGAGACCATCCGCAAGCAGATCGTCCAGCGCGGCCGACACAAGAAGCAGTCCGGCGGCCACGGCCAGTTCGGCGACGTCGTGCTCGACATCAGGCCGTTGCCGCGCGGCGAGGGCTTCAAGTTCGCCGAGAGGGTCGTTGGTGGCGCCGTGCCGCGCAACTACATCGGCGCGGTCGAGGAAGGCGTCGTCGACGGATTGACGCGAGGTCCGCTCGGTTTCCCAGTCACCGATTTGCAGGTGACGCTGACCGACGGCTCCTATCACAGCGTCGATTCCTCCGACCTCGCCTTCCGCACGGCGGCGCGGATCGGACTGAACGAAGGCCTGCCGCAGTGCCAGTCGGTGCTGCTGGAGCCGATCCACGTGGTCGAGATCGTCTGTCCAACCGAGGCCACCGCCAAGATCAACGCGATCCTGTCGGCGCGGCGCGGCCAGATCCTCGGCTTCGACACGCGTGACGGCTGGGGCGGCTGGGACTGCGTCCGCGCCATGATGCCGGAAGCCGAGATCGGCGAGCTGATCGTGGAGCTGCGCTCGGCCACCGCCGGCGCCGGCAGCTTCACCCGCACGTTCGATCACATGGCCGAAGTCACCGGCCGCGCCGCCGACCAGATCATCGCCGCGCATCAGCACGCGGCGTGAGTTCGTAAGTGAGGCACAACTCTCTGCCTCCCTCTCCCCGTTCTTCACGGAGAGAGGGAGCGGTGAGGCGACGTGTCCGGACGACTAGTGAAAGTTGACCTCACGCAGCTTCCTCCCCACCGTCACTGCGAGGAGCGAAGCGACGAAGCAATCCAGACTGTTTCCGCAGAGGCAGTCTGGATTGCTTCGCTGCGCTCGCAATGACGGAGGAGGACGATTGCGCTTGGTTCAAGATGATGTATTATACATCATTGTACATGTTCCAGATATCACTTATAACCGTTGATACGTGAGGCCACGGTGATTACGTCGTTCCAG
Organism: Bradyrhizobium sp. MOS003; assembly: GCF_003020125.1. GTDB lineage: Bacteria > Pseudomonadota > Alphaproteobacteria > Rhizobiales > Xanthobacteraceae > Bradyrhizobium. The sequence goes on along the minus strand of NZ_PYFW01000002.1, from coordinate 183,924 downwards.
ATGCGGGCGGCCCGCGCGCTGCTGGGCATTGACCAGAGAACCTTGGCCGAACTTGCCGGCGTTTCGCTGCCGACCATCCAGCGGATGGAGGCCTCGACCGGCAATGTGCGCGGCGTGGTCGAGACCCTGATCAAGGTGGTCGATGCGTTCGAGCGGGCCGGCGTCGAGTTGATCGGCGAACAGGCTCGCAGCGAAAGCGGCGGCCGCGGCGTTCGGCTGAAAGAGCCGGGGCCACCGCGTCGGGTGGGAGCGTGATCCCGCGATGATCATGCTTCGGAGCAGGTTGAAATAACGCACCGTCGCGCCGAAGCACGCGGCCGCACGATGTATCGGAGCATTGTGGACATGAGCATCACGGGCGAACACGCAGGCAAGCTGCACCAGCTTCGTCAACCGAGCTTTACCGAGCTTTATCTGCCCAAGCTCGTCACCGTCTGGCGTGAAGGCTACGACGTCGCAGACTTCCGCGCCGACGTCTTCGCGGGCCTGACGGTTGCGATCGTGGCGTTGCCGCTGTCGATGGCAATCGCGATCGCCTCGGGCGTGACGCCGGACCGCGGCCTCTACACCGCCGTTGTCGGCGGCTTCATCGCTTCGCTGCTCGGCGGCAGCCGGTTCCAGATCGGCGGACCCGCCGGCGCGTTCATCGTTCTGGTCGCAGCGACCGCGGAGCGCCACGGCGCCGACGGCGTCATTCTCGCAACCCTGATGGCGGGCCTGTTCCTGATCGCCGCGGGCCTGCTGCGCATCGGCACCTACATCAAGTTCATTCCCTATCCGGTGACGGTCGGCTTCACCGCCGGCATCGCCGTGATCATCTTCGCTAGCCAGCTCCGTGATCTCGGCGGGATCACGCTCGCGGGGAAAGAGCCCAGCGAGTTCGTTCCAAAGCTGGTCGCGCTCGCCAGCGGCCTCAACACCATCAATCCATCCGCCGTCGCGATCGCCATCGTCAGCATCGCCATCATCGCGGCCCTGCGGATCTGGCGGCCGTCCTGGCCCGGCATCCTGATCGCGGTCGTGCTCGCCGCCGTTGCCTGTGCCGTGCTGTCGCTGCCGGTGGAAACCATCGGCTCGCGCTTCGGCGGCATTCCGCGCGAATTGCCTTCGCCGGCGCTGCCGGCCTTCTCGGTTGCGAAGGCGACCGCCGTGCTGCCGGATGCGATCTCGTTCGCGCTGCTGGCCGCGATCGAATCGCTGTTGTCGGCGGTGGTGGCCGACGGCATGACCGGGCGCCGTCATCGCTCCAATTGCGAGCTGGTGGCGCAAGGCGCCGCCAATATCGGCTCGGCGCTGTTCGGCGGCATCTGCGTCACCGGCCTGATCGCGCGCACTGCCACCAACATCCGCGCCGGCGCGCGCGGGCCGCTGGCAGGAATGCTGCACTCCGTGTTCCTGCTGCTGTTCATGCTGATCGCGGCGCCGCTCGCAAGCTACATTCCGCTGGCCGCGCTCGCCTCGGTGCTGGTCGTGGTAGCCTGGACCATGGCGGAGAAGCACGAATTCGCCACGCTCGTACGCTCGTCATGGGGCGATGCCGTCGTGCTGCTCGCGACCTTCCTGCTGACGATCTTCCGCGATCTGACCGAAGGCATCCTGGTCGGCTTCGCGCTCGGCGCGGTGTTGTTCATCCATCGCATGGCGGAGATGACGGGCATCGAGGAACGCTCGCCACTGGTCGCCGGCGATCGTCCCGACGACGGCAACGGCGATCGCGTTCGCTACGATCCCGCGCTTGCGGTCGATCGCGACGTGCTGGTCTACCGCATCACCGGCGCGTTCTTCTTCGGTGCGGCCTCCGCGATCGGAGGCGTGCTCGACGAGGTCGCCGACAAGCGCAAGGCCTTCGTGGTCGATTTCGCCGCGGTGCCGTTCCTGGATTCGACGGCCGCCAACGTGCTCGGCCGCGTCGCCGCCAAGGCCCACCGGCAGGGCATCCGGCTGTTCATCACGGGGGCCTCGCCCACGGTTCGCCGCGCGCTGCTCACCCATGGCGTGACGCCGCCGCGGGCGCGCTATCGCCAGAGCCTCGAACGGGCCATTGCCGACATCAAGGGCGGCGCGGGCGAGGAGACTGCCGCGAGCTGACGGGCGCGCTTGACAGAGCGGGCGCGACGCGAAATGGATCGCCTCGGATACGACCCCGAGGAAACGATGACCGTGCTCAAAGCTCCTGCAGCCTGTCTGATCGGATGGCCGGCCGCGCATTCGCGCTCGCCGCTGATCCATCATTACTGGCTGCGCACGTTGGGCATCGAGGGCGGCTACGTCATCGAGGCGGTGCCGCCCGAGGATCTCAGGGATTTCGTGCTGCGGCTGTCGCTGCGCGGCTTCGTCGGGGCCAACGTCACCATCCCGCACAAGGAAGGCGTGCTGGCGCTGTCGGCGCCCGACGCGCGCGCCAAGGCCGTCGGCGCGGCGAACACGCTGTGGTTTGCCGATGGCGAGCTGCGCTCGACCAACACCGATGTCGAAGGCTTCATCGGCAATCTCGACGCCAGCGCGCCCGGCTGGGATGTCGCTGAGGAGGCGCTGGTGCTCGGCGCCGGCGGCTCCTCGCGGGCGGTCGTGTTCGGCTTGCTCGAGCGCGGGATCAAGCGCATCCATCTCGCCAATCGCACCATCGCGCGGGCCGAGACGCTGGCAGGACAGTTCGGGCCGAACGTGCATCCCGTGACGTGGGAGGGGATCGACGACGTGCTGCCGCGCGCAAAACTTCTCGTGAATACGACCTCGCTCGGCATGCACGGTCAGCCCTCACTCGATGTCGATGTCGCGCGCCTGCCGCAGGCGGCGGTGGTGGCCGACCTCGTCTATGTGCCGTTGGTGACGCCGCTGCTCGCCGCCGCAAATGCGCGTGGCCTGAACACCGCCGACGGGCTCGGCATGCTGCTGCATCAGGCGGTGCGCGGCTTCGAGCTTTGGTTCGGCCGGAGGCCGGAGGTCACCGCCGAGCTGCGCGCATTGGTCGAAGCCGATCTCACAAAGACTTGAGCGGGGCGCGGCGAATAGCGCACCATCTCCGGAGTTCTACCGTCGTGGGACAATCGGAGACCGTCATGTCTGTTCAACGTGCAACTTTCACACGTCCACTGATCGCCGTTGCGATGGTGGCCGTCTCGACCTACTGCGCCTTCGCCCAAAGGGCGCCGGTGCCGACGCGGGTGCGCGGCACCATCGAAGCCGTCAATGGCGACACCATGCAGGTCAAGTCGCGCAGCGGCGAGGACGTCAAGCTGCGCATCGCGCCTGACGTCAACGTGTCAGGCATTACCAAGATTTCACTCGCCGACATCAAGCCGGGTTCGTTCATCGGTGCGACCACGGTGCCGGGGCCGGACGGCGGCCAGAACGCCGTCGAGGTGCACGTCTTTCCGGAGAGCATGCGTGGCACCGGCGAGGGCTCGCGGCCCTGGGACCTCAAGCCGAATTCGAGCATGACCAATGCGACGGTGGCGGAAAGCGTCGTCGGCAATGACGGGCATACGCTGCTCGTCAAGTACAAGGACGGCGAGAAGAAAGTCTTCGTCGCCGACAACACGCCGGTGGTGACCTTCGTGCCGAGCGACAAATCCGAGTTGAAGCCGGGCGCCAAGGTCATCGCCTTCATGAAGCAATTGCCGGACGGCTCGTTCGAGACCAACCGCGTCAGCGTCGGTCGCGACGGCCTCGCGCCGCCGATGTGATCGCTGCGGCCTGGAATAGCTGGGGGTGGGTGGGGTTGCCATGTTTGACCGCCGCCACGCCCTGAAGGGAACAGTCATGCTGAAGTCGAACAATCGTGTGTCACGTCTTGTCGTGGCGGCATTCGCCGCGTGCGTTCTCGCGTCATCTGCCTTCGCGCAGCAGGCGCCAGCGGTCCGCATCCGCGGCACCATCGAGAGCGTTGACGGCAACACTCTGGCCATCAAGACCCGCGAGGGCACCGATGTGAAGGTGAGGATGACCGATAACGTCGCCGTCTTCGCTGTGGTGAAGACCTCACTGTCCGAGATCAAGGATGGCTCCTACATCGGCGTTACCGGCATGCCCGAGCCCGACGGCACCCAGAAGGCGATCGCGGTCCACATCTTCCCGGAGAACCAGCGCGGCGCCGCCGAGGGCTTCCGTCCCTGGGACGCGCGTGCCAATTCGACCATGACCAATGCCACCGTGGCGCAGACGGTGAAGGGCACCGACGGCCAGAACGTCACGGTCAAATACAAGGACGGCGAGAAAAAAGTGGTGGTGCCGCCGGACACGCCGATCGTCACCTTCATCGCCACCGACAAATCGGAAGTGAAGCCGGGCGCCAAGCTGATCATCTTCGGCGCGGCGAAAAAGGATGATGGAACGCTGGAAGCGAACCGCATCAATGTCGGCCGCGATGGAATTACGCCGCCGATGTGAGGCGGTTACGGCCGCCACATTCTCGCTGTCGTCCCGGACAAGCGAAGAACTCGTAGGGCGGGCAAAGTCGCTCTTGCGCCGTGCCCACCTTGCTTCTCAAGCGCTGCGAAAGGTGGTGGGCACGCTTCGCTTTGCCCACCCTACGGTCCTACGCAATGCCTCACATCGCGATGACGTGATCGTCGATCTCGTCGATCCGGTTGACGCCGCACAGGCCCATGGTGGTGAGCAGCTCCTTCTGGATGATGTCGATCGCCTTGGCGACGCCGGCCTGGCCGCCGGCGCCCAGGCCGTAGGCGTAGGCGCGGCCGAGCATGCAGGACTTTGCGCCGAGCGCGAGCGCGCGCATCACGTCCTGGCCGGAGCGGATGCCGCCGTCGAACATGATCTCCATCCTGTCACCGACCGCATCCGCGATCTCGGGCAGCACCTCGATCGAGGACGGCGCGCCGTCGAGCTGACGGCCGCCATGGTTGGAGACGACGAGGGCCTGCGCGCCGGTCTTGGCGGCTTCCTCGGCGTCCTCGACGTCCAGGATACCCTTGATGACGAGCTTGCCCGGCCAGATGCTGCGGACCCACTCGACGTCCTTCCAGTTCAGCGAGGTGTCGAACTGCGAGGCCGTCCACTCGGCGAGGCGATTGAGATCCTCGGTATTCTTCACGTGGCCGGCGATGTTGCCGAAGGTGCGGCGCTTGCCTTGCAGCACCCCGGAGACCCAGGCGGGCTTGCTGGCGAAATCCAGCAGTTTCGATAGCGACCACTCGGGGGGCACGGTCATGCCGTTCTTGATGTCGGCGTGGCGCTGGCCGATCACCTGGAGGTCCACGGTGAGCACCAGCGCGCTGCACTTGGCCGCCATCGCGCGCTGGATCAATTCCTTGATGAAGCCGCGGTCCTTCATGACGTAGAGCTGGAACCAGAACGGTTTCTCGACATTGGCGGCGATGTCCTCGATCGAGCAGATCGACATGGTCGATTGCGTGAACGGGATGCCGGCGGCTTGCGCGGCGCGGCAGGCGTGGATCTCGCCGTCGCCATGCTGCATGCCGAGCAGGCCGACGGGCGCCAGCATCAGCGGCATGGTCGAGGGTTCGCCGAGGATCGTGGTCGAGGTGTCGCGCCTGGAGACGTCGACCAGGATGCGCTGGCGGAACTTGATCGCCTGCATGTCCTCGCGGTTGGCCCGTAACGTCTCCTCGGCATAGGAGCCGCGGTCGCAATAGTCGAAGAACGCCTTCGGCACGCGGCGCTTATGCAGCGCGCGAAGATCGTCGATACAGGTGATATGCTTCATGATCGTTCCCCGGCCCGTCTTCTACCCAGAGTCTTGCATCGGAAGATTTCGGCGTCATCTAGCATGGTTGGCTGCACAGCCAAATCCGTTTGCAGACCGTTTTGCAGGAGGGCGTCATGACGAAGCCGCACGCTGGACCTTCGCCGGAAGAGATCAAGGAGAAGCATGATCTCGAAGAAGCCCTGGAAGAGGGCCTGGAAGAGACCTTTCCCGGCTCCGATCCCGTCAACGTCACCCAGCCGGCTCCGAGCCGCGGCGACGGCCATGTGAAGCGCAGCGGTTGAAGCGGGTTCCGCCCTGTTTTGGCGCCATGGGCGGGAAATATAATGTTAACAAGATCTTACCGGAGCGGCGGCACCCCCGGTTCCGTAATGATTCATCATATTTTTTGAAGCCAAGTTAGCCGCGCAAGGCTTATAAGATCCCAGCAAATCAGGGATGCGGGCCCCGTTCGGGCAGCCCGTGGTTGTAGAGGGGATCCCCTGGTTGTTGCTTGGGGGACGATATGAGCCGCAAATATTTCGGGACGGACGGGATTCGGGGCCGCGCCAACGGACTGATCACGCCGGAGCTCGCGCTCAAGGTCGGCCAGGCCGCAGGCCTTGCGTTTCAGCGCGGTGACCACCGCCACCGGGTCGTGATCGGCAAGGACACCCGTCTGTCCGGCTACATGATCGAATACGCCATGGTCGCCGGCTTCACCTCGGTCGGCATGGACGTGCTGCTGGTCGGGCCGATGCCGACGCCGGCGGTCGCGATGCTGACCAAGTCGATGCGCGCCGATCTCGGCGTGATGATCTCGGCCTCGCACAATCTGTTCGAGGACAACGGCATCAAGCTGTTCGGCCCGCAGGGCTTCAAGCTCTCCGACGACGTCGAGAAGCAGATCGAGCAACTGCTCGACGAGCCCATCGAGAAGAGGCTCGCACAAAGTGCGAGCTTGGGCCGCGCCCGCCGTATCGACGGCGTGCATGACCGCTACATCGAATTCGCCAAGCGTACCCTGCCGCGCGACCTCTCGCTCGATGGCCTGCGCGTCGTGATCGATTGCGCCAATGGTGCCGCCTACAAGGTGGTGCCGGAAGCGCTGTGGGAACTGGGTGCCGACGTGGTGCCGATCGGCGTCGAGCCCGACGGCTTCAACATCAACAAGGATTGCGGCTCGACCTCGCCGGAAGCACTGTCGCGGAAGGTGCGCGAGATGCGCGCCGACATCGGCATCGCGCTGGACGGCGACGCCGACCGCGTCATCCTGGTCGACGAGCGCGGCCATGTCGTCGACGGCGACCAGCTGCTGGCGGTGATCGCGCAGAGCTGGAAGGAAGACGGCCGCCTGTCGCGTCCCGGCATCGTCGCCACCGTGATGTCCAATCTCGGGCTCGAGCGCTTCCTGAAAGGGCAGGGGCTCGATCTGGTGCGCACGCCGGTCGGCGATCGCTACGTGCTCGAGCAGATGCTGAACGGCGGCTATAATCTCGGCGGCGAGCAGTCGGGCCACATCATCCTCTCCGACTACGCCACCACGGGCGACGGTTTTGTCGCTGCGCTGCAAGTGCTCGCGGTGGTGCAGAAGCTGCGCCGGCCCGTTTCCGAGGTCTGCCACCGCTTCGATCCGCTGCCGCAGATCCTCAAGAACGTCCGCCACAAGGGCGGCAAGCCGCTCGACGATTCCGACGTCAAATCGGCGATCTCCGACGGCGAGAAGCGCCTCAACGGCCACGGCCGCCTCTTGATCCGCTCCTCCGGCACCGAGCCGGTGATCCGCGTCATGGGCGAGGGCGAGGACCGCATCCTGGTCGAGGACGTCGTCGACACCATCGTCTCGGCGCTGGGCCAAGCCGCGGCGTAGCGGCAACCACAGTCCTGTAGGGTGGGCAAAGCGAAGCGTGCCCACGCTTATGTTGCCGTATCGAACAGGTCGTGGGCACGGCGCAAGTGCGCCTTTGCCCACCTACGAAACTGGACTCGCGGACACACGCATCCCAGCCATTTGCGATTGACGGTGGTTCCACCGCCGCCTGCATCGTATTGAGCAGGTCGCGGCAATCTGCCGCGCCGGGATCGCTGCAGTGAACAAATCCGTCGTCGTCTCCCAGGAAACGCTGACCGAGCCCGTCGTCGTCGTCGACGACGTGGCGCCTGTTGCTGCGAAGGCCGCCGGGCCCGCCTATGTCGTGCTCGCCGGCATCAGCTTCTCGCACTTCCTCAACGACACCATGCAATCGCTGATCGCCTCGGTGTATCCGATCTTGAAGGACACCTACGCGCTCGACTTCGCGCAGATCGGCATGATCACGCTGGCCTTCCAGTTCACGGCCTCGCTGCTGCAGCCGGTGGTCGGGCACTACACCGACAAGAAGGCGCAGCCTTATTCGCTGGCGATCGGCATGGCCTCGACCTTCTTCGGCCTCTTGCTGCTCAGCGCCGCGCACCAATATCTCGTCATTCTCGTCGCCGCCGCGCTGGTCGGCCTCGGCTCGGCGGTGTTCCACCCGGAGTCCGCGCGCATCGCGCGGCTTGCCTCCGGCGGGCGCCACGGTTTTGCACAATCGGTGTTTCAGCTCGGCGGCAGTTTCGGCACCTCGATGGGGCCGGTGCTGGCAGCGTTGATCGTTGTGCCGTTCGGGCAAGGCAGCATCGCCTGGTTCTCCTCGATCGCGTTCCTCGCGATCCTCATCCTCTGGCGCATCGGCCGCTGGTACGCGCCGCAGATCAAGGCGAAGAAGACGGCGGCGGTGCAGGCCCATCCCGACGCGCCCAGCTCGCGCCGCGTTGTCGTGGCGCTGCTCGTGCTGGTGGCGCTGCTGTTCTCGAAACAGCTCTACGTCTCGAGCTTGTCGAGCTATTACATCTTCTACCTGATCGACCGGTTCGGCGTGTCGACGCAGGCCGCGCAGATGTATCTCTTCATCTTCCTCGCGGCGAACGCAGTCGGCGCATTTCTGGGCGGTCCCTTGGGCGATCGCTTCGGCCGCAAGATCGTGATCTGGATCTCGATCCTGGGCGCGCTGCCGTTCACGCTGGCGCTGCCCTATGCCGGGCTCGTCGGCAGCGCGGTGCTCTCAGTCGTCATCGGCCTGATCATCTCCTCGACGACGTCGTCGATCATCGTGTTCGCGCAGGAGCTGGTGCCGCACAGATTCGGCATGATCTCCGGCGTGTTCTTCGGCGTTGCGTTCGGCATCGGTGGCTTGGGCGCCGCCGTGCTCGGCAAGGTCGCCGACCACACCTCGATCGAGTTCGTGTACCAGGTCTGCGCCTATTTGCCGGCGATCGGCCTGCTCGCGGTGTTCCTGCCCAAGCTGCCGCGGCACGCGCGTTAACGGAATCTCTTCCGCTGCATTGCGGCTTTACGCATCGTTAGCAATTGCGGCGAGGCGCTGCATTTTTGCAACGCTTGCCGTCCATGCGTACGTGCAGTCAGGAAAAATCAACCTTAAAAATTAGGGTTAAGTGGCGCTTAAACATTTGCTGGCATCGTCCGCTTCGTGAGTTTCCAGAACGTGAGGCCTGTGTATTTGCCTCACCGGCCAAAAGGACGAAGCCAATGCGTAGCGTTAAGTCTCTCCTTGCCGCGGGTGCGGCAACCCTGATCTCGTCGATGGCGTTCGCCGCCGACATGCCGATCGCGGCGCCCCCTCCGATGTACGCGCCGCCGGCTCCGCCCGCCGATTTCGGCGGCTGGTATCTGCGCGGCGACGTCGGCATGACCAACCAGAGCGCGAAGCGCATCGAAAGCGCCTTGCCGGCTGGATATTCGAAGACGACGGAGGGCCTCGGCTTCGACTCGGCAGGACTGTTCGATCTCGGCGTCGGCTATCGCTTCAACAACTGGTTCCGCGCTGACGTGATCGGCCAGTACCGTGGCAAATCGAATCTGCACGGCAGCGACAACGTCGTCGGTCCCGGCTTCGTCGGCGTCAACAACTACACCGGCAGCAAGTCCGAGTGGGTCGTGATGGCCAACGCCTACGTCGACCTCGGCACCTGGTGGTGCATCACCCCGTTCATCGGCGCCGGTGTCGGTGGCTCCTACAACAAGATCAGCGGCTTCCGCGACGACGGCGTGTCGTACAGCCCCGGTCTGAACAACAGCGTCGCCTACTTCGCCGACAACGGAAAGTGGAACCTGGCCTGGGCCGCCCACGCTGGTCTCGCCTACAAGGTCAATCCCGGCTTCACCGTCGAACTGGCCTACAGCTACATGAATCTCGGCGACGGCGCGCCCGGCAACTACCGTCTGTTCGACAACAGCGCTTCGGGCCCCACCTCGATCAAGGTCAGGGACATCACCTCGCACGACGTCAAGATCGGCGTGCGCTGGGATCTCAACAGCCCGCCCGCCTACATGCCCCCGCTCGTCACCAAGGGCTGATCGGCAGGCTGATCGGTTAAGACTTCTTAACGGCGCGGGATCATCCCGCGCCGTTTTGCTGTGCGTATTTTTCATGGCGAGTAGCGATGAAAGTGCCCGGCGCAACCATTGGTTAAGGTTAACAAGCCATGATCACGGGTGAAAGTTCGAGTTCGATGGAGCGTTGCGATGCGTGGGCTTTTGTTGGCGGCGGCGATGTTGGGGACGGTGTCTGCCGCGCATGCGGCCGACATGCCGGATCTGCCGATCCTGCGCGGCAGCGTCACAGACGGGCTTAGCAACTCCAGCGTCAACTGGCAGGGCTACTATGTCGGCGGCCAGGGCGAGTACGGCGCGATCACGTCGAAGGTCGCTCCCGGCATCAACAGCGACATCCAGTCGACCTTCGTTTCGCCGGGACCGGCCTACAACTGGCAATCGCTCGCGTTTGCGCACAGCAACAGCGCCGGCTATGGCGCGTTTGCCGGCTATAACGGGCAATGGGACGATGTCGTGCTCGGTATCGAGGCGAACTACATTCACGGTGGCTTCAAGTCGACGTCGAATTCGGTCGGACAGACCTTCAACGGCGCCAATGCGGTCATTGCCACCGCCGCGACATCCGCGGTGGTCGGCGTGTCCGACTTCGGATCGCTGCGCGCGCGGGCCGGCTATGCCTGGGGATGCTTCTTGCCCTACGCTTTCATCGGCGGCGGGGTCGGCAGCCAGACCGTCGATCGCTATGCTTCGGCGTCTCCGTCGCCGGTGCAGCCGGCGACGACGTTCGCTAGCAAGAGCAAGCTGGTCTATGGATACTCCGCCGGCCTCGGCGTCGACGTCATGGTGGTCGGCGGCCTGTTCCTCCGTGCCGAATACGAATACCAGCGGGTGACGTCGGACATCGAGTCGAACGTCAATTCCGTCCGCGCCGGGCTCGGCTACAAGTTCTGACCGGCGCGCATGGCGCCGATTGACAGCGCCCGCGAGCCCTGATGCTCTGCCGCTCCAGAAGCGGGGGTGGCAGCGATGAAGATCTACGGCGACAGCAATTCCGGCAATTGCCTGAAGGTGAAATGGGTTTGCGATCATCTCGCATTGCCCTACCAGTGGATCGAGATCGACACCCGCAAGGGCGAGACGCGCACGCCGCAATTCCTGAAGATGAACGGCACCGGCCAGGTGCCCACCGTCGCATTCGACGACGGCCGCACGCTGGCGCAGTCCAATGCCGTCATCCGCTATCTCGCCCGCGACAGCGCGCTCGTTCCTCGCGACGCCTTCACGGCGGCCAAGATGGACGAATGGCTGTTCTGGGAACAGTACAGCCACGAGCCCCATATCGCGGTATGCCGCTTCCAGCTGGTCTATCTCGGCAAGGACGCATCCGAGCTCGACCCCGAAAAGGTCAAGCGCGGCTATGCGGCGCTCGACCGCATGGAGCAGCATCTTGCGGCCAGCCGTTTCTTCGCCGGCGAAGAGGTTTCGCTCGCCGACGTCTCGCTGCTCGCCTATACCCGCCTGGCGCATGAAGGCGGCTTCGATCTCGGCCGTTATGCCGCCCTCCGACGCTGGATCGGCGAGGTCGAAGCGTTTCTCGGCCTCCCGCCGGCGCAATGAGGTTGGAGTAGTCTGACATGACCGCCGAATCCGTCTCCATTCGTCGCGCGCGCCGCGACGATGTTCCAGCAATCGTGGCGATGCTCGCCGACGATCATCTCGGCCGCGCGCGCGAGCGCGTCGAGGATCCGTTGCCCGCCGCCTACTACGATGCCTTCGCCCGGGTCGAGCGCGATCCGAATCTCACGCTCGTGGTTGCCGAGAGCGAGGGCAGGGTGGTCGGTTGCCTGCAGCTCGCGATCCTGCCGGGCATCAGCTCGCAAGGCGGCGTGCGCGGCCTGCTCGAAGACGTTCGCGTTGCCGCCGATTGTCGCAGTCGCGGCATCGGCGAGCGATTGGTGCAATGGGCGATCGCGGAAGCCAAGACGCGCGGCTGCAATCTGGTCGAATTGTTGACGCATGCGAGCCGCGTCGACGCGCAGCGCTTTTACAAGCGGCTCGGATTTGCATCGAGCCATGTCGGTATGACTGTTCGCTTTTGAGCCAACACCTCGCGGCTGTTGCGCGATCAGGGAAATCGGATCGCGCGTTCGTTCATATTAAGAGTGGGTAAACTACCCAGCCCTCGTTCACGTGGAACCGGGAACGAACGGTGCTACGCCAGCGTCTGCAAACCGGGCTCGGTCGGTTCGGGGATTTCGATGACAAGCTATTCGATGATCAAGGTCGGCAACGACTACGTTGTGCAGGCCAATGACAAATGCATTTTGAAAGTCGGCAGCCGCCGTCGTGCCGCGCAGTTAATCAGCGAAGCCACCGGCTTGCTGAATGCGGTTGCCGCCGTCGAATCCCCCGATATTGCACCGGATCAGCCATCACTCGCGCGTGAGGCCCCGGAACTTCCTTGACGACTCTTCCCGTTTCCCGTATCAGCCGCGGCGGGACACCTCCCCCCAACGGGAGGCTTACTATCTGGAAGGGTAGAATATGACTGTAGCGAAGCCCGCTTCGCGGCCGAACGTGCCGCATTTTTCCTCCGGCCCCTGCGCCAAGCGCCCCGGATGGAACGCCCAAAATCTCAAGGATGCAGCCCTCGGCCGTTCGCATCGCGCGAAGGTCGGCAAGACCAAGCTCAAGCTCGCGATCGATCTGACGCGCGAAGTGCTCGAGGTGCCGGCCGATTATCGCATCGGCATCGTGCCGGCGTCGGATACCGGCGCGGTCGAGATGGCGCTGTGGTCGCTGCTCGGTGCGCGGCCCGTCACCACCCTCGCCTGGGAATCCTTCGGCGAAGGCTGGGTCAGCGACATCGTCAAGGAATTGAAGCTCAAGGACGTCACCAAGCTGAACGCTGCTTATGGTGAGATTCCCGATCTGTCGAAGGTCGATCCCAACAGCGACGTCGTTTTCACCTGGAACGGCACCACCTCCGGCGTGCGGGTGCCGAACGCTGACTGGATCAGCGCGACCCGCGAAGGCCTGACCATTTGCGACGCCACCTCGGCCGCATTCGCGCAGCCGCTGGACTGGGCCAAGCTCGATGTCGTCACCTTCTCCTGGCAGAAGGCGCTCGGCGGCGAAGCCGCGCATGGCATGCTGATCCTATCGCCGCGCGCGGTGGAGCGGCTCGAGACCTACAAGCCGGCCTGGCCGCTGCCGAAGATCTTCCGCATGACCAAGGGCGGCAAGATCAACGAAGGCATCTTCGTCGGCGAGACGATCAACACGCCGTCGATGCTCTGCGTCGAGGATTATCTCGATGCGTTGAACTGGGCCAAATCGATCGGCGGCCTCAAGGCGTTGATCGCGCGTGCCGACGCCAACACCAAGGTGCTCGCCGACTGGAAGGCGAAGACGCCGTGGATCGACTTCCTGGCCAAGGACGCCGCGATCCGCTCCAACACTTCGGTGTGCCTGAAGTTCACCGATCCCGCGATCACCTCGCTCTCGGATGACGCACAGGCTGACTTCTCCAAGAAGTTGGTTGCCCTCGTCGAGAAGGAAGGCGCCGGTTACGACTTCGCGTACTATCGCGATGCGCCGGCCGGCCTGCGGATCTGGTGCGGCGCCACCGTCGAGGCCAAGGACGTCGAGATCCTGACGCAGTGGATCGACTGGGCCTTCGCCGAGACCAAGGCCACGCTCGCCAAGGCGGCGTAAGCAGGCTTCGCTCGTCACCTCATCTCGTCATGGCCGGGCTTGACCCGGCCATCCATCGAAAGAATGGATCCGCGGGTCTCCAGCGCGAACACGCGCTTCGCGCTTTTACCCGCGGATGACGTCCCGTAACTGCAGCACGCACCACGGATCATTCCCATGACCAAACCCAAAGTTCTCATTTCCGACGCGCTCTCGCCCGCTGCCGTGCAGATCTTCAAGGACCGCGGCGTCGAGGTCGACTTCCAGCCAAACCTCGGCAAGGACAAGGACAAGCTCGCCGAGATCATCGGCAATTACGACGGCCTCGCGATCCGCTCCGCGACCAAGGCGACCGCCAAGATCCTGGAGAAGGCGGCGAAGCTGAAGGTGATCGGCCGCGCCGGCATCGGCGTCGACAATGTCGAGATTCCCGCCGCCACGGCCAAGGGCATCATCGTGATGAACACGCCGTTCGGCAATTCGATCACGACCGCCGAGCACGCCATCACCCTGATGCTGGCGCTCGCGCGCGAGATCCCGCAGGCCGACGCCTCGACCCAGGCCGGCAAGTGGGAGAAGAACCGCTTCATGGGCGTCGAGATCACCGGCAAGGTGCTCGGCGTCGTCGGCTGCGGCAACATCGGCTCGATCGTCGCCGACCGTGCGCTCGGCCTGCGCATGAAGGTGATCGCGTTCGATCCGTTCCTGTCGCCGGAGCGCGCCAAGGACATCGGCGTCGAGAAGGTCGAGCTCGATGATCTGCTCAAACGCGCCGATTTCATCACGCTGCACACGCCGCTGACCGAGAAGACCAAAAACATCATTGATGCGGCCGCAATCGCCAGGATGAAGAAGGGCGTGCGCCTGATCAACTGCGCCCGCGGCGGCCTCGTCGACGAGCAGGCGGTGGTCGACGCGCTCAATTCCAAGCACATTGCGGGCGCCGCCTTCGACGTCTTCGTCGAGGAGCCCGCCACCAAGAACGTGCTGTTCGGCCATCCCAACGTGATCTGCACGCCGCATCTCGGCGCCTCCACCACCGAAGCGCAGGAGAACGTCGCCCTCCAGGTCGCCGAGCAGATGTCGGATTACCTGCTCACCGGCGCGATCTCGAACGCGGTCAACTTCCCCTCGATCACGGCGGAAGAAGCGCCGAAGCTGAAGCCGTTCATCTCGCTCGCCGAGAAGCTCGGCTCGTTCGCGGGACAGCTCACCGAGAGTGGCATCCTCAAGGTCGAAATCACCTATGAGGGCCATGTCGCCGAGATGAAGATCAAGGCGATCACCTCCGCGGTGCTGTCGGGCCTGCTGCGGCCGATGCTGGGTGAGATCAACGTGGTATCCGCGCCTGTTATCGCCAAGGAGCGCGGCATGGTGGTGGATGAGATCGTGCGCGCCGCCCAGAGCGACTACGAGAGCCTGATCACCGTCACGGTGACCACCGAGCGGCAGGAGCGTTCGGTCTCTGGCACCGTCTATGCCGACGGCAAGCCGCGGCTCGTCGACATCAAGGGCATCCGCGTCGACGCCGAATTCGGCAAGTCGATGATCTACATCACCAACGAGGACAAGCCGGGCTTCATCGGCAAGTTCGCGAGCCTGCTTGGCGATGCCAAGCTCAACATCGCCACCTTCCATCTCGGCCGCGTCGCCCCCGGCGCCGATGCCATTGCCCTCGTCGAGGTCGACGGTGCGGTGCCGGCGGACCTCCTCGCCAAGGTGCAGGCGCTGCCGCAGGTCAAGCAGGCCAAGGCGCTGACGTTCTGACCAAGGTCTCTCCGTCGTCATGGCCGGGCTTGATCCGGCCATCCACGCGCATCCGCCAATGAATACGTGGATGCCCGGGACAAGCCCGGGCATGACGGGTGGATGGAGCGGGGCGCGCCTTCCGGAATGACGCGTATCATATATTCCGACCCGCGGAACAACGTCGCCTCCATCGCCGGAGGCGGCGTTTTTGTTTTCCGTAGCCTCCAATCTTTGTGTACCAATGGCGGCCAGAACGCCTCGTATCCACGCTCCGTTCAAAATCGTTCGACAAGGGAGAAACACATGCGTGAAGCCGTCATCGTTTCCTATGCGCGCACGGGCCTCGCAAAATCCGGCCGCGGCGGGTTCAACATCACGCCGCCGATGTCGCTCGCGGCCCACGCCATCCAGCACGCGGTGAAGCGCGCCGGCGTCGAGAAGGACTATGTCGAGGATTGCTATCTCGGCAATTGCGCCCACGGCGCGCCGAACATCGGCCGCCAGGCCGCGCTGCTCGCCGGCCTGCCGAAGACCACGGCCGGCGTCTCGGTGAACCGCTTCTGCTCCTCGGGGCTGCAGACCATCGCGATGGCCGCCAACTCGATCCGTTCCGACGGTGCCGACTGCATCGTCGCAGGCGGCGTCGAGAGCATCTCGATGCCGGGCGGCGGCACGCCGAAGGAATCGATCGATCCTGAATTGCTCAAGGTCGCGCCCGACATCTTCATGGCGATGATCGACACTGCCGACATCGTTGCAGAACGCTACAAGCTCAGCCGTGAATACCAGGACGAGTATTCGCTGGAGTCGCAGCGTCGTATGGCGGCGGCGCAGCAGGCGGGCAAGTTCAAGGACGAGATCGTCCCGATGAAGACCAGGATGAAGGTCGTCGACAAGGCGACCAAGGCAGAGAGCATCGTCGACTACGTCGTCGACCGCGACGAGTGCAATCGGCCCGAGACCACGCTGGAGGGGCTCGCCAAGCTCGAGCCGGTGAAGGGCCCGGGCAAGTTCGTCACTGCCGGCAATGCCAGCCAGCTCTCCGACGGCGCGGCGGCCGTGGTGCTGATGGAAGCCAAGGACGCCGAGAAGCGCGGCCTCAAGCCGCTCGGCCGCTTCGTCGCCTGGGCGACCGCGGGCTGCGAGCCCGACGAGATGGGCATCGGCCCGATCTTCGCGGTGCCGAAGCTGTTGAAGCGTCATGGCCTGAAGATCGACGACATCGATCTTTGGGAGCTCAACGAAGCTTTCGCCAGCCAGTGCCTCTACTCGCGCGACAAGCTCGGCATCGATCCTGCCAAGTACAACGTCAATGGCGGCTCGATCGCGATCGGACATCCCTTCGGCATGACGGGTGCACGCTGCACGGGCCATCTGCTGCAGGAAGGCGCACGCCGCAAGGCCAAGTGGGGCGTGGTGACGATGTGCATCGGCGGCGGCCAGGGCGGCGCCGGCCTGTTCGAGATCTACAGCTGAGGCTTGAAACGATCCGGCGCGGCGCAGAGCGCCCGCGCCGGATCAAGCCGCGGTATCGCTGACGACGGGTCGGAAGATCCACTCGCGCCATACCACCATCAATGCCGCCATGATGACCGGGCCCAGAAACAGGCCCATCAAACCGAACGCGGCCAGGCCGCCGAAGATTCCGACGAACGCGAGCAGGAATGGCAGCCGTGCGGAGTCGCCCACCAGGGTGGGCCAGACGAAATGATCCCCGGCGAACATCACGATCGCACCCCAGATGAAGACGGCCGCTGCTGCGGCCCCGCTGCCGCCGCTTGAGGCCAGCAGCAGCGCAGCGGCGCTGAAGGCGGCCCAGGCGCCGAACGGCAGCATCGCCAGCGCCGTGGTGAGAATTGTGAAGATGATGGCATTGGGAACGCCGGCGATCAGGTAGCCGACGCCGATCAGCAGGCCTTCGCCGGCCGCGACCAGGACGGTGCCGTTGACGGTCCCTCGCGTGGCCTGGACCATCTTCTCCATCAAACCCTCGCCAGCTTCCCCAAACAGCTTGTCGCATGTCTCGAGAAAGCGGCTTGCGAGCAGGCGGCCGTTGCGGAGCAGGACGAACAGGGCAACCAGCGAGAAGAACATCAGGAACAGGCGGTGCAGCAATTGCGCGCCGAACGTCCGCAGCAGGTTCGACGCGTCGTCCATGTTGATGGTCTTGAGCCAGGCCGTGGCAGCTTTGGGATCCGATAGGTTATTGCGCCACCATTGCTGCAGGCTCTCGGCGGCGATCGGCAGGCGGGCAAGCCAGTCGGGCACTTCAACCCCGCTCTCGCCGGCACGCTTCACCCAGCCAACCAGCACGTCGCCCTGCTCGGCGATCTGATAGATCGCAAGCGCCATCGGAGTGAACAGCACGAGAGCGACGATGAGCGTGAAGATCAGGGCGGCCGCGGTGGAAGGGCCGGATGTGATGCGTTGTGAAAATGTGGTGTAGAGCGGCCACAAGGTCGTTGCCAGGATCGCCGCCCAGATCAGCGCCGGCAGGAAGCCGGCTGCCGTCCACAGGCCGAGCGCGGCCAGCGCGAGAGCAAGCGCGATGCGGGCATTCATGCGCGCACTCGCACCGGAGGGAAGCGGCTTCCGTTGGGCGTCACTCGCAGCCCGCGTCACGGCCGCAGGCTTGGTCGCCGCTGATTTCGCTCGGCCGGGCATCAGGACCAGGAGTCGTTGAGAGGCTGGGTCATGGCGGAAGGGCAGGTAAGGAGGAAAGCAAGTGAGGTGCAAAGCAAGTGTGCTTTTAAGCCGCGACAGGCCATTCGGTTCCTACCGGGAAAAACCGGCAATTACACCTCGTCCGCCGGGACTGGCGTACCCGTCCCACAGATGCAGCGCCTACGCCCCCGCCACCACCGGCGCGAACACCACTTCGATCAGCGTGCCGTGGCCTGCGCTCTTGATGTTGAAGCGGGCGCGGTTGGCTTCGACCAGGGCCTTGGTCAGCGACAGGCTCAGCGCTGCGCTGTCGGCGGCATCGCCGGGCGGCGGGGTGCGGAACGGCTCCATCGCTGCGGCGACTTCGCGCTCGGAAAGGCCATGGCCGGTGTCGCGGATGCGAAGCGCGATCTCGCCGCGGTCGGACAGCGCGGTCGAGACGATGACCTGGCCGCCGGCGCTGGCGAGCCGGATCGAGTTCGAGATCAGGTTCATGGTGATCTGCCGCATCGCGCGCGCGTCCGCCGTGACCTGCGGCAGCGCATGCGCGAGCGAGGTGCGGATGATGATGCGCTCGCGATTGGCCTGCGGCTGCATGACGGTCACGCAGGCTTCGACGAGGTCGTTGAGGTTCAAATTCGCAAAATTCAGGTCGAGCTTGCCGGTCTCGATCCGCGACAACTCCAGCAGATCGTCGATGATGGCGATCACGCGCTCGCCGGAGGCGCGGATGTCCTTCATGTATTCGCCGTAGCGATCGTTGCCGAGCGTGCCGAAGCGCTCCGAGATCATCACCTCGGCAAAGCCGATGATGGCATTGAGCGGCGTGCGGATCTCGTGGCTGATCCGCGCCAGCATGTCGGCCTTGGCGTTGGCCGCGCTGTGGACGAGGTGGCGGGCCTGCGTCAGCTCGTTCTCGCCCTTCTTCGCGTGGGAGAGATCGCGGAACACGGCGAAGAAGTTCGGGCCGTCGGGCCGCGTGCGGCCCATGATCATCGCGAGCGGAAGAACGCCGCCCTTCTTCTCGCGTCCCAGCACCTCGCGGCCGTGGTCGAGCAGGCTCGCGATATCCTGGCTCTTCACGCTGTCGAGATAGTCGGAGACGATCTGCTGGCTCTCCGGCGCGAACAGTGTCACCAGGTTCTGCTGGAGCAACGCTTCGCCGTCATAGCCGAACAGCGCCTCGGCGCTGCGGTTGCAGGCGTGGATGTTGCCCTCGGCGTCGAACATGACGATGCCTTCGGCCGTGGTGTCGAGGATCGCGGCGAGGTCTTCGGCCTCGGCTTCGCCGGCCGGAGAGTCCAGCTCGGGCGCGAAGGGGAAGGATTCGGCGACGAGGGATTCGGCAACGATCGTCTCGGCAATGACGGGCGCTGCCTGCGGCAGCGCGCAGATCAGCGCATGCGCGCTCTCGCCGTCCCAGTCGATCGTGTGCAGATGCGCTTCCGTGGTTGCAAGCGGCTGCTCGCCGGTCGCGAGCGTCGCGCTGATCGTGACAGGCGTGCCGGCCTGCGAGGTGCTGCTGGCCGAGGACACGCCGGGTTCGACATAGAGCGCATCGAGCCCACCGGCGTCCTCCAGCGCGCCCAGGCCGGCATAGCCCATGCGCGCGAGAAACGCCGGGTTGGCGTAGAGCAGGCGGTCGAGCCGGTAGATCAGGATGCCCGTCGGCAACAGGTCGAGCAGGGTGCGGTCGCGTGCGCTTGCGCCGCGTGCCGGCGGCGCAGGCTCGGTCAGCCATTCGGCCGCAGCGTGTGGCGGCTCGGGCTCCGGCGCCGGCGGCTCGGTGGTGATCTCCACCACGGGCTCGGAAGCCTCGGTGGCGATCGTCTCGCGCTCGCGTTCGAGGCGTTCGGACAATTGCCGGGCGAGCTCGTTGAACGCACTGTTCTCGACAGGCGTCAGCGTCGGCGATCTCTGATCACCTGATGATCTGACATCGCCGTGCGGGCGGAACGGCACGACATTCGGAGGGGTTTCGACTGGCGTTTCCACGTGTTTGTCCGGATCGGTTGGGTGTGAATTCGCGTCGCTGGTGGGCTCTGGCAGTTCAGGTTCGGGCGTCGGCTCGGGCTCGGGTTCGGGCGGCTTGATCGGCGGCGGCGGCGCCTCCGCGACTGGTTCGGCCGGCGGCTCGGCCACCAGCTCAAAACGCCTCAGCGCGTCCAGACGATTGAGGCCGTCGAGATCGCGGCAGACGCCAAAGCCCTTGAAGCCGGCGAAGTTGCGCGAGGAATCGTAGACCGGCAGGCCCGCGAGCTCGACCGGCAGATGCTCGCCGCCGTCAGCCGGCCAGTTGACGGTGATCCCTGCCCAGGTGTCGTGGCTTGCAAGCGCCTCTGCGACGCGGCCATCGGGATCGAGCGACAATTGCCCGGCGATGTCGTGCCAGGGGCGGCCGAAGCTTGAGGCGGTGCGCGCGCCGATCAGGTGGATGAATTCGTCGGAGAGAAGCACAAAGCGGCCCTCTGCATCCATCTGCCAGAGGAAGCGCAGCGGATGCTGACGCGGTGCGGGCGGCTCATGGCCCGACGATTCCCGTCCCGACGGCGGCTCGACCATGCCTGATGTGATCGGCGCAGCCTGCGGCGACACGATGGCTTGATGCGGGTTTTCAACCGGAGTCTTTGGCGCGACGTCAGCGCTCTGCTCGGGCGCGTCCGGCTCCGGTTCTGGCACGGTCTCCTCGCCCGGATCCGCGGCGGCTAGCTCGTCCGTCGCGATCTCCGCTGCCGCCTCGCCCCATGGCAGTGCGGCGGCTGCAGTTGTCTCGACTGGCTCGGCGAAGGCGTCGAACAGCGCGATGCCGGCCTGCGCATCCTGCGATGGCGGCGGCTTGCTTGGCATGTCCTCAGTCTGCGGCGCGGGTTCAACCGGCACGTCGCTTGCTGCGACCTCGGGCGTGCTCTCCGGCACGGCCGCTTCCGGCGCAGCCTGCGCGGCAGGCTCGATCAGCGCGACCAGCCCGACATCGGCCCCCCGGCCGACCCGCTGCAGCACCATCTGGCCGATGCCGATCGGCGTCTCGGCGCGGCCGTCGCGAAGCGCATCGCTGCGCGCCTGTTCGAGGCCCGCTTCGCCGAGATCGCGAAAGCCGAGCAGGGCGCGGGCGGCGACACTGGCGCCGACGAACAGTCCGTCAGGCGCAAACGCCGCCATCGGCGTCTTCACGCCCTCGACCAGGCGATGCAGCCGCTCGACCAGCGGCATGGTGCGCAAGGCCGGGTCCATCGCGGTGACGAGCACCGCGTGTCCGCCATCGGCAAAGTCGAGCCGGGCGCAGGCGCAGGTCATCAGCGTGCCGAGCCGGGCGCCGAAGCCGTGCAGACGTTCGAGCCGCACGGTGCCGTTGGCCGGCAACTGCCTGGCGAGCCGGGCGATCTGGCGGCGATGGCCGTCTGCCGGTCCAAAACTCCGCTCCGCCAGCACCGAGCCATTCGCTGCACCGAACAGTCTCGCGCCGACCGGATTGGCCCACAGCACGCGCGTCCCGTCGATCGACCACAGCCAGGTCGCGAGCGGCGAGGTCGCATGCACGGCCAGCCGGGGATCGCCCACACCTCGCAACTGGAAATCCGAACTCGTCATCCGACCGGCTGTGTCTCACGCGTGAAGCTGGCGGCTGCCGGAATGACAGCCTTAAGAAAGGGTTAGTATCGCCCGCGCCCGCGGGCAGGTCCACGGCCCCACGCCCCGGCGGCGGCCCTAAGCCGCGATAACCTTAATCCGGCCGACCCCGCAAGCCGCCGCCCGGCTCATCCAAGGGATTCGGGGAGGCGCTCTCCCGCATAGATGGTGGCGGAATGGATTCCGGGCTCGCGACTTCGTCGCGCCCCGGAATGACAGCGGGGTAGCCGCGTTTCCACCTTCAACCCCCGGTTCCCCCATACCGGAACCTCACCCTGTCCTAGATTAAATTTCGCAGTGCACCCTGCTGGCGCGTTGCGATGCACAATGTTGACATGATAGGCAGCAATACTACCCGACGTTGGGCGAGCGGTTTTGTTTCACGTATCCGGTCTTCGCTCCGCTGAATGCAGGCCCAGATGGGGGCCCGGCGGGCGCGCCAGACGGCTCACCCATTTTCCAATTAGTGTGAGGGACAACCCATGACAGGTGCGACTGATCCATTCTCTGCCTCCGTCATTCCGTTCGAGGTTCCGGAGCAGATGCGTGCGTTCGCCGAGAAGGGCGTTTCGCAGGCCCGCGAAAACTACGCCAAGTTCAAGGACGCCGCCGAAAGCCATAACGGCACCGTCGAGGCCGTGTTCTCCTCCGCCCACAAGGGCGCGAGCGAATACGCCGCCAAGGTGATGGAGTTCATGAAGGCGAACACCACCGCCCAGCTCGAGTTCACCCAGCAGCTGTTCAGCGTGAAGTCGCCGCAGGACGCGTTCGCGCTCTGGACCGGCCATTCCAAGACCCAGCTCGAGACCTTCCAGGCCCAGGCCAAGGAACTCGCCGAGATCGCCCAGCGCGCCGCCACCGCCGCCGCCGAGCCGATCAAGGCCTCCGCCGCCAAGCTCTACCCCGCCGCCTGAGCGGATCGGGTCTGAATTGATTAAGAAACCCGGGCCCAGTGCCCGGGTTTTGCTTTGGAAATAACGTTGTTCGAGGCGCGATTTCGGGGTTTTGCGGCCTTGCCAAAAACGGCCGTTGCACCTAGTTTCCGCCCCGTCCAGCCCCCTTAGGTCGACGGCCCGTTCAGGCGCCCAAGGCGGCTCGCGAGGATGCAGTTGTAGCTCAGTTGGTTAGAGCGCCTGTCTGTGGAACAGGAGGTCGGTGGTTCGAGCCCACCCAACTGTACCAGTGCTGACGAGACTTCGCCCACATCACGGAACGGATCTGCGATCGCCCACCCTTGGTGGCGGCGTTATCATCATTCTGCGAACCGCGTATAACCACTTGGGAACATGTGGAAGTCTGTTATACTCAATATGCGAAAAGAGTATAACTGCAGTGGGGAAGCCGTGGCACCTCCAAAGCTGGTCTTGCAAACCATCTACGCCGAACTCTTGGACCGCAGCATCAATGCGGCGTTTGACAATGCGTTCGCGGAAGACGGTTCGTTCATCGCCAAGACGGTAAAGAATCGAAAGTATTGGTACTTTCAAACCGGCACCGGCGAAAATCGAAGCCAAAGATATGTCGGCCCGGAAACTCCCGACCTGTTGGAGCGGATCGCGCGTCACAAGGAGCATCGTGACGACATCAAGGAAAGGCGTGCGCTCGCATCGACGCTCGTCAGATCCTTCGGTTTGCCGCGGCCGCTTCCGGAGATCGGCAACGTCCTGGCTGCGCTGGCCGACGCAGGAGTGTTTCGACTCCGCGGCGTGCTCGTCGGCACCGTCGCATTTCAGGCATATCCGGCGATGCTGGGCGTCAGGCTTCCGGGCGCCCTGCTGCAAACGGGCGACATCGACAACGCTCAATTCAGGAATGCCTCTGTGGCGGTCGGAGACAGCACGCCCCCCGCCATCGATGTCTTGAAGAACGTCGACGCGACTTTCCGGGCTGTGCCGCACGTCGTGGATGGAAGGCGTGTGACGAGTTATGTGGCAAAGGGCGGTGTGCGAGTGGATTTCCTCACGCCCAATACCGGCGAGGGAACGGGCGAACCTCAGGCTCTGCCTGCGTTGCAAACCGACGCGCAGCCGCTTCGCTTCCTGGATTACCTGATCCATGATCCCGAACCGGCGGTGATACTGCACGGTGCAGGAATATCCGTTCGCGTTCCGGCGCCCGCGCGATTTGCGATCCACAAGCTCATTGTTTCAAGGCGCCGAAGAGACGGGACGGCCAAGCGCGATAAGGACATTCAGCAAGCCGCGGCGTTGTTGCTGACACTTTCCGAGCTGAGGCCGCACGATTTGAAGGAAGCCTGGGACGAAGCACGCGAGCGCGGTCCAACATGGCGCCAACTGTTGGAAGAAGGACTGGCAGGGGTCGAGAGCGCCACGCGTGACCTGACGCTGAGGACGGTCGGCGCCATCCGGTCTCTTATTCCGGGCATCGATCTGGAGTTCGACAGCGCCCCTCCGCGCTATGATTTAAGCCGGGACGTCGTTGCATTCGCAGGGCGAGCACTTGGCCGGCAGGTGTCCTGCGCGATCAGCCGGGAGGCGCTCGACGACCATTTCGGGACCGACGGCCTCGACAAGGACGGAAGGGTGCAGGCTTTCCTCAGGAGCCGGTCGAAGATCGAGCAGATGGCGCGCGCGAAATACTTGAATGGTCCAATCGAGGAGCCCGATGCTGTGCTCGTCAAGACGTCGGACGTTCGGGGCTCCGCAGGGCGGCCGTCTCGCGGTTGAGCTTGGCTTCCGAAACAGCACCGTCTTTTAGCCAGAGGAGAACAGTGGGGACGTTTACTTGTCTCCCGTTCCGCTGAAGTCGCAGTAGCGGGAGGGGGCACTCCATTCTTGCGGGACCTTGCCCAATAAGTGCAGTTCATCAAGACTTTCGTTCGTGGCGGTTGTCCGCACGTGCGAGGCTTAATCTTATCGAAGTTATCCGCGTACTTCGCTGGATTACGGTGACAGTGCACAAACTCCCGACGCGGAGAGCGCCCCATCCGCAACGCCGCTCAAATCCAGTTTGTGCACTGTCGCAGTAGCTCCTCCGTTCGCAATGCGCTATCGGTAGCGAGCCAAAGATGTTCATGCACAAGCAACCCCGGCGGAAACCATCGTGACCTTCTTCGAGCGTCTCAAGACAGCAGCATCCGCTGAGTGGCAGGCCTACACCGAGCATCCCTTCACGAACGGATTGGCGGACGGCTCGCTCCCTGAAGCTGCGTTTCGTCACTACCTCGTTCAGGACTATCTGTTCCTCATCGAGTTTGCGCGCGCCTACGCGCTCGCGGTCTACAAGTCGCCCAGCCTTGCCGACATGCGTGAAGCAGCGGCCGGCTTGTCGGCCATCCTTGATGTCGAGATGAACCTGCATGTGAAGCTCTGTGCCGAATGGGGCCTGTCCCCGAGCGACCTCGAGCAGGCCCCTCCGGCGGCCGAAATGCTGGCCTATACGCGCTACGTGCTGGATGCGGGCATGCGCGGCGATCTGCTGGCGCTCAAGGTGGCGCTAGCGCCTTGCGTGATCGGGTACGCGGAGATCGCAACGCGGCTCGCCGCACTGCCCCTCGCGGACGCTGCGACCAACGCATATCGCGTCTGGATAGCCGAATATGCCGGCGCGCCGTACCAGGAGGTCGCGGCCAAGGCGCGGGCGCACATGGAGTATCTCGCCGATCGCTACGCCACGCCGGCCCGCGAGGCCGAGCTGATTGCGATCTTCAAGGAAGCCACCCGGCTCGAAGCAGACTTCTGGGAGATGGCCTGGCGCGCGGGCCCGCGTGTTCAATAGCCCTTTTGTCGGCCGCCCCCGCTGGACCAAATTCATCATTTCGCGTAGTCTTATCGCACAGCAACATGTCAGCGGAGGTCCTCCGTGGAACATCGCGGCGTCAGCTTTTCCATCGTTGAGATGCGCTATTTATCCGGCTGGCAGTGGACCGTCGGAAAGGGCCGAACCGTTTCGGTCGGGGTCTGCGCGACCAGGGCGGACGCGATCCGCCAGGCCCGGACCTTCATTGACGCGATTGTGGATTGGGCTGCCTGAGCGGCGTGGGTGCAAGTTCCTGCTCCTCGCGCTGAGCGTTCAGTCGAGACAATCCGGTTTCGATGATCTCGATGTCTTCCTCGAGGGAGGTCATCATCAGGCTGGTGTCCATTTCGGCGATCGATCTCGCCGACTCCAGCATCTCGACCCGGTGGGCGCGCAGCGTCTCCAGAGACGTGCGATCTCCCAAGCGCACATAGCCGTCCACGATCAGCGATATGGCAAGCGGCATGCCGGTCCGGCTCAATGACCGCGCGGCACGCGATACCCTGCGTTTCGCAGCTTCATGACGTTCGAGGTGGAGAATTCTGCAGCGGACAAGCGGGACGCCACGTACATCTGCGACGCGATGAACAGGCAAACCGAGAATGCAATCGTGGTCGTCGCACTCGCGATCTGGTGCCAGGTGCTCATCGATCCCTCTTCCTCCAGACAATCCCGGATTTAGAAGCCGCTGAGAGGTCATTCGTTCCTGCGTTCGGGAAAAATAGGCAATCGATGCGGGGGACCTTTTCGGCGGGGAGGGTGTTTGTAGTTCGGCAGGAAGAACGCTGAGGAGCTGAACAATGAACGGAATTATCTATATCGTCGGTCTCGTGGTCGTGGTTGGCATCATTCTGTCGTTCCTGGGATTGCGTTGATCCGGCGGATGGCGACTTGCCGGAGCGGGGGCGCATGGCGGGCTAGTTGAGACGGGCCACCACCATGACCGCCCCCGGCAACGTCACCGCCGCCAGCAGCGTGCCCAGCGCCACGGCGCCGGACACCGGGTTCACCAGCCGCTTGTACTGAACCGCAAAAATATACGCGTTGGCGCCGGTCGGCATCGCCGCGAACAGCACGATCACGCCGGCTGCGACCGGTGGCAAGCCGAGCAGTTTTGCCAGCACGAAAGCGGCCGCCGGCATTGCCAGCAGCTTGAGCGCGCACATCCACCAAAATGATGAGCTTCCCGCACTTCACCTCGAAGCAGGCAGGTTGATGCCCAGCGCCATCAGCACATCCGCCGATCCCGCTACGCCAAGCATCTGATGGGTGTACGGAGACTGCTGAGATGGCGGGTCACGCATCAGGTAAGGCAGTCGATCTTACTCTTTGAATCACAAGCTTCAGTATTCTGGAGCCACGGCAACGATAATTGTAAAGTGTCTCACAGCAGCAGACTTGCTGTCATCCTAAGATCGTTCTGCACTTCCATGTTCTTGCGCGGTCTGTCCGTACAAGTGTCGCTCTCTTGTCAATGAGGAGCATGAAGATGAAGACGTTCCTTGCAACGAAATCTCCATTCTTTATCATAGCCGCTCTCGCAGTTTGCGTCGGCACCGCGCGTGCCGATGTCATCATGGATTGGAACGCGAAAGCAGATGCTATTGCGGCTGAAAAGAAGGTTCTGCCTGCGTCGCAGGCCCGAACGATGTCGATCCTTCACGTGGCCATGTTCGAGGCCGTCAACGCGATCGAAAGGCGGTACACTCCTTACAAGCTGGATCTCGTAGCAGACCGCTCAACATCCAAGGAAGCCGCAGCGTCGGCTGCGGCTTAGAACATTCTTCTGACATTCTACCCGGACCAAAGATCAGCCCTTGATGCGGCGTTGCTGGCATCGCTTTCCGGCATCCCGGATACGGACGGCAAGGCGAATGGAATCGAGCTTGGAAACATTGCCGCTTCCGGCGTGATAGCGTTGCGCAGGGATGACGGCAGTGACACGCAAGAGATTTATCGCCCCTATACAGCCCCGGGCGTCTATGTGCCGACCGTAGTGCCGGCCTCGTCGACGTCTGGAGCAACTTCCCCTTGGGTCATCACGTCGGGCTCACAATTCCGTCCAGTGCCACCACCGGCGCTCGATTCGGAGATCTGGACCAGAGACGTCAACGAAATTCGGGAGCTCGGTGCTCGCAACAGCACCACCCGGACACCAGAGCAGACGGCGATCGGACGCTTCTGGTTCCTGGTCGGGCCTCCCAGTTTCAATCCAATCATCCGGCAAGTCGCATCGGCCAGGCACATGGACGTCGTCGATTGCGCTCGTCTGTTTGCCCTCGCCGAGATCGCTGCGAACGACGCCATCGTTGCCGTCTTTGATGCGAAGTATCACTACAATTTCTGGCGGCCAGTGACGGCCATTCGCAACGCGGACATCACGCACAACCCGATGACGCCACGCGAAGCGTCCTGGTTGCCGCTGGGGGAAACGCCAATGCATCCCGAATACCCCTGCGCCCATTGCATCATATCGGCTGCGGTTTCCACAGTCCTCCGGTCGATCGCCGGCGACGAAGTGGAGTTGTCGATGACCAGTCCCACCGCGCCTGGCGTGACTCGCAAATGGTCCAGGATTCAGGATTATAGCGACGAGGTCGCCAATGCGCGCATCTATGCCGGCTTCCATTATCGTTTCTCGACAGAGGTCGGAAAGGATATGGGCCGAAAAATCGGTGACTTGACTGTCGGGACACAGCTTCGAGGGCTGGAAGCGCGAGCTGAGCCGAAGCAGTAAGGGTTTCGCATCCAGGCAGAGCCGTAAACGTCTGAACATGGCGGGCAGGGCGCCAGTGCTCTGCCTGCCTTTCATTGCGGCTTGTTGTCCGCTCCGAAAGGAGACGTCTTGCATCTGGGGGCACGCTTATTTCACCCCGCCACCACCCACACCACCACCGGCAACGTCGCCGCTGCGAGCAGCGTGCCCAGCGCCACCGCGCCCGACACCGGGTTCACCAGCCGCTGATACTGCACCGCGAAGATGTAGGCGTTCGCGCCGGTCGGCATTGCCGCGAACAGCACGACCACGCCGGCGGCAACCGGGGGCAGGTTGAGCAGCTTCGCCAGCACGAAGGCGGCCGCCGGCATCGCCGCCAGCTTCAGCGCGCACATCACCAGAATGCTCAGCTTTTCGCCTTTCACCTCGAAGCGAAACAAATTGATGCCGAGCGCGATCAGCGCGGTCGGCGAGCCCGCCTGCGCGAGCAGCTCGATGGTGCGGTCGACCACGGGGGTAAGGCCGAGACCGGTGAAGCGCCAGACCACGCCGAAGCCGATCGCGATCATCAGCGGGTTGCGGGCGAGGTCGGCGAGCACGGGGCGGATCACCGAGAAGGCCGAGCCGGTGCGCTTGCTGCTGACCAGCTCCATCTGCAGGATGCCGCAGAGCCAGAGCAGCGGCGTGTTCACCGACAGGATCAGCGCCATCGGGCCCGCCGCCTCGTTGCCGAGCGCCGAGAGCACCAGCGGAATGCCGAGCATCACGATGTTGCCGTAGACCGAGCCGATCGCGAACACGACGCCGTCCTCGCGGTCTTCGCGCCGTGCGCGCAGCAGCGCCGAGATCGCGAGCGCCGCGATCCAGGTCAGCGCCAGCGCACCGTAATAGGCGCCCCACATCCGGTAGGGGCTGACATCGGGGAATTCCGACACGACGATGGTGCGGAACAGCAGCGCAGGGATCGCGATGCTGAAGGCGAATTCGCTGATGCCCTTGTGCGCGCTCTCCGAGACGAAGCGAAACAGCACCGCGCCATAACCGGCCGCGATCAGCGCGAACACCGGCGCGACGATCAGCAAGGTGGCCATGCGCCGCTATGACCCCAGCTCGATGATCCGGCGCGCCATCCGCACATTGGCATAGTCGATCATCTTGCCGTCCAGCGTCACCGCGCCCTGGCCTTGCGCCTCGGCTTGCTCCATCGCATCGACGATCCGCCGCGCCTGCGCGAGCTCCTGGTCCGACGGCGCGAAGGCACGCAGCGTCGGTTCGATCTGGTCGGGATGGATGACCTGCTTGCCGTCGAACCCCATCGCCGCGGCTTTTTGCGCGCTGCTCTCGGTCAGCCCTGCATCGCGGAATGCGCCGCAGGGGCCGTCGATGGCGATGAGGCCAAACGCGCGGGCGGCGACCAGAAGGCGCATCATCGGATAGGCGAACAGGTCGAGCGGAGCGGAGGCGTAGCCGGTTTGCGCGGAGCCCATGTGCCGGTAGCCGTCCGGCGACACGCCGATGTCGGAGGAACGGGCGCCGATCGACGCTGCGAAATCGCCGACGCCGAGATGCAGCGCGGCGATGCTTGCGTGGCACGCGGCGAGGGCGTCGACATTGACGAGGCCGAGCGCGGTCTCGATCAGCAAGTCCAGCGCCACCGGCGCGGCGCGATCGGGCGCGGCCGCGCGCATCTGCTCGGCAATGCCGGCGATATCGCTCATGCGCTCCGCCTTCGGCACGATCACCGCATCCAGCCGCGGCAGCGCCGCCAGCGCGCGGATCTCCTGCGCGATGAAGGGGCTGTCGACCGCGTTGATCCGCACCGTGACACGCTTGCTGCCCCAGTCGAGCGAGGCGAGTGCCTGGACGGCCTCGTTCAGCGCGAAGCTCTTCTCCGACGGCGGAACCGCGTCCTCGAGATCCATGAACACCGCATCCGCCGCTGAGGCTGCTGCCTTGGCGACGAGGCGGGCGCGATGCGCGGGGACGGCGAGGTAGGCCCGCATGGGCCGCAGCGAAGCCATCGTCAAATCTCCTTCGAAAGACCGAGTTCGCCGAGGATGGCCTGGTTGTGCTCGCCCACATCCGGCACCGGATCCATCCGCGGCTTGACGCCTGGAATGGTCAGCGCCGGCAGGAAGCTCATCACCGGGCCGCACGGCGAGTCCACGCTTTGCACGCGCGACCGCGCGCGGAGCTGCTCGTGCTCCAGGAAAGCCTCGACCGAGTTCAGATGCGCGTTGGCGATCGAAGCCTCATCCAGCAGCCGCAGCACCTCCTCGCTGCTCATGGATGCAAAGCGCTGCTCGATATGTCCTTGCAGATCGTCGCGGTTCTGCATCCGCAGCGGATTGGTGCGGAAGCGCGGATCATCCGCAAAGCCGGCGTCGCCGAGCACGACGCGGCACAGAGATCGCCATTCCCGGTCGTTCTGGATGCCGAAGAAGATGGTGTTGCCGTCGCCGACCCGGAACGGCCCGTAGGGTGCGATCGTGGCGTGCCTGGCGCCGGTGCGCGGCAGCGGCCGTCCCGTGCTGTGGGTGTAGAAGGCGGGATAGCTCATCCAGTCGGTGATGGAGTCGAACAGCGAGGCCTGGAACGCGGTGCCCTTGCCGGTCCGCTCGCGGCGGTACAGCGCCATCAGCACGCCGTTGAGGATGTACATGCCGGTCGCGATATCGACCACCGACAGCCCGACCTTGGCCGGCTCCGCCTCGGTGCCGTTGATGGCGAGCACGCCGGCCTCGCACTGCACCAGGAGATCATAGGCTTTCTTGTCGCTGTAGGGGCCGCCGGTGCCGTAGCCCGAAACGTCGCAGGCGATGATGCGCGGGTGCTTCCGAAGCAGCGATGCGGCATCGAGGCCGAGCCGCTCGGCGGCACCGGGCGCGAGGTTCTGGATGAACACGTCGGCCTGCGGCAGCAGGGCATCGAGCACCTTGCGGCCGTCCTCGCTCTTGATGTCGATGGCGAGGCTTTCCTTGGAACGGTTGGTCCAGACGAACTGGCTCGACATGCCGTTCATCACGTGGTCGTAGTCGCGGCAGAAATCGCCTGCGCCCGGCCGCTCGATCTTGATCACCCGCGCGCCCCAGTCCGCCAGGTGCCGGCTGGCCAGCGGCGCTGCGATCGCCTGCTCCAGCGAGACCACCGTGACGCCCGACAGCGGCAGCTCCGCTTCATTCCCTTCCATGAGATCGCTTCCCCTCGTGCGCTTTTCGACCGGCGCAGGAGACCAGTCGACCACCCCACGCGCATCTTTTTGATGATGGCATCATGCCCCCGTTTTGCCCGACGAGTCAAATTCGACTTCGCAAAATCCTAAAAATGGCGTGGAAATATCCAGGCATTACCGTGACTTGGCTACTGTGCATGGGGTTGTTTTCGCAAATTTTGGGTTGGGTGGCTCCGTGCTCGCTGTCGTCCCCCCACTCTTTCACGTGGTCGTCATGCCCGGCCATGACGTCGCAGACAGTTCCGCGTCTCAAATGCTTTCCGAGCGACTGCGGGTAAAGGCCGCCCACCCTGTTGCCGAGACCGCACACGTTTCGGCATTCGCATCCCCCCTCGTTGCCAACGAACCGCCGTTCACCCACTATTCCCTCCGACTCGACATGTGGGGGAATCGATGCCGGCGCTTCGCTTCAAGACATCCTTGGCTGCTGCGACCCTGGGGATGGCCCTGGCCGTGCTGATCCAGCCCGGTACCGGCTTCGCCTATACCCCGGAGGAGCAGCAGGCCTGCTCGCCGGATGCGATGCGGCTGTGCGGCGAGTTCGTGCCGAACGTCGATGCCATCACCGCCTGCATGATCAAGAAGAAGGCGCAGCTGTCGCCGCAATGCGCGGTGTTCTTCCGCCGCGGACCCGAGCCGGGCGAGCAGCGCGCCGGCAAGCCGACCAACATCGCGCCCAAGACCGCGAAGAAGAGCACCAAGCCGGCCGCCAAGAAGAAAAAGACCACCGAAGGCTGAGCGCGGGCCCCCGCGTTCCTGTCTGAAACCTTCGTCAGCTTACGGCCATCAGCTCCGCGCCAGCCCGCGGACTCCTTTTGTTCGCGCCGGCCGTGCTGCTGCCTGCGGCAATTACGAACGCCGGATGGGAAAGAGTCGGATCAGGGTTTGCCCGGCAAGGTTGCGTCCCGCGCGATCTCGCAAGACTGCTCAAAAAACGCACAGACGCTCGCGAGAGCCGCAATTTCCTGTGCTCGGCGGCTCGTTCCGCGACGCAGTGTGACTCAAAAGCCAACACGCCTTGTTATTTCGTGGCCGTAACGCAACCCTCGATAAATTTTTCTTTCACGAATCAGCGTGGTGATTCATTTTCACGCTCTGGGGTCAATCTGGAGGCCGAAGGTATGAACGTTATTGTTTTCGCATCGCGTAAAGGCGGCTCGGGCAAGAGTACCCTCGCCGCACATCTTGCCGCACAGATCAAGGCGAGCAAGCAGGTTATGCTCGTGGACGCGGACCCGCAGGGCTCGCTGACGCTGTGGCACAAGCTGCGCGGCACCAACGAACCGCCGATCAAGGCGGCCGTGAACTCCGTCAGCGGCATCGTCTCCGCTGCCAAGCGCGACGGGTATGAGTGGGTGTTGATCGACACGCCGCCGAACCTCTCGGCCGTCGTCGACGACGCGATCAAGAACGCGACGATGGTGGTCATCCCGGCGCGTCCGGGCGTGTTCGACGTCAACGCGGTGCAGGAAACCATCCAGATGTGCCGCGCCGCGCGCAAGCCCTACGCGGTCGTGCTCAACGGTGCCCCGGCGCGCCGCGACGAGTCCGAAAGCCCGATCGTCACCATCGCCCGCGAAGCGCTGGCGAAATTCCGGGCTCCGGTGTGGGGCGGCCAGATCACCAACCGTTCGGATCTGCTGATGGCGCTGAGCCACGGCGAAGGCGCGCGGGAATATCAGGCCGAGAGTCGTGCGGCTCAGGAAATCGCAAGGCTGTGGGCGGCGATCGAGCGTTCAGTCAAGGCCATTCGCGGCACGGCGTCGGCGTCCGGCGCAATGCACAAGCAGGCTGCGTAATTTTTTATAATTCATTCCCCGGACGAAAAACGCGCGGATGTCCGCGCGTTTTGCGTTTTCGGGATCTGCTGAAGCAGGGCTACGCCACCATCAGCATGTAGAACACGATGACCGGCGACAGCGTCAGGATCACCGACCAGATGCCGACGGCCCAGAGAATGTCCTCGGCGGTAAAGCTCTGCTCACCGGCGTCGTAATGCGACGCCACTTCGTTATGACTATTCACAAATGCCCCCCGCGATTTCTTCGCTTGGGCGTGACCATAGACCGGATGTTTTAAAATTCCGGCTGGCAATCCCGCTCGCATTTTGAGCGCATTTGTGACCCCGGCTTAACCATCCGCGCGAAGCGCCGCCTCAAGCGAGCCAGACCCGGAACAGCAGCACCGGCATCAGGCCGAGCATCACGGCCCAGAACCCGAATGACGATACGACGAGAATTCCCTGAAAAAGATCGGCCGGCGCGAATTGCTGCGCGGCCGTAGGCCGGTTGCGATGCCCCATGGTGATTCCCCCTCGTGAAAAGTCCTGGAGCAAACGATAGGCGCGATTGCGTAAACGAGGCGTGGATGCAGCCTGCGGCAGCAGCGAAGGCCGTTGGGGCGCGGTTAACCACGGGCGGCGCTCTTTCCCTCTCCCGCAAGGGAGAAGGAAAGCAGCGCGGGTGGAGAGGACGAGATTACGCCGCAACCATCGTCCGCCGCTCGATCTCGCGATCGATCGCGGCGGCGAGCTCGCTGCTCACTTCCACCATCGGCAGGCGCACCTCGGGACTGTCGATCAGGCCGCATCGCCACAGCCAGTACTTCGCCGGCGCCGGGCTCGGTTCGGTGAACAGCAGCCGCGTCAGATCGGCGACCTCGTGCCAGCGCGCCAGCGCCGCATCCTGGTTGCCGCGCTTCGTTTCCGCATACACCGCCGCAAACGTCGCAGTTTCGACATGGGCGGACAGAACGATGCCGCCGTCGGCGCCGTCGCCGAGCGCCTCGAAAAAGTTGGCGTCCTCGCCGGTGAGCACGCGAAATTCCTTCGGGCGGTCGCGCAACAGCGCGATCGATTGCTCGCGGCTCGCGCCGCAATCCTTCAAGCCGACGATGTTGGGGTGCTCGGCCAGACGCAGCACGGTCTGGTTGGTGATGTTCACCGAGGTGCGATAGGGGATGTTGTAGAGCGCGAGCGGCCATGCGGCGTGATCGGCAAGCGTCTCAAAATGCGCCAGCAATCCGCGCTGCGAGGGCCGCACATAATAGGGGCTTGCGATCAGGTAGCCATCGATCGGCCAGTCCGCGGTCTCGTCGAGACGATCCTGCAGCCGCGAGGTGTCCGCGCCTGATAGTCCGAGGCAGATCGGCAAGGTGCGCCCGCCCGCGGCCATCTCGTCACGCACGATGGCGACGAGACGTTCGAGTTCGGCGTCGCGCAACGTCATGCCTTCGCCGGAGGTCGCCCCCAGGATCAAGCCGTCGATGCCTTGCGCGCTGTAATGTCGCGTCAGCCGCCGCAGCGATCGCTCGTCGAGCGCGCCACCCTGAAACGGCGTCACCAGCGGCAGCCACAGCCCGTGCAAATGATCTTCAAGTCCGGTCATGTTTCCATCTCCTTCTCGGGAAACCTGAGACGGAGGGCACATGAAAAAACCCCGTCCAGGCGGCGGGGTTTTCGGGATTGCAGCGATGACGAAGTCGGTCTAGCGCGCGCAAAACTCCGAGGTCCCCGAATGGGGGCCTTTTTTCGAGGCGATCGCCTTCGACGAGAATGCGCACGACTTCGTGATCATCTGCAAATGATGCGGGGTATGCCTGGAACTGTCAATACACGCGGAGGGCGACGGCTAATTTGAACGAAAAAAAGCCGGGCCCAGAGAGCCCGGCTTAAGGTATTGGCCACGTGAGGCCGACACAATCACCTTCCAAGAGGGATTACTGAACTCCCGCGCCACTGGAGGAGGGGGACAAATGCGCAACGCGAAGGCTCAGCGTGCAAACAGTATGAGCTTGACGAGCGGCCCGCAGCAACAGCCGAGGCCGCATGTCAGTCATGCGGAAATCAGGACGGCCAGCGCTGCGCTTTGCTGACCACGAAGTCGCGGAACACCTGCACACGCGCGACCGTCTTCAACTCCTCGGGATAAACAAAATACGTATCGAGCTGGATCGAATCCGACTCGCCGAACAGCTGCACGAGTTTGCTCTGTTCCTCGACGAGGTAGTCGGGCAGCGCGGCGATGCCGAGGCCCTGCTGACAGGCGCGGACCAGACCGAGGATGTTGTTCACCCTGAAATAGGCTTCGCGCGGACCCGAGCCGTTGCGGCCCGCTTCGACCAGCCAGTTGCGGTTCTGCAAATGTGGCGCGAAGTTGCCGTCCGAAAGCGTGATGATGCGGTGGGAGTCGAGCTCTTCCAGCGTGCGCGGCGTGCCGAAGCGCTTGATGTATTCCGGCGAGCAATAGGCGTGGAAGCCCATCGCGAACAGTTTGCGCTGGATCAGATCCGGCTGAGTCGGCTTGCGGGTGCGGATCGCGACGTCAGCCTCGCGCATCGACAGGTCGAGCTCCTCGTCGGTGACGATCAGCGAGATCCGGATCTCCGGATAGAGCGCGGTGAATTCGCCGAGCCGCGGGATCAGCCAATTGATGCCGACGCCGGGTGTGGTGGTGATCTTGAGGTCGCCGCTCGGCCGCTCGCGGCTGTCGGTCAGCTTGGCGCGCGCCGCCTGGAGCTGCATGAACACGTCATGCGCGGTGCGGAACAGGAGGTCGCCCTGCTCGGTGAGGATCAGGCCGCGGGCATGGCGGTGGAACAGTGAGACCGAAAGCTCCTGCTCCAGCGCCGAGACCTGGCGCGACACCGCCGATTGCGACAGGCCGAGTTGCTCGCCCGCATGCGTGAAGCTGCCAGCTTCCGCCGCTGCGTGAAACACCTTCAGCTTGTCCCAGTCCATATCCGTAAATCCGTCGCGTGTTCGAGGCATGATCTTTATTCCGCTGCCGCGCGCTCGCTGGCGCGCAGGGCCAAGAAACGTTCGGCTTCGAGAGCTGCCATGCAGCCGAGGCCGGCGGCCGTGACGGCCTGGCGATAGGTTTCATCCGCCACGTCGCCAGCGGCGAACAGGCCGGGCACCGAGGTGGCGGTCGAGTTCGGGGCGACCTCGACATAGCCCGACGGTTTGAGCTTGATCTGGTCTTTCACGAGCTCGGTCGCCGGTGCGTGGCCGATGGCGATGAAGACGCCGTCGGTCTTCAAATCCGTCAGCGCGCCGGTCTTGACGTTCTTGAGGCGGACATGGGTGACCTTGTTGGGGTTCTCGGTGCCGCAAATCTCGTCGACGGCACTGTCCCAGATCACCTGGATCTTCGGGTGCTTGAACAGGCGCTCCTGCAGGATGCGCTCGGCCCGGAAGTGATCGCGGCGATGCACGATGGTGACCTGCGAGGCATGGTTGGTGAGGTACAGGGCCTCCTCCACTGCGGTATTGCCGCCGCCGACCACCACGACCTCCTTGTTGCGGTAGAAGAAGCCGTCGCAGGTGGCGCAGGCCGACACGCCGCCGCCCTGGAATTTGACTTCGGACGGCAACCCGAGCCAGCGCGCCTGGGCGCCCGTGGCCAGGATCACCACGTCGGCGAGATAGACGTCGCCGGAGTCGCAGGTGAGGCGGAACGGCCGCTGCGAGGTGTCGAGCTTGATCACCAGGTCGGAGATGATCCTGGTGCCGACATGCACCGCCTGCTTCTCCATCTGCTCCATCAGCCAAGGGCCCTGGATCACGTCGGCGAAGCCCGGATAGTTCTCGACGTCGGTGGTGATGGTGAGCTGGCCGCCCGGCTGGATGCCCTGGATCAGGATCGGCTCGAGCATCGCACGCGCGGCGTAGATCGCCGCGGTGTAGCCGGCGGGGCCGGAGCCGATAATGACGACCTTTGCATGAACAGGAGCGGACATTCGACAGGCGCCTTTGCACGGGGGACTTGCAGCGCGGGCGCGGAACGTGCCGGGAGGCCTCGCGGAGGCGCTGAAATATCAGAGCTAATCTAAGCCTTCTGGTGAGCTATGCAAGAATTGCATTGCCTGTCAGCGGATTTTTCCAACAGGGAACAAAAGTCGATTGCGGTGCACGCGCAATAAAATTGCGCTAGAGGTCTGGACTGGGCTATGAGGATTCCGAGAAACCCACCAATACCGCCGCAAAGGCCAGGAGTTCCATTCACGTGTCGCGGAACCTAGACGAGATCGACCTGAAAATTCTCACCGAAATTCAGGCCGACGGTCGAATCACGAATGTCGAGCTGGCCAAGCGGGTCGGCATCTCGCCGCCGCCCTGCCTGCGCCGGGTCCGGGCGTTGGAGGAGGAGGGCTACATCCACGGTTATCGCGGCCTGCTCGACGCCCGTAAGCTCGGCTTCGACGTCACCGTGTTCGCCGCCGTGCACCTGTCCAGCCAGGCCGAGGCGGATTTGCGTGCCTTCGAGGAGTTCGTTCGCGCCGAGCCCCTGGTGCGGGAATGCTGGATGCTGTCGGGCGAGGTCGATTTCATCCTCAAATGCGTCGCGCCCGACATGGCGACCTTCCAGGATTTCGTCACGCATCTCACCGCCGCGCCGCACGTGCGGAATGTGCGGACGTCGCTGGTGCTGCATAATTCGAAATACGAGGCAGCCGTGCCGCTGGATGTGAAGGGGCGGAGGTAAGGCTGGTCCGGTGCCCAGGACGCTGCGCAGCACGAAGTGATGCGCTGCAGAGCCGGGGCCCATCTCCACCATGTGTCGTGCCGCCTGCTGGGTCCCGGTTCTGCTGAGCGTCACCCCGTGCCGCACCGCGCCCGGGACACGACAGTCGAGCGCGCTGTTGCCCACATGCGCCGTCGTTGACGTGCGGTGAGAGCGCATGTCAACTCGCGCCGGCCAAACGCCGAAGCAAAAAGGCCGCGCTGGGCGCGGCCTTTTTCAAACGTCAGCGCAGCGGCAAATCCTTACCGCCACTCCACCTTGGTGATTTCATACGCCTTGGCGCCGCCGGGGGCGTTGACCTCGACGGTCGAACCCTTCTTCTTGCCGATCAGCGCGCGGGCGAGGGGCGAGGTGATGGAGATGCGGCCCTTCTTGGCGTCGGCCTCGACTTCGCCGACGATCTGCCACACCGTCTTCTTCTCGGTGTCCTCGTCGACCAGCGTCACGGTGGCGCCGAACTTGATGGTGTCGCCGGACAGTTTCGAGATGTCGATTATGTCGGCGCGCGCAAGCTTGTCTTCGAGCTCGGCGATGCGGCCTTCATTGTGGGACTGCTCTTCCTTCGCGGCATGATATTCCGCGTTCTCCGACAGGTCTCCGTGCGAGCGCGCCTCCGCGATATGCTCGATGATGCGCGGACGGTCCTCGGACTGGCGCTTCTTCAATTCTTCCCCGAGCGCGGCAAAGCCGCCCGCTGTCATCGGAACCTTTTCCATATCTTCTCTCGTCCTTCGGTCACGCGCCCCACAAAAAGGGGCGCGGCAACCTTGATTCGTCGGTATTCCCGGCGCTGAACACGCGGCCACCGGAACGTTATGTGGGCTTGGCGCCGGAACAGAACAACCACCATGGCCGGACAGTTCCTCCGGCCATTGTGGCTTCATTGCCAGTCACTTAGCGGATGGCTTAACCCCTCGAGGCTCGGCCTGCCGCTCGCGATCAGGTTTCCGAAAAGTAGCTCTGCAGGGTACGTACCTCAAGGTCTCCGCCGAGATAGGCGCGGATGCCCTGCGCGGCCGCCACGGCCCCGGAAAGAGTGGTGTAATACGGCACTTTATGCAAGAGGGCCGCGCGCCGCAGCGATCGGCTGTCGGCGAGCGCCTGCGGGCCTTCCGTGGTGTTGAAGACAAGCTGGACGTCGCCATTGGTGATGGCGTCGACGATATGCGGCCGCCCCTCCAGCACCTTGTTCACCTTCTCGGTCGGGATGCCCTGGTCGGTCAGGAAGCGCTGAGTGCCCGATGTCGCCAGCACCTTGAAGCCGAGCGAATGCAATTCGCGGACGGCCTCGGCGATGCGGGTCTTGTCGCTCTCGCGCACCGAGACGAACACCGTGCCCTTGCGCGGCACCCGCGTGCCGCCGCCGAGCTGGCTCTTGGCGAACGCTACCGCAAAGGAACGGTCGATGCCCATGACCTCGCCGGTCGAGCGCATCTCGGGACCAAGCACGGTATCTACGCCCGGGAAGCGGGCGAACGGGAATACCGATTCCTTCACGCCGACATGCTTGAAGTCCGCCTTCTTCAGCTTGAAGTCGGCGAGCTTCTCGCCGGCCATGACGCGCGCGGCGATCTTGGCGACCGGCGTGCCGATCACCTTGGCGACGAAGGGCACCGTGCGCGAGGCGCGCGGATTGACCTCGAGCACGTAGATGTCGCCGTCCTTGATGGCGTATTGCACGTTCATCAGGCCGACGACGTCGAGGCCGAGGGCGAGCTCGCGGGTCTGCCGCTCCAGCTCCTCGATCATCTTGGCGTCGAGTGAGTGCGGCGGCAGCGAGCAGGCGCTATCGCCGGAATGGATGCCGGCTTCCTCGATGTGCTCCATGATGCCGACGATGAAGGTGTCCTTGCCGTCGCAGAGGCAGTCGACATCGATCTCGGTGGCATCGGAGAGGTAGCGGTCGAACAGCAGCGGGTTCTTGCCGAGCACGGTGTTGATCTGCCCGGTCTTGTCGTTCGGATAACGCGCCTTGACGTCGGCCGGCACCAGCTCCGGCAGCGTGCCGAGCAAATAGTCGCTGAGCTGGTTCTCCTCGCGGATGATCTGCATGGCGCGGCCGCCGAGCACATAGGAGGGGCGTACCACCAGCGGCAGGCCGAGGTCGGTCGCGACCAGCCGAGCCTGCTCGACCGAATAGGCGATGCCGTTCTTCGGCTGCTTCAGCCGCAGCTTGTCGAGCACGCGCTTGAAGCGGTCGCGATCTTCCGCGAGGTCGATGGCGTCGGGCGAGGTACCGAGGATCGGCACATCGGCGGCTTCCAGCGCACGCGCGAGCTTCAGCGGGGTCTGGCCGCCGAACTGCACGATCACGCCGTGCAGCGTGCCGTTGGTGCGCTCCTTGGCGATGATCTCCAGCACGTCCTCGGCGGTGAGCGGCTCGAAATAGAGCCGGTCGGCGGTATCGTAGTCGGTCGACACCGTTTCCGGGTTGCAGTTGACCATGATGGATTCGTAGCCGGCGTCATGCAGCGCGAAGCAGGCGTGACAGCAGCAATAGTCGAATTCGATGCCCTGGCCGATACGGTTCGGGCCGCCGCCGAGAATGATGACCTTCTTCTTGTCGGACGGGGTGCTCTCGTCCGCCGGGGCGCCTGCGAACGGCGCCTCATAGGTCGAGTACATATAGGCGGTCGGCGATGCGAATTCGGCCGCGCAGGTGTCGATGCGCTTGTAGACCGGGCGAACGCCCAGCGCGTGGCGCTTCGCCGTCACCTCGGCCTCGGTCGTCTGCGCGATCACGGCAAGCCGCGCGTCGGAGAAGCCCATGGCCTTGAGCGTGCGCATGCCGAAGGCATTGCCCGGCAGGCCATTCTTGCGGACCTTCTCCTCCATGTCGACGATGCCGCGCATCTCGCTGAGGAACCAGGGGTCGATCTTGCAGGAGTTGAAGATCTCCTCGTTCGACCAGCCGAGCCGCATGGCCTGTGCGACTTGGAGAATCCGGTTCGGCGTCGGCGTGCCGAGCGCGGCGCGGATCGCGTTCTTGTCGTCGTCGCGGCCGAGACCCTCGATCTCGATCTCGTCGAGGCCGGTGAGCCCGGTCTCGAGCCCGCGCAGCGCCTTTTGAAGGCTCTCTTGGAAGGTGCGGCCGATCGCCATGACTTCGCCGACCGACTTCATGGATGTGGTCAGCGTGGTGGAGGCGCCCGGGAATTTCTCGAAGGCGAAGCGCGGCACCTTGGTGACGACGTAGTCGATGGTCGGCTCGAACGAAGCCGGAGTGGCGCCGCCGGTAATGTCGTTGGCGATTTCGTCCAGCGTGTAGCCGACCGCGAGCTTGGCCGCGACCTTGGCGATCGGAAAGCCGGTGGCCTTCGAAGCCAGGGCGGAGGAGCGCGACACTCGCGGATTCATCTCGATCACGACCATGCGGCCGTCTTCGGGATTGACGCCGAACTGCACGTTGGAGCCGCCGGTCTCGACGCCGATCTCGCGCAGCACCGCCAACGAGGCGTCGCGCATGATCTGGTATTCCTTGTCGGTCAGCGTCAGCGCCGGCGCGACCGTGATGGAGTCGCCGGTGTGCACGCCCATCGGATCGAGGTTCTCGATCGAGCAGACGATGATGCAATTGTCGTTCTTGTCGCGCACCACCTCCATCTCGTACTCTTTCCAGCCGAGCACGGATTCTTCGATCAGCACTTCGTTGGTCGGAGACGCATCGAGACCGCGCTCGATGATGTCGAGGAACTCTTCCTTGTTGTAGGCAATGCCGCCGCCGGTGCCGCCCATGGTGAAGGAGGGGCGGATGATCGCGGGCAGCCCGATCTCGGACAGCGCCATCAGCGCCTGGCCGAGCGCATATTCCTGGTAGCGCTTGCGGCGGTCGCCTTCGCCGAGCGCCCACTGCCGATCGTGCTCTTCGAGGGCCGCGCCCGAGAGCTTTTCGCGTTCGGCCTGACGCTTGTCGCGGAAGGACTTCTTCAAGGCGGAGGCGTTGGCGAGCCGCGACTTCGGTGTCTCGAGCCCGATCTTGGTCATGGCCTCGCGGAAAAGCTGGCGGTCCTCCGCCTTGTCGATCGCGTCGGCGGTGGCGCCGATCATCTCGACGTCGAACTTCTCCAGCGTGCCCTGCTGGCGCAGCGACAGCGCGCAGTTCAGCGCGGTCTGGCCCCCCATGGTCGGCAGCAGCGCGAAACCGCCCGGAATGACGTGACGTTCCTTCTCGATGATTTTTGCGACGATCTCGGGGGTGATCGGCTCGATATAGGTCGCATCGGCCAATTCCGGGTCGGTCATGATCGTGGCCGGATTGGAATTGACGAGGACGATGCGATAGCCCTCTTCCTTCAGCGTCTTCACCGCCTGGGTGCCCGAATAGTCGAACTCGCAGGCCTGGCCGATCACGATGGGACCGGCGCCGATGATCAGGATGGTGGTGATGTCTGTACGTTTGGGCATCAACTCTCGCCGGACTGGAATTTGGGCACAAAAAAAGGGCGCGCTTGCCGCGCGTCCCCTGAAGCCGAGAGCGCGGGGGTCTCCCTCGCGCGCGGGTGGGTCTTAGACCAGATTCCGCAGCGGCGAAACCCCGAAAAACGCCCATCAACCGGCAATTTTGACCGGTTTTGGCCGGGCCTGCCAGCCACGGGCGAGATGCACCAGAAGTGCGGCCGCAACGCTCGATCCGCCGATCCAGCCCAGGTCGGTCGGCGACAGGGTGGCCAGCACCGCGCCGCCCAGCGCCCCGCCGAGGGCGAAGCCGAGATACATGGCGGAAGCGTTGAGCGACAGCGCGATCATCGAAGCCTGCGGCTCGATCCGGATGATGCTGGCGACCTGGGCCGGATAGAATGCCCAGCCGGAGATGCCCCAGAGGAAGATCGCGCCCAACACCGCATAATGCGCCTGTCCGGGCATCAGCTTCAGGACCAGCGAATGCAGGATGAGGGCGCTCGCCATGCCGGCGAGCCCGAGGGCGGCGGTGGTAAGCGTCCCGAGCCGGTCGGCCAGGGTGCCGCCGAGCATGTTCCCGATTGCGGCCGCGCCGCCGAACACCAGCAAGGCAAGGCTGATTTGCGAGGCATCGAAGCCGAGCCCACGCAGCGGGACCGCGAAATAGGTGAACACGGTGAAGCCGCCGAGCGCCCACAGGATCGTGATCACAAGCGCGGTTACGACATGGCCGTGACGCGCCACCGCCAGACGTTCGCCGAGCGAGGCCGTGTTGCGCGGCAAGCCGCGGGGCAGGCCGAAAAGGAGGGCGACCAGCGCGACCGCGCCGATCAGCGCAACCATGGCAAAGGTTGCGCGCCAGCCGAACAGGCTGCCGACGAGATTGCCGATGGGGACGCCGATGACCGTCGCGACCGTCAGACC
Source organism: Bradyrhizobium sp. MOS003 (assembly GCF_003020125.1). Classification (GTDB taxonomy): domain Bacteria; phylum Pseudomonadota; class Alphaproteobacteria; order Rhizobiales; family Xanthobacteraceae; genus Bradyrhizobium. The sequence continues at coordinate 140,595 of NZ_PYFW01000002.1, read as the reverse complement.
CGAGGTCACCAGCGCCACGGCGCGACCGCGCCGTTCGGGCGAGGCGATCGCGACCGACACGGCGAGCGCCGTCGGCATGCACAGGCCGGAACCCAGTGCCATCAGCATCCGCGAAGCCAGCAACAGGGCGTAGTTGGATGCCATCATGGCCGCGAGGTTGCCGGCGATGAAGGTGGTCAGCGCCAGCGCCAGCACGGTCCGGCGGTCGATGTTGTTCAGCCACACCGCCAGGATCGGCGAGCCCACGGCGTAGGTGAGGGCGTAGGCGGTGACCAATTGCCCGGCGGCCGAGACCGAAATCTGCAGATCTGCTGCAATGCTGGGCAAAAGTCCTGCAATCACAAAGCCTTCAGTGCCGATCGCGAAAGCAGCTAAGGCCAGCCAGAATACGCTCATTAGACGATATCCTATGTTCAACGGTTATTGAACTATTGGGTATGAGGATCCTCCAAGTCAATTGGTTCAAGAACTATTGAACATTACGGCAGCCTCGCTATGTTTCCCGGATCATGAGCCGCACACCTCTTCATCCCACCCGTGAACAGATCGAATTGCCGATGGTTCTGGATTGCCTCAGCGATCCGATCCGACTGGCGATCGTCTACCAGCTCGCCCAGCAGGAACATGTCAGCAACGAGCTCTGCTGCGGGGATTTCTACAGCCTCGCCGGCAAGTCCAACCTCGCCTACCATTTCGCCAAACTGCGCGAATGCGGCCTGATGCTGACGCGCGTGGCCGGCACCAACCGCTTCATGCGGCTGCGCCGCGAGGATCTGGACGCGCGTTTTCCCGGGCTGCTCGATGCGGTGATCAAATCCGCGAGCAAGGATGCCGAGCGGCTGCTGCTGTCGACGGAGAGTGACGTGATTGAGGCGGGTTGAGGTTTGCGCGAGCAGTCCGTCTACGCTTCCGCTGCGCTCCAGCTACGAAGCGTGGAGACCCGGCCTGGATTTGAACCAGGATGAAGAGCGTTGCACCGCCCTCGCGTAGACGCTTCCGCCACCGGGCCACGGCGATCATGTCCGATTGCAGTGAGACAAGCCACAACGGCTAATTGTTATGCTTAACGAACCAGAGGCGGTCGCGCGATGAAGGTCATGCGCCAGCGATTATGGCCGATATTGGTGTGGGCGCGCTGGACCGCGAACCCCGCCGTTCTCAGCTTCGCGGCGATCTCCTCCTCGCTGTAGCGCTGCAGCCCGATGCGCGTGCGCAGATGACGATAATCGGACAGCGCGGTGCTGATCAGCCCGACCAGCGCGTCCTTCAAGAAACCGTGGCGCAGGCCGAAGCCGAGCAGGGCCATGACGTCCCTGAACATGCCGACATTGGGCTGGAGGACGTCGCCGAGCACCAGCTTGCCGGAAGGCGTCAGCAATCGCCTGATGGTGCGGAGCGCGGCATCGAGCTCATCGGGCGACATGTATTGCGCGACCGAGTTCATCACGACGAGGTCGATCGACTGGTCCTGCATCTTGCGGACGTCGTCGAGCGAGCGGACGCGGATTTTCGTGTTCGGGGCAAACCGCGCGATCAGCCTGCCGCGCACGCCGGGTGCGGGCTCGGCGAGGATCAGCTTGCCGCAAGCCGATGCCACCTGGCTTGCCGACAGCGCTTCTCCGCAGGCATAGTCCAGCACGGTCGCCTCCGGCGAGGGGATGTAGCCGACGATGTCCCGGGCGATGATCTGGAAATGCAAGTCGCGATGCAGCTTGCTGACATAGATCGTGTGCGTCGAGTCGTAATAATCGATCCAATCGTCCATGGTATCCCGCCCGGGGGTTCCTATCTTGGAACCGCGCTGCCCGCCTTGCGTTAGGGGTGCGACGGCGCGCCGTCAATGTCCGCGTCCTAACAGGAAGGTCCCCCGTGAGCAAAACCAGCAACAAGGTCTCGCCCGATCTCGATACCCCCACCGATCTGTCGCCCGACGGGGTCAAGAAGGTCTCGGAGGCGCTCAACGTGCTTCTGGCCGACGCGTTTGCGTTGTATCTGAAGACCAAGAATTTCCACTGGCACGTCAGCGGCCGGCACTTCCGCGACTACCATCTGCTGCTCGACGAGCAGTCCGACCAGATCTTCGCCACCACCGACCAGCTCGCCGAGCGCGTCCGCAAGATCGGCGGCACCACGCTGAAGTCCATCGGCCAGGTCGCAAAGCTCCAGACCATCAAGGACAACAACGAAGACTACGTCCCGCCGCGCGAGATGCTGCGCGAATTGATGCAGGACAACAAGCATGTCGCCGCGGCGATGCGCAAGGCGCACGACGTCTGCGACAAGGCCGAAGACGTGGCGAGCGCCAGCCTGCTCGAGAACTTCATCGACGAGACCGAGCGCCGGACGTGGTTCCTGTTCGAGGCGACGCGTCAGGAAGGCGGCAACGAGGCGTAGTGGGATCGAAGGGGGAGCTCTTGTAGGGTGGGCAAAGCGAAGCGTGCCCACGAACTGAGAGTGGTGGGCACAGCGCGCAAGCGCGCGCTTTTGCCCACCCTACGACACCGTTCTCTTGGCTACCGCCACAATCTCATCAACGCCCCATCCTTGCCCGTCACCGGATCGGCCGGCGGCATCGCGACCTCTGGAATCGTCTTCAGTGCCTTGGCGTGGTTCTCCGGGGTTGCGCGTGTGATCTCCATCCTGCTGCCCGGCGGATAGGCGCCGATCACGCAGAAATCGTCGCTCGCCCTGATGCATTGATGGCCGGTGCCGGCGGGCAGGATCGCGACATCGCCCGCCTTGATCTCGAGCTCCTGGCCGTGGTCGCCGCCGAAGCGGACGCGAGCACTGCCGCGCGCGACGCCGAGCACCTCGTGAACCGTCGCGTGGTAATGCAGATAATCATAGACGCCGTTGCGCCACGTGCCGCCCCAACGGTTCGCCGCGAACAGATCCTCGATGGTGTCTTCAGGTCGCGCGGGATCGAGCTTCACCGCGTCCTGATAGACCAGGAAGGGAAGGATGTTGTTCGGCACGAGCCCGTCGTCCTCGAAGACAATGGCGAGCGGCTCGGCGTTGTCTCGGACGGCAGACATGACAGGGCTCCGGGTCACAACTATCACGAAATAAAGACGATGCTCGCCCGGTTTGTTCCTGCCGGTCCGCGCGCCGGGTTGACGGAGATCAAGGCACGCGCGGCCAATGGCGGGCACATCGACGCGAAAGAAAAGGGAACGCCATGTACGCATCCGACGTTGCGCAGCGCCATTTTTCCGCGGCCGTTGCCGAGGCGGAGACCTCCGGCCTTGGGCACGAAGCCGTTTGCCGTGCTTTACTCAGTCTCGTGATTTCGAAATATCTGGAGACGCGGTCGATCGCCGACATTCAGGCCGAGCTGCGCTTCATCGCCGAGAACTGCGATCCCGACACGGACTTCATGTTCATGCGTCCGTGACGCGGGCCCCGGCGGATTCTTCCGCCGGGCGGTCTTGCGTCTTACGCGCTCTTCTTCTGCCGCATCAAATCGGCGAAGCGCTGGAACAGGTAGTGCGAGTCGCGCGGGCCGGGTGAGGCCTCGGGGTGATACTGCACCGAGAACACTGGCTTGCCGTCGAGCTGGATGCCGCAATTGGAGCCGTCGAACAGCGAGATGTGGGTCTGCGTCGCGCCCTTCGGCAGCGTGGTCTCGTCCACGGCAAAACCGTGGTTCATCGAGGTGATCTCGACCTTGCCGGTGGTCTCGTCCTTGACGGGATGGTTGGCGCCGTGATGGCCCTGATGCATCTTCTTCGTCTTCGCGCCGACGGCGAGGCCGAGTATCTGGTGACCGAGGCAGATGCCGAAGGTCGGCGTGCCCGACTTGATGACGTCCCGGATCACGGGCACGGCATATTTGCCGGTCGCGGCCGGATCGCCGGGACCGTTGGACAGGAACACGCCGTCCGGCTTCATTGCCAGAATGTCTTCGGACGAAGTCGTCGCCGGCACCACCGTCACCTTGCAGCCGACGCCGGCGAGCAGGCGCAGGATGTTACGCTTGATGCCGTAGTCGATGGCGACGACGTTGAACTCGGCCTTGTCCTGACGGCCAAAGCCCTTGTCCCAAACCCAGGGAGTCTCGTCCCAGCTGAAGCGCTGGCCGCTCGTGACCATCGGCACGAGGTCCATGCCCTCGAGGCCCGGCCATTCGCGCGCTTCTTCCTTCAATCCATGAAGGTCGAACTCGCCGTTCCTGGCGTGCGCGATCACGGCGTTCGGCATGCCCTTTGAGCGGATCAGCGCGGTCAGTGCGCGGGTGTCGATGCCGGAGAGGCCGATGATGCCGCGCGCCTTCAGCCAGGCGTCGAGATGCTTGGTGGCGCGATAGTTCGAGGGATCGGTGATCGCGGTGCGCAGGATCACGCCGCGGGCGCCCGGCGTCGCCGCCATGTTCACCGTCTCGATATCCTCGTCGTTGGTGCCGACGTTGCCGATATGCGGGAAGGTGAAGGTGATGAGCTGGCCGGCATAGGAGGGATCGGTGAGGATCTCCTCATAGCCGGTCATTGCGGTGTTGAAGCAGACCTCACCGACGGCGTGGCCTTCGGCGCCGAGACCGAAGCCTTCGAGCACCGTGCCATCGGCGAGCACGAGGAGCGCGGTCGGTTTATGGTCCGGCCAGGCGGTATCGTTGTCATGTTGTGTCATGAGCGCGTTTCATAGTCCTCGCGCGGGCCGCCGTCAAAGCGGGAGAGGGCAGATTCACATGCGTTTTTGCATATTTGACAGGCCGTCCCGGGCACTTAAGCTCCGACGCACAATTTCCGGCAAATTCCTGGGCTTGCGAGGCAATAATGGACCGGACGACCCCGATTGTCCTGGTTCCGGGGCTGGCCTCCTCGGCCCGGATCTATGCACAAATAATCCCCGCGCTCTGGCGTTTCGGCCCGGTCATGGTCGCCAACCATATCCGCGACGACAGCATGGCGGCGATCGCCCGCCGCATCCTGAGCGAGGCGCCGCCGCGCTTCGCACTCGCCGGCCATTCCATGGGCGGCTACATCGCGTTCGAGATCATGCGCCAGGCGCCCGAGCGGGTGGCGAAGCTCGCGCTGATCAACACCCAGGCGCGGCCCGACACGCCGGAGGCGACCGCGCGGCGCCGCGGCCTGATGGACCGTGCAAGGCGCGGCGAGCTTCGCGCGATTCGCGAGGAGAGCTTTCCGGAGTTGGTGCATCCGTCACGGCGCGATGATGCCGAAATTCTGAAGCTGGTGCATGCGCAGGATGAGGATGTCGGCGTCGAGGGCTATCTGCGGCAGCAGACCGCGATCATCGCACGGGTGGATTCGCGCTCGACGCTTTCAGCCGTCACATGTCCGACGCTGGTGCTGACGGGCGATGCCGACAACACCATCCCGAATGCGCTCTCGAAGGAGATGGCCGAGGGCATCCCCGGCGCAAGGCTCGTGATCCTCGATCGCTGCGGACACCTGCCGCAGCCGGAACAGCCGGAAGCGACGGTGCGCGCGCTCTCCGAATGGCTCGGAACCGAGGTTGTCTAGGGGCCGCGAACGGCCTAGATCAGGCGTCAGATACTCGAGGGGATCACGATCATGCTGCGCGACGACATCAACAATGCGGTCAAGGAGGCCATGAAGGCCAAGGACGAGCGCAAGCTGTCCACGCTGCGCATGGTCAATTCGACCATCAAGAACGCCGACATCGACGCGCGCGGGCAGGGCAAGCCGCCGCTCTCGGATGCCGATCTGCTCGGCGTGTTCCAGAAGATGATCAAGCAGCGGCAGGAATCGGTCGAGCTCTACGAAAAAGGTGGTCGCGCCGAGCTCGCAGCCCAGGAGCGCGAGGAGATCGCGGTGATCTCGGCATACCTGCCGAAGCAGATGGCCGAGGACGAGGTGAAGAAGGTGATCGCGGATGCGATCGCCGAGACGGGTGCCGCCGGCATGAAGGACATGGGCAAGGTGATCGCGGTGCTGCGCGCGAAGTACGCGGGGCAGATGGATTTCGGCAAGGCCAGCGGCTTGGTGAAGGCGGCGCTGTCGGGCTAGGTCGTCATTCCGGGCGACGCTCAGCGTCGATCCCGGAATCTGTCGCGCCGCCATCTCTGTTGACCAATGGATTCCGGGCTCGCGCTTCGCGCGCCCCGGAATGACAAGAAGAACAAGGGGAGGCAACCGATGACTGCCATCAAACCATTCCGCATCGCCATCAGCGACGACACGCTCTCCGATTTGCAGTCGCGTCTCGCCCGCACCCGCTGGCCGGAGGCAGAGCTGGTCGACGACTGGAGCCAGGGCGCGCCGCTGAAATGGATCCGGGACATCTGCAGCTACTGGGCTGATGGCTACGACTGGCGTGCCCGCGAAGCAAAACTCAATCGCTTTGAGCAATTCACCACCGAGATCGACGGGCTCGACATCCACTTCATCCATGCGCGCTCGAAGGAGCCGTCGGCGCTGCCCCTGATCATCACCCATGGCTGGCCTGGCTCGATCGTCGAATTCCAGAAGGTGATTGCGCCGCTGGTCGATCCAGCCGCGCATGGCGGCAACCCCGCCGATGCGTTCCACGTGATCTGTCCTTCTCTGCCGGGCTTCGGCTTCTCGGCCAAACCCGGGACGACCGGCTGGGGCGTCGACCGCATCGCCGCGACCTGGGCCAAGCTGATGGAACGGCTGGGTTATACGCGCTATGGCGCGCAAGGCGGCGACTGGGGCTCGGCGGTGACGACATCGCTCGGTGCGCAGGATGCGGTCCATTGCGCCGGCATCCACATCACGCTCGCCTTCAACGCGGCGCCGAAGGTCGAGGGCGAGCCGACAGCGGAAGAGAAGCGCGCGCTCGCCGGCCTCAAGCATTATGTCGATCTCGACTCCGGCTATTCCAAGCAGCAGTCGACGCGCCCGCAGACGCTCGGCTATGGCTTGACGGATTCTCCGAGCGGACAGGCGGCCTGGATCCTAGAGAAATTCTGGGCCTGGACCGATTGCGACGGCCACCCCGAAAACATCTTCACGCGGGACGAACTGCTCGACAACGTCATGCTCTATTGGACGACGGAAACCGCGACCTCCTCGGCGCGGCTCTACTGGGAAAGTTTTGGCAAGCGCCGCACCACGCCCGTCGTCAAGGTGCCGACCGGCGTGGCGGTGTTTCCCAAGGAGATCATCACGCCGGTGCGGCGATGGATGGAGCCGAACTTCCCTGACATCACCCATTGGAGCGAGATGGAGAAGGGCGGCCATTTCGCCGCGTTCGAGCAGCCCGAGCTGTTCGTGCGCGATGTCCGGAAGTTCTTTGCGACGGTGCGGTAGCTGCGCGCCTGACCGTCATGCCCGGGCTTGTCCCGGGCATCCACGGCTTTAGAGTGTCGCCAAAGCAAGAAGAACGTGGATGGCCGGGACAAGCCCCGGCCATGACGGAGTTGCTGGGAAACGACCAAGCCATGCTCACCGAAGCCGCAACCTACGACGAACTCGTCCGCAATTTCCGCTGGGACATCCCGGCGCGTTTCAACATGGCGGAGGCGTGCTGCGACCGGCATGCCGACGGCACCGGACGGCTCGCGCTGGTCTATGTCGACGAGAACGGTGCGACCAGCCGCACCTCCTTCGACGAGGTCGGCGAAGCTTCGCGGCGCTTTGCCAATGTGCTGAAGGCGGACGGGCTTGTCCGCGGCGACCGCGTCGCGGTGTTCCTGTCGCAATCGCTGGAATTGCCGGTTGCGCATATGGCGGCGTTCCGCTCCGGCCTGATCTCGATCCCGCTGTTCGCACTGTTCGGCGAGGACGCGCTGGAATTCCGCCTGTCGAACTCGCAAGCCAAAGCCATCGTCACCGACGAGGGCGGTTGGGAGAAGCTTGCGAAAATCCGCGACCGCCTGCCGGATATGAAGAATGTCTATGTCGTCGGCGAGCGCGCGCCCGCCGGCACGACATCGTTCTGGGATGCGGTGAAGGCCGCTTCGCCCGATTTCGCGCGAGTGGACACCTCATGCGACGATCCCGCGCTGATCATCTACACCTCGGGCACGACAGGAAATCCAAAAGGTGCGCTGCATGCGCACCGCGTCGTGCTCGGCCATCTGCCCAATGTCGAGATGTGCCATAACTTCTTACCCAGGCCCGGCGATCTCATGTGGACGCCGGCGGACTGGGCCTGGATCGGCGGCCTGGTCAACGGCCTGCTCGCATTCTGGTATCACGGCATTCCTCTCGTTGGCCATCGCGCGCGAAAATTCGAGCCGCAGGCGGCGATGCAGATGATGTCCGACCTCGGCGTCCGCAACGTGTTCCTGCCGCCGACCGCGCTGAAGCTGATGCGGCAGGCCGGCGTGACGCATCCGGGCGTCAAGCTGCGCAGCATCTTCACCGGCGGTGAATCGCTCGGCGGCGAGCTGCTCGGCTGGGTGCGCGAGACCTTCGGCATCGACGCGCATGAGGTGTTCGGCCAGACCGAGTGCAACCTCGTGATCGGCAGCAACTCCAATTTGTTTCCGATCCGCCCGGGATCGATGGGCAAGGCGACGCCGGGCTTCGACGTCCGCATCGTCAACGACAAGGGCGAGGAATTGCCGCGCGGCCGGCGCGGCATCATCGGCGTGCGCCAGCCGTGCCCGTGCACGATGCTCGAATACTGGCGCAACCCGGAGGCGACGGCGAAGAAATATGCCGGCGAATTCCTGCTCACCGGCGATCTCGGCGTGCAGGATGAAGACGGCTATTTCTGGTATGTCAGCCGCGAGGACGACGTCATCACCACCGCCGGCTATCGCGTCGGCCCCTCCGAGATCGAGCATACGCTGATGAAGCATCCCTCCGTGGCGATGGCCGCGGTGGTCGGCATCCCCGATCCGATCCGCACCGAATCGATCAAGGCCTGGATCGTGCTGCGTCCGGGCTTCACCGGCACCGACGCGCTGGCGCGCGAGATCCAGGAGTTCGTCAAGGTGCAGCTCGCCGCGCATGAATATCCGCGCTTCGTCGAATTCGCCGAGACGCTGCCGATGACGGCGACCGGCAAGGTGCTGCGGCGCGAATTGCGGGCGAAGGGCTAGCTTCCGACAATGGCAAAGACGTCTCAAGCCGCGGGGCTCCACCGCGCCTCGCTCGACAAGCTGCACGATCTCGATGCGGCGCTCGAGCTGATGTATTACGGCTGGCGCGGCATGACGCTGGAGGCCGACGAATACCTCGCGAAGCAGGGCCTGTCGCGGCCGCATCATCGCATCCTCTACGTGGTGGCGCGCCGGCCCGATATCGCGATCGGTTCGCTGCTCGAGGTCCTTGGCATTTCCAAGCAAGCCCTGAGCCGGCCGCTCAATCTGCTGGTAGAGCGGAAGCTCGTGACGTCGAAGCGCTCGCCGGAGCAACATCGCTCCAAATTGTTGCGTCTGACGGCGGCCGGGCAGCGCATCGAGCAGCGCGCATCCGACCATGAGCGTAGCGTCATGCGCCAGGCGTTCGATCGCGTCGGCGCATCCGGGGCGGCGGCATGGATGGCGGTCATGGGGGCGATCGCCGACCGCAGTTGACGAAACTCTCAAGTCAATATGGTTGACATGAGGTGGCGGCTTTGCCACTCTCCTCGCCAATGAGCGAGGGGAGGGCCGCATCATGGGCGGACAGGCAATGAATCGCGCGGCGGCCGGACCCTTTGTCGCGGCCTGGTGCGCGAGCTGGTCCAAGGTCGATATCGACGCCGTCGTCGCGCATTTCGCCACGGACGCGCAGATGCGCAGTCCGCTGGCTTTGACGCTGACCGGCTCGCCCGTCGTGAGCGGTGCCGAGAACATCCGCGCCTATTGGCGGAAGGCCTATGGCCATGTCGAAAGCGCCGACCTGAAGATTCTGAGCTGGAGCTGGGACGATACGATCGCGCGGCTGGTCGTGTGGTGGCAGCTCGGCGACACCCGCGCCAGCGAGTTCATGGATTTCGACGATTCCGGCCGCGTCGTCCGCAGCGAAGCCTTTTACGGAAAATGATCATGCGCCTCTCGGATATCGTCCTGCTTCTCAACGCGCTGTGGTTCGGCGGCGCCTTCGTTCAGTTCAGCATTGCGCAACGCAACACGCTCAAGATCCTGCTGCCGCGGGAAGAGCGCAGCAATCCGATCGCGCCGACCCTGGCGGCGAGCGTGGCGTTCCTGGGCGGGATGAATTTGCCGATCGGGCTGTTGTCGTTCTACCTTCTGGCCGCGCGTCCGCTCTTCTTCCAGCCGGTCGAGGCGCAGTTCGCGCTGTTCCTGTTCTTCTCCGCCTGCCATTTCAGCCAGTTCGCCTATAATCTTCCGGTGCTGATGCGTGGCGGACGCGTTGGCGTCGCTTACTGGCCGGTGCTGAAGGGCCCGATGCTCAGGATCTTCATCATCGACGCGGGCCTGTTCGCGGCCAATCTCGCGGTGGCGCTCCGCCTCGCGATGGCTTCCTGAAAACGAGCGAATGCTGCTGAGTTGAATTCGGCACTGGCCGCGACTCGGATCGCCTCTCCCCGCTGGGGACAGGTGGACTCATCGCGACGGCTCCGAGAGCGCGGACCTCAGCATCGCGGCAAGCTCCTGACGCTTGAACGGCTTGGTCAGAATGCGGGCGTTGATTCCGTCCGGCGTCTTGACTGGATCCTGACTGTAGCCGGAGGTGAAGAGCACCTTGAGATCAGGCCGAAGCTCGGCTGCCTGCTTCGCCAGTTCCGGCCCGAACATGCCGCCGGGCATCACGACGTCGGTGAACAGCAATTGGATGTCCTCGGGCTGGCGCAACACCTCCAGCGCTGCGGGTCCGTTCGACGTCGCGATGACCCGGTAGCCCAGCGTTCTGAGCTCGTTCTCGACATAAGCTCGCACCATGTCGTCGTCTTCGACGAGCAGGACGGTCTCGTGTCCTGCGTGTGTGACGGTCGCCTGCGCGGGGCGCAAGTCCTCGCCCGGCGGTGTTGCTAGACGGGGAAAGAACAGCCTGATCGTACTGCCTCGTCCCGGTTCGGACTGCATCTGCACGAGTCCGCCGGATTGTTGCACGAATCCGTAGACCATGCTCAGGCCGAGGCCGGTCCCCTTGCCGACCTCCTTGGTGGTGAAGAACGGCTCGAACGCGCGCCCCAACACTTCGCTGCTCATCCCGGCTCCGGTATCCTTCACAGCCAGCATGACGTAGTCGCCGGGCCGCGCCTCGCCGTTGACGTCGAGATCGGACTCGCCGAGCGATGCGTTGCGCGCCTCGACCGCCAGCTTGCCGCCGTCGGGCATCGCATCGCGCGCGTTGAGCACGAGGTTGAGCACGGCGGTCGCCAACTGGCCGGGATCAACGCTGGCGAGCCATAGATCGGGCGCGAAGGTGAAGCTGGACTCGATGTGCTCGCCAAGGGTCCGCCGCAGCAGCTGCTTCATGCCGGTCACCTGCTCGGCGATGTCGATCTCTCGCGGCCGCAGCGGCTGCTTGCGCGCGAAGGCGAGCAGGCTCCGTGTGAGGTCCGAACCGCGCTCGGCGGCGGTCGCGATATCGCCGGCGATCCTGTGCAATTCCTTGTTGCCCGCAAGCCTGTCGGCGAGATGCTCCGAGTTGCCGAGAATGACGGTCAGGAGATTGTTGAAATCATGCGCAACGCCGCCCGTCAGCTGGCCCATGGCTTCCATCTTCTGGGACTGGCTGAGCTTGTGGCTGAGATCCGCGATGGCGGCGCGCTGCTGTTCGAGCGATTCGGCGGTGCTGTTGAGCAGGGTCATCAACCCGCCGAGTTCGCCGCCCGGATGCGGCTCCGGAATGCGCGCGCTGAGATCGCCGCGCCCGAGCCTCTTCGCCATGGTGGCAAGCCGCCCGACCTGGCGGCCGATGCTCACGGTCGTGAGGATCCACAGGCCGGCGAGCAGCAGCAGCGAGGCCACCGCGAGAATCGCCAGGTCCTCGTACAGCCGGCGGTTCGCCGCCGCGACCAGCCCGTCCTTGGAGCGTCCGACCAGGATGTAGAGACCGGCCTTGCGGATCGAGGGCGAGCGGGCAACGCCCCAGATCTGCGTGCGGCCCTCGCGGTCGGTGACCTCCCGGAATGGTTCGCCGTCGGGTGCTGCCGCAAACCGGAACAGGTCGGAGCCGGCAATCGACCCGCCGACGGGCTCGCTCCAGCCGCCGCCTTTGGGGGCGGCCAGGACCGTACCTTTGGCGTCGACGAGCAGGATGTCCTTCTCGGCGAGCAGCCGCTTGTCGTGAAATTCCACGAATTTGTTGAGGTTGAAGGACGCGAGCAGCACCAACTTCAGTGCGCCCGCCTCCGATCGCACGGGGTAGGCGATCTGGAGCACCGACAGCCCGGTGAGACGGCCGAACACCGGCTCCACCGCGACGACGCCCGTAAGCCCCTTGACCTGTTTGAAATAGCCACGGTCGTTCAGGTCGAGCGTGCGGTTGGTTCGCAGCGAGTCACAGAACAGGCTGCCGTCGGGATCGATGGTCAGGATACCCGTGAACTGCGGATATTCTTGGCGGACATCGGACAGAAACGCCGAGCACGCCGCCTTGTCGCGCGTGTCGAGGTCGCGGGCACGGGCGAGCCCATAATGAAGCTGGGCGGTGCCCTGGATCTTCTCGTCGAGATCGGCGGCAATGTCGTCCGCGGATGCGGCTAGATTGGCCAGCGCCGCGTCGATCTCGCTGGCCCGATTCTGCACGAAGCGCAGCCCGACCAGGATCGCCGGCACGAGCATGGCTGCGATGACGAGGATCAGTAACCGGGTACGCAGGCTCATCGGTGGGGCGGTCCGCTCTCAGGCGTATCTGCTCGGAGGTACAATTTGCGGCACCATCGTCTGCGCAGTCCATAGCCATTGGCGGGAAAATGCATCAACGGTCAAGGATTTCGCACCGCGAGCATTGTCGCCTCGCTGCCACGCCTCGCGCCAGCCGGCATCAAGTTGCGCCGGCGCGCGGCGGCGCTAATATCGCGCATGCGCGCGGCGAAAGATCGCGCCGATGTGTGGAGGAAGCTGATGTCCATCTCGGGCAAGGTCGATCCGGTGGTGCGTCCCGTCGCGGCGACCGATATCGCCGAGGCGCTGGTCGAGGGCCTGCGCGATTTCCAGGCGCTGCCGTTCTACGGTCTCTGCTTCGGCGGGCTCTACGCCGCCGGCGGCATCGCCATCATGTTGTGCTTCACGGCCTTTGGCATGGTCTATCTCGTCTATCCCCTGGCGGCAGGCTTCGCTTTGATCGGACCGTTCGTGGCGATCGGTCTCTACGAGATCAGCCGCCGCCGCGAGCGCGGCGAGCCGGTCTCTTTCGGCGCGATCTGGTCCGCCGTGCGCTCGCGCAGCGAGATCGGCTGGATGGCGTTCGTCACGTTGTTCGTGTTCGTGGTCTGGATGTACCAGGTCCGGCTCCTGATCGCGCTCCTGCTCGGTCTGCACGCCTCGTTCTCCAGCCTTCAGGAATTCATGACCGTGGTGTTGACCACGAATGAAGGCCTGCTGTTCCTCGGCATCGGCAATGCCGTCGGAGCCGTGCTGTCGCTGATCCTGTTCTCGCTGACCGTGGTGTCGTTTCCGCTGCTGCTCGACCGCGATGTCGATTTCGTCACGGCGATGGTGACGAGCGTGCGGGCGGTGGTGACGAGTCCGTTGCCGATGATCACGTGGGCCGGCCTGATCGTGATGCTGCTGATCGTCTCGGCGCTGCCGTACTTTCTCGGGCTGATCGTGACGCTGCCGGTGCTCGGGCATGCGACATGGCATCTCTATCGGCGGCTGGTGGTGCCGGTGGCGTAAGAGGGAGCCGGACGTAGCGGCGGCGCGCTATTGGCCCGCTGCCAGGCGACGAGTGCCGGAGGAGGTCAGTTCGAGTTCGCCAAGCCGCCTGATCACATAACCCAGGTCGACCAGGCGCTCGCCGTGCGCCTGCGGAATGTCGCCTTGCGCCTTGCCCTTGCCGATTTCGGTCAGCGACGCAAATTCATCGGAGCTGAGCGCGGCGGTGCTGTCCGTCATCAGGCGACCTCGTCGGTCCATACCTTGAAATTGAGCAGTTTATTCGGACCGAAGGTCTGGGTGATCGGAACGTCTGCGGCATCCCGTCCCTGCGCGATCAGCACGCGGCCGATCCGCGGCGTGTTGTTGCGCGGATCGAACATGTGCCAGCTTCCGCCGAGATAGGCCTCGAACCAGCCAGCGAAATCTCCCGCAGCCCAGGGCTTCGGCGTGCCGATGTCGCTGAGGTAGCCGGTGCAGTAACGCGCCGGGATGTTCATGCAGCGGCAGAATGTGATGGCCAGATGGGCGTAGTCGCGGCACACGCCCTTGCCTTCGTCGTAAGCTTCCCGGGCCGTCTTTGTGGCGCGCGCGTGCTCATAACCGAACGTGATGTGGCGATGAACGAAATCGCAGATGGCCTGAACCCGCTTCCAGCCGGGCGGCGTCCGCTCGAACAATTTCCATGCGATATCCGTCAGGCGATCGGTCTCGCAGTAGCGACTGCCGAGCAGATAGACGAGCGTGTCGGCCGGCAACGCTTCGACGGCGTGCTGACACGCGTTCGGAAACTCGGGGTCGGGCAGGCCGCTGTCGCGAACGATGCCATCGCCGGAAAGGCGGAAATTGCCGGCCGGCGCCACGAGGCGGCTGCACCAATTGCCGAAGAGGTCGCGATAGGGACTGATGGTCACGGAGGGGCTGGTGGTCAGCAGATCGGGCACGATCACGTCGGAGGCGCGCGTGAAGTGCGTGCCCAGCACCATGATCATGGGCGTCGGCTGCGGGAACTCGTACAGCATCTCGAACCCGACGCGGAGCTTCATACGAAAGACTTTCCCTTGGCTGAGCTCTCAAGATGGCTACGAAGCGGTCGAACACAAGGCTTCGACGGTCTTATTCGATCGGGAGCGGCATTTGGCGCTGCAAAAGCGCGGCGCGAACGAGAAAACGATAGCTAATTGCCGCGATTGCGCGCACGGTCCGTCAATGTCGGAAAGAGCGGTCGTCTCTGCGCACACGCGGCGCCACGATGCTGCACGCGCGGCGCTCGTCCACGGCTGCGTGACAGATTCCACATGCGTTCGATATGAGATCGAACTTCAACCGAAAGCACCCGATGCAAACTCAACCGATACAAGCTCTCTCGCCACGGCAGGTCAAGACGGACGAAGCACTTCGGCTCGGCGTGGAGTCTGGCTGGTACGCGATCAAGGTCAGCGGGACCTTTGTCTCGGGCCCGCACGATTCGGAAGGGGATTGCCGTCGCAAGATCGACGAGATTCAGCCGCCGGTGAAGAAGAAGCGGTGAGGGCGCAGATTCCGGACGCTACGGCGTCTTGATCCCCATCGCCTTCAGCGCCGCCAGCATCTGCGCTGGCGGTGCCATCTTGATCTGCGGCGCCTTGCCCGTCTCCAGCAGGCTCTTCAGCCCCGATAGGATCGCGGGCCAGCCGGTGCGACCGCCTTCGAGGATGTCGTCGCCGATCTCGCGATCGTGGCGTTCGCTCATGGTGAGGCGGACGGCTTCGCCCGCGAGCTCGATCTCGTAGGTGACGAGCGTGGCGCCGAGCTTTGCGACGAGGTCGGGCCAGTTGACGTTCCAGCTCACTGTGAGCTTCTTCGGCGGATCGTATTCGAAGACTTCGCCGGAGATGTGCTCGGAGCCGTCAGGCGCGCGCACGATGAAGCTGCCGCCGAGCTTCGGCTCCATCTCCACCGCAAAGCCGGAGAAGTATTTGCGGCTGAACTCTGCCGAGGTCAGCGCCTCCCACACCTTTTCCGGCGTGGACGCGATGTAGATGGTGTAGACCGTCAGCGGCTTGAACTGATCGAGCTTCATTTTGCGTCGAATCCCTTGTTGAGGGCCGTGCGGGGAATGGCGAGCACTTTGCCTCTCTCAAGCAGACTCTTGAGCCCGGACAGGATCGCCGGCCAGCCGTTGGAGACGGCGCCGAGATATTTGCCGCCCTCGACGAAGCCGTCGTGCAGCACGGTCAAACGCACGAGCGCGCCGAACGGTTCGATGGTGAAGACGACGCGCGAGATCGGCTCGCCGCGCAGTTCTTCGAACTTCCGGTGCTTGAAGCTGTAGGACAGAAGCCGCGGCGGATCCGCCTCGAGGATCTCGCCGGAATCGGTGACCTCGCCGTCGAGCATGAGCGCAAAGGGTGAGCCGACCCTCCAGTCGGAGCGGACCTCGGCGCCGAACCAGTATTGCCTGGTGAATTCGCTCGACGTCAGCGCCTCCCACAGCTTTTCCGGCGTGGTCTCGATATAGGTCACGTAGACGAAGTCCGGCTTACTCATCGCGCTTCTCCAACTGGCGTTTCAACTCGCCGAGTGCGGCCAGCTTGCCGCGCTCGAATTTCTTGATCCAGCGTTCGCCGATCTGATGGATCGGCATCGGGTTGAGGTAATGCAGCTTCTCGCGGCCATGTCTGATGGTGGTGACGAGATTGGCTTCCTCCAAAATCGCAAGGTGCTTGGTCACGGCCTGCCGCGTCATTGCAAGGCCGTCGCAGAGCTCGTTCAGCGTCTGGCCGTTCCTCGCGTGAAGCCTGTCGAGCAGCGATCGTCGTGACGCATCGGCGAGCGCTTTGAAGACCTCATCCATAACCGGGATAATAGGCAACCAAATGGTTGCATGTCAAGATGGTGTCTTTGGCGTCCGCATTCGGCTGTGTTACCGTCGAAGCTCAGCCAGCACAGATTGGTTCCGGGAGGACATTGATGTTCCGCTGCGTCTTGACTGCTGCCGCCCTCGCCCTTTTCGCGTGCAGCACCGCGGCCGAGGCGCAGCAGCAAACCGTCGGCGCGCCGCCTGAAGCCTCCAACATGAAGCTCGTCGGCAGCAACGATCTCCAGGCCCGCAGCGCCTATCAGCCGACCATCCATCACCAGGGCAATCGCTGGATCGCCTATATCGGCCATCACGGCGGTACCGATGATGTGCCGGCGCCCGTCAATCCGATGACGGGAAAGGCCGAGCCGAACGGAACCTCCATCGTCGACGTCACCGATCCCACGCGTCCGAAATATCTGCGGCATCTGCCGGGCCAGGAGGGCAAGTACGAATCCGGCGGCGCGCAGATGGTGCGGGTCTGCGACGGCAAGGCGTTGCCGAAGGGCGATCCCAACGCAGTCTACATGCTGCGCACCTTCGGCAGCGAGGCGCATGAGATCTGGAACGTCACCGATCCCGCCAGCCCTGTGCTCATCACGCGCATTGGCGGTCTGAAGGACACCCACAAGAGCTGGTGGGAATGCGACACCGGCATTGCCTATCTGGTCTCGGGCGCGCCGGACTGGCGCACACGGCGCATGACGCAGATCTATGATCTCTCCGATCCCGCGCGCCCGCAGAAGATCCGCGACTTCGGACTGCCCGGTCAGGAGCCCGGTTCGACCGGCGCGGTGCCGACCGAGCTGCACGGGCCGATCTCGACCGGGCCCAATGGCAACCGCGTCTATTTCGGTTACGGCACCGACAAGGACGGCATTATGCAGATCGTCGACCGCGACAGGCTGCTGAACGGGCCGAAGGAGCCGACGCCCGACAATCTGCGCTATCCCGAGATTTCGCGCCTGCCGATGTCAGCCTTCAACGGCGCGCATACGACGTTTCCGATGCTCGACATGCCCATCGCTGAATTCGCCGAGGACAAGGACGGCAAGACCCGCGACATCGTGATGATCGTGGACGAGGCCATCCTGAACGAATGCGGCGAGGCGCGACAGATGGTGTGGTTCGCCGACGTCACCACCGAGACGCGGCCGATGATGATCTCGAGCTACACCGTGCCGGAGGCGAGCGGACGGTTCTGCCAGCGCGGCGGCCGGTTCGGTGCGCATTCCGCCAACGAAAGCATGGCGCCGGTCTATTACATGAAGATGGCCTTCATCGCCTTCTTCAATGCCGGCGTGCGCGCGCTCGACATCCGCGATCCCTATCATCCGAAGGAAGTCGGCCATTTCATTCCCTCGATCACGGCTGCGACCGACAAGCGCTGCATCCCGATCGAGGGCGGCGAGCGCTGCAAGGTCGCGATCCAGACCAACAATGTCGAGACCGATGACCGCGGCTATATCTACATCGTCGATCGCGCCAATACAGGCCTGCATATCCTGGAGCTGACCGGGACGGCGCGCGCCGCCGCCGGGCTGCCGAGGAATTGACGATGCGGCGCGAGGCGATGAAACGTCGATGTTGTACGCCCGCTTCCGCATTCTCCGCTGTCATTCCCCGCGAAGGCGGGCCCGAGATGCCAGTGAAGTACGGAGACGCCACGGCGTACTGGATCCCCCGCTTTTGCGGGGGATGACACTCGTAGTGAGGCGCAGACGTTGCGCTCATCCAGCTTCCGTTCCCGCCCGTCCCATGCATTAATACCCGCAAGCCCCTACGAGCCGAGTCCTCCCATGATGTCCATGCAAGCCTATTTCGCCTTCCTCGCCGCCTGCATTGCACTGGCGCTGCTGCCGGGGCCGATCGTGACCCTCGTCATCGCCAACGGCCTGCGCCACGGCACGCGTGCCGCGCTCACCAACGTGGCCGGTGCGCAAGCCGGGCTTGCCATCGTCATCGGCATCGTCGCGGTCGGCCTGACGTCGCTGATGGCGACCATGGGCTATTGGTTCGACTGGGTGCGCTTTGCGGGCGCTGCTTATCTGGTCTGGCTCGGCATCAAGCTGATCTGGGCGCCGGTCGAGGGTGTCAATGTCGACGAGCCGCCGGTGCCGCCGCGCGGCGGCTTCTTCCTGCAGGGTTTCCTGGTGCTGCTGTCGAACCCGAAGGTGCTGGTGTTCTTCGGCGCCTTCATCCCGCAGTTCATGGACATGAACCAGCCGCACTTTCCGCAAGTCGCTTTGCTGGGCGCCACCTTCATGGTCACCGCCGTGATGACCGATGCGCTCTACGCCATCGCGGCAGGCCGCGCGCGAAAATTCTTCTCGGCCCGCCGCACCCGCATGATGTCGCGCATCTCCGGCGGCTTCATGATCGGCGGCGGTATCTGGCTGGCGCTGACGCGGGCAAAATAGCCCTTCCATGGCCGGTCCGGCTTGAACCCTTCGCGGCCGCAATGCGTCCAATCGGGCATTGCCGCTGACGAAGGAATTTGCCGTGCCCGATCTCCCCTGGTTCGTCTATGCGATGCTGCTCGCGCCGCTCGGGCTCATCCTGGTCGCTGCCATCGTCAAGACCTGGCAGGTGCGCGAGGCGCGAAACTGGCCGCAAGCGCCGGGCAAGGTCATGACCTCGGTCGCCGAGTTGCGCGACGTCAAGGTTTTCGACGACGACCGCGAGGGGGGCTCTCGCCTCGAAAGCCGCAATTTCGCGAACGTGACTTACGAATATTCGGTCGGCGGGCGGAAGCTGCGCTGCAACCGCATCTCGATCGGCGAGGACCTCGGCAATTTCGAGGTCGCCGAGAAGCTCGCCAAATATCCGGCCGGCAGGGTCGTGACCGTCTATTACAATCCGCGCCATCCCGATCAAGCCGTGCTGGAGCGCGACCTGCCCAAGGGCCTGTGGGGCTGCCTCGGCATCGGCACGTTGATCGTGCTTGCCATCGTGTTGGGATCGGCCTTCGGCCTCAACCAGACGTATGCCTATCTCGCGCATCACGTCGGACGGCCCGATCTTGCAGGGCTCGTGGTCGGCTTCGGCGCGTTCGGCCTCGTCATCGCGCTGATGGGGTATGCCGTGCACAGACAGGCGTCGATGGCGACGCGCTGGCCGGTGGTGCCGGGTACCATCAAGCTGTCGGGGATCGAAGACTATCGCCTGGCGAGCGAACCGGGCGAGCGTCGCGGCACCGAGATGTTCGGCAAGCGGGTGACCTACACCTATCAGTATCAGAACGTCAGCTACACCAATGAATGCGCGCGCGTCGCGGCCGGAACGCCTGATGCCTCCGACGAGATGCTGCGAAAGCTCATGGCACGCTACCAGGATGGCGCGACCGTCGAGGTCCGCGTCAATCCCGAAAATCCGGCGGAAGCCACGCTCGACGCGCGCGGCGCCGGCCGCATCGCCTATGTGCTGTGGGGCATCGCCGCGATCTTCGCCGCGCTGGCGTTGTTCGTCGCAACGCGCGGCGGCTAGATAACCAGCCGCTCCGCCCGCAGCTCCACCTCGATCTCGGCAAAGATCCGCGCCAGCCGCTCGGCCCATTTCTGCTGGCCCGTGTGGTCGGTGATCAGATCCTGCCGGATCTCGATGCCGGTGCTGACGAGGCCGCGCCCTTCGCCGTGAATGGGAATGGTGTAGTCGGTGAGGTCGTTCACCGCATAGGGCTCGTTGTCGCCGACGACGAGGTCGCCCTCTGCGCGCAGATGCTTGAGCAGCAGCTGCGGCAGCACGATGTCGCGGTTGTAGAGCGCGCCGATGTGCCAGGGCCGCGCGACGCCGGCATAAACTGGCGTGAAACTGTGCAGCGAGACCAGCACCGCCGGCCGCTCGTCATGCAGGCGGCGGTCGATCGCGGCATCGATGCGATGGTGATAGGGCTCGAAAATCTCGCGCCGCCGTGCCGCGCGCTCGGCATCCGAAATTCCTTCGTTGCGCGGGATCGTGGTGGCCTCGGAGATCACGGGGATCGAGCTTGCCGCGGTCGGCGGGCGGTTGCAGTCGATCACCAGCCGCGAATAGCGCTGTGCGATCAGATGCGCATCGAGCAGCTTTGCGAGTCGCTCGGCGACGCCGGCAATGCCGATGTCCCAGCCGATGTGTCTGACAAGCTCGCTTTCCGCGATGCCGAGATCGCCCAGCGCGTGCGGCAGCATCCGTCCGTAATGATCCGCGGTGAGCAGGAAGGGCGAAGTCCCCGCCGCATTCACCTCGTGCACGGGCGGAATGTCGTCTTCGCCGAGCAGCTGATCGGTCGCCTCGGCCCTGTGCAGGTCCATCCTGATTGCCTATGAAACGAATACATGTCTAAACGAGTAACGATATTGCACCGACGTCGCAACGTTAGAACAGCATGACCTCCGATCGCCTCTTCGTCTACGGCACCCTGATGCGCGGCTTCGACCATCCGATGGCGCGGCTGCTTGCGGGGCATGCGGATTTCCTGGGCGAAGCGACCTGCCGCGGCCGGCTGGTTCTGGTGAAGCATTATCCGGGCTTGCTGCCGTCCGAGGCAGCCTCCGACATCGTCCACGGCGAGCTGTTCCGGATGCGCGTGCCTGACGAATTGCTGGGCGAGCTCGACATGTACGAGGCCTGCGGCGAGGGCTTTCCGGAGCCGACCGAATATCTGCGCGAGCAGGTCGATGTAACACTGCCTGATGGCGCCGCCGGGAAGGCCTGGACATATGTCTACAACTGGCCCGTCACCGGTTTGCCGATCATCGAGTCCGGGCGGTTTCTCGATCACTAAGCCGACAGCACTTCCTTCACCACGCGCAAATCGACCTCGCGCTCGACGTAGCTCCATTCCTCGGTCCGCCTCAGCATCCCCACCAGCTCCTCGAACAGCGAGGCGTGCGCGGGGGCGAATTCGAACCAGGTCAGGAAGTCGAAGGGCTCGCCGAGGTCGCGGCAGTGATAGAGCTGGCGCGCGATCGCGGGCAGGAAACGAAGACTGCCGGCGATGTGGTGCGACTTGTCCTCGAAGATCTTGCGGCGCTCTTCCTGGGTCAGGTCCCACCAAGCCTGCGATTTGCGGATCGGAATCAGTGCCGCGCTGGTTGCTTCCACCCGGCCGAGCCCGGCCTGCACGGCGGTGAGCTGCTGCTTCTCGGGCCGCTCGGTGTAGCGCAAGCTGCTGGGCGCGCCGACCAGCCGCCACGCATTGCGCGAGGGCACCAGCGGCAACGCGATGGCCTCGCTGTCGGTGACCGACAGCGCCGGCATGAAGGGCAGGGGCTCGCCCGTCACGGGTGCGACGGAGATCACCCGCCAGCCCCCGCTGTGGCCGCCTCGAAAGGTCCTGAACATGGAGATATGGAAGCGTGGAACCGGGCGGGGTTCAAGCTTTCCGTCGAAACTTTCGCCTGTGAATAGCCGGGAGAAGCCACACATGCTTCGTATTTCCCGGGGCCGTCCCTATATGCCTATCCGGTTGGTCATAACGCCCGACTCAGCCCAGAAATCAGCATCATGCGCTTCACGCCCCAATTCCTCGACGAGCTTCGGGCCCGGCTTTCGGTGTCCGAAGTCGTGGGCAAGCGCGTCAAGCTGAAGAAGGCGGGGCGGGAGTGGAAGGGGCTGTCCCCGTTCCAGCAGGAGAAGACGCCGTCCTTCTACGTCAACGACCAGAAGGGTTTTTACCACGACTTCTCCTCCGGCAAGCACGGCGACATCATCTCCTTCGTGATGGAGACCGACGGCCTGCCGTTCGGCGAGGCGGTGGAGCGGCTCGCCAGCATGGCGGGCCTGGCGCTGCCGGCGGTGACGCCGGATGCGGCGCGGCAGGAGCAGCGCCGCCGCACGCTGCATGACGTCATGGATCTCGCCGCGACCTATTTCGCGGAAACGCTGGCCTCGCGCGTCGGCGCCAAGGCCCGCGGCTATCTCGCCGACCGCGCCATCTCGCCGGCGACGCAATTGCAATTCCGCCTCGGCTATGCCTCGCCCGATCGCTTCGCGCTGAAGGAGCATCTCGGCAAGCTCGGCGTCTCCGTCGAGGACATGGTCGAGACCGGGCTGCTGGTGGCCGGCGACGACATTCCCGTGCCCTACGACCGCTTCCGCGATCGCGTGATGTTTCCGATCACGGACATGCGCGGCCGCGTCATCGCCTTCGGCGGTCGCGCGCTGGAGAAGGACGTTCCGGCCAAGTACCTCAATTCCCCGGAGACGCCGCTCTTCCACAAGGGCGACAACCTCTACAACCACCAGACCGCGCGCAAAGCCACCCATGACGGCAGCGCGTTGATCGTGGTCGAGGGCTATGTCGACGTCATCGCCATGGTCACCGCAGGCTTTGCCGGCGCCGTCGCGCCGCTCGGCACCGCGCTCACCGAAAGCCAGCTGGCACTGCTCTGGAAGATGGCGGACGAGCCGATCCTCTGCTTCGACGGCGACCGCGCCGGCCAGAAGGCGGCTTATCGTGCTGCGGACCTTGCCTTGCCCTTCCTCGCACCCGGCAAGAGCCTTCGTTTCGCGCTGCTGCCGGAGGGGCAGGACCCCGACGATCTCGTGCGCTCCGGCGGCCGCGGCGCCGTCGAGGACGTGATCGCGGCGGCCAAGCCGCTTGCCGAGATGCTCTGGTCGCGCGAGCTCGAAGGCGGCAATTTCGCCACCCCCGAGCGCCGCGCCGCGCTGGAGGCGCGTATCAAGGAGCTCGCGAACGGAATCCGCGACGAGGTGGTGCGGCGCTATTACCGCGACGATTTCGTCGAGCGGCTGCAGCGTGCCTTTGCCCCCGAGGGCGGGCGCGGCGGCTTCGGCGGCCGGGGCAATTTCCGCCAGGGTGGCGGCGCCCGCCAATTCCAGCCCCGGGCTGCGGTCGGCGCGAATCGATTCGGTGGCCAGGGATTCGGCGGAGGGTTCGGGGGCGGGCGCCGCGGCGTCCCGGGCCCTACCCCGATACCGTCAGGCCCATACCAGGCGGCGAGTCCCCAGCTGGCGGCGAGCCCGATCATGCGCGGCCAGCGCAGCGCCATCTCCCGCCGGGAGGCCCTGATCCTGCAAATCCTGATGAATCACCCCTGGCTGCTGCACGACCACCTCGAGGAGGTCGCCGCCCTGGAGCTGGCCCATCCCGAGGCCCACAAGCTCCGGGCCGGCATCATCGCCGCCTTTGCCAACGACCATCACCACTCCCCGGACCCCGGCGAGCTTGCCGAAAAGATGCGTGGCGATCTCGCCAAGGGCGGGTTTTCGCAAGTCCTTCAAAGGGTTGAAAACGGCATCACGACGCAAGCCGTCTGGGGTGCCCGCGAGGGCGCGGCCCCCGACGATGTTCTCGCCACCTGGCACCAGCTGGTTGCCTTGCATCGCCAGTACCATTCACTACTTAGAGAGCTGAAGGACGCCGAACTGGCCTTGGGGGACGATCCCAGCGAGGCCAATATGGCGTGGCTGCGTGACGTGAAGGCCCGGCTGGCCGAAGTCGATGGCACCGAGGCCCTGATCGAGGGTTTTGGCGAGCTGTCGGGCCGGTTCCAGAAGAGCGTGTGATGAAAGAATCATGCGGACGGCCGAGGCCGGAACCGCTAAAAGACTCGCCAAATCCAAGGTTTGGCGGCAAAAACAGGGTTAATCGAGGCTTAACGGTCTTGTAGCACTTTGGCCCCCAGGCGGCCGCAGGCAGAACAGACGCGTCAGGAATGAATCCGCGCAATCACTGTTGGCACTTCACCTGCATCCGCTGCGACAAAGAGGCTCACGAAGCGTTAGGCAAATCCGGCGAGAGAAGGGTCGGGGTGGCGAGAGATATGCGCGCCGCCCTTTCCGTGTCGAGATCTGGCGAAGCGAGAGCGTCGAGCAACAGGTTCAAGTGATTTCACGCGGGCGTGGCAACCGTCTGCATGAAGCGCGTTTAGGAGCAATGGATGGCCACCAAGGCAAAGACGCTGCAGGCGAAGGACAAGGAAAAAGACGACAAGGCAGCGGACGCGCCGGAGAAGGACTCCCAGGACGCGCCGTCACCCTTGCTCGACCTGTCCGACGCGGCAGTGAAGAAGATGATCAAGCAGGCCAAGAAGCGCGGCTTCGTGACCTTCGATCAGCTCAACGAAGTTTTGCCGTCCGACCAGACCTCGCCCGAGCAGATCGAGGACATCATGTCGATGCTCTCGGACATGGGCATCAACGTCACCGAAGCCGACGATAGCGAAGGCGAAGAGGACAAGGACGAGGGCGGCGAGGACGAGACCGACAACGAGCTCGTCGAGGTCACGCAGAAGGCCGTCACCGAGGTCAAGAAGAGCGAGCCGGGCGAGCGCACCGACGACCCCGTGCGCATGTATCTGCGCGAGATGGGTACGGTCGAGCTGCTCTCCCGCGAAGGCGAAATCGCGATCGCGAAGCGCATCGAAGCCGGCCGCGAGGCGATGATCGCAGGTCTGTGCGAAAGCCCGCTGAGCTTCCAGGCCATCATCATCTGGCGCGACGAATTGAACGAAGGAAAGATCTTCCTCCGCGACATCATCGATCTCGAAGCCACCTATGCCGGCCCCGACGCCAAGGCCGGCATGAACAATGCGATGATCGCGGGTCCCACCGGCGAGAACGGTGAAGCGCCCGCCGAGGGCGGCCAGGCCGCCGCGACCGGCGCGCCCGCGCATGTCGCCCCGCCCGCCGCGCCGCCGGCGCCGACCCCGTTCCGCGCCGGGCAACCCGCCCCCGGCAGCAGCCCGGGTGGCGAGGCCAAGGATCCGGCCGAGTCCGCCGCCGAAGCGGACATGGACGAGGACGACGAGTTCGAGAACCAGATGTCGCTTGCGGCGATCGAGGCCGAGCTCAAGCCGAAGGTCGTCGAGATCTTCGACAAGATCGCCGACAGCTACAAGAAGCTCCGCAAGCTGCAAGAGCAGGACATCCAGAACCAGCTCGAGAGCACCTCGCACGGGCCCTCGCTGTCGCCGCACCAGGAGCGCAAGTATCGCAAGCTCAAGGACGAGATCATCGTCGAGGTGAAGTCGCTGCGCCTGAACCAGGCGCGTATCGATTCACTGGTCGAGCAGCTCTACGACATCAACAAGCGCCTCGTTTCGTACGAGGGCCGGCTGATGCGTCTCGCCGACAGCCACGGCGTGGCGCGCGAGGATTTTCTGCGCAACTACACCGGCTCGGAGCTCGATCCGCGCTGGCTCAACCGTGTCTCGAAGCTTTCGGCCAAGGGCTGGAAGAATTTCGTCCATCACGAGAAGGACCGGATCAAGGACCTCCGCCACGAGGTGCATCAGCTCGCGGCGCTGACCGGCCTCGAGATCATCGAGTTCCGCAAGATCGTGCATTCCGTGCAGAAGGGCGAGCGCGAGGCTCGCCAGGCCAAGAAGGAGATGGTGGAAGCCAACCTCCGTCTCGTGATCTCGATCGCCAAGAAATACACCAACCGCGGCCTGCAGTTCCTCGACCTGATCCAGGAAGGCAACATCGGCCTGATGAAGGCGGTCGACAAGTTCGAGTACCGCCGCGGCTACAAGTTCTCGACCTACGCGACGTGGTGGATCCGGCAGGCGATCACGCGTTCGATCGCCGACCAGGCCCGCACCATCCGCATCCCCGTGCACATGATCGAGACGATCAACAAGATCGTGCGCACGAGCCGCCAGATGCTCAACGAGATCGGCCGCGAGCCGACCCCGGAAGAGCTCGCCGAAAAGCTCGGCATGCCGCTGGAGAAGGTCCGCAAGGTCCTCAAGATCGCCAAGGAGCCGCTGTCGCTCGAAACGCCCGTCGGCGACGAAGAGGATTCACACCTCGGCGATTTCATCGAGGACAAGAACGCGATCCTGCCGATCGACGCCGCGATCCAGTCCAACCTGCGCGAAACCACCACGCGCGTGCTCGCCTCGCTCACCCCGCGCGAAGAGCGCGTGCTGCGCATGCGCTTCGGCATCGGCATGAACACCGACCACACGCTGGAAGAAGTCGGCCAGCAGTTCAGCGTGACGAGAGAGCGTATTCGTCAGATCGAAGCGAAGGCGCTGAGGAAGCTGAAGCATCCGTCGCGGTCGCGGAAGCTGCGGAGCTTCTTGGATAATTAATTCGGATTGTAGTGTTCGGGGCTCACCCGGGCATCCATCCAAACGAAAACGGCGGGCCGAAAGCCCGCCGTTTATATATCTATCGCTCCAAACGGCTGGACTCAGCTTGGTGAAGCCTAGTCGCTTGTTCGTTGCAACGAGGATGGATGTATCGATGAGCAAAATGACACATACGAAGGCATTTCAAACTTATGGCGTTCAGCCGCGCAACGCGAATTGGAACTGGTCGGGAAGGTCGGCAGACGGCAAAACTGTCGTGGTGACGCTTTGGATGGATGAGTTCAAAGGTAAAGCGGGGGAGATGGTTTATTCGAGGCCCGACCGCGGAGATTGGTCTGATGGTCCTGGCTTTCGTTTCTTTATGGAAGATCTGTCTTGGGTTCGCGCCAATTGCGATGGCATCGTGAGAGTGCTCGTAGCTAATCCCAAGGATGAAAAAGGTCAGACTCGAAAAATCGCGGACTGCTATCCTCGAGAAAACCTCGTTATGCCGGTGACTCACGTCGATCCAACGAGCGGGGCGTTCACACTTGAGCAGGTGGTGAACTGAAAATTCCTCGCCTCACCATCTACTACAACACCCGCTGTCCCGTCTGCGACGCCGGCATCGACTGGCAGCGCAACAAGCTGCTGGCGCTGGTGCGGGCGGGTAAGGTCGAGTTCAAGGACATCAACGAGCAGCCGGACGCGCTGGCACGCTTTGGCGCCTCGCTCGACGACATCAGGCGTCGCCTGCATGCGACCGACGCGGCCGGGCGGCTCATCGTCGGTGCGGATGTCGCGATTGCGTTGTGGAGGCTGACGCCGGGGGAGGGGTGGCTTGCGGCGCTGTTCGGCAATCGCGTGGCGCTGCCGTTTACCCGGTTTGTCTATGACCGGTTTGCCGATCTGCTGTTTGTCTGGAACAAGTGGAGCGGGCGCTGGTGAGCGCCTGCTTGCGTCGTCCTACTTCTTCTTCACCCCGACCCGCTCGAGCCGCTTGATCTCGAGCATTGGCTTGCCGCTCTTTTCGGCGATCTCGCGGTCCTGCTCCATGATGAAGGCGCGGGCGGGTTCGTCGCCGTCGAGGCCGCCGAGCAGTTCCGAGGGAACGCGGCGGTTGGAGCGCTGGGAATCGTCTTCATAGAAGACGTTGAAGAAGGCGAATTCGCCTTTGGGGTTGGTTCCGGGTTTCTTGGCCATGGCGGCTTGTCGTCGATTGGCGGGCCGCAGTCAAATGACTTTGCGCGTTGCCGGGGTCGGCGCGGAGCCGTGGCCGCGGATCCGCTGCATGAGAGACCCTCGCTTCAATAAACGGCGGGCCGAAGCCCGCCGTCTATTTTGGTCTTCAGCGTCACCCGGGGCTGGCGGGGCGACAACCTAAAATAGAAGACTATAGAAGCCGCCCTGCGATGGCAAGCAAATCATGGCGGCGTCGATGTCGCAGTGAGCGGATCAGATATGCGTTGGCCGCGACCTGCGGTTTCCATTCACATCGAAGCAATTGTTTAGACCACCAAATCAATTTGTTCATCTTGCCGAGCCTCGCAATGCAACGTGCATGGCGTGTTGTGTCGGAAGTTGCATCTGCCTGCACACCTTCCCTTTTGCGTGCAGATGATGCGAGCTGACATAGGTAAACCGGCCTCACGCTTCTCGGCATGCGCATCATTTTGGCCGCGTGCGCTGCGCCACCTCCTGCATGGCGAGCCGCGACCCGTGTCCGCCGCTCTGGCCGCCGCCCTCGTTGCGTCCCTGCGCCATGATCGCGCTGCCCATCGCGGCCGAGCCGAAGGTGATGAGGAAGGAGGCGAGCAGCAGCGTGAGCGCAATGCCGGGCGAGCTGTCGGCGAAGATCAGCTCGCGCAGATGCCCGGGGTTGAGCCAGAGCAGGCCACCGACGAGCAGCGCGGCGGCGCAGGCGCCGATCGCGAGGTTGATGGCGAGCAGGCGGAACAGCGGGATGCGGAGGAGAGAGTGCGTTGGCCGGCGAGGACGCTGATAGTTGGACATGGCTGATCGCTTCATGTTGGCTCAACATAGCGCGCGGCGCTGCGGCGCAAGCAACGATATCACAACGCCAGCTCGCTCGTCCGTCATTCCGGGACGCGCGAAGCGCGGGCTATCCATTCATCGACCATCTCTGACGCCCGATGGATTCTCGGATGCGCAATTGCGCATCATAGCTCGCGACTTCGTCGCGCCCCGGAATGACGAGCGGTGGGAGATCTCACGCCGCCGGCGCCGCGCGCTCGGCAGCGTCGCGCGCCTGCGCTGCCTGCTGACGCTCCATCATGGTCTGCCAGAGCGTTGCGATGCTCGCTTGCGTCGGCGGCGCGATCAGGCAGTGGCCTTCATTGTCGAAGCCGCAGAACCGCACCGACGGGTCCTTCTTCACCTCGACCAGCGCCTGGTTGATCATCTCCAGGCAGGTGATGGCCTCGCCGACATCGTGCAGGCGGGTGTGATGCAGGATGTCCATCAGGCGGAAGGTCATCACCGCGGGCTGGCCGAAGCTGATGCCGGGACGGCCGAGCTCGAACAGCACGTTGACGGCCGGCAGCACGCCCCTGATGTGCTCAAGCACGCCGGCGACGTCCTCCACGCTGCAGGCGACGAGATGGGACGCCTGAGGCGGGATGGTCACGGCCGCGCGGGGCGCCGCAAGGCCGAGCGAATTGATCACCTCCTGCTCGATCCATTGCCGCACGGCTGCGGGGGCATTGCGGATCTGCTCGGTGGTCAAGGTAATTCCGGTCATGTGCGTGCTCCTGGGCGGCTTCTGTCGTTTCAGTTTAGAAAGCAGGAACTGAGACAGTTTGATGCGGATCAAGTCTGGTGCTTTGACGCTCGCTGCTTTCCCGGGCATGATCGCGCGCTGCTTCGCAGCCACGATTTTCCCTCATAGGATTGCTCCACATGCTGAGACTGCTTCTCGCCGCCGCGTCCGTGCTTTGTCTGGCCGGCGGGTCGGCTCAGGCCGCGCGCTGCGGCGGCGACTTCAACGCTTTCGTCGCCAGCATGGCGCAGGAGGCACAGGCAGCCGGCGTCTCTGCAAGCGTGACCAACACCGCGCTCAGCGGCGTGACCCCCGATGCCGCGGTGCTCGCCTTCGACCGGCGCCAGCGCCACACCTTCAACAAGAGCTTCGAGCAGTATGTCTCGACCCGCGTCGGCCCTGGCCGCATCAATGGCGGCCGCGCGCTCTTGCAACGCCACGCCGCGCTGCTCTCGCGCATCGAGCAGCAGTTCGGCGTGCCCCGTTACATCCTGGTCGCGATCTGGGGGCTGGAAAGCGACTTCGGCAAGGGCGACATCGGCAAGATGCCGGTGGTCCGCACGCTGGCGACGCTCGCGCATGATTGCCGCCGCACCGATCTGTTCCAGGGCGAGCTGCTCGCCGCGCTGAAGATCGTGCAGCGCGGCGATCTGCCGCTGCGCGACCTGATCGGCGCCTTCGCCGGCGAGATCGGCCAGACCCAGTTCCTGCCGTCGTCCTACATCAAGTATGGCGTCGATTTCGACGGCGACGGCCATGTTGACCTCCGCCACAGCGTCCCCGACGTGCTCGCCTCGACCGCGAATCTGCTCCACACCAACGGCTTCAAGATGGGCCAGCCCTACGGCGAAGGCACCGCCAATTTCGAAGCGATGCGCGAGTGGAACAGGGCGGTGGTGTATCGCAAGACGATCGGCTATTTCGCCGATCGGCTGGCGGGGCAGTGAGAGCGCTGATCTAGGGGGGCAAAGGCGCACTTGCGCCGTGCCCACGTTCTTGGAAGTCGTGGGCACGCTACGCTTTGCCCACCCTACGACTGCGGAGCGCGAGGCAACGCCATCGCGTTGATCACGTCCCCTTCGCCATCTTCTCCAGGCGCCGCTGCAGCGGCGCCCAATACGTTGCCGGGCGGAAGCGCTGCAGCAGGTCCATGAAGCGGGCGTCGTTGCCGATCAGGATGCGGGGCTCGTTCTTCTCGATACCCCTGATGATGCGCAGCGCGGCATCCTTCGGCGTGGTCCTTGCCGCGTTCTCGAACCGCTCGATCGATTGCGCGCGGCGGGCGTTGTCGGTGACGCCGACCCCGGTGCGCGAGTTGCGCGCAATCGCGGTGGCGACGCCGCCGGGATGCACGACCGACAGCCTGACCGGACTGCCCGCCACCGCGAGCTCGTGCCGCACGCTCTCGGAGAAGCCGCGCACCGCGAATTTCGCCGCCGCATAGGCCGATTGACCCGGCGGCGCGATGATGCCGAAGATCGAGGAGAGGTTGACGATATGCGCCTCGCTCCTCGTCTTCAGATGCGGCAGGAAGGCGCGCGTGCCGTGCACCACGCCCCAGAAATTGATGTCGAACAGCCAGTCCATCTGCGCCTGGTCGATCTCCTCGAACGAGCCCATCAGCGCCACGCCGGCATTGTTGACGACGATGCCGAGCGCGGGATGCGCGGAGGTCGCTTCATTCGCGAACCGGGCGATGTCGTCGGGCTCGCCGACGTCGACGCGGTGGATGCTGACCTTGCACGTCGACCCGATCTCCGCGGCCAGCGTCTTCAACCCGGCTTCGTCGCGATCGGCCAGCGCGAGATCGCAGCCGCGCTGCGCAAGCTCGAGGGCCAGTGCGCGGCCGATGCCGCTCGCAGCACCCGTAATGGCGGCAGCGCCGCGAATTGCAGTCATGTCCGTCCCCGGTCAAGCCCCGATAGTGGAACTATGCTTTAGATTTTTTCAGAATGGAACCGAACCCCAGGCGAATTCGCCCCTTAACATACCTTACACAAACAAGAACTGGAGACGGTCATGGGACAGGCACAGCCATTTTGCGCAACTGCACTGATCGTTGAAGACGACGCCATGCAGCGGGAGATGCTGAGCCTGCTGCTGGAAGAAAGCGGCTATCAGGTCATTCAGTGCGAGAGCGCCGAGGCCGCCGAGCTCGTGCTCGACAAGAGCGCAGGCGCGCTATGCCTGATGATGACCGACGTCCAGCTCGCGGGGCGCATGACCGGCGTCGAACTTGCCCATGTCGCCAAGCACCGCAATCCCGGGCTCGACGTCGTCGTCACCTCCGGCCGTCCGCTGATGCAGCCCTTGCCCGACGGCGCGAAGTTCTGGGCCAAACCCTGGGCGCCGCTCGACGTGCTGCGTGAAGCCGAACTCGCGCAGCTGGGCGTGAGCGTTCGCGGCCCGTTGCGCCCGAGCTAGCTTTTCCACCGCGAGGTGGGCTGATATGGTCCGGCCATGTCCTGGTCCTTCCTGCTCACCTCGCTCATCGTCGTCGCATCCCCCGGCACCGGCGTGCTCTACACGCTGGCTGCTGCGCTGACGCGCGGCTCCCGCGCCAGCCTCGCGGCGGCCTTCGGCTGTACGCTCGGGATCGTGCCGCACATGATGGCGGCCATGCTCGGGCTCGCCGCCGTGCTCCACACCAGCGCGCTCGCCTTTGCCGCGCTGAAATGGGGCGGGGTGCTTTATCTGCTCTACATGTCCTGGCAGGCGCTGCGCGAACAAGGGGCGCTGGCGGTGGAGGGCGACATCGGCGAGCGTTCGGTCGGCCGCGTCATCGTCACCGGCTTTCTCATCAACATCCTCAATCCGAAACTGTCGATCTTCTTCCTCGCCTTCCTGCCGCAGTTCATCGCCGCGGACGAAGCCCATGTGCTGGCGCGCATGCTGGAATTGAGCGGGGCCTTCATGGCGATGACCCTTGCGGTGTTCGTCGTCTACGGCCTCTGCGCCGCCTCGGTGCGCGAGCATGTCATCTCCCGCCCGCGCGTCATGGCCTGGCTGCGCCGCAGCTTCGCCGCCGGTTTCGCCGCGCTCGGCGCCAAGCTGGCGTTCGCGGAGAGGTAGGCTCTCCGCCCAATAAAAAAGCGGGCCTCGCGCCCGCCACCTTCACACACTCTCAACGCTGACCCGACGCCCGGGCGGAGCGAGGCTCCACCCGGGCAAAGAAAAAGAAGCCTCGTTACTTCTTCTTCGCCGCCTTCTTGGCCTTCTTCGCCTTCTTCTTCACAGCCTTCTTCGCTTTCTTAGCCATAGGATCCTCTTCAGGGTTAATGGTGAAACGCGACACGAGGGATGCTCGGCGGAGGGCCAGCCTCGCAACATCCTCAGGCGTAAGCTCAGCAGATTCGCAGCTCGCTGCCCCGCGCTGTCACATCTGTGTCATCGCGTTATCCACAGCTCAGATGCATTTTCGGGTGATTTTGGTGCGCGAATCCGCATTGCGGCATCGAGGCTGCGTCGTCGCCAGCATCCCTAACGATCCGCCAACGGGGAGAGCCCCGTTCATGAATCCAAAACCAAAGGCGCGATTTGCCGGATCGCGGTGAGACTCCATTAAGCGCAACGGCCGCATTCTCCCCGCAAGAAAACGGGGATGGGTCATGGACAGACGGCTACCAGGGACGGGGAGCGCGACGCTGCGCATGCCGCACGCGCCATGCTGAACATACCGACGCTCTGGACCGTCTTCGTCGTCAACTTCCTGGCGCTCGGCGTAATCTGGGCCTACGTGACGCGCTCCTATCCGAAATTCGCCGCCGCGCGGTTCTGGATGGCGTCGTCCTTTGTCGGCGCGATCGGGGCGATGACGGCGCTGATCCGACTGTTCGTCTCCTCTCCCCTCCCGCTCATCTTCGGCGCGGCCGGCGTCATCGCCGCGAGCTGCCTCGCCGCCATGGGCATTCAGCGCTTCTATGGCCGTCCCGTCTCATGGCGCCTGATGACGGTTACGGGTGGCCTGAGCCTCGCCGGCGTCGGGGTCTTCATGGTCGGCTTCGAGAACATGCAGCTGCGCATGCTCAGCTACACGCTCGGTCAGGCCCTGCCGCTGGTCCTGGCGCTGCGTCTGCTGCTGTCGCCGCAGGAAGGGCGCGTCAGCCCAGGCGCGCGGCTGTCCGGCATCGTCATCCTCACCATCATCGCGATCCTCGTGGCCCGCACCATCGGCAATCTGCTCGGCCAGGATCTCTCGGCAAAGGCCGGCGGCCAGACCCATGCCGTCATGGTGCTGGGGCTTCTGTTCCTGTCGATGACGCTCAATTTCGGCTTCCTGCTGATGGCGATGGACCGGCTGCGGGCCGAGGTCGCCGACCTCGCGCTGCTCGACGATCTCACCGGCGTCGCCAACCGGCGGCATCTGTTGCAGCGCCTGACCGAGGAATGCGCCCGTTCGGAGCGCAGCGGCGCGCCGTTCTCGCTGCTGGTGATCGATCTCGACGGCTTCAAGACCATCAACGACACTCACGGTCATGCCGCCGGCGATGCCTGCCTGCAGCACTTCACCCTGATGGCGCAGACGCGGTTGCGGCCCGGCGACATGCTGGCCCGCACCGGCGGGGACGAGTTCTGCGTCGTGCTGCCGTCATCGTCCTTGCGCGAGGCCGCGACGATCGCCCGCCGCGTGCTCGAGGTCTGCCGCCAGGATGCCGAGGCCTGCACCGGCAGCGAGATCCCGATCGCGATCTCGATCGGCGTCGCGCAATGGGATCGCGGCATCGGCGAATTCCCGGATCGCCTGATGGCCAATGCCGACCACGCCCTCTATGCCGCCAAGAAGAACGGCAAGAACGATTTTGCGGTCTATGATCCCTCGCCGCCGCTGTCGCCTGAGCCGATCGGACGGGGCGAGGCCGCGCGC
The DNA here is from genome assembly GCF_003020125.1 of Bradyrhizobium sp. MOS003. GTDB lineage: Bacteria > Pseudomonadota > Alphaproteobacteria > Rhizobiales > Xanthobacteraceae > Bradyrhizobium. The sequence continues at coordinate 106,416 of NZ_PYFW01000002.1, read as the reverse complement.
ATTTTCGCCTGAGGCCATGCTAGGTTGGGTCTCCGTTGGACCCGTATGATGATTGCTCGCCTGCTCGCGGTCGCTCTCGCCGCCTTCTTTCTGATCGCGCCTGCCGCTGCCGGGGATGCCGAGCTCGCAAAGCTCGCACGCGCCTCCGGTACACCCGACATTCCCGGCCTGAAGATCGTCTGGCTGGCGCCCTGGGGTGACGTCCGCAACGCGAGACCCTGGCGCAACATCATCGTGCACCAGACCGAGGGGCCGGCGGGCTCGGCGCGCGGCGGCGCGGCGGAGCAGTCGAAGAACCCGACGCGGCGCGGCGTCACCGTGTGGGTCGAGACCGACGGCACGGTCTATTGGGCGGTCGCCGAAAACCTGGTGCCGACCCATGGCGACGGCGCCAACCGCAACGACAACAAGTACATCGACAACAGCGCGACCTATCGCCGGGTCGTGCGCGACAATTCGATCGGCGTCGAGTTCGCCGGCAATTACCCTGATGTGACGACCGGTCCGACCGACGCTCAGGTCGCGGCGTGGCGCGTGCTCGTGAAGCTGCTGCGCGCGCGCTACGACATTCCCCTCGATCACGTCTATGCCCACAACTGGAGCGACTACAAGGATTCGCGCTATTGCGAAGGCTGCTGGCTCGCGACGCTGGCGAGGATGTGGGGGGAGTGACGGGAGGCGTTAAACCGCCTGCGCCATCCAGCCGAAGAACCGTCGCATCAATCCCGGCCGCTGCGGCAATTCGGGTGGATCATCGACGGCGAGCACGCGTTTGAAGAAGTAATCCAGGAACACCATGTCGTTTGGCTCGGTGACGGTGAATGTCTCCTCGCCGAAGAACACGCTGTAGCTGAAGAAGAACGGCCCCATGATCGGGATCGTCGCGGTCGACGCATAGTCCTTGGAGATCACGAACTCCGACGGCTCCAGCCCATGCTCGCGCATCGCCTGCTCGACCAGCGGCAGCTTGCGCATGAACTGGGCGGAGAAGCCGCCGACGGTGGATTGCAGGATGATCGACACGGCAAGTGCCCGTTTGCTTGATGCTGACCACTCTTAATGTGGTCGGTTGACCGGCGGGGCGGGTTCAAGATGCCTCGCCCGCCTCTGTCCGAACATGCTGGACATCACACGCAAAAAAGCCGGCGTTGCCGCCGGCTTTTTGTCTTCTTCGATCCGCCAATTTCTCTCCGCGGAAACGCCCCGCTCAGTGCGCGGCTTCCAGCGCGGCCTGTTCGGCCCTTGCGATCGTGCCCTTGACCGCGGACTGCACCTTCTCGAAGGCGCGGACCTCGATCTGGCGGACGCGCTCGCGCGACACGCCGAACTCGGCAGCGAGGTCTTCCAGCGTCATCGGCTCATCGGCGAGGCGGCGAGCCTCGAAGATGCGGCGTTCGCGCGGGTTGAGCACGCCCATGGCGCCGTTCAGCGCGTCACGGCGTTCGTCATATTCCTCGTGCTCGGCCAGCATGGCTTCCTGGTTGGGCGAATTGTCGACCAGCCAGTCCTGCCATTCGCCGGCTTCGCCGTCGTCGCGGATCGGTGCGTTGAGCGACGCGTCGCCACCGAGGCGGCGGTTCATGTCGATCACGTCCTGGGCCGTGACGCCGAGGCGCTTGGCAATGATCTTGACCTGGTCGGGGCGCAGATCGCCCTCGTCCAGCGCGTTGATCTTGCTCTTCGCCTTGCGCAGGTTGAAGAACAGCTTCTTCTGGTTCGCAGTGGTGCCCATCTTCACGAGCGACCAGGAACGCAGGATGTACTCTTGAATCGACGCCTTGATCCACCACATGGCGTATGTAGCGAGACGGAAGCCCTTCTCGGGCTCGAAACGCTTCACCGCCTGCATCAGGCCGACATTGCCTTCCGAGACGACCTCGGAGATCGGCAGGCCGTAGCCGCGATAGCCCATGGCGATCTTGGCCACGAGACGGAGATGGCTGGTGACGAGTTGATGCGCCGCGTCGCGATCGTCATGCTCGCGCCAACGCTTGGCGAGCATGTACTCCTGCTGCGGTTCCAGCATCGGGAACTTGCGGATCTCGGCGAGGTAGCGAGAGAGGCCGGATTCCCCATTGAGGACCGGCAAAGCAGCGGTACGGGCCATATGTTGAGCCCTCCAAGGTTCAGGCCCCCGATAGCGGCGGGCCAGGCAGACGACCGCTTTGTTAAAGCCGGCCGTAGCTGCGATGTTCCACGTTGGTCATTTCCAACGCAGGCGCAATATACCTCATCGGAGGGCAAAAAGGGAAGGATTGCTGACGTCACGTCCCCGTGTGGCAGCTATAACTTTTTGTAATGTAACGCTTTTCTTAAAGCTCCTGCGTCATAGCGCCGCTTTCAGGGCGCCCTGAAGGAGAAGCAAATCCTCCGGCAGAGGCGCCTCCCAGTGGAGTAATTCTCCACTTCTCGGGTGTTCCAATACCAGCAGATAAGCATGCAAGGCCTGCCGTCCAAGCGCGGCGAGGGCTCCTTGCGCCTCGGTGCCGAGCTGGTTCGCCTTGGTCTTGAAATGCGGGCCATAGACGGCATCCCCCATCAGGGGGTGCCCGATATGGGCGAGGTGGACGCGGATCTGGTGGGTACGCCCGGTCTCGAGCTCGCAGGCCAGCAGCGTCGCGATCGGCTTGCCGTCGCGCCCGTTGAAGCTCTCCAGGATCTCCCAATGCGTCACCGCCTCGCGGCCGCCTTGGCGCACCGCCATCTTCTCGCGCGCATGCGGATGGCGGTCGATCGGCGCGTCGACGGTGCCGCGATGCCGGCCGGGCACGCCCCAGGCGAAGGCCATGTAGCCGCGGCGCATCGCACCGGTGCGGCCGTGGTCGGCGAATTGGGCGGTCAGCGAGGCATGGGCGAGGTCGTTCTTGGCGACCACCATCAGCCCCGTGGTGTCCTTGTCGAGCCGGTGCACGATGCCGGGCCGGCGCACCCCGCCGATGCCCGACAGCGAGGAGCCGCAATGGGCGATCAGCGCGTTCACCAGCGTGCCGGTCTCGTGGCCGGCCGCGGGATGCACCACCAGCCCCTTCGGCTTGTTGAGAACGACGATGTCGTCGTCCTCGAACACGATATCGAGGGCGATATCCTCCCCCTTGGGCTCCGGTGGGGCCGCTTCCGGCACGTCGATTGTGATCGTATCGCCGGATGTGACGTGATAAGCGGGGTCGCGGATCGCGGCGGCCTTTAGGCTCACCGCGCCCGCCAGGATCAGGGCTTTCAGCCGCGATCGCGACAGGTCGGTGAGGTGTGCCGCCAGCACGCGGTCGAGCCGGGCCGAGCCCTCGCTGCCTTCGACGACAACCTCCAACCTCTGCGCAGAGCCAAGACCCTTAGGATCAAGTTTTTCCATGACGACGTCTGATACCGCTGTTCCCGAACCGAGCCCCGAGCAGGCCGCGCTGTTCGCGCGGGTGCGGCGGATGATGCTGATCGCGGGGTTGACCACGGCGCTGGCGATCTGCGCCGTGCTGATCGCGGTGGGCTACCGCCTTTTCAAGTCGGAGGGAAGGGCGGCCGAGCCGGCCGGCGACGTCACCGCCATCCTGCCGAAGGGCGCCAAAATCGTCTCCACCGGCCTCGCCGGCGACCGCCTCGTGGTTACGCTGGACGTCGGCGGCGTCATCGAGATCCGCACCTTCGACGCCCATACCCTGAAGCCCGCCGGAAAGCTGAAATTCGCCAATGAGCCGTAAAAGGCCCGTCGGGGTCCTTGCGGCGGACAAATTTCGAGGTTATTGGCTAGCCCTTACGCTCCCTTCGTCTAGCGGTTAGGACGCGGCCCTCTCAAGGCTGAAACAGGGGTTCGATTCCCCTAGGGAGCGCCAGCCACTAAGTAGGCCCGTATCACGATCTCGCATGAAGCCGGGCGAAAGCCGGCGCTCCATGTGTCGTCTCGAGAATCGAGAAAGGCCACTCGTTCCATGACACCGCCCGCGAGCGCGACCTTATAGGCCGCTTCGGCGAAGCGCCGGTCGTCGGCGACACGGCTCACCTTGCGCGCCGCAGGCGTGTCGTCGCCGAGAGGGAAGAGCGTTAGCTATTGGACGAGAAGAAGGCCCACGGAACTCTCCGGGGTAAGCTGCCGTCGCTCGGCACCACCGACGTTGCAGATTGGTTCGCAAGAGGACAACACCCCAGCCGCAATTCAAACAATCGTTCCGACCAGGCCTGCGCCTGGATCAGAACGAAGGATGCTCCGTCTTCCGCCAGAAGTTCTGGCCGTTCTCGCGATCATGTCAAATCTTGCTATATTACCGGCACTGCCAAGTCCGACGGCATATACCCAGTCGGACGCCGGATCGGCGAGCGCTCCGCTTCAACCGAAGCGGAAACCCCGAAATCGAAGCCTTCTATGAGACCCATTGGGTCTCGCCCGAACTGTCCGAGAAGCGGCGCGCGCGGCTTGCGGAAGCGGCCAGCCGCGCCCCGGAACTGGTCGTGATCCAGCCATTGAGCGAGGAGTGGGTGTGCCACCGCTGCGGCGGCACGGGCGGCCTGTTGGTCATGGAGGCTCCGGGGCGGATGCGCAGCAGGATATGGGGTGGTCCTGAAGCGCGCTCCGGAGCACGTGGCGGCGCTCGGGCAATCCCCGCAGCAGCCCCGAGGAAGCCAGCATCCAACGGCATGTCGCCCCAGGCTCATCCCAAGCCATTGAAAACCTGCATGCTCTGGGCAACCATGAGCCTGGGGTGATCGCCTGTGACTGGCGTAGCTCTCCCGGCGTTTCGCATCGGTCGTGACATGGCAATCCTGATCCCCAGCCTCGGCTTCGCACGCTTCGACACCCGCGGCGAACTGCGGCTTGCGGAGCGTCTCAAGGACTTTCTCGAAGAGAACGCCGTCGTCTGGCACAACCTCCCTGTCGGTCCGCTCAACCGCCATCCGGATTTCATCATCGTTCATCCCGCGAACGGCCTGCTCGTGCTTGAGGTGAAGGACTGGCGTCTGGAGACGATCGTTTCGGCGGACAAGACGAAGGTCGAGCTGTTGACGAGCCGCGGGGTCGTGCGGGAGAGCAATCCGCTCGAGCAGGCGCGCAGATATGCGTTCGATGTCGTGCGCACGCTGGACCGGGACGGGCAGTTGCTGTTTCCGCCCGGTCATCGCTTCATGGGTAAGCCCATCGTACCGTTCGGCTTCGGGGCCGTCTTCACCAACATCACGCGCAAGCAATTCGAGCAGACCAATCTCAAGGAGGTGATGGCCGAGCATCTCTGTCTGTTCAAGGATGAAATGACCGAGGGCGCACCTCCTGAGGAATTCAGATCCAGATTGTGGAACATGGTTCATCCGCGTCTTGGAGAACCGCTGTCGATGCCGCAGTTCGATCGGCTTCGCGCGCTGCTCTTTCCGGAGATTCGCATCCGACAGATTGCTTTGCCCTTGGACGACGCGCCGGCCGCAGATCCCTCGGACCGTACGCTTGCGGTGATGGACCTGCACCAGGAGCAGTTCGCGCGCAGTCTGGGAGAAGGCCATCGCATCATTCGCGGCGTCGCCGGATCGGGCAAGACGCTGATCCTTGCCTTTCGAGCCGAATATCTGGCGCGTGCGGCGGCAAAGCCCGTCCTCATCCTCTGTTACGCCAATGGCATCGCCGGGCGGCTCGAGGACGCGATGCAAAACAGAGGTGTCGAGAATCGTGTGCAGGTCCTCACCTTTCATTCATGGTGCTACCGGATGCTGCGGACTTACGCGATCGCACCTCCGTCAGAGCGTGACTATCCGGACTATGCAGAACGGTTGGCCGCGAGCGTCGCGGAGGTCATGAAGGCGGTGGATCAGGGGCATATTCCAGCGGAGCAGTATGACGCCGTCCTCATCGACGAGGCCCACGACTTCGAGCCACAATGGCTCGCGCTTGCGGCCAAGATGGTGAACCCGCGCACCAAGGCGCTGATGGTCGTCTACGACGACATTCAGGCCATCTATAGGGGGCGTGAACGCCCGGTGTGGAGTCAGCTCGGAATTGAAGCCAAGGGCAGAACGACCGTACTGAAGGTCAATTACCGCAACACGGCGCAAATCGTTGCCTTCGCGCGGCGCTTCGCTGCGGACGTGATAGGCGCTCCGGGCGTTACGGCCGACGATGAGCATGCCATCCTGTTGCCCGAAGATGCCGGCCGGCAAGGACTGGAGCCGGACGTCCGACGGTGCGTGAGCGTCGACGCAGAAGCTCACTGTGTTGCCGAATGGTTTCTCGACCGGAGAAAGGCCGGCTACGAGTGGTCCCAGCTGGCCTGTCTCTATCCGGAACACTGGATCGGAGGGAAAGTCGCGCAGATCCTGGTCAAGCACGGCGTGCCGATCGATATGACCAAGGACAATCGCAACAGGGTTTCGGTCAAGCGGGTGGCCGTGCGGTTCCTGAGCATGCACTCCGCGAAGGGGCTGGAGTTTCCATGCGTCGCCATCGCCGGCATGGGCTTGCTCGGCCGCCACGGCGAGACCGTCGAGGAGTGCGTCCGCCTGACCTATGTCGGGGTGACCCGCGCGACTCACGAAGCGCTGCTGACGTATTCGACCGAGTCCGCCTTGGTGCAGCGTTTGATCGCGTAAGCTTGGGCCGCCCCCTCTAAGCCGTCGTCCCATCGATCGACCGCCGGATCACCTTCTGCACTTCCGCGTTCGACAGGAACAGGTCGTGGTTGACGATGCCCCAGCCTTCCGCTGACGCATCGACGACGCGGACGCCGAGGCGGGAGATGGCGGCTTTTTCCGCTGCGCCGACCCGGGTCATTCCGCCGGCGAGCTGTCCCGACAGCGCCAGCGCGCGGTCGTTGGTCGAGGCGATCACGGTGATCTTGCCGGCCAGCGGGCCAATGCGCTGGATCGCCGAAGAGAACACGTCCATGTCGATGTCGGGCGCGGCAAACACCACCGCGCCGATCTTGCCCGTGACCGTGTCGCCGTATTTCGCATAGAGCTGACGCAGGCTTTCGAGCGTCAGCATGGTTCCCATGCTGTGGGCAACGATGTGCACGCGGCCGGCGCTTGGCGCCGACACCAGCGCGGAAAGCACGCGTTCGAACTCGTCGCGGGACCACATCGCGCTGTCGCGGTCATAGGCATAGTCGAACAATCCTGCCCTGGAGGGCCAGGAGAACGCGATGGTCCGGCCGCGGAACCGGATTCCGTCCGAGAGATGGGCGGCATCCAGCACCGCCGTCTCGAAGGTCTGCTTGAAGCCGTGCACATAGATCAGCACGTCGCCTCCGCCGGTCTCGGCAGCGAGCTCGCCGGCATCGGCCGACGCCGGTTCGACCCGGTCGAGGCGCCAGTCGCCGATTCCGACCGAGGCGAGAGACAGACGGCTCTCGTCCGGCGCCACCAGCCTCGCTCGCGCGATCGTCATGCCCGTCCCACGCTCCGGCCCGAACCAGGGTTTCGCGCGGCCGCCACCAGCAGGCTTGCGCGTGGTGGCGACGAGCACTGTGGGATCAGCTGACAGCGATGACGCGTCATAGCGCGCGCCGGTCGCACCCAGCCCGGAGCATCCGCCGAGAGCAACGGCGCTCCCTGCCGACAGAAGTCCGCCCAGGACGGCGCGGCGCGAAACAGCATGGCGGGAGCCGCGTTGCAGAAGAGATCTAACGATCACATGGAACCTTTGGGAACTTGCCCACCAAAAACAACGCCCCGCCCAGTCCCTGAATGACAATGCAGGCGAGAAGACGGCGGAGCGGCGTCGCGCTCGGTTCGTCACGGCGTTCGGACGGGCGTCGGATCAGTCCGTGATGTCGATCGAATGAAGCGCGCACCACGCGCGAAGCGCCTGCTTTGTCGCGTCATCCTCGAAAACGAGCCAGTAATCGGCCGCGCCTCGTCGGGCAAAACAGCTGATCGGCTGTCAACCCCTCTTCCTTAAAATATTCCACTTTACCGAAATTCGGTTTTGTCGTATGTGTCGGCCATTCCAGCCCACATAAGGGGCGGTCGTACGTCGTTTCGAATGCGGGCTGGGAGTTGCGGTGGACGCGGGCGGCGTCAAGGCGGAGCTTGCGCGGGCAGGGCGAGAGAACCTCGTGAGCGCGCGTGACCCGCGAAGACGAACGGCGCTCCTGCGTACGGCAAAACCGCGTCGTCCTGGCCGTCGTTGCCACGGTCAAGCTGTTCGAAGATGCGCGCAAGCTCAACCGGGCGAACGGCATCGTCAATTCGAATGGCGAGGGAGGCCAAAAGGAAAGTTCGGCTCCCGGGAGAGCGCGGCATATTGGCCGTCAGACCATCGCGCAGGGAAGGCCTGGTATCGGCTGCCCTGTGTCTCGCCTGTGCACGGCGTGTGCATCTGTTCAGCACGGGGGTCTTTACGGGTGCCAGCCGGCGCCCGGCCTTCCCTGCACCCTTTCTTTCGAGAGGGTGTGAAGAGGAGCACAGCTCGGGCAAATCATTGCCGCGAGACCGCGAACGCGTGCCCGACCAGCCTGCGACAATCGCGCACGGTTCGACAGTGCGGTTCCAGCCTGGCGCGAGGAGAGGTCAACACAATCTCAACCGAACCCGCTTAGGCCTGTCACTTGCTCATTCCAAAGTCTCTTGTGACGAGTCTCCCGCATGACATCGGCTTGGCGTCTCTCTCTCCTGCTTCTCGTCCAGCTCCTCGCGGGGGTTTCCGCCCACGCGCAGGAAGGCCAGGTCGTCAAATTGTCGGCCAGCATCGAATATCAGCGCATCGCGCGCTGGGATGCCGATCAGCTCAACAAGATCCTGCAGGTCGACACGCCCGCCTTCGCCGGGATCACCACAACCTACAGCCCGGCGCGCAACGCCGTCCGGCTCTATCGCGTGACCTATTCGTCCGTCGTGCCCGAGCGCGGCAACAAGCCGACGATCGCCTCCGGGCTGCTCGCGATCCCCGAGGACAGTGGCACCTCGTTCCCGATGGTGTCGTATCAGCACGGCACCGTCTACGGGAAGCAGGAGGTCCCCTCGTTTCCGCTGCAATCACCGGAAACGCAATTGATGATCGCCCAGTTCGCCGGCCAAGGGTACGCCGTGATCGGCGCCGACTATTTCGGGCTGGGCACGTCGTCGGAGCCGGAAGGCTACATGGTCAAGGCGAGCCACCAGCAGGCGACCTACGACATGCTGATCGCGAGCCGCGCAGTGCTCGATCATCTCAAGCTCACCACGACGAAACTGTTTCTCGCCGGCTGGTCGCAAGGCGGGTTCGTGACCATGGCCATGCTCGAGAAGCTCGAGCAAGCGGGCGTCAAGGTCGACGCCGCCGCCACCGCGAGTGCGCCGGTCGACGCGTTCGTGGCGCTGAACGGCTTTCTCAGCTTCCCGCGCAAGAACGATGCGAGCTGGGTGAATTCGCTGTTCATCCTGACGGCGTTCTCCTTCGAGAATTATTACGGCGTGCCAGGGCTCGCGCGCTCGCTGATCGCGGATGCCTATTACGACGTGTCGCGCAAGGCCTACATGCGCGAGCCTTTCAACGCCGCGGACGTGCCGACCGATCTGCACAAGCTGATCCGTGCCGACTATTTCGATCCGCAGTTCTTCGAACTTCGGCCTACGGGCGGCTTGTCGCGCAGACACAGGCCTATCGCTGGATCGTCAAGAGCCCGGTGCGCAACTATTACGGAGAGACCGACGAAGCCATCAGCGTCGGGCTCGGCCAGCTCGCCATGACCTACCAGCGCGCGATCGGCAGCGGCAACACGGCGGTCGACGCCGTCTCGACCGGCAGCACCAGCCATCGCGGCACCTTCGCGACGGCCGTGCCGAAGTGGAAATCCTGGTTTGACGGGCTCTGACGGCGCGCGCGATTTCGCATGATGCGTCGGCATCGGCGGCGGTAGTCGTTCGCCCGAAAATCTGCCTCTATGCGCGCCGGGACGGTGCGCGATGCGGCCGGTCTTCGCTTCCAAAGCTGCTGCCGGGCCTTTGGAGGTTTGGCAATAGCTTTCGGAGTGACGATATGAGCGGTTTGGTGATCAGCGGCGGCCGGGTGGTGGATCCCGCGAGCGGGATGGACGCCGTTGGCGATGTGGCGGTAGTGGACGGCAAGATCGCGGCCGTCGGCACGGACCTCGGCGGCGCCGAGCGGGTGATCGACGCCACCGGGCTCGTGGTCGCCCCCGGCTTCATCGACCTGCACGCCCATGGCCAGTCCATTCCGGCCGACCGCATGCAGGCGTTCGACGGCGTCACGACGACGCTCGATCTCGAGGCCGGCGTGCTGCCGGTCGGGTCCTGGTACGAGCGACAGGCCAGGAAGGGCCGCGTGCTGAACTACGGCGCCGCCACCAACTGGGCGTTTGCGCGCATCGGCGCGATGACGGGCTCGAACGCCGAGAGTTCGCTGGAGGCGTTCGGCAACGCCATGCGCGACCGCCGCTGGATGGACAACGTCGCGACCGACGCGGAAGTCGCCGGCGTTCTCGAGCGTCTCGCGCGTGGCCTCGACGAAGGCGGCATCGGCATCGGCATTCTCAATGCCTACGCGCCGGGCGCCGGCGTGCAGGAGCTGACCGCGGTCTGCCAGCTCGCCGCAGTCCAGAACGTGCCGACGTTTACCCATGTCGCCTTCATGTCGCGCATCGACCCCGAGAGCGCGGTGGAAGCCTATATCCGCCTGATCGGCTATGCCGGCGCTACCGGCGCGCACATGCACATCTGCCATTTCAACTCGTCGAGCAAGACCGACGTCGAGCGTTGCCGCGTGCTGATCGCAAAAGCGCAGGCGCAGGGCCTTCCCATCACGGTCGAGGCCTATCCTTACGGCACCGGCTCGACCGTGCTGGCCGCCGCCTTTTTCAGCGACCCCGAATTCGTCGAGCGCAACGGCACCGGCTACGATTCGGTGCAGCGCGTGACCGACGGCTATCGCTTCCACGACCGCGAGGAGCTCCTGAAGGCGCAGGCCGAAGAGCCGTCCTCGCTGGTGCTCTGGCACATCCTCGACATCGAGAACAATTCGCATCACCGCGACCTGCTCGACATGTCGGTGCTGTATCCCGGCGGCGCGATCGCGTCCGACGCGATGCCGTGGACGACGTCGGACGGCAAGACCTACACCGGCGATGCCTGGCCGCTGCCTGACGATGCCACCTCGCATCCGCGCTCGGCCGGCTGCTTCACCCGCTTCATCCGCGAATGGGTGCGCGAGCGCAAGACCGTGTCGCTGCTGGAAGGCGTGCGCAAATGCGCGCTGATCCCGGCGGAAATCCTGTCGCAGAGCACGCCGGCGATGCGTGCCAAGGGCCGGCTCACGAAGGACGCGGACGCCGACATCGTCGTGTTCGACTACGAAAAACTCTCGGACCGCGCCACCTTCACGGCGATGAACCGTCCCTCCGAGGGCGTGCGGCATCTCGTCGTCAGCGGCCAGCCGCTGATCACGGATGGCGTGCTGGATGTGACGGAGCGGCCGGGCAAGCCGGTGCGCCGCCCCGTCGTCGGAGGCTGATCCATGCCGGTCCCCATTCTCCTGGTGACGGGCTTTCTGGGGGCGGGCAAGACCACGGTGGTGAACCACCTTCTCGCGCATGCGGAGGGACGACGGATCGCCGCTGTGGTCAACGATTTCGGCGCCATCAACATCGATGCGGAGCTGATCGCGGGCGCCAGCGACGGCGTGGTCAGCCTCGCCAACGGCTGCATCTGCTGCACGCTCGAAGGCGATCTCTTGCGCACGCTCTCGACGCTGTTGCGGCGGGATCCGAAACCCGAGCATATCGTCATCGAGACCAGCGGCGTCGCCGATCCCGCCGACATCGTCCGCAATCTGATGGACCCCGTGATCCTGCGCGAGGCGCCGCTGGAGACGGTGCTGTGCGTGATCGACGCCGCGACACCGCCGGCCGCGCTGGACGACGCCCTCCAGCGTTCGCAATTGCGCGTTGCCGATATCGTGGCCTTGACCAAGCTGGATCTTGCGGACGAAGGCGCGGGTGCGCGGATGCGTCAGGCCATCCGCGCGTTGCGCCTTCCTGCCGTGGTGGTCGATGCGCGACATGGCGAGATTCCGTCCGCGCTGCTGTTTCCCGCGAACGTCGAGCGTGCACCCGCGCCGCGCGATCCGGGCCCGAAACGCCCGGCAGAGCAGCGTTTCGAGACGCTGAGCTGGACCTCGGACCGCCCGATCTCGCTGCCGCGTTTGCAGCAGGCCATCGGCAGACTGGCGCCGAAACTCGCGCGCGCCAAGGGCCTGTTCGAGACCGTCGAGCAGCCCGGCCGCCAGATGGTGTTTCAATTCGCCGCCGGCCGAGCCACGCTGGCTCCGGGCGATGCACCCGCGCCGGGCGTACCGCGGACGCGGATCGTCTTCATCGCCGAGCTCGGCGTGTTGTCGAAAGCCGAGCTCGACGCGATCATGGAGGCTTGCGTTGCGGGCGAGTGATCAGATGTGGAGCCGCCCAGAACCCACTAAGGCCTCAGCACGACGCAAGCGCGGTGACTGCCCGCGTCGCGGCAGCTTCCTGGCCCGAGCCGACGAAGCCGCAGACGATGGAGTCGAGTTCGCCCGGTTGCTTGCGGCGCGCGACCGCCAGCAATCGCATCAGTTCAGTCTCGTCCTTCGACAGTCGACGACAGGACGGCGGCATGAAGCACAGCTCGCAGGGCCGGCCGCTACGAAGGATTCTGACCAGCGCGGCAACGCGCGCGACCAGCAGCGGACTGTCGGCAATATCGGGCGCCTCGTCGGCAAAGCGATAGGCGGCTTCCCAGCAATCGGAGGCGCCGGTCGAATAGGCCGCCCCGATGAAGCGGAACAGCGACAGCGCGAGGCGGCAGAAATCATCGTAATTGTCGACGCAGGGGCGCGCGCCAAGCGCGGCCTGGAGCGGACAGAGCCGCGATTTGCCGGCGTCCGGCACAGAACCGCAAATATCTGGGGGCATGAACGGTCTCGTCAGTGCAGTGTCGGACTTCCGACCAGCCAACTCTTCATCGCCATGGTGCGGCCCTGGTCGAATGACCGCACGTGCCGGTCGGGCAGGATGAGACCCGCCATGCGAAAGATCGTGGCGAGCCCCCGCACCGGCGCCAGCGCCCAATCGGCACCGACCGGCGGCAGCCAGCTCTCGAACCGTTCGCGCACGATGTCGATGCGATCCTGCTGTGCCGCGGCGATGGCGTGCAGGATCCCTTGCTCGCTGTCCGACATGCGCGGACAGGTCGGGCAGTGCACTTCGATCGCGGTGTGGGCCGTGCAGGCGAAGATCTCGATGATGGATTCCAGCGAAAGCACGGCATCGCCGACGCGGAAATGGTCGTACACCTCCTGGATGTCGGCTGCGGTCGGAACGGCGCCTCCACTGCGTGCCTTGGCGCGGAATCCCCAGATGAAGAGCCGCTCCGCGGCGCTGAGCGTGGGAAGCTCGAGAGACCCTGATGATGTCGATGGATGCATGAAGCCTCTGGACCTTCGCTGCTCGCGCCACCGCTGGCGCTGATCGTTGGCATTGATCGTTCTGCCGGAGCTCTCTCCAAGTCAACGCTCGCAGAGGCGATATCGAGGGCTTCTAGATTTGAAGAGGTTTAGATTCGGGGAGGCGGCTCCGCTTCGGCGGCCGCTGGACGCAGAAGCTGTTCACGCGACAACGAGGTCATTGCCTTCATCGCGGGCGTGCGGGCGGCCTAGCGCACGGCGTTGCGGAAATGGGCCGCGATGTCGGCACGTGTCGCCACCCAGACGCGGCCCTCGAGCCGCGCCAGTTCCGCGAGAATGGCCTTTACGGCGCGGAAACGTGCGGGCCGGCCGCAAATGCGCAGGTGGAAGCCGATCGACAGCATCGCGGAGCGGCCGCGGTCGGCCTCCTCGACCAGCGTCGCAAGCGCGGCACCGACATAGTCCGAGAAATCTTCGGGCTGCACGAAACCATTCGGATGGAAGAACTTCATGTCGTTGGTGTCGAAGCCGTAAGGCAGGATCAGCATCGACCCTCGCGGCGAACGGCTCCAATAGGGCAGGTCGTCGTCGAGTGCGTTGGAGTCATAGGCGAAACCGAGATCGATGAGGAGGTCGCGTGTCCAGGTGCTCTGGCTGCCGCGCGACATGAAGCCGGCCGGCGTGACGCCGGTGGCGTGGGCAATGACGTCGCGCGTCCGCTCGATGTCGCCACGCTCGGTCTCGGGATCGCCGTAGCGCGCGTGCGGCAACCAGCGCCAGCCGTGCACCGCCGGCTCGTGTCCCGCTTCGATCACGGCGCGCGCAAGCTCGGGCACACGCTCGACCGCGCGGCCGCACATCATGAAGGTCGAGCGGACATTCGCGTAGGCAAAGGCGTCGAGGAAACGCCACAGGCCGGCCCGCATGCCGTAGTCGAACACCTGCTCCTGCACGAGATCGCGAACGCCGGGCGGCGATGTCGAGGCGACCTCGCCGTAGCGCTCGGTCTCGGCGTCGCCCTGCTCGACGGCGAGCTCGGCGCCCTCTTCGAAATTCACCACGAGCGACACCGCGACGCGGGCGCCGTTGGGCCAGATGATATCCGGCCGCGCCCTTCCGTATCCTCGTAGATCGCGTTCGATCGGCATGATCAGCGATTTCCGATCTGGCGACTGACGCCGCCGAAGAGTTCGGCACAGACGAGGCCGGCGAGCGTCACCAGCACGATCACGCCCGAGACGGCGGCGACCCGGACGTCGAGGCTGCCTTCGAGGATCGCCCACAGCTTGATCGGCAGGACCTCGGTGCGGGCATCGGCCAGGAACAGTGACACCGGCACGTTGTCGAACGAGGTCAGGAACGCGACGAAGCAGCTCGCGACGATGCCGCGGCGGATCAATGGCAGCGTGATACGGCGGAACGTGTACCAACGGCTGGCGCCGAGGCTGAGCGAGCAGGTGATCAGCACCGGATTGAGCTGCTGCACGGAGGCTCCGACCATCCGGATCACGAAGGGAACACAGATGACGGTGTGGCCAAGCACGAGCGTCGCCGCGGACAGGCGGATGCCGAGCAGGTTGAAGACCAGCAGCAGCGACAGGCCGAAGGCCATCGCGGGCAGGACCATAGGCGACATGAACAGCGCATCCAGCGCGCGTGCGATCTTCAACTTGCTCCGTGCGAGCCCGAGCGCGGCGGCGCCGCCTAGTACCGCGGAGAGGATTGTCGCCGCAGCGGCAATTTTCAGGCTCGTCAATGCTGGCTCCATGATCTCCTGCGATTGCAGCAGCTCGACATACCAGCGCAGCGACCAGCTCGGCGGCGGGAATTTCAGCGTGATGCCGCCGGTGAAGGATATGACGAGCACGACCAGCGTCGGCGCCAGCAGCAGGAGCATGCCGAAGCCGGTGATCGTACCGACGACGGCGGAATAGACCCGGTCGACGAGGTTACGCTGCATCGACGCCTCGCATGAAGCGGCGGGACAACGCGCCGATCGCAAGGACGATGCCGGTGACGGCCAGGGTGAAGATCAGGGATAGCGCCGCCGCGAACGGCCAGTCCTGCACGCCGACGGCCTGCTGGTAGATATAGGACGGCATCAGGATGATGCGCCCGCCGCCGACCAGCGTCTGGGTGATGAAGGCGGTTGCGCCGGCAGCGAAGACGAGCAGCCAGCCGGCGATGGCGCCCGGGAGCGTCAACGGCAGGATGATGGTGATGAAGATGCGGGCGCGGCTTGCACCCAATCCCTCGGCAGCCCGCGTCAGATTGCCGTCGAGCCGCAGCAGGCTGTTGATGACAGGCAGCGCCATCAGCGGAAGCTGGATCTGGGTCAGCGCCAGCACCATGCCCTCCCAGGTGTAGAGCAGACGGGTGGGCGCCTGCCAGAACCCCAGCGACAGCATCGCCGAGTTGACGATGCCGTCGCGGCCGAGGATGACGATCCAGGCGAAGGTGCGCACCACCGTGCTTGTCAGCAGCGGCAGCATGATCAGGAAGGTGATCAGCGTGCGCATGAACTGACCGCTCGCGACATAGACGAGCGCGAGCGGATAGGCGAGGATCAGCGTCGCGAACGCGACCTCCGCTCCCAACCAAAGCGTGTCCGACAGCACCTTGAGGCTGAACGGATCGGACAGGAATCGCACATATTGGACCAGCGAGAGGCCGGTGAATTGCGGGTCCCGAAACAGGCTGACCAGCACGAGTGCGGCCAGCGGCAGCACGAAGGCTGCGAAGAACAGCGCTGCCAGCGGGACCACCGGCAGCAACTGTCTGGACGCGGTCGTGTCGGCCCGCGACATCTAGATCTTCACTTCCTTGCTGAAGCGGGTGATCCATTCGCCGCGCATCGCCTGGAACTTGGTCCAGTCGAGCAGCACGTTGTTGGCGACGAGGTCGTCGACGCTCTTGGCCACCGTGAGGTTCGCGCCGGTCAGCGCCACCTTGCCGTTGGTCGGCATCATCACCCAGGGCGCGGCCTCGAGCCCCTTTTGCGCGGCGACCGACATCACGGTGTCGAGATAGTCGAGCACCAGCTTCGGGTCCTGGTTGTTCTTGACGATCTGCGCGCTGGTGCGGATCACGACGGCACCCGACTTCGGCTTGGCAAAGGCGATGTCCACGCCCTTTGCGGCCAGCAGTGCGACGTTGTTCCAGAAATTGAAGGCGATATCGATCTCGCCCTGCTGGAACAGCGCCGCCAGCGCGCCGGGCGAGGCCGCGATCGCGCCGACGTTCGGCAGCAGCTTCTTGATGGCGTCGAAGGCCGGCTCGATATTGGTCTCCGAGCCGCCGTTGAGTTTGGCGATCTCGACCATGAAGGCGGTGCCGAGGCTCGAGCCGAGCCCGGTGATACCGACGCGACCCTTGTACTCGGGCTTCCAAAGGTCTTCCCAGGAGGTCGGCGGCGTCGTGATCTTCTTCGGATTGTAGGCGATGCCGATCAACTGACAGGTGATGACAGGGGCGTAACCGTCGGGATGGCGGAACGCGCTCGGAATGTCGGCTAGGGATTTCGACTGTTCCGCCGGGAATTTTTCCAGCACGCCGCTCGCGATCGCCGGGATCAGCGGGCCCTCGTCGAACAGCACCACGTCGAAGGGCGGCGCATTGCGCGAGGCCTGGATCTTGCCGATCTGGTCGACAC
The DNA here is from genome assembly GCF_003020125.1 of Bradyrhizobium sp. MOS003. Taxonomy (GTDB): domain Bacteria; phylum Pseudomonadota; class Alphaproteobacteria; order Rhizobiales; family Xanthobacteraceae; genus Bradyrhizobium. The sequence continues at coordinate 89,422 of NZ_PYFW01000002.1, read as the reverse complement.
CGAGCAGGGGCGTAAAGGTGACGCTGCTGTCGCTGGTTCTCTTGAAGGCAGGCCCGACCACGGCGCGGAAGGCTTCGTCGAAGCTGCCTGGATAGGTTGTCGCCACGATCGAGGTCGCGGCGCGAGACGATGTCGGCCATCCCAGGCTTGCCGCCGCGAGCGCGGCCGAACCCGAGGTGAGCAGCGATCTCCGGGATAGGCTCATGTCAAACACTCCTTTGCTGATGGTCCTGGACGCCGTCGGCCGGCGTGCTGAAAATGCTGATGCGCGAGGTGTCGGTAATCGCGAGCCAGGCCGTCTCTCCGGCTTGCGCCTGCGTGGTCGTCGCGGCGCGCGCCTGACTGATCTTCACGGCCTCGCCGCTAGTCGTCAGGCCCTCGGTGACGCTGACCGCGCCGAGGGGGACCGTGGCGCGGATCGTGACGGGAATGGCGCCGGGTCGGTCGGCAGCGCCGAATACGATGTTCTCGGGCCGCACCGAGATCGTCACCGGCGTGCCGCGCCGGCGTTGCGCGGAGCGCCCAAGGTCGATCTCGGGACCGGCCTCCAGCAGCACGCGATCGGTCTCTGTCACGGTGCCGCGCAGCAGATTGGTGTGACCGATGAAGCTCGATATGAAGAGGCTGGCCGGCCGGTCGTAGAGCGCATCCGGACTGTCGATTTGCTCGATGCGTCCCTTGTTGAGCACGACGATGCGGTCGGCCATCGACAGCGCCTCCTCCTGGTCGTGCGTGACGATGATGGAGGTGACGCCGAAGGTCTTCAGCAGGCTCTTGATCTCGATTTGCATGTCGAGACGCAGATTTTTGTCGAGCGCCGAGAACGGCTCGTCGAGCAGGACGAGGCCCGGATCGATCGCAAGCGCGCGTGCCAGCGCCACGCGCTGCTGCTGTCCGCCCGAGAGCTCGCCTGGCAGCCGGCGCGCAAACTGCGCCATCTGGGCAAGCTCGAGCATCTGCTCGACTTTCGCGGCGACTTCAGCATTCGGCCGTTTGCGCGCCCGCAATCCATAGGCGACGTTCTCGAACACGGTGAGATGCGGAAACAGCGCGTAATTCTGGAACACCATGCCGATGCGGCGGCGATTGGCGGGAATGTGCTCGACCCGCGCGCCATCGAAGCGAACCTCCCCTTTGGACGGGCGCAGGAAGCCGGCGATGATCTGGAGCATCGTGGTCTTGCCGCAGCCTGACGGCCCGAGGAGCGCGATCAGCTCTCCGGCCGCGACGGCAAGCTCGATCTCGTCGAGCGCGACGGTCGCGCCGAAAGCGTGGCCGATGCCCTTCAGATCCAGCGAATGTCCGCGCACGTCACTCAACGTCAGCTCCATCCCTCGCATTGTCCTGCGGAAGGAGGATTAGCAATCGCCGTGCCAGTGCAAGCTGCTTTCTAAAGTGTTGCGAACGCTGCGCTAATTTTGAGGCGCCAAAAATTGGCGCCAATTCACTGCATATATTGTAAACAGTATGGCAGTTACCTTGTGCAAAAAATGGGCTGCGGCAAGAACCGGGAATCCTGTAAAAGCGGGACATGAAGCGAAGCCGTCCTCTCAAGCGCAAGACCAAGCCTGTCGAGCCGAAGCGCGTTGAGCCGGATGCCGTCGATCCGCGCAGCATCGACGATGATCCGGTGGTCCAGGGCATTCTGACCGCGGTCAGCCAGAAGCGGCTGAAGCCTGGCGCCAAGCTCGGCGAGGACAAGCTCGCTTCCGCCTTCGGCACGACGCGGATTCACATCCGGCAGGCGCTCGCCCATCTCGCCTCGCGCAAGGTGGTGATGCAGATCCCCAACCGCGGCGCCTTCGTGTATCGGCCGAGTTGGGAAGAGGCGCAGGACATCTTCGCCGCGCGCCGCGTCATCGAGGTCGCCGCGGTCGACGCGGCGGTCGACCGGTTGGACAAGTCCGGCAAAGCCGCGCTGAAGGCGCACATGGAGCTGGAGGCGCGCCACGATCGCAACGATCGTTGGGCCTCGCTGTCGCTCACCGCGGAGTTCCATATCCTGGTCGCCAAGCTTGCGGGCAACCGCGTTCTGCTGGACCTGTCGCGCGAGCTGATGCTGCGAACGTCGCTGGCGATCGCGACGTTCGAGCAACCGGGCGAGCCGGATTGCTCGCCGGACGCGCACCCGGACATCGGGGCGTTGATCCTCGCCCGGGACAAGGCCGGCGCGATCCATGCGATGCGTCATCACATTGAGGAGATGGAACAGCGGATTCAGCCGAAGGAGGGCGCAGACGAGGTCGACGAACTCACCGCGATCTTCAAGGAGATTGGTGCGCGCTCACGAGCCGGCGCCTGACATGTCGGGTCGTCGCATCCTCCTGATCAATCCGAACAGCCTCGAGGCGACCACAGCGATGATGGTGGCCATCGCGAGGTCGGAAATTCCCGACGGCTTCGAGATCGTCGGCGCCACGGCAACACGCGCTCCCCCAATGATCGTTTCGGCGGATGCGCTTGACGCGGCTGCGCCCGAGGTCGAGGAGATCGCGCTGGCCGCGAGAGGCGCCTGCGCTGGCATCATCGTTTCTGCGTTTGGCGATCCCGGCCTGGCGGGGATCAAGGCCAGTACGGATTTGCCTGCTGTCGGTATCGGCGAGTCCGCGATGCTTGAAGCGGCTGAAGCCGGCCGCCGCTTCGGCGTGGCGACCACGACGCCGCGGCTCGGCGCGAAGATCGACGCCTTGCCGCAAGCATTGGGATTGGGACATCGCTATACGGGCACGCGCTTCGCCGATGGCGATCCGCACGAACTGATGCGCGATCCGGAACGGCTGCTCGCTGCCCTTGCCGGCGCGGTCGAAGCCTGCATCGTGCAGGACGGAGCCGAGGCTGTGATCATCGGAGGTGGGCCGCTCGGCGAGGCTGCGCGACAACTTCAGCCGATGTTCACCGTGCCGATCATCGCACCGATTTCGTCTGCCGTGGCACGGATTATTGGTCTCATCACAGCGCGTGCGGCCGGCTGATATTCCGGCCTGCGGGAGCGGTGGTCGCAACCGGCCTCCCCAGTCTTGACGCCAGCGGCTAAAGTGATGAAGCAGGATCATCGAATTGGCCAACCCGCATGCTTGCGGGCACGGAGACCGCTGCATGTCGTTCAAGAAGCTGCTGATCGCCAATCGCGGCGAGATTGCCATCCGCATTGCGCGCGCGGCGGCCGATGCCGGCATCGCGACCGTTGCGATCCATCCCGCCGATGATGCGCTTTCGCTGCATGTGCGGGTGGCCGACGAAGCCGTCGAAATCCCCGGCCGCGGCGCGCGGGCCTATCTCGATATCCAGGCGGTGGTGAAGGCCGCGACGAGCGTCGGCTGCGATGCCGTGCATCCCGGCTACGGCTTCCTCAGCGAGAACGCCGCGTTCGCCACAGCGTGCGCGGGCGCAGGCATGACGTTCGTCGGTCCGAAGCCGGCCGCGCTCGAACTATTCGGCGACAAGGTCGCGGCTCGGCAACTGGCAAAACGTTGCGGCGTGCCGATCATCGCCGGCACCAGCGGACCGTCCTCGCTGGAGGAGATCACGGCGTTCTTCACCTCGCTCGGTAGCAATGCGGCGATCGTGATCAAGGCCATGGCCGGCGGCGGCGGTCGCGGCATGCGGGTCGTGGAGAGCGCGATCGATCTTGCGGAAGCCTATGCGCGTTGCCAGTCGGAGGCCAAGGCGGCGTTCGGCTTCGACGGCGTCTATGCCGAGCGGCTGATCCGGCAGGCGCGTCATATCGAGGTGCAAATCATCGGCGACCGCCATGGCGCGATCTCCCACCTCTGGGAGCGCGAATGCACCATCCAGCGCCGGCACCAGAAGCTGATCGAGGTGGCGCCGAGCCCGTCGCTGAGCGATTCCCTGCGTGGCCGCATCATCGAGGCAGCGAAGCAGCTCGCGACGGCGGCGAGTTACGACAATCTCGGCACGTTCGAGTTCCTGGTCGACGGCACGGCCGAGGACAGTTTTGCCTTCATCGAAGCCAATCCGCGGCTCCAGGTCGAGCACACCGTGACCGAAGAAGTGCTCGGGCTCGACCTCGTCCGCGCCCAGCTCGCGGTCGCATCAGGCGCGACGCTGGCCTCGCTCGGCCTGGCGCAAGGCTCGATCCCGAAGCCGCGTGGCTATGCCATGCAGCTCCGCGTCAACATGGAGACGCTGGATGTAACGGGCGCGACGCACCCGACCGGCGGCGTGCTCGCATTGTTCGAGCCGCCCTCGGGGCCCGGCGTGCGCGTCGATAGCTTTGGTTATGCCGGCTACAAGACCAGCGCGGCCTTCGACTCGCTGCTTGCAAAGGTCATCGTGCATACGCCGAGCGAGGCCTGGCACGACGTGGTCGCAAAGGCATCGCGTGCCCTGCGCGAGTTCCGGATCGACGGCGTGGTTACCAATATCGCCTTCCTCCAAGCGGTGCTGGCGCATCCCGATTTCCGGACAAACCGTATCGCGACCGATTTCATCGATCGCAACATCGCCAAGCTCGTCGATGCCGCCGATGGTGCTGCCAAGCCGCTCTACTTCGCCCCGTCCGAGAGGGGCGGCGCGCACGGTGCCGAGACGCACGTCGCACAAGTGGTGCCTGAAGGCACGGTGATGGTCGCAGCACCGCTGCAAGGCACCATCGTCACCATTCAGGTGAAGGAGGGCGAGATCGTGCGCCCCGGCCAGCAGCTCGCCGTGATCGAGTCGATGAAGATGGAGCATCTGGTCATGGCCGAGCAGGGCGGCCGGGTCATGAAGCTTGCTGCCGGCGGCGGCGTCACGCTGCTGCATGGCGAGGCGATCCTCTATCTCGAGCCGCTCGACGTCGCGGCTGACAGCGCGACGGCCGAGGCCGATATCGATCTCGATCACATCCGCCCTGACCTGGCCGAGCTGATCGCGCGTCAGGCCAACACGCAGGATGCGAACCGTCCGGCCTCGGTCGAGCGCCGCCGCAACACCAACCAGCGCACCGCGCGCGAGAACGTCGCGCAGCTCGTCGATGACGGCTCGTTCATGGAGTATGGCAGCCTCGCGATCGCGGCGCAGCGCCGTCGCCGCAAGCTCGACGATCTCATCAAGAACACGCCGGCCGACGGCCTCGTGATGGGCGTCGCCACCGTCAATGGCGACAAGTTCGGACCCGAAGGCGCGCGCTGCATCGTCGTGGCCTACGACTACACCGTGCTCGCGGGCACGCAGGGCCACATGAACCACAAGAAGATCGACCGGATGCTGACCTTGGCGGAAGACTGGCGCGTGCCGCTGGTGTTTTATGCCGAGGGCGGCGGCGGCCGGCCAGGCGACACCGACCGGCTCGGCATGACCGGTCTCGACGGCCCCTCCTTCGTGCAGTTCGCAAGGCTCTCCGGCCTGGTGCCGGTGATCGGTGTCGTCTCCGGCTATTGCTTCGCCGGCAACGCCGCGATGCTCGGCTGCTGCGACGTCATCATCGCGACCAAGAACGCCTCGATCGGCATGGGCGGCCCCGCGATGATCGAGGGCGGCGGGCTCGGCGTCTATCATCCGGCCGAAGTCGGCCCTGTCTCGTTCCAGTCTCCGAACGGCGTCATCGACATCCTGGTCGAGGACGAGGAGGAGGCAACGAGGGTCGCCCAACAATACCTGTCCTATTTCCAGGGCGCGGTGACGGAGTGGCAGGCCGCCGATCAGCGCCTGCTGCGCCGGGCCATCCCCGAGAACCGGCTGCGCGTCTACGATATCCGCAGCGTGATCGATCTCGTCGCCGACAAGGGCAGCGTGCTGGAGTTGCGCCGCGACTACGGCGTCGGCATGATCACCGCGCTGATCCGCATTGAGGGCAAACCGTTCGGCCTGATCGCCAACAATCCGCGCCACCTCGGTGGCGCCATCGATGCCGATGCCGGCGACAAGGCCGCGCGCTTCCTCCAGCTCTGCGATGCCTTCGATCTGCCGATCGTCTCGCTGTGCGATACCCCCGGCTTCATGGTCGGCCCGGAAGCGGAGAAGACCGCGATCGTGCGCCACGTCTCGCGCATGTTCGTGACGGGCGCGAGCCTCACCGTGCCGCTATTCGGCATCGTGCTGCGCAAGGGCTACGGTCTCGGCGCGCAGTCGATGATCGGCGGCGGCTTCCACGCCTCGTTCTTCACGGCGGCCTGGCCGACCGGCGAGTTCGGCGGCATGGGGCTGGAGGGCTATGTCCGGCTCGGCTTCCGCAAGGAGATGGAGGCGATCGCCGATCCCGAGGAGCGCGAGACCTATTACCGCAACAAAGTCGCTGAGCTCTATGCCAATGGCAAGGCGGTCTCGATCGCCTCGGTGTTCGAGATCGACAACGTCATCGACCCCGCCGAGACCCGCCGCTGGATCATGGCCGGCCTGCGGTCCGTGCCGAAGCCGCCGGCGCGGACGGCGAAGAAGCGGCCGTGCATCGATACGTGGTGAGGGCGGTGCAGCAATAATCCCCGTTTCCGGTTCCCGATTGACATCTCCATCCGTGGTGCCAGACTTTGCACAATAATACAGGGTGGAGACGTCCGCGATGGCCAGCCTTTCGGCCTCGAACCATGTCGCCCGTGTCTTGTCCGTCGCCAATCATGTGGCCGAGGTCGATGCCTCGTCGCGGATCGCCAGCTCTTGGCGACGATGCCTGATCAGCCACAAGCTCGATCCCGCCCGGCAGGGGCCGCCGCAGACGCTGACCGAAGCCGAGATCCGCCACGTCGCCGAGCCGATGGAGGAGACGATCCGGTTGGTCTCGCCCGAACTCGATGACCTCGCCCGCGTGCTGCGTGACGCCGGGTATTGCGTCAATCTCGCTGACGCCAACGCGACCATGCTGTTCAGCCGATTGCCGGGCGAGGCGGACGCGCGACTGTTCATGGACTGGAAGATCTACACCGGCTCGAATTTTGCCGAGGCATGCGAGGGGACCAACGGTCTGGGGACCTGCCTCGCCGAGCAGAAGCCAATCCTGGTGCATCGCGACGAGCATTTTCGCGCGCAGTGGCACATGTTCTCCTGCGCGGTCGCGCCGCTGTTCGACCATGCCGGCCACCTCGCCGGAGCCATCAACATCACCTCTTGCCGAGAGGATCTCGAGCGCGCTGCGCATCAGCTCGCGCTCGCGGTGACGATGGAGGCAACGCGGCGGATGGAGGGTGCGATCTTCCGCGATCATTTCCGCAACGCCTGGATCGCGACCGTGCCTGATAACGGCGGCAGCGGTCTGCTTGCCTATGACGACGATCGCCGCATCGTCGGCGCCTGCCGTTCTGCGCGCGCATTGCTGGGTCTCACCGATGGTCTGATCGCCTCGGGCATCGACCTGTCGCGCTACGTCAAGTTCGATCATCATGCAGGCCGCGGCGCGGACCAGCTTGTCCAATTCCGCCGCGCCGACGGCAGCGCGCTGGGCCAAGGTCATGTCGCGCCGCCGCTGCGCGCGAGATCCTCTACGAGCCCGCTTGCGCCGCGCCGCGACGCGCCTGTCGACCGTTTCGACGCGCTCCATCGGCTCGCCGGCCGCGATCCCGGGCTGATCAGAAGCGTCAAGCGGCTCCGCAGCATAGGCGATCACAATCTGCCGGTGCTGCTGTGCGGGGAAACCGGCGTCGGCAAGGATTTGTTCGCGCGCGCCATTCACGCTGGCAGCAACCGCGCGCGCAGCAATTATGTCGCGCTGAACTGCGCGGCGATGCCGGAGAGCCTGATCGACGCCGAACTGTTCGGCTACGAGGCCGGCGCTTTCACCGGCGCGCGGCGCGACGGCTCGAAGGGGCTGATCGTGCAGGCCGACGGCGGCACGCTGTTCCTCGACGAGATCGGCGACATGCCGATCGCGCTGCAGACGCGCTTGCTGCGGGTGCTGGAGAACCGCGAGGTCTGGCCGCTCGGTGCGCTCAAGCCCGTCGCCGTCGACATCCGGCTGATCAGTGCCACCCACCGCGACCTGGGCCGCATGGCGGAGGAGGGCGCATTCCGGGCAGATCTCTATTTCCGTCTACGCGGCCTGGAGGTGCGGCTGCCCGCCCTGCGCGAGCGCGCGGATCGGGACGACGTCATCCGCCAGATCGCGCGCGAAGAGGCGCCGAATTGCCGCGTCTCGGACGAAGCGTGGTCGCGGCTCTCCGCCTATTCCTATCCCGGCAACATGCGCCAGCTCCGCCACGTGCTGCGGCTCGCCGGCTGCACCGCGGAGGGTGGGGTGATCACCGATGCCGATCTCGATCTGCCTCCGTTCGGCGGGAGAGCAGAGCCTGATCTCGCAGCGGCCGAGCGTGCGACGATCGTCGAGGCCTTGCGCAAGCATGGCGGCCGCGTCACCGAGGCAGCCCGCGCGCTGAAGCTTGGCCGCGCGACGCTCTATCGGAAGATCAAGCAGCTGAAGATCGAGACGGCGCAGTAGCGATCTCTGTCCCAGACCACGGACGTCGTAGGGTGGGCAAAGGCGCGCTTGCGCCGTGCCCACCATCTGTCCGAACCACGACAGAAGGCGTGGGCACGCTTCGCTTTGCCCACCCTACGATTTCTGCGCTTGTGATGGGTACCCCTCATCCGGCGCATCGCGCCACCTTCTCCCACAAGGGGAGGAGGAAAGAGAGCGCCGTTCCTTACGAAAAATCGCTCCAACTCAGATGCCGCGAGTCGAGGTCGCCAACCGTGACGGTGCCGCGCATCTCGCGCGGCGTGTGGAAGCTGCTGCGGAGATAGATCAGCGGGGTCGCTTCCGCGCCGTGCGACACGCCGCGCACCTCGCCGACGAAGATCGAATGCGTCGTCGTCTCGAATTCCTGCGCCAGCACGCAGTCGAAGGCGGCGACCGCGTCCGTCAGCACCGGCGCACCCGTGGCCCCACGCGTCCACTGTCCGAACGCAAAGCGGTCGTCGCCGTTGACGCCCTTCTGCCCGCTGAAGGTCAGCGCCAGCGCCGCGTGGTCCTCGTGCAGGAAGTTGATCGCGAAGGCGCCTTCTTCGCGGATGCGCGCATGCGCGCTGGCATTGCGGTTGACGCAGACGATCAGCGAAGGCGGGCTATCCGACAGCGAGCAGGCCGATGTCACCGTCAATCCCGTGCGCTTGCCGTGCTCGGCACCGACCGTGACCAGCGCAACGGCTCCGGCACATTGGCGCATCGCCTGCTTGAAATCCTTTGCGTCGAGAGGACTGGCGTCGACCGTCACGCGGACATCTCCGAAAATAAAAGCGGGTGCGTCACGATCGCGCCGCACCCGCTGATCGTCAAGCCGCCTTCTTCGCGGAGCCGAGATGCTTCAGGCGCGGCATCACCTCGTTCTTGAGCAGCGAGAGCGAGTGGTGCCAGGCTTCCGGCTTGTGCTTGTAGTCGAAGCCGAACACGCAGAGCACGCCGAAGCCGCCGACCTCGTCGTAGATCTTTTCGATCTTCTCGGCGACCGTCGCCGGCGAGCCAACGATCCAGTTCCGCTTGGCGCAATATTCGACGGTGACGTCGCTGTCGGGCACGTCCGGCGCGTGCTTCAGATAGTCCTTGAAGCCGAAATGGCCGAGCAGCGGCAGGAAGTACTCGCCCATCATCCGGCCCATCATGTCGCCGGTCGAGAGTTTCCAGGCCTCCTCGTCGGTGTCGGCGACGAACACCTCGCGCACGAGGCGCCAATCGGCGCGGTTCGGCTTGCGCCCGGTCTTGGCGGCGCCGATCTCGACCGAGTCCCAGTGGCTGCCGACATAGGCCGGGTTGAGGTTGAGGCTCATCGGAATGAAGCCGCGCTCACCGGCAAGCTTCAGCGTGTCCGAGTTCTTGGAAAGCCCGGCGACGCCGATCGGCGGATGCGGCGTCTGCAACGGCTTGATGTGCGGCTTGAGGAAGTCGAACATCGTGTCCGGCTTGGTCACCGTCCAGAACTTGCCCTTGTAGGTCCAGGGCGCGGGATCGCTCCACATCTTCAGGATGATCTCGAGCGCCTCGCGGGTCATGTCGCGGTTCTGGCCGCTCATGCCGTCGACGTTGAACATCGCCCAGTCGCTCGGCAGGCCGGATGCGGCGACGCCGAAATTGAGCCGGCCCTCGGAGAGATGGTCGAGCATCGCGACGCGGTTGGCGAGCTCGGCCGGGTGGTGATAAGGCAACAGGAATCCGCCCGGCCCGATGCGGATGTTCTTGGTCTGCATCAGCGCCTGCGCGATCAGCAGGTCCGGCGTGGGATTGGGTTCCCAGGGCGCGGTGTGGTGCTCGCCGATCCAGGCTTCCTGGTAGCCGAGCTCGTCGAGCCAGCGCAGGACCTGTAGGTCCCAATCGTGTCCTTCCTTCAGGCCGCACTCCGGCGGATGCGAAGGCATCGTGAAATAGCCGATCTCCATGGGTTTCCTCATCTGATGTTGACGCGTCTTGTCGCGCGTTGACGGAGTTGAGCGGGGACGGTTCAGCAAGCGCTGTGCCAGTGCGGGGTGGCTTCAAATCGCAGAGAAAGGGCTGGTTTGCCCGTGCAATAGCCGGTATCCCGGCGTCAGACCCCAAGACGTCGTCTCATTGTCGCGAGACGGCGTCCCGGCCGTGAGACGAGGACAGAATGACCGAACCCGCTTATGTCGCGATGGACTGGGGCACCAGCAGTTTCCGGCTGTGGTTGGTCGATCGTGCCGGCCAGGTGCTGGCCGAGCGCCGCAGCGGTGAGGGCATGCTGGCGGCCGCCAAGGCCGGCTTTCCGGCCGTGCTGCAATCGCATCTCGCGGCGATCGAAGCGCCGGATCATCTGCCGGTTCTGGTCTGCGGCATGGCCGGCGCCAAGACCGGCTGGGTCGAGGCCGGCTATGTCGACACGCCGGCACCGCTTGCGGCCGTCCTGAAGCAGGCCGTGCGCGTCCCCGGCGAAGCGCGCGACATCCGCATCCTGCCGGGTATCGCGCAGCGCGACGCAAGCGCCCCCGACGTCATGCGCGGCGAGGAAACGCAGCTGCTCGGCGCGCTCGGCCTCAAGGCCGCCGGCGAGGCGCTGGTCTGCATGCCCGGCACGCATTCGAAATGGGTGCGGGTGAAGGACGGCGTCGTCGAACGCTTCTCCACCTTCATGACCGGCGAGCTGTTCAGCGTCATCTCGCGCGAGACCATCCTGTCGCTCGCGGTCGCGGGCGCGGACGAGGACGAGGCCCACGATATCGCGAGCTTCAAGGCCGCGGTGAGAGCCGCCCATGACGCGCCGGCCTTCGTCGCCAATCATTTGTTCGGCGCGCGGTCGCGCCAGTTGCTGTTCGGCGGCACGCCGGCTGCGGCGCGCGAGACGCTGTCGGGCACGTTGATCGGCGTCGAGCTGGCGGCCGGGCTCTCCGGCTCCGTGCCGCAAGCCGGTGTCAGGTTGATTGCCGCGGGGCGGCTCGCGGTGCTGTACCGGCTGGCGTTCGAGGCGCTGTCGGTCAACGTTGATCCGGTCGATGCGGATGAAGCCGCTCGCCGCGGCCTCTCGATGGCGGCTGCCGCGATCTGGACGAAATCAAAGGATCTTTGAGATGAGCATTCCCTTTCCCCCGATGAAGCGGCCGCTCGTTGCGATCCTGCGCGGCGTCAAGCCCGAGGAGACCGAGGCGATCGTCGGCGTGCTGATCGAAGCCGGCATGACAGCGATCGAGATCCCCCTGAACTCGCCCGATCCGTTCCGCTCCATCGCAACGGCGGTGAAGCAGGCGCCTGCGGACGTGCTGATCGGCGCAGGCACGGTGCTGGCCACCGCGGATGTCGATCGTCTCAACGACGTCGGCGGCAGGCTGATGGTCTCGCCGAATGTGGATACGCAGGTGCTGGTGCGTGCGCATCAATACGCCATGGTCACGCTGCCCGGCGTGTTCTCTCCGACCGAGGCGCTGCTTGCGGCGCGCTCGGGCGCATCGGGTCTGAAATTCTTCCCGGCCAGCGTGTTGGGCGCGGCCGGCATCGCCGCGATCCGCGCCGTGCTGCCGTCGGGTGTGATGATCGCCGCCGTCGGCGGCGTCTCCGATCAGAACTTTGCGGAATACATCAAGGGCGGCGTCACCGCCTTCGGGCTCGGCTCCAGCCTCTACACGCCCGGCATGAGCGCGGCCGACGTCGCCGCGCGCGCCAAGGCGACGATCACGGCTTACGATCGGGCAATTCAGAAAGATTGACGGACAATAAACTAGCCGTGAACCCGGCATAACCTATTGTGCCTCATATTGCCGCGATGCTGACGTGACGTATCGCGCAGTGTGACTGGCGACAGCAGGAGACCGACATGGCGATCAACAACGTGGCCGATCTGTTCGTGGCAACGCTCGAGCAGGCCGGCGTCAAGCGCATCTACGGCATCGTCGGCGACAGCCTGAACGCCCTGACCGAATCATTGCGCCGCCGCGGCACCATCGAATGGATCCATGTCCGCCACGAGGAGGTCGCCGCCTTCGCCGCCGCCGGCGAAGCCGAGATGACCGGAAGCCTCGCGGTGTGCGCGGGCTCCTGCGGTCCCGGCAATCTGCATCTGATCAACGGCCTGTTCGACGCGCATCGCAGCCGCGTTCCCGTGCTGGCGATCGCCGCGCAGATCCCCTCGGCCGAGATCGGCGGCGGCTATTTCCAGGAGACGCATCCGCAGAACCTGTTTCGCGAATGCAGCCATTATTGCGAGCTGGTCTCCGACCCGAGCCAGCTTCCCTTCGTGCTGGAGAACGCGATCCGCGCGGCCGTTGGCCTGCGCGGCGTCGCCGTCGTCGCCATGCCCGGCGACGTCGCCTTTCGTAGCCCGCCGAAGCGGGCGCTGTCGACCACGCGCGGCCTCAGCGTGGCGGCGCCGAAGGTGGTGCCGCAGGCGGACGAGCTGCAGGCGCTGGCGGATCTCCTCAACGGCGCCGAGCGCGTCACCCTGTTCTGCGGCCGCGGCTGCGCCGGCGCGCATGCGCCCTTGATGCAGCTGGCGGAAGCGCTGAAGAGCCCGATCGTGCATGCGCTCGGCGGCAAGGAGCATGTCGAATACGACAACCCCTACGACGTCGGCATGACCGGCTTCATCGGCTTCTCCTCGGGCTACGCCGCCATGCATGCCTGCGACACGCTGGTGATGCTCGGCACGGACTTTCCCTACAAGCAGTTCTTCCCTGATGATGCGAAGGTCGCGCAGATCGACATCCGTCCGGAAAATCTCGGACGTCGCTGCAAGATCGATCTCGGCCTCGTCGGCGACGTCAAACTCACCATCGAGGCGCTGCTGCCGCTGTTAATAGCGAAAACGCAGCGCAAGCATCTCGACGACGCCGTCGCGCACTACAAGAAGGCGCGCGAGGGGCTGGACTCGCTCGCCAAAGGCACACCCGGCAGCAAGCCGATCCATCCGCAATATCTCGCAAAGGTCATCAGCGACCACGCGTCTGACGATGCGGTCTTCACCGCCGATGTCGGCACACCCACGGTGTGGGCCGCGCGCTATCTCGACATGAACGGCCGCCGCCGGCTGATCGGCTCCTTCGTGCACGGCTCGATGGCCAACGCGATGCCGCAGGCGGTCGGCGCGCAGGCCGCCCAGCCCGGCCGCCAGGTGATCTCGCTGTCCGGCGACGGCGGCTTCACCATGCTGATGGGCGATCTGATCACGCTGACGCAGGAGAAGCTGCCGGTGAAGGTGGTCGTCTTCAATAACGGCGTGCTCGGCTTCGTCGCGCTGGAGATGAAGGCGGCGGGCTTCGTCGATACCAATGTCGATCTGAAGAATCCGGACTTCGCAGCGATGGCGCGCGCCATGGGCATCTTTGCCAAGCGTGTCGAGGACCCCGGCGAACTGCCCGGTGCCGTCAAGGAGATGCTCGCCCATGACGGGCCGGCGCTGCTCGACGTCGTCACCGCCAAGCAGGAGCTGTCAATGCCGCCCACCATCACGCCCGAGCAGATCAAGGGCTTCAGCCTCTGGGTGCTGCGCGCGGTGATGAACGGCCGCGGCGACGAGGTGCTCGACCTCGCCAAGACGAATCTCCTGCCGCGCTAGCCCCGCTTCACCAATGGCGCGGGCAGCGGCTGCTCGTGGCGGCGCTGGAAGCGTTGCCAGTGCAGCACGCTGCCGACCGTCAGTGCCGGCACGAAGCCGAGCACGATCAGGAAATGCGGCAGGTGCGTCGGCGAGACGAAGGCGATCGCGATGTCCGAGATCAGCCAAAGTGCTGCGAACATCACCGCGAAGTCCGTTCGCGGGCAGCGCAGGTAGTAGAATACGGCCGTGATGACGATCGCAGGCCCGATCGCCACGCCGATCATGATCGCGGTCAGTTCCTTCGGCGTCAACGCGTCGAGCATCATCGAGGCCAGCAGCCAGAGTGCGGCGAACATGGCGATGATGTCGAGCGGATGCCGCAATCCAATACCTCTCGCGGGGACGTCCCATCGTTGTGGCCGGAACTGCGGCCGTCAAGTCAAAATGCGTCTATTCCTCGTCGCGTCCGGGCGTCGGGCGCAGCATGAAATGACCGAAGGCGGTGGCGATCGGCTTGTCCGCATCGTCCTGCCAGGCGCGCGCCTCGAAGGCGACGATGCGCCGGCCCTGCTTCACGATCGACACGTTGGCGAAGGTGTCGAGCGCGCGGCCGGAGCGAAGATAGTTGATGGTGAGTCCGATCGGCTTGGGCAGCGCGGCGATGCCGAGCTCGCGCCTTACGCCGAAGATCGCAGTGGTCTCGAGGAAGGCGCCGGTCATGCCGCCATGGATCGCGGGCAGGATCGGATTGCCGATGATCTGCGGCGAGAACGGCATCGTCAGCGTGCCGTCGTCATTGACGCGAATGCCGAGGGCGCGCGCGAACGGGCTGCTCGCGAACGGACCGTCCGGATCGTCCGGTGCCTCCAGCGTCGGAATGCTGCGCAAGTCCATCCTGCGATCGGCCAGCATGTTGGTGCGGTTGGCGCCGATCATGAAGCAGGCGGTCGCGGTCGCGACCGGATCATCCTCGGACTCCTGATAGGCGGTGGAGCGCACGAAGGCGATCGAGCGCGTGGTGCGGTAGCAGACCGAATGCGCCTTGATGTCGAGACCGGGCGTGGCCGGCTTCTGGTAGTCGATGCGCAGATCGAGGGTTGCGATCGCGCTCGTACCGTCGAGTGCAAGTTGCACCGCCATGCCGCAGCTCTCGTCCAGCATCGCCGTGACGACGCCGCCATGCAGCACGCCGGTTTCGGTGTCGCCGACGAAGACGGGACGATAGGGCAGGCTGGACCAGGCCTCGCTTGGCGCGAAACGGTCGAGCTGGAGCCCGCTGATCTGGCCGTAATCGGAGCGGCGGCCCTTGATGGCTTCGGCGAGTTCCTCGAACGGGAGCGTGGATGGCAAAGTGGACATGGCAACGTTCTAGACCAGCTGTGCGCGCCGCGCAAAACCCGGATCGACCCCGCGCGGGCCGGTTTGGCCTCGACAGAGCAGGCCGAAGCACCGATGGTGAGCGCTTCGTTCGCCGACCAGCCCCAAGGAGTGCCCATGGCCGACCCCGAAACGCCCGCCAACAACCAGGGGCCCGTCACCATTTCGAGCTCCAGCTCGGAGCGGGCGCCGATCATCTATTTCGACGGCGCGTCCTGCTTCGGCCATCACAACGGCGCGATCCAGATCGAGCTCGCCGCGAATTTGCTGATGCCGGTCGGCGCGGCCGTCAGGGTCGACGTGGTCCAGACCGCGCATCTGCGTTGCAGCGTGGCCGCGGCACTTGCGCTGCGCGAAGCGCTCGACAAGGCCCTGGCGATGTTCCGGCAGGGCCAGCAGCAGCCGGTGACGGAGGAGATCCCGGCGGTGAAGAATTGAGCTAGCCATCTTTTGACGATGGGCGTGTAGCCCGGATGGAGCGAAAGCGTAATCCGGGAGTTTTTGTCATCGCTCCCCGGATTGCGCTTCGCTCCATCCGGGCTACGAGGCGACGTAGATCGGCTCCGCCTCAGCTCACATGCACCTTTGGCTTCCTGCCGCCGTTCCACTTGCCGTCGAGCGCGCGCTCGATCTGGGCGGCGAGTTGCAGCAGCAGGCCGTCATTGGCCTGCTTGGCGATGGCCTGGATGCCGAGCGGCAGGCCGTGGTCCTGGCTCGCCATCGGCATCGAGATCGCGGGCATGCCGCAGAGATTGGCGAGCGGCGTGAAGGCGAAGAAGCGCCAGAGATTGCCGAACCAGTCGAGCACATCAGGATTGTCGGAGATGGTGAGATATTCCCTGGTGCTGACCTTCGGCGTCGGCAGCGCGATGATCGGCGTCAGGATCACGTCCCACTGCTCGAAGAAGGCGCCGAAGCCGCGTGACGTGGTGTTGAACACACCCTGCATCTTCGCCCGCTCGGCGAAGCTGGTGTGCCGGCCGGCTTCCCAGATCCGGATGTTCATCGGCTCGATCAGATCTTCCGGCGGCTTTTCCAGCCCGCGCGCGGCCAGCATGTTGGAGATCACCACCGCGAAATTCGAGATGTAGCACATCGTCTGCGCCTCGAACGCGGCGCGGAAGTCCAGCTCGGGCAGGGCGTAGTCGACGTGGTGGCCGAGGCCTTCGAGGAAGCGGCCGGTCTTCTCCAGTTCGGCTGCGAGCTCGGGTGTCGCGGTGTAGTCGCCCCAGCTGTGCGACAGCGCGATGCGCAGCTTGCCCGGATCGCGCTTGATCATCTCCGAATAAGGCTGCGCCGTGGTCCAGAACGGCATGAACTCGCCGGGCGCAGGTCCGCGGGCGTGATCGACGAAGGCCGCGGTGTCCCGCACCGAGCGCGACTGGCAGCCCTGGATCGAGACGAGGCCGGTGAGGTCGGACATGTGCGGCGCCAGCGAGAACACGCCGCGCGAGACCTTCAGCCCGATATTGCCGTTGACACCGGCGGGAATGCGGATCGATCCGCCGCCGTCGGTGGCATGTGCGATCGGCACCACGCCGGCGGCGACCATGGCAGCGCTGCCAGCCGACGAGCCGCAAGTGGTATAATCGGTATTCCAGGGATTGCGGGTGACGTAGACGGCGGGATTGTCGGCAGACGAGCACACGCCGAATTCCGGCGTGGTGGTGCGTCCAATCAGATTGAGGCCGGCCTGGCGGAATTTGCCGGTGAGGAACGTATCGGCCGCGGCGCGGTTGCCGCGCATCAAGAGCGAGCCCATTTCCTGCAGCCGGCCCTTCATGGTCGGCCCGAGGTCCTTCATCAGGAATGGCAGGCCGGCGAACGGACCTGCGAGATTGGCGCCGTCCTTCGCGGGATCGGCGATCACGTCCTCGAACAGCTCGACCACGCCGGACAGCGCCGGATTGACCTTGGCGACACCCGCTGCAGCCTGGCGCGCCAGATCTTTCGCCGTCAGCTCGCCCTTGCGGACACGCCCCGCCAGCGCGACGCCATCGTGCTGCGCCCATTCAGTCCAGCTCATCGGCAAAGTCATGAAGTCAAATCCCTTGAGGTGCGGCGTCACCTTTTTAGCAAGGGACCGCGTGAATCAACTGAGCCGGCACGAGGGGCAGGGTTGCGCCGGGCGGACAGGTCGGGGCATTAGAACAGTCGTGCGATTGCCGCAACCGGTCCGCCGCCAGCCGGCCCCTGATGCTCGGCGCCGCCGGAAACATAGACCACCCCCGTGCCGGCAAGGCCTGCGATCAAGCCGCCGACCGCCGCGCGGGCATGGCGTGTCGAACTGACGTCGGTATCTTCCAGCATGGTGTGGCGGGAGCCGCGCACGCTGCCATCGGGCGAAGCCTCGGCCTTGGCGAAGATGTTGACGAGCTCGCGGTCCGGCTGCGGATTTGCACCAAGCCCGACGCTCTGCAACGCAGACACCACTGCGGGCGCATCGATTGCGTCGTTCATCACGGCATGCCCGATCACGAACTCGCTGGCTGAACTGTCCGAATTGCCGAGCACGATGACGACGTTATGCATCAGCTCGATTCCGGACGAGGTCGAGGCGACCTTCGAGAACAGATCGTAGCGCCGCAGCACGTCCTCATCGCGAATGTCGGATGTGACCTCGCCGAGCGCGGCCGCAACCCCGAGCGCCGAGGCGCCGCGCGAATAGGCCATCGAGCTGTACGAGCTGATCGTCGCGGTTTTGTTGCCGCGCGCGGCCGCCGTCTCGACGCGCTCGCTGGTGAGCAGCGGGCACTTGATCTGCACGAAATGGACGTCCGTGGCATCGGTGATTCCGGCATCCGCCATCGCGGCCTGCACGGCCTTGGCGGTCTCGGTGATCTGCGCCGAGCGGCCGAGCTCCTCAGGCAGGAAATCGCGGGTCTGCGCCATGCCGATGCTCAGGCGCTTGCCGGAGATGCCGGCAGGCGGCCTCCCGATCTCCTCGCGCGTAAACACCGTGATGTGCGGGCTGAGCACGCCCTCGGTGCCGCCCGACATCACGAACGCAATGCGCTGCTCGACCTCATGTGGCGTCAGGCCGAGCTTCGGCGCGAGCGCTGTGCACAGCGCCGCAACCGCATACTCCCGCGTGAAGTCGTTGACGCCGCCATTGCCCTCGGTCTTGCCGAGAACGGCCAGGATGGCGGCTGGATCGATCACGCCTGAAACGATCAGGCTGACGAGGCCGGACACGTCGCCGGGGCCCTTGGTGGCGATCTTGAAGACGCCGACCGATGTGGTCCGCATTTTGATCCTCGGAGTTCGGTGGTCCCGGCGGGATCAAACAGGCGTAGAACCGAGGCGTCTGTCAAGTGCAACACTCCGCGTCATTCCGGTGCGCGCGAAATTGACCGGGCGATCCAGTACGGCGAGCCGGCGGTTGTCGAATCGAGAGGCCGCGGCGTACTGGATTCCCCGCCTTCGCCCGGGAATGACAGTGTCACTTGGAGAAGCAAGCTGTGACCTCATACTCCGTCATGTCGACCGAAGGCGGAAGCAATCAGAGTCTCTCCGCGGAGGGATTCTGGATTGCTTTGTCGCAAGTGCTCCTCGCAATGACGCGGAGCGAGCGGAGCCCAAACCTCTCCGCTCTTGCCCCGGACGCAGCGCATCGTCCGGGTGGTGCGCTGCAGAGCCGGGGCCCATCTCGCCGCATGCCGTGCCGCTTTGGGTCCCGGCTCTGCGCAGCAGCGTAAGAACGCTGCAGCGCGTCGGGGGACACAAGAGCAGCGGCGTCCTCACGAATGTGGCGAGATCGCATCGGTTCGACAAAAAATCCCCTGTCGACGGTCCTCTGCGGTACCTTGATGAATCAACCCCGGTTGGTCCATAAGCGGCGTCCCGCAGCCGGTGGTTCGCCGCCGCCTTGCGTGATCGGAATAGAGGGATTCTCGCGTGGCAAATATCAACCAGAAAATTGCGCAGGAGCTTGGGGTTCGGGCCGAGCAGGTCGAGGCGACGGTGACGTTGCTCGACGGCGGCGCCACGGTTCCCTTCATCGCCCGCTACCGCAAGGAAGCGACCGGTGCGCTCGACGACGCGCAATTGCGCACCCTGGAGGAGCGCCTGGGTTACCTGCGTGAGCTCGAGGACCGCCGCAAGGCCATCCTCGAATCAGTCCGCGAGCAGGGCAAGCTCGATGCCGCGCTCGAAGCCTCCATTCTCGCCGCCGACAGCAAGGCCCGCCTCGAAGACATCTATCTGCCGTTCAAGCCGAAGCGCCGCACCAAGGCTGAGATCGCCAAGGAGGCCGGCCTCGAGCCGCTCGCCAACCAGCTGATGGCGGAGCCCACCAACGATCCGAAGGTGGTGGCCGAAGCCTTCGTCAACGCCGAGAAGGGCGTTGCGGACACTGCCGCCGCACTCGACGGCGCCCGCGCCATCCTGGTCGAGCGTTTCGACGAGGACGCCGATCTGATCGGCGCGCTTCGCGAGGAGATGTGGACCAATGCGCGCATGGCCTCCAAGGTGCGCGACGGCAAGAAGACCGAGGGCGAGAAGTTCGCCGACTATTTCGACTTCTCCGAGCCGCTGACCAAGCTGCCCTCGCACCGAATCCTGGCGATGTTCCGCGGCGAGAAGGAGGAGATTCTCGACCTGCAAATCCAGGCCGAAGCCGAGGCGCCGCCGCCGGGCGTGCCCAGCGCCTATGAACTCAAAATCATGAAGCGGTTCGGCATCGCGGACCTCAAGCGCGCCGGCGACCGCTGGCTGATCGATACCGTGCGCTGGGCCTGGCGCACCAAGATCCAGGTGCATCTCAACATCGATTTGCGAATGCGGCTGTGGAACGCCGCCGAGACCGAGGCCGTGCGCGTGTTCGCCTCCAATCTACGCGACCTGCTGCTGGCCGCGCCGGCCGGCACCCGCGTCACCATGGGGCTGGATCCCGGCTATCGCACCGGCGTCAAGGTCGCCGTCACCGATGCCACCGGCAAGGTGGTCGATACCGCCGTGATCTATCCGCACGAGCCGCAGCGGCAGTGGAACGAGTCGCTCGCGATCCTCGGCAAGCTCGCATTGAAGCATCGTGTCGAGCTGATCGCGATCGGCAACGGCACCGCCTCGCGCGAGACCGACAAGCTCGCAGGCGATCTCGTCAAGGGTCTGTCCGAGTTGAAGATGACCAAGATCGTGGTGTCGGAGGCCGGCGCGTCGGTCTATTCGGCCTCGGCTTTCGCCTCGGAAGAATTGCCGGGTCTCGACGTCACCCTGCGCGGCGCGGTCTCGATCGCGCGGCGTCTGCAGGATCCGCTCGCCGAGCTCGTCAAGATCGAGCCCAAGGCGATCGGCGTCGGCCAGTATCAGCACGATCTCGGCCAGGCCAAGCTCGCCAAATCGCTCGACGCCGTGGTCGAAGACTGCGTGAACGCGGTCGGCGTCGACGTCAACACCGCGTCCGCGCCGCTGCTCGCCCGCGTGTCGGGCGTGGGCTCTGGTCTCGCGCAGAGCATCGTGGCGCACCGCGACGCCAACGGCCCGTTCAAATCGCGCAAGGCGCTCAAGGAGGTGCCGCGGCTCGGGCCGAAGGCGTTCGAGCAATGCGCCGGCTTCCTGCGCATCCTCGGCGGCGAGGACCCGCTCGATGCGTCCGGCGTACATCCGGAAGCCTATCCGGTGGTGCGCCGCATCCTCGCCGCGACCAAGAGCGACATCAAGGCGCTGATCGGCTCCAGCGAGATCGTGCGCACCTTGAAGCCGAAGGATTTCGTCGACGAGACCTTCGGTCTGCCGACCGTCACCGACATCTTGAAGGAATTGGAGAAGCCCGGCCGCGACCCGCGTCCGGCCTTCAAGGCCGCCGTGTTCATGGAGGGCGTCGAGGAGATCAAGCATCTCAAGAAGGGCATGATCCTCGAGGGCACCGTGACCAACGTCGCCGCCTTCGGCGCCTTCGTCGATATCGGCGTGCACCAGGACGGGCTCGTGCACATCTCCGCGATGTCGAAGACCTACATCAAGGATCCACGCGAAGTGGTGAAGCCCGGCGACATCGTCAAGGTGAAGGTGCTGGATTTCGAGGTCGCCCGCAAGCGCATCTCGCTGACCTTGCGCCTCGACGACGAGGTCGGGCCTAAGAAGGACGCCCCCGGCATGCAGCGCGACGCCGGCACGCGCAATCCGTCACGCATGACTTCGTCCGCCCCGCGCAAGCAGGAGTCCTCCGGTGGTGGCGGCGCGCTCGCCGAAGCGCTGCGCAGGGCGGCCGAGAAGAACGGCGGCAAACGCGCGTGAGGCGCGCTGCCTAAAGCTCGATCACGCCGCGGCGCGCCGCATGCGCGACCGCATCCGTGCGGCCGGTGGCGTCCAGCTTGTCGAGCAGCGAGCCGACGTGGAATTTCACGGTGTGCACGGAGATGCCGAGCTGGCGCGCGATCATCTTGTTGGAGGCGCCTTCGGCCATCAGCGCCAGAACGTCGAGCTCACGCTGCGTCAACGCGATGTCGTCGGGCATGACGCGTGGATCGCGGGCGACGATCGTCGCCGCGGCGGTCTCGCCCGACACGGCGAGGCGAAGCCCGGCGACGCCGGCGAGCAAGGCCTCGAGGCGACCGGCGAGCGCGGGATCGTCGATCTCCAGAGCGAGCACGATCTCCGGTGCGTTGTCCTCGCTCACGCCTCCGGCCTCTCGCCGACCGTGACCTTGAAGCTGACCGGCTCGCCGCCGCGGCGTGCGGCGACATCGACCACCGCGCCGACGCTGGAAGGACCCAGCGTCCGCGACAGCGCGCGCACGCCCGACAGTTTCTGGTCGTTGACCGCGACGATCACGTCGCCCTGGCGGATGCCGGCGGCGGCCGAAGGTCCGGCCTTGTCGACATTCATCACCATCGCGCCGACGCCGTCGTCGAGCCGGACCGGCTGCAGCCCGAGGCCGAGATAACCGCGCGCGATGCGACCGCGCGTCTCCAACTGCGCCGCGACGCGCTCGATCGTCGCGGTCGGGATCACCAGCACGCGCCGCGGGCCGAGCACGGCCATGCCGAAGGCTTCGCCCGAAGCGCTGAGCACAAGCCCGCCCTGCTGGCTGCCGCGCAGGCGGACGTCGAGCTCGATCCGCGCATCGATCTCGCCGCCGCGCAAGGAGCGCCAGCCGCTGCCGGACGCCGACACCATCCCGAGTGCCGCACTCGGCGTGTCGCGGTGGGTGGCGACCACGATCGCCAACGCACCGAGTGGCGGGACCGTTGCGGCGAGCTTGAACGGCGCCGTCGCGACCTCGGCGCGCAGCAGCGCGATATCGGTGGTGTGGTCGCGGCCCACGATCGTCGCGGCAACCCTGTTGCCGTCGGGCAGGCCGATCTCGACTGCGCCTTCGTCGGCCAGCGCCTCGTCGGCGGTGACGATCAGGCCGTTCTTCCAGACGAAGCCGGTCGCGCGGGAGCGATGCGAATGCACGGAGACGATTGCGGGCGCGGTCTGCGCCACCAATTCCGCGAGCGCGGATGACAGGGAGGTAAGGTCGGTCATGGCTGGCTCCTGTAAGTTGTCCTCAATCTGGGATGTCACGGGCGATTGCGAAACTGGCCGGGTGGTCAGGACAAGGAGCGGCTCCCGTAGGATCACGGCCGACGAACATGTGATTGGGAGCGCCTCACGGGAACGTGTAGCAATCGGCCTATTGCGCCACACGGCCTCAACCAATTTCAGCGAGTCCCGACTGATGACCATCGATCTCACCCGCCGCACCCTGCTGCAACTCGCCGGCGCCACATCCCTTGCGATGGCGGCCGCGGCTGCGGCGCGTGCCGAGGGGACACCGCAAGGCGCGGGGCCGACCTATGCCAGCCGCACGCCGATGCGGGTCGGCGTGGTGACGCTGCGGGTGAAGAATCTCGACAAGGTCGCGGACTACTATCGCGATGTGATCGGCCTCACCGTGATGGAGCGCTCTTCGGCTGCTGCAAGGCTCGGCACATCAGGTCTCACGCTGCTGGTGCTGGAGGCCCGCCCGGATGCGGCCATCGAGCCGCGCAACGCCGCCGGCCTCTACCACACCGCCTTCCTGATGCCGACCCGCAAGGACCTTGCGCGCTGGCTTGTTCACGCGGCCTCGCATCGGGTGAAGCTGTCGGGCTTTGCCGATCATCTCGTCAGTGAGTCGGTCTATCTCGACGATCCCGAAGGCAACGGCATCGAAGTCTATGCCGATCGCGATCCCTCGCAATGGCAATGGAGCGAGGGCAGCGTGAAGATGGCCTCCGACGAACTCAACATTCCCGATCTCCTGTCGCTGACCAATACGCGGGTGCCAGATTATGCCAAGGCGCCGGACGGACTCCGCGTCGGCCACATGCATCTGCGCGTCGGCGATCTCGCGCAGGCCGGAGGCTTCTATCATGACGCGATCGGCCTCGATCCGACCCGCAGCCGCAATGGCGCGGCGTTCCTGTCGTCGGGCCGCTATCATCATCACCTCGGCCTCAACGACTGGCAGAGCCAGGGCGCCGGCCAACGCGACGACCAGACGACCGGCCTTGCCTGGTTCTCGCTGGTGACGGAAAAGCCGGACATTCTCGCCGCTCAGGAGCAGCGCCTGCGCAAGGGTGGCGTGAAAGTCTCGGTGCTGGCGGACGGGCTGGAGGCGATCGATCCATGGGGAACGCGGGTGCGGCTGCTCAAGGCTTGAATGAGAGCGGGCTGTTTCAGCCTGCGGCACGTTCGACGACGACATCCTGGTCCGACCAGCTCCAGCGTCCGCCTCCACTGCGCTTGGCGGCGTAGAGGGCGCGGTCGACACGATCCAGCAGCTGCGAGGCCTTGGCTGCGGTCACCGGGCCGGTGCTGACGAGAATGCCGGCGCTTGCCGCGATGCGGACCGGAATGTCCGCCAGCAGGAACGGCATCGAGAGATCGCGAATAGCCTGGCGCGCCAGCGCGAGCGCTTGCTCGCGGCCGTCGTCGCCCGCCGCAACCGGCTTGAGCATCAGGAACTCGTCGCCGCCGAAGCGTGCGGCGATGCCGGCGCTGCCGACGCAGGACGACAGCCGCTCTGCAACCTGACGCAGCAGGTCGTCACCGGCTTGATGGCCGTGACGGTCGTTGACCGGCTTGAAGCCGTCGAGATCGATGGCGACGATGGCGAAGTCGTCCCGTGTCTCCGCCAGCGCCTGGAAGAACGCGGCGCGGTTCGGCAGTCCGGTGAGGAAGTCGTGGGTGGCCTGCCGCGCCAGCCGGTGCTTGGCTTCGAGGCGCTCCACGAAGGCGGCGCTGAGATGCCTGGAGGCCTCGCGCAAGGTCAGCCAGAAAAACACCAGCATGATCGCGCCGATCTTGTAGGCGAATTCGGGCCGCAGCAGGCCGCCGACGATGGTCGGCATCAGCAGGATGGCCGCGGTGTTGAGGATGATCCACGGACGGATCGCTGCGCGCGACACCATGCCGACGCAGAACGACATCGAGAGCCCGAACGCGATCCAGGCGCCGGGGTCGTCGTCGATCTCGAGCGCGCGATAGGAGAGCATGCCGAGCGCAAGGCCGAAGGCGGATGCGCCGGCGCCGTAAAGCCGTTCCCAGCTGATCACGTCGGCATCGGAGAATCGCGCCGAGCGCGACCTGTAACGGAGCAGGGAATAGATGCGGGCCGCGGCCGTGACGAAGATGAAGGCTGAGATGGCGGCATAGCCGATATCGCCGCTCATGACCGCGAGCGCCACGGCACCCGTCACCGAGGTGACGCCGATGGCGGACACCTGCGGCAGCGACGTGTACAGGAGATCGACGAGCTCGCGCCGGATGCGCGGATCGGGATGCAAATACCTGGACAGCATTGTGAGAGGCATGCCGGCACCATCGCCGTCACTCCCTAACACGGGGTAGGCGATCTACGCGACGTGATGGCCGGCGCGCAACGTCCTTAAGGAGTGGTCAATGCGCGAGCTTGCCGACGATTTCCTCGCATGTTAGCAGCGGTTAACGGGGCCTTGCAGCGCCCCGATGCCCTGGGAATCTTGCCCGCCATGTCGGAATTTCGCGGTGTCTTCCCCTATCTGGTGTCGCCCGTCGATGCCGACGGCACGGTGCGCACGGGCGTGCTCGCAAAGCTTTGCGACGATCTGATCGACGCCGGCGTGCACGGGCTGACGCCGCTCGGCTCGACCGGCGAGTTTGCCTATCTCAACGTTGCACAAAGGACGGCGGTCGTGCAGACCACGATCGAGGCCGCGAGGGGGCGCGTGCCCGTGGTGGCCGGCGTCGCCTCGACCTCGACGGCGGATGCGGTGGCGCAAGCGAGGGCGTACCAGAAGCTCGGCGCCGACGGCATCCTGGCCATCCTGGAAGCCTATTTCCCGCTCACCGACGCCCAGATCGAATCCTATTTCCGCGCCATCGCGGATGCCGTCGACATTCCCGTCGTCATCTACACCAACCCGCAGTTCCAGCGCTCCGATCTCACGCTTGACGTCATCGCGCGGCTCGCCGAGCATCCGCGCATCGGCTACATCAAGGACGCCTCGACCAACACCGGCCGGTTGCTCTCGATCATGAACCGTTGCGGAGACTCCTTGCGGGTGTTCTCCGCCTCCGCCCACATCCCGGCCGCGGTGATGCTGATCGGCGGGCTCGGCTGGATGGCGGGCCCGGCCTGCATCATCCCGCGCCAGAGCGTCGCGCTCTACGACCTCTGCAAGGCCGGCCGCTGGGACGAGGCCATGACGCTGCAGCGCCGCCTGTGGCGCATCAACGAGGCCTTCGCCCGCTTCAACCTTGCCGCCTGCATCAAGGCCGGCCTCGCGATCCAGGGCTACGACGTCGGCGACCCCGTCCCGCCGCAGGCCGCACTGACGGCCGATGCGCGCAAGACGGTGGAAGCGGCGCTGCGGGAGCTGGGTTAAGACCCCGGGCATGACGAATCCACGGTCCCGCCGCCCAAAACCGCGGCTGGCCTCGCATGCCTCGATCCGCTAAAAGGCTGCCGCATTTCAAGAGACTTCGAGGACCCCACGGAATGAACATCCTTCCCGGCAATTTGCGTTTCGGAGCGGGCCAGCCCGTCAAGCGTTTGGAAGACCAGCGACTGCTGACCGGGAAGGGGCAATTCATCGACGACAAGCCGGCCGACGGCGCGCTGTGGTTGTACGTGCTGCGCTCGCCGCATGCCCACGCCAGGATCGTCTCGATCGACACCAGTGCCGCCGCATCGATGCCGGGCGTTGCCGCGATCTACATCGGCGCCGACCTCGTCAAGGACGACATCGGCACCATTCCGACCTTGAGCATCTTCAAGCGCCCCGACGGCAAGCCGATGACGGTGCCCCCGCGCCGGCTGCTCGCCCATGAAATCGTGCGCTACGCCGGCGAAGCCGTGGCCGCGGTGGTGGCGGCCTCGCGCGCCGAGGCGCAGAGCGCGGCCGAGGCGATCGTGGTCGAATACGACGTGCAGCCCGCGGTGGTCGACCCGGTCGAGGCCGTCAAGCCCGGAGCGCCCGTGGTGTGGCCGGAGGCGCCCGACAACATCGTCGGCGCGATGGCTTACGGCGATGCCGCCAAGGTGGACGAAGCCTTTGCCAAGGCCGCCCACACCGTCGAGCTCGACATCGTCAGCCAGCGCCTCGTACCGTCTGCGATGGAGCCGCGCTCGACCATTGCCGAGATCGACAAGAAGACCGGCCGCCTCCTGCTGCACGTGCAGTCGCAGACGCCGGCCTCGACCCGCGACGTGCTGGCGGAAGCCGTGCTCAAGCGTCCTAAGGACAGCATCCGCGTGCTGGTCGGCGACATCGGCGGTGGCTTCGGCCAGAAGACCAATCTCTATCCCGAGGACGGCATCGTCGCCTACGCCGCGATCAAGCTGAACAAGAAGATCCGCTGGCGTGGCGACCGCACCGACGAATTCGTGGGCGGTACCCACGGCCGCGATCTCACCTCGACCGCGTCGTTTGCGCTGGACGAGAAGGGCAAAGTGCTGGCCTATCGCGTCACCTCGATCGGCTGCACCGGCGCCTACTCGTCGGGGGCCGCGAACATCATTCCGCTGGTGCTCGGGCCGTTCGTGCAGACCGGCGTCTACGATCTGCCGCTGGTGCATTTCGAGGTGAAGTCGGTGATGACCCACACCGCACCGGTCGGCGCCTATCGCGGCGCCGGTCGCCCCGAGGCGGTGTTCATCGTCGAGCGCCTGTTCGACGCCGCGGCCCGAAAGATCGGCATGGATCCGCGCGCGATTCGCAAAGCGAACTACATCAAGCCGGCGCAGCTGCCCTACACCAACGCGGCCGGGCAGGTCTACGATTCCGGCGCGTTCGCGCATATGCTCGATCGTGCCGTGAAGCTCGCCGACTGGGATGGCTTTGCCGCGCGCAAGAAGGCCGCGAAAAAGAAGGGCCTGCTCTACGGCCGCGGCCTCACCTCCTACATCGAATGGACCGGCGGCCGCGCCCACACCGAGAAGGTCAGCCTGCACGCGACCTCGCAGGGGCGCGTCGTGTTGCATTCCGGCACCATGGCGATGGGGCAAGGACTTCAGACCACCTACACCCAGATGATCTCCGACACGCTCGGCATTGCCATGGACAAGATCGACGTCGTCCAGGGCGACACCGATCTCGCGCAGGGTTTTGGCAGCGTCGGCTCGCGGTCGCTGTTCGTCGGTGGCACGGCCGTGGCGGTCTCCTCGAACGATCTAATCCAGAAGGCGCGCGAGAAGGCGGCGAACGTGCTCGAGACCTCGATCGCGGACATCGAGTACCAGGGCGGCATGCTCACGGTGGTCGGCACCGACCGCCGCATCAGCCTGTTCGATCTCGCCGAGAAGGAAGGCGGCGCCAAGCTCAGCGTCGATTCCGAAGGTGAGGTCGACGGTCCGAGCTGGCCGAACGGCACGCATATCTGCGAGGTCGAGATCGACCCCGAGACCGGTGTGTCCAAGGTGGTGCGCTACACCACAGTCGACGACGTCGGCGTCGCCGTGAACCCGATGCTGGTCACCGGCCAGATCCATGGCGGCGTCGCGCAAGGCATCGGCCAGGCCCTGTATGAAGGCGTTTCGTATGATGCCGATGGCCAGCTCCTCACCGCGAGCTACCAGGACTACTGCATCCCGCGCGCCGACGACGTGCCGCCGATCGTGGTGACGCTGGATGATTCCGCGCCCTGCCGCACCAATCCGCTCGGCGCCAAAGGCTGCGGTGAATCCGGCGCCATCGGCGGCCCGCCTTGCGTCACCAACGGCGTGATGGACGCGCTCGCCGAGCTCGGCATCACCCAGCTGAACACGCCGCTGACGCCGCAGAAGATCTGGAAGGCGATCAAGGACGCGAAGGCGGCGGGATAGGGCTGCGGCCGCGTCGCCCGGACAGGCGCAGCGACAACAGGGCGGCGTTGTTGCCACGACGTCATTGCGAGCGCAGCGAAGCAATCCAGAGTCCCTCCGCGGTAGGATTCTGGATTGCTTCGTCGCAAGGGCACCTCGCAATGACGAAGGAGAGAGTCGCAGCCCTCAAATCCCCAGCATCATCTTCGCGATGATATCGCGCTGGATCTCCGAGGTGCCGCCGAAGATCGTGTACGCCCGGCCGTTGAGATATTCGGGTACCACCGTCAGCATCTCCTCAGGCGTCGGCGGCTCGTGATTGAGCTTGTAGAGCGGGCGCATCGGCTCGACGGCGAGGGCGTCGTGGCCGATGACGTCGACCCCGAGCCGCGTCACGGCCTGGCGGATTTCGCTGTTGCGCAGCTTCAGGATCGAGGACACCGCGCCGGGATTCTGACCTGTCTGCAGCGCCGAGAGTACACGCAGCTCGGTCATCTCCAGCGCGTCGATGTCGACTTCGACTTCGGAGATGCGAAAGGCGATATCGGGGCTGTCGATGGCGCGGCCGGTCAGGTCCGATTCAGCAAGATCCGCGATCGCCTTCAGGCCCTCGCGCAGCTTGGCCGAGGCGATGCCGGAGCCGCGCTCGAACTCAAGCAGATATTTTCCGTAGGTCCAGCCTTTGCCTTCCTCGCCGACGCGGTTGGCCACGGGCACGCGGACGTCGTCGAAGAACACCTGGTTGACCTCATGGTCGCCGCCGATCGTGAGGATGGGACGCGTCGTGATGCCCGGCGTCTTCATGTCGATCAGGATGAAGCTGATCCCGTCCTGCTGCCGCGGCCCGTCGCTGGTGCGCACCAGAGCGAACATGCGGTTGGCGTGGTGGGCGTGCGTGGTCCAGATCTTGGTGCCGTTGATGACGTAGTCGTCGCCGTCGCGAACCGCGCGCGTCTTCAGCGAAGAGAGATCGGAGCCGGAGCCCGGCTCGGAATAGCCCTGGCACCAATAGTCCTCGCCGGAGAGAATTCGCGGCAGATAAAAATTCTTCTGCTCGGGGCTGCCGAAGCCGATGATGACGGGCCCGACCATCTTCACGCCCATCACGTTGACATTGGGCACGCCGGCGCGTGCGGACTCCGTCTCGAAAATCCAGCGCTGCGCCGGCGTCCAGGCCGGCCCACCATGCTCCACCGGCCAGCCCGGCGCGCCCCAGCCTTGTTTATGTAGCGCGCGCTGCCAGGCCATGCCGATATCGGGGTCGGAGAACACTGACGGGGTCAGCGCGGTCGCGCGCTTCATCTCGTCGGTGAGATTCTTTGCGATGAAGCTGCGCACCTCGTCCTGGAAGGCGCGCTCTTCGGCGTTGAACTTGAGGTCCATGAGGCTCTCCCGGTGTCAGGCCTTGCGGCCGAGTTCGGCGTGACGGGCATAATGATGCGCGCTGCCGCCGAATAGCGTGTCGGAGGCGACGAGGCGCTTGAAATAGGCGCCGACCTCGAGCTCCTCGGTGACGCCCATGCCCCCGTGAAGCTGGATCGACTGCTCGCCGACGAAGCGCGCGCATTTGCCGATCTTGGCTTTCGCGCCCGACGCCGCCCGGGCCCGCTCGGTCGGCGCGGCATCCACCTTCAACGCAGCCCGCAGCGCCATCGAGCGCGCCTCGTCGACCTGCATTGCCATGTCTGCGAGGCGGTGGCGGATCACCTGGTTGGCCGAGAGCGGCCGGCCAAACTGTTTTCTGATCTTGGTGTAGTCGAGCGTCGTGTCGAGCAACGTCTGCATGATGCCGACGGCCTCCGCGCCGAGCGCGGCCATGGCGCGGTCGATGGCCCATTCGATCGCGGGCAGCGCGTCGTGGCCGTCGCCGAGCAGCGCGTCCTCGGGCAGATTCACGTCCGAGAGCTCGATGTTGCAGGCGCGTCCGCCGCCGAGGCGCGGATAGTCTGAGATCGCGAGGCCCGGCGCTGTTGCCGGGACCACGAACAGGCCGATCCGCCCGGAAGGACCATGATGGTCGTGCATGAGCGCGGAGACGATGATCTCATCGGCGGCGTGGCCATCGAGCACCGCGATCTTGCTGCCGGCGAGGCGCCAGCCTTGCGTCGTCCTGGTCGCCGATGTCGCGACCTTGGCAAGATCGAACCTTGCCGCGCGCTCCGAATGCGCAAACGCAAGCTTCAGTGTTCCATCGGCGATCTTCGGCAGGCTCGCCTGCTTTTGCTCATTGGTGCCGCATCTGGCGATCAGTGCGGCACCCAGCACCACGGTCGCGACATAGGGCTCCGACACCAATCCTCGGCCGAAGGCTTCCATCAAGATGCCGATCTCGACTGCGCCGCCGCCGAGCCCGTCGAACTCTTCGGGAAGCGGCAGCGCCAGCCAGCCGAGCTCGGCGAATTGTTTCCACACGGCCGGGCTGAAGCCGAGCGGATCGTTCGCCATCTTGCGGCGGTGATCGGCATTGTAGCTTCCGGCCACGAAGCGCTCCGCGCTCTCACGCAGCAGCCTTTGCTCGTCACTGAGATTGAGATCCATGTCGCTACTCCGCGGCTGCCGGCGGCTTGCGCACCGAGGGATGCAGGCCTGCGGGATCGACGATCATTCCGAACTCCTGAAGATTATGCGCGTGGCAGAGCTGATGCAGCGCAAAGGCCTGGTCGATCGCGGCGGGCTGGCCCATCACGTCGACCGAGCGGTTCACCGCTTCCTTGGTCATCTTCAGCGCGAAGGATGGCTTTGCAGCGATCCTGCGTGCCAGCGCCAGCGTGCTCGCAGTCAGCTCCGCGCGCGGCACGACCTGATTGACCATGCCGAGCCGATGCGCCTCCTCGGCGCTCCAGTTGTCGGCGGTGAACAGGAACTCCTTGGCCTTGCGCGCACCGACCTCCCAGGGATGCACGAACCATTCGACGCCGCAGACGCCCATGGTCACGACCGGGTCGCAGAACTGCGCGTCGTCGCTGGCAATGATGAGGTCGCAGGCCCAGGCCAGCATCAGCCCGCCGGCGATGCACTTGCCGTGCACCTCGGCAATGGTTGGTTTTGCCAGGTTGCGCCAGCGCCGGGTGATCTGGAGATAAATTTCCTGCTCGCGCGCGAAGCGGCCATGGGCATTCGGTTCGGCAAAGCCGCCCCAATTCCCGATAGGTGGAAAATCGACCCCGGCGGTATTTTTGCCGCCCGGGCGCAGATCGTGGCCGGATGAGAAGTGGGGGCCGTTGCCGGCGAGGATGATCACCTTGACCTCGTCGTCCTGCACCGCCGCGTCGAAGGCGGCGTTGAGGTCGTAGGTCATCTGCAGGTTTTGCGCGTTGCGCGCCTCCGGCCGGTTCATCACAACCCGGGTGATGCCAGGCTCGGGCCTCTCCACGAGGATGGTTTCGAACGAGGTCATCGCGCTTCCCCCTCAGCGTTTCCAGTTTGATCTTATTGTTCCATCAAGTTGACTATGTCGGCCGGGGATAGGCAAGAGGCTTGCGTCAGTCGGCTGCTTTTCGCGCCGCCGGCACAAGATGTCTGGCACCACGCGCGCTCAATCTGGTAGTTTGCGCCAGATTCCACCGGGAGAAATTTAATGCGCAAGATCCTGACCGTGCTGGCGGCGCTGGCCTCGCTGAGCCTCACCAATTGCGGCTACAACGCGATCCAGAGCGAGGACGAGCAGATCAAGGCCAATTGGTCCGAGGTCGTGAACCAGTATCAGCGCCGCGCCGATCTGGTGCCCAACCTCGTCAACTCCGTGAAGGGCTTTGCCCAGCAGGAGAAGGACGTGCTGCTCGGCGTCACCAATGCCCGCGCCAAGGTCGGCAGCATCCAGGCGACGCCCGAGGTGCTGAACGATCCGGCCGCCTTCCAGAAGTTCCAGGCCGCCCAGGGTGAGCTCTCCAGCGCGCTGTCGCGGCTGCTCGTCGTCACCGAGAACTACCCTCAGCTCAAGTCGGACGCCTTGTTCAAGGACCTGATGTCGCAGCTCGAGGGTACCGAGAACCGCATCACGGTGGCGCGCAACCGCTACATCAAGGCGGTACAGGATTACAACGTCACCATCCGCTCGTTCCCGAGCAACCTCACCGCGATGGTGTTCGGCTACAAGGAGAAGCCGAACTTCGCGGTCGCAAACGAGAAGGAGATTTCGACCGCGCCGAAGGTGGACTTCAACCCGGCGCCGGCGCCGTCGAAGTAGGCGCGTTCAGTCCCGATGCCTAACACACACTCAGCTGTCATTCCCCGCGAAGGCGGGGAATCCAGTACGCCGCGGCGTTTCCGTAGTTCGCAGGCGTCTCTGGAATACTGGATCGCCCGGTCAAGCCGGGCGATGACGACGAGTGTGTGGCGCGCGGTTTTCGTTGCGGCACTCGTTCTCGCCTTCGCGCTCCCCGCCCTCGCCGATGTCGCCGTCCCCGAGCTCACCGGCCGCGTGGTCGATAAGACCGGCACGCTCTCCAGCAGCGACGTCGCCTCGCTGTCACAAAAGCTGCGCGACTTCGAGACGCGCAAGGGGAGCCAGATCGCCGTCCTGATCGTGCCGACCACGCAGCCGGAGACGATCGAGCAATTCTCGATCCGCGTCGCGGAGGCCTGGAAGATCGGCCGCAAGAAGGTCGACGACGGCGCGATCCTCGTCGTCGCCAAGAACGACCGGCATCTGCGTATCGAGGTCGGGTACGGCCTCGAAGGCGCGCTCACCGACGTCACCTCGCGGCGGATCATCGACGAAATCATCACGCCGAAATTCAGGGGCGGCGATTTTGGCGGCGGCATCTCCGATGGCGTCGACCGCATGATCCGGGTCATCGACGGCGAGCCGCTGCCTGTTCCGTCGCCGAGCGTGAATTTCGGCAATCTGGACGATATTGCGCCGCTGTTCATCGTGACGCTGTTCGCTTCGATCGGGGTCGGTGGCTTCTTCCGGGCGATGCTCGGGCGGCTAGTCGGATCGTTGGCGACCGGCGGAATCATCGCCGCGCTCAGCTGGCTCATTCTCGGCTCCTTTACGCTCGCCATGGCTCTCGGTGGTCTCGGCTTCGTCATCGGATTCATCGCTGACCTGTTTTCGGCGATCACGCCCGGCACCGGCCGCTCGCGCGGCGGCTCGTGGTCGAGCGGCTCGTCGTCGGGTGGCTGGAGCAGCGGATCGTCGAGCAGCGGCGGCTTTAGCGGCGGTGGCGGCAGTTTTGGCGGCGGCGGCGCCTCGGGGAGCTGGTAGCGGTCATGAGCATCAAGCGCATTGCCAGACATCTCGTGCAGCATCATTGGCGGGCACAGCAGATCTTTCCGCCAGCCGTGCTCGGCCGCATCGAACAGGCGATCAAGCAGGGCGAGACCACCCATTCCGGCCAGGTCCGCTTCGTGGTCGAAGGCGCACTCGACGGCGCGCCGCTGTTCCGCAACCAGCCGGCGCGCGCTCGCGCGCTCGACGTGTTCTCCAATCTGCGCATCTGGGACACCGCGCATAACAACGGCGTGCTGATCTATCTCCTGCTCGCCGACCGCGACGTCGAGATCGTCGCCGACCGCGGCATTCATGCCAAGGTCGGTGCAGAGGGCTGGGAGCGCATCTGCCGCGCGATGGAGGCCGAGTTCGCCGCCGGCCAGTTCGAGCGCGGCGTGATCGGCGGCATCGAAGCGGTGTCGCGCGAATTGACGCGGCACTTCCCGCCGCAGGGCCCGCAGAGCAACGAGCTGCCGGATGTGCCAGTCGTGATGTGAGCGGGTGTGATGTGAGTTGGGTGCTGCCTCCGCCGTCATTGCGAGGAGCCCTTGCGACGAGCAATCCAGACTGCCTCTGCGGAAAGATCCCGGATTGCTTCGCTGCGCTCGCAATGACGGTGAGAGAGCCCGGCCTATTCCGCGGCCGTTCATCTTGCCCCGGTTACAAATTGTTTCACGCCCGCCACACCGGTTCCATCTTCCCGGCTCAATTCAGCCCCTGATGACTTCCTAAAATTTCGGTAAGCGGGTCCGCAAGTAAGGATTTCGCAAGCAATGAAAGTTACCAAAAGGTCAACCCAGACTGGAGTATTTGAGCCGTGAGCGAACCAATGCCCGAGCAGGCTGCCCAGGACACCGGCGTCGTCGAAGCTGCTGCGACCGCGCCGCAGACCGTCGAGGCTGCCGGGATCGAGGCTCCCTCGATTGCGCCGGACCACGAGGCGCCGCCCAAACCTGATCCAGTCAAGCCTGATCCGATCAAGGTCGAGCCGTCAAAGATCGAAGCATCCCGGATTGAGGCTCCGAAGCTCGAAGCCAAAGCCGAGACCAGGCCCGAGCCGAAGCCCGGCAAGCTCATCGTCATGGCGCCCTCGGAGCGGTCGTGGAACGGCTCTCGGGACCGCGAGGATTTTGCTCCGCATGTGAAGGCTGAAGAGCTGCGGGAGACCGGCGGCAAGCGCCGCCTGTCGGCGATGGCCGCGGTGGTGGCGATCGCGGCGGGCGTCGGCGCGATCAGCGGCGCGCTCGCAACTGCCGGCATGATGCATTTCGCCGCACCGGCCCAGGCGCCGGTGCAGGTCGCCGACACCAGCGCGCTCGATGCTTCGGTTGCCCGGATCGATGCCGACCTCGTCGCGCTCAAGGCCAATGTCGAGCACAGCTCGAAGACCGGCATCACCCAGTTCAACCGGGCCAACGACCGTCTCGACAAGCTCGAGAAGGCGCAGGCCGAGCCGATAGCCAGGATCGTAAAACTGTCCGAGACCGTCGACAAGCTCCGCGCCGCGCCGCCCGCCGCCCCCGCGCAGGCCGCCGCGTCGCCTGCGAAGGAGACCACCGGCTCGATCGCGCCGGCCCAGGTTGCGACCGCCGCCGCCGCACCGGCTCCGGTGCCGGCCGCGCCCAAGGCCGATGTCGGCCGCCTGCCGACGGTCGACGGCTGGCGGCTGCGCAACGCCGGCAATGGCGGTGCGCTGATCGAGGGCCGCGACGGGCTCTACGAGGTCTATCCCGGCGATCCCATCCCCGGCCTCGGCCGCGTCGATGCGATCCGACGCCAGGATGGCCGCTGGGTGGTCGTCACCAGCAAGGGGTTGATCGTCTCGCGCTGAGCGGCCCGGATACGACTTTCGAAAGGCGCTTCACCACCATGTGAAGCGCCTTTTTGCTTGAATAGGCCGACCACCGCGGTGTTACCTCAGGCATGAGCCGCGCGTTGCGAATTCTCGTTGCTGTCGTCGTCGTGCTGGGCGGCGCCATGTCGCTATCGGCCGCGGAGAACGTACAGCTGACGCGCGGTACCGCGATTACCGGTCCCGACATTCTGCGAAAGCTAGACCAGAACGACACACTGACGATTTCGCGGCTGCTCTGGCCGGAGCGTAACGCAAACTTTCCGCTGACAACCGACCAGCTGTTCTCCTGGTTGCAACAGCTGAAGGATATCCCGCCTGCGATCGACGCTGAGTTCGACCGTTACATCGCGCGTCAGAAGGCGGCCTATCCGACCGAGACCATCGGCGTCGGCGAGGGCTTTGACGTGCAGCTGTTCGATCGCGCCAACCTGAAATCCGCCGACACGCGTTTCGTGCTCGCGGGTATCGTCAATCGCATGGACCGCGCTTACGTATCGGAAGAGTCCTGCGGGGAGATCCGGCTGATCTACCGTCTGGCACGTTTCGACGCCCGGCCGGATGGGACCAGGACGGCAACGCGTCTGCCGATGACGTTCAATCTGGTGATGAAGGCCCGCGATACTCGCCAGGTCGCTTCGAACGGCAAGCCCGTGAGTTGCGCCGACGTCGCGCGGCGCTGGCTGGACAATGGCGACTGGCAGGGGCTGATCGGCACCAGCTCGCATCCTGGCGATGCCATGCTCGACCGCATCGAGACCAATATCCAGATCTCGATCGCGCCAAAATCGGCGCTGCACGATTTTCGTTCGGACTATCTCCTCAAGGTCTTCAAGTACAACACCGCTACGAAGACGTTCGAGGAATCGACGCTGGAGAATCAGATCGACCGCGACCGGATTTTGGTCGACAATGACCTCCGGCGCGATTTCAAGGATTGGCTGCTTGCGCCCGATCATCTGCGCGCATTCGATCGCGGCACCGTGCTGATCCCCGAGAGGTTTCTGGCCAGGGCCGCGGTTGTGCCGACGCCCGCCGGCCTCGATGCCTCCGCGCTGCAGCCGGAGTTCGGCTTGATGCAGGGGGAAGGTAAAGGCGAGCCCGTCTTTACCGACAGCGATGTCGTCAGTGCGCTGAAGCAGGCCGCGGCGCGCGGTGACATCCAGAACATCCGCTCGGCCGCGGGCTTCCAGCGCCGCCTCAACGACGTCACCTGCTCGGGCTGTCACCAGACCCGCGGCATCGGCGGCTTCCATTTTCCGGGCGTCGATTGGCTGGCGGACAAGCCGTCGAATTCCACCATCGTGCCGGCCTCGCCGCACTTTCTCGGTGACCAGCCCCGCCGCCGCGACATCCTGACCACGTTCGCCGCGGGCAAACGCCCTGATTTTTCGCGCGGATTTGCCAGCCGGCCGCAGACGCGCGGCAGCCGGGAGCTCGTCGGCACCGAATATCAGGACGGCTGGGGCGCGCATTGTTCTTTGCAGGAGGCGGGACCTGGAACGCGAGATGAGAGTTTTACGTCATGGGGCTGTGCTACAGGGTTGACCTGTCAGGCCGCGGCGGCTTCGCGCCACATCGGCATGTGCTTCATCAAGACGCGTTAGGCCAACGAGCGATCTGCAAGCGATTTGGATGACCCATGACGGATAGCAGCAACGCCAACAAGGCGCGCAATCGCGAGATCGCGCGCAATGAGGAAGCCAAGCAGGTCACCGGCAGTGCCCGCGTCAGCATCTGGGCGATCGGGGTGGCCGTCATCATCGGCGGGATTCTGTTCACGCTCGGCTGGCTAGGGCTGCGGTAGCCGGCGCGTCTCACGTCGCGTAATTCGTCATCCGCTTGCCCGGGAGCAACTCGTAGGCCGGCTTCCAGCCTGATATTGCGGCCATGCGGCCGAGCCAGGCGTGGATGGCGGGATGGCTCGCGGCGAAATCGAAGCCGTGCTCGTCGCCGGGATAGTGCAGATAGGCCATCATCGAGATGTCGGCGACCGTCGGCCGCGCGCCGATCGCGAAGGCGTTGTGCTGGAGATGGCCCTCTAGGATGCCGAGGAAATCCTCCAGCCGGCGGCGAAAATACTTCAACACCTGCGGGTCGTTCTTTTCGGTGAAGGCGCGCATGAAGCGATAGGTCGCCATGTAGCCGGTGAGCTTGTGGTTGTCCCAGAACAGCCAGCGCAGCAACTCGAACTTCTCGTCTTCCGTCTCGGCGCCGAAGCGGCCGTATTGCTCAGCGAGCTTCAGGAGCAGCGGCGCAGTCTGCGTCATCTTCACGCCGTCGACTTCAAGGACGGGAATCTCGCCCATCTCGTTCACGGCCTTGCGCCATTCCGCCGTGCGCGTGACGCCGCCACCGAAGTCGGTCCACACCGGCTCGAACCTCTCGCCGCACAGCGTCAGCATCAACGCGAGCTTGTAGCTGTTGCCGGACTCGGGGAAATAGTGGAGGCGGTACAGGGGCATTGTTCGCTCCTTGCCGTTGAAGCCGGGGCACGGCACATATGATCCGTACAACGGAACATTTGTTCTGTTGTCAGTCAAGAGCTGGACGCAGGTTGGATGAGCAGAAACTTAAGGGCAGACTCGGCCGATCGGCCCCTGATGGAGGCAACCTTGCGCATCATCGGGCGAAATGGCCTCGATGGCGTGACCCACCGGGCGGTCGCGGCCGAAGCCGGGGTTTCGCTCGGTGCGGTCACGCATCATTTCGGAACCCGTGATGCGCTGGTTGCGGCGGCCCTTCAGTTCGCGCTGGCACGCGAGGTTGGCCGGCTGCGTGCGCTGGCCCTCAGCCTTCAGGACAAGGCATTCGAGGTCGAGGCCTGGATCGACGCGTTGGTCGATTTCTACGTCGTTGAGCTCAGCACCGAGGCCGAGGCGCATATCGCCTGCTATGAGGCCTTCCTGGCCGCCGCGAGGCAAGAGCGCTATCGGCCGGTGGTCGCCGAGTGGTTTGACACATGGCGGCGGAGTGCCGAGCTTGCGCTGAGGGCCGCGAGATCACCAAACCCACGCCGCCACGCCGAGCTGTTCGTCTCGGCGCTGATCGGCCTGCTGTTTCGCCAACTCGCCACGCCCAAAGCCGGCTTTCGCCGCGAGGCGAAGGCGGAGCTGTTGGAGTTGGTGGGTGGTCTGATCGCGCGGAAGTAACTGTGGCGCTTACCCCACAGCCCCCGACGACTTAAGCTGCTTGATCGCCGCCTCGTTGTATCCCGCCTCGCGCAAAATTTCGTCACTGTGCTCGCCGACGCCGGGCGGCTTGCGCGGTTGGACTTTCTTGGTTCCGTCGATCCAGATCGGGCTGGAGATCGTGAGCATGGTGTCGTTCTCGAACGGCACCAGCACCTCGTTGTCCAGCATCTGCTTGTCGTTCGGGATGTCGTCCAGAATGGCGACGACGCCGAACACGAGGCCGTTGCCGTCGAGGATCTTGCGCCATTCGGCGAGATCCCGGGTGGCGAAGGTCTCGTCGAAGATCTTGATCAGCTCCACCGAGCGGGCGTGACGGTCGGCCTTGGTGGCGAAGCGCGGATCGTTGATGAGGTCCTCGCGCCCCAGGCACTTCGCCAGCGCGGGAAACTGTTTCTCCTCGCTCAGCAGCGACAGGATCAGCCAGCGGCCGTCCTTGCATTGATAATGGTTGGCGACTGCATTCAGCGCGCGTTCGCGCGGACGCCGCTCGCCGAATGTGGCGCCGCAGAGCTTTGCCTGCGCCAACACGCTCGCGGCCCACACGCCGTTCGCCATCAGATTGGAGGAGACGTGCGAGCCCTTGCCGGTCTTCTCGCGCTGATACAGCGCGGTGACGATGGCGCCGTAGAACGCCATGGCGCAGGGATGGTCGCCCATGCCCGCGACGGAGCGGGCCGGCGTGGTGTCGGTGTCGGCACGGACCAGGTCCATCAGGCCCGACCTCGCCCAATAGGCGTTGCTGTCGAAGCCGGGCTTGTTGGCTTCCTCGCCCTTCTCGCCATAGCCGGTGAAGGAGGCGTAGATCAGCCGGTCGTTGAGATGGGCGAGGTGGTCGTAGGTGATGCCGAGCTTGGCGCGCACCGGCGGCGGCATGTTGGTGATGAAGACGTCGGCTTCTGCCACGAGCTTGTAGAGCACGGCCTGCGCCTCGGGCTTGGCGAGGTCGAGCGCGATGCTCTTCTTGTTGCGCGCTTCCAGCAGCCAGGCGAAATTATGCTCGCCGGTGGGATAGCCCGGCAGGTTGGGCAGGTTGCGATAGGGATCGCCGGCGCCGGGCGGCTCGATCTTGATGACATCGGCGCCGAAATCCGACAGCACGGTCGCGGCCGCGGGCGCTGCGATGAAGCTCGCGCAGTCCAGAACCTTCAGGCCCGAAAAGATGCCCTTTTCCATCGCGGCGTAGCTCCCTCGCTCTTGTCGTTTCCCGCGCGCTGGAATTGACGCGGGCAGGTGATGGAGCAATTAGACTGATGTTTTGTCGGGATGCAACGGCGCCCGGCGCAGGGCCTCACTCCCCCCCCGCAAGCAACGCCGCATTATCCCCGGCTGCGGCCGTGTTGATCGTCACGGTCTGCTCAGTCGCAAAGCGGGCGAGGTAGTTCGGGCCGCCGGCCTTGGGGCCGGTTCCGGACAGGCCGTTGCCGCCGAACGGCTGAACGCCGACCACGGCCCCGATCATGTTGCGATTGACATAGATGTTGCCGATTTGGAGGCGGTCGATGATGGCTTCGACGGTGTCGTCGATGCGGGAATGGATGCCGAGCGTGAGGCCGTAACCGTTGCGCTCGATCGCAGCAAGCACGCGCTCGAGGTTTTCGGCGCGGTAGCGCACGACATGGAGGATCGGGCCGAACACTTCCTCGGTGAGCTGGCCGGCGTCCCTGAGCTCGAAGATATGCGGTGCGACGAAGCAGCCTTGCGGCGCGTGACCTGCAAAGTGCAGCCGCGCCTCGCGCGTCATCCGCGCGACATGCGCATCGAGCCGCTGCTTGGCCTCCATGTCGATCACCGGGCCGACATGGGTTGCGACGTCGCAGGGATCGCCGATCCTCAACTCGCGCGCCGCGCCCGCGATCATCTCGATCATGCGGTCGGCGACGTCCTCCTGCACGAACAAGAGCCGCAGCGCCGAGCAGCGCTGGCCGGCGG
Source organism: Bradyrhizobium sp. MOS003 (assembly GCF_003020125.1). Taxonomy (GTDB): domain Bacteria; phylum Pseudomonadota; class Alphaproteobacteria; order Rhizobiales; family Xanthobacteraceae; genus Bradyrhizobium. The sequence goes on along the minus strand of NZ_PYFW01000002.1, from coordinate 48,702 downwards.
ACCGGAACGCGGAGGTCACGACGTCGTCGGCGACCTGCTCGGGCAGCGCGGTGGCATCCGCGATCATGGCGTTGATGCCGCCGGTCTCCGCGATCAGCGGCACGATCGGTCCGTCCTTGGCGGCGAGCGTCCGGTTGATCAAGCGCGCCACCTCGGTCGAACCGGTGAAGACGACGCCGGCAATATCGGCGTGTGCGGTGAGGGCGGCGCCTATGCGGCCGTCGCCGACAACCAGATGCAGCGCATCTTTCGGAATGCCCGCCTCATGCAGCAGGGTGACGGCCTCGCGCGCGATGCGCGGCGTCTGTTCGGCAGGCTTTGCCACCACGCTGTTGCCGGACATCAGCGCCGCCGTGACTTGGCCGAGGAAGATCGCCAGCGGAAAATTCCACGGCGAGATCGCGACGAAGACGCCGCGGCCCCGCATCGCGAGCGCATTGCTCTCGCCGGTCGGGCCCGGCATCGCCGTCTCGCCGCCGAATAATTTGCGGCCCTCGGCGGCATAATAGCGGCAGAAGTCGGCGGCTTCGCGCAGCTCCGACAGCGCATCGTCGAGGGTCTTGCCGCCCTCGGCCTGCAGCAGTGCGATGAAGCGGGCGCTGCGGCTCTCCAGGAGATGTGCGGCCTGCTCCAGCGCCGCCGCACGCGTGGTCGCCGGTGTCCGGCTCCAGGCCGCAAAGCCCGTCCTCGCCGCGACAACTGCCGCGTTAATCTGCTCTGCCGTCGCATCCGCGATCGGCCCGAGATCGCCCGTCTCGGCCTTGACGTCGGTCAGCAACCGGTCGAGCGCCATACGTGCGCCGAATTCAACGCCGCGCGAATTGCGCCGCTCCGGCGCGTAGAGATCGCCCGGCAGGGGAATTTTGGAATGGGCCGCCGCTTGCGGCCGGACGACGGCGTCCGCCGGGCGCTGCAACAGCGCCGTGACAGGCACGCGATCATCCGCGGCCTGCGCCACGAACGAGGAATTGGCGCCGTTCTCCAGCAGCCGCCGCACCAGATAGGCAAGCAGGTCGCGATGGCTGCCGACCGGCGCGTAGGTGCGGGTGGCGATCTCAGGATGATCTTTTGCCAATTGCTCATAGAGCGCTTCGCCCATGCCGTGCAGGCGCTGGAATTCGAAGCCGCCGCCATCCCCGGCAAACTCCAGTACGGTCGCGACCGTCAGCGCGTTGTGGGTGGCGAATTGCGGGAAGATGCGCGGCCGCAGGGCCAGCAGCTTGGTCGCGCAGGCGACGTAGTTCAGATCCGTCATCGCCTTGCGCGTGAACACGGGATAGCCGTCCAGCCCGCGCTCCTGCGCGCGCTTGATCTCGGTGTCCCAATAGGCGCCCTTGACCAGCCGCACCATCAGCTTGCGGTCATGCGCGCGCGCGAGCGCATCGACATGGTCGATCACCGCGCTTGCGCGCTTCTGGTAGGCCTGGATCGCGAGGCCAAATCCGTCCCAACCTCTCAGCGAGGGATCGGCGAGCGTTGCCGCGATCACATCGAGCGACAGCTCCAGCCGGTCGGCTTCCTCGGCATCGACGGTGAAGTTCAGGTCATGGGCCCTGGCGCGCTGCGCGAGGTCGAGAAGCAGCGGCACCAGTTCTCCCATCACGCGTGCGCGGCTGATCGCCTCGAAGCGCGGATGCAATGCCGAGAGCTTGACGGAAATGCCGGGCCGGTCGGGCAGGGCATTGCTCCCCGCCGTCTTGCCGATGGTCTCGATCGCGCTGGCATAGGCATCGAAATAGCGCCTGGCGTCCGCCGCCGTGCGCGCGCCTTCGCCAAGCATGTCGAAGGAATAGCGCGGCCTCTCACCGGAGCGCGGCCTGCCCCGCTCCAGCGCCTGCGCGATGGTCTCGCCCAGCACGAAATGATTACCCATCAGCCGCATCGCCTGACGCGTGGCGGTGCGCACCGCAGGCGCGCCGAGCCGCTTCACCAGGCGGCCGATGGTGCCGTCTGGCGTCTCGCCGGGCTGGATCACCCGCGCCGACAGGCCGAGCGCCCAGGCCGAAGCGTTGACCAGGAAGGCAGTGGACCTGGTCTCGTGATGGATGAAGTCGCCCTCGCCGAGCTTGTCCTCGATGAACTGGTCGGCGGTGCGCGCATCGGGCACGCGCAGCAGTGCTTCGGCCAGCACCATCAGGGCGAGCCCTTCCTTGGTCGAGAGCGCGAACTCTCGCAGCATGTCCTCGACCCCACCCAACCGGTCATCGCGCTTGCGGATCGCCTCGATCAGCCGGGTCGCGGTGCGGTCGATCCGGGCCTCCTGCGGCGGCGACAGATGCGACCTCGGCAACAGCTCCGCCGCGACCTCGGCATCGTCGGGGGCGTAGGCGGCGGTGAAAGGTGGCGGGATGTTCGGCATGGCGTGTCCTGTAGCTTAGACTCAGGATAAAACCTGCGTGACCGTAGTTCGATAGACAATCTAGCCACTTTGCCTTAGAAAATGAAGATCAGTGGCTAATTGGCCTTATAAGATATGGACCTTGATCGAATCGACCGGAAAATCCTCTCGATTTTGCAGGAGGATGGGCGCATCGCCAATGTCGAGCTCGCCGAGCGCATCGGCTTGTCGCCGACCTCGATCGGCGAGCGGCTGAAGCGCTTGCAGCGTGAGGGCTTCGTCGAAGGTTATGGCGCACGGCTCAACCCGCACCGGCTCGGTCTCGGTCTTCTGGTGTTCGTCGAAGTGCTGCTCGACAAGACCACGCCGGACAATTTCGAGCGGTTTGCCCGTGCGGTGAAACTCGCACCTGAGGTTCTGGAGTGTCACATGGTTGCTGGCGGCTTCGACTATCTTGTGAAGGCGCGGCTTGCCGACATGGCGGCGTATCGACGCTTTCTCGGCGAGACCCTGCTGTCGATGCCGGGTGTGCGCGAGACGCGGACCTATGCGGTGATGGAGGAGATCAAGCGCGACGCACCGTTACCGGTGGGCTGACGAAGTGCCGTCGCGATTGTCATTGCTGAGGCGTCGAACGAGCGGTCCTCGCGGGAAATAGCTCTCCGTGTGCAGTCGCAACGCCTGTCGTCGAATGCACTGGCCGTCTTCAAAAATTTTCTTGGCCCGGCTCCCGGATCGTTCCGGAAGGCAGCAAAAGCTGGCGGGCTTATACTTTGAGGTTCTCTGCGGAAGTCTTGCCCCGGTTTGCGATCTCTTCGTATTCCACCGTCTGTCCTTCGTTCAGGGACGACAGACCGGCTTTCTGCACTGCCGAGATATGCACGAACACATCCTTGCCGCCCGACGCAGGCTGGATAAATCCATAACCCTTCGTCGGGTTGAACCACTTGACCGTACCTTTAGCCATCACGACTTCTCCGCGGGTCTTCCTCCGAGATCTCGAACCGCCAATCCCCGCCAACCGGCCGGTTCGGTCCTAACAGGATACGCGGAATGTGGCGGGCTTGGTAGCTCAAACCACATCCGCCTTTCGCCGAATTCCGCTCAACTTCGCGGCGCTTTTACCGGTTTTGCCCGTTTCGCGGTCACTTGGCCTGAGCGCCGTGCGTGATCCGTCAATACGTCGCGGCCAGGTAATCGACGATCTTGCCGACATCGGCATCGTCGATCGGTGCACCATAGACCTTGATCATCTTGGTCACCTCGGCCTGCCAGAAGCCTTTCTTGTCCTTCATCGGCGGCTGCGTCTTGATGTAGTCCGCCGAGTGGCAGGCGCTGCAATTGCCCTGGACGACTTCGAGATTGGGCCCGGCCTTGAAGGCCGCGACCTCGTCCGGAAGCTTGTAGTTGACGGGCGCCGCGGTCACGGCCGTCAGCCCGGTGGCGAGGGCAAGCGTGATGGCGAGGAAGACAGTGCGCTGCATGGTCATTCTCCTCAGGCCACGGTGACGCGGACGGTTTCGACGACGTTGCGCAGATAACCCGCCGGGTTCCAGCGCGGCGTGTCCGGCTGCGTCTCGCCGCCATTGCCGGTGGCGCGGACCTTCAGCTCGACCTGGCCGGAAGCGAGCTTCACCGGCAGCATCCATTCGCGGAACGAATATTTGCCGAGTTCCTTGCCGAGCTTGGCGCTGGTCCAGGTCTTGCCGCCGTCGGTGGAGATTTCGACCTGCTTGATGCCCTTGCCGCCGTCGAAGGCGATGCCGCGCAGAGTGGTGCGTCCGGCTTTCAGCTTGGCACCATCAGGCACGCTGGTGATGAAGGAGCGGATGGTAAAGCGGTTGATCGGGATTGTCGCTTTCGGTGCGGTGCCGGGCTCGACCGAATTGTTCGGAGTATCCGGAATGCGATAGGCCGACTTCATCCAGAAGCCGTCATAGACGTTGTCGACGACGGTGATCTCGTTGAGGTGCTTGACCCAGTAGGTACCGTAATAGCCGGGCACGATCAGGCGCAGCGGGAAGCCGTTGAGGAACGGCAAATCCTCGCCGTTCATGCCATAGGCCAGCATCACCTCGCCGTCGCTGGCATGATCGAGATCGAGCGCCTTGACGAAATCGGGCGTCTTGTCGCTGACCGGCCCGTCCATGCCGCCAAACGTGACCTGCTTGGCGCCGGCCTGCACGCCGGCCATGTCAAGCACGGCCTTCAGCGGCACGCCGCGCCAGCGCGCGCAGCCCATCGCGCCGTTGGCAAGCTGGCCGCCGGCCACGCGCGGCTCGAAGAAGCCGCGGCTGTTGCCGGAGCATTGGTTGACGGCGACGATCTCGGTCGCCTTCATCTTCCTGATGTCCTTCAGCGACAGCTTGAGCGGCTTGTCGACCTTGCCCTTGACCTCGAGCGTGAACTTGTCGGGGTCGAGATTGTAGGGGAGGTCAGAGAGGTGATAGCGCACGAAGAACGCATTGTTCGGCGTGATCGGGCCGTCGTTGAAGATCGCGAACGGGGTCTCGAGCTGCGGCGGCCGGCTGGTGAGGCCGATCATCGGCCGCTTCTGCGGGTATTTCACCAGCGGCCGCTCGCCATTGGCGAAGGGCAGCGTAACGGTGTCGAGTGCCAGCGCCTTGCTGGAATTCAGCGTGGCCGCGAGTGCGGTGAAGCCCGCTCCTTTGAGCAGGTCGCGTCGATCGAACATCTGGTCCCCTCCCGGGAGCTTTTCTTCGGGCTACGGTCATCACCGCGAGCCCGCGCTCATCTGTCGCAACCCGCGAGGCGAAGTCAATTCGTGCTTTCGCAGCAGGCCCATGCCGCTGCGTTGCAGCAGGCCGGTGTTACGCCTGGAGTGAATTGAACTGAATTGTAGCCGCGGCGGTGGCGCACCTCTCCCGCTTGCGGGAGAGGTCGCGCCGCAGGCGCGGGTGAGGGCTTTCTCCTCTAGGGGATTGTCCCGTTGCGGAGACACCCTCTCCCCAGCCCTCTCCCGCAAGCGGGAGAGGGAGTGCACCTCTCGCTTGGCTCGCACCTACCTTACGCCGCGACCCGCTCGCCTTGATCGACCAGCGCCGCCAGCTCCCGCGCATCCGCGACGATGCGCACGGCCATCGGCTCGTCGCGACCGCGGATCGCGACCTCCTGTTGCGGCAGCGTATCGTCAGCGAGGCCCGCCGTGTTGCGGATTTCGTCCGAGACGATCGCCTCGCAGGCCAGCGTCTTGGTCATGTCCTGGAGGCGGGCGGCGACGTTGACGGCATCGCCCAGTGCCGTGAAGACGATGTGATCGCGATAGCCGATGTCGCCGATGATGACCTCGCCGCCGTGAATGCCGATGCCGAAGCGGATCGGCTGGCGTAGATCGTGGCTCAGGAGCTGGTTCAGTTCGTCGATATGCGTGGCGATGCCGGAGGCCGCCTTCAGCGCCTGCCGGCAGGCGGTTTGCGGATCGGCCGTGAGCCCGAACAGCGCCAGCATGCCGTCGCCGACGAACTGGTTCGGCTGGCCGCCATTCTCGATCACGGCCTGCGAGACCGCGCCGAGGAAACGGTTGACGATGAAGACGGTGTCAAATGGCAGCCGCTTCTCGGCGAGCTGGGTCGAGCCGCGCATGTCCACGAACAGGCTGACGAGATAGCGCTCCTGGCCGATTCTGGCCGGTGTCGAAGCCTGCCCGTCCGTCGAATGCGTGTGAGGTGTGAAGAGCTGGAAGAAGGAGAGATCGGACATCGGTCGCAGCTGGCAGGCCAGCCTGATCGAGGGGTCGTTGGTGCCGACACGGGTGAGGACGAAGGCCTCGCGCTGCGACGGCTCGGGCAGGACGCCATGATCGCCGATGACACGGATGCGGCAGGTCGAGCAGCGGGCGCGGCCGCCGCAGACGCTGGCATGCGGTACATTGTGGCGCAGGCTTGCTTCCAGCACGGAGAGCCCCTTGGGGACCCGCACCGTCTTGCCGTTGCCGTAGGACAGCGCGATCATGCCGCCGCGCCGCTCGCGCCAGGCGCGCACGCCGCGTGCCGCCAGTGCCAATCCCAGCAGACCGAAATAACCGAGGGTGAGGATGCCGGTGATGCGGTCGAGCGTGTTGCCTTCCGCGACCGTGCCGACCTGGCGTCGCGTGAGATTGTGCGTACGCCATTCCCCGTCATCGGCCTCGATCGCGACGCTGCGGCCGCCCTGGTAGATACCGAGCAGCGACAATGTCGGGACCAGCACGGCGGCGGCGAGCAGATAGGGGGCGGCGCGCGTGAAGAACGGTTTGAGGCGGAGCCAGAAGAAGATGCCGATGCAACCATGCACCCAGGCGATGAGAAGCAGGATCGTCATCTGCCAGAGCCGGCCCGGCGCGGCGACGAAGAATAGATAGAGCTCCTGCGGATAGAGCTTCTGGTGATCGTACAGCGTATAGCCGAGCCGCACGCCGACCACGTGCGCCATGATCAGTGCGGGGATGCTCAGACCCAGCACGAGCTGCAGCGGCTCGATCGTCCGCCAGCGGAACTGCCGGCGTTGATACAACGCGTAGATGCCGAGCCCCATATGGGTGAGTGCGGTGGTGTAGAACACGATCGCGACGGGGAGGAACTGCCAGAACAGGGTATGGTAGTAGACCCCGGCCTCCATGGCCTCGACCGAGATATTGCCGAGCGCGTGGTTGAGGAAATGGCTGATCACATAACAGAACAGGATAACGCCGCAGATGAGCCGCACCTGCCGCACGCTGGTGGCGCGGACGAGTTCGGACATCTGTGCGGGAGCGCTGGCCATGATTCGCTTGTATCAGTTCACCAAGGAGAACAGCCAGCGTAGCGTTTAATTCCCGGCGTGGACAGCTGGCGGGATCACATGCGCGGCAAGGTTACGAAATCGTAGCTATCGTAGGGTGGGCAAAGGCGCCTTGGCGCCGTGCCCACCGTTTCGCATCGCAGCCCTTGATGGTGGGCACGCTTTCGCCTTGCCCACCCTACGATCTCTCGTCCAGGGCGACGGGAGAAGCCTGGAGCACCATCGCCCACATTGACTCCCCCTCCCAAGTTGGGGAAAAGCGGCCGTGACGATCAATCCCGACATTTCCGCGAAGCCGGACGGCGCCGAACGCCGTCTCATCCTTGTTGCCCTGCTCGTCATCGCCGCGATGACGCTGCTGCGCATCGTCTACGCGTCCGCAATCGAGCTGCGCACCGACGAGGCCTACTACTGGACCTGGTCGAAGGAGGGCGCGCTCAGCTTCCTCGATCATCCCCCTGCTATCGCCTGGCTGATCCGTTTCGGCACCGCGATCTTCGCCGACACCACGCTCGGGGTCCGCTTCGGCGGCATCGTCGCGATGCTGGTGACACAGTGCCTGCTGGCCGACATCGTCCGCCGCCTCACCCATGATGCGCGCGCTGTCGTGTTCGCCGTGCTGATGCCGGAAGCTGCGCTCTATTACGGCCTGCTGATGGCCAAGGTCGCGCCGGATGTCGCCATGATCCCGTTCGCCATGGCGATGATGTGGTCGCTGGTGCGGCTGGCGCAGAGCGGCGACGGACGCTGGTGGCTTGCGGCCGGTCTGTTCGCCGGTCTGTCGATGCTGTCGAAGTTCACCGCGATCATGTTCGCCCCCGCGGTTGCCGCCTTTCTGCTGGTGCCGGATTGGCGCTGGCGCTGGCTGCGCAGCCCGTATCCTTATCTCGCGGTGCTGGTCGCGATCGCAGTCTTCTCGCCGGTGCTGGTCTGGAACGCGCAGCACGATTGGGCCTCGTTCCGTTTCCAGGGCGTGCGCGCCACCGCCAATTACGGCATCTCGTTCCGCACCCTCGGCGACTTCATCGGCCTGCAGTTCGGCCTGGTCGGCTTCGTCATGTTGCCGGTGGTTCTGACCGGGCTGGTGCTGACGGCATGGCGCGGCGCTCGCACCCGCGAGCCGGTGGCGATCCTGCTGTCGGCTGCGGTGCTGGTGCCGTTTCTGTATTTCCTCGCGAAGTCGACCACGCTTCGGGTTGGCGACACCTGGCCGATGTTCATGTGGCCCGTCGGCTTTGCCGCCACCGCCGTGAACCTCGCGACGATGATGAAGGAGGATTGGTCGGCACGGATGTTGAGTTCGTCGCTGTTCTGGGCGAGGACAGCGGTCGGCTCCGGCATCGCCTTCGTCGTGATCGTGTTCCTCTACTACGTCGCCGCGCCCTGGAATCTGCTCGGCAAGATCGATCCGATTGGCGCCGAGGCCGGCTACGAGCAGGTCGCCGCGCGCGCGCAGGCCGCGCTCGACGAAACAGGCGCGACCTGGATCGCGACCACGGACTACCGCACCTACGCCATGCTGCGCTGGCTGTTCAGGGGCCGCGTGCCGGTCATCGAGATCAACGAGCGCGGCCGCTTTCAGGATTTCCGCGATCCCGGCATGGACCGGATCATGGGCCACGCCGGCATCTATGTCGGGCGCGAGCCGGACGATCGTTCGTCGCTGTGGGAGAACATCCCGGCGAAGCGCGAGCAACTCGGCGAAGTCGAACGCCGTTGGCGCGGCATTCGCTCGGATACTTATGTGATCGAGAAGCTCACCGGCTGGACCCCCGAGCTGTCGCCGCCAAAGGACTCGCCGCTGTTCTGGTGGAAGGTGCTGGCGGGGGAATTAGAACAGCGAGCGCGCGCCTAGCGCGGCAAGCTCCAACCTTGTCCCTTCTCCCTTGTGGGAGAAGGTGGCGCGAAGCGCCGGATGAGGGGTTTCTCTCCGCAAATTCAAATGAGCGTTGGACTCGCGGAGAGAAACCCCTCACCCGTCTCGCCACTATCGCGGCGAGCCACCCTCTCCCACAAGGGGCGAGGGTGCGCCGTTCGCGTGGCGCAAATCGCGCCGCTAGTCTTCCCCGTCCTTCTTCCTCAGCAGATCTGTCGCGAGATCCGACAGCTTCGGCGGCGGCAGCGCCGCGAACGGCAGCGGCCTTGTGACGTCGATCGCGGCGAGACCCAGCCGTGCCGTCAGCAATCCGTTCAGAACGCCTTCGCCGAGCCGCTGCGACAGCTTTGCTGCGATGCCGTGGCCGAGCATCTGCTGCACCAGGCTGTCGCTCGCGGCCATGCCGCCGGTGATGGCGAGATGGGCGATGACGTGACGCAGCAGGCGGAACATGCCGAGCGCGCCGGGCCGGCCGCCATAGAGAAAAGCGAGCTGGCGGATCAGGCGCAGCGCGGCGACCAACACGAACAGCACGTCGATCGCGGCACGCGGGCTCACCGCGGTCACGATCGAAACCTTTTGCGCCGCCGACGACACCAGCCGCCGTGCTTCCGCATCCAGCGGCGACATCAGCTCGCGCTCGGCGAGGCGGATCATGTCGGCGCCGTCGATGATCTCGCCGGTGTGGCTCTCCAATGCCGCGCGGGCGCGCGCGAGCTGCGGGTTCTGGTGCGCGATCTTGAGTAGTTCCTGCACGATGACGCGGCTTTCCCCGCGGTCGTCGCTGGCAAGCACGGATGCCGCGCGCTCGTGCAGTTTCTCGATCGTCGCAAGGCGCACGAGGCCGAACGCCTCGCGTCCGATCACGACGGCCAGCGCGAGCGCGGTGACGAAAGCAAAAGCGAGGCCGACGTAGCCGAGTGTCTCGCTGCGCGCGAACAGGTCCTCGATCAGATGGACAACGCCGAGCCCGACGCCGAGCAGGGTCAATCCGCCGAGGCCGGACCAGAATAGCGTGCCCCAGGGAAAACTGCGCCGCGCCGGCAGCGCGACCGCGATCGGCACCGGCAGCATCGCCGGATCCGGCTCCGGAGTGATCTGGATGGTGGCGCGGCTGAGCCGGGCCGTCTCGTCGGCTTCGGTGACGACGACGCCGGGATCGTCGAGCCGGAACGTCGCCGGCCGCCGTGGCTTCGATCGGTCGTTCATGCGAGCTTGTCTCCGATCAGGAACTGCAAGGCACGGTCGAGGCGGATGTGAGGCAGCGTCGGCTCGTTCGTTCCCTCACGTTCGAGCTTCGGTGGACGGAAGCGCAGGAAGCGGAAGTCGCTCTTCTCCGCGGCCAGCGTCGAGAGGCCGCGGAATGCATCATTGCCGTTGAACAGCGGCTCGGGATCCAGCGGCAAGTCGCCCGGAAAGGTCGCCACTTCCGTGTTGCCATCAAAGAACTCGCCGCCGGCGCTTTCGCCCGCCGCCGGTGTTCCCAGGATCGACGGCAATTTGTCGCGGCCGTGCGCGACCTGAGCTTCCCTTGTCGCACGCACCGCGGCAAGCGCCACCACGTCGATCGCCGCGCCCGTGTTTTCCGCGCGTGCAACGGCGCCGGAGACGGCGCGGCGCAGCACGGCCTCGAGCCGGTCGTGGCTGGAATGATGCAGATGGTCCGCCTTGGTCGCCGCGAACAGGATGCGGTCGATGCGCGGGCGGAACAGGCTTGAGAGGATCGTGCTGCGACCGATGTTGAAGCAATCGAGAATGCCGGCGAGGGCTGCTTCGAGATCGTGCAGCGCCTCGGGGCCGGAGTTGAACGCCGACAGCGCATCGGCCAGCACGATCTGGCGATCGAGCCGGGCGAAATGATCCCTGAAGAACGGTCGCACCACGACGTCCTTGTAGGCCTCGAAGCGGCGCACCATCATCGCCCACAGCGATCCCTCCGGTGCCTGTCCGCCAATGGGTACGTCGAGCGGCGCGAAGGTCAGCGCGGGCGAGCCCGCGAGATTACCTGGCATCAGGAAACGGCCGGGCGGCAGCAGGCTCATCGCGAACCGTTCGTCGCGGCAGGCGCGCAAATAATCGGTGAAGAGCTTTGCGGCCGTCAGCGTCGCCTGCTCGTCCTCGCGCGCCTCGGGCCTGAGCGTTGCGAGATGCGCGTGCCATTCGCTCGCGAGATGCGCGCGCGGCGCCTCGCGCGACAAGGCCAGGCTCTCCGCTGACCATTGCTCGAAACTCTTCTGCAGCAGCGGCAGGTCGAGCAGCCACTCGCCGGGATAGTCGACGATGTCGAGCGTCAGCGTGCGGTCGGCGCCATTCGAGCGCTGATAGTCGATGACGAGCCTGAGCTCGCTGATGTCGACGGTCGAGCTCGGCCAATGCCGCTCCTCGACCAACGCGCGCAAATGGCTCTCATAGGCGAACCGCGGCACGGCATCGTCGGGCTGCGGCGCCAGATGCGCCCGCGCGATCCGGCCCGAGGCATAGGCGTCGAACACGGGAAACCGGCCGCCGCGGGTGAGGCCGTGGATCAGCGCGGTGATGAACACGGTCTTACCGGCCCGCGACAGGCCGGTAACCCCTAGCCGCACCGTCGGGTTGAAGAAGTGCTCGCCATAGTCGATCAGCGCCTGCGCGGACAAGCGCGCTTCTTCGACCATGTCCTGGAAACTGAATGCCATATGAACGTTAATGGACCGGGGGCGGCGGGACTGTGTGACCGATCACAAAAGTGGCAATTGCCTTGGGAAAATCAAGCTCCATACTTCCACCGCCTTTGTCGGCGAGTCAGCCGTTTGAACGACGCGCCGATCCCGAAAGACCCATAGAAGAGGGCTTTACCTCACCTTGCGGATTGCCATGACCGTCTTCCAACTGAAACACTTCGCATCCACCTCCGTTCACGCCGCAGCCGACGCGATGGGCTGGAACTACGACCGCGCCGAGCTCATCGCCGACGGAATCATCCACGCGATCGGCGTCCTCTCCGGCCTCGTTGCCGCGACCGTGCTGGTGGTGCTAACGGCCGTCTATGCCGACGCCACCGACATTGTCGGCGTCTCGATCTACGTCGCCGGCCTGCTCTCGATGCTGCTGCTGTCGGCGACCTATAACCTCTGGCCGGTGTCGCCGGCGAAATGGCTGTTGCGGCGGTTCGACCATTCCGCGATCTATCTCTTGATCGCGGCGACCTATACGCCGTTCATCCTCGAGGTGAAGGACAGCGGGTTCGCGCTGGTGCTGCTCGCCGGCGTCTGGTGCGTCGCGATCCTCGGGATCCTGCTCAAGCTGTTCTATCCCGGCCGCTTCGACCGCGTCGCCGTCGGCATCTATCTCGCGATGGGCTGGAGCGGCGTGATGCTCTACGACGCCGTGGTCAGGGCGCTGCCCGCGGTGGTGCTGGGCTTCATCCTCGCGGGTGGCCTGCTCTACAGCTTCGGCGTGATCTTCCACGCCTGGCGGCGGCTGCGCTTCCAGAATGCGATCTGGCACGGCTTTGTCTTGGCCGGCGCGGCATGCCATTATACGGCGGTGCTCGACCTCATGTTGAGCTGAGCAGGATCCGCGGCGCGGAATAAGCGGCGCGATCTCAAGCGGTACAAGAGGAGACGTCGCATGCAGGTGACCGGCAAGGTCGTAGTCGTCACGGGCGGCGCCAACGGCATCGGCAAGGCGCTGTGCGAGGCGTTTCACAAGGCGGGCGCGGCCAAGGTCGTCGTTGCCGACATGGATGCCGACAATGCTAGGGCGGTCGCGGCCACGGTGGACGGCGCAGCCTTCAAATGCGACGTCGCGCAGGAAAAGGACATCTCGCATGTCATCGAGGAGACCGAGCGGCAGTTCGGTCCGATCGGGCTGTTCTGCTCCAACGCGGGCATCGGCGGCGGCTTCGATCCGATGTCGGTCAATGCCGGCGGCGCCTCCGACGAGCCCTGGCAGCGCAGCTGGGCGATCCACGTCATGGCCCATGTCTATGCCGCGCGGCATCTGATCCCGCGCATGAAGGCGCGCGGCGGCGGCTATTTCCTCAACACAATCTCGGCCGCGGGCCTGTTGTCGCAGGTCGGCAGCCCGGCCTATTCGACGACCAAACACGCGGCGGTCGGCTTTGCCGAGAATCTCGCGATCTCGCACAAGGCCGACAACATCAAGGTCTCGATCCTCTGCCCGCAGGGCGTCGACACCAACATGTTGCGCTCGATCCCCAAGGGCCCGCAATCCGGCGACGGCGACCTCACGCCGGAGCAGGTCGCGAAAGACGTGCTCGCCGGCCTCGAGCAGGAGACCTTCCTGATCCTGCCGCACCCCCAGGTGCTCGGCTACATGCGCAAGAAGACCGAGAATTACGACCGCTGGCTTGGCGGCATGGCCAAGATCCAGGCCAGGATGCGGGAGGAGTTCGGGAAGTAGTCGCCACACCCACCGCCGTCATTCCCCGCGAAAGCGGGGAATCCAGTACGCCGCGGCTTCTCGATTGAACCACAGCCCTCTCGGCGTACTGGATCGCCCGGTCAAGCCGGGCGATGACACCCAGCTACGCCGCCGATTCCACCTCGTCCCCCACCCGGCTCGCCCGCAGCGCCCGTGCATAGAGCGTCATTCCCTCGCGCACGGTCCGCTGTTCGGCCGGCGTCAACGCCGCCAGCGCGCCGCGCACCTGCTGCCGGCCGAACGCGTGCAGCGCGTCCAGCGTGCGCCGGCCCTTCGCGGTCAGCGACAGCAGCTTGCTGCGTGCATCGCTCTCATCCGGCGCCTCCCTGAGTTCGCCGCAATCGATCAGCTTGCGCACCAGGCGGCTGACGCTGGACTTCTCCAGCCGCAGGAAATCGCCGAGCTCGCCCGAATTCATGGGCCCGCGGATGCCGATCTCCAGGATCGTGTGCACGGCCGACGGCGGATAGTCCGAGGCTGCCACCGTCGCCTCCATGAAGCCGAGTTCGCGCACCATCAGCCGCGAGGCGGCGCGAATGTCGTCGATCAAGGCAAGCTCGGCCATCTTGACTCTCTGCATATAGTTGTATCATACAACTATATGCGCGCAGCGGCGTGCGCAAGCGTTTTGGAGTAGCCATGAGCGGAGCATTGCCGGCGGGAACGCGGATGACGGGCAAGGTCTGCCTGGTGACCGGCGGCGGCAGCGGCATCGGCCGCGCCACCGCGTTGCGGATGGCGACCGAAGGCGCGGCGGCGGTCATCGTAGCTGGACGGCGTCAAACCGAGATCGAGGCGACCGCCGCTTCATGTCGCGAGCTCGGTGCCGAGGCGATCGCGCTCAAGACCGACATCACGCGCGAGGACGAGGTCGCGCGCATGGTCGGCACGGCGATCGAGCGCTGCGGCCGGCTCGACGTCGCCTTCAACAATGCCGGCTTCCAGGAGAGCCGCGCGCCGCTGGAGGAGCAGGGCACCGAAACTTACGACAGCGTGTTCGACACCAATGTCCGCGCGCTGTTCCTGTGCCTGCGCCATCAATTGCCGGCGATGCTGGCGCAGGGCCGCGGCAGCATCGTCGTCAACGCCTCCGTCAGCGGCGTGCGCAATCCCAATCCCGGCTTCTCGCTCTACTCGGCCTCGAAGGCCGCCGCGATCTCGCTGACGCGCTCGGCGGCGCTGGAGAACGCTCCGCGCGGCATCCGCATCAACGCGATCGCGCCGGGCCGTGTCGTCACCGACATGATGCTCCGTGCCGGCGTCGGTGATATCGCGACGGTGAGCGCTGGCCTGCCGCTGCGGCGGATGGGGAGCCCGGAAGAGGTGGCGGAAGCCGTGGTGTGGCTGTCGTCGGATGCGTCGTCGTATGTCGTCGGCCATGTGCTGGCGGCGGATGGAGGATTTCTGGCGTCGTAGCCCGGATGAGCGGAGCGATATCCGGGGCCGACTCGCTTGTGGCGAATCCCGGCTATCGCTGCGCTCATCCGGGCTACTGCACCATCAATGCTTCTGCCCGTACAGCACCGGCACTGCCGAATCCACGACGACTTCCACCAGGCTCGTCCCCTCGAACGTCATCCCGCGCTTGAGCGCTTCGCCCAGCTCCGCCGCCTTGCTTACCCGCACCGCATGACACCCCATGCCTTCGGCCAGCCGGACGAAATCGATACCCGGCAGTTCCAGCCCAGGCACGTTCCTCACCTGCATCACCTGGCTGAACGAGCGCATCGCGCCGTAGCCGGAATTATTGATGACGACGATGGTAAGTGGCAGCTTGCGTTGGGCGGCAGTCCACAGTGCCTGGATCGAATACATCGCCGAGCCGTCGCCGATCAGGCACACGGTCCGGCTGTTCGGCTTGCCGAGCGCCATGCCGACGGCGGCGGGCAGGGAGTAGCCGAGGCCGCCGCTCGCCATGGTGTAAAAGCTGTCCTGGCCGCGCATCGGCATGAACCTCTGCATCGCCGGCCGGTGCGAGGGCACTTCTTCGACCAGCAATGCGCCGTCCGGCATCGTCTGCGACAGCGCATGCAGCAGGAATTCGACCGGCAGCGGATCGGAGGCTTGCGGCGCCTGTGGCAGCATGCGGCCGTTTGGCGCGGCGCGCTTGCTCTCCGGCAGCAGGTCGAGCAGCAGGTTCAGCGCCGGCTTCATGGTGGCGATGATGCTGGTGCCGATGGGTGTCACCGCTGCCGCATCCGGATCGTCCGTGATCTGGAAGATCGTCGCGCCGCCATCGAAGATCGCGGCATGGCCCTCGACGTGGAAGGTGAACACCGGCGCGCCGATGACGACGACGAGGTCGTGCTCGCGCAGCGCGTCGGAGAGTTGTGCGGGCGAAGCGTGCAGGAAGCCGGCGAATTGCGGGTGCCGCTCGGGAAACGAGCAGCGCGCCGAGAACGGACTGACCCAGACGCTCGCCTTGGCCTTCTCGGCGACGCGCACCATCAGATCGACCGCGCCGGCGCGATCGATTCCGGGCCCGACCACGAGGGCAGGGCGCTTTGCCGAACCGAGCGCTGCGACCAGCGCCTTCATCGCATCGAGCTCGGGCCCGATCTCGCGGCTGACCGTGCGCGCCTCGACCGGCGCGCAGGCGTGCGTCCAGTCGTCGACCGGGATCGACACGAAGGTCGGCCCGCAGGGCGGCTGCATCGCGGTGTAATAGGCGCGTGCGATCGCGGCCGGCACGTCCTCGGGCCGCGCCGGCTCGACGCTGTATTTCACGTAAGGCCGCGGGAACTCCGAGGCACGCTCGGCATAGAGGAACGCCTGCAGCGGCAGGATCGAGCGCGCCTGCTGGCCGGCGGTGATCACCAGCGGCGTCTGGTTGCGATGCGCGGTGTAGATGTTGCCAAGCGCATTGCCGACGCCGGCGGCCGAATGCAGATTGACGAAGCCCGCATTGCGCGTCGCCTGTGCGTAGCCATCGGCCATGCCGACCGCGCTCGCTTCCTGCAGCGCCAGCACGTAGTCGATGTCATCGGGCCAGTCGCTCAGGAATGGCAGCTCGGTCGAGCCGGGATTGCCGAATACCTTTTTGATGCCGAACGAGCGGAGCAGGTCGAGCGTCGCCTGCTTGACGGTGACGGACTTGCTGCCGCTCTTGCCGTTCTTGGCCATGGTTTCCGTTCCCTGTTTTTGATTGCCGCGCTAC
The DNA here is from genome assembly GCF_003020125.1 of Bradyrhizobium sp. MOS003. Classification (GTDB taxonomy): domain Bacteria; phylum Pseudomonadota; class Alphaproteobacteria; order Rhizobiales; family Xanthobacteraceae; genus Bradyrhizobium. The sequence goes on along the minus strand of NZ_PYFW01000002.1, from coordinate 32,127 downwards.
CAGCCCCGGCCGTCACTGCGAGGAGCGAAGCGACGAAGCAATCCAGACCATCTCCGCGGAGGGTTTCTGGATTGCTTCCGCCGTCGCTAAAGCTTCTGAGGACAAGTCGCTGCGCTCGCAACGACGAGGCGAGAGCGGTGGCTCACCACACCGCCGTGCCCTTCATCGTCGGCTGCCCCTCCGCATTCGCGGTCCACAGCTCCATGCCATCAGCGGTCTCGTTGGCGTTGACCGAGAACTCGCTGCCCTCGAACAGCGGCTGCAGCCCGCGATAGGTGAACTTCTTCGGCGCCTTGCCGCCATGCAGCTTCGCCGCCATCTCGATGATCAGCGCGGCCTGCAACGGCCCGTGGAAGATCAGCCCCGGATAGCCCTCGACCTTGGTGACGTAGTCGCGATCGTAATGGATGCGATGGCCATTGAAGGTCAGCGCGGAATAACGAAACAGCAGCACGGGATCCGAGACATGGGTCTCGCGGTGCTGCGCCTTGGGCGGCGCAGGCGGGGCCTTCGCGCTCGCCGGCGCATTGCTCGTCATCTCGCGATAGACGATGTCTTGGCGCTCGCGGATCGCGGTGCCGCGCGGCGAGGAGATGCTGTGCTCGACCGAAACGAAGCACAGCGTCCCGGTCGAGCCCGTCTTCACCTGCACGTCGGCAATGCGCGAAGTCCGCGTCGATTCATCGCCGACCTGCAGCGGCTGCAGGAACTCGATCTCGCCGCCGGCCCACATCCGGCGCGGCAGAGGCACCGGCGGCAGGAAGCCGCCGCGGGTCGGATGACCGTCGGGACCGAGCATCGACATCGGAAACACCGGCTGCGCCAGGCACCAATGCACCGTGAACGGTGCGGCGTCACCCTTTTTGGGCTCGCCGACCTCCTGAAACAGCGTCGCACGCAGGCCCATGACGAGCTGCGCGGTGACGATGTCGGTGGCTTCCGTGCTGCGGCCGATCCATTGCCGCAAGTGATCGATGTCGAGCCTCTCGGTCATGACGCCTCGCTCTGTTACTTCTTCTGGGGCTTTTCGCCGATGGCGGGCACAGCGCCGTAGCTGCGGCTCTCGCCGACGATGATCGGCGCCGGCGCGGGATAGCTGACGCGTCCGTTCGGCGTATCGACCTCGATGCGGCGCAAATGCGGATGCTTGGTGAGATCGGCCATGGTGTTGACCTCGGCGAAGGCGATGTCGGCGTCCGACAGCCGCTTGAGCAGCTCGTCGCGCGTCATCTTGCCGAAGGCCTCCGCAACCGTCGTGTCGGTGAAGTCGCGGTTGCGCACGCGCTCGACCATGTTGGCGACACGGGGATCGGTGGGAAGGTCGGGCTGGTCCAGCACCCTGGCGCACAGCGTCTTCCATTCGCGCTCGCTCTGGATCGAGATCAGGATGTCCTTGCCGTCCTTCGAGGTGAACACGCCATAGGGCGCGATCGAGGGGTGGCGCAGGCCCATGCGCTTGGGCGGATTGCCGGCCTCGGAATTGAGCAGCGGTACGGTGCACCAGTCCGCCATCACGTCGAACATGGAGATGCGGATGTCACAGCCCTTGCCGGTGCGCCCACGTCCGATCAGTGCTTCCAGGATCGCCGCATGCGCGGTGGCGCCGGTGGCGACATCCACGATCGACATGCCGACGCGCGAGGCGCCGTCGGGGTTGCCTGTGATCGAGGCAAGGCCGCTCTCGGCCTGGATCAGCAGATCATAGGCCTTGCGATGCGCGTAGGGGCCCTCGTCGCCATAGCCGGTGATCGTGCACGAGATCAGCTTCGGATAGTCCTTCAGCAGCCGCTCGCGCGAGAAGCCGAGCTTGTCCATCGAGCCGGGCTTGAGGTTCTGGATCAGCACGTCCGCGCTCGCGATCAACCTCTCCAGCTCGGCGCAGCCTTCCTTGGTCGCGAGATCGACCACGGCCGATTGCTTGCCACGGTTGAGCCAGACGAAATAGCTGCTCTGCCCCTTGGCCGCCGCATCATAGCCGCGGGCGAAATCGCCCTCCGGCCGCTCGATCTTGATCACCTCCGCGCCGGCATCCGCCAGCCGCGAGGAGCAGAACGGCGCCGCCACCGCCTGCTCGACCGCAATCACCCGGATCCCGTCCAGTGCTCCCATGATGGCGGCCTCAATACGAGCGCGGCATGCCGAGCACGTGCTCGGCGACGAAGGACAGCACGAGGTTGGTCGAGATCGGCGCGACCTGATACAGCCGCGTCTCCCGGAACTTGCGCTCGACGTCGTATTCCTCGGCAAAGCCAAAACCGCCATGGGTCTGGATGCAGGCGTTCGCCGCTTCCCAGGACGCGTCCGCCGCCAGCATCTTGGCCATGTTGGCCTCGGCGCCGCAGTCGAGCCCAGCCTCGTATTTGCGCGTGGCTTCCTTCACCATCAGCTCGGCCGCGCGCATCGCGGCATAGGCCTTGGCGATCGGGAACTGGATGCCCTGGTTCTGGCCGATCGGGCGGCCGAACACGCTGCGCTCCTTGGCATAGTTGGTCGCCTTGGCGATGAACCATTTGGCGTCGCCGACGCATTCGGCGGCGATCAAAATGCGCTCGGCATTCATGCCGGAGAGGATGTAGCGAAAGCCCTTGCCCTCCTCGCCGATCAGGTTCTCCGCCGGCACCTTCATGTCGGTAAAGAACACTTCGGTGGTGGCATGGTTCATCATGGTGCGGATCGGGCGGATCTCGAGGCCGTTGTTCTTGGCCTCGCGCATGTCGACGATAAACACGGAGAGGCCGTCGGTGCGCTTCTTCGCTTGTTCCTTCGGCGTGGTGCGCGCCAGCAGCACCATCAGGTCGGAATGCTCGGCGCGGCTGGTCCAGATCTTCTGGCCGTTGACGATGTAGCTGTCGTTGCCGTCCTTGCGCGCGAAGGTCTTCAGCGAGGAGGTGTCGGTGCCGCTGGTCGGCTCGGTGACGCCGAAGGCCTGCAGGCGCAATTCGCCGCTCGCGATCTTCGGCAGATACTTCGCCTTCTGCTCGTCGTTGCCGTGCCGCAGCACCGTGCCCATCGTGTACATCTGGGCATGGCAGCCGCCGCCGTTGCAGCCCGCGCGCTGGATCTCTTCCAGGATCGCGGCTGCTGCCGACAGCTTCAGGCCCGCGCCGCCATATTCCTCGGGGATCAGCACCGAAAGGTAACCGGCCTCAGTCAGCGCATCGACGAACGCCTTCGGGTAGGCCATCTCGCGATCGAGCTTGCGCCAATATTCGCCGGGAAACTGCGCGCAGAGTTTCGCCACGGCGTCGCGGATGTCGGCGTAATCTTCGGTGTGGTGTTCTTCACTCATGGCGTTTCCAATTCTCTAGCGGCAGTCAAGATAACGCCGGCCGATCCCGAGGCGTTGTGGAAACAACGCCAGCCCCCTATGCTTATTTGTTATAGCGTATGGAATAGCCTTCCAGGATTGGCAAGCATGGATTTTCGTCAGCTCAGGACCTTCAGTTGCGTAGCCGAGCTCGGCAGCCTGTCCAAGGCCTCCGACACGCTGCGCGTGGCGCAGCCGGCGCTCTCCAGGCAGATCAAGCTCCTGGAACACGAGCTGCGCACCGAGCTGTTCACCCGCAACGGCCGCGGCATGGTGCTGACCGAAGCCGGTCGGCTGCTGCTGGCGCGAACCTCCGGCATCGTGCGGCAGATCGACCAGATCCGCGACGACATCCAGTCGTCCAAGGGGCCGCCGTCCGGCCAGGTCGTCCTCGGCCTCGTTCCAACCGTGAGCTGCGTGCTGTCGGCGCGCTTTGCGCGGCGCTGCGTCGAGAAGTTTCCCGGCATCTCGCTGCGCATCGTCGAGAGCTATAGCGGTCATCTGGTCGAATGGCTGCATCGCGGCGAGATGGATCTCGGCATCCTTTACGGCCGCTCGGCCGATCTGCATCTCAACGTGGAGAGCCTCGGCCGCGACAATATCGTCGCAGTCGGCCCGCGCGGCTGCGGCCTCGCGCGCAAGAAAAGCGTCGACATCGGCTGGCTGCTGCGGCAACGGCTGGTGTTGCCCTCTCATTCGCACGGCCTCCGCGCCCTGATCGAGCACGCCGCCGCCCAGCGCAAGATCAAGCTCGACGTCCAGCTCGAAGCGGATTCATTTCGCGTGCTGACGAGCCTGGTCGAGGAGGGGCTCGGCTTCGCGCTGCTGCCGCCATCGTCGGTCCACGGCGAGGTCGCGGACGGGCGGCTGGAAACCGCCGTGGTCTCGAAGCCGATGACACGCGAGCTCATTTTCGCTTCTCCGATCGACCGCCCGGTCTCGATCGCTTCGCTCGCCGTCACGGCGCTTCTGCGCGACGAGGTCGCCGCCTGCCGCAAGGACGGCGTGTGGGACATCAAGCTGAGTTAGCCGTGTCGTAGAACAGCTGCGCGTCATCATGCCTTCGCATCTGGCGCGAGCTGTCATGCCGGAATTTTATAGCTGGGGCGGCGCTCACTTTCGCGTGTGGGGCAAGTGCATCCCAGACTTGGTCATTGCGAGCGCAGCGAAGCAATCCAGAATCCTTCCGCGGTGACAGTCTGGATTGCTTCGTCGCAAGAGCTCCTCGCAATGACGGAGGATAGAGCCTACCCCGGAATCCGAACCGGCAGCGTCTCGTAGCCCTTGATGAAGCTCGAATAGATCCGCTTGGGCTCGCCGACCACCTCGATGCGGTCGAACCGCTTCAGCATCTCTTCCCAGACGATCTTGAGCTGCAGCTCGGCGAGGCGCATGCCGACGCAGCGGTGGATGCCGAAGCCGAAGGAGAGGTGGGTGCGCGGGCGCGGGCGGTCGATGATGAACTCGTTCGGCTTGTCGAACATCTCCTCATCGCGGTTGCCGGAGACGTACCACATCACGACGCGGTCGCCCTTCTTGATCTGCTTGCCGCCGATCTCGGTGTCCTGCAACGCCGTGCGGCGCATATGCGCCAGCGGCGTCTGCCAGCGGATCACCTCGGGCACCATGGAATCGATCAGCTCCGGATTGGCGCGCAGTCTGTCGTATTGCTCGGGGTTCTCGTTCAGCGCCAGCACCGAGCCGGTCATGGTGTTGCGCGTGGTGTCGTTGCCGCCGACGATGAGCAGGATGATGTTGCCCATGAGGTTGTCGGGGTCCATGTGGCGGGTGGCGTCGTTGTGCGCCATCAGCGACAGCAAATCGTTGCGCGGCGCCGAGTTGACGCGCTCGTTCCACAGTTTCGACATGTAGGCGTAGCACTCGTCCATCTCGCGGCGCCGCTCTTCGGCGGAGGCGACGATGCCGCTCTTGGGCAGCGCGGTCGAAACGTCCGACCAGCGCGTCAGCTTGCGCCGCTCCTCCCAGGGGAAGTCGAACAGAGTCGCCAGCATCTGCGTCGTCAGCTCGATCGAGACGCGCTCGACGAAGTTGAAGGTCTCGTTGCGCGGCAGATTGTCGAGCACGGCCTGCGAGCGCTGTCGGATCAGTTTGGCGAGCTCGTCGAGATGTGTCGGGGTGAACATCGGCGACACAGTCTTGCGCTGCGACGAGTGTTTCGGCTGGTCCATCGCGATGAAGCTCGGCCAGTCATAGCCTTCCGGCACGTCGCGGATCGAGATGCCGCCGAGCTTGGAGTCTGAGGAGAAGAGGCCGTGATTGGTGTCGACATGCATGATGTCGTCATATTTCACCACCGACCAATAGGGCTCGATCGGCGCGTTGGTGCAGTAGTGCACCGGCTCTTCCTTGCGCAGCCGCTCGAACCACGGCCACAGCGTGTCGTCCTGGAACAGCCGGGGCGCGCCGGGATGGAATTGCGCCAGCGGCGTCGCATAGGCCTCCTCGCGAGCCCTGCGCATGCGTTCGGCCTTGTCCAGTTTAACCGGCGCTTGAATGTTCATCGTCGTGGCTCCAGTGTTTCTCTTCCTTCGCCTCTCCCCGCTTGCGGGGAGAGGCCGGAATTCGCGCTGAAAGCGCGGATTCCGGGTGAGGGGGACTCTCCGCGATTCGGCTGTTACCTTCCTCGTGGAGACTCCCACTCACCCCAACGCTCTCCCCGAAAGCGCGGCGAGGGGGTCTTCCATTCACGCCGCAATCTTCACCGGCAGCTCTTCCAGACCCTTCACGAAGCTGGAATAGACCCGCTTCGGCTCGCCGACCACATCAATATGGTCGAAACGTCTAAGGATTTCTTCCCAAATTATCTTGAGCTGGAGTTCAGCAAGCCTGAGACCCACGCAGCGGTGGATGCCGAAGCCGAAGGACAGATGCGTGCGCGGGCGGGCGCGGTCGATGATGAAGTCGTAGGGCTTCTCGATCGCCTCCTCGTCCCGGTTGCCCGAGACGTACCACATCACGACCTTGTCACCTTTCTTGATCTGCTTGCCGCGGAACTCGAAGTCGGCGAGTGCGGTGCGCCGCATATGCGCCAGCGGCGTCTGCCAGCGGATTACCTCAGGAACGAAACTGTCGAGCAATGCGGGGTTTTCGCGCAGCTTGCGATATTGCTCCGGATGCTGGCTCAGCGCGAGCAGAGAGCCCGACATCGTGTTGCGCGTGGTGTCGTTGCCGCCGACGATCAACAGCACGAGATTGCCGAGGAAGTTCTTGGCGTCCATGTCGCGTGTCGCGGCGCCATGCGCCATCATCGAGAGCAGATCGCTCTTCGGCGGCTGCGCGATGCGCTCCTTCCACAGCCTCGCGAAATAGCCGGCGCATTCGGCCAGCTCGGCCTGCCGCTCGTCTTCGGTTGCGACGAGCCCGTCAGGGCCGGGAATCGTGGTGGCGATATCGGACCAGCGCGTCAGCTTGCGACGGTCCTCCCAGGGGAAATCGAACAGCACGGCCAGCATCTGCGTGGTGAGTTCGATCGAGACGCGATCGACCCAGTCGAACACTTCACCGCGCGGCAGATTGTCGAGGCACTCCGCCGAGCGCTTGCGGATGTTGAGCGCGAGATTGTCCAGATGCGTCGGCGTGAACATCGGTGCCACGGTCTTGCGCTGCGCGGCATGGCGCGGCGGGTCCATCGAGATGAAGCTCTCGCGGCGCAGGTCGGGGTCGATATCGCGGATGGTAATGCCGCCGAGCGAGGAGGCCGAGGAGAACACGGCGTGGTTGGTCTCGATCTCCATGATGTCGTTGTAGCGCGTCACCGACCAATAGGGTCCGAACATCGAGTCCTTGCAATAGTGCACGGGATCTTCCCGGCGCAGCCGATCGAAATACGGCCAGAACGTATCGGTCCTGAACAATTCCGGATCGCCCGGATCGAATTGCTCCAGCGGCAGTGTCGACGCACGCTCGCGCAATGCGTCGAGCTTGGCCGCGCTCTCAATGGTCCCATGCATGACCGTTCTCCCTGGCACGTACCGCGCGTTCTCGTTGAATTCTGCGCTGCGGTATTTGATTTGCAATTACAGCCGGTTGTCCCCGCCGGAGCAAGGGCGAGTTTTGTCACAACCGACCTTTGCGAGAGGGTTGGATGCGTAGTCTGGATGAGCGAAGCGACATCCGGGACTTTGCTCGCGCGGTCCAGGGTATCGCTCCCCTCACCCGGGCTACAGGACCTGGCCAGCGTGACCCTCCGCACACCGTTTGTCGTGAATTCGTGCCAGAAACCGACTGGAATCGAGGCAAATCGAACCCCGCCATCTCAGGGGCGACTAACCTCTGATCTATAGTTTGACCCGACCAAGACCGCATCCCGAGGTTGCCACCGTGAACGACATGCAATGGACCCCGATCGGCTTCGAGCCCCTGCCGCCGCCGCTGCCGCCCACGCGGGTCGATTTCAGCGGTGACCGCACCGAATTCCGGAAAATGGTCACCAAGGGTGCCATGCTGGAGCTCGTCACCTTCGGCTTCTACCGGTTCTGGCTGGTCACCGACATTCGCCGTCATCTGTGGGCGAACACCGCGATCGATGGCGATGCTGCCGAATATACCGGCCGCGCCAAGGAGCTTTTGGTCGGCTTCCTGTTCGCGCTCGCGATCCTGGTGCCGATCTACCTCGCCTACTTCCTGATCGGCATCGAATTCGAGCGCTGGCAGGGCTTTGCCTCGACGCCGCTGTTCATCGGCTTCTACGCCTTCGGCCAGTTCGCGATTTTTCGCGCGCGGCGCTACCGGCTGACGCGCACGGTCTGGCGCGGCGTTCGCTTTTGGATGGACGGCTCGGGCTGGGCCTATTCGTTCCGCGCCATGGCGTGGGGCTTGCTCACGTTGCTGACGCTCGGCCTGGCGCTCCCCTGGCGCGCGGCCGCGCTCGAACGCTACAAGATGCAGCACAGCCATTACGGCGATTTACGCGGCGATTTCGAGGGCGACGGCTGGACCCTCTTCAAGCGCGCCTGGTGGCTATGGCTGCTCAGCCCGATCGCGCTGCTGATTTTCCCGCTCGCACCGTTCTTCTATGCCGAGTTCAAGGCGCGCGAATGGCGCTGGTGGCTCGACGGCATCCGCATCGGCGGCGTCAGCCTGTCCTCGGACCTGCCGCACGACGCCTTCTACGGCCTGTATTGGAAGGTGATCGGCTGGTGGACGCTGCTCTCGATGGCTTTCTCCGCCTATCTCGGCGGCAGCGCCTTGCTGGTCGTCCAGCTGAGCGGCGTTCCGGCGGATCAGGTGTTCGGCTCCGACAATGCCGCCAGGAGCATCCCGTTGATGCTGATGATGGTGATTGGCTATCTCGCCCTGGCGCTGGCGATCAACATCGTCATGCGGGTCTATCTTCAGCGTGATCTCTGGGCCAAGGTGCTGGAGACCGTCGAGGTGCACGACATCGCGGCCGCGGCGGACGTGCGCGGCAGCGGTCAGCTTGCCAGCGCGCTCGGCGAAGGTTTTGCCGACGGGCTCGATGTCGCGGGATTCTGAGCTGTGAGTGACGTGTTTGCCGAGGCGCCGGCGCAGTCCGCCAAGCCGACCATCTTCTTCGACGGCACGTCGAGCCGAAGACGGCAGGTGATACTGACGTTCGCCGATGCGCTCGAAATCCTCGAGGAGGGCGGTGCACTGGTTCGCTGGGCCTATGCCGACATCCGCCGCGCCGACAGTCCGGCCGGGATCTTGCGCCTGGCGTGCACCACGGCGCCGCCGCTGGCGCGGCTCGAGATCCGCGACGCGGCGCTGGCCGCTGACGTGACGGTCCGCTGCACTCACCTCGACGAGCACGGGACCTCGCGCCGCGGCGTCGCAAAGATCGTCGGCTGGTCGGTGGCCGCTGCCGTCTCCATCGTCTGCGTCGTGCTGTTCGGCGTGCCGCTCGCCGCCGACCGTCTAGCGCCGCTGGTCCCGAAACCGATCGAGCGGCGCATCGGCGATGCCTCCGAAGTCCAGGTGAAGACCATCTTCGGCCGCAGCGTGTGCGAAGACCCCGCCGGCAAGGCCGCGTTCACGAAGCTGGTCAACCGCCTGCGCGATGCCGCCGGCCTCGACGACGATTCCATGACGGCGGGCGTGCTGCCGACCCCGGTGCCGAACGCGTTCGCGCTGCCCGGCGGCAAGGTCTATGTGTTGAGGGGCCTGCTCGACAAGGCGCAGAACCCCGACGAACTCGCCGGCATCCTCGCCCACGAGCTCGGCCATCTCAAGCATTACGACAACATGCGCGGCCTGATCTACAACGGCGGCACCTCGTTCCTGATCGGCCTGTTGTTCGGCGACGTCACCGGCTCATCCGCCGTGATCTTCGCCTCGCGTAGCGTGGTCGAAGCCTCCTATTCGCGCGAGGCAGAGACCGCTGCCGATACGTTCGCGATCGAGGTCATGCACAAGCTCGGCCGCTCGCCGAAGCCCGCTTTTGAACTGATGTACCGCATCACCGGCAAGGAGGGCGGCTCCACGCTGACGACGATCCTCGCCAGCCACCCGCTGACCGAGGACCGCCTCGCGCGCATGACGAGGGAGGATCGCCCGGCCTCCGGCCCGCCGCTGCTGACCGACAAGGAGTGGCAATCCCTGAAGCTGATCTGCGGCAGCGGGAAGGTGTGAGGGCGCGCCCTCAGCGTGTTACTTCGTCGGCGCGGCAGGCGGGTTCGACCCGGTCGTGACGTTCGGCGCCGTGTTCGGGTTCGCGGTCGTGGTCTGTGGGCCAAGCTGGCGGCCATTGTAGAAGAACACGGTGGCGATCACGGCAATCACGAACATCGCGCCAATGGCCCAGCCCACCGGGCTGTTGTGACGTGCTCGGTTGGTTCCGGGATTATCGTTCTGAAGGGGCATCGGTGTCTCCATGCTTGAGCAGGAGAACCTCGTGCCGGGGTCGCGGTTCCTAAATGGGGATACTCATCGCGTTCCGTAGGCGCGGTCGCCGGCATCGCCGAGGCCCGGCAGGATGAAGCCGTTGTCGTCCAGGCCCTCGTCCACCGCCGCGGTCCAGATCGGCACGTCCGGATGCAGGCCGCGCAGCCGTTCGAGCCCTTCAGGTGCCGCAATCAGGCAGGCGAGGCGGATGTCCTTTGCGCCGCGCTCCTTGAGCCGGTCGATGGCGGCCACAGTCGTGTTGGCGGTGGCGACGACAGGCGTCACCACGATGGCCAGGCGCTCGCTGAGGTCGGACGGCGATTTGAAGAAATACTCGACCGCGGCAAAGCTGTGCGGCTCGCGGTAGAGCCCGATATGGGCGACGCGCGCGGTCGGCACCAGATCCATCATGCCGTCGACGAAGGTGGTGCCGGCGCGCAGCATCGGCACGAACACCAGCTTCTTGCCCGCGATCTTGGCCGAGTGCATCGTCGCCAGCGGTGTCTCGATCACGGTGTCGGCGAGCGGCAGATCCCGCGTCACCTCGTAGCAAAGCAGCATGCCGATCTCCTTGATCAGCTCGCGGAACGACTTTGTCGAGATGGATTTGTCCCGCACCAGCGTCAGCTTGTGCTGCACCAGCGGATGATCGACGATCGTGACGCCTTCCATGGGATGCTCTCTTCTTCCCTTCTCCCCCTGTGGGAGAAGGTGGCGCGAAGCGCCGGATGAGGGGTCTGCTTCCACGAACTCAAGCGAGAGATATGTCCGTGGAGGCAGACCCCTCACCCGCCTCGCTTTCGCGAGGCACCCTCTCCCACAAGGGGAGAGGGCTAGAAAACCGTGCCGTCGCTGATCACCTTGATGGGCGGTGAACCGTCGGGCCGGCGCGCAAACGCAATGGCACGGCCGGCGGCCCAGGTGCCGCCTTCCAATATGCTGGCAAGCGGCAGGGACTCCGGCGTGCGGCCGAGCTTTGCGCGAACCAGTTCGGCCAGCCGGTCCAGCAGCGCCACCGTCAACGCACGCCATTCCACGACCAGCAGCGAATCCACCGCATGCGCGCGCTCGGCATCCGCGGCGTCGCGTAACCGCAGCACCTCGTGATCGACGAACAGCCCGCCGTTGCGATATTCGGCAAGCCCGGTCAGGCCGTCGATGTCGGTGACGTCGAGGCCGGCGCGCTGCAGCGGCTCGATCAGCGAATAGCTCAGCCATTGCGACAGCTTGTGCAGCGGCACGAGGCCGGCCGTTCCGTCGTCCGCCTTGATCGCCGGGTGCCGCCAGCAATCGCCGAGCGGGACGCCCGCGAGTTCGAGCCGCGACGGCCAGATCGGTCCGAGCTGGTTCAGCACCGCCGACAGGATCGCGGGCGCGGCAACGGCGCCGCTATTCGCCTGCGCCGCGATGTGGTCGAACAGGCCGCCCGGACGCGGCGTATCGCACAGGCCGAAGACGTCGGCGCGCTCGGCGACGTGCCGGCCCAGACGCCGCAACAGATCGGTGCGCCCGTCGAGCCCGACCAGCGGATTGGCATCGCTCACCTGAAAGGCTGACGTGAGTGCGGCGAGCGGCAGCTTTGCCAACACCTCGGCATCGGCCCTGAAGGGGCTGCGCGCATCACCCGAGAAAAGACCACTCGCGAACATGTCGAGGCTCGCGATAGCGAGCCCCTCGGACCGGCCGATGCTCCCGCCCGTCGGGGCATCGCGATATCGCCACACCGCGCCCGCGCCGGCATCGAGCAGCACGCTGACGATGGCGAGGTCGAACTCCGCGCGCGCCCGCGCGGCGCGATCCGGCCACGAGGCCGCGTCGGCTAGCCTCGCCCAGCGATCGGTGCCGCCGATCACAAAGTGCCGCCAGCGCGCGTGGAACGGAATCTCCGGCGTCGGATAGGCTTTGCGCGTCACCGCGAGCACGGCCTCCGCGACGCCATCCATGCGGTCGAGATCAATCGTGAAGTGGCTCAAGCCGCCGGCAAGGCCAATCTCCAGCATCTGCCCGGCCCGCGCGCGCACCGCATCTGCGGTGAGTAGCGAGCGTGCGTGCAATTCCAAAGCGTTCGCCATCGCGCGATCAGTATTTTTCCAGCGAACGCCCGACCACGCCGTTCACGTCCTTCTCCGGCGCGATGTCGGTCGAGTAATAGCCGGCGGCCTTCTTCGCGGCGATCTCGACATGGGCGTCGGCGGGAATCAGCTCCAGCGGGATCGGCACGCGCTCGACGATGTCGATGCCCTGCGAGGTCAGCGCATCGTGCTTCATGTCGCTCATCGACAGGAAGCGGTCGATGCGCTTCAGGCCGAGCCAATGGATCGTGTCCGGCATCAATTGCTGGAAGCGGGCATCCTGGACGCCCGCGACGCATTCGGTGCGCTCGAAATAAGCGGCGGCCGCATCGCCGTCCTCCTGGCGCTTGCGCGCATTGTAGACCAGGAATTTCGTGACCTCGCCGAGCGCGCGGCCTTCCTTGCGGTTGTAGATCACGAGCCCGAGCCCGCCCTCCTGCGCGCCGCGCGCGGATTCCTCGATGCCGTGGATGAGATAGGGCCGGCAGGTGCAGATGTCGGAGCCGAACACGTCGGAGCCGTTGCACTCGTCATGCACGCGGCAGGTGATCTTGGTGCGATGGTCCGGCAGTTTCGTCACATCGCCGAACATGTAGACGGTGGTGCCGCCGATCGGCGGCAGGAACACCTTCATGTCCGGACGCGTGACGAGTTCGGGGAACATGCCGGCGGTCTGTTCGAACAGCGTGCGCCGCAGCTCGGTCTCGCCGGTGCCGAAGCGCTCCGCAAGGCCGGGCAGGTACCAGACCGGATCAATCGCGATCTTCACCACGGAGACGCTGCCATTGGCGTGCACGACCTCGCCGTCGGCGCGTAAGCGTTTTGCGGCCAGCGCCTCGCGGATCTCCGGCAGGTCGAGCCGCGCGCGGGTCACCGCGATGCTGGGCCTGATGTCGGATCCCTCGGCGATTTCCTTGCCGAAATTCTCGGCGACCAGATGCCCCCACGGATCGAGCGCGACGATCTTGGCGGGATCGCGCCATTGCTCGAACGGGCCGATGGTCGCGGCCGGAAAGGTGTTGGTGAGGTCGGGCCTCCTGATCGGATCGAGCGCGCCGGCGGACACTGCGAGCGCACGGTACATCGCATAGGACCCGCCATGGCTGCCGATCACGTTGCGATCCCCGGCGCGCGACACCGTGCCGATGATCGGCCCGCGGGCTCGCGCGTCCGCGGCACCCCAATGGATCGGGAAGGCGGCTGCCCGGCCCGGCTCCGGATGGGAGGTCAGGCGGATGTGGTCGGTACGGTTCGCGCGGCTCATGACCAAACTCCCAAAAAGCCAACGGCCCGCCGCTCGGACGGGCCTGGCTTGGTCGCGGCGCCACCGGCGACGCAAGATCAATCCAACATATTGTAGCGGCCGGTGACGACAGACAAGTTAATGGTGTCCGGGCAGGCCTTCGCCGCCGATGCCGTTCAGGCAGGCCCATGCGTGCCCGGCCGAACGGCGCCGGCGACGTTTCGTGAGCTATATCTATGTAATTGTTCGTATTTTTGAAGGGGCGGCGTTCCGGAGGCGGCTAGACCAGCTCGCGGTCGCCCTTCGGCGTCCGGATCACCGCGCGAAACGAAGGCGCGGGATCGTGACTGAAGCGGATGCGCGGATCATCCAGGAAGCCCGAAAGCGCCGCTTCGATCGTGTCCGCCTCGGGATGCCGGATCTCGAACGCCACCAGCGAACAGCCGAGTTCGGCCATGCGCGAGGCCGGATGGGGACCTGCTGGCCACTCGATGATGGTCGGGAACGCGCCGCCAAACGGCATCGAACCATCCGGCGGGACGGAGATCAGCCATTCGAGAGTGCCGCGCGTCACCGTGATTGCCGGTCTGGCGGCATGCGGCATGGTTGCGAGCGCGGATTTGATGTCCGACGTGTTCGCAACCCACGTCACGAGCCGGGGTGACAACTCCAGCGCCGCATGCGCGCGCTGATCGTCCAGCGCGAACCAGCGCGGCCGGGTTGGTGCCGGCGCTGACGGGTTCGGCGCGATGACTTCGAGGAACGAGGTCTCGCTCAGCCGCAGCAGGTGATTATGCGTTCCCATCAGCGGATGCGCCCCGCCGGCAGGCGGCGCAATGCCGAGTGCCTGCTCGACATAGGCAACGCCCTCGGCGAGGTCGTTGGCGGCGACGGTAATGTGGTCGAGACGAAGCATGACGAGCAACCCAATTCATTCCTGCGCGCTTCAGCGAAGCACAATCTCCGTTAGCGCATTCGGCTCGGCCTGGCTGCCTCCAATCGGATGGCTGGACAAATTGTATATGTTCAGACATATCGTATAGACCGCAGGAGAACGCCATGTCCGCCGCCAGCTATTTCGATCCCCGCAATGGAAGGCTCTATCCCCTCGACCAGCCGCGCTGGTGCTCGGACGAGCGCACGCCGTTGCTGGTGACGCCGGGGGCGGGCATTTCGCGCGAGGACATCGACGGTCGCGCGCGATCGCTCTGGCGCTACCGCGCGGCGCTGCCGGTCGAGATCGAGAGCCCGATCACGCTCGGCGAGGGTTGTACGCCGCTGGTCCAGCAGGCGTGGGGTGATTTGCGGCCGTTCTTCAAGCTCGAATGGTTCAACCCGACCGGCAGCTTCAAGGATCGCGGCTCGGCGGTGATGCTGTCGTTCCTGCGCCAGATCGGCGTCGACGCCATTCTGGAAGACTCCTCCGGCAATGGCGGCTCTTCGATGGCCGGCATCGGCGCTGCCGGCGGCATGCGCGTCAAGATCCTGGCGCCGGCCTCGACGTCGCCGGCCAAGATCGCGCAGGTGCGAGCCTATGGGGCGACGGTTCAACTCGTGGAGGGGCCGCGTGAGGAGTCGGAGGCCGAGGCCATTCGACAGTCGAGCCGGACTTTTTACGCCAGCCACAACTGGCAGCCCTTGTTTCTGGAGGGCACCAAATCGCTCGCCTATGAAATCTGGGAGGATCTTGGTTTCCGCGCGCCCGACAACGTCATCGTTCCCGTCGGCGCCGGCTCGAGCCTGCTCGGCTGCGCCTTCGGCTTCCGCGAGCTCAGGAAGGCCGGCCAGATCACAAAGCTGCCGCGGCTGTTCGCGGCGCAGCCACTGAACTGCTCGCCGATCGATGCAAGCTTCAAGGCCGGCGTCGATACGCCCGTGGCGCGCGAGGTGAGCAAGACCATCGCCGAGGGTACGGCGATCAAGAATCCCCTGCGCCTGCGCGAGATCATCGCGGCCCTGCGCGAGAGCGGCGGCGGCACCGTCGCGCTTGCCGAGGACGAGATCGTCGCCGCCCTGCGCCGCCTGGCGCGACAAGGCTTGTTTGCCGAGCCGACCAGCGCCAGCGCGGCTGCGGCACTCGACAAGCTCTCGGCCTCCGGCGCCATCAAGGCGAACGAGACCAGTGTGGCGGTCCTCACCGGCACTGGCCTCAAGGCGGCAACCACCGTCGCCGATCTCGTGCACTAGGGCCGCGCGATGAGCCGCAGCAAGAGCGCCGTAGCGCGCAAGACCACCCCCGAGCAGAAGCTGCTGTTCGATCAGCTTCGGCAGGTCGCGCAGGGCCTCGGCGAAACTTTCGCGCCGTTCTGCGAGGTCGTGCTTCACGATCTCACTGATCCCCGGCAGGCGATCGTCGCCATTCACAACAACCTCTCGGGCCGCAAGGTTGGCCAGCCCGCGACCGAGCTTGGCCTCGCCCGCATCGCTGATCCCGACTATGCGCAGGTGATCTCGAACTACGCCAACAGCTTTGCCGACGGCCGGCAGGCCAAGAGCACGTCGATCGGCATCAAGGGCGCGGACGGGGCTTACGTCGCCGCGCTCTGCCTCAACGTCGATCTCACCCTTTTCCAGGGTCTGCAGAGCGCCATCGGCCAGTTCGTCAGCGTCGATACGCAAAGCACCCCGCGCGAGTCGATCAATCCCGTCGGCGCCGAGGCCATCCGCGCCCAGATCGACCAGTTCGCCGCGCGCCGCGCCACCACGCCGCGCGCGCTGGCCACGGAAGATCGCCGCGTTCTCCTGCGCGAGCTGCGCGAGGCCGGCTGCATGGAGGTGCGCCGCGCCTCGGACATCATCGCCGCCCATCTCGGGGTGTCGCGTGCCACGGTGTATGCCGATGCCCGCTGATGTGATGGAGCTCGAAACGCCCTGCCTGCTGCTCGACGAGGCGCGGCTCCGCGCCAATGTCGCGCGGATGAAGGTGCATCTCGGCCAGCTCGGCGTCGCCTTCCGTCCGCACCTGAAGACCGCGAAATCGCTCGACGTCGCGCGGATCGCGATGAGTTCGCCGGCAGGGCCGGCAACGGTCTCGACCTTGCGCGAGGCGGAATACTTTGCCGCCGGCGGCGTGCGCGACATGATCTACGCCGTCGGCATCGCCCCCGCCAAGCTGCCGCGCGTCTCTTCCATCCGAGCCGCCGGCGCCGACCTCGCCGTGATCCTCGACAGCATCGAGCAGGCCGATGCCGTCGCCGCACATGCGACACGCACCGGCGATGCCATCCCGGCCTTGATCGAGGTCGATGCGGACGGCCACCGCTCCGGTGTCGCGCCAGCCGATGCGGCAACGCTCGCCGCCATCGGCCGGCGTCTCGTCGCGGGCGGTGCGGCCCTGCGCGGCGTGCTGCTCCATGCCGGCGACAGCTATGCGCTGAGCGATCCCCCGGCGATTGCGGATGCCGCCGAGGCCGAACGCATCGCGGCCGTGACCGCGGCCAATGCGCTGCGCAGCGCGGGCCTGCCGTGCCCGATCGTCAGCGTCGGCTCGACACCGACCGCGCGCTACGCGCGCGATCTCACGGGAGTCACCGAGGTGCGCGCCGGCGTCTTCATGTTCGGCGATCTCTATCAGGCCGGCGTCAGCTCGGTCGATGTCGGCGACATCGCGCTGTCGGTGCTGGCCACCGTGATCGGACACCAGAAGGCGAAAGGCTGGATCATCGTCGATGCCGGCTGGATGGCGCTGTCGCGCGATCGCGGCACGGCAAAGCAGGCGGTCGATCAGGGCTATGGGCTGGTCTGCGATCTCGCCGGGCAGCCCTATCCCGATCTCGTCGTGGCCGACGCCAATCAGGAGCACGGCATCGTGGCGTTGCGCAAAGGCGCGACGGCCGGGCTGCCCGACCTGCCGATCGGCACACGGATCCGCATCCTCACCAACCACGCCTGCGCCACCGGCGCGCAATATGATCGCTATCACGTGCTCGATGCTGCCGGCGCCGTCAGCGCAGTCTGGCCGCGCGTCAACGGCTGGTAGCAGGCACCTCACTCCTTCAAATCATTCACCTGCTTCACCCAGCTGCGCACGTCGGCGAGCACGGTGGGCAGCACCGCCTTGACCTCGGTGACGGTCATGCCCGCCTTGATGCGGGGGTCGTACAGAAGATTGAGGATGTACTGGTCGTAGACGTCGAAATAACCCATCGAGACGTTGTCGTTGAACATGGTCCAGGGCACGCTCGCGGTGTCGTTGATGGGCCCGAGCGATTGCAACAGCTCCTCATAGGCGCAGTCGAGGAAGACGAAATCGCCGTTGTCGACGGTGAGGATGACGTCGGAATGCTCGATCTCGAAATTGTCGTTCTTGCGGAAGCCGGACAGGCATTGGGGGTCGAGCGAGGTGCGGATCTCGCGCGCCTTCTCGGCACCGTAGAAGCTGGTGAGGGTGCGGAACAGGTCGCGGTCGCGCACCAGCTTCACCCGCACGTTGGCCGCTTCGTTGCTGTCGATCATGGCGATGTCGAGATGCTGCACGCGCTTGCCGATGTCGGCCACGACCTTGGCGAGCTGCGTCTTGCGGTCGGCGCGGTCGCTCTCGGCGAACACGCGCACCGGTCCGTCGAATTTGCGGATGCGGTCGACGCGGCCGGCGAGATGATATTCGGCGCCGAATGCCGTCTTCAGGAAGCCCTCCACGATCTCGCCGTCGGTAAAATTCTTCTTCTCGACGCGCTGGCGCGAGGCGACCGCGGGCAATTCGCCCGCCGCCGCCGGGGTTGCGGGGGCAGGCGCGCATGCGAGCGCGGCGAACGCCAGCAGCGCGATGCGAAGGGAAGCCGAGGGCGGATTCAATGCGCTCATCGTCGTGCGACGCTGCCGTATTCACATCGCGCGCACAAGACCGCAGATTCACGCGGCCTGCGGGTTCCGGCATGCAGCGTGATTTGTCGTGATCCAGCTGGAGCCGCGGTCTTGCTCAAACCTCTCCCGCTTGCGGGAGAGGTCGCGCCGAAGGCGGGGGTGAGGGCTCTCTCCTCTTGGGGAGTCCCACTGCTGAGACACCCTCTCCCAGACCCTCTCCCGCAAGCGGGAGAGGGAGCGCACCGCCGGTGCGCCCTAGTTGTTCAGCACCACCACCGTGGTGCCGACCCCGACACGGCCGTAGAGATCGCTGACGTCGTCATTGGTCATGCGGAAACAGCCGGAGGAGACCGCCTGGCCGATCGTCTCCGGCTCGTTGGAGCCGTGGATGCGGTACAGCGTCGAGCCCAGATACATCGCGCGCGCCCCGAGCGGATTGTCGATGCCGCCCTTCATGTGGCGCGGCAAATCGGGGCGGCGGGCCAGCATCTGCGACGGCGGCGTCCAGTCCGGCCATTCCTTCTTGGCGGTGATCTTGTGGACCCCGCCCCAGCGGAAGCCGTCGCGGCCGACGCCGATGCCGTAGCGCAAGGCCTGGCCATTCTGGAGCACCAAATAGAGCCGGCGCTCCGTGGTGTTCACGACAATGGTGCCGGGAGCGTAATTGCCGTTGTACATGACGGTGGTGCGGGGGATCGGGCTGGAACCGCCGCGGAAGAAATTCGGGCCGCCGCCCATGATGTCACGCGAGTCGAACTCCTCGGCGCGTG
Source organism: Bradyrhizobium sp. MOS003 (assembly GCF_003020125.1). GTDB lineage: Bacteria > Pseudomonadota > Alphaproteobacteria > Rhizobiales > Xanthobacteraceae > Bradyrhizobium. The sequence continues at coordinate 13,068 of NZ_PYFW01000002.1, read as the reverse complement.
CGCCGCCCGCCATGGCCGACAGCAGTGCGATGGCGGCAATCGGAGCGGCAAAAAACCGGATCATTGTTTCCCCCAGCAAAAATCGATTCAACAAGGGCCACAGGCCATATTTGCGGGCTTTTCGCAAGCCACGGCCCCGTGAGGGATCATCCGGCACAGGCGTTATCAAATCGCAACCATGCATTTGCCGAAAAGCGTTAGCCAAACCCGCGCGGGGCAGGGCCGCGATGCCGCCTATTGCTTTGACGGGACGAGCGAACAATGATTGATCAAACGGAACTCTGGATATGGCGGTTGCGGGAGCTTGCGGATGAACGGTGCGGAAAGCCTGGTGCGGACGATGGTCAAGGGTGGGGTGGATGTCTGCTTCACCAATCCAGGTACCTCCGAGATGCATTTTGTCGCAGCCCTCGACCGCGTGCCCGGCATGCGCTGCGTGCTCGGCCTGTTCGAGGGCGTGGTGACCGGCGCCGCCGACGGCTATTTCCGCATGAAGGGCACGCCCGCCTCGACGCTGCTGCATCTCGGCCCCGGCCTCGCCAACGGCCTTGCCAATCTGCATAACGCCAAGAAGGCCAATTCCGGCATCGTCAACATCGTCGGCCAGCACGCCGTCTACCACATCGGCTTCAACGCGCCGTTGACCTCCGACATCGAGGGCCTGGCCCGGCCGATGTCGTCCTGGGTCCGCACCTCGCCGGATGCCAAATCGGTTGCCGCCGACGGCGCCGCCGCGATCGCCGCCGCCAAGAGCGCGCCGCCGCAGATCGCGACCCTGATCCTGCCGGCCGACACCGCCTGGAACGAGGCCGACGGCATCGCCGAGGTGCCCGCCGAGCAGCAGCGTGCGAGCTATTCGCCGCAGGCGGTCGAGCAGGCCGCAAAGATCCTGCATGGCGACGGCGAGGGCACGCTCTTGCTGATGACCGGCAGCGCGCTCTCCGAGCAGGGCCTGGCGCTGGCCGAGCGCATCGCCGCCAAGACCGGCTGCACCGTGATGGGCCCGACCTTCCGGCCCAGGATGGCGCGCGGCCGCGGCCGTTACTCGATCGACCGCATCCACTATGTCATCGATCAGGCCCTGCCGATGCTGGCCAAGTTCCGTCACATCGTGCTGGTCGAGTCCGACGATCCCGTGGCGTTCTTCGCCTATCCGAACAAGCCGAGCGTGCTGCGGCCCGAAGGTTGCGACGTGCATCGCATGACCGCCTGGGGCGAGAACTCGGTCGCCGCGCTCGAAGCGCTCGCCGGCGCGGTGAAGGCCAGCGCCAAGGACGTCAAGCCGCAGGCGCTGCAGGAACTGGTCAAGCCGACCGGCGCGCTGACCCACGCTTCGATCGCGCAGTCGATTGCGTACGCGATCCCGGAGAATGCGATCCTGGTCGACGAATCCCTGACCACCGGCCGCGCCTTCTTCCCGCCGACCGCCGCTGCCGCCCCGCACGACTGGCTGCAGAACATGGGCGGCTCGATCGGCTTCTCGACCCCACTGTCGATCGGCGCCGCGATCGCCTGCCCGGACCGCAAGGTGATCTGCATGGTCGGCGACGGCAGCGCGATGTACACGATCCAGTCGCTGTGGACGCAGGCCCGCGAGAACCTCAACATCGTCACCATCGTGTTCGCCAACCGCATCTACCAGATCCTGCGCGGCGAGTTCGACAATGTCGGCGCCGGCGAACCCGGCCAGCGCGCCAACGACATGCTCCGGCTCGACCGTCCGACGCTGGATTTCGTAGCACTGGCCAAGGGCATGGGCGTGCCCGGCCGCGCCGTCACCAATGCCGACGAGTTCAACAAGGCGCTGGCCGAGGCCGTCGCCGAGCCGGGTCCGCGGCTGATCGAAGTGCAGATGTAAGGTCTGGCCGATCGCGCCGCGAATTCAGGCCCTCTTGTCGCCCGGATGGAGCCAACGGGTCGGTGCAAAGCGCCGCCCGATGACAGGCTCCGCGTAATCCGGGACGCCGTTTTGCGAGAACCCGGATTGCGCTACGCTCCATCCGGGCTACTGACTTTGGCGTGCGCGTGGTGAGCCCGGAGGCATCATGCAGACCGAGCTGAACAAGGTGATCGCGGCGCTGCGGGACTTCTATGCCCACGAAGGCTTCCTGTTCGAAAAGGACGTCGGCGAGCGCGCGGTCACGCACCGCTTCGCCGTGCATCTCGAGAAGCAGTTCGCCGGCTGGTCGGTCGACTGCAATTACGACCGGCTCGGCGAACGCACGCTGCATCTGCCGCACGGCACCATCATCTCGACCGACGACCATCTCGGCAAGTCGATCTATCCCGACGTCGCCGTGCACCAGCGGGAGATCCCGAACAATCTGCTCACCGTGGAGATCCGCAAGGCCAGCAATCATACACCGTTGGAGCACGACGAGCACAAGCTGAGGGCGCTCACCGATCCGCATGTCTGGTTCGCCTACACGATCGGCGTGCTGCTGGTGCTGGATAAAGCCGGCGTCGTGTTGTCGGACGTTTATTTCGGCGGCATTCCCGACCGGGTCTTGGCGATGTGGTTTGCCGATCGGCTGAACGAGGCAGACCTTGCCGGGAAGTCGTGAGGGCACTGGCGAACGGCGGTTCCCCGAGCGGCCCTGGCGAAGGTTCCTCGCTCAGAACCTGAAGCTGCTCTGGATGAAAGTGCCGTATCGGTCGACCTGATAGGTCTGCGCCTGCCCCGCTGCGCCGCTCGCAGGCTCCGTGAAGTCGTTGATTCCGGTGTGCCAATACCGGGCGCCGATTCCGACATTTGCGTTGGGCGTAACGGCGTAGGACATCACCGTCTCGAGCTGAAAGCCATGGCCGTACCCGCGAGAGGGCTCGGTGCCGAAGGTGAAGTAGTGCGTGTCGAAAGCTCTCACGTCGGAATAGGTGTAGGCGGCATCGACGGTCAGCTTGAGGGCCGGCGTAAACCAGAGATCGGCCACGGCGCCCGCGCGCACCGTGTGCAGGATGTCGCGCTCGGTGATGACCTTGACGTTGCCGGCGAGGGCGCCGGCACCTTCGCAGATCTGGCCGCCGGTCACGGTCTGCCGGCAGCCCCATGCGTCGGCCAGTTCGCCGCGGTAATGGTAGCCGACGAAACCACCCAGACGAAGGCGCGGCTCCGCATTGACGGGATGGGACTCGTAAAATGAATAGCCGACATCGAGATTGGCGTAACCCAGGAAGCCGCGCGTCTGGCTCTCCGTCTTCGTGTACGGCCCGTTGAAGAACGGCGGAAAATCCTCGTCGTTCATGGTGCCGCCGGTGATGCCTCCAAAGCCTCCATAGCCCTTCACGAAAAACTTCATGGGGCTGTCGATCCGGAAGAAAACCTCTCCCGAATGCGTGCTCATGTTGTGATAGTCGAGCCGCGAAATGACCGGAGAGGATCGCGCGCCGCTGGTGTGCAAGTCGTAAGCAGTGCGGCCGATGCTGTACCAGTATCTTGCGCCGACCTCGATCTGCCAGAGATTGAACGGCTCGGCAGGCCTGACGGCCTTGATAGGCAAATCGGCGGCGATTGCCGGACCGGCGAGCATGAAAAGGCCGGATGCGATGAATGCTGCCTTGTGCACGACGTCCCCGGCCTGCCTGTCACGATGCCCTGCGAATCGGAATAGGCATCCTGGCGCCAATTGTCATGACTTGCCGAAACGGGGCAATCGCAAGCCTCGAACGTGCAGCCTGTTCGCGACGAGTTGTGGCAAGTGAGCACCACACGCGACGGCCCAAGCCTGAGGCTTGGTCCGCCTGGCGCACGGCGTGCGTCTTCACCCACGCCGCAGGTCTTCAGCCGTCGTCTCGTCAGTAGGCGCGCTGCTGGGAATAGGCGTAGCGCGGATTGATGCCGCAATAGGCCGACGTGCCGGAGGCGGAGGCCTGACACTGCTGATAGCTCGCGAACTGGCAGTTGCCGGGATAGCCCCACATGCGGCCCTGCAGGCAGTACCTGTCGTTTGTGGCGTGAGCCTGGGCCGTCGGGGCCAATGCGGCCATCACGGCCGCGAACGAGGCGAGGGTGAGGATGGTGCGACGCATTTCAGTCTCCATACAAGGACGGTTGGAAGAGCAGTTGACGAGGGAACACGCAGCGCAATGTGCGGGTTCCGGAATGTGCCCAACACTTTGTCGTATATGTCTTGGTGTCCGTAGTGGGCATTGCGTTCGACATGCGTCTATGATGCGCCAAGCCGCGGCGAGCAATGTGATCTCGGCCACAGTTCGCGAAGGGCCCTTGGCCTATCGTGATCGAACTCGCCCGCGTTGCTTTCCCTGAGGCTCACGCTTTCCTCATTCGGGTCAGGTCATTTTTGGAGGTTCTGATGCAAAAATCATATTTGCTGGCCGCGACAGCGGCGCTGGCGCTCATCATGCAAACATCGCTCGCGCCGGCCCAGACCGCGCCGGCTGCCGGCGGAACCGCCGCGCCCGCGGCGACAAATGCTGTGCCGGCCGCCACGACGGCGCCGGCTGCGACCACCGACACGTCCAGCCAGCCGACCGACTCCAAGAAGAGCGCGTCGAAGAAGCCGGCGAAGAAGAAGATGACGCGGCAGCAGGAAATCGACCACTCGGTCGACAGCGGCACCGTGCCCGCGCGCTATCGCAGTTCGGTGCCCAAGCAGTACCAGCAATACATCCCGTTCGATAAGCAGTAGCCGATCGCACGGCGGTGCGACGCGATCAGCCGTTGCGCCGCCGGCGCCTGCCGAACCGGGCCCTGGCCGGTCGGCTGCCGATGTCACATCCCCGGTGGCGGTCTGCGAATGCAATGCTAGAGTGGGCCGAATCCGGGGGAAATGATGAGTGACGACGTGAAGGATGCTGGCCTCGTGGCCATGATCAGCAGCATCCTTGGAGGCAACAAGCGCGCAGACAGTGTTGCACCGCCGCCGCTCACCGAGGGGCCGCCGACGGTGCCGTCGAACGGAGCGGAAGCGGAGGCGGCGCCTGCCGCCCAGCCGAAAGCGATCAAGCTGGAGGAAACCTCCGACGCTGCGCCGGCCGCCGTGGAGCCGGTGGAGCAGCCTGCAAAGGTCGTCACGACGCGGGATGGCAAACAGCTGCTGCCGGCGGAAGCGATCGCCGATCTCGTGCTTGGCGAGCTGCGCAAGCTGGAGGATTTTCCGGCGACCGGGGCCTCGGTCACGGTCTACGGTTACCGGCACTGGAACGCCATGATCACCTTCGCGCCGTTCTCGACCAATTTCCAGAACGCGACGCGATTCCGCCAGGCCATGCCGGATATTGTCTTCAAGCTCCGTCGTTTCGTCGAACTTGAGATATAGTCTGGACCAAATCGGCGGCGTGCGGCGTTGCCTTTTGGACAGTTCGACAGGATCTTTGAAGTGAGCGTCGCCTTTACCAAGGAAGAAAGCGCCGAGACCGCGTCCGAGACGTTGTTGCCGGATCGCCCGATCTCGCCGCATCCGAACCTCGTGACGGAAGCCGGCCTGCAGGCCTTGCAGGCACAGCTTCAGCAGGCCCGCGAGGCCTATGAAGCCGCGCAGGCGATCGAGGACGTCAACGAAAAGCGCCGGCAATCGGCGGTGCCGTTGCGCGACGCTCGCTACCTCACCGAACGCTTGCGCACCGCGCAGCTCGTTCCCAGCCCGGCGTCGAACGACAGCGTCGCCTTCGGCAGCACCGTGACCTTCAGCCGCGCCGATGGCCGCGTGCAGACATATCGCATCGTCGGCGAGGACGAAGCCGACCCCAAGGCCGGGACCATCTCGTTCGTCGCGCCGGTGGCGCGGTCTTTGATGGGGAAGGCTGTGGGTGACGTCGTCGGCGCGGGCGCGCAGGAGATCGAGATCCTGTCGATCGGGTAATGGCCGGGGGCGGCGAGGATTGCGTGGCAAAGGGCGCTATCGACAGGAGCAGTGTCATTCGCCTAATGCATGATCCGGACAAGCGCGAGGCCGTCGTCTCCGCCAAACAAAGCCTGATGGTTGGATGAGACGGTTTCTCACTGGAGCGTTGCCGTTCTACGCGCTGGCTGGCCTTGCCATGTGCATGTACCTCGTCCTTTACAGGACGAGCCTTTTCGACCTGAACGCCATCGTCCATGGCGCGACCGGGTCGCCATGGTTTCCGGCCTTCATGTTCGTCTGCGTGCTGCTGGAAGCCGTATTCCCCTATTTCGGCTATTTTCCCGGCACGGCCCTGATCCTGATGTCGGTGGCGCTCAGTCCGAAGGCCGTGGATGGCTCCGTCTTCGTCGCGGCGTGGCTCGCCATCATCGTGGGTGCCGTCCTCAGCTACGGACAGGCGCGTTTCTTCCGGCCGTTCCTGCAGCGGGTCGCCTCGAAGGCGGCCCTGCGCCGATGCGAGTCCCTGTTCGACGCCTATGGCGCTTACGCGCGCATTGCGCTGTTCGTTCATCCCAACGCCAGTGCGATGTACTTCACCGCGCTCGGACTGCTCGGCGGCAATTTGACGCGAGAGCTCGCTTATCTCTGCGGGGGCGCTGCGGCCGCCGTCGGGATATTGTTCGTCATCGTGACCAGGCTGGTGTCGTCCGTCGGCCCCACTGACGATGGGGAATTGCAACTGTTGCTCGCGGCAGCGCTGATGGCGATCGGCACGCTTGCTGGTCTCTACACGGTGTGGAGAACGAGGCGGGTGGCGTGACGCGGCGCCCTCTTCACCGTCATTGCGAGGAGCTCTTGCGACGAAGCAATCCAGGCTGCCACCGTGGAAAGATTCTGGATTGCTTCGCTGCGCTCGCAATGACGAAGAATCACGCCTCCGGCAGTTCAACGCCCGTCAGCTTGCTCAATCTGTCGATGAGCTCGGCCTGAAATTTCGGGTCCGTTGCTTCGCGGGCCGGCTGCTGCTGCTTGAGATGATGCCAATAGCGCCCGCTGACCAAGGCCGCAGGATCCTTGCTCGCGGCAAGCCATGTCTGTGTCCGCGCTCCCGTCTCGATATCGACCGGCGCACCCGCGCCGCCCATCTTCGTGCGCACCCAGCCGGGATCGACAGCGTTGCAGAGAACATTGGGCCACCGCCGCGCCACTGCGAAGGCCAACGCGACCACGTGCAGCTTGCTCTCGGCATAGGCCTTGGCTGAATCCCAGGGACGCCTGGTCCAGTCGATGTCGTCGAGCGAGCCTTCTCCGCCCCGGTGCAATCCGCTGCTGAGATACACCAGGCGGCCGGGCCGCTCGATCAGCGCCGTCAGCATGTACGGCGCAAGCGTGTTGATGGCGAGCGTCTCGGCATGGCCTTCTGCCGTCGCGCCGCGGCCGGGCCGGGTGTAGACGCCGGCGTTGTGGATGATCGCGTCCATGCGCCCGATCGCGTTGACCTGATCGGCGATCGCCTTGGTCTCGACGGCACTGCTGAGATCGCCGACCACGATCCCCTGGGCTCGTGCTCTCAGCTCGCCGAGCGCGTTGCTACGATCGGCCGACCGCGCATGCAGCACCACGCGGTGTCCCTGATCGAGCAGAGATTGCGCCGCCGCCCGGCCAAGGCCATCGGTGCTGCCGGTGATGAAAATGGTCGCCATGCGCTATTCCCTCGCGAATGTCTGAGTACCATTCCGTGCGTCCGCTCGTCACGTCTGACACGGCCTATCGAACCAAGGTCACCGCGCTCAACACTTAGTGTTGCGCTGCGTTCCGCGAAGCGCGCCGCGTTCGCAGCCCAAATCTGGAGGCATCCGTGAGCAAGGTCAAAACTCCCAAGGATAAGAAGCGGCTGAGCTACGAGCGCGATCGGCGCAACACCTATGGAGAAAATCAGAAGAGCAGCCGGAAGAACATTCCGCGCAGCAAGCAGCTCTCGCATCAGGAGGAGCGCCGCGCAGTGCGCCAGGCTCTGATCCCTGCACAAGGGGATGTTCGTGTTAAAATCGCCGACGAGGCCCACTCGCAAGTCTTGCGCACAGGTCGGATCAAGAAGCTCAGCGCCTTTCGCAAATCGCCGGACCGTCCGCTAGGCGAAGTCGTCGCACGGCGATTGCGTCGGCGGAGGAGCGAGCCGGCTTTCGATTAGGCCGCTCTCAATGATGCGCTGACACTGAAGAGCGATGATCTCGGCAAGGCCGTAACCCATTGATCCCACTGACGTCGACTACTGTGCATGGGGTTGTTTTCGAGAATTTTGCCTGAGCGGGAGCAAGACGCCCCGATCCGTCCTCGCTCTTCGAGCTACGCCGGACAAGCTTCGCCATGATTGGATGTGGCTGCGCCACGCGAAACCTCTTGGCGAAGCGTGGTGGGCGCACAAGGGATCGAACCTTGGACCTCTCCCGTGTGAAGGGAACGCTCTCCCGCTGAGCTATGCGCCCGGGACCATCATGCCGACGGCCGGACTTTCGGCCGGCCGGCGCATTGGAGCCCGCGATTTAGAAGTGCGGGCTTGAGGTGTCAAGTTTTCAGGCGCGGCGGGGCTGGAAAACCTTGGCCCCGGTGGCGCAATTCGGTGGCCCGGCCGGATTTCGGGCCGCTTACGCGCCCTGCTGGCGGGCGCGGGAGGCGTGGGCTTGCAGCGCCCGGATCCGCTCGGCCAGCGTTCCGCCGCCCTCGGGCAGGCTCGGCGTGCCATTGCTCGCGGCGTCGTTGGCCGGGCGCGGCGCCGGCTTCGGCGGCTGGCCGGCCTCGGCCGCCAGCAGCGCCTCGATCGGCGAGTTCGGGCCTTCGAGCTGCATCGCGAGCTTTGCCACCTCGGCGGCGATGTCGTTGATGCGCTCGCGCAGGAGCGCATTCTCCATGCGCTCGGTCGCCCAGGAGCTTTCCGCCTGCTGCTGGATCGCATTGAGGTCGCGCTGCAGCTTGGCGCGCTCGTCGCGGGTGGTGCGCAGCTGTTCCTCCAGCGTGCTCTTTTCCGCGCGCAGCGCCTCCGCGGCGGCCGACGATTTGCCGCCGCTCAAGCCCGCGATCTCGACGCGCAGCTGCTTGATGGTGCGCTCGTCGCCCTCATGGAGCTGGCGGAGCTGGTTGTTCTCGTACTCGCGCTCGGCCAGCAGCTTGCCCTGCGTGGCGAGCCGTCCCTCGAGGTCGGCGACGCGGCCGGACAGCATCTCGGCCTCCTTCACCTGTCCGATCAGCTGGCGATCGAGCTCAGTGACGCGCTGGCTGAGATTCTCGACCCGGCCGCGGGCATCGCCGAGCTCGCGCGAGGCGGTCTCGGATTCGGTCCGCTCCTGCGCCAGCCGCGCCTGGGTGGCGGCAAATTCCTTCTCGGCGTCGCCGACGCGGTTCTTCAATTCCTCGATCTGGGCGCGCACGGCGACCAATTCGACCTGGCGGCTCTCCGCCATCATCGAGCGGTCGGACAGTTCGGTGTTGATCTTGGCGAGCTCGTTCTCCTTGTCGGTCAGCGCGTTCTCGGCGGCGCGCAAGGCTTCCGTCTTGGCGTTGAATTCCTCTTCGGTGGCGCGGAGCTGCTCCTTCACCGCCTTCTCGCGCGCCTCCAGCGCGAAGATCGTGGCGTTCTTCTCGCCGAGTTCGATCTTCATGCGGTTGATGGCGTCGCTCTTCTTGCCGAGCTCGGCCAGCTGGCTCGTGGTCTTGTTCTTGAGCTGGTCGACGCTCATCTCGAGCCGCCGCGCCGACATGGCGAACTCGGCGCGAAGCTGGTCCTTGTCGGCCTGGATCTCCGCCATCGACAGCGGCGTTGCGGCCTCGAGCCGACGCGTGGTCAGGCGCACAGCGCGGTTATGCACCAGCGGCACGATCGCGAGCCCGCACAGCATCGACAGCAGGAAACCGATCGCCAGGTACATGATCGGTTCGACCATGGGCCAGAACTCCCAAGCTTAAGGAAAAATTCACCAACGACCATGCCATGGCGGGCCGGCAAAAAGCCAGCCCCGCTCTGTCGTTAACCTTGATCGTACCCGGGTGGCAGGAGAGCAGCCTAGAATGGGTTCCAGGTCGCTCGCGGCGTGAATTTGAGATAGCCGATATTGGCGCCCAGCCGCAGGCCGAGCCCGGAGCGGATCGGCACCAGCACGATGTTGTTGGCCGTGAGCGCCGTCATGCCGAAGCCGCCGATGATGTAGGCCGAGCCGTCGAGGCCGGCGAAGCGCTGGTAGATCGCGTTGGTGGCGGGCAGGTTGTAGACGAGCGTCATCGTGCGCGCGCCGTCGCCACCCCAGTCGAAGCCGAGCGAGGGACCTTGCCAGTAGACACGGAGGTCGCCGGCGTTCTTGGTGTAGAGCGTGCCCTCGCCATAGCGCAGGCCGGCGACGAACGCGCCGGAGCCTTCCTCACCCAGGATGTAGCCGTTCGGCAGGCCCCATTGGCTGACCGCCTTCTCGATGATCGAGGCGAGGCCGCGCGAGACGTTGCCGAAGAAGCGGTGCCCGGCGCCGACCAACTCGTCCGGCCCGTAGGTGCTGGGCGTCGGGGTCCGCTGCGGCGGCGGCAGATCGGGGGGCGGCGCCGTCTGGGCCGAGGCCGGCACGATCCAGCCGACCATCGCGGCAAGCGCGAGCGCAGCAAGGCGTGATGCGAAAGTCATAAAAGAACCCCTGGTACCGAAACCGGTCGCTTCCTTAACCTGACGCCAACAGGCGCGGCTCTAGGTTGCGCCGGATGTCCCCTCGACTCGGATGTTATCCGCAGCAACTATGACGGCACAACGGCAGGAAGATAGCCCTTTGCGCCCCGGAATCGCCTTGATCGGCCTCCTCGTCTGCCTGCTGTCGGGCATAGGGGTCGCCGGCCCGGTGCGGCCGGCCGGGGCCGCCACCACCGAGCGGGTCGTCGTCAACCGCTTCTCCGGCATTGCCATCGAGGGTTTTGATCCCGTCGCCTATTTCGTCGAGGGCACCGCCATGCAGGGCACGGCGGAGTTCGAGGCGAACCTGTGGGGCGCGGTCTGGCGCTTCCGCAACGAGGGCAACCGCGCCTCCTTCCTGGCCCACCCCGAAATCTACGGTCCGCAATTCGGCGGCTACGATCCCGCCGATATCGCTCGCGGGGTGACCATCGCCGGCAATCCCCGCTTCTTCGCCATCGTGGCGCAGCGGCTTTACCTGTTCAGCCGGGAAGCCAATCGCGACGCCTTCGCTGCCAACGCCGAGCGGTTCCTCTATGAGGTCGGCAAGCGCTGGCCGGCGCTTTACGAACAGCTGGGTCGGTAGCAGCCGTCAGAGTCTGGCCGCCTCCGGGTCGCCCCAGGCGATGAACTCCGGGATGATGAAGCCGCTGGCATATCGCTCGCCGAAACGGAGCTCGCCGCCCTTGCCGTCGGTCACCCGGCCGCCGGCCGCGGTCACGACCGCGGCGCCGGCCCCCACGTCCCATTCACAAGTGGGCCCGAAGCGGGGGTAGATGTCGGCGCTGCCTTCCGCGATCCGACCGAATTTCACGGCCGAGCCGACCGTTCGTCTGGCGGCGTTGGGCCTGTTGTCGATGAACGCTTCGCTCCTGGGATCGCCGTGCGAGCGGCTCACCGCCGCGATCCAGGGCTCCCCTTGCGCCGGCAGCTTGCGGGTGTGGATCGGCTCGGCCGCGCCGATGTTAGCGCCTTCAAAACTCACCCGCTCGGCGCCGCGGCCGACGATGCCGCGCCAGAGCAGGCCGAGCGCAGGCGCGGCGACGATGCCCAGCAGCGGCACGCCTGATGTCACCAGAGCGAGGTTGACGGTGAATTCGTCGCGACCGGCGACGAATTCCTTGGTGCCGTCGAGCGGGTCGATCAGGAAGAAGCTGCCCTCGAACGGCGGGGCGGCAAGCTCAGTTCGCTCTTCCGACAGCGTCGGGATATCGCTCGCGAACTGGGCGAGGCCCTCCGCGATGATGCGGTCGGCGGCAAGGTCCGCCTCGGTTACCGGCGAGCCGTCCTGCTTGCCGTCGATCCGCATCGCCGCGCGGTTGACGCCGAGGATCGCCTCGCCCGCCTTCACCACCAGCGCGGTGAGCGGCTCCATCAATCGGGATGCGGCCTCGGCGTCGATGATCCTCACCCGTTTGCCTCATTCGTCAGCAAGTCTGGAATCTGCAAGTCTCGCCTCCTCGGTTGATTCGCCCGCAGCGCTTTATGGCCGCTTCGAACCTATCGCAAGCTAGCTGCCACGGGCTGGCGAATGTTAGAACCCGCAGCATCCGTCAAGCATGCGTGATTCGCGGCGTCCAGCGCCGTGCAATTTCAGGAACCCTCCAGGACCCCTTTATATGTCTGACGCCTCGTCGCCCGCGACCGCCACTGCTCCCGATATGCTCGAACTCGCAGCGCTGCTGTGCTCGCGGGTCTGTCACGATCTCATCAGCCCCGTCGGCGCCATCGTCAACGGGCTCGAAGTGCTCGACGACGATCCCAAGCCGGAAGATCGCGAATTCGCGCTCGACCTGATTCGCAAGAGCGCCAAGACCGCCTCCGCCCGGCTCCAGTTCTGCCGTCTCGCCTTCGGCGCTGCCGGTTCCTCCGGCGCGCAGATCGATCTCGGCGATGCCCAGACCATGGCGCGCGGCCACATCGAGGACGGCAAGTGCTCGATCACCTGGAATCTGCCACGGCTCCTGCTGCCGAAGAACCGCGTCAAGCTGCTGCTCAACATGCTGGTCGTGTCCCAGCATACCATCCCGCGCGGCGGCACGCTGACGATCGACCCGATCGGCGAGGGCGAAACGATGAGCTTTCGCATCACCGCGACCGGACATAACGCGCGCCTGCCGCAGAACATCTCCGAGCTCTTGAGCGGCGAGCGCGGCCCTGCCGCGGACGCGCATGCGATCCAGCCTTATTATACGCGGCTGCTGGCACAGGCCTGCGGTCTCACCGTGACGCTCAAGCCGGAGGGCGAAGCCATCATCATTACCGCTTCGTAAACGCGCGCACCGCTCGGCATCTTAATCAAATCTTTACGGGGCGCTTCGGTTTGTCCGGAGCGCCTTGTCTTTTTGTTGGTTCCGTTCTTTTGCACATACTCAACCAATATTAAACGCTTTGCGGTGAAGCTGGCCCCATTCCGAATAGGCGCATCACAATTCGTGCGCGCCCTCGCTGTATGAAGGCCTGTTTTCATGGATGATCTGTTGCGGGAGTTTTTGACGGAGACCAGCGAGAGCCTGGACACCGTGGACAATCAGTTGGTGAAGTTCGAGCAGGAGCCGAACAACG
>NZ_PYFW01000019.1 GCF_003020125.1 Bradyrhizobium sp. MOS003 | reverse complement strand
TGCTTGCTTCGCTCTTAATAATGCCGCGTCGCGCACTGGTCCGTGCGGCAGCAATCTGGCCTCCTCCAAGAGCTTGTGAGCTTCTTCGAGAAGCCGTTCTTTGAGTGATTTTGCTTGTTTGAAACGACGCCGAGGAATGATTGTCACAGCCCGCTCCTTTCCCGTTTGAGGAAGGCGGGAGCGCAAGGGGCGTTCTCATCACGGACAAAAGCCGAGGTCCGCTCCGTGATGAAGGGATAATGACTTATCCGCCCGGTTTCATCGCCCAAGTCGATTGCCCGGGCGTTCTTCTCGATGATGTTGATATTTTTGAACTGGTACGCGCCAAGTTTAGGAAATCGCGAAAGAACGTCTCAGCATGAATGTTAATGCCTTGGAGATTAAGACCATTGAGGTGCTCGACCGACATCCTCAGGTGCGTCAACTAATGAGAGATGTCTTCGAGAAGACGTGCGCGGTTCATAGTGATGCCAGACCCGACTCGTGAACCTTCATTAGTGTTAGCTTTAGGAGACCTCGTTAGCTACTTCGAAATTACCAAAGGGCAACCCTGCTGTGGAGTGAGGCTTCGACGCAGAATTAGCTTTTTGCCTCGCAATCAGAGGCTCTGAACACAGCATTCGCCCCAATTTCTCAAGTGGGCGAAACAGTAATCGTCGAAGGAAGCACAGTACGGGCAAGTCGTTTTTTGCGCTCTTGCGGGGCGAGAGGATCGAGAAAATCGGCCGCTTGTGGGGAAAGTAAATACCTGCATCGCAATGCTTTCTGACCTCCGTTCATTATCGACGAAGTACAGAGATTTGGAGAAACCAGGCGCGCGGGAGAATAGCCCGGGTGCAAGCCTGCTGCCCGAGTACGGTTTACCGATAAAAGGCGAGCCATATCAGCGGCAAAAAGAGCCCTCGAATTCTCCGGAGAGGACGTTCGAAACGGAGGGTGGCGGAGCGAGAGCACCTGGAAACGAACTTGCTCCGCAGAGATATTCGACGATCCTGAAATTTCGGAATTATGCAGCGCAAAAATGCCGATGACGGGCCTGTACCGTCGGCACGCCGGCCAGCGGCACTATTGGTTCGGCGGCTCAATCGAAAAACCGCCTTCGTACGAAAAGGCCTGACGGAATTCTGTCGGCTTCGACGCACATTCTCCGACAAACGCCATGAAGAAGGGCCGCCCGCTCCGCTCGACAATTGCTTGCAGCTTTCCCTTGCAGGACGCGGATCCGGACCACGAAATTTCACCCTCTATGACGCGGCGGCCGTCGCCTTCGTCGCGTTCGGATGCGTTGGAAAGCCCGTTCTTGAGCATCAATGACAGCGAAGGCTGAGCTTGCGCTTTGGCGCCAGCCGGGACAGAGCCGGCCTGCCAAGCCCCCGTCCCCGTACGCAGCCACTGCTTGTCGTCGATGACGATCATTTCCATTCCGCCCTGCCTTGGATTCTTCAGTACCCGTGACCGTCCAGGTCGAATGCGATCGATGTAATAGACATCGGTAACTTGCCCTCGCTTCATGAACAGCCGGACCCGTTCGCTTGGCGCGCCTTCCTCGGCGGCGATGGAGGCCAGGAGCGTGTCCAGCGGCGCAGCTCGAGCCGCATAGTGCAGAGGCAGAACCGTGAAAAGAACCGCAAATTCAAAAGCAGCAAGTCGGTTTTTCATCGAGCCACCTCCCCAAAGGACCTGGCGTTCGTTCCATGGCGGGTGTTGTAGCCTTCGACAATGGCTGCCTTCAGTACATCTACGTTCACGTCGTCGACCTTTCGCGGCGACCGCACTCCCTGCGTGTGCTCGTAGTTCCACGCGATCACGTCAATGTAAACGGGTTGGCGAAGCCCGCCCGGCCGCAAAAGGTTCAACAACGCCGACGCGATCGCGGGATATGGTGTGAACTCGCTGTTGGCGAGCCACTCGCGCAAATCCCGCTCTGTGACACTAAAATCGATTCCGAGTCCTCGCAGTTCTCCGATGGTCGCATCGACGTTCGCTCCCGGCGTTGGTGTCGACATCGGGCTCGGCGTTGGCTCCGGCCTTGGGGTTGGATTTGGCGGCGGGCGATAACCGTCTCGTTCGGTGAAGTCGTCACCAGCATCGGCGTGCGCTTCGGGGCGAGCATCGAACTTTCGTGACAGCTTGGCGGCAGGCGCGCGTTCGAAAGCACCCAGCGTGCATCCTGAGGGATCGAGCCGCCCCTGGAAGGTCAGATCGACGCCGCCCACCGCGGTGCCCCGGCACACCGTCGGATCGCCAGCCCGCGCGGCAGAGCTGCCGGGGTCAGGAACGAAAAATGCGTCCATCGCGATCGCCGACGGTGCAACGCCAGGACAGGAGCCATCCGATACCGAGTTGCGGCCATGGAATACGCCCAACGCAACGCGAGAGCAGTTGCTCGGCTGGTTTCGGGCAAAGATACTGTTGACGACCCGCGATCCCTGCGCATCCAGCGTGAGACCGGCTGCGCTGTTATCCGCAATGGTGACATTAGCGAGATTGATCGCATTTCCCACGATTGCTCCGTCAGCCGCGGTGTTACCGATCACAAGGCTGTTGGCAACGCTGGCAGTACCTGTCTGATCGGCCAGGATCGCCGCACCGCGCCCAGCTGCTCGATTGCCGCGCATGACCGCGTGGGTGAGGGTCAACGCGCCACCGGTGACAAAAATGGCTCCGGCATCGGCCGTCGCAGAATTTTCGGTGAAGATATCGCCGCTGGAAAGCAGACCGGCCGACCGGGCAAGCTCCGCCGTGATGGCGGCGCCACGCTGACTCGTGTTGCGGTTGAAGCGGTTGTAGGAAAGAACAGCACGCGCAGGGGGCTGCCGCAGCAGCGCATTAATTGTGGCAGGCAGAAGATTGAAGCGGCGAGCCTCCTCCACGTTGTCAAATATCTGGACGGCACCACCGGTGTTGTCGATGAAGGTGTTGGACCGCACGGTAATGACGATTGGACCCACGCGCCGGGCCTGCGAAGTCATTGCCAGCGCGGGCCCGCCGCGGTTGCCGTTAAAGCCCGAATGCAGCACTTCAACAGGCCCATCGGCGCCGGAAATTCGCAGCCCTCCGTTGCTGTTGCCCTGAAAATTGCAGTTACGAACCGACCCCTCGCCCATAAAGAGCCCGAACTCGTTACCGATAAACCGGCTCTGCGTAATTCGTGCCTCACCGCGCACATCGAGAGCCACCCCGGTATTGCCGACAAAGGACGATTTGGTAACTGTCCCTTTGTGTAGCAGGCTGAATGGAGAGCTACTCGCCTGGGCCGTGACTTCTTCGAGTTCGGCATCATCGAATGCGAGCAATACACTCGGCAGCGTCTTTGCAATGCCTCCCGGCCGCACGAATCCCCTGAACCCAATTCCTACGAGAATGATGTTCTTGCG
The DNA here is from genome assembly GCF_003020125.1 of Bradyrhizobium sp. MOS003. GTDB lineage: Bacteria > Pseudomonadota > Alphaproteobacteria > Rhizobiales > Xanthobacteraceae > Bradyrhizobium. The sequence continues at coordinate 12,729 of NZ_PYFW01000019.1, read as the reverse complement.
GGCCGTCAGGAACGGTCCCGTCATGCCGCCTCCGTCGAGTGTTATCCTGCCGCTGCCCTCGATGCGCGTACTTCCCGTCAGATCGTAGCGTTTCGTCACCCTGATCACGGTATTCGCCGGGCAATTGAAGCGGATGACCCCGCCCGAAGCCATCGCTTGCGAAAAATTGGTCCCCGCATTGGCCTGGGTGTCACTGGCGCACGCGGTCACGTTGGCATCGGCCATTGCTGGAGTCGCAACGGCTATCGCCAGTGCTGTCAAAACCGCATACCGCGCGGCCCTTCCCGCCGGCATCAAGGTGTCCTCCTCGGATTTGCCCAATCTGAGAAGTCAATCGAAATCGGCCCCCCCGGACCCTTCAACGTCGCGCGGCCCCGGCCATCGGCATCGACGGCATCTCCAGCTGTTGTCCATGGTGGGGCCGGTGCGCCGTCTACAGACATGATGGTCGGACCCGATTCCTTCAGCGAGAACTCGATTTGCCGGCCGGCCGCGGTCTTATAGTTGGCATGGCCGTTCGCGTCGGGCTGTATGGCGCGCAGAGCCGCCGTGCGCTCCTGCTTGAAGCGCTCGAACGATGCGGCGGCTTTCTCGCCCGTCGGCTCCGGCGTTTCGACGATATCCATCACGCCCCAACGACGGCCATGCTCACAGAATGTGTCCGGGCACGCGACGAAGCGCGCGGCAAGGAAAAAGCCGAGGCCCTTCCTCAGATCGTTCGGGTTATTCACATCGGTCGGAAAGCATTTCGGCGATGAGACGAACCACAACTCATCATCGCCGGAGACGAGCCCTTCGGTGCAAGCCTGGAAACCGTTGGCGAGCACAGGCTGTTCGCCGCAAGCAAAGCCGTCGGCAACGCAGGTGTTGGCCAGCCGCTTGTCACGCATGCCCACGCCATCAAACCGGAAGGTGTCGCCGAGGAAGAGCCCTGCCACCGTGGGAATGATGGTCGTCGGCGCAGCGACGCCCAGGTCGGACTTGTCCGATTTCCCCAGAACGGCGGCTGTCGCGTCGGTCGGTACGCCGCCTGCCGTGATCGTAAAGGCCGGCCGCTGAAAGACGCGCTCTACGCCTGCATGACGAAACGTCTGCTGGAAGGGCCGCCGGTCGACGGCATTCGACAACACGGGGGCGGGAAGCCGATATGAACTGGTGGCGCCATAAATGAGCAACGACATTGCGCCATCCTGCACGCGCGAATTCGGCATCAGTTGCGCCTGGTTAGAGAGCAGCATGGCGCGGTAGACTTCGTGGTCGCAGCCTTCGACACAGGCGTAGAAATTCGCAGGGTCCCCGCCGGGAGCAAAGTTATCGGCGTACCCGTCATACTCGCTGCGGCGCCGGAATGGCGGAACACGCCTTCCCCTGTTGGAGGTCGACGCGAATTTTGCTTCCGAAAGGTCGAGCACAATTCTTGCTGCGGTCTGCATTGCAGCATCGCCGTGCACGCGAGCGAAGTCATGAAGGTTCAGCACGGCGTTGAGGCTGTAGCGGGTATAAGGCCGTGCGTTGTATTCGCGGAAGTCGTTGGCTGCAATGTCCTGCAGGCGGCGAAGCAGCCATTCTCTAACCTTTGCCTGATCGGCGCGCACTTCATCAACGCGGTCGTAACCTTTGCTTTCCAGCCGCCCGATGATGTCAGCGTTGACCAGAAATTTGGAGCTCTCGATCATCAGCCGGTGGTTTTCGGTCTCCGGTATGCGGATATCGGCGAAAGGCAGCGGTGTGACCAGATCGGTCGGGTCAACTCCCGCCGCCACGAGAAAAGGCGCCGCTGCGAGCGCGGGAGGACCGACAAGCGTATAGACGGCGGTTTTGAAAAACAGCGTGCGCAGCCACTCGAGGGCGTCCCCAATTGCGTCCGCGACTTCGTTGTACCAGGCGTGACGATCGGCGGTGTCTTCCGGGCTGCCGAGTTGATCGCCGGCAGGTTCGCCGCAACTGCCGAAAATGGAATAAGTGCCGTCCGACGGCGCCCCCCGCGTCGCCAGGAGCTGCGAATACATGTGGTCGATCGTTTCGGGCGCGAGAATGCTGGCCTGACGGCCGACGGGACCTGCGATGTAGAGCAGGCGGACCAGCACCCGAACATCGACGTCGAACTCGCCCGCGCTCTTGAATGAAAGGTTCTCGATACAGGGCAGATCCGACGATCCCAGCACTGTCGTCTTCCGCATCGCCTGCACCGTCTCGTTGATCTGCCGCTGGAGGCAATCGGCAGGCACGAGAATATCGACGGTTGGAGGCGGATTCGGCACGTTGGGCGAAGCGAGGATCCGAACACAGTTCGTGAGTGATGAAACAGCCGCGCGATCGACCTTCCCGGCACAAGGGGGCGCCGACGCGGCGTTCAGGCGTGGGCCGCTTGGGCCGCCACCGCCCGGATTGGCGCGCAAGAAGGCCGCTTTTGCAACCAGAATGGCGGCCATGTCTTCGCCCTGGCGGTCGAATTTGCCGGCGGCAAATTCGCCTCGGATGGCAGCATAGTCGGCTTCGCGCCCACACGCGTTGAATGCAATGACCGCCTTGGCGCGATCCTCAAAACCGGCAGCGGCAGCAGCTGCATTCGGCGAAGCAGTAGGATAGACAGGTTGTTGCGCGTCAGCGTGGTTGGCAAACAGAAGCGCAAGCTGGAGAACGAAACAAGGAAAACATCTTTTTAGGAGCTCGCGAAGGAAGGACATTCGGTTGATTCCCCCAAGCCACGAATGCAGCCTAGGGTGGCTGAAATTGCGTCAAGATTGAGGACCGCTGCAATTTGTGTGGCAGATAGCGTCCCACGCGCACCGAAACTTTGAACCCGCATGATCATTAGGCAGCTACCTCACTGCCTCTCGGGCGCGATCTGGTAGGCTATCCTGGCGTCTCGTTGAGCGGCCCTCCATCCGCTTACCAGCTTGGGCGCTCCACCCGTGACGTTCTCAACCTAGTCCATGAACTAGAACAGAAAAGCGCATCGCTGCGCATCCTTGAGCCTGAGGTTAGCACGGCGGGACCGCTAGGCCGGATGGTGATGACTGGCTTGGCATGGTCGCTGAGATGGAGTTGGGCTTCATCAAGGAACGACAGGCGGCTGGCATCGCCAAGGCCAAGGCTAAGGGCGTGTACAAAGGCAGGCCGGTCAGCCTCGATCATAGCCAGATCAGGACACTGCGCTCGCAGGGGCTTGGCGCGACCGCGATTGCGAAAGCAGCTTGGGTGTTCACGCGTCGCGATCTACAAGGCCATGAGCGCGGAATAACGGAGTGTCTGAGGAGGGTTCAATGTTCGGGCTGTTCCGCAAGATGAAGGAAATGCGCGAGGCATTCACGGCTGGCGCAACGAACACTGGCAACGTCACGGCCACCATCGGTGACAAGCTGGTTCTCAACTGGCACGGGACACCCTCGCAAAAGGATGGTGTTCTCCACATGCTCCCGAAGATGCGGGACAGCATGATGCCGGATGCGGAGTTAGGCAGCTTCGCTGATGGCGTCATTGCCAGCGTCAACGACGACGGGATGTCCTCCGACAGCACAGGGAACAACATTCAGACTATCGCCATGCTCTGGCGGGTGTTCACAACAAAGCTCGATGACGGCATCTACGGCGATCTGATCGGCCAAGCGAACCTGCACTGCGCATTTCAACTGCATGAGCAGCCGGGAGATCAGTTCAAGATCACATGGAAGATTAGTGTGATGCGCGGGAGAACGGCGTAACCGTTGGCCTCCTTTGAGCTTGCGGCTTCTGACGATCCTCGTTCACAGCATTGGCGGGAACAATCGTGATCTAGATCAAAGAACGTCGGCGGTAGCGCGGTCGAATGAGGCTTCGTAGCGCTCAACTACGAATGAGACCCCCAACAAAGCCGCTGGCTCCCCAAGCTCGCGGCTTTTTCTCAAAACCCTTTGCGGTAGCCCATGGTGCGGGTCAGACCAGATAAGCCGACCGTGACGCCTGCGATCCACCGCGCAATGGTCGCGGTGAATGACCAGAAGGTGTTTCGCATCTATGGCCCGAATGGGACGGTGTGGAAGTGCGAACGCGACCTGGTTTCGCCGCGCATACTGTGGAAGCTGATCACGCACGGCCTGATCGAGGACGAGCCGCATACTGCCGTTACGGAGGCTCCGCTCACCATCGTCCGAATGCGCTTGAGCCAAGCTGGCTTTGATTTTCTGAGATCGAATACCAAAGTGAACCCAAGTTCGTCCAGGCGGTAGGCTAGGAACCGCTGGTTAGCATGGAGCCGCCAGCTTGGACTGTTCACGGAGTACGATCTACAAGGCCATGAGCGCTTCGTAGGGAGTGCCGATGCAGACGGTCTGCTTCGCGCTAGTGCGGACGCCGCTTGAGTGCGAGATGCTGTTCCGCAAAGGGGTCAACACTCGACCACGATCCGAACTGACTGGTCAGGACCGCAGCATCTCCAAGAGCGGACATCTTGCAGAACACGCCCCCAACGCAATGTTCGCGGCGTCGGCTGCGGTGCTGGTTGGGACTGAGCAGGTGCTGTCACGGGAGGCTGCCGCTGCGGCGCTGGGACCGAATGCTGATCGCCGCCTCAATTGCAGACTTCGATTGCCGTTTCGCCAACTCTAGCAGTCAATACCAGTACGGGCATAACCGACATGGCATCCCTTGCCGACTGGCCGACACCCAGCCTGATTGCAGATCATTTGACCAGAAGATTGCTTGGCGGACGCCGCCTCGTCTTTCTTCCGTTCGGCGTCTCGCGCTCCAGATTGAGCTCGCGCAGCGACTGGCTTCTTGTCCTGCACCTTCTCGCATTCGTTATCATCGTTGACACGATAACCAGCGCGACACGCGATCTTCGTGCAGGCATCGCCATCGGCCCTAAAACCATGGTCAAAGACCAGCGGGCAAACGCGGCCTGACTTGGCCTTGATCGCATCCAACGCATCGGAGCTTGCAAGAGCAGTGTTGAGCTTCGTTCCGGCATATTTGTTGAACAAGGTCAGCGAGCGCTGTGACTTAGCGCTCCATTCACCGTTGTCCGTACTGGCAAGACAACCGACGCGGCGGAGTTCCGATTGGACGGCCTTGGCGAGTTCTTGCGGTGTCTGCGCCGTTTCCGGTGAAGGTGCAGGCGATGGGAGGGCCGCAATCTTCTGGTCGGCATCGGAGCCGCCCCTCTTCTCTGATGCCTGCCTGTCGGCCAGAGCCTTGGCAACAGCGGCCTCAATCTCCTTGCGGCGCTGTTCGGCGGCGGCGGTTTTGGCTTCCTCAACCTGCTTGGCCTTCTCGGCAGCGAGCCGCGCATCCGGCGGAATCGGCTCCGGCGTCGCGGTGAATGCAGCGGACGACTTCGTTCCCGAGCGCGCTGTTGTCGGGGACACGATACCGAAGCAAGTGGCGAACATAATCGCGCCCCTGGCCGGGGCGGTGGGCGCCAACTCGGGCCTGGGCACCGCGGAAGGCATCGCCGGCGCAATCAAGAATATTGCGGCGCGGTCTTTCGGCTCATCGTCGATCTCTGACCAGAGAAGGCCCTTGACCCACTTCTCCTCGCCAACCAAGACGCCGGCGCCGCCCTCCTTGACGTGCTCCGGCAGGTATTCGCCGATGACATCCTTCTGGCGGAGCATGCAGTCGAATTGCAGCGCTTGAGCCAATGCCAGCGGACCCCAACCGCCTGCCCAAGCGCGTCGACGCACAGCGATCGCCTGGGGTGCCGTGATGCGCTCGCTGCGCTTCGGCGCCGCCGGGAAACGCGGGGCCGACATGATCTGGCGGATCCGCGCGCACTGCTTGTCCTCGAGGATCGTCAGGCCGAAGCTGAAGAGCACGCGGATCTTCTTCACGAAGGCGCGCGCGGCCGAGCTCCCGGACTTCCTGCGCGACCGATTCCGCGTCGTGAAGGTGCCGGCGCCCCGACTGATCGATTTGCCTTTGTTGGCGGCGTCGATCGTCGACGCCATGTTGCTTGAGGAAGGCGACGAATGGGCTGGCAGCGTGGCTCCGTTCGCGCCCGACGAGTTGCTGATCATAGCGAAGGCCTGGGAGAAGCGCGGCATGTCGATGCGGGCGCTGCAGAAGATCGTGTTCGCGACCTTGGAAGCCCGCGACGCCTGTCAGATGAGGCACTAAGCGATGTCAAACACAGGATGGAAGGAAGACCTGGCCCGCGATATCGAGGCCTACACGCTCGGCGAGGTGCCGAGCGCATTCGAGCAGCTTCGCGCTCCGACGATCGAGGCGTGGTGGACCGAGATCCGCCCCATCGGCAAAGAGTACAAGCTCGTCGTCCGCGGCGAGCCCCGCAAACATCCGGATTACCAGGACGGCGACGACATCTGCACCGCCGCCGTGTTCTGGTTCGACAGGAAGGAGCGCTTCGTCAGGACCGCGCACAGGATCTACATGCTCGGCGAGCAGCGCGGCGACGAGATCGGCATCGACGAGATCGACAGCGAATGAACCAGCATTCAGTGAAAATGATTCACTCAGAAGTCGTGAACGGTCAATTGGTTATCGTCGTTCAACGCCGAGGAATGATGCGGAACACGCTGGCGCAGATCGAGCGCGCTATCTCCGAAGCGCTCGGCGGCGCTCGTGTCGCGGTCCTTACCGAGGCCCAGTGGCAGGCCCCCTAGGATACCTAAGACGGCTTAGCTTCCCAAAAGGCGCGAACTTCCGTCGGACCTCCGAAAATTTTTCAGCGATCCTCGCAGATTGCGCTACCGCAAATCCGGCCAGCACCCGTCCTCCTCATGACGCCCGGTCCGGTGCGCACAGCCGTCGGCGAGCAGACGCGTCGCGACATCCTTCCATAGCGAGCCGCCGTCGTAGAGCTTCAGCGCGTTCTCGCGGCTGATCTCGACGACGCGAAAGCACTTCAGGCATTCGACGCGCAGCACGCTGGCGCGGATCTCCGCGAGCGACCGGGATCCGATCGGCCTCCTGGTCTCCGCGCGTGGATCCGACAGCACCGAGTGCCACCAGGCCTCCTCGTCGTCGACGGAAACGGCGGCGCCGCTGGGTCTCTGCCAGGCGGCGCGCCGTCTCCTCCACGCGCTGCTGTTTCGGCGTGGGAAAACGCCACTCTGCACACCTTCTTGCGGCCATACGCTAGACTCCAATTGACCGAAGAACAAATAGAGAACAAGATGGTTTCTCCGTCAATCAGGAATCCTTCGCCATGGCCGACCCCGTCGAGCAGCAACCTATCGACGAGGCCGTCGAGCTGGAAGTCGCGGCCGCGCAGGCGATGCAGGCGTGCGGCGGCGACATGCTCGCGACGGTGAAGGCGCTGATCGTCGCGAACGCGATGCTCGAGCAGGAGCTGGCCGACGTCTACGCCAAGGCGAGCCGTGGATTCTTGCGCGGGCGCCGGCTGCCGAAGCGCAAGGATTAGCGGAAGCGCGGACGCGGGGCCCAGTCCGGGATCTCGACGACGAGGTCCGGGATGAAGCCTGCATTAGGCTGCCATGCATACCCGTGCGGATTGCATACAACCAACGTTTCGCCCACGGTATACTGGAAGCTGTTGTGGACATGCCCATGCGCCCATAGCGAGGGCTTGTACTCATCGATGATGGCCGACAGATCGCTGATGAAGCTGGAGTTGATAGCTCCGTCGTCGGCGTAATCCTCATGCCGCGATCTGGGGTGAATCCCATGGTGGCTAATACATACGGTCGGTCCGTCATGCTCCTCGGAGAGCCGATCGGTCAGCCAGCGCCGCTCCATCAGATGCCTTTTGTAGGCTTCCTTCGGAGTGAACGGCGCCGGAAACTCCGCGCCGGGCGTTGTCCTGATGAACTTGTGGTCGTTGATGAACTGTCCGGCGCGCAGGCCGTGCGCCTGGCTGTCCGCGTCGAATCTGTAGTCGGTCCAAAGCGTGCAGCCCAGGAAGCGCACGCCGTCGATGATTGGCACCGCGTCGGCGTCGAGGAACGTCACGTTGGTGGGGCGCGTCCGCTCGCGGATGACGGCTGCGGCGTCCTCCAGGATGGACCCATAGTATTCGTGGTTGCCTGCGACGAACAGGATCGGCTTGCCCCACAGCGCCCGCTGATTTGTCAGCCAGCTCGTCACCCTATGTGCGTGGTGCACGTCGCCGGCGAAGATCGCCAAGTCGAAGTCCATGCCCTCCGGAACGGTGTAGCCGTGGTCCCAGGCCTCGATGTGAAGATCGGATGCGATGAAGAGTTTCATGGGCCGGGACGATCGCGCCCGCGACTGCAAGAGGCAAGGACTCGAAGGTTGCCTGCCCTGCGGATTTTCAATCGGGCCCGGATCTGCCCCCGGCCATCGGGGGCAAGTGCCCGCGAAGGATCGCCAAGCTGTTTAGACCAATGATCTTAAGAGGATGCTTGGTGGGCGCACCAGGGCTCGAACCTGGGACCCGCTGATTAAGAGTCAGCTGCTCTACCAACTGAGCTATGCGCCCGAAAGGCGGTAAGTGCCTTGCGAGGTCGGTCGTTTAGCAAAGCGATCCGGGTATGGCAAGCGATGCGAGGAAGGTTTTTCCAAAGTCCCCAGAAAGCGAAAAGCCGCTGGATTCCAGCGGCTTCTCCAGGGTTAATCGTCGGGAAACCAGCCCCGTTCAGAGCCGGCCCTCGCGGTCCCGGTCGGGGCCGCCGTCGCGGTCGAAGCGGTCACGATGGAAGTGCTCCATGCCGCGCTCCATGAAGTGGCGGTGCGGGCCGTCTTCGCCGCCTCCGAACGGCCCGCGGTGGCGGGTCAGCACGGCAAGGCGCCGCTTCTGGCCCTCGTCGAGGGTCTTGTGGAGGGGGTCGGCGGCATCGGCGATCTTCTTCAGGGCTGCCGACGTCGCGCCCATGTCCTCGGCGCGCTGGCGCAACCGGGCGACCGGATCCTCCGGCCTGTCCTTGTCAGCATTCCTGTCGGCATCGCCGGGGCCGGCATTCATCCGCGCATTGGCGCGGTCGATGCGCAGCTTTTCGAAATCGCGCACGGCAGCCTCGACCGGCGGCCACAGCTTCTCCTGGTCGGCATTGAGCTTCAAGCCGGCATGGACGGCGGCGATCCGCGCATCGACGAGGGCGGCGCGGTCCTCGGGGTTGATGCGGATGTGGTGGCGCATATGCTCCATCCACGGGCGATGATACTGGGCATAGACCGCGCCCGAGCCGGCGATGCTGAGCACGGCGATGGCGGCGATAGTGAACTTCCTCATCCGGACCTCCTCTGGAAGGATGGCCATCAAGATGCGCGCCACGCGGCTGACACGCAACTTACAATCTGGACAGGGAGCACGTCCTTACGAAGATGTAACGCGCGATTTTACCTCCAGCCGCGATCGGAAATCATTCGCAACAAAAAGGCTTCCGTGCAGACCGCACGGAAGCCTTCGTTCATCGTTCGAACCGATCAGTTCGTCGTGCTCAGTTCGTCGTGCTCTTGGCCTCTTTAAGGAATTCGTCGATCAAGGGCTGGCCGATGCGGCCTGCGGCATCCTTGTAGACCGGCTCCATCGCCTTGCGCATCGCTTCGCTTTGCTCCGCGGTGAGCTTGATGATCTCGCTCTTGCCGCTCTTCTTGATCTCTGCGAGCGCGTCGTCGTTCTCCTTCTGCGACTGGGCGTTGCCGAACTCAGTCGCTTCCTTCATCGCCTTGGTGAGCTGGTCGCGGATGTCGGCCGGCAGGTCATCCCAGAACTTCTTGTTCACGATCACGACGTAGCCGATGTAGCCGTGATTGGTCTCGGTGATGTACTTCTGCACCTCGTGCATCTTCTGGGTATAGATGTTCGACCAGGTGTTCTCCTGGCCGTCGACCACGCCGGTCTGCAGCGCCTGGTAGACTTCGGAGAACGCCATCACCTGCGGCAGCGAGCTGAGCGCCTTGAACTGGGCCTGCAGCACGCGTGAGGACTGGATGCGGAACTTGACGCCCTGATAGTCGGCAGGCGTCACCAGCTTCTTGTTGGCGCTCATCTGCTTGAAGCCGTTGTCCCAATAGGCAAGGCCGGTGATGCCCTTGGCATCCAGCAGCTTGAGCAGCCGGGTGCCCAGCGGGCCATCCGTCACCTTCCGCAGCGTCTTCAGGTCGGGCAGGATGTAGGGCAGGTCGAACACCTCGAACTCGCGGATGCCGAGCGGCCCGAATTTGGAGTTGGACGGCGCCAGCATCTGCACGCTGCCGAGCTGCAGCGCCTCGAGCTCTTCCTTGTCCTTGTACAGCGTCGAGTTCGGGTAGACCTCGACCTTGACCTTGCCGGCGGTGTACTTCTCGGCGAGTTCCTTGAACTTCTCCGCCGCCTTGCCCTTCGGCGTCTCGGTGGCGACGACGTGGCTGAACTTGATGATGATTGGCGATTGAGCCGATGCCGGCCCGGCCAGCCCGAGTGCCAATGCCGCGATGGATGCGGCGATCGCGAAGGTGCGCATAATCTCTCCCTGATGTTCTTTGGGCCGCCCGGCGTGCGGGCGGCCGATCCTCATGCCGGCTGCATCAATAGCGGCTGGACGGCGGAGTCGCTATTGGTCGTTAGCAGGGCAGCTATTCAAGATGAACGCCGGTGCGCTCCCTCTCCCGCTTGCTTGCGGAAGAGAGGAATTCAACGGGCCTCCGCGCGAACGTCAGCTCGCAGCCGCCGTCGTCACGTTGTCGCGCTGGCGCTTCATGACGATCTTGTTGAGCGCGCCGAGATAGGCCTTGGCCGAGGCCACCAGCGTATCCGGATCCGCCGCGCGCGCCGTCATCGCACGTCCCTCGTGCGACAGCCGCACCGAGACCTCGGCTTGCGCGTCGGTGCCCTGGGTGACGGCGTGGACCTGGTACAGTTCGAGCTTGGCCTCGTGCGGCACCAGGCGCTTGATGCAGTTGAACACCGCATCGACCGGACCGTTGCCCTCGGCCTCCTCGATCTTGATCTGGCCGTCGACGTCGAGCTTCATGGTTGCGCGCTGCGGGCCATGGGTGCCGGCGATCACCGTCAGCGAGGTCAGCTTGATGCGATCGTGCGAGGCCGCCATTTCCTCGTCGACCAGCGCCTCGATGTCCTCGTCGTAGATGTCCTTCTTGCGGTCGGCCAGCGCCTTCATCCGCGTGAACGCGTCTTCCAGCTGGTTCGGGCCGAGCTTGTAGCCCATCTCCTCCAGCTTGTGCACGAAGGCGTGCCGGCCGGAATGCTTGCCGAGCACCAGCGAGGACTGCTTCAGGCCGACCATTTCGGGCCGCATGATCTCGTAGGTCGAGGCGTCCTTCAGCACGCCGTCCTGATGGATGCCGCTCTCGTGCGCGAACGCGTTCCGGCCGACAATGGCCTTGTTGTACTGGACGGGGAACGAGGTCGCAGCCGACACGACCTTCGAGGCGCGGGTCAGTTGCGTGGTGTCGATCTTGTTCCAGTAGGGAAATTTGTCGTTGCGGACGTTGATGGCCATCACGATCTCTTCGAGCGCGGCGTTGCCGGCGCGCTCGCCGATGCCGTTGACGGTGCACTCGACCTGGCGCGCGCCGCCCATGATGCCGGCCAGCGAGTTCGCGACCGCCATGCCGAGGTCGTTATGGCAATGCACGGAGAATACCGCCTTGTCCGAGTTCGGCACGCGCTCGATCAGCGTCTTCATGAAGTGGGTGTATTCCTCCGGCACCGTGTAGCCGACGGTGTCGGGGATGTTCACCGTGGTGGCGCCGGCCTTGATGACGGCTTCCACGATGCGGCACAGATAGTCCATCTCGCTGCGGGTGCCGTCCTCGGCCGACCATTCGACGTCGTCGATCTGGTTGCGGGCGCGCGCGACCATGGCAACCGAAGTCTCGAGCACCTGCTCGGGGGTCTTGTTCAGTTTCACCCGCATATGCAGCGGCGAGGTCGCGATCACGGTGTGAACGCGGCCGCGCTTGGCAAATTTAACGGCTTCGGCGCAGCGGTCGATATCGGCCGGATGGGCGCGGGACAAACCGGCGATCACGGCATTCTTGGAGCGGCGGGCGATTTCGCTGACCGCCTGGAAGTCGCCTTCCGAGGTGATCGGGAAGCCGGCTTCGATGACGTCGACGCCCATGTCGTCCAGCATCTCGGCGACCTCGAGCTTCTCCTCGAAGGTCATGGTGGCGCCGGGGCACTGCTCGCCGTCGCGCAGCGTGGTGTCGAAAATGATGACGCGGTCCTTATCGGACTTGTTCGCGGGGGCCATTGCAAAATTCCTTTTGAGCTTTCGCGCCGTCAGTCCCTGGGGCGCTTGAGGTGTCCGGTGATCTCGACCAACCCCTGAGCGCCCAGGCGCGTGACGCCCAGCCGGCCCTCAGGGGCAAGTAAGAAGAAGCCCGCCAATCAGGAGGGTGGGCAGCAGCGCGGCCGGGATCGTGGCGGCGGCCAGAGCCACCTCCCCCGAAATCCCATCGATTTGGCCACGAATCAGCATTGCCAGACCCTTTTGAGCCCCAAATCTTCGGCCAAAACCGTTGACGGTTGGTTGCCAGAGGGCTCAGTAGCCCGTTTCTAGACGAGAAATAGCCGCAACTGCAACGCCAAAAGATGGTCAGGGGGCCTGACCTGGTTGAGGGTCCCCTCTCTCCGTGTCCCGGACGCGCCGCAACGCGAAGCGTTGCTGCGCAGAGCCGGGACCAAGGCGGCACGGGACGCGGCGAGATGGGCCCCGGCTCTGCAGCGCATCACACCGGCCGATGCTTCGTGTCGCCGGGCGTGCTGCGCTGCGTCCGGGGCACGAGAGGAGAGTTTGACGTAGGCTCTCTCCTCGCTTGTCATTGCGAGCGGAGCGAAGCAATCCAGAGTCTATCCACCGA
>NZ_PYFW01000018.1 GCF_003020125.1 Bradyrhizobium sp. MOS003 | reverse complement strand
AAAGGAATGGTCGGCTCCCGGGAGATCACGGCATAAGCCGTCCAGCCATCGCGCAGGGAAGGCCGAGTGATCGGCGACACCTGTATGCTGCTGTGCGGTCTTTTTTTGCGCATTATTCGCGCAGCAGACCGCGGGTGCCAGCCGGCACCCGGCCTTCCCTGCGCCCTCTTGGCTCAAGAGGGTAGCGAGACCAGGCAAAGCTCGGGCGAAACGCGCCGCGAGAACGAGAAGGCGTGTCTGCAAGCCGAGCTGCGTGCCACAACCTCGATTCCGTAGGGTGGGCAAGGCGCAGCGTGCCCACGCCCTGTTGCTCGTGAAGAGCGATCGTGGGCACGGCGCTATGCGCCTTTGCCCACCCTACGGCACTGGCGTTGAGATTTGCACTTGAGCATTGCAACGGTGCAGAGAGCGTTGCGCTACACTCCACTCTCGTGCCTCGGACGCTGCGCAGCACGCCCGGCGTGCGAAGCGTCGTCCGGTGTGATGCGCTGCAGAGCCGGGGCCCATCCATCCGCATCGTGCCGTGTCGCGCTGGGTCTCGGTTCTGCGCAGCAACGCAAGAGGCGTTACAGCGCATCCGGGACACGAAATCCGGTCCCGCCGATAGGACCACCCGATCCACCCCATCACAACCAAGTGTCTTTATTAGGAAACAACCATTCCCTATTATCCCGCAATGCAAAAGGCCGGCCGCCGATCCCGATCCGTTGCCCGTCCGCCCGGTCGCCCCCGGGAGTTCGACATGGACATTGCGCTGGACCGCGCCGTGCGGGTGTTTCGCGAGCGCGGCTATCATGCGACCTCCATCGGCGACCTCACGGCGGCGATGCGGCTGGCGACGGGGAGCATCTACAAGGCGTTTCGCGACAAGCATGCGGTATTCCTGGCCGCCTTCGAGCGCTATACGGCGCTACGCCAGGAACAGACCCGCAGCGCCGCCCAGCGCGGCACCAACGGCCGCGACCGGATCCGCAATGTGCTGCTGTCCTATGTCGCGCAGTCCCAGGGCACTGAAGGACGCCGGGGCTGCCTCGTGGTCGGCAGCGCGGTCGAATTGTCGGCGGTCGATTCCGTCGTCGCCGACCGCGTCGGCGCCAAGCTCAAGACCAACGAAGATTTCATCGCCGGCCTCATTCGCGAGGGGCAGGCCGACGGCTCGATTCCCGGCCATGTCGCGGTCGCCGACACCGCGCGGCTGATGATCTGCATCACGCAGGGCCTGCGTGTTGTCGGCAAGGCGCGCCTGCCGCTCGACGGCGACCGTCTCGTCGGCGTCGCGATGAAGCTGCTCGCCTGAATTGTTGTCCTATTAGGGAATGATCGTTCCCGATATCTCGGAGACTGTACGCTATGACGATGAATGCCACGATCGAGACCGCACCCGGGCCGGATGCGGTGTCGCGGCGCCTGACCTTCGTGCTCGCCGCGGCCTGTGGCATGATCGCGGCCAACATCTACTACGCGCAGCCGCTGATCGCCCCGATCAGCGCCGCGCTCGGCCTGTCGCATGCGGCGGCCGGGCTGATCGTCACCATGACTCAGATCGGCTACGGCACCGGGCTGCTGCTGATCGTGCCGCTCGGCGATCTCGTCGAGAACCGCATCCTGATCTGCTCCGTCATCACGCTCGGCGCGGCGGCCCTGCTCGCGGCCGCGTTCGCCACCCATGCGTTGCCGTTCCTGGTCGCTGCGCTGTTCATCGGCATCGGTTCGGTCGCGGTGCAGATCATCATTCCCTATGCCGCGCATCTGGCGCCGGAAGCCATTCGCGGCCGCGTCGTTGGCAACGTCTCGACCGGCCTGATGCTCGGCATCATGCTGGCGCGTCCGGTGGCGAGCTTCGTCACTGCGGCGCTGTCGTGGCACGCGGTGTTCTTCGCCTCCGCCGCGCTGATGATCGTGCTGACGGCGGTGCTCTGGATGACGCTGCCGAACCGCAAGCCGGTGACGCGGATGCACTACGGCGAGCTGTTGCTGTCGATGCCGCATCTGGTGCGGGCGACGCCGCTGCTGCGACGCCGGGCGCTCTACCAGGCCAGCCTGTTCGGCTGCTTTACCCTGTTCTGGACCGTGGCGCCGCTCCAGCTCGCGGAGGCGTTCGGCTTCACCCAGCGCGGCATCGCGCTGTTCGCGCTCGCCGGTGTGGCGGGCGTGTTTGCAGCACCCATCGCCGGACGGCTCGCCGACCGCGGCCACAGCCGCGTCGCGACGCTGGTCGCGATGCTGCTCGCCGCCGGGGGATTCCTCGTGACCTATCTCGGCACGTCCGGCTCGATGCTGAACCTGGTCTGCCTGGTGGTGGCGGCGATCGCCATCGATGTCGGTGTCCAGGGCAATGTCGTGCTCGGCTTCCGCGCCATTTTCGCGCTCGGGCATGAGCACCGCAGCCGCCTCAACGGCCTCTACATGGCGACGTTCTTCACTGCCGGCGCCGCCGGTTCCGCGGTCGGCGCCTGGGCTTTCGCGCAAGGCGGCTGGACGCTCGCATCGGCCATCGGCCTCGCTTTGCCCGTCGCGGGCCTGCTCTACGCGGCGACCGAATAGCCGCCGGCCGGGCCTGATTGTGCGATGCGGCTGTTTACCAAGCCCCGGGGACGCGGCCCCTTGATGGCTCCGGCGCCGCAATTTCCATCTCGCGGTTTGCCTGCGGCTGTAGTACTTTGGTCTCAATTGGGCCCGGTCAACGGGCGGCGGGGGAGGCTGATGAGGCGTGCGGGTTTGTCTGGCGTACCGCGGGTACGGCCATGGTCGTGGCAGGCGTTCCTGCTCGGATTCGTGGTTGTCGCAATATCTGCCGCGCTTCAGGGCATCTGTGTCGCGTTCGGCGCAAAGCTCTATTTCGCGGCGTTCCTGCCCAGCATCTTCGTGGTCGGATTTGTCGCGGGCGCACCCGCGGCGGCGTTCACCGCGCTGCTCACCATTCCGGTGGTGTGGTGGGCGTTCATGCCGCCGTTCTTCAAGTTTGCCGTGCTCTCCAGCGCGAACGCTGACTCCATCAATCTGTTCTTCCTGCTGGCGGTATTCTTGATCGGCCTTGCCGATCTCTGCCGCGAGACGATGCGGATCACCACCAGCGGCGGGCGGAAGCCTCCGGGAGACAGCGCGGCAACGAATCCGCAATAACTGGTTAAGTCACGACCGCGCGCGTTGCCTGCGCGCAACAGTCCGGCAACCATCCGCGAACTCGGCAGTCGCCGCTAACTTTTCGAAAAAGATTTGGCCGCAATTTCTCCCCCGGGAATGACGAGGGAGTTTTCGGACATGAACGGCCAAATCAACGGTCAGGCCATTTTGGAGAACGTGCGCCGTTACCGCGGCATCGCATCGCTCTATCGCCAGACCGCCGCATTCCGCCCCGGCCAGAGCTGGTCGCTGCTGGAGCAGGCGAGCGATTGGGAGGCGCGGGCGTTGCTGGAGCTGGAAGCCTATTTCGCGACGCGCATGGACTACGCCGCTCCGCTCGCAGCCTGATCGTTAACCATCGCTCACGATATGATCGTGAGATCGGGTGCGGGCACCGCGAATTGTCCGCCCCAGGCGCGAACCTCCGCCAGCTGGGCGATGATCTCGTCCTTCAGATTCCAGGGCAGGATGAAGACGTAATCAGGCCTGGCAGCGATCAAGGCGGCGGAATCGCGGATCGGCAGATGCGTTCCCGGAAGCAGCAGGCCCTGCTTGTGCGGATTGCGGTCAACGGTGAACGGAATCAGCTCGCGCGTGATGCCGCAATAATTCAGCAGCGTGTTGCCCTTCGCGGGCGCGCCATAGGCGAGCACCGTCTTGCCCGCGCGCTTCGCCGCGACGAGAAAGTCGCGGATCGTCTCGCGCTTCGCCGCGACCTTCGCCTGAAAATCGAGATAGCTCGCGGGCTGGTTGAGCCCGGCGACGGCCTCGCGCTGACGCAATTGCGCAAGCGTCGACGATGGGCTCCGAGGCGCAGCTTCGCTGCAGACGTGCAGACGGAGCGAGCCGCCATGGGTCGGCAATTCATCCAAGTCGAAGACGCGCAAATCATGGGCGCGAAAGACCCTCTCGAGGGTCGCGAGCGAGAAGTACGAGAGGTGCTCGTGATAGATCGTGTCGAACTGGATGCCCTCGATCAGGTGCAACAGATGCGGAAGCTCCAGCGTCGCGCGCCCGGTCTCGGGCAGCAGAATGCGCAGGCCGCCGACGAAATCGTTGATATCGGGAACGTGCGGCAGCACGTTGTTGGCGACGATCAGCTCGGGCCTGTGGGCTTCGGCGCGCAGCGCGGTCGCGACATCGCGGCCGAAATAGCAGGTCCGGGTCGGGATGCCCTTGGCGATGGCAGCGGCCGCCGGGCCGCTGGCGGGCTCGATCCCGAGCGCGCGGATGCCGGCGCGCTGGAAATACTGCAGCAGATATCCGTCATTGCTGGCGATCTCGATCACCTCGGACGCCGCGCCGAGCTTCGCGCGGGCGATCATCTCTGCGGCATAGCCCTCCGCATGCCGCAGCCAGCTCTCGGAATAGGACGAATAATAGAGATACTGCTCGAAGATGTTGGCAGCAGGCTCGAATTGCGGAAGCTGCACCAGCCCGCAGGCATCGCACGCACGGGCATGCAGCGGATAGGCCGGCTCGGTCGCATCCGCCCGCTCCGGCGACACGAAGGAATTCGCCAAAGGCGACAGGCCGAGATCGACGAAGGTTTCGTCGAGCGCCCGCGCGCAAAAGCGGCATCGATGCCTGTCCATGAACGGATCGTCCGTTGTGCCTGCGCGCCGCGGCTGTTAGTGAATTTCCCAAGCCACGGAAACTCCGACAAGGTTGCGCATGATGCAACCGAAAAGGCGTTACGGTGAACGGATGTTCGCAACGGCAATTGGCGCAGCGTCAATGTGCGGGGGGCCCGGGATGAACTTCACGGCATTGGCTCTGCCAGGCGTGATCGAAATCGGCATCCAGCCGGAGATCGATGCGCGCGGATTCTTCGCCCGTCTGTTCGACACCGAGGCCTTCGCGGCACAGGGCCTGCCGACGCAGTTCGCGCAACACAGCCTCTCGCATAACGAACGCGCCGGCACCCTGCGGGGCCTGCACTACCAGGCGGGCCGGCCGGAGGCCAAGCTGGTGCGATGCGTGGCCGGCCGCGCCTTCGACGTGATCGTCGATTTGCGCCGGTCGCTGCCGAGCTATGGGCAATGGTGTTCGGTCGAGCTCGCCGCCGATCGCGGCAACGCCGTGTTCATTCCCGCCGGATGCGCGCACGGCTTCCAGACGCTCATCGACGGGACCGAGCTGATGTATTGCATCGATGTGCCCTATGACGCGCAAGCTGCGGCCGGTATTCGCTGGGACGATCCATCGCTGGCGATCGACTGGCCGCTCGCCGATCCGATCCTGTCCGCACGCGACCGCGCGCTGCCGTATCTCGCATGAAGCGGGTTCTGGTCACGGGTGCGTCGGGCTTCATCGGCCGCGCGTTGCTGCCCGTGCTGGTTGGTCGCGGCTTCGAGGTCCACGGCGTCGCGCGCTCCGCTCAATCGGCGATGGCCGGCGTGACGTGGCACGCCGCCGATCTCCTCACCGAAGCCGGCCGTCGGCATGCGCTGTCCGTATCGCGGCCGACGCATCTGGTTCATCTCGCCTGGGAAGCCAGGCCGGGCCGCTATCGCGAGGATCCGGTCAACCGGCTCTGGGCCGAGGCGAGCATTGAACTGCTGTCGCACGCGCGAGCCTGCGGCACCGGCCGGATCCTCGGCATCGGCAGCTGCCTCGAATATGGACCGCAGAGCGCCCTATGTGAGGAACGCGCCAGCCAATGCCGTCCCACGACACTGTACGGACAAGCCAAGCTCGGCACGGCCGAAGCCTACATCGCGGCAGGCGCCGCCTGGGGCCGTGTGTTCATTCCGTTCGGCCCGCACGAGCCGGACGCGCGCCTGGTCCCCTCGCTGATCCGGAGCCTGCGCGCGGGACAGCATTTCGATTGCTCGCATGGCGGGCAGCTGCGCGATGTCGTCTATGTCGATGACCTCGCCCAAATGATCGCCGCCGTGCTCGATAGCGAACTCGCTGGTGTCGTCAATCTCGCCAGCGGCGAGGTACGCAGCCTGCGCAGCGTGATCGAGCATGTGGCTGGTCTGCTCGACGCAACGCATCTGGTCAGGTTCGGGGCCCTCGCCGCAACGGGCGTCGATGCCGAACCGATCCTGGCCGCCGACGTCCGCCGCATGCGCGGAGTCACCGCCGGCGTGCCGGTCATCGGATTCGCGGCGGGCGCTGCGCGCACTCTCGCATGGTGGCTTGACCGTCTGCCGGGGATGGGATGACGTGCGGTCTCCGCGCAACAGGCCAGCGGCAAGCGGCAGGCGTGGCAATTACGGAGTTGTCTCGCTGGCCGCCTGTGCTAGCAACGGGCCGATCGAAATCTCCTTCACGTCGGCCGGGGCAAGTGATGACCACGTTCAACCGCATCTTCACGACCGAGCGCCTGTTCCAGATCATCGTGGTTCTGGCGGCGACCGTCGCCATGAAGCTGATGAGCTGAATGCCGTCCGGTTATCGCGCGCCGAAGTCGGGTACGTCGGGCAGATAGTTCGACCCTTCCGAGCCCAGAAAATCGAACATCGCCTGCGCTGGCGGCAGCAGCACCTTGTCGCTGCGGCGGATCACATACCATTGCCGCACGATCGGCAGGCCGGCGACGTCGAGTACGACGAGCCGGCCCTCGGCGAGTTCGTGCGCGACCGTGTGGGCCGAGATGAAGGCGATGCCGAGCCCGGCGATCACGGCCTGCTTGATGGTCTCGTTGCTGCTCATCTCCATGCCGACGATCGGCTCGAGGTCGGACTTCTGGAACATGCCCTCCATCAGCGTCCGCGTGCCCGAGCCGGGCTCGCGGGTGAGAAATGTCTCATGCACGAGGTCGGTCAGGTTGAGGCCGGAATCGTTCTCCAGCCAGTGCCCCTTGCGCGCGACGATGATGTGCGGATTGCGCCCGAGCTGGCGGACGTCGACGGTGACGTCGGCCGGTGGCCGACCCATCACCGCGAAATCCAGGTCGTAGCCGTGCATGGCCTCGCGGATCTCCTTGCGATTGCCGATGGTCAGCTTGATCTCGATCTTGGGGTGGCGTTTGGAAAATGCTGCGATCGCATGCGGCACGAAATATTTCGCGGTCGAGACCGCGCCGAGATGCACGCTGCCGCCGGTCCGCCCGGCGAGCAGGTCCAGCGCGCCCTGGCAGTCCATGATGGCGGCCTCGACCCGCTCGGCCAGCACCAAGACCTCCTTCCCCGCCTCGGTCAGCAGCATGCCATCGCCGGTCCGCTGCACCAGCGGCAGGCCGGCGAGATCCTGAAGCTGCCGCAGCTGCTGGGTCACGGCCGGCTGGGTCAGCCCGAGATGGCCGGACGCCGCCGTCACGCTGCCCTTGGCTGAGAGCGCCGCAAGCGAACGCAGCTGACGGATCGTCAGGTGCCGGAGCTGGGCGGTCGCGTGGCCGGGACCATTATAAGAAAATTCTTTGACGCTCATTATGATTAGAAATTTCCCTTATTAAGCGGCCCCTGTCAATCTCCTGATGCCGGGACTGACCGTACCGACCTCCAGAGCGGACGGAACTGGATACGGCACCGGCAACGGGATGGACGCTGATGACCGGGCAACTGAGGCTGGACGACCACCTTCAACGGTATTCCGAGACCGCGCCTCATGCGCTGGCCGTGGCGGCCGCGGTCGACGCGATCGCGGCGGCCGCGATCGAGATCGCCGATCTCATTGCCACCGGTGATCTCGCGGACGCCTCCGGCCTGACCACCGGCCGCAACAGCGACGGCGACGTCCAGCGCGATCTCGACGTGCAGGCGGACGCGATCCTGCGCCGCTGCCTCAACAGGCTGCCGATCGCAGCGCTTGCTTCGGAAGAGATGCGCGAGGCCCAGTTGGGCGATCGCGAAGGCTGCATCTGCATCGCGATCGATCCGCTCGACGGCTCTTCCAACATCGACATCAACATGACGGTCGGCACAATCTTCTCGATCCTGCCCGCGCCCGATGACCTGTCGCTCGCCTTCCACCAGCGCGGCACCGCGCAGCTTGGGGCGGGCTTCGTCACCTACGGCCCGCAGACCTCGCTGGTGCTGACGCTCGGCGAGGGCGTCGACATCTTCACACTCGACCGCAAGGCGGGCTGCTTCCGCCTCGCACGCAGCGGTGTGCAGATCGCCGAGGCCTGCGAGGAGTTCGCGATCAACGTGTCGAACCGCCGTCACTGGGAGCCGCCGGTGCGCGCCTATGTCGACGAATGCCTCGCGGGCGTCGAAGGGCCCGCCAACCACGATTTCAACATGCGCTGGGTCGGCTCGCTGGTCGCCGAGGCCTATCGCATCCTCACCCGCGGCGGCGTCTTCCTCTATCCCTCGGATGGGCGCGCCGGCTATGGCGACGGCCGCTTGCGGCTGACTTACGAGGCGCATCCGATGGCGATGATCATCGAGCAGGCCGGCGGCTCCGCAACGACGGGGCGCGAGCGAATCCTCGACCTCGCGGCGCAAAACCTGCACCAGCGCGTGCCGCTGATCATGGGATCGAGCAGGGAGGTGCGGCGGCTCGAGGAGCTGCATTGCGACCCGCTGCTGGTGGCCAGCGGCTCATCGCCGCTGTTCGCGCGGCGCGGATTCTTCCGCATCTGAACGAGGCCACGCATGTCCAGGAAGCATCCCATCATCTCCATCACCGGCTCTTCCGGCGCCGGTACCACGTCGGTCAAGAAGACCTTCGAGCAGATATTCTTCCGCGAGAAGGTCAATGCCGCCTACATCGAGGGTGACGCCTTCCATCGCTACGACCGCGCCGAGATGCGCACGCAGATGGCAAAGGAGGCCGATCGCGGCAACAAGCATTTCAGCCATTTCAGTCCCGAGACCAATCTGTTCGAGGAGCTGGAGCGCGCGTTCCGCGACTATGGCGAGACCGGCACCGCGACGACACGGCATTACGTGCATGACGCCGAGGAGTCTGCGTTGCACGGCACGGCGCCCGGTACCTTCACCGATTGGAAAAAGCTGCCGGAGAATTCGGACCTGCTGTTCTACGAGGGTCTGCATGGCGCCGTCGTCACCGACAAGGTCAACGTCGCGCGCTATGCCGACCTCAAGATCGGCGTCGTGCCCGTCATCAATCTCGAATGGATCCAGAAGCTGCACCGCGACCGCAGCGCGCGCGGCTATTCGACCGAGGCGGTCACCGACACCGTCCTGCGGCGGATGCCCGACTACATTCACTACATCTGCCCGCAATTTTCCGAGACCGACATCAACTTCCAGCGCGTGCCGACGGTCGACACTTCCAATCCGTTCGTCGCCCGCTGGATCCCCACGCCGGACGAATCGATGGTGGTAATCCGCTTCAAGAATCCGCGCGGCATCGACTTCCCCTACCTGCTCTCGATGCTGCCGCAAAGCTGGATGTCGCGTGCGAACTCGATCGTGTGTCCGGGCGCGAAGCTCGACCTCGCGATGCAGCTGATCCTGACGCCGCTGATCATGCAGCTGATCGAGCGCAAGCGAAATCTGAAGTGAACGAGGGGAGAATCCAATGAACATCTCCGTCCACGCCGAAGCCGACCTCTACGCGGTCAGCCACAACAATCTCGCCAACGCTGTCCGCTTCCTCGCGGTCGACGCCATCGAGACCTCGCAGTCGGGCCATCCCGGCTTGCCCATGGGTATGGCCGATGTCGCCACTGTGCTGTTCTCGCGTTTTCTGAAATTCGACTCGGCGCATCCGAACTGGCCGGATCGCGACCGCTTCGTGCTGTCGGCGGGCCACGGCTCGATGCTGCTCTATGCGCTGCTGCATCTGACCGGCGGCGATGTCAGCCTCGACGATATCAAGGCTTTCAGGCAATGGGGCTCGAAGACGCCGGGTCATCCGGAATACGGCCATACGCCGGGCGTCGAGATGACGACCGGGCCGCTGGGGCAGGGCATCGCGACGGCTGTCGGCATGGCGCTGGCCGAGCGGATGGGCAATGCGCGGCATGGAGATGGCCTCGTCGATCACTTCACCTACGTGATCGCAGGTGACGGCTGCCTGATGGAGGGCCTCAGCCAGGAGGCGATCTCGCTCGCCGGGCACCTTCAGCTCGGCCGTCTGATCGTGTTGTTCGACGACAATGGCATCTCGATCGACGGACCGACCTCTCTGGCAACCTCCGACGACCAGCTCGCGCGCTTCGCCGCCTCCGGCTGGTCGGTGCGCAGCATCGACGGACACGATCCCGAAGCCATCGCAAAGGCGATCGCAGAGGAGCGCGAGACCGCAAAGCCGTCGCTGATCGCCTGCCGTACCATCATCGGCTACGGCGCGCCCGACAGACAGGGCACCGAGAAGGCCCATGGCGCGCCGCTCGGCGCCGAGCAGACAGCGGCGGCGCGCCGGGCTCTCGGCTGGGACTATCAGCCCTTCGTTGTGCCGATACCGATCGGCAAGGCATGGCGGATGATCGGACAGCGCGGGCAGGTGGACCGGCTCGCCTGGCTCGATCGCTATGAAGGCGCGACGCCCGAGCAGCGCGACATGTTCGTCGAAGGCAAGGCGGTTGCCCTGCCGGCCGCCTATGCGTTGGCCGCGGCGAAATTGCGCGAACGCTTTGCGTCCGAGCGTCCGAAGCTCGCGACCCGGCAGGCCTCGCAACAGGTGCTCGATGGCATCGCAGGGACGATCGCCGGCCTGGTCGGCGGCTCCGCGGACCTCACGCACTCGAACCTTACGCACGCCAAGGTGCAAGTCCCCGTCAAGCGCGGGGCGTTCGCCGGCGACTACATCCACTATGGCATTCGCGAGCACGGCATGGCCGCCGCGATGAACGGCCTTGCGCTGCATGGCGGCTTTATCCCGTATGGCGGCACCTTCCTCGCGTTCTCGGATTACAGCCGGCCGGCGATCCGCCTTGCGGCCCTGATGCGGCTGCGCGTCATCCATGTGATGACCCACGATTCCATCGGGCTCGGCGAAGACGGCCCCACGCACCAGCCGGTTGAGCATCTGGCGGCGCTGCGGGTGATCCCGAACCTCCTGGTGTTCCGCCCCGCCGACGCGGTGGAGACGCTGGAAGCCTGGGACTGCGCGCTCAATTCCGAAAACCGCCCCTCTGTGCTGTGCCTCTCGCGTCAGGCGTTGCCGACTTTCCGCAGCGATGCGCGCGGCAAAAACCGGGTCTCGCGCGGCGCCTATCTCGTCGTCTCGCCGGACGGCGGCCGCGACGTGACGCTGATCGCGACCGGCTCGGAGGTGTCGATCGCACTGGAAGCCGCCCGCCTGCTCGCGACCGAGCACATCCGCGCGGCCGTCGTGTCCGCGCCTTGCTTCGCCCTGTTCGAGGAACAGCCGGACGAATACCGCGCCACCGTGCTCGGCACCGCGCCGCGCGTCGGTGTCGAGGCGGCCGTACAGGGCGATTGGTCGCGCTGGATCGGTGCTGACGGCGCGTTCGTCGGCATGCGCGGCTTCGGCGCCTCGGCACCGGCACCCGTGCTGTACCGCGAATTCGGCATCACGCCGCAAAGCATTGCGGAAGCGGCCCGCCGGGCGATCGCCCGCACGAGGCAATAAAGACAATAGGGAGGACAACTCGTGGCACGTATCACCCTCAGGCAATTGCTCGACCATGCAGCCGGCCACGGCTACGCGGTGCCGGCGTTCAACATCAACAACATGGAGCAGGGCATCGCGATCATGCAGGCGGCTGCCGAGGTCGATGCGCCCGTGATCATCCAGGCCTCGCGTGGCGCGCGCAGCTATGCCGGCGATCTCATGCTCTCGCATATGATCGACGCGTTGGAGCGGACCTATCCGGACATTCCACTCTGCATGCATCAGGACCACGGCAACGACGAGGCGACCTGCGCCTCCGCCATCGCCCACGGCTTCACCTCCGTCATGATGGACGGCTCGCTCGAGGCCGATGCCAAGACGGCGGCCGATTACGACTACAACGTCGCGATCACCCGCCGCGTCGTCGATCTCGCGCATTGGGTCGGCGCCTCCGTTGAAGGCGAGCTTGGCGTGCTCGGCTCGCTGGAACATGGCGGTGGCGAGCAGGAAGATGGGCACGGTGTCGAGGGCAAGGTCAGCCACGACCAGCTCCTGACCGATCCTGATCAGGCGGTCGACTTCGTTCGTGCCACCAAGGTCGATGCGCTCGCCATCGCGATGGGCACCTCGCACGGCGCCTACAAATTCAGTCGCAAGCCGGATGGCGACATCCTGGCGATGCGGGTGGTTGAGGAGATTCACCGCCGGCTGCCGAACACGCATCTGGTGATGCACGGCTCCTCGTCTGTGCCGCAGCCGCTCCAGGACATGTTCAACCAGTTCGGCGGCGAGATGCCCCAGACCTGGGGCGTGCCGGTCGAGGAAATCGTTCGCGGCATCAAGAGCGGTGTGCGCAAGGTCAATATCGACACCGACTGCCGCCTCGCAATGACGGCGGTGTTCCGCAAGGTCGCCGCGCAAAACCGCAGCGAGTTCGACCCACGAAAATTCCTCAAGCCCGCGATGGATGCGATGCGCGAACTCTGCCGCGAGCGTTTCGAGCAGTTCGGCACCGCAGGCCATGCCAGCAGAATCAAGGTGATCCCGATGAGCGAGATGGCGCGGCGCTACCGCGCAGGCGAGCTCGATCCACGCATCGATGCCCGTGAGCCCGTCGCTGCCTGAGCAGAGTCAGAGACCAGAAGAGAGAAACGAGGGAGAGAGCCATGAACGCACATACAGGAACCGTCCGCGGCAAAGAGCGCTATCGATCGGGCACGATGGAATACGCTCGCATGGGCTATTGGGAGCCCGACTATGTGCCGAAGGATACTGACGTCATCGCGCTGTTTCGCGTGACGCCGCAGGAAGGCGTCGATCCGATCGAGGCCTCTGCTGCGGTGGCCGGTGAATCCTCGACCGCGACCTGGACGGTGGTGTGGACCGATCGCCTCACGGCCGCGGAGAAATATCGCGCGAAATGCTACCGCGTCGATCCGGTGCCGGGCACGCCGGGCTCGTACTTCGCCTACATCGCCTATGACCTCGACCTGTTCGAGCCGGGCTCGATCGCCAACCTCTCGGCCTCGATCATCGGCAACGTGTTCGGCTTCAAGCCGCTCAAGGCCCTTCGCCTGGAGGACATGCGTTTCCCGGTCGCCTATGTGAAGACGTTCCAGGGACCCGCGACTGGCATCGTGGTCGAGCGCGAGCGGCTGGACAAGTTCGGCCGGCCTTTGCTGGGTGCGACCGTGAAGCCGAAGCTCGGGTTGTCGGGACGCAACTACGGCCGCGTGGTCTACGAGGCGCTCAAGGGCGGACTCGATTTCACCAAGGACGACGAGAACATCAACTCGCAGCCCTTCATGCACTGGCGCGACCGTTTCCTCTATTGCATGGAGGCCGTGAACCGCGCGCAGGCAGCCTCCGGCGAGGTGAAGGGCACGTACCTGAATGTCACCGCGGGTACGATGGAAGACATGTACGAGCGCGCGGAGTTCGCGAAAGAGCTCGGCTCGGTCATCGTCATGATCGACCTCGTGATCGGCTACACCGCGATCCAGTCCATGGCGAGATGGGCGCGCCGCAACGACATGATCCTGCATCTTCACCGCGCCGGTCACTCGACTTATACGCGGCAGAAGATCCACGGCGTGTCGTTCCGCGTGATCGCCAAATGGATGCGACTCGCCGGTGTTGACCACATCCACGCCGGCACCGTGGTCGGTAAGCTTGAGGGCGACCCCCACACCACGCGCGGCTACTACGATGTCTGCCGCGAGGAGTTTAATGCGACCAAGCTCGAACATGGTCTGTTCTTCGACCAGTCGTGGGCGAGCCTCAACAAAATGATGCCAGTCGCCTCGGGCGGCATCCATGCCGGCCAGATGCACCAGTTGCTCGATCACCTCGGCGAGGACGTCGTGCTGCAGTTCGGCGGTGGCACCATCGGTCATCCCATGGGGATCGCGGCCGGTGCAATCGCAAACCGCGTGGCGCTCGAGGCGATGATCCTCGCGCGCAACGAGGGGCGCGACTACGTCCACGAAGGTCCGGAGATCCTGGCCAGGGCGGCGGAAACCTGCACGCCGCTGAAGGCCGCGCTCGAGGTCTGGAAGGACGTCAGCTTCAACTATCAATCCACGGACACACCGGACTTCGTGCCGACCGCGCTGGAAACCGTTTGAGGAGACGACATCATGAAACTGACCCAAGGCTGCTTCTCGTTCCTGCCTGACCTCACCGACGACCAGATCACCAAGCAGGTGCAGTATTGCCTCGCCAACGGCTGGGCGGTGAATATCGAGTTCACCGACGACCCGCACCCCCGCAACACCTATTGGGAGATGTGGGGCCTGCCGATGTTCGATCTCCAGGACGCCGCCGGCGTGATGATGGAGCTTGCCGAATGCCGCAGGGTTTATGGCGACCGCTACATCCGCATCAGCGGCTTCGATTCCAGCCATGGCTGGGAATCGGTGCGGATTTCGTTCCTGGTCAACCGGCCACCGCAGGAGGCGGAATTCGAGCTGGTGCGGCAGGAGATCGGCGGGCGCGCAATCCGCTACAGCACCGTCCGAAAGAACGTCGCGCACGCGCCGCAATAGCCATTCGTCTCCGCGCGGAGCCTTGTTGCTCCAGATCCTTGGCGGACAACTGCTTCGCCGCCGCCCCGCGGCGAAGCCCTTTTATTCGAGGCGCCGATGCTTGATGTGTCCACCACCGAAACTGCGTTCGACCTTCGCAAAGAGGCCGAAGCAGCCGGCATCACCGATACGCTGCAGCAACTCGATCAGGAGCTGATCGGCCTGCGGCCGGTCAAGGACCGCGTGCGCCAGATCGCTTCGCTGCTGCTTATCGAGCGCATTCGGCAGCGTGCAGGCCTGGCCTCCTCACCGCCGACGCTGCATATGTCGTTTACCGGCAATCCCGGCACCGGCAAGACCACCGTCGCGCTGCGGATGGCGAAGATCCTGCACGGTCTCGGCTTCGTGCGGCGCGGGCAGGTGATCTCGGTCACGCGCGACGATCTCGTCGGTCAGTATATTGGCCACACCGCGCCGAAGACCAAGGAGATCCTGAAGAAGGCGATGGGCGGCGTGCTCTTCATCGACGAAGCCTATTATCTGCACCGGCCCGACAACGAGCGAGACTACGGCCAGGAGGCCATTGAGATCCTGCTCCAGGTCATGGAGAACCAGCGCGAGGACCTCGTCGTGATTCTGGCCGGCTATCGCGAACGGATGACGACCTTCTTCGGCTCCAATCCCGGCTTCCGCTCCCGCATCGCCCATCATATCGAATTCCCGGACTATTCGCAGGCCGAGTTGCTGGTCATTGCCGAATTGATGCTGAAGGAACGTGGCTACCGCTTTTCCGCGGCAGCCCGCGAGGCCTTCGAGAAGTACATCGATCTGCGCCGGACCCAGCCGTTCTTCTCCAACGCGCGCTCGATCCGCAACGCCGTCGACCGCATCCGGCTCCGGCAGGCCGACCGCCTGGTCTCCGACCTCGACCGCATGCTCAACACCGTCGACCTCGAAACCATCGACCCGGCCGACGTGCTGGCCAGTCGTGTTTTCAGCGGCGGCGCGGATGCCCGGAGGGCGGAGCCATGACCGGAGAGATCATCATCGCTCCCTCGATCCTTGCCGCGGATTTCGCGCGTCTCGGCGAAGAGATCGCGGCGATCGACACGGCCGGCGCCGACTGGATCCATTGCGACGTCATGGACGGACATTTCGTGCCGAACATCAGCTTCGGTGCCGATGTCATCAAGGCGATCAGGCCGTCGACGAAGAAGATCTTCGACGTGCATCTCATGATCGCGCCTGTCGATCCCTATCTCGAGGCGTTCGCGAAGGCGGGGGCTGACGTCATCACCGTTCATGCCGAAGCCGGCGCCCATCTCGATCGTTCGCTTCAGGCCATCCGCGCGCTCGGCAAGAAGGCCGGTGTCAGCCTGTGCCCGTCAACGCCCGATGCCGCGATCGAATATGTGCTCGATCGTCTCGACCTCGTACTGGTGATGACGGTCAATCCCGGCTTTGGCGGCCAGTCCTTCCTGGACTCTCAGCTCCCCAAGATCGAGCGGATCAAAGCCATGATCGGCGACCGGCCGATCCGGCTCGAGGTTGACGGCGGTGTCACGCGCGACAATGCCGCTGTGGTGGCCGCCGCGGGCGCCGATACGCTGGTGGCGGGTTCCGCGGTGTTTCGCGGCAAGAGCGTTGCCGAATATGCCGCAAATATCGTGGCCATTCGGACCGCGGCCGAGGCGGGTCGGGTTCCGAAGCGGCAAGATCATGCCGTGCAGCCGATGCGCATCGGCGAAGGCGCGCGCATCCGGTAAATTACTCAGGGCAATGCCAAGCGCTTGGGCCGAGGTGTCGATCGTCTCATCGGGCGCATTTTTCTCCGGGTTCCTACGGAGAATCCAACGCGACTCGGGCAATCCCCTTCATGCTGGGGTAACCAACGGTGTCGAAGCACCCGCGCGATTAACGGGGATGCAATGCGCCGCTCCACAATCTGTGGTTCAAGAGCTGCAGAGAGCGTGGGATGCACATTCAATATATTCACTGGAATGCGGCTCATGGCTGGCGCGGTGCGGATGCCCTGCGAGAGCCTGCCCAGCTCGTGCTCTATTTCGGCAGCCGTGAGCAACTGGCGGACGGCGAGCGTTATCGCGACCTGCGCGGTCTCTATCCCGAAAGCCACATCATTGGTTGCAGCACCGGCGGACAAATCCATGGCGACGACATCTGCGATGACGAAGTCATCGCAGTCGCCCTGCGCTTCGCCCATACGCAAGTGCGACTGGTCCAGGAGGTTGTCGAAGCCCGCGATGCGTCGCGGGCTTGCGGCGCGCGTCTTGCCCACCAGGCGCAGGCGGCGGATCTAGCGGGTCTGTTTGTCCTGTCGGACGGATTGGCGGTGAACGGCGGCGAACTGCTTGCCGGAATCACCGAAGTTCTGGGACCTGATTTGCCTGTTACCGGCGGGCTCGCCGGCGACGGCACCCGGTTCGAGCAGACGATCGTTGGAGCCGACGCCGAACCGTCGCCGAACCGCGTCGCCGCCATCGCATTCTACGGCGCCTCGTTCCGTTTCGCACATGGCTGTGCCGGCGGCTGGGATGTGTTCGGCCCGCGTCGCAAGGTGACGAAGTCGGAAGGGTCCGTGCTCGTGGAGCTCGATGGCGAGCCGCCGCTGGACCTCTACACCCGCTATCTCGGCGCGGAAGAAGCCGAGGCGATGCCGGGTTCGGGTCTGGCATTCCCCTTGCGCATTCACGACGAGGCCGAGCCGGACCGGCAGATCGTACGCTCGGTTTTCGCGGTGGATCGCAGTGCCCGCACCCTGACGTTCGCAGCGGACATTCCGGAAGGATGCACTGCTCAATTGATGCGGGCCAATTTCGACAGTCTTGCTGCAGGGGCCGGCGAAGCCGGCAGGCAAGCGCGCAGCGCGCTCGCAGAGGTCGTTGCCGGCGACAAGCTTGCCATCCTGGTGAGCTGTACCGGTCGCCGCAGGGTGATGGGGCAGCGCACGCAGGACGAGCTGGACGCCGTTGCCGCCGAGCTTGGCGAGGATTTCGTCCGGATCGGATTCTACTCCTACGGCGAGATCGCCCCGCCGGCCGCGTCCGGCCGCTGCGAGCTGCACAACCAGACCATGACCGTTACCGTCATCGCGGAGGCGGTAGCTTGACCATGCACCGGCTGCTCGCAAGACAGATCCGCCAGTCGACGGATGAATCCGGACAGGTCGACCTGATCAAGCTCGGCGAGCTCGTCAGTGCGGCCTACGAGGAGGGCGATCGCGATCGCCGCCGCACCGACCGTGCGATCAAGCTGATGATCGAGGAACTCGAACTGACGCACAAACGCGCCGAGCAGGATCTGCGGCGCGCGCGCGAATTCCTCGACAGCATCATCGAGAACATCCCGATCGCGGTATTCGCCAAGGATGCAAAGGATTCCCGCTACGTCCTGCTCAACCGCGCCGGCGAAGAGTATTACGGCATGCCGCGCGAGGCGATGCTGGGCAAGACTCCGCAGCAGATTTTTCCGGACCATATCGCCCGCGTCGTCAACGAGCAGGATCGCCGCGTCGTCGACAGCGGCACGCCGATGTTCCTGGAGGGGCATCTGCTCGAGATCGGCGTGAAGGGCCACGATCGTCTGGTCAATTCGCGCAAGCTGCTGGTCAGGGACGGCAGCGGCGCGCCGCAATATCTGGTCGGCGTGATCGAGGACGTCACTGAGAGGATCACGAACGAGGCGCGGATCAGCCATCTTGCGCATCATGACGCGTTGACCGACCTGCCGAACCGCAGCGCCTTCAACGCCGCACTCGGCGAGCGGTTGGAGCGGGCGCAGGAGGCGGCGACCAGTTTTGCCGTGCTCAGCCTCGATCTCGACCGCTTCAAGGAGGTCAACGACGTGTTCGGCCATCCGGTCGGCGACATGCTGATGCGGGCGGCGGCCGACCGGCTTGCCGCGGAAGCCGACGGCGCCTTCGTCGCCCGTATCGGCGGCGACGAGTTCATGATCCTGATGCCCGACGGAATCAGGCACGAGGACGTTCTGGCGCTCGCCGAACGGCTGGTCGAAACGATCGGCAACGAACTCAAGGTCGACGATTATCTCCCCCATGTCGGCCTCAGCGTCGGCGTCGCGTTTTATCCCGATGACGGCGTGAATGCCGTCACCTTGCTCGCCAACGCCGATTCCGCGCTCTATCGTGCCAAGCGCGAGGGCCGTGGGCGCGTCCGCGTTTTCGAATCCGAGATGGACCAGGAGCTGCGCGACCGCAGGCTGTTGCAGCACGATCTGCGACAGGCGCTGGAGCTGAACCAGTTCCTGGTCTACTTCCAGCCGCAGGCGCGGGTGGATGGCGAGGTCATCGGCTTCGAGGCTCTGCTGCGCTGGAATCACCCGACGCGGGGCTTCGTGCCGCCGGACCAGTTCATTCCGCTTGCCGAGGAGAACGGGTTGATCGTCGAGATCGGCGAATGGGTCTTGCGCGAAGCGTGCCGCGAGGCGGCATCCTGGCCGCGGCCGCTGCAGGTCGCCGTCAATCTGTCGCCGGTCCAGTTCCAGGCCGGCGATCTCGAACGTTCGATCCACCAGATCCTGCTGGAGACCGGGCTTACGCCGACGCGGCTCGAGGTCGAGATCACCGAGGGTGTGCTGATCGGTGATTTCACCCGCGCGCTCAATCTGCTCAGGCGGCTGAAGGCGCTCGGTATCCGCATCGCAATGGACGACTTCGGCACCGGCTATTCCTCGCTGTCCTATCTCCAGTCGTTCCCGTTCGACAAGATCAAGATCGATCGCAGCTTCATCTCCAATCTCGAGGCGACGCCGCAATCGGCCGAGATCGTCCGCGCGGTCCTGAGCCTCGCGCACGCCCTGAATATCCCGGTCATTGCCGAGGGGGTGGAGACGGAAGCGCAGCGTGCCTTCCTGGCGCGGGAGGCCTGCGAGGAGATGCAGGGCTATCTGGTCGGCCGGCCAGACCTGATCGAGCGCTATCTCCATCTGGTCGGCGTGACCGTGGAGCGCCGGCTCTACGCCTAGCCGATGGATCCGGGCCCCCGGGCGTCAATCGACCCAGGTTTGGAACTTTGGGCCGGACATATATTTCCTAAAAGACAGGCCAAGGCCAGGCGCGCGCTGGGCGCAGAAAATCTTTTGCACAACCGCCATCGGCCTGACGCAAATCGGAGCAATAAGCCCAGTGAATGCGAGGGAGGGTCTCATGGAGAACGTACGTCGCTACCGGGCGCTGGCGTCGCTCTGTCGTCAGCAGGCGGCTTACCGGCCGCTTCAGACCTGGGAGCTCCTCGGCCAGGCCGAACATTTCGAACATCTCGCCGAGGTCGAGCTCAAGGCGCATTTCGACGCGTGCAATGTGCCACACAACGAGGACGCCGTGCCCGCGACGTGGGAGACCCCGGTCGCAGCGTAACGGCACCTGCTGGTCTCAATGCGACATCAGCGTCGGGACCGTCATGGCTTCCAGCATGGCGCGGGTGACGCCGCCGAGAACGCGCTCCTGCAAGCGCGAATGGCCGTAGCCGCCCATCACCAGCAGATCGAGTGCCTCGTCGGCCGCCAGCGACAGAATGGTCGGCTGGATGTCGGCGCGGCTCGCCGACAAGCCGACCGTTCGGGTCGACAATCCGCGCCGGCCGAGATGTCTTGCCAGGTTGCTCGCTGACACTTCGTCGGACACGGCCTTGGCTTCGTTGATGGTGATGATCACGATCTCGTCGGCGCGCGCCAGGAACGGTGCGGCGTCGCGCACGGCGCGGGCCGAGACGCGGCTGCCGTCCCAGCAGATGCCGATCCGGCTTGCCTTGAAAGCTCCATGGAAGGTGTAGGGCAGGAACAACACCGGACCGCCTGCCTGGAACAGGATCTCGCGGGGTACGTCGTTGTCGAACGAGCCCTGCGCAGGATCAGGCTGGAGCACGACGCTGAGGTCGTGCAGTCGCGCCATCTCGCCGAGCGAGCCGGCTGCATCCGCCGGGATCGCGCCGAGCGCGCGGCAGCCGTAGGAGACGCCGGCGTTCGCCGCTTCGATCCCAAATACCGAGAGCGCGGCCTCGGCCCGCTCCACGGCGCGCTCGCGTTCCAGTTCGAACACGGCCGCGACCGCGGCGCCGCCCTCCATCACGTAGGCCGCACTGGTTGCGACATAGCCGATCGCGACCGCGTCGAGATGGGCGTTGAACTGCGCCGCGAGCGAAATCGAGCCGTCGATCGCCGAGCGCATCGGGCGTTCGGTAGGGATGTGGACGAGAATGTCTTTGTACATGGCGCGCCTCCGAGGGACATCATCCGGTGGCCGCAGTTTTTCACCGTCCGAAGGACGCGCGTTGAGCTGCATCAAATGCGCGGGCGGCGATCTTCCGCGGGGCCGCGCGTTCTTTGCCAAGATTTAATCGGACGGACGGGACGTCGTAAGGTGGCGAGGGCCATGTTGGAGACAAGGCGACACCTTACCCAACATGGACATTCCGACATGAACGATCGCGTCAATTCCGACATCCCGACGTCCCGCAGGATCTTGAGGCCGCGCCGGCTCGCGCTGCTCGGCACCGTCGCCGCGCTCGGCGTGGCCGTGCTGGCGGCTTCTCCCGGCTCCTTGCCGTTCGGTCCGAACTCCTTCATCGCGCCGGCCCAGGCCGCGGAGTCCGCTGCGACTCCGCCGGGCTTCGGTGATCTCGTCAGCAAGGTCAAGCCCGCCGTCATCTCGGTGCGGGTCAAGATCGACCAGGACAACGACAAGAGCGCGATGCTGCAACAGAACCGGATGGATCAGGACGAGGATTCTCCGTTCGACCAGTTCTCCCGGCAGTTCGGGTTCCGCGGCCCGGGTGGCATGAACGGCATGCCGCGCCAGCGCCATCAGATGATCACGGGCGAGGGCTCCGGCTTCTTCATCTCCGCCGACGGCTATGCCGTCACCAACAACCACGTCGTCGACCATGCCGAGTCGGTGCAGGTGACCCTGGATGACGGCACCAGCTACACCGCCAAGGTGGTCGGCACCGATCCGAAGACCGATCTCGCGCTGATCAAGGTCGACGGCAAGAAGGATTTTCCGTTCGTCAAATTCTCCGACCAGAAGCCGCGCATCGGCGACTGGGTGGTTGCGGTCGGCAATCCCTTCGGCCTCGGCGGCACCGTGACCGCCGGCATCGTCTCGGCCAGCGGCCGCGACATCGGCAACGGTCCCTATGACGACTTCATCCAGATCGATGCGCCCATCAACAAGGGCAATTCCGGCGGCCCGGCCTTCGACATGAACGGCAACGTGATCGGCGTGAACACCGCGATCTTCTCGCCTTCCGGCGGTTCGGTCGGCATCGGCTTCGACATTCCGGCCTCGACCGCAAAGCTCGTCGTCGCGCAGCTGAAGGACAAGGGCGCGGTGACGCGCGGCTGGCTCGGCGTGCAGGTGCAGCCGGTGACCGCCGAGATCGCCGACAGCCTCGGGCTGAAGGAGGCGCGCGGCGCCATCGTCGACACCCCGCAGGACGGCAGCCCGGCGGCGAAGGCCGGCATCGAGGCGGGTGACGTCATCACCGCCGTCAACGGCACGACGGTCAAGGATTCGCGAGACCTTGCCCGCACGATCGCGACCCTTGCACCCGGCAGCTCGGTGAAGCTCGACGTCTTCCACAAGGGCGACAGCAAGACGGTGACGCTGGCGCTCGGCGAGCTGCCGAACGAACGGCAGGCCAAGGCCGATGTTGGCAAGGAGCAGTCGGGCCCCGACACTCCGCGCCTCGGTCTTGCTCTGGCTCCGGCCGGCGACGTCCAGGGCGCCGGCCAGAAGGGCGTCGTCGTCACCGAGGTCGACCCGCAAGGGCCGGCGGCGCAGCGCGGCATCCAGACCGGCGACGTCATCCTCAATGTCGGCGGCAAGGCCGTCGCCAATGTCGGCGATGTCCGCTCCGAACTGGCGCAGGCCAAATCGTCCGGCAAGCGCAGCGTGCTGTTGCAGGTCAGGAGCGCGCAGGCGACCCGGTTCGTCGCGGTACCGTTCGCCTGAGGCGAACGTCGATCGGCATTGAACAAGAAAGGCGGCCCTCGTGGCCGCCTTTTCCGTTCGCCTTCGGGCTTGCCGGGATGCGAACGATAACATTCTCGTCAACGCCAGCGATGACGACGCGGTTCGTCCGAAAAAGCCGTGTTCGCTCGTCACACTTTCAAGTTGCTGAAGGCTTGGCGGCAATGACGCCGCCAGGTCGCATGCGAGCGTGGAACCTGGAACCTGCCGCGGCTCGCGGAATCGGCCGCTGGTTCGCATTGGTCGGTGCCGACATGGATCGATTGAAGCTCTCGCTAAGAAGTGCGCTGCTCGTGGCGCCCCTCGTGCTCTGGGGCGGAAACGCGCTCGGGCGGGACGGCGGCCGCTACGCGGACTCACCCCTGAAGCCATGGTTCGACGGTTTGCGCAGCCACCTCGGTCCGTGCTGCTCGGATGCTGACGGGTTTGCCGTCGCCGATCCCGACTGGGAGTCGCATAACGGGCATTATCGCGTGCGTCTCGACGGCGAATGGATCGAGGTGCCGGACGAGGCCGTCATCACCGAGCCGAACCGGGCCGGCCGCACCATGGTGTGGCCGGTGAAGACCGCGTTCGGGGTCTCGATCCGCTGCTTCATGCCGGGCAGCATGATCTGAGACGGAGCGCCGTCAGCGCTTGCTGGATTTGCGCTTCGACGATTTCTTGGTTGTCTTCTTCTTGGTCGTCGTCTTCTTGGTCGTCCTTTTCTTCGACGATGTCTTGGACGATGTCTTGGCAGCCTTCTTCGGGACCTTCTTGCCCTTCTTGCGTGCCTTCGACAGTCCGATTGCGATTGCCTGCTTGCGGCTCTTCACGCGACCGCCACGGCCTTTGGGGCCGCTCTTCGCGGTGCCCTTCTTGTAGCGGCGCATCTCGTTCTCGACATCGCTGCCGGAGCTGGGCGAGTAGCGGCGTTTCTTTGCCTTCCGTGCCATGCATGTTCTCCCTTGGCCCGGGAAAACCTCTCGATAGGGGCATGGTTCCGAAAGCGCATCCAACGTTGCAGATGCGCGACGCAGCCTAGAACGAATTCGCCAGCTCGATCTCGGCTTCCAGAACCTGGATGCGCCGGGCGGCCTCGCTGAATGATAGATCGCGCGCATATTGTGCGGGCTGATAGGCCTCCTCGCTCAGCCGTTTCAACCTCAGCCCCTGCGTCCGCGTCATCTGCTCGGTCAGGAAAACCTTGGCGTCGTATCGACCTTGAACCTGCATGTCGCTCTCCCTCCTGACTCCTGAAAATCGTGGCTTGACTATATGTTCTTATTTTGTTCTAACAAGCCATGGACAACAGAATTAATGAAATTCGACGTAAAATCAGCGCCTTGAGGCTTGAAATGGCCGGCGTCGAGGCCTCGGTGCGCGATCTCATCAATGGCGATCGCGATTGCGCCGAGCAGGCCCTGGTGCAGATGGATCTGCGCCGGAAGGTCGACCTGCTGATCGGCGAATGGAAGGCTGCCGGCGGCGGCGGTGTGCTGCCAGACGTCCGCGACCGGGCGCGCTTTCGTCTTGTAAAGACAGCCGGCAATCCCGAGCGCGCGCGCACCCGGCGCTGAAACCTTTGAGGGGGCGCCATGGAAGAGGACCCGGACACTTACCGGATCTTGAGGTTGCGCGCCGAGATTCTCGAACTGGGCTCTGCCATCCGGCAATTGCAGCGTGCCGGTCTCGATGATGCTGCGGCTCAACTTCTGCTCGGACGCAAGCGGTCGCAGCTCGAGCAACTCGTGAAGACGAACTCCGCGGGCGGCGGCCTTAACACCGCTGACATCCGACGCAGCTAAGCGTGCCCGCAAGCGATGCGCTGGATCTGCCTCTGCCGCGTACGTTTCTGGAGCCATCGAGGCCAGCCGCACATCCCCGTGAGCTGCGCCAGTGCTCGGAACGGAAGCGTGATGGGCCGATTGACCGGGCTCCTGACCCAGCATTGGAGCGTTCCATGGATATCAAAGGCAAGACCATTGCCATTCTCGCGACGAATGGTTTCGAGCAGTCGGAACTGGAAGTGCCGCGCGACCGTCTGAAACAGGCCGGCGCAACGGTTCACGTGATCTCGCTTGCAGCCGGCGAGATCAAGGGCTGGGACAAGAAGGATTGGGGGCGGTCGGTGAGGGTCGACAAGACGCTGGACCAGGCTTCCAGCAGCGACTACGACGCCCTGGTATTGCCGGGCGGACAGATTAACCCCGACCTGCTTCGCCTCGAGCCAAAGGCATTGTCCTTCATCAAGGACATCTTCAATGCGAAGAAAATCGTTGCCGCCGTCTGCCATGCGCCGTGGCTCCTGATCGAGACGGGCATCGCCAAGGGCCGCAAGATGACGTCCTACAAGTCCATCAAGACCGATGTCATCAATGCCGGCGCGGCATGGGAAGACTCCGCCGTGGTGGTCGACCAGGGCATCATCACCTCGCGCAATCCCGGTGACCTGGAAGCGTTCAGCGCCAAGATCATCGAAGAAGTAAAGGAGGGCCGTCACGTGCAGCGCAACGCTGCCTGAGTGGCAACAGCTCTCCTGCAACGAAAAAGCCCCGCGTCGCCGCGGGGCTTTTGTCTGAACCGGTCGGCCTGGGCCTACTTGGTATTGGTCATGCCCTTGCCGTTCTGGTTCGTCATGGTGCCGCCCTGGTCCGAGCCGGGACCGGAACCGCCCTGACCGGAGGGATCCGCGCCCTTCGAGGCCTTGGTGTTGGCGCCGGTGGTCTGTGATGACGACATCGATGATCCGTGTTTCGCCTTGTGCGACTTGGCCTGTGCGGCGAGCGGCGCAGCGGCGAGGCCGGTGGCCAACATGGCGGTGAGAACGAGTTTGGTCGTTGTCATGCGGGGACCTCCCTGGGTTAAATTGACGCAGGCAGCCAACCGCTATTTGCCGAAGGAGTTCCGGACAGGCGTATCTCCGAGAGGTCACGGACGCTTCAAGATTGCTTGTCTTCCACCAGGATGAACACCGCGCCGGTGAGTGTGGCGCCGATCGCGAACGTCGTCACCAATGTGAGGGCGACGACGATCGCGGCGTGGCTTCCGCTGTGATCGAGCAGGCTGGCGACGGCGGGATTGGACAGGATCAGCGTGACGCTGAAGGTGAGGCCGAGGGCTGCGCCCATCAGCGCATGCGTCATCAACTTGATGAGGCCGGCGGGTGAGATCAAATCCGAAGACTTTTTTGCGCGCATGGGAACTGCATCCCGGAACTGGCATGCAAACGCGGGCGATATTGACCGGTTCCAAACGGATGAAGGATTGTCGTGGTCGGCTTCATCCGACGTTCATGCCGGATTGGCGATGATGAGCACCAGCAAAACGGGTACATTCGAAACGGGAACATTCGCTATGGGTAAGGTCGTCTTTCTTTACCGCTCGCTGGCCTATCGCAACGCGGCGGCGGATATGCTGCGCAAAGCCCGCAAACTGCCGCGCGGCGCGGAGCGAAGTGCGGCCCGCCGCTACGCGAGGGCGCTACGCGATCTCGCCCGGACGGAAGCCTGGCTCGAAGGACGCCTCGCCGAGGAAGCGCTGCCGCAGCGGCAATCGAGGATGGTGGCGTCGGGCTAGGGCAAACGCCAACGTGAAGCGGGGTGACGATTCATCCTGATCGCATCGCGCTTCAGCCCGAGGCGCGTTGCAATTCGGCCGCGCTTGCGGCGTCGAATTTTCCGGGTGCGGTCGCCGCCGCCTTGCGTGTCAGCGGCACCTCCAGACGGCACAACAATCCCTCGGCTCGCCAATTGAATTGCGCCTGTCCACCGAGCTGGGACTCGACGCTCGCAAGCAGACTTCGCGTGCCGAAGCCGCGAGACTTCGGGGGCATGACGAGTGGACCGCCGGTTTCATCCCAGTTCAGTGTCAGCAATTCGTCCTCGACTTGCCAGCCGATCGCGAGCCGACCCGATCTGGTCGAGAGGGCGCCGTACTTGGCCGAGTTGGTGAAGAGCTCATGCAGCGCGAGCGCCAAGGTCTGGGCCGTCGTCGGCATCAACTGGACCTCCGGACCCGCCAACACGATCTGGCCGCCGAGCGAATAGGGCGCAAGCTCCTCGTCGATCAGCCTGGAGAGCTCGGCGCCTTGCCAGCTCGACAGCGACAGGATGGTGTGCACGCGCGCCAGCGCATTGATGCGTCCTTCCACGGCGTTGACATAGGCCTTGACCTCGTCGGCGCGGGTGAGGCGCACGATCGATTGCGCCAGCGCCAGTGCATTCTTGGCACGATGATCGACTTCCCGGGCCAGCAGATTCTGCCGTTCTTCGGCACGCTTGCGTTCGGTGATGTCCACGGTGACGCCGCTCACGCGCACGACGCGACTGCTGTCGTCCACCGTTGCTGCTGCCGTGCCCACGCACCAGCGCACCTCTCCGTCGGGCCGCAGGATGCGGAACTCGGTCTCATAGGCCCGCGTGCCCTTGTTGAATTCGGCAACCGCCTTGCGCAACTGCTCGACGTCGTCGGGATGCAGCAGCGCCTGAACGTTGGCCGGGTTGACCGCGAAGCTGTCGGGGCTGACGCCAAAGATGCGATATTGCCCCTCGTCCCACATCCAGTCGCCGCTGATCCAGTCCCAATCCCAGGAGCCCATCTTGCCGGCGGCGATCGCCATGCTGCGCCGCTGCTCGCTTTCGCGCAGCTTGGTGGTGGAGTTCTCCAGTTCCGCCGTGCGTGCGCGGACGCGATCCTCGAGCTCCCGGTTCAGCCGTTCCAGCTCGCGGGTCTTGCGGTAGAGCTCGGCAAACACCTTGATCTTTGCGCGCAGCACCTCCGGCACGACCGGTACCGGCACGTAGTCGACCGCGCCCATCTCGTAGCCGCGCAACCGGTCGATGTCGCTGACCTGGATGGCGGAGATGAAGATCATCGCGGTCTTCTGGAAGCGCGGATGCTCGCGGATCATCGCGGCGAGCTCGAAGCCGTCGAGCTCGGGCATGCAGACGTCGACCAGGATCACCGCGATCTCGGTCTTGAGCAGCACCTCCAGGGCCTCACGGCCGGACGAGGCGATCACGAGGTTCTCGCCGAGTTCCTTCAATATCACCTCATAGGCGAGCAGCTTTGCGGGCTGGTCGTCGACGAGGAGGATGTTGACCTTTTCGTGGTCCATTCGCGGGTCCAAACTCAACGGTGCAGCCACATGCGGATCGCAAGCAGCAATTGATCGGTGTTGACGGGTTTGGCGAGGTAGTCGGACGCGCCGGCCTCCAGGCATTTTTCGCGGTCGCCCTTCATCGCCTTGGCGGTCAGCGCGATGATCGGTAGGCGGGCGAAGGCCGGGTTTTCGCGAATGACGCCGATGGTTTGGTAGCCATCCATCTGCGGCATCATGATGTCCATCAGCACGATGGCGATCTCCGGATTGGATTCGACCAGCGTGACGGCTTCACGGCCGGTCGTGGCCGTCAGAACCTTCATGCCGCGCCGTTCCAGCACGCTCGACAGCGCGAAGATATTGCGGGCATCGTCGTCGACCAGCAGGGCGGTCTTGCCGATCAGGTCCTCGTCGGAACTGTTCAGCTTCTCCAGCATGCGCTGCTTCTCGACCGGAAGTTCCGTGATCACGCGGTGCAGGAACAGCGCGGTCTCGTCGAGCAGGCGTTCCGGCGATTCCACGCCCTTGACCACGATGCTGCGCGCCATGGTGTGAAGTTCCGCGTCCTCCTCCGCCGACAGCTCGCGGCCGGTGAAGACGACGACCGGGACGTTCGACAGCGCCTCGTCGTTGCGGATCTGGTCCAGCACCTCGAAGCCGCTCATGTCGGGCAGCCTGAGATCGAGCACCACGCAATCGCAGGGCTCCTCGCGCAGTGTCGAAAGCGCGCCGGCGCCGGTGTCGGTGGTCACGATCTCGATGTCGTCGTGATGCAGCAACTCGCGGATCGAGAGCTGCTCGGCCTCGTTGTCCTCGACGATCAGGAGCCGCTTCCGCCTGGGACGCGCATATTCCTTGATCTGCGTGAGCGCGGCCGAGACGCCCTCGGTCGTCGTCGGTTTGTTGACGAAAGAGAACGCGCCACGCGCCAGCGCATGCTGGCGGTCTTCGTCGAGCGTGATGACCTGCACGGGGATATGGCGGGTCAGGGGATTGTGCTTGAGCTGGCTCAGCACAGTCCAGCCGAGCATGTCGGGCAGGAACACGTCGAGCGAGACCGCGCGCGGCTGGTACTGCTTGGCAAGCTCCAGCGCCTCGGCGCCGCGGGCGGCGACCAGCACCTTGAATCCCTTGTCGCGCGCGAGGTCGACCAGCACGCGCGCGTAATGCGGGTCGTCCTCGACGATCAGCAGGATGCTGTCGCCGGGCTCCAGGTTGAGCCGGTCGTCGGGAAGCTGCTCGATGACGCGCTGCTGCTCCGGCGCGGCCAGCTGCAGCGCCGGCGGCTGGTTGTGTGGCTGCGGCGTCGGCGCCGCACGCGGTGCGAGCGTCGGGCCGGAATATTTGAGCGGCAGATACAGCGTGAACGACGAGCCCTTGCCCGGCAAGCTGCGCAGATGAATTTCGCCGCCCAGCAGGCTCGCGAGTTCGCGGCTGATCGCAAGTCCAAGGCCGGTGCCGCCGTATTTCCGGCTGGTACCCGCGTCGGCCTGCTGGAACGCCTCGAAGATCAGCTTCTGCTTCTCCAGGGGAATGCCGATGCCGGTGTCGGACACTTCGAACGCGATCACGGAGGGCGCGGAGTTCAGCACCGGGTGATCAGTTCCCCAGCCGCCGACCGCCCCGGTGACCTTCAGGCGCACCTCGCCTTCGGCGGTGAACTTGAAGGCGTTGGAGAGCAGGTTCTTCAGAACCTGCTGCAGCCGCTTGGAGTCGGTGACGAGGCTGCGCGGCAGGTTCGGATCGATGTCGATCTTGAACGATAGATTGCGGTTGTCCGCCTCGTGCCGGAACGGCCGGCCCACGGTCTCGAGCAGGTTCGCGGTCAGGATCTCCTCGGCGTCGACCGTCACCGTGCCGGATTCGATCTTGGACAGATCCAGGATGTCGCTGATGAGATTGAGCAGGTCGGTGCCGGCGCCGTGGATGGTGCGGGCGAATTCGACCTGCTTGGCCGAGAGGTTGCCGTCCGGATTGTCGGTGAGCTGTTGTCCAAGGATCAAGATCGAGTTCAGCGGCGTGCGCAGCTCGTGGCTCATATTGGCGAGGAATTCGGACTTGTATTTCGAGGTCAGGGCAAGCTCGGTTGCCTTTTCCTCCAGCGCGCGGCGGGCCTGCTCGATCTCCTGGTTCTTGCGCTCGACCTCGACGTTGCGCTCGGCGAGCTGTTGGGCCTTCTGCTCGAGCTGGTCGTTGGTCTGCTGCAATTCGCGCTGCTGGGTCTGGAGCTCGCCGGCAAGCTGTTGCGACTGCTTGAGCAGGCCTTCGGTCTGCATCGTCGCTTCGATCGAGTTGAGCACGATGCCGATGGAGTCGGTGAGCTGCTCCAGGAACGTCATCTGCGAGGTCGTGAAGGAGACGAGCGAGGCGAGCTCGATCACGGCCTTGACCTGGCCCTCGAACAGCACCGGCAGCACGACGAGGTTCTTCGGTGCGACGCGGAACAGCGCCGAGTTGATCGGCACCACGTCGGACGGGATGTCGGCGACCATGCGCGGCCTCTTGTCGAGCGCACACTGACCGATCAGGCCGTCGCCGAACTGCAGCACGCGCTGATAGGGATAGATGCCGTCGCTGGCGTAGGAGGCGAGCAGCAGCAGCTGCGGATTGTCCTCGCTCTCGACCTGGTAGATCACGCCGGTATGGGCATTTACCAGCGGCGACAATTCGGTGAGCAACAGCCGGCCAACAGTGGTCAGGTCGCGCTGGCCCTGGAGCATGTTGGTGAATTTGGCGAGATTGGTCTTCAGCCAGTCCTGCTCGGTGTTCACGTCCGTCGTGAGACGGAGATTCGTGATCATCGTGTTGATGTTGTCTTTCAGCTCGGCGACTTCGCCGCGGGCGTCGACCTGGATCGACCGCGTCAAATCGCCCTTGGTCACCGCGGTCGCGACTTCTGCGATCGCGCGCACCTGCGAGGTGAGGTTGGCCGCGAGCAGGTTGACGTTGCCTGTGAGGTCCTTCCAGGTGCCGGCGGCACCCGGCACGTTGGCCTGACCGCCGAGGCGGCCTTCGACGCCGACCTCGCGCGCCACCGACGTCACCTGGTCGGCGAAGGTCGCAAGCGTCTCGGTCATGTTGTTGATGGTGTCGGCGAGAGCGGCGACCTCGCCCTTCGATTTCACGGTAAGGTTCTGCTTCAAATCGCCGTTCGCGACGGCGGTCACAACCTTGACGATGCCGCGGACCTGCTCGGTCAGGTTCGCAGCCATGAAATTCACGGTGTCGGTGAGGTCCTTCCAGGTGCCGGCAACGCCGGGCACCTGGGCCTGGCCGCCGAGCTTGCCTTCGGTGCCGACCTCGCGCGCAACGCGCGTGACTTCGCCGGCGAAGGCGTTGAGCTGGTCCACCATGGTGTTGATGGTGTTCTTCAGCTCGAGGATTTCGCCCTTCACGTCGACGGTGATCTTGCGCGACAAGTCACCGCGGGCGACCGCCGTGGTCACTTCGGCGATGTTTCGGACCTGAGTGGTGAGGTTCGCCGCCAGAAGGTTGACGTTGTCGGTCAGATCCTTCCACGTGCCGCCGACGCCGGGCACGACGGCCTGACCGCCGAGGCGGCCTTCGGTGCCGACCTCGCGCGCGACGCGCGTCACCTCGGCGGCGAAGGAGCGGAGCTGCTCGACCATGGTGTTCAAGGTGTCCTTGAGCAGCAGGATCTCGCCGCGCACGTCCACCGTGATCTTCTTCGACAAATCGCCGCCGGCGATCGCGGTCGCGACCTCGGCGATGTTGCGGACCTGGGCGGTCAGGTTCGAGGCCATGAAGTTGACGTTGTCGGTGAGGTCCTTCCACGTGCCGGCGACGCCGGGCACCTCGGCCTGGCCGCCGAGCTTGCCTTCGGTGCCGACCTCGCGCGCCACGCGCGTCACTTCGCCGGCGAAGGCGTTGAGCTGGTCCACCATGGTGTTGATGGTGTTCTTGAGCTCGAGGATTTCGCCCTTCACGTCGACGGTGATCTTGCGGGAGAGGTCACCGCGTGCAACCGCCGTGGTGACTTCGGCGATGTTGCGGACCTGGGCGGTGAGGTTGCCCGCCATCGAGTTCACGGAGTCGGTGAGGTCCTTCCAGGTGCCGGCGACGCCGGGCACGTTGGCCTGCCCGCCGAGGCGGCCTTCGG
Organism: Bradyrhizobium sp. MOS003; assembly: GCF_003020125.1. Taxonomy (GTDB): domain Bacteria; phylum Pseudomonadota; class Alphaproteobacteria; order Rhizobiales; family Xanthobacteraceae; genus Bradyrhizobium. Next base: position 29,876 of record NZ_PYFW01000018.1, on the reverse strand, counting down.
TGCCGACCTCGCGCGCGACGCGCGTCACCTCGCCCGCGAAACGGTTGAGCTGGTCGACCATCGTGTTCAGCGTGTCCTTGAGCTGCAGGATCTCGCCGCGCACGTCCACGGTGATCTTGCGCGAGAGGTCGCCGCCGGCGATCGCGGTCGCGACCTCGGCGATGTTGCGGACCTGGGCGGTGAGGTTGCCCGCCATCGAGTTCACGGAGTCGGTGAGGTCTTTCCAGGTGCCGGCGACGCCGGGCACGCCGGCCTGGCCGCCCAGCTTGCCGTCGGTGCCGACCTCGCGCGCGACGCGGGTGACTTCGCCGGCGAAGGCATTGAGCTGGTCGACCATGGTGTTGAGCGTTTCCTTCAGCTGAAGGATTTCGCCCGACACGTTCACCGTGATCTTCTTCGACAAATCGCCCTTGGCGACCGCGGTCGCGACCTCGGCGATGTTGCGGACCTGGCCGGTGAGGTTCGAGGCCATCGAGTTGACGCTGTCGGTGAGGTCCTTCCAGGTGCCGCCGACGCCGCGCACGACGGCCTGGCCGCCGAGCTTGCCTTCGGTGCCGACCTCGCGCGCCACGCGCGTGACTTCGCCGGCGAAGGCGTTGAGCTGGTCCACCATGGTGTTGATGGTGTCTTTCAGCTCCAGGATCTCGCCGCGCACGTCCACGGTGATCTTCTTCGACAAATCGCCGCCGGCGACCGCGGTCGTCACCTCGGCGATGTTGCGGACCTGCGCTGTCAGGTTCGAGGCCATCGAGTTGACGCTCTCGGTCAGGTCCTTCCAGGTGCCGGCGACGCCGAGCACGTTGGCCTGGCCGCCGAGCCGTCCTTCCGTGCCGACCTCGCGCGCGACGCGGGTGACTTCGCCGGCAAAGGCGTTGAGCTGGTCGACCATGGTGTTGAGCGTTTCCTTCAGCTGAAGGATTTCGCCCGAGACGTTCACCGTGATCTTCTTCGAGAGATCGCCGCTCGCGATCGCGGTGGCGACGTCGGCGATGTTGCGGACCTGTGCCGTCAGGTTCGAGGCCATGAAGTTGACGTTGTCGGTGAGGTCCTTCCAGGTACCGGCGACGCCGGAGACCTGGGCCTGGCCGCCGAGCTTGCCCTCGGTGCCGACCTCGCGCGCGACGCGCGTCACCTCCGAGGCGAAGGCGTTGAGCTGGTCCACCATGGTGTTGATGGTGTCCTTCAACTCCAGGATTTCGCCGCGCACGTCCACCGTGATCTTGCGCGAGAGGTCGCCGCGCGCCACGGCGGTCGTCACGTTGGCGATGTTGCGGACCTGCGCGGTGAGATTGCCGCACATCGCATTCACGGAGTCCGTCAAGTCCTTCCAGGTGCCGGCGACGCCGGGCACGATCGCCTGGCCGCCGAGCTTGCCGTCAGTGCCGACCTCGCGCGCGACGCGCGTCACCTCGGAGGCGAACGAGCGCAGCTGGTCCACCATCGTGTTGATGGCTTCCTTGAGCTGAAGGATCTCGCCGCGGACGTCGACGGTGATCTTCTTGGAGAGGTCGCCGTTGGCGACCGCGATCGTCACCTCGGCGATGTTGCGAACCTGGTTGGTCAGATTGTTCGCCATCGAGTTGACGCTCTCGGTCAAGTCCTTCCAGACGCCGGTCACCTCCGGCACCTGGGCCTGGCCGCCGAGCTTGCCCTCGGTGCCGACCTCACGCGCCACGCGCGTCACCTCGGAGGTGAACACGCCGAGCTGCTTGATCATGGTGTTGACGATGGTCGCCGATTGCAGGAACTCGCCGCGCAGCGGCCGGCCGTCGACGTCGAGCTTGACGGTCTGGAGCAGGTCGCCTTGCGCGACGGCGGCGACTGCGCGCGTCACCTCGCGCGTCGGCCACAGCAGGTCGTCGATCAGTGTGTTGACGGAACCCTCCATGTCGGCCCAGGAGCCGGAGGCGAGGCCGAACTTCACGCGCTGGCGCGTCTTGCCTTCGCGGCCGACCACCTGGCCGACCAGTTCGAGCTGCTGCGCCATGCGCTGGTTGGCGGCGATGATTTCATTGAAAGTGTCGGCGATCTTGCCGTCGATGCCGAGATAGTCGCCGCTCATGCGGACGGAAAAGTCGCCGCTGCGCATGGCTTGCAGGGCGAGCAGCAGTTCCGCCCGCGAATCCGGATCCGATACACCACTGGGTTTTGGCTTTGGAACGCGACGACCGGACCGTGATGCAGATCCGGGATCGAGGTCGCTCATATTGATTCCCCCGCAGGTGTCGGCCGAATCCAAGGCCAGACGCGATTGGTCGAAATAGAGCGTCAGCCAAATTCGAAATCAAGCGCCAACGTTGCGGCGCGAGGATATGGAACCTGTCCTGCTCAGCCCGACGCCAATAACGGCGAATCCTCGAATTGGTTCCATGTCGTGTGGAAAAAAGGACGACAGGGCACTGCTCGGCTTTCCGTGTCCGGCATCTTGGCTGCCGAAGCGCCGTGACCGGCGATCCCGCCGGGGATACGCCGACCACGGGGGCGGCGACCCGATCGAAGCCGGGCGGCAGCGGGGACTCATCGTCGGGCGGCAATGGCGGCCTGGACAAAATGCCCGAAAGCAACCGCGCGGTCCGCCCGGAGAGCCAGCAACATCATCCGAATGACAAATAAAGGTCGCTACTTGTCTGCCATCGTGCGCTCGGCGTCCTTGACCTGCGCACGCAGCATCGGGAGCTGCTCGCGGGCGAACGCCGCGAGCGCGGTGTTGTCGGGCCCTTTCAGATAGCGGTCGAGAAGCTCAATGGCCGATTCATATTCGGGAATCTGCGAGGCATAGAAGGTTCGAACGTAAGTCGGTCCGTCCGCAGTTTCGGGCTCCACGAGGCTTGCGCTGACAGACGTCGTCTTGCCTCCACGCGGTTCTGAGCCAATCTCCTCCTGGATCTGCTTCAACGTCTTGTCACGCTTGGCCGCTTCCTCGGCGCGCAAGGCGGCGAGATTCCTGACTTCGGCGTTGCCCTTCAAGTCCGCGCTCTCTAGCAGGCCTTGCTGGAAGCGGCTGAAATTGTAGAGGCCGGTGATGACATCGGTCGCGCTCGGTGCGCGCTCGGCAGTCCTTTGCTCGCCGGTACTGTCGGCAAGCACTGCAGTGCTGATGAATGCCAGGATGATCGCGACGAAAATTCGCATAATGGTCAACCCCAGGCGAGAGGCGAAGTTCCCGGAAACATTACGATCCGGCAACCTGGTTGCGATGCCGGAGTTCCGTCCCCAATTCTTCTGGATGAAACAGTCTGACATCTTCAGGGACAACGCCGACAATTGTCTTCAGCTCGCAGAGCGCGCCGAGGGACAACCCGCCAACAAACGTTATTCGCGCATGGCAAGCGCCTGGACGGCGCTCGCTCACGAGCAAGACTGGCTCGATGGCGAAATTCCGCCGGTCGCGAGGCGTTTTGCTCAACAGCGGGAGGCGTGAGCGCTCTCCTTTTCGTGAATCAGCGTGTGAGGCCGCTCACGGAATGCCCGCGCCCAACCGGGGATGATCCAGAATAGTCGATCGCGTTGTTTTTTGCTTCCAGAAGGAGGTTTTGTGATGGCTCCACGTCTGGCACTTCTTTCACTGGTTCTCGCCTTTGGTGTCTCGGTCGCGTTTGCGACTGTGACGACGGTGCGCCAGGTTCATCTGGAGAAGGCTTCGGCTGCGATCCACGCGGCGCACAGCTAGCACCGCACCGGAACATTCGACGCCGCCATGCGTAAGCGCTTCGACACATCAGGAGAGGCGAAGGCATATCATGGCCCATTCCGACCACGGCATCGTCAAAGACAAGCGGGCGGAGGAGCAGCCCCGCGACAAGCAGCGCGCGCAGTCCGTGCACACGACGGACACACCGAACACGGATCCGCAGAAGACGGGTTCGAGCGGCTCGCCGTCGCGAGAGGCGACCCGCGATCCCAAGCTGAACGACAACAGCAAGACGCCGGGCTCCGGGATGACGCCGAACGATTCCGGCGACGCGCCGACCGGCTAGACGCTTTCAATCCGGCGCGAGGAACGAATCCTCGCGCCGGGAGTCGACAGGTTGCTTCCGGTCGTCATGCCCCCGGTGCACCGGAAGCAATCTCCAAGGACGGCCCTGGCACCCACCGTGCCGGGGCCGTTCGCTTGTGGACAGCCTTTCCGGGTTAGGTGCCGGTGCTGTTCTCGGGATCTTCCTGCGTGTGTCCGTCGGGCCCGCGGCCGAACACGCCAAAGCTGCTCGACTTCACGCCGGCTGCAGCGTCAACGCCCGCAGCAGCGAGCCCGAACTTGAGAAGCTCGCGAACCGCGGCAGCCCGCGTGGGCATACGATGCTTGAACCGGAAGTCGTCAAGAGCAGCCAACTCGTCCGGCGAGAGCATGACCTGAAGGCGCTCGGCACGAAGGTCGTTCATGGTCGATCACGCGATTTGAGTGGTTTGAGCAACTTACTCAACGAACCAACTTGGCTGGAGTTCCACCAGAGCCGATAAAGGCGCCAAATGAGTAAAAATATTCAATAAAATCAACTAGTTATTGTTGAACGACTCTCGCCGTGGCGCGTTTGGTTACAAAGGGAGAGAAGCCATGACGGACGAAGTCAGGTTGCCCCGCAAGCTTTCCGAAGAGCAGGAAGCCCCCAAGCCGGTGCGTCCCAGCCTCCAGAAGGTCATCGAACAAGTCGAGCGCTGGGCCAACAGCCCAGGGTTACAACCGCCAAGGACGGACAATGCGAAAACGGTCTGAGCCACATACATTCGAGCAACGTCTGAGAGCGCAGAAGCTGCGGCTCGAGCACGAACTGTCCAGCCTGCCGGACGGCCGCCAGCGTGAAGTTGTTCGCGCGCGCATCGATCAGCTTCAGACGGCCGCCGAGATGCATGGCTTTCTGACGACGCTACGAGAAGAGTCCGCGCCCCCTCGCTGACGACCCGAGGCGATCGGTCTGCCTGGTGCGCGAGGTGATACGAAGCTTTCGCCTCAGCTACCATGCCGCTTCCGACCCGAACTCACGAACCCTGCGACGACCGTCGCCGGCCCGCCGCGCATGAAGCGATATTCGTACCAGCGCTTCTCAGCGTCGTTTGTAAAACCGGCAGAGAGGGAAGGTTCCTCAACCCGGCCGCGTCGCATCAAGCCAGCGATCGGATGTTACGGCTGTCCGGATCCGCCGGCAGCGCCATACACTTGGCCCGTCGCATAGCTGGCATCGGAGGCGGCAAGCTGCACGTAGATCGAGGCGAGCTCGACCGGCTGACCGGGGCGTCCGAGCGGCGTCATGCCGCCGAATTTTTCGAGCTTCTCCATCGTGGCACCGCCGGAGACCTGAAGCGGCGTCCAGATCGGCCCCGGCGCCACGCCATTGACGCGGATGCCCTTCGACGCCAGCTGCTTGGCCAGTGCCTTCACGTAGTTCATCGTCGCCGCCTTGGTCTGCGCATAGTCATAGAGATCGGGCGAGGGGTCGTAGGCTTGCTCGGAGGTCGTGCCGATGATGCACGAGCCGGGTTTGAGATGCGGCAGCGCCGCCTTGATGATCCAGAACGGCGCGTAGACGTTGGTCTTCATGGTCGCGTCGAAGTCTTCCGAGGAGACGTCGAGGATGGAGGCGCGGGTCTGCTGCCGCGCCGCGTTGTTGACGACGATATCGAGGCCGCCGAGGCCCTGCACGGCTTGCTCGACGAGCTGCTTGCAGAAGGCTTCGGCTTGGAGATCGCCGGGGATCGCCAGGCCGATGCGGCCTTCCTTCTTGATCAGGGCGATCACTTCCTGCGCGTCGGGTTCTTCCGCCGGCAAATAATTGATGGCGACGTCGGCGCCTTCGCGCGCATAGGCAATCGCGGCGGCGCGGCCCATGCCGGAATCGCCGCCGGTGATCAGCGCCTTGCGGCCGGCGAGCCGGCCGGAGCCCTTGTAGCTGGTCTCGCCATGGTCGGGGCGCGGCTCCATCTGACCGGCGAGACCCGGCCAGGGCTGCGATTGCTTCTTGAACGGCGGCTTCGGATAACGGCTGACGGGATCGATGAGACCGTGCTCGGCCATGGAGGTCTCTCCTTTCGCTGTGGATGCCAGCGAAGCCGCCGCGAGCGTTGCGCTCGCAGCGTGGACGACGTGCCGGCGGGACAGTGAGGTTTTGCTGTGGTTCGACATCTTGCTCTCCGCGATGGTCGAGGCTCTATGCGCGGAGGCGGTCGACGTTGCCAAGCAAAGGACGCCGGGCGCGCCGGCGTCCTTCAGCAATCCGTTACTTCGTCTGGCCGACGCTCGGCGCCTTGCCGAGCTCCTTGGCCATCTCGAGATGGTGCTTGAGCGCCGGCAGGGTCTTGCCGGCCCAATCCTTCAGCGCCGAATTGTCGCCACCCTTGGCGTAGCGCTCGAACAGCGACACGGCATCCTCGTGCGCGCTCACCTGATAGGAATTGTAGTCCGAGCTGAAGTCCTTGCCGTTCGCGTTCTTGAGCTTGTCGAGCTTGCTCTGGTGCGAGCTGTCGAGCGCCGTCGGAAGCGTCGCCTGGACCTTCTTGTCTCCGACCAAGCCCTTGAGCTCGGCGCTGGTCTTGGTGTGGTCGGTGATCATCTGCTGCGCGAAGCTCTTCTCCTGCGCGTTGCCCTTCTGCTGGGCGAGCTTGCTCGACTCGATCTCGAACATGTCGCTGATGGCGACTTCCTTGACGAAGTCGGCGGTCGCAGGCGCGACGCCGAGCGCGGAGTTGACGCCGGTCTTCTCGCCAAGCGACTGAGCGAGCGCAGGGCCTGCGAGAAACACGCAGGCAAGGGCGATCATTGTGCGTTTCATATCTGGTTGCTCCGATCGGGCGCGCGGCTTCATGCCACGCGATGTTGCGCCGACTAACACGCCTGAGTGGCTGTGGTTCCTAACGATCAGTCCGCAGGGTTCCGCCCCGTGCGCGTGGTTCTTCTCGATTGTGCATGAAGCTCTGAGCGACTCCTCCCTTGCAATGTTCGGGGAGCACCGGTGCCGGAACGATCGCTTGCTTATCAGGTTGAATCCAATGGGCTGAGTGGAGGAACGACAATGCTGAATCAGGGCGAATTGGACCGCGACGAGATGGGCCGGCTGATCGGAAGCGACAAGGTCGAAGGAACATCGGTCTATGGGGCTGATCGAAACAAGATCGGTTCGATCGAACGCGTGATGATCGACAAGGTCAGCGGCAAGGTGTCCTACGCCGTGCTTGGCTTCGGCGGATTCCTGGGCCTTGGCAACGATCATTACCCGTTGCCATGGCAGTCGCTGAAATACGACACGGAGCTTGGCGGCTATGTCACCGGCATCACCACCAAGGAACTGGAAGGCGCGCCCAAATATGGCGAACGAAGCGAGTGGAATTGGGGTGATGACGCCGCGGTGCGCGGTATCGACACCTACTACGGCGTTCCCGCCGCGTGACCTTTAAGGAAGGAAAAACAATGAGCAAGGAACAGCCGAACGACGATCCCCGGCACCAGAGCGACTGGGGTTCGCACCGACAGACCGACAAGCCCTGGAAGGGCAATCCGGAGAAGGAGCAGGGCTCGGACGATCACACGCCCGATCTCGAGAAATGGCACGAGACGAAGACGCACTGATACACGCGCGCTTCCCGCACGATGTCAGAGACGAGCGCGGCACCCATTGTGCCGCGCTTTCGTTTTTGAGCGCACTGTTGAGCGTACTGGATGTCCTGGTCGAGCCGGGCATGACAGCTCTATTTGGAGCGGCCTAAGCGACCGCCTCTTTCCGCCCCGGTCCCGGATGCACGTGCACCTGCTTCGCATGCAACGCCTCGCCGCATTCCGAGCACACCATCACCGGGTCGAATCGTTTGCCGCAGGTCTTGTGCTCGTGCAGCAATGGCCGGCCGCGCTCGTCGCCCATATGGATGTCGCCCCAATGCACCATCGCCATGATGATCGGGTAGAGGTCGAGGCCCTTCTGCGTGAGGATGTACTCGTAGCGCTTGGGCGCCTCGGAATAGGGGACGCGGCGCAGGATGCCGAAGCGCACCAGCTTCTTCAGCCGCTCCGAGAGCAGGTGCCGCGTGATCTGCAGTGAGGACTGGAATCCCTCGAACCGGCGCACCCGCAGGAAAGATTCGCGCAGGATCAACAGCGTCCAGCGGTCGCCGACCACGGCCACGGTGCGGGAGAGCGAGCACTGCTCTTCATCCAACGTGTCCCACTTCATGATCGGTCTCCGGTGCAGCCTAGTCAGTCAGAAAAAGGAACTGACTTGAATGTTCGTGGAAATTTCCAAGTTAAGCTAGCATTTCGCCCGAAAGTTTGACAGTTCTATTTTGGAACGATAGCCTCCATCTCAATTGCACAGCGCTCACCGGAGGAGGCGACCTTGCCCAAGCGAAACGCGACAGCGGCCGTGATCGGGGCCGGCGATTTCATCGGCTCCGAAATCGCCAAGAAATTCGCCTCTGAAGGGTTCACGGTTTTCGCCGGACGCCGCAACGGCGACAAGCTGGCCCCGCTGGTGAAAGACATCGAGGCCGCCGGCGGCGAGATCCACGCGCGCTCGCTCGATGCGCGGAATGAGGACGAAGTCATCTCCTTCCTCAACGACGCCGACAAGCATGCGCCGCTCGAGGTCTGCATCTTCAACGTCGGCGCCAACGTCAATTTCCCGATCCTCGACACCACCGAGCGCGTCTTTCGCAAGGTGTGGGAGATGGCCTGCTATTCCGGCTTCCTTGCGGGTCGCGAAGCGGCGCGGCTGATGCTGCCGCGCGGCGGCGGCAACATCTTCTTCACCGGAGCGACTGCGTCCTTGCGCGGCGGCAGCGGCTTCGCCGCCTTTGCCAGCGCCAAGTTCGGACTTCGTGCGGTGGCGCAGGCGATGGCACGCGAGCTCGGTCCGAAGAACATCCATGTCGCCCATCTCATCATCGATTCCGGCGTCGATACCGAATGGGTGCGGCAGCGCCGGCTCGAGGCGCTGGGGCCCGATGCGCTCGACAATCCCGATCTGCTGATGCCGCCCTCGGCGGTCGCCGATGCCTATTGGCAGCTCTACCAGCAGCCGAAGAGTGCCTGGACCTTCGAGATGGAGATCCGCCCGTTCGGAGAGAAATGGTGACCGCGGCGCGAAAGTCCGGTTAGACGTTTTCGAGCGAAGTGGATACCGGTTCGCGGGAAGAAAACGCGTCAAAACAGGATCTCGAGCTCCGTTCCGATTTCATCGGAACGGAAACGGCTCTAGACTGGACCCAACAACGAGACAATTCCGGGAGGTATTTTAGTGAAGACCGCGATCACCGAGCTGTTCGGCATCGAGCACCCCATCATTCAGGGCGGCATGCATTTCGTCGGCTTTGCCGAACTGGCTGCGGCCGTCTCCAATGCCGGCGGGCTCGGCATCATCACCGGCCTCACGCAGAAGACGCCGGAATTGCTCGCCAAGGAGATCGCGCGCTGCCGCGACATGACCGACAAGCCGTTCGGCGTGAACCTCACCTTCCTGCCGACCTTCGCGGCGCCGCCTTATCCGGAATACATCGCCGCCATCGTCGAGGGTGGTATCAAGGCAGTGGAGACGGCGGGCCGCAGTCCAGAACAATACATGCCGGCGCTGAAGGCGGCGGGCATCAAGGTCATCCACAAGTGCACCTCGGTGCGTCACTCGCTCAAGGCCGAGCGCATCGGTTGCGATGCCGTCAGCGTCGATGGTTTCGAGTGCGGCGGTCACCCTGGCGAGGACGATATCCCGAACATGATCCTGCTGCCGCGGGCGGCGGAGGAATTGAAGATTCCGTTCGTGGCGTCCGGCGGCATGGCCGACGGGCGAAGCCTCGTCGCGGCGCTGTCGCTGGGCGCGGCCGGCATGAACGTGGGCACGCGCTTCATCGCCACCAAGGAAGCGCCTGTGCATCAGAACGTGAAGAACGCGCTGGTCGCTGCGACCGAGCTCGACACCCGCCTGATCATGCGCTCCCTGCGCAACACCGAACGCGTGCTGAGGAACGCCAATGTCGATCGCCTCATCGAGATCGAGCGGGAGAAGGGCGACAAGCTCAAGATCGACGACATCCACGACCAGGTCGCGGGCGTCTATCCCAGGATTATGCTGGAAGGACAGATGGACGCCGGCGCCTGGAGCTGCGGCATGGTTGCCGGGCTGATCCACGACATCCCCTCCTGCAAGGAACTCGTCGATCGCATCATGAGCGAGGCGGAACAGATCATCCGCAGCCGTCTGATGGGGTTCCTCGACGGACCTGGTGCGGCGCGAAAGGTCGCCTGACACCGGCAAACTTCTTAACCACGGCGGCACTTGGCCGCTGGAATTGCGCGCGACGCCTCCTAAATAGAGGTAAATTACCTCTTTCAAATTCAATTTCAGGAGGCGTCCGTGGTCCTGAAGAGCGTTCCTTTTGCAGTTGCCCTTGCCCTCATGCTCGCATGGGGCGGCGTCGCGCGCGCTGACGACTACAAGCCAGACGAATATCTCGGTCTCGATCTCTCCAAGGCCGTGCTGTCGCCGAAACGGCTCGGGCCCGAGACGCAATTCGCGCCGGTTGCGCTCGAAGCGCGCGGCGGCAACGAGGCGCAGGCGCGCGCCAAGCCGGTCGACGTACCGAAGAAAGTTGCCGCCGAGCGCGTCCGTGTAGCCGAGCCGAAGGTCGTGCATGCGAGGCCCGCCCAGCCGCGCGGCGCGGCGCGCGCGAAGCTCGCGCATCGTCACGGCAACCCGCTCGACGCGCAGGCGATGGACACCCGCATCCAGACCTGGCCGTGCCGCTCTGGCGGCATCTGCGCCTGGAAGCGCTAGACAGGACTTTTCGCGTCATCCCCACGTCGCAAAACCGTAGGCGCGGGGTCAAGAAACCGTAAGCCGGCAGTCAAACGGCGCAGGCACCTTCCGTCGCGATTCGACGAAGGTTTCCTGAATGGCAACGATCCGCGCTTCGCGCGCATGGACCCGGCGGCAATTCCTGGTCCGCTCCACCTCCAGCCTGGCCGTCGCCTCGCTCGGCACGCTCGCCGCTCCCAACCTCTGCCGCGCCGTCGACCGGCCGCGGATCGCAGGCGGTATTCAATCCGGCGATGTCTCCGGCGACTCCGCCGTGGTCTGGGCGCGCGCCGACCGTCCCGCGCGGATGCAGGTGGAATGCTCGACCGTCGAGAGTTTCAAGACCATCGTCGCGGCAACTTCGCGCGATGCTTTGCCCGACGCCGATTTCACCGCAAAGCTGCAGCTCGACGATCTGCCGTCCGGCCAGGATATCTTCTACCGCGTGCGCTTCGACGACATCGCGACCGGCATTGCCGGCGAGAGCCGCGTCGGCCATTTCCGCACCGCGCCGGCCGCTGGTCAATCGATCTCGTTCCTGTGGTCCGGCGATGTCGCGGGGCAGGGCTGGGGCATCGACCTCGCGCGCGGCGGTTATCGCAGCTATCGCACCATGCTCGACAATCGTCCGGATTTCTTCATCCACTCCGGCGATCACATCTACGCCGATTGCACGGTCCCTTCCGAGCAGAAGCTGCCGAACGGCGAGATTTGGCGCAACCTCGTGACCGAGGACAAGTCCGAAGTCGCGCACACGCTGGCGCAGTTTCGCGGCAATTACAAATACAACCATCTCGACGAGAATTTTCGCGCCTTCCACGCCGAGGTCCCGATGTTCGCGCAATGGGACGATCACGAGGTCACCAACGACTGGTCGCCTGCCGGCAGCCATGACGAGGCCGGTTATGAGGACGACGGCACCCCGCGCCTGGTCGCACGCGCCCGCCGTGCCTTCTTCGACTTCATGCCGATCCGCGATATCGGTGCGCGGCAAGGCCGGGTCTATCGCAAGATCGCCTACGGCCCGCTGCTCGACGTCTTCATGATCGACATGCGCAGCTATCGCGACGACAGCTGGAACAAGGGCGGCGATCACCGCGGCTGGATTCTGGGCGCCGAACAAGTCGCCTGGCTCAAGCGCGAGCTGGCCGCTTCGCGCGCGACCTGGAAGGTCATCGCCGCCGATTTGCCGATCGGCCTGATCAGCCTGGACGCCGTCGCGCTCGGCGATGGGCCGCCCGACCGGCGCGAGCACGAGATCGCCGACCTTCTGGCCTTCGTCAAGCGCGCCGGCGTGCGCAATATCGTCTGGCTCACAGCCGACATGCACTACACCGCCGCGCATTATTACGATCCCGGCAAGGCGCAGTTTCAGGACTTCGAGCCGTTCTGGGAGTTCGTCTCAGGCCCGCTGCACGCCGGCACCTGGGGCCCGGGCGAACTCGATGACACCTTCGGTCCGATCGCGATGTACCAGAACGGCTGCAGCGCAGCGCAGGGCGAGAATTTGGCGCCGTGTTTCGGCTTGCAGTTCTTTGGCCGCGTCGACATCGACGGCGCCAGCGGCGTGATGACCGTGACCCTGAAGGATGTGGACGATCGCGACCTCTGGTCGGTCGACATCGTACCGCGGCCGCACGCGCGCCCGGCCGTGGTGGCGCAGCATTCGTGAGGGGCTGCTCCTTTAACCTCTCCCGCTTGCGGGAGAGGTCGGCGCGAAGCGCCGGGTGAGGGCTTTCTCCTCTAGGGGATTGTTCCGTTGGGGATGCACCCTCTCCCCAGCCCTCTCCCGCTAGCGGGAGAGGGGGGCGACCTCGCCCGAGGCCACAGTCAAAGCCTAATTCCACCTAACCCGATCTTGATTGGCCGCCACCGGCCTCCCTCGCTATACTTGCTCTCCCGCCACCTCTTTTCCATCATCAAAGAGTCTGTTCCCTGCGACCTCACCGCGCGACCGGCGGGATGCAATATGTCAGGAGCCTGTTCATGGACAATCTGAAGACGCAGGGCATCAGCATGCCCAAGCTCGGCCTCGGCACCTTTCGCATGCAGGGCGATGCCTGCCGCGCCGCGGTCGAGAGCGCGCTGTCGATCGGCTATCGCCACATCGACACCGCCGAGATGTACGCGAACGAAGAAGCCATCGGCGCTGCATTTGCCGCGGCTCGTCTGCCGCGCGGCGAGCTGCACGTCACGACCAAGATCTGGCATGAGAATCTCAGCCCCGACGCGATCCGCCGCGCCTTCGATGCCAGCCTGAACAAGCTCAGGCTCGATCATGTCGATCTCTACCTGGTGCACTGGCCGTCGAAGGCTGCCAACTGGGGGGCGGTGTTCGAGACCCTGATGAAGCTGAAGCAGGAGGGGCGCACGCGGGCGATTGGTGTTGCCAATTTCACCACCGCGCTGCTCAAGATCGCGGTCGAGGACATCAGGGCGCCGATCGCCTGCAACCAGATCGAATATCACGCCATGCTCGATCAATCGAAGGTGTTGGCCTATCTCGCCGCGAAGTCGATCCCGCTGGTGGCCTATTGCCCGCTTGCGCAAGGGCGCGTTGCCTCGGAGCCGGTGCTGGCTGAAATCGGAGTCAAGCACAACGCGACTGCCGCGCAGGTGGCGCTGAAATGGCTGCTCGACCAGGACGGCGTCGCCGCGATCCCAAAGGCCTCACGCCGGGAGAGCCAGCAGGCCAATCTCGATGCGCTGAAGATCACGCTCGACGAGGCTGATCGCGCAAAAATCGCCGCGCTGCCGAAGGACAGGCGCTGTGTCAATCCGGGCTTTGCTCCGGCTTGGGACTAGCTGCGTATCAAACGGACATCGTAGGAATTGCAGGTTAGGCAAAAGTGACCGCGCATAGAAAATGGCCCCGTGAGGGGCCATTTCCAAATGCGCTTTGCATTAGTCCCAGTGGTGACGATGACTGCGCTTGATCACCACGACCTTGTTGCGATTGTGCCAGCCACGATGCCAGCCGTGGTCGCGGTGGCCACGGAATTCGGCGCGAGCGCCGTACGGGGCGTGATGATGGTGATAGCCACCACGCTTGATCACCACGGTCTCCGCGCTTGCCAGCGTCGGCGCCGCGATCACGAGCGCACCCAGGGCCGCAACTACAAAACCAATCTTCTTCATGATGTCCTCCTCCAAAAGAATGCACATCTAAACCGCGCATTCATGCGAACGTTCCGGAGGAACTGCAGGAGAATTCTGAACGGCTGTTCAGGTGGTTAATCGCAACGTTGTTGTCTCGGCGTCGGCGCGCCCGTCGCGACGTATTTGCCGTCTTTGATCGTGTACTCGCCACGCTCGCTGCGATTGTAGATCGCGCGGAGGCTACCGTCCCTGGCCAGCAGCAACCCGAACTCACGCGTCTGATGCAGCGACGGGAAGTACACCATCACATTGAGCAGGCCTTCGACGTTCACCGTGGCCGACACCACCTCGTTCTCGTCCCGGGCCTCGCCGAAATCGCGCCGGTACATCACCCTTCCGTCTTTCCGGATTTCATAAGTCAGAAGCGCGCCCTTGTCCCGGTCGGGCCGGGCGGCACAGTCGACAGCCCATGAGCCGAGCAGGCCCCATTGCTCGACCGTCGCGGTCAGTGTTGCGGCACCTGCCGTGGAGGTGATCGCCGCCCACAGCATCGCAGCCGCGATCCAGCGGCCCAAACAACGCGTCATGTCCTGAAAGAACCCCGCCTCGAAGACTTCCAATGTATCATCCCGCCCGCTTCCGTCCATGGCCGTTGCCGATCGCTCGCGAATTTGATCCGCGTCAATGAGGCCGGTCTTTTCCGGGGTAGGATGGCGGTCCCGAAGGCGAACCTGGATAGACCAATGCTGAATCAAGTCATGGATTTTGCGGGCGAAGTGCTGCCGGGGAGCTGTGCCGTGCCGCCTTATTCCGAGACCGCGTTTCTGACCGAACTGGGCGATCGCTTGAGATCCTCGCGCATGCGCTGCGACCTGTCGCGCCGCGAACTGGCCCGCCGTTCCGGGATTTCCGAGCGCTATATCGCCCAGATCGAGGCCGGCAAGGGCAACGTCTCGATCGTCCTCCTGCTGCGGCTGGCCTCAGCGATCCACGGCAGCCAGCCACAGGCGGCCTGACGCTTCGAGGTGACCGCGATGGGGCAGCTCGTACTCGCAGCCAAGGTCACTCACGTTCCATCGTTGATGCTGTCGGAGCAATCTGGCAGCCCGTTGCGCGACGCGCGCGAGCCGGCGGTCAGGTCCTTGCGTGAGCTCGGCCGGCGGGCGAAACAGCGCGGCGTCACCTGCTTCGTGGTGTTCGACACCCACTGGCTCTCCAATTTCGGCTACCACATCAATGCCAATGCGCGGCATCGCGGCTCGTTCACGAGCCACGAGGCGCCGCATATGATCCAGGATCTGCGCTACGATTTGCCGGGTGACACGCGCCTGGGCAATGCCATCGCTGCCAGAGCCGGGGACGCCGGACTGAACGTGATCGCCCATCAGCTGGCCAGCCTCGGGCTCGAATACGGCACCATCGTGCCGATGCACTACATGAACCCGGACGGCTTCGCAAAGGTGGTTTCGGTCGCCTCGCCGCTCTTCACCTCATTCGAGGAGAGCCGGATTCTCGGTGAAGCGGTCCGACGCGCCATCGATGACTCCGATGAACGGGTCGCGATCCTTGCAAGCGGTTCGCTGTCGCACCGGCTGTGGCCCAACAGGAAGCTCGGCCCGGAAGCATGGACGTCGATCGCCAGCGAGTTCAACCGTCAGGTCGACCTGCGCGTGCTCGAGTTGTGGCAGAGCCGCCGCTATCGCGAATTCCTCGACATGCTCCCGGACTACGCCACCAAGTGCAACGGCGAAGGCGGCATGGCCGACACGATCATGCTGTTCGCCGCGCTCGGCTGGTACGATTACAGCGGCGCCGCCGAGCAGCTTTGCGACTATTTTCCGTCGTCCGGCAGCGGCCAGGTCAACGTGGAGTTTCACGTCGAGGCGTGAGGGCGGCCTCAGGCCCGCTTCTCCACATTGGCGCTGCGGGCGGGCACGCCGAACTCCTTGCGACAGACCTCGGCCAGCACGGCGACTCCCTCGCGGATCTGCTGATGCGTGGGGCTCGCAAAGCACAGCCGCAGACGTGAGCTGGAATGGCCCTTGTTGGTCGACCATTCCGGGCCCGGATTGATCGAGACGCCGGCGGCGAGCGCGGCCTGATACAGCTTCAGCGTGTCGACCTGGTCGGGCAGCTTCACCCACAGGAAGATGCCGCCCTTGGGCTCCTCGAACTCGGCGGCGGTCCCGAACTGTTCGTTCAGCGCCTCCATCAGCGTGTCGAGCTTGGTGCGCAGCGCCTTGGTCAGGGCCGGCACATGGCTCGCGAAATGCGGCTTGCAATAGGCGGCGAGCACTATCTGCTCCAGTGCGCCGGAGCCTGCATCCGTCTTCAGCGCCAGCATCCGCGACATCACCTCCCACGGCGCGACGATGAAGCCGACGCGCAGCGCCGGCGCGATCGATTTGGAGAACGAGCCGATATGGATCACGCCGCCGCTCTTGCTCATCGCATGGATCGCCGGCGGCCGCTGCCCTGACCACACGAGGTCGGCATAGCAATCGTCCTCGAAGATGGGCACGCCATATTCGGTCGCGAGCCGTATCAGCTCGGCGCGGCGGCTCTCGGGCATGATGCTGCCGGTCGGATTCTGCACGGTCGGGATGGTGTAGATGTATTTCGGCCGGATGCCGCGGCCCTTCAGGTCAGCCAGCGTCGCGGCCAGCACATCCATGCGCATGCCCTCCTCGTCGAGGGGGACGCCGACGACGTTGACGCCGAGCCGCGCCAGGCGGGTCAACGAACCCTGATAGCTGTCCTGCTCGAAGATCACGGTATCGCCGCGCGTCAACAGCGTCGCGTTGACGAGGTCTAGCGCCTGGAGCGAGCCGGACACGATCATGAGATCGTCGACGGTGCAGGTGATGCCGGCATCGCGTTTGAGCTTCGTCACCAGGAATTCGCGCAACGGCAGATAGCCCTGCGGGCCATGCGCCAGTCCGTAGGTGGCGAGTGAGCGGCCCTCGCGTTGCAGCGCGAGGTTGGTCGCTTCGATCAGCCCTTCGAGCGGCAGTTGCTCGGAATCATTGTTGCCGCCCACGAAACTGTACTTGGCAAGGCCCGTCCAGCGCACGGAAGGGGCCGGCAGCCCCGCCGGAAACAGGGGTGCGAAATCGAAGCTGGACGTCATCGGGCGTTCCTCGTTTATGTTCTTGTTGAGCCAGCCGGCGTTGCGCCGGCCAGCCTTGTTTCCTGGCTAACCGTCCGGGTCGGA
This sequence comes from Bradyrhizobium sp. MOS003, assembly GCF_003020125.1. GTDB lineage: Bacteria > Pseudomonadota > Alphaproteobacteria > Rhizobiales > Xanthobacteraceae > Bradyrhizobium. Next base: position 12,797 of record NZ_PYFW01000018.1, on the reverse strand, counting down.
CGGACTCATTTCTTTGTCGCCGTCCGGGTCGGACGGCCCTGGCTGATGAAAGCGTAATGCGCATTGGCGACGCCGCCAACCATCAGGGCCTCGATCACGGGCTCGGCGATCTCGCCTGTCGCGGCCCAGTCGACCAGGAAATTTGCCCCGGTCCCGCCGCGCACGTCATCGGTCGGAATGAAGATCGAGACGGTGGCGAGCGGCCTCAAGGCCACCGGCGCCTTCAGATAGCTCTCGACCTGCTTGCCTGCGGTGTCGAAATAGGCGATGCGTTTGATCACCAGCGGCTGGGTCTCGGAGGCGTTGTGAACACTCAAGGTCACCGCGAAGTCGACGCGCAGCTTGCCCTGGCTCATGGCGACGCTGGAATAAGCGGGCACGTAGAATCCACCGGAGACGGCGAGTTCCTCATTCGGCAGCGCGGTGAGGGAATCGGCAAAGTTCTGTTCGATATTGACCTTGGATTGTGCGGCGGCCGGCACGGCAGAGGCGAGGGGGCATAGCAGCATTGCTGCGAACAGCCCTTTCCGCATGTGACGAATTGCTCGCTTGCCGCGCCGCACCCTGTCTCTAGGGTGCGGCAAAACGGACCAATTTGGTATGCACGAGCTCATTCGCGACATCACTCTCTGTATTCTGTTTGCCTGGATGCTGGGCCTGCTCGCCCATTTCACCCGGCAGCCGTTGATCCTGGCCTATCTTATCGCCGGCTTCTGCATAGGTCCATTCGGCGCCGGCTGGGTCCATTCGCAGGAATCGATCAGCGTCATCTCCGAGCTCGGCCTGATCTTCATGCTGTTCATGATCGGGCTGGAGATCGACCTGAAGAAGATCGTGCGGGCGGGAAAGGTGATCCTGTTCGCGGCGGGCGGCCAGCTGCTCGGCGGCTGCCTGCTCGGGGTCCTGTTCTTCGTCGGCATCGGCCTGTCGCTCGGCGGCGGGCACTTCGATGCGGTCTATCTCTGCGTCGCCTGCGCGCTGTCGAGCACCGTGATCATCGTCAAGGTGCTCTACGAGAAGCGCGAGCTCGACACGCTGCCGGGGCGCATCACGCTCGGCGTGCTGGTGCTCCAGGACATCTTCGCCATCCTGTTCCTGGCGGTGCAGCCGAGCCTTGCCAATCTGGAAGTCAGCGTCATCCTGCTCTCGATCGGCCGCGTTGCGGTGCTGGTTGCGGCGGCGCTGCTGGTCAGCCGCTACGTGCTGCCGCGCGTGTTCCACCAGATCGCCCGGCGGCCCGAACTGATCCTGCTCGGCGCGCTGGCCTGGTGCTTTCTCGTGGCCGAGACCGCCGAGCGGCTGTCGCTGTCGCGCGAGATGGGCGCCCTGATCGCCGGCGTCTCGCTCTCGACCTTTCCCTATGCACTCGACGTCACCGCCAAGGTCACCACGCTGCGGGACTTCTTCATCACGCTGTTCTTCGTCGCGCTCGGCATGACCATTCCCGTACCCGGCCTCTCCGTGATCGGGCTGGCGCTGATGATCGCGGCTTTCACGGTGGTCAGCCGCCTCGTCACCACCTTCACGCCGCTCTACCTGATGAAGCAGGGCCTGCGCGCCAGCCTGTTGCCGGCGCTGAACCTCGCGCAGATCTCCGAGTTCTCGCTGGTGGTGATCCAGACCGGCGTCAACGATCACCATATCGCAGCGCAGACGGCGAATGCCGCCTCCTTCGCCTTCGTGGTGCTCGCGGTGCTCTCGACCTTCGCGATGAGCCGCAGCGACGAGATCACCCGCTGGGCGATCGGCCCCCTGAAGCGGATCGGCCTGCGCGATCTCGACCACGGCAACGGCCACGGGGAGGAGGGGCACGAGGGCGGCCATGGTGAGGCCCGCCGTATCGTCATCCTCGGCTTTTTCCGTGCGGCGAGCGCGCTGCTGGCCGAGATCGAACGGCAAGCGCCGGTGCTCTTGGAGCAGATCACGGTGATCGACTTCAATCCCAATGTGTACCAGACGTTGTTGTCGCGCGGCCTGCACGTGATCTATGGCGACATCAGCAGCGCGGATACGCTGCTCCATGCCGGGGTCGGCAAGTCCGAGATGATCATCCTCAGCGTCCCGGATTCGCTGCTGAAGGGCGCCAGCAACGAGAAGCTGGTCCGCCACGTCCGCACCCTGAATCCCACCGCCATGATCGTTGCCACGGCCGATCTGCTGTCGGACGTGGAGGAGCTCTATGCGGCCGGCGCCAGCTATGTCACCGTGACCCGGCTCAGCGACGCTCATGAACTGTTTACCGTGATCGAGGCCGCGCAGGCCGGCCTGCTCGCCGACAAGCGCGCCGAGCTCGACCAGCGGCTCGGCGAGCGCCGCGAAGTGCTGCCCTGACGAGCGCCGGAAATCCCTGGTATCTTCGGTGCAAGCCCGTCCGACCTTGGCAGGCCTGCCCGCGGCATATGCGGTTGCGTCCAGGACACTAGCGCCCCGGCCCAAGTCCGGCTAAGCCTCCCGCTCATAACCGATAGAGATTGGGACATGCCCGATAGCGTCCAGGAAGTCTTGCAGGCCTTTGCCCGGGGTGAGCTCGTCGTCGTCACCGACGACGACGACCGCGAGGGCGAGGGCGACCTCATCGTCGCCGCCTCGCTCTGCACCGCCGAGAAGATGGCGTTCATCATCCGCCACACCTCCGGCATCGTCTGCGCGCCCGTGACCTCCGAGGACGCGCGTCGGCTGCGGCTCGATCCGATGGTCGCCCACAACGATTCCGCGCACACCACGGCGTTCACGGTGTCGATCGACTACAAGCCCGACGGCGGCACCGGCATCTCGGCCGAGGAGCGCGCCTCCTGTTGCCGCGCGCTGTCCAATCCCAATGCCGGCGCCAATGATTTCGCACGCCCGGGCCACATCTTCCCGCTGATCGCCAAGGACGGCGGCGTGCTGCTGCGCTCGGGCCATACCGAGGCCGCGGTCGATCTTTGCAAGCTCTCCGGCCTGCCGCCGGTCGGTGTCATCAGCGAATTGATGAACGATGACGGCAGCGTGATGAAGGGCGAGCAGGTCGCCCAGTTCGCGGCCAAGCACAAGCTCAAGCACGTCACCATCGCGGACATGATCGCCTACCGCCAGGCGCGCGAGAAGCTGATCGAGCGGGTCTCGACCTTCGTCACCGAAAGCCCGATCGGTCCCTTGCAGGGCTATGCCTATCGTTCGCCGTTCGATTCCATCGCCCACGTCGCGTTCGTCTACAACGGCGTCGGCGACGGCAAGAACGTGCTGACGCGCTTTCACAAGCCGAACATCGTCAAGGACATCTTCACCGGCCACAAGCGCATGGCGGCCGTGCTCGAGCATTTCAAGAAGTCCGGCCGTGGCGTGCTGGTCTATTTGCGCGACGGTGCGGCCGGCGTTCCCGTGGCGGCGCTGCCGGACGAGTCTGCGTCGGAAGCCGACCGCAACCGCCAGTGGCGCGAGGTCGGCGTCGGCGCGCAGATCCTGCGCGACCTCGGCGTCACCTCGATCCGGCATCTGACCTCCTCGGTGCACGACTACAAAGGCCTGTCGGGCTTCGGCATCGAGATCGTCGCCAACGAGCAGCTCGAAAGCTGACTCCGCCGTTGCCGGGCTCGCGCCGTCGCGCGCCCCGGAATGACCGAATCAGGATGCAATTGCACTTGTTGCCGCGGCGCTTTAGTTTGTCGGGCAAATTTGACGGAACCAGACGAAAGGACGTTTCATGAGCGTGCGCCCCCAGGCCAAGGACAAGCCGGCTGCGGCTTCTTTCCAGTGGGATGATCCGTTCCTGCTCGACGAGCAGCTGACCGAAGACGAGCGCATGGTGCGTGACACCGCCCGTGCCTACGCCCAGGACAAGCTGATGCCGCGCGTCACCAAGGCCTATCTCGAGGAGAAGACCGACCGCGAGATCTTCAACGAGATGGGCGAGCTCGGCCTGATCGGCATCACGCTGCCGGAGGAATATGGCTGCGCCAACGCGAGCTACGTCGCCTATGGCCTCGTCGCGCGCGAGATCGAGCGGGTCGATTCCGGCTATCGCTCGATGAACTCGGTGCAGTCCTCGCTGGTGATGTACCCGATCTACGCCTATGGCGACGAGAACCAGCGCAAGAAATACCTGCCGAAGCTCGCCAGCGGCGAGTGGGTCGGCTGCTTCGGCCTGACCGAGCCGGATGCCGGCTCGGATCCGGCCGGCATGAAGACGCGTGCCGAGAAGGTCGCGGACGGCTATCGCCTCACCGGCAGCAAGATGTGGATCTCGAACGCGCCGATCGCCGACGTGTTCGTGGTCTGGGCCAAGTCGGCCGCGCACGACAACCAGATCCGCGGCTTCGTGCTGGAGAAGGGCATGAAGGGCCTGTCCGCACCGAAGATCGGCGGCAAGCTGTCGCTTCGCGCTTCGATCACCGGCGAGGTCGTGATGGACGGCGTCGTCGTTCCCGAAGACGCGCTGCTGCCCAACGTCTCCGGCCTCAAGGGTCCGTTCGGCTGCCTCAACCGCGCCCGCTACGGCATCTCCTGGGGCGTGCTCGGCGCGGCCGAGGATTGCATGCATCGCGCGCGCCAGTACACGCTCGACCGCAAGCAGTTCGGCAAGCCGCTGGCCGCGACCCAGCTGGTGCAGAAGAAGCTCGCCGACATGCAGACCGAGATCGCGCTCGGTCTGCAAGGCTCGCTGCGTGTCGGCCGCCTGATGGACGAAGGCAAGTTCGCGCCCGAGATGATCTCGATCATGAAGCGCAACAATTGCGGCAAGGCCCTCGACATCGCCCGCGTGTCGCGCGACATGCACGGCGGCAACGGCATCTCGGCCGAGTACCACGTCATGCGCCATGTCCATAACCTCGAGACGGTCAACACCTACGAGGGCACTCACGACGTCCACGCGCTGATCCTCGGCCGCGCCATCACGGGCATTCAGGCGTTCTTTTAGTCGCCGCGGAATTCCCTGGTGGCTGCCTTGCTCCGCTGTCATCGTCCGCCTTGTGCGTAGTTGCGCACTGGGGCGGACGATCCAGTATTCCAGAGACCTCGCCTTCACCTCGGACGCCACGGCGTACTGGATACCCCGCCATCGCGGGGTATGACCGCAGAGAGTGTTGGCGGCACGTACAGGAAGTCCCATGTCCGACAATGACGACGTCCCGTTCAACCGCAACTTTCCGCTGAAAGCCGGCGTCGTCGAGGAAGTCCGGCCCGGCGTGCGCCGCGTGCTCTGCAACAATCCGAGCCCGTTCACCTTCACCGGCACGGTCAGCTACATCGTAGGCCGGGGCAATGTTGCGATCATCGATCCCGGTCCGGACGACGAGGCCCATGCGGCTGCGCTGCTCGATGCCGTGCGCGGCGAGACGGTGAGCCACGTCTTCGTCACCCACACTCACCGCGACCATTCGCCGAACACGGCGCGGATCAAGCAGGCGACCGGCGCGCCGGTTTATGCCGAGGGCCCGCACCGCGCCTCGCGCCCGCGTTTCGAGAGCGAGAAGCACACTCCGGAATCAGGCTCCGATCGCGACTTCGTGCCCGATGTGAGGATCGCGCATGGCGACGTCGTCGAAGGCGACGGCTGGCGGCTCGAGGCCGTGGCGACGCCGGGCCACACCGCCAATCACCTGGCGTTCGCCTGGCTGGAGCGAAAGTTCAACTTCGTCGGCGATCACGTGATGGGCTGGTCCACCTCGATCGTGGCGCCGCCCGACGGCTCGATGATCGACTACATGGACTCGCTCGACCGGCTCGCCGCACGCGAGGAGGATCTCTATTTCTCCGGCCACGGCCCCGAGATTCCCGACGGCCAGCGCTTCGTGCGCTTCCTGATCCGCCACCGCAAGGCGCGCGAGGCCTCGATCCTGCACCGCCTCGCCAAGGGCGAGACCGACATCCCCACGATGGTCCGCGCGATCTATATCGGTATCGATCCGAGGCTGACGACGGCGGCCGGCTATTCCGTGCTGGCGCATCTGGAAGATCTGGTTGCCCGCGGTATCGTGGCGACCGACGGCGATCCCGTGATTGGCGGGACGTATCGGATGGCAAACTAACCTCGTCATTCCGTGGCTCGCGAGGCGAGAACTATGGTGCGCAATTGCGCACCTGAGAATTCATCGGGCCGCACACTGGTCGATAAATTCCGGGCTCGTGCTTCGCACGCCCCGGAATGACGGCTGGGCCTATTTCTTCACCGTCTTCGCCGGCGCCTTCGGCGGTGCCACCGGGGTCTTCTTCACCGGCTTGAGCGCGTCGGCATCGGCGGCGGTGTTGAGATCGTCCATGAATTTCTTGACGCGGGCGGCATTGGTGCCGAGATCTCTGTCGAAATTGCGCGAGGCCGAGCGGATGTCGACACGGGAATCGTCGCCATCAGGCACGAACCTGATGGAAATGTCCTCGCGAAACCCCATGATCGGCGTGCGCGCCACCGCCTCGATGCGGCCGATGCGGCGCGGCGGCTGCGGTGCGCGCTCGTCGATGACGATCCATTTGCGCTTGTTGACGAGCTGGAGCGCGATCGCATAGGCGCGGTCGACGGAAATCTCGAGCTCGACGGGCTCGATATCAGGGTAGAAGTGGCGCTGCTGCTCCGCCGAATAGAGACCGGCATAGACCGCGGTGTTGTTGCCCTCACCGGTGCGCAGACGCGCCAGCGCGTCGAAACGCGGCGGATCGATCGGGTCGGTGGTGATGTCGTAGATCGGCGGCAGCTTGCGATATTGCAGGGCCAGATAGGCGGGATAGGCCAGGATCGCGCCGTCGATCAGGAACGCGAGCAGGATGCGCGCCATGCCGCGCGAGCCGTTCTGCCAGATCGCGGCAAAGCCGGCGAGCCCGAACAGGATCGACAGGCCCGATATCGCGAGCCCGCCGAAGAAGGTCGCAAGCGCCGGCTTCGGCTCCAGGAAATCGAAGCGGACGATGACGATCGACACCACCACCGCCACCACCGCGAACACGGCCAGATTGCGCGCCCAGCTCGCGAGACTGGACACGGGCTCCGACTGATAGGGAGCGGAAAACCTGCGGGCCATCGGGTGAGCTCTGCCGGGGTCTTTTGGGCGGTGCCGGCCGATCTGGCGCGACGATGCGCCGTTGAGACCACGGCCCGGAGGCAAATTCAAGGGAGTCCGGGTTGTTACTGCCCGTCATCCCGGGGGCGATGCAGTCATCGCCCCCGGAATGACGCGTGAGGCAGTTACGCCGCCGCGTTCGGGAAGCGGTAATCCTTGAACTGGTCGCGCAGCGCCGTCTTCAGGATCTTGCCGGTGGCGGTGTGCGGGATGCCGTCGACGAAAGCGATGTCGTCGGGCATCCACCATTTGGCGATCTTGCCGTCCATGTATTTGAGAATGTCCTCGCGACTGGCCTGCTGGCCCTGCTTGAGCTGCACGATCAGCAACGGCCGCTCGTCCCATTTCGGGTGGTAGACGCCGATCACGGCGGCCTCGGCCACGGCGGGGTGGCCGACCGCGAGATTTTCCAGCTCGATCGAGGAGATCCACTCGCCGCCGGACTTGATCACATCCTTGGAGCGGTCGGTGATCCGCATGTAGCCGGCCTCGTCGATGGTCGCGACATCGCCGGTGTCGAAGAAGCCGTCCTCGTCGAGAATGTTGGCGTCGACGCGGTAGTAGGCCTTGGCGACGGCGGGCCCGGAGACCTTGAGGCGGCCAAACGTCTTGCCGTCCCAGGGCAGCTCCTTGCCGGCATCGTCGGTGATCTTCATCTCGACCGCGAAGGGCGCATAGCCCTGCATCTGCAGCACGTCGAGCCGGGCTTCGCCGGTTGCGTTCTGGAACGGCGGCTTCAGCGCCGCGACGCTGCCGATCGGGCTCATCTCGGTCATGCCCCAGGCGTGGCGCACGTTCGAGCCCATGTCGAGGAAGGCCTTGATCATCGAGCGCGGCATCGCCGAGCCGCCGCAGATCACCATCTTCAGGTCGGGCAGCTTGAGATTGTTGGCGGACATGTGCTGCAGCAGCATCAGCCACACCGTCGGCACGCCTGCGGTGTGCGTCACCTTCTCGGTCGAGAGCAATTCATAGACCGAGGCACCGTCGAGCTTGGCGCCGGGCATGACCAGCTTGGTGCCCTGCGAGGGGGCGGAGAACGCGATGCCCCAGCTGTTGGCATGGAACAGGGGAACCACCGGCAGCATTGTCTCGGACGCACTGGTGCCGAGCGCATCGACATTGTTGGCCATCAGCGCATGCAGCACGTTGGAGCGATGCGAATACAGCACACCTTTCGGATCGCCCGTCGTGCCGGACGTGTAGCACATCGCGGCCGCCGTGTTCTCGTCAAAGTCTTTCCATTTGAATTTGCCGTCGGCCTCCGCAATCCAGTCCTCGTAGGCGACGACATTCTTCAGCGTGGTCTCGGGCATATGCGCCTTGTCGGTCAGCACGACGTAGCGTTCCACACTCGTCAGCTTGTCGGCGATCTTCTCCAGGACCGGAACGAAGGTGATGTCGGTCATCACGATGCGGTCCTGCGCATGGTTGATGATCCAGGCGATCTGCTCGGGGAAAAGGCGGGGATTGACGGTATGGCAGATGGCGCCGATCCCCATGATGCCGTACCAGACTTCGAGATGGCGCCAGGTGTTCCAGGCGATCGTCGCGACACGGTCGCCGAGCTTGATGCCCTCGCGATCCAGCACCTGCGAGACCTTGAGCGCGCGCTTGTGGATTTCAGCGTAAGTGGTGCGATGGATCGGTCCCTCGACCGAGCGCGTGACCACCTCCTGCTTGCCATGAATTTTGGCGGCGTGTTCGATGATCCGGTGGCAGAGCAGGGGCCAATCTTGCATCAAACCAAGCATTCCGACGTTCCTCCGGGAAGTCGCTGGGCGCGTTGTCGCTCTCAGCGTTGGGCCAAAGATTGCCATGGGTTTTAGCGTGCCGGACTTTCGCCGCAAATGGTCTTGTCGCGGCTATATGTCCGCTGGCGCGGCAATGGTTACCGCTGCGCTCGGGCTGTCGCTGGTGCTCGCCGAGAGGGCAGAGGCGCGAAAATATACATCCCCGCTGGATATCTTCGGTATCGCGGCACCACGGCCGCGCCCCGTGGTTCATTCCGCAAGGATCCCGCTCCCCAGACCGCGCCCCGAGGAGGCGCCCAAGGCCTCTGGCGAGGCCCCGCCTGAGCCGGACGGCAAGCCTCCCGCGGACAAGCCCGGCGCCGACAAGCCCGCCGAGGCCGCGGCACCGCCCGAGAAGCCGGTCTCCGCCTGCCGTCTGGCGTTGACGGAGGAGATCGCGATCGCGCCCTCCATTCCGGATATCCGCGGCCCCGGCGCCTGCGGCGGCGAGGATCTGGTGCGGCTGGAAGCCATCGTGCTGCCGGATAAGCGCAAGGTGACGGTCAAGCCGGCGGCGATCCTTCGCTGCACCATGGCCTCTGCGATCGCCGATTGGCTGCGCAAGGACATGGCGCCGCTGGCCACTAGCCTCGGCTCGACCATTGGCGAACTCGACAATTTCGACAGCTTCGAATGCCGGGGACGCAACCGCGTCGCCGGCGCGCTGCTGTCCGAGCACGGCAAGGCCAACGCCCTCGACGTCCGGGGCATCAAGCTGGCCAACGGGCAGTCGATCGGCCTCACCGACCGGACCATGCCGCGCGAGGTGCGCGAGCGCGTGCTGCATTCGGTCTGCTCACGATTTTCCACCGTGCTCGGCCCGGGCTCGGACTGGTACCATGAGGACCATATCCATCTCGATCTCGCGCAGCGGCGCAACGATTACCGGATCTGCCAGTGGAACGTCTGGGATCCCCTGCCGCAAATCGCCCCGCTGCTGCCGGCGGAGCGCCCCGAGGAGGCGCCGCCGCGCGAGGTCGCCGCCAAATCCGAGACCAAGTCCGAGACCAAGGAAGGAGCCGACGACGAGGCGGCGGAGAAGCCGGCGGCCGATGCCGGCAAGTCCCAGCCGCACAAGCCGGCAACAAAAAAGCGCCGGTGAAACCGGCGCTTTTGGATCTCGGAGATCAGCAGGCGATCAGTAGCTGCCGGCCTGGCCGGTCTGGCTGCCGCCGAGCGCCAGCCGCGAATTGTAGGGCGAGTCGCCGTGCTTCGGCTCGAGCACCACGACGAGGGTACCGACCTTGACGCGATCATAGAGATCGATCGCGTCCTCGTTGGTCAGGCGGATGCAGCCTGACGAGATCGAGGCGCCGATATATTCCGGCTGGTTGGTGCCGTGGATGCGGAACAACGTGTCCTTGCCGCCGGAATAAAGGTAGATCGCGCGAGAGCCCATCGGATTGTCCGGACCGGGTGCGACATAAGTCGGCACGCCCAGGCGCGAAATTTCGCCGGGAGTGGGGTGCCAGGCCGGCCACTCGGTCTTGCTGCCCACCTTGGCGATGCCCGACCAGGCCATGGCCTCTTCGCCGACGGTGATGCCGTAACGGATCGCCTTGCCGCCCTCCTGCACGTAATAGAGGTAATGGTTGTCGGAATCGACCACGATCGAGCCCGGCGATTCCTTGCGGTGGTAATCGACAATGGCGCGGCGGAAGGGCTCGGCAACCGGGGTGTTCTCGTACCGGACCTTGGCGAGCAGTTCCTTGTCCTTCGGCTTGAAGGCCTTCGTGTCGGTCGCCTCGAAATGCGTGGCCTGCATGCAGCCCGACAGCATCAGGCCGGCGGCCAGAATTCCCAACTTAACTTTCAGCGACGACATGATTTGGTTCCAATCAAAGCAATACCGTGCAGAAGGCCTGAGCTTACCGCCCAAGTTCCTCGACTCCGTTAATCCCATTATCGTTGAAATCTGCCACAATTCCAGCACGGAAGGGCTTATCCCGCGCTGCGAGACCCGAGCTGTGGCTTTTCTGCCGCAAGTTTTGCGGCCAGGTGAAGATTTTTGGGCCGAGATGGCCGGACTGTCGATTCCGGGCCACAGTTGAGCCATGGCGTCGCCACAAATGCCAACGCTCCGTTAATGTGGTTGTCATCGTGAACTTGTCAGAATCGCGCTAAGGGCTGTCATTCTGTCGCAGGTTCTCTGGAGTTGTGCATGTTTTCGGTGTTTGTTCCCTCCGAGTCCGTCCTGAAGAAGGCTGTCATCGAAGATCTCACCGCGTTGCCCGAAAGCGCGGTCTGGATCGATCTCGTCAATCCCACCGCGGCCGAGGACAAGGCGGTCGAGCGGCTTGCTGGCATCGCCATCCCGACCCGGGAAGACATGCAGGAGATCGAGATCTCCAGCCGCCTCTATATCGAGAACGGCGCGCGCTACATGACCGCGACGCTGATGTGCCACTCCGATACCGACATGCCCCGGACCACGGCGGTGACCTTCATCCTCGGCGACCACCGCCTGGTGACGGTGCGTTACGAACTGCCAAAGCCGTTCGCCCTGGTCGAGGCCAAGCTCGCCCGCTCCTGCACGCCTTCCATCACCGGCGAGATGGTGCTGATGGAGTTGCTGGACGCCGTGATCGACCGCTGCGCCGACATCCTGGAGCGCTGCGGTGCCGAGATCGACCAAGTCAGCCACGACATCTTCGAGCCCGAGAGCGAGCGCCACGGTCACGCCAAGCAATATTCCCAGATCCTGATCTCGATCGGCCGAAAGGGCGACCTGACCTCCAAGGTGCGCGAGAGCCTCGTCTCGATCGGCCGCGTCGTCGCCTTCCTCTCGGCGGTGGTGGAGGGGGTGAAATGGTCGAAGGACATGCGCGAGCAGCTCAAGACCATGCAGCGCGACGTCTCCTCTCTGACCGACCATGCCTCCTATCTCTCCAGCAAGATCACCTTCGTGCTCGACGCCATGCTCGGCGTCGTCAATCTCGAGCAGAACAACATCATCAAGCTGTTCTCGGTGATGGCCGTCGTCCTGATGCCGCCGACGCTGATCGCCTCGATCTACGGCATGAATTTCAAGTCGATGCCGGAACTGGAGTGGACGCACGGCTATCCGTTTGCACTGGTGATGATGCTGATCGCCGCCATCGTCCCGTACTGGATCTTCAAGTGGAAGAAGTGGCTCTGATCTGGTCGCGCTTGAAAAATAGTGACCGAGACCTTACGCCGGTCGCACAGACACGATGAATCGTGTCGCAGAATAGATCGGGATTGAGGCAGCGCGGTGATGGGTTCGCCGTGCCGCAATTCCTCCGGTAAAATTTGAGCGGTGGGCTGAACGTTTGCGCGAAACTTGTCTGCGATAAGCAGTGCGTAGCCGCGAGGAACAACCATGGTTGAAAAACACATAACGTCGCCCCGCAACGTCATCGACCTCGCGAACTATCGCCAGGTCCTGGCGAGCGGCAAGGCGTCGTCGATGTCGGCACGCATGTGCCGGCACTGTGGTGCTCCGCTGCTCGACGGTGAGAATGACGACGACTGCTCGACCGCATTCAGCACGGCCGCTCCAATGCCGCGCGACCGGTCACGTCGGATTCGAATCGATTGAGGAACGGAAGGAAAGGGCGATCCAGGTCTTGCGGCGGCGTTGTCTGGATCGTCCTGCTTCCCTTCTTCGAAGTCCCTTCAGGACAATCGGCTGAGGTCTGACCGGCGGGTGCACTGGAGGCTGACTGAACAGCCCGTCCAGCCAAAAACAGAGCCTGTGTCGGCCTCTGTCAATCCACGCTCGCAAAAATATTCCACTTTACCGAAATTCGGTTTCGGCGTATGTGTCGCTCATCCCGGCTCACCAAGAGGGGCGACGTGAAGTCGTCATGTTCGCGAGCCGGGCTTGCGGTGGACGCGGCAGCGTCGGCATGAGAGGTGCGGGCAGGGCGGGTAGTCCCTGTGAGCCCGAGGCTTCGTGCGGACGACGGCGCTGTCAGGCTTCGTCTCGCTCGTAAGTTTCCGGCTCCGT
>NZ_PYFW01000017.1 GCF_003020125.1 Bradyrhizobium sp. MOS003 | reverse complement strand
ACCACACGATTTTGCCGTACGCCGATCACACCGGTCGTGCGCGCCAGGTGTTTCGCTCACGGTTGCCCGCCCTGCAAAATCCTTGGCGCCGATGTGACCCACGTCCACCGCCACCCGACCCGCGTTCGTGACGATCGCGATACGCCCCTTTCGTTGGGTCGGGATGCCGCACACATAAGCCAATTCCGAATTTCGGTAAAGTGGAATATTTTCGGTGACCGGCATGGACCCATGGATGGCGTGTTTTGCCCGTCGGGCAGCGCAAGGTCTTGTAGCCTGGATGAGCGAAGCAATATCCGGGATTCGCGCCGCCAGCGGTCGCGGGTATCGCTTCGCTCACCCGGGCTACGGGTGCGTGTTGATTTGCGCAATCAGCCACCGCGTTGGTATGGTTCCTGCAAGCACCTCAGCTTCCATACCCCTGACAAGACTGTGAAAATGCCAAGCCCAAGACCCGACCGGATTCGAAAACTCCTCGCCGACCTCGTCGCCTTCGACACCGTCAGCGATCGCACCAACCTGCCCCTGATTGCCCATATCGAGCGCTACCTCGCCGCGTTTGGCGTCAAAAGCGAGCGCATCACCGATGCGACCGGGCAAAAGGCCTCGCTGTGGGTCACGATCGGCCCCGAGGACCGCCCGGGCCTGGTGCTGTCGGGCCATACCGACGTCGTGCCTGTCGTGGGTCAGGACTGGAGCCACGATCCGTTCAAGCTGGTCGAACGCGACGGCAAGCTCTACGGCCGCGGCACCACCGACATGAAGGGCTTCGTCGCCGTGTGCCTTGCCATGGTGCCGGAGATGGTGGAGGCCAAGCTCACGACACCGATTCATCTGGCGATCTCCTACGACGAGGAGATCGGCTGCGTCGGCGTGCGGCCGATGCTGCGCGAGGTTGCCAAGAAGAAGGTCCGGCCGCTCGGCGCCTTCATCGGCGAGCCGACCGAGATGAAGGTCATCATCGGCCACAAGGGCAAGCACGGCGTGCGCGCGACCTTTCACGGGCTCGCCCGCCATTCCTCGATTGCGCCCGACGGCGTCAACGCGATCGAATACGCGGCCGAGTTGATCGTCGAGATCCGACGGCGCGCGGTTGCACTCGCGGCCGTGCGCGCAACCGACAGCCTTTACGACGTGCCGCACTCGACGCTGCTCACCAGCATCGTGCATGGCGGCGCCGCGCTGAACATCGTGCCCGACACCTGCACGGTGGATTTCGAATGCCGCGGCATCGGCATCACCGAGTCTCGCGAGGTGACAGATGCGATCGTCGCCTGGGCCAAGGCCGAGATCGAACCGGCGATGAAGGCGAGAAGCCCGGAATGCGGCATCGATTTCGAGGAGATCCTCGACTACCCCGCGCTCGACACCGCGGCCGACGCGACCATCGTCACGCTCGCCAAGAGCCTTGCGGGCCGCAACGACCACGCCAAGGTCGCCTTCGGCACCGAGGCGAGCTTGTTTGCCAGCATGGCTGATGTGCCGTCAGTGGTGATCGGCCCGGGCTCGATCGCGCAGGCGCATACGCCGGATGAGTTCGTGGAGATGGCCGAGCTGGAGAAGTGCGCGGGGTTCGTGGAGAAGCTGATCGCGCATTGTGTGAAGGGCTGAGACGTTGCTCGTCATTGCGAGCGAAGCAAAGCAATCCAGACTGCCGCTGCGGACAGATTCTGGATTGCTACGCTCCTCTTGCAATGACGGAGACTGCGGAAGCATCCGGGAACCACAACGCGAAGGCCCGGCCACCGGCCGCGCCTTCGCATTCCTACACCGCCCCTGCCTTCTGCGCGTATTCCCATGACGCCTTGGAAAGCGGCACGGTGCGCTTGGCTGACTCCAGCGCCTTGGCGTTGGCGGCGGTGCCGTCGCGGACGCGGCCGGCGATGCCTTGGGTGATGCCGGCGAGGCGGAACAGATTGTAGGCGAAGTACCAGTTGAGATCCGGCACCGTCATCTTGGTGACGTTGCAATAGATCTGCGCGGCTTCCTCCACGCTCGGGATGTTGAGCGCCTTGAGATCGGCGCCATCCAGGCCCGGCATGATCCACTGCATCAAGAGATAGGTGAAGTCGGCCATGGGATCGCCGAGCGTCGACAGCTCCCAGTCCAGCACGGCCAGCACGCGCGGTTCCGTCGGATGGAAAATCATGTTGTCGAGGCGATAGTCGCCGTGGACGATCGAGACGCGCGCCTGTTCCGGTACCGTCTTCGGCAGCCATTCGGCGACCTTCTCGAACTCCGGAATGTGCTGGGTCTCGGACGCGCGATACTGCTTAGTCCAGCGGTCGATCTGTCGCGCGAAATAATTGCCGGGCTTGCCGAACTCGCCGAGGCCGATCGCCGTGGGATCGTACATGTGCAGTTTCGCCAGCGTCTCGATCTTGCTGGTGAAGATCTTGCGGCGATCCTCCGGCGTCTGGCTCGGCAGCGTCGGATCCCAGAACACACGGCCCTCTTCCATCGACATGATGTAGAAGGCGGCGCCGATGACACCATCGTCCTGGCACAGCGCATAGGCGCGCGCGACCGGGAAGCCCTGTTTCCCAAGAGCCGCGATGACGCGATATTCGCGATCGACCGCATGCGCGGAGGGCAGCAGCTTGCCGAACGGCTTGCGGCGCATCACGTAGGAACGCTTCGGCGTGTTCAGCCGGTAAGTCGGATTGGATTGGCCGCCCTTGAACTGGAGCACGACCAGCGGGCCCTCATAGCCCTCGACGTTGTCGCGCATCCAGGCTTCCAGGCGCAGCTCGTCGAAGCGATGACGCTCCTCGACCGGCTTGGTGCCCGAGAATTCTTCGTCTTTCCTGACGCCGTCAGCCACGGTGACGCTCCCTCTTCAGTCCTGACCATTTCAGGTCGAGCATGATCCTAATCGGTAACCGCTGGCGCACTTGCGTCAAGCGGTCATTCCGAGTGGGATCATGCCCTGCCGTTTCTTCAAGTCGGGAACGTCGTAAGACTCTCCCGCTTAATGCTTGGGAGAGTTGGCATACTTCCGAACCTCGAGCCTGGCAATGGCGCGATTGTGCACCTCGTCCGGACCGTCGGCGAGCCGCAGCGTGCGGATGCCGGCGTAGTCCTTGGCAAGACCCGCTTCGTCCGACACGCCCGCGCCGCCAAACGCCTGGATCGCCTCGTCGATGATCTTCAGCGCCATGTTGGGCGCCGCGACCTTGATCATGGCGATCTCGGCCTGAGCGGTCTTGTTGCCGACCTTGTCCATCATGTCGGCGGCCTTGAGGCAGAGCAGACGCGTCATCTCGATGTTGGTGCGGGCCTCGCCGATGCGCTGCTCCCACACGGAGTGCTCGACGATCTTCTTGCCGAACGCGGTGCGCGACATCAGACGCTTGACCATCTTCTCCAGCGCTTCCTCGGCCTTGCCGATGGTGCGCATGCAGTGATGGATGCGGCCGGGACCGAGGCGGCCCTGCGCAATCTCGAAGCCGCGGCCCTCGCCGAGCAGGATGTTCTCCTTGGGCACGCGCACGTTCTCGAGCAGCACCTGGGCGTGGCCGTGCGGCGCGTCGTCGAAGCCAAACACCGGCAGCATCTTCTCGACCTTGATGCCGGGGGTGTCGAGCGGAACCAGGATCTGCGACTGCTGCTGATGTTTTGCGGCGTTGAAATCGGTCTTGCCCATCAGGATCGCGATCTTGCAGCGGGGATCGCCGACGCCGGACGACCACCATTTGCGGCCGTTGATGACGTAGTGATCGCCGTCCTTCTTGATGCTGGTCTCGATGTTGGTCGCGTCCGACGAGGCCACCGCGGGTTCCGTCATCAGGAACGCCGAGCGGATCTCGCCGTCCATCAGCGGGCGCAGCCATTTGCGCTTCTGCTCCTTGGAGCCGTAACGCATGAACACTTCCATGTTGCCGGTATCGGGCGCGGAACAGTTGAAGACTTCCGAGGCCCAGGAGATGTGGCCCATCTGCTCCGACAGCAGCGCGTATTCGAGATTGGTCAGTCCCGCACCGCGGAATTCGTCGTCCTCATGCTCGTTCGGCGGCATGAACATGTTCCAGAGGCCTTCGGCCTTCGCCTTCTTCTTGAGGTCTTCGAGGATCGGAATGACCTTCCAGCGATCGCCGGCCTTGTCCTGCTCGTTATAGATCGGCACCGCCGGACGCACGTGCTTGGTCATGAACGACTGCACGCGGTCGAGCCATTCCTTCTGCTTGGGGGACAGATCGAAATCCATGGGACGCTCCTCGGTCTCTCTTTGCGAAACTGTTCTGCGCCGGACTGTCCACCGCCTGCACGCGGCCCGCAAGCACGCAGCTCGCGGACGCTTCGGAACCGGCTTCGCGAGTTGCGAACGAATCCCGATTGCGGATTGACATCTCCGGCCTTCAAACGATAGTTTCATACAACTGTTTGAATTGCAACTCCCCTCCCCGGGCACCCTCATGGCCAGCGATCATACGAGATCTGCCATTCTCGCCGCCGCCGAACGGCTCTATGCCGATCGCGGCTTCGGCGATGTGACGCTGCGCGACATCGTCGCGGAGGCCGGTGTCAACCTCGCCGCGGTGAATTATCATTTCGGCTCGAAGGACGAGTTGATCGCGGAATTATTCGTCACCCGCTCGATCGCCACCAACCGCGAGCGCCTGCGCGAGTTGAAGGCGGCGGAGGAAGAAGGCGGCGGCCGCGCGCCGATCGAGGTGATCCTGCACGCGCTGGTCGGACCGACCTTGCGCGGCTGCCTCGGCCCCGAGAACCAGCGCTCGACCGCGGCGCGCTTCATGATCCGCGCCTCGATCGAATCCGTGCCGCCGATCCGCCGCATCAAGAACCGCGAAATCGACCATTTGCGCAAATTCGCAGGCGCGATGCGCCGCGCCCTGCCCGAGCGCAGCGACGTCGATATCTACTGGGGCCTCAACTTCGCGCTCGCGATGGCGCACCACACCATCCGCGAAAGCGAGCGGCTGACCAAGCTGTCGGAAGGCAAATGCGATCTCGATGACGTCGAGGACGTGGTGGAGCGCGTGGTCAGCGTGGCGACGATGGCGCTCTCCAACGCAAGACCAGTCGTGACATCAGCAAACGATAGCAAACCAAGAGTAAAAGGGATTGGGCACTTATAACAGACTCCCCTGCTACTCTTTGGGGCTTGGTCCTTCGCGGTCTACACTGTAGTTGCCGCCAACCCGGCCAGGGCTGTGAGACCCCTGCGTACGAATCGAGTCTGCCGAAGGAACGACAGGTAAGTCCGCAGACGCTGGCGGCTTTGAAGGGCCGATCGAGTAGTTACCGCGCACTTCGCCGGGACTATAGTTCCCCTTTGTCTCGATCATCGAAGGCTCACCTCCCCCGCGTGCTAGCGCTAGAATGACGGCTAGAACGGCAACCAAAGCCATAACGCCTATGGCAACATAGCCCAACTCGCCGACTTGGACTTGTCCTACACGTACAATAGCAAGGACCACGACACACAAAGTCAGAACGGAAAGCGCTGCGAGCGGAATAGGCTTCTTAATTCGCGCAGCCAAGCTAAATTGAGATCTAGTCATCCCGAGAGCCTCCTACCCGTAATATTGTAACATTATGTGCCTCACTCCAATGGGAAGTACGAGAAGGCTATGCGGCGCGCCTGCGCAGCTAAATCCTCTTCGCACCAATCATCGCCAAAGCCAGTCACCGAGAAATGCAAAAGAAAGCTGGTTTCGTGAAGGAGCGTGACCTGTGCCGCATACGGCGTCACACCCGCTTCGGCTGTCGCCTTCGGATTAACATTGAGCCAAGCAAGAATGGGAGCGCCCGATACGTGGTACGCAAATCCGGCTCTATTTTCATCAACGAATATTCCTAAGCGATCTCGTAAAAAGTCGACTTCCCATCGGAAATGGGCAGCAAGAGAATTCATGGCGTCAGAACCGGGCTCGGCCGCAATACCGTGCGGTATAAATTGAACTAAATACCCGCCAACGGGCGAATTCTGTACCGACCATAGAAAATGACTTTGGTGATCTGTCCTTGCAACGTCCCCCACACCTAGACGAAACCGGAATGGAGCACCAATACCGTCCACCCTCAGATAGAACCCGTCACTTCTCGGCAGGGCTTTGATCTCCACCGGGCTCATTTGCATCATCCTTTAAGCCAACCAAGATCGCCGAATCTAATACGGATGCCAATTGAAATGCAGAAACGGCCCAAAGTCCGTTTTCATGTACATTTGTAGCTGCGCAGCCGGCCACATTGTTGCCCTGCTGCAAAAATGATCCGCGAGGCCCCCAAGGATCGTGATACTGAACCATGTAGTCTTCACTTCCGCGCGTCACGCCTAAGCAACTTACCGTATGCGAAGTGATGCCATCACTCAGGGCCAAGATACTCAATTGATTGTTGGCCGCTCCATGCGCGATTTTACCGACTAGAGCAAGCTTCTGCACGAACAACGCTTCGGCGCGACGCGCTCTCTGAATCGAACTCAGTGCAGCATTGCTTTCAACCGGCGCCTCCTCCATCCGACTCTCAAGGATCTCAAATTCCTCGGAAGAATCGCCGAAGTTCTCAGGATCTTGGACTTCGTCGAATTCAATCCCCATTTATCGAATCCGCGCTCGCGATAAGAACTTCCTTTGTCTGTTTTGATAGCTTGTCCGTCGGGGAGCTAACGCCAAAGACAAATCTCACACGGAAGAGACCGTCTTGTTTTGGAATTATGCCTCCTTCTATTACTTCGATCTCACCCGGCTTTAGGCGGAAGCGCAGTCGTGGCCCTCCACCCGATTCTAGCAAATCATTTCGCGCATCCAAAATACCTCGCGGGCTATCGTGCTTATTGCCGTTCGAAATCAGCCACCATCCCGGAGCAGCATCCCGGTAGAGGTCGACGAACAATTGATGCGGCAAGAAAAGGCCGCCATATCTGCGCTCTTTGTCTCTCATGACAATAGGTGCAATATCTTCCCAAGATACAGAAAGCCGGAAGGCTCCCAATACTAGATCAGACAGCCCAGCGTTGCCGATGTTGAGTTCGAATTTACACCCATTTACAAAAACTGGCCGTCCACCGAGTTCCGTAAAATAGCCTTTATCGCTCGGAGTAAACTCAATACGAAGCTGAAACGCCTCCGATAATTGCACAGACGTCGGAGTCAGGACGCTGTTTACGACGTAGTTGCCCATGACCACACCGGGACTATAGTCCCCCGTTGTCCTGACCTGCTTCAAGTCAGACATATCCGCGTCGTCGTTCATGCGCCCCTCGCGCGCGATCAACCTGAACTTCGAGCTAAGATTGCACCACATCGACTTCTGGTGCAATACTGCCCTGGCGACCAAGGTCGTCCGTTTCGAACCAAAGCTAATTGCTCTGGAACGGAAGATCTGGGACCTCAGTTTGCCGGAGCCAACAGCACATGAGTGTAACCCAAGGCCCTCCGAGCAAAGTGCCTAGCAGGGCTGCTTACCTCACATCATCGCGATGCAGTCGATCTCGACGTCGAAGGGGCCGAACCATTCGGGCGTGACGACAAAAATACGCGCCGGCGGATCGATTGGGAAATAGCGGGCATAGATGGCGTTGAACGCGGCGAAATGTTTCGTCGAGGTGCAGTAGACGTTGCACTTCATGACGTTGTCGAGCGAGGCGCCGGCCGTCTGGAGGCACAGCTTCATCTGCTCCATGACGATCTCGCTCTGACGCTCGATCGGCATTTGCGCGATTTCGCCCGTCTCCGGGTCGAACGGCGGCAGGCCGGCGACGAAGATCATGTTGCCGGCGCGCGTTACAGGCGAGACCGGCGCATTGCGGCGGTCGAGAAAGGACGAGATCGGTTCGACGCGGAGCGCTTCGCGCTTCATGGGCGGCCACCTTCGGTGCGAGCGAGACTGACGCCTGACTACACTAGTCTGCAGCCGGCATGCTTCGCTTCTAGTCGAAGTGTGGTGGCAGCCGCGGACTCAAGCCCGCTGCGGCATCTCCTCAGCCTCTTCCTTGGCAAGCAGCAGCAGCATCTCGATGCCCATGTCGCCTTCCTGCGGCGAGCGGATGAACTTTATTTCGTCCGAGCTTTGCCGCAGCGCGGCAATGATGGCGACGGCTTGATTGGCCGTTGCCGCCTCGGTCGCCAGAACTGCCTGCTGGTTCCTCGCCTGAAACCCGATCGTGTAGGACATTCACTTCCCTCCCGACATTCGCGGAGAGATCGAATCAGAGTCGGGCGCGAAGCGGAAGCCTGTGCGACTACGGACCGGGATTATCTGGGGACGGCCCGCAAGCCTCAGGAAAGCCCGAGCATCGCACGCGCGTCCGCGGCCGTCGCAATGGACGCGCCGAGGCTATTGAGGATGCCCACGGCATGGGCGACCAGCTCGGCATTGGTCTTCGCCAGCACGCCCTTGGACATATAGAGATTGTCCTCCATGCCGACGCGGACGTGGCCGCCGAGCAAAAAGGCCTGCGCCACCATCGGGAATTCGGCGCGGCCGATGCCGAAGCCGGACCAGACCGCACCCGGCGGCAGCAGGCTGCGGGCGTAGAACATCGTCTCCGGCGTGGCCGAGAAACCGTACTTCACGCCGAGCACGAGCGAGAACAGGCCCGGCCCCTTCAGCGTGCCGTCGGCGAACAGGTCGCGCGCCAGGTGACAATCGCCGGAATCGAACAGCTCGATCTCCGGCAGCACACCGGCTGCCTTCATCCGTTCCGCCATGATGCGGACGTTGCGCGGCGTGTTGATCACGACCTCGCCGCCGGAATTCATGGTGTTGAGGTCGAGCGTGCAGATGTCGGGCTTGAGCAGCTCGATATGCTCGACGCGCTTCTCGGGCTGAAGCAGCGTGGTACCTGCGGCGGCGACGCGGGGGTCCTCGATCGAGGGCACGAAGCGGCCGCCGGGGCCAGTCGTGAGATTGATGACGAGGCCCTTGTTGCGGGCGCGGATCAACTCGACGACTTCGCGGTAGAGGCCGATCTCCATCGACGGTCGCCCCGTCGCGGGATCGCGCACATGGATGTGGGCGATGGCAGCGCCGGCTTCCGCGGCTTCCAGCGCGGAGGTCGCGATCTGCTCGGGCGTGATCGGGAGATATGGCGACTGTTCGGGCTTGGTGAGATTACCGGTGATGGCGCAGGTGATGATGGTTTTGGCGGTCATTTGATGCTCCCGTCTTCCTTCTCCCCTTGTGGGAGAAGGTGGCGCGAAGCGCCGGATGAGGGGTACCTCTCCACTGACGAGATCGGTCGTGAGGAGAGATACCCCTCACCCGTCTTCGCTTCGCGAAGCCACCCTCTCCCACAAGGGGAGAGGGAAAAAAGTCAGATGATCCCCTGCTTCTTCAACTCCTCGATCTTGCCCGCATCATAGCCGAGCTTGCCGCCGAGCACTTCTTGCGTGTGCTCGCCCAGCAGCGGCGGGGCGCGATATTCGGTGATCGGGGTGCCCGAGAGGGTCAGCGCATTGCGGATCAGCGAAAGCTCCGGCTCGAACTTGTGCTCGGTCTTCACCCGCATGCCGCGAGACTGGACGTGCGGATCGGCAAACACCTGCTCGAAATTATTGATCGGGCCCGAGGGCACGCCGGCCTCCTCCAGCTTGTCCAGCCAGTAGGATACCTTCTGCTTCAGGAACAGGCCCGCGAAGATCGCCATGATTTCCTTGCCGTGCACGACGCGGTCGTTGTTCTTGACGAAGCGCGGATCGGTCGCCAGCTCCGGCGCGCCGAGCACGGCGCAGGTGCGCTGGAACTGGCCGTCATTGCCGACCACCAGCATCAGCTCGCCGTCGGTGCAGCGGAACACGCCGGCCGGCATGCCGCCATTGCCCCAGGTGCCGCGCCGCGGCGGCGTCTTGCCGTTGACGAGATAGATCTGCAGCCAGTGCGACAGCGAGGCGATGACGGTGTCGAACAGGCAGACGTCGATGTGCTGCCCCTGCCCGCCATTGACGTCGCGATGGTAGAGCGCGGAGAGAATGCCGATCGAGGTGTTCATGCCGGTCATGTAGTCGACGATCGACGGGCCGACCTTCATCGGGCCCTCGCCGGGCTCGCCGTCGATATGACCGGTGACGCTCATCAGGCCGCCCATCGCCTGCAGGATGGCGTCATAGCCGGCGCGCGGTGCGTAGGGGCCGGTCTGGCCGAAACCGGTCACCGAGCAATAGATGATGCCGGAGTTGATCGCCTTGATGGTTTCGTAGTCGAGGCCGTAGCGCTTGAGGTCGCCGACCTTGTAGTTCTCCATGAAGACGTCGACGTCCTTGGCCAGTTCGCGGATGATCGCCTGCCCCTCGGGCTTGGCGATGTTGACCGTGACCGACTTCTTGTTGCGGTTGGCGCAGAGGTAGAAGGAATTGTTGTTGTTCGCCTTGCCTTCGGGATCGGTGAGGTAAGGCGGCCCGAAGGCGCGTGCGTCGTCCCCGGTGCCCGGCCGTTCGATCTTGATCACCTCCGCGCCGAGATCGCCGAGCATCTGGGCCGACAAGGGCCCGGCAAGCACGCGGGTGAGGTCAAGGATCTTGATGCCTGAAAGCGGCAGGGCCGACATGTCGATTTCCTCCGGGGAACTGATATTGGCGCGCCTGCGAGATCACGGGGTCGCGCTTCCCAGCGGATACACCATTTTGGCGCCCTGAGCACTGCACTCCGCTCATGCGGCTATCCCCGGCCGGCGCCGGAAGCGCGCGTCGCGGCCGAATTCCGCGCCACGAAGATCGTCTCAGGTCGCGGCCGCGACCGCGACCCGCGGCCGCCGCCGGCCGAGCAAGACCAGGATCAGCACTGCCGCGCAGGAGAACACAAAGGTGAGACCAAGCGCGCCGCGGCCGCCGAACTGGCTGAGCAGACCGGCCAAAAGAGGTGGAGAGAGCGCGGACGCGAGGTTGAGCGGCAGTGCGATCATCGACGACGCCTTGGCGAATTCGGTCTGGTCATAGAAAACCAGCGGGATGGTCGCTCGCGCCACTGCCATCGCGCCGCTGCCGGCGCCGTAGAGCAGGATGAAGACCGCGACCGCCCAGGTCGCCCCTTCGCTCAGCATCAGGAGCAGCATGGCGACAGGCAGCGCCGTGCCGGCGACGAGCCCGGTCGTGATGCCGTCCCACCGCCCGCCGCCGAGGAAGTCGAGCCCTCGCGCGCTGACCTGGATCACGCCGAGCATCGAGCCGAAGGCGATGGCCTGCGACGGCGCCAGCCCCTCGGCCCGCAACAATTCGACAAAGACGGCGCTGAGGCCGAACGTGACGAAGGCATTGAGGGTGATCGCGGCGACGACGAGGCCGAACGTGCTCCGCGGGATTGACGGCGCATCGGCTTGCCTGGCGGTCGCCGTGCCTGCCTCCGTCGCGACCGCCCGGCGCGGCGTTGCGAAGGCGTAGAGCGGAAGCGAGACCAGAAGCAGCATTGCCGCGTAAACCAGACACGTTCCGCGCCAGCCGAAATGTCCGCTGAGGAACGAGGTGGTCGGCCAGAAGATGCTGCCGGACAGGCCCGTCACCAGCATCAGCGCGCCGATGGCGCTCTTGGCCTTGGGGCCTGCCAATTCGTTGAGCAGTATATACGCGCCCGTGGACAGCGTGGCGCTGCCGGCGATGCCGAGGATGACCCAAGCCGCGAAATAGAGCATCGGCTCGTGGGCAAGGGACAGAACGATATAGCCCGGCACGGCCACGATCGTGCCCGCCATCATCACCTTGCGCGCACCGTGCCGCGCAAAGGCCCTGGCGAGCCAGGGCGCGCACAGCCCCATCGTGACATAAAGGGTCGAGGTGCCCGCAAACACCATCGGCAGGCTCATGCCGAGATCGGCGGCGAGGTCGCGGCCGACGATGGGCGGAAGGCCGATTGTACCCCAGCCAATGAGCTGGGTGATCGCGAGCACCAGCAGGACGCCGGTCAGCCTGCTGTCAGATTTCAAGAACCGCATTCCAAACGTCGCCTGCCCGGCGGCGCAGATCGCGCCGACAAGCATCTCTTACCTGCACATCGAGGTCACGGGAATGTCGGTCGGGATGGGCACTGCTGCGTCCGCCGCAGAGCAGCCGTCCTCAAGCGGTATGGCCGGGATCGACGTGCTTCGGCGTCTTCTTGTCGCGCTGCGGCGTCATCTTGGCCGGATCGGGCGCACCGGGGACACCGCGGGGACCCAGCTGTTCGCGCTGGATGTCGTCCTCGGAACGGGATGGCTCGACGCCGTTCGGCTCAGGAGACTTGGTCATCGCGTTATTCTCCTTGTTCGGTGACGCCGCTAAGGGGCCGCCTTGAACCCCAGCGTGCCCTCGCCCTCCTGGCGGCCGGGAACGCTGACGTGAACTTCATGTCCCTGCCGAATCGCCAGCGTCGCGGCCGACACCGCGGACTCGAACGCCGCTTCCTTGGTGGCATACCTGTTCTTGACATCGCCGTCGTGCAGCACGCCCCACTCGTCCTCGACGGGAACGATGGCATATTGTGCAAGGCTCATTGATCACTCCTGACGCTGCGTGAGTTGGGGATGCGCGGCGGTGACGCGCCAGACGGTGTTGCCGGTGTCGTCTGCAATCAGCAACCCGCCGCTCTTGTCCAGCGCAACGCCGACAGGACGACCGCGCGCCTGATTGTCCTGGTTGAGAAAGCCGGTGACGACGTCCTGCGCCGGCCCTGAGGGCTTGCCGCCCTCGAACGGGACGTAGACGACCTTGTAGCCATTCAGCACCTGCCTGTTCCAGCTACCGTGCTCACCGACGAAGGCGCCGCCGCGATAGGCGGCGGGCAGGCTCGTGCCGGTCGAGAACACCATCCCGAGCGGAGCGACATGCGAACTCAGGGCATAATCCGGCATGATCGCCTTGGCGACCAGATCCGGCCGCTGCGGCTTGACGCGGGGATCGACGTGCTGGCCGTAATAACTGTAGGGCCAGCCGTAGAAGCCGCCGTCCTTCACCGAGGTCATGTAATCAGGGACGAGATCGGGCCCGAGTTCGTCGCGCTCGTTCACCACCGTCCACAGTGCACCGGTCTGCGGCTCGAAGCTGAGCCCGTTGGGATTGCGCAGGCCGCTTGCGAACACGCGCCAGCGGCCGCTGGCACGGTCGACCTCGAGGATCGCCGCACGGTTGTGCTCGGCTTCCATGCCGTTCTCGGTGATGTTGCTGTTGGAGCCGACGCCGGCATAGAGCTTCGAACCGTCGGGGCTCGCCACCAGGCTCTTGGTCCAATGATGGTTGATCGGCCCGCCCGGCAGCGGCGTCAGCACCGTACCCGGCGCGGTGATCGTGGTCTCGCCCTCGGTGTAGGGATATCTGACGATTGCATCGGCATTGGCGACGTAGAACTCGTTGCCGACCAGCGCGATGCCGAACGGCGAATTGAGATGGTCGAGGAAGACGCTTTGCGTATCCGGCACGCCGTCGCCATTGCTGTCGCGCAGGAGCGTGATGCGATTGCCCGGTCCGGTGTCGTTGCCGCCCGAGGTCGCCCAGGACTCGATGTAGCCCATGACGATCTCCTTGGGGCGCTTGATCCCCGCCCCCTTCGGCGCCTTGGATTCCGCCACCAGCACGTCGCCATTGGGCAGCACGTAGATGAAGCGCGGATGCTGCAGGCCGGTCGCGAAGGCCTTGACCTGCAGACCCTCAGCGACGGTCGGCGTCTCGTCCTTCTTCCAGCCGACGATGCGCGCGATGTGCATGGGCGGCAGCAGATATTGCTGGATGTCGGGGAGCTTCGGGTTGGCGCCGATCTGCGCCTTGGGATCACCGCTACCGTCGTCGCAGCCGCCCAAGAGCAGCACGGAGGAGCACAGCAGGGCGCGGGACAGCTTCGACATCATCGCGCAACTCCCACGCCGTGACGATACACCATGGCCCAACCGAGCCAGCCGGTGACGAGCAGGATCAGGACAGTGAGGATTGAAAGAACAAGGCCGATGGGCCACACCGACGTCCAGGCATCGCGGCTGTGGATTAGCGTGTTGACGATCGCCAGGACCAGCGCCACGACATTGCCAATCAGATGCGGCCAGGCTGGCGTCTGCGCCCGCACCAGGCGGTTGCCGAGGAAATCGGTGAGGCCCGCGATCGCCGCCAGCACGCCGAAGATGACGCCGACAACGAGAAGCCAGGCGGAGAAATCCGCCCACATGATCTCGGCGCTGGCGACGTAGGCGATGTCGGTCAGCAGCGCTCCGATGAAGCACGCGATCGGGATCGGCACCAGCATCGGATGAATGGGATGACCCGCGATCTGCGCGGTCGTGCGCAGGCGCACCTGCTCTCGCACAGTCTCTTGCACGGTCTGTCCTCTTGCCATTCGCCCCACTACCCGATGGAAAACTCGACCTCGTGACGAAGGTTCCTCAGCGTCGATTGGACGCATCATCGTAACGACCGCACTGCACGGCGGAACCGACGAGCGCGACCGGCCTTGAAAGCGATCACCATTCGGAGACCCAGCGTGGATCAACGCCGCGACGACGACTCATTCAGTGCGGCCTCGAAGCTGGACGGCGTCTCGCAGCGCCAAACCGAGCAGATCGAGTCCCAAAGCCGGCCGAATGCTGCGCTCATCCACGAGACGATCCGCGCCGAGGGCGAGCAGGAATTGGAGCGGCGATGGTGGGCGATCGTGATGTCCGGCTTTGCCGCCGGCCTGTCGATCGCGCTGTCGCTGATCGTCCAGGGGGAGTTTTACGCGCTGATCTCCGATGAGGGAACGCGTCGCCTCGTTGCGCCGCTCGGCTACACCGTTGGCTTTCTGGTCGTCGTGCTGGGGCGGCAGCAGCTTTTCACCGAGAACACGCTGACACCGATCCTGCCACTGCTGCACAATCGCGATCTCGGCACGCTCGGAAGCGTGGCCCGTCTGTGGGCCCTGGTCCTCGCCTCCAACCTCGCGGGGACCTGGGCGGTCGCCTCCGTGCTCGCTCACACCAGCATCTTCGAGCCGCGTATCGTCGATGCCTTCGTTGAGATCAGCCGGCACACCGTGGAGGGCGACTTCACGTCGACCCTCGTCCGCGCGATCTTTGCGGGCTGGCTGATCGCCCTGATGGCATGGCTGCTGCCGGCCGCCAAGGGATCGCGCGCGCACATCATCGTCGTGATGACCTATGTGGTCGCACTCGGCGGGTTCGCGCACATCGTCGCGGGCTCGGTCGAGTGCGCCTTTCTGGTGCAGAGCGGCCGGGCATCGCTCGCTCAATACGTC
The DNA here is from genome assembly GCF_003020125.1 of Bradyrhizobium sp. MOS003. Lineage (GTDB taxonomy): Bacteria > Pseudomonadota > Alphaproteobacteria > Rhizobiales > Xanthobacteraceae > Bradyrhizobium. The sequence goes on along the minus strand of NZ_PYFW01000017.1, from coordinate 47,727 downwards.
ATGGACTTCTTCACGCCGACGCTGCTCGGCAACATCCTGGGAGGAACGACCCTGGTTGCGCTATTGAACTACGGACAGGTCGCCTCTGAGATTGACGACCACAGGGAATGAAAAGGACCGCGGCCTGGATGGCCATGGGCCCGGGCCGCGCTCGCGGCGGCGACATCAGCTTTCTCGGTGCCCGCGAGCGCCGACGCGCGTCAGGCCTAGCCTTTCACGGACCGCGTCATCCTCGATCGCCTGATCCAGGCGCGCATCCTTGCCGGTTTCGAAATCTTCCGCGATCGCCTCGAGTGCCCGAAACGCCTCCCCTGCGCTGGGTGCCGCCGCGATGTGAGCAAGCGACTGACCGTTGACCGTGAGATCGGCCTCGCCCCACGGCGTGGTGTCAATCTCAAGGCGGTCGCCGCCGGCCTTTGCGGTGAAGTGCTGGACGGTGGATTTGGAAGTCGGCAGCGTGAGATCCGGCGTCCAATCGATCGGCTTGTCTGTCATGTCGTGGTTGTCCCGAAGTTGCAGCCAACGGATAGACGATCGGGTGCCGGGGGCATTGACCTGGATCAGCTCATGGCGATCTGCCTTGGCCAGTGTCTGGCAACGGCCACAGGCCTTGATCGGAATCAAGACACACCCGGGCTGCGGCCTTAACATCAGGCAAGCGCAGATTTGCTCCTGAACGGATCGAAGCGGCTGATCCAAACGCTGAGGAAGACATCCATGAGCCGTCTTCGCCACAACGAAACACACCTGGTCGATCGCATAGGATGGCTCAGGGCCGCGGTGCTTGGCGCCAACGACGGAATCATATCAACCGCTAGCCTGATTGTCGGAGTAGCGGCAGCTGCGGCGAAGCAGAACGACGTTCTGATTGCAGGGGTCGCGGGACTGGTCGCCGGTGCCATGTCCATGGCCGCAGGCGAGTATGTCTCTGTGAGTTCGCAGTCCGACACTGAGAGAGCGGATATCGCAAGAGAACGAAGCGAACTGCGCAGTAATCCCGTCGGCGAACTCGGTGAGCTTGCAGAAATCTACATCCGGCGCGGGCTCGACGCTGACCTTGCCCAGCGAGTTGCAGCGCAACTGATGAAGAACGATGCGCTCGGTGCCCATGCTCGCGATGAACTGGGCATTTCAGAGATGACCACCGCACGGCCCGTGCAAGCAGCTATAACTTCGGCCGTGACATTTTCGGTAGGAGCAGCAATGCCATTGCTGATGGTCGTCGTGTCACCTTCGAACGTGCTGGTGCCGGTTACGTCAGCGGCGGCCCTGGGCTTTCTTGCGCTTCTCGGCGCGATCGGCGCAAAGGCAGGCGGAGCGAATATCCTTCGCGCGACGATCCGGGTCACGTTCTGGGGAGCATTGGCACTCGGCATCACCGCTGGGATAGGAAAACTGTTTGGCGCGATACTCTAGCAACCAGACCTATCCTCTCTCGGAAAGCGAGTATCAGAACGCGTAAAGCAGCCCATTTGTCAGAATGAAATCCGACGCTTTCGCTAAGTCTTTGAAAAGGCTGGAGCGGGTGAAGGGAATCGAACCCTCGTATTCAGCTTGGAAGGCTGCTGCTCTACCATTGAGCTACACCCGCGTGACCGGCTCCCTAACACGGCCGGGCGGCGGTCTCAACTGCCCAGGCGGTCGGTTTCCAACGTCTCCCCGGCCCTGCGAGCCCCAGGTTCCGCCGGAGCCGCCGCCTCTTAACAGCGGCGCCGATGCCGCCTATATTGAACTCTTCCGAAACCAACGAAAGGAGGTGATCCAGTGTCTCTTACCAAGCGCTGTCACCTCGCTGGGATCGCCCGCTAAGCTCTGAATAAGGGCCTGGCATCGGGGCGCTCTCAGCCCTGGACCAGCGAGCAAGAAATCGGGCGCGACGGGGCTTCCCCGCCGCGCCTTTTTCTTGAGATGTCCTGAATCGGAAAACGAGGTCAGCCCGTGCGAAGCCGCTCGCGCAGCGCGACGGCGGCGATCAGCATGCCGACGCACCAGGCCACGACTGCGCGGTGAGGCTCCCCGCCGAGCAGCACCGTGACAATGCTCGTCAGCAGGCACGGCACGATGGCCCTGCCCGTCCGGCTCGTCAGCGCGAGCAGGAAGGGCATCGCCGCGATCGATATTTGAAGGACGTCCATATTGGTCATCGGTCGCGAGGCTTCAGAAGCCGCAAACACCGAGCGCGCGCGGGCGCTTGCCGCCCCGGCTTTCGACGATGCGCTCGCCGCCATTCTCCGCCGAGCTGCCGTAATAGCGGTGATGGCCGCTTTGGTCGTGCAGATCGGCCGCCTGAGATTGTCCGGCCCGACGTGCGTCGCAGATGATCTTGATATGACTCGACATTGCCGCCTCCAGCAGAAATCTTGTTGTTGTGGTCATCAGTCGCGATCGCTTCCGGCGGCGTTCACACGACGGGTGCGCAATCGGGTTTCAGGACGGTTTCGTCGCGGCACGGCAACGCAATATTTTATGTGCGGGGATTGTCGGCATCGCCTGCGGTGCTACGTCCTCTGAGACCGGTGCAGAAAGACAACGAGGTGACGATGCTGTACGCCATCCTGGCCTACCATGTGGAAGACGAAATCCTGTCCTGGACGCCTGAGCAGGACGCCGCGGTCGTCGCCAAGGTCATCGAAGTTCAAGCCCCCTTGCGGGCCAGCGGGCAATTCGGGCCGGCCGCTCGGCTGGATGAGACCCGAAAGGCCCGCACCTTGCGCGGCCCCGGCGCTGGCATGGTGCTGGACGGCCCGTTTGCCGAGACCAAGGAACAGCTCCTGGGCTTCCATTTGATGGAATGCGCCACCGAGGAAGAGGCGATCACGGCGGCGCGGAAACTGCGTGCGGTCAATCCGACGGCGGTCTACGAAATTCGCCCGGTCAAGCTTTACGTGCCAGCCGATGGGTTCGGCGCGACGTCCGGGTGAGGCTCAGCCTCACGCGCCCGGCCCCGTCCGCGCACCGTAAAAGCGCTGGATCAGGAGGCCGCCGAAAGCGATGAACCACAGGAAGGGCGCGGCGTGCGGCGCGAAGGCCGCCACGATCGTGCCCGGAATGAACACGAGCAGCGGAAACAGCGAGGCCATGATTTCATGGCTCCAGCCGCCCAATATCCTCCACCATAGCCAGGCGTTGAGGCCGGCGATAGCGCTCAGATGCAGGCCATAGAGCACGGCGACCGCGCTGCTGAGGGGATAGTTGGTGTAGAGGCCGTTGGTAACCGGCAGCAGCACGATTGAGAGCAGGAAAAACAGATTGAGCATCACCGCCCCGCGGCTGCCCACCGGCTGACGCGCCAGCCGCCGGTGATGGCTGATCCAGAATACGCCGGCAATGATGAAGCTGAGGGCGAAGCCGATCAGCTTGCCGGAATAGACCCGGGCCAGATCGTTCCAGTCGGGCGCGCCAGTAAATACAGCGGCCTTCGGCAGGTCATAAGCCAAAAGCGTCATGGCGACGCCAAAGATGGTATTGCTGAGCGACTCCAGCCGCCGCATCTCGAACTGTTCGGGCTTGGACTCGAACTTGGGCTCGGTCATGCCGGTTGCGCGCTTTCGGGCTGGAACTTTTGGGCCTTCTTGTCCCTAGGTGTTAAATCGAGTTGCGTCCAGACGCATTGCGATTCGCGCGGCAATAGCCGACTCTCGCTCTTTCACCGGGGCGATTCGTGGCGACATATCTGGACACGCTCAATGCGGAGCAGCGCCGCGCCGTCGAGCATGGCGTGGCCGATGGCGCGACCGTGGGCGCCCCCCTGCTGGTCATTGCCGGCGCCGGCTCCGGCAAGACCAACACGCTGGCGCATCGCGTCGCGCACCTGATCGTCGCCGGCGCCGATCCGCGCCGCATCCTGCTGATGACGTTTTCCCGCCGCGCCGCGGCCGAGATGGCAGGCCGGGTCGAGCGCATCTCCCGCAAGGTGCTAGGTGAGAACAACGCCGCGATCATGCGCGATGCCCTCACCTGGGCCGGCACCTTCCACGGCATCGGCGCGCGCCTGTTGCGCGAATATGCCGAGCGGATCGGCGTCGATCCCGCCTTCACCATCCACGACCGCGAGGATTCCGCCGACCTGATGAACCTGGTCCGGCACGAGCGCGGCCTGTCGAAGACCGAGAGCCGCTTTCCCGCCAAGGGCACCTGCCTGTCGATCTACTCGCGTTGCGTCAACGCCGAGTTGGAGATCGAGAAGGTGCTCGGGCAGCATTATCCCTGGTGTGCGGGGTGGGCTGCCGAGCTGAAGGGCCTGTTCGCCGCGTATGTCGAGGCCAAGCAGGCCCAGCACGTGCTCGATTACGACGACCTGCTGCTCTACTGGTCGCAGATGATGAGCGATGCGCTGATCGCCGAGGAGATCGGCGGCCGCTTCGATCACGTGCTCGTCGACGAGTACCAGGACACCAACCGCCTGCAATCCTCGATCCTCCTGGCGCTCAAGCCCGACGGACACGGGCTCACCGTGGTCGGCGACGATGCGCAGTCGATCTATTCGTTCCGCGCCGCCACGGTGCGCAACATCCTGGATTTTCCGCAGAACTTCTCGCCCCGCGCGGAAATGATCACGCTCGACCGCAACTACCGCTCGACGCAGACCGTGCTGGCGGCGGCCAACGGCGTCATCGGGCTTGCGCGCGAACGCTTCACCAAGAACCTCTGGACCGACCGCACCGCCTCGCACAAGCCGCAGCTCGTCACCGTGCATGACGAGGCCGACCAGGCGCGCTATATCGTCGAGGAGGTGCTGGCGAACCGCGAGCAAGGCGCGCTGCTCAAGCACCAGGCAGTGCTGTTCCGGACCTCCTCGCATTCCGGTCCGCTCGAGATCGAGCTGACCCGGCGCAACATTCCGTTCGTGAAGTTCGGCGGGCTGAAATTCCTCGACGCCGCGCACGTCAAGGACGTGCTGGCGCTGCTGCGCTTTGCCGAGAACCCGCGCGACCGCGTCGCCGGTTTCCGCATCCTGCATCTGTTGCCGGGCATCGGGCCCGCGACCGCGCAGCGCGTGCTCGACCAGATGGCGGAAAGCACCGACCCGCTTGCCGTGCTCGGCCAGCTGCCGGTGCCGCCACGCACCGGCGCGGACTGGACCGACTTCGTCCGCACCGTCGAGAATTTGCGTTACTCGGAATGGCCGGTCGATCTCGAACGCGTGCGGCTGTGGTACGAGCCGCATCTCGATCGCCTCCACGAGGAGTCCGAGACACGTCGCGCCGATCTGATGCAGCTCGAGCAGATCGCGAGCGGCTATGCCAGCCGCGAAAAGTTCTTGACCGAGCTCACGCTCGACCCGCCGGATGCGACCAGCGACAAATCCGGGCCGCCGCTGCGCGACGAGGACTATCTGATCCTCTCCACCATCCACTCCGCCAAGGGCCAGGAGTGGAAGTCGGTGTTCGTGCTCAACGTCGTCGACGGCTGCATGCCGTCCGATCTCGGCGCCGGTACCTCCGCCGAGCTCGAAGAGGAGCGCCGCCTGCTCTATGTCGCGATGACACGCGCCAAGGACGATCTGCACCTCGTCGTGCCCCAGCGCTTCTTCGTTCACGGCCAGGCCGCCAAGGGCGACCGCCACGTCTACGCCTCGCGCACCCGCTTCATCCCGGAGCAACTGGTCTATTTGTTCGAGCGCACCGCCTGGCCGAAGGCCGCCGCAGGCGCAGCCCGCACCGCGGCGCAGGGCCCGAAGGTCGACATCGGGGCGCGGATGCGCGGGATGTGGCGGTAGACGCAAGCGGCTCGTCGCAGGACCTGTCAGGATAACGGAAACAACAGAGGTCCGGCATGAAAGCCGTCGTCGTCGAGCGATACGCCCCCATCGATCAGATCGAACTGAAGGACGTTCCGTCGCCGTCCATGGAGCCGGGACAGGTGCGCGTCCGGGTCGAAGCTGCGGGAATCGGCTTCGTCGACGGCCTGAAGATCGAGGGACGCTATCAGACCAAAGATCCCCTGCCCTTCATCCCCGGCACGGAGTTCGCGGGCGTGGTGACGGACGCGCCCGGCTCCCCCGGCGGCTATCAGGCCGGCATGCGCGTGATGGGCATGACGCGGTCGGGCGCGCTGGCCGAGGAGATCGTCGTTGGGCCCGAAGCGCTCCATCGCCTGCCCGACGGCGTCGCGGCCGAAGTCGCCGCCTCGTTTCGTGCCAACTATCTCACCGCCCTCTATGCGCTGAGCGCGCGCGCCTCGCTGGTCGCCGGCGAGCAGCTGCTGGTGCTGGGTGCGGCCGGCGGCACAGGCACCGCAGCCGTGCAGATCGGCAAGCTGCTCGGCGCCCGCGTGATCGCGGCGGCATCGACGCCGGAGAAACGCGACTTCGCGCAGGCGCACGGCGCCGACGCGGTGATCGACTACACGCAGACCGGCTGGCGCGACACGCTCAAGGAGTTGACCGACGGACGCGGCGCCGACGTGATCTTCGATCCCGTCGGCGGCGAGATTTCGGTGCAGGCGTTTCGCTCCATCGCCTGGCGCGGACGCCATCTCGTGGTCGGCTTTGCCGCCGGCGCCATTCCCGCATTGCCGTTCAATCTGCCGCTTCTCAAGGGCGGCGCGCTGCTCGGCGTCGACCTCGCGCAGATTGCAGCCCGCGAGCCCGACGTTCAGAAGCGTCTGATGTCGGAACTGATCGGCTGGCTCGCCGACGGCAAGCTGAAGCCCGCCGTCGGCCGCGTCTTCGCGCTCGAGGAGTTTCGCGAGGCGTTCAAGACGATGCAGACGCGCGAGGCGCTCGGCAAGATGGTGTTGCGGATCGCGCGATAGGCCCCACAAACGGAAACCGAGCATTTCCGGAATGCAGCCTTGTGGGCTGGCGGTCGTCCATTAAATCTGGCCGATCCTCCACAGAGATCTGATCGATGACCGCACCGCTTCAATTCGGACTGGACACCTTTGGCGACATGACGAAGGACGCCGCCGGCGCCATGCTTCCGCACGCGCAGGTGATTCGCAACGTCGTCGACGAAGCCGTGCTGGCCGACGAGCTCGGCCTCGACTTCATCGGCCTCGGCGAGCATCACCGCGCCGATTTTGCGATCTCCTCGCCGGAGACCGTGCTCGCGGCGATCGCAGCGCGTACCAAGCGCATCCATCTCGGCTCGGCCGTGACAGTGCTGTCTTCGGACGATCCCATCCGTGTGTTCCAGCGCTTCGCCACGCTGGATGCGCTCTCGAACGGACGCGCGGAAGTGATCCTCGGCCGCGGCTCGTTCACGGAATCCTTTCCGCTGTTCGGCTTCGACCTGCGCAAATACGAAGAGCTGTTCGAGGAGAAGCTCGACCTGTTCGCCGCGCTCCTGTCGCAGAAGCCGGTGAGCTGGGAGGGCAAGCTGCGTCCGCCGCTGCGGGATCAGCTGGTCTATCCGCCGGTCGAGCACGGCACGCTCAAGACCTGGATCGGCGTCGGCGGCAGCCCGCAATCGGTGGTGCGCGCCGCGCATTACGATTTGCCTTTGATGCTCGCCATCATCGGCGGCGATCCCGCGCGCTTTGCGCCCTTCGTCGATCTGCATCACCGCGCCGCCAAGGAATTCGGCCGCACCGCGCAGCCGATCGGCGTGCACTCGCCCGGCTATGTCGCCGAGACGGACGAAGAAGCGCGCGAACAGCTGTGGCCCGACTACAAGGCGATGCGCGACCGCATCGGCAAGGAGCGCGGCTGGCCGCCGATGGGCCGCGACGAGTTCGTCAACGAGGTCGAGCACGGCTCGCTCTACGCGGGCTCGCCGGAGACGGTGGCACGCAAGATCGCGAGGACGGCGAAGACGCTCGGCATTGCACGGTTTCAGCTGAAATATTCGGCGGGGCCGCTGCCGCACGAGAAGCTGATGAAGAGCATCGAACTCTATGGGCGCAAGGTGGTGCCGATGGTCCGGGAGCTGATGGGATAGCGGTTTGGCTTCAGTCCGTCTTCGCCCTACGGCTTCGCCGGACACCACGCTTCGGGCTGCGCCACGCGTAGCCCGAAGGGCGAAGCATGGTGGGGGAGGCAGGACTCGAACCTGCGAAGCCATAAGGCGGCTGATTTACAGTCAGCTCCCTTTGCCACTCGGGACACTCCCCCGCTCGACGGCAGCACAATCGGGCCGGACCTTGCCGGCGACCGAAGACGGCCATGGAACGTGAAGGCCGCGACAGCCCGGATGGGGGCGCGACCGGGCGCGGTTATCGGCGAAGCCGTGGGGTAAAGTCAACCGAGGCGAACAGCTAAAATCGCCCTCTTGGGCGTCCAAATTGCCATATTCGGGGACCCGTGACACAAGCGAGCCCATGAAGGATCGAAAATTCACCCCGAGGGGCCCCCGCGGCGGGGCTAAGCCTTTCAACAGACCCGGGAAATCGGCCGGCAAGCCAGCCTGGCGCGACCGCGATTCGCACCCCGACGGGCCGGTCATCCTCTACGGCTGGCACACCGTCACCATGGCGCTGGCCAATCCGGCGCGGCAGATCCGCAAGCTGACGCTGACCGAGAATGCCGCCAAGCGGCTCGCCGACGAGAACATCCAGACCCGCGTCACCCCCGAGATCGTCCGGCCCCAGGAGATCGACCGGCTGCTGTCGCCGGACGCCGTGCACCAGGGCCTGCTCGCCGAGGCCGATCCCCTGCCCTCGCCCGACATCGAGGACCTCAAGCAGGACGGCATGGTGCTGGTGCTCGACCAGATCACCGATCCCCACAATGTCGGCGCCATCCTGCGCTCTGCGGCAGCCTTCGCGGTGAAGGCGATCGTCACCACCGCGCGCCACAGTCCGGAAGCAACCGGCGTGCTCGCCAAGGCCGCCTCGGGCGCGCTGGAGCTGGTGCCAATGGTGACCGTGCAGAACCTCGCGCGCGCCCTGACCACGCTGAACGACATCGGCTTCCAGACTGTCGGCCTCGACAGCGAAGGCAGCGAGGATCTCTCGGAGGTCGCGCTGCGCGAGCCGCTGGCACTGGTGTTGGGGGCCGAAGGCAAAGGCCTCAGGCAATTGACCCGCGAGACCTGCAGCGTCGTGGCGCGGCTCGACATGCCCGGCGAGATCAAGAGCCTCAACGTGTCGAACGCCGCCGTGCTCTCGCTCTATGTCGGCGCGAGCCGACTGGGGCTGATGAAGCGGTAATTCAAACAAGCAAAACGCCCGTCCGCATCGCGCGAACGGGCGTCTCGTCAGCTCAACCGATCAGGGATCAGTAGTAGCGGCGCAGCACGCGGTGGCCGCCGTAATACGGGGCCGGCGCGTGGCGGTGGGCGTAGCCGTAGCGCGGACCGTAGCCGTAATGCGTGCGCGGAAGATAGCCGACACGCGGGCCGTAGCCGTAGCGATACGGCCGATAGTACGGGCGATGATAGGGAACCACGGCGGCGCGATAGCCGTAGCCGTAACCACGGCCATAGCCGTAGCCGTAATTGGCGGGCGCGACGACCGCGTCTTCACGGTAGGTCGGATACGGCGCAAAGGCACCCGGGCCGGTATAGGTCGGACCCTGGTTGACGTGATAATATTGCGTGGTCGGCTCGGCGAGACGCTCATAGGCGCCGTAGCCGGCGCCATAGCCGTAGCCGCCGCAACCGGTGTTGCAGCCGGAATAGACCGGTGCGACCGGCTGGCAGGGGTTGAAGCCGCACGCCGCGGCGGGTGCCGTGGCGACGAACATCGCGGCAGCTGCCGCGACCAGTCCCGAAATCATCTGACGCATTACTCTCTCCTGTTGATTTCCGTTTGTTGGATTTTGACGTTTCTTAACCCGGCGGCCGGCCGGGGGCTTGGACACGCGGTCGCGGTGGCCGCGGACGATCGTTGATCTCGGGTGCGAGGATCACCGGCGGCGCGTCGACCGGCGCATTCATTTGCGCCGGCAGCGGCGCCGATTGCGCGCCCCAGCTCTGGTAATAGCTCTCGGCAGGCTTCGGCAATTTGCGGTTCGCGGGCGGCTCGACCTCGAGCCGGCCATAGCCGGGCCGCAGGCCCATCGTCGGATAATAATGGCCGACGTCGGCCGGTTGCCGCTCGGCGACATAGCGTCCGCCATAGATCGTGGGCTGCACCTGCTGGTTCTTGCCCAGGCCCCAGACACCCTCGACCACGGCATAGGACGCGTCGATATTGTTGATGATGATCGGCACGCCGGGCCGGCCGGGCACGACGATATCGAAGCCGCCGCCGGCAAACGCCGTCGCGGGCAGTCCGATCAGAAAGGCAGCGAGCGCTACAGCACGCATCAGGGGACCTCGGTTATGCGCCGGCAACCTACCCGATGGCGGCGACAAGAGGGTTAAGGCGCCCTCACCAATTTCCGGTAAGCCTAATGTGTAAGGATTGCGCGGCGTTCAAATGCCGCCGAGCCAGCTAGCGAAGCGTTAACGGCGCGCGTCAGAGCCAGCATGGAACCGCACCGTGCTCACATCGGTTTGACCAACCAACTCGCGAAAAGCGTCGGTCTTCGCGGAACGTCCGGCGCCGCCGGCGTTTAGCCATCGTCAAGAATTTGGGAGACAAACAATCATGAACATCAAACTTCTCGGAGCGACGGCGATTGCAGTGACCATGCTGGCAGGCGCGGCCAACGCGCAAGCGGTCATCAATGAACCGGGCCGTTGCGCAGCGCAATTCCCCAACGCGAACTGCACGAATCTCGGTCCCGGCAATCCCTACACCGATCGCGGATACCGCAATCATCGCGTGTCTTACCGTCAGACCGATTCCTACCGCCAGACCAATGGCGACTGGAATAACGACTGGAACAGGAGCCGCACCGGCTTCTGGCCGACCGACGTCGCGGTCGGCGTAGCCGGTGCCGCGATCGGCACCGCGGGCGCGATTGCCTCCGCGCCGTTCCGCGCCTGGGACGATTCATACGCTTCCGACAACAGCTGGAACACCTCGTGGGACAACCGCGGCTGGGACAATCGTGGCTGGGACACCCGCAGCTACGCCCAGCGTAACGGCTTCGTCTGCACGCCCGGCACCTGGTTCAAGGGCGAAGACGGCCGCCGGCACATCTGCCAGTAAGCCTGTTTAAATCTTGCGAGCGATCAGGCGGCCTCCGGGCCGCCTGATTCATGTCGGGGCCGACGGCCTTCCGGTTCTGGCACTTTCCGATCAAGTCTGGTATTGCGGCGCGCAACGGGTGGACACCCGGCCCATGCCGGCCCCTGCCCGCGTCGTAAGGTGTCGCCGGCTTAGCTCAGCGGTAGAGCAGCGGTTTTGTAAACCGAAGGTCGGGGGTTCAATCCCCTCAGCCGGCACCATTCGTCGCCGGGAATCAAGAACTTGCTAATGGCGGCAGGAGCCTGTTTCTGGGACTGCGGGGGTCTAACTCCGCATATCGCTCGGTGACGCCTTTGCCGTGGCCGAGCTGGCCTTGCACCTCCCACTTGGAAACGCCCTTCGCGCGCATCCAGCGGCCAAGAATGTGGCGCCACAATATTCGGTCGGCAAGGGTGCATGCTCCCCGCATTTACCGTGAAGCTTGCGGAGATAAATCGTAAACGTCAAAAATTCTCGCGCATTTTCTTCCGTCCAATGCGATGGCCGATCGCGCCGAAGACGACCGCGAGGAAGAGCATCACGAAGAACTTGCTCCAACCTGGTCCGTCGAAGACAAATTTGTTCACGACCAGTGCAAGCATCACGCCGTGGCCAGCAAAGATCAGGCCCTTCCACCGAATCGTCCAGTCGTGGCTCATTGCCGTCCCCTTTTTGAGAGTTGGACATCAGTGCCATAGGGCAATCGGGCCATCTGTGAGCAACCGCACTCAAGAGCTTCCCAAAGGCTGCCGATGCTGGAGGCGCTAAGAGCTTGAAAGCATCACGGTGCACGTACCGCAAAGCAACTGACGCTCAGCCCTCGGCGCGAGCGCTGCCTTGCTGGAAGTGTCCGGCACCTTCGATCTCCACCCAGCCATGTTTCGACTGCTCGAACACCGATCTGACCGGCGATGGAAAATCCGGATCGGCAATCGCGCCGACGGCAACGCCCATCATTGCGGGCAGATTGTCCGCTTGCCAATAGACCGTCGAGCCGCAGTCGGGACAAAAATAGTTGCTGACCTTGCCGCCGCTCGCGGCTGTCCGAACGTACGGCTTTGGCGTTCCTGAGATCGTGCCGGCCTCCACCAGGTAGAACGCACCGACGCCGAACGGCGCGCCGGTTCGTCGCTGGCAGTCGAGGCAATGGCAGGCGACGACGAGCCGCGAAGGCCCCGGAAGCGAGAGCGCGAGAGCGCCGCAACTGCATCTGGCTTCGATCATCGAATGCAATCCTTGTTTCGGTCTCGGCAACCTTCGGGAGTTTCGTTCCGTCCCATTTCAGCATGGCCTCATGCACAACGCCTGGCTCCCCGCTCCGTAACTCAATGCTCTGAATTCGGAGGATGCATGATTGTTTTGACTGATGATGAGGATCTCGCCGTCCAAGCCAAGCTCAACTTCAGCCTGGGTGCAAAGGCATACGACACGTACCTTCAGGGGTTCCGTTGTACACAGTTGGCCGGCGGCGTCGTGACTGCCTATGCGCGCAGCGAGTACATGGCGGCCGTCATCAGTGCGGAATATAGCACGCAGATCGCGGACGCGGTCGAGAGCGTCGTCGGGCAACCCGCGACGATGGTGCTGGTCCTGCCGCGCCCCCGGTGACGAGCCTCACTCCGTCCCGACTTCGAACGCCAGCAGCACGTTGCCGGCGACGCCGCTCCATTGGCCGTAGCCGGAATTGGTGTAGAGCATGCCGCCGGCGATGACGGGCCCGGGGCCGTCGATCGCGCCTCCATGGGCGGGAACGCCGTTGACGGCCTTGAAATCCTGGGCCGTGTCAAACTCCCAGAGCAGCTTGCCGTCGGTGGCATAGGCGCGCAGGAAACCGCTGACGCCGCCGGAGAACACCACGCCCGGGATCAGGCTCACCGCTGCCGAGAGCGCGGGGCTGCATTGGCGGCGGTCGCCGCACGCGACCGGCGGCACTTCCATGGCGATCTTGCCGCTCGCGAGGTCGAGGCCGAACAGGCCGCCGCCTTGCGTGGAATCGAGTCGCCGCGTGCCGTCACGCATGAAGCGAACGTCGGAGTTGGCGACATAGATGTGCTCGCCGTCCGCGGCCGAGCCCCATTCGCTGCCGCCGAGCGAACCGCCCTTCCCGATCCGGGTCTGCCACAGGATCTTGCCATCGTCGTCGGGATCGAGCGCGTGCACGACGCCGGATTTCTGCGCGATGACGAGCATGCGCCTGCCGTCGCGCAAGGTCACGAGGATCGGCGACTGGCCGAAATCGTGATCGGGTCCGTGATCCTCGGGACAATTGGACTTGTCCGATGTGAAGCACGCCACGACAAAGGCATCCTTGGGTGTGGCCTGCTGCTTCCAGAGCAGCTTCCCGGTCGCGAGTTCGAAAGCCAGGATCGCATCGGCGGTTGTCGCCGGCGGGTTCGAATAGGAATTGCTGGTCCCCACATAGACCGCGCCGCGCTTCGCATCGATCGTCGGCGCCGACCAGATCGAAGCGCCGGACGGACCGAACAGCTGCGTGCCCCTGGCATTCTTGCCGGTCGGGTGCGGCACTTCCGGAATCGTATAGGCCTGCCACATCAGCTTGCCGGTCGCGGCGTCCAGCGCCACCACGCTGCCGCGGAAGGTGCAGCATTCGTAACTGGCCTGCGAACCGGCGGCTTCCTCGATCGAGGACACCGGCACGTAGAGCACGCCGGAATGCAGCGTCGGCGCGCCGGTGATGCGCGCGGCGGCATGCTCCTCGACCTTCGTCTTCCAGATCAACGCGCCGGTCAGCGCGTTCACGGCATAGGCGTTGGCGCGCAAATCGCCGAAGAAGATCGCGAACTGGTCGGAGCCCGGAAGTGGCGCAAAGCTGATCGCGGCGCGCACCGCCGCATCGATCGCCAGCGTCCACAGCGTGCAGCCGCTGCGCGCGTCGAGCGCGTGCACCTTGCGATCGGTGCCGCCGATGAACAGCAGGCCGCCCACGATGGACGGCGGCGCAAACGACACCGAGGCGCCCGGGAAGGCATAAGCCCATTTCAACCGCAGGCGCGGCACCTGCTCCGCCGTCAGCCCCGCCATGTCGGCGGGTTGGTACCGGCTGTTGTTGGTGTCGACGCCCCATCCGTTCCAGCGCGGGCCGTCGAGGGCTTGCGGAAAGCCGCTGACCTGTTGCGTGCAGCGGCCTTCCGCGTCGGCTGCAACGCTGCCGGTCGCGATCTTGCCGGTGACGAAGGACGCGATCGCGCGGCGTTCCGCGTCGCTGCGATCCTTTGCCATCGCCGCCATGCTGCCGGAGGTCAACGCCGCCAGCACATGGTCGAACGACATCGCCTGCATGGCGCCGCGGCCCGGCACGCGGCTCTGCGCATCGCCGTCGTGGCATTGCGCGCAATGCGTCGCATAGAGCGCGGCGCCCTCCTGCTGCGCCAAAGCCGGCGCGCTGCACCAGATCGACAACGCGGCCAGGAGAGCACGTGCTTTCATGATGGGCTCCGGCATGCGACTGGAGATCTCGACACAACCTGAAGTCTATCGCCGGGGCGATCGCGGACGCAATGGACGTTGCGCCCGCAGCTGTCACACATCCGCGGCGGCGCGAACGCGATCCGGCAACTCGTCCAGCCGCCAGAGCCCGAGGCTCTTGTCGCGCCAGCCGCCATCGCCCTCCTCGCAGCGCTCGTCGATCAATTCGCGCGGCACCGGCCAGCCGAACGGCGCCTTCGTCATGTTGAGCGCGCGCCAGTCGCCGTCCTCGCAATCACAATTTTCCTGCCATTCCGGAAACGTCGTGACGAGCAGGAATTGCGCGCCGCTCTGGCGAAAGCGGCCAATGGCGCGGGCGATGTTCTGAAAACTCAGATGCACCAGGCAGTCTCGGCACAGGATCAGGTCGGTCCGCGGCAGTGCATCGCGCGTGATATCGGAGACCAGGAATCGGCCGGCCAATTCGCCGCGCGCCGCACGCGCGTTGTTGGCCTCGATCAGCGAGGGCACGATGTCGATGCCGATGTAATCGAGATCGAGCTTGACGCGGCCGATCCAGCCGGCGTCGCCGCAGGGCGCATCGAGCAGCGAGCGCGCGCCGAGCCGCCGCAGCAGCGAAGGAAGCGCATGCCGGATCGCGGCGGTCGCAGGGTCCTCCGAGCCAAGGCCCGACGCGGAAGTCGCGGCCCCCCAAAGGTTGGTGCGCTCGATCCGCTCGAACCGCGCGGCGAGATCCAGCCCCGAGAAATTGTCGCGGTCGGCGACGAAGCGGTCGTGGGCGAGCACGGGGGGACGATTGGCGGTCATTGGTTCGGACTCGCAGTCGAGATTCCGGTGCAAGCGAGCTATACTCGCTTCCGATGCGGTCGACCACTCCGAGAGAGAACGCCAAGATCGTCGCCGGCGCGGTGACGGCCGTCGTCGCGACGGCCGTGCTGCTGGTTATCGCGCTCGGTTTCGTGCTGGCGCTCTAGAACGCGCGGCGAACGTGTTCCGGCGGACTTACGCCGTGCGCACCGTCCGCAGGAATTTCCCGACTTCGTCCTTCAGGCGGTTGCTGTCGCTTGCCAGCATCTTGGCGGTCGAGAGCACCTGCGAGGAGGCCGAGCCGGTCTCGGCCGCACCGCGCTGCACGTCGGTGATGTTCGAGGAGACCTGCTGGGTGCCGTGCGCGGCCTGCTGGACGTTGCGCGAGATTTCCTGGGTGGCGGCGCCCTGCTCCTCGACGGCCGCGGCAATGGTCGAGGACACCTCCGACAGCCGCTCGATGGTCACCGAGATATCGCGGATCGCGTTGACGGACTCCTGGGTCGCGGTCTGGATGCCGGATATCTGCTGGCTGATCTCGCCGGTCGCTTTCGCGGTCTGTTCGGCCAGCGTCTTCACTTCGGCCGCGACCACTGCGAAGCCGCGGCCGGCCTCGCCCGCACGCGCCGCCTCGATCGTTGCGTTCAGCGCCAAGAGGTTGGTCTGGCCGGCAATGGTGTTGATCAGCTCGACGACGTCGCCGATCCGCGTCGCCGCGACCGAGAGCTCGCTGACGCGCTCGGTCGTGGTGCGGGCCTGGGCGACGGCTTCACCCGCCATCCGCGCGGATTCCTGCACCTGCCGGCTGATCTCGTTGACCGAGGACGACAGCTCCTCCGTGGCGGTCGCGACCGACTGCACGTTGCCGGTGGCTTCGCCGGACGCGACTGCAACGACCGAGGTCAGCTCCTGCGCGCGCTGGGCGGTGGTCGCGAGCGTCGAGGACGACGCTTCGAGCTCGGTGGACGCCGAGCCCACCGTCTCGATGATTTCGCCGACCGCACGTTCAAAGCCATCGGCGAGGTTGACCATGTCGCGACGGCGCTGCTCGGCAGCCTGCTTCTCGACCTCGTGCTGCGCAGCCTTGAGGCGCTCGACTTCCAGCGCATTGGTCTTGAAAACTTCGACCGTCCTGGCCATGTCGCCGATCTCGTCGTGCCGGTCCTTCTCGGACACCTCGGTCTTGAGATCGTTGCGGGCGAGCCCCTCCATGGCGAGCTTGAGCCGGGCAATCGGCTTCGACATCGCCTTGAGGCCAATGAACAGCGCGATCGCGATGCCCAGGATCAGGCCGCCGGCGCTGACGCCGACCGCGGTCCAGGTCGCGGCGCGCGCATCGCGGTTGATGGCCTCTTTGCGCTTGGCGACGGCCTGACCGGTTTCGGTGGTGAACTGGGCAATGCGTGCGAGGGCCGCATCGAGCAGCGGATCGCACTCCTTGTGCGCCCGGTCGGCGGCCTTGGCATTCTCTTCAGTGCTGCTGGCCTGCGATCCCGCCTTCAGCACCGGGTCGCAGCCCGCGAACGCTCCCGTCAGCTGGTCTCCGATGCTCTTGATCTGATTGGCGCGCTGCGGATCGTCCTGCTCCGCCGCGTTCAGATATTGACGAATCTCGTCGCGGTTCTGGTTGGCGGTCTTCAGGCGGGCGGCATTGCCGGCCTCGGTTGCCTCGGTGAGGACGGCATAAAGCGCGGCATGGTAAGTCTCCGCACGACGCTGGGCGCGCGCGAGGTTGAGCGCGGAGGATTGCGCGGCGGCGAGTTCGCCAAAGCCGTCGACGGTCGCGGCAAGTTCGCGCGCGCCGAAGCCCGCGACGGCGATCATCGCGCAGCCCATCACCGCCACGATCAACGCCACTTTCCAGACGATCTTCAGATTGTTCAAAAAGCTCATGTCCGCCGCCCACCAATGTTCTGCCGGGGCATAAACCCAGCACCGTGCATTAAAACCTGCGGTTGTTAAAATTTAATGCAATTTGAAGGCGTCCTCTTACGGAAAATAAACTCCTCTGCGCTCTGGCGTAAGCTTCGCGTAAGCTTGAGCCCATTTTCGCGGCACTCGGGATGTCTCCAATAGCGGAACCGCGCCCCGGCGTTTCGCGTTGTCGGCCCATGCGGATCAGAGAAGAAAACCGGAATATGTTTTTGCTGGCGACGGTGACGCTGTGCTGCGGCGCTGTGGCGGGCACATTGGCGCTGCTGGAGCCGGCCATGGGACCCCAGTCCGAAAGACTGGTCGCTGGGCGGGCGACGGCCGAGCGGGCGACGATCGAGATGTCCCGGACGTCGGATCTAACGCCGGTTCGGGTGATCGGCGCCCCGTTCGAGCCGAACGTCAATCCACGCGAACGATAACGCTCACTTCGGCGACGCCTCCGCGCCCTCCTCGGGCCGGTCCTGCATACGTGCCAATCCCTCCACGAACGCGATGACCTCCGCCCGCTTGTCGGGCGGCAGCGACAGGAAAGCGCGGATGAGCCTCAGGCCCTCCACCGCGTTCGACCGTTCTGTTCCGGAGTCCATCCGCCCTATGTCGGATGACCGGGAAAAATATGCAATCCCTTTGTAAACTTGCTTGATTCGACCCAGCCGCTTTGCTGGAATGGGGGGCGGCTGAGGTGGATCATGAAATGGATTGCGGAACGCGACGCACTGATCGCGCAGACACTGGCCTTCGTCCAATCGGTGACCGGCAGGAAGGATGATGTCCTTCGACCGGGCACGAGCACGGCTGCCCAGACTATCCCGGTAGAGAACGTTACCGTGCAGGCTCGCGCTGTCGAGATCGCGCTGACGGAAGCCCCAGTGCCGCCCCCGCCCGCCCCCCTGCCGGCGCCGCGCGCGGGCGGGGATTTCCGCAACGAGATGCAGGCCCGCATCGCCAATTTCCGCAAGCATCAGGAGCGGTTCGAGCGCGAGCGCGAGGAATATTGCGTCGAAACCCTGACCAGATTGCGCGCCGCCATCCGCGACGGCTCGGGCTCACCGGCCAGAAAGTAAGGCCGACCGATCAGGGGCTTAGATCCAGGACCACACCAGCCAAAGATTGGCCGCGCAGGCGCCGACCAGCGCCAAAGTCAGCGGCAGGAGCATGTGCCCGCAGGAGGTGTTCAGGTCGCTCGTCATGGCCGGGAACATCCGCTGATTCCGCCAAACGAGTCCCAGGGATTCTTTTTTCCTGGATTCAGGACTCGTTAAAGACTCAGAACCCCTGCCTCCTGATCACGGCCCCGTGATCGGAAGCCTTCCGGAACCGCCTGCCCTTCCGGTCGTTAACGCGCTTTCCTGGAGCGGAAAGAATGCCCTACGCCTTGTTCTGCAACGACGCCCAGATCAGCAAAGCCTATCCGAGCGAATCCGACGTCTGGCAGCTGGCGCATCGGAGCGGCCTGGTCGTGGATGTCAGCGCCGACGAGGACCGCCCCGGGCCGCGCCGCGTGCTCGACAACGACTACGAGATCAAGTCCTGCCGGGTTGCCGAGGGTGAGGATCCGGCCAGGAACAAGGCCGAGGCCGACCGCCAGGCTAGGATGGAGCTCGAGCTGAATTCGTGAGGGCGGCGCCAGCCGCGAAGTGATCAGGGCGTCGCGGCCGCCAGCGAGGCCTGCTCACCGGGCATTGGGACGCAAGCCTTGCGGCGATGCAGCCCACGGATCGCGCCCGTCACCTTCAGCACCTTGCCCGACGGGCAGGACGCGTCCTTGACGAAAGCCACCTCGTAAGGTGCCAGCATCAAAGGCTCGGATTTGAGGATTGTCTGTGCAGAGCACGGCAGGCCAAAGAAGCAAGAGAGCGCTACTGCCGACACCAAGATACGCATGTCCGTCGTCCCACCAGCCCGGTAATTCTCATATAACGCTTTCCGGAGCGCGAGTTCCGTAAGCGGCAAAAATTATTTTTGCTTTACCCAAGTCCCATGACGCGCGTGAGAAGGCGCGCGCCGGGATGTTTTCCTGCAAATGACGCGCCAGATGGTTCACACAAAGGAAAGATCGGGCCGGCAGGCAGAAGGCTGACAAACGAAAGGCCGGCGGGAAGCCGGCCTTTGTCAGAGCTTGGTCGCTGTGGAGCGTCAGTAGCGCGAGGCTGCCGGACCGCCCCAGCCGAAGCGATAGTTCACACCGACCTTGACGGTATGCTCGTCCTCCCGGCCGCGAACACCGACGACGTCGGCCGGCCCGGAGGTGATCGTCGTGCTGCCGAAATTATAGTACTGGTACTCGGCCTTGGCCGACCAGTTCGGCGCGAACATGTATTCGAGGCCGGCGCCGACGGTGTAGCCGTCCTTGCTGTTGCCGGTGGTGGTGAAGCCTTGCGGCACGCCGGCAATGTTGACGCCCAGTCCGCCATTGCGCCAGGCGTAACCGCCCTTGGCGTAGAGCAGCGCCGGACCCCAGGTATAGCCGATGCGGCCGGTCACCGACCCGAGTTGGTCGGTGTTGGAGGTCACCTGCGTGCCGAACGGGAACGTGACACCGTTATTGTTGGTCGGCAGCCAGGAATACTGGGCCTCGATACCCAACACCCAGTTGGGCGCGAACTGGTAGTCGAAGCCGCCCTGCACGCCGCCAAGGAAGCGGGCGTCGCTGGACTGGAAGCTGCTGTCGCCGGCAAACGCGCCGCCGACATGGCCGCCGATATAGAAGCCGGTCCAGTTGTAAATCACCTGCGGCGGCGTATAGGCCGGAGCCTTGGTGTAGGTGCGCGCTTGCATGTCCGCGGCTGCGGCTGGCGCCGCCAGTGCGAGCAGAGCGGCTGCACCTAGCAAAATCGATTTCATTGTCATCCCCGTTCTTTCATTTACGACACTCAGGAAACAACGTGGCGTGAATTGGGTTGCTTCGCGGCGATGCCGGAACGTTGATCGTTCGTAACTGTGACGGAGTGGCAACAACGCGATTTTGTTCCGTCAAATTGCCTTGCACCGGCTATTTTTTTGTCGCCTGCGCAAAGCCTGCCGTAACAATCTGTCGCGCGGTCAAACCGCCCCGTTCAAAGCTCCCCGAAATGTGATCCAACGGCTCCGGCAGCCCTTGCTCTAGCATCCCGGAATGAAAGCGGGCTTTGCACTACCGCGTCATCTTTTCGAGTTCCGGAAACGGTACGTAAACCGCGCCGGCGCAGAGGTCGCTCGTCCGGTCGGCGACGCGGTCCGCCCGTCCGTTCACGAAGATCACAGCGCGCTCCCGCATGGCCTTGTAGCTGCCGTCGGTCTCGCGCGGGATGAAGTGGAGACAGCTCACGTAGAACTGCCGGCCGCCGACCTCACGCTGGACCGGCTCGGCCATGCTGGCCTCACGCACGCCGACCGGGTTGTTCAGGTAGGTGCGCATCAGCGCCAGGATGTCGGTTCGGAAATTGTCGGGAAACGGCTGCGGCCCTCCGGCTTGCGGTCCACCGATGATGCTCGGACGGTCGCCGTCGCTGCCGAAACATGCCGTGAGTGCCAGCGGCAACAACAGGACCGTTGCCAAGCTCGCCGCACGTTTCGCCAATCGCCCCACAGGTCCCGCTCCCGCTCGAACAGACTCGGGGGACGTTCTAGCCGCAAGGTCGCGCAAAGGGAATTCGGTCTTGCCCGCAGGCCTTGCTTCGCAACGCACCGCGGCCGGCGCCTGCGCTTTCGCACGGACGCCGGCCGGGCCTGAGGTCCTCACCCGGCGGCGGGCAATGGATGCCGCCGCGCAAGGATCAACCGTTAGCTGCGCTTCTCGGTGGTCAGCGGCTTGGTCGCGTCAGGCTGCGCCTTCAGCTTCTTTGCCGACAGATGCTTGTGGTGGTGGCGATGGGTGTGCACGGCCTTGTGCTCGTCGGCCGTGACCGCGGCGTTGGCATTCATCGCCTTCGACTTGGTGTCGACCTTGGCGTCGGCCTTGATGGCGGTGTCCGGTTTCGCGGCGGTGGTCGAGGCCTTGGTCTGGCTTTGGTCGGCCTTGATCACCGGGGCCGTGGTGGTCTTGCCGGCCTCGGCAGCGAAGGCCGGGGCTGCGATCACGGAAGCGGCGAGCAAGGCTGCGGAAATGGTCTTCAACATGGCAGGTCTCCTCTTGGAAGGATCTCGAGGCGGCGCCCTCTCGCCGCCCCTTCGATCGTGGGTGGGAGCCTAGGGACGGCGCGCTGAACCCGGTCTGAAGCCGCTGGCAGGCTTCCGTTCATCTCGATGACGAGTTTGTCATCCGCGCCCGGGCGAATGGATCGTGCGAAGCGGGAATGTTTTCGGCAGACGGGTGTTCCGGTCTTCGGGCAATCGTGTAGGATCGCCACGTTCCATACGGGAGAATTCAGATGCGCAAACTCTCAATGCTTGTCGTGCCGGGATTGGTCGCCATGTCGCTGGCGGCCGCGCCGGTGCTGTCCAGCGCCTATGCCGCCGGCAGTGACGAGCCCTCGTCGCCACCGAAATCGGACTCCTCGTCCAAGAAGGGCAAGAAGAAGAGCTCTTCCGTCAGCGATCCCAAATTCCTCGCCGCCTATCGCACAGCCTACACTGCGATCTACGACAACCACGACTACAGCGGCGCGATCGGTCAGTTGAAGTCGCTCAAGCGCGACGACGTCGCCGACGTCGCCAACCTGATCGGCTACTCCTATCGCAAGCTCGGCGACTACCAGTCGTCGAAGGTCTATTACGAGCTGGCGCTGAAGGACGATCCGAACCACGTCCGCACCTGGCAGTATTACGGCCTCTGGCAGCTCGAGCAGGGCAACCGCGAACAGGCGCAGTATCATCTGAACAAGATCGCCTCGCTCGCCGGCACCGACAGCTCCGAGTATCGCTCGCTTGCGACGGCGCTCGACAAGCCGACCGGCGCGACGCTCGTCTACTAAGACGATCGCATCTTCATTCTCGCGAACGGGCACAACCTTTCGGTTGTGCCCGTTCGGCTTTCTCGGTTAGCCTCGCGCATCGATTTTCCCAGCAAATTGGTGTGCAATGGACCCGTGGCTGCGATCCGCGATCGACTACATCGGCTCCTGGATCGAATTCCAACTGACGACGATCCAGCAGCCTGGCGTCATCGTCGCCTTCGCCCATCGCGGCGAAATCGTCGCCGAGCCTGCGTTCGGCCTCGCCAATCTCGACACCGGCGAGAAGCTCACCCCGCGCCACCGCTTCCGCATCGCCTCCCATTCCAAGAGCTTCACCTCGGCCGGCCTCATGAAGCTGCGCGAGCGGCGCAAGCTCCGGCTCGACGACACGATCGGCCAATATGTCGGCGGGCTGCATCCGCGCGTCGCCGAGACGACGATCGCGCAGGTGCTCTCGCATAGCGCGGGGCTGACGCGCGACGGCGCCGATTCCGGCCAGTTCATCGACCGCCGCCCCTATCTCGACGCGAAGGAACTGCTTGCGGAGCTCAAGCTGCCGACCGCGATCGAGCCCGGCACCCGTTTCAAATATTCCAATCACGGCTTCGGCCTGCTCGGTCTCGTGATCGAGGCCATTGCGAAGGAGCCCTACTCCGTCTGGATCAAGCGCGAGGTCATCGAGGCTGCAGGCCTGCGCGAGACCGAGCCGGACGCGCCGCTTCCCAAGGGCGCACCGTTCGCGCGCGGCCACACGCGACGCGTGCCGCTCGGCGTGCGCTGCATCATCCCCGGCGACAATCCGACGCACGCAATGGCGTCCGCGACGGGCTTTGCCGCCACGGCCGGCGATACCGCGCGCTTCTTCGCGCAGCTCGCACCCAATGCGAGGAAGAGCGTATTGTCGGTCGCGAGCCGCCGCGAGATGACGCGCCACCATTGGCGTATCCCGCAGAGCTTCGAAGCCTATTACGGCCTGGGCATCAGCGCTGGCAAGACCGACGGCTGGGACTGGTTCGGTCACGGCGGGCACTTCCAGGGCTACATCTCCCGGACCTGCACGATCCCGGCCTGCGAACTCACGATCAGCATCATCAGCAACTCCATCGACGGCGGCGCGCCGTTCTGGATGGATGGCGCGATGCAGATCCTGCGCACATTCAGGACGCGCGGTTCGGCCGACCGCCGCCTGCGCGACTGGAACGGCCGCTGGTGGACGATCTGGGGCGCGACCGACCTCGTGCCCGCGGGCAACCGCGTGCTCGTCGCCAATCCGCAATTCATCAATCCGTTCATGGATGCTGCCGAGATCGAGGTGACCGGCCGCGACACCGGCAAGCTCGTCTCCGCCGCTGGCTATTCAAGTTACGGCGAGCCGGTGCGACGGATCCGCGACAAGCGCGGCAAGGTCAGCGACGTCTGGATCGCCGGTGCCAATCTGAAGCCGGCGAGCGTCGTCGCGCGCGAGATTGAGCGCAAATACAAGCCGCGCAAGCGCCGCCCTACTCCCTGACCAGCGCCTCGACCTCGCTGCGAAACGCCTGCCGCGAGCCGCCTTGCGAATAGAACATGTGGCCGCCGGGATAGACGACGAATTTCACGCGCTGGGTCGCGAAGGCCGGCATCTGATCGAGCACCCGTTTCGTGCCGAAATAGGGCGTGGCAAGGTCGAACAGACCGTGCCCGACCAACACGTTCAGCTTGGCATCGGTGGCGAGGATCTGGCGCAGTTCGGACACCGATTGCGGCGGGTTGATGCCACGGCCGAAATCCCAGTGACCTTCCACGGCGCCATTGAGGACTTCATAGGAGCCGTCGGGCCGCCAGTTGAGCTTGCGCGTGAGCACGTCGACCGCAGCGCTGGTCAGCGGTGCCTGCAGCGCATCGCCCGAGGGGTCGCCGAACCGCGAGCTGCTCGAATCCGGATAGGGATCGAAGCCGCGTACGGAGGCGTCGTAACGTCCCGTCACCTTGCCGTTCTTGCGGTCAAGTTCGCGGCGGAATTCGCCGACGTCGAAACGGCCGGCGAGCCTGCGGCTCACCGCCGGGTCGATGCCGGTGAGCGCGGCGACCTTGTCGGCAAGCCGATTGGTCGCCTCCTTGTCCGCCTCGCCTTTGACGAGGTCCGCCAGGAATTCGCTGCGCGCGTAGGCCTCGACGTCGGCGAGATCGGCGCGCTTGACCGGTCCTTTGGCTTCGCGCGCCACCGCCACATAGCTCGGCAAGGTCGCGACATATTGCAGGAGGCTGGTGCCGGTGAACTCGCGGAAATCCAGTAGCGGCGACACCAGGATCAGGCCCTTGATGCCGACGCCGTGCTGGATCTGCAACTGACGCACCACTTTCGGCCCGCGAATGCCGCCATAGCTCTCGCCCGCGATGTATTTCGGCGAGGTCAGCCGGTCGTGCTTCTCGAGCCAGCGGCGGATCACCAGCGCGATGGCGTTGGCGTCGCCGTCGACGGAGTAGAACGATTTTCGCGCGTCCTCGCCGCTCGCGATGAAGCGGCTGTAGCCGGTGCTGACGGGATCGATGAAGACGAGATCGGTGAAATCGAGCCAGGTCTCCGCGTTCGGCTTCACCTCGGGCGAAGCTGACGGTGACAACCCTTCGCCGTCGAGCGGCAGCCGCCATGGACCGGCCGCCCCGAATTGGAGCCACGCCGAGGACGCGCCCGGCCCGCCGTTGAACAGAAACGTGACCGGGCGCGTGGCGCGATCGGCGCCGTCGAGCTGGTAGGACGTATAAGCGATGTCGGCGAGCGGCTCGCCCTTGCCGTCGAACACGCGGATGGAGCCGGCCGTCGCGGTGAAGTTGAGGCTGCGGCCGGGCAGATCGAGCGTCTGCTTCGTGGTTGAATCCGGCGGGAGACGGTGTGGCTCGGCCGCGGACGGCGAGGCCTGCGTCGCGCTTTGAGCGCTGCCTGCGCGCCCGCCCTTCTGTGCCGCCGGCGATGCCGCCTCGGAGCGAGGCTGCTGCGCATCTTCCGCGCGCGCAACGCCCGTAAGCGCGATCGCGGACACGGCCAGCACGAGCCCGGTTCGTCGCAGCGTCGGCAAGATCGTGAGCATGATCGTTCTCCCTGCCCCGCTATCACAGCCGGCGCGCATCGTAGCTAGCGAGGAATTGCGACGGTTTGCGGGATCATCGGTCCGGTGGCGCCCGGGCTGGCTCAAATCAACCCGTTTTGTTCTCCAGATCGACAATCAGCCGTTTGCCCTGAGACCCGGTCATCCTCGACAATGCAGGCCCACCTCGTATAGACGAGCCCGGCGGAACTTCCTCCAGCCAGGGGCCCTGCCCGACAAGCCATGACCAAGCCTCCGCGATACGACCGCATTGCCTTCGTCGCCAGCCCGAGCAGCGAGGCGCAGGCCGCCTTCGGCCAGCTCACCAGGGACTATGGCAATTGCGACCTGGAGGAGGCCGACATCGTGGTCGCGCTGGGCGGCGACGGGCTGATGCTCCAGACGCTGCACCAGAACATGCACACGGGAAAACCGATCTACGGCATGCATCGCGGCACCGTCGGCTTCCTGATGAACGAATACTCGCCGCACGATCTGCGCGCGCGGCTCGAGACGGCGCATGAATCCGAGATCAATCCGCTCCTGATGCGCGCGACCGACGTCAACGACCGCGTCCACCTGCACCACGCCATCAACGAGGTCTACCTGTTCCGGCAGACCTCGCAGGCCGCGCACCTCCGGATCCTGATCGACGAGCGCGAGCGCATGCCCGAGCTGATCGCCGACGGCATCATCGTGGCAACGCCAGCCGGCTCGACGGCCTACAATCTGTCGGCGCAGGGCCCCATCCTGCCGATCAACGCCGCCCTTCTGGCGCTGACCCCGATCAGCGCCTTCCGGCCGCGGCGCTGGCGCGGCGCCCTGCTGCCCAACACCGCCTATGTCGTGATCGAGGTGCTGGAGGACGACAAGCGCCCGGTCGCGGCCGTCGCCGACCATGAGGAGGTACGCAGGGTCCGGCGTGTCGAGATTCTCTCCGACAAGAGCATCTCGATGCGCATGCTGTTCGACCCCGGCCATAGCCTGGAAGAGCGGATCCTGCGCGAGCAGTTCGGCTACTGAAGCCGCCTTCCCGCCAGTCGCCGCAGCTTCGGTCGCAACGCTTCGTTAACCCCCGCCGCGATATGGTTAACGAAGGTTGACCGCTCTGGCCCAGGCGTCATGTTCCGCATCGATTTCAACAAGCTGCGCTTCCTCATTTGCGACGACAACCCGCACATGCGCCGCATCCTGCGGACGCTGCTGCATTCGTTCGGCGCGCGCGAAGTCTACGAGGCCGAGGACGGTGCCACCGCGCTGGAAATGTACAGCCATTACGTGCCCGACATCGTCATCGCCGACTGGGCGATGCCGATCTTCGACGGGCTCGAACTGGCGCAGATGATCCGGCAGCCGGAATCCAAGGGCAACCCTTACGCCCCGATCATCATGCTGACCGGCCATTCCGAGAAGCGCCGCGTAACCGTGGCGCGCGATGCCGGCGTCACCGAATTCCTGGCCAAGCCGATCTCGGCCAAGGGGCTCTATCAGCGCATCCTCAACGTGGTCGCCAATCCCCGCCCCTTCATCAAGACCAAGACCTATTTCGGGCCAGACCGGCGCCGCAACACCAATTCCGCCTATATGGGTCCCGAGCGCCGCGTCGGCGAAAAGCACGAGGTGCTGCAGCAGCCCTCGCTGCTCGACAAGGCCCGCTCCACCATCTAGCGCAACGGCTTCAGACGAGGCAGGCATCATGGCGAAGAACAGCGCAAGGGACATCGAGGTCACGGCCTTCGCCACGCATCAGATCATCACGCAGCCGAACCCGCTGCGGAAGGTGCTGCGCCGGGTCGACGAAAAGGACACGGACGATCCGGTCGCCCGTGCCGAGCAGGCACTCGCGAGCCTGTCCGGCGAGTTCAAGCAGTGGATGACGACGGAGGTCAATCGCCTGTCGGCCGCCTATCTCGCCATCGGCAACGACGGGTTCACCAGGGAGCGGCGCGACGAGCTGTTCCACGCCGCCCACGACATCAAGGGCGACGCAGTGACATTCGGCTATCCGGCCGCGGCGGGAATTGCCGAGAGCCTGTGCCGCGTCATCGAGCACGCGCCTGATCTTGAAGAGGTCCCGGCCGAACTGTTCACCCACCACATCAACGCCATCCTCGCCATCCTGCACGAGAACACCAGGCTCGACAGCATCAGCGTCTCCGCCGAGCTCAGCCGCCGCCTGCGCAAGGTCGCCGACGACTATCTCGCCGACGTCAACCGCGACCGCCCCGAGCACCTCGAGGTGATCCTGGCGCCGAGCATCGCACCGGCGGAGTAAGGGCTCGGCTCTTTCCGTTCGTCATTGCCAGCGCAGCGAAGCGATCCAAAATCCTCCGCGGGAACAGTCTGGATTGCTTCGCTGCGCTCGCAATGGCGGAATTTGCGGATCCTGCTACGCCGCGATCAGATCGTCGTAAACCACATCGATCGCATCATCCGCGACCAGCTCGTCGCAGAACAGCCGCGCCTCCTCGCGCGCGGATTCCGTGGCGAAGCGGCGCAGCAGGACCATCAGCGGCTCGGTGGCCCCGCGGTCGGTCTCGCAATGGGTGAGCACGCGCTCGACCATGCGCCGGCGCAGCCTCACCGCGCCGTGGTCGCTGTCGACAAAGCCCTGCTCGTGGCACGCGTCGAGCGCGACCTGGAACGCCGCGAACGTCACCTCGGGCAGCCCGGCACGCCGGAGCACCGCGTGCAGGCTGTTGCCGCCGCGGTCGTGCAGCAGCGCGGAGACGCGCGCCAGCGGCAGGTCGGCAAGCTCGGCCAGCGCCGCGTCGAACAAATCGAGATTGCTGGACAGCAGCGCGCGCAGGATCAAGCCGGCGGTGAGCTGGCCGGTAATGCGCAGGTGCCGCACCAGGCCTTGCATGTCCTCGCCGCGCGAGCGCGCCGCGATATTCATGGTTGAGCGGTCGCGCGCCTCGAGCGCGATGCGTTCCGCGCGGTCGGCGCTAAGCCAGTTTCGCGCCACGACGAATTGCGCCAGCGTCTCGGAGAGTTTGGCCACCAGCGCGGCGCGGGTTGCCGCCGGCAGATCGTCCAGCACCAGCATCGCCTCGCGGATCGCAGCGAGATGGCCGTGACGCTCGACGATGCGGTGCCATGAGAACGGCGCGAGTTCTGCGTGAGGATTCTCGATCAGCTCCAGCGCGGCCGCCGCGCAGCCGACTTCGGCAATGGCAGCGCAGACCGAAACCGGCAGCGCGATGCGGCGGGCAACCGCGCATTGCACCTCGTCATTCCCGGTCGCGACGATGTCGACGAGATCGGCATCGATCAACAGCGGAGAATGTTCGAGCACGGGCAGTGCGACGGTCGGCTGGTCCGCCGACAGCGCCCGCACGATCGAGGCCGGCGCATCCGTGCTGCGCGCAAACGCCTCGGCCATCGCCTGCCGCACCAGCGGCGAGGGATCGTCGAGCAGCATCAGGAGCGCGCCTTCGGCGGCGATGCGGTCGTCATGAGAAAGATCCGAGATCAGCCAGGCCCGGGCCAACGCCCGTGTGGCCTCGGCCCGGTCGCCGGCAGGCGCCGTCCTGATCCAATTGATGAACTGCCGAACAATCATGCTGCTTCCGGCTTACACAACAAACGAAAATGGTGACGGCTCGTCACCTGCAACAAAAAATAAACCACGACGCTTAACAAAGCGTTCACCATAACTGGCTGGTTTCGTTGAGGATTTGTTAAGGGCAAAATCTCGAGAGGCGTTCGCGGCTAGGTCCCGGCTCTGCGGCAGCGTTTCACGCTGCAGCGCGTCCGGGACACGAGAGCGAGGATCAGCTCGAGAACGTGCCGCTGCGATCGCTGAACAGATCGAGCGGCTGCGGCGGCCGCACATCCGGCGTCGCGGATGCAACCGAGTTGAGCGAGGCGTTGTTGCCCCACAATTTCTGCACCGTGGTCGAGACCGGCTGCGTGACATCGCCGGGCTGATAGATCGAACGAAACACCGGTGTGCTCGGGGCATTCTCCGCCACCGTCGTCGGCGACGTCGCGCTGACGGGTGTTACTGCGCGCGTGGTCGGGAAGGTCTGGAGATAGGCGGCGTTGTCGATGACGGGCACGGTGGGCTGCACGCCGCTCGCGCTCGCAACCTCGGTGGTCGACGGTGTGCCGCCATACATCGCCATCGCGCTGCGGGTCGTTTTTGAGTTGGCCGCGCTGGCATAGCGCGCGTCCAGCACCGAATAGACTTCGGAGACGCTGCGGGCGCGGCCATCCTTGGCATAGAAGATCGAGCGGTTGGCGGAGGCCGCATTGGGAAACAGCCGCGCGCCGACGGCTTGCGGATTGTCCTCGGCGTTGGCGATCAGTTTTGCGGCCCCGCCGACGCCCATGAAATGCGCCATGTAGAGTTCGCTGTCGCTCGGCCTGCGTCCGAGCAGGCCCGTCAGCTTGAAGCTGTTCGACTGCGTCAGCGCCGCGGCCATGCTGGAGGCGGCCTCGGGATCGTCGCGCAGCTTCATGATCGACCGCTTCATCGCGGGATCGTCGACGGCGTAGCCGCCCGAAGTCGTCCTGGAGATTGCGTTGGCATAATTGCCGTAGCCGAGCTGGGGGCCAGCCTCCTTCACCGTGCCGAGCCAGGTCTGGTCGATGAACTGATAGAGCCCGTGCGCGGATGACGTGGTGGCTCCGGCCTTCGGATCGAAATCCGATTCCATCTTGGCGGTGGTCAGCATGTACTGGAAGCTGACGCCCGAAACGTTCGAGGCCTGCTTGATCGCACCGGCGACGCGCGCCCGCGACGGATCGAGAACCGCCGTCTGCGTGGCACTGGAATTGTCGATCGACATGATGAAGTGCCCGCCCCGCGCGGCGTTGAGCGGCGCCGGCAATTCGGCGCCTGTCGTCTCACCGTGGGACAGGTATGGTTAATGCGGGGTTAACTGGGCTCTCCCCGCCCGCTCCGCGTCATTCCAGGGCGGACCGCAGGTGCGAGCCCGGAATCGATTGAGCCGCGCGTGATGCCTTGCGATGGATTCCGGGCTCGCGCTGCGCACGCCCCGGAATGACAGCAGGTTACGTCTTGTAGACCGCGTTCGGATCAAACAGCCGCTCCGCATCGACGAAGACAAGCCCGGCACCGCCGCCCTCGGCCTCGACCTTGCGATAGAAGCACGACCTTCGCCCAGTGTGGCAGGCCGCGCCGATCTGCTCGACGCGGATCCAGACGGCATCCTGGTCGCAATCGGTGCGGATCTCGACCACGCGCTGGGTCTGACCCGAGGTTTCACCTTTTCGCCACAAGACATTGCGCGAACGGCTGAAGTACCAGGCTTCGCCGGTCGCGATCGTCTTGCGCAGCGCTTCGTCGTTCATGTGCGCGACCATGAGCACGTCACCGGTGGCGGCGTCTGTCGCGACCACCGTCACGAGGCCGGCAGCATCGAACCTGGGGAGGAAGGCAAGACCTTCCTCGATCTCGTGGGAGTGAGCGGACACGGCGACCTCGCTTAAGACACTCGCGAGGTCAGCGCATGCCTCGCACCATGGACAGGAAACGGGCCTGCTCCGCTGGATTGTCACGGAACATGCCAGTGAAGCGGCTGGTGAAGGTGGAGGCGCCGTGCTTGGCGACGCCGCGCACCGACATGCAGGTATGCTCGGCCTCGATCAGCACCGCCACACCGCGCGGTTTGAGGACCTCGTCGATCGCCGCCGCGATCTGCGCCGTCAGATGCTCCTGGGTCTGGAGCCTGCGCGCGAAGATGTCGGTGAGACGGGCGAGCTTGGACAGGCCGACGACGCGTTCCACCGGCGTATAGGCGATGTGCGCCTTACCGTAGAACGGCATCATGTGATGCTCGCATTGCGAGGTGAATTCGATGTCGCGCACCAGGACGAAATCGTCATAGCCCGCGGTCTCGCCAAAGGTGCGGTCGAGCACCTCGGCCGGGCACTGGTGATAGCCCTGGTAGAGTTCGTCGAAGGCCTCGACCACGCGGCGCGGGGTGTCGAGCAGGCCCTCGCGCTCGGTGTTCTCGCCGATATAGGCGAGCAGCGTCTTCACCGCCGCTTCCGCCTCGGCGCGCGCCGGCCGCGGCTGGTCGGCGCGGACGGCGGCGGCGAGGAATTCGGCAGGGTCAAGCTCGGCCGGGCGGCTCTCGGGCTGCCGGTCGGAGGGCTTGCTGGGGCGGATGGCTTTGATGGTAGCGTCCATGTCGACTCCGTTCGACGGCCTTGCGGCCGGAGTGTCACCGGCAGACGGGGCGGCAATGCCGCCGGACGCCTGTAGAGAACAGTCTCGGCGAAAAAGGTCCTCGCGCTATAACGCGGGCAGCACCGATCTGGATCACCGCCACCGTACTGCTGGACTGTTTTTCCGCCAGTTCCACTCCTATATAGGACCCTGGACGTCGCCCGCCAAGGCCGATCCGGGCCGGACGCGGGTGTGGACGTGTTGGACTCCCTCACATGCTGAACGACATCTACAACAAGCGGATCATCGAACTGGCCGGCAATATTCCGCGCCTCGGGCGGCTGCCGGACCCCGACGCCACCGCCACTGCCCATTCCAAGCTGTGCGGCTCGACCGTGAAGGTCGATCTGAAGATGGAAGACGACAGGATCACGGACTTCGCCCATGACGTGAAGGCCTGCGCGCTCGGACAAGCCTCTTCATCCATCATGGCAAGTCGCATCGTCGGCTCGACTGCGAGCGAACTCCGTGAGTTACGCGAAACTGTTCGCAAGATGCTGAAGGAAAACGGTGCGCCTCCTGAAGGAAAATGGGAGGAGATCAAGTTCCTCGAGCCGGTCCGCGACTACAAGGCGCGGCACGCCTCGACGCTGCTGACCTTCGATGCCGTGGTCGACGCCATTGGCCAGATCGAGGCCAAGGCAAAGACCGAGGCCAAGCAGCCGGCCGCAGCGCAGGGCTGAGGCCGGGTTCGCGTGACGCGCGCACCGGAATGACTGCCGGGATATGTTTGGAGCTTACTTCTGCGTCGCCTGAGCCGGTGCGGCCACGCCGCCGGTCGGCACCAGGGCTTCCGCCGTCTTGGTCGATTTGGCAGGCTGCGAGAGTTCCGGTTCCGCGCCGAACCTCGCCTGCGTCTTCGGCGCAAGCTCCGCCATGGCCGGCGCCGAGATGTCCACATGCGGCAGCACGTCCGCAACGAGGTCGGTCGTCACGAGATTGGTGAGCTTCAGCTCGCCGGCATCCAGCTCATGCAGGTCTTCCCAGGGCGGCACGCTAAGCGCGAGCGACAGCAGGTCGCCGGCGCCGCCCATGTCGAAGGTGTATTTGGCGAGACGGCCGATGTCGCGTTCCACGATCATCAGATCCTGCGCACTGTAGCTCGCCGACTTGGCATCGTCGGCGCGATCACCCATCCATATCTGGTGCACGCGGACATGGGCAGCTTCCGGCACGTAACGCTTCTTACCTGCCAGCAGCAGGAACACGCACATGGATTCGCAATAGGCCTCAGACGCGACCGCCGGACGGGCCGACTGCCCGCCGCGCAGGCTCACGCCGACCGTGGTCAGAAGTCCGAGATTGCGGAAACGCCGGCCGAGGGTGATCGCGTCGTTGACGGAACCGCCGCTGGAATCGAGCACCACGGTGGCGCCGCCGAGCTGGCGTCCGCGGGAAAACTCCTCGAAATCCTTTGGTGTGTCCGCGGTGATGATGCCGACCGCGCTGACCCAGCCGCGGCAGTTCGGCTCGCAGGCGATCCAGTTGAACTTCATCGGCAGCTTGCGCTCTTCGAGAGCAGCACCAGCGCGGGCCGACGATCCGAATGTCGCAACGGCACCAGCCAGCGCGACTCCACAGACGGCGGTTCCCACCAGCAACCAGCCGCGAAGATTGAGCGACGTCAGAACTTTCAAACTGGTTCCTTCCCCAAGCCCCAAGCACTAAGCCAAAGCCGATTCAGGCACGCCCCGTTTTACGTCCGATGAGTCTACACATGAACGTCACAAAAATGGTATCCGGGGGAATACAGATCGTCCATAGGTACTTGCTGCACTGCTCCCCAAAAGCATGAATAGTATGGCGCGCAAACAACAGCTTACAGTTCCCTGCGCCGGAACCATACAACCCCTCGCCTAACGTCGCAGCACATCGCACATGAAGCATTCAGTCTGCGGGCACTGTTCCAGCTCAGTCGAAGGGGTGTTTCGACTCCCACGCAGATTCGGCCGTGCGTTGATCTGGGTCTACCGACATACGCTGTCGCCCCTGGTCGGCTACAATTGCCGGCATCTGCCGACCTGCTCCGTCTATGGCGACGAGGCGATCGAGCGGTTCGGGCTCTGGGCCGGCGGCTGGATGACGCTCGCCCGCCTGCTGCGCTGCAATCCGTTCGGCACGTCGGGCATCGACAATGTGCCGCTCACCGCACCGCCCGGCGCGCACTGGTATTTGCCATGGCGCTACGCCCGCTGGCGCGGCGTCAATGCACCGTGAGATTGCTGCGGTGCTTTGCGCATCGGTGGCCTGAGCGGAACTGCAAGCCTTCTTACCGCGTTGTTTTGACGCTCCCCCGGGAGGAAACAACAATGCGCTGGAAAATCAGCCCTCATCTTCACGTCAGACATCTTCATGTCAGGCTTGGGCCAACGCCCGGCTCCAGGCGGCGCCACGACCCCAGAACCATGGACCTGCTCGCCATCGTCGCCTTGCTGGCCCTCGTGATGGGCTCCGGCTGGTACCTGGCGACGAGCCTTGCGACCGCGCCGGCTACGACCGCGTTCATCGTGCCGAGCCAGAGCGTGCACTGGTAATCAGCGATACCAGTAGAAGCGCCCGGGCGGCGGGATCGGCTCCGGCGGCCGCAGCCGCTTCGGGCGCGACTGTTTCGGCGGCGGCTCTGCCGAGGAGGTCGCGTCCGCCGCCGGCGCGGTCTCGCTGCCCGGCACCCTCACCGACAGCAGCAAATTGGATTCATGCATCCGCCAGCGATAGCCGACGCCGAAATCGATCGGCTGGGCGCGGGTGAACAACTCGGCGTAGCGCTCCTGGTAGCGGCCGGGGAATTCGCCGATCGGCCCGAGATATCGGCCGAACGGGAAGAACCGCCATTGCCGGGCGCCGTAATTCGCAAGCGGAATGCCGGAATCATCCTGGATGATGGTGGCGCTGTTGGCGAGCAGCCAGTTGCGGACAACCGCGAAGTCGCTCTTGTGCAGCAGATAGGATGCACTCTTGAGCAGGCTGTTGCCGGGCCCCAGCGTCTCGCAGAATTTCAAAAACCCGGTGTTACGCGCGCCGGCGTTGGAGAGGTCGGTCGAGAAATAATACAGCGTGCGCGCTTCGCCATCGGGGCCTGCGAAGGTGATGCGAACGCCGCGCACTGCGTTACGCCCCGGATTGTCGTCGCCGACATGCAAGCCCCCCTTATCGTCGAGCGCGATCATCTCGACGTTGCGGATGGTCTTGCCGGAGCGCGCGAGGAAAACATAGAGGATCGGCAAGGTGCCGTTGACCTGGTTGGCGTGGAGGTCGACCTTCATCTGCTTGGTGATGAAGAAGGAAAAGCTCAGGATCGAGCCGAGCGAACGCTCGACATTGTAAAGCGCGGCACCGACCGAGCCGCGCGGCAGCCGCGTCAGATCAGGCACGGCGCCGACCGGCTCCAGCGCGCCGAGCACGTAGGTGCTCGCTTTGGAATAGAAGGTGTTGGCGTAGAGGAAATCGGGGCCGCTGAACATGTAGAACATGGTCGGCCGGGGCGCGGCCAGATTGACGTCGGCCCAATCGCGGATCCTGGAGAGCTGGCCCTGTTCGAGCTGGGCAAACGCGCCGTCGAAGAATTTTGCATGACGCTGCCAGCCCGGATCCTTCGTCAGCGGCAGCAGCGGCGAGTCCGCCGAAGGCTGCATGCCCGCGAGGAAGCGCGCGGTGTCATCGAAGCTCACCTCGGCTGCACGCGGGGACGAGACGGCCGCCGCCAGCAGGGCAAACGCGAAGGCCACAATTCTGAAGGGACGAAACATGTCTATGCGCGATCGGGTGAATTGCCAGCGGCGACCGGCCGCCTGCGGAAAACAGCATAAATCAACAGGCCGAAGAGCATGACCAGCATCCCCGAGAGCGACTGCATGGGACGCTCGGTCAACAGGTAGTACATCATGAACCCCGTCACGAGCAGGAAAAGCAGCGGCGTGAACGGGTATCCCCAGGCGCGATAGGGCCTGGGCAAATCGGGATCGGTGATGCGCAGCTTGATGACGCCGGCGACCGTGAAAAACGAGCAGAACAGCAGTGCGAACTGGATGAAGTCGAGCACCGCCTCGAAGCTGCGCGTGAACAGCAGCAGATTGGCGACCGCGAGCTGGAACAGGATGGCATAGGCCGGCGCGCCGCTCGTCGATCGCTTCGAGAAGACGCGCAGCGCCGGAATGTCCTCCCCCATCGTCATCATCACGCGCGGACCGATCCACATCATCGCAGAGATCGAGGAGATCAGGCCGACGCAGATCATCGCACCGACGATACGGCCGCCGAGACTGCCGAAGATGGCACTGCCGGCGACGCTGGCGACATCGAGCTGGCCGGCGAGCGCACCTGCGGGCGTGGAATAGAGGAACACCGCGTTCAGCGCGACATACAGCACGAGCACGATCAGCGTGCCCGAAAGCAGCGCGCGCGGCAGATCCCGCTGCGGCATGTTCATTTCGCCGATGATGTAGGTCGCGGCATTCCAGCCGGAGAACGAATACATCACGAAGACGAGCCCGATCGCGAACGGCGCGCTGACGATGTGGGCGAGATCGCCCGGCTGCGGCGTGAAAGCGATCGGCTGCGGCACGCCGATGACGAAGCCCGCGACCAGGAAGCCTATGATCAGCACGACCTTGATGATCGTCGCGATCAGCTGGAAGGTCGAGGAGTGCCTGACGCCGGTCAGTTGCACGAGCGAGACCAGCCACACCACGGCGATCGCGAGCGGGATCGGCGGCAGATCGGGCACGACCGATTTGGCGTATTCGCCGAACGCCATCGCCGCCAGCGCGACGGGCGCTGCGAAGCCCACCGTCGCCGAGACCCAGCCGGCGAGAAAGCCGAAGGCGGGATGGTAGGCACGGCCGAGGAAATTGTACTCGCCGCTGGAGCGCGGAAACATCGCCCCGAGCTCGCTATAGGCGAACACCCCACACAGCGCGACGATGCCGCCCACGGTCCACAGCAGCAGGATCGAGAAGCCGGACGGGATGTCCTTGACCTGGAAGCCGAGGCTGGTGAAGACGCCGACCCCGATCATGTCGGCCACGACGATGGCGGTTGCGACCAGAACCGAGACCCCGGTCCCACTGCCTGGCAGTCGGCTCGCCCAGGGCGCCGTTCCCGCATCTGATGCCGTCATCGGGGTCCTTAGCCTCAGGCGTCTTGCCTCGCCGGTCATCGTGCGGTTTCGCCCAGTCAATTCAAGCAGGGTTAACAAGTGTTAAATGAGGCGACGGAAGCGGGTATTTGAGCACCGCTTATTCGCGCTGCCGGGTGAAAAGCTGCGTCCGACCCGGGAAGTCCCGCTCCCCTTCCCCCACAATCAGGACACGATTGCATGGTCCTTTTGAGCGTTCCGGATGTGGGGAAGTTTCTCCGGACACTTAACGTCGCCTAAACGCCACTCGGCTCATTTGAGAAGCCGATGGATGTGACTTTGGGGTCATGGGTGGATGGTCGGGGCCGTTCCGAAACTGAGAGCTGACATGCGTGCCGACCGGACGACGTCCGGTGCGCGCGGTCGTGCGCTCCGGATCGGCCTGATCTCAGCCTTGGTGCCGCTCTCGCTGACACTGGTTCAATGCGGCAAGGCGCCCAACCCGGCGGCGCTCGCGGCGAACTCGCAGGCCAATGTCCAGGGGGGCAGTCAGGTCGTCGCCAAGACCAACACCCAAGTCGCGACCGGTGACACGTTCGAGGATCGCTTCCCCGCTCCGCAATTCAGGGAGCGCTTCCCCTCGGCGAACGAGAGTTTCCTGCAACGGCAGATGTCGGACTTCTCGCCGAAGCGCGCAGTGCAGCAACCATCGCCGGAGCAGGCTCCCTACAAAGTCGCTTCGCTCGAGCCGCAGCTCCCCTACAAGCGCTCGCCGCGCGACGACCTGACGACCCTCGTCAGCATGAAGTCGTCGGCCTTTCCCTATTTCGGCACCAACCCCGCCTCCGACGCGCCCTTCCTCAACATCTCCAAGGGTGACCGCCGCGGCCATCGCAGCTATTCCGGCCGCGTGTTCTGGCAGGACGAGACCTACAATGACAGCCGCGTGCTGATGCACGTGCCCGAGCATTTCGACGTCCGCAAGCCGGGCGTGATCGTGGTGTTCTTCCATGGCAATGGCGCGACGCTGGAGCGCGACGTGCGTGATCGCCAGCTGGTGCCGAAGCAGATCACCGATTCCGGCGCCAATGCCGTGCTCCTTGCCCCGCAATTGGCGGTCGATGCCGCCGATTCCAGCGCCGGCAAGTTTTGGCAGCCGGGCGGCTTCAAGCGCTTCATGGCGGAATCGGCCGACCACCTCGCCCGCGCCACCGGTGATCCCAACAGCGCGCGCGCCTTCGCCAACATGCCGATCGTGATCGTCGGCTATAGCGGCGGCTTCCTGCCGACGGCGTGGAGCCTGGAGGTCGGCGGCATCAGCGACCGCGTCCGCGGCGTCGTACTGCTCGACGCCATCTATGGCGAGATGGACAAGTTCGCGTCCTGGATCGAGAGCCATCGCTCCGGCTTCTTCGTCAGCGCCTACACCCGCGGCACGGCGCGGCGCGACCGCGAGCTGATGAGCACGCTGCGGCAGAAGGGCATCAGCGTCGCGGAGGACATGGACGGCCCCTTGCGTCCCGGCAGCGTGGTGTTCGTCGAGACCGCAGACGGCATCACCCATCGCGACTATGTCACCCGCGCCTGGACGCGGGATCCACTCAAGGACGTGCTGGTGAAGATGTCGGCGACACCCGCGCTGGCGCTGACGCGCGTCGCCTCGACCACCCCGCCGGCATCGAGCCGCTAACTGATATTGCGCGAGCCGGCATTTGACAGCACTGCCTGCAATTGTCTCAGGCCCTGATCAAAATGTGATGTTGATGGCCGGCATCCCCGGAAGCCACCGGATTGCTTCCCCCGGCAGAGCTCCTAGTTTGCGACCGAGTTGCGTTTGGAATTGTGCGGGGACAGTCAGTGCGTCAGGGATTGTACAAGGTCGACTTCCACACCGTTCATGGAACGGGCTGCGGCGTCGTCTATGTGACGGACGGCAAGATGCGCGGAGGCAATTCCGCTTTCGCCTTCATCGGCACCTATACGGGCGAAGGCGACAGCATCAAGGTCAAGATCTCGACCCAGCGCTACAACGACGACCCGTCCTTCAAGGCGCTGTTCGGCGCCGACCGGATCACGCTGGCGCTCGCCGGCCGGGCGGACGGCGACTACGCGGAATTCGAGGGCAACGCGCTGCAGGCGCCGGGCGTTACCTTCCGGGCCGTTCTGAGCCGGATCAGCGACTGAGCATCAGATCGTTCACGATCAGCTCTTGTAAGTCTCAGCTGTCGTAGTCTCAGCTCTTGTAAATCTCAGCTCTTGTAAATCTCAGCTTTTGGGCAGCTTCGGAATGCTCTCGGCGAAGCCGTTGAAGCAGGCCAGCCGCTCGTCTTCTTCCTTGAGGAAACGGCAATCGGCGTAGCCCTTGGCCTTCGCCGGCTTCGGCTTCGGCGTCGGCGGGATGATGGCATCGTAACAGTTGAGACGGTCCTTGGTGCCATCGTCGAGCTCGAGGCAGGCTTGCAGCCGGGCCGCGATCGATTGCTGCTTACCCTTCGGCGCTGCGGCCGGCTTGGCCGCTGCCTCTTTCGTCCCCTTGGGCTTGACCTGTACCAAGGGCTTGTCCCCCACCATCGGTGGCTTGTCGGCTTGCGCGAACGCGGAGGCTGAATAGAGCACCGCGGCAACCGCCAGAATCATCCTCATTTCAGTCAACTCTCTTTGGTCCCCATGACCGGCCTTCTAGCGCTCCAGCGCGCGGTTTGCCAAGCACCTTGCGTACACGAAAATGCGGGATTCAGGCCGTTGCGGCCGCAGGCCGGGGCCGGGTCATGACCACCAGGATCAGCGCCAGCACGACGAAACCGACCGCGACGAAGCCGAGCGCATGCAGGAATTCGTGGGCGAACAGCAGCCCGCCGACGGCGGAACCGACCGCCTGGCCGATATAGAGGACGGACGTATTGAGCGCGACGGTTGCCGATGCCAGCGGCGGCGCGGCCGCGACCAGCCGCACTTGCTGCATCGAATTGGTCGAGGCAAAGCCGAGGCCCCAGATCGCGACTCCGGCTGTCATGAAAGCAAGCGTGCCGGCACCGAGCGCCCAGCCCGTGACGCCCGCGAGCAGCAGGCAAGTAAACAGCAGCGAGGTCCGGTACGGTCCCGAGGTGTCGACGATGCGGGTGGCGACGACGACGCCGAGGAAGCCGCACACGCCGTAAAGCGCGAACACCATGCCGATCGCATCCGGACCGGCCCCGGTGAGCTTGTTGAGCAGCGGGCCCATGAAGGTGAACACCACGAACTGCCCCGACATCTGCAGCATGGTGATCGCCAGCAACAGCAGGATCGTTCTGTTGCGGCCGACATCGCGCCAGGTCTTCAGGTCCACCGGCGCGCCCTTCAGGCCCGCCGGTAGCCGCAGCAGCAACAAGAGGAAACTGAAACAACCGAGCACGCCGATCGCACCATAGGCTGCGTGCCAGCCATAGCGGCTGGCGATGAAGGTGATCAGCGGAAGGCCGACGGCGGCAGCGAGCGACCAGCCGAGAAAGATATAGGCGATGGTGCTGCCACGCCGCTCGGCCCGCACGATCAACGCCGCGGTACCGGCAGCCTGCGGCGTATAGAGCGCACCGACCGCGAGCATCACGAGACGGACGGCGAGGAGGCTGGCGTAATCGGGCGCTAAGGCGGAAGCGAGATTGCCGAAGGCAAGCGCCGCCAGCGTTGTCGTGAGCAGCGTCCGCCGATCGATGCGGCTGGTCAGCCAGGCGGTCAGCGGCGAGCCGATGCATAGCGTGATCGCGCCGAAGGTGACGAGGAGCCCGGCCGCATGAATGCTGACGTCAAGCCCGCTCGCCAGCTCCGGCAGCATGCCCGCCGGGGCCAGTACCGAGCATCCGGTGACGAGATTGCCGAGCATCAAGGCGGTCGGCGCGAAACGGCCGGCGGCGGGCGGATTTTCCATGCAAGTGCATGTAGAGCAGCCCCTTGACCAGTTAAAGGGTACGGCTCGAAATAGTTGAAGCGCCGCCCCGGCTTTTGCGCGCCACTTTCTTGGAATTGCCGGATTGCGCAGGCCGAATCGCCTGATATATCGCTCGTTCCCGCTTACCTGCGCTCGTTCGCAGGAGTGAGCCTCAGGAGAAAAGCAATGACCGAGCCTAAATCCGAATCCGGCTTCCAATATTCCCTCAGCAATCTGAAGCCCGTGACCCCTGCCGCCAAAGTCACCCTCACCTTCCCGGACGGCGCCCAGCGCCAATTCGACTACGGAATCACCGGCCTCGACATCGCCAAGGGCATCTCGCCGTCGCTGGCCAAGCGCACGGTTGCGATGGCGCTCGACGGCGTGGTCGCCGATCTCAACGATACGATCGAGGCCGATGCCAAGATCGAGTTCGTCAATCGCGACGACCCGCGCGCGCTGGAATTGATCCGCCACGACTGCGCCCACGTGCTCGCCGAAGCCGTGCAGGCGCTGTGGCCTGGCACCCAGGTCACCATCGGTCCCGTGATCGAGAACGGCTTCTATTACGACTTCTTCCGCAACGAGCCGTTCACGCCGGACGACTTTGCCGCCATCGAGAAAAAGATGCGCGAGCTGATCGCGCGCGACAAGCCTTTCACCAAGGAAGTCTGGGACCGCGAAAAGACCAAGCAGGTGTTCCGCGACAAGGGCGAGGCCTTCAAGGTCGAGCTGGTCGACGCCATTCCCGGCACCGAGCCGATCAAGATCTACTATCAGGGCGACTGGTTCGACCTGTGCCGCGGCCCGCACATGACCTCGACCGGCAAGGTCGGCAACGCCTTCAAGCTGATGAAGGTGGCCGGTGCCTATTGGCGCGGCGACAGCAACAATCCGATGCTGACCCGCATCTATGGCACCGCCTTCGCCAAGCAGGAGGACCTCGACGCTTATCTGAAGCAGATCGAGGAAGCGGAAAAGCGCGACCATCGCAAGCTCGGGCGCGAGCTCGACCTCTTCCATTTCCAAGAGGAAGGCCCGGGCGTCGTGTTCTGGCACGCCAAGGGCTGGACCATCTTCCAGCAGCTGATCGCCTATATGCGCCGCCGCCTGACCGGCGATTACAGCGAGGTCAACGCGCCGCAGATCCTCGACAAGTCCTTGTGGGAGACCTCGGGTCATTGGGGCTGGTACCGCGAGAACATGTTCGCGGCGCAGTCTGCCGGCGACGAGGCCGAGGACAAGCGCTGGTTTGCGCTCAAGCCGATGAACTGCCCGGGCCACGTCCAGATCTTCAAGCACGGCCTGAAGAGCTACCGCGACCTGCCGCTGCGGCTCGCCGAGTTCGGCGTGGTGCATCGCTACGAGCCGTCCGGCGCCATGCACGGCTTGATGCGCGTGCGCGGCTTCACCCAGGACGATGCGCACATCTTCTGCACCGAGGATCAGCTCGCCGAGGAATGTCTCAAGATCAACGATCTCATCCTGTCGACCTATGCCGATTTCGGTTTCACCGGCGATCTGACCGTGAAGCTGTCGACGCGGCCGGACAAGCGCGTCGGCACCGACGAGATGTGGGATCACGCCGAGCGCGTGATGGCGACTGTGCTGCGCGAGATCCAGTCGCAGAGCAATCACATCAAGACCGAGATCAACCCGGGCGAAGGCGCGTTCTACGGGCCGAAGTTCGAATACGTGCTGCGCGACGCCATCGGCCGCGACTGGCAGTGCGGCACCACGCAGGTCGACTTCAACCTGCCGGAGCGGTTCGGCGCATTCTACATCGACCATGACGGCGGCAAGAAACCGCCCGTCATGGTGCACCGTGCGATCTGCGGCTCGATGGAGCGCTATATTGGCATCCTGATCGAGCACTATGCCGGCAACTTCCCGCTCTGGCTCTCGCCGGTGCAGGCGGTGGTCACCACCATCACCTCGGAAGGCGACGAATACGCCAAGGTGGTGATGGAGCAGGCCCGGCGCGCCGGGCTTCGGGTCGAGATCGATCTGCGCAACGAAAAGATCAACTACAAGGTCCGCGAGCACTCGCTGGCCAAGATCCCGGCGCTGCTCGTGGTCGGCAAGAAAGAGGCCGAGACGCATTCGGTCTCGGTCCGCCGGCTCGGCAGCGACGGCCAGAAGGTGATGACGACCGAGGAGGCGATCGCCGCGCTCGTCGACGAGGCGACGCCACCGGACGTCAAGCGAATGCGGGGCGCGGTCTGATCTCTGAAATCGATCTAAATTCGCTTCCGGTTGCGGGCGTGCATGCTTATCTCGGCATGGCACGCCCGACGACCATTTGAAGAGGATATCGCAGTGCCCGACGCCATCGAACTCCTGAAGACCCGCCGCTCGGTCAAGCCGCGCGAGATGACCGGACCCGGCCCTTCGGCGGCCGAGCTCGAGACCATCCTCACCATCGGCGCGCGCGTGCCTGACCATGGCAAGCTCGCGCCCTGGCGCTTCATCGTTTTCGAGGGCGATGCCCGCCAGCGCGCCGGCGAGGTGATCGCGAACGTCTTCGCCCGGAAGAATCCCGGTGCACCCGCCGCCGACGTCGAGACCGAGCGCAAGCGCCTCACCGACGCGCCGCTGGTGATCGGCATCGTCAGCTTCACCAAACCGCATCCTAAGGTGCCAGCGTTCGAGCAGGAATTGTCGGCCGGCGCCAGCGCCATGAACATCGTCACGGCCGCGACCGCGCTCGGCTACGGCGCCTGCTGGCTGACCGGCTGGTTCTCGTTCGACCGCGACGTGCTCGACGGCCTCGGCCTCAAGCCGGACGAGAAACTCGCCGGCTTCATCCACGTGGGTACGCCGACCAAACCGAGCGAAGACCGTCCGCGACCGTTCCTTTCGGAAATCGTGACGCGTTTTTAATCGAACGCTTGTTGACGCCTCCGGCATCTTGCGGCTTTGATCCCGCCAAGGGAGGAAGGTGCGGATGAGACGTCGTGATTTTCTGGTCGGAGCCGCAGTGCTCGCCGGCACGATGGCGCGAA
Organism: Bradyrhizobium sp. MOS003; assembly: GCF_003020125.1. Taxonomy (GTDB): domain Bacteria; phylum Pseudomonadota; class Alphaproteobacteria; order Rhizobiales; family Xanthobacteraceae; genus Bradyrhizobium. Next base: position 4,410 of record NZ_PYFW01000017.1, on the reverse strand, counting down.
GCCGCGCCGCCGACATCCCCGCCCCCTCGCCGGACGGGCTCGAGCGCATCACGGCCTATTTCAACGACGAGGTCGGAAGCGGCCGGCTGCCGGGCGCGGTAATCCTGGTGCAGCAGCACGGCAAGCCGGTCTACCAGAAAACGTTCGGCGTGCGCGATACCAGGACCGGCCTTGCGATGACGCCGGACACGATCTTCGCCATCCACTCCATGACCAAGCCGATCACGTGCCTTGGCGCGATGATGCTGATCGACGAGGGCAAGCTCGCCCTCACCGACCCCGTGTCGAAATACGTTCCGCTGTTTGCCGACACCAAGGTCGGGCTTGAGGTCACCCTGCCCGACGGCAAGCTGAAGCTCGATCTCGTGCCGCCGGTCCGGCCCGTCAACATCGAGGATTTGCTGCGGCACACCTCGGGCATCAGCTACGATTACATCGGCGGCAAATGGGTCGAGCAGGCTTACAAGGCCGCCAACATCTTCGAAGGCGCCTTCAACAACCGCGAATTCGCCGACCGCATCGCCAAACTGCCGTTGGCGCGGCAGCCGGGAACGCTGTGGCGTTACGGCCATTCCACCGACGTGCTCGGTGCGGTCATCGAGATCATCTCGGGTCAGACGCTGTATCAGTTCCTGAAACAGCGCATCCTCGATCCGCTCGGCATGAGCAGCACCAAATTCACGCTGGCGACCGAAGACGAGCTCGCGCGGATGGCGCGGCCGCTGCCGAACGATTTCATCCTGCTCGCCGCCGAGCGCGACCGCCTCGATCATCCCGAATGGCAATCGGGCGGCGGCGGCCTGCTCTCGACCATCACCGACTATCAGCGCTTCTCGCAGATGCTGCTGAACGGCGGCGAGTTCGAGGGCAAGCGCTATCTGAGCCCCGCTGCATTCAAGGCGATGACGACCGATCATATCGGGCCCGGCTCCGGCGTCGGACGCGATTATTTCTATTTCCCGGGCGACGGTTTTGGCTATGGCTACGGCCTTGCGGTGCGGACCGATCCCGGCAACGCCAAACCGCCGCCGCCGGGCTCGCTCGGCGAGCTGAAATGGGACTCAGGGAGCGGCACCTATTTCGGCGTCGATCCCAAGCTCGACATGGTCTACCTCATGATGCAGCAGACCCAGAACGAGCGCAGCCGCATCACCCCCGCCTTCAAGGCGCTGGTCTACGATTGTTACCCCGAAGGGCTACGCCGCCCGTGAGGCTCGTCGGCCGAAATCGGCGAGCAGCTTCGCGATCTCGTCCGCAGGCCGTGCCGCGCTGAACAGAAAGCCCTGCACCTCGTTGCAGCCTTCGGCGCGCAGCCAGTCGAGCTGGTCCTCTGTCTCGACGCCCTCGGCGGTCGTGGTGATGTTGAGGCTGCGGCCGAGCCCGGAGATCGCGCGCACGATCGCGCCGCAATCGGGCCGCTCCGCAAGATCCTTCACGAACGAGCGGTCGATCTTGATCTTGTCGAACGGGAAGCTCCTGAGATAGCTGAGGCTGGAATAGCCGGTGCCGAAATCGTCCATGGAGATGCTGACGCCGAGCTCGCGCAACTGGTGCAGGATGGCGAGATTGGCATCGGTCTCGGCGAGGAAGATCGACTCGGTGATTTCGAGCTCGAGCCGCCGCGACGACAGGCCGGACTGCGCCAGCGCCGAGATTACGATCTGAACCAGATTGCGGCTGCGGAACTGCGCCGGCGACAGATTGACCGCGACCTTGACGTCGGCAGGCCATTTGACGGCCTCGGCGCAGGCTTCGCGCAGGACCCACTCTCCCAATTGCGTGATGAGGCCGATGTCCTCGGCAACCGGAATGAACTCCGCCGGCGAGATCATGCCCTTGTCCCGATGACGCCAGCGCAGCAGCGACTCGAAGCCGGAGATGCGGTCGGACGCGATCGACACCAGCGGCTGATAGTGCAGCTCGAACTCGCCATTGGCGAACGCACGGCGCAGATCGAGCTCCATGTCGCGGCGCTTCTGCGCCTGCAGGTCCATCTCGCGCTCGAAGAAATGGTGTACGCCGCCGCCGTCGGACTTCGCCCGGTACAGCGCCATGTCGGCATTTCGCATCAGCTCTTCCGGCGTCGTGCCGTCGCCGGGCGACAGCGCGATGCCGATGCTGGCGCCGATCACCATCTCCTGACCGTCGAGATCGTAGGGCGCCTTCAGCATGTCGATCAGCAGGCCTGCACAGGCGCTGGCCTCGTTCGGCGAGACGTCGGCGGCGAGGATCACCGCGAATTCGTCGCCGCCGAGCCGGGCCGCCAGATTGCCGCCGCGGACCGCGGTGGTGAGGCGTTCTGCGACGTCCTTGAGCAAGCGGTCGCCGACGGGATGACCGAAGGAATCGTTGATGTTCTTGAACAGGTCGAGATCGATGTAGAGCACGCCAACGCGCTTGTCGCTGGCCTGGTCCAGCGCCTGCTTCAGGCGCTCCCGGAAATATTCGCGGTTCGGTAGGTCGGTGAGCCCGTCATGGTGCGCCATGTGCACGATGCGCGCCTCGGCCTTGCGCCGCTCCGTGATGTCGACCACCGCGACCAGGTAGCCGTCGCGATCGTCGAAGGCGACGCGGCGGCCGAAGGTGAGCACCTCGATCTCGCTGCCGTCGGCGCGCAAATGCCGCCAATTGCGCGAGGAGTGATAGGCCTCGCCGACGCGCTCCAGCGCCTCGGCGTGGCTGTCCCACTCGTCCTCCGGCCAGATCTCGTGCAGCTTCATGCTCAGGAAGGTGGCGCGGCTGTAGCCGTAATGCTGGACCGCGGCGTCGTTGACGCCGAGGAATTGCCTGGTCTGCGCGTCGAACACCCACATCGGCATCGGGTTGTTGTCGAACAGCAGGCGGAACGAGGCGTCGCGCCGCTTCAACGCGGTGACGTCGGAGATCGTCAGCGAGACCACGTCGGCGAAGGCCGTCGCGCTGAGGCGGAGGTGGCGGCCCTCGCTCTCGATCTCGAGCTGCTCGCCGCGGCCGCCGGCGACGGTCCTGAGCAGGAAGTCCATGATCTCGGGCAAGGCCAGCAGCGTGCTGCCTTCGCCGATCCGCCGCCACAACAGGCTTCCGGCCGCGACCTTCAGCAGCGCGCTGGCGCTGTTGTTGTGGTGCACGACCTGGAGATCGGACGGCTTTCCGGTCGCATCGCGCAACGTCGCCAGCGAGATCACCGCGTCGTCGGTCGAGGCGAAGATCGCGTCAAGCAGATTGTACTGCGTGCCGCGTTCGTTGATGTAAGCGCCGACCAGCGTGGCGCCCCAGCGCGAGGCCGTCGGCAGTGCCAGCACGTCGTAGGTCCGCACCATGCCGTCGCGCACGCAATGCGCGCTGGCCCGATGCGGCCGCCCCGTCGCGAGCGCGATGGAAGCGGCTTCCGTCAGGGCCGTGGCGCAATCCGGCGACAATTCGGCGACGGGAATGTCCCAGCGCTCCTCGCCGAGCCATTTTTGCACGTAGCGTCCGCTGCGCGACAGTTCGAGCCTGCCGTCGTTCCTGAGCAGCGCGATGTGATCGGCGAGCCGTCCGAGACTGCCGAGCATCACGTCCTCGTAGCGCGGCAGCCGATCGCCCGGCTTCAACGCCGCGCGCCATTTGCGCTGAAGCACCGGGATGTCGTCGAACATTTCGGCGGCCGGTTTTCCCGACACTTTCTTCGCGGCATTCATGGCAGTCCCCAACGCACTTTCCCGCTGCATCCAATGCAGTCGCACTTAACGACCTGTAAAAAGTGCGCAGGCGCGGGTTCCGTTCGGTGATTATGACAGTTTTAAGTCAGGTGTTGGTTAGTGCGTTTTAGAGACTGTGACGATCGTGCGAAGGCGATGCGTCCGGGTGTGGGCGTTCGAATTTTGACGCGCGTCTCTTGCGTCCCGGACGCGCCGCAACGCTCTTGCGTTGCTGCGCAGAGCCGGGACCCAGCAGGCCACAGCACGCGCTGTGACATGGGCCCCGGCTCTGCAGCGCACCGTCGAAGAGACGCTGCGCTGCGTCCGGGGCACGAGAGTGGAGTTGGTGGCCCGCCTGTTTCCGCCTCGTCATTGCGAGCGAAAGCGAAGCAATCCAGAATCTCTCACCAGAAAGATTCTGGATTGCTTCGTCGCAAGGGCTCCTCGCTATGACGGAGTGTGTGGCCAGAGCGCGCCTCTCCCCCGTGTCCCGGACGCGCAGCAGCGTTCTTACGCTGCTGCGCAGAGCCGGGACCCAGCAAGCCGCGCAGTCGCTGATACATGGGCCCCGGCTCTGCAGCGCACCGCCGAAGGGGCGCTGCGCTGCAGAGCCGGGGCACGAGAGTGGTGTTCAACGGCACACATCATTGATCATCCTCGCGGCGGATTTCGCCCGAGCTTTGCTTGATCTCTTCACCCTCTTGAATGGAGAGGGCGCAGGGAAGACCGGGTGCCGGCCGGGCACCCACGG
>NZ_PYFW01000016.1 GCF_003020125.1 Bradyrhizobium sp. MOS003 | reverse complement strand
GCCCGTGATGTGCGAAGAGATTTCGTCCGTCGCCTTCGCGGTCTGGCTCGCCAGCGACTTCACTTCGCTGGCGACCACCGCGAAGCCGCGGCCGGCTTCGCCGGCGCGTGCCGCCTCGATGGTGGCGTTGAGCGCGAGAAGATTGGTCTGCTCGGCGATCGCCGTGATCAACTTGACGACCTCGCCGATCTGCTGGGCAGCATGCGAGAGCTTGCCGATGCGCCCGTCGGTCTCCCTGGCCTGGACCACGGCTGCTTCCGCGATCCGGCTGGAGTCGCGAACCTGACGGCCGATCTCCTCGACCGAGGCGGAGAGCTCTTCCGTCGCGGTGGCGACCGACTGCATGTTGGAGGAGGCCTGCTCGGAGACGCCCGCAACCTGGCTCGACAGGCTCTGGGTGGTCTCTGCGGTCCGGGTCAGCGTGGACGCCGCCGATTCCAGCTGCACGGCCGAGGCCGAGACGTTGGAGACGATGGCGCCGACAGCGCTCTCGAAATCATCGGCGAAGCGGATCAGCTCGGAGCGGCGGGCAGCGCTCGCCTCCCTGTTCTGGGCTTCGCTGGCGGCGGCATCGCGCTCGGCTTTTGCCACGGCCTGGACCTTGAACTCCTCGACGGCACCGGCCATCTCGCCGATCTCGTCCTTGCGGCCGAGACCCGGCAGCACAACGTCGAAATTGCCCGAGGCCAGCTCGCGCATCGCCTTGCACATCGCGATCATTGGACGCGAGATGCCGGTGCCGAGCAGGAAGGCGAGGACCACACCGAGCAACGTACCGCCGATGGCGAGCATCAGAACCAGTTGCTCGGTCTTCCCGATCGTCGCTTCCGACTCCGTGTCCAGCCGTTGCTGTTCCGCGACGAGGTCCGCCTTCATGGCGGTCGCGCCTTGCAGGATCGCGCCGGCTGAACCGTTCATTTCGGTGACGAGCTGGTCGACCAGCTTGGCGTTGGCAATCAGCTTCTCCAGCGCCTCGCGATAGGCGGTCAGGATGGCCTTGGCGTCCTTCAGGCCGGCAACGATCTTCTCGTCCATGGAATAGACCGCGCCGAGCGAGTTCTCGACGAATTTCAGCCGCGCCAGCGCGCTGGTCGCGATCGCCTGGTCGGACGTCAGCACGAAATTGGTGGCTGCAGCGCTCGCGGTCTGGAATTGGGCGTTGACCTGCTTGGTGCCGAACTCGATCGACTGCGCCTCGGAATCGGAAGCGTTGTTGCCGACGTCGTCGAGCTTGTACTTCAGGAGATTGGCCTGGCGCTGCAACTGGTTCTGCACCAGCAACGTGCTGTCCCGCTTGGCCTGGAGGACCTTGCCGAAGGTCGCGGAGAAATTCGCGAATTCCTTGGCGAGCTTGTCGAGACCTTCCTTTCGCGCCGGGGTCTTGACGCTCTTGACGGCCTGATCGATGGCATTTTTCAGGCTGGCCTCGGCATCGAGCGCCGCCTTGGCATCGTCTTCCTTGCCGGTCACGACGAAATATTTGGCGGCCGCACGATAGCCGAGCAACTCGCGGTCGATGTTGCGGGCGAGATCGGCCTCCGACACGCTGCTGCGGTACGACCCGACTTCGGCCGAGACCCGCTCGAAGCCGAAATAGGAGAAGGCCATGCTGCCGGCGGAGATTGCCAGCACGACCGCAAATCCCAGGATGATCTTGGCGCGGAACCTGAGGGTCGGAAATATTGTGCGCTTAGACGGCGACGCGATATGCCCGGTCATTCCCACCCCCAAAAGATCAGTTTTCTTGCACGTGCAGCACGGTCCGGGGCAGCCCTCCCCGATCCGGATGCGCAAAACTAGGGCAGAATCAATAAAGGGCGGTAAATTCGGCCGGCCCGCACAGTTTCGGATCTCATCGGCCAAAGGCCGATCCATCCCAAGGCGGAAGACGGCTGGCATCCCAGGTTGGTCGGACCGCTGGTTTCGGGTCCCGCGCACCATGCAAATCCTCGCGCGCCGGGAGCATCAATGACTTTTCCATGACGCAGGCGACCAAAATCCTAGTTGCAAAGTTCCGGGTCGCTGTCTCTAATTAGAAGCAATCAAAATCAATCCCGGGAGGACTTCAGGTGTCTACAGTCAAAATGACAGTGAACGGCAAAGCCGTTGCTGTCGACGTCGAGGACCGCACGCTGCTGGTCCAGCTGCTGCGCGATCACCTCAATCTCACCGGGACCCATGTCGGCTGCGACACTAGCCAATGCGGCGCCTGCGTCGTGCACATGGACGGCCGCGCGGTGAAATCCTGCACCATGCTGGCGGGTCAGGCCGACGGCGCCAGCATCACCACCATCGAAGGCATCGCCAAGGGCGACGAGCTGCACCCGATGCAGGCCGCCTTCCGCGACAATCACGGCCTGCAATGCGGCTATTGCACGCCGGGCATGATCATGTCGGCGATCGACATCGTGCACCGTCACGGCGGCCAGCTCGACGAAGCCACCGTCCGCACCGAGCTCGAAGGCAATATCTGCCGCTGCACCGGCTACCACAACATCGTCAAAGCCGTGCTGGATGCAGCCGGGCGCATGAAGGTCTCGCAGGCAGCCGAGTAAAGCGGCGCGCCTCGAACGAACACAAAATCACTGCTGCCGCTCTCGAAGGAAAGCGCAGCGATAAAATTTCAGGTCGGGAGGACCAGTCATGGGTGTTGAAGGCATCGGCGCAAGCGTCGTGCGCAAGGAAGACAAGCGTTTCATTACCGGCAAGGGCCGCTACGTCGACGACATCAAGCTGCTGGGCATGACCCATGCCCATTTCATCCGCAGCCCGCACGCGCATGCCAAGGTGAAGGGGATCGATTCCTCCGCCGCGCTGAAGATGCCGGGCGTGGTCGCCGTGCTCACGGGCCAGCAGATCGTCGACGACAAGGTCGGCAACCTCATTTGCGGCTGGGCCATCACCTCCAAGGACGGCAGCCCGATGAAGATGGGCGCTTGGCCGGCGATGGCACCGGAGACGGTGCGTTTCGTCGGTCAGGCCGTCGCGGTCGTGATCGCCGAGACCAAGAATCTGGCGCGCGATGCGGCGGAGGCCGTCGTCGTCAATTACGAAGAACTTCCCGCGGTCGCCGACGTCCACGCCGCGATCAAATCGGGCGCGCCGCAGCTTCATCCCGAGGCTCCCGGCAATCAGGTCTATGACTGGGTGATCGGGGACGAAGGCGCGACTGATGCCGCGTTCTCGAAGGCCGCCAATGTCGTGAAGCTCGACGTCACCAACAACCGTCTCGCCCCCAACGCGATGGAACCGCGCGCGGCGATCGCTGATTACGACGCGGCCGAAGAGCACTTCACGCTCTACACCACCTCGCAGAACCCTCACGTCGCCCGCCTCGTGCTGTCGGCGTTCTACAACATCGCCCCCGAGCACAAGCTACGCGTGATCGCGCCCGACGTCGGCGGCGGCTTCGGCTCCAAAATCTTCATCTATCCCGAGGAAATGGTGGCGCTGTGGGCCTCGAAGAAGGTCGGCCGTCCCGTGAAATGGACCGGCGATCGCACCGAGGCCTTCCTCACCGACGCGCACGGCCGCGACCATGTGACCCATGCCGAGATGGCGTTCGACGCCCAGAATAAGATTTTGGGCCTGAAGGTGAAGACCTACGCCAATTTCGGCGCCTACATGTCGCTGTTCTCGTCGTCGGTGCCGACCTATCTCTACGCGACGCTGCTGTCGGGCCAATACAACATCCCGGCGATCCATGCCGAGGTGATCGGCGTCTACACCAACACCACGCCGGTCGACGCCTATCGCGGCGCGGGCCGTCCCGAAGCGAGCTATCTGATCGAGCGGCTGATGGAAACGGCGGCGCGGCAGCTGAAGGTCGATCCAGCCCAGCTACGGCGGAGCAACTTCATCACCCAGTTCCCGCATCAGACGCCCGTCATCATGGCCTACGATATCGGCGACTTCAACGCCTCGCTCGATGCCGCGATGAAGGCGATCGACTATGCCGGCTTCCCCGCCCGCAAGGCCAAGGCGAAAGCCGACGGCAAGCTGCGCGGCATCGGCTTGTCCTGCTACATCGAGGCCTGCGGCATCGCGCCGTCGAAGGCTGTCGGCAGTCTGGGCGCCGGCGTCGGTCTATGGGAATCGGCCGAGGTACGCGTCAACCCGGTCGGCACCATCGAGATCCTCACGGGCTCGCACAGCCACGGCCAGGGTCACGAGACCACGTTCTGCCAGCTCGTCGCGGAGCGCCTCGGCGTTCCCATCAGCCAGGTCTCGATCGTCCATGGCGATACTGACAAGGTGCAGTTCGGCATGGGTACCTACGGCTCGCGCTCGGCGGCCGTCGGCCTCACCGCGATCCTGAAGGCGATGGAGAAGATGGAATCGAAGGCCAAGAAGATTGCAGCGCATGCGCTGGAAGCTTCCGAGGCCGACATCGTCATCGAGAACGGCGAGTTCAAGGTAACAGGCACCGACAAGGCGATCGCGCTGCCGATGGTCGCACTCGCGGCCTATACCGCGCACAACCTGCCTGACGGGATGGAGCCGGGTCTGAAGGAAAGCGCCTTCTACGATCCGACCAACTTCACCTTCCCGGCCGGCACCTATATCTGCGAGCTCGAGGTCGACTCCGGCACCGGCAAGACATCCTTCGTCAACTTCGTCGCGGCCGACGATTTCGGCCGGCTGATCAACCCGATGATCGTCGAAGGCCAGGTCCATGGCGGCCTCGTTCAAGGCATCGGACAGGCACTGCTGGAACACGCCATCTACGACGCCAGCGGCCAGCCTGTCACGGCCTCGTTCATGGACTACGCCATGCCGCGCGCCGACGATGTGCCGTCGTTCAACCTCTCCCACACCACGACGCTGTGCCCGGGCAATCCCCTGGGCATCAAGGGTTGCGGTGAGGCCGGCGCGATCGGCGCCTCTGCGGCCGTGATCAACGCGATCACGGATGCGATCGGGACGAACAATCTGGAAATGCCCGCAACCCCCGACCGGGTGTGGCGCACGATCCACGCGGCTTGAGAGGGAGCAACCAAGATGTACCAGACCACCTATCATCGCGCTTCCTCGGTCGACGAAGCCGCCAGCCTGTTCGCCAAGGGCAGCGAGTCCAAGTTCCTGGCCGGTGGCCAGACGCTGCTGCCTGTGATGAAGCAGCGCCTCGCCAGCCCGTCCGACGTCATCGACCTCGGCAGGATCAAGGAGCTGCAGGGTGTCGAGTTGTCCGGCGACACGCTGACCATCAAGGCCGGCACGATCTATTACGACATCATGACGAATGCCGATGTGAAGAAGGCGATTCCCGCGATCGCCCATCTCACCTCGGTGCTCGGCGATCCCGCGGTGCGCTATCGCGGCACGATCGGCGGCTCGATCGCCAACAACGACCCTGCGGCGGACTTCCCCGCCGCGCTGCTCGCACTCGGTGCCACCGTGAAGACCAACAAGCGGTCGATCTCCGCCGAGGACTTCTTCCAGGGCCTGTTCACCACGGCGCTCGAAGACGGCGAGATCATCACCGCCGTGTCGTTCCCGGTGCCGGCGAAAGCGGGCTACGAGAAGATGCGGCATCCAGCCTCGCGCTTTGCGCTGACCGGCGTGTTCGTCGCGCAGACCAAATCGGGCGAGGTTCGGGTGGCCGCCACCGGTGCCTCACAGAGCGGCGTAATGCGGGTACCCGCGATCGAAGCCGCGCTGAAGGCGAACTGGTCGCCGTCGGCGATCGACGGCGTCAGCATTTCGGCGAGCGGATTGCTGGCCGACATCCACGGCACTGCGGAGTACCGCGCCAACCTCGTCAAGGTCATGGCGCAGCGCGCGGTCGCGGCTGCCGGCTGACGCTCACGCGCCAGCGTCTCAACGCAAATTTTCCGCGGCGCGCACTTCGGTGCGCGCCGTTTTATTTTGGCCGTGCGGCATGAAAACCGCTTGCCTCGCTGGCATGAAGGCGAGAAAAGTTAATCAGCCGATTAACTCGCTCCAAAAGAAGAACGTCAGCGGCGATTGCCAAACCAGCGGCATCGGCCCCGCGACCCGAGGAAACAACAACGTGCTCGATAAATCAGCCCCCTCCGCATCCGTCGGCGCATCCGGCCCGCTCTCGGGTTTCCGCATCGTCGAATTCGCCGGCATCGGCCCCGGCCCCTTCGCCTGCATGATGCTGGCGGATATGGGCGCCGACGTCGTCACGCTCGACCGCGTCGGCGCGAAGAAGAGCATGAAGTCGGTGGCCGGGCGCGGCCGCAAGGTGATCGAGCTCGACCTCAAGGACAAGGCGGCGATCGCGCAAGTGCTGGATCTGCTCGCGAGCGCCGATGCGCTGGTCGAGGGCTTCCGCCCCGGCGTGATGGAACGGCTCGGGCTCGGGCCGGACGTCGTGCTCGCACGCAATCCCAAGCTGGTCTATGGCCGGATGACCGGCTGGGGCCAGGAAGGCCCGCTCGCCAATGCCGCCGGCCACGACATCAACTACATCTCCATCACCGGCGCGCTCGCCGCGATCGGCACCAAGGAAGCGCCGGTGCCGCCGCTCAACCTGGTCGGTGATTTCGGCGGCGGCGCGCTCTATCTCGTCGTCGGTGTGCTTGCCGCGCTGCTGGAGGCCTCGCGTTCCGGCAAGGGCCAGGTCGTCGATGCCGCGATGTGCGACGGCGCGGCATCGCTGATGTCGTTCTTCTTCGACATGACGACGCTCGGCCGCTGGACCGAGGGACGCAACCAGAACTTCCTCGACGGCGGCGCGCATTTCTACGGCGTCTATGAATGCGCCTGCGGCCACTTCGTCTCGATCGGCTCGATCGAACCGCAGTTCTACGCGCTGCTGCGCGAGCATGCGGGCCTCACCGACGCCGATTTCGACGCGCAGATGAACCCCAAGGCCTGGCCGGCGCTGAAGGAGAAGCTGAAGGCGGTGTTCAAGAGCAAGACGCGCGAGGACTGGTGCAAGATCATGGAAGGCACCGACATCTGCTTCGCACCGGTGCTGACCATGTCGGAAGCAACCCAGCATCCGCACATGATAGCCCGCAACGTGTTCGTCGAACGCCACGGCGTGAAACAGCCCGCGCCGGCGCCGCGCTTCTCGCGAACACCGTCGGCGGTGCGCGAGCCGGAAGGCGCCGAGATCGGCGCTGTGACGGCTGCGTGGAAGCGATAAGTCTGGCCGCAGTGAAGATCGCGTAGGGTGGGCAAAGGCGCGAAGCGCCGTGCCCACCACCTATTCGTGATCGCAACGTAACGTGGGCACGCTTCGCTTTGCCCACCCTACGGCCGTGCGCGCAACGGCGACGGACCCTACGCCGCATCCACCTTCAACACCCCGCGCCGGATCTGATCCTCCTCGATCGATTCGAACAGGGCCTTGAAATTGCCCTCGCCGAATCCGTCGTCGCCCTTGCGCTGGATGAACTCGAAGAAGATCGGGCCGATCGCGTTGGCCGAGAAGATCTGCAGCAGCACCTTGGTCTGGCCGCCCTCGACCACGCCTTCGCCGTCGATCAGGATGCCGTTCTTCTGCAGGCGCGCTATGTCCTCGCCATGCCTGGGCAGCCGCGTGTCGACCTTCTCGAAATAAGTCGCGGGAGGCGCCGGCATGAAGGGCAGGCCGGCATCGCGCAGGCCTTCGATGGTGCGGTAGATGTCGCGACAGCCGCAGGCGATGTGCTGGATGCCCTCACCGCGATAGGTCTTCAAATATTCCTCGATCTGGCCGGCATCGCCGGCGTCCTCGTTGATCGGAATCCGGATCTTGCCGTCGGGGCTGGTCAGCGCGCGCGAGAACAGGCCGGAGGCGCGGCCCTCTATGTCGAAGAAGCGGATCTGGCGGAAGTTGAACATCCTCTCGTAGAAGCCGGTCCAGACATCCATGCGGCCGCGATGGACGTTGTGGGTGAGATGGTCGAGATAGAACAGGCCGGCGCCGGCAGGCCGCGGATCGTGCGCGCCGAGCCATTCGAACTCGGCATCATAGGCAGAACCCTTGGTGCCGTAGCGATCGACGAGATAGAGCAGGCTGCCGCCGATGCCCTTGATCGCGGGCACGTCGAGCGTCTTCTGCGCCGATGGCACATCGGCAGGCTCGGCGCCGAGCGCGATCGCGCGATCATAGGCTGCCTTCGCATCGACGACGCGGAACGCCATCGAAGGGGCGCAGGGCCCGTGCGCGGCGACGAACTCATAACCGTGGGTGCCGGGCTGCTCGTTGACGAGATAGTTGATATCGCCCTGGCGGTAGACCGTGATCTTCTTCGTCTTGTGGCGCGCGACGGGCGCATAGCCCATCAGCTTGAACAGCGCGTGCAGCTCTACCGGATTGGGGTGTGCATATTCCACGAACTCGAACCCGTCGGTACCCATCGGATTGTCGGCGCTGACAGTGGCCGGCGGTGCATCGTGCGGAAACGGTCCCATTGGCGGCTCTCCCAGATTGCTGCTGGGAGGCACTATCCTTCATGAGGCCTGCAATGAGCGTGCAAAGGGGGCGGATCTTGGCTACCGTATGCACGATCTGTGCATAGAATGGACAAACGACGCATGATTTCGGTTGACGCCTTCGACCTCAAGATCCTCCGTGCGCTCCAGGACGATGGTCGCCTCACCAACCAGGAGCTCGCCGACCTCGCGGGCCTTTCGGCCTCGCAGTGCTCGCGCCGGCGGATGCGGCTGGAAGAGGAGAAGGTGATCGCTGGCTATCATGCCGACCTCTCCAGCGAGGCGCTTGGCTTCGGCGTGATCGCCTTCATCCAGGTGACGCTTGCGACGCACTCGCCCGATAATTCGAAACGGTTCCGCGCGCTGGTTGGCCGCATCGACGAGATCCAGGAGGCCTATTCGCTCACCGGCGACGCCGACTACGTGCTGAAGGCGGTGCTGCGCGATCTCAAGGGCCTCTCCAACCTCGTCAACGACGTCCTGATGCCGCACCAGAGCGTGGCCCATGTGCGCTCCTCGATCGTGCTCGACCGGCTGAAGGAAAGTTCGCGCTTGCCCCTAAGGGAGATCAAGGCCGGCTGAAATCGAGGGAACTACGTCATTCGCGCTCGACACAGGATCTGCGATGATCCCGCCCAATCCGGAGATTCAGCCATGGCGCTCCAGCTTCGACCGAACTGCGAATATTGCGACCGCGATCTGCCGCCCGATGCAACGGAGGCGCGGATCTGCTCCTATGAATGCACCTTCTGCGCGGATTGCGTCGAAACCAAACTGTCCAACGTCTGCCCGAACTGTGGCGGTGGCTTTGCCCCGCGCCCGATCAGGCCGACGCAGGAATGGCGGCCGGGCGTGTGTACGGTGAAACAGGTGCCGTCGGACAAGCGGGTGCACTTGAAGTACAGCGTGGAGGACGTCGCGGCGCATTGCGCGCGGATCAGGGACGTGCCGCCGGAGAGACGATGAGCCCTCACCACGTCATTGCGAGGAGCCCTTGCGACGAAGCAATCCAGACTGCCTCCGCGGAAAGTTTCTGGATTGCTTCGCAACGCTCGCAATGACGGGAGAACGTGGATAGAGGGTCGCGTCACACCCCCAGCAATCACTCCGCCGGCAAAATCGTCCCCTCCACCTCCCCAAAACCGACACGATAGCCGTCGCCCTGGCACCAGCCGCGCATCACGAGGCTGTCGCCGTCTTCCAGGAACGAGCGCTTGATGCCGCCGGGCAGTTCGACCGGCTCGGTGCCGTTCCAGCTGATCTCCAAGAGGCTGCCGCGCTGATTCTTCTCGGGGCCGGAGATCGTGCCGCTGCCGAGGAGATCGCCAACATTCATGGCGCAGCCGGAGGAGGCGTGGTGCATCAGCTGCTGCACCGACGACCAATACATGTACTTGAAATTGGTGCGGCTGATGCCGGCAGGCGCGTTGGCGCTCGTCGCGCGCAAGGCGACGTCGAGCGCGACGTCGTAATTCTGCGGCTTGCTCTGCTTGAGATAATCGAGCGGCACCGGCTCCTGCTCCGGCCCCTTCAGGCGAAACGGCTCCAGTGCCTCGCGCGTCACCACCCACGGGCTGATCGAGGTCGCAAACGCCTTGGCGAGGAACGGACCGAGCGGCACATATTCCCATTGCTGGATGTCGCGCGCGCTCCAGTCGTTGAGCAGCACGAAGCCGAAAATCATCTCCTCGGCCTGTTGCTCGCTCAACATGCCGCCCATGGCTGAGGGCTGGCCGATCACCACGCCCATCTCCAGCTCGAAATCGAGCCGCTTGCACGGGCCGAAGCTCGGCGCGTCCACATTCGGCGGCTTCAGCTGCCCGCGCGGGCGCTTCACCTTGGTGCCCGACACGACGACGGTCGAGGCGCGGCCGTTATAGGCGATCGGCATGTGCAGCCAGTTCGGCTGCAGCGCGTTGTCCTTGCCGCGGAACATCACGCCGACATTGGTGGCGTGCTCCTTGGAAGAGTAGAAATCGGTATAGCCGGAGACCGTGAACGGCAGATGCAGCCTTGCGTCGCGCATCGGCACCAGCGCGCGGGTGCGCAACTCCTCGTTGTCGCGCAGCTCCGGATGATCATGGCGCAGCAGCTCGCTGATGCGCGCGCGCGTCTTGGTCCAGACTTTCGGTCCTAGTGCCATGAAGGGATTGAGCGAAGCCCCCGAGAATACGCCGAGCGGCCCGACCTCGAGCCGGCAATCCTGCTCGAGCTCCCAGAGATCGAGCACGTAGTCGCCGATCGCCACGCCGACCCGCGGCGTCGGATTCGCCGCGGTGGAGAATACCCCGTAGGGCAGGTTCTGGATCGGGAAGTCGGAAGAAGGATCGACGTCGATGAAGGAGCGAAGGATGGGGTCGTGGGGATGGGGCATGGGTTTCCTGCCGGATGTTTCTTGACGGTTTTTCCGCCGTCATTCCGGGGCGCGCGGAGCGCGAGCCCGGAATCCATACTCACGATCGTGGTTATGGATTCCGGGCCTGCGCCTTCGGCGCATCCCGGAATGAGGACGCAACGAGCTACGGCCGGTTCGGATCGAACCGCTTCTCCAGTCCCTTCCAGCAATCCGCGTAATCATCCTGGAGTGTCGAGGCATTCGCCGCATGCGCGGTGACGCGCTGCGGGTAGCGGGTCTCGAACATGAAGGCCATGGTCCCCGTCAGCTTCACCGGCTTCAACTCGCCGTTGCTGGCGTGCTCGAAAGCGTCGCGGTCGGGGCCGTGCGGCAGCATGCAATTGTGCAGGCTCATGCCGCCGGGCACGAAGCCCTGCGGCTTGGCGTCGTAGACGCCGTAGATCAGGCCCATGAACTCGCTCATGATGTTCATGTGGTACCAGGGCGGACGAAAGGTGTTGTCGGCCACCATCCAGCGCTCGGGGAAGATCACGAAATCGATATTCGCCGTGCCCGCGGTCTCCGACGGTGAGGTCAGCACCGTGAAGATCGAGGGATCGGGATGATCGAAGCCGATCGCACCGACGGGAGAGAAGGTGCGCAGATCGTATTTGTAGGGCGCGTAATTGCCATGCCAGGCGACCACGTCGATCGGCGAATGCGGCAAGGACGTCTTGAACAGCGCCCCGCCCCATTTCACGTAGAGCTCGGTCGGCGTGTCCTTGTCCTCGTAATGCGCGACCGGCGTGAGGAAGTCGCGCGCATTGGCCAGGCAATTGGCGCCGATCGGCCCGCGCTCCGGCAGCGTGAACGCGCCGCCGTAATTCTCGCAGAGATAGCCCCGCGCCGGCCCGTTCGGAATCTCGACCCGGAACTTGACGCCGCGCGGAATCACCACGATCTCGCCGGGCTCGGCGTCGATGCGGCCGAACTCGGTGACGAGGCGCAAGTCTCCCTGCTGCAGCACGAACATCAGCTCGCCGTCGGCATTGTAGAAATGCTGATCCACCATCGATTTGGTGATGAGAAAGACATGCGCGGACATGCCGGCTTGCGTGTTGACGTCGCCGGCCGTCGTCATGGTCTGCACGCCCTGAACGAAGGTCACATCCTCCTTCGGAAGCGGCGTCGGATCCCAGCGCATCTGCGCGATCGGCAAATCGTATTCATGACACGGCGCCGAGCGCCACAGGCCGGCATCGGCCTTCTCGAAACGCCCGGAATGCTTCACCGAGGGGCGGATGCGGTAGAGCCACGAGCGCTCATTGCTGCCGCGGGGCGCGGTGAAGGGCGAGCCGGAGAGTTGCTCGGCATAGAGCCCATAGGCGCAGCGCTGCGGCGAGTTACGACCGATCGGCAGCGCGCCGGGCAGCGCCTCGGTCTCGAAGCTGTTGCCGAAGCCGGACATGTAGCCCGGCGTCACCTGCGCCGAGCTGCGGATGATCTGATCAGGCGAGGTGTTGATGTTCATGTCTATCCTCCTCCTTGCAGGGCCGCCCACATCTCCTGGTCGCGCTTGTCGGTCCAGATCACGGGGTCGTCGATGCCCGATGCTTCGTCATAGGCGCGCGACACGTTGAACGGCAGGCAGTGCTCGTAAATTGCGAAGCTATGGAATTTCGGGTCCATCACCTCGCGCGTCGCGGCCATCGATTCCTTCAGCGTGCGCCCCTTGGCGACCGAGATTTCGGCGGCGCCATAGAGCGAGGTGACGAAGTCCCGCGTCATCGCGATGGCTTCGCGCACGGTGGCCGTGCCCTTGAGCGCATCGCCACGCCCCGGCGCGATCGCCTTGGGATTGAAGTTGCGGATCTCGTTCAGCGTCATCGGCCACTCGCGCAAATGCGCGTCGCCGCAATAGCAGGCCGAATGATATTCGATGAGGTCGCCGGAGAACATCACTTCCGCATCGGGCACCCAGGCGACGATGTCGCCAGAGGTGTGGCCTGCGCCGAGCTGCATCAGCCGCACCTCGCGCTTGCCGAGATAGATCGACATCTCGCCTTCGAAGGTCAGCGTCGGCCAGGTCAGGCCGGGAATGCTCTGGGCGTCCTGGAACAGCCGAGGGAAACGGCCATATTCGGAATCCCAGTCCTGCTGGCCGCGCTCTTCGATCAGGCGATAGGTCTCCTGCGAGGCGACGATGCCCTGCGCGTGATAGGCGGAGGCCCCGAGCACGCGCACGGCGTGATAGTGCGACAACACGACATATTTGATCGGCTTGTCGGTGACGGTGCGCACGCGCTCGATCACCTTGTTGGCCATCGCAGGCGTTGCCTGCGCGTCGAACACCAGGCAGCCGTCGTCGCCGACGATCACGGCGGTGTTCGGATCGCCCTCGGCGGTGAAGGCGTAGAGATCGGTGCCGATCTCGGAGAAGGTGATCTTCTTCTCGGCGAGATCGCCGGTGGATGCGAAGTTCTTCGCCATCAATTCGTCCTTTGAGTCGCTGGGTTATTGTTGTTGCTGTTGCTGCTGCTGGCCGTCGATCATGCGACGCTTGGCGAGCCCGATCGCCTCGCGCAGCACGTCGATGTCGCCGATATGGTTGGCGAGGATCAGCACCAGCGCGGTATCGAAATCGGCGCTCTGTTCCTCGGTGAAGCCGCGATGCGCCTCGACGATGGCGCGAAAGGCGTCGTCCGGCCGCGCAAAGTTGGAGCTTGTCGAAAGCGGCATGCGAAACCTCAATTGAGACCTTGGGCCTGCGACAACGCCGCCGCGATCGCGGCGCGCGTCGGACGGCGGAAACGGGCGGCGACATAGCCATCGGGCCTGAGCAGATAGGCAGCACCAGGGGCGGCGTCGTAGCGCTTTGCGACAAGGCCCGAGGGATCGGCCAGTCCACCCTCGCCGCCGATGCGGATATTCCTGACGCCATCCGGCACATCGATCGCCGTGCCATTGCTGAACGACAGCAGGGTGAAGTCCGTTCTGTCCTTGCGGAACGCGTCCGTCAGATAGGCCTGCCCGGCAATTGGCGCATCAAGCATCGAGCAGCCGGGCGGTGGTCCGCCGCTCCACACATCTGCATCCGGCGACGACAGCGGCGATTCGTAGCTGCACGGCACCGACAGCCGCCCGCCATTGACCATGCGCTTGCCGAACTCGGTCTCCTTGGCGAGCGACAGCACCGCCTTGCGCAGCCGCGCTTCCTGATGCGAGTTCGGCGCCATGAAATCGGTGGAGCGGGTGGACTCGCGGATGTTCTCGTCGGCCGCGAGGCTGCGCTCGGCATGATAACTCTCGAGCAGGCTCGCGGGCGAAGTGCCCCGCAGCACGCGGTCGAGCTTCCACGAAAGATTTTCCGCGTCCTCAAGCCCCGAGTTCGCACCACGTGCGCCGAACGGCGAGACCTGATGAGCGGAATCGCCGGCGAAAATCACGCGGCCATGGATGAAACGGTCCATCCGCCGGCACTGGAACTTGTAGAGCGAGATCCACTCGAACTCGAATTTATCGTGGCCGAGCATCCGCGCGATCCGCGGCCGCACGTTTTCCGGCTTCTTCTCGAGAGCCGGATCGGCATAGCGATTGAGCTGGAGGTCGATGCGCCAGACGTCGTCAGGCTGCCGGTGCAGCAGCGCCGAGCGGCCCGCATGAAACGGCGGATCGAACCAGAACCAGCGTTCGGTCGGGAATTCCGCCGTCATCCTGACGTCGGCGATCAGGAACTGGTCCTCGAACACCTGCCCCGCGAACTCGGCGCCGACCATCTGCCGCAGCGAAGAGCGCGCGCCGTCGCAGGCGATCACATATTGCGCTTGCAGGCGATAGGCGCCCTCCGGCGTTTCGATCGTCAACGCGACGGAATCGTTGCGGCTCTCCAGCGCCGTCACTTTGTTGCGCCAGCGCAGGTCGACATCGGGCAGGTCCTGGATGCGATCGACCAGATAGGCTTCGGCATAGTATTGCTGGAGATTGATGAAGGCGGGCCGCTTGTGGCCGTCCTCAGGCAGCAGGTTGAACTGGTAGAGCAGGGACTCCCCGTGGAAGATCCGGCCGACGCTCCACACCACGCCCTTGGCAACCATGCGGTCGCCGACGCCGAGCCGGTCCCAATATTCCAGCGATCGCTTCGAGAAGCAGATCGCGCGCGAACCCTCGCCGATGCGATCGGCGTCGTCCAGCAGGACGACCCGCTGGCCGCGCTGGGCAAGATCAATCGCGAGCGACAGCCCGACCGGGCCGGCGCCGACAACCACGATGGGATGCTCGGCCGGATTCTGACCGGGACGATCCTGATCGGGGTGGCGGCGATAGCCGAATTGGATTTTGGCCTGATGCGTATTGGCCTGCGCCATGCGCTAACCTCAGCTCTGGTCAGAAGAAGGCTGATCTGCTAGATAGTCTCACGTGCAACTATTTTGGACCGGAGCCGGCCGGCCGTCAACTGGAATTCGGAGCGCGCGCCTTGGCGAGGACATCTGGCGATATCGCACTGAAGACACGCGAGGCCGATGAGGCCTCGGCGCGGCCAAAGGCACGGCTCGACCTATTCAAGTTCGTGCCGTTCCGTCTCAACCGGCTCGCAGCGGAGGTCAGTTCCGCGCTCTCGGTCGAATATCAGGAACGGCACGGTCTCGATATTCCGGCCTGGCGCGTGATCGCCACGCTTGGGTTCCGCAACGACGCCTGCAGCGCTCAGTACATCGCGCAATGCACCCGCACGCACAAATCCACCATCAGCCGCGCGGTGACGACGCTGCTCGGCGAGGAGATGATCGAGCGGGTCGAGAACGAAGCCGACCGCCGCGAATTCCGCCTGCAACTGACGACGAAGGGCCGCGCGCTCTACGAAGAGCTATTCCCGCAACTGCTGCGGCGGGAGGACGAGATCCTCGCCTGCCTGTCCGCGCAGGAACGCAAGCAGCTCTCGGCGCTGCTCGGCAAGATCGAGGAGAGCCTCGATCTGATCCAGACCAGCAGGGAAGCGGACGCCAAGCAGGCGTATTGACCATCGCTCTCATTCCGGGGCGCCGCGCTAGCGGCGAACCCGGAATCCATCCCGCCACCGGTTACGTCGATCAATGGAGTCCGGGCTCGCGCTTCGCGCGCCCCGGAATGACAACTTCTATTTCGCAAACGACCGCGTCGGCGACAGGTGCAGCGCCCAGGCGTCGACCTTGTCGCTGGCGCGCGGATAGATCTCGGTCACGATCGGATCGTGGCCGGGGATGAAGCGATCAGGATGGCCGGCGAGGCGCTCGATTGTCTCCCAGCCGACCGCCATGTCGCCGACATTGTAGACGATCGGGAACGGGCTCTTGCGCTGCAGATTGGCGTAGTAATGCGCGGCATCGGACGCCAGCACCACCGGCCCGCGTGCGGTTTCGACCCTGACCACCTGCAGGCCGTCGGAGTGGCCGCCGACACGATGCACGGTGACGCCGGGCGCGACCTCGCCGTCGCCGGAATAGAAAGTGACGCGCTCGCCATAGACGTGGCGCACCATCTGCGTGACGTGCTCGACCGAGAACGGATGTCGCAGCAGGCCGTTGCACATGCAGCGTCCCGTCGCATAAGCCATCTCGCGCTCCTGGAGGTGGAAGCGCGCATTCTGGAAGCGATCGAGATTGCCGGCGTGATCGTAATGCAGATGCGTCACGATGACGTCGCGAATGCTCGAGGCCGCGACGCCAAAACGCTCCAGCGCGTCGACCGGATTGAGCGTCAGCTTGCGCGCCCGCGCGCTCGCCTCCTCGGCATTGAAGCCGGTGTCGACCAGGATGTCGCGGCCGTGCCCTCGGATCAGCCAGACGAAATAGTCGAGATCCTGCGCCGCACTGTCATGCGGATCGGGCTGAAGGAAGTTCATGCTGGGGGTGCGCGGCGACATCGTAGCATAGCGCAGGGCGTAGATTTCGTAGGCGTTTCCCATGATTCTTGCTTTTGCTTTGCTTTTCTGAGTGGACCTGCCGGGAGGATCCTGCGCACCAAGCCATTGTCCGGTGCAAAGGTCAAACGCCTCGCGGCGCGACGGAGCTATGCTCTCAATGTGAGACCAATCACATTTTTCGCGTCATGGAGGCCCTAACGTGCCGCCGGTAAGATCGAGCCGGACCACGTCGAGCGCAAACATGACATCCCGTTTATTCCCCTTGCGGCACGCCCGGGCATTGCGGTCAATCGTCGCGATTACGCCGAATCTCCAAGCGGTTGACGCCATCCGTCCCCGGTTTGATAATGCAGGAAGCGTAAGTTAAGGTCGCCGCGGCGCAAGCTGGTAACGGCGCCTTTTTGGCTGGACCGCGCTGATTATGAAAATTCGCTTCTTCTTTCTTCTGTCCTTGCTCGTCTCGCTCGTCCCGACTGCCCCGTCGCTTGCGGCCGGTGATCGCTTCGCGCTGGTCATCGGCAACGCCAAATATCCGGACGCGGATGCCCCGCTGAAGGAACCGATCAACGATGCCCGTGACGTCGCCGACGAGCTCAAGCGCGATGGCTTTTCGGTCGAGATCGCCGAGAATCTGACCGGCGACGGCATGCGCCGCGCCTTCGACAAGCTCTACGGCAAGATCAAGCCGGGATCGGTGGCGCTGGTGTTCTTCAGCGGCTTCGGCATCCAGTCGGCGCGCCAGAGCTACATGCTGCCGATCGATGCGCAAATCTGGACCGAATCCGACGTGCGCCGTGACGGTTTCAGCCTCGAGACCGTCCTCGGCGAGCTCAACACCCGCGGCGCCGGCGTCAAGATCGCGCTGATCGACGCCTCCAGGCGCAACCCGTTCGAGCGCCGGTTCCGCAGCTTCTCGGCCGGCCTGACCCCGGTGATCGCGCCGAACGGCACGCTGGTGATGTATTCGGCAGCGCTGGCTTCGGTGGTCTCCGACGCCGGCGGCGAGCACAGCCTGTTCGTCCAGGAACTCCTGAAGGAGATCCGGGTCCCCGACCTGATGGCCGAGGAGACGTTGAATCGGACCAAGATGGGCGTCACCCGCGCTTCGCGTGGCGAGCAGGTGCCGTGGATATCCTCTTCATTGGCCGAAGATTTCTCCTTCAGTCCGGGAGGTGGCGGATCGCGTCCGGCACCTGGCGCGCCGCCTGCGCCTCCCGCCCCGCCGCCGGTCGTCGCCAAGAACCCGCCGCCCGCCCCGCCGACACCGCCGCCGCCGTCAAAGCCGGCCGACACCGCTGCGGCACCTGCGCCTCCTCCACCGCCTGCGCCGGCGCCGAAGCCGCAGGTCGAAGCCGCCTTGCCGCCACCGCCACCGCCCCCGCCGGTATTGCCGATCGAGACTGCCCCGGCGCCGAGCATGGACAGCGGCCCGAGCGCTGCCGCGCTGGCTGACGATCCCACGATCAAGAGCCTGACCACCAAGATCGCGGCCAATCCGGACGACGTGAACGCGCTGTACCGGCGCGGCCAGGTCTATGCCAGCAAGGGCGCCTACAGCCTCGCCATCAAGGATTTCGACGACACGCTCCGAATCAACACCAAGGATGTCGAGGCGCTGAACAATCGCTGCTGGACCCGCACCGTGGTGGGCGACCTCCAGGGCGCGCTGAAGGATTGCAACGAGGCGCTGCGGCTGCGGCCGAACTTCGTCGACGCGCTGGACAGCCGCGGGCTCGTCAACCTCAAATCGGGCGCGGTCAAGAATGCCATCGCCGATTTCGATGCGGCCCTGAAGATCAACCCGCGCCTGACCTCCTCGCTCTACGGACGCGGCCTCGCCAAGCAGCGCAACGGCTCCGCCCAGGAAGGCGCGCTCGATATCGCCAATGCCAAGGCGATGGATCCGAACATCGTTCAGGAATTCGCAAGCTACGGAGTGCGCTAGTATTTTTTTGAATTGAGGCAGGCGGCGCCTCGAACCCTTGGTGGCCCCGGGAAGACTAACGAACGGATGCCGCAGGCGGCCTTCCCCGGGGGGCTCACTGCAGAAGTTCTGGCAGGAATTTTGGAACCGCGCGCGCTGGCTGCGCAGGGAGGGACTGGCTATGAAATCGACTGCAAGGGGACTTACCGCGATCCTGTCGATCATCGCTCTTGGCATGACTCTTGGCGCCGCGCTGCCGGCCTCGTCCGCCTTCGCCGGCGACGACGGCAACAGCAAGAACGTCACCGAGGACGACATCGTCCGCGCGCTGGCGCCCGCGCAGAAGAAGCCTCTGACCCGCGGCCTCTCGATCGCTCCGCAGGCCGATCCCGCGCCGAACGCGGCGGAGACCAAGCTGATCCAGTCGGTGCGCGGCCGCTCGACGCGTTCGCTGTCGTCGACCGAGCGCGAGGAGATCGCCTCGGTCGCCAAGGACAAGCCGAACATCGATCTCGAGATCACGTTCGACTACAACTCCTCAAATATCAGCGCCAAGTCGCTTGCCTCAGTGCAGGCGCTCGGCCGCGCGCTGACCAGTCCCGACCTGAAGGGCTCCACCTTCGTGGTCGCCGGTCATACCGATGCCGCCGGGGGCGAAGCCTACAACCAGGATCTGTCGGAACGCCGCGCGGATGCGATCAAGCGTTACCTCGTCGACAAATACAGCATCTCCGCGACCGACCTCGTCACCGTCGGCTATGGCAAGAGCAAGCTGAAGGATCCTAGCCAGCCGATGGCCGAGGCCAACCGCCGCGTCCAGGTCGTCAACATGGAAAACAAGACCACCGCATCGAAGTGAGCACGACGTAATCCTTTGAAGTGACAAGTCGTGATGTGGTGTAAAGTCTCGCTTCCAGAGCGCGTCCCGCAGCCTTGCGGGACGCCGCTTTGTTTCAGGGAAACGCTTTTCATGGGCCTCGCGCGGACGGCCGTGAGCCAGGCCAGGATGATCCGGCGATGAACCTCTCCGAATATCTCAAGCCCGCCGGAACTGTGCTGTTCGTCGTCGCGCTCGGCGTCGGCTATTACCTGTTCGAGCATCGCAAGCGTCCCGAGCCGAAAGAGACGCAGACCGAGGCGCTCGTCATAGTGACGAAGTCGACCAACGCCTGCTTCTCCGACCTCGTGCGCGTGACCGGCTTTTTCGTGCCGCGCCGCGAGGCCGTGGTCATCGCCGATCAGGAGGGATCCAGGGTCACCGATCTCTTTGTCACCGAGGGCGCCGTCGTCACCGACAACCAGGAGCTGGCGCGCCTGACCGCGCCGCCGCAGATTCCCGGCCAGCCGCAACGACCCGGCCCGCAAGGTCCGGTCTCGCTGAAGGCACCCGCGCCGGGCCTCGTCACCGAGATCCGCACCATCGTCGGCGCGCCCGCTTCGCCGCAGGCCGGCCCGATGTTCCGCATCGCCGTCAACAACGAGATCGAGCTCGATGCCCAGGTCCCGGCGGTGCACATGCCAAAGCTCAGCGCCGGCGCCACCGTCCGCATCAGCCGAGACGACGCGCCCGATCTGATCGGCCGGGTCCGGCTGGTTGCGCCCGAGATCGACCGCGCCACGCAGCTCGGCCGCGTCCGCATCAGCGTCACCAACAATCCCTCGCTGAAGGTCGGCGTGTTCGCCCGCGCCTCGATCGACGCCAAGCGAAGCTGCGGCGTCTCGATCCCCAAGACCGCGATCGACCATCTCACCATTCAGGTCGTCAAGGGCAACACGATCGAGACGCGCAAGGTGCGGGTCGGACTGTCGTCCGACAGCGCCACGGAAATCCTGGAAGGGCTCGAGGTCGGCGAAATCGTCGTAGCTGATGCCGGCTCTTCGCTCCATGACGGCGACCAGATCAAAACCATGTTCGCCGATGAACTCGATCGCACGCGGGTACGCTGATGGCACTCAATATCTCGGCATGGTCGATTCGTAATCCGCTGCCGTCGGTCGTCTTCTCGATCATCCTGCTGGTTCTCGGCTGGGTCTCCTTCACCAAGCTCGCCGTGACTCGGCTGCCGTCGGCCGACATTCCCGTGATCTCGGTCGTGGTCTCGCAATTCGGCGCGGCGCCCGCCGAACTCGAATCGCAGGTCACCAAGACGGTCGAAGACGCGGTCTCTGGCGTCGAGGGCGTGCGGCACATCACCTCACAGATCACCGACGGCGTGTCGGTCACCACGATCCAGTTCGCGCTGGAGACCAACACCGACCGCGCCCTCAACGACGTCAAGGACGCGGTGACGCGCGTGCGCTCCAACCTGCCGCAGAACGTCACCGAGCCGCTGATCCAGCGCGTCGACGTGATCGGCCTGCCCATCGTCACCTATGCCGCGATCTCGCCCGGCAAGACGCCGGAGCAGCTCTCCTATTTCGTCGACGACGTGGTCAAGCGCGCCCTGCAAGGCGTCCGCGGCGTTGCCCAGGTCGAGCGCATCGGCGGTGTCGAGCGCGAGATCCTGGTCTCGCTCGATCCCGATCGCCTGCAGGCGATGGGCCTGACTGCCGTCAATGTCAGCCAGAGCCTGCGCGGCACCAATGTCGACGTCGCCGGCGGCCGCGCCGAGATCGGCAAGAACGACCAGGCGATCCGCACGCTCGCCGGGGCCAAGACGCTGGGCGACCTCGCCGGCACCATGATCCCGCTGTTCGGCGGCGGCGAAGTCCGGCTCGACGATCTCGGCACCGTCACCGACACCATCGCCGACCGCCGCACCTTCGCCCGCTTCAACGGCGAGCCCATCGTCGCGCTCGGCATCAAGCGCTCCAAGGGCGCCAGCGACGTGAAGGTGGCCGAGGCCGTGCAGAAGCGCGTCGACGCGCTCAAGGCCGCCTATCCCGACGTCGACCTCAAGGTGATTGACACCTCGGTCGAATACACCAACGGCAATTACCACGCGGCGATCTCGACCCTGTTCGAGGGCGCCATCCTTGCCGTCATCATCGTGCTGCTTTTCCTGCGCGACCTGCGCGCGACCATCATTGCCGCGATATCGCTGCCCCTGTCGATCTTCCCGGCGTTCTGGGCGATGGACCTGCTCGGCTTCTCGCTGAACCTCGTCAGCTTCCTCGCCATCACGCTGTCGACAGGTATTCTCGTCGACGACGCCATCGTCGAGATCGAGAACATCGTCCGGCACATGAACATGGGCAAATCGCCCTATCGCGCCGCCCTCGAAGCCGCCGACGAGATCGGCCTCGCGGTGATCGCGATCTCGCTGACGATCATCGCGATCTTCGCACCCGCAAGCTTCATGTCGGGCATCGCCGGACAGTTCTTCAAGCAGTTCGGCATCACCGTCTCGGTGCAGGTGTTCTTCTCGCTGCTCGCCGCTCGCTTCGTCACACCGGTGCTGGCGGCCTACTTCCTCAAACACCATACGCACGAGGAGCCGCCGCCCGGCCGCATATTGCGGTCCTATCATCGGCTCGTGGCCTGGTCGGTGAAGCATTATTTCATCACGGTGCTGATCGGCTTCGGCGTGTTCGCTGCCTCGATCTGGAGCATCACGCTGCTGCCGCAGGGATTCCTGCCGGCGCAGGACAGCGCACGCTCGCTGCTGGCGCTTGAGCTGCCGCCGGGCACTCAGCTCGCCTACACGGAGAAGGTCACCGAGGACATCGTCGCGCGCCTGCGCAAGCGGCCGGAGGTGAAGAGCATCTTCGTCGACGGCGGGCGCGTCCCGCCGGGCACCCAGGAAGTGCGCCGTGCCTCGCTGATCATCAATTACACACCCAAGGATGCCCGCGACATCACCCAGCGCGAGCTCGAATTCTCGATCAGCCAGGAACTGGAGAACATCCCGGACATCCGCTTCTGGTTCCTGGACGAGAACGGCCTGCGCGCCATCTCGCTGGTGGTAACCGGGGTCGATGCCAACATCGTCAACAATTTCGCGAGCGAGCTCGCGACGCAGATGAAGCGCATTCCCACCATCTCCAACGTGATCTCTGAAACCACGCTGGAGCGGCCGGAGCTGCGCGTCGAACCGCGCGCCGATCTCGCCGCGCGGCTCGGCGTCTCGACCGAAAGCCTGTCGCAGACCATCCGCGTCGCCACCATCGGCGACGTCGGACCCGCGCTCGCCAAGTTCGACGTCGGCGACCGTCTGGTGCCGATCCGCGTACAGCTTGAGGATGCCGCGCGCGGCAATCTGAAGACGCTGGAACAGTTGCGCGTGCCGCTCGGTGAGCACGGCGAGAAGGGCGGCGTGCCGCTCTCGGTCATCGCCGACGTCAAGCTCGACCAGGGTCCGACCAGCATCAACCGCTACGATCGTGAGCGGCAGGCGACCGTCGCCGCCGACCTCGTCGGATCCGCCGCGCTAGGCGACGCGACCAAGAAGATCTACGACCTGCCGGTGATGAAGAGCCGGCCGAAGGGCGTGAAGGTCTCTCCCTCCGGCGATGCCGAAAGCCTCAACGAGCTGTCCGACGGCTTCGCCACCGCGATCACGGCGGGCCTGATGATGGTCTACGCCGTGCTGGTGCTGCTGTTCGGCACCTTCCTGCAGCCGATCACCATCCTGTTCTCGCTGCCCCTCTCGATCGGTGGCGCCATCGCCGCCCTGCTCCTCACCGGCAAGCAGCTGACCACGCCGGTGTGGATCGGCATCCTGATGCTGATGGGCATCGTCACGAAGAACGCGATCATGCTGGTGGAATTTGCGATCGAAGCGATTCACGCCGGCAAGCCGCGCGACGAGGCCATGATCGACGCCGGCATGAAGCGCGCCCGCCCGATCGTGATGACCACCATCGCGATGGCCGCGGGCATGATGCCGAGCGCGCTCGCGGTCGGCGCCGGCGGCGAGTTCCGCTCGCCGATGGCGCTCGCAGTGATCGGCGGCCTGATCTTCTCGACCATCCTTTCGCTGGTGTTCGTGCCCGCGATGTTCATGGTGATGGACGATCTCGGCGCCCTGATCTGGCGCTTCGCCAGGCGGCTGATCGTGCACAGCGAGGATGCCGAGGCGGACGCTCATCACGGAGCGGCGCCGGCACCAAAAGACGTAGCGCACCGCGCTGCGGAGTAGGATTTCGGGCCAGCGGCCAGAGGGCGCACTAACGAAGGGCGCCCTCGACGCATCCTGTCACCTCAATGACTTTCGTGCGGATCACCACCGACCTTGCGATCTGCATCGGCAAAGCCTTGCAGACAAGCTGCCGATCGGTTGAGCCTCTATTCGTTCCGCGCGATCGCGGTCAGCTTGGTCATGTTCCGCAGCAATATCCGGCCGCGCTGCAGATCGAGGATCGCTTCCTTGCGCCAGGCCTGCAGCTGGCGGTTGACGCTCTCGCGGGCGGCACCGACGAAGACGCCGAGCTGCTCCTGCGAGATGTGCACCTCGGAACCGAAATCGGCGGCGAGCGCGCAGAGCCGCCGCGCCAGCCGCACCGGCAGCGGCTGCAGCATGGATTCCTCCATGCGCTCGCTCTGCCAGCGGATGCGCTGGCACAGCAATGCAATGATCTTGATCGCGACCTTCGGCTCGCGTTCGAGAAAGGCGAGAAAATCTTCGCGCCGCAGCACGAACAATTCGCTGGCCTCGCCCGCGGTCGCATCCGCGGTGCGATTCTGGCCGTCCAGCACCGCGACTTCACCGAACAGGTCGCCCGGTCCCATGAAATTCAGCGTCAGCCGGCTGCCGTCGGACGCGCCGGTCTCGATGCGGACCTGGCCGCGGCGCACGCCGAACAGCGCGTCGCCGGCATCGCCCTTCTGGAACAGCACCTCGCCGTTCCCCAGATGCTGGGTGTGGCAAAGATTGGCCAGGCGCTGGAGCTCGTCTGTACCGAGATCAGCGAACATGGCGTTCATCTTCAGAATGACCGCAAATTCGGCCTGCTTGCTCATTTCAATGTCCTTGTGAACGTCCTGGTCAGTCTTGTTGGCAAATCGCTTGAAACCATCACCATCAGGATCGCGTAAAACCGCGCCGGGGAAGTGTGTCATAAGTCACATAACTTTGCAGCACCCCCTGACTATTTTTACGCGCTTGGAGCCGCTTCCCGTCCGGGGATAAACTCGGGCGCGAAGGATGGTCAGCCGGCGGGATTCGGCGCCGATTGTCCATCAGTGGAAAGTCGATATGAGAGCTGTGAAATTCGCCGGCGCGGCTTTGGCCGCCGTCATCATCGTGATCGCAATCCTGCTGGTGATCGGGATCCCCTCGGGCTTCCTGACCTCGACGATCGCCTCGCGCGTCGAGAGCGCTACGGGCTATCGCCTGGCGATCGACGGCACCACGAAGATCAGCCTGTGGCCGACGCTCAATGTCACCCTCAACGATCTCACGCTGTCCGATCCCAAGGACCGCAGCGGCATCACGCGCCTGACGGTCGACAGCGTTCAAGCCGACATGTCGCTCTCCAGCGTGTGGTCGGGCCGCCCCGAGATCAAGGAGCTGATCGTCACCCATCCCGTGCTCTACCAGCCGCTGCTGCGTGAACGCCTGCCGAATGCGGGAGGCTCGTCGAAGCCGCTGGCGCTCGACGTCGACGGCGCGTCCATCGGCCGCGTCACGGTCACCGACGGCGAAGTCGCCTTCGCGCGCACGCGCGATCGCGTCGAGGGCCGCATCAGCGCCATCAACGCCGACGCGACCATCGGCCGCGACCGCAAGGTCGGCATCACCGGCACCGCGCGTGTCGGCGACCACCCGACCAAGTTCGACATCAAGGCGACCACGCCGGCGCCGCCCGCCGACCGGCCGACGATCCCGGTGGATTTCGCCATCGACATGCCCAGCGTGCTGAAGTCGCAACTCACCGGTCATGCCGAGATGCGGATGAACGGCGACGTCGTAATGATCAACGGCGTGAACGGCCGGCTCGGCGACGGCACCTTCAACGGCTGGGCTTCGGTCGATATTGCCAGCAAGCCGCTGGTCAAGCTCGACCTCGACTTCCAGCGGCTGGCTGTCCCGCTGGCGAAAACGCCGGAGGGCGCGTCCGGACAGCCCTGGAGCAATGCGCCGATCGACGTGTCCGGGCTCAATTACGTCGATGCGCAGGTGCGGATCTCCGCGAACGAGGCTGTGATCGGCGATGCCCGCATCGCGCCGCTGGCGCTCGATGCCAAGCTTGCCGGCGGCGTGCTGAAGGCCGGCACCGCCAATCTCGGCGCCTATGGCGGCCAGGTGTCGGGCGAGGTGATCCTGGACGCGACCACCGGCGCGCCGAGCTTTGCCATGCATTCCGACCTCGTCGGCGTGCGCGCATTGCCGCTGCTGCAGGGCCTCGCCGAATTCGACCGCATCGACGGCAAGCTGCAGGCCAAGCTCGCTTTGCGCAGCGCCGGCACCAGCCAGCGCGCGCTGATGGCGAACATGCAGGGCACGGCGTTCGTCAATTTCCAGGACGGCGCCATCCGCGGCATCAACGTCGCACAGATGATCCGCTCGCTGACATCGGGCACGCTGTCCGGCTGGCAGGACAGCCAGAGCGCCGGCCAGGAGCAGAGCACGGATTTGTCGCAGCTCTCGGCCTCGTTCCGCATCGACAAGGGCCAGGCGGTAACGACCGATCTCAAGCTGATCGGACCGCTGGTGCGCGTCACCGGCGCCGGCACCATCGCCCTCGACACCAAGATGATGGGCTTTCGCGTCGAGCCGAAGCTGGTGATGACGACCGAAGGTCAGGGCCGCGCCAACGAGCCGGTCGGCTTCGGCATTCCCGTGATGATCCAGGGTCCCTGGTCGCAGCCGAAGATCTATCCTGACATGGCCGGCATGCTGGACAATCCGGATGCCGCCTATGCCAGGCTGCGCGAGATGGGCAAGGGCCTGTTCGGCCCCGACGGCGCCGGGCTCGGCAACATCCTGGGCAGCCTTGGTAGCAATCTTGGTCTCGGCGGAGCCACTCCACCCGGCGGCGGCAATGCCCCCGGAAGCGCCAATCCGCAAACCCAGCAGCCGGGCCAGAACGATCTGCTCGGCGGCCCGCTGGGAGCGGCGATCGGCAATTTGATCCAGCAGGGGCTGTCCAATGGCGCGGGAAGCAGCACCGGCGCCGCGCCAGGCACTGGCCGCAGCCGCAGCCTGCCGGCGGTGCCTTCTACACCGGCGCCGCAGGCCTCGCCCGCAGCTCCCGCCCTCGACGATCCGCCGGTGGCGCAGCAGGACAGTCAGCCAATGAACGACGTGCTGCGGCAACTTTTCAACCGGTGATGGGCGGATTCGCGGGCTTGGCTCCAAGGCCATCCGCTTACAACAGCCGCCCCGCTTCCGGCTTCCTCCGAACGGAGGAGGCAGGGGCAATCCGTCCCTTTTTACCTGCCATAGCGTCCCACGGCGAGTAACCACGCCGGCTGCTCGGCGGTCCTTTGGCCCGAATTGTGATAGAAGGACCCCGCAGCGCCGGCGTCGATGGCGGCGCGAGAGGATCGGGATGTCAGGAGCGAACGACAAGACACGGTTTCTGCGCGAGGGCCTGTTCGCCAAATACGTCGTCTCCCTCGTCGGCCTCGTCGTGTTCGTGCTCGCCGTCAACGGCGCGATGGAGACCTGGATCTCCTACCGCGCCACAAGAACGCAGCTGACCGACGGCCTCGAGGACAAGGCGCAAGCCGCCGCCCGGCGGATCGAGCAGTCGATCTCCGAACTCGACCGCCAGATCAGCTGGGTGACGCGGGCGAGCCAGGACACGCTCGAAAAGCGCCGCGCCGACTATGCCTCGCTGCTGCACCAGGTCGCGGTCGTCAACCAGCTGTTCCAGCTCAACGGCGAGGGCCGCGAGGTGCTGCGCGTCTCGCGCCAGTCGACCACGACCGGCAGCAATGCCGACCTCTCCCGCGACATGCGCTTCACCGACACGGTCGCCCGCGGCGTCAGCTATGCGCCGGCCTGGTTCGCCGACGGGACGCCGCTGATGTCGATCTCGGTGGCGCATTCCGGCTTCAATGCCGGCGTCACCGTGGCCGAGATCGATCTCGGCTTCCTCTCCGAGTATTTGTCAGATGCGCAGGTCGGCAAGGCGGCCTTTGCCTATGTCGTCGATCCCCGCGGCCGCGTGCTGGCGACGTCGTCGAAGGGACCCGAAATCGGCAAGGATTTGTCGAAGCTGCCGCAGGTCGCGGCCGCGATCGCGCCCGGCCATGAGGGCGACAGTTCGGGCACCGACTTCAACGGCCAATCGGTGATGAGCGCCGCCAGCACCGTGCCGAAGCTCGGCTGGAGCGTGCTGTTCGAGCAGCCGACCACGCAGGCCCTGATGCCGATCCGCGACCAGCTGGTGCGCATCGCGCTGCTGATCGGGATGGGGCTGATGGTCGCGATCCTCGCCGGCACGCTGCTCGCGCGCCGCATGATCATCCCGATCACGGCCCTGCGCGACGGCGCGCACAGGCTCGGCGAAGGCGACTTCAGCCACCGCATCGAGGTGAAGACCTCGGACGAGCTGGAAGATCTCGCCGGCCAGTTCAACCGCATGGCCGACCAGATCCAGGAGACCTATTCGAACCTGGAGACCAAGGTCGAGGAGCGCACGCGCGATCTGGCGCAGTCGATCAACGAACTGAAGGTGCTGGAGGAAGTCGGCCGCGCCGTCGCCTCCTCCCTCGATCTCAACGCCGTGCTGCCGACGATCGCCGCGCGCGCGATCGAGATCACCCATGCCGACGCCGTGCTGATCTACGGCTTCGATGCCGAGACGCGCCGCTTCAACCTGGTCGAGGCCGGCGGCATCGACAGATCAGCCGACGGCGCCCACGTCACCATCGACCAAGGCGAGAACATCCTCAGCGATGCCGCTAGAAACGGCGAGCCGATCGCGCTTGCCGACATCGACCTGGCCAGCGAGCAGCCGTTGCGCGAGGCCGCGATCGCGGCCGGCTTCCACTCGGTGCTGGTCGTTCCGCTGGTCGACCAGCAGGGCACGCTCGGCGCGCTGGTCGTGCTGCGGCGCGCGAGCGGCGAGTTCGCCGACAGCATCATCGGCCTGATGCGCACCTTCGCCAACCAGGCCGTGCTGGCGATGCGCAACGCGCGGCTGTTCACCGAAGTCGACCACAAGAGCCACGCGCTGGAAACCGCAAACGAGACCGTGCGCGCCCAGGCCGACAAGCTGCAGACGCAGACCGAGCAATTGAAGGACTGGAACAAGTCGCTGGAGGAGCGTGTCAAGACCCAGCTCGGCGAGATCGAGCGCATCCGCAAGCTCGAGCGTTTCCTGGCGCCGCAGGTGGCGCAGCTGATCGCCTCATCCGACAGCCCGGAAGGATTGCTCACCAGCCAGCGCCGCGAGGTCACCGTGGTGTTCTGCGATCTGCGCGGCTTCACCGCGTTCACGGAAGCGACCGAGCCGGAAGAGGCGATGAACGTGCTGCGCGAATATCACGCAGCACTCGGCAAGCTGATCTTCAAATACGAGGGCACGCTCGACAAATATGCTGGCGATGGCGTGATGATCCTGTTCAACGCGCCGATCCAGTTCGAGGACCACACCCAGCGCGCCGTGAAGATGGCGGTGGAGATGCGCGAGACCATCGGCCCCCTGACCGAGCGCTGGCGCAACCGCGGACACAGCCTCGGCTTCGGCATCGGCATCGCGGTCGGCTATGCCACGCTCGGCCAGGTCGGCTTCGAGCAGCGGCTGGAATATGCCGCGATCGGCAGCGTCACCAACCTCGCCTCGCGCCTGTGCGGCGAAGCCAAGCCCAACCAGATCGTGGTCAGCCGCCGCGTCTACGGCATCGT
The DNA here is from genome assembly GCF_003020125.1 of Bradyrhizobium sp. MOS003. GTDB lineage: Bacteria > Pseudomonadota > Alphaproteobacteria > Rhizobiales > Xanthobacteraceae > Bradyrhizobium. Next base: position 44,751 of record NZ_PYFW01000016.1, on the reverse strand, counting down.
CGAGCCCTGGGTCGAGGCCGCCGCGCTCGACGATCTCCAGCTCAAGGGGTTCAATCACCCCGTGCTAGCGATGGAGATCCTGAGCTGGCGCGAGGAAGTCGAGACCATGGTGGATGCGTCGGTGGCGCGGCGGCGCGGATAGCTGCTGGCAAAAAACGCGAAAACAACCCCATGCACAGTAGACGGGGCCTGCAAGATCAACGAGTTACAACGGGCCTTTGGACGCTCGCTTGCACGGCTGTTTGACACGTCGGGCAAAACACCGAGGGAGCGCTTTACTTCGCCTCCCCGCCCGAACCCGATCTCCGCTCTCCGCGACTAACTCTCGCCTCAACGGCGAGGCAACGATCCGTACGGAGACCACCCGTGGCGTTTGCCTTGCCTTCGCATGCTTATGATCTGCAGATGCTCGACCGTCCCGTCGATCGTGCGCGCGACCAGGGCTGGGTCTATGGCCTGCCGCCGGGCATTGCGAGCGAGCAATGGCCGCTCGATCCGGTCACCGGTTATCCGCTGATGCATGGCTTCACGCTGCTGCTGCCGGAGGATTATCGCGTGCATGGCGAGGACATCGTCGCGTTGTCGTTCTTTGCCACCGCGCCCGATCACAATGACGGCGGCGCGCCTGATGATCCTGAAGTGCGCGAGGCGGTGATGGCTCGACCTTCCCATCCGCGGCTGTCGCGCATGACGGACATTCTCGACTACGGATATGCCGCGCTGCTGCTGATGCGCGCGGAATATGAAGGTCCGTTCGCGACACCGCCGGCGCCGCTTGCGCTGGCGACGGCGGAGCGGCCGCGCTGGCTCGATGTCGGCGGCGCCTGCGCCTTCTTCGAGGCGGCGCCCCCTTTTGCCAGGAAGATGCTCGGCGCATCGCCACGCGCCGATCTCGGCGAGACCCGCGCGATCGGCATGACGCCGCGCGCCTGCGATCCCAACGCCGGCAAGGGTCCGCAGGACGAGCACACGCGCGACAAACCGCCGACCGGCTATCAGCCTTATTACTATTATGAAGGCGACAAGCCCGGCCGCGATAATTTCCGCCTGCATGATTGGGCGAAGGATCACGCGCCCAACCATCTCGGCGGAACCATGCGGCCATGCCAGGCCGTGCCGGAGATGAGCCCGTTCTACATCGAATTCGAGGAATATTTCGGCGGCTACAATTTCGGCGGCGGCAACGCGCAGCTCGATTTCAAGGAGATGAAGTTCGACTGGGCCTGCGGGTGATCGCTTCGAGCGTGCGGCTCCCACCAGCGCTCAACCAGAACTGTAGAAAATCGAAAATCGATTTTCTGTTGACCGCGCGGCGACGCCTTGCGATCATCGGCCCATGGGTCCGCTTCAATTCGATATGTCCGGGAGCCCGGGCGACGGTCCGCGCAGCCTGACCTCGGCGCTGCACGAGCGGTTGCGCGCCGATATCCTGGCCGCGCGGCTGCTGCCGGCGCAGAAGCTGCATATCGCAGGCCTCGCCAAGCAGTTTTCGGTGAGCCTTGCCGCGGTCCGCGAAGCGCTGTCGCGCCTCGTCGCCGACGGCCTGGTGCAGGCCTCGGACCAGCGCGGCTTTCGCGTCAGCCCGGTGTCGCTGGCCGATCTCGCCGACGTGACGCAGACGCGGATCGACATCGAGGGGCTTGCGCTGCGGCGCTCGATCGAGCGCGGCGACGATGCCTGGCTCGCATCGGTGAAATCGACCTGGTCGGCCCTGAAAGCCGTGCCCTATCACTATCCCGACGATCCCACGGCGCATTACGAGGAATGGGTGATCCGTCACCGCATTTTCCACCGTGCGCTGGTCAATGCCTGCGGCTCGCCATGGCTGCTCGGCTTCCGCGACGTGCTGCACGAGCAGAGCGAGCGATATCGCCGCCTGTCGATCCGCCGCGAGCCCGGCGTCAAGCCGCGTGACGTCGAGGCCGAGCACGAAGCGATCGTCGCCGCCGTGACGAAGCGCGATGCCGATGCGGCAGTTCGCGCCTTGTCAAAGCATTTCGGCACCACCAAGGAGTTCGTCGAGCTCGCCGCCTCGCGCATCGCGGAGGTGAGCCGCACGATTTGACGATCCGGACAAATCCGGCACGCAAAAAACAGACACGGGGAGAAAACAATGAAGATCAATCGACGCCACGCGCTCCTGTCGCTGGTTGCCGCCACACTTCTGGCCGGCCCTGCGAGCGCCGCCGACACCATCCGCGTCGGCCTGCCCACCAAGACATATTGGCCGACGACGATCGCCGAGACGGCGGTGCGGCAGAAGCTGTTCGAGAAGGAAGGCATCCAGGCGGAGCTGACGATCTATCGCAGCGGCGCCGAGACCTTCGAGGGCATGGCAGCGGGCGCTGCCGACATCATCCTCGATCCGCCGTCGCTGGTCTCCGCGGGACGCAAGAAGGGCGTGATGTCGCGCATCGTCGCCAACGCCGCGATGGGCAATTTCGGCTGGCAGCTGATGGTGCCGACCAAATCGACGCTCGAGGTCAAGGATCTCAACGGCAAGAAGGTGGCGATCACCGCGGCCGGCTCGGGCTCGGACCTGCTAGCGCTGTGGACCCTCCAGGACAAGAAGATCGACTTCACGCGCGTTCCGGTCGGCGGCGGCGGCCTGGTGCCGAACCTGCTCGCCGGCAATGTCGAGGCCGCCGTGGTCTATTCGCCGCTGAGCTTCCAGATCTCGAAATCCGGCGAAGCCAAGTCCATCCTCGACTATTCGACCGCGGTGCCGCCGAACCTCACGGCGGGCTGGATCGTGCTCGACAAGCTCGCGGAGGCGAAGCCCCAGCTGGTGCAGAAGGCCGTGAACGCGCTGTACGGCGCGGTCGCCTTCATGCGCGCCAACCGCGACGTCACCGTCAAGCTGATCGCCGAGCTCTACGAAATGCCGCCGGAGATCGCAGCCCTCGAATACGACAACACCATCATGAAGCTCGAGACCAGCGGCGACATGGGCGCGGCCAACGTGAATGCCGCCGTGCAGCTCTCGCTCGATCTCGCCAAGCTCGGTGGCCTCAAGGACATCGTGCCGGTCGAGGACGTGATCTCGACCAAGTTCAAGCCTGTCCCGACCAAGCCGTAACGATGCAGGGCTCGCTTGCCGTCAACCTCGCTCGGATCGCGATCATCCTCGCGGTCCTGGCGCTATGGGAGGTGCTGTCGCGCACCGGCATCGTCAATCCCCGCCTGCTGCCGTCGGCGTCCGACACGTTCGCGACGCTCGGCGATCTCCTGCAGCGCGCCGCGGTGCAGAAGGATCTGATGGTCACCGCGACCGAAGTGCTCACGGCGTTCGCGCTGGCCGTGCCGTTCGGCGCCCTGATCGGCTTTTTGGTCGCGGAGAACCGCTACTTCGCGGATGTCGCCAAGCCGCTGCTGTTCTTCGCCTTCAGCATCCCGAAATCGATCTTCCTGCCGATGTTCATCCTGGTGTTCGGCGTCGGCTTTGCCCAAAAGGTCGGCTTCGGCTTCTTCTCCACGATCTTCATCGTGATCATGTCGACCACGACGGCGGTGGAATCGGTCAAGGTCGAGCATCTCACGGTGGCGCGCTCCTATGGCGCCACGCCGTGGCAGACCGCGCTCCGCGTCTATCTGCCGAGCATGCTGCCGGTGCTGCTGGAAGCGTTGCGGATCTCCATGATCTTCAACCTCACCGGCGTGATCCTCGCCGAGATGTATGCCTCGCGCGACGGCATCGGCCATCAGATCGCGACCTGGGGCGAGAATTTCCAGATGAAGCAGCTCCTCGCCGGCGTCGTGATGGTCGCCGCGATCGCCATGACTTTCAACGAACTTGTCAGATGGGTGGAAACGCGATGCAGCCATTGGCGAACGTGACCCAATTGAAGCCCGCCGCGCGCGCCGGCGCGATCGAGGTGAAGAATGTCGGCCAGGTGTTCAAGACCCGGTCGCAGGACGTCGTCGCGCTGGAGGACGTCTCGCTCGAGGTCAAGCCCGGCCGCTTCGTCGTGCTGGTCGGCCCCAGCGGCTGCGGCAAGTCCACGCTGCTGATGATGATGGCGGGCCTGCGCCAGCAGACCGCGGGCACCATCACCATCAGCGGCGCGCCGATCCTGCAGCCAGACCCTGATAGAGTGGGCGTGGTGTTCCAGGAGGCGAGCCTGTTTCCGTGGCTGACGGCCGAGGACAATGTCGAGTTTCCGCTGGCGCTGCGCGGCGTGCCGAAGGCCGAGCGGCGCGCCAAGGCGCAGGATGCGCTCAAGCTGGTCGGGCTGGACGGTTTCGGCAGGCGCCATCCGCACGAGCTTTCCGGCGGCATGAAGCAGCGCGTCTCGATCGCGCGCGGGCTGGTGCAGGATCCACCGGTGCTGCTGATGGACGAGCCGTTCGCCGCACTCGACGAGCAGACGCGCATGACCATGGGCGACGAGCTGCTGCGGATCTGGGCGGCGACCGGCAAGACCGTCGTGTTCGTCACGCACAGCCTGACCGAAGCGGTCTATCTCGCCGACGAGGTGATCGTGATGTCGGCGCGGCCCGGCCGCATCGTCGATCATCTCCAGGTCCAGCTGCCGCGGCCCCGCACCTACGAGATGCTGAGCGGCGATGCGTTCGGAACCTTGCGCGACCGCATCTGGCGCCACATCCGCAAATCGGCGTGACACGATCATGAGTGCCAGGATAAGCGCAAAGACGCTGCGATATCTGATCGTGATCGGGTTGATCGCGCTGTGGGAAGGGCTGCCGCGTGCCGGGCTGATTCCCGAGCTGTTCCTGCCCTCGCTGTCGTCCACGCTGATCGCCGGATGGACCGACGCGGGCGAATACGGTCATGCGCTCGCGGTCACGCTCTACGAGGTCGTGGTCTCCATGGCCTTCGCCTGCGGCGGCGGCATCCTGCTCGGCGCCATCGTCGGCAGCCTGCCGCGGCCGCGAATCCTGATCATGCCGATGGTGTCGAGCCTGTATGCGGTGCCATTGGTGATCCTCTATCCCGTCTTCACCGTGTGGCTCGGCATCGGCTCGGAGTCCAAGATCGCGTTCGCATCGATCTACGGCTTCCTGCCGACCATGCTCGCGACCGCTGCCGGCATCCAGACCATCGACCCGCAGCTGCTGCTCGCCGCCCGCAGCATGGGCGCGACGTTGAGCCAGCGGCTGGTCCGCGTCATCATCCCGGCTGCGATCCCGACGGTGCTGTCGGGCCTGCGCGTCGGCGGCGCGCTTGTCATCGTCGGCGTCGTCGTCTCGGAGATGCTGATCTCCTCGGCCGGCATCGGCTATCTCATTTCGCGCTACCGCACCATCCTCGACAGCCCGCACGTGTTTGCGGGCGTGCTGCTGGTGCTGTTCCTCGCCATCGGCTTCAACGCCGTGATCCGCTGGATCGAGGGCAAGGCGGCGATCTGGCAGACCGGCACCCGCACCGGCCAGGCCAATGACGAGATCGCGGTGAACGCGATGCAGCCGGCGACCTGAGGTAGCTGCGTGTACGACCTGACCCTGACATTCGACAACGGCCCTGATCCCGATGTGACGCCGCGCGTGCTCGATATTCTGGCCGCGCGCGGAATCAAGACTACCTTCTTCGTCATCGGCGAGAAGCTGGCCGACCCCGCGCGTCGCGCGCTTGCGGAGCGCGCGCATGGCGAGGGACACTGGATCGGCAATCACACTTTTACGCACAGCATTCCGCTTGGCGAGCAATCCGCGCCCGACACCGCGGAAAACGAGATCGGCCGCACGCAAACTGAGATCGGCGATCTCGCGCATCCCAATCGCTGGTTCCGGCCGTTCGGTGGCGGCGGCAATCTGGACCAGCGGCTGCTCAAGCCGTCCGTTGTCGATCATCTCACCCGCAACAAACACAGCTGCGTGCTCTGGAATTCCATTCCACGCGACTGGGCCGATCCCGACGGCTGGACCGAGCGCGCGCTCGACCAATGCAGACGGCAGCCCTGGACGCTGATGGTGCTGCACGATCTGCCGACCGGCGCGATGGCTCATCTCGATCGCTTTCTCGACTCAGCCGAAGCAGCCGGCGCCCGCCTCCGCCAGGACTTCCCGCCCGCCTGCGTTCCGATCCGCAACGGCGAGATCGCGCTTCCCATCAACGACTATGTTTCCTCCATCGAAGAGAGTGTTTGACCCATGAAAGTCGCAAGCTTCACCATCTCTGGCACGGCGAGCTACGGCATCGTCACCGACAAGGGTGTCGTCGACGCCGGCAAGCGCCTCAAGGCCACTCCGACGCTGAAGGCGCTGCTGGCGAAGGGCTCGCTCGACGAATTGAAGAAACTCGCCGGCGAGACACCCGACTACGCGCTTGCGGACGTTGCGCTGCTTCCGACGGTGCCTGATCCCGACAAGATATTCTGCATCGGCGTCAATTACGCCACGCATCTGGCCGAGAGCGGCCATCCGACGCCGGCGCATCCGATGATCTTCACCCGCTTCGCCAACAGCCAGGTCGGCCATGGCCAGCCGATGATCCGGCCGCTGGAATCCGAGCGTTTCGACTATGAAGGCGAGATGGCCGTCATCATCGGCAAGGCCGGCCGCCGCATCTCGCGTGAAGCCGCGCTCGGCCATGTCGCCGGCTACGCCTGCTACAATGACGGCAGCATCCGCGACTGGCAGCGCCACACCTCGCAATTCGCGCCGGGCAAGAACTTTGCCGGCACCGGCGGCTTCGGGCCGTGGATGGTCACCACCGACGAGCTGACCGACGTCACCCAGCAGACGCTGATCACCCGGCTCAACGGCGTCGAGGTGCAGAAGGCGCCGATCTCCGATCTCGTCTTCGACGTACAGGCCCTGATCGCCTATTGCTCGACCTTCACCGAGCTGGTGCCCGGCGACGTGATCGTGACCGGCACGACCGGCGGCGTCGGAGCCTATCGCACGCCGCCACTGTGGATGAAGGGCGGCGACACCGTCGAGATCGAGATCTCCGGCATCGGCATCCTCAGTAATCCCGTCAAGGACGAAGGTTCAGTCGCGGCAACGCGCGCCGCATGAACTCTCGCGTTCAAAAACAATAAGAAGGAGAACCCCATGCCCATGCCAACGCACATCCTGCCGACCACCGTGGTCGGCAGCTATCCGCAGCCGGAATGGCTGGTGAATCGCGCCATGCTGTCGAAGGTGGTGCCGCGCACCCGGCTGCACGACATGTGGCGGTTGCCGGCGGAGCATCTGGAGGAAGCCCAGGACGATGCCACCATCGTCGCGATCCGCGACATGGAACGCGCCGGCATCGACATCGTGACGGACGGCGAGATTCGCCGCGAGAGCTATTCCAATCGCTTCGCCACCGCGCTCGACGGCATCGACGGCGACAATCCCGCGATGATCGTGGCCCGCACCGGCAATACGCAGACGCCGGTGCCACGCGTCGTCGGCCCGGTGAAACGCAAGGGCACGGTCGAGCTGCACGACATGCAGTTCCTGCGCAAGAACACGGAGCGTGCGGCGAAAATCACCCTGCCCGGCCCGTTCACGATGAGCCAGCAGGCCAAGAACGAATACTACAAGGACGAGGAAGAGCTGGCGATGGCGCTCGCCGAAGCGGTCAATGCCGAGGCGCTCGATCTGCAAAAGGCCGGCGCCGACGTGATCCAGCTCGACGAGCCCTGGGTGCGCAACAATCCGGAGCTCGCCAAGCGCTATGCGGTCAAGGCGATCAACCGCGCGCTGCAAGGCATCACGGTGCCGACCGTGGTTCATCTCTGCTTCGGCTACGCCGCCGTGGTGCCCGGCTCGAACAAGCCGGCCGGCTATTCCTTCCTGGCCGAGCTCGACGACACCATCGCCGACCAGATCTCGATCGAGGCGGCGCAGCCGAAGATCGACCTCGGCGTGCTCAGGGATTTGTCGTCGAAGAAGATCATGCTCGGCGTGCTCGACCTCGCGGACCCCGCAATCGAGAGCGTCGACACTGTTGCTGATCGCATCCGAAACGGCCTCAAGCACGTGTCGCCCGATCGCCTGATCGCCGCGCCCGATTGCGGCATGAAATACATGCCGCGCGCGACGGCGTTCGGAAAGCTGAAGGCGATGTGTGATGCGGCGGCGAAGGTCAGGCGGGAGATCGGCTGACCGATATCGCGGGGCGTTCCGTCTCTCACGCTCCCCGCTTCGGCCCGATCGCCTCGAAGCCGGCCTTCTGCTCGTCGCTGAGGTCGGCCTCGAAATCGTCGAGCGCGTCAGTGACGCCGTTCACCGCTTGCAGCATCGTCTGCAGCCGCGCTTTCACGGCGGTGAGGCGGGCCTGCGGTGTCTCCGGCGTCTGTGACGGACAGGCGCTGAGCGTTTGCATGGTGCGCAGGGCGGTGTCCTGGAGCACTTCGAAGCGGGCGCGGGCGGTGTCGTCGAGGCGGAGCGTGGTGGCGATGTCGTTCGCGGGCCATTGCTGCTGCACCAGCTGCTCATACTGACGCTGAAGCTTTTCGTCATAGCGGGGATCGCTGTCGGCATCGCAGGCGCTGGAAGCCTTCGCGTCCTTGCGCTGCATGGCCACGAGAGCGGCGCGGCGGCCCTTGCCGAGCGCTTCGAATTTCGCCTTCTGATCGTCGTCGAGCAGACCTGTGAATTTCGCCAGCGGCGGCGCGACCGCGTCGGTAGCCTTGATCATGGCCTCGAGCCGCTCGCGCATCAGGCCGAGGCGGTCCGTGGCCGTGACAGGCGCCTGCGATGGACAGGCCGCGCGAATGGTGTCGCGCGCAGCATTCCAGGCGGATGCGAGCTCGTCGAGCGCGGAGCGCTGCAGTTCGTTCGGCTGGATAGCGCTCGCGATGCGTTCGACCGGCAAGCCGCCGGTGTCGCTGGCGTCGCAGAGGGTTTCCGAGGCCGGGATTCTCCGCGCACGCCGGCCAGGCGGCGCAGCGTAGGCCGCGAGCTCGGTCGCCGCATAGGGCGCGAAGATCGCGGCATAGATGTCGCCATAGCCGTAGAGCGAGAGGCTGGTCGCATCGCCGAAGACGACGGCCGAGGTGAGGTCGTCATGCGCGAACGGCCAGAACACCGGGCCGACCCAGCCGTAGCTGCCGTCGGGATGGCGCCACCAGCCCTGCGGGCGGCGACCGCCCTGCCAGCCCGCGAGCGCAGCCTGCGCCGTGAGTGCCGCACGCACGACGTAGGGGTTGGATAGCGGGGCGCGCTCGGCGCCGCGCGGATCTTGTGACCTCAATGCAGCGGAGCGGTATCGGCTGCCCCGCACCGCCATGCGGGAATGGCGCAGGCGCGACATGCCGAGCACATGGCCGACGGCGAAGCGCGCGACGCCAAGCGGACCGCCGCGCAGTCCGAATTGCGCCTCGGCTCTCGCAGGCAACAGCACCGCCGCGATCAGGATCGTCGCGCCGGTCAGCGCCAATCCCATGCGTCCCGACATGACCGCTGACCTGACCAATTCGGCCTCCTCCCAGCTGCCCACGCGCGCATTGCGCCGCATCGGGATGACTCGCGAGGGAACCGATCGTTCCGAAAGGACACAGGGCAAAGCGTCGCGGGCGTCTGGAATGATCGCCGCAGCGAAGCTCTCTCAAACGCGGCGGGCCTGCAGGAAGACGGGAAGGAAAGACGCGCCTCACTCCGCCTTTTGCGGCATCACGAAGGTCTGGCCGGGATAGATCAGATTGGGATTGTGGATCTTGTCGCGGTTGGCCTTGAAGATCACAGCGTAGCGGGAGCCGTCGCCATAGGCGAGCCGGCTGAGTGCCCACAAGCTGTCACCGCGGGAGATCACCCGGCTGCCCGTCTCCGCGGGCGCGGCGTTGAGGATTTCCGCGGGCGAGGCCGAGGCAACCGTCGTCGCCGCGGGTGCCCGCGCCATCACCCGGGGTTTCGGCGCGCCGACCAACCTCGGCCGGGCCGCGGACCTGTCGGAGGCCGAGGCGAGATGCGGCGCGGACGACGGCAGGGACGCCACGACATCCGATTTGTCGTCCGGCTTCTCGGCCTGCTTCGGCTCTTGCCTTGCAACGGGTGACGGGCGCGCGGGCGGCGGCGCCGCCTCGGCGATGGTCACCGGCATGGTCCGGCCCGACTGCGTGACCGTGCCATCCGGCGCCCTCGCCCGCAGCGTCAATTCATAGGAGCCGGCGGGAAGCTGCGGTGGAGTCATCACGAACTGACCCGAGGCGTCCGCGACCACCGTATCGAGCGGCTTGCCGTCGCGCAGCAACTCGACCTTCGCACCCGGTACAGCCCGGCCCGCAATGACCGCCGCCTCGCCGTGATCGTCGACGCGGGCGACGTCGAAACGGGGGCCGGTGTCCGCGACCGCCGCCGGCGGCTTGGCCGGCGCGAGGTCGGGCAGCGCCGCGACCTGTTTCTGGATCTCGGCCAGCGCGCCTGGCTCGGGCTTGGTCTCGGACTTGGTCTCGGGTTTGGGCTCGGGCGCCGGGACCGCCGCCGGCGCGGATGCAGGCGCAGGCGGCGTAACGGCGGCCAGCTTCGGCTGGTCCGGCTTGGGCTCTTGCGGCTTGGGCTCTTCCGGCTTCGACTTCGATTCCGGCTTCAGGTCAGCCTTGAGGTCAGCCTTGGCCTCGACCTTGGCCTCTGGCTTGGCGGCGACGACGGTCTTGGTCCCGTCCGGCAGCAGGCGTCGCAGCTCGGTCGGACCGATCACCAGCACCGTGCCGACCAGTGCGAGCAGGCAAAGAGCAATGAAGGCCTTGGATGCGGTCATCATCGGAAAAGAACCTTGGGTGGCAAATCAACAGTGGCCGGCAAAGTGCGCCGATTTGGCTGCGGCAGCAAGACGGTCGATGGGATGATAGCCCCGCCCTGGCGCCTATCGAGGATGAACCGGCACCACGGCGCCGGCGTCAAATCATGCGAGGCCGCATCGCGGCATTCTTTAGGAAATTTTCCTGTGACCGCATTTCGCCGTCCTGCCTGGTGGCTGGCGCTTGCCCTGACGCTCGCCGGCCCTGCCCTTGCGGCCTCCGGCCCGCCACCCGGCTTCGTCCTCTCCGAAGATGCCGAACTCGGCTTCACCTCGCCCGACGGTGCCACCAAGCTCGAGCAGTACATGAAGGACAGTGAAGACCTTTTCGAGGTCAAATGGCAGGTCTGGGCGCGACGCGGCGACCAGATGACGGAGTTGAAACCCGAGCAGGGCTACGGCGCCGGCTTCCGCTTCACCAGCGACTCGCAATGGCTGGTGCGAATGCAGAAGACCGGCTCCGGCGAGCAGGATCTGTTTCTCTATCACGTCGAGAACGGCGCCTTCGCCAGCGCGACGAAGCAATCACTCAGCGATCTCGCCTGGGCCTATTTCCACAGTCGTCCCGACACCAGGAAGATGAAGCTCGACTACCACATCTCGGCCAATCTGGTGAAAGGTACCGAAACCGCCTATCGCTGGCTCGGCGTCGACTGGCCTGACAACCGCTATTTGCTGATCTCGCTGTCAGGCGAAATGGACAAGCATCCGAGGGACGTCGCAGTGAAGGGGCTGGCCGACTGGAAATGCCGCTATGACCTCAAGACCGGCCAGTTCGACGTCCCCAAGAAGTTCGCCAAGAGCAATGCGGAAGCGCTGAACTGGGAGATCAAGCGGTGAAAACGGCGCCGCGATCGTCCATGTCCCGGGCTTGTCCGCGCATCCGCATTCTTGTGCCGCGACGAAGGACATGGATGGCCGTGACCAAGCCCGGCCATGACGCTGCGGAGGCTTTCGTGTGCCCACGAAACTCCGCACCGGAACCAACCCACTGATTCCACTCCGATTCATGGTTCCCTAACCTTCGCTGGTAACGGGGTCTTGTCGGTTTTGCTGCACCTTGCGTCCCAAGGGAGGGCTGCATGGGCACATCGATCCGATGGACCGCGCGCACGCGCGCGTTGCTCCGTCGCTGGCGGGGAGCGCCGCTGACATGGTTGATCGCCGGCGGCTTCGTGCTGATGGTCGCAATGGCCATCGGCACCGCGCTCACTGTCGACCGCTTCCGGCAGAACGCGATCGAGAGCGGCCGCGACAGCCTTGAAAGCTCCGTGCGCCTGCTGGCCCGGCATTTCGACCGCGAGTTCGAGGATTTCGCGGTGCTGCAGAAGAGCATCATCGCGGAGCTCGAAAGCCGCGGCATCGAATCCGCAGATGTATTCCGCAGCGAGATGGGCACGCTTGCCGTGCACGAGGTGCTGCGCGCAAAGGCGAGCGGCTGGACCGACGTCGCCGGCGCAAATCTGTTCGACTCCAGGGGCGTGCTGATCAACTCGTCGCGGCGCTGGCCGGTTGCCGATATCTCGGTCGCCGACCGCGGCTACTTCAACCGCCTCAGGAACGATCCTGCCGTGCAGGAAGAGGTGGAGGTCGTCCCCGGGCGGTTCGGCGGCGGACCGGCGATCGTATTCGCCCGGCGGGTGTCCGGCCCGCATGGCGAGTTCCTTGGACTGGTCTCCCGCGCGGTCACGCCCGACCAACTCGAATCCTTCTTTGCCTCGACCGGACTCGGCGAGGAATCCTCGATCGCGATGCACCACCAGAATGGCCAATTGCTGGCGCGCGTTCCGCGCGTCGATGCGATGATCGGCCAGAACTTTCGCAAGGGCACGCCGGAGCAGATGGCGGTGTTCGACCGCACCTTCGTCACGTTGCAGCTTGCAAGTCCGGTAGACGGCAAGGACCGCATCGTCGCCTCGCGCATGTTGACCGGCGAGCCGCTGGTCGTGGTCGCCACCAAGTCGCTCGATGCGACGCTCGCCACATGGCGTACGCAGACGAAATTCTTCGTCACGGTCGCCGTGCTCTCGATCGGCCTGCTGGTGCTGACGCTGTTCCTGATCTTCCGCCAGGTCACGCACCGGCTCTCGCTGGAAAAGCAGCGGCTCGACACAGCGATGAACACGATGACGCAAGGGCTCCTGATGTTCGATCAGGACGAACGGCTGATCGTCTGCAACCGGCGCTACATCGAGATGTACGGCCTGTCTGCCGAGGTGGTGAAGCCCGGTGCCGATTTCCGCGACGTAATTCGGCACCGCCATGACACCGGCTCGTTCCACGGCGACGTCGAGGCCTATTGCGACGACATCCTGAGCCATGTCGGACGCACTCAGAGCTCCATCGTCGAGACCGCAGACGGCCGCCTGATCGAGATCAAGAATGAGCCCAGCGCCGCCGGCGGCTGGCTTGCAACCCATGACGACGTCACCGCGCGCATCCGCGCCGACGAGCGCATCGCGCATATGGCGCATTACGACGCGCTGACCGACCTGCCCAATCGCGTGCTGCTGCGCGGCCATCTGGAACGGCGCGTCGCCGAGCTCAGCCAGGGCAAGCCGTTCGCCATCCTCTATATCGACGTCGACGAGTTCAAGGGCGTCAACGATTCGCTGGGACATGAGGTCGGCGACGAATTGCTGCGGCAGGTGGCGAACCGCCTGCGCGCCTGCGTCAGCGGCAACGATCTCGTCGCGCGGCTCGGCGGCGACGAGTTCGCCATCGTCACGGCTGCGACCTGCGATCCGGCCGAGCTGTCGGCGCTGGCGGAAGATATCCTCAAGGCGTTGCGTGCGCCGGTGGATTGCAAGGGCCAGGACATCCCGACCGATGCCAGCATCGGCATCGCGATCGCACCCGATCACGGCGACAATCTCGACGATTTGCTCAAGCGCGCCGATCTCGCGATGTATGCGGCGAAGTCGGAGGGACGCCGCACCTACCGCATCTTCGCGCCCGAATACGACGCCAAGGCGCGACTGCGCCGCCAGCTCGAGCTCGATCTGCGCCAGGCGCTGGCTCGCGGCGAGTTCGAGGTGCATTACCAGCCGCTGGTCGATCTCGCGGCCAATGTCGTCACCGGCTGCGAAGCGCTGCTGCGCTGGCGCCATCCCGAGCGCGGCATGGTCTCGCCCGCCGACTTCATACCGGTGGCGGAAGAGACCGGACTGATCGCGGAGATCGGCGAATGGGTGCTGAAGGAGGCCTGCCATGAAGCCGCTTCCTGGCCCGGCCAGATCCACATCGCCGTCAACGTCTCGCCGGTGCAGTTCCGCTCGCGGACGCTTGCGCTCAAGGTCGCCGCCGCGCTCGCGGAGTCGGGACTCGCGCCCGGGCGGCTCGAGCTCGAGATCACCGAGACCGTGCTGATCCGCGACGACGAAGAGGCGCTGACGATCCTGCAGCAATTGCGCGAGCTCGGCGTGCGCATCGCGCTCGACGATTTCGGCACCGGCTACTCCTCCCTGAGCTATCTGCACCGATTTCCGTTCGACAAGATCAAGATCGACCGCAGCTTCATCAGCGACATCGGCGAACCCGAGGATTCCTCACCGATCGTGCAGGCCGTGGTGCACATGGCCGCCGCGCGCCACATGGCGACGACCGCCGAGGGCGTCGAGACCGAAGCCCAGCGCGAGGTGCTGCGCAAGCTCGGATGCAGCCAGATGCAGGGCTGGCTGTTCAGCCCGGCCGTGCCGGCGGCGAAGCTGAAGCTGTTGCTGGCCGCGCAGGCGGCGGCGGCTTAACGCCGGCGAGTCGTTCGTGTGCTTCGAGCCGTCAGCGGTCGCAAAGAATCCGTGTTAGATAGCCCCTCGCGAGAAGAGCGGGGAGGACTGCCGAGCCATGGGAATAACGGTGGATAGATTACCTGCTGGCGGCTTCGCTCGGCTTGTACCGGAGCTCGACGTGTTTGACCTGGAACGCAGCAAGACTTTCTGGTGCGATATACTTGGCTTCCGGATTGCCTATCAAAGACCTGAGAATCTCTTCGTGTACATCGAGCTGCAGGGGGCGCAGGTCATGCTGAACCAGAGAAATGGCAACTGGGAAACCGGGGCTCTAGAGTCACCGCTGGGGCGCGGTATCAATTTTCAAATCTTCGTCGACTCTGTTGCTCCTCTCCTCGATGCACTGAAGCAGCACGAATGGGCACTCGTCCGAGAGTGTCACGACGCATGGTATCGGATCGCCGGTGAGGAGCGCGGCAACAGGCAATTCCTGGTGCAGGATCCAGACGGCTACCTCCTTCGTTTTGCGGAAGACTTGGGAGCGAGAACCGGGTGAAACCAGCCTTTCGCGCCGCTCAACGTAAAGACTCGCCGCACGTACGACGGGTCGGCTAAGCCCCCGTTAACGGACCTGGCAGCGGACAGCGGCAACTTCGCCTGCGGTTCAGGAGCAGGCTCAGTTTCCGCAAGCGAACGGCGGTCGGGTTAGCCAATCGTCATTCTGCGCCTCCCCGTAGCCAGGCAACTCGGCAAAGCGTCTTACGCGACGTGATGCGATTTCAAACGAGAGCCGCGGAAAGCCTTCCCTGAGTCCTCCATGAGGCGACGCGCGATGCAGGCATGCACCGCTTCGCGAACGCGCCATTTTCCATCGCGATGTTGTGCCGTCCTCATTCCATCGGAGGAGGCCGCCGCCGCTTGTGTGAGCAGCGTCACGGATGGGCGCGTCAGGCCCGGCTATCACTCAGCCCACGGCAACAATCTGCGGCAAACAAAACCAACAAACAGGTGGACCATGACGAAGACAGCGATGATCACGAAGATGGCGGCGACGATCGTGTTGATGAGCGTTGCGGCAGGCGTCACGAGCAACGCCGCGCAGGCCGGCTGGGGCCCGAACGGACAGTATGGCAATGCACCCCAGAGCCGCCCTCAAATTGGTCCCCACTTCGGTGGATATGGCGGGAACGGCGGCCAGCGTCCCGTCGTCGTGGTTCCCGGTCCGCGGCCGATGCCGCCTCAGGTCGTCGTCTATCCCCGCCCCGCGCCGCCCCCGGTCTATGTGCCGTCCCCGGTCGTCGTCAGGCCGGTGCCGGTTGTCATCAACCGGCCGGTGTATGTCCCGACCGCACCGGTGGTGAAGGAGAGGATCATCGTTCAGCGTCCCGCGACTGTGGTTGACAGTACGCCGGCGCCCGCCCTGGCGGCGGCCCCCGCTCCGGTCGTCAACAACAATTGCAATTGCCTCGTGAAGGAATACCCGCAGCCCGGCGTCGTGGTGTTCAAGGATATCTGCTCTAAGGAGAGCGCCACTTACACCAACTTGCCGCAGCAGACCTCGCAGGCCGTGCTGCCGCCGACCCAGTAATTCCCGAGCGCTCGATCTCGACGACGACGAACGCGGCAAGACTTCTTGCCGCGTTCGATCTACTCGGCTTCAGGGCTTTCTGCCGGCCACGCGGCTCTGCCCTATTCCTGAAATCTGCTGGATCCGACTACCGACGCGATGGGCCAATTGCAGACGCTAAACGTCTGCCTGCATGACGTAAGCCGAGACCTCACTGCGAGGTCGGGCCGTTCACACCTACCGCCTGTCGGCCTGCACTTCGACGAATTCGGAATCGGGATGGCTGACGATGGTGGCGAACATGATGCCGCTGATGATCAGCGACCAGGCGGTGTTCCAATAAATCCAAAACACGAGCCAGCCTCCATTTCCATTTCTCAGGCCTGCGGGACCGGGGTAACGGCAAAGCGATGTGCCCGTTCCCCAATACGAGGCGCGGCACGACCGCGCGGCAAGAGGCTATTTTGGTTTGGTCGGCGGCGGGGGGCGATCGGTTTGGCCGGTGTGACGCTTTGCCACGACGTCCTCGTCACGCTCGCCTTCGCGCGGGCGAGGCGGCGACTCGGGCTGGCCGGCTTGTCCGCCATGCTTGCCGCCCATGTCGGGCTTGCCTTCAAGATCGTTTTCACGGGGCATACCGGTTCAATGCGCTCGCGCGGCATTGGTTCGCAGCCGCATCGGCTGTTTTCGCCCCGGTCTACGGATTCACGGGATCGCGCTCCTTTGCAGTGCGGGATGTCCGGCGCGCGCCAGCGCGGCGCAACGCATCTGTCCTCCGGCTCGACGGCGCGTCAGCCGTCCCGGTGCGACCGATACGATTTCGGCATCGATCGATCCCAATTGGAATTTGGTCCGGCGGCGCGCCGCCCGCTATCCTCCTGCAAAACGAGGAGGCCGCGACGGCCCGCGAGGAGGAGCCCCATGTTGAGTCCGACCCGACGACGCATCGCATCCGAAGCGCCACGCGCTGTGATCGCCACCACCCTCACCTTCCTCGCCCTCATTTCTGGAGTCCGCGCCGGCATGGCCGAGACCTTCGCCTATGTCGGCAACGCCGACAGCAACGACATCAGCGTGTTCAAGATGGATGACAGCGGCGAAATGATTGCCGTGCAGACCGCCGCCTTCAAGGACGTCGACAAGCCCGGCTCTTCGACACCGCTCGCGATCACGCCGGACCACCGCGTGCTGATTGCCGGCGTCCGCTCGCAGCCCTATCTCGCGGTGAGCTTTGCGATCGATCCCAAAACGGGCCAGCTCAGTCCCATCGGCAACGGACCGCTCGCCGACAGCATGGCGAACATCGCCGTCGACCGGAGCGGAAAATTCCTGCTCAGCGCCTCCTATGGCGGCAACAAGGTCGCACTGAATCCGCTTTCCGCCGATGGCGTCGCCGGCGAGCCGAAGCAGGTGATCCCGACCGGGCTGAACGCCCACGCCTTCCTACCCTCGCCCGACAACCGCTTCGCATTCGCGACCAATCTCGGCTCGGACCAGGTGCTGGCCTTCGCGTTCGATGCCACGGCCGGCACGCTGACGCCGAACGATCCGCCGGCCCACAAGGTGCCGGAGAAATCCGGGCCGCGGCACTTCGTATTCCACCCCAATGGCAAGTTCGTCTATCTCGTCCACGAGCTGAACGGCGACGTCGCCGCGTTCACCTATGAGGCGAGGAGCGGCGCGTGGGACGAGATCCAGCGCACCACCGCGCTGCCGGAAGGCTTTACTGGTAAACCCTGGGCCGCCGACATCCACATCACCCTGGACGGTCGCTTCCTGTACGCCTCCGAGCGCACCACCAACACGCTCACCGCCTACAAGGTCGACGGATCAAGCGGAAAGCTGACCACGATCGGCAGCGTGCCGACCGAGAAGCAGCCGCGCGGCTTCCACATCGATCCCTCGGGACGCTACCTCGCCGCGGTCGGCGAGCTCTCCGACAGCATGACGGTCTATGCGATCGACCAGAGTAGCGGCGCGCTGGCCAGGCTGAAATCCTACCCCACCGGCAAGAAGCCGAACTGGGTGGAGTTCCTGAAACTGCCGTGACGGGCGCCGCCGCCGACCTACGTAAACATCCGTAATTTCCGACGTCGCGACTTGTCGTCATATGTCGGTCATGGACCGTCATATCGTCTTCAGGTGCCCGCAAACCGGGATGAACGTGCAGCATCGGCTCAGCGAAGAGCCGGGCGACCGCACGCATGTGTCGGTGTCCTGTCCGGCCTGCACGCGCCTGCATTTGATCGATCGGGCCAGCGGCAAGCTGCTGGGTGATCGCGGCCGCTGACTGGCGTTTTACCGCCGCATCGCGACCTGCGCCGTGACGTCCTCGACGTGGTGCAGCAGGTAAACCAGATGGCCCGTGCTGTCGTGGATCGGCGAGTTGATCGGTTGCCAATGACGCTCGACGAAGGTGCCGGCGGGATCCCGGATGTCGTAGCGCTGGATTGCCATGGCATGCGCCCGCCCGGTTTCGCCGACGATCCTCAAGCTCGCGTAGAGATTGCTGACGCCATCGGCCAGAGGATCGTCTGGATTGTCAGGGAATATCTCGAACAGCGAGCGGCCGACGATGTGGGCCCGCTCGGTGAAGGTCGCCGCTGCATAGGCATCATTGACGTCGACGATCAGCAGGCCCGGTCCCGGGTCCAGCAGCATGTAAGGATGCGGTGAGGCATCGAATTCGGGCTGGAATTGTTGCCCGATCGCGTGGGCGTCAGCATGCCGCCGCCGCCGCTGTTCGAGCGGCGTCGTATCGGCCCCTGATGCCGCCGAGTTCAGCAGCGCCAACTGGCGCCTCGCCGACGCCAGCAGCGCGCGCACGGTGCTCTGCACCGTCGGGTCGGCGGCTTCGTTGAGCAGCCGCTCGAAATGAACGATATTCTGCTCGCAAACAAACCGTTGCATCTCGCCACGACCAAGGGTTGTGCGACCGCGATGCCGCGTCATCCTGATCCTAGTTCCATACAGGCGGCCCGGCCAGATGAGAAGATCGTGAGCTGCGGCACTTTGGGAGTAGAGCTGGCCGCGGTGCGCTGCGAGAGAAAGGCGAACCTGTTCTCCAATCGCGCGACTAATCAAAGACTTGCTGCGACGGCCTGAGATGGTGTGGCCTTCCTTTCTGGGGCAACGCTGCCATAGTCCGCAGTCCTGCCATCTGCTATCGATTGGAGGCATAGCCCCCGTGGAATTTCCGATGCGTCTTTTGCCCCGCGCCGTTGCTCGAAGCCTGTGTCCCGCCGCCATCGCCGGTATGGTCATCCTCGGTCCCTCTCCGGCCGGAGCCGATGAAGACGCGCCCAAGGGGCCGGCGGTCACGGTGCTGAAGGTCGCAAAATCCTGCTTCTCCGACATCGTCGAGGCCACCGGCACGATCATCGCGCGGGAGGAGACGTCGGTGCGGCCCGAACGTCCGGGCCTGAAGGTTACCGAGGTGCTGGCGGAAGCTGGCGACACCACCACCGCCGGCCAGGTGCTGGCGCGGCTGGCGCTTCCCGAGGGTGGCACGCTGCAGATCGCCGCGCCGGTGGCGGGCGTGATCGCGACGTCGACCGCCCAGATCGGCAATTTCGCCTCGGCCAAGGGCGAGGCCCTGTTCACGATCGTGGCGCGCAGCGAATACGATCTCATCGGCCTGGTGGCGACCAGCGACATGCGCAAGCTCGCTGTCAATCAGCCGGCAACCGTGCGGATCGCAGGCGCCGGCGACATCGACGGCAAGGTGCGCCGCATCGGCCCGACCGTCGAGCCGAACATCCAGCAGGGCATGGTCTATATCGGCATCTCCTCGCAGAAGCGGCTGCTGCTGAAGGCGAGCGGGCGTGCGCTGATCAAGACCGGGCAGAGCTGCAACGTCGCGGTGCCGCTGACCGCCGTGCAATATTCATCCGCCGGCACCGTGGTGCAGGTGATCCGCCGCAACCGGGTCGAGACCAAGCGTGTCGAGGTCGGATTGATGTCGGGCGGCAATATCGAGGTCCGCGACGGCCTCAACGACGGCGATGTCGTCGTCGCCCGCGCCGGTGCGCTGCTGCGCGAAGGCGACCCGGTGCGCCCGGTGATGGCTGCGGAAGCGGCGAAGTAGGAGCCACAATCGTCATTGCGAGCGAAGCGAAGCAATCCAGAGTCTCTCCGCGGAGAAATTCTGGATTGCTTCGTCGCCAGAGCTCCTCGCAATGACGATGGAGAGGCAGAGCGCCCTAAAAACTCGGCCCCGGCTCAGCGTCGCATCATTGCATGATGCGCCGCGTCCGGGGCACGGGAGATCGCAAATCTGATAAAGAACTAGCCGCCGGCTGCGTCGAAATGGACGTCTTCGAGCAGCGAGGAGGACACCGTCGGGACCTGATCGCCTTCGCTGGCGCGGGAGATGGCGACGCGGGTCTTGTTGAAGACGCTCTCGGCGCTGCCCTTCGCACTGAGGTTGTTCAGGAACTCGCTGACCAGCACGCTGTGCTCCCCCTTGCCGTCGTCGACGACCTTGCCGGGCGAGGCCGAGGACAGGATCAGCGCGTTGTCGGCCGCGTTGATCGGCGCGAGGCCGTGGCTGTAGGAGCGGAAGCGGCGCTCGTAAGGGTTACGGCGGGAGGCGTCGACGACGACGAGCTTGGCCTTGGCGCCCTGCTCCTTCATCATGTCGATCACGCCATCGATCGAGACGCCCTGGCGGCGGACGTCGCTTTCCTTCCAGATTACGGCATCGACCGGGAGCATGTAGCTCTCGCGTCCGGCCTGCACGCCGTAGCCGCCGAAGAACAGCATGACGACGGTGTCGCGCTTGATCCGGGACTTCAGGCGGTTGACGGCGCGGACCATGTCGTCCTTGGTCGCGTCTTCCACCATGTCGACATCGAAACCGTTCTTGCGCAGCGACGAGGACAGCGCGCGGGCGTCGTTGATCGACTGCGTCAGCGGCGCGCTGGCGTCGGGATAATGTCCATTGCCGATGACCAGCGCGAGGCGCGAGGTCTGGCCGATCGAGCCGGTGATCTGGTCGGTGGAGACGGCCTTGGCAGCATCGATCGCGCGCATGTTGAGAGCAGCATGGGCGCCGATCACCAGCGAGACCGTGCCGATCAGGGCAGCAGCCAACGCGATGGTGCGTCGGGAAAGGTCGAGCTGCTTTACATTCATCTCGGTTCGTTCCTGTGCCAAAGACCAGCCAAGCGCGCGCACACTGTTTGAGTAGCGCGATAGCGTCTTTAGGTTTGAGGGATTGGCCGGGGATGTGCCCCCGAATTGCGCGCAATTTGCGGCGCCGCACCAAACAAACCTTTAACCGGATATGGGGTGGCGGGCAATAGATTGCCCAAAATTTGAGCTAAGCCACTGATAATGTTACTTAATTTCTCCGCCAATTTTCTGGATTTTCTGGCTTCTCCGTAGCCTTCCGGGGGCTCATCATGCAGCCCTCATGCCGGCTTTTTCTGTGATTTTCATCACATTTGTATTTCCTGCGAATCCGGGTAGCTTTTTCAACGACTTGCTGGGGGTGGCGCGTGGCTGGAGCGCGCTTGGGGCCCCCGGCCAAGACCCGCCAAAGTGCCCGCGACCAGGTATTTCATGAGCTTCCATTATTTTGCCGGCGCCGCCTGCCGGGCGCTGCTGGCGCCGAAGGACGGCCCCTCGCTTTACGATGTGTGCGATCCCGTATTATCGGGCCGGGCCAGCGGCGATCCGCATCTGGCCAAATTCTACAAGACCGCGCTCGGCAATCCCGCGCTGCGGGTGCTGCTGCGGCGGGCCGGACTGCCCGAGCTGCGCGACGAGGCCAGGCTGACGGCGCTGCGCCAGGCACTGGTGCGCGCCCGCGACGAGTCCGAGCCCGATTGGGCCGCGGTCGGCCAGCCGGTCGCCGACCTCGTCGACAGCATTGCGCTCGACCATCCCAAGCCGCCGCCGGCGATGTTCACGGGCTCGGCGCCGCCCGAGGCGCAGATCGACGGCGTGATCCGCGACTGCGCGCAGCATCTGCTCGGTTCCTACCGCAAGAACGGCTTCCTTCCGACCTACGCCGCCTTCAACCTGATCGGCGATCCGGATTTCCGCGGCCGCGAGCTGATCATGGCGCTCACGGGGCTGAACGCCCGCGGCTACAAGAATTCCTCGCTGCTGTTCAACCTTGCCCGTGTCTTCATCGCGCGCTCGCCCGCGCATGCCGTGGTCAATCCGCCCTGGCGCGGGATCGCCGAGCCGATGTGGGAGCCGGTGCAGATCCGGCACCGCTCGGCCTATTACGATGCGTTCTTCATCGAAGCGCTGCTGAGCTATGGCGAGACCGGGCTCGCCTCGCCGGCCGACAAGATCGCGGCCGAGCGGGCCATCGCCGACATGGTGGATTTCTGCGTCAACACCAGCCGCGAGGAGGTCGAGGGCATCGACGGCGCGCGCTTCAACGTCGTCACCGCGCTGGCGCCGCCGCCGCATCCGCGCTTTTCGCGCTACTTCGCGCAGATCAAGCAGGACCTCGGCTTCGGCATATACGTGCCGGATTGCGACACCACGGCCTGCTCGATCTCGGCCGCGACGCAGGCCGGCTGCACCGATCCGATCATCGATCAGCCGCTGCTGGATTTCTACGCCGGCTACCAGGTGCGTGCCGGCGTCAACGAACCGCGCGTGACCGTGCCGCTCAACGACAATATCGACTACGAGGGCGGCGTCGCGACCTGGATCGACAACCTCAAGGGCGAGCGTCCCTACGGCAACGATCTCGATCCGACGCTCAATCTCGACATTCTCGAGGTGAGCTTCCGCAATTTGGCGCGCTGGAAAATCCTGGAGACGCCGGCGCGGCTCGCCACCGTGCACCGTATCATCGGCTTCCAGAAGCGGCTGGCGGCGAGCGGTGCCTTCGCCAATCCGCGCTCGCACATCTATTACCTGCCGGAGCTCTACAGCGCCTATTTCGGCCGCTGCTATGCGGCCTTCCTGGCGCTGCCGCTGGCGGCGCAGGCCGCGATCGACCCGAACGGCGATTTCGACTTCATCCGCCATCGCGTGCTGTCCTACGTCAAGGGCGAGCTGATGGCGGCGGAAATGAACGTGTTCGACGCGGCGCTGGCGCTGATCGCGCTCGGCCATCTCGGCGCCGACCCGCGCGCCTTTGCACCGGCGCTGAACGTGATCGTCGGCGCCATCGGCGAGGGCGGCCGCCGCGGACCGTTCCGCGCCTATGAGTGGAACAAGATGAAGACGCCGACGCGGATCTTGGTGGGCGGTTCCGAGGTGACGTCGGCGTTCGTGCTGATGGGGCTGGCATTGGCGAAGCGGGCGATGGCGCGGGGGTGAGATGGTCTCGTGCCCCGGACGCAGCGCAGCGCTTCTTCAGCGGTGCGCTGCCGAGCCGGGGCCCAGGCCGCCAAGAATTGTGTCCGCGAGTTTCTGGGGCCCGGCTCTGCGGAGCGGCGCTGCAAGCAGCACCGCGTCCGGGACACGAGACGAGAGGCCGATGCCGATCAATGACGGGAAGTTGAAAGCCTCTCTGTGAGGCATAAGCTGGCCGACAGGCCAAAAGCCGACCACAATTGCGCGATCTATCGAAATTGTCCTGAACATACGGGCCGGCATGTTGCGAAAAGTCCTGATTGCGCTGTCTTTCCTCGCTCTGCCTTCGCTGGCCGAGGCCGCCGACATCACCGGCACGGCAAAAGTCCGCTCCGGCGATGCCGTCGTGATCGGCAACACGCGAATCCGCCTCGGCGGCATCGACGCGCCCGCGGTCGACCAGCTCTGCCTCAACAACAAGACCGAGCGCTGGACCTGCGGTATCGCGGCGCGCGACGAGCTCGCCAAATACGCCGACGGCAAGAGCTGGGTCTGCCACACCCGCTCGATCGACCGGCGCGGCCGCACCGTGGCGCGCTGCGAGGTCGGCGGCGAGGACGTCCAGAAATGGCTGGTGCGCGGCGGCTGGGCGCTGGCCTACACCCGCATCTCCAAGGACTACGAGTCCGACGAGGCGGCTGCGCGCGAGGCAAAAGCCGGAATGTGGCAGGGCGCCTTCATCGCGCCCTGGGACTGGCGCGTCCGCAACAAGAAGACTCACATCCTGGGCGCGACCAAGCCACCCGACGGGGCGCATGCGGTGCTGCTCGCCTCGGCCTCGGGACCGGTGGCGCCCTCCCCGGACTGCACCATCAAGGGCAACGTCAACAGCGCCGGAGAGTGCATCTTTCACCAGCCGACCAGCCGCTGGTACACCCAGATCAAGATGAAGATCAGCAAGGGCACCCGCTGGTTCTGCTCGGTCGAGGAGGCGGAAGCCGCCGGCTGCCGCGAGACCAAGCGATAACCAGACCTGCATTTTGGACGCTTTTCCAAGGCCATCGCCCCGCGTAAAAGTGAATCAACGACCCACCAGTCCGCTCTCAAGCAATAAGGACCAAAAGCAATGACCGTTCGCGCGGGCCGGGAATTTCTGGCCATCCCCGGGCCCACCACGATGCCCGACGAAGTGCTGCGGGCAATGCACCGTCCGGCGATCGACATCTATTCCAAGCAGATGACCGATCTGACCGAGAGCCTGCTCAGCGACATCTCGAAACTGTTTGCGACCAAGGGCAAGTCCTACATCTACATCGCCAACGGTCACGGCGCCTGGGAAGCGGCGCTCAGCAACGTGCTGTCGCGCGGCGACAAGGTGCTGGTGCTGGAGAGCGGGCGCTTTGCGATCGGCTGGGGCAATGCGGCAGCGCTGATGGGCGCCGAGGTCGAGGTGCTCAAGGGCGACTGGCGCCGCGCGGTCCGGCCAAGCGAGGTCGAGGAGCGCCTGCGCCGCGACAAGGAGCACACCATCAAGGCCGTCGTCGTGGTCCAGGTCGACACCGCCTCGGGCGTGCAGAACGACATCGAGGCGATCGGCAAGGCGATCAAGGCGGCCGGCCATCCGGCGCTGTACATGGTCGACACCGTTGCCTCGCTCGGTTGCATGACATTTGAAATGGACAAATGGGGCATCGACGTCGCGATGTCCGGCTCGCAGAAGGGCCTGATGACGCCGCCCGGCCTCGGCTTCGTCGCCGCCAATGCGCGTGCGCTCGAGGTGCACAAGAAGGCGAACATGTCGACGCCCTATTGGAGCTGGAGCGAGCGCGAGGGCAGCGAGCATTATCGCAAATATGCCGGCACCGCGCCGGTGCATCTCTTGTTCGCTTTGCGCCAGGCGATCGACCTGCTGCACGAGGAAGGCCTGGAGAACGCCTTCCGCCGCCACAGCCTGCTCGGCGAAGCCACGCGACGCGCGGTCGGCGCATGGTCGGAAGGCCAGGTGCTCGGCTTCAACGTGGCGGAGGCCAGCGAGCGCTCCAACACCGTGACCACGGTGACGATGAGCAACGGCCACGATCCGGCAATCCTGCAGCGCTATTGCAAGGAGAAGTGCGGCGTCGTGCTCGGCACCGGCATCGGCGACCTCTCGGGCCAGGCCTTCCGCATCGCCCATATGGGCCATATCAACGCACCGATGCTGCTGGGCACGCTCGGGGTGATCGAGATCGGCCTCAACGCGCTGAAGATCCCGCACGGCAAAGGCGGGCTGGAGGCAGCGGTGGCGTATCTCGGCGACGAGGTGGCGGCGTAGGCGCAAGCCGCAAACACCGCCGTCGTCCCCGCGAACGCAGGGCTTGTTTCTTCCTTCTCCCCTTGTGGGAGAAGGTGGCGCGTAGCGCCGGATGAGGGGTTGTCTCCGCAATCCATACTGCGAGATGGACTCGCGGAGAGAACCCTCACCCGTCTCGCCGCTTCGCGGCGAGCCACCCTCTCCCGCAAGGGGAGTGGGGAAGATCAGTGCTCGACGCGATACGCTTCCACCTGCGCCTTCAGCTCCTCCAGCGATGCCGTCGGCGCCTTCGGATCGACCCGATACCCCCGGCTCGCCAGCCATTGCAGCACCATCGCGTCCACCACCGGCGAATGGTGGATGACGTCGCCGTAATTGTCGAGATCATGCGTCACCGCCTTGATCGCGCGGAAATCGTGCAGGCGGACGTTCGGAAGCTGCGTCAGGCGCTGCGCGATGACCGCTGTCAGATCCGTGACGATCTTCAGCGTCCCGGGCGAGGCATCGCGCATGGCGACGAACTGCAGGATCGAATAGGGCGGGAAGTAGATGTCGAAGGTCACGTCCGGATAGCGCGCGATCAGGCCGACGGCATCGCGCTCGAAATGCCTGACCATGGCGTCATAGCCATAGCCTTCGCCGAGAAAGCGGCTGCGCACGGGGCTGGTGATGTAGGCAAAGGCGGCGAGCGCCTTCTTCGCATTGTACTCGCGAGCAATGTCGAAATCCCGAGGCAGCGCGTAGATGTCGTCGACATCAGCCAGCGCGAACTTGACGGGGAGATACGGCGCCGCGCGGGTCAGCGGCCCCTGTAGCGGCGGGACCGAACGCAGCAGTGCGAACAGGGACTCTTTCGCCATCGCGGCGCTGAACAGATAGGACGCGATGCCCTTTGCCGTCCCGCGATAGAGATCGACCGAGAGATAAGGATCGGCCTCGATGTCGGCGGCATCGACGAAGATGAAATCGTCCATCTCCCAGATCACACGCCTTGCGCCGCGCGCGATCGCCTGCTCCAGCACGAAGCCCTGCTGTCGCGAGTTGGAGCCGGTCATCGCCAGCTTCAGCGAGCGAACGCCGAGCGCACGGTCGATGTCGCTCTGGCGGAAGTGAATCGCGAGCGAGGTGCCCATGAAGGCGGTGTCGAACGACTGGCTGCGGATCAGCCCGGCATTCTGCACGCGCGTGTCGTCGGAATAGAACGCGGAGCGCGAGGGGCGGAACAGCTGCAGGGGATCGACGAAAAAAGTGAGCCCGGCCGCACCGAGCACGAACGCGATGCTCGCGAGCAGAAGACGCTTGAGACTGGTGAACGTAGCGCGCATCAGAACCGGAAATAGATGAATTCGCTGTGGCTCTGGATGCCCAGGATTCCGAACGCAAGCACCAGCGATGCGCCATAGAGAAACAGCGGCCGCATGCGCCCTGCCCGCAAATTCTCGCCGACCCTGCGGTTGGCGTGATCGTATCCCAGGAGCGTTTGCGTGTTCGGCGCCAGCCAGACCAATGCGGCGTAGACGGCGATCATCACCAGCGCCGCGATCTCCTCGCGGCCGAACACGATATTCGAGGGATCCGCCATGGCGTGGAGAACACGCAGCGCCCACGCAACGCTCTCGGCGCGGAAAAAGACCCAGGCGACAACGACGGCGAGGAACGTCAGCACGGCCCCGCCGATGCGAGCCGGGCGCGCAAGAGCCGACGGGATGGTTGGCACCACCGCAATGAAGGCGTGATTGACGCAGAGATAGGCCCCGTGCAGTGCGCCCCAAATGACAAAAGTCCAGGCCGCGCCGTGCCAGAGCCCGCCGAGCAGCATCGTGATCAGCAAATTGACGTAGCGCAGCACGCGGCCGTGGCGGTTGCCGCCGAGCGGGATGTAGAGATAGTCGCGGAGGAATTGCGACAGCGTCATGTGCCAGCGGCGCCAGAACTCGACGATGCTGGTGGCCTTGTAGGGCGAGTTGAAATTTACCGGCAGGAAGATGCCGAACATCAGCGAGATCCCGATCGCCATGTCGGAATAGCCGGAGAAATCGAAATAGAGCTGGAAGGTGTAGGCGAGTGCGCCACACCAGGCCTGGTCGAAGCTCGGCGAGCGCGCCTCGAAGGCGAGCGCGACCAGCGGCTGGATTCCGTCGGCAAGGCAGGTCTTCTTGAACAGGCCGATGGCGAAGATGATGACCCCGCACAAGATGAGATGTCCGTCCGGACGCTTGGTCGCCTCCCGCTCGAATTGCGGGATCATGTCCTTGTGGTGGAGGATCGGCCCCGCGATCAGATGCGGAAAATAGGTCACGAACAGCGCGTAATGCGGCAGCGCATAGGCCGCGACCTGGCCGCGATAGGCATCGACCAGGAACGCGATCTGCGTGAACGTGTAGAAGGAGATGCCGACCGGCAGCAGGATGTGGACCGCAAAATGCGTGCCGAGCAGCGCGTTGACGTTCTCGGTGGCAAAGCCGGCATATTTGAAGATGCCGAGCACGAGCAGATCGCCAACGACGCCAGCGGCGAGTGCGGCCTTGCGTTGTGACGGGCCAAGCTTCGCCACGATCAGGAGATGGCCGATGCCGTAATTGAACGCGATCGACAGCAGCAGCAGCGCCACGAACTGCCAGCTGCCGATCGCGTAGAAGGCGATCGAGGCCAGCGCCAGCCAGATCACAGGGGCGCGATTGCTGCGCTGGCCGAGCCAGAAATATCCGGCCAGCACGACCGGGAGGAACAGCAGGATGAACGGGTAGGAATTGAACAGCATCAGGCTGGACCGGCGGCGGGGATTTGGTCCCTCAAAGCACACAAGGGGCGGATCAACAACCCGGCGCCTTGGCGCAGTCCGCGGAACTGCCGCGCTGGCAATTCGTGCGCTTGTCGCCATATGATGGGCGACCCGCCGCCTTCTATGGCCGTCATTGCCGGGCTTGACCCGGCAATCCATCGCTAAAGATTTCATCTTTGATGGATGCGCGGGTCAAGCCCGCGCATGACGAGTTGAGTTTCTGTGAGACGAACGAGGATCGAGTGACACAAGCCAAGACACCTTCCAAGCAGCCAATCGCCCCGCGCCGCCCGCATAGCTTCACGCGCCACGGTATCACCGTGACCGACGACTATGCCTGGTTGAAGGACGCGAAATGGCAGGAGGTGCTGCGCGATCCCAAAGTGCTGGATCCTGACATCCGCAGATATCTCGACGAGGAGAACGTCTACACCGAGAGCCTGCTCGGCCATACTGCGCCGCTCCAGAAGACGCTGGTGCGCGAGATGCGCGGACGGATCAAAGAGGACGATTCCAGCGTACCATCGCCGGACGGGCCGTACGCTTATTTCCGCCGGTTCCGCGAGGGTGGACAGCACGAGCTGTTTGGCCGCATGCCACGCGACGGCGGCGACGGTGAGATCGTGCTCGACGGCGATGCGCTCGCCGAGGACCAAAAATATTTCAAGTTCGGCGGCAGCCGCCATTCGCACGATCACAAGATGCAGGCCTGGAGCGCAGACACCAAGGGTTCCGAATATTTCTCGATCCGCGTCCGAGACTGGGCGAGCGGCAAGGATTTCGACGACCTCGTCGAGGAGACCGACGGCGGCGTGGTCTGGGCCGCGGATTGCAAGAGCTTCTTCTATGTGCGGCTCGACGACAACCACCGGCCGATGCAGGTGTGGCGCCACAGGCTCGGCACCAAACAGGCCGACGACACGCTCGTCTTTGAAGAGCAGGATGCCGGCTGGTTCACCCATCTGCACGAGAGCACCAGCGGCCGCTTCTGCGTGATCTCGGGCGGTGACCACGAGACCTCAGAGCAGCGCCTGATCGATCTCGCCAATCCCAATGCGCCGCCGCGTCTGGTCGCGGCGCGCGAGGAGGGCGTGCAATATTCACTGACCGACCGCGGCGATCAGCTCTTCATCCTCACCAATGCGGATGATGCCATCGATTTCAAGATCGTTACCGCGCCGCTTGCCGCGCCCGACCGCTCGAATTGGCGCGATCTGATCCCGTATCGTCCCGGCATCTACATCATCGACCTCGATCTCTACGCCGGCCATCTGGTGCGGCTGGAGCGCGCCAATGCGCTGCCGTCGATCGTGATCCGCGATCTCGTCTCGAACGAGGAACATGCCATCGCCTTCGACGAGACCGCCTATTCGCTTGATACGATGGGCTCCTACGAGTTCGAGACGACGAATTTGCGCTTTGCCTATTCGTCGATGACGACGCCGTCGGAAGTCTACGATTACGACATGGTCAAGCGCACCCGCACCTTGCGCAAGCGCCAGGAAATTCCGTCCGGCCATGACGCGGCCGATTACGTCACCACGCGCATTATGGCGAAGGCGCAGGACGGCGCCGAGGTGCCGGTGTCGATCCTTCATCGCCGCGGGCTGGAGCTCGACGGCTCGGCGCCGCTGCTGCTCTACGGCTACGGCTCCTACGGCATGGCGATGCCGGCCTCGTTCAACGCCAATCGCCTGTCGTTGGTCGACCGCGGCTTCGTCTACGCTATCGCCCATATCCGCGGCGGCGCCGACAAGGGCTGGGGCTGGTATCTCGACGGCAAGCGCGAGAAGAAGACGAATTCGTTCGATGATTTCTCAGCCAGCGCCCGCGCGCTGATCGATGCGAACTACACCAGCGCCAGGCGCATCGTCGGCCATGGCGGCTCGGCCGGCGGTATGCTGATGGGCGCGGTGGCGAACCGCGCCGGCGAATTATTCGCGGGCATCGTAGCGGAAGTGCCGTTCGTCGACGTGCTCAACACCATGCTCGACGACACGCTGCCGCTGACGCCGCCGGAATGGCCGGAATGGGGCAACCCGATCGAGAGCGAGAAGGATTTTCGCACGATCCTGTCCTACTCGCCTTACGACAACGTCGCGGCGAAGGAGTATCCCGCGATCCTGGCGATGGGCGGCCTGACCGATCCACGCGTTACTTATTGGGAGCCGGCCAAGTGGATCGCGCGCCTTCGCGCCACCATGAGCGGCGGAGGTCCTGTTCTCCTGCGCACCAACATGGGCGCCGGGCACGGCGGCGCGTCGGGTCGGTTCGACCGGCTGGATGAAGTCGCAATCGTTTATGCGTTCGCGCTGTGGGCGGTGGGCATGGCGGAGGCCGGGGTGTAAGGCTCCCGCGCAGCTACACCTCAGTTCGTCGTCCCCGCGAAGGCGGGGACCCATACCGCGTGATCTATCGAAGAAACGCAGGCAGCAGCACCAACGCCAGCTTCCTGACTGCAAATCTTGGCCAAACTACTCCCTGTGGTTATGGGTCCCGGATCTGCGCTTCGCTTGTCCGGGACGACAGAGTTTGGCGCGATCCCAGGATCTATCAGCGCCCGTTGATCTTCCGCCATTCCGCAAAGTCGGTGAGCGTCTGCGGATCGGTGGCGGGATAGAGACCGAAGATACCGCGCCCCTTGCCGACCTCATCGGTGACGAAATCCTCGAACGCGGTCATCTCGAAGGTCTCGTTGGCGATCTCGTCGGCGAGATGGGCGGGGATCACGATCACGCCGTCGGCATCGCCGAGGACGATGTCGCCGGGAAACACCGGGGCATCGCCACAGCCGATCGGAACGTTGATCTCGATCGCCTGGTGCAGCGTCAGATTGGTCGGCGCCGACGGGCGATGGTGGTAGGCGGGAATGCCGAGTTTTGCGATCTCGGCGGAATCACGAAAGCCGCCGTCGGTGACGACGCCGGCAACGCCACGCTTCATCAACCGCGTCACCAGGATCGCGCCGGCCGACGCCGCGCGCGCGTCCTTGCGGCTGTCCATCACCAGCACCGCGCCCGGCGGGCAGTCCTCGATCGCCTTGCGCTGCGGGTGGGAACGGTCCTTGAAGACGTCGATGGTGTTGAGATCCTCACGCGCCGGCATGTAGCGCAGCGTGAAGGCTTCGCCGACCATGGTCGGCTGATCCGCGCCGAGCGGATGCACGTCCTGGATCATCTGGATACGCAGGCCGCGCTTGAACAGGGCGGTGGCGACGGTCGCGGTGGAGACGGATTTGAGCTTGGTACGGGTGGGTTCGGAAAGTTTGGTCATGTCGTGCTCTCTCTTATCGTCATTCCGGGGCATCGCGAAGCGATGATCTATGGTGCGCAATTGCGCACCTGAGAATCCATAACCACGATCGGGAGTATGGATTCCGGGCTCGCACCAAGTGGCGCGCCCCGGAATGACAGCTGGCTAATAGATCGACGGCTCACCAATCGGCGCGCCGAAATCAGTCTCGAGGAAGTCGAAGTCGCAGCCCTCGTTGGCCTGCTTGATGTGCTTGGTGAACATCCAGCCATAGCCGCGCTCGAAGCGGCGCTCGGGCTGCTTCCAGGCGGCGCGGCGTTTTTCCAGTTCGGCTTCGCTGACGTCGAGATTGATGGTGCGCGCGGCGATGTCGAGCGAGATGCGGTCGCCGTTCTGCACCAGCGCCAGCGGGCCGCCGATATAGGATTCAGGCGAGACGTGCAGGATGCAGGCGCCGTAGCTGGTGCCGCTCATGCGTGCGTCCGAGATCCGCACCATGTCGCGCACGCCCTGCTTCACGAGCTTGGTCGGAATCGGCAGCATGCCCCATTCCGGCATGCCCGGTCCGCCCTGCGGCCCCGCATTGCGCAAAATGAGAATATGATCCTCGGTGACATCCAGGTTGGGATCGTCGACCGCCTTCTTCATCGAGGGATAGTCGTCGAACACCAGCGCAGGCCCGGTGTGCTTGAGGAAGCGCGGCGCGCAGGCGGAAGGCTTGATGACGCAGCCATCGGGCGCGAGATTGCCCTTGAGCACGGCGAGCGCGCCCTCCTTGTAGATGGGATTGTCGATGCCGCGGATCACGTCGCCGTTGTGAACTTCGGCACCCTCTATATTCTCGCCGATGGTCCTTCCGGTGACCGTAACGCAGTCGAGATGCAGGTGCGGCTTGATCTGGCCCATCAGCGCCGGCAGGCCGCCGGCGTAGAAGAAGTCCTCCATCAGGTACGCATCGCCGCTAGGACGGACATTGGCGATCACGGGCACCTTGCGGCTTGCGATCTCGAAATCGTCGAGGCCGATGTTCTGGCCGGCGCGGCGGGCCTGCGCGATCAGATGGATGATCGCGTTGGTCGAGCAGCCCATCGCCATCGCGACCGCAATCGCGTTCTCGAAAGCTTTCCGGGTCTGGATCACCTTCGGCGTCAGATCCTCCCACACCATCTCGACGATGCGGCGGCCGCACTCGCTGGCCATGCGGATGTGGTTGGCGTCAGCGGCGGGAATCGAGGAGGCACCCGGCAGTGTCATGCCGATCGCCTCGGCGATCGCGGTCATGGTCGAGGCGGTGCCCATGGTCATGCAGGTGCCGTAGCTGCGGGCGATGCCGGCTTCGATGTCGAGCCAATCCTTGTCGGAGATCTTCCCGGCGCGGCGCTCGTCCCAGTATTTCCAGCCGTCCGAGCCGGAGCCGAGCGTCTTGCCCTTCCAGTTGCCGCGCAGCATCGGACCCGCCGGCAGATAGATCGCCGGAATGTTCATCGAGGTCGCGCCCAGCAGCAGCGCCGGCGTCGTCTTGTCGCAGCCGCCCATCAGCACCACGCCGTCGACGGGATGGCTGCGCAGCAGTTCTTCCGCGTCCATCGCCAGCAGGTTGCGATAGAGCATGGTGGTCGGCTTGAGCAGCGATTCCGACAGCGACAGCGCCGGCAGTTCGATCGGCAGGCCGCCAGCCATCAGGATACCGCGCTTGACGTCGTCGACGCGCGACTTGAAATGCATGTGGCAGGGCTGCGCATCCGACCAAGTGTTGAGGATCGCGATGATCGGGCGGTCCTTCCACTCCTCCGGCGCGTAACCCATCTGCATGGCGCGGGAGCGATGGCCGAACGAGCGCAGATCGTCAGGCGCGAACCAGCGCGCACTGCGGAGCTGGTCGGGCGTTATTTTCTTCTTGGTCATGATTGGGTGCCCCATTTCTGCACGGTGTTCCGCTCGATGGCGCGGAAGATCAGGTTCTCGACAAAAAGCCCGATGATAATCACCGTCAAGAGGCCCGCGAACACGCCGGGTATGTCGAGCAGGTTGCGGTTCTCGAAAATGAACCAGCCGAGCCCGCCCTGCCCCGAGGACACACCGAACACCAGTTCGGCCGCGATCAGCGTGCGCCATGCAAACGCCCAGCCGATCTTGAGGCCGGTGAGGATCGAGCCGAAGGCCGCAGGGATCAGGATCTTTGCCACGTAAGGCAGTCCGCGCAGGCCGTAATTGCGGCCGACCATGCGCAGCGTGTTGGACACGCTCTTGAAGCCGGAATGGGTGTTGAGCGCGACCGGCCACAGCACCGAATGGATCAACACGAAGACGAGACTGCCATTGCCGAGCCCGAACCAGATCAAGGCCAGCGGCAGCAGCGCGATCGCCGGCAGCGGATTGAACATCGCCGTCACGGTCTCGAGGAAATCGGTGCCGATACGGGTGGAGATCGCAAGCACCGTGAAGATCGCGGCGAGCACGATGCCCGCGGAATAGCCCATGAACAGCACTTTCAGCGAAGCCCAGGCCCGCATCGGGATGGTGCCGTCCTTGACGCGGTCGAACAGCGTGATCGCCGTATCGTGCAGCGTGGGGAACAACAGCGGATTGTCGAGAGCGACGCCGTAGGTTTCCCAGACCGCCGCCAGGAACAGAATGATGACCGACTTGCGGACGAAGCCATCGTTCCACAACATTTCGGGAACGCTCAGCTTGCGCTCGACTTCGGCCGCCCCCGTGGCGGCGGCCGGCGCGTCACGCAACAAAATCCTTGCCTCGCCCATGGCGGCTCCTTCAATGCGCGGTGGCTTCGCCGGCGAACAGGAGATCGTGGATGTCCTTCTCCAGCCGGCCGGCGCTGCCGTCCTCGTTGCCGACCTTGTCGACGTCGATCACCTCGGCCTTGACGCGGCCGGGATGCGGCGACAGCAAGAGGATGCGGTTGCCGATCCGGATCGCTTCCGCGATCGAATGGGTCACGAACAGCACGGTAAACTTTGTCTCGCTCCAGAGCTGGAGCAATTCGTCCTGGCAGGTTCGCCGCGTCAGCGCGTCGAGCGCGGCGAACGGCTCATCCATCAAGAGGATGTCGGGCTCCATCGCCATGCCGCGCGCGATCGCGACGCGCTGCTTCATCCCGCCGGACAGCGTATGCGGATAAGCATCGACCACGCGGGTGAGGCCTACCTTCTCGATGTAAGACCGCGCCTTCGCCTCGGCGTCCTTGCGCGAGAGCTTTCGCGCGGTCAGCAGCGGAAACATCACGTTGGCGAGCACGCTCTTCCAGGGCAGTAGCTGATCAAACTCCTGGAAGATCATCATGCGATCGGCACCCGGACCGCGGATTTCGCGGTCGCCGATCGTCATGCGGCCTTCGCTCGGGCTCATATAGCCCCCGACGGCCTTGAGCAAGGTCGACTTGCCGCAGCCGGAGGGACCTAGCAGCACGAAGCGGTCGGACTTGTCGACCGTGAAGCTCACCCTCTCAGTGGCGGTGACGACGGCGCTGGAGGTCTTGTAGCGCAGCGTCACGGAGCTGACGTCGAGCAGCGCCATCAGTTACCCTTCAGATCGTGCGCGACGGGCAGATAGTAATCCGTCCAGGCCTTGGGCTGGTTCTTCAGCGTGCCGGTCTTGAACAGATGCGCGGCGAATTTCATCGTGCCCTGCGGCTCCAGATTCCACTCCATCATGCCGGGCTCCTTCAGGAGAGCGAGCAGCTCCTCGACCGAGGTCTTGTCGCCGGTGATCTCCTTGTAGATCTCGACCGCCTGCTTGGTGTCGCTGCGGATCAGGTCCTGCGCCTCCTTGGTCGCGTCGCGGACCGCCTGAATGATCTTTGGGTTGGCGTCCGCAAACTTCGTCGTGGTGAAGAATTGCGCCTGGCTGAGCGGCCCGCCCATCACGTCCGGCGACGACAGCACGACATGCGCGCCCGGCACGTTCTTGAGCTCCAGGAAGGTGAAGGGCGGGATCGAGAAATGCGTGTGCACCTCGTGCTTGGGGTTGGACAACGCCGCATAGGCGTCGGGATGGCCAAGCTGCACGGTGTTGGAATCGAGCTTCGACCATTGGTCGGCGCCAAAAGCCTCGGCCGCCGCGATCTGGAGCACGATCGCCTGGGTCGAGACCTTCACGGTCGGCACCGCGATCTTGTCCGAGGGGCCGAAATCCCTGATCGACTTGATGTTGGCGTCACGGCTGATCAGCGTCATCGGCTGGGCTGACGTGGCGACGATGCCCTTCACGCCGCCGCGGGTGCGATCCCACAGCAGCAGGAGGTTGCCGGTGCCGGTATTGAGAATGTCGACGCCGCCCGCGAGCAACGCATCGGTCTGCGCCCCGCCGCCGGAGAAGGTGACCCATTTGGTGGTGACGCCGGCAACGCCGAGAGCAGCCGCGTGCTTCTCGATCAGCTTCTGCTTTTCCATGATGTGGCTCGGCATGTAGAAAATGCCGGGCTGGCGCGACAGCGAGATTTCCGACTTCTGCTGCGCAAAGGCCGGTGAACCCGACAGCATTGTTGTGGCGACCAGGGCGATGGCGGCAACGCCACGCTGAAATTGCTTGATCATAGTTGTTCGTTTCCTCCGGCCGCCATTGACGAGCGATCCTGTTGATGCACTAATGTATTAGTGCATCAATGGCAAGTCCGCCGGGAGCCCTCGCCATGGAAACAGCCCATCCCGCGCCGCGCGCGGTCCGCCCCGGCGCGCGGCTCGACCGGGCCCGGCAGGCCGCGCCGCAGGTGTTCGAGCGGCTGCGCAACGCCATTCTCGCGCTCGAATTGCCCCCGGGATCGCCGCTGTCGAGGACCGATCTCGCTACGCAATTCGGCGTCAGCTCGACGCCGATCCGCGACGCCCTGATGCGGCTCGAGGAAGAAGGGCTCGTGGACGTGTTTCCGCAGCACGCGACCGTGGTCAGCAGGGTCGATGTCGGCCGCGCCGAGCAGGCGCATTTCCTGCGCCAGGCACTCGAACTCGAAATCGTTCGGCTGCTCGCGGAACAGCACGACCAGGCCCTGGTCCTCCGCCTCGACCATGCGATGGTGCTTCAGCAGCAATTCGCCAAGGCCGGAGACTTCGAGAGCTTCATCGCCGCCGACAATGATTTTCACGCGCAGCTTTATGCCGCGGCCGGCAAGCAGGAGCTGTGGACGCTGGTACGCAGCCGCAGCGGACATATCGACCGGCTGCGACGGCTGCATTTGCCCTCGCCCGGCAAGGCCCAGAATATCGTCCGTCACCACCGGCTGATCACCCGCGCGATCGAGGCCGGCGATTCCGACGCAGCGCGACAGCATCTGCGCAAGCATCTGTCGGGCACGTTGAGCGAACTCGGCACGATCCGAAGCCATTACCCGGAGTATCTGACCGATTAAGAGGGAACCCGGGCTGGCCCGCCTTATGCCCGAAGGCAGACATATGATATTGGCCGCAATCGGTTAGCTCGAACGGGGTGATGGCGCTCGCGAAGTGCTTGCAGGCTGGACGGAATCCGCGCAACAATTTCATTTTTGATGGTTTGATTTGCAGCCGGCGGGGCCCCCCATCCGGCCCGGAGGAATTCAGACGTGGCCAACATCCTGATTGTGGATGACGACCCGGCCGTTCAGATCACGATCCGGCTGCTCCTGGAGAGGGCCGGTCATCACGTCACCGTCGCCGGCGACGGCCGCAGGGGACTTGCACTGTTCGAGGCCAACCGGTTCGACCTCCTGTTTCTCGATATCTTCATGCCCGGCATGGACGGGCTGGAGACGATGCGTCACATTCGGGTGCTGGCTCCGGCCATTCCGATCATCGTGATTTCCGGCCGCTCGGTCACGCCGGATGCCTATGCGGAGCCGGACTTCCTGAAGATGGCGACCAAGCTCGGAGCGGTGGCAAGTTTGCAGAAGCCGTTCCGACCCGACGCCCTGCTCGCCGCGGTCGATGGCTGCCTGAAAGCAGGCGAGGGGTCCGATGTCAGCTCCGGCCGCCGGTGACGGGGGTGCCTCCGCTCCAGGTCCGACCATGCGCGGTCGTCCGGGAAGCCCTGCGAACATCCGCATGACGCTCGCAACGCGGTTGGCGATTGCGATGATCCTGCTGGTGGCGGTCACCGTGGCCGCAGTCGGATGGCTGGGTTTCCGCAACACCACGCAAGCGGTGATTCCGCGCGTCCTCGAACGGGTCGAGGCCCAGTCACGCCTGCTCGCGACCGGTCTGGAATCCTATGTTGCCGGCGCTCGCGGCGATCTGGTCGGCTATCGCTCCGCCGCGGCCATCAACGGTCTGATCCGCGCTCACCTCGCCGGCGGTGTTGACCCCGCAGACGGCGTCTCGGAGCAAACCTGGCGCGACCGCATCGCGACGCGGCTCGCGGCCGAGATCGAGGCCAAGCCCAGCTACGCGCAGTTTCGCATCATCGGCATCGACGACGATCAGCGCGAGCTGGTTCGGGTCGACCGCTCCGGCCCGAACGGGGCGGTGCGGATCGCCCCCAACAGCGAGCTCCAGCGCAAGGGCGAACGAGCCTACTTTCAGGACACGATAGGGCTGGCTCCGGGCGAGATTTACGTTTCGCCCATCGATCTCGCCACCCGCCAGGGAGGCACCACGACCCTGCACGTTCCGACGCTGCGGGTCGCGGTGCCGCTGTTCACACCGGATGGCAAGCCGTTCGGCATCATCATCGCCAATATCGACATGCGCCCGGCCCTGGACCGCGTGCGCGGGACGGCGAACGCGGGTGGCGAGATCTACGTCGTCAATTCGCGCGGCGATTATCTCGTTCATCCCGATCGCACGCAAGAATTCGGCTCCTTGCACGGCCGCCCCACCAACTGGCGCAATGATTTTCCGTTCTTCGCAGGCCTGGCCGGCACCTCGGAGGTATCCACGCGGCTCATGACCGACGGGGCGGGCCAGCCGAACGGCGCGGCGATCGCGCCGGCACTGCTGGCCGGCAAGGAATGGACAGCAATCATCATGACCATCCCCCCGGCCGTGTTCGGCCGGGTGCCGGCCGCCATTCAAAAGACCTCCCTGCTGGTCGGCGTGCTGGCCATCCTCGCTGCGGCATCGCTCGCAGTGCTGTTGGCGCGCTCGCTGACCCGCCCGATCGGCCGCCTGACCGCGGCCGTGGAGGCGATCGGCCGCGGACGGCAAGCGGACATCCCCGTCGACGCCGGTGGCGAGACGGGCGTGCTGGCGCGGGCATTCGCCCGGATGGTCGAAGAGACGCGGGCGAAGACAGCCGCTCTCGAGCAGGAGGTCCGGGAGCACCGCCGCACCGAGGCGGCGCGAAACCATCATGCGGCACGCGAGCACTTGTTCAGCGCCGCCGTCGAATCATCCGACGATGCGATCGTGATGCAGACGCTCGACGCCATCATCACAGGCTGGAATCCGGCCGCCGAGCGGCTCTATGGCTATACGGCGAGTGAGGCGATCGGGAAATCCACCGCGATCATCGTCCCGCCCGACCGCCGCGTGCAGGGCAAGGAAATCCTGGGGCGGATCGCGCGAGGCGAGCCGATCGAACGGTTCGAGACGGTGCGCCTGCGCAAGGACGGCACGCCGATCGAGATCTCACTCAGCCTTTCGCCGATCAGGGGGTCGTCGGGCGAAATCGTAGGCGTCTCCGGGACCGCGCACAGCCTGACCGAGGCGCGGCGGGCCGAGCGGCAGGTGCAGCAACAGCTCGAAGAGCGCCGGCAGATCTTCGACACTTCGCAAGACCTGATCATGGTCATGAACTCTCGAGGCAACATCGCTCAGATCAGCCCGAGCAGCGAGACCATTCTCGGCTATCGGCCGGATGAGATGATCGGCCGCAGCGGCACCGACTTCATTCACCTGGATCATCTCGAGCACGCCCGCGTCGAGATGCGCGCGCTGCGCCGCGGCGAGCGCGTCAAGCTCGCCGACACGCGCTGCTTCCACCGCAATGGACACGAGGTCTGGCTGTCCTGGCTCGGCAGCTGGTCCGAGCAGGCGCAACGCTACTTCTTCGTCGGGCGCGACATGACGGAGGCTCGGCTCGCTCAGGAATCGCTGCGCGAGAGCGAACGGCTCGCCCGCAACATCGTCGAGACCTCGCTCGACGCCTTCGTCCAGACCGACGAGACCAGCAGCATCCTGAACTGGAACTCGCAGGCCGAGCAGCTGTTCGGCTGGCGGCGCGACGAAGTGCTCGGCAAGAGTACGATCGACCTCATCGTGGCCGAGAGCGAACGCGAGAGGGTCAAGGCAGGCCTGAAGGATTTCCTGGAGAACGAGGACGACAGGACACTGAACCGCCGCCGCGAGCTGATGTGCCGCCGCCGCGACGGCAAGGAATTCAGGGCCGAGGTCAGCCTGACCGCGCTGAAACGCCGCGAGGGCCTGCTGTTCAACGTGTTCTATCGCGACCTCACCGACAAGATCGCCGCCGATGAGCGCATCCGCCATGCCGAGAAGATGGAGGCCGTCGGCCAGCTCACCGGCGGCGTGGCACACGATTTCAACAACATCCTCACCGTCATAACCGGCACGATCGAGATCCTCGCGGAGGCCGTCGAGAAGGAGCCGCAGCTCGCGGCCATCACGAAGATGATCGACGAGGCCGCCGCGCGCGGTGCCGAGCTGACCCAGCATTTGCTCGCCTTCGCGCGCAAGCAGCCGCTCCAGCCGCGCGAGATCGACATCAACTCGCTGATCGTCGACACTACGAAGCTGCTGCGACCGACGCTGGGCGAGCAGATCCAGATCGAATCGGTGTTCGAGGAGGAGAGTTGCGTCGCGATCGTCGATCCCAACCAGCTCACCACCGCGATCCTCAACCTCGCGCTCAACGCCCGCGACGCCATGCCCGGCGGCGGCAAGCTGATCGTGGAGACCGGCGCCGCCTATCTCGACGAGGTCTATGCCAGCGGCAACGACATCCGCCCCGGCCGTTACGTGCTGATCGCCGTGAGCGACACCGGCACCGGGATCCCCGCGAACCTGCTGACCCGGGTGTTCGACCCCTTCTTCACCTCGAAGGGACCGGGCAAGGGCACCGGACTCGGGCTGTCGATGGTCTACGGCTTCATCAAGCAGTCGGCGGGCCATATCAAGATCTACAGCGAGGAAGGCCACGGCAGCACGATCAAGATGTACCTGCCGCCCGGCAAGACGCCGACAGCCGTCAGCGAGGGCGTGACGCCCGCGACGATCGAGGGCGGACACGAGACGATCCTGGTGGTCGAGGACGACCGGCTGGTGCGCGACTACGTGCTGGCGCAGCTGCACTCGCTGGGTTACGTCACCCTGCAGGCCGCGAACGCGGCGGAGGCGCTGGCAATCGTTGCCTCCGGCAAGCCGTTCGACCTGCTGTTCACCGACGTCATCATGCCCGGCAAGATGAACGGACGGCAGCTCGCCGACGAGCTGATGAAGACGCGGCCCGATCTCAGGGTAGTCTACACGTCAGGCTATACCGAGAATGCGATCATCCATCACGGCCGGCTGGATTCCGGCGTGACGCTGCTGGCCAAGCCCTACCGCAAATCGGATCTCGCGCGGATCATCCGCAAGGCGCTGAGCGCTTGAGGTCCCCGTAGCCGGGACGGAATTACTGCGTCCGGGGCACGAGGACCATTTTACGACGCGCGCTGCGCCGCGGTCATCACGATGCGGATCAGATCGGCGGCGTTGCGCGCACCGAGCTTCTTCATGATGTTGGCGCGGTGATCCTCGATGGTGCGCGGGCTGATGCCGAGGGTGCGACCAGCCTCCTTATTGGACGCACCGGAGGCGAACTGCTCGAGCACCTCGCGCTCCCTGCGCGTCAGCGGCTCACGTCCGGGAAAATGCAGCGAGTTGAATTTCGGCGAGGCGTTCTCCGCCTGCCTGCGCGCATAGGCGCCGATCGCCTCGTCGAGCCGGCCGACGATCTCGCTGCCGCGGAACGGCTTCTCGATGAAGTCGAGCGCGCCGCTCTTGATCGCGCCAACCGCCATCGCGATGTCGCCCTGTCCGGAGATCATGAAGATCGGCGCCGGATAGTCCTCGCCCTGCAGCTCCTCCAGAATGTCGAGGCCCGACTTTCCGGGAATGTGCACGTCGAGCAGGATCGCAGCCGGTGTGCGGTTTCGTGCGACGGCAAGCAGCGCTGCGCCGTCGGCAAAACAGATCACGTCATAGCCCGCCGCTTTCAACACCATCGACAGGGTGTCGCGAACGGCAGGGTCGTCGTCGACCACGAAGATTTCACCGCGAGAACTTTGTTCGGCCATGTGCCACATCCAGTTGGCATGAAGGACTCGCGTCCGCGCCTCCCTTTATGGCGTTCGGCGCGGATTCGGCCCACCCGTATTTGTACGGGACATGGACTTAACGCACAAGTAGCGACGAAGTGCCTTATTGCGGGGGACGGAGAATATCCATGCTAAATTACGCAGGCACACCCCCGCTCGCCGCGATGGCCGACGCGGACAGCCGTCAGTTGATCGAAGCCGAACTTCGCTCGCTGATCGCGCGCATCGACATCAGTGTGCGTCTGATCGACGCGGCGATGAAACCGGAAGACGACGAGCCCGTACCCGATAGCGCTATCGCGGGTTCCGCAGAAATTTTCGTGCTGGACGATGTCACGCCGCGTTATGCCACGGCGAGCGCCGCCCTCAATGCCTGCCGGGCGGGCCTTGGCCGCGCCCTGCAATCGCTATCGGAATCCGGCAACGCAGCATAGATCGGCGCGGCGCAGCAGCCGCGCCCGATCGCATGGCAGCTCCGCACGCCTTAAGCGCGGTGCCGTTCCACGATCGCGTCGGTGGCGACGCCGCCCCAGGTGTGAATCGCAGGAAGCCCCATCGCGGTCTTGCCGAGATTGGCGAGGCTGATGCGCAGGGCCGCGAGGTCGAGCGGCTTCGGCAGGCTCTGGAGTTCGATCCCGACAGACCGGGCGAAGCTGCGCGCGGCGCTGCGGCGCTTGCCGTCCATGCCGCTGATGACGATCACGGCGCCACCGAACTTCGCCGCCGCCATCTCGCGCAGCACGTCGATGCCGTCCCCATCCTCCAGCACGAGATCGAGCGTCACGCAGTCGAAGCGCGCGGCGCGGAGCTTCTCGATCGCATCCGCCACGGACGGCGCCACGGTGACTTCGTGGCCGGCCTGCTTGGCGGCGACCGTGATCAGGCTGCGCTGCGTGGCGTCGTCATCGACCACCAGGAGCTGAAGCGCGCGCCGCTCGGCGCCGTCGGGCAGGTTCGAGGAGATGGGGGAAAGAGAACTTCTGGGCATTTCAGTATCCTGAGATTGGGATCATCAACGGATACACGGTTCGCGCTTAGGCCACGTAAAGCCGCGATCGCGAATTCATTCGGATGTTTTCAGAAAATGTGAAGCAATGGAGCGGAAAGGACACGAGCGGATCACGCCGCTTCGTCACGGCCGCCGGCCGCGCCGCGCTTCTTCCGGTTCTTTCCGCGCAGGAACTGGATGTCCATTTCGGCGCCGTTGACGCGGACCAGCTCGCAGCGGCGATAGGCGAGTCCCGTGGACGACAACAGCAGGAAGAACTCCTTCAGGTTCAACCCCTGGATCGAGCCTTCCACCGTGAGGATGGCGTCGGTATCGGAGATCGCGTTGAGCTTGCAGTCGCGGCGCCAGGTGCCGTCGATGGCCATGATGCAGACATCATAGCCGCGACTGAAAGTCACGCGTTCCGTACCCTTGCCATCCTCGGCCATCTCTATCGTCCTGCCATGACCGCCAGTCGCGGCGTCGCGCCGGCGAGAGCCGGCTTGGCGGCTACGGCACGCGGATCGTTCGGCTTGTAGAGGCCGCGCCGCTCCGGAATCGGCCGGAACGTATCGGTCAGGCCGACCACGGTTTCGGCCGCGCCCAGCACCAGGAAGCCGTCGGGCTCGATCTGGCGCGCCAGCCGGTTGAAGATGTTGATCTTGGTGTCCTGGTCGAAATAGATCAGCACGTTGCGGCAGAAGATGACGTCGAAGGTGCCGAGCTGCGCGAAATCGTGCAGCAGGTTGAGCTGCCGGTGCTGGATCATCGCCCGCAGTTCGGGATTGACCTGCCAGGTCTCGCCGGTCTGCTTGAAATATTTCATCAGCATCTGGATCGGCAGGCCGCGCTGCACCTCGAACTGGCTGTAGATTCCGGCCTTGGCCTTCTCCAGCACCTCCTGCGACAGATCGGTCGCGATGATCTCGATGCGCCAGCCGGTGAGGGCCGCACCCATGTCCTTCAGGCACATCGCCAGCGAATAGGGCTCCTGCCCGGTCGAGCCGGCGGCGCACCAGATCCGGATGCTGCGTTTGGCTGCCCGTGCCTTGATGATCTCCGGCATGATGTGGTCGCGGAAATGATCGAACGGGACCTTGTCGCGGAAGAAGAAGGTCTCGTTGGTGGTCATGGCTTCGACCACGTCTGTGATCACCGTGCGCGCGCCGCCTTGCAGCTTCTGCACGAGCTCACCGATGCCG
This sequence comes from Bradyrhizobium sp. MOS003, assembly GCF_003020125.1. Classification (GTDB taxonomy): domain Bacteria; phylum Pseudomonadota; class Alphaproteobacteria; order Rhizobiales; family Xanthobacteraceae; genus Bradyrhizobium. The sequence continues at coordinate 731 of NZ_PYFW01000016.1, read as the reverse complement.
GAGAGCCCGGCCTTGCGGGCCAGCGGCAGCAGGCGGCTTTCGATCAGATATTGCTTGTCTGCGGACAGGTCGAGACCGGAATTGTCCTTCAAGAACTTACGCAGATACTCATACTCGGTCGGATTCACGGAAGACCTCTTGAAGTTAACGAAGGCGTCTCAAGCGGCGGTTTGTTCGTCCCGCGCGATCAGACCGACTTCCTGGAATTTCGCCATCACGATGTCCTTGTCGAAGGGCTTCATGATGTACTCGTTGGCGCCGCCGCCCATTGCCTTCGTGATGTGATCGATTCCGGTTTCCGTGGTGCAGAACACGACCATGGGCTCGTCGCCGCCGGGCATGCGGCGCAGCGTGCCTAGAAACTGGAATCCGTCCATGACGGGCATGTTCCAGTCGAGCAGGATGGCCTCCGGCATCGCCTTCTTGCAGTGAACCAGAGCCTCGACGCCATCTTCAGCTTCGATCACCTGAAAGCCGAGCGCCTCGACGATCCGGCGGGCAACTTTTCGGACGATGCTGGAATCGTCAACAACCAAGCAAGTCTTCATTTTTTCTCTCCGACTTCGTTGTTCTTTGGTGTCAGTTCACGCCGCCATTTGCACTCTGGTTTCGAGATCGAGGACACGGTCGATGTCGAGGACGACCATGAGCTGGCCGTCGAGGCGATGCACGCCGCCGGCGAGCTTGGCCATGCGCGGGTCGAGGTTGACGGGGTTTTCCTCCATGCCGGC
>NZ_PYFW01000015.1 GCF_003020125.1 Bradyrhizobium sp. MOS003 | reverse complement strand
CGAGTGGAGAAAATCACTCGCATGGTCGTACCGCGCGCCGCCGCTCGCGATTTCACGGGCCCGCGGCTCCACTACACTGCCTACCGTTTCTGGACCGAGCAGGTCAGCTTTTTCGGACCATTGCTGCAGCAGGCGATCAGGAATATATTCCGCAGACCCGAACAACCTTAAAAGGCATTCCTCGGCTCCGGCTTTGTGATCGTGATGAGCTTTCGCCGCGTAGAAGGCGAATAGTCCACGAAAAGCATCACGGGAAACGGCTGGTTTTGCCATTGCAATGTCCCCGCAGAATTGAATTCTCAACGAAGAGGGCACCTAAAGGGCGGCCTCAGGAGTTCACTAGGCTGATCTAAATAACACGTACTAAAACCCCTGCCGCAGCGTTGCCGTTGCTTCAGAACCCGGGTGTAAATAGATGCGAGATGAACGCCAGCCCCGGTGCTCAGGAGCATGCCAAGTTGACTCGCTTCTGCCAACAAGAATCTGACTACTGTCGGGAAAAATCGGCAATACCAATCTATGTCAGTTTATTTGACATACGCACCAAGCCGTTCGGCAAGCCAGGTATTAATGATCCATCAGGCACGTGCTCGACGAGTTCGGCAATTAGGTCATAGCAAAGGAAAGGGCCTCTGCGATGGTGGACGAACAACCCGAGGCACCTTTGGTGCGAAGGTCGGCGCCTCGCCTGTTTGCAGCCGCAGCTGGACTAGTGCTTTTACTCATAACCCCGATCGGCTCGCGGCGCGGAGCGGTGTGTTCAGTCCTTGAGACCGGACAAGGCGAGAGACAGCTGTCCCTTTGAGAGCCGCTGGTTTGGTGGCCCCTCGCACGGCATTGCCAATTCCGCTTCTGGCCCGGGGTTGACCTCAGCCCAGAGCGCGGCGATGTCCGCTTCCGAGAGATCACCCGACCAAGGGCATGCTGGCTGTCGACGGCAGCCTCTGACCCTTAACGGACTCCGGTCGTCCCATCCTCGAAGAGTCGACTTTACCGAAGTCACGTTTCCAAGCAGCCCGACGTGCTTGATTCAGATCAAGCAGTCCGTCGCGATTTTGCAGAATGCGTGTGACAACGTCGTAGAGCTTGCCCAGGGCAAAGTTGCGGGGGCACGGGAGCGACAGACATGCCGCTGTTGGCATATCTCTGGAAGGTCGGAGCGGCGTTGCTCTTACTTCTCTTTGCCACGGACTATTATCTTCCGAGGGCGTCCATCCTCGAACAGACATCGGTCGACCGACCAGCAATACGCATTCATTCCGATCGCAAATGGCCGGAGCAGATTGTCTTCGATACGCAATTGCCGATAATCGTTCCCGCGGCACCCTGCCGCGTCCGGTAACACGCTCGCCTGAATCCCTCGTCGCGACCAACGCCGCAGAACATTGCATGCTGCGGCCCGGCCTAGGCGACAAGTCCAGCCACACCCGCTTGCGATATTGCGGCAAGGGCAACTCGCCTGGTTCGGCTTTAGAACCTGGTAATCGGCGTTCGGATACGGTCCGGACGCCGATCCTGGCGGCACCTATTGGTACATCGCACAGACACCTCCTTGCCAGCGGAGGCACCTTCGTACGGCGCGGCGGGTCTGGCGCACCGTCGTCCTTGCAACGCAGACACCGTTGATCCGCGTTCTGCCCACTCCGCAGGCCGCCGCGACCGGCGTGATCAGGTTCTCCGATTGAGGAAGCGGCCCGGGCGTCATGCCGTGAGCTGAGGTCCCGATCATCAAGGTGAAGGTTGCGACAGCTAGCCATCTCATCATGATATATCTCCTTTTGATCAAGGTTCGGACGCGAGTGGTCCGTCATCCCGAGGAGAGGCGGTTACGCGCCGCTCCTAATCTCGCTCTGCCTATTGGCAGACGTACATGATGCCGTCTCCACCCTTGACGAGTGTGCCGGGCACGCAACTGATGCCATTGCGGGCGGCGTAGTCTGTCCAGCCGGTGTAGCCGTAGCTCCAGGGACCACCCGCATAGTGGGCGCGCACCGCGTACCAGGGGAGCCCTGTTGTGTCGGCTATATAGCCGCCGCGATAGAGGTGGCCACGATAATTGGAATACACCACCAGTCGTGTCGCTGCTTCAGTCTTCTGGACCGAGAGGGACAAGCCATCGTTTTCAGTCCAACCAAAAGAAAGCGAGACTGCACACGCGAATGCAGCAGCCACAGCACAAAGTCGTTTCGCGTTCATGATGGCCTCCAAGCCGGGCTAATCCGGCATCGTGAGGTTGGAGACTTCAGCGAGGCCCCTATTGCGCTAGATCAAGGGACAGCTCTGCTCACCAGAATCAATTTTATTGAAAGCGCGGCAGTTGCTGTCATTGCGACATGGATTGTGTCGTGCTGTTGCGGCGGCGATTCAAGTCCTGGTGTGGATCGAGCGGCTTCTAGCGCCGGCGGAATGCTGCATCTATTGGCGGCGTCATGGTTGCTAACCACCAAAGCCGCTTGGAGCCGTCGTTAATGGTGCACTGACCTTTAGGACAATACCGAGCGGTCGCACAATACCTGAGAATTCTCGTCGCCATGCGCGGCCCAATCCGGCACCGCAAACCGCGCGGTTGACAGGCCCTTGCCATCACCATTGAGCGGACAATGCTCATGCTTTCCTCCGTTTCCTTGCCACGTACGCACTCGCTCTCTGAACTCGGAATGAGGAGCGAAACGAATCCGATGATCAACTTCAGCAAATATACGTATCTGAGGGGCAGCGAGATTTACGGCGAGAAGGAATCCGCTGATTATGTCTACCAAGTCAAATCCGGCACGGTAAGAAGCTGCAAGTGGCTCCCGGATGGCCGCCGGCTAATTGGCGCATTTCACGTGGTGGGCGACATCTTCGGAATGGAGAATGGAAGTACCCACCGCTTCACACTACAAGCCGTCGTAGACACGACTGTCCGCCTGATACGGCGACAAAGTTTGAACGCAATTGCCGAGCGTGACTGTAAATTATCTAAGCAACTGCTCGACATGACAACCTGTAATCTCAAGCATGCGGAAGACCATGTTCTGCTACTTGGACGCAAGTCCTCGCCCGAACGGGTTGCAGCCTTCATCCTCGAAATGGACGAGCGGCTCGCTGTTGCAGGGATTTTGACGCTGCCAATGTCACGGCGGGATATTGCGGATTATCTTGGCCTGACGCTCCAGACTGTCTCGCGGTCACTATCGCATATGCGCGAGCTTGGCATCCTCGGCTTCGTCGGTACCAGCCAACGCCAGATCGTGCTCTTGGACCGTCAGCTATTCGCCGGCCTTGATCGTCAGGACTAGTAGCCAGATCGAAGGGAAAGCCCCTTCGCCATTAGATAATGCGGAAGCCCCGTTGTCGGGGCCTCCATTATGGGCGGAACCACGGTTCAGTAGCGAGCGGTGACCGGCGCGCCATAGCCGCCGAAACGATAGTTCAACCGAAGTGTGACCATGTCCACATCCTGGCTGACCCCGCTCCCGGTGAGGACGAACCCTCCGGGCGTGACCACGCCTGCGTAGCCGAAATTGTCACGACCCATCCAGAGATGGTCATACTCGATGCCGAACGACCAGTTCGGCGTGAAGCTGTATTCCCAGCCCACGCCCAGGGCACCACCCCAGCGCGTGTGGCCTGCCGAGGCGAGTCCGACCCCAGTGACGTTATTGAATACATCGAAGCGATTGCGCGTCACGGCGGCGCCGCCCTTCACGTAGAGCAGCGATGCGTTCCAAGCCCAACCGAGTTGGGCCGTAAACAGCCCGATAGCGTCGATCTTGCCTGTGGTCGAGATCAGTGGATCGATCAGGCTGACGCGCGTGTTCTTGATTTCGGCCCAATCGCCCTGCGCTTCCAGGCCGAGCACAAACTGATTGGTTTGCCAGCGATACCCGATCTGTCCGCCCACGAGGCCTCCGGAGCGATCGGCGCAACCACCTGCGACTGTCCCTACGGGCGTCAGGAAATCCACGCAGCCATGGCTCTGCCCCCAGCCTCCATTGGCGCCAACGTAGAAGCCGCTCCAGGTGTAAACCGCCGCCACCGGGGCTGGAGGCGGCGCTGTCTTGACCGCCATATCGGCGGCGATGGCCGGAGCCGTCATGTTGAGCGCCGCGAAGCCAATCGCAGCCATCGAAAGCCTTCTCATCGTCATGTCTCCTCGCTCTTTTTTGTCTAGAGATGCAAATGCAGACTGGCGTGCATAAGCATGGCGGAACATCCAGACGTTACGTTCGATGAGATCCTAAGCCCGTAACATAATGGCAACACTCAACAGCCGTCTATGTGCACGGAGACGTGCTTATTCAGCATCGGGGCCGGTATGTCGTTCAGTGTCTGGTAGTTCGTCGTCAAGCCAGGCTCGGATGCGGGCCGACGGAATAAGCCGCCGAGGGACGCTCGGATTGATCGTACCTGCAAATACAGCGAGGCCTTCGTCGAGCTTTGCACGAACGAACGCCTTGGCCTCTGCTTCCGTAGCGAAGGTCCTCGTTTGCCGAGGGCTCCGTTGCTTCGGCAGCGTTCCGCGTTTGCGGACTTCGAAGGTGACATACCAGGTTGGTGTCATCGCAGGCACTGTGAATGGACAGCCCGGCTCACCCTTGATCCACGTCAATGTCGCTCATCTCTAAGCGCACACGCTATTCGTAAGCCGTAGGAATGCGTGGCTTCCGCTACCCTTAGAGGAGCACCATCATGAAACCTAAGATAAAGTCAGTGACGCTTACCGGCATCGCTGCCAGCGCCCTTCTGGCACTTGCAGGTGTTACGCTTAATTCTTCACCGGCACAGGCAATCGTCTATTGCCAGTACGTCGATTATCCGGGGGGGTGCGTTGCCCGGGCCGGCGTAACCCTGAGGCCGCGCCCCGTTGCGCGCGCTGCAGTCCGTCATAACGTCGGCGGCAACGCCAATGGTGGCGTTAATCGCGTCGGAGCGCGTCGATAAAGTGATCTGTTTGCGGGCCACTAGTCTTGGTGTGCAAACCAACCTCGTGACCCGCGGCAGTATTCAGAACCACTTCTCGGCCATGCAGCTTACCTCCCCTACAGGTCGGCTATTGGCCCGAACGCGAAGTCTAGGCAGCGTCCCGGGTGGTCGGCTCATAGGGTAGACCGGAAGCAGCCGGCCGGCACTCCGAAGGGCGGTTATGACCCACCGCCGCCCTGAGCCACGCACCGCATTCGCACCGCAGCATATGCAGCCACAGAATGCCGCGACTAGCGAGACGTGATACGATGCGCCTTCGTCCTCACGCTGTGATGAGGGTCGAATGAAACGGCGGGAGTTCATAGCTGGCACTGCGGCGTTGCTTCTTTCGCCACGTTATTCGCGCGCGCAGGGAAAGCGTCGTCGGCTTGGCTTTCTTGCTGTAGGTGATGGAAGCGCAAAAGCTCTTAATCAAGCCGAGCTTGTGCTTCTTGATGCGCTGCGCAGCATCGGATGGATCGAGGGTAAGAATCTCGTAATCGAGTATCGATTTTCCCATCCCTCGGATCGACTGGCGGCTTCTGTCGCCGATCTGATTGCCCTTAGCCCCGAACTGCTCATCGCTCCCGGGCCGCAAGCGGCCGTAGCGCTGAAGTCGGCCACCACCACCATTCCGATTGTATTCGTAAGTGTGGCCGATCCCGTGAAGCTTGGCCTTGTGCAAACCCTGGCGCCCCCCGGAGGCAACGTGACGGGCCTTTCGACAATGGTCGGACGACTTCCTCGCGAAACGTCTCGAAATCCTTCGAGAACTCGTTCCCGGCGCCTCGAAAATCGCACTCTTGGTCAATCCGGCCAACCCAATGCAGAAGCTATATCTCGCAGAAGACGTACCACGAATAGGGCAGGAGCTCGGGGTGACTTTGGTGCCGGTCGAAGCGGCCACGGCCGACGAGCTCGACGCCGCGTTTGCGTCCGCTGCCGCCCAGAACGCCAACGCGATCATCGATTTTGGCGATACGCTCACCTATGTCCAGGCTTCGCGGATTTTCGCGCTCGCAGCAAAGTATCGCCTGCCGGCAAACTATCTGTTCAGGCACTATGCCGATGGCGGACTGTCTGTGTACGGAGCCGACGCCCGAGATCTATTCCGCCGTGCGGCGGGCTACGTGGACAAGATACTCAAAGGCACTAAGCCTTCTGACCTTCCGGTAGAACGGCCAACCAAATTCGGGCTCCTGATCAACATGAAGACGGCGAAGGCGCTCGGTCTCACTGTGCCGCCCTCGTTGCTAATCCGCGCGGACAAGGTGATCGAATAGAGACCTTAATTGCGGCATTGCGGCGGTGCATGAGTCCGCTTCTGGCCACAGCCGACCTACCGCGTGCAGCCGTTCCAGGGCCGCTTTTGACCCAGAGCGGACTCAGGGAGACCGGTGCGCAGCTCGCCTTTTGACCCGTCGCGGGCGACAGGCTTCGCACTCAGACGTGTATCAGGCGTGCCGGCCGTTTCAGCTATGGCCAAGGCGCACGTAAGACTCGCCCGGAAACTGCAAGAGGCATTTTCGCGTTGTATCAGCTGGCTTTGGCGTCGACGCGAGATGGAATTCGCGATGCCGCAGAGATTTGAGCATCCCCGCATCTCATGTTTCTTCGTCAAGAATTTTACGTACTTTCTCCGCCAGACCGCGAAAGGTGAATGGTTTGCTCAACAAGTTGATCCCCGCATCAAGCCGACCGTTGTGGACTATCGCGTTGCGTGTGTAGCCGGTTGTGAATAGGACTTTGATGGTTGGGTGCAAGCGCCTAGCGTGATCGGCGATATTTTTCCCGGTAAGGCCATCCGGCAATATAACGTCTGTGAAGAGAAGATCGATAGACCGAGAGGATTCAAGAAAGCCAATGGCCGAGGCTGCATCAGCCGCTTCGAAAACTTGATATCCCAGGTCGCGGAGCACACCGGATGAATACGCGCGCAAATCGTCATGGTCTTCTACAACTAGGATAGCTTCGTTACCCCTCAACAGCGCTGCGGTCGGGATGCTGCGATCTTCCTGCTTATCGGGTTCAGTCTGCGATCGAGGAAGATAGAGTTTGACCGTCGTGCCATGCCCCGGCTCGCTGTAAATCCGAATGTGGCCACCTGTCTGTCGCACGAACCCGTAAACTTGACTGAGTCCCAACCCAGTCCCTTTGCCTACCTCCTTAGTCGTAAAAAAAGGCTCGAAAACGCGATCGATGGTTGCGCTATCCATTCCGGTTCCGGTGTCCGTAACAGCGACCAAAACGTACTGGCCGGGAGGGACAGGCTCTGGCAGCGCGGCAACATACTCATCATCCAGCCAAGTGTTGCCGGTTTCGATTGTAAGTCGTCCTCCGCCGGGCATCGCATCTCGCGCATTGACCGCCAGATTGAGGATGCTGTGTTCCAGCTCGGATGCATCAGCAAAGGCGCTCCACAAACCTGCATTGCCCACTATCTCAAGTCTGATTTGCTCTCCTAAAGTACTCTTGAGCAGTTCGGTCATTCCGCCGAGCAAACGATCTACATTAATGGGCTTTGGATCTAGCGGTTGCCGACGTGAAAACGCTAGCAAGCGGGCGGTGAGCGTCGCCGCGCGCTGAGATGCATGATGCGCCATTGCCTGCGCTCGCATGATGCGTCCAAACTGTGGTGCATCGGTCATGCTCGCGATCTGCCGCCCGATGGTATCAAGACCACCCATGATAACCGTAAGCAGGTTGTTAAAGTCGTGCGCAACACCCCCGGTAAGCTGACCGATCGCCTCAAGCTTTTGGGCCTGGCGCAGGGCCGCTTCCGCCTCCGTCCGACGCGCGATTTCTTCCGCTACACGCTGTTCCAACGTCGCATTGAGTTGCTGAAGTCTCAAAGACGTTGCGGAAACGTCCTTACGGGCGCCATCGAGTGCGCGCGCAAGGTGCGTTGCGTGAGCCGCGGCCTCTGTGGCGGAACGTTCCCGTGCCAGTGCCATATGGATGCGTGCTTCGCTTTTCAGTAGCTCGATCAAAAGCGGCAGGCCGGACTCGATATTATTCCAGCGAATATCCATGTTTTTGCCGACGAACACCAACGTTGCCGCAGCGACCGAACGAGCAACGGCGGGAACGAGCGTGTTGGCGTCGGGAAAGGCTACTTCTCCGGAGAACTCGCAGCAAGTTGACGCGCGCCTTAAAAACGCTCGCCAAGACCGGCCACCGGGTAGCCGCTGGTCAAATCCCTGAGCTGGCGTAAAACTGCCTGTTTCTTCATCTTTCAAGAAAATGAGGAAGGCATCGGCTGCCATTTCCTTGGCTAGTCGCGCTGAAGCTTCCTGCCTTCCGCTGGCGCTGGCAAATCCGTTTAAAAGGTGAGCCCCGGCATCTCCCAATTGATCTACTCGGGAAAGACGCAAACGACCGCAGTGCAGTTGTGAAAGCCACTGAACTGCCCTTCCGCCCGGGCTATCTGACCGTGGGTGTTACACCCCGTCAACGGCGCTTCGGAAAAGCGCTCTTGCAGGCTTGAGAGTTCCAACCCGAACTCATCTCCCATCCGCAGCCGAGTAGCGACGCAATCAAAGAAAAGGGCAGCGGCTGGAGGACCGCCTAATGCATCCAACGCAGCATTTGCCGCCTGTTTCGCGGCAGAAACTGCAGATGCCGTGCTAGTCTTCATAATTCTTACAACTGATCCAACGGGGATCTCGGCGGCGCACATAACTGCGCCTTCAGTATCGACAGCCAGAGGTACCCGCAAGCGATGTTCAGCTCCGCTATCCACGCCGATAATATTGTGCAGAAAGAATGGTAACGGTTCCTTTCGATCCAATCTCTGATGAGTCTCTTGTGCGTGTTCTTCGAACGCTTCGATCGCTGGAAAGCCGTCAAGACTAACCACTCGCATGCCGTCACTCGCAGTGACGCGATAGGCGCGCGAAGCAGGGGTCCAGCCATGACTAACACCAACGCCCAGCGGCTTTGAGGAAAGAATTTCCAATGCCACCGCGGCGTCGGATATAACTTCTTCTCCACAAAATACAGTGGTCTTTTGAAATTGAGCGTTGTCCCCCGCGCCCCCACCAAAAAATTGATACTGACCCGCTGTAGCTAAGGTCAACTGATCCACCAAAATATCAGCATGACCAGCCAGAGCGTCAGCTAGAACGAGAGCAGCCCGAAATGGAAATCGCCCAGGCGGTGTCGGTGTAAACCTCGAAACTATCTCTTTGGCTGCCGCACTGGCATCCATCGCGAGGTTACGTCCAACGCTATACGAGAAGACCACATCGTCACCAACTAAGCCGAGGGCACACGCTGAGCCTTGTCCACTTGTCACGTTCGTAAATTCGCCGGCAGAGGAAGCTCCAACAACGATGGTATCGGGCAGCTCCCTTTTGATGGCGGAAAGCATCGCTCCGTGGTCATGTTGAGGAGCTGCAAATAAAATGAAGGCAGCAGGCGGTTTGCTTAGGGAATTCCGTATTTCGGTGGCCAAAAATTTACCTGCAGTCGAGCTATCGCTCGAATCCGTCGAGACTACCGACGCTTTCATTGTGTCCCCCAAAGCTGAACAACGGCAGTAAACACCCTCCGAAAGCAAAAGTTCCAAGTAGCTAAAAATATCGAGGGCTGCTGCGGGGAAGGCTCCAATATCCGCAGTCGCAATATGACTGCTCGAACGCTGGGGGATACATTGCTCTGTACAAGCAGGTTTTAGCCGGGGCCTGACCTATTTTTGCAAATGCTCAGGACCGCTTCTGTGAAGGGTTTCGGATGCCGGCCGCTGGCGTGACGGCGCGGCATATTCGGGCGGCCGGCGTCCGAAAGCCTCCAAGGGAGGAAACCGCGCATGGTGTGCGGGACTGGTGCGGCAGGCTCTATGGGGATTTGAGCGCTGCAGGCAAATTGACCGATTGAGTTTGAACCGGTGCAGCGAGCTGCGCGGCGGTGGCGCGGTCGATGATTGAGCGGTGGGCGGCGTCGAGCGCGATCAATGGTCGGCCGGTCGGCAACCGATGAGCGTTTGGACGCATGTCGCCGTGGCCAGTCGATGAGCGGCGGGCACGACGAGCAGCTTTGCCGAATGGCGGTTGCGAGGTCATGAGGTGTCGATCCTGATGGCGCTGGCTGGCGCGGTCGGTCGGTGGCGAGGCGTTGCGCCTCGCTCAAAGACCTCGATGACGATCATGCGGCCGCCGCAGCATGGACAAGTCGGCTTGGTTTGATCGGCGGCGACAGCCGTGGTGGGCTGGCCTTCAGAACTTGCAGCGGCGAGCAGCTCGCGCGCGCGTGCGACGTTGTCGGCGCAGGTCCCCCGTGCGAGCAGGCCGTAGTGGCGGATGCGGTGGAAGCCCTTCGGCAGCACGTGGATGAGGAAGCGGCGGATGAGCTCGTCCGTGGCGAGCGTCATCCGCTTTCGACGGTGGCTGCCCTCGATGCGGTAATCCTTCCATCTGAAGGTGACGCCGTGCTGGTCGAGGGCGATGAGGCGGCTGTTGGCGATGGCGACGCGGTGAGTATAGCGCGACAGATAGGCCAGCACGGCCTGTGGCCCGCCGAACGGACGCTTAGCATAGACGACCCACTCGGTCTTGCGGGAGGCTGCAAGCAATGCGGCGAAGGATTGTGCTCCGGCGAGATGAGCGTCGTTGCCGAAGAAGCTCAGGCGCCCGGCCTGGTGGAGGGCTGCAAGACGCTCCAGGAACAGCCGCCGGAACAGGCGTGAGAGCACGCGCACCGGCAGGAAGAACCCCGGCCTGCAGGACGCCCAGTTCCGGCCATCGGGTGAGATGCCGCCGCCGGGCACGATCATGTGCACATGCGGGTGGTGGGTCATGGCCGAGCCCCAGGTATGCAGCACGGACGTGATGCCGATCCTGGCGCCGAGATGCTTCGGATCGGCGGCGATCGTCAGCATCGTCTCGGCCGAGACCTTGAACAGCAGGTCGTAGATGGCAGCCCTGTTGTGATAGGCGATGTCGGCGATCCGGGCCCGCAGCGTGAACACGACGTGATAATACGGCACCGGCAGCAACTCGGCTTGGCGATCGGCGAGCCACTGCTTCGCCGCAGCCCCCTGGCACTTCGGGCAGTGCCGGTTGCGGCAGGAGTTGTAGGCGATGGACGTGTAGGCACAGTCCTCGCAGCGCGCGACATGGCCGCCGAGGGTTGCCGTGCGGCAGCTCTCGATCGCCGACATCACCTTCAGCTGCTCGAGGCTGACGTGGCCGGCATGGGCCTGCCGCCATGCCGGGCCACGGACGCGGAAGATATCCGCAACCTCCAGAGCCGGACGAGACACGCCGGGCTCGCGTCAGCCGGGCGGCCGGGCCTCCTTCAGCTTGACCGCGATGTGTTCCAGCGGGCTCATGACCTCGCTGATCGTCTTGGTGGCGACCCGGGTATAGAGCGCCGTCGTATCGAGCTTGGCGTGACCGAGCAGCACCTGGATCACGCGCACGTCGATATTCTGCTCCAAGAGATGGGTGGCGAAGCTGTGCCTCAGGGCATGCAGCGATACCCGCTTGTTGATCTCCGCTACTTGGGCGGCGGCATGGCAGGCCCGATTGAGCTGCCGCGTCGTCATCGGCTGCGCCGGGTCGCGGCCAGGAAACAGCCAGCCCTGGGGGCGCGCCACCTTCCACCAGGCGCGCAGCAGGTCGAGCAGGCTAGGCGACAGCATGACATTGCGGTCCTTGCCGCCCTTGCCCTGTTCGACGCGGATGATCATCCGTTTGCTGTCGATATCGGAGACCTTGAGCGAGACCACCTCGTTGGCACGCAGGCCCGCGCCGTAGGCCACGCTGAGTGCCGCCCTGTATTTGAGTCCGGGTGCCGCATCGAGCAGCCGCGCCACTTCCTCCACGCTCAGCACCACCGGCAGCTTGCGAGGCTCGTGAACGACATGCGTGTGCTCGATGATCTCATGGCGTTTGAGCGTGACCCGGAAGAAGAACCGCAGTGTCGAGACGGGCTGGTTGATGGTCGGCACGCCGACACCGCTAGATGCCAAATGGAGTGATAGCGCCGCACGTCCTCGAAGCTCGCCGTATCCGGCGATCGCCCGAGGAACGCCGAGAAGTTCTTGACCCTCTGCACGTAGTCATGTTGGGTCTTCGGCGCGAACTTGCGGATCGTCATGTCTTCGATCATGCGCCGCCGCAACGGGCTCATGGCCTCGTCGGTCATGGGGATGCTCCTGTCTTGGGTGAAGGTTGCGAACCCCTCATCTCAAGACAGGACGCCCCGTCGCGCTATCCCCTCAGCCTTGCTGTCGGCTGTCGTGCCCTACCGCGCGAGCGGTTTAGTCCTCTGGCTCTCTGCTGACATCCCCGGGGCACCTCCAACTGATGTGCGATAACCGCCCTTAGCAGACTCTAGACATCGAGCTTTTCCTGAGGGAGCTTCGCGACGAGTGGTTAGATTTGCTCAGATTTGGTCTGCCACAGGTGTTAACAAAGCCAATCACCGCGATGAATAGAACGCCATCGCGGCGTCTGCGTCCTTCCGTCTGGACAGGAGCTAGAGCCATGCAACTGCGACGCCGCATCAAACAAACCACATCCCTTGAAGAACGCCTAGCTGCAGAGGCCCGGCGGCTGCGCGAGCAAGCTACACTGCTTCCACCAGGCCTTGAGCGGGAACGTGCAATCAGCAAAGCACGGGTCGCTGAGACCGGCTCGCACATCAGTGAGTGGCTGCTGTCGCCCGGTCTCCGGCCACCGACGTAAACTGTCCTGAAGTGGAGTGAGCGGGAGCGACGGCCAGCCCTGAAGGACTGATTGGCTAGTCGTCCCAAACACGCTCCCCGCATTTGCATAAGAACAAGCGCACGCTACGGCCCGTCGTAGGATCAAGAATGTGCTCGACTAAACGAGGGAAGGAACCACACCGGGAGCATCTCGGCTGAGGCTTTTCCTTGTTGCAATTTTCGGTCGTTGACATCGGCTGATGCTAACAGGATGGGCTACCTCGATCAGTCCGACAAACTATGGGGTTGACCTCCCTTACGTCCTGCTTCGCGCTGCCCAAATCATCGAAAGGACTCCCATCGGTCAGAGATGGGAGACCAGAGGTAACCGGAAGCCGTTGAACCAATGGGGCAGCTCCGTACCAATACGTAGCCCGGTTCTTTTCTAATGCAGCCATAGCAAGGGGTGATTAGCTTGGTTTCATCATCGGCTCACCAACTTTGTCCGATGACTGTGAGCGGAAGACTCGCGCCCTCAGTCAGCGTGAGCCCCCATGCCCAAAAACTCCCCTCGTCCGATCTGCCCGAAATGCGGCAGGCCGATGCACTTCGTGATGGTTAAGACAGGCGGTCGCAAGTTTCGCTGTATCAAGTGTGACGACATCGACCCAATGCAGGTCCCGACTTTCAAGCATGGGCGAACAGCGAAGAATTGCGTCAACCGACGTGACATTGGCCTAGGTTGGGTCGGCGGTCTGGCCGCCTTCATTGTCCTCGAAGCTTGCCTCCTCGCGGTCGATTGGCTGGTCCCCAGCACGGAGGATGCATTGGGCGGTTCGGTTTTGCCCCCAGTTGGCGGAGCTGTCGCGACTGCCGTGACGAGGGCTAGTGACCTGGACGGTCCTCAAACAGCGCGGTTCATCCTCGCCCCAAGGCGTAATTGCTGATACTATATTACCTTACGGGGATTGGCGTCATGCACCGATATGTTGCGCGCTCAAACATAGACCATTACCTCGGCCTCCTCTATGCTCACGGTCTCAGCCCTCACGATCGTAGCGCTGTCACGATGTTGCTCGTGGCGGAGGGTGAAAAGCTCGGTTTCGTTCCTGAAGATCTAGAGTTTGCCGAGCTCAGAGCCGCAAGCGGTCGCGTAAGGGTGACGCGATTGAAAGCAGCCCGCGATGCTGACGCCTTCGGCACCCCGGAACGGGAGCGAGCGGACCGGACGGTTGTGAACGTCGAAAATACGCAAACTCAGCTTGAAGACATCTGCCACCGATTGCGTGTTGAGATATCATCGTCTCGCAAATAGCACCGTCGTTCAAATGGGTCAGGCGCTGCCGATTGCGGTAACATCAGACATGCGGCCTCCGAAGAGCCCTGAAGTCCAGGAGCCATAAAACACTCTGTCGAGGTCGCTTCGACGCGCTCTCCTGAGGGACTGATTGGCTACTCGTCCCAAACGCGCTCACCGACTTTCGGTCAGTGACATCAGCTGCTCTAACACACCGGGGTACCTTACGATGTCCGGCAAACTACGGGTAGTTCCATAGCGCAGCTAAGAACTAGCTACCCTGAGGGAGTAAACTTCCCCGGTCCTTAAGCGCTAAGGCTTAAGCAAGGGGCTGGAGCATTTGGCATGCCCGCTTGTGGCCCGGAGCCGTCTGTGAGGGCAGCGCAGAGTACGTCTGCTCTGCCCCCGAAGTCAGACGTCGACTTGTTCTGCTATCGCGAGCGCGTCGTCGACCTCGATGCCGAGATATCGAACGGTGCTCTCGATCTTAGTATGTCCCAGAAGTAGCTGCACAGCTCGCAGGTTGCCGGTTCGGCGATAGATCAATGTCGCCTTGGTCCGGCGAAGGGAATGCGTCCCGAACAGGTGCGGGTCCAGTCCGATGTCGGCGAGCCAGCGGGATAGGAGGCGAGCATACTGGCGGGCCGTCATAGGTCCACTCAGGCGTCGGCCGGTGAACAGATATTCTCCTGGCTTCTTGCCCGGTAAGCCGTAGGTACTCGTCGATTGCCTGCCGGGTCGATTCTGTCAGTTCAAATTTGACTGGCCGGCCGGTCTTCTTCTGTCGGACGGTCGCGCGGTCGGCCGAATATCCTCCTGGCGCAACGTCATCAACTTTCAAGGCTACGACGTCGCAGCCGCGGAGCTTGCTGTCGATGGCGACGTTGAACATTGCGAGATCGCGCGTTCGGCCTTCGACCTGGAGCTTGGTCAAGATTGACCAGACATGCTTGGGACGGAGCGGCGGCTTTGCACCGACGATCTTACCTTTGTTCCAGGGAACCTGCTTCGAGGCGGCGGTGGTGCTCGGGGTCGCGGTCATGTTGACCTCCTCATCTAGTGAGGCTGGTCATTTTCCGCCCGGAGCCCTTCCAATCCGGCGTCCGCTTATGGACGATTGGAGACGTACTTGCGTCCAATTCGAGCGATGGCAGGACCGGCTTTGACCCAAAGGCGACAATCGGAAGAAGGCGTCGATCGGGCCAAGCCGACGCCATTGAACCAGGGCGGACCTGCGCGAAACGGGCGCTGAGGTGCTTTTACGTCGTGGCAGAGGCGCAGATGCTTCGGGGTTGATCTCAGATATTTAGGAGGCAACAATGGAGTAGGCCCGAGGTTTTGCTCGATGATTGAATTCAAGCTGCCTGAGACACGGTATGCCCTGAACAGCGACGTTAGCGTCGCCTATCAAGTGACAGGCGATGGGCCGATAGACCTAATTGTGGTTCCCGGGTTCATCTCACACATCGAATTTCAGCACGAGTTGCCAGGATACACCGCTTTTCTGCGGCGGCTCGCGAGCTTCGCTCGGGTCGTGACCTTTGACAAGCGCGGACAAGGGATGTCGGACCGGATGTCGGGGGCGCCGACCCTCGAAGAGCGTATGGACGACGTCCGTGCCGTCATGGATACCATCGGCTCCGAACGCGCGGCCCTGATCGGGTTCTCCGAAGGTGGTTGCATGAGTATCCTCTTCGCCGCGACATACCCGGACCGCGTTTCCCATCTCATTCTAACCGGATGTTTCAGCCGATCCGCAGACCGCCTATCGGAAGAAGCGTGGGAGGCACGTCTTGAGCAGATTCTGAGGCTCTGGGGTACAGGCGAACTGACCAAATCTATCGCTCCCAGCGAGGCGGTCGATCCAGCTGTCATCGCGCAATATGCCAAATGGGAGCGGTTGGCGAGTAGTCCCGGAGCGCTGCGAACACTCCTACGGCTCAACCGCCAGATAGACGTCACCGCGATCCTACCGACGTTGCAGGTGCCGACCCTCGTGTTGCACAGCAAGGCGGATCTGCAAGTGCCGGTCGCCTTGGGCCGAAAGCTTGCAGCAGCGATCGCAGGCGTCAGATACATCGAGTATCCCATTGGCGACCACGCGGTTTGGACCTCCAATAATGAGACCGTACCCGGAGATATCGAAGAGTTCGTCACCGGCCGACGCGATCACGGCCTCCTCGAGTTTGAGCGCGTGCTGACCACCGTGCTTTTCACCGATATCATTGACTCCACCCGCAACGCGACTGCGATGGGCGACGAGCGATGGGTTCGTCTGCTCGGCGAGCACGACCAGATTGCAAGGGAGATGGTAAGCAAGCACCGCGGGAATCTGGTGAAAAGCACTGGGGACGGCGTACTCGCGACCTTCGACGGCCCTGGACGAGCGGTGCGCTGCGCGCTCGCGTTCGGATCGGCGGCAAAGCAGATCGGGCTCTCCGTTCGCGCCGGCCTCCACACTGGGGAAATCGAGATGAGAGGTAGTGACGTTGGCGGCGTCGCGGTGCACGCGGCCGCGCGCGTCATGTCGCATTGTGGATCCGACGAAGTTCTGGTGTCGCGGGTCGTCACCGACCTGGTGGCGGGAGCCGGACTGAAATTCGCCGAGCGCGGATCTCACGAACTCAAAGGGCTGCCCGGAAAGTGGGACCTGTTTGCGGCCAGCGGATAGTCACCCAAGCGACCTCCCATTTGCTTCTTAGCAGGCTGAGCGCAGCGGCCGCTGGACGTCACCTCCTGGCCCATCGCATCTTGGCGCAGTGCAACGGTAGGTCTGTAGTCGGGGGCACAGAAGAAGTGATCGCCTCCGGTGCGGACCGCCGCCTTTGACCCAAAGCGGACCTCTGTTCGGCCTTGTGGATTCTACGGTCCGGTATTTTCCGGACTACTCGGTGAGCTCTAAAGCTTATACTTTTGTCGTCTAATTGACTGCTTGAGCTTCCACAAAATTTCATGGCGTTGCCGAATCATACTCCGGGTTTCACTGCGGTATACACTATGTTGTGAAACGCATCAGCGTTGATCGATGGCAATTCTCGTTCGGCTTGGACGGTGTGACAAGAGCCGGCTCGGTGAAGGCCCGACTTGGGCTATTGGCAGTGCGCCGAGTGAAGACGCATATTGATGGCACTAAACGGAACATGTCGGTTGTCCAGGCTGATGTGGGGCAGGGATCCAAGTGAAAGCGCAGCTTCCGGACACACCCGATTTGGACTTACTTCATTCCGAATTTGCGCAGTGCAGACGGCAACTCGAAGATCTCAACGCAATGGTAAATTCGCTATTGGTGGCAAGCCCGGCTGATAATTCTGCTTTAGAACAAGCGGCTCGCAGGATGCGAGACATTGCTAAGCGCCTCGCGGACACAACGCGAGCGATTGCTAAAGCATCGAAAGCTTTTCCTAGAAAGGCCAATTGAGAGAAAAGGAATCGTCTGACAGCGTAGCGACTGAGAAACAGACGACGGCGGTGGCTTCGCTCACGCTGATTTGTTGCCTAGATCCCATTCCTGGTAGCCGCAGGTACAGCGATAAGAGACGGTGGCTGCGGCCCGAGATGGGATCTAGAAGCACGTTCACTATTTAAGTGGCGAACCGCACTTGAGGCATTTCGGCTCTACGGGGAAGTTTCTCTTTTCCATCAGCCCCGACTAACACTGGCATAGAAAGTCCGCGCTTTGGGGGCATTACTTTACGTGGAATTACGGGATAAAATTCTAGCGCGAGGTCTCTCTGTGCAGCGGAAAATTTCGTCCCTTTGGTGACGGCTGCTTTGGCCCGTAGCCGAACAAGCCTGAAATCATCATGACTTCGGCTATCGGCGGTGGACCAGAGGCGGACTCGCGCTTGCTTCAACCGCCATCTTATGCATGACGCGAGCGAATTAGAAAGTTGGGCCTTGGGCCGGCCAAGTGCGTCCTGCCGGCTACTTAATAACGGCCTTTTGCACTGCCAGTTTGACCGGTTGCGAAGCCACCGTCTCATTAGAACTGGAAAACTCTGCTTGGGCCGCTTCAGATATCCAAGTTGCGACCCGTGCATCGTAAGCAATGAGACCAACGAAGACGACCAGCACAGTGCCGTAGACAACAGACATTGCTGCGATTTTCCTTAGCGACGGCTGACCGTCAGGCTTCGTTCGTTCCGGTAGAGACGTTGGCATTGGGAGCGGCCCTTTTCTGTCTCGCGGGAAAGCTCGCTAGACCATAGGCCCTGTTAGTGGAGCAAGATGTGCGCCAGTTCACATGCTTTCGGGGGCAACGAGCCATGGACTACGCCCGGCCGGTCTGACGATGTCTGTTTTGCAAGTTAGACGTAGCATCGCGTTTCGGGTTCGTCAGGACGGATTCTGACCCTTAGCGGACCATCTCCAGCATCGTGCGCTGCGGCTACTTTGACCGTAAAGAGAGGTTGGACCACAAGATTGCGCCAAGCGGCTTCCGTATCCTGCCGCGGAACTGCCTAGCCTCTAAGTGCCGTTAGCTGATCTGTGTCAAACCGGGCCCGCAGCTCGGCGATCGTCGTGGGATCAGCCGTGCCGCCGCGCGCTACAATCTCGGCCAACTCCTCGAAATATCGCTCGTGCCCCGGGGGCGAGACGGTCATGAGGACACGCGCGATCTTGTTTGAGGCATTTGCAATGTTGTGCGGAACGCCTGGCGGCAGGAACAAGTAGGTGCCAGGCGTGGCATTCACTTGCCATTCGCATTCACCTTCCAGGACATAGAATGTTTCTTCCTGAACGCGATGGACATGCAACCCGGTAGCGAAGCCGGGCGAAATCGTCCAACGAAACATCGAGGTATGTCGGGTATCGTTGCCGGTGACCAGAAAGGCCATGGGCTGGCCGGCGAGCCTAACGAACTTGCCCTCGTCTGGTCTGCGGATGATCGCCTTGCCACTCATGTTGAGCCCTCCAACGGGATAATGGGGAGCACTATCCTGTCTTTCCGCCGTCCAAAGATCGTGAAACAACTCCGAAATTGATGCAAAATGTTGCGGAAATGGCCCTGGATCCCCGACCAGTCACCTACAAATTCGGCTCCTTTGTACTCGATGCCGAGACCGGCGCTTTGATCCGAGGCGACGCGACGGCCGTGCTCGGCCGGCGGGGTGCGGCGCTGCTACGCCTGCTGCTGGAGCGCGCGCCGGCTCCCGTCGGAAAAGACACGCTGATGGATGCCGCATGGCCCGGGCTCAATGTTGAGGAAAGCAATCTCACGGTTCAGATCGCGGCGCTGCGCCGCGCGCTCGGGCAAGACGGCGGTGAGCGCTGGATCGAAACGCTGCCACGTCGCGGCTATCGCTATGTCGGCCCGATTGCCAACCGGGTCGGTGCAGATGCAGATCAGGGCGAGCATTCGGCCAGGTTGTGGCTGCCGGAAAAGCCCTCCATAGCTGTGCTGCCGTTCGAGCACTCGGGCGAAGCCGCCTGGTTCGCAGACGGCATGGTCGACGACATCATCACGGGCTTATCGCGCATCAGTTGGCTGTTCGTGATCGCGCGCAATTCGAGCTTTGTCTGGCGCGAGCGCGTCGCGGACGTGAAGCATGTTGGCAGCGATCTAGGCGTGCGGTATGTCCTGCAGGGCAGCGTGCGGCGCGCCGACGACCGTATTCGTATCAACGCGCAGCTCGCAGATGCAGCCAACGGCGGATATGTATGGGCCGAGCGCTACGACCGCATCGCGGGCGATCTGTTCGCGTTGCAGGATGAGATCGCGCTGGCGGTGGTCGGTGCTATTGAGCCAAGCCTGCGGCGTGCCGAAATCGAGCGGATCCGTCGCAAACGTCCCGACACTCTCGACGCCTATGAACTCGTGCTGCGTGCACAGCCGGACGTCGACTCGGGGATGCCAGATCGTGCCGCGACTGCCCTGGCGCAGCTCCAGCGCGCCTTGGCGCTCGAGCCAACTTACGCCCTAGCCCATGGCCTCGCCGCAATGAGCCACCACAACCGCTTCTTGCGTGCGGGGCTGAAGGAAGAGGATCGAGTGGCGTCGGTGCGCCACGCGCGCCTCGCGATCGAGCACGGACGCGACGACGCCCGCGCCCTCACCTTTGCCGGCTTCTCGCTTGGCATGGACGCTCATGACCGGCAGGCGGCCTTTGCGGCTTTCGAAGCGGCGGTCGCACTGAGTCCTTCAGCCGCACTGGCATGGATTCTCGGCAGCGTCGTGGCGGGCTGGGCCGGGGACGCTGAACGCGGAATCGACTGGAGCGAGCGCGGCATGCGCTTAGTCCGTTCGATCCGTGGGCCTTTGCGGCCTACGACGCGCAGGCGCTCGGCTATTTTTGTCGCGATCGTTATGAGGAGGCTGCAAATGCAGCCTACCGTTCCAACCTGGCCAATCCCTCCCACAGCATCACGTGGGTGCAGCTCGCCGCATCTCTCGCTGCGATTGGGCGCTTCAAGGAGGCGAAGGCGGCGGCTGCATGCGTCTTGGAACTGCAGCCGGCGTTCCGCATCAGCCGCCAGTTCGCCGGCGTCGCCTGCGCGCCCGAACTGGCTATCAAGCTCGGCAAGGCGCTGCGCGCGGCGGGCCTGCCGGACTAAAGTGAGCGCGACTGGCAGGTCAGCTTCTGGCCCGGGGTTGACCTCAGCCGAGAGCGCGGCGATGTCCGCTTCCGAGAGATCACCCGACCAAGGGCATGCTGGCTGTCGACGGCAGCCTCTGACCCGAAGCGTACTCCAGGGCATCGCGCTGCCCCTGAGGGAGTGGACGCTTTTAATCTGGTCAAATGCGGGAACCGGCGAGATCGCATCCGAATGCCCTATGGACGATCTGGACATCATCAGGGCGCGCGCCACCCGCGACGACAGTCGTAAATTACGCGAGCGCGCCCGCGAGCTGTGCCGCCTTGAGTTGCGGCGCGACCGGCTTCTCCTTGCTCGCGCCGAATTGGCCTCCACCAAATGGAGATGAAAATCCGCCTCCGGCAGGTCAAAGAACAGCCCTGAGGGTGGAACTATTGCTCCAGATCAAAGGCCGCCTGCCGCGAGCCGCTGGTATGACGCCATGAGTGATATGCCGCCGGACAAGGACGTGAGGCCCCGCGAGAGCGACGAGGCCAGGCGGCGCATCATCGAAGAGTATGCCGCGGAACTCCGCGAATTGATCAGGAAGCTTCGCCAGAAGCTGAAGTCCTGAAGGTCGGGGGGACCGCCCGATGGCGTCATAAAGACGCAACGGGCGAACTTTGCCAGCGAGCCCGCATTGTCAGAAAGGCCCCCCAAATTATTTCCTAAGTTGTGCTTCGGCCAAGTTTTTGAGATCGGCTTTTCTCGTATTCTATTGAAGGGTCATCATGCGTGTCCCGCCCATCCAAAGTTCGTATATTGCTGCATTGTCGAAACTGCACGACCAGCAATTAGAACGGCTGCGCATCGATCCAGAGATCAAAAAGCAATATGACGAAATCCGTCTGCTGAGGGAGAGACTAAGATTAGCCCTCAACCGGAAGAAGCTCCGCCCGCCGCTCTGAGCACACAAGCCGTCTCGCGATCTGTCACTGGCAAACGCGCCTGATGCATCGATGAGCGCTTCCTTGAAGGAAGTGAACCGGGGCCCTTGAGGAGTGGACGGGATACTCGTTTGTAGCGAACGGCTCATTTTGAGTAAGTGAAATCAACGCATGGGACGGCGCTTGGTCAGAGGAACGCCCGGACCAGGATCGTGTTGGCCCACATGCGTTTCTACTTCGACTATCAGGACTGGGCGGGCATCATTCTTGACGACCAGGGCGAAGAACTTTTGGACTTGGCCGCCGCGCGGGACGCCGCGATGAGATATCTCGCCGAGGGGATACGAGACCACAGCCCTTCGGGCTTATGCGCAATGACGACTTGAAGCGACGATGGAGAACTGAGGCGCTCTTCGATCAGATGTTTCGCAAGAGCCTCTGCACCTTGATCACGATGCAATATCGAGTTTGCGCCAGACCAATGAAATGTAGTTATGATGGTCGACAGGCCCTTACGTTGTAGCTCAGAGCGCAACCGTTCTGAAAATGGGGATTGTTTATCAAACCAAAATGGACTGTTGTTGCCGGTCCGCCACGGCCGCTGAATTATCAAACGCCCCCAAGTCCCATGTACCAGTGTAATCCTTATCGGGAGGTCCTGTGACATGGAGCTATTCCGCGCAGCGATAGGATGTCTCGCCCGGCAACCTTTGCTCGCTTTTATATTGAGGAATTGACTTTCACTCAATTCTGCTTCTGGCCCCCTTTGAGACATGCCGGCCGGCACCGCGAACTTCTGTTAATCGGGGTAGACCGGAAGTAGTCGGCGCACGGTCAAAATGACGCGTTTGACCCGGAGCAGACTTTCGGGTCCCAAAATGATCGCTACTCGATCACTCTGTCCGCGAGCAGGAGCACTTGGTCCGGGACAGTCAGGTGCAATGCTTTGGCCGTTTCGAGATTGATCACGAACTCGAATTTGGTCGGTTGCTGAACCGGCAAGTCCGCTGGGTTTGCACCTTTTAGGATGCGATCCACGTAATCGGCCGCTAGTAAAAATAGAGCCTTGATGTCCGGTCCATAAGCCATCAACCCGCCTAGGTCTGGGTAACTGGTGACCTGATATACGGTGGGCAGCCCGTATTCGAGTGCAATTGACGGCAATGCCTGCCGCGGCGGGTCCGCCAGTACGTAAACGATTTCGCACTCCGCCGCCTTCATGTTTGCGAACGCCTTGTCGAGGTCCTCGGGGGTCGCCGCAACGAATAGTTGGGCTGAAATGCCGAGCGCGCTCGCTGCACTAGCCGCCACTTCGGCCATGGCCGGATGCACCGGGTTGTCCGAAGTGAGCACACCTATTTTACGCACTTTGGAAAAGAGAAGGCGAACGATGTCGAGCGTCTTGGCTGTGAGGTCAGCGAACATGTTCGCTACGCCAGTGATATTGCCCCCGGGCTTGGCAAAACTTTTGACGAAGCCGGAGCCCATAGGATCAGTGGATGGCGACATGATGATCGGAATCGTCGAGGTCACTCGTTGTGCCGCTGCTACCGCGGGCGTTGCTTCAGCAATTATGACGTCTGGCTTTAGCGCAACGAGATCTCTGACTAGAGTTGGCAACAGCGCGTAGCGGCCCTTCGCTTCTCGCAGTTCGATTATCAGGTCCTTACCCTCGTGATATCCCTTGGCTTTGAAAGCTTCTCTGAACCATCCAATAATCCGGTCGCTCTGCCCGGAGGTGACCAGTCCGACGCGCCATGGCCGTGTCGGCTCAGCGTTCACCACGGCGGCGATGGCAATCGAACAGGTAGTCAAAAGCAAGGCACGACGCGTTGCTAAACGAGCCACGTGTTCCTCCTTCGGTTCGCAGCGCGAGGTTAGCAGGCGGCTTTTTCAAAGAACATGGTTTCGCTTGCTGCGGTGCAAGAGTCTGCAATTGGCCCGTTGCCGCCCTATGCTCGAAGAGCCGAAACGTCTGCTTGCCACAGATGAACCGACTCGGGTGAAGCAGCCCTGGGAGGGCAGCCTTTGACCCTAAACGGACCGTTTGGGCCTGCTCAATCCCTAAGTTCATTTTTGAACTGTACTAGCCCACCGGTTGCGGTAACATAGTCTCCGTACTGGAGCGGGATCCATGCGCGACGACCTGTTCTCGATAACCGCGATTGCCGGGGCTATTTTTACCGTGGGCGCTTTCGCGCTGCTTTTGTTTGCTCAGTGAGGTTGCGAATGCGGTCCGCTGAAGAATGCCGGAAGCTGGCGACGGATTACCGTAGTGAGGCGGCGGAAATCGGAGTTTCGCCGAGGAAAGCCAACGTGCTTCAAAATATCGCGAATAGCCTTAGCGGTCTCGCCAGTCAGTACGAGATGCTGACCGCCATTGCCGACGAAGAGCGTCGCGGACTGGCGCAGTAAGGCCGCCTCAGTTGGCAGGCTACAATCGCCACTTCCGCTGTTGGCCCGTAGCTGACCTCTGCCTTGGATACCGCTATGTCTGCTTTTGGACATGAAACAGACTGGGGCCGGTACATACTTTGGTCCGCTTGCCTATGGCTGGCCCGAAGGCGAGGCAAAATCGGAGAGGCGCAGATAGCCCCCAAAGGCCGCGTGTGGGTTGTCAGCCAAATACTGCCAAGAAGGCCCTTCAAGTAAGCAAGTCGAGTGCGTTCTGGAGTGCTGCGCCGGCGGCAGTGTTGTCGAAGATGCACCAGGTCTCACAAGACGACGATGCTGGACCGAGCCGTGACTTCAGCGCGCGCAGGTATGTCCCGTCGTAGGCGGAGTAGTAAATGCGCGGCGCTCCATGCAGTCGAAAATATCGCAGGTCCGGTCACCCGCCCGGGAGGCCGGCATCGGGCACCCGCGCCGGATCCGCAGCGACGCGGCTAATCCGACGCTCCTTAAGCCAAGTATCAACCTCGGGCGTGAACCAGCTTACGTGACGCGGCTCGCAAACGAGAGCGGCTGAGGTCTTTTCTTGCAGTGTGCCGAGCAGGAGTTCCGCGTCTGACTCGACGAGAATTCTGCGAGGTGCAAATTGAACGAGCAAAACTCCGAGCTTTGCCCCAAGCCCGGCGCTGTCTTCGATGAAGCGATCGAGTTCACCTCGCGCTAGCTGTGACGAATGAGATACGGACTTAGGCACTTTAACAGAAAAGCGGAAATCATCCGGCGTCGCGCTTGCCCACTTCTCATAGGTCGAACGCCGGTGCGGCTTGTGAAACGATGAGTTGATCTCGGTGGCGTTCAAGACCCGCGCGTGGCGCTCGAGGTGGCTGCCCGCGCCGCCAACCCTATCCTTGCAGACCTGTGGAACATTCCATCCCGCTGTGCCAAGCCACATCTCAGCCTTGACCTGTGCGCCCTCTTCCATGTTAGCCCGTAAGTGCCATCGTACGTCACCGGCAGGGACGTTGAGCCAACCGTGCAGAGGCTAACGCCGGATCTGAGAGCCTAGCGGCCGAGACGCTTCTCTACGCGCTTGCGGGAATTGCCGACTTTCTTGACGGCCTTCTTCACCGCCGAGGCCGAGCGGCCGGTTTTCTTCGCTGCGTAGCGAACTTCGAGTCCTGTCCCTTGGCGACGCGTGCCCAGTCCTGCTTGCGTCCACGCGCGGTCTTCTTCTTCGCTGCCGTCATCGGCTGCTCCTCTTGCGAACTTGATGGCGATGCAACGCCGCAAGGATTCGCGGGTTCCAAGTGAGTGGAGAATGGGAGACCATCCGTTGAGCAACAGGCCATCCCAGGCAATGACTCCTTCATCCCATTTCGACGCGTGTTGGCGGTACATCGACGCCCATGGGCACTCCATTCGATGATCCGGTCATTGAGGTCAGTCTTGAACGCGACACGGCATATCGGGATCGAACGTGTCCATCGAGTTCATGCGGATGTCCGAAATCGACGTCCCTTCACCGACCGAGCTCTTCGCTCTGGATGCGTCCGGGGATCGTCTCATTCCATCCGAGCCTTGTCTTTCAGATCGCGGATCCGGGTTTCGGCTTCTTCCTTCGAGGTCACGATCTCCGATTCGTCCGGCACGCGCGCGATTGCATTGAGCCTCTTGAGCTCGTCGAGTTGTTCTGTTGTGGGCTTTTCCATCTTCGAATCCTGAGCGCCTGCACGACGGCTTCGTCGTCGAGCACATCCAGCAGCTTGTTTATTGTTTGCTCGCAATCTCCTAGGGCCGGGCTCGACATGCCGGGCCAAGATGCCTTGTGCGTCTTCTAAGGCCTTCGCAACTCGCTGTTCCGGATCCATGACCGGTACTCCACATACTCCCAGGAAAACGCCGCTATGATCGGCGCGTTCCTTTGCTCAGCCCCTTGAACGAGCTGGCCCGCAGCAGACCTTCGGAGGTGATGTCACGGTACTCGATGTCGGCATAGAAATTGGGCTCGACCCACGTGGCCTTCGGCTTCCTGATGGTCTTGGTCAGCTTCTGTTTCGGGCTTACCACGGTGTCGAGCGCCTTGCGGATCTGCGCCGAGGTGGTTCGGCTCCATCCGGTCCCGACCTTTCCCATGTAGACCAGATCCTTGCCTTCCTTCTTGCCCAGATAGAGCGCGGCCACGCCGGACGGGTCCTTGATGAAGCCGACCACGGGAAACTTGCCCTTCTGAACGACCTTGATCTTCTGCCAAGCCTCCACTCGATCTGATCGGTATGGTGCGTCCACCCGCTTGGAGACGATGCCTTCGTAATTCAGCTTGCTGGCTGCGGCGAACAGTGCTTGGCGGTCCCCTTCGTGGTGCTCGTTATAGAGGACGGGCTCCTTGAGGTCGTGCTCCTCGATCGGATCCTTGAGCAGCCTCTTCCGCTCGATCTGCGGCTCTTTGCGCAGATCGCTGCCGTCCAGCCAGAGCAAATCAAAAGCGAAGTAGACTAGTCGATCCTGATCGCCCCTGCCGAGGTCTGCTGCAGCTCGGAGAAGTTCGTGCGCCCATCATGGATGACGACGACCTCGCCGTCGGCGATGGCCTGTCCTTCGATATCGAAGGCGGCCGCAATCCTAGAGAACTTACTGATCCAATTGTAACCGCTGCGGGTGTAGGCCCGTCGAGTCGTCACCGTCGATCCGGAGCTGGATGCGGTAGCCATCGTATTTGACTTCGTGAATCCATAGAGATCCCGAAGGAGCCTTCATCTTCAGGGTCGCCAACTGGGGTTCGATGAACCCCGGCATTGTAGGGACCTCGGTCTTTTCGGCCCGAGGCGCCTTTGTACGCTTTGCCACGCTACTCAACTCACAAAAATTCCGCCGCCGGGTTGCGGCCGACGGCGGGCAGTCTGCCTTCCTCAATCAACGAGTCTCGCAACTTCGAAGGCGGCGAGGAGTTCCAGCGACCTCACTGTTCGCAAGGTTTTGGGTTTTGCGCCAGGCCCCGACGGGCGCCGATGGGCGATCTAATCCTTCCAGAGCGCATCGAACTCTCGGCGAGAGCCGGCGTTTACTGACATCATGTCAGACGCATTCGACTATTTCCGCGCCTACGCCGTCCGAGCTCTCTGCAAAGCGAGATCCATGCCGCGGGGCAAGATAAAGCATCTGCAACTGGTGGCCGGCCGGATCTACAATCTCCTCAAGAAGGAGGCTGCCTACGGCCCCAATGTCCAGCACCTTGAGGAATTTCGCGCAGCCCAGAAGCTCGAGAGCTCTCTCGATCGCCGGCCAAGTGACCGCTCCGGCGGTCGCCTTACTCCGGCGGCGCCACAAAGCTCGGACCGGGAGGCTGGCTGAATGCCTTCGCTTGACGCGCGCGGTGTGGCAAGTCTCCTGCGAGAGTACGCGCAGCGCACCGCCTTGCGAGGCGGCAACCCCTACCGGGCGAAAGCCTACTCTCGGGCCGCCGACAGCCTGGCGGCCCTAGCCGTTCCTCTGGACGTGCTCATCGCCGAAGATCGACTTACTGAGATCCCGGGCGTCGGCGATGCTATTGCCGACATCATCACCAAGGTTCACAAGACGGGCAGTCATCCCAGCCTCGAAAAGCTGCGGCAGGAGATTCCCGCGGGCGTGCTCGAGATGCTCGGTGTACCCGGCCTTCGTCCGGAGAAGGTGCTGCGCCTGTACAAGGATCTTGGCATCGGCTCGCTCTCGGAGTTGGAGGCCGCCGCCAAGGATGACCGCATCAAGAAGGCGAAAGGACTCGGCGTCGCGCTGCAGAACAAGATCGTGCAGAACCTCGCGATTGCCAAAAGCGGAGAAGGCCCCCTCCACCTGCACCGCGCCGCCGCGCTGCTCGCACATGCGAAGGACTCGATCCGCAAGTCCCGCGCCGAACTCAAGCGTGTGACGATCGCCGGCGATTTCCGCCGCGGCTGCGAACTCGTCGGCGATCTCGTGATCGTTGCGGAGGCTGCCAAGCTGGACAATTCATCGACGCCATCGGCCGACGGGCTGCAAATTCGAGTGTCCGACCGCAAGCACTTCGGCGCCGCCCTTCTCTTCGCCACCGGCTCCGCTGGCCACATCGAGCAGCTTCAAGCCTTGGCCGCCGAAAAGGGTCTACGGTTAGGCGCCGACGGCTTGCACAAGGGCCGCATGCTGATCGCCGGCGAGGAGATTGAGATCTACCGCGCCCTCGGTATGCCCTTCATCGACCCTGAGCTCCGGGAGGGGCGCGGCGAGATTGAGGCGGCTCTGAAAGGCGAGCTCCCGAAGCTCGTCACCGACCAGGACCTGCGGGGCATCCTTCACTGCCACACCGATGCCTCCGACGGCACCGAGACGCTGGAGAGCATGGCCAAGGCCACGCGCCAGCAGGGCTTTGAGTATTTCGGGGTCGCCGATCACTCCAAGTCCGCGCACTATGCCGGTGGTCTCTCCGTCGAGGAGATCGCGCAGCAGCACAGGGAAGCCGATCGACTGAACAAGCGCTTCGGCAAGGACTTCCGGATCCTCAAAGGTATCGAGTCCGACATCCTGGCAGACGGGTCGCTCGACTATGACGACGACGTTCTGGAGCGCTTCGATTTCGTGGTCGCCAGCATCCATGGGCGCTTCAAGCTGGATCGCAAGGCGCAGACGCAGCGCCTGCTTCGGGCTATTTCCAACCCTCACACCACCATCATCGGCCACATGACGGGGCGACAGCTCCAGCGGCGGCCGGGCTACGAAATCGACGTTGAGAAGGTGCTGCGGGCGTGCGCCAAGTACGACGTTGTGGTCGAAATTAATGCCCACCCTTGGCGGCTCGACTTGGATTGGCGTTGGCACCAGGCGGCCCTCGACTTCGGCTGCATGCTGAGCATCAATCCGGACGCGCACTCGATCCCCGAACTTGACCACATGCACTGGGGCGTCGTGATGGCCCGCAAGGGCGGTGTCCCCGCCGACCGTGTGCTGAACACGATGTCGCTCCCGGAGATCACGCGCTACCTCCGCCAGAAGCGGCGCTCGCTCGCCCGAGCGGCATGATCGGCCGTGTGCCCAGCGTCGGGACATGGACGTGATTTCGTCCTATAGAAAGATGGTCGGAAAAGCCGATCATCTGGACGATACGGACAAGATCAAGCTGACGAAGCAGAGTTCGCCGGACGGTCAGCATCATCACTTCATTCCGCTCTCCTGGGTCGATCACGTCAATCAGCACGTGCATCTCAATAAGACTGGCGCCGACATCACCTCCCACTGGCAGCTCGCTCAAAGCTGACGAAACCCACCGGCTAACTCCTGCATCAAAAAGGCACCAAACCAGGTACTGCCGGACTTCAGGAACAACCAACATGGACCGCGACTCGACCGAGAGCCTCACAGAACTGGGAACAATATCCCGGGCGTTCTGATTGAACGTTGGTACGTCCAAGGCCGCACAGACCGAAAGTTTCGTGGGAAGCGCCCTTTATCAGGAAGGAGCTACAAATGGATAACGAACAAAAATCATCAAAAGCGGGGAAATCGGCCTCTGAGGGCTTGCTCAAAGCGGCCTCGAAGGACGAAGCGAAAACCGAGAGCAAGATGGGGCACGATCTAGCAAAGGGCGCTGATCGGTTTGAAGAACGCTCCAAAAGCTCGGATGGCAAAACCGCAGAAGCGAAGCAAAAGAAGTAAATTCAAAGAGCATGCTTGTGTCGCGGCGCCCCAAGCCGATCACGGCGAACAAGACGCAGGAAATTCGCCTTCGCTTGGGCCTGCCATGCGGCGCATAGTGCTCATACGTCTCGCAACGATAATGATGAGCCAGGCGATCGCCTCTGAATCAAGGCGTATGCTTTCTGGAATGATCAGTCTTGAGGCCAATGTCGCTTCGCAGCGCCGCGAGGCAGGTGGCATGCCTGACCACCCTTGTGCACGGCGCATCCAGAATCTCATCCTTCTCGCGATCAATTTGCTCGGAATTTGGCGCTGGCTGCCCTCCGCCAAAGTAACGGCAGCATAATCGCAAACCTTCATTCAATGGGCCTCCAACGGCAAAAGGAACCCCTTACGCCTGCTCGCTCCTTCTCATTGCAGGAAAGAGGCCATGCCGCCCGCACCGGCCACTGCATTTGAGAGATCTCACGCCCGAGGAACGCCGTGAGCGGCGCGAGGTCCGCGGCCAGAAGCAGCGCGAGAACAATATCCTCCGCTCCGCCAAGATGCACAAGTCCAGGCTAAAATGGGAGGCTGAAGGTTGCAAAACGTCGTCCGGGAGCCTGAACGGCGCCGCTTATGTGAGTTGCTCCGGCTGGCGCTACTGGAAGTGGCGGGACTCCTTTTATCAGGACGTCCCGCAACCCGAATGGTTCAATCACTACGCCGGTGTGAACGCGAGAATGCTGCACGGCCTGCTGACAGGCGGGTCAGATAGCGCGGCGGCTTCTGCCGGCCACGAGACCGTAGACGAACAATACTATGATGGCGCCGATCACGGCGCCCACTAGCCCCGCCCCTTCGCCGGGACGATACCAACCCAGCGCTTGGCCGAGATACGTCGCTACGAAGGCTCCTACGATTCCGAGGATCGTCGTCAGGATAAAACCGGATGGCTCGTTGTCGCCAGGCATGATGAATTTCGCAATGACGCCTGCGACAAAACCGATGATGATCGTCCAAATGATGCCCATGCCGTTTTTCCTCGGCTTTCGCTGCTATTATCCTGCCGATGAAGCAGGGAGACGGCCATCCGGTGTATATTTGTCCACCGCCGCCGGAAGCTCTCGAGATAATCGGGTTAGAATTGCCTGTCGCGACAAACCGGTCTGCTGCTCCAGTTTCTGCATGACGTCCGGGCCGATAGCCTGATCGAGCTCGGGGGGTGTAACCTCGCGGTTCGGCCCCTGATTGATCCACGATTGAGCCGCGTCACCCTGACCGTTCTGTTTAAAGTGTTCCAGCAGCTCGCCGATCCCACCATTTAGCAGGGAGCCGACGCCGCCGCCACTTAGCAGGCCTCCAAGATTGCCGAGCATACCGCCGAGAGCATCCTTACTGCCGATCCCCTGTTGGCCAGAGGTCGCGTTGCGAAATATCTCCGACAGCTTGTCTCGATTTTGATAGCCCGCAATCGCGAGCACTCCCAAAAGGGCGGTCATCGATGGCATTCCGCGACTCATGTTCAGCTCCGAATTTGGAAGGGGAATTGCAGTGTGCGAGGAGCGGCGACTGTCGGCGCCGCCAGTCCTCACAATTGCCTGGCCTTTTCCTTCGCAGCCTGGGCGGCATCCGTCCCCGCCTGCTTCATGCGATCGACTGCCTCGGCGCCGACGTCGCTCGCTTCGGCAATGAGCGTATCGGCAGCTTCGCGCATGGCCTTGGACGCAGCGGTTCCACGCCTGCTCAGATCATCCTTCACCTGGTCGCTTACGTCGCCAATGTAGTCGTCTTCAATTTGGGAAGTGCGAAACGCGCTTGCGATTGCCGCACCGATCGCCAAGCCGACGGCGCAGATGGCCAGAGGCTGTCTCTGCATCATATCGCCGAGCGAAGACTGAGCCTTCGACAAGGTGTCTTCTGTTGGTAAGGGATTGCCCATCTTGGCGAATTGTTCGCGGGCGTAAGCTACGCCTTCGTCGAACCGGTCCCGGACGCTGTCCGCCGCAGCAGAGACGGAGCCGGCTGCGGCTCCGGCCGCGGCGTGTACCGTCCCGGCCGCGTCGCCTACTTCGTGATCAAACTCCGGGGCTGTCGGCGGCGCTGCGGTCCGTTGCAAACCCGAGGCCGCAGCCCGAAGATTGTTCGCACCGCTGTCGACGACGTCCGATGCGACCGTGACGGCGGATCGTGCAGCACCCTTCATTTTCTCGTCGCCAACCAGCAACCAGAGTGCGCCGCCCCCGATGAGCGCAGCGGACAGCGGATTGTCTCGGGCCGCAGCAAGAAGACTGTCAAAAAAACCGGTTTGCGGGCTACTCATCGCACCATTCCCTTCACTGTGTCTTTGTCCTTCCCGAGCTGGCGGATAGTCTCCTTCGGCGCCAGGTCGCCCATGTCCAGCCGGTTGATGCCCACCGCTATCAGAGCGCCAGATAAGGCAGATGCGACAATCGCGGACGCCAGGTAGGCCAATGTTGGCGACCAGCCGGCACTGATCAATGCTGAAGACAGCGTGAACAACACCATTACGATGGCGGGAATGACAAGGACTGCGCCGCCGGCCAGAAGGCCCAATGCTCCACCGAGCTTTTGAGCCTTTTCTCCCAATTCGGCCTTCGCCAGGTCGACCTCATTCTGTAAGAGCTTCGCAACCTGAGCCATTGCGTCACCGACAAGGGCCGAGACATTATGAAGATCGTTCTTGCCGGTTTCGATATCGTGCTCGATGCTCATGATGCGCTGCCGTCAACCGATGCTGGTTTCTGTCCCGTCGTCGACCCCGCAGAGGCCTGCGAACCGAATCCCTCGCTCGCATACGCCCTGCGGGCTCCGGAACCGCCAGCCGCCAGTCCGCTACCCGAACCCGTCTGCGGCGAGGTTGGGGAGCCGCCTGACGCCTTCAGGAAGCGCACAGCGGCGAACCCGGCCAAGACGGACAGGCCGAGAAATGCTGCCGGTTGCCGCTTGGCAAAATCGGTCGCACCGTCGACGAGATCACGGAAGCTGCCGTCGCGAACCTTTGCGGCCGCTTCTTCCACATAGTCGGCGGCCGAGTTGATACCGCGTGCGACAAACGGGACGTCAGTTTCGAATGCGCCCGCGGCCTGGCGGAAGTTACCCGCCAGGCGCTCGATGAAATCGGCGCCGGTCTGCTGCTGTTGCCGCGCCCGCTCCTGGATCTGTTCGACAGTGCCGCTGGCGACATCCTTGGCTGCGTCGGTGGCTTCGCTGAACTTGTCCCGTGCCATGTCCGCTGATGCCTTGAGGGCCTCTCCGGCGCGCTGCTTAATCTCGGCCCCGGCATCCCCAATCTGATCCTTCAGACCGGTGGAGGAATTGCTGCTGCCTTTGTTGAAGTTGGCCGGCTTGATCACATCTGAATCGCTCATGGTCTGTCTCTCAGGTGCTTGAATTGGGGGAGGGGTTGAATGCCGCGTCGACAACGTCTGCGGCTGCTTCCTTGAGGTTGTCGGCAAGATTCCGGGTCATACGGCTCGCGTGCTGCCCGAGATCGGCTTCATTGAACGTCCTGGTCGCGGCATCGGCGGCAGACGATGTCGTACCCTTGACTGCCTCGAAACCGGTTTGGGCTGCTTCGGCTGCGGCGCGCTTCACGCTGTCGCTCGCCGGACCTGCCGTCTGATGTTCGAACTTCGTTTCGGGAAGTGCGGCTGCAATGATTGCGCCGATGGCGATGCCGAGTCCTCCGATCACCGCGGCGTTGTCACCAATGATCTGACGTGCCTGCTCTGGAGCGGCGGTCGCCGACTCCTGGATGGCGTCCATCCCGCCGGTGATGGTGTCGCCTATCTTTCCTGCCGCCGCCGTTGCGCGCGCCTTGATGTCGTCGGCCGCCGTCCTGGCGGCATCCATCGCATCGTTGATTGCACCGCTGGCTCGTCCTCGGGACGTGGAGAGTCGTGCTTGCGCCTCACTCGTCGCGTCTTGAACTCTCTCGGCAGTCTGGTCGATGACCCGACTGGCATCATCCATAATGGGCGAAATGGCACCGGCAGCCCGGTCGCGCACACTTTTCGAGGTGAGCGCCAAGCCTGCAGCTATCATGAGAAGCGGCAGGGGCACTCCGCGGACCATTCGCAGCAGCGGTACAGCCACCACGGTACCTGCGGCGACCGTGCGCATCGGATTATCCATCGCCTCCTGTTTGAGCCCTTCGATCCAGCCTTGAGCCTTGTCGCTCACATAGCCGGACACTTCGGATTTGACGTGTTGAGGCGAGACCATATGACGCAGATCCCGCGTTGTATCCGATAATCCCTGCTTCAGACGGTCGACAGTGGCCGCCAACTCCGCCCGGTTACGCTCGGACTCGCGTCGTAGCTCCTCCACCGATCGCGTCATCTCATCCTCTTGTCTATTATTGATTTGCTTCTCTTGATTGTGCTTCGAGGACGAACGCCGCCTTTAATGGATGGTTCCTAGTCTCCCTTTGGAGCTGAGCTCTGCCGCTTCTGCCCGCCTGCGAGCTTACGCGAGCCGGTCGCAGCCGTCGGCGCAGACTCGCAAACCTCGCGGCAACCGGGGTCCGACGCGGTAGGCATGTTTTTATCTGCCGGCAACGTGGGACTTTCGAGCTAGGCCTTCCCCTACTCCTCGCCGAAGCCTTCACCTGCCAGATGGAACTGACGATGCATGCGGCCCGTTGCCACCCTTTGTGGTCCCGTCGTCCCGCCATGGCTCGAAAATCGACCCTGCCTCATCGCCTGCAGCCCATGCTGGCCACGCTGACCGATTCACCGTTCGACGATCCCAATTGGGTCTTCGAGGACAAATTCGATGGTTTTCGTATGGTCTCGGAAATCCGGGGTGGTCGGGTTGCGATCTACAGCCGCAATGGGAAAATCATCAGCCACTCTTATGTTGAGGTCGCGAAAGCACTCGAGGGCGTGAAGACGGACGCCGTGATCGATGGCGAGCTCGTCGCGATCGGCAAGGACGGCGCATCTCATTTCCAGTTGCTCCAGAATGCCCTGCGCCATGAGGCCAAGCTCTTGTACTGCGCGTTCGACCTCATGTTCGCGGACGGCGAGGACCTGCGCACGCTTCCGCTACTCGAGCGCAAGAAGCGGCTTAAGGCCATCCTGCCGCGCCACAAGCTGATCGCGTTCAGCAACCACCGCAAAGGCAACGGAACGAAGTTCTTCGCAGAAGCCGAGCGGAGACATCTCGAAGGCATTATAGCCAAGCGTGCCGACAGCCCGTACGCGTCCGGACGCCGGACCGCGGATTGGCTGAAGGTGAAGACCGCGCAGCGGCAAGAGGTCGTGATCGCTGGCTTCACGGCACCGAGGCGAACTCGGCCATTCTTCGGCGCCCTCGTGCTGGCCGTACGCGAGGACGATGGGTGGCGGTACATCGGCCACGTCGGCACTGGTTTCAGCCACCAGGTTCTGGAAGAGCTTCACGGCAAGCTCGTGAAGCTCAGGACGGCCAAGTCGCCCTTTGCCGCCAAGGTGAAGGACGAGCAGGTCACGACCTGGGTGCGTCCCAGGTTGGTCGCGGAAGTGAAGTTCGCGGAGTGGACCAGCAAGGGCGAACTGCGCCAGCCGGTCTATCTCGGCCTGCGGTCCGACAAAAAGGCCAAGGACGTCATTCGCGAAAGGAGTTGGTCGCGAAACTAAGGCAGCTGAGGCGGAGCAAGGGACCTGGGTTCAGCCTCGCGCTCGGATGCCGAAGGCCACGGCGGCAGGGGCGGCAAGCCGAGAGCCTTGCGTACAGGTCCGAACGACCTCCGGTGAGCTGCACATGCACCAAGCCTGGCAAGCGCATCATAATGAGCGGGCACCGGGTAACCCTTGTGATCCGCGAAACCGTAACCGGGATGGCGCTCGTCGAGCGTCCGCATGGCCATGTCGCGCTCGACTTTCGCGAGGATGGAGGCGGCCGCGATGCTGGCGGACTTGGCGTCGCCCTTGATGATGGCCTGCTGAGGGATATCGATCTCCTTCAACCGCTTCGCGTCGATCAGCAAGTGCTGGGGCGTCAACGCGAGTCCCCGGACCGCCCGCTGCATGGCTTGGATGCCCGCCCAATAAATGTTGATCGTGTCGATCTCCTCGACCTCCACGAACGCCACACACCAACTCTCTGCCTTTGCCTTGATCTCCTTCGCGAGCTCCTCGCGGGCCGCAGCGTCGAGTTTCTTCGAGTCGTCGATCCCGACTATCCGGGTACCCGGCTTAAGGATCACAGCGCCTGCGGAGACCGGACCGGCGAGAGGGCTCATTCCGGCCTCGTCCACGCCTGCCACGGCATGAACGCCGCTCTCCCATAGAGAGGTTTCAAAATTAAGCATCTTGCGGAGGCGCTGCCCTTCGGATCTGTTTTCGAAGCGGCGCTTATCGATCGAAGCCAGGATGGCGCGGGCTCCCGCGCGGCTGTCGGCCCGCAAGATCTGCTCGACGCTGGCCTCGAGCGGTCTTTTCTCGACGACATAGCGCTGACGCAGCACATCGAGTGAATACTGGGACATGGAAGCTTTCGTGGAGACTGACTGTGAGGGAGCGTGTCGGTGAACTTTGTGGCGATTGTCTGAAGCTTGCTACGCCGCCCGACCGCTCGCAGCGCCTTTCGAAAGGAACCGGCCCGGCCTTCACTTGAGATGGATCGCATCCACCGATCTCAGAACGGAACTAACCGGTGTTCTCATCCCTTTACGGGGGAGTGGAGCCTCGATCCCAGGGTGCTTCCGAGGGACAGGCCCATGCTCCGAGAGACCGGCAACGAAGAACAGGTTTTGGACCGCACCGCCGAAGTAGCGGCCACCATCGCGGAAGAAGGGCTCCGGTATGTCAGCGACTCCGCGCCGGGCTACTCCCGCAAGCGGGCCGGTACGACCTTCAGCTACTACGACAAGGACGGAAAGCGCATCACCGATGCCGCCGTCATCCGCCGCATAGAATCAATCGGCATCCCGCCGGCCTACGAATCCGTGTGGATCTGCCCCTCGGCCAACGGCCACATTCAGGCGACCGGGCTCGATGCGAGGGGCCGCAAGCAGTATCGCTATCACCCGAAGTGGCGGGAACTTCGTGACCAGAACAAGTACGAGCACATCATCCAGTTCGCGGCTGCGCTGCCGGCGCTCCGCGCCAGGGTCGAAGCCGACATGAAGCTGGACGGACTACCTCGCGAGAAGGTGCTGGCCACGATCGTCAGTCTGCTGGAGAAGACGTTGATCCGGGTCGGCAACGCCGAGTATGCGGAGAAGAACAAGTCCTACGGGCTCACCACGATGCGGCGAAAGCACGTTTCCGTCGGCCGCGGTGTCCTTCGGTTCGACTTCACGGGTAAGTCGGGCAAGCAGTGGAAGCTTCGCGTCGAGGACAAACGGATAGCCGCGATCGTGAAGCGATGCGCTGAGATCCCGGGACACGAGCTCTTCAAGTACCTCGACGATGACGGACAGCCGCGAACCGTCGATTCTGGCGACGTCAACGCCTACATCAAGGACATCACGGGAGAGGAATTCAGCGCCAAGGATTTCCGGACTTGGGCGGGGACGGTTCTCGCGGCGTTCGCCCTTGCCGAATTCAAGAAGTACGATAGCCAGGCCGAGGCCAAGCGCAACGTGGTCGCCGCGATTGAGAACGTTTCGAAACAGCTCGGCAACACGCCGGCCGTCTGCCGGAAGTGCTATGTGCACCCGGAAGTCTTGGACGCCTACATGTCAGGTGATCTCGTGAAGATGATCGAAGCCAAGATCGCGCAGAAGTTCAAGCGCCAGTACGCCAAGCTTACGTCCGACGAGATTATGGTGCTGGCGTTTCTCCGCAAACGTCTAGATGCTCTAAAGGCCGCCGCCTAGTCCCGTGACCAGTTTTTTGGACGACCGCGCCCACCGCCATGGTGCCGAGTTGGCCTAAATCGGCACTGTGCTCTCGTCGCGGAAATGGGCCCCCCGTTCAGGTTGGGGTATTGGTGTCAGTCGGGCGCGGAGGGTCGCGGCTGGCCATCACGCTCGGGTTCGGCTCCCGTCCACATTTAGCCCCTTGCCGGCTCCGTAGAATGCCCCGTGCATAAATCGGCGGCCCGATAGCCGAATCGAATTGTGTTCGGTAGCTCGGAGTGGCATGGCCGCAAACAAGGTAACGGCGGTACGCTTGGGACTGGGGAGGCAACCGACGGTCCGGAACTATCAAGCCGCCACCGCTGGCGGCTTTTTTTCGGTCGCCCTCCCTCAGGAGGCGTTCGCTCTTGCTCGTTCACGGGCCTCGCGCCGACGTTCGCGGCGCTCGCGCCGCCGCTTCGCACGGTCGGCGGGTTGCCGCAGCGGAGGAACTGGCGCCGGCGACGTCGTGGTCGTGTCCTCAACTAGAGGCACCTGCCCCGTTTCCAAAGCCGTTGGCCGCGCTTCCATCATTTCAAGCACCGCCCGCCCTTTGGCCGAGATCTTCCATCCTCCGCTTATGCGCTCGACCAGTCCTTGTGAAAAGATGTTGAGGTCCGGCACCTTGGCCGCGAGCCGCTGGGTCCGGTCTGCCCAGTCGCGGCCACTCGTCGCCAGGATAGCCATGTCACGCTTCAGGTCTTCCATCACGGCAAACCCGTCCGGGTATGCCGCCAAGATCTTCAAAACAGTGATCTGGAAGTTCACACCAGCACCTACGATCAGCGCCACATCGTCGGCGCGTGCGAGAGGGCGTCGCGGCCGATCTGCCTAAGGCCCTCGGGCGAGACTTCGCCTCTAGACGCAGCTTCCAAAATTTTCGATGCGACGTGGGTACGGGCTCCAATCTCGCGGTGCGAGACCCTTTCACAGACTTCATCGAGAATCGCGCGCAAAAGCGCGGTTGTTGCGGTGTCAAACATGAGTTGCCCCTTTAAGGGAAAGCCCTATTCTATCCTGGTTTCCGCCGACTTGGGAATTGAGACATGTTAAGCTTTGGAGCATGTGCAGTGCGGAATCTTGATCGACAGTCGCTGCCGACCGAAAGGGGCGAGCAACGGTTAAACTGCCAGTGATCGCCGCGACTGCCGACAGGGTCATATCGAGCAGGTTAGAGACGGGGAGTTCTCAAGCACGCGCGCGAGCGAATCCGCACCAATTCAGTGGCCGACGCCCGTTGCCGAGACCGGCGCTTTTCAGGACCGGGGGAGCGGATAGGCTAAGATTAGTATGGTTGGTGCCGACCGCTGTTGTTCATACCCTTGATCAGGTTCGCAAGTGACAATCCAGTCAGTGTAGCCGCGGTCTGCATTACCGAGGAGCTTGCGAGGCGGCCCGCAGGTCGAACCGATCCGTCGCGCGAGAGTTGCAGTGCCCGATCTGGCTCGGCAGATGGCGGGAGGGTCGGCCAAGTGCTTCCGGTATTGGTCGATTCCGCACTGGAGTTTTGTGACGCCGTTGCTAGCGGTATCAGCATCTTCGAGTAGCCCGGTGAAGCCTTTCGATGGCATCACCTTCGCGGCACGTTGGAGAAGTTCACCGGGGCATTGACGGCGCGGAATTACAGTCCGTGCGGTATCACTCTCGATGGGACCCGTTGCGCCGCCACCCGGGCGGCGGATGAATTGAACGTTTGGCTGGAGCGTCAGACCGGCTTGCACTTCTATTGGTAGACAGCGGTCAGGAGCTCTTCAGGTCGCAACGGTCATTGCTGGCCACAGATGAGCGGAATCCCAATCAAGGGCACGTGCACGGGAAGATCTCGGCCAAGCCACCTAGGGAGGAACTCAAAAACGCGCTGGCACAGGCATCAAAGGACCTCTAATTAGAAGGGCATGTTGAGACCTACTGCCGGCCGGGAGGCCCATTAACAAATGAAACAGCGGAAGGATGCAGCCCTCCGATGGCTGTGGTTTTCGCTGGCCGCCTCGATCATCGCCCCGGCGCTCGTGTTCGCCTATGCTGCATACTCTGCCTATCAAGATGCCTTCGAACTGGCAGACGAGCGAATCGAACGTAGTTTGGAGGTTTCAGCGGAACAGGCTCTTCGAGTGTTTCGCTCGATCAACGTAACGCTGGACAGTATCGACCAGATCACGCGCGGCAAGACGGACTCGACGATCAAGGATTCCGGGGCTGAGCTTAGTGAGCGCCTGAAGCAATTCGCGCATACATTTCCCGACATCAGTTCAATTTGGGTGCTAGACCACAACGGCGATGCAATACTGTCGTCTCTATTTTTTCCGGTGCCGGCTGCCTTCAACGCACCAGAGCGCGCTCACCTAAAAGCAGAGTTAGCTCAAAACGACGAAGCTTATATTGGACGTGTGGTCGGCATTTCTCTGACGGGTGCAATCCTGTTTCCAGTCAGCAAACGACGGCACGATAGCTCAGGTACTTTCAACGGCTACACGCTAATCTCTGTACTCCCTTCTGCTTTTGAGAATCTTTATGCAACCTTGCGCGGCACGTCGAGCGCAAGCTTTGCCCTGATTAGAGACGATGGTGCAGTTCTCGCCCGTCACCCGATCGCGGCTCGTCCTGGCATCGTCTTGGATCCGTCGAGTGGCTTTGGTCAATTGATCAAAAGTAGTCCGGAGGGGGGAAGATATACGACGGTATCGAATGTGGACGGACTAGAACGCCGTTTTGCAGTTAGAAAGCTTGTAGGACTGCCTGTATATGTTTCTTCCAGCATGGAAACGTCGGAGATAAGAAGCACGTGGCTCCGCCAACTAGGTGGATATCTGGCCATCGGCGCACCCGCCCTCGCTCTGGTCTGCTTTTTCATTGTCCTAACCGCCCGCAGCACAGCGGCGTTTTATGCAGAGGCAGAACGTCGAGAAACTCTGGAGCAGGAAATGCGTCGCTCGCAGCGGATTGAAGCGGTCGGTCAGCTCACCGGCGGCATCGCGCATGACTTCAACAATCTGCTGACGATCATCATTGGCAATCTGCAGATGGCGAGCCGTAGGGTCACCGACGAAAAGCCAAGAGCGTTGCTCGAAAACGCTCAAAGGGGCGCGTTGAGGGCAGCCGAACTCACTAAGCGTCTTTTGGCGTTCTCTCGGAAGCAAGCTCTCGATCCAAAACCGGTCCATCTCAACAGGCTTGTTCGAAGCCTGACGGATATGCTGGCTCGAACGCTTGGCGAGACAATCTCAATTGAAACAAACCTCGCGCCTGATCTGGGGGAGGCGCAGGCTGACGTAACGGAGCTTGAATCTGCGGTTCTGAACTTGGCGCTCAACGCCCGAGACGCGATGCCGAATGGAGGCACGCTCATACTAGAAACGGCAAACGCGTCCCTGGACGAGCAGTTCTCCGCATCGTCTGGTCAACTAAACTCCACCCAATACGTGTCCGTTTCAGTCAAGGACACAGGAATAGGTATGGCGCCGGAAGTGGCAGACAAAGCTTTCGAGCCGTTCTTTACAACCAAACCGCCCGGGATGGGGACCGGCCTCGGGCTGAGCCAGGTCTACGGCTTCGTCAAGCAGAGCGACGGTGACGTTAGAATAAGCTCAGCGCCAGGTGCAGGCACGACAGTCACGATCTTTCTCCCGCGACGAACGGATGTCAGTGAACCAGCTCGTAAAGAGCAGACAATCGGAGGCGTTCCTCGTGGGCATGGTGAACGTGTGCTGGTCACAGAGGACGATGAAGGGGTGCGGCAGTTTGTGGCGGGCACACTGGTCGAGCTAGGCTATGAAGTCATGCAGGCGCAAGATGGTGATGCAGCGCTTAACGTGCTTGCCACAAGCCAGGTGGACCTACTCCTGACTGACGTCGTGATGCCGGGCATGAACGGACGCGACTTAGCTGCCGAAGCGCAGCGTCGGCGGCCTGGTCTGAAGGTACTTTACATGACCGGTTACTCTCGCGACGCAATCGTTCATCAGGGTAGGCTCGATCGCGGTGTTTCTCTCATTCAAAAGCCGTTTACGCAAAGCGACCTCGCCGGGAGAGTGCGGAGCGTTTTGACGGCGGTTGAAACGAGAGAGGGGAGGCCGACCTAGGTCCGCTCACCTTCGGCACAGTGGCGTACTGTCGGTCTACGAACCATGGAGGCAGTGCTTCGCAAGCCGCGTGAGTCTGGTTACTCACGCCAAAAGTGGGTCTTTGGCCTGCTTCTTCCATAACTATGAATACGCGAATCACCGCCGCGTTTCGATGTTCAAACCGCGCCACTTGTTGGCATTACGTGAGGCGGTGGCTCATTGAACAGCCCGTTCCTCGCTCGTTTGCCCGCCCATCCATTGAGGTGCCAAGAAATGCGACGCAGCCCAACGCCATAGTATCGCGCGATGTCAGTTGACGAGGAGGCGCGGCCTGACGCGATCATTCGTCGAGCCAGGCATCGATCTTCGATTTGAGAACAGCGCAAGTGAATACGAGCGCCGCTGCAAAAATAAACACAACCGACAGAGGCGTCGTCGCGGTCACCGACGTGCTGCCTTGGTTACCCCTGACGAAGTTCGGATCGCTATTTTGAGAGGAAGTATGGCTAACGCCCGCGCCGATTTTTTCAAAATCGCCTGACGGGTCCGCCTACTCCCCAGGTCTTGCGTCTTCCTTCTCGCCGGTGCAATGATCTGCAGGGCTCCATCCGCAAGCGGCCTCTGTAGAGACTTAGCTTCCTCCCAAGGCTTCGGGGCCATGGGCCGTTCCTGGCTGAATCAGGCCAAGTGGCACGACGGCCAACAGCCATCCTCCTCATGGCGATACACGACGACTCGTGAAGGAATAACTTCTTAACAAGCACCGTGTGGTGGCCACTCTGATTAAGAGGTCGTTCGCGAACTTCACCGCGCGGATCCTCCTGGACAAGTTGTCGGCGAGGGTCCGGTCGGTCCTCAAGCGTTTTCTGCAGGGATACGCCGGCTAAATACGCCCAGGGGTGTGAGCGTAAATTCGCTCCGAGTGGCTGAAGATCTCGAACGCCTCTCCGCGCGCGATACCGACAACCGCGATGCCGGTTGCTTCCGCCGTCCGGATGGCAAGCGCGGTCGGCGCTGACATGCCGACGACGATTCCCGCGCCGATTGCTGCCGTCTTCTGCACCATCTCGACCGATATCCGGCTTGTGAGGATGATGGCGCCAGCGCACCCGGCTATTCCCTCGACGGCGAGTGCGCCGGCGAGCTTGTCGAGCGCGTTGTGGCGACCCACGTCCTCGCGAACCACCATGGACTTGCTGCCCGGCTGAAAAAAACCTGCCGCATGGGTGGCGTGGGTCTCGTGATTGAGGATCTGCGACTCCGTAAGAGCGGCAATCGCCATGCGGATCTGTTCGGGCGAGAGGCACGCCGGGTGCTCGACGGGCCGAACGATCCGGCCGGCCTCGCGCAAACTGTCGATGCCGCACAGGCCGCAGCCGGTTGGCCCCACCAGCAGCCGCCGTCGCTCCTTCAGCCGCCGGCCGGCGTCCGGTCGGAGCCATAGCCGGAGTTCGATGCCGTCGGGACCCGGGACGACGGAGAGTTCCTCGATCTCGCCGATGTCCCCAATGATTCCCTCCGTGAGGCTGAAGCCCCGGGCCAGGTCGGCCAAATCGGCGGGAGTCGCCATCAGCACTGCGGCGGTGGTCCCGTCATAGACGAGGGCGACGGGGCATTCCTCTGCCACGATGCGCGCATCCCGCGCACCGCTCGACGTGAGCCGGGGCATCGCGACCGAGGCGGGAGGGGTGGATGCGCTATCGCATACGTCGAGTTGAGAGCCATGCATGGATGCGTCCCAGGATCGAGTCATGACGCGCGAGCCAAGGCAAGGTTCCGAACGCTTAGGAACTCGCGATGGCATCTCGGGTTTTGGGTGCAGGGCGCTGGGTGTGTGGTCTGCGATTGAAGGATGCGTCATGCGGCAAAAGGCAAAAGTCGAGACTTATGATTCTCCCGCCGGTGGCTGGGGCTCGCTCAACGCCGTGGCTCACATCCTGACGCAGGAGGAGGTTGCGGTCCTCGGCAGCGAGATTCTGCTCAAGCAGAACAAGCCCGACGGATTCATGTGCGTGAGCTGTTCCTGGGCCAAGCCGGCCAAGCCGCGGCCGTTCGAGTTCTGCGAGAACGGCGCCAAGGCGACCGCCTGGGAAGTGACCAACAAGACCGTGACGCCGGATTTCTTTGCGCAACATACGCTGGGTGAGCTGCGAACCTGGTCGGATCATCAATTGGAGGAGCGGGGACGCCTAACCACGCCGATGCGTTATGACAGCGCCAGCGACAAATACCTGCCCGTCGCTTGGGAAGAGGCTTTCCGGGACATCGGCGCTGAGCTGAACCGGCTCGATCCCCGCTCGGTCGTCATGTACACGTCCGGCCGCGCGTCGCTCGAAACCAGCTATATGTACCAATTGTTCGGTCGCATGTACGGGACCAACAATTTTCCCGACAGCTCCAACATGTGTCA
The DNA here is from genome assembly GCF_003020125.1 of Bradyrhizobium sp. MOS003. Taxonomy (GTDB): domain Bacteria; phylum Pseudomonadota; class Alphaproteobacteria; order Rhizobiales; family Xanthobacteraceae; genus Bradyrhizobium. Next base: position 38,656 of record NZ_PYFW01000015.1, on the reverse strand, counting down.
CGAGAGCACTTCGGTGGCATTGCCGGAGGTGATCGGCGTCCCGGTCGGCACGGTTTTGCTGGAGGATTTCGACGTCACCGATTGCATCTTCTTCTTCGGGCACAACACCACCACGAATGCGCCGCGCATGCTGCATCCGTTGCAGGAGGCAGCGCAGCGCGGCGTGCCAATCGTGACCTTCAATCCATTGCGCGAGCGTGGCCTGGAGCGCTTCGTCAACCCGCAAAATCCGGTGCAGATGATTGCCGGCGGCACTCGCATCAGCTCGCAATATTATCAGGTGCGAGTCGGCGGCGATGCTGCTGCCATCACCGGGATCTGCAAATGGGTGATCGAGGCCGACGACCTCGCCCGCGACAATGGAACCGCGCGGGTCGTCGATGTCGCGTTCATTCAGGACCACACAGCGGGCTTCGAGGAATTCGCTGCTTTCTGCCGGGTGCAGGACTGGGATGAGATCGAGCGGGCGTCGGGTCTCACCCGGATGGCCCTGCGCGAGGCCGCAAATACCTACATGGGCGCCAGCGCCGTGATCGCCAATTACGGCATGGGTATCACTCAGCACAAGCACGGCGTCGAGACGGCGAAGTTGATCATCAACCTGCTGCTTCTGCGCGGCAATATCGGCAAGCCCGGCGCGGGGATTTCGCCGATCCGCGGCCACTCCAACGTCCAGGGGCAGCGCACGGTCGGCATCTCCGAGAAGACCAAGCTGGTGCCGCTCGACAAGCTCGCCGAGCTCTATGATTTCGAGCCGCCGCGATGGGACGGCGTTTCCACCGTCGATGCCTGCGAGGGCATCCTGAAGGGCACCATTCGCGGCTTCGTCAGTCTGGGCGGCAATTTCCTGCGCGCTGTCCCCGAGCGGTCATTGATGGAGCCCGCATGGTCCGGCCTTCGCTTGTCCGTGCAGATCGCGACCAAGCTCAACCGCTCCCACCTCGTGCCGGGCGAGGTGACTTATCTGCTGCCGTGTCTCGGCCGGATCGAGATCGACCGGCAGGAGAGCGGCGAGCAAGCCGTGTCGATGGAGGATTCGACGGCCAGCATTCACGGCTCGCGGGGTCAGCGCAAGCCCGTGGCCGAACACCTCCTGTCCGAGCCGGCGATCGTGGCAGCGCTCGCGAAGGCGACCCTGAAGCCGAATCCGAAGGTCGATTGGGACGCATGGGTCGGCGATTATGCGAAGGTTCGGGACGCGATCGAGCGCACCTATCCCGACCAGTTCAAGGACTTCAACAAGCGCATGTTCGAGCCCGGCGGTTTTCCGCGGCCGCTCGCGGCCCGCGAGCGAAAGTGGAAGACGCCGAACGGCAAGGCGAACTTCACCGTTCCAAAGTCGGCCTTTGCGCCGCCGCGCGAGAGCGAGGGCGTCTACGAGCTGATGACACTGCGCGCCGATGGACAGTTCAATACGACGATCTACAGCGAAGATGACCGCTTCCGCGGCATCACGGGTGGTCGCTATGTCGTCTTCATGAACCCTGTCGACATGGAGGATGAAGGGCTGACATCCGGAGACACCGTGACGCTGGTGACGGAGGCAGGGGATGGCGTCGAGCGCAGCTTGAGCGAACTTCAGGTCGTCCCCTACGGCATCCCGCGCAGGAGCATCGCGGGATACTATCCGGAGTGCAACGTGCTGATTCCGCTCTGGCACTATGCGGAGGGCAGCAAGGTTCCGGCAGCCAAATCCATTCCGGTGCGCCTGTTCAAGGACACCATTGTCGAGGTCGGAGAAGCGTCGGTCTCGGCGTCGTGACGCGCCATGGGTAACGACAGCAAGATCAGGACTGAAGGACCATGAGAGACAGCGCCTCGGAAATCGCCGAGATTAGAGACGCCGTTCATCTGTGCATCGACATGCAGAACATCTTCGCTCCTGGCGGCCTGTGGGCGACGCCCTGGATGGAGCGGGTCCTGCCGACGATCATCTCGATCGTCGAGCGATGCCAGGCGAGAACCATCTTCACGCGTTTCGTCACGCCGGAGAAGCCTGAAGATCGGCCCGGACAGTGGCAGACCTATTTCCGGCGCTGGCATCAGGCGACCCGCAGACACCTTCTGCCATCCGCTCTCGAGCTGGTGCCGGTCCTGAATCGGTTCGTGCCGCCGGCCGCTGTCATCGACAAGCCGGCCTATTCCGCATTCAGCAATCCCGGACTTGCGCGCCTGCTGATCGAAAAGAACGTCGGCACTGTCGTGGTGTCAGGCGCGGAGACGGATGTCTGCGTCCTGTCGACGGTCTTGAGCGCGGTCGATCTCGGATTCCGGATCGTCATTGTCGAGGACGCGTTGTGCAGTTCGTCCGACGTCGGTCATGACGCACTCATGACGATGTATCGCACCCGCTTTCATGGCCAGGTGGATCTGGTGACAGCGGAAGAGCTGACGGAGTTTTGGCGGGAGTAGAATGGGATGCGCGGGCGCCTCTTGCTGATCTCAGCGATCCTCGCCGGCTGCGCGGCGATGGCTGCCGCGTGGTGGGTGAGCGCGCCGCAGCGCTTGACCGCGGCGGAAGCGCGGATCGTATCCGAGACCGAAGGGGATCCCGAGCGCGGCAGGCTGGTATTTGCGGCCGGCGATTGCGCCTCCTGCCATGCCTCGCCGGGCCAGTTTGATCGTTTGCGTCTTGGCGGCGGGATAGCATTGGCCTCGCCGTACGGAACGTTTCGCGCGCCCAACATTTCTCCCGACCGGATCGACGGCATTGGAAACTGGACCGCCGAGGATCTCGCCAACGCACTGATGCGCGGCGTGTCTCCGGACGGAAGCCACTATTATCCGGTCTTCCCCTACGTCAGCTTCACGCATATGCGCGCTGAGGACGTCCGGGATCTCATGGCCTATTTGCGCACGCTGCCGGCGGTGAAGGGGCGTCCGCCGGACCACAACATCAACCCGCTGTTCCGCGTTCGCCGCGTGCTGGCATTCTGGAAGATGCTGTACTTCAGGCCGGGCCCCATCGCGCCAGATCCGGCGCGGGAAGAGAAATGGAATCGCGGCCGCTATCTGGCCGAGGCGCTCGGCCATTGCGCGGAATGCCATTCCTCGCGCGACATGCTGGGCGGGATCAAGCAGAGCACGCGCTATGCCGGTGGCCAGGATCCTGCCGGCACCGGCTTTTATCCCAACATCACGGCCGCGCGTCTCGGCGACTGGTCGGAGGCTCAATTGGCGGCGATGCTGAAAACGGGGATCACGCCAAATCATGGCCGCGTCGGCTCGTCCATGTCCGACGTCGTCACCAATCTGGCCATGCTGCCCGAAAGCGACCGGGAGGCGATTGCCGCCTTCGTGAAATCATTGCCATCGCGACCGACGCCCAGCCCTTGAGAGGGCTTCATTGCGCATAAAGATAAGCGGCGACGTCGCGCGCCTCCTCTTCGCTAATGCCGGTTGCGGGCATGGCCGTGCGGGGCGAAAACGCCGGCGGTGACATCATCCACTGGATCAAATTGTCCGGCGTGTTGCTGGCAACGCCGGCGATGTAGACACGCGCGCGGAGGCCGTCGAGCGGACCACCGACCTTTCCGTCGCCGCCGGGAATGCCGGAGATAGTGTGGCAGCCCGCGCAGCCATAGCGGCGGATCAAGTCCGGCGCGCGAGTCGGATCTCCCCCGGTCATGGCGCGGGCGACGTTTTCCTTTTGCTGGCGCTCGCCCTGCGCGAAGCCTGCCCCGACGGCTGCGGCGACGAGGAGGCCCGCTGCCGCCATTGTGAGGGCCGTCCACTTAGAGAGCCTGAAGCGCATCGGCTCTCTCCCTGTCTTGGCCTGCCCGCCGGATCCAGAGCGCAATCAGCGCGAGCGCGGCGCCAGCATAGATCGTTCCGGCGGGCACCCACATGATGATGCCGGCCAATTGCTGGTCCTCGAGCGGCGTCAAACCCCAGACTGCCGCGGCCTCGGCTTGCTGCCGGTAGAGCAGGTGCGGGGCCAGTGCCATCAGCGCGCCCAGGATGCTGGTGTGCAGCATCGTGACGAACACATGCCAGGCGGCGCTGCCGGTGTCGCTGCGCCGGAAAACCGACCACCAGAACAGGATGGCGGTCAGGAAGAAGCTCAGATGCTGCAGCCGGTGCAGAAAGACATGCTCGACAGCAGAATCGAACAGTGCCGGCGCGTGCCAGCCCCAGATCGCGATCCCGTGCAGCAGCGTCGCGTTACGGCCCGCGCTCAAGAAGGCCCACACCCGTGTCGAGAGTCGTTGCCGCATCGCGCGGCCGATCATCAGCCTCAGCCCTCGCGGCAGGCTCCAGAGCAGCGGCCCGATCGGACGTGCGATCACCAACAGAGGCGCCGTCACTGCCATCAGGATCTCGTGCTCGATCATGTGGAATGAGAGAACGCGCTCCCCGAGCCAGTGCAGAGGCGACACCAGGGCGCCAGCCAACGTCAGCCAGCCTACGGCGCAGACGGCATCCTGCCATAGGCGGTTGCGGCCCTTCGTCGCCAGCACCAGCCTTCCGATGCCGTACATGAGGCCGAACGTCATGAGCGGCGCGACGATCCAGGGATCGTACGTCCAGCTCGGTGCCGCAGCCTCCGGCGCGCCACCGTGCGCATGGATCGCGTGCGGCGTCGACCAGGCAATCATTGCGAGGACTATTTTTCGCATCCGGTTAACACCACGGCCGCGACGCCCTGCATCAGCAGGGCGAAGGTGAAGACACTTGCGGAGAGCGCACTGACAATTCCGCCGAAATGGGCGTTGCTCTGCTCGGCGGCCTCGCCACCGACGCGGCGTGGAGACGACCAGGAGGCGATGCCCGATGCGGACGTGAGCGCTGCACCGACGAACGAGATGATGACGGAGGAATGGAGCTGCGAGCGGCAGTCGGCGTAGGGCAGGATCTGCCCAAGCTGCATGTTCACGGCCCAGACCAACGGGGCGAACCAGAGACCCGCCCAGATCGAGAGATAAGTGAAGAGCCTTGACGCGTTCATAGCCGTACCAGCCAATAGATGCAGCCATAGATCGGAAGCCAAGTCGCAACGACAAAGTTCCAATACATGGCGTTGTCCTGGACGTCGCCGAACCTCCGGCGGTTCGGGCCGTGCCGCGTGAACATCAGCACCGCCAGCACCAGCGTGTCGACCAGGTCGGTGATGATGTGTGTGGTATGGAGGCCGAGCAGTATCCACACGACCGAGCCGTAGGCATTGCTGTCCCAGCTGACTCGAAGAGCCGGAAATTCGAAGATGCGCACGATCAGGGGTACGATGCCGAAAATCGACATGATCACCATCCCAATCTGCACCTTGCGCAGATCCTGCTGCTCGGCCCAGCGCGAGATCAGGAGGTTCGGCACGAGGCTGATTCCGAGGATCAAAGTCACCAAGGTGCCGGGAAGCAGGTCGGGTCGCGGCGCGTTGATCGGCCAGACCGTGGCCAGGCTCATCAGATAGAGATAGACGGCGATGGAGAGCGCGAAGCCGGTGCCTTCGATCAGCATGAAGGCGAGCGTGCCCCACCAGGTGACGCTCCCCGTGCCCATGCCGTGCAGTGGCAATCGGCCGAGATCGAGCACGATCTTCTCTCTCATGACTCGTCCTCCGGCGTGCCCTTGGGCCAGAACCAGCCGATCAGCGCGACAGCGATCGGAATGGAGCCCCAGACGACGGCCCAGGGCGAGAAGATCGACCAGATCAGCATGATCGTGGTCGCGACTGCTGCCAGCAGCGGCCAGATCGAGTTACGTGGCGAGGCTTCGCGCGCCTGCGGCCCCGCGCTCGCAAGCGTGGTGACGATCAGTTCGCGGCGATCGGTGCGCAAGCCGTCGGCGACGGGCAGCGTATCTCGATCGTCCCACAATGGATGCAGGCTGCCGACGACCGGGATCCTCGGGAAATTGTAGCTGGGGGGCGGGGATGTCGTGGCCCATTCCAGCGTCGGCGCATCCCAAGGATTGTCCGGCGCGACCTCGCCGAAGCGCGCGCTCCGGAAGACATTGATGAAGAACAGCAGGAAACCGATCGTGAGCACAATGGAGCTCAAGCTGACGAACACATTGAGGCCGTGCCAGGGCAGATCGGGCTGATAAGTGTAAATCCGACGCGGCATGCCCTCGAGCCCGAGGATGTGCATCGGGAAGAAGGTCGCGTTAAAGCCGACGATGATGAGCCAGAACGACCAACGGCCGAGTGTTTCGCTCATCATCCGTCCGGTCAGCTTGGGAAACCAGTAGTGGACGGCGCCGAGCAAGGGAAACACGGCGCCGCCGATCAGCACATAGTGGAAATGGGCGACGACGAAATAGGTATCGTGCACCTGCGTATCGAACGGCACCGACGCGACCATCACCCCGGTCAAGCCGCCGATGACGAAGGTCACGATGAAGCCCATGATGAACAGGAGCGGAGTCTTGAACACCGGCCGGCCGTCCCACAACGTGGCCAGCCAGCAAAACATCTGGATGCCTGCGGGAACCGCGATCGCCATGCTGGATGCGGTGAAAAAGCTGTCACCGAGCCGCGGCAGACCTGCCACGAACATGTGATGCACCCACAGCCCGAAGGCGAGGATGCCGGTCGCGATCAGCGCCATCACGAGGCCGAGATAGCCGAAGGCGGGCCGCCGCGCGAAGGGCTCGATCATGGTCGAGACCATGCCGGCGGCGGGCAGGAAGATGATGTAGACCTCGGGATGGCCGAAGAACCAGAATAGATGCTGCCAGAGCAGTACATCGCCGCCTTCGGCCGGATTGTAGAAATGGGTGCCGACCAGGCGGTCGAGGATCAGACCGGTGCTCGCGATCATCACGGCCGGCATGGCCATGATCACCAGGAATGACGTCACCAGCATCGCCCAGACAAACACTGGGATGCGGTCGAGCGTCATGCCCGGCGCACGCTGCTTGAAGATGGTAACCACCAGCTCAACCGCGATGGCGAGCGCCGAAAGCTCGGTGAAAGTGATCATCTGTGCCCAGATGTCGGCGCGCTTGCCGGCGCCGTATTGTGGGCCGGACAGCGGCACATAGGCGAACCAGCCGACGTCGGGCCCCATGTCGAGCGCGAACGCGGTCCAGAGCAGCGCACCGCCGGCGAGATAGATCCAGTAAGAGAAGGCGTTCAGGCGCGGGAAGGCGATGTTGCGGGTGCCGACCATCAGGGGCACGAGATAGACCGCCACGGCTTCCATCACGGGCACGGCGAACAGGAACATCATGTTCGCCCCGTGCATCGTGAAGATCTGGTTGTAGCGGTCGGGACCGATCAGGCGCGCCTCAGGCTGGGCGAGCTGGAGGCGCATCAAAGCGGCCAGCACGCCGCCGAGGGCCAGAAAGACGAAGGCCGTGAAGATGTAGCGGCGGCCGATGATCTTGTGATCGACTGTTGTGAGCGCGCCCCAGAATCCGGGCGGGGTCTTCCAGGTTTTCGCCAACGCGCTGGTCAGGCGCGTGCGCGCGATGTCGGTGTCGTGCGTATCAGGCGCCGTCGCGGGGCGGTTCATTTCAGGCTCGCCAGATATGCGGACACCGCGCGCAACTCGTCAGGCGTCAGCGGCACCAAGGGCATGTTGTTGCCCGGCTTGATCGTCTGCGGGTCGGCGATCCAAGCCGCGAGCGAGCCGCGTGTGGTCTCGAACATGCCGGACGCGATGGTGCGGCGGCTCCCGACATGGGTGAGATCGGGCCCTGTGGTGCCGGCCGCCGCAGTGCCGCGAACGGTGTGACAGGCGGCGCATGGCTTCGTCAGGAACGTCCGCAAGCCGGCAGCGGCTTCCTCGTCAGTTGGTGGTGTCGCCACCTGTCGCTGCGCGGTCGCCCATTTATCGAAATCCTCTTGCGGTTCGGCGATCACCAGCAGCGCCATATGGGCGTGCTGCATGCCGCAGAACTCGGCGCATTGACCGCGATAAACACCGGCGCGCTCGACGCGGATGGTGAGTTCGTTCGGTCGGCCTGGAACGAGATCCTGCTTGCCCGCGAGACTTGGGACCCAGAACGAGTGGATCACGTCGAGACCTTCGAGCTGGAGGCGTACGTTGCGGCCGACAGGAATGTGGATCTCGTTGGCGGTCTCGAACCGGTGGGAGGGATCAGGGCCGACATATTCGAGCCCCCACCACCACTGCAGGCCGCGCACCCGGACCGTCAGATCGTCCTGGCTGGCGACGGTGAGCGCACGGGTCGCAATGAAGCTCATGACGGTGAAGGTGCTGATGATGAGAACGGTGGCGACGACGGCGCCGATGACGGCCATGGTCATGCGTCGCTCGCGCCCCGGTTCGGGAGAGCTCGACCGCGCATCACGGTTGCGCCACAACGCGGCGATCAGCGCGATCATCACCAGCATCCAGACCACGGAGCACACCGCGACGATCAAGATGATCAGATGTTTCAGGCTGATCGCAGCGCTGCCGTAGACATCAAGCGCGGATTGCCAATTGCCGCCGCAGCCCGTCAGGGGCACGACGAGCATGGCGCTCAAGCCGGCTTTGCTGGCGGCGCGGATCACGGTGTGGGTCCCTGATCCAGATGCACGGGCGAGGGGCCCTCGTCGAACAGCAGCTTGGCCGGCGCACGGTTTTCGGCTGGTCGCGCCTGCTTCTCGTCGTTGCGGCTCGGTGCGGCGGTCTGGCCTTCGTAAGAGCCGATGGTCTGCACATAGCCGGCGAGCTGCCAGATCTGATCCGTCGTCATCTTATCGCCGAACATGGGCATGCCATGCGGCCGCCCGTCTCGGATCGAGGCGAAGATCGAGACCAACTCGGGGCCGTAATACCACCAGCCGTCGAGAAAGGCGGGGCCGCTGCCGCCTTGGCCGTCGCCGTGGCAGCTCTTGCAGCCGAACCAAGTATAGAGCCGCTTACCCTGGCTCAGATTGTACGCATTGGCCTCGTAGGGTTTGCCGAGCTTGAAATACACCTCCGGCGGCGCGCCGCCGATGCGGTTCGGCATCAGAGCGATCTTGTCGAGCGCATCGGCAACGGGCGGGTCAAGCCGCAACTGCCGCTCTTCCCGCTGGCATCCCGCCAAAGCGGCTGCAAGACCAATGAGAACGCCGGCCATCCGTTGCATCTGTTCGCTTGAATTGAGGAACTGGAAGCGTAAATCGACTCGCCGAACCAAGGTTCCTAGTGCCCTGATTGGCGTTGTCGCAGTTGCGGGACGGCGATGGCGACCGCCGAAAACGCTGCTCGCGTCGTGCATCAGCGCAATCTCGCCCTGCTGGGCGTGGCGAATGGCAGGCGCCATGAAGCGCAGGCGCGCGTCTCCGTGACTGCGCCCCATCTGGTCGGCCATGCTGACCGCTTGGCATGGTGGTGCTTGCTCATCGCCTCGACGGCGCCGCGTCGCCGCTAACCCCGGCGCCAGAAGGGGCTGCGAGCGCCGGGATCGCGTCTTCATGCAGGGCCGGGGATGGTTGCTGTCGTCACCACGCCTCGAGCGCGATGATCACGCCTCGTTGCCGCAGAGCAGTATTGACGCGTCCGGCAAGGGCTTGGGCCCGCGGTCGAAATGCTGCGACATCAGCAGGCCGCTGCGACCTCGCCAGTGCCATTTGCGCGGATCGGCGGCGTCGTTCTGCCTGTTGGGCTGACCGCTGCGATGCAGGCCCGCATGCTCGCGCCGCAGCGCGATCCAGCGGGCGAAACAGCGCCAGGATCGTTCGTAAAGGGGGGTCGAAACCGTCTTGTTCGGGAAGTACAAGGGGGACCGGTGTATGTGACGCCATAACTGGCCTCTTTCAGATACGTGCGCGCTGGCTTGGACCCGATACGTGACGGATTTGTGTGCCTTCCACCCGCAGAGTTAGAATGTTGAAATCAAATCAGTTTTTGAAGATGGCTCGAGCGGTCCAATAGAGAAGGTTCGAGCCCGGGTTCTCTCCCTCCGCCACCCGGCAAAAATGATCCCGACCTGTAGATGCAGGGACGCCAGAAACTCCGCCGTTTTCCTGCATTCCGCCGCACAGAGAACTCCCGGTGGTCCTCCGACAATGGCCTGAACGCATCCGGAGAACCGAATTTTCTCCAAATCTTCGAACCGGCAAAATCGGTCTAGTACGGCATTTCTCAGAAAATCAAATGCTTGGCTGCGCGGCGGTTCGAATCCCTCTCGCTCATCCAACCGAAAATTTGCTTGGCACATTAGCCGCGAGCAATTCGTCGAATGTGTAGGCCAATCGGTCCCCCAAAAATTCCTTGGTATGTCGGCGCAATCGATGCGCTCGCGACCACGTTCGGAATTGTACCAAGTCGCGGCGGCTTATTCTCCTAGAGCCGTTTTCTGTTTAAGTTCGTTCCGTTGATTGCCGGTTCAGCGCTTAGTTAGACCCTTGAAGGAGCTCGCCCTTAAAAGCCCCTCAGACGTGATGTCCCAATACTCTACCTCGGCATAAAACTGCGGCTCGACCCAGGTGGCCTTGGGCTTCCTGATGGGCTTGGTGAGCTTCTGCTTTGGACTGACGACGGTATCGAGCGCCTTGCGGATCTCCGCCGACTTAGTCCTCGTCCACCCAGTCCCGACCTTGCCCATTTAGCGCAGTTCTTTGCCTTCACGCTTACCGAGATAGAGCGCAGCCACACCACCCGGGTCCTTGATGAACCCGACAACGGGGAATCTCTCGCGCTGGACGGTCTTATTATTTAGCCAGACTTCCACCTGCTCGGATCGGTATGGCGCGTCTGTCCGCTTGGAAACGATGCCCTCGTAGTCAGCCGCCTGGCAGCCTCGAACAGCTCCTGCCCGTCACCTTCGTGTGCTCGCTATAGAGTATCGGAGGATCGAGCATTTCGATCAGCTCCTTCAGGCGGTCCTTGCGGTAAAGCTGCGGCTTGCCTCGCAAGTCCTCTCCGTTATGGATGTCAAAGGCGTAGAAGACCATCCGGTCCTGACGACCTTTAGCCAGGTCCGCTTGCAGTTCCGAGAAGTTGGTCCGATCTTCGTGGACGACGACGATTTCACCGTCGAAGATGGTTTGGCTTTTCAGCTTGAACGATTTGGCGATGCGGGAGAACCGGTGCGTCCAGTCGTGGCCGCGGGTGAATATCTTGGCGGCGCCGTCTACGTGGACCTGTGCGCGATAGCCGTCGTATTTGATTTCGTGAATCCATTGAGCACCTGAAGGAACCTTGTCCTTCAGGGTCGCAAGCTGGGGCTTAATGAACCCCCGGCATCAACGCTTTGGGACGCCTGACCACTTACTCAACTCAAAAATAGCCGCCGCCCAAGGGGGATGACGACGGCGGGCAGTCACCATACTCAACGAGTCGCCAACTCCGAACCCCTCGGGTGTTCCGTCTGCGAATACACCCCCACATGGCCACACAACCTCATTCGCCTTTTCAGGTTGTGTTTTCGAGAACGCGTCCCGAACGGCTGGAGAACACGTGTGATAAAGCGCTCTCTTTGTTTTTGATGTTCACACAGGGCGACCTATGGGTACCTGGATGTTGGGAGCCTCCTTCAACTATGAGGCTTTATTAAGGACGTTAGTGATCGTTACGACGGCCAGCTCTCTCTAAAGAAGAACATGTCCCACACCCGAGGCGGCGCTTGTTACTGATAAACGGAAGGCCCCCGGAGTCGGAACGGGGGCCTTTGTGAGGGGTGCATCCGCCCTAGCATTCAAAGGCTTGCGGGCCTTGCTTCACATACCGCAAGCATACCGCGTGCCCTCCAGCCTCACCACATACGCAACTCGGCTTGGCCGGCCGAAACAGAAACGCGTTTGGAAATGGCGGGTTCCTACCTCGGCGGAAAGACGCGGGAGGGGCGTGAGCCTCAGCCTACTCAGGCCGCGTGCCGGGAGCGAGGATAGGGCTCGAAATGAATCCGGGCCGTCCCGACTCGAATGTAATTTCCAGGCTTTGAGAGTTCCGGTTTCTCGGCGCCGATCCGGTGCGATGAACTTGCATGTTCCTTCGCCACGCGGCGGGATACGCATGATGTCCTACCCTGTCATGGGCAGAAGAACTGTCTCATAAGTAATAAAACGCGGTTTTCGCACTGGCGTTCCTATTGCCCCGTCGAGAGCCGTTCGACATTCGCCGTGACGATCTTTCTATAATGATCAAGGACGTGACTGCAGTCGCCGCCGCGGACGAAAATTGACCGAGCCTCTGCCGCCGCGTCCAGCTTTTCCGTCACCATGAGAAACATCTCGTCCGGAGTGCCATTTCCCGCCGCTATCTGCCGCAGCCGGATTTCCATGACCTGGAAAGCATCGGCCATAAGCGCCAGCGCTGAAAACCAGAAAAGCATTGTTCGCTCCGAACTGAATTTGGGCGGGATCAAATGCCCGCTCGACGAGATACCAAAGGTAAGCGCCCTCCACGGCGGGGGTTCCTAAACGGGACGGGCGGTTCGCCTTTTCTGTGCTGGAGGTGCAAGCATGCGATGCAGGGTTTTCGCGTTAGCGGGCGCATGCGCGTCGTAGTCATTGTTAAAATAGATCCAGGCTCGCTTAGCGCCACTTTCCCTGATCCTATCCGCCCACTTCAGAAGTTCTTCGTCCGAATAATTGTGGCGGTACCAGCGCTCAGGCCCATGGAGGCGAACGTAAACCTCATCCGCCGTCCTTACGAGTTCGTCTGGAAGACGTGGCCCGCTGCAGGAGCAGAAGATGATCCCGGCCTTGCGAAAGGCTTCGTAGACCTCCTCGTTCCACCAGCTCTTGTGCCGAAACTCGACGACGTTACGGCGGGCGGGATCGAGCTGGCTTAGGATCGCATTCAGGCGCGTCTTGGTGTAGCGGAAGCTCGGCGGCAGCTGGAAGAGGAAGCATCCCATCTGCGCGCCGAGGATATCCGCGATCATTCCAAAATCCCGCACGAGTGTTTTCGTGCCTGTGAACTTTTTGATATGCGTAATGAGCTCGCAGACCTTGACGGTGTAAACGACATTCTCGCCTCCCGGCTGGCGACGCCAGGCCTGTACGCCAGCGACCGTCGGCCACGAGTAAAATGAGGCGTTTATCTCAACAGTGTCGAATACGCCCGCGTAGTGCTTGAACCATTCGGGCTGCGGCACCCCGTCGTAAAACTGGTCGCGCCATTTCCAGTAGCGCCACCCCGAGCAGCCGACATAGACTGACGCCTTCAGGCCGGGCGGAAGCTTCACGTCATCCGCTTCCATCTTCAGGCGGGCTTTATGCATCTTGGCTGCCCTCAGAATGTTATTTTCGCGCTGCTTCTCGCGCCGAAGCCGGCGCCGCTCACGCCATTCCTCTAACGTCAGCTTCTCCTTCTGAATTGGTGTCTCTCCGCGCGGCATAATCTCTGCTTTCCGAAATACCTAACGCAGGAACCGGCACTCTAAGTTCCGTGTTGGACAGACCGTTCCAACGAGTGCGGAAAGTAGTGCGATGAACATAGACGTGTTGATAGTCGGGGGCGGCCCCGCAGGTTTGAGCGCCGCACTCATCCTGGGGCGATGCCGCCGCACCGTACTCGTCTGCGATGACCGGCAGCAGCGCAACCGGGCTTCAAAGGAAATCCACGGACTCCTCGGGTCTAACGGCCGCTCCCCCGCGCAATTTCTTCAGGAGGGACGGGAGGAGCTCATGCGCCATGAATCTGTATCGATGCGACAGGCGCGGGTGACTGAGATGGAACCTTGCGAAGACGGGTTCAGGTTTGCCTGCGAAGACGGAGTAAGTGGCATTGCCGCGAGGGTCCTGCTTGCCACCGGCATTGTTGACGAAATACCTGACCTTCCTGGCATTCATGCTCTCTACGGAGTCTCCGTGCACCACTGCCTCTACTGCGACGGCTTCGAATACGCAGGTCAACCTGTCGCCGCCTACGGAAAGGGCGACAAGGGCGCGGAGCTAGGCATCATGATGAAATACTGGATAGACGATATTGTCGTGTGCAGTGACGGCACGGAAGTCAGCGCAGCCGTTGTGAAAAGACTTGAACAGCACGGTATTTCGTTGCGCACGGAACCTGTGCGCGAGCTGCACGGCGCAAGAGGTATACTTTCGACAATCGCCTTTGAAAACGGACCTGACCTTTCCCGCACGGGAATGTTTTTTTCTACTGGATGTCATCAAGGCTCGGATCTGCCTCTGCGCCTCGGTTGCAAGCGGGACGAGAAGGGAGGGGTCATTACCGACGCTCTGACCGAAGAAACCACAGTGCCCGGGCTCTATGTCGCAGGCGATGTGTCGCGCGACGTTTTGCTCGTCGCCGTTGCCATCGCGGAAGGCGCAAAGGCGGCCGTTGCGATCAATAAGGCGTTTCTCCGGCGTGACGGCTTCTGCAACTAGAATCGGCTTGCTTTGCGCAGCGCCTGCTCAAGACGTCCTTTCACCTTCTGCCAGCGCTCTTCCTCGGCTTCGGCGCGGTGCTCGATTGCCGCGCGATCCTTGTCAATCTCTAAAGAATTTTCCTCGTGCTCACGTCTTGCGTCAGCAAGCGCCGCCTCAGCCGTTTTTATGGCGGCCTGCCGCTTCGCGGTTGCCTTTGCCGCCGCTGCTTCTTCCTTCTCGCGCTCTTTCTCGCGCTTCAGTCGCTCTTTCTCGAACGTTGCCGCGGCCCGGCGCCCCGCCTGTTTGTCCATTTTTGGCGGTTCGGCCCCGTTTGCCGCCCTTCCGATGTCTTGGCGCCTGCGGGCTATGTCGAGGTGTATCCTGGACCGGCTGCGTTGTTTGCCCGATTTGAAGCCTCCCTGCTCGCGACGTAGCGGTCACGGAATGATGCGCCCTTCGCGCAACCGCGCAAACAGTTTGAAGAAGCTGTCGTCGGTCGCCTGGTAGTCCAGGAAGCCAAGCTGCCGGCTCTTGCTCATGTCGGTCACCACTTCGATCGGACGCCCGAGATCGGCATCGGTGTGCCAGGTAGAGGCAAGCCTGCCGAGATCAGGCTCAGCCAGACGATGCTCACGGGCGATTTCGACCCAGATCGGACCGGCATCGATCAATTGGCGCGCCAGCGGAATTCCTTCGCCGGCATACCGCGCCGGCGGGATCCCGAACCAATCGGCCAGCCGGGACCACATCCAGCTCCAGCGGAAGACGTCGCCATTGACGATGTTGAAGGCGTGGTTGCGCGCGGCCTTGGTCGTTGCGGCCCATTCGAGATGACGCGCCAGCAGTGTCGCATCGGTCATGTCGGTGAGACCGTTCCACTGCACAGCCGACCCCGGAAACGAAAACGGCCGCCCCGTTTCCCGGCAGATCGTCGCGTAGACCGCAAGCGTAACGCCCATGTTCATGGCGTTGCCGACGGCATAACCGATGATGGTGTGTGGCCGGTGCACGCTCCAGCCGAAGTCATCGCGCTTCGAGGCCGCGAACACTGCGTCTTCCTGTGCGTAATAGAAATTCTCGATATCGAGCCTCGGCTGGTCCTCGCGGAACGGCGTCGCCGGCAGTTTGCCCTTGCCATAGGCTTCAAACGGACCGAGATAATGCTTCAGGCCGGTGACAAGTGCGACGTGCCTGACCGAGCGAGCCGTCGCGACCGCATCCAGCACATTGCGCACCATTGCGGAATTGACGCGGATGTTCTCCGCCTCGGTTTGCTGCCGAAGCCAGGTGCTGAGAAAGACAGCGGTGGGTCTTAATCCCTGCAGAGCCGAATCAAGCGCAGCCGGATCGAGGAGGTCGGCGGCAACCGGGGTGAGGCCGTCGATGTCGGCCGGCGGCCGCCGGGCCAGCCCGTGGACCTGCCATCCCCGCTCGAGGAGGTGCCGGGCGAGATTATTGCCGACGATACCGGTGGCGCCGACCACAAGCGCGGAGCCTGCCATGTTCCCTCATTTCCCATTCCGTGATCCATATCAGATAGGGACGAGGCGATGATCGGCGAGATATTTCTCGCAGGAGCCGATCACTGTTGCGACATCGCAAGCGCATCCAATTGGATAACACTTGAAGGCGTGGTCGGTGGCAGGGGGGTGGCCCAGTTTATCTGGATTGTACCGCTGATCTCGCCTCATGCTCCCAATGTGCCGTGACGTCGGCGCCCGTCCTGTTCAGGTGCACGTGCTGATCGACGCGACCGATCCAGGTCGTCGGGATGAAATGATGATGTTCGCCATCCGGCGAGCTTTGCCTGGTCAGCTTGATCTTCGCCCCGTCGAGATGGTCGACTTTTCCCACCGATTTATGATCGGACGAAATGACATCCATGTGTTCTCTCACCTTGGAGACGTCTGACATTGAAGGCTCCGTCTTCGCATCGACCAAAACGCGGGGCGAGCTCTAGGGTTGCAAAGCCGTGGTGGCCGTCCGAGGGTTCCGTCGCCGCGCCTGGGTCTGCCAAGGGGCCAAACGGAACTTCGGCAACACCGATGGATTGCCGTGGGTCGCCCGACGTCGAAGACGCCGGCGAACCCTCTCGACATGCAGGAGCTGTCAATGATCCTCCCAACGGATACCATCGTGGCCGTCGCCGACGGAGAAAAGCTGAACCTCTTCCGCAACACCGGTACCGAGACACAGCTCACCCTGGTTGCCGCTCCACGAGAGGATGTCGAGGCCGCCAGTGGCAGCGGTGGGCACAATAACAGTTCAGCGAACCCCGATCAGAGCCAGGCGGAGGAGGATGGTTTCGCCTCGGGCATCGTCGGCATGTTGAACTCCCAGGTGCTCACCAACAAATTCAACGACATCGTCATCATCGCCGCACCCAAGACGCTCGGTGAGATGCGTAAGCACTACCACAAGAAGCTGCACGAAGCTCTTGTCGGCGAAATCGCCAAGGACCTGACAGGTCATTCGATCGCAGACATTGAAAAGACGATTGTCGCGGCTTAGTAGGATCACGAAGCAAATGGCGGTTTGATGAGGCGGGAGCCGCGCCCAAATTGCCTGATCAGGACGACGAGAGGAAATCGGAGGCGGCTGCCGGGATCGGCCTGCCTGATCGTCACGCTGAGGGGCCGGTCCGCATCGTCAGTTTCGACCTCCCCGGCAATTGTTGCGCAGCGGCGGCGTGCGGCAGGCTGGCTTCAGGGCGGAGCTGCTGGAAAGGTTTACGGGGCGCACGCATGCTCCGGTTCTGTTTCAGGACGGTGAGGCGCATCAGAAGCAGCGCAGCGCCACCGCCCGGTTCTTTGCGCCCAAAGTCGTCGCGACCCGTTACCGCCAATTGATGGAGAACCTGAGCGATCGGTTGGTGGAGCGCTTTCGATCGGCCGGTCACGCCGAACTGGATGCCATGAGCCTCGAATTGGCGGTGGCCGTGGCCGCCGAGATCGTCGGGCTCAGGCAAAGCGATCAGCGGGGCAGGTCGCGCCGGTTGAACCGCTTCTTCGCCGCAAGCGGATCGCAGCGGGGTTGGCGCTCAGCGTTCGTGGGGTTTGCGCTTGGCCAATATCGGATGCTCGCCTTCTACCTTCACGACGTGCGGCCGGCGATCCGCGTCCGCCGCGCTGGGCCGAGGGAGGACGTGATCTCCCACCTGATCGAGCAAGGATACCGAATCGCGAAATCCTGACCGAGTGCATGACCTATGCCGCAGCCGGCATCGCGACCACCCGCGAGTTCATCAACATGGCGGCCTGGCATCTGTTCGAGCGCGAGGATCTGCGAGCCAGGTTTCTTGACGGCAGTGAGCAGGTCCAAGTGGCGATCCTGGAGGAGATTCTCAGGCTGGAGCCGGTGGTCGGCGCGCTCTATCGCCGCACGGAGCGCGAATTGAAGTTGGATGAAAATGGCGCAATCACGACCCTCGCGGCAGGCACTCTGGTGAAGATCGACGTTCGCGCCATGAACTCCGATCCCGTCGCGTCCGGTGGCTGTCCGTTCAAGCTCGATGCCAATCGCGATGTGAGGGCAAGCAAGGCCTCCGCCAGCCTCATGAGCTTCGGAGACGGCCCTCACAAATGTCCCGGCGCGTCGGTGGCGCTGCAGGAGACCGCGATCTTTCTGGATCGCTTGCTTCGTGTTCCGAATATTCGCTTGACGCGTCCGCCGACGGTAGGCTGGAACGCCCTGATCTCAAGTTATGAGCTGCGAGGTGCGCAAATTGCAAGCTAGGCTGGTTGATTGACGGGCCGGCTGTAGGACTTCGTCAGCACTTGGGGCACGTGTTTCCGATATTTGCCAACGCCGCGTGCGCGGCTGCGATCGCTTCTTCCGGCTATTCGCTCATCCGCTCGAACGAACCACGCGGACGACCTCAATCAGCTCAGGCCGGTGGATGAGGATCCCGACGACGGCGAAGAGCAGAAGCACAGCCGAAGCCATGATCGCGATCCAAAGTCGATCCATGAGAGCAATCCGACCTCCAGAGCTGCGTTCCTAACCCAGTCTGGCGAGACGGTCGGCCCCCGGTCCCACCACTTGAGTATTCCGAGGTCGTCGCCGGAGTCCTGGCAGCGTCAGATCCTGACTGGATCAAACCAGAGCGTCATCTGATAATCGATGGTGAGTTCCTCGCCGGCCATGATCGCCCGCTTTGCAATGACATCGATCAGCAGTCCGTCAATGTGGCGCACAAAGTTGCAATTCGGGACATAGGAATGGCTGAGCAGGCTGGTATATCCAAGCGCGATCGCTGATCTACCCTGGTGGTGATATAGATCCTGCTCTGTGGTGTTGTGCTCCCACATGAAGACATAGGTGAATATCACCGTTCTATCGACCACAGCGCGATCACCAGCCGGGATGATAAGAACCGGCGATCTCTCGATCAGTTGTCCGGCTTGTATGTCTTCGAGGGCGACGACGCCGCGCCCCCGTTTTCCGAAGTCCGCGATAGCCAGCGCACCGCGCGTCGCGACGGGCGTTGGTCTCGATATTTCAGCCAGTTGTTGCTCGCTCATACCATTGCGAACCGTGGCCCGCTTGCTTTGTTCCTAATAGGAACGCCATCTGGCTGCGATGGTTGAGCCGTATGCAACTCACCTCCCATACGATGATGGACGCCGGACTTAACTCGCTGATCCTGTTTCTGCGCGGAGCAGGCTATGAATTTGTCACGCCCACCCCGGCTACGCATGATCGGGTCAACAGTCGGCCAGGGCGGCGGGAGGCGACGCTTTTAACCGACGTGTTCGGTTGGAGCAGACCCTTCGGACGAGCCCTCCTTCCATCAGCCCTGTTCGAGACTTTGCGGGACAGCGGCGTCGTTCGCGAATCGGAAGGCGGCTGGAGGAGCACAGTGCGTGCGTCGACGTTGCAGGGTGAGATACTCCTGCATTCCGCGTTCCCAACGTTGTCCCCGGAGGCCGTATTCTTCGGGCCGGATACCTATCGGTTTGCGAGGGCGATTAAAAGCCATCTTCGTCCAGGGACGCGCCCGCTGCGACGGGTCGTGGATATCGGTTGCGGTGCTGGAGCTGGAGCAATTGTCGTTGCCAAGAACGTGGCCTGCGACGAAATCCTCATGGTTGACATCAATGAAGGGGCTTTGCAGCTGGCGCGGCTGAATGCGAAGGCCGCCGGCGTCGATGCAACCCCGCGGTGGAGCGATCTGCTCACGAATGTCGAGGGCCAGTTCGATCTGATCGTGGCCAATCCGCCTTATCTCAATGATCCACTGCTCCGTGCGTACCGACATGGCGGAGGCGAGCTTGGCAGTGGTCTTTCACTTCAAATAGCCGAGATCGCCAAAGCCAGGTTGTCCAGGGGCGGATCGCTGTTGCTGTACACGGGTTCGCCAATTGTGGACGGCAAGGACCGTCTTCTCCGGGCCGTGGAGCAGAGCTTTGGAAACTCCGACCTGATCTGGTCTTACGAAGAAGTGGACCCGGATGTGTTCGGAGAAGAACTCGAAACTGAAGCGTACAGCTCGGTCGATCGAATTGCGGCTGTTGTCCTGACGGCGCAAAAGCCGGGAGAGACCACATGTTAGATAGACTTTCGTCACCAGTCGATCGGGAGAGAGGCTCGCAATTTCAGCTCAATCGCCTGAACGCCCTGCGCTTCAACCCGGCCCTGCCTTCGTCGACCTGGGAGGATGATGTGTCCGAGGCCGCCGCGCTCTCGATTGTGGAGGGCGGCATCATCGAGCTCGCCCGAAAAGCGGTCGCAGCCCGGGCGGCGTCCGCTCCGGCCGATGCGGACGAATTCATCGCCTGGTTCGAGGAACTGAAAGAAAACGGCCCGGGACAGAACGACCCGTTGTTTCCCTGGCTCGCCGAGCAGTGCTCTATGGAGCAAATGAAGTGGTTCTTGACTCAGGAAGTTGCCGGCGAGGCCGGTTTTGAGGATTTGACAGCGTTGACGCAGTTGAAGTTGCCGGTCCAGCCCAAGCTCGAACTAGCGCGAAACTATTGGGACGAAATGGGGCGTGGAAATCCCAAGGGCATGCATGGTCCACTGTTGCATGCCTTGTCCGAACATCTCGGGCTCGATCCGCAGCCGGAAACGACCGTCACTGAAGCGCTGACATTGGCCAACACAATGGCTGCGCTCGCAGCCAACCGTCGGTACGCGTATCATTCGGTCGGCGCACTCGGCGTGATCGAAATGACTGCGCCCGCGCGCTCGGCTGCGACTTCCGCCGGCCTGAAACGCCTCGGCGTGAGAGCTGGAAATCGGCACTATTTCGCGCTTCATGCCGTGCTTGATGTCAAGCATTCCTCGGCCTGGAATGCGGAGGCCATCAAACCTCTGGTCCGGCAAAATTCTGCGGTCGCGACTGCAATTGCCGAAGGTGCGTTGATGCGGCTGGAGTGCGGAGCGCGTTGCTTCGAGCGTTACCGATCCGAATTTCGGATTTGAGCGCAATGCGCTTTCTCGGTATCGGCGACAGCTGCGATCTCGGCGCTTTGTATATGAGGCTTGTCGCTGATGGTCACGAGGTCAGGACCTACGTCGGTGAGCCGCTGGCTCAGGGCACGATGGCGGGCCTGGTCGATCGCGTGACCGACTGGGAGGCCGAACTCGACTGGATTGGAGCGGCCGGAGAGGATGGCATCATCCTGTTCGAGAACGTGGCCAAATCGCGCGGGCAACTTCAAGATCGGCTGCGCAAGGATGGATTCAACGTTATCGGCGGCAGTGCGTACGGTGATCGGCTGGAAAACGATCGGGCATTTGGCCAACGGATTCTTGCCGACATTGGGCTCCAAACCGCCCGGGTCGAAGAGTTCACCAGCTTGGTCGACGCCGAGCACTTCCTTGCGCGATATCCCGGCCGCTACGTCCTGAAGTTCAACGGAACGAATTTTGGCTCGAGAGACAATTATGTCGGGAGGCTGTCCAGCGGACAGGACTCGCTGGCTGTGCTGCAGAGCAAGGCATCCCAGTTTGGGGAAGGTGACAGTTTCATATTGATGGAATATGTCGAGGGCGTGGAGATGGGGGTTGGCGCCTATTTCGATGGCCAGTCGTTCGTTGGAAGAGCCTGCCTGGATTGGGAGCACAAGAGGTTCTTCCCCGGAAATCTCGGCGAGCTCACTGGCGAAATGGGAACGATTGCGACGTTCGATCGCTCGGAGGTGTTTTTCGAGCGAACTTTGAAGCCTATGGCTCCGCTGCTGTCTGCGGGCGGCTATTGCGGTTACATCAATCTCAACACCATCGTGAACAGGTCCGGCATCTGGCCCCTCGAGTTCACGTGCCGGTTTGGCTATCCGGGTTTTGCAGTCCTTGGGCCATTGCAGGAAACTCACTGGGCTGACCTGTTCGCAGCCATGACGGGACGACCGGGCCGGGTGCAGATGCGCCCTGGATTTTGTGCTGCTGTTGTCCTGACGACGCCTCCTTTCCCCTATGATCGCAAGGCAGTGGATGAACCCGTTGGGCTACCCGTGATCTTCGATGGGGGACTAACGCCGGATGAGTTGGAGGGCCTCTACTATGGCGAGGTCGGCGTGTCGAATGGCCGCCTCGTCACATCGGGCCAGTACGGCTGGACCATGGTGGCAACCGGAACGGGGACGACGATCGGAGTAGCGCGCGAGGGTGCCGTTGCACTGGCCGACAAGGTCGTCGTACCGAACCTCCGGTATCGACGTGATATCGGTTGCACCCTGATCGATGGGGATTTCGCGCGGGTGGATGGCCTGGGCCTGCTGGGATAGGGTCGCAGCGATCGAAAGGACACGTTCCCAGGAATAATGCTGCGCGTTCCTCGGCCAGCGCGTGCTCGGATATTGCCTTCACCGCAACGACTTGGCGGAAGGCCGTGCGTGCCTCACGCTCAACCTTGCTGATCAGCCGGCGGTTGGTATTCACCAGCCGGCTTTGTCACCCTCGATCCAAACGCTCTTCGAGAGTTGGGTCAGTTCTTGTTCGTCGGCCGGGCATCTCGCGCCACCGCTCCGCCCTGAGACGCTTATGGTTTCTTGGAACTCCGGATCGGCGTGGCTGTCCGCTATCGTTTGCCGCGCCCCGATAGGATTTTGAGCTCCGCCCATGCCCAAGGGAGCGGTCGCCCCGGTCGCGTCGGCGAAAGCTCGCATTCGGGGCGGCGCAGTGCGGTGGAGATGACCGATTGGCATGAGCTCGAGGAAAAGCGTTTTGCGAGGCAGGTCGCGGCTGCGGCAGAGCGTCTCCTGCGCGCGGAACATGCGCCCTCCCTCATCGTCGTCGCGCCGCCCCAGCACGCTGGTGGAGCTTCGTTCCGCTTTTCATGACGACGTCAAAGGGCGGATCGTCGCCGAACTCGCCAAGAGCCTCCCCGGGGACTACGTCGGTGCCCGGCTAGCTTCGATAAGCGCGATGGATACTGCCATGCGCGAACTCGATTTGATTCCGCCTGGGGGCATGTTGCCGTCGGTTGTTCAGCCGAGAGATGACCACCGATTGACCACCGAAACCCCGTGAACGAACGGCGATAGAGGTGGTCAATCGCAACCAAACTTCATTGTTTTTATTAATCTTTTCGTGTGCTATTTACGTTCGGGACGCAGGGGTCGCAGGTTCGAATCCTGCCACTCCGACCAAGATTTCCTTAGTTTTTTTCGTCTGATTTCGGTCCTCGGTCAAGCTGACCACCGTTTTTGCGACCGAAACATACCGGCCCTTTTGGCAGATGCCGCGCCCTGTATGTAGCCGGGTGATGGTGCCGTAGGTGTCCTGCAGCAGCTCGGGGGTCATCGCAAGGAACCCGGCCCCCCTCCCAGATTGGCACGCCACGCTGCATCAGCCAGTCGCGGCGGTGTGGCGCAAGACGTGCGGGGTGAGCTTACCCGGCAGGCCCACGGCCGTCTTGAACCCCTTCTTCACGGATGCAACCGGCTTGCCGTTGAACTCAACGAAACAGGTGGGGATCAATTTGCGGTCCCGCCAGCGACGCAGGTGAGCGAGCAGCCGGGGCGGCATGGGCGCCGGCGTCTGGCGTCCCCCAGACATCATGGCCTCATGCCCCTGACGCGTGGATTACCGGCCAGCTATTGCTTTGCCGTAGCGGGGAAAATGAATGATTGATCTTCGATATCCTGGTCCGGGAGTTGATGGACGCCTGCCATAACATGCAGGTCTGCGAGGGATGGCATGGCCGCGGCAGATAGCTGGACTGACTGAGGTTGCCATCTAAGGACGACGGTCGAAGCGACAATCACCGCCAGAACGACGAAAGAAGCGACCAAGAAACGGGTCATCAAACGTCTCCTACTTCTATGTGGGCAACAAAAAGGTTCAATAAGCGACATTGCCGCTAAACGCGGGCACTCGGCTCGGCAAACGCTGTAGCAGCGGACTCTTGCACGAACGTTTCAAGGACAGCGGCGGCACCGAGCGCGACGATGGCGGCGAAGAAACAGGCAATTGTGAAAACGCGCATGTCGTTGATCCCTGCATTCGGAACGTAACACCTGATTTGTGCATCTCTCGTCAAAACGCCGTGGTTAGCCCGGAAGCGCGAACGCCTCCGCCTCGATATCGATAAATGTCCGTCCGAGCGCGCCAACGGACGCATAGAAACCCGCCGAGCTCGCTCGCTCGAGATCAGCGAAAAAACGTCTCATCCAGCGTGAAACATGCTGATCAAAGAAGATTCTCTCGGCGCCCGCTGGCGCTGGAATGCTCCCGCCCGCCAAGCCTGCCATGATCTCACAGAGAAATCCCGCGTGGTCTTCGGGCTCCGTACGCTCCGGAGCCTTTTCGAGGCCGAGATCCCCGAGAGTTTCCCGCAAGCGTGCAAGCGGACGGCCATACAGCGTATCGGACAGGTAGTGTGACGCATAAGGCAGCAGCGCGCCCTTGCCCAATCCTGCAAAGAGGGCAAAGAACTCGCGCGACGCCGCCTGCTCATTTGTCCGCCGCGCCGCGTCCGCCAGCGCAACGTGCGCGATGCCCATTGGACTGGCATCGCCGCGCAGTGCGGAGATGCGGCTCAGCAGATCCCCGTCCGGGCTGCGCGTCAGCAACGTCGCCAACAGCGCGTATTCCTGCGATCGGGCAAGGTCGAATTCATCGACGGTGCGCACTGAAGCAATCCTTGAGGCTGCTAGCGTGGCAATGCACTGCCATGACGTCGTGCTCGCTGTGAGGGAAACACTGTTGTGGCAAGACCGTCAGCCTGCTCGGCAGGATCCCGATCCTCAGCCGTCGGTGTCGCGGCATCATCTGGTAACGATCGAACTGCCGAGGCCGTTGCTTCGAGGGCTGGCTGTTCGGAGTTGACGAGGTCTTGCCGTACCGAATCGATCGGCGGTGGTACGTCCGCAAGCACGTCCTGGACCTGTTCCAGGCCCTTCGAAACCTGTGCGACAAGATCGGCAATTTTGTCCGTTGGATTGAGCGGACCGAATCCCGGAATGGCGTTGGGGTCATTAAAATCCCACTGGTTCTCCGCGATCCCTATGAAGTCGCGAATCGTTGGATCGGTTGCCCAGGCTCGGCGCAATGCTGCGCGGGTCAATTCGACCGGGACGCGGGTGTTCAGGAACGCCGCGATGTCGGTGTGAGCGGTAATTGACTCGATTGACGGCAGGCTAGCGAGATCGAAGGGGCGGTCGGCCTCGCCATCCCCCAACTCGGTAAGTTGCTCGCTGTCGGCTGGATCAGCTTCGGCGTCTCGGCTCTTCGACGCCTGCTTGAGACGCACCCAGCGAAGGAAAGCATTACGGTCTGGCACTGTTCTGTCTCGTGTCCTGCACTGAGGTTGCTAACGATTGCGCTGCCGTTTGACGAAGGGGCGATCGACATGGTGCTGGGCAATGAAACCGTCGATGATTTCGGAGATGCCAATCGGCATCGGCACGGCTTCAATCAGATTGCTGCCCGCGTCGGTGAAGGCCTCGCCCTCCGCAGGGTCGGCGGTGACAGCGAGTAGATCGTAAGGTGGTTCGGAGCCGGTGGGGCGCAGATTGACCCACAGAGTGGGCGAGCCTGATGTCAGATTTTCGCGATAATTGGTGGTTTCGGTGCGATGCAGCTCGATCACTGCGTCACCTGCATAGAACAACGTGACCTCGCCTTCGGCACCAATCGGAGTCCACGGCTTTGCGGACGGCTCGCCCGCAAAGACAGCGACGGGCCGCCACAGAAAATCGGCCCACGCGCTCTTCGCTTTGCGTCGTTCGATTGCAACACCGACAGCAATGCGTGCAAGACTTGTCGATATCAATTTCCCGTCTCCAACCGAAGCGCGTCTCCGATACAGGTCGCCTTTTGCGGCATGCGGAGTATATACTCTGGGGATGATCCGGCCAGTAGGAGGCCGCTCAATGTTGGGAGCCGCAGGATATCGTGACCCTCGTTCCTGAAACCGGCAGGCGCCTCCTGATCTGCTCATGCGAAGGAACGATGCCGCTCGATTCCGATGCGATCGGCCGCGGCTGCCACGGCAAAATAACGGCCGCGACGCAGCTCTGCGGTGCCGAGCTTGGGCGATTCAGAGCGATCGCAGCCGAAGATGGTCCGCTGACAGTCGCCTGCACACAGCAGGCGATGCTGTTTTCGCAGGTTGCGGCCGAAAATAATCGTGCGAATTCGATAAAGTTTGCCAACATCCGCGAGACCGCCGGATGGTCCGATGATGCCGACCGCGCGGGACCGAAGATGGCGGCGCTGCTGGCCGCCGCGACTGAAGTCGTCGCGCCTGCGCAAATGGTCCAGCTGGAGAGCAGTGGAATCATCCTGATCTACGGCCGCGACGAGGCCGCGATCGAGGCCGGCGATTTGCTGAAAGAGCACCTCGACGTCACCGTGCTGATTGCGCCGCCAGCCGCGCTCGCGCCGCCGCGTAGCGCCGACTATCCGATCGCCAAGGGACGGATCACGAGCGTCAAGGGGCATTTGGGCGCGTTCGACGTCTTGGTCGACGACTTTGCCGAGGCGGCCCCGTCCTCACGCCGCGCCCTGGCATTTGGTCCATCGCGCAACAACGCGCGTTCGACGTGCGACATCGTCCTCGACTTGACCGGCGGGCCGGCGCTGATCCCAGGCGACATGCGCGACGGTTATCTGCGTGCCGATCCCGGTCATCGCGCGTCTGTTCTCCAGGCCGTGCTGAAGGCGCGCGACCTCGTCGGTACCTTCGAGAAGCCACGCTACATCACCTTCGACGCCGGGCTTTGCGCCCATTCGCGTTCGAAGCAAACCGGATGCACCCGCTGCCTCGATTCCTGTCCCGCCGGCGCGATCACGCCCGCGGGCAACCATGTGGCAATCGATGCCGACATCTGCGAAGGCTGCGGCCAATGCGCGACGGCCTGTCCGACCGGCGCCGCGTCCTATGCCCTGCCGCCGGAAGACGCGCTGGTCAGGAAGTTGCGTACGATGCTGCTCGCATACCATCAGGCGGGCGGTGAGCGGGCTGTCATGCTCGTGCACGACGAGGTCCACGGTTCGCCGCTGATCGACGCGCTGGCGCGGTTCGGCGACGGCTTGCCCGCGAACGTGGTGCCGTTTGCCGTCAACGAGGTTACGCAGGTCGGGCTTGAGAGCATCATCGCAGCGTTTGCCTATGGCGTGTCGGCGGTCCACTTTTTGCTGCGCGCCAAGCCGCGCCACGACGTCTCCGGCTTGACGCGAACGATCGCGCTGGCCGATCCAATCCTTGCCGGCCTTGGCTTCGGCGAGGGGCGCCTTTCAGTGATCGCGACCGACGATCCGGATCGCCTGATCGAGGCGCTCCGCGCGGCGCCGGCCCACGCACCAGCTCCGCGCCCAGCAAGCTTCCGCCCGGTGGGCGGCAAGCGCGATGTGCTTCGTTTTGCGCTGGCCGAACTGCACCGCGCGGCACCTGCCCCCGTCGATGTCATTCCGTTACCGGACGGAGCGCCGTTCGGCGCAGTCGAGGTTGATACAGCGGGCTGCACACTTTGCCTCTCTTGCGTATCGGTCTGTCCGACGAGTGCCCTGCGCGACGACCCCGAGCGCCCTGCGTTGCGTTTTGTCGAAGACTCCTGCGTTCAGTGCGGACTGTGCCGGACGACGTGTCCGGAGAAGGTCATCACGCTGGTCCCGCAAATCGACTTTCGTGCGAGCCGGGCGCCAACCCGGGTACTCAAGGAGGAGGAGCCGTTTTGCTGCATCCGCTGCAGCAAGCCGTTCGGCGTCAAGAGCAGCATCGAGCGCGTGGTAGCGAAGCTCGAAGGCCAGCACTGGATGTATTCGGGGTCGGCGCACAGGCTCGACGCAATCAAGATGTGCGGCGACTGCCGCGTCGGCTTCGTCGCCGAGCAAGGTTTTGAATCTTATGGCGCACCTAGCCCGACCGTCCGCACGACGGACGACTACCTGCGTGACCGGGAGACACAACGAGACCCGGACGGCAGCTCCAACTGAATTGCCTGGCTGGAGGAACGCTATCGCTCTATTCAGCCGGCGTGGCCGAAGCCTGGCGGCTTTCCGCTTCGAGCTTCTCGGCGAGCCAGCGGTCGTGATGCTCTCTCGCCCAGTTGATATCGACCTCGCCGGTGCCCATGGCTTCGAACGCGCCTTCCATGCCGAGCGTGCCGATATAGATGTGTCCCAGGATCAGCGCGATGAACAGGATTGCGATGACGGCGTGAGCGACCTGGGCGATCTGCATGTCCGCAATGTCAGTGCCGTAGAAGGGAAACAGCAGCACGAATCCCGATGCTGATACCGCAATGCCGGCTGCGACCGACAGCCAGTAGACCATTTTCTCGCCGAGATTGAATCGTCCCGCAGGCGCATGCTTCGACTTGATGAAGCCGCCGCCCTGCTTGACCCAGTCAATATCTATTCTCTTGAAGAGATTGTCCCTGAAGAAGAGCAGCGTGATCAGAACGAGGCCCGCCACGAAGGCGAAGCTCGTGAAATTGTGTATGTACTTCGCGATCTGGGAGATGTCGGAGAAGGCATCCGGGCCGACGAGCGGTCGCAACAGGATCTTGCCGAAGGTGACGTTCAGGCCGGTCAATCCGAGCAGCACGAACGAGACCGCTGTCAGCCAATGCGCGAACCGCTCGAAGGCCTTGAAGCGGACGATCGTCTGGCCGGAGCGCCCCGACTCGATGCGAAGCCGGCCCATGATCAGATAGGCGAGCGCCAGCACGGCAATCATGCCGACGATCACCAGCGCGGCTCCCCAGTGCAGCAGGACCTCGTGGAAATAATCCCAAGTCCGTCCCGCCGGCTGCATCAGCACGCCGGCTTTGACATCGGGAATGTCGATCCGGCCCTGGATGCGCGGCGCTTGCTCGAGAAGCGTCTTCTGGCTGGTCACACTGGCGGTCGGATTGGGCGCCCCATCCGGACCGAGCTTCTGGGCGAGCACCGAGGCTGTCGTGAGACAGAACAGCACCAACAGAAGCGCTGCGAAGCGAATGCGTGCGAAAGGCGTCATCACGGATACCCAATCTTCGTCCCTGATCGTCGTGTTGGCGCAGGTCCCTTTACGTTTTGACGTCCTCGTTGTAGGCGGTCGTCCAGCCCCAGGCTCCGGAGCCGTAGCCGCGCGTCTCGACGCGCTCCTCGTAGAGTTGCGCGATGATGTCGCCATCGCCGGCCA
This sequence comes from Bradyrhizobium sp. MOS003, assembly GCF_003020125.1. Classification (GTDB taxonomy): domain Bacteria; phylum Pseudomonadota; class Alphaproteobacteria; order Rhizobiales; family Xanthobacteraceae; genus Bradyrhizobium. Next base: position 9,872 of record NZ_PYFW01000015.1, on the reverse strand, counting down.
GGAGTGACTTGGTCGAGCACATCTCGGCGCACATGGGCAGCTTGCCTTCGCCGAAGCGATTCGATCCGTATTTCGCATATTCTTCCGCGCTGCCCGGCGCCTCCGGCCCGCCGCCGCCAGCACAATAGGTGCACTTGTCCATCTTGCCCCGCGAGCCGAAATTCCCGACCTGGGGATATTGCGGCGCGCCGAACGGACAGGCGTAAAAGCAATATCCGCAGCCGATGCACAAATCCTTGTTGTGCAGGACGATGCCGTCGTCGGTCGGATAGATGCATTTGACCGGACACACCGACGCGCAAGGCGCATCGGTGCAATGCATGCAGGCCATCGACACCGACCGCTCGCCTGGCTTGCCGTCATTGATGGTGACGACGCGGCGTCGATTGATGCCCCAGGGTACCTCGTTCTCGTTCTTGCAGGCGGTTACGCAGGCATTGCAGTCGATGCAACGGTCCGCATCACACAGGAATTTCATGCGTGCCATTGGTCCAACCTCTCATGCGGCCCTGATCTGACAAAGCGTGGCTTTCGGCTCCTGCATGCCGGTGGCAGGATCATAGCCATAGGTCGTCAGCGTGTTCACGCTCTCACCGAGCACGATGGGATCGGCTCCGGCCGGATATTTCGCGCGAAGATCGGCGCCCTCGTACCAGCCGGCGAAATGGAAGGGCATCCAGGCAACGCCCTTGCCGACGCGTTCCGTCACCTGCGCCTTCATCCGGGCTCGTGAGCTGTTCTCCGCACCGGTCACCCAAACCCAGCCGCCATCGACGATGCCTCGCTCGGCTGCGTCCGCCGGATTGATCTCGACGTACATATGCTGCTTCAGTTCGGCGAGCCATTTGTTGGAACGCGTTTCCTCGCCGCCGCCTTCGTATTCGACCAGACGGCCCGAACTCAGGATCAGCGGGAACTGCTTCGAGATCGCACGGTCGACGGCGGCCTTCTGCACCGAGAAGCCGATATTGGGCACACGAAACTGCTTCGCGTCCGGCAAGGTCGGATAGTCCGCAACGAGGTCGGGACGCGGCGTATAGATCGGCTCGCGATGCACCGGCACCGGGTCAGGCAGATTCCACGCAATCATGCGGGCCTTGGCGTTTCCGTAAGGCGAACACCCGTGTTCGATCGCGACCCTCTGGATGCCGCCGGAGAGATCTGTCGACCATGACACCTTGTCGGGATCGGCCGGATTGATGCGCCCGATCACCTCGCGTTCCTGCGCGGTGAGATCCTTGTCCCAGCCGAGTTTCTTCAGCACGCCCAGAGTGAACTCGGGATACCCGTCCTTGATTTCGGAACCAACGGAGTAGGAGCCTTCTGCGAGTAGATTGTCGTGATCTTCCCGCTCCACTTCCTGCCCGTTCTCCATCACCTTGCGTTTCACGACGCGCTCGACCCCGAACCGCGCGCGGAAGGTGCCGCCGCCCTCCTTCACCGGAAGATTGGTGTTGTAGAGGATCGGCGTCCCGGGATGCTTGAACTCCGGCGTACCCCAGCACGGCCATGGCAGGCCGTAATATTCTCCGCCGACCTCGGGATCGTCCTTTGGCGCCCGCAACGTCACCAGATCGAACTTGTGCTGGTTCCTCATGTGCGCCTTGAGCCGCTCCGGCGACTGCCCGCAATAGCCCGTCGACCATCCGCCGCGGTTGATCTCGCGCAGGATGTCTTCCGCCGAAACTGCGCCGTTCTCGACCTTGATGTTCTTGAACATCAGGTCGGCAAATCCAAACTTGCGGGCGAACATGTACATCATGTCGTAATCGTTCTTCGCCTCGAAGACCGGATCGACGATTTTTTCACCCCATTGCAGCGAGCGGTTGGAGTTGGTGCGCGAGCCCTCCATCTCGAAGCTCGTGCAGGCCGGCAGCAGGTAAGTGCCGTTCTTGCGCTCCGACAGAACCGACCACGCGGTCGGATAGGGATCGCAGACCACCAGCAATTCCAGCTTCTCGATGCCTTTCACGGCCTCCGGCATCCGGGTGATCGTATTGACGCCGTGTCCCATGATGAACATGGCCTGCACCGGATTGGGCTGGCTGATCTGGTCCTTTGGCAACAGGGTCGCGTCGAACCAGCGCGTGCTCGGAATGCCCGGCGTCTCCATCAGCTTCTTGTCGGGGAAACGCGACTTCATCCAGTCGTAATCGACCTCCCACACCCGGCACCAATGCCGCCAGGCCTCTTCGGCGAGACCGTAATACAACGGCAGCGAGGTGACATCGAGACCGAGGTCGGTCGCGCCCTGCACATTGGTATGTCCGCGGAAGATGTTGGCGCCGGCGCCGGGCTGCCCCATGTTGCCGGTGGCGAGCAGCAACAGGCAGCTGGCGCGGACATTGGCAGTGCCGGTGGTGAACTGGGTCTGCCCCATCGCCCAGATCAGCGTCGCCGGCTTCTGCGTCGCGAACAGCTGGGCGACGTGCTTGACCTGAGCCTCCGGCAGGCCGGTCACGCGTTCGACCTCCTTGGGAGGCCATTTCGCAATTTCCTTCCGGACCTCATCCAGGCCGTAAACACGCTGGCTGAGGAATTCCTTGTCCTCCCAGCCGTTCTCGAAGATGTGCCACAGCATGCCGTAGATCGTCGCGATGTGGGTGCCGGGGCGAACGCGGACGTATTCGGTCGCGTGTGCAGCCGTCCGCGTCATCCGGGGATCGACCACGATCATGTTGGCGCGGTTGAGCTCCTTGCCTTCGAGAATGTGCTGCAAGGAAACCGGATGAGCCTCGGCGGGATTGCCGCCCATCAACAAGATGGTCTTGGCGTTTCGGATGTCGTTGTAGCTGTTGGTCATCGCGCCGTAGCCCCAGGTATTGGCTACGCCGGTGACGGTCGTCGAGTGACAGATCCGCGCCTGATGGTCGGAATTGTTGGTGCCCCAGAACGCCGCGAGCTTGCGATTGAGATAGGCGGCTTCGTTGGTGAACTTGGCGGAGCCGAGCCAGTACACCGAGTCGGGGCCGGCCTTCTGACGGATATCCAGCAGCTTGTCGCCGATCTCGTCGATCGCCGTCTCCCAGGAGATCTTCGTCCACTGTCCGTTGACGAGTTTGACGGGATAGCGCAGACGCCGCTCGTTCAACAAATCGTCGCGAACTGCGGCCCCCTTGCAGCAATGCGACCCACGATTGATCGGACTGTCGTAGTCGGGCTCCTGTCCGATCCACACCCCGTTGGCGACCTTGGCGATCACGGAGCAGCCGACCGAGCAGTGCGTGCAGATATTCTTCCGGATCGTGACCGGTGCGCCGACAGGCGGTGGTGGACCAGCCTCGGCCTTTCGAACGCCGTGCAGCGCAATCTCACCCACCGCGACCAATGCGCCTGCCGTGATGCCCGAACGCTTCAGGAAAGCTCGCCGGTCCAAACCCGACGAAGGTCGGCCAGCTTCCGCGTTGGAGGGCTTGGCACGCTCCGTACGACGCTCGGACTTCCTGATCAGCACGGAGGTCTCCTATCGAGCGGCGGGATAGCCGTTGACGCGGTAGAAGTTCCTGACTTCCCGCGAGTCAGGTCGATAGCGAGCCTTGCGCTTTTGATCGAGGTCGACCGGCTTCGCAGAAACCGGTGAGCGTAACAGCTCGCCAACACTGACGGCGCCAACGCCGCCGATCGTCAGCTTGAGCAGGTCACGTCGAAGAAGCTTTCGCGGAGTGTCACTCTTCAACGAAGTATGCTCCCGTTTCAGGTTAGCCTGTCGATACGTTATCCGAGTTCGGCGTCGAACATCAATCGCAACCCTGTATTGCCCCGATTGCAAGGCCGATAAGTCTTCTATGTATGCCTCGGCGAACGGCACCAAACCACCCCGCGGCGCTGTAGCCTGCGCCAGGCTCCGAACATTGTCGTGCGAATTGGAAATGCGAAGATCCGCTGAAAGATTGCTCAACGGCATTTGCCTGGGACCAGTCCTCTGGCTGCATCAATCTCTAGGCATTTCTTTTCGGGGCCGATGAGGTGATCGAGTAACGTCAAAATGATCACCGCATATGCCACGACTTGTGCGGCAGCTTGGCCCGCGATCGCTCAGGATCGGAGCAAGTCATACTCGTCTTCGAGCACGTCCTGCCGGCCGTTGAAGGAACGAGAATGGCTGCTCCTGGTGAATTATCCTCTCGAGGGCACGGCTTTGCCTCATCGCCCCGCGGAGTCGGCAGCCTCAGAATCGCTCCGGCCGCACCACCTGAACGTCACTGACGGATACGAGGCCCACCTGCCGGGCGACGATGGCGAAGACGACCTGCAGCAGTTCGTCCAGCCGGGCCGCATCGACGATACACCAAAGCGCGAACATCCCGGCGGCATCGCCGATCTGGCCGTCCGCTTCCCATCGACCGGCTCGGCCGCGCCCGCCGGCGAGCGGAGCCACGGAGTAGCCACTCACGCCCGTGCGCTCGAGTTCGTCGGTCAATCGCTTGAGCACAGCCCGTTCGATCAGGATTTCGATCCGCTTCTTGGCGAACATCTGCATGCTGTCCTCATCGCGCGATCGTCTGAGCGGCGGCAATGTAGAGCGGGATGCCGACGATCAGGTTGAATGGGAATGTCAGGCCGAGCGAAAGCGTCAGAGCGATGGCCGGGTTCGCCGCGGGCAGGGCAAGCCGCATCGCGGCCGGGACCGCGATGTAGGAAGCCGATGCCCCGAGCGTCATCAGGATGGCGGTACTGCCTGCCGATAGGCCGATGAGCCATGCGAACAGTGCCGCGAAGGCTGCGCCGATGAGCGGCATCACCCAGGCAAACCCTGCCACGGCGGGAGAGAGCGATCTCCAGCCGTCCCGCAGTCCACGCCCGGCGATCAGGCCCATATCGAGCAGGAAGACGCAGAGGAAGCCGGGGAATGCATCCAGCAGGAAAGGCTTGAGCGAACTCATGCCGCGCTCGCCCGTGATGCAACCGACCACAAAGGCGCCGAGCAGGGCAACGATCGAGCCGTTCAGTGCGATCTCGCGCAGGAAATTTCCGGACCATTCGCCTTTCGCGCGGCCTTGCCCGCTGCGCGCGATCACGAGCGCCGAGAAGATCGCTGGCGTTTCCATCGCGGCTGCGACCGCGATCATGTAACCGTCATAGGGCAACGCGAGCTGGGTGAGCGCGCCCGTGATGGCAACGAACGTCACGGCCGATATCGATCCATAGTGGCCGGCCACGGCGGCAGCGTTGACATGGTCGAGCCCCGCGCCGTAGCGCAGCAAGGTGTAGGCGACGAACGGCAAGCCGGCCGACAACACGATGCCGGCTAAGATGGCCAGCGCCAGCCCCGACGTCACGCCCTGATGGGCGACTTCCGCACCGCCCCTGAAGCCGATCGAGATCAGGAGATAGAGCGAGAGAAAGCGTGCAATTGCCTCCGGCACGGAGAGGTCTGAGCGGCCAAGCGAGGCGCCGAGACCCATGCCGAAGAACAGCACCGAAGGTGACACGAGATTCTGGACAGCGAGCGCGAGCAAGGGACCTCCATCGGGCTGGGACGAACGGTAGCTGCATAGCTTTTCGCTGGCATTTGACAAAATTGATAGTATCAAGGGTCATCATTGAAAAAGGCAATGATGATGCCCCGTTCGCGCCTGAACCTCGATATCGACCTCATCAGGTCCTTCGTGACCATCGTTTCGATGGGCAACTTCACGCGCGCCGCGCAGGCGCTCGGATTGCAGCAGTCGACCATATCCCTGCAGATCCGTCGGCTCGAGCAATTGGTCGGCGGCAAGTTGCTCGAAAGGTCGCCGCAAGCGGTCGCGTTGACCGCGGAAGGCGACACGTTCTTCGAGTATGCGCGGCGCATGCTGGATCTGAATGACGAAATGGTTGCGCGCATCCGGGAGCCTGCGATGCGTGGCCTCGTTCGCCTTGGTGCGCCCGAGGATTTCGCGACCCGCCATCTTCCCGACGTGCTCGCCAGGTTTGCCCACGCCTATCCTCAGGTCGACCTCGAAGTGACCTGCGATCTGACGATGAATCTCATCGAGCGCTTTCGCAAGGGTGCTTTCGATCTGGCGCTGATCAAGCGCGAGCGGTCGATCGAGATTCACGGCACGCGCGTGTGGCGCGAGCCGCTTGTCTGGGTGACGGGTGGTGTCGATCTCAGGCAAGGCGTCCTGCCGCTGGCAGTCTCGCCAAAACCCTGCGTCTACCGGAAACGCGCAACCGAGGCGCTCGATCGTGCCAAGCGATCATGGCGGGTCGCCTACACATGCGGATCGCTGGCCGGAACGCTCGCCGCCGTCCGCGCCCGGCTTGGCGTGACGGTGCTTCCCAAGGACATGGTGCCTCCTGATCTTCACGTCGTGGACGGAAGGCCGATGCCCGACCTCAAGGACACGGAGATTGCGATTCTGGAGCGCGACCGTCTCCCGCTGCCCGCGCAGCGGCTCAAGGACTTCGTGATCAAGACCCTGAGTTGAATCCGTCACGAGGCACCGTCAAAAGCCCGAATTCGCACGGCACGGCGGCGGCGAGCGCGGCACTACGACGCGGGTACGGCGATGACAGCGGTTTTCCGAGCCGTTGCTTCGCCGAGACAATCCGACCCAGGTGGATATTTGAACCGGCCGGTGATCCAGCCGTCGCGGCGCTTCGTTTCGTGGGAGTCGATCGTAACTGATCGGACGATGGATGCGCGGTATCGCGCGCACCCATCGCGTCGGCATGGATGAAACACACCTGGAGAATTTGATGACGCCCGCAATTCGTTCGTTCGTAGCCGGAGCGGCCATGGTCGCCGGCCTGCTTGGCCCTTCCGTCGCGCGCGCCGCAGACATCGTGGACACCGCGGTTTCCGCCGGTTCATTCACCACGCTGGTGACGGCCGTGAAAGCCGCCGGTCTTGTAAATACGCTCAAGGGCAAGGGCCCGTTCACGGTGTTTGCGCCTAACGACGCGGCCTTCGCCAAGTTGCCGCCCGGAACGGTTGAATCGCTGTTGAAGAACAAGTCCAAGCTCGCGGCGGTTCTGAAGTATCACGTCATTCCCGGTCGCGTGAAGGCCGCCGATGTCGCCGGCAAATCGCTCAATGTGGCGACCGTTCAGGGGCAGACCGTCGCCGTCGACGGAAGCCTCGGCGTCCGCGTCAACGATGCGCACGTCATCCAGCCGGACATCGAAGCGTCGAACGGTGTCATTCACGTCATCGATACGGTGCTGCTGCCGCCGGCGCGCGCGAAGAAGATGCACCACTAGGACGGTCCATGACCGCGCACCTGGCCGCTACGGCGGCCGGGTGTCGTGATGACCACTTGCTGCGCTGCGGATGTCGCTGCTCGCGCGGAAGAGCTTACCGTCGCGCCACCAGCACGCCCGCCATGAACGCCACCATCAACGCCGGCAGCGGGGCGTCGCGTACCATGCGGCGCACGATGTCCGGCCAGTGCTGGTCGGAGGATCGCCCCGGTGATCGCAAATCACCCGAAGGCTCGATGCCCCAGTTTGACGCGAGCTCGGCGATCTCGCTTTGTGCCAGACGTACATCGTCGCGGACGCGGTAGATCGCGGTCTCGGAGCGGTCGCGCGGCGCCAGCAGCATCAGCGTGGTCACGGCCGTGCGCAGCGTCATTTCGCCATAGCCTTGCAGCCGCACCTGCTCTTCGGGGTCGGACGTCATGCCAAATTCCTCACTGCGCCAAATTCTTCACAACGCCAAATTCTCACAGCGCGAAGTGGCGCGCGAAGGCGAAGGCCGCCGTCGCGCACAGGACCAGCGTGGACACTGCGCCGGCCACGCCGCGCGCGAGATGCGCTCGCGTCAGGTGTCTAGTCATGATCGTGCTCCATGCTCTGCATGGCAATGGCGGCGGCGGAACTTGGTTCCTTGCGCGCGAGGCGAATCGGCGGACGCCTTCTACTTCCGCAGCAACTCGCTCAACGCGGCGGTCGCCTCGGCGCAGCGGATGTCGTCGATCTCGCGCGACAGGCTGAGCGCACTCGCTCTCAGTTCTTCGAGCTTCCAGCTGTCCGGATGCTGGCTTTCAAGCTGACCGAGACGCTTGTTCAGATCGTCCAGTCTCGATTGGAGCTGCCCGATGCTGGCGTCCCCATTCACTTTCCAAACGCGTTGTGCACGCATCGTCGTTCCCCTGATAGTCTCACGGCCTTGTGAAAGCGGTTCGTGGCCGGAATGGGAGTTTGTTTTGTCCGGCTTCAGATCGTGGGGAACCGTTGCAGATTGGCAACGAAGTTCCGAGATGTGACGCGAGCCATCGCGCGACGCTGCACGATGATACCCGCAGGCATGGAATTTGATTGTGCCTCGTCACGTTGATGGGCCGAGCCGGCCTGTGCGCGGGGTGCGCTGCTCGATAGGTTCGGGCCCGACGCACTCCGAAAACGAAGGAATGACGCGTGACGAGATTTGTGACCATCGCGGCCGGCCAGCTCGGTCCCATCGCCAGGACCGAGAGCAGGACCGAAGTCGTGACCCGCCTGATTGCTCTGATGCGCGAGGCGAAGGCGTGCGGCTGCGACCTCATTGTGTATCCCGAGCTCGCGCTGACGACGTTTTTTCCGCGCTGGTATTTCGAAGATCAGGCCGAGATCGACAGTTTCTTCGAGCGCGAGATGCCGGGGCCGGAAACGCGAGCCCTGTTCGATCTCGCGCGCGAACTCGGTCTCGGCTTCTGCCTCGGCTATGCCGAGCTTGCGGTCGAGGACGGAATCGTCCGGCGCTACAACACGTCCATTCTGGTGGACAAGAGCGGCGCGATCGTCGCCCGATATCGCAAGGTTCACCTGCCCGGCCATGCCGAGCACGAGCCGTGGCGGAAATTTCAGCATCTGGAAAAGCGCTATTTCGAGCCGGGCAGCGGCTTCGGCGTCGTCGATGCCTTCGGCGGCGTGATGGGCATGGCGATCTGCAATGATCGCCGCTGGAGCGAGACCTACCGGGTGATGGGCCTGCAGGGGGTGGAGGTGGTGATGATCGGCTACAACACGCCCGTGCACAATCCGCCTGCGCCCGAGCATGACGATCTCTCGCTGTTCCACAACCATCTGGTGATGCAGGCCGGCGCTTATCAGAACGGCACCTTCGTGGTCGGCGTCGCCAAGGCCGGCGTCGAGGAGGGTGTCGACCACATCGGCGGCAGCTGCGTCATCGCGCCCTCGGGCGAGATCATCGCGAGATGCACGACCAAGGGCGATGAAATTGCGCTGGCGCGCTGCGATCTCGACCTCTGCAACTCCTACAAGGGTACCACCTTCAATTTCGACGTTCACCGCCAGCCGCAGGCTTATGGGATGATCGTGGAACGGAAGGGCGTGACGAGGATGGCGGATGGAACGGCGGTGTTGCCGAAGGGGTGAGCGCTTGTAGCCCGGGTGAGCGCAGCGATACCCGGGACAGTGCCCGTGAAAATCCGGATGTCGCTGCGCTCATCCGGGCTACCGACCGGTGCCTGTGTCGCCGCGTGTCAATCCGCCCAGGCAAAAATATTCCACTTTACCGAAATTCGGTTTCGGCGTATGTGTCGTCCATGCCGGCTCACCAAGAGGGGCGACTTGAGGTCGTCATGTTCGCGAGCCGGGCTTGCGGTGGACGCGGCAGCGTCGGCACGAGAGGTGCGGGCAGGGCGGGTAGTCCCTGTGAGCCCGAGGCTTCGTGCGGACGACGGCGCTGTCAGGCTTCGTCTCGCTCGTAAGTTTCCGGCTCCGTCGACAGGGCTGGAAAAACTGCGGCGACATGGCGGGCCGTGCGTACGGCAAACCGTGTGGTCCTGGCCGTCGTTGCCACGGTCAAGTCCTGCGAAGGTGCGAGCGAGCCCAACCGGGCAGACTGCATCATCCAAATTCGCGGGGCGAGGGAGGCCAAAGGAATGGTCGGCTCCCGGGAGATCACGGCATAAGCCGTCCAGCCATCGCGCAGGGAAGGC
>NZ_PYFW01000014.1 GCF_003020125.1 Bradyrhizobium sp. MOS003 | reverse complement strand
GAGAGGTGCGGGCAGGGCGGGTAGTCCCTGTGAGCCCGAGGCTTCGTGCGGACGACGGCGCTGTCAGGCTTCGTCTCGCTCGTAAGTTTCCGGCTCCGTCGACAGGGCTGGAAAAACTGCGGCGACATGGCGGGCCGTGCGTACGGCAAAACCGTGTGGTCCTGACCGTCGTTGCCACGGTCAAGCCGTTCTAAGATGTGCGCGAGCCCAACCGGGCAGACGGCATCTCAATTCGAACGGTGAGGGAGGCCAGAAGGAATGGTCGGCTCCCGGGAGATCACGGCATAAGCCGTCCAGCCATCGCGCAGGGAAGGCCGAGTGATCGGCGACACCTGTATGCTGTTGTGCGGTTCTTTCTGCGTGTGCATTTCGCGCAGCGGACCGCGGGTGCCAGCCGGCACCCGGCCTTCCCTGCGCCCTCTTGGATCAGAGGGTGGCGAGACCAGGCAAAGCTCGGGCGAAACGCGCCGCGGGAACGAGAAGGCGTGTCTGCAACTGAGCCGGGTACACAGACTCGATCCCGTAGGGTCGGCAAAGCGCAGCGTGCCCACGCCTTTGTTGCTTATGGATGGAGATCGTGGGCACGGCGCTATGCGCCTTTGCCCACCCTACCGCACGGCCGCCGGAATATGCAGTGGAGCATCGCAACGATGCCTTTGAACGAGCGCGCTACACTCCGCTCTCGTGCCCCGGACGCAGCGCAGCGCTCTTGCGGTGCGTCCGGGACACGATCCGCTCACCACGAAATCGGTATCCTCTGCGCGAATCCGCCGAGGTCCGAATCCGGGCTCAGTGGCTGCCGGTCGAGCGGCCGGTTGTTGTTGCTGCGTGCGAACGAAGAGCCGGGCGGGAAGGCATAGTCGGTGAACTTGCGCTCGCCCGGAAGGACCTCGGTGCCGCCGTCCAGCCACGACCGCTTGCTGACATAGATGCGCGTATGCGGACCGGACCGATAAGACCGGTTGGGGCCGCGCGGGCCGTATTCATAGACGGCGCTTTGTATCGCTGGCTGTCGGTCGCGCTTGCCGGTGGTCGCGGCATGCGCGGTCAGAGTCGAGAGAAGGAGGGCGGCCAGCGCCGCTCTGGTCATGACGCGCGCGCTCATCGGCAAATATCCCATGCGAGTTCCTGATGGCGCCGCCTCTCGCACCGGTCCCGGACCTTGTAAAGGATTCACGCGTTACGGAATGTTGTCGAACATCCGCGCAGGCGCGCCATGGCGCGAAGGCTGCAAAGTCGATCACTCGCCGCCGCGCAGGGCCCGGAGACCGCCGCTGCCCGTGCGCATATGCGGCGCGCGCGATCGACCGACCGCACGAAATTCAACGCGCAGAAACATGCGGCAATCCCAAAGCCACACCGCGGCCACAGCGTTCCCGTCTTCAGAGCATGCGAAGTGCTGTTGAGGTGTGGAATGTCGTTTTTGCGGGCCTGGCTGATCGTCGTGGCGATGAGTGCTGTATCGATTGCATGTTCGCTTCCGTTTGCTCTGTTGCCGCAACCGGCGGCCGCGCAAGTCGCGGAGACGATCGTGGTCGAAGGCAATCGCCGGGTGGAGGCCGAGACGGTCCGCTCCTATTTCAGGCCAGGTTCGGGCGGACGCTTCGATCAATCCACCGTGGATGACGCGCTCAAGGCGCTGATCGCGACCGGCTTGTTTCAGGACGTGAAGATCAATCAGTCCGGCGGCCGCATCGTGGTGTCGGTGGTGGAAAATGCCGTGATCGGCCGCATCGCCTTCGAGGGTAACAAGAAGATCAAGGACGAGCAGCTTTCGGCGGAAATCCAGTCCAAGCCACGCGGGACCTTCTCGCGCGCGCTGGTGCAATCCGACACGCTGCGCATCGCCGAGATCTACCGGCGCTCCGGCCGCTACGACGTGCGGGTCACCCCTGAAATCATCGAGCAGCCAAATAACCGTGTCGATCTCGTCTTCACGGTCGATGAGGGCGCCAAGACCGCGGTGAAGTCGGTCGAGTTCATCGGCAACAGCGCCTTCTCGGCCGCACGCCTGCGCGACGTCATCAAGACGCACGAGAGCAATCTGCTCAGCTTCCTCGGCAGCAACGACATCTACGATCCTGATCGCGTCGAGGCCGACCGAGACCTGATCCGCCGCTTCTATCTCAAGAACGGCTTCGCCGACGTCCAGGTCGTGGCTGCGCTCACCGAGTACGATCCGGAGAAGAAGGGCTTCCTCGTCACCTTCAAGATCGAGGAAGGCGCGCAATATCGCATCGGCTCCGTCGACTTCCGCTCCAACATTGCCAATTTCGACACGGGCACGCTCCGCGCCTATTCGCGCGTCAGTGCCGGCTCGCTCTACAACGTCGAATTGGTCGAGAAGTCGGTCGAGGAGATGCAGATCGAGGCCTCGCGCCGCGGCTATGCCTTTGCCGCGGTCCGGCCCGGCGGCGACCGGAATTTCGAGGCGCACACCGTCTCAGTGGTGTTCAGCATCGACGACGGTCCGCGCACCTATATCGAGCGGATCAATTTGCGCGGCAACACCCGGACGCGCGACTACGTGATCCGGCGCGAATTCGACCTCTCGGAAGGCGATGCCTACAACCGCGCGCTGGTCGACCGTGCCGAGCGTCGGCTGAAGAACCTCGACTACTTCAAGAGTGTCAAGATCGTCACCGAGCCGGGCTCCTCCAGCGATCGCGTGGTCCTGATCGTCGAGATGGAAGAGAAATCGACCGGCGACTTCTCGATCTCCGGCGGCTATTCCACCAGCGACGGTGCACTGGCCGAAGTCTCGGTCTCCGAGCGCAACCTGCTCGGCAAGGGGCTCTATGCCAAGGCGTCCGTCAGCTACGGCCAGTATTCACGGGGAATATCGCTGTCGTTCGTCGAGCCCTATCTGCTCGACTACCGGATGGCGCTCGGGTTCGACACCTATTGGAAGCAACAGAAATCGAACAGCTATACGAGCTACGGCGTGACCACGCTCGGCTTCTCTCCGCGTATTGGCCTTGCATTGCGCGAGGACCTCTCGCTTCAGCTCCGCTATTCGCTCTATCAGCAGAGCATCACGCTCGCCAGCGCCTACAACAATTGCAACAACAACGCGTCCAACAGCTCGCTGGCCTTCAACCCGACACCGTCCTACATCCAGAACGTCCTGGGTGGCGTCGACCCGACCAATTCCACGAGCTCGGGAGTCTATGGCTATGGCTGCTACGGCGACGGCGAATCGAGCCTGCCGGTCCGCAAGGAGCTGGCGAACGGCGCGACCTGGACCTCGGCCCTCGGCTATACCTTGAGCTACAACACGCTCGACAACACCAAGAACCCGACGGGCGGATTGCTGGTCGACTTCCGGCAGGACTTCGCAGGGGTCGGCGGCGACGTCTCCTATCTGAAGACCGCGCTGGACACCAAATACTACACGCCGCTCGTCTCCGACATCGTCAGCGTGATCCATCTCCAGGGCGGCCTCCTCAGCAAGCTCGGCAACCAGGATTTGCGCATGCTGGATCACTTCCAGATGGGTCCGAGCCTGGTGCGCGGCTTCGCCTCCAACGGCATCGGTCCGCGCGACATCACCTACTGGAGCCTTGGCGCCAGCGGCGATGCGCTCGGTGGCACGAAATATTGGGGCGCGTCAGCAGAGTTGCAGATGCCGTTCTGGTTCCTGCCGAAGGAAGTTGGCCTGAAGGGCGCAGTCTACGCCGATGCCGGCTCGCTGTGGGGCTATCAGGGACCGACCTCCTGGTCGGCCACGGGTGAGGTCAACACCAAGGCGTGCCCGACCTGCGGACTGCAATATGACGACGGCAACACGGTGCGATCGTCGTTCGGCGTCGGCCTGATCTGGGCCTCGCCGTTCGGGCCGCTGCGCTTCGATTACGCCGTGCCGATCACGAAGGGCAAATACGACGTCGTGCAGGAGTTCAGATTCGGAGGAGGGACGTCGTTTTAACCCGCGAGAATGCGGCGGCAGGCCTCGACATACACCTCCGCGCCGGTGACGATATCGGCGTCGGCGGTGTTCTCGGTCCAGTGATGGCTGATGCCGCCGATCGACGGCACGAACAGCATGGCGGCGGGCATGACGGTCGCCAGCATCTGCGCGTCGTGGCCGGCGCCGCTGGGCATGCGGATGGAGCGTCCGCCGGCCAGCGCCTTGCTCGCGGCTTCGATCGCATCCTGAAAGCCCGGGTTCATCATGGCGGGTGCGCCGGTGCGCAGCTTCTCGACGGTGACGGTGCACGGACCGTTCGCACTGACCTCGTCCGCCATCGTGCGCAGCAATTGCTCCAGTCGCGCGATGACGGCCGGATCGTCGTCGCGGATCTGGAACAGCATTTCGGCACCGCCCGGAATGATGCTCGGCGCGCCCGGATCGAGCGTGATGCGGCCGGTGGTCCAGACCGTGCGTGGGCCGCAGGCGGCCGGAAAACGCTCGTCGATCGCGACGCAGAATTTGGCCAGCGCCAGCCCAGCATCCCTGCGCACGGCCATGCGCGTGGTGCCGGCGTGGTTCTGCTCGCCGGCAAAGCTGATCTGGTATTGCCAGATACCGACGATGGACGTCACGACGCCGATCGCGAGCTTGCCGCTTTCGAGCGTGTCGCCCTGTTCGATATGCGCCTCCAGGTATCCGACGTGGCGGCCCGGCTCGACGCCGACGCGTGGACGGCCCGCGAGCCCCATGTCGGCGAGCGCATCGCGCATGGTGCGCCCGCTGGTGCGGTCGCGCGCGGCGTCGATCTCGGCTTCGGTCACCTGGCCGACATAGGAACGCGAGCCCAGGAAGCTGCCGAAATGGCCTTCCTCATCGCACCAGACGGCGACTTCGACGGCGCCCTTCACGGAGGGATCGGCATTGAGCACGCGCGCAGCTTCGAGTGCATAAATGACGCCAAGCGGGCCATCGAGCCAGCCTGCATAATTCTGGCTCTCCAGATGCGAGCCGGCAAGAAGCTTCGGCCCGGACTTCGCGCTGGTGCCGAAGACGTTGCCGATGCCGTCGATTGCGGCGAAGAGACCGGCTGCGGGCAGCTTCCGTGCCAGCCAGTCCAGCGATTGCTTGTGCGGCTCGGAGAAGGTCGGCTTGTGCACGCCGGTCTTGTAGGCGCCGATGGCGCGGAGCGCATTGAGGTCGGCGAGAACGCGCGCGCCGTCGGCGGAGGGACGATTGTCAGGCATGCTCGGTAACCTTCAAGGCCTCAGTACGGATTTCCTCGACCAGCCGCTCCTTGAGCTGGACGAATTCCGGCGTGGTCTTGATCTTGTAGGAGCGCGGATGCGGCAGGTCCACCGTGATCTCGGCCTTGATGCGGCCGGGCCGCGCGCTCATCACGATGACGCGGCTGCCGAGGAAGATCGCTTCCTCGATGTCGTGGGTCACGAACAGCACGGTCTTCTGGTCGCGCTCCCAGATCCCGAGCAGCATCTCCTGCATCAAGGCGCGGGTCTGGTTGTCGAGCGCACCGAAGGGCTCGTCGAGCAGCAGGATCTTGGGGTCGTTGGCGAGCGCGCGCGCGATCGCGGTGCGCTGCTGCATGCCGCCGGAGAGCTGCTTGGGCCAATGGTTCTCGAAGCCGGACAATCCGACCTGACGGATGAAGGCGTCGGCGATCTTGTGGCGCTCCGCCTCGGAGACGCCGCGCTCGCGCAGGCCGAACGCGATGTTCTCGCGCACGGTGAGCCAGGGAAACAGCGTGTAGGACTGGAACACCATACCGCGATCGGCGCCCGGACCCGTCACCTCGCGGCCGTCGAGCGTGACGCGTCCGCCGGTCGGGCGGTCGAGGCCGGCAACGATGCGCAGCAGCGTGGACTTTCCGCAGCCGGAGGGTCCGAGAATGGTAACGAAATCGTTGTTGCCAATGACGAGATCGGTCGGCTCCAGCGCCTTGGTCGGTGCGTTGCCATGGCGCGCGGGGAAGGTGCGCGAGACCTGCTCGATCTTGAGGATCGTCATGCGAGCCTCCACGGAAACAGCCAGGCGTTGAACGCCTTGAACATGAAGTCCGAGAGCAGGCCGATCAGCCCGATCACGATGATGCCGAAAATAATCTGCCCGGTGTTGAGCAGCGCCTGGCTGTCGGTGATCATGTGACCGATGCCCGAGGACGAGCCGATCAGCTCGGCGACGATGACGTAGGTCCAGGCCCAGCCCAGCACCAGCCGCAGGATCTCCGCGATCTCGGGCGCGGAGGAGGGCAGCAGCACACGCCGGATGATGCCGCGATCGCTGGCGCCGAGCGTATAGGCCGCCTCGACCAGATCGCGCCGCGTGGTGCCGACCGTCACCGCGACCATCAAAATGACCTGGAACACCGAGCCGATGAAGATGACGAGCAGCTTCTGCAGTTCGCCGATCCCGGCCCACAGGATCAGCAGCGGGATGAAAGCGGAGGCGGGCAGATAGCGCGCGAAGGAGACGAACGGTTCAAGGAAGGCTTCGACGGGCTTGTAGGCGCCCATCAGCACGCCGATCGGCACTGCGATGATGGCGGCGAGCGCAAAGCCGCCGACGACGCGCCAGATGGTCATGCCGATGTCGTACAGGAAACCCTGCCTGGCGATCAGATCGACGCCCTCCTGCACCATGGTCAGCGGATTGGCCAGGAACACTTTCGACACGTGGCCGCCGAAGGTCGCCCATGACCAGAGGGCAACGAACACCACGAAGAACGCAAAGCCATAGGCCACACGTTGCTTCGATGTCACGGGATCCAGAGGGCGCATCAACGATCTATCCGGGAGATGAACGGGATCGCCGGCCCCGCAGCGAAGCGGAGCCGGCGGCTATCGAGGCGTTACTTGATGAAGCTGGCGTCGAAGAGGTCCTCGACCTTCGGAGCAGCCTTGATGATGCCGATCTCGAGCAGGAGCTCGGCGGCCTCCTTGTTGAAGGTCAGGAAGTCGCCCGCGAAGAATTTCTGGTTGGCGGCCTTGTCCTGCCAGCGCAGATACTTTGCCGAGCTGCCGAACTGCTCGCCGCTCTGCTTCACGTCCGCGCCCATGATCTCATAGGCCTTGGCCTGGTCCTTGGCGATCATGTCGAGCGCCTCGAAATAGCTGTCGGCAAGCGCCTTGGCGGCCTTGGGATTCTCGGTCAGGAATTTCGGCGTGCAGCCGAAGGTGTCCATGACCATCGGATAGTCCAGCGTGGTCGCGATGATCTTGCCCTTGTCGGGCGCGGCGCGCACCGTCGACAGATAAGGCTCATAGGTCATCGCGGCGTCGTTCTGGCCGGAGACGAAGGCTTGCGCGGCAGCTGCAGGCTCGAGGTTGACGACGGTGACGTCCTTCACCGTGAGGCCGTTCTTCTTGAGCATCCAGGCCAGCGCGAAATACGGCGAGGTACCGGGCGCGGAGGCGGCGACAGTCTTGCCCTTGAGGTCCTTGATCGCGGCGACGTCGTTGCGCACGGCCATGCCGTCGGCGCCATAGCTCTTGTCGAGCTGGAAGATCTGCTTGGTCGCAACGCCGTTGGCGTTCCAGGAGATCCAGGTCTCGACCGTGGTCGCCGCGCACTGGATGTCGCCGGACGCGATCGCGAGATGGCGGTCCTTCTGCGGAATCTTCTTGATGGTGACGTCGAGGCCGTTCTTCTTGAAGATGCCCGCTTCCTTCGCCAGCGTCAGCGGCGCGAAGCCGGTCCATCCGGAGATACCGACGCCGACCTTGACGTCGTCGGCGAGCACGGGAGTGGCGGCCGCGAAAGCAATGATTGTCGCAAATATCGTCGAACTACGCATGATTGTCGTCCTCTTGCCCAGATGGTTTGACGTCCTGTTGATCTCTGTCGGCCCATGTGGACCGTTGCCCGAAGCGTTGCACGATTTGTGCCGACATATTCTCTCAACCTCCCTTGAATCGCGCGACAAGGCGGTGAGAGTCACCGGGATAGAGCAGGCGCACGGCGGTGATGGTGCGCGCGCTGCGCCAGGTATAGCGGTCGATCACGAGGCAGGGCGCGCCGACGGCGATTGCGAGTGCGCCCGCCGTGCGCTCGTCAGCAACTATGGCGCTGATCGTGTGCTCGGCTTCTGTCCATGGGACATGATGAAGCAGCCAGGAGCCAGGCGGTTCGCGCGAGAAATCCGCGGTGGCGGCGTTGGGCACGGACGACAAATCGATCAGCCTGTCCTCGATGGCGAACGGCACCTTGTCGGCGCTGTGCCGGCAGGTGATCGCGACCACCTTACCGGCCTTCCGCACGCCGAGACGGTCACGGTCGGCCGCGGTCGCGGCGCGCAGCTTGCGATGGATCAGCTCATAGCCGTAAGCGCGGCCGAGCGCGGTGATCTCGGCGCGGATGTCGGCGATCTTGAGCACCGCAGACTGATGCTGCGGCCGGCGCACGAACGAGCCGGCACGCCGCCGCCGTTCGATCAAATCGGCCTGCGCCAGCTCCGACAGCGCCTTGTTCACGGTCATGCGCGAACAGCCGTAGCGCGCGACCAACTCGTGCTCGAAGGGAATGCGATGACCCGGCGGCCATTCGCCGGTCAGGATGCGCGTCTCGATGTCGGCGCGAATGCGCTTGTAGAGCGTCGGCTGGTCGGCCGCGTCGGTGGCGAGGCTCATGAGACGAGCTTCCGCACCGCCGCGTTGAATCGCTCGCGCGCGGCCTGGCGCAATCTGTGGCGTCCGCCTTCGACGACCTTGCGGCCGCCGGCCCAGACGCAATCGATCGCGCAACTGTTCGCGGCGAAGATCCAGCCGTCAATGGCTGCGTCGCCGACGCGCCCGGATAGCGAAGGATGCGCCATGTCGAGCGTGACGATGTCGGCGCGCGCGCCGGGGACGAGGCCGGCCGTCGGCTGGGCCAGCGCCTGCGCGCCGCCCGCAAGAGCATGGTCGAATAATGTGCGACCGGTGGAGCGGCCCGCGCCGCTGGAGAGTACGTTGCGCTCGCGATGCTTCAGCCGCTGGCCATATTCGAGCTGGCGCAATTCGTCGGCAACGCTGACCAGCACGTTGGAATCGGTCCCGAAGCCGAACGTACCGTCCGCGCCGAGAAATTCGCGCGCAGGGAAGATGCCGTCGCCGAGGCTCGCTTCCGTGATGGGGCAGAGACCCGCTACCGCGCCGGACTTTGCGAGCGCGACGACTTCCTCACCCGTCATGTGTGTCGCATGAATGATGCACCAGCGCCGATCGACGGGAGTGTGCTCCAGCAGCCATTGCACCGGTCGTCGTCCCGACCAGGCGAGGCAGTCCTCGACTTCCTTCACCTGCTCGGCGGCATGGATATGCACCGGGCCGCCCTCGGCGAGGGGAATGATCGCTGCGAGCTCGTCCGGCGTCACCGCGCGCAGGCTGTGCGGCGCGATGCCGATATTGGCGCCGGGCAAGCCCGCGATCGCCTTGCGGGAGGCGATCATGAGCTCAGCGAACCGATCGACTGAGCAGATGAAGCGGCGCTGCCCGTCATGCGGCGCGGCCCCTCCAAAGGAGCCATGCGCGTAAAAACTCGGCAGCAATGTCAGGGCAATGCCGGAGGCCTCGGCAGCCTGCGCGATCCGCGCGGCCATCTCGGCGGGATCGGCATAGGGTAGGCCGTCGCGATCATGGTGCAGGTAATGGAATTCGCCGACGCGGGTAAAGCCCTGCTCCAGCATCTCGACATAGAGAAACGTCGCAACGGCGGCGACGTCATCCGGCGTCATTGCGAGGGCGAAGCGATACATCGTCTCGCGCCAGGTCCAGAACGTGTCGGTGCTGTCGCCGCGCAGTTCGGCAAGGCCGGCCATGCCGCGCTGGAAGGCGTGGCTGTGCAGGCTCGCCAATCCCGGCAGCGCGATGGCGTGGCGCTCGTCGCCGGAGGCTGGCGCAACGCCCGCCGTCACCGCCGCGATCGCGCCGGCGGTAATCACCACCTGCACGTCATTGGCCCAACCCGAAGGCAGGAGCGCGGAGGCGAAATGCAGTCGGGACATGATTAGTGACACGCCGGCTGGACAGAAGAGCCTTACGATTATATGTCTAGACATATAAGTCAAGCATCCCAGGGCGTAGGGACATCCGCGAAGGGACCGTTGCATGGCAGAGCGCTTCGACCGGATCTGGCACAATGCCCGTCTCGCCACGATGCGGGCCGATCGGCCCGACCTCGGCGAGATCGAGCATGGCGTGATCGCCGCGCGCGGCGGCCATATCGTCTATGCGGGCGCGGCGGCGGACTTTCCTGTTGATGCCGACGCGATCAAGCGAACGGACTGCGAGGGCCGCTGGATCACACCGGGCCTGGTCGATTGCCACACCCATCTCGTCTATGGCGGCAACCGCGCGCACGAATTCGAGCTGCGCCTGAAGGGGGCGAGCTACGAGGAGATCGCGCGCGCCGGCGGCGGCATCGTCTCTACAGTGGCCGCAACGCGCAAGGCGAGCGAGGCCGAACTCGTCGCGAGCGCTCTGCCGCGGCTGGATGCGTTGATCGGCGAGGGCGCAACCACGGTCGAGATCAAGTCCGGCTACGGCCTCGACACCGAGACCGAGATGCGGCAGCTCGCGGCCGCGCGCAGCATCAGTCGTCAGCGGCCTGTCGCGATCCGCACCTCCTTCCTCGGCGCGCATGCGTTGCCGGTGGAAGCCGATGGTGACAAGGATCGCTACATCGGTCTCGTCTGCAACGAGATGCTGCCGGCCATCGCAAAGGCCGGACTTGCCGATGCTGTCGACGCCTTCATGGAAGGCATCGCGTTCTCGGCCGAGCAGACGGCGCGCGTGTTCGAGGCGGCGCGGGGGCTCGGGCTGCCGGTCAAGCTGCATGCCGATCAGCTCTCGAACCTCGGCGGTGCTGCGCTCGCCGCAAAGTTCTCGGCGCTGTCGGCCGATCATCTCGAGCATACCGACGAAGCCGGCGCCACTGCGATGGCAAAAGCCGGCACGGTCGCCGTGCTGCTGCCCGGCGCGTTCTACTTCATCCGCGAGACGCAGAAGCCGCCGGTCGAGACGTTCCGCAAGCACGGTGTTCCCATGGCGCTTGCAACCGACTGCAATCCCGGCAGCTCGCCGCTGACGTCGCTGCTGCTCGCGATGAACATGGGCGCGACGCTGTTCCGGATGAATGTCGTCGAGTGCCTCGCCGGAATCACCCGTGAAGGCGCGCGAGCGCTGGGCGTGCTCGGTGAGACCGGCACGCTGGAAGCCGGCAAATGGTGCGACCTCGCGATCTGGGACGTCGAGCGTCCTGCCGAGCTGGTCTATCGCATCGGCTTCAATCCGCTGCATCGCCGGGTGTGGAGGGGGCAGTGACGAGCCGAGGCGCAGCGATCGTCGTTACGCCGGGGACGGTCGGCCTCGACGATCTTGCGCGCGTGCTTGAAGGCGCGCCTGTCGTCCTCGATCCATCATATTGGCCGCGGGTCGAGGCTGCCGCGGCGATCGTTGCGAAAGCCGCGCGGGCGGACGCGCCCGTCTACGGCATCAACACCGGCTTCGGCAAGCTGGCCTCGAAGCGGATTCCGCCCGACCAGACTGCGCTGCTCCAGCGCAATCTGATCGTGTCGCATTGCTGCGGCGTCGGCCCGGCGACGCCGAAGCCGATCGTTCGGCTGATGATGGCGCTGAAGATCGTCTCGCTCGGGCGCGGCGCCTCCGGCGTGCGCCGCGAGGTGATCGAGCAGTTGCAGGAGATGTTGGTGCGAGGCATCTGTCCGCTGGTGCCGCAGCAGGGCTCGGTCGGCGCCTCCGGTGATCTTGCACCGCTCGCGCACATGACCGCCGTGATGATCGGTGAGGGACAGGCGCTCATTGATGGGAAAATCTTATCCGGCAGCGAGGCGCTTGCCGCCGCCGGTCTCGCGCCGTTGACGCTCGGCCCCAAGGAGGGTCTCGCGCTGATCAACGGCACGCAATTCTCGACCGCCTACGCCGTATCGGGTGTACTCCGAGCCTTCGGCCTGGCGCGTGCCGCGCTCGTGACCGGCGCCTTGTCGGTCGACGCGGCGATGGCGTCGACCGCGCCATTCCGCCACGAAATCCAGGCCTTGCGCGGTCATCCCGGACAGATCGCCGCGGCCGCGACGCTGATGGCGCTGCTCGATGGCAGCGACATCCGACTGTCGCATCTCGAAGGCGACGAGCGCGTGCAGGATCCCTATTGCCTGCGCTGCCAGCCGCAGGTTACTGGCGCCGCGCTCGACCTGATCACGCAGGCGGCACGCACGCTGATCGTCGAAGCCAACGCCGTCACCGACAATCCGCTGGTGCTGGTCGAGACCGGCGAGATCGTCTCGGGCGGCAACTTCCACGCCGAGCCGGTGGCCTTTGCCGCCGATGCGATTGCGCTGGCGTTGTCCGAGATCGGCGCGATCAGCGAGCGGCGCATTGCCACGCTCGTCGATCCCGCGCTGAACTTTGGCCTGCCGCCGTTCCTGACGCCGGATCCCGGCATCAACTCGGGCTTCATGATCGCCGAGGTGACGGCCGCCGCGCTCTACGCCGAGAACAAGCAGCGCGCTTCTGCCTGCTCGATCGATTCGACGCCAACCAGCGCCAACCAGGAAGACCACGTCTCGATGGCGGCCCATGCCGCGCGGCGCCTCTCCGACATGGCCGACAATCTCGCCGCCATTTTGGGCATCGAGCTTCTGGTCGCAGCCCAAGGCATCACGTTGCGCGCACCGCATGCGACCAGCGCGCCGCTCGTCGCCGTCATCGCGAAGCTTCGCGAACAGGTGCCGGCGCTCGGGGCTGACCGTTACATGGCCGGCGATCTCGCCAAAGCTGCCGCGTTGATCGAGGCCGATGCGCTGCCGGCCGCAACGCTCGCCAAGCTTTCAACCGATCCGTTTCCGAGACTGAGCTGAAGGGGTGCCCGCATGAACCGCCGACTGGACAATGACCGCACCATCCGCGCGCCCCGTGGCAGCGAGATCAGCGCCAAGAGCTGGCTGACGGAAGCGCCGCTGCGCATGCTGATGAACAATCTCGACCCTGATGTCGCGGAGCGCCCGAGCGAGCTCGTGGTCTATGGCGGCATCGGCCGCGCAGCGCGCGACTGGGAGAGTTTCGACCGGATCGTTGCGGCCTTGCGCAAGCTCGAAGGCGACGAGACGCTGCTGGTGCAGTCCGGCAAGCCAGTCGGCGTGTTCCGCACTCATGCGGATGCACCGCGCGTGCTGATCGCGAATTCCAACATCGTGCCGCATTGGGCGACGCTCGATCATTTCAACGAGCTCGATCGCAAGGGCCTGATGATGTACGGCCAGATGACGGCGGGCTCCTGGATCTATATCGGCAGCCAGGGCATCGTGCAGGGCACCTACGAGACCTTCGTCGAGGTCGGTCGCCGTCATTATGGCGGCAGCCTTGCCGGCAAGTGGATTCTCACTGCTGGCCTCGGCGGCATGGGTGGAGCGCAGCCGCTGGCTGCGACCATGGCCGGTGCCTCGATGCTCGCGGTCGAGTGCCAACCGAGCCGCATCGAGATGCGCCTGCGTACCGGCTATCTCGATCGCCAGGCCGCGACCCTCGACGAAGCGCTGGCGATCATGGCGGACGCGGCGAAGACGAAGAAGGCCGTCTCGGTCGGCCTGCTCGGCAATGCCGCGGAAATATTCCCGGAGTTGGTGCGCCGTGGCGTCAAGCCCGACATCGTCACCGACCAGACCAGCGCGCACGACCCGATCAACGGCTACTTGCCGAAAGGCTGGACGCTCGCCGAGTGGGAGGCCAGGCGTAGCTCCGATCCGAAGACCGTGGAGCGTGCCTCCAAGACCTCGATGGTCGAGCACGTCCAGGCCATGCTGGATTTCCATGCGCAAGGTATCCCCACGCTCGACTATGGCAACAACATCCGCCAGATGGCGCAGGACATGGGCCTGAAGAACGCCTTTGATTTCCCGGGCTTCGTTCCCGCCTATATCCGGCCGTTGTTCTGCCGTGGCGTCGGGCCGTTCCGCTGGGCCGCGCTCTCGGGCGATCCCGAGGACATCTTCAGGACGGATGCTAAGGTCAAGGAACTGATGCCCGACGACAAGCATCTGCACAATTGGCTCGACATGGCGAAGGCGCGCATCAAGTTTCAGGGCCTGCCGGCACGGATCTGCTGGGTCGGGCTTGGCGACCGCCATCGCCTCGGCCTCGCCTTCAACGAGATGGTAGCGCGCGGTGAATTGACGGCGCCGATCGTGATCGGACGCGACCATCTCGACAGCGGCTCGGTGGCGAGCCCCAACCGCGAGACCGAGGCGATGAAGGACGGATCGGACGCGGTGTCCGACTGGCCGTTGCTCAACGCGCTGCTGAATTGCGCCAGCGGCGCGACCTGGGTCTCGCTGCACCATGGCGGCGGCGTCGGCATCGGCTATTCCCAGCACGCCGGTATGGTGATCGTCGCGGACGGGACGCCGGAAGCAGCCAAGCGGATCGCGCGCGTGCTATGGAATGATCCCGCCACCGGCGTCATGCGTCATGCCGATGCCGGCTACGAGACGGCGATCGACTGCGCCCGCGACAAGGGGCTCGATCTGCCGAGCCTTTCGAAGTAGCTAGCCGCTTACGAGCAGCTTCGGCATCGTCGTCTTGGCACCGTCCATGAAGGTCTGGACGGCGTCGCGGACGATGGCATCGAGATCGGCTGGAATCGGCGTCTCGTAGATGAACTTGCGGATCGCGAGATAGAAGATGCGGCCGTGCAGGCCCCAGAACAGCTCGGTCTCGCGCTCGCTCAGCGAATGCGCCTTGGCGTCGGGCAGCCTGAGCTCGTGGCGCAGTTCGGCCGCCGCCGGCTCGATGATCTCGCGGCGGACGATGTCGAGATAGCGGCCGGTGATGCCGAACGACTTCATGCCGGAGAACACGAAGATCCGCACCCAATTGTACTCGAACACGCGCTCAACATAGTCGAGATAGAAGCGCGTGAGCCGCACTTCGAGTGACAATGAACGATCGCGGATCATCGGACCCCAATCGGGCGACCAGCGGCTGAGATAGACCTCCTGGTAGACCCGCTCGATGAGCGCTTCCTTGCTGGGGAAGTGGCGATAGATCGCCGAATGCGTGATGCCCATGCGCTTGGCGAGCTCGCGGGTCTGGCCCTCGAAGCCGCGCTCGGCGAAGAAGCGAACAGCCTCGTCCACGATCGCGCGCTCGCGGTCGGCCGCGCGCATGTTGCGACGCTTTGGCGCGGACTTGCTGCCTGTCGCGGTCCGCTTGCGGGCCGGTCGCTTCGCCGTTTTCTGCGCTTTTCGGGCCATCTCGTCGCTGAATCAACCTGACGCTGTCTTCATAACCCAAGGTGCTTTTGTGACCAAATGGTCATTTCCTGTTGACCGGCCTCGGCAGCCATGTCAGGATTTTGAGACCAGATGGTTACAAATCTGGCATCCCGGCCGATGAGCCGATGGATCTCGGGGAAACGGCAGTGAAGGCGAGGGCTTTCAGCTATTTTCGTGCTGCGACGATCGACCATGCGCTGGATGCTCACGCTCGCGCCGGGGACGATGCGCGTTTCATCGCCGGCGGCCAGAGCCTGGTGCCGGCGCTGTCGCTGCGACTGCAGGCGCCGCGGCTAATGATCGACATCACCCATATCGACGAGCTGCGCGGGGTCAGGCGCGAAGGCGGGCATTTGCGCATCGGTGCGCTGACGCGCCATTGCGAGATGCTCAGCGAGCCGCTAATCGCCGAGTTCGCGCCGCTGCTGCATGCGGCGGCGCCGTTCGTGGCCCATCCCGCGATCCGCAACCGCGGCACCTTCGGCGGTAGCGTCGCGCTGGCCGATCCTGCTTCCGAATTTCCTGCGATGACCTTGGCGCTGGATGCCGAGATCGAGATCGCCGGGCCCTCAGGCCGCCGCCGCGTCAGGGCCGACGACTTCTTCATCGACCTGTTCGAGACGGCGCTACAGCCCGGCGAGCTGATCACCGCAATCTACGTTCCGCTGTTCAGGGCGGATCAGCGCTTTGCGTTCGACGAGTTGGCGCGGCGTCGTGGGGACTACGCGCTGGTCGGTTGCGGTATCCTCGCGACCTTCGCCGGCGAGCGCATCCACGACATCCGCATTTCGTACTTGTCGGTCGGCAATACGCCGACACGGGTGAGGGGTGCCGAGGCGACCTTGGTCGGCTCGCGCCTGGATGCGGTGCGGATTGCCGCAGCCCAAGCTGCGCTCGAAGGCGATCTCGCGCCGCCCGAGAGCGACGAGGTGCCGCCCGCGATGCGGCTGCATCTCGCCCGCGTATTGCTTGGCCGCCTGCTCGGACGTCTCGGTGAGGCAGCATGAGCGGCATCGACGATAGCCTTTTGAACGAGGCGGACGAGACGGTGCGAGTCCGCCTCATCGTCAACGGACGCAAGGTCGCCTGCGAGGTCGCGCCACGGGAGACGCTGGTCGATTGCCTGCGCGACAGCCTCGAGCTGACCGGCACGCATGCCGGCTGCGAGATGGGGGCCTGCGGTGCCTGCCTGGTGCAGCTCGACGGCCGAGCCGTTCATTCCTGCCTGATCTTCGCGGTGCAGGCCGACGGCGCCACCGTCGACACCATCGAAGGACTGTCGGAGCGCGGCGCGATTGCTGACCTCCAGGCCGAATTTCACCGCCGCAATGCGCTGCAATGCGGCTTCTGCACGCCGGGCATGCTGGTCAACGCCCACGAG
This sequence comes from Bradyrhizobium sp. MOS003, assembly GCF_003020125.1. Lineage (GTDB taxonomy): Bacteria > Pseudomonadota > Alphaproteobacteria > Rhizobiales > Xanthobacteraceae > Bradyrhizobium. Next base: position 71,654 of record NZ_PYFW01000014.1, on the reverse strand, counting down.
CTGCTCTCGCAGGTGACGCAGCCGAGTCGCGAGGAGATTCGCGACGCGCTGTCGGGCAATTACTGCCGCTGCACCGGCTATGAGGCGATCGTCGACGCCATCGATGCGGTGGCCAAAGCGCGCGGTACCAGCGGAGGCGTGACATGACCGCGCCGCTGACCTCGCTCGATCGCCCGAATTCCTACATCGGACGCTCCGTGCCGCGGCCGAATGCCAAGCGGTTGCTGGCCGGGCGGGGTCGCTATGTCAGCGATCTGCGTCTGCCGCGCATGCTCTACGCCGCGTTCCTGCGCAGTCCGCATGCGCACGCGAAGATCGTCTCGATCAGCACCGAGCAGGCGCGCGCGGTCGAAGGCGTGCATCTCGTTGCGACCGGCGTTGATCTCGCCAAGATCTGCACGCCGTGGACAGGAACGCTGGATCATTTCAAGGGCATGACCTCCGCGCCGCAATGGCCGTTGCCGGTGGATCGCGTGGTCTGGGCCGGGCAGGCGGTGGTTGCCGTCGTCGCCGAGAGCAGGGCGATCGCCGAAGATGCGCTGGAACTGATCGAGGTCGATTACGAGGACCTTCCCGTCGTCGTGGATATCGACAGCGCTCGCGAGGCTGGCGGCGCGCTGATCAACCCCGGCAGTGTCAATAACACCTGTTTCCGCAGCCAGCTCGACAATGGCACCGTGGACGATGCCTTTGCGCATGCGGCCCATGTGGTCGAGGAGGAGTTCACCTTCGGCCGCCATACCGCAGTGACATTGGAGCCGCGCGCGATCGTCGCGGACTACGATCCCGCCGACGGCGCGCTTACGGTGCACCACGGCACGCAGACGCCCTATCAGTTTCAGGACCTCTATTCGCGCCACTATAATATTCCGGAAGCCCGCGTTCGCGTCATCGCCACCGATATCGGCGGCTCCTTCGGGATGAAGCTGCATGTCTATCATGAGGACATGGCGGTGGTTGGTCTATCGATCCTGCTCGGCCGGCCCGTGAAATACGTTGCCGATCGCATGGAGTCTTTCGTCTCCGACATCCACGCCCGCGACCATCGCGTCCGTGCCCGCATGGCGCTCGACGCTGAGGGCGAGATCCTGGCGATGGAGGTTGAGGACCTGACCGCGATCGGCGCCTTCTCGACCTATCCGCGCACCAGCGTGGTCGAGGGCAATCAGGTGATCCGCCTGATGGGTGCGCCCTATCGCTTCAAGAACTACCGCGCCACGCTGGAGGTGATCTTCCAGAACAAGGTGCAGACCAGCCAGTATCGCGCCGTCGGCCATCCCATCGCCTGCGCGGTGACCGAGCGTCTCGTTGACATGGCGGCCGCCAAGCTCCGCCTCGATCCCTTCGCCATCCGCGCGCAGAACGTCATCCCCGACGACGCCTATCCGCAGACGTCACCCACCGGCTATCGCTTCGAGGCGCTGTCGCATCAGGCGTGCCTGACGCGCCTGCACGAGATGATGGACTATGACGGCCTGCGCGCGAAGCAGGCGGACTTGCGCAAGCGCGGCATCTATCGCGGTATCGGCATCGCAACCTTCGTCGAGATCACCAATCCGAGCCCGGCGTTCTACGGGGTCGGCGGCGCCCGCATCTCCTCACAGGACGGCGCGATCCTCAACCTGACGCCGTCAGGGGAGGTACGCTGCCTGATCTCGGTCACCGAGCAGGGGCAGGGCACCGAGGCGATCATCAGCCAGATCGTGGCCGACCAGCTCGGCCTCGCGCAGGACCACGTCAAGGTCATCACCGGCGATACCGAGGTGACGCCGCATGGCGGCGCGACCTGGGCGTGCCGCGGCGCCGGCATCGGCGGCGAGACCGCGCTGCAGGCGACACGCGCGCTCAAGCGCAACATTCTGGAGATCGCGGCGCTGATCCTTCAGGAACAGCCGTCGGCGCTCGACATCGTCGATGGCCAAGTGGTGGATACGGCGACGCGGAACCAGCGGATTCCAATCTCCGAGATCGCGCGCATCGCCTATTTCCGTTCCGACACGCTGCCGCCGGGGACACAGGCGCAGCTGACCGTGAGCCATCATTTCGCGCCGCAGGGCTATCCGTTCGCCTTTACCAACGGCATTCAGGGCTGTTTGCTGGAGGTCGATGTCGAGACCGGGCTCATCAGGCTCCTGAAGCACTTCATCGTCGAGGATTGTGGCCGCGTCATCAATCCGATGCTGGTGGACGAGCAGCTGCGCGGCGGTATCGTGCAGGGGCTGGGCGCGGCGCTGTTCGAGGAATGCCGCTACAGCGACACCGGCCAACTCGTGAACGGCTCGCTCGCCGACTACCTGGTGCCGATGCCGATGGAGATGCCCGACATCGTCATCGGCCATGTCGAGACGCCGACCGCCGACACCGAGCTCGGCGCCAAGGGGGTCGGCGAGGCCGGTACGGCGGCCGCGTCCGCCTGTGTGCTCAACGCCGTCAACGACGCGCTCGCGCCGTTCGGTGCCACGATCAATTCGATTCCGATCACGCCGATGAAAGTCCTGACAGCCCTGAAGCGTTTCTAGAAAAAAGACACTGAAAAGACCTTGGAGGAAATCATGCCCAAATCCGGTTCGACCCCGAAAATAACCCGCCGTACCGCGCTCGCCGGCCTTTCGGCAGGCGCTGCGTTGCTCGCCATGCCTCGTCTTGGCCGCGCCGCCGACGAGACGATCCGCATCGGCTTTCCGACGCCGCTGACCGGCCCGTTCGCGGCGGAAGCGCGCGATCAGGTCAAATGCGCCGAGCTCGCAGTCAAGCTCGTCAACGACAAGGGCGGCATCGGCGGCCGCAAGGTCGAGCTGCTGGTGCGGGACGACAAGCTCAACGCCGGCGAGGCCGCGACGCGGACGCTCGAGCTGATCGAGAAGGACAAGGTTCACGCCGTGGTCGGCGCGCTCTCCAGCGCCGTGCAACTCGCAGTCAACGAGGTCACCCGCGCCCGTGGCGTGATCTACGTGTCGATCAGCCAGTCCGACACCATCAACGAGGCCAAGGATTTCAGCAAATACACCTTCCACGAGGCGCTGAACCCGCACATGACGACGGCTGCGGTGGCGCGGCAGACCCTGAAGAAGGGTATGAAGGTCGCTCATCTCGTCGCCGACTATGCCTATGGCCATGAGATGCTCCGCGGCTTCAAGCGCGCGCAGGCCGCGATCGGCGCGGACAATGTCGGCGAGATCCTGCATCCGTTCGGTGCGGCCGATTATTCCACCTTCATGCCGCGCCTGATGTCGATGCGGCCTGACGTGCTCTGCATCTCCAATTTCGGCCGCGATCAGGCCAATGCGATCAAGCAGGCGGTGGATTTCGGCGTCAAGCAGCAGATGAAGATCGTCGTGCCGGTGATCCTGCACAACCAGCGCCTCGCGGTCGGCCCCGACGTGTTCGAGGGCGTGGTCGGCGGTGCCAATTATTATTGGGGCCTGGAGGCGCAGAGCAAATCGGCGGCCGCGTTCAACACGGCGTTCAAGGCCGCCAATGGCGGCGCGATCCCGACCGATTACGGCGCCTACGGCTATTCCGGCGTCGGATCGTTGCTGGCCGCGATGCAGACCGCCGGCGGCACCGACACCGACAAGGTGATCGATGCTCTGGAGAAGCTGCAATATGATCTGACCAAGGGACCGCAGCATTATCGCAAATGCGACCATCAGTCGGTGCAGTCGGTGCTGGTGCTGGAGTCCAAGAAGAAGTCCGCCATGGCGGGCGACAACGACCTGTTCGCCATTCTCGCCAACGACACCGCCTCGGACGACATGCTGCGCAGCTGCAGCGAGCTCGGCCATGCGACCTAAGACTTGAGCCGATGGACCTGTCGCTGATCATCATGCAGCTCCTCTCCGGGATCGCGCTTGGCGCGGTCCTGGTGATCACTGCGCTTGGACTGACGATCGTGTTCGGCATGCTCGGGGTGGTCAATTTCGCCCATGGCGCGCTGTTCATGATCGGGGCCTATGCGGGGCTGTATCTGGCCTCGCTGACCGGCAGCTTCTGGTGGGGGCTGCTGCTTGCGCCCATCCTGATCGGCGCCTTCGGCATGCTGATCGAGCTCGTGCTGATCCGAAGGCTCTATGGCCGTTCGATCGACGATCCGCTGCTGCTCACCTTCGGCCTCAGCTACGTCCTGGTCGAGGGCGTGCGTATCGTGTTCGGCAGCGACGGCATTCCGTTTCCGACCCCGCCGCAGCTGATCGGTGTGCTCGACCTCGGCATCGGCTTCTTCCCACGTTATCGCCTGTTCGTCATCGCGCTGGTGGCGGTGGTGCTGCTGGTGCTCTGGCTGACGCTGGAGAAGACCCGTGTCGGCTTGATCGTGCGTGCGGGGGCGCGCGATCCCACTATCATGCAGGTGCTCGGCGTCGACATCGGCCGGGTGTGGCTCGCTATTTTCGGCCTCGGCGTCGGGCTCGCCGCGCTTGGCGGCGTTCTTGCGGGGCCGATGCGCAGCGTCAATCCGGAGATGGGCTCGCTGGTTCTGGCCGAGGCCTTTGTCGTGACCGTGATCGGCGGCCTCGGCTCGATCGTCGGCGCGGTCGTGGCCGGCCTCATGGTCGGCATTTCCATCAGCCTGGTGGCACTGTTCGCCCCTGAAATGGCGACCATCGTGATGTTCGCGCTGATGGCGGTGGTGCTGCTGATCCGTCCGCAAGGCCTGTTCGGCGTGAGAGGGAGGACGGCGTGACGCACCCTTCGAGCGGCGAGGCTCTCGCCAAGCCTGTGCCAGGCGGGCTCGGCCGGCTTCTCGACCACCGCGTGCTGCTCTCCATCGCCGTACTGGCGATATTGCCCTGGCTGCTGCCGTCCAAGGCGCTGGCCGTCAACGTCCTGATCTACGGTGTCGTGGTGATGGGCTACAATCTGCTGTTCGGCTACACCGGGCTGCTGTCGTTCGGCCAGGCCGCGTTCTTCGGTGCGGGCGCCTACTTCACCGGCATTGCGATCGGCCGCTACGGCGTGCCGTGGTTTGCCGCAGTCGCGATCGCCGTGTTCCTCAGCACCTGCCTGGCAGCCCTGATCGGCATCATCTCGACGCGCACCCGCGGCATCTATTTCTCGATGGTGACGCTGGCTCTAGCGCAACTGGTCTACTACGTCGCGTTGCAGGCCTCCTCCTTCACCGGCGGCGAGAACGGCCTGCGCGGCTTCACCGTCGACCGGATCAGCCTGTTCGGCCTTCAGGTCAATTTCCTCGACCCCGTCAACAAATATTACGTGCTGATGGCCTTCGCGGCGCTGGCGATGTGGTTCCAGTCGCGCATCCTGAACTCGCCGTTCGGAGCCGTCATCGAGGCGATCCGGGAGAACGAGCAGCGCGCGCGGGCCTGCGGCTACGACGTCGAACGCAGCAAGCTGGTCGTGTTCATGCTGTCGGGGGCGATCTCCTCGCTCGGCGGCTGCATGCTGGCGCTGCACCTGTCGATCGTGCCGCTCGACATCCTGCACTACCAGACTTCGGGCATGATCGTGATGATGGTGCTGCTCGGCGGCGCCCGCAGCTTCTTCGGGCCCTTCGTCGGCGCCGCGAGCTTCCTGATCCTGGAGGATGTCATCTCGCTGTGGACGCCGCATTGGCAGATCTTCGTCGGCGCGATCTTCGTGCTGTTCGTGCTGTTCCTGCCCAAGGGCATTTGGGGCACGCTGCTCGATACGCTTGGCATCGGAAAGGCGCGCCGATGAGCGGCGAGCTGCTTCGCGCCGAAGGGATCGGCAAGCGCTTCGGCGGCTTCGTCGCGCTCGAGGATATTACCCTGTCCTTTGCGGCGGGGCAGCTCACCTCGATCATCGGGCCGAACGGCGCCGGCAAGAGCACGTTCTTCAACATCCTCTCCGGTGTGTTGACCCCGACGTCCGGCAAGCTGCATTTCCGCGGGCGCGAACTGAACAGCCTGCCGCAGCACCGTTTCGTGCATCAGGGCATTTCGCGCTCCTATCAGATTACGAACATCTTCCCTGACCTGTCCGTGCACGAGAACGTGCGCGTCGCAGCCCAGGCGCTGACCGTGAGCTTCGACATCTGGCGCAACCGCGCCCGGCTGACCGAATTGCATGCGCGTGCCGATGCGGCGCTGGACGCAGTCGGCCTGCTCGGCAAACGCGGCGATCTGGCAAAATTCCTCTCGCATGGCCAGCAGCGCGCGCTGGAGATCGCGATCGCGCTGGTTTCCGAGCCGGAGTTGTTGCTGCTCGACGAGCCGACCGCCGGCATGGGTCCGGAAGAGACCAAGGACATGGTCGCGCTGCTGGAGCGGCTCGCCGACAAGCGCACCGTGCTTCTGGTGGAGCACAAGATGAAGATGGTGTTGGGCTTGTCCAAGCGCGTCGTGGTGCTGCACCATGGCCGGCTGCTCGCGGACGGCGCGCCCGACGAGATCAGGAGCAATCCGGACGTGCGCCGGGTCTATCTCGGACAGAGTGAAGGTTATGGCTGAGACCGCGCTGCTCGAAATCGAAGAGCTCCACGCCTGGTATGGCGCGAGCCACATCCTCCACGGCATCTCGCTGCACGTGAAAGAGGGCGAGGTGGTTGCCCTCGTCGGCCGCAACGGCGCCGGCAAGACCACGACCTTGCGAACCATGATGGGCCTGATGCCGAAGGCGACCGGCCGCGTGCGCTTTGCGGGCCGGGAACTCCTGCCAATGCGCGCTCATCAGCGCTTCCACCTTGGCCTCGCTTACGTACCTGAGGAGCGGCGCATCGTTCCTGGGCTGTCGGTGCGCGAGAACCTGCGGCTTGGTCTGGTCGCAGCCGGCAGCGAGATCGACGAGCGCACGGCCATCGACGAGATCGCCGAGACCTTCCCGCGCCTGAAGGAGCGGCTGGACCAGGAGGGCGTGACGCTCTCCGGCGGCGAGCAGCAGATGCTGGCGATCGCGCGCGCGCTGATCGGCAAGCCCAGGATGATCCTGCTGGATGAACCCTCGGAGGGCATCATGCCCGTCCTCGTCGAGGAGATGGGCGTGCTGTTCCGCCGCCTGCGCGACGAGGGCAAGACGCTGCTGCTGGTCGAGCAGAACGTCGAATGGGCGCTGCGGCTGGCCGATCGCGCCGTGATCATCGACCAGGGCGAGGTCGTGCATGAAAGCAGCGCCGCAGCGCTGCTCGCGGACAAGGACATCCAGGAGCGCTACTGCGCGGTCTGACGTCTGGGCCCGTTAGGCCACGACCTTGGCGCCGTCGAGGCGCTGGCGTTCGTTAGCGAGATAGTCGCCTATCGCATCGGCCGACATTGGCTTTGCGAAATAGTAACCTTGGATGAAGTCGCAGCCGAGCCGGCGCAAGGTGTCGAGCTGGGCGCGGGTCTCCACGCCCTCGACGACGCAGGCGATCTCCATGTCGTCGCAGAGGCCCGTCAGCGACTTGATGATCTTGTGACTGACCGGATTCTCGTTGACGTCGGCGACGAAGCTGCGGTCGACCTTGATCTTGTCGAGCGGCAACCGGTGCACGTGGCTTAACGAGGAATACCCGGTGCCGAAATCGTCCAGCGAGATGCCGCAGCCCATCGCCTTCAGCGTTGCGATCGACTGCTGCGCACGCACGAAATCGAACGTGACGGCGGTCTCGGTGATCTCGAAATCGATCCGGCGCGGCGACAGACCGCTCTTCTCGATGTTGGAGATCAGCGGCAGGATGCCTTCGGCGGCACAGACGTCGTGGGCGGACAGGTTGAACGACAGGCGGACGTCGGCGGGCCAGGTCTTGGCGGTTGCCAGCGCCCGCGCCAGCAGCGCCTGAGTCAAGGGACGGATCAGGCCGATGCGCTCGGCGGCGGGAATGAAGTCGGCAGGGGAGACCCAGCCGAGGCGGGGGCTGTGCCAGCGCGCCAGCGTCTCGAAACCCGCAGTGTGCTCGCTCATGGCATCGACGATCGGTTGGAACACCAGCTCCATCTCGGCGCCGAAATCGGAGGTGCGCAGCAGGTTTTCGATGACGCCGCGGCTGCGAATCTCGGCTTCGAGCTCGCCGGAGAAGATCACGGTGCGTCCGCGCTGATGACGCTTGGCGTGATAGAGCGAGTAGTCGGCGCATTCATAGAGAGCTTCCGACGTCGTCGCGGAGTCCGGATACAACGCAAAGCCGATCGAGCAGGACAGGCCGGTATGGGCGGTGTCGAGCTGGTAGGGCAGCTTCACCTGCGCGCCGATGCGTTCGCCGAGCCGCGCCAGGTCGGCGTCTTCGGGATCACCACACACGACGAGGCCGAATTCGTCGCCGCCGAGCCGGGCGAATTCCACGCGTTGCGGGCCAAAGCCCTCGCAAACCTCGCGGATGCGGCGGCCCGCCTCGATCAGGACGCGGTCGCCGACGCTGTGGCCGTAATTGTCGTTGATCGGCTTGAAGCCGTCGAGGTCGATGATACCGACCGCGACGCGAACCTGTCTGCGCTCGGCGTCGGCAAAGGCGTTCGACAACTCGGCGAAGAAGCGGCGGCGGTTCGGCAGCTCGGTGAGGGAATCCAGATTGGCGAGGCGGAAGTTCTCGTCCGAGAGCGCCTGGGTCGCCGTCTGCTGTGCCAGCAGCGACTTGCGGCTGGCGACGAGATCGGCAAAGTCCCGGTAGTAAATGGTGAGCACCGTCACCATCGCGCCGGTGACCAGCAAATTGTTGATGGCCATCGCCTCCAGCGTCGGCTCGCCCGTGGCGAAGTAGAACACCACATAGGGTACGTCGACGACCAGGGTCACGATCAGCGCGGACGAACGCAGATGCATCAGCGAGAAGATGCAGCCGATCACGGTCACCGCCATGTAGAAGGCGACCTGGCTCTTGGCAAAGGGATCGCCGTAGGGATAGAGCGCGAACGACCAGGCGGTGAAGCCCGCCGCGATCGGCGCCGCGATCCAGTTGGTGAGACGCAAACTGCGCAGGATGGCGGCATCACTGCGTACGACGTGGCGCTGCCGCAGCCACCAGAAGGTCCGATAGCCCGCCACCGCGATCAATGCGCCCGGCACGATCATGCTGAGCGAGGCGGGCGCCAGCGGAACATAAGTATAGGCGACCGCGATCGTGTTGGTGATCAGGATGAAGTAGAGCAGCGGCATCTGCTTGGAGAAGGCTTCGAACTGCGCGCGCGTCAGCTCGGGATTGTCGGCCGGGACCCGGAACAGATCCACGATAGTGGTAAGATGAGACTTGAATCTGGCGACAGGCATTGCAATACGAGCCCTGGATACCTTCAAAAACGCAGGCGATCTTGCACGGCTCGGGTAAAGGGGGCGTTAGATCGATCCTCTCGTCGCAGGTTGCGCGCGCGCAGATGCTCAGGGCCAGTGACTGGTGAGGCCACGTTAAGCATAAGAGGCCGCAGAAGTCCGCGGATCGGTTGCAAATGCCTGCAAAAGGCGCCGCTATATTCCGCTAACCATATGCGTCGGCGCAACCTATTGCCGCACCGCCGATGTGAGAGCCGCTCGTCGAAATCCTCCGACAGGCCGTGGCGTAGGTTGCAAGCTCACCCGATTCGGCACATGCGCGGAATAACGAGCGTCGTCCATTTGAGCATGGCGGGTATCGCGTCGACGCCGCCGGCCAAGTTTGACCAGGGGCGACCGTGCCGCCATACTTTGCTCAAGACGGGCCAGCAAGACTCGTCGGTACCGGGAGCTGAAAATGACCAATTCATTGTCCGTCCTTGCGGGGGCGACGCTGATTTCCCTCCTCTCCGTCACTTCAATGGCCCTCTCGCAGCCGGCCTGCGTTACCCAGAACATGGTCGTGCCGCCTGGTGCAAACACCACGGACAAGTTGGCGCCGTTCTTCATCGACACGACGGGCCTCGACTTCAAGACGGCGCCGCCGACGCGAGATCCATCGAGCGCCAACTATCCGCGCGCGACCGAACTGCCCGACGGCACGCTGCCGCCGACGGGGGCGGAAGGCAATTTCATCATCGGTCCGACCCACAATCCGGCTCCGGAGACGATCGCGAAGGACGGCGTGCCGCGCGGCACGACGAAGTCGTTCACGCTGACCTCGAAGCAGAGCACGATCTACAATCCCGGCCTGATCCGCGACGACGTCGCCGGTTGCACCAACTCCTCGATCATGACGACCGTCACTGCGCCGGACGACAAGTCGCATATGATCGTTACCACCAGCCATCCCGGCATCTGGTCGCGCACGATCGATGTGTACGTGCCGGCGCAATATGTGCGCGGCACCGAAGCGCCGTTCATCGTGGTCGGCGACGGAGGCTCCAACGCCTACAAGGACCTCGCAACGACCCTCGACAATCTGATCGCCCAGCGCCGCGTGCCGCCGATGGTCGTGATCCAGATCGGCAATGGTGGCCAGGACGCGCAGGGCAGCCAGCGCGGCCGCGAATACGACACGGTGTCTGGCGCCTACGCGCAATTCGTCGAGCGTGAAGTGCTGCCGCTGGTCGAGACCAACGCCGACGTCAGGCTCACTGGGAATCCCGATGGACGCGCGACTATGGGGTTGAGCTCGAGTGGGGCTGCGGCCTTCACCATGGCTTGGTTCTATCCGGATCTCTATCGTCGGGTGCTGGCCTTCTCGCCAACAATGGTCAACCAGCAATGGCCGCATGATCCGTCGCTGCGCGGCGGTGCCTGGGAATATCACAGCGCATGGACGGGGCCCGCGGGCCCCAACCTGATCTCCAAGGCCGGCGTGCTCACGCCGGCGGAACCGCCCGGTGTGCCGCTCATCGTGAGCGCTCCGACGAAACCGATCCGCTTCTGGTTCTTCGGCGGCGACCAGGACCTGTTCTATCCGAACCCCACCATTCCCGACGGCATGCACGATTGGACCCTGTCGAATGCGCTGATGGCCAAGGTCCTGGCGGAGAGGGGTTATCACTATCAGTTCCTGTTCGTGCGCAACGCCAAGCACGTCGATCGGCCGACGATCGCGCAGACGCTGCCGTCAGCGCTCGAGTGGATCTGGAAGGGTTTTCCGATCCCGTGAGCAGATCCTAAAGCGCGATGCCATCAGGATGAATCGTCGTCGCGCGTTGGTCTATTGTTAGAGCAAAAACCTATCGGAAAACCGCCGCACACTTTTCCGGATCATGCTCTAGCGTCCGATGGTGACGCCGGCGGTCGAGCGCATGGCATCGCGAAGGCTCCTTGCGTTCATGTCGTCGAGGATTTCTCGCGTCAGCACGGTGGTCCGGCCGGGCGTGTCGAGGATCGTCTCGCCGCGCGAGGAGGAGAGCCGGTCCGCCTTGTAAGGCGCGGTTCGATCGGTCGTCGGCGTGTGGTGAGGCCGTTTGCTAGGCGCCGCAAAGGCTCCTTGCGAGATGCAGAGGGCGGCGATCACGATCAGTCGCGGCAGCTTTGCAGGCATGCGATTTCCCATGTTCGGGAAACCTCAGCCTAGCACGGTGCGACGGCGCTTGCAGCGGAAAGGATCAGGCGAGAGCGGCCTGGCGTTCCCGCACCGGTTCGCGAACCCGGTCGAGCTTCCCCTGCTCGGCGAGCCGGGTGAAGTTGCGATGGCTCGCCTGCGCGGGGGCCTCGACGATGACGCCCTCGCAGACGATCTGTCCGCCGAGCATCTTGAACTCCAGCTTGTCGTAGCGCGGCATCGTCTCGCCCGGCGCCGGCGGCAGCAGCCCGACGCTGCCCTGGATATTCAGCGTGGCTTCACCGGTGCCGTGAAGGCGGGGATTCCACATCCTGATTCCGCTTTCCGCCCAGCGCTGCCGGATCAGCGCGGCGCGATCGGCGGGTTCGGTGGCTTTCGCGCGAAGTTTCGGCGAACTGCGAATCTCTTCAACCGGAGTCGCGAGAGCCGGAGCCGGCTCATCATGGGTGGCCACGACGGCGTCGGCGGAAGAATCCTCCGCAACGACAGGGGCGGGATCGCCTGCCGCGGCCGGCTCGATGGTCATCGCAGCGCTGGAGGTGGGGGCGCTGTCGAGGCTGTCTTCAGCGACCGGCTCCGCCGAGACATCGCGATCGGCAAGGGTGACCTGAGAGTCGTCTACAACGGGCCCGACATCCACGGCCGCAACAGTGGAGGGGTCGTCGGCAACGACGAGAGCGGGAGCGTCAACCGGAGCGACTTCAACGGAAGCGATCGCGACATTGGACGAGGTCTGCTCCGCCAGATCAGGCTCAACGTCGGCCGCGAGCTCGGGCGATGGATCGCTGCCGATGATGGGCTCGGCCGCTTTGGCCGGCTCGTCGGCGGCGTCGATGGTAGCGACCGCTTCTGTGGCGACGGGCTCGAGTGTCGTCGAACGCTCCAAAGGCGCATCGTCGCCCTTAACGGGTTCAGGACCATCGACTGGTTTGGGACCATCGACTGTCCCGCCAGCCACTTCGTCCGAAACTAAAACCTCAGCCACCAAGACCGGCTGGAATCCCGTCGGCGCCTGCTGCAGGGAATCGTCGCTGCCGCCGACATCAGCTGGTGTTTCCGCGATGGCAGGATGGGCAGTGCCGTCCTCGGCGACCGCGGCGTCGCTGCGCAGCGGTTCAGTGCTGATGCCGGTGTCGAGGGCCGGAAGAGCTTCGGCGCTGTCGGCGACGATGACAGGCTGTTCCGCGGCGACTGCCGCACCGTCGATGCTGCCGCCATGCGGCAATGGCCGAAGCCGGGTGAACGCCCATTTCACCGCTGGGATGCGGCGCAGCAACGATATCAGTCTCGAAAGCACTGGGAGTTGTCCAAGAGGTACTCGGCGTGAGGCAATCGCTGATTCGCCAGCAATGTGAAAAACTGCCCCGGCCGTCACACCCCTGTCAATGCAGGGGAGATCAATTGCAGAACATCTGCAGCGTACGGCGGTGAGGGATGAAGCGTCAGCCATGACGGCGCGCCCGAAAGATCATCGTAAGGCCATGGCTTGGCCGATCGATGTGACGGCGACCACAGTCCAACCCGGCCGAAATGGTGACGCTCTGCTTCGAAAGCGAAGGAGAGGAAACGTGATCCACAAGATCTGTCTGGCTGCGATCATCGCAATTTTCGTCGGTGCCCCGGCGCTTGCGGACAATCTCACGCCGAAAATCGCGGCTCACCTCATCCCGCCCAATGCTGAGATCCACATCTCCTGGACCAGCCCCGCGTCCGATCCGGACGGTCGCACGATCGAAGCGGCTTGCGGCGAGATCACGGTTCGCAACGACAAGGGCTTTTCGACAACGTCCTTTGCGTATGTCATCGACGACGACAAGCTTTGGCAGGCCTGGAAGATCGAGTGGATGAAGGAGCCGGAGCCGCAGGGCGTTCGCCGCGTGATGCGATATTGTCCCGGTCGTTGACGAACGGCGCATAGCTGCACCGAATCCAGGTTCCCCGTGTCGTTCTCTCAGGCTAGTCTGGAGCCCTCGCATCTGGTGCAGGGACGATATATGAAAAGAATAGTCGCGGTCGGAGCGGCTCTGCTCTGGTCCACCATCGCGTTCGCGCAGGACCGCACCATCACGGTCGCCTCGACCACCTCGACGGAACAATCGGGCCTGTTCGACCATCTGCTGCCGTTGTTCTCGAAGGACGAGGGCATTAGCGTGAAGGTCGTTGCCGTGGGCACCGGCCAGGCGCTCGATATCGGGCGGCGTGGTGATGCCGACGTGGTGTTCGTCCATGACCGGGTTGCCGAAGATAAGTTCATGTCCGAAGGGCAGGGCGTGAAGCGCTTCGACGTCATGTACAACGACTTCGTCATCGTCGGTCCCCAGAGCGATCCGGCGAAGATCGCGGGCGGCAAGGACGTCACCGATGCGCTGCGCAAGATCGCGACCGCCAAGGCGCCGTTCATCTCGCGCGGCGACAAGTCCGGCACGCATGCGGCCGAGCTCCGGCTGTGGAAGGAGGCGGGCGTCGATCTCGGCGCCGGCAAGGACAGCTGGTATCGCGAGATCGGCCAGGGCATGGGCCCAGCGCTGAACATGGCGTCGTCATCGAACGCTTATGTTTTGTCGGACCGCGGCACCTGGTTGTCCTTCAAGAATCGCGGCGAGCTTGCGGTCCTGACCGAGGGCGACAAGCGGCTGTTCAACCAGTACGGCGTCATGCTGGTCGACCCGGCCAAGCATGCAAACGTGAAGGCGAAGGACGGGCAGGCCTTCATCGACTGGCTGGTCTCGCCGAAGGGGCAGCAGGCGATCGCCGCCTACAAGGTCGGCGGCGAGCAGCTATTTTTCCCCAACGCGTCCCACTAGCACGAAGGCGACGGTCGACACCGCCACGCTGAGCGCGAGCAGGATCAGCCCCAATCCGAGCGCCAGCGGCAGATCGCCCTTGCTGGTCTCCAGCGCGATCGCGGTCGTCATCGTCCGCGTGAAGCCGCGGATGTTGCCGCCGACGATGATGATGGCGCCGACCTCGGCAATGGCGCGCCCGAACGCAGCGAGAAAGGCTGTCAGCAGCGAGGTCCGCCCGAGCGCAAACAGCAGCGCCATGCTGCGGAAGGCCGACAGCCCGTCGATCCGTGCGAGGTCGCCATATTCCGCCCACAGCAGGCTCGCGGGCCGGTGCACCAGCGCCACCACGATCGGGGTGGCGAGCAGCGTCTGCGCGATCACCATGGCGGCCGGCGTGAACAGCAGTCCAGCCGCCCCGAGCGGGCCGGACCGCGACAGCAGAAGATAGAGCGCGAGCCCGACCACGACCGGCGGAAGGCCGAGCAGCGCATTGGTCAGCACGATGATGACCTGACGCCCGCGGAAACGCGTGATCGCAAGCAAGGCGCCGATCGGAGCACCGATCAGTAGCGCCATGACGCTCGCGGTCAGGCTGACGCGCACCGACAATGCGACGATGCCGAGCAGCTCGGCGTCGGCTTCGCCGATCAGCGAGAGCGCCGCCCCAATGGATCGTGCGAAGTCGTTCATGCGGCCTGACGCGTCGGCGCCGGGCGGAATGCTTCCTGATGGTCGATATCGGGTCTTCGAAGTCTCTTCACGGACCGGTTCCTGCGAGTCTTGCTGACAGCCACAGAATACCCGGGAGGGACGGTTTGCAAACGCGATTCATTCGGAAAGTGACCGTCGGGCGAAGATCAGGATCAGCACGACGAGGATTGCGCCGGTGGCGATCGTATTGCACAGCAGCGCTGGCGCGACGTTTCCACCGGAGAGCTTCTGAGCCATGATCCCGGAGCCGACCACGGCAGCGAGCGGGAACGCCGTCCCGAGCCACCCGGCGAAGACGCGCCGTGCGAGGCTCGGCATCAGGTGTTGCGATCCAGCCGCACGCGCTCGCCGTCTTCCTTGACGAATTCACCCCGCTGCGGCGGCAGCAGATCCAGCACCCGCTCGGAGGGGCGGCAGAGCCTGACGCCTTTCGGCGTCACCACGATCGGGCGGTTGATCAGGATCGGATGCGCCATCATCGCGTCGAGCAATTGATCGTCGGTCAACGCCGGGTTGGCGAGCCCGAGCTCGGCGTAGGGGGCAGCCTTCTCGCGGATTGCCTCTCGCACCGAAATCCCCATGCGCGCGATGAGTTGCTGCAGCAGGACGCGCGACGGTGGCGTCTTCAAATATTCGATCACGTGCGGCTCGATGCCGGCATGCCGGATCATGGCAAGCGCGTTGCGCGACGTGCCGCATTCGGGGTTGTGGTAGATGATCACGTCCATGGCAGATGCCCTCGTGCTCAGCATCAAGCCCGCGAGGTCGCCGGCGCACTCGCGCACGAGGCGGAGCAGAATCCGATGGAATGGGAGAGATGCTCGACGGACACGTGAACATGCAGGCGCTTCATGGTCTGTCCTCTCAGGCTAACACTTTGCCGCGCTTCCGCGCCGGTTTCGAAGGCTTTGCCGGGGCGCATGATGCTCCGCCGCAGCAGTTTTCGGTCAGCAATCCGACCAGCGCGATTATTGAAATGATGGGCGGATGTCAATCGAGATTGGCGTACGGAACGCCAATCTCGATAGGGTGATCGGCCTTCGAGGTTCAGCGTTTGACGGTCGCCGATGCCGAAATTCTGGGGGAAGCGTCGATGCTCTGCTGCCAATAGTGTTCGATCTGGTCGATCAAGGCGGGCGGGAGCGGGACGTAGTTGAGTGTCTGGGCCTGGGACCTGCCGTTCTCGAGCGACCAGCGGACGAAGTCGATGGCGGCTGTCGATCGTTCCGGTGATTTCGGAGCCTTCGGCATCAGCACGAATGTCGTCGCCGTGATCGGGTAGGCGTCTTCGCCGGGCGCGTTGGTAAGCACGAGATGGAAATCATTCTCCGCCTTCCAGTCCGCGCTTGATGCCGCCGCCTGAAATGATGCCGCGTCGGGCACGACATAATTGCCGGCGCTGTTCTGCACGATCCCGAAGGAAATCCGGTCGAGCCGTTGCAGCGCGTAAGTGTATTCGAGATAGCCGATCGCGCCGGGAACGAGGCTGACGAGCGAAGCAACGCCGTCATTGCCCCGGCCGCCGAGGCCGAGCGGCCACTCGACGGAGGTGCCTTCGCCCACGCCGGCTTTCCATTGCGGGCTGACCTTCGAAAGGTAGTTCGACCAGTTGAACGTCGTGCCGGAGCCGTCGGTGCGATGAACCACCGTGATCGCAGCGTTCGGCAATCTCACGTCGGGGTTGATTGCGCCGATCGCGGGATCGTTCCAGAATTTGAGCTTACCGAGGTAGATGTCGGCGAGGACCTGCCCGGTGAAACGGATCTGGCCAGGCTTGATGCTCTCGATATTGACCACAGGCACGACGCCTCCGATCACGATCGGGAATTGCATCAGCCCGAGCCTGGCCAGCTCCTTCGGGTCGAGCGGCATGTCGCTGGCGCCGAAATCGACGGATTCCTTCTTGATCAGGCCGAGGCCGATGCCGGAGCCGACGGCTTGATAGCTGACGACGTTGCCGGTCTTGGCCTCGTACGCATCGGCCCATTTCGCCATCACGGGCGAAACGAAAGTTGAGCCGGCGCCTCTGGTTTCGGCAGCCACGCTTTGCGTGGCCACGAGCAGGGCGGTGAGGATGACGGACAGCCTGATGTGGTTTGTCATGTGCGCGACGCCAACAGGTGAGGCACGAAGCCGATGTGGAGGATGTCACAAGGGCGTCGCGACGCATTCGCGCTGGCCATTGCGCATCGACTACACCACGCGGTTCGTGGCCGCCGCGTCGTCCGATTGGTGGAGATCGAGGTCCGGTCCGAATCGTGCTGGGCTTTGGCGGTCCTCCCGCTGCGCGGCGCCGGGCCAGGCGCGGGCGCAGATTCCGGGCAAACCGCCTGCCAAGGTGGCCAAATCGTACCCTTCCGCGGCCGACGGCGGCTTTATTCCCGCTATGGATGCTTTAAAGGAAGAGGCAGGATCAGGTCGCAGCCGCCCGCCGGCGGTGCCGGAGCCTGATGCAGGAACAATGGGCCGGGCCGGGACGGCTCGCCCGCAAGGATGAAGGATATGAGGCAATGATCCAGACCGTTGGCATCATCGGGGCAGGGACCATGGGGAATGGTATCGCGCAAATCTGCGCGGCGGCCGGGCTCTCGGTCGTGATGGTCGACATTTCCGATGCGGCGGTGAACCGCGGGCTGTCGACCGTCGGCGGCAGCCTCGAGCGCCTGGTCAAGAAGGAGAAGATGTCGGCGGCCGATCGCGAGGCGGTGCTCAAGCGCATTACCGGCACGACGGACCGCGCCAGGCTGACCGATTGCGATCTCGTCATCGAGGCCGCGACCGAGAACGAGGAACTCAAGGTCAAAATCCTGAAGGACCTCTGCGCGACGTTGTCGCCGCGCACGCTGCTCGCGACCAATACCTCGTCGATCTCGATCACGAAGCTCGCTGCGGCGACCGATCGTCCCGACCGTTTCATCGGCATGCACTTCTTCAACCCGGTGCCCGTGATGGCGCTGCTGGAGCTGATCCGCGGCCTGCAGACTTCCGACGACACCCACGCCAAGGCACTCGATTTCGCCAAGCGCGTCGGCAAGGTGGCGATCACCGCCAAGAACAGCCCGGGCTTCGCCGTCAACCGCATCCTGTGCCCGATGATCAACGAGGCGATCTTCGCGCTCCAGGAAGGGATCGCGACCGCGGAAGAGATCGACGCCGGCATGAAGCTCGGTTGCAACCACCCGATCGGGCCGCTGGCTCTGGCCGATCTCGTCGGGCTCGACACCATGCTTTCGGTGATGGAGGTCTTTTACAAGGGCTTCAACGACCCCAAATACCGTCCGGCCCCCTTGCTCAGGGAAATGGTCGATGCCGGCCATCTCGGCCGCAAGACGGGGCAGGGCTTTTACGCATACGGTACTTGATCGTCTGCGATTTGTGCCAGGACAAGGACGGTCCCGGCACGTCGGCCCATCATGCGGAGGCGCAGTTCCTTCTCCCCTTGTGGGAGAAGGTGGCGCGAAGCGCCGGATGAGCGTTGTTTCCACTGGCTCCAATGCTTGAAGCGCAAGTGGAGAGATACCCCTCACCCGTCTCGCCGCTCTGCGGCGAGCCACCCTCTCCCACAAGGGGCGAGGGGAAGCAGAACGGACGAAGAAAAATATGTCGGATCGACTGAAGGCCGAGCGCGAAGCTGCGGTCGCACGGCGGAACCTGCTGACCCAGGATGCGATCGAGCGTACCGGGATCACCGAAGATATGATCGGGGAACTCGTCACCCGTTTCTACGGACGCGTGCGCGAGGATGCGCTGCTGGGACCCGTGTTCGCGATTGTGCAGAACTGGGACGAGCATCTCGCCAAGCTCGGGGATTTCTGGTCGTCGGTCGTCCTGATGAGCGGTCGCTATCATGGCTCGCCGATGCGGGCGCATATGCCGCTGAGTCTGGCCGGCGATCATTTCGACCGCTGGCTCGATCTGTTCGAACAGACGGCGCGCGAGGTTTGTCCGCCGCCGGCCGCCGCCCTGTTCATCGACAAGGCGCGGCGCATCGCCGACAGTTTCGAAATGGCATCGGCTACCGTCGCGGGTTCGATCGCCGCGCCGCGCCACGTGCTCAGATCCTGACGACGAACGGCTGCCTCCAAACCATGCAGTGACGTCGCGCTGCGTTTGCGCAGCGCGAAGAATAGCGCGCTGCACCAATTCCGGCATCATCGGTCTGATCTGCAAAATCATCATGCCGCTCGCGCGGCACGACGTTGAAGTTGTGAAAATGCGCTTGAATGCGTTCATCGTCATTCAATCAGCGCGAGCAAAGCCATATTGATGCACTGCGGCGCCAATTCTTCGCCTTGTTTTCGGCAGAGTTCCAGCGCCAGCTTGTGGACATGTCCCGCGCATCCTTCACCACGAATTCCTCATCGTCCGAAAACCCTGGGGAGCCCGAAGCCGACGCGTGCGCCGAGCAGACGCGGCGAACGGTCCTGCTCGGCGCACTTGCCACCACCGCGTGCCTCGGTTGTTCCACACATGCGCGCGCGGACGAAGATCCGCCCGGTTCCGACGAACGGCCCCAGAAGGGCGATGTGCTCGTCTTCTCCGAAGGCGACAAGGAGGGAAAGCTGATCACCGCGGCCGACCTGCCTGCCGGCGGACCGCCGGTGCATGCCTGGCCGAAGGATCCCAAGACATCGGTGGTGCGCAGCGCCTCGCGTCTCAACGAGATCCTGGTCATCCGGCTCGATCCGGCCGAGCTCGATGACAAGACGCGCGAGCGCGCCGTCGACGGCATCATCGCCTATTCGGCGATCTGCTCGCATGCCGGCTGTCCCGTCACCGCCTGGGTGAAGAGCGATGTCGGCGACAAAGAGGTGTTCAAGTGCATGTGCCACAACTCCGAATACGATCCCCGCGCAGGTGCGCAGGTCGTTTTCGGGCCGGCGCCGCGGCGGCTCGCGACGCTGCCGATTGCGCTGGCTGACGGCGCGGTCAGCGTGGCCGGCAATTTCATCGGAAAGGTGGGAGGCGTGCAGCCAGGATGATGGACGGTGCGGGACATGCCCGCGTCACGAGAGGCCGCATCCGCCGAGGGGCGGACGACGGGACGACAAGAATTCAAAACAACAATTCAAAACAAGAATTCAAAACAAGATTCAAACGGATGAAAAAGGGGAACGTCCATGACCAAAAAGCAATGGTACCTGTCCGGCTTCGTCGCCTTCACCTGTCTCGTCTCGACCGCCGCGAGCGCTGGCCCGATCGAGAATTATTCTCCGGTGACCCAACAGCGCCTGGAGAATCCGGAACCCAGCAACTGGATGCTCTATCGGCGCACCTATGACGGGCAGGGCTATAGTCCGCTCGACCAGATCAACACCTCGAACGTGAAGACTCTCACGCCGGTTTGGACGTTTGCCACCGGTGTGGTCGAGGGCCACGAGGCGCCGCCGCTCGTCAACAACGGCGTGATGTTCGTGACGACTCCGATGGGACAGGTGATCGCGATCAACGCCAGGACCGGCGACGAATATTGGCGCTACAAGCGGCAGCTCCCCGACGATCTGTTCCAGTTGCATCCGACCAATCGCGGCGTCGGCCTGTGGGAGGACAAGCTCTATCTCGCCACCACCGACGACCATGTCGTCGCGCTCGACGCCAAGACCGGCAAGGTCCTGTGGGACACCAAGGTGCAGGACTACAGGAAGGGTCAGTATATGACCCTGATGCCGCTGATTATCGAGGGCAAGGTCATCGTCGGCGGCTCCGGTGGCGAGCTCGGCGTGCGCGGTTACGTCGCCGCGTTCGATGCCAAGGACGGCAAGGAGCTGTGGCGCACTTTCACCATTCCCGGCGAGGGCGAGCCCGGTCACGACACCTGGCAGGGCGACGATTGGAAGACCGGCGGCGGTTCTGCCTGGATGACCGGCAATTACGACAAGGATACGAAGACGATCTATTGGGGCGTTGGTAACGCCGCGCCGTGGCCGGGCGAGACGCATCCCGGCGACAATCTCTACACTTCCTCGGTGCTCGCGCTTGATCCGAACAACGGCAAGATCAAAACCTATCACCAGTACCACCAGAACGATTCCTGGGATTGGGACGAGGTCGATGCACCCATGCTGATCGACCTGCAACGCGATGGCCGTACCATCAAGAGCCTGATCCATCCCGGCCGCGACGCGATCTTCTGGGTGCTGGAGCGCACCCCGACCAAGATCAACTACGTCGCCGGATGGCCGTTCGTCGCAACCGACGTCTGGAAGGGCATCGACGAGACCGGCAAGCCGATCGTCGATCCCGCGCACAAGCCGGTGATCGGCAAGCGCGTTGAGTTCTGTCCGTCATTGTGGGGCGGCAAGGATTGGCCGTCGGCGGCCTACAGCCAGAAGACCGGGCTCGTCTATGTGCCGGCCAACGAGAATTTCTGCGGCGGCTTCACCGGCGAGAAGGTTCCGCTCAAGGCGGGTGAGCTCTGGCTCGGCACCAAGCCTGAGGACATCGGCCTGAAGACAAAGCCGGGCGCCGATCATTTCGGCGAACTCCAGGCCTGGGATCCCGCCACCGGCAAGAAGGTGTGGCAGCACAACTTCCCGAAGTCGCAGTTGTTCGGCTCGGTGACGGCGACTGCCGGCGATCTCGTCTTCGTCGGCGGCACCAATGACCGCAATTTCCGTGCCTTCAACGCCAAGACCGGCGAATTGCTGTGGGAGCAGAAGACCAACTCCGGCATCATGGGCATGCCGGTGTCCTACGAGATCGACGGCACCCAGTACATCGCGATCCAGTCGGGATGGGGTGTCGACGCGCAACGCATCCAGGATGCGCTGGTGACCAACAACATCGGCATCGAAGCCAATGTGCCGCAAGGCGGCGTCGTCTGGGTGTTCGCGCTGAAGAAGTAGCTCCGCGGGCGGATCGAAAGAAGCGGAGCAGCAGGGGGGCAAATGCGGCGGACGGCAACGTCCGCCGCATTCTTGCGTGTTCCTACTTTCCCGTCCGCTCGACCTTGTCCTTTTCCTTCTGGTTCATTTCCTGAACCTTGGGATCCGGATTGTGCTGTCCGGTGGTCTGTGTGGTCGAGGCGGGCGGAGCGTTGGCGTTGGGCAGCGAGTTCTGGTCCGGCGCGGAGGGGCGCGTCGCGGTGGCTGGTGGGGCGGTGTTGCCTTGGGCGAATGCGCCGGAGGCCGTCAAAAGAAAAGCGCCCGACAGCAATGAGACTGCGAGCGCCCTTGGGATGTTGGTCATCGATCTGCTCCTGTCAGGTCGATGGAAACGGCGCGAGACGGCTTGTGTTCCCTCTCGCGCCGTTGTTTAGGCTCACGCCTCCAATTGCTTGCCGAGCGGCAGGCTGCGGATGCGTTTTCCCGTCGCGGCGAAGATCGCGTTCATCAGTGCCGGCGCAAACGGCGGGACGCCGGGCTCGCCGACGCCGCTCGGTGGGGTGTCCGGTCCGGGCGGCACGATGTAGACATTGGTCAGCGCAGGCGACTCGTCGATCCTGACGACCTGGAAGTCGTCAAAATTCTTCTGCTGCACCTTGCCGTCCTTGAAGCTGATCTCGCCGTATTTGGCGAGGCTCAGCCCCATGATCGCCGCGCCCTCGATCTGCGAGGCGATGCGTTCGGGGTTGACATAGGTGCCGCAGTCGATGGCTGTGTCGACCCGTGGCACCGTCAGCTTGCCCTTGTCGTCGACGGCGACCTCGACGATCGTCGCGATGTAGCTGACAAAGCTGCGGTGCACGGCGATGCCGAGACCATGGCCCTTCGGGACCTGCCGGCCCCATTCGCCCTTCTCGGCCACCAGCTCGACCACCTTGCGCAGGCGCGCGGTGTCGATCGGGTAGCTGTCCTGGGGCTCGCCGTAGTTCCACATGTCCTTTACCGCGGGCTTGACGATGCGCGGGCTGCCGATCAGCGCGAGCAGCGTCTCTTTCTGGTCGCGCCCGGTTGCAGCTGCGATCTCGCCGACCATCGATTGCACCGCAAACGCACGCGGAATGTTCGAGACCGAGCGGAACCAGCCGATGCGGGTGAATGCCGCGGCCTCCGGGTTCTCGCAGGAGATGTTGGCGATTTCGAACGGCATGTCGACGAGTCCCATGCCGAGCTCGAAGGGCGCCGCGTGCTTGGCGCCCGCCGCGAAGGTCGAGGCGATGGTCGGAGCGACGCTGCGATGGCGCCACGCGATCACCTTGCCGCTCTTGTCCAGGCCCGCCTCGATGCGCTCCACCGAGACAGTGTGCAGGAAGTCGTGGTGCACGTCGTCCTCGCGCGTCCACTGCACTTTCACGGGCGCACCGAGCTCCTTCGACAGCAGCGCGGCCTCGAGCGCGAAGTCGCATTTCGACTTGCGGCCGAAACCGCCGCCGAGCAGCGTCACGTTGACGGTGACATTGCCCTCGGGGATACCGAGCGTCTTGGCGACGTCTTCGCGGGTGCCGCCGGGGCTCTGCACCGGCGCCCAGATCTCCGCCTTGTCGCCCTTGACGTCGGCAACCGCGACCGGCGGCTCCATGCTGGCATGGGCGAGGTGGGGCAGGTAATATTCGCCGACGACGACCTTGTCGGCGGTCTTGAGTGCGGCGTCGGCATCACCCTCGGCGCGCACGACGAGGCCGGGCTTGCGCGAGGCCTCCTCGAGTTCCTTGCGATAGGCGACCGAGTCGTATTTGCCGTTGGCGCCATCGTCCCAGGTCAGCTTCAGGGCGTCGCGGCCCTTGATCGCAGCGCCGGTATTACGGGCGATCACCGCGACACCGCCGAGCGGCTGGAACTTCGACGGCCAGGGCCAGCCCTGAACCTTCATCACCTTCTCGACGCCGGGAATCTTCAGCGCCGTATCAGGATCGAAGGAAACCAGCTTGCCCCCTGTGACCGGCGGACGCGCGATCACGGCATATTTCATGCCGGGCAACCGCACATCGGCGCCGTAAAGCGCCTTGCCGGTAGTGATGTCGTGGAGATCGACGATCCCGACCTGGCCCTTGCCGAGATAGCGGAAATCCTTGGGATCCTTCAGCTTGAGGCCTTCGATGCTGGGCATCGATTCCTTGGCGGCATCGGCGGCGAGTTCGCCGAAACCGAGCTTGCGCCCGCTGGCGCTGTGGACGACCTCGTGATTGACGGCCTTGACTTCGGTCGCCGGCACGCCCCAGCGCTTCGCCGCGGCCTGCTCCAGCATGGTGCGGGCGGCGGCGCCGATCTGGCGCATCGGAATCAGATAATGCCGCGTGCTGCGCGAGCCGTCGGTATCCTGGTTGCCGAACTTGACCTCGTCGCCGTGGGCCTGCTTCACCTTGACCCTGGACCAATCGGCTTCCATCTCCTCGGCCACGATCAGCGGCAGGCTGGTGCGGACGCCTGTGCCCATCTCGGAACGGTGGGCGAGGATGGTGACGATGCCGTCGGGCCCGACCGCGACGAACACGCGCGGGTCGACCACGACGCCATGCGGCATTTTGCCCGCGCCGGTCTCATAGGCGAACGCCTGTCGCGACATCACCGGTGCGGCCAGCACGAAGCCGCCGGTGATGCCAAGGCCCTTCAGGATGCTGCGGCGCGAGACCTTCTCGATCTTGATGTTCTTTTCGAAGCCAGTTTTTTCAAAGCCATGGAGCTTGCCGGGATTGTCGATGAAATTCATGTCACACTCCCGTCGATGCGAGATGGACCGCGTTCTCGATGCGCTGGTAGCAGCCGCAGCGGCAGATGTTGCCGGACATCGCCTCGCGGATCTGGTCATGCGAAGGCTTCGGGTTGTCCATCAGAAGCGCGGCGGCCTGCATGATCTGGCCGGCCTGGCAGAAGCCGCATTGGGGCACGTTGACCTGGCGCCAAGCCTTCTGCACCGGATGATCGCCGTTCGGATGCAGCCCCTCGATCGTGGTGACCTCACGTCCGGCGACGTCGTTGATCGACGTAATGCAGGAGCGCACCGCTTCCTTGTCGACGATGACGGTGCAGCTGCCGCACAGGGCCTGGCCGCAGCCGAACTTGGTGCCGGTGAGCCCGGCTTCGTCACGCAGGAACCAGAGTAACGGGAGATCCGGGTCGCCGTCCCAGCTCTGTTCCTGGCCGTTGATCTTCACCTTGATCATGATCTTCCCTCGCTCTTCATAAGCATGCCAAATTCAAAATTCGCCGACATTGGTCGGCGACGGTTGATGCCTCGTCTCGCCACATCCCGCCGTCGTCCCGCGCGGGCAAATCCCGGAGGGAGGCAGAAGTGCCGATGGAGATGTCTGGATGTGCTCGATACCTCCCGTTTTTGTTCTTGATTGTTGAACGTCGTGCGGCATCGTGACGGCGCGACCATAGCAGAGACCACGCAGGCCCGGCGTTCACAGCCGGGTGTTCTCACCGGGAAAAGATTGCATCGAGGATTTGTCAAAAGCAGGGCGCGTCATCGCGCCGCGTAGACCGCGCGTTCGCAAACAGGGGTTGCGATGAAAAAAAGCTTCGTCCGCCAGAAAGACTGCGCGGACGAAGCAAGGTGCCTCAGTCGAGGGAGGGAGAAACGCAGGGACCGGGAACTTCAAGACGAAGTTGGGGTGCTGCGCAGTCATTCAGAGACCAGGACTGAGGAGCCAATGACCGAGGGAGCCAATCGCCCTCGCATACGCGTAATTTGCAGAGGCGGCGGCCTCGCCGCGATCGTTCCGGGGCAAGGCCCGTCCGGCTCGCTGGGCTGATCGAGGCCAGCGAGCCGATGGGGATTGGCGAACGTCCGACCGCCTTGCGCAGGCGGCTGTGTCAGGCGGCCTTGCTCAGGCGGCTTTGGCTTTGGCGACGTGGGTCGCGATCGCGTCCATCAGAGCCGGTGACAGGCAATCATAGGGCTCGAGCCCGATTTCCTTCAGCCGCGAACGGATGCCGGCCATCTGCTCCGGCTTCACGCCCGCTTCGATCACCGAGGAGACGAAGGCGGCGAATTGCGGCGCCTGCGAACCCTGCTCCTGGAACAGCTCGGGATGGATGAAGTCGAGGCCGTAGAACGGATGGTTCTTGTTCTCGATGCGGCCGTACATGTGGGTGCCGCAGGCCTTGCAGGCGTGGCGCTGGATCACCGCGGAGGGATCGACGATCTGGAGCTTGTCGCCGTTCTCGAGCACGGTGACGTTCTGGCGCGGCACCACGGCGACGACGGAGAACGTCGCGCCCTGCGGCTTCCAGCACTTGGTGCAGCCGCAGGCGTGGTTGTGGGCGACGTCGCCCTTGACGCCGACCTTGACCTGGTGGTCCTTGCATTTGCAGGCCAGCGTGCCGCCGGCAAAGCTGCCGCTGCCTTGTTTGAGGCCGTTGTCGATCGAGGGATGGAGTGCAACAGTCATGGGTCGATCCTCCTTGGGGTGACTCTTTCGAGTTAGTACACGACGACTGAACGGATGGATTTGCCCTCGTGCATCAGGTCAAAGCCCTTGTTGATCTCCTCGAGCTTGAGCACGTGGGTGATCATCGGATCGATCTGGATCTTTCCGTTCATGTACCAGTCGACGATCTTCGGCACGTCGGTACGGCCGCGCGCGCCGCCGAAGGCGGTGCCGCGCCAGTTGCGCCCGGTGACGAGCTGGAACGGGCGGGTGGCGATCTCCTTGCCGGATTCGGCAACGCCGATGATGATCGAGGTGCCCCAGCCGCGATGGCAGGCCTCCAGCGCCTGGCGCATCACCGTGGTGTTGCCGGTGCAATCGAAAGTGTAGTCCGCGCCGCCGTCGGTGAGGCCGACGAGGTGCTGGACGATGTCGCCGGTGATCTTCTTGGGGTTGACGAACTCGGTCATGCCGAACCGGCGGCCCCAATCCTCCTTGGAGTCGTTGATGTCGACACCGATGATCTTGTCGGCGCCGGCCATCTTGGCGCCCTGGATCACGTTGAGGCCGATGCCGCCGAGGCCGAACACGACCACGTTGGAGCCCGGCTCGACCTTGGCGGTGTTGACGACGGCGCCGACGCCGGTGGTGACGCCGCAGCCGATGTAGCAGCTCTTGTCGAAGGGGGCGTCCTCGCGGATCTTGGCGACCGCGATCTCCGGCAGCACGGTGAAGTTCGAGAAGGTCGAGCAGCCCATGTAGTGGTAGACCGGCTTGCCCTTGTAGGAAAAGCGGCTGGTGCCGTCGGGCATCACGCCCTTGCCTTGCGTCGCACGGATCGCGGTGCAGAGATTGGTCTTCTGGCTGAGGCAGCTTTTGCACTGCCGGCATTCCGGCGTGTAGAGCGGGATGACGTGGTCGCCCGGCTTCACCGAGGTCACGCCGGGGCCGATCTCGCGGATGATGCCGGCGCCCTCATGGCCCAGGACCGACGGGAAGATTCCCTCGCTGTCGAAGCCGTCGAGCGTATAGGCGTCGGTATGGCAGATGCCCGTCGCCTTGATCTCGACCAGGACTTCGCCGGCCTTGGGGCCTTCCAGATCGAGTTCGACGATTTCGAGCGGCTTCTTGGCTTCGAAAGCGACGGCGGCACGTGTCTTCATTGGTAGCTCCTCAAATTCTCACAGGATGCCCAGTAGTCTCGGCAGTCCTCGTAACGTTCACTTGTGGCCCATGCAGGCGTCTTCTGCCTTGGTGTAGACCTCGTTCTTCTCGTCCTTCTTGGCGGGACGCTGCCGGCCCCACGCTTCGGTGGAGCGGGCGCGCAGATAGACGTAGAGATCGTCCATGTAGCAGGCGACGTTCGGGTTGTCGCCGAAGGCCGGCATGACGTTCTCCTGCGCGGTCGAGACGTTCTTGCGACCGGAGGCGACAACGCCGAGGAAGTCGCCATAGCTCATCGTCTTCACGGAATCCTTGAGCGCCGGCGCGTAGGTCGAGCCCATGCCGTCGGGGCCGTGGCAGACGTGGCAGTCGGAGTGATAGCGGCGGTATCCGGAATAGGTGAACCAATCCACGGTGCCGTCGGCCGAGATCTTGTAGGTCGGAGTTCCTTCCTTATCGAGCCACTTTCCGTCGTCTTCCTTCTTCACGGCGGTCGGGTCGCCCGGACCGTCCGCGACCGCAATTCCTCCGGACGCAACCAAGATCGTCGCAGCAATGACAGAGCAGATTTTACGCAAGAGATTTTCCTCGGAAGGCGTTCAGTGGAGACGAGCCGGCGCGTGGAGTTGATCCACGCGCCGGAGCGATGCTGATGAGCCTAGTTCGGCAGCGCGAACACGGTCAGCGTACCGCCGAGCGCCGTGTAGTTGCTGAGGGCCGCGTAGCCACCGACTGCGCCGAGACCTGCGGTCGGATCGGTCAGGCCTGCCGCCAGACCGATGCCGGCCCAGCCGCCGACGCCGGAGAGCACCGCGACATACTGCTTGCCGCCGTTCTCATAGGTGGTGACGTTGCCGATGATGCCGGAGGGAGTCTTGAACTTGTAGAGCTCCTTGCCGGTCTTGGCGTCGACCGCCTTCAGATAGCCTTCAAGCGTGCCGTAGAACACCACGTTGCCGGCGGTTGCGAGCGCACCCGACCAGACCGAGAACTGCTCCTTGTTCGACCAGACGATCTTGCCGGTCTTGCCGTCCCAGGCGATGAAGTTGCCCATGTGGCTTTCGCCCTGCGGCGGATACATCGAGAGCGTCGCACCCACATAGGGCTGGCCCGCGGTGTAGCTCACCTTGAACGGCTCGTAGTCCATGCAGACGTGGTTGGTCGGAACGTAGAACAGCTGCGTGTCCGGCGAGTAGGCTGCCGGCTGCTCGTCCTTGGTGCCGAGCGCGGCCGGGCAGATGCCCTTCACGTTGACGTCCTCGCCCGCCTTGTCGGTCGAAGCTGCGTCGAGCACCTTCGGACGGCCGTAGGTCGGCGAGTTCTTGTCCATGTCGACGCCGGAGGTCCAGTTCACCTTCGGATCGTACTTTTCGGCGACCAGCAGTTCGCCGTTGGTGCGGTCCATGGTGTAGGCGAGGCCGTTACGGTCGAAGTGCGTCAGCAGCTTGCGCGGCTGGCCGTTGATCGACTGGTCCGAGAGGATCATCTCGTTGACGCCGTCATAGTCCCACTCGTCGTGGGGCGTCATCTGATAGACCCACTTGGCCATGCCGGTATCGGGGTTACGTGCCCAGATCGTCATCGACCATTTGTTGTCGCCGGGACGCTGCTTCGGATTCCAGGTCGAGGGATTGCCCGATCCGTAGTAGACGAGGTTCAGTTCGGGATCGTAGGAGATCCAGCCCCACGTGGCACCGCCACCGATCTTCCACTGATCGCCTTGCCAGGTCTTGAGGCTGGAGTCCTTGCCGATCGGCTTGCCGAGCGCGGTGGTCTTCTCGGCATCGACCAGGAGCTGGTTGTCCGGCCCTTCCGAATAGCCGCGCCATGCCAGCTTGCCGGTCTTGATGTCGTAGGCGGACATATGGGCCTGGACGCCGAACTCGCCGCCGGAGATGCCGATCAGCACCTTGTCTTTGACGACTAGCGGCGCCGACGTGCCGGTCTCGCCTTTGCCCGGATCGCCATTCTTCGCACTCCATGCGACCTGACCAGTCTTGGCATCGAGCGCGACCAGGGTGGTGTCAGCCTGATGCAGGAAGATCTTGCCGTCACCGAAGGCCAAGCCGCGGTTAACCGTATCGCAGCACATCACCGGGATGACGTTCGGATCCTGCTTCGGCTCGTACTTCCAGACGATCTTGTTCTCCTGCGAAAGGTCAATGGCGTAGACCTTGTTCGGGAACGGCGTGTGGACGTACATCATGTTGCCGATGATCAGCGGGCCGCCCTCGTGGCCACGCAGCACGCCGGTCGAGAAGGTCCAGGCGACCTGGAGCTTGCCCACGTTTTGTGCGTTGATCTGGTTGAGCTTGGAATAACGGGTATTGGCATAGTCGCCAGCCGGCATCACCCAGTCTTTCGGGTTCTGCGACATCTTGTGGACCTCGTCATTGGCTGAGGCGCCCCCGACGGCGAGAGCCGCCGCGGAGCCAAGAAAGGTCGCCAGTAGCACCTTGCGCATAGTCATTCCTCCGTTGGTATCGTTTATTGTTTCCGAAGCAAAAATGATTCACCGGGCTTCTCGTCCGGCGTCTGCTCGTGCAGGGCGGTCACGATTGGGACCAGAAACGATGCTGGGCTGTTTCCTCCTCCTGATGAGAGCCACGGGTCCACGTGCAGGAGCGGCCCGTTCTTATTGTTCCTCTCTCAATCCCTAACGACTCCGTCATCGGGAAACTTGCCCAAGAGAGAAGCCGGTTTGCTTGACAGCGCACGGATGCGAACATTTTGATTTTGCAGTAGCGAATTCAGCGGCTTCTGCGCGACTGCGCGACCGCACTCAACGCTCAGGTTCCCCTTGACGGCGCTGCAACTAAGGCGGAGGATTAACTTTCAAGGGTGGCAAGGGAACGGTGGCGCTCGTTCCAAAAGATCGCCCAAATTTGAGGTAAACGTCACGCAATCAAAGGTCAGGGCTCCGCAGCACTGGTCGCAATTCGCGTCGAATCCCGGGTAACACCAGTGGCTGGATTAATGTCCGACACCATTCACACGCTCTCGACGACCGGCATGACGCCGAAGCGCCAGATCCAGAGCTGGGTCGACGGGCTGACGAGCCTGTGCGGGCATTTCGACGTCGATCCGCTGGAGGCATCCTCGCTCGAGGGCCGCATCGACTACACCAGCGTCTCGCGCCTGAAGCTCTGCCAGATCGAAGTGAGTCAGCATCGCATCGCCCACACGCTGGCGCGCGCCAAGGCGAACGAGCATCCGTACATCAAGATTCACTTCCAGACCTACGGCGTGTCCTATTTCGAACAGGAAGGCCGCCACATCGAAATCAACCCGGGCGACATCATCGCCTATGACGTCTCCTGCCCGCATTCGATCATCAGCCCGGCCTTCACGCGTCACGACGTGGTGATCGTGCCCAAGGCGCTGCTGCGCGACCGTGGATTCCCGTCGCAGCGGATGCCCGCCTGCAAGCTCTCGTCGAAGACGGGGACGGGGCGGATCGCCCACGATTTCGTTCATGCGACCTTCGACGAGGCGGCGAAGCTGTCGGCAAACAGCGCGGTCGGCGTCGCCGATTCGCTGATCGACCTGCTGCTGCTGCCGCTGCGCGAAGCCGACACGATGTTCGACCGTGTCGGGCCCGAAGCGATGTATGTGCGCGCGCAGTTCTTCATCCGCGAGCACCTGCGCGATCCGGATCTGTGCATCGACCAGATCTCGACAGAGCTCGGCTGCTCCAAGCGCTATCTGCACATGCTGTTCTCGGAGCGCGGTACCACGGTGAGCGACTACATCTGGCAGGCCCGCCTGCAGAACTGCCGCCAGGAGCTCGAGGCCCACGCCGGCAAGACAATCACCGACGTCGCGTTCTCCTGGGGCTTCTCCAGCTCATCGCATTTCAGCCGCGTGTTCCGGAAATATTTCGGCGTGGTGCCGTCTTCGATCCACAAGGCGCAGCAGGCCACAGCGAGTTCGGGCGAGCATTAGGCGCTTTCGAGCGCTGGCGTTGGGAAGCGATGGTCGCGTCGCCGCGGCAAATTTTCACGCGGACGTGGCAATGTAGGGAATGCCGGCGAGGAGCGCTGCGAGCAGCACCGCATTGGCCAGCATTCCGCTCCAATGCAGTCGCCGCAGCCGGCGCGGGGCATCGGCATCGCCGGCGTCCCTCGCGCTGAGCTGGTCATCGACCCTTTGCATGAACCAGGGGCGTCCCCAGATCGCCAGCACTGCGATCAGGCCAACGCCCAGCGCGGCAAGCAGGCGGCCGTCCAGGAGGAGTGCCGCGGTCCCGATCAGGGCGGCGACGCGCATCACGAGAAAATGGGCGTTGAACATTCCGCGCAGCAACTGGGCGACGGGCTGAATATCGAGCTTCACCAGCAGGAAGGCCGGCGAGGCGAGCGTGAAATAACCCATCGGAAAGAGCAGGATGATCATAACAGCGACAGCGACTGCATCCGGTGTCATGCGATCGGCCCTTCTGGTCCGCAGCGGCACGCAATCATAGCGGGAGAATGCGCTTCCGACACTAGGCTTTGGTCGGACTCCGGGGCGAGACGGCGCAACCGGCGCGCCGGCTCCGGCTCGAAGCCTAGGCCGGCTCGAGGCCGAGTGACTTCGCGCTCTCGATCCAGATCGGCAGTTCGCGCTGGTACAGCGCATTGGTCTCCTTGAAGCCGATGGCGGGTTCGAGCACGAAGGTCGCGAGCACTTCCTTCACCTTCGGATCGTTGTTGGCGGCCACGCACAACTCCGCCAGTCGGTCGACGACCGCCTGCGGCGTCGCCTTCGGCACCGCCCAGCCGGAGAAGCCGCTCACGGTGAAGAATTTCGAGGTCGGGCCTTGCTCCGGGAGGGTCTTGATAGCGGGGATCGCGTCGACCTTCTTCGAATGCACCGCGAACACGGTGCCACGGTCGCTTTGCAGGACCGACTGCGCCGCCGTGTAGCTGCCCATTGCAGCATCCAGCGTGCCTTCGAGCATCCCCGTCCACATCGGGGCCTCGCCGCGGTAATGGATCGGCTCGATCGACAGGCCATACTGCTTGTTGAGCTCGTTGATCGTCATGTGCGGGGCCGATCCCGCGCTGTAGGTGCCGAAGTTCACCTTGCCGCTCTTGCGTGCGAACGCGACGAAATCCTCCAGCGTCTTGACCCCGGTCCTGGGATTGGCGACCAGCAGGAGGCCGGCGCCCGGAATGACGCTGACCAGCGTCAAATCCTTGTCCATGTCGTAGCCGGGATTCTTCATCACCACCCGGTTCATGATGTAGGTGGTCGAGATCGAGCACAGCATGGTGTGGCCGTCGGGCTCGGCGCGGGCCACCTCGGCGGTGCCGATTGCGCCGGAGGCGCCGGGCTTGTTCTCGACGACGACGGTCTTGCCGACCTGCTTGGAGATGAATTCAGCGTACGCGCGCGCGAGCAGGTCGGTTTGCCCGCCGGCGGGATAGCTGCAAATCATGCGAATCTGCCGCGCGGGCCACGTGCCTTGCGCCGATGCGCTGCGCACGACGAAGGGCATCGCAAGTGCGGTGCTACCGGCCGCGACGAAGCGGCGGCGATCGATTGTCTTGGACATGATTCTCTCCCGGTTCCCTGAAGGGTACCGCACCGGGCTGGCCCTGCCATCGGCATCAAGCGAGACAGATTGGCGCATTCCGTCTGATCACATGTAGCACATGCTGGGCGAAGTTCGTGCCCCGGACCTAGCGCAACGCTCCTCAGCGGTGCGATTCAGAGCCGGGGTCCATGATGCAGCCACCCGGCCTTCCAGGTCCCGGCTCTGCGCCGCAACGCTAAGAGGCGCTGCAGCGCGTCCGGGACACCCGAGCCTTTCCAATCACCGCTGGATGATCTTCGTCCAGACATCGCCGAGGATCGCAGGCTCGCGCGGCGGCAGATAGGTGAGCCCGGCCTGCTTGCCGAATTCGGCGATCTTGCCCTCGGCGGCGAGCCCCGTCAGCGCCTTGTTGACGGCGTCGATCAGCGCGCCATCGCTGGCCAGTCCGACATAGCCGCGATTGGCGCCGATCGGATAGTAATAGCCGGACGCCGTGATCGCCGTGTCCGGGTGCGCGGCGCGATGGGCGTCGAAGCGGGCAAGATCGATCAGTGTCGCGTCATGCTCGCCGCGCTGGAGCGTGCCCAGCAGATCGTCGCGGCCGGGGACGAGATGGGTGATGCTGTCGATCAGCCGCCCCTTGTCGAAGCTCATCAGGATGGCGTCGCCGAGCGAGCCGCTATCGATGACGAGACGAAGCCCTGCGAGATCGCCGATGTCGCCGATCTTGCGGCCGCTTGCCTTCGGTCCGAGCACGACCGTCATCGGCGAATAGACGTAAGGCTGGCTCGGCGCGAGCACGCCAAGTGCAACGCGGCGCCGCCGATCGTCGCGTGTGGCCCCGGCGAAGTCAGGCAAGCGCGCCGTCTTCATCCCGGGGACGACGAGCGAGTCCTGCGTCAGCGCGTAGCCGCCGACCAGCGAGCAGCGGCCATCCGAGAGCAGCGCATTGGCCTCGAGCTGGGGGCTCGAATCCTCGTCCAGCTTGCTCTCGAACCACTGGATCGCGAGCTTCCGTCCGAGCCGCTCCGCGATCGCCTGCGCCAGCAGCACGTCGAAGCCTGCATCCGGCTTGCCGCGGTGGTGCATCGAGAGCGGCGGCCGGTCCTCGTCAAGGCAGACCTTCAGAGGATCGTCGGCAGCAAGAGCGACCGACGCCATCGTCGAAAGCAACGCCGCAAGGCTCCATGCGGCACAACGACCCCTCATGGCTTCCTCCGGCTGGAGATGAAGGCCCAGAGAGAGCCGATCTCCTCGTCGTTGAGGATATCGCCCCAGGGCGGCATCCTGTTGTTCTTGCCGTTCTTCACCGTGGTGACGAAGCGGGTCTTGTCGTCGGGGAAGGCACGCAGGTCCGGCGTGATGGTGCCGGAGTTCATCAGATTGGGGCCATGGCAGTGCGAGCATTTCGAAGCATAGGTCGACTTGCCGTGGTCGATCTGTGCCTGCATGGGATTGCCGGTTGCGTCGTCCGCGGCGCGAACGGTCGCCGCAAGCGCGACCGTCAGCCCCGCGACGGCGGCGAGGATCGCCGCCGTCTTGTGAGAGAGCCTTCTCAGCATCATGCCGTGGATTACTGCTTGACCGCAAAGACCCACAGCGAGCCGCCGGGCGGCACTTTGGCAAGCCGCTCGTCGCCCGAGAACAGCGAGTAGACGCCGCCATAGCCTGATGTCACCGCGACATATTGCACGCCGTCCTGCTGCCAGGTCACCGGTTGGCCCTCGATGCCGGACCCGGTCTGGAACTGCCAGAGCTTCTTGCCGGTATCCGCGTCGAAAGCCTCAAACTCGCCGGTCAGTGCGCCCGAGAACACGACGCCGCCCGCGGTCGACAGCACGCCCGAGAAGCGTGGAATGTCGCTCGGTGCTTCCCATTTCGACTTGCCGGTCATGGGATCGATCGCCTTGAGGTGACCGCGCGGCCCGTCCCCGAACTCCCAGGGGTCGGTCAGGTCCATGCCGAGATACCATTCACCCTGCTTGAAGGTGACGGGCTCGGCCTTGTACTTGCCGCCGAAGTTGAGCGTGTTGGCGTAGGCGAGGCCGGTCTGCGGGTTGAACGACATCGGCTCCCAGTTCTTGCCGCCGAGGATCGACGGATAGACCGTGACCTTCTTGCCCTCGCGCGCATCCTTGGCGACGTCGGTCTCGATCGGCTTGCCGGTCTTCATGTCGATGCCGGTTGCCCAATTGACCTTCACGTAAGGATTGGCCGCGAGCAGCTTCCCGTTGGTGCGGTCGAGCACGTAGAAGAAGCCGTTGCGGTTGGCATTCATCAGCGCCTTGGTCGGCTTGCCCTCGACGTTCACATCCGCAAGCACCATCTCGGCGACGGCGTCGTAGTCGAACGGATTGTTCGGCGAGAACTGGTAATGCCACTTGATCTTGCCGGTCTTGGGATCCATAGCCAGCACGGAGCAGGTGTAGAGATTGTCGCCGGGACGCACCGCCGAATTGAACGGGCCGGGATTTCCGATGCCCCAATACACGGTGTTCAGCTCGGGATCGTAGGAGCCCGTGATCCAGGTCGAGCCGCCGCCGAGTTTCCAGGTGTCGCCCTTCCAGGTGTCGCCGCCGGGCTCGTCCGGCGAGGGGATCGAATGGGTGCGCCACAGATGCTTGCCCGTCGCCGGGTCCCAGCCGTCGATGAAGCCGCGCGTGCCGAATTCGGCGCCGGAGATACCGGTAATGACGACACCGTCGGCGACCAGCGGGGCCACCGTCATCGAATAGCCTTCCTTGATGTCGGCAGCCTTCTGACGCCACAGCTCCTTGCCGTTCTTGGCGTCAATCGCAATCACGTTGGCATCGAGCGTCGTACGGAACAATTTGCCTTCGTGGATTGCGACACCGCGATTGATGATGCCGCAGCAGACGATTCGGGGCGTCTCGGCCGGATATTCGACCTTGCTCTTCCAGATCTGCTTGCCGGTTTTGGCGTCGACCGCCATGGTCGCATTGTGCGAGGTCACATAGATCACGCCCTGATAGACTATGGGCTGCGATTCCTCGCTGCGATCGTCGTTGAAGGAGTAGTTCCAGACCGGGACGAGGTTCTTGACGCTGTCCTTGTTGATCTGGTTGAGCGTCGAGAAGCGCTGCAGATTGTAGCCCATCCCGTAATTGAGAACGTTCGATGTATCAGTGCCGCCCTTGACCAGTTGCTCGGTGGTCTGTGCGCTTGCACAAGTCGATGCAAGCATGACGAGGCTCGCGGCCATCGCAAAGCGTTTCATCCGTTTCTCCCAATATGCGCGCCTTTTGACGCTGCGGGAGCAACACTCCGTCGGAAAACAAAACGCGTCAATACGAAAGTCGTAAGTGTCGTGTCGATATCGTTGAAGGTGCCGGTCACCTTACGGAAACCTGACGAAAGCGCACGCTCACTTGCGTGGAGACGCTGCAAAAATTCCGCGACGCGAAGTTGCTCCGGTCGGCGGTCGTGCCAGCGTTCCCGGGGGTGTCGCGCGCGTAAGTTGCAATCCGGGCTTGAACCGGGGCTCGCTTGCGGATTTATGTTGTGTATCGCGCCCAAACCGGGCTCTTCATCTGGGAGGTCTTGATGATTTCGTGTCGCTCAGTTGCGCTTGCGCTCACCATTGCATTGCTGTCCGGTCCGGCATGGTCGGCTTCCGGCAACGCGGTCAAGTTGTTCGACACCGACAATGACGGCACGCTCGATCTTGCCGAGGTGAAGAAAGCGGCCGCCGCAACCTTCGCAAAGCTCGATCCCGATCATGACGGCACGCTCGATGCGCGCGAATTGCGCGGGCGGTTGTCGGCGAAGGAGCTCACGGCCGCCGATCCAGATCGCGACGGGACGCTGACGCTCGACGAATATCTGTCCGTGGTCGAGCAGCGCTTCAACGCAGCCAATCCCGACAAGGACGGAACGCTGGATGCGAAGGAGCTGAACTCGCGCGCCGGCCGGAACCTGGTGCGATTGTTGCGGTGATTCCGCTGGATCGACGCGCGGTGCGCCGCACAAGCCGGCGTCTCGCGGATCACGTTTGACCAAGAGAGAACTGGCTTTGTCCGAGAGAGAAATCCAGCCGCGAAGAATCGACACAGACATGCGTGGTCGTCGAATCGAGGCTTGAACTGCACCTGACGCAGCCCTAGGTTTTGCGCCGCGCGATGTCGCGCTCAATACCTTGGGGAGACCCCGAATGGCTTGGAAAGCTCCGAAGATCGTGGAAGTGCCGGTCGGCATGGAAATCAACATGTACGCCTGCGCTGCGCGCAAGTAAGACTGACGACCTGCCGCGGCCTCGACGGTGAACGCCGTCGAAGCCGTGGCAGTGTCGGATCTCGAGCTTGGCATCGTTGTGCTCTGTGCTTCGCCATCGACGCGATGACACGCCCGCGCTGGCTTCAATCATCTTCCATCAAAATCTCGACCATGCTCTTGCGCAGTGTGATACGCTGATGCCCGGTCAGCGCTGCTGCCGCGTCAATGCGGCGTGCGCCATCGGGGCAGGGGATGCGCGGCAGGACTGGCAGATGTCTGATGGTGATGGCCTGCGCGGTCGCGCTGGCACCGACGTATGGGCACGCCGAGGAGGGCTTCGATACCGAGCACATTTTCGGCTTCATGATCGGCAGCGATGTCGGCAATCCCGGCGAACGCGAATTCCAGAGCCAGACCACGGGGCGCTTCGGCAAGGGCGGCGGGACCTATCGCGCGCTTGAGAAGGAGGTCGAGATCGAGGTCGTGCCGCTGCCGAACTTCCGCATCGAGCTCGGCGCCGCCGCCAGCTTGCACGATATCACCGGCGTCCCCGACATCGACGACCGTCGCCAGCTCAATTTTCAGGGCGCCTCGCTCGACATGCGTTATCGCCTGCTCGGCCGCGAGCACGCCCCGTTCGGCCTCACCATCGCCGCCGAACTCCACGGCGACCGTATCGACGAGACCAGCGGCGCGAAAGGGCGGATGTACGGCACGGAATTCACCCTCGCTATCGACCGCGAGCTCATTCCAAACTTTGCCATCGGCGCCCTCAACCTGATCTATCAGCCGGAGTGGGCGCGCTTCGAAGTGACGGGGCAGTCCGATAAGAGTTCGACGATCGGTGCGGCCCTTGCCGGCCTGGTGCGGGTGCGGCCGAACGTGTTGCTCGGCGGCGAGCTGCGCTACTTCCGGCAATATGAGGGCATCGGGCTCGGGGAGTTCTCGGGTCAGGCCCTGTTTGTCGGCCCGACGGCCTATTTCCAGCTCTCCGAGCGCTCGCGGCTGACCTTGAGCTGGAGCATGCAGGCCTGGGGGCGCCCGGCCGGATCGGGCGGCAATCTCGACCTCGTCAATTTCGAGCGCCACCAGGCCCGGATGGTGTTTGGGGTAAACTTCTAGAGTTGGCTCTGTTCCTCACGCCGGATTGAAACTTCCGGCCCCATGCGACGTATTTTCTTGTGCTAACCTCTGTTGTTCCCGTGAGAGGATCCCGGCATGAACCCGATTGACCTGGTGGTGACCGTGTGTGCGGTGCTCTCGCCTGCGACCTGCGAAGAGCAACACCTGATCTTCAATTATGCGGGGTCGCCCCGCCAATGCGTGATGGCCGCGCCCCCCTATATCGCGCAATGGGTCGGCGACCATCCAAAGTGGCAGGCGGTGCGGTGGCGCTGCGAATATCCGCACCCGAACGACAAGGCGTAAGCTGCCCGCGCAACTCCAAGCCCTTATGGTGAGGAGCGCGGAGCGCGCGTCTTGAACCATGGAGGCCCGGCTTTCGCCCTGTGGCCATCCTTCGAGACGCCCGCTTCGCGGGCTCCTCAGGATGAGGGCAGGGCACTTGAAGCTCGCGCTATTTGCTGCAGTCCTTCAGATCCTTGTCGGCGATCGAGAACACCGCATCTGCCCTGATCTCGATGTCGCGAACGACGCACTGCCGCGCATTGGGATAGCTGACCTTGGCATCGTAGCGGCCCGGCTCGACGCCGGCGATGCGCAGCCGCTCGTCGTGGTCGACCTCCTTGTCCTTGTCGTTCAAGCACTGGTTCGGGCCCCACTCGGTCTTGCCGGCGGGCGAGAGCTGGAATCCGGAGATCGTCTCGCTCGTCAGGTTCCAGAGCCTGATGCCCTTGCCCTTGGTCTGCGCCAGCGCCACGCCCGGCACCGCAACCAAGAGGATGCCGATCGCAATCAGCGTACGCCGCATTGGTGAACCTCCCTCGACAGATTGGTCCAGTTGACCACGAGTTTTCATTTCGATTCAAGCTGCAAGGCCGCGAGCTCTGCCCTGATCCCAGTGAGTGCGGCTTCGCTACGCATCGCGCGGGGGATGGCGATCGGGACTTCCTGCACGATATGCGCGGGACGCGGCGACAGGAAGAACAGACGGTCGCCGAGCCGAACCGCGTCATCGAGACTGTGGGTGACGAGCAGCGTCATCACCGGACGGCTCGCCACCAGCGCCGCGATCTCGTCGCGCAAACGGCCGGCGAGCGCGTCGTCGAGCGAGGCGAGGGGCTCGTCGAGCACCAGCAGATCGGGCTCGACTGCGAAAGCGCGAGCGAGCGAGACGCGCCGGGCGAGGCCGAGCGACAACTCGCCGGGAAAGTGGCTGCGATGGGCCTCCAGCTCCAGAATTCTGAACAGCTCGGACAGCTTGGCATCGGTCACGTCGGGCGCAGCCAACCGCACATTCTGTTCGACCGAACGCCACGGCAACAGCCGCGGCTCCTGGAACACCATGCCGATCCGCGCTTGCGGCGGACGCGCGACGTGGCCCCTGAAATCTGCGTCGAGCCCGAGGATGATGCGCAGCATCGTGCTCTTGCCGCAGCCGGACGGGCCGATCAGCACGCCGACCTCGCCGGATTGAAGCGCGAATTTGAGCGGCGCGAGCACCTCGTGGGTCCTGCCCGCGGCACTCCTGAACGTCTTGCCCGTGATCTCGACCTCAAGCCGCACGGGGCCGCCACCGTGTTGCGCGGGCTTCGAACGGCTGCACCAGCAAGGTTTCGATGACGAACACGACCGCGGCGAATGTCAGCGAATAGGCCAGCAGCCGCGGCGTGTCGAACAGCTGGAAGGCGACGCCGATCTCGAAGCCGACGCCGTTCGGCCGTCCCAGCAGCTCGGCGACCAGGACGATCTTCCACACCAGCGACAGTCCGGAGCGGGCGGAGGCTGCGATATAGGGCGCAAGCTGCGGCAGCACCACATGGCGGAACGCGCGCCAGCGCGGCATCGCGAACACGCTCGCCATCTCGTCCAGCGAGCGGTCGAGCGCGCGGGTACCCTCGCGCAGAGTGACGACCGCGGTCGGCAGCTTGTTGATGGCGATCGCGGCGATCGCGGCGGCCTCGGTGAGACCAGCCCAGATATAGGCCAGCACGATCACGACCAGCGCCGGCAGATTGAGCAGCAGGATCAGCCAGGGATCGCCGAGCTTGTCCGCGAGCCTGACCCGTCCCATCAAATAGCCGATGGCGCTGCCGAGCGACATCGCCAGCACGAAGGCGAGGATCACGCGCGCCAGCGTGGCGCCGAGATGCAGGAACAGCGCGCCGGATGAGGCCTCCGCGATCATTACCTCGAGCACGGCCGGCGGGGAGGGCAGCTTAGCGCCCCCGACGAACAGCGCGGCAATCCACCAGATCAGAAGAAACAGGGCGAACGACAGAAGACGCAGCACCTCAATCTCCGGGGGCTGCGTGATAGAAGGTGCCCGGATCGAGCTCGGTCGCCGGGCCGACGAGGTCCCGGCCGCCGGTCTGGGCCAGCACGCGGTAGAGCACGCGCGCGT
Source organism: Bradyrhizobium sp. MOS003 (assembly GCF_003020125.1). Lineage (GTDB taxonomy): Bacteria > Pseudomonadota > Alphaproteobacteria > Rhizobiales > Xanthobacteraceae > Bradyrhizobium. Next base: position 31,127 of record NZ_PYFW01000014.1, on the reverse strand, counting down.
CCTGTTCCTCGTCAGCGACGCTCCGGCGTGGAATGCCGTCGCGATAGCGCTCGCGATAGGTCTTGAGCAGGGTGGCATCGGCCGTCCCGGTGAGCGGCGCGATCTTGTCCCAGGCCGCATCGGAGGTCACCAGTAGCTCTTTGGCCTTGCGGGTCATCGCGATGAAGCGCGCCACCGCGTCCTTGTGGCTCGCCGCCCAGCTTTCGTCGAAGACATAGCCGACGGCAGAGACCGCACCTTTGGCGCCGAGCTTCGGCAGAATGTCCTCGATGCCGGCGAGGCGGCGAAACCCCTTGGCCTCGAGCTGGGCGCAGAAATTCCAGAAATTGAGGCTCGCATCCATCTCGCCGTCGAGCGTCTTGGCCGCGATCAGGGGCGGGGCGCCATAGACGATGGTCGCCTCCGACTTCAGGTCGATGCCGTCCTGCTTCATGCTCGCCTGGAGCAGCAGCCAGCTCTTGTCGATCGCCCCGCCGGCGACCGCGAGCTTGCGGCCCTTGAGGTCGGCGAGCGTCTTGATCGGCGAGGATGCGGGTACCATCACCGCGCCGAGCGCACTGGAATAGGGATAGAAGGTGAGCTTGGCGCCGAGCGCACGCTCGCGCGACACCCACAGCCAGTCGGACAGGATGATGTCGGCACTGCCGGCGCGCAGCGCGATCTTGCCGGCCTCGGTGCTTGCGAGCTCGGTGACATCAAGCGAAAGGTCCGCCTGCTTGTCGAGGCCGCTGGCGCGGATCGCAGCCAGCTCCCAGGAAAATGTCCCGGTCTTCTGCACCGCAAGGCGGATCGTATCCCCGGCGCGGCCGGGTGCGACCAGTGTCAGCACCAGCATCGTGGCGAGCGCCAATGTCCGACCAAGTGCCCTTATCACGCCAAGTGCTCTCATCACCTTGTGAGCCGTTTCCTCTGTCAGAGTGCTTTTCAGGACAATACGCATAGCATAGCTTTGCTCGCAACCCGCGGGAGGATGCGCATGAAACTGGCCGGACAGCTACGACTGATTGTCGCCGCACTGACGGTGTGGACTGCGACCGCGTGCGTGGCGCGGGCCGAGGAGGCCAATGATTATCCGACCTCGGCGCGCGCGGAGTACGTCTATGGCTGCATGAAGGCGAATGGCGAGAGCCGGCAGTCGATCGAGCAATGTTCCTGCTCGATCGACGTGGTGGCCTCGATCGTCTCTTATGAGCGCTATGTGACCGCGGAGACCGCGCTCAGCATGTCCCAGGTTCGTGGCAATCTCGGCGTCCAGTTCCGCACCTCGGAGCAGGCGAACACGGCAGTGAATGATCTGCGCCGCGCGCAAGCGGAAGCCGAGGTGAGGTGTTTTTAGTTATAGCCGCGGACACGGTGCGATCCTTCTCCCCTTGCGGGAGAAGGTGGCGCGAAGCGCCGGATGAGGGGTATTCACCGCGCACTCATCTGAGGAGAGAGACCCCTCACCCGTCTCGTCGTTAGGCGGCGAGCCACCCTCTCCCACAAGGGGCCCACAAGGGGAGAGGGGAATGAGCGCCAGCGGTGCCAGCTACGTCCCCGGCTTCTCCACATCCCACTCATTGCGGAACACATGCCCATCCGTGTCCTTGGCTTCCGCGCGGAAACGCTTGGCGCCGTTGGAGACGTAGGTGAAGCGCAGATTGGGATCTTCCGAGATCGAGATGCCGCCTTCCATCGACAGCACGGGGCTGTCGTCCTGCGTCAACGTCAACTGGTTGACGAAGAAGGCGGGAATGTAGAGCTGGGTGACCTGATCCATCTGCAGCCCGGAATTGTTGGGATGACCGATCATGATCTGGGCCTCGCGGATGCGGCTCGCCGGCGCTTCCTCGCGCGCGAATTGCCGGTAGCGCATCTTGCCGAGCCGGCTTTGCGCCTCCTCGACGTTCTTTCCTGCAGGGGCCGAGCAGCCGCCCGAAGCCTTCACATAAACTTTCGAGACATAGAGATGGCCGTCGCTGAGCTCGGCAACCGCGTGCACATCGGTGTAATTGTTGACACGCACGCGCGTCGAGATCTCCGTGACATTGGCATCGGCGCCGAGCTCGAACTTCGCCGCCATTGGCGCCGGGTTACGGTCGATCACGAGCGTGATCGAACGGATACGGCGGCCATCTGCGGGCGACAGCTTGCTGCGCAGAGTGACCGGCACGATCGCCGCGTCCTCTGCGCGATACGGCATCTCGATGCCGATCACGGCGCTGCCGTCGTTCATGGCACGGTTGTTGAAGATGTCCTGCACAAGACCCGGCCAGGGATCGTCGGCCTCTTCAGCCTGCGCCGGCACGGCGAAGGCGATGCCGAGCAGTGCGGCGATCAAGGGCAGGCGGCGTGTCCATCTGGTCATGGTCATCATCCTCCGAGTCAGCGAAGCTGATCTCGTCCCGGAGTCAGCGAAGCTGATCTCTCGCGACTATCGTAGCGCGCCTGCTACTCCCATTCAATTTCCGAAAATGCTGCAGTTGCGTTCCGGGCGTTGTAATCGCCGAACAGTTCCCAGCGCGGTCGCTCCTCCGCGGCCGCCTTCTCGGCGGCGGCCCGGATCGGCTCGCCGTTCTTGTTCAGCGCGCGCACGTCGGACAGCAGCGTTGACAGGTAACGTCGCTCATCGGCCAGCGCGGCAGGCCAGTCGCTCACAGGTCCGTGACCGGGAATGACGCGTTGCGCCGGGATGGTCTCCAATTCCTTCAAGGTGTCGAGCCAGCCGCGGATGCTGCCATCCATGACCGGAATGTGGCGGAGAAAGACGAGGTCGCCTGCGAACAGGGTTTTCGTCGCCTCGTCGTACACGGTCACATCGCAGTCGCTGTGCCCGGCCCGCCATGCGCGCAAGACGAGACGGCGCGATCCGAGATCGAGCGTCATCGTGTCCGAGACCTGGAGGGTCGGGGCAATGATCTTCACGGGATCGATCAGCTCGCCGCCCATGATGCGACGAAAATTGTCGAGATAGTAAGGCCCGCGCGTCGCCAGCGCCTGCGGCAGCTTGCTGTGGCCAACGAAGCTGGTGCCGCCGGCGGCGAAGGCGGCATTGCCGAAAACGTGGTCGGGGTGGCCGTGGGTGTTGATCACATAGCGGATCGGCTTGTTGGTGCGGGCGCGCACAGCGGCGAGCAGGGCCTCGCCTTCACGGAGGCTGCCGCCGGTGTCGATGACGGCCACGGCATCATCGCCCACGATGAAGCCGACATTGGCAATGTCGCCCTCGTTCTCGCGGGTCATCAGGGCAATGGCTCCGGAGTGTACGAAGATTCCGGTCGCGACTTCGCTCACAGGCAATTCGGCCGCCTCGGCCCGTGCTAGCGTTACCGTCCCCAGCAGGGACAAGGCTGCGATCACTCGAGCGATGCGAGACACTTTTCCGCCTCAGTTCAAAGGATTGACTGCATTGCACTGCAACAAAGCAAAAGCCAGCGGAGTCTGGCGAAACTTGGCGCATCATGCGTTGCATGGATAGCATTCAAACAAAACGAGGAGGAAGCGGGATGACGGAGGCCGGACCACATCGTCGCTGGTTGTTTTCACTGTGGGTCCTGGTTGCGTGCTGTGCATTCGGCGATCGCGCCATCGCGCAGACCAATGACAGCGGCGACCTCTCCTTCGAGCTGGTCGACCCGAACGTGCTCCGCGTCTGCGCCGATCCGCGCAATCTGCCGTTCTCGAACGAAAAGGGCGAGGGGCTGGAGAACAAGCTGGCCGAGCTGTTTGCCGACAAGCTCAAGAAGAAACTCGACTACGTCTTCTTCCCGCAGGCCACCGGCTTTGTGCGGATGACGCTGGGCGCGCACCGCTGCGACGTCATCATGGGCTTTCCGCAAGGCGATGACGTCGTGCAGGGCACCAATCCCTATTACCGCACGAGCTATGCGCTGGTCGCCAAGGCCGGCAGCGGGCTCGAGGACGTCGACACGCTCGAGGACGCGAAGTTGAAGGGCAAGCATGTCGGCATCGTCGCCGGCACGCCGCCGGCGACGAACATGGCCGTCGCCGGCCTGATGGGCGACGCGAAGCCTTATCCGCTGATGGTCGACACGCGCTACGACAATTCGGCGCAAGCGATGATCGACGATCTCGCCTCCGGCAAGATCGACGCCGGGGTGCTGTGGGGACCGATGGCCGGCTACTACGCGAAGAAGGTCGGCTCGCTTCACGTCACGCCGCTGGTGAAGGAAACCACGGGGCCGAAGCTGGTCTATCGCATCGGCATGGGCGTGCGTCCCGCCGACCAGAACTGGAAGCGACAGCTCAACAAGCTGATCCAGGAGAACCAGGGCGAGATCAACAAGATCCTGGTCGACTTCGGCGTTCCGCTGCTCGACGAGAACAACAAGCCGCTCGGCGCGGAGACGGCCAAGACATCGCCATGAGGCGGTGTCTTGCCGCCGCGCTCGTCGTTGCCGCGTTCGCGGTGCCGGCATTCGCGCAGCAGCAGGAGCCGTTCGAGCCCGAGGGGTTCCGCGCCGACAATTATCGCGCACCGGTGCCGGCGACGCTGGCGGGCGCGCGCGTGCTCAATACGGTGGAGGCCGAAGCGATCTGGCGCGCCAGGAGCGGCGCGTTCGTCGACGTGCTGCCGCGGCCGCCGAAGCCGAAGAATCTTCCCGCAGGCACGGTGTGGCGTGATGCGCCGCGCAAGAACATTCCTGGCAGCATCTGGCTGCCGGATACCGGCTACGGCGCCTTGCCGCCGGCGATGGACGATTATCTCCAGCGCGGCCTGGCCCAGGCCTCGCGTGGCGACAAGTCCGCGCTGCTGGTGATCTATTGCCTCGCAGATTGCTGGATGTCCTGGAACGCCGCCAAGCGCGCGCTGACGTATGGCTACTCCAACATCGCCTGGTACCCCGACGGCACCGACGGCTGGGAGCGGGCGAAGCTTCCGACCGACGAGGCGCAGCCTGAGCCGCGTCCCGAGCAGTAGGTGTATCGATTAGACGCGAGCAATTATCCTCCTCGTCATTGCGAGGAGCGCAGCGACGACGCAATCCAGACTCCCTCAAGCGGAAAGGTTCTGGATTGCTTCGCTGCGCTCGCTATTACGACGCAGATGGAGCTTTGCGTTACTGCTTCTGCAACTTCGTCAGCGTGCCGGTGCCGTTATTGTCGGTCGCCGAATACGTCACCCGGTCACCGGCATGGACGGCGTCGAGCATCGCGGCGTCCTTGGTCTTGTACTCCTGGAGTGCGCCGGCGCCGCCTGCGCTGCCGCCGACCGTTCCCTTCTGCGTTTCCTGGATCGAGATCGTGCTGTTAAGGCGATCAATCCGCGTGACCATTCCGGTCATGTCGTCGGCAAAAGCGCTGGATGCGAGCATGCTGATGGCTGCAGCGCCTGCGAGGATAAGTTTTGCTGTTCCCATCGGGGCCTCCCGGCATTCAAGATCAACATGGATAAGACATCTGGGCGCGAATTGGTTCCCTCAGACGGCGCGTCAAAGGTTGCCGATCATGGTGATCTCGTGGAACTCTCGAGAAGCCGGCAGCAAGCCTGGTTATTCCATTTCCTGCTGAATCACGCGCCCGAGCGCGAACAGGCGCTGGTCGATCGTGGTGGGAACCTCGCAGACGAACCGCACGACCTTGTTGCGGTCCTCGAAAATGCGGGTCTTCCAGATCAGCTCGTTACCGAGCGCCTCGACCTTGGCCTCGTCGCGCGGCGTGGCGCCCTGCAGCGCCTGGAGCTGAATCGTCTCCTCGCGAATCTTGTCGGCGGCCTCGCGTTGCTTGCGGCTGACGCGCTCGAGCCCGTTCATCACCTGGGAGCGCTGTGCGTTGAGCGTGTCGAACAGGCCGGCGAACAGCAGTTTTGCGTTGTTGGTCTTGTCGGTGGACGAGGCGGCCAAAAAGTCTTTCACCGACTTCTCGGCCTCGTCGATCGACGTCTTGCGCGCCGACAGTTTCGCGACCAGCGCGGTGATCTTCGCATCGTTCTTCCACCTGGTCTCGGCGTCGTCGAGCGCAGGACCGGCCCAGACGGCGGCGAGCGAAATCTCCGGCACCTTGGCTTGCGTGCAGGGCCAGTTGGGGTGGCGCGGATCGGCCGCGCGGGCGGCCGTGCCCGACAGCGCGAGCGCCACAACAGCCATGGCCAGAAACTTCATCCTTCGCCTCCTGCGGGCCCCCGTCGCGCCAGCCCACGCGAGGGATCATAGGCCCAAATCGCGCCGATCATGAAGACGATTGTGCATGCCCCGACCACCGCCAGCGAGATCCAGTTGATTTGGCCATAGAGCGCAAAACGTATCAGCTCGACCGCATGGGTGAAGGGATTGGCCTCGCAGAGATAGTACAGATAAGGGCTGCCCTCCTGCACCCGCCACAGCGGGTAGAGCGCCGAAGAAGCAAAGAACATCGGGAAGATGACGAAGTTCATGACCCCGGCGAAGTTTTCCAGCTGCTTGATGCCGGAGGAGATCAGCATGCCGAGCGAGCCCAGCATCAGCCCGGACAGGATCAGTGCCGGCAGCACGGTGAGATAGCCCTGGGATGGCGGGGTGATGTCCCAGAACCAGGCGATCAGCAGGAACGCGTAGACCTGGAGCAGGGAGACGGCGGTGCCCGCCAGCAGCTTGCAGAACAGCAGGAAGCCGCGCGGCAGCGGGCTCACCAGCAGCGTGCGCATGTTGCCCATCTCGCGGTCGTAGACCATCGACAGCGAGGATTGCATGCCGTTGAACAGCTGGATCATCGCCATCAGCCCGGGCGCGATATAGACCTCGTAGAGGATGTAGGTCTCGTAGGGCGGGATGATGGAGATGCCGAGCACCTGGCGGAAGCCGGCGGCGAAGATGAACAGCCACACCAGCGGTCGCACCAGTGCCGAGACGAAGCGTTCGCGCTGATGCAGGAAGCGCAGGCCTTCGCGCCAGACGATGCCGGTGAGGCAGGTCATATATTCGGCGAACGAGAAGCCGCGCGGTGTATCGCGGGTGGTGATGCTGCTCACGCGCCGCCTCCCGGCATGGTCTGCGCGCCCGTCAGCCGCATGAAGGCGGTGTTGACGTCCTGCGCGCCAGCTTCAGTAACGACACGGCTCATCGGCCCCTTCGCCAGCACCTTGCCCTGGTGCAGCACGACGAGGTCGTCACTGGGCATGATCTCGTCGAACAGATGCGTGGCCCAGAGCACACCGATGCCTTGTTCGGTCACGAGTTGGCGCACCTGGCTGATGATGTCGGCGCGCGCCTTGACGTCGAGGCCGACGGTCGGCTCGTCGAGTAGCAGCAGCCGCGGCCGGTGCAACAGCGCCCGCGCGATCTCCAGCCGCCGCATCTGCCCACCCGAGAGATCGCGCACCTTGCTGCCGGCGCGGTCGGCGAGCCCGATGCGGCCGAGCAGCTCAGCACTACGCGTTGCAGCCTCGCTTCGGCTGATGCCGTGCAGCGCGGCGTGGTAGAGCAGGTTCTGCGTCAGCGACAGGTCGAGATCGAGCGTGCGCGGCTGGAACACGACGCCGAGCAGCCGCAGCGCCTCGCCGGGGCTCTTGCCGATGTCGTGGCCGAAAATGCCGACCCGGCCGGACTGGATGCCGAACAGGCGCGTGATCAGCGAAAACAGCGTGCTCTTGCCGGCGCCGTTGAGGCCGAGCAGGGCGGTGAAGCTCGCCGGCTGCACGTTGAAGGAGACGTCGATCAACGCCCGCCGCGGCCCATAGGCATGGCTGACGCCGTCGATCGACAGCGCCGGCACCGTCGCCGTATCTGGCTTCGGCGCCTCCTGTGGTTCGGGGATCGGAGCAGGGTTGGTCATGGCGCGATTGCGATACCCCAGGGCAGTTCGCCCACCTGAATGGTCTTGATCACCTTTTGCGCGGCGACGTCGATGACGGAGACGTCGTTCGACACGCCATTGGTGGTGAGCAAATATTTCTCGTCCGGCGTGAACGCCATGTGCCAGACCCGCTGACCCACCAGCAGATATTTCGTCACCTTGCGCGCGGCCACGTCGACCACGGCGATGCGATTGGCCGGGCCGAGCGCGACGAACGCGGTCTTGTCGTCCTTGGTCATGCCGATGCCGACCGGCTGGATCGCTTCTTTCCGCAGGCCCGGAATCTCGAACGTGACCTTGCCGATCACTTCGTGCTTTTTCGGGTCGATGATCGAGACGGTGCCGCCGATCTCGGACGAGACCCAAAGTTCGGAAGCATCGTGCTTGAACTCGGCAAAGCGCGGCCGCGCATCCACCAGCACGTTGGCGACGATCTGGCGCGACGACGTGTCGATGAAATGCGCCATGTTGGTCGTTTCGGACGTGTTGATCAGCGTCTTGCCGTCCGGGCTGATGGTCATGCCCTCGGGCTCGACGCCGACCTGGATATCGCCGAGCCGGGCACGCTTCTCGAGGTCGATCACGGTCACCGTATTGTCGTTCTCGTTGGCGACATAGAGGATCTTGCCGGCGGCATCCTGGGCGAACAGTTCCGGGTCGGGTCCGGAGGGAAGGCTGTCCACCACGGCTTGCGTCTTGGAGTCGATCATCTGGATGGTGTCGTCGTCGCCGACCGCGACCATCACGAACTTGCCGTCGCGCGTGAAATCGATGCCGCGCGGGCGCTGGCCGACCTTGATGGTCTTGGTCACCGTCCAGCTGTCGGTGTCGATCACCGTCACCGTATTGCTCTTCTCGTTTGAGACATAGGCGATGAAGGCATGCGCGGGCGCCGCCGCCAGCGCCAGTCCGGACAACAACCCGACACGCCACATGCGCGACATCTGTGTTCTCACTTCAGCTTGCATTTGCTCTCCGGACGATCATAGCCGAGCGTGTCGAGCTCGGAGACCTGGTGCAGAAATCCTTCCTGCGGCGACACCGACACGACCATGCGACCGTCGACCAGCAGGATCGGCTGGCGCAGCTGCAGGTTCCAGTCACGCAGGGTCAGCCGTGTGCCCTTGAAGGCGGCGACCGAGAAGTCCGGACCCTTGATGAAATCAGTCACTTTCTTGACGTCGCCGGAATTGGTGCGCGAGGTGGCCTCTCCAATCATGCGGGCCGCGGTCCAGGCCTGCATGTCGACCGCCGACATGCGCCGTGAATTCAGCTTCATGAAGCGGTTCTGCATCTGGATCGCGCCCCACTGGTCCTGCGATGCGTCCCAGCTGCGCGGCACGAGACCTGCCGAGCCCGCGACGGGCCGGGGATCCCAGGTGCGATAGGGCAGGTAGGCGCCGAACACCTCGCTTTCGTCGGCGGCGACCAGCACGTCATAGGCGGGCGCCTGCTGCGTGAAGACCGGCATCTGGCGCTGGATCAGCGTCACGCCGCTGTCGGTGCGTCGTGCGCCGCCCTTGTCCTCGAAAGTGCGCTCCTGCACGATCTTGGCGCCGAACCGTGTGGCGGTGCGCCGGAGCGCATCCGCGAACAGCTTGTCCTCGTCATGCGAGCCGACCACGAGCAGCCAGCGCGACCACTTCTTCCAGACGAGATATTGACCGAGCGCGTCCGCCAGCATCGCCCGCGTCGGCGCGGTGTGGATCACATTGGCGCGGCAATCAGCCTCGCGCAACCGCTCGTCGATCGCGCCGGTGTTGAACAGCAGCGTGCCGCGCTCGCGCAGGGCGTCCGAGACTTTCAGCAGCGCATCGGCGGGCAGGTCGGCAATGATGAAGCCATTCTTCTCCGCGAGCGCGATCGCGGCCCGGACGACGTCCTCGCCTTCCCTGATGCGGCGCTCTTCCAGCACGAACCGCTGGCCCAAAAATTTCCCGGTGGTGTTGTTGTCCTCGATCGCGAGCCGCGCGCCGGCGATGCCGTCATTCTCCGCGGGCTGCTCGACCAGCGACAGCGTCGATCGGGTCGCGGCGACGCCGAGATAGCCGACGCCGATCAGGGCAGGCTCCGCCGCGAGCGCACTCGTCACAGCAAGAGCAAAGCCGATCAGACCGGCCAACCATCGGATCATGTTTCCTCCGAGCGATCCCCCCGGCTTGACCGCAGGTGGAGAATTGTCTCTGCTTCAAGCATGACCAATTTGTCAGGGCATGCAACCCCACATTTCGTCCCCGCGCCCGGCGGCATCACGATCATGCGAGCATTGATGGTGATCGCCGCTTTGCTGTTGACGCCGTCGCTCGCGCGCGCCGATCCACCCAAGCTCGCCGTGTTCGATTTCGAGCTGATCGATACCAGCTTGCCGGGCGAGTTTTACGGCTCCAAGCCCGAAGAGGCGCGGCTCGTACTCGTCAGCGAGCAACTGCGCAAGGAACTGACGGAGTCCGGCCGGTTCCAGGTGCTCGACATCGCGCCGGTCAGGGATGCCGCCCGTCACGCGAACTTGCAGGCCTGCGGCGGCTGCGACCTCAAGCTTGCCGGCGAATTGGGCGCTGACCTCGAGATCACCGGCATGGTGCAAAAGGTCTCGAACCTGATCATCAATCTCAACGTCTATTTGCGTGACGTGAAGACCGGCCAAATGATCATGGCGGCGAGCGCCGACATGCGCGGCAACACGGATGAAGCCTGGACCCGCACGATGAGCTACCTCATCCGCAACCGGCTATTGGCGCCGAATTACGGCAGGCGGGAGTAGGGGCGGGAATGCTTCACCGCGACGGCGGTGCACCCTCGCCCCCTGCGGGAGAGGGTGGATTCGCGAAGCGAAGCCGGGTGAGGGGTTCTCTCCGCGAGTCCAACTCTCACAGAATTTGCGGATAAATACCCCTCATCCGGCGCTTCGCGCCACCTTCTCCCACAGGGGGAGAAGGAAGAAAGATCAACCCTTCAGCTTCTCAGCATGCCAGTGGAGATGATCGCCCATGAAGGTCGAGATGAAATAATAGCTGTGGTCGTAGCCCGGCTGACGCCGCAGCGTCAGCGGGATGTTCGCCTTGCTGCAGGCGGCTTCGAGCAGCTCAGGCTTCAGCTGTTCCTTCAGGAAATTGTCGGCCCCGCCGACGTCGACCAGGAAGCCGGAAAACTTCGCGCCGTCCTCGATCAGCGCCACCGTGTCGTGGCCGCGCCAGGCGTCCTTGTTCGGTCCGAGATAGCCGGTCAGCGCCTTGGTGCCCCACGGCACCTGCGAAGGCGCCACGATCGGCGCGAACGCGCTCGCGGCGCGATAGCGGTGCGGGTTGCGCAGCGCTACCGTCAGCGCGCCATGACCGCCCATCGAATGGCCCATCACCGATTGCCGCTTGGCATCGACGGGAAAATTTCCCGCCACGAGCTTGGGCAGTTCTTCCGTGACATAGCTCCACATACGATAGTTACGTGCGAACGGCGCCTCGGTCGCGTCGACATAGAAGCCGGCGCCCAAGCCGAAATCATAGGCGTTGTTGGCATCGCCCGGCACGTCGGGGCCGCGCGGCGAGGTGTCGGGCGCGACGAAGATCAGGCCGAGTTCGGCGCAGGCCTTGCGGAATTCGCCCTTCTCGGTGACGTTGGCATGGGTGCAGGTGAGCCCGGACAGGTACCAGACCACGGGCAGCCTCGCGCCGTCGGCATGCGGGGGAACATAGACCGAGAACACCATGTCGGTTCCGGTCGCCTGGCTGGCATGGCGATACACGCCCTGCACGCCGCCGTAGGATTTGTTGGTCGAGACAGTCTGAATCGTCATGCCTTGGAGCTCCGTGGCATCTCACCACATCGAGATTGCAACGCTTATGTGACCGAAATTTGTGGCGTCGTCAGGCGACACCGCTGTCGATCGCAAGCCGCACCAGCTCGACCGAGGTCTTCACCCCGAGCTTCTGGCGCATGATGGACGAGGTGTTGGCGACCGTCTTGTAGGACGATTGCACCAGCCAGGCGATCTCGGACAGGCTCTTGCCCGCGCTGAGCAGCCGCAGGATCTCCATCTCGCGCGGGTTCAGCTTGGACAGCGGGCTTTGCGCCAGCGTCGGCCCGGCGAAGGCGATGCTGCGCGCGATCGCGCTCGGCAAATACGTGCCGCCGCCGCCGACGGCGCGGATCGCCTCGACGAGGTCGTCGGGGTCGCCGGTCTTGGAGACGTAACCCTTGGCGCCGCATTCGATCGCGCGCGCGGCAAAGGCCGGATCGTCGTTCATGCTGAACATGATGATGCGGGCATCAGCCGCGCGCTCGAGGATGCGGCGCGCCAGCTCGAATCCGGAGACGGTCGGCAAATTGATGTCGATGATGCAGAGGTCGGGGCGTTCGACGATGAAGACGCACTCGCCGTCCTCGGCGTCGGCGGCCTCCAAAATCTCGATCTCGCCCTCGTCGGCCAGCACGGCACGGCAGCCGGAGGCGACAATGGGATGATCGTCGACGATCAGAATGCGCATAGGCGTTTCCTTGTGACAGCGTCGGCCTGTTTCGCGCCCGGCCGGGATTGCTGTACGCTTCCGATTAGATATCCCCAGCTTCCCCGCTGTCAACGTCATCGGACCGGGGCGGGCGAGGCTTCGCGAGGCACGGGCGACACAATGTGGCAAAATCTATCCTTGCGCGGGCGCATCAACCTCTTGCTGGCGCTGCTGCTGGCGCTGGGGCTCGCCGTCAATATCGGCCGCCAGGTCGCGGAGGCAGGTCCGCGCGTGCAGGCCGAGGACCAGAGCGTGATCCGGCTCGCGCGCGAATTCATCGAGATGATCGTTGCCGATCTCAACGAGGCGCCCGATCCGGATGCCAGGCTGAACCAGATCGCGCGCGACCTCAGCCGTTTGCGCCATGTCAGCATCACGCTTCGGGATGCCGTGGGCAATCCGCAGACGACGCCCCGGCTTGACACTGACGCCGACACGCGCGGGCCGCCGGCCTGGTTCGTCAGCCTTGTTCATCCCGAGCAGACCGCGGTGAGCGTGCCGGTCTCGATCCATGGCAAGCCCGGCTCGCTCCTGATCACCTCGCATCCCGACGACGAGATCGCGGAGATCTGGGACGGCATCGTGACCCAGCTCGAGGTCGGCTCGGCGATCGCGCTGGCGCTGTTCTTATTGATGAAGACCGTGGTCGGCCGGGCGCTGGCGCCGCTGCAGTCGCTGGCGGAGGCAATGGGAAAGCTGGAAGACGGACATTACGAGGCCCGTGTCACGCCGGGCGGCGCGCCGGAGCTCGCCGTGATCTGCACCAAGCTCAACCACCTCGCCGCAACGCTGGGTGAGGCCGTCGAGGACAAGCGGCGTCTCGCCGAGCGAGCGGTGTCGCTCCAGGACATCGAGCGCAAGGAGATCGCGCGCGAGCTTCACGATGAATTCGGGCCGTACCTGTTCTCGCTGCGGGCGCATGCCGGCGCGCTGGCGAAGCAGGCGGACGGACGGGTTCCCAGCGCCGAGGCCGTGCGAAAACATGGCAGCGCCATGCTGGAGCAGATCAACGCGCTGCAGCAGTTCAATCGCCGCGTGCTGGAGCGCCTGCGCCCCGTCGGCCTCGCCGAACTCGGCCTGCGCCAGGCGCTGGAATCGCTGTCGCGGCTGTGGCGGGAATCGCATCCGGATGTCGCGATCGAGACGTCGATCTCACCCGCGCTGGGCGCAACCGGCGAGACCGCCGACCTCACCATCTACCGCATCGTGCAGGAGGCGCTCACCAACGTGTTCCGCCACGCCGGCGCGACCTCGGTCAATGTCGTGATCGAGCCGGCGGAGCAGATGGCGCAGGACGGCCGCGTCTGCGCCCGGGTGCGGGTCATCGACAATGGCCGCGGCATGGAGTCGGACCAGAAGCTCGGCTTCGGCCTCGTCGGCATGCGGGAGCGGATCCTGGCGCTGGGCGGCACGCTCAACGTCGTCTCCGGCGATCGCGGATTGACGGTGGAGGCACTGGTTCCGACTGCCGCTGGCTGACCGCTCCCGAAGGGATCGGGAAAAATTCCCGATTTGGTCGGGAAAACGGGAGCCGATATTGCCCGACCTTTTGTGGCTGGCGGGATTGCGACTGCCGAATACACTCGTCTCAACCAAACGGCGAAAATCAAAACAGCCGGTGGTCACGGATGGGAAGGCGGGGATGGGCAAGGTTCTTTCGTTCAAGCGTCGTTTGTTGCTGGCCTCGGTGTCATCAGGTCTGGTGTCCGGGGTGGTTTTCGCGAGCCCCGCTTTGGCCGCGCAGGACGAGGAGACCAACGTCCAGAATCTGCCGCCGGTCGAGGTGGCGGCGCCGCCGCCGTCGGTGGCCAGGCGCACCGCGCCGACGCGGCCGGTCGCGCGCATCGGGGCGCCGTCGTCCGCCGCTCCGAAGACGCGGCTTTACGTCTACCCGACCGCGCCGGGCACGGGCCGAGGCCTCGACGTCGATAAAGTGCCGTCGGCGATCAACGCCGTCGACGCCAGCCAGATCAAGCGCACCGGATCGCTGAACGTCACAGACGCGCTGCGCGACAACATCGCCGGTGTCAACATCACCGAAGTCACCGGCAATCCGTTCCAGCCGGATGTTGAATTCCGCGGCTTCGTCGCATCGCCCGTGGTGGGCACGCCGCAGGGCCTTGCGGTGTATCAGAACGGCGTCCGCATCAACGAAGCGTTCTCGGATGCCGTCAATTGGGACCTGATCCCGACCGCCGCCATCAGGTCGGTCACGTTGGTGACAAACAACCCGGCCTTCGGCCTCAACGCGCTGGGCGGCGCCATCAACCTGCAAATGAAGGACGGCTTCACCTATCAGGGCGCCGAGGTCGACGTGATGGGCGGTTCGTTCGGCCGCATCCAGGGCTCGGCGCAGTGGGGCAAGACCGTCGACAAGAACTACGGCGTCTATGCCGCACTCGAAGGCGTGCGCGACAACGGCTTCCGCAATTTCTCGCAATCGACCGTTCGGCGCTTCTACGGTGACGTCGGCTACAAGGCCGGCGACAGCGAATTCCACGCCAATATGGGCGTCGCCAAGAACGATTTCGGCGCCAGCGCCACCGTTCCGGCCGAGCTGCTCGACAAATATTGGGGCGCGACCTACACCACACCTCAGACCACCTCCAATCGCGTCGGCTATCTCAACCTGACCGGAAAGGTCGATGCGACGCCGACCTGGACCTTCGAAGGCACCGCCCGTGTGCGCAAGTTCGAGCAGAAGATCGTCGACGGCAATCCGACGGACGCGCAGGAATGCGGTGCGGATCCGGCGCTGCTGTGCTTTGGCGACGACACCACGGCCGCGAACGGCGCAGGCGGCGTGCAGCTCGCCAATCCCTTTGCGCCGGGGACGATCCTCGGCGAGATCGATCGGGGCTCGATCCGTTCGACCACGTTCGGTGTGTCGGGACAGGCCACCAACACCGATCAGCTGTTCGGGCACGACAACCGCTTCGTGATGGGTACGAGCTACGACGCCAGCGTCACCCGCTACAACGCGACCGCCGAAATCGGCTCGATGGGCGAGAATTACGTCGTGAGCGGCAGCGGCGTCTTCCTCGGCCCGACGCCGACGGTCGATCCCGTGGCCGGCCCCGTCTCGCTGCGGACCGTCAATCAGTACAATGGCCTGTACGCGATGGACACGTTCAACGTCACCGATGCCTTCGCCGTCACCGGCGGCGGCCGCTTCAACGTGGCGCGCATCAGCCTGGAAGACCAGCTCGGCTCCGCCCTCAACGGCGACCACACGTTCACCCGTTTCAATCCGGTGATCGGCGGCACCTACAAGATCACGCAGGAGCTGACTGCCTATGCCGGTTACTCCGAGGCCAACCGCGTGCCGACGCCGCTCGAGCTAGGCTGCGCTGATCCGGCCCGGCCCTGTCTCATCGCGGCCTTCCTCGTCTCGGACCCGCCGCTGAAGCAGGTGGTTTCCAAGACCGTCGAGGCCGGCCTCCGCGGCACCAAGGAGCTGAACATCGGCTCGCTCGGATGGAAGGTCGGCGCGTTCCGCGCGACCAATTACGACGACATCGTCGCTGTGCCCGCAGTTGGGCGGACCGGGTTCGGCTATTTCAGCAATGTCGGCCGGACCAGGCGCCAAGGGCTCGAGGCCGAGGTCAGCATCAAGTCTCCCACGCTTCAGTTCCAGGCAAGCTACGCCTTCGTCGACGCGCGCTACCTCGATGCGTTCGAACTCGGTTCCGAAAGCCCGTTCAGGGATCCCGTGACTGAGACCATCCAGGTTTCGCCCGGCAACCAGCTTCCCGCGATCCCGCGTCACCGCGTCAAGGTCGGCATCGACTACGCCGTGACCGACGTCTGGAAGGTCGGCGGCAACGCACTGTTCGTTTCTAGCCAGTATTTCGTCGGCGACGAGTCCAACCAATATTCCAAGTTGCCATCCTACACGGTGTTCAACCTCCACACCTCCTACCAGGTGGCGAAGAACATCCAGCTTTACGGCCGCGTCGACAACGTCTTCGACAGGCGCTACGCGACTTACGGACAGTTCTTCGACCGCGAGGCCTTGCCCAACTTCACCAACGGCGGCAACGACTTCACCGACCCGCGCTCGCTGAGCCCGGCGAGGCCGCGCGCGTTCTACGCGGGGATGCGGGTGACGTTCTAGGAACGGCCGCAGCGAGAGGCAGTGCCTCCTGTTCCGCGATGGCGCACACTGAGCTTGCAGAATATGCCGCCTCCGGCATGATGGCTCCGGAGGCTCGCTGTGCTGTGGCGTTGAAGAATCCGGATGCCGTCGCTGCCATCGTTACAGCGCTTCGGCACGTCTACGGTGACGAGATCGCGCGACTTTTGCTCGTCGAGGGCATGAGCCTCGCCGACCTCATCGATGCGATGTTTTCTGCGCCCCTGACACATCGTGAGGCCGTTCGCGATATCACCGACGGATTGGAAGATTTTGTCATCTCGCCGGACCTGGGCCTGATGTGGCACCTCAGGTACATCTATGCTGACGAGCCCGGCTCTCTTCACGTCGTGGACATGGAGATCGCCACGCCGAACGGCACGCTGGCAAGCCGGGACATCTGGCTTCGTCTGCCCTCCTAGCGGGAAGGCCGCCCTCGGGAATACTTGGCCGGCGCGGCCGAAGTTCCGTGCAGCGCGGGCTTCACCAACCGGAAACCATGTCAAATGATCTGAAAACTTTAACGAAACTGTCCGGCTCTTCGTGCGTCAATTCGCCGGAGGGTTCATCTGATGACAGAGCGCCAAGTGAGAGAGCAGGAATGCCAGATCGCGCGTTATCGGCGCCTGGAGCGGGAGGTGACGGATCCGCTCGCCGCATGTTTGCTCCACGGCATCGTCGAGGATCTCGAAGCCGAGCTGCGCAGGGACAGGCCAGACTGGCACGATCAGCGCGATTAACGCTTTCTTAGCGCTATTCATGCGGATTGTTGCGCGGGACTGCCAGGGAGACTGCTCCCATGCTGAAGGACGGCACATACGCGGCGTGGTACGAGACGCCGCTCGACCAGGGGACTGGGATCGTTCATGTCGCGGACGGGCAGATCTGGGGTCGTGACAGCCTGATGACGTATCACGGCTCGTGCCGGGTCGATGGAGATCGCTTCACCGCCACCGTAACGACGAAGCGTCATACCGACGGACGTGTCACGGTGTTCGGCGTGGATGACGACCTCACTTTGGATATCGAGGGAAACTGTCCCGGCAAGATCGCGACCTATACTGCGACGACACGACAGGTGCCCGGAATGATCCTCAAGGGCACGCTCATCCTGACCGAACAGCAGCCGCCGGCACCGGGGCGAACCGAGCAGTTCCCGGCGTTCAATCCCGACAAGCTGCCAAAGCTGCCGAAGCGCTCGCGCTGAAAATTTCGTATCGCGATGCGTGACGTCACGAGCCAGCTGACCGGCTGATCCGCGAGGCGAAGGAAATCATTTATCCTCCGGCCAGCCTCGGGCGAGTGTCGCGGCTTGTTGCAAGGTGATGCTTCGCACCAGAGGATCCGCATGACGGTGCACGAGGTGCCAATCCGTGCCATCCTTGCGGTAGGCCTCCGTCACGCGCAATGACCAGTCTTGGGCCGGCAATCCGCCGACTTCAGCCCGCTGGTGTTCGATCATTGCGAGAACGACGAGCGCTTCCGATGCATAGGTCTGCAAGACCTCGAGCTCGGTTTCGCCTTCCCTGAAGTATCGCGATAGGTGGGCCAGGCGTTTGGGGCTCGCGTCGAATCCGCGACTGGCAGGCCCGCCGAAGGGCTGCATCAACGTGAAATCCGGCGCGATGCGGACGAGCTGGAGCCAGCGACCCATGTCGCCACGCATGAAGGCGGCATTCTTCGCGCGAGCGCGTTCGACGAGGCCGGCGATAGCGTCGTTCCCGGCGACCGCATCGGCCGAAAGCTGAAAGGACAGCGGAATTGCAGCCGCGGAGGCCATCATCGAGCGCCGCGACATCTTCCCCGGCAGGTCTGGCCAATTGTGCACACCGGACGGTCTCCTGGTCATTTCATGTCTCCTGATTGAACGACGAACGACCCAATCCATGGGACCTTGATCTTGATGAATCCAGCGATATGATTTCAGCGACATGCTGAACCAAATTGATCTGTCCAGGATCGATCTGAACCTCCTCGTACTCTTCCGCGTGGTTTTGGAAGAGCGTCATGTCGCGCGTGCCGCAGCCAGGCTGAGCTTGACGCCGTCGGCTGTCAGTCATGCGCTTGGCCGGCTCCGTCTCCTGCTGAATGACCCGCTGTTTCTGCGGACGCCGAAGGGCGTCGTTCCGACGGCGCGGGCTCTTGAGCTCGAGGAGCCCGTGACGGAGATCATCGCGCGCATCGAACAGTTGATCGGCTCGGCCGCACCGTTTGACCCCGCGAAGAGCCGCCGCCGGTTCACGATTGGCGCGCCCGATGCCGTACTGGTCTCGACATCCGTTCAGCTCCTGCGATTGATCGCGACCGCGGCCCCCCATATCGACCTCGCCCTGATCCACCTCATGCCTGCGCCGCGCGGCGGCGCGATCGGGGGACCCTGGCACCAAAGCCTCGACATGCTCGAACGACGCGAGCTCGACGTCGCAATGCTGCCGCTGCCGGCGGTATCGCCGCGATTCGAGGCGCGCAGGCTCTACGACGAGGATTTCGTGCTGGCCATGCGCAAGGGACATCCCCTCGCAAAAGCGCCAACCCGTGCTGCATTCTCGCAGTCACAGCACCTGCTGGTGTCTCTCAGCGGCGAGGCGCGCGGTTTTCTCGATGAGATGTTGGCAAAGCGCGGCCTCGAGCGCCGCATCGCCCTGACCGTCCCGAATTTCATGATGGCGCTTGTCCAACTTTCAGGGTCTGATCTGATCGCAGCATTGCCGCGCCGATTGGTGCAGCAGCACGCCAGCCGTTTCGGGTTGGTGTTCGTCGAGCTGCCTTTCGCGCGCAAACCGGATGCGATCCGGGCGATCGCAACCAAGGCGGCGATGAGAGACGCCGGCATCGCGTGGCTGATGCAGGTCGTGGTCAGCGCAGTCGGAGCAGGTCAGCCCTAAAGCCGCCACTCTGAAGCCGAAAGGTAATTCGGCCGACGCCAGACGCGCTTCTCAAATGGCCTCGAACTGTTCATTGTACGGGGCCGAAAACCAAGGATAGCGGAGAAGCATCAATGTCCGACAAGGTCTCGCGCCGCCGGTTTGCGAAACTCGCGGGGCTGTCGACAGCCGGCTTGACCGGTTCGCTGGGCGCGGCCGAAGCCCGGCCGGCAGCGCCGCCGCGCGCCGGCGGCGGCTTTCCGGCTGGCTTCGTCTGGGGCACGGCGACCTCGTCCTATCAAGTCGAGGGCGCGGTCAACGAGGACGGGCGAGGGGCCTCGATCTGGGACAAGTTCGTGCGCATCCCCGGCAAGATCGAGGACGGCACCACCGGCGACCGCGCCAATGGGCACTATCACCGCTACAAGGAAGACATCGCGCTCATCAAGGCGCTCGGCTGCAAGGCCTATCGCTTCTCGGTGGCCTGGCCGCGGCTGTTTCCGGACGGCGACGGCAAGCCCAACCCAAAGGGACTCGACTTCTACAACCGGCTCATTGACGAACTCCTGAAGAACGGCATCGAGCCGTGGCTGACGCTTTATCATTGGGACCTGCCGCAATCGCTGCAGGATCGCTTCGGTGGCTGGCGCTCGACGGAGACATGCAAGATCTTCGGCGACTACGCTGCCTACGTCGCCGAGCACCTGACCGACCGCGTCAGGAACGTGTTCACGCTGAACGAGAGCGGCCGCTTCGTCTATTTCGGTTACGGCATCGGCATCGACGCGCCGGGCGTGACGCTGCCGCAGGCCGAGGTCAATCAGATCAGGCACAACAGCGCGCTGGCGCACGGGCTCGCGGTGCAGGCGGTGCGCGCCCATGGCCGCCGCGGCACCAGGGTGGGGCCGGCCGAGAACGTCGATGCCTGCGCGCCCGCCATCGACACGCCGGAGAACGTTCGCGCCGCCGAGATCGCGCTGCGCGAGATGAACGCTGGCTATCTCAACGTCATCATGACGGGCAAGTATACCGACGCCTTCCTGAAGTTCGCGGGACCCAACGCGCCCAAATTCACCGATGCGGAGCTGAAGATCATCTCTTCGCCGGTCGATTTTCTCGGCCTCAACATCTACGCGCCGCAGAATTATGTGGTGGCCTCCGACCAGGGCGCGGGCTTCATGCCGCTGCCGATCCCGAAATCGTTCCCGCACATGAACTCGGACTGGCTGCGCGTCGGGCCGGAGACGCTCTATTGGGTGCCGAAGCTTGCGGCGAAGATCTGGAAGACGGACGCGATCTACATCAGCGAGAACGGCGCCTCCGGCGACGATGCCGTCACGCCGGACGGCAAGATCTACGACACCGACCGCATCATGTATCTGCGCAACTATCTCGCCCAGCTGCAGCGCGCCACCAGCGAAGGTGTGCCGGTGCGCGGCTATTTCCTCTGGAGCCTGATGGACAATTTCGAGTGGGTGTACGGGTTGAACAAGCGCTTCGGGCTGTACCACGTCAATTTCGACACCCAGGTCCGTACGCCCAAACTCAGCGCCAGTTTCTACCGCAACGTGATCGAGAAGAACGCGGCGGGGGCGTAGCGGCCCTCTCGGTGTTTTCGCCTCTCCCCGCGTGCGGGGAGAGGCCGGAATTTGCCATAGCAAATTCCGGGTGGGGAGACTGTCCGCGAGTCCGTCTTCCACTATCCTTGCAGAAGTTCACCTCACCCGGATTTTCCGCTGCGCGTAAAATCCGACCTCTCCCCGCAAGCGGGGCGAGGTGAAGGGGGCGCCCGCATTGACTCCCCTCTCTCCGTGATTCAAAACCGGCTCCAACACTCATAACAAGAGGACAACGCCAATGGCTGACGCGCTGATCATCGATGCCTGCCGGACCCCGCGCGGCGTCGGCAAGGCCGGCAAGGGAGCACTCTCCGGCATTCATCCGCAGCAGCTCGGTGCCACCGTGCTGCGCGCGCTCGCAGAGCGCACCGGCATCGACACCGCCGACGTCGACGACATCGTCTGGGGCTGCAGCGCGCAGGTCGCGACCCAAAGCGGCGATCTCGGCCGGATGTCGGCGCTCGATGCCGGCTACGACGTGCGGGCCAGCGCCGTGACGCTGGATCGTTTTTGTGGTTCCGGCATCACCAGCGTCAACATGGCGGCATCCTCTATCATGGCGGGCGCGGAAGACCTCGTCATCGCCGGCGGCTGCGAGATGATGTCGATGGAAGGACGCCGCGGCGGCAGCGGTCCGATGATGATGGATAGCGGCAATCTGCGCCTGCGCGCGCGGCATCCGCAATCGCATCAGGGCGTCTGCGCGGATGCGATCGCGACGCTCGAAGGCATCACGCGGCGGGACGTCGACGCACTCGGGCTCGAGAGCCAGAAGCGTGCCGCGCAAGCAATTGCCGGTGGCCACTTCAAGAAGAGCCTCGTGCCGGTCCATCGCGAGGACGGCAGCCTTGCGCTCGACCATGAAGAATATCCGCGGCCGCAGACCACGATGGAAGGCCTCAGCGCACTGAAGCCGGCCTTCCCGGCGATCGCCGACTATGCGATCGACGACAAGGGCACCACCTATCGCGGTCTCATCCTCCAGAAATATCCGGATCTCGACATCGACTTCATGCATCACGCCGGCAACTCCTCCGGCGTCGTCGACGGTGCCGCTGCGATCCTGCTGGCCTCGCCCGCGTACGCCAAGGCGCATGGTCTTAAAGCCCGGGCCCGTGTCGTCGCGATGGCGAACATGGGGGACTCCCCGACGCTGATGCTGAACGCGCCGGTGCCGGCCACGCGCAAGGTGCTTGCAAAGGCGGGACTGACCGTCGACGACATCGACCTGTTCGAGATCAATGAGGCCTTTGCGGTGGTTGCGGAAAAATATATCCGCGACCTCAAGCTCGATCGCGCCAAGGTCAACGTCAACGGCGGCTCGATTGCGCTCGGCCATCCCATCGGCGCCACCGGCTCGATCCTGATCGGCACCGTGCTCGACGAAATCGAACGGCGCGATCTCAAGCGTGGTCTCGTTACGATGTGCGCCGCAGGCGGCATGGCTCCGGCCATCATCATCGAGCGCGTCTGACCGATCGCCCACTTTCTCCTTGTTTTACGGGGAGGAAGACGGGCGACATGCGCTCCGACCCTTATTTTTCAGGGTGAAACACGACCGTCCTTTCACAAAGAGGCCGATCGACGCTTGTCGAAAGCGGCGAATCAGTTCTAGCAAGATGTCGTGCGGGCCTTTGAAACAAGGCAAAACCCGCTGCTCGAGGCTTCTCCCGCACCGGAAGTGGCTAAAATGCAGGGTTTTTTGCCACAGAAGGCCAAAAATGCCCGTAAAACCGCGACAAAACTGTGCAGAAGGCTATAGGCCTTCGCAGGTTCGTCTAATATGCAGCCGTCACGAATCAGAGGAGACACGATGGCAACCCAAATGTCCAAATCGCAGCTGATCGAAAAGATTGCGACCGCTACCGAGCTTTCCAAGCGCGACGTCAAGAACGTCATGGAGACGCTGACCGACGTCGGTCACAAGGAGCTCAAGAAGAACGGCCTGTTCCTGGTGCCGGGCTTCGCCAAGTTCGTGGTCATCAAGAAGCCCGCGACCAAGGCTCGCAAGGGCACCAACCCGTTCACGGGTGAAGAGATGATGTTCAAGGCCAAGCCGGCCCGCAAGATCGTCCGCGCCCGCCCGGTCAAGGCGGCCAAGGACGCCGTGGGCTAACAACGCAAAGGCCCCCTCGGGTAGGAGGGGGCCTTTTGATTGGGGCAGCTGCGAGGGCCTGAGACGGAGGGCTCAACCCTTGCGGCGCTTCACCCGGACCGGGATCGGCTGAAGCCGCGGTTCGGGCCCTGCAAGCGCATCGCGCACCCGGTCGATGGCACGATCCAGCAATTGGCGCAGCTTCTGCGTCTTCCGCGATCGCTTCGCGTTTTCCAGCAGTTTCTTCATCGTACTCACTCCGCCGCTGCACCGATTTGAGCTTCGACCGGCTCGAGCGCGGCGGCGATGGCTTCGTCGACGCGCTCCAGCCAGATGAATTCGAGGTTGTCCCGCGCGCTCTTCGGGATGTCGTCATAGTCCCGCTTGTTGCGCGCCGGCAGCATCACCCGCTTCAGGCCGGCAGCGGCCGCAGCCACCACCTTCTCCTTGATGCCACCGACCGGCAGCACCAGGCCGCGCAGCGAGATCTCGCCGGTCATGGCGGTGTCGCTGCGCACCGTGCGGTTGGTGAGCAGGGACGTCAGCGCCGTGAACATCGCAACGCCCGCGCTCGGTCCGTCCTTCGGGGTTGCGCCCGCCGGAACGTGAACGTGGATGTCGCTCTTCTCGAACACCGACTGATCGATGCCGAGCTGCGTGGCCTTGCTCTTCACCAGCGTCAGCGCAGCCTGCACGCTCTCGCGCATGACCTCGCCGAGCTGACCGGTCAGGATCATGCCGCCCCGGCCCGGGACGCGCGAGGCCTCGATGAACAGGATGTCGCCGCCGACAGGCGTCCAGGCAAGGCCGGTGGCCACGCCCGGAACGCTGGTGCGCTGCGCGATCTCGCCCTCGAAGCGCGGCTGGCCGAGCACGGTGGCGATGTCCTTCACTCCCACCACGACCTTGGCAGCCGAGCCCTCGGCGACCTGCACCGCGGCATGGCGGAACAGCTTGCCGATTTCGCGCTCGAGGTTACGCACGCCGGCCTCGCGGGTGTAGCCCTTGACCACCAGCTTCAGCGCCTCCGGCTCGATCTCGGCCTGCTCGGCCGTCAAGCCGTTGGCCTCAAGCTGCCGCCGCACCAGATAGCGCTTAGCGATCTCCAGCTTCTCCTCTTCGGTGTAGCCGGCGAGGCTGATCAGCTCCATGCGGTCCAGCAGCGGGCCCGGGATCTGGTCCAGCATGTTGGCGGTCGCGATGAACACCACGCGCGAGAGGTCGAAGGGCACGGCCAGGTAATTGTCCCGGAACGTCCCGTTCTGCTCGGGGTCGAGCACCTCCAGCATGGCGGCCGAGGGATCGCCCTGCACGCCACGGCCCATCTTGTCGATCTCGTCCAGCATCATGACGCAGTTGCGGCTGCCGGCCTTCTTGATGCCCTGGATGATGTTGCCAGGAAGCGCGCCGATATAGGTGCGGCGGTGACCGCGGATCTCGGCCTCGTCATGCACGCCGCCCAGGCTGACGCGCACGAAGGGGCGATCCATCGCGCGTGCGATGGACTGGCCGAGCGAGGTCTTGCCGACGCCGGGCGGACCGACGAAGCACAGGATCGGCGCCTTGCCCTGCGGGGCCAGCTTGCGCACCGCCAGATATTCGATGATCCGGCCCTTGATCTTCTCGAGGCCGAAATGATCGGCATCCAGGATGGCCCGTGCCGCCTTGATGTCGATCGGCTTCTCCTCGGGCAGCGCCCAAGGCAGCTCGATCAGCCAGTCGAGGTACGTGCGGACCATGCCGGCTTCGCCGGCGGCCTCGGGCATGCGCTCGTAGCGGCGCAGCTCCTTCTTCGCGTGCGCGTCCGCCTCGGGCGGCATGTTGGCCTTGGCGATGGCAGCCGTCAGCTCGGCGACCTCGGCCGCCTTGCCGTCGCCTTCGCCCAGCTGGCGCTGGATCGTCGCCATCTGCTCGCGCAGGATCGCCTCGCGCTGCCGCTCGTCGAAGCTGGCGCGGGTCTTCTGGCCGATTTCATTGCTGATGCGCAGCACCTCCAGCCGCTCGGCCAGATGCTTCGACACCTTCTCGACCCGCAAGGCGAGGTCGATGGTCTCCAGCACCTCCTGCTTGTCCTGCGGCTTGATGTCCATGAACGAGGTCGCCAGGTCCGCCAGCGCGCCGGGCGCAGTGGTGCCCTGGAACATCGCGGCCAGCTCGGGCGGTGCCTGTGGCAGCAGCTCGATCGCCTCGATCGCCTGGCGCTGCAGGTTCAGCGCGCGCGCCTCGATCTCGGGCGAGGTCGTGGTCGGCTCCGGGATCTGCTGGATCCGCGCGGCCGGGAACGGGGTGCCCGGCAGGAAGTCGAGGATGCGTGCGCGCTGCACGCCCTGGCAGACGATGTGATGCGTGCCGTCGGGTGCCGTGATGTAGCGCACGATGTTGGCGATGGTCGCGACGCGATAGAGATCGTCCGGGCCCGGCTCCTCGGTCTCGGGACTGCGCTGCAGGACGATGCCGATCGGCCGCTGCTCGCGCAGCGCCTGCTGCGCGGCGGCAACCGACTTCGGCCGCGCGATCGCGATCGGCGCGATGGCGCCGGGGAACAGCACCATCTCGCGCACGGGGATGATGATCAGCGCGTCGTCGGGGATCTTCACGTCGTTATTGGTCTGTTCGTTGTTCATCTGTTCGGTGGCCATGATCGACCTCAGGATTTGGCGAGACGCAGCGCGACGCAGCCGTCCATCACGAAACGGCTGATGGCGTAGCGGCCGACGGGAAGCGCGATGCGTCGCTCGAAGCGGCCCTGCGGCAGCTCGAGCCGGTGGATGCGGGCCTTGCGAAGCTCCGGCGGAAGCGTGCGCTGGCCGGAGACGACGAGCACGCCGTCATGAATGACCGTCTCGACATTGTCAGGATTGACGCCCGGAAGCGCGACCAGGATCAGCAGCTCGTGCTCGGTTTCGAGCACGTCGATCGGCGGCTCCCAGCAGGCTTCCTGACGGCCGAACTGCTGGCGCAGCCGATCGGCGCGCGTCAGCTGGTCCAGGGCTTCGGACAGCATCCAGTCGAGGGGATTCTTCGGTTGCATGATGCGGGCTCAGGGATGGGAAAGCCTGCATATGGGGCTGGTTCCCGGGAAGTCCAGTGCCGTGGCGCTGACGTGCCATGCGCCGCCGTGCGATCGCACAAACAAACGCCGCGGCAGGTGCCGCGGCGTTCTGTCATCGTAAGGGGGCGCGGGTCAGGCCGCGTCGCGGTACTCTTGTTCGGCTTCGAGGTTGATCACGGACGTCGCAAGCTCGGTCAGCGCATGGTCGGTCGCCTCTTCCTCGTCCAGCGTCGCCTGAAGCAGCCTTGCCGCGTCCTGCATGCCGAGCTCCTCGGCCCAGGTGCGCAGCGTGCCATAGCGGGAGATCTCGTAATGCTCGACCGCCTGCGCGGCCGCGAGCAGGCCCGCATCGAGCGCCGGGGCGCCCTTGAAGTCCTTCATGATCTCGGCGCCCTCGTCGGTGATGCCGTTGATGGCCTCGCAGGGCTTGCCGCGCGCCGGCTTGCCCAGCATCTTGAAGATCTGCTCCAGACGCTTGACCTGACCCTGGGTCTCACGCAGATGCTTGTTGAAGGCCGCAGCGAGCTGCTTCGAGTTTGCGGCCTTGGCCATCTTGGGCAGGGTCTTGAGGATCTTGTTCTCGGCGAAATAGATGTCCTTCAGCGTCTCCAGGAATAGGTCGCTGAGCATCTTGGGAGCCTGGCGCGGTCGTCGCGCGGCGGTTTTCTTGGTGGTGCGCTTCTTTGCTTGTTTAGCCATACGTCCTCCTCTTGAGGTCACACGGGAAGGCGTCGCCTTCCTCAATCCTCGGGCGATCAAAGCCGTTTGATGAATGAAAGTTCCAAACTGCAACCGGCGAGCGCAGAGATCGCTCAGGTCGGGCGCTTGTAGGGATCTTCCTGGCGGTGTAGCGCCTCGGTGTTGCGATCGAGCTGCGCCGCACTCGCCGGGCTAAGTCAGCCCGCCAGCCATCGTTCCCGCGCCCGAAGGATCTTGCCGGCACACGCTCTATTTCGCCCTGTCTGCTTTCGTCACGCTGCTGCTGTCGGGCGACGCCCGGCTATGGGGCGAGGCTCGCGATGATCATCGCGGTCGTCCTCTCGGTCTGCCTGCTTTGCATGATGTGCTTCGTCTCGGCGCTACTGATCGTCAAGACCCTCGGGCGCGCCGGAAATGCCGTGCTCTCGCGCGTCCTCGGCATGCTGCTCGCGGCCTATCGTGCAATGCGTGATCAACGGGATTGCGGCCATCCGGACCAGCCTGCCAAAGGGCTGCGACAATCCGTGAATTCGTCGATTTTGCCGTCCATTTCGTGATTTGGCAGGAAGGGCGACGAGGTGGCGGCCGCTTTCGCTTGCGCTGCCATATTGCTTTGACGTACTTCGGGTCTGACAAGACGATCGTCAGGAAATCGGGATGTCGATGACAGCGGACGAGCCCGCCAAGAGACAGGCCATCATCGATGCCTGCCGGCGCATGAACGCGCTCGGCATCAACCAGGGCACATCGGGCAATATCTCCGTCCGGCATGTGGACGGGCTCCTGGTCACGCCGACCAGCGTGCCCTATGAGGCCATGACCCCGGACCAGATCGTCTTCATGACCATGGACGGCGCGCACGCGCCCGATCAGAAGCCGTCGAGCGAATGGCGCTTTCATCGCGACATCCTGAAGTCGCGGGATGACGTCAACGCCGTCGTGCATGCGCATCCGACCTATTGCACCATCCTGGCGATCATGGGCATGGACATTCCTCCGGTGCACTACATGATCGCGGCGGCCGGCGGCGACAGCATCCGCTGCGCGCCCTATGCGACGTTCGGAACCGTGGAGCTGTCCGAACATGCGGTGCGGGCGCTGGACGGGCGGCTTGCCTGCCTGCTGGACCATCACGGCATGATCGCGATCGGCAAGACGCTGGACAAGGCGATGTGGCTCGCCGTCGAGGTCGAAACGTTGGCGCGGCAATATCACGGCTGCCTCCAGATCGGACAACCGCCGCTGCTCGCCAGCGCCGAGATCGAGCGGGTCCGCCAGCGCATGGCCGGCTACGGCCTGTCGGAAGGGTAGGGCGGCAGAAGGTGTTGCTGCGGATCAAGCATTTTATGGATGGCAAAGGGACGAACCGCACCATGGTTCGGCTGCGCGCCCTCCTGCGCAGCAACGAGTTCTACCTGATCCCGCTGTCGCTGGTGATCGGCACGCTGGCGGGCGCGGTGGTGACGCTGATGGCGCACATCGCCCAGATCGCGCATGTGGTGATCTATGGAATTCCCGTCGATGTCCACTTGTCGGCCCACGCGAGCGTCAGTCCGTGGGCCGCGCTGATCGCACCCGCGCTCGGCGGGCTGGCGCTCGGCATCATGGAATGGTCGCGGCGGCGGATGAAGATTTCGAACGCGGTCGATCCGATCGAGGCCAACGCGCTGCGCGGCGGCAATCTGTCGATGCGCGACAGTGTCATCGTGTCGAGCCAGACGCTGATCTCCAACGGCTGCGGCGCCTCGGTCGGTCTCGAGGCGGGCTATACCCAGATCGGCTCGGGGATCGCCTCGCTGTTCGGCAAGTTCTTCAATCTGCGCCGCAACGATCTGCGCCTGATGGTCGGATGCGGCGCTGCAGCGGCGATCGCGGCGGCGTTCGGCGCGCCGATCACCGGCGCCTTCTATGCCTGTGAGTTGATCGTCGGCGTCTACTCGGTCGGCAGCGCGGCCCCGATCCTGGCAGCCTCGCTTGCCGGCGCCTTGACCGCGCAATGGCTCGGTGGCGCGCCATACTCGCTGGAGATCCCCAAGGTCAGCGCCGTCGGCGTCGAGCAATATCTGGCGCTGATCGGGCTTGCGCTCATCACCAGCGGCGTCGGCATCGCCGTGATGCGCTCCTCGCCGATGTTCGAGCGGCTGTTCGCCTGGTTGCCGGTCTGGCTCCGCCCGGTGGCCGGGGGGCTCATCGTCGGCGGCTTTGCCATCATTACCCCGCAGGTGCTGGCGGCCGGCCATGGCGCCATGGTGCTCGATCTGTTTCACGACATGACGATCGGCCTGATCGCGCTGATCATCGCCCTGAAGGTGACGGCCTGCCTGATCTCGCTCGCCTCGGGCTTCCGCGGCGGCCTGTTCTTCGCGTCGCTGTTCGTCGGCAGCCTGATCGGCAAGTTCTTTGCCGCGGTGCTACTCCTGATCAGCCCGAACTTCGCCATCGATCCGCTGGTCGCGATGCTGACGGGCATGGCGACGCTCGGTGTCGCCATCGTCGGCGGCCCCCTGACCATGTCGTTCCTGGTGCTCGAGATGACCCGCAACGTCGACGTCACCGCCGTGGTGCTCGCCGGCTGCATCGTCACCTCGATCTGCGTCCGCTTCATGTTCGGCCATTCCTTCTCGACCTGGCGCCTGCATCTGCGCGGCGAGACCATCCGCAGCGCCAACGACGTCGGCTGGCTGCGCAATCTCACCGTCGAGCGGCTGATGCGCTCCGACGTCGGCAAGGTGCCCTCGACGACGACGATCGCCGCGGTGCGCCGCGAGTTCGTGCTGGGATCGCGGCCCGGTATCGTCATCGTCAACAATTCGGACGAATATGTCGGTCTCGTCATGCTGCCCGATTTGTTCTCCAGCGATCTCGACACCATCGCCGACGAGATCCAGGTGATCGAGCTCGCCCGCCTGACCGACATCGTGCTGATCCCGGAAATGAACGTGAAGTCGGCCATGGCGGTGTTCGACGAGGCCGAAGCCGAGATGCTGGCGGTGGTCGATTCCACCGACAGCCGCAAGGTGGTCGGCTTCCTCACCGAGACCTTTGCCCGCCGCCGCTATGTCGAAGAGATCGACAAGGCGACGCGCGGGGTGTTGGGCGCGTTGTCGTAGGCGCCTTCTATCGGCCTGGTTGAGGCGGGGCCGCGACGACCAGCGTCACGATCCGCCGGACCAGCGGCAGCACCAGCAGCAGCGTCGGAAAGGCCACCAGCCAGGACAGTGCCCAGGCGCCGGGCCAGGTCGCGAGGAACGCCGGCGTCGCTCCCAGGCTCCGAAGCGTCGCAATGACCGACACCACGGCCGTCATGAGGATGGAGAGCACGAACGGCATCACGATCGGCGCATAGCGCGCCGGCAGTTTGCGAACCACAATCATCTGATTTCTCTTGGAAAAGGACGCGTCAGTCACGGTGAACCCTGAAAATGGCATCGATCCCGACGGCGTCGGTTGATGCGTTGGTTCACGTAAAACGCTTACGGCGACCGAAAAACGGTGCGGCTGTTCATTATCCGCTCAGGTTCGGTGGTTCAAGCTGGGATTCGACCGTTTGGTTTATAATCGTTCAAAGCGTGGCGTATTGCCGCGAGCATGAAACTATCTCGACGGGTTGCGCATTGAATCAGGTTTGCAGATCCCTACCTTTGGCAAGAGCATCGGCAAGATTTTAGGAAGGTCAAAAATGACTATTGGACCCGTGATTCCCGCAGCCGGCCGCAAGATGGTCCTGGCCGCGTTCGCAAGCCTGGCATTGGTTGCGACCTCCGTATCGCCCTCGGCTGCGGCGTCCCCCGGGGCGGTGTCGGCGCAGCCCGTCACGGCAGGCCAGGGCTCTTCCGACGTCACCGATTTCAGCGCGGCCCGTCGTCGGCACTATTATCGGCGCGGGTCGAACGCCGCAGGTCTCGCCTTCATGGGCGCAGCGGCGGGTATCATCGGCGGAGTGATCGCCGAGCAACGGCGCCGCGACTATTACGAGAACCGCTATTATGCTCCGCGCCCCTACTACGGCGGTCAGGGCTATTATGGCGGACAGGGTTATTACGGCGGCGGCAGTCCGTTCTATTACGATCCGGGCTACTGAGCGGCTGTCTCCGACGCGGCCGCGATTGGTTGCACGAAAAGGGCGGTGCTTGGCGCCGCCCTTTTTTGATGCGTCGATACCCTACGAGACTGCGCCTGTGTCGCCCTCTGTCAATCCGTACGCGCGAAAATATTCCACTTTACCGAAATTCGGTTTCGGCGTATGTGTCGCCCATCCCGGCTCACCCAAGAGGGGCGACTTGAGGTCGTCTTGTTCGCGAGCCGGGCTTGCGGTGGACGCGGCAGCGTCGGCATGAGAGGTGCGGGCAGGGCGGGTAGTCCCTGTGAGCCCGAGGCTTCGTGCGGACGAC
>NZ_PYFW01000013.1 GCF_003020125.1 Bradyrhizobium sp. MOS003 | reverse complement strand
ACCACAAGACTTGGCGCACAGACCCCGGGCGCCAGGACCACACGATTTTGCCGTACGCCGATCACACCGGTCGTGTGCGCGAGGTGTTTCGCTCACGGTCGCCCGCCCTGCAAAACCCTTCGCGCCGATGCGATCTGCGTCCACCGCCGCCCGGCCCGCATTCGTGACGATCGCGATACGCCCCTCTTCCTTGGGCCGGGTTGAGGCGACACATACGCCGTTTCCGAATTTCGGTAAAGTGGAATATTTTCCGCCGCGCGCGTTGACCGACCAATTGGGTGTTTCGCCCGACGGGCAACGCTAGGGATTGTGGCCCGCTAGAACCGGCCGCCGGCGCAAACGAAAGGCCCACCGTTGATGAACGGTGGGCCTCGCCGCGAGCGGTGGTTACCAGCGATAGCCGCCGGTCAGCGTGCCGTTGTTGTTGCCGTCAGGGCCGACGTCGCCCTGCGTCGAACTCGGGGTCGGATGGTTGGTGCCGTTGAGCGCGCCATAGGGCCTCTCGACGCCTGGATAATATGCGCGAGGTTGAACCGGCTCGTAAGTCGGCGCGGCACGGTCCCAGCCGGCGCGCGGGCCGTTCCAATCATAGCCCTGTGCCGAGGCTGCTGCCGTGCCGGCGATGAGGGATGCGGTGATGAGACCGAGGAGTTTGGCCTTGTTCTGCATTCGAGATGCTCCTTCTTGTGTGAGGAGCCAACGGTTGCACTGCGGGAGCGTTCCGGGTGGCGTCTGGCGACGCGATCAAACTCTGATCACCTGGTTATGAAGTGCGCGTGATTGCGAGGGACGCGCATCCGGCGATTCCGGGCGCTCTTGTCGCACCGGTTCCCGCGCCAGGACCGTGTCTTAACCAACAATTAATTATAGGTTTGCGGGTGAGCGACGGGCCGGCCTAGCGTGGCCGAGGGGGCCGCGATCCGCTTAAGTCAAACGAGTTGGTGCGTAACATGACCTATCGAATTCATGGGGCCTTGCTCGCCTCGCTCAGCGCAGCCGCGCTGCTCCTTCATCCCGACGACAGTTTTGCCCGAGCCGGCGGCGGCGCGCCGCATGGAATGACGGCTGCGCCTTCCGGCGCCATGGCGCGTGCGCCGATCGGGCCGGGCGCCCGGTTCCACCGGCGGAGCAGCCCCTTCGTCTACTGGCCGGGCGGCGGCGGGTTCTACGACGGCGCCGGCTACAGCCAGCCCTTCGTCGATGCCGGGCAGCCTGTTTCCACCGACGTGCGCTACACCTACACCTATGACGTCCCCTGGGACTGGTCGCATCGCTTCCCGCCGAACGTGGTGCCGTCCGACCGGCCCTATGTGCCGAGCTGCCCGACGGAGCAGGTGACGGTGCCCGGCCGCGGCGGCAGCGAGCACACCGTCAACATCATGCGCTGCTACTGAATTTAGCCCAGCTCGAAGCTGGTCACGCCGAAGACGCGATCGATGCGCAGCGGCGGGATCGCTCCCGTGTACATCCGCGCCGTCTCGAATACCGGCTTGAGGCCAAGCGCTTCCACGAGCGCGATCGCCTCGCGATTGACGGCGGGAACGTCGAGGAAGATTTCGCCGCCTTCGGCGCTCGCCAGCAAAGCCTGAACGACGGCGTCCGCCGCTGCGCGATCGTCGGCAACGAGCGGGCCGATCTTGCGGCCGGTCCGGCAGGGCCGGATCACGCCCCATGCTTTGAGCTTACCGTCACGCAGAAGCGCACGGCCGACATGCCCTGATGTGCCGATCCAGGCGCTCAGGAAGGCGCTGCGCCGGGCCGGGAAGACGGTGGCATCGTCGGCCTCCACAAGCGCAAACGGGATCGTATCGAGCGCGACGACGTCAGCGGGCGGCCTCAAAGGCGCGACGATGAGGCCGCCATAGCGGATGTTGGCGTAAGCGAGCTGGAAGCCGGATTTCCTGTAATTGTCCTGCTGCGCCACGACGCCGTCGAGCCCGATCACCCGCGCGCCGGCGTGCGCGATCGCCGCGTTCCAGATGCGCAGGCCGTGGCCGGAGCCGCGTAGATCTGCACGCACGATGTAGAAGCCGAGGAAGGCGAAGCGATCATCGTAATTGACGCAGGAGATGGTCGCGACCGGCTCGCCCTCGATCTCGCCGACGAAGAAGCCTTGCGCGTCGGGAATCCCAAAGCAGGCTGCATCGCAGAAGCCCGGATTCCAGCCTTCGGCTGCGGCCCAATCGACGGCGAGGGAGATTTCCTCGGGACGCAGATTGCGGATTAAAAGATCGCTCATCTCGCTTTGCTCATGAGGTAGGTCCTTCCACCATGGACCTGCCGACAGGTCTGGCTGTAGAAGGCCGCATGATAGGCCGAGCCTGCGGCTCGCCTCAACTGAAGGGATGATCGGTCATGGCAGCAGAGAAGGTTGCGCTCGTTACCGCCGGCGGCAGCGGCATGGGGGCGGGGGCTGCGCGGCGGCTGGCAGCGGACGGGTTTCGCGTCGCGATCCTGTCGTCCTCCGGCAAGGGCGAGGCGCTCGCCGCCGAACTCGGCGGGCTCGGCGTCACCGGCTCCAACAAGGAGAATGACGATGTGAAGCGCCTCGTCGACGGCGCCATGGCCAAATGGGGACGGATCGACGTGCTCGTCAACAGCGCCGGCCACGGGCCGCGTGCACCCATCACCGAGATTACAGACGAGCAGTGGCACACCGGCCTCGACACCTATCTCTTGAACGTGATCCGCCCAACGCGGCTGGTGACGCCGATCATGCAGGCGCAACAGAGTGGCGTCATCATCAACATCTCGACGGCCTGGGCGTTCGAGCCGAGCGCGATGTTCCCGACCTCGGCGGTGTTTCGCGCAGGGCTCGCCGCATTCACCAAGATCTTCACCGACGCCCTTGCGGCCGACAACATCCGCATGAACAACGTCCTGCCGGGCTGGATCGACAGCCTGCCGCAGCAGGATTCGCGCCGCGACAGCGTGCCGATGAAGCGCTACGGCAAGGTCGAGGAGATCGCCGCGACGATCTCGTTCCTGGCCTCCGAGGGCGCTGCCTACATCACCGGCCAGAACATCCGCGTCGACGGCGGGCTGACGCGCTCAGTCTGACGTGCGCAGTCTCGAAGCATGTGTCCGGTGGCGTTGTCGCGATGCGACACGGGCGTGCGTTGCGCGCCGCTGATGATGGATGAGGCGTGGCTCCACGGTCACACCGGTCATTCGTTCGCACGATCTGAGAGGCACATTACGTCACAGTCCTTGCGAACTTCGCCGCAGCCCAAGACGAGCAGCGGCGCGCGCCCTATGCCCTGACTGCGCCGGTAGCCTTCGACCCGCGCATTCGAAGCGCGAGGTCGATCGCGTGAGGCATGGAGACTGGAATGAAGAAATTTTTGCTGGTGGCCGCATCGCTTGTGCTCGGCACCGCCTCCGTGCAGGCCGCCGACCTCGCGGCGCACTACACCAAGTCGCCGGCGATGGCGCCAGTCTACAACTGGACCGGCTTCTACGTCGGCGGCAATGTCGGCGGGCAGTGGGGCAGCGCCGACCTGACCACTTCGACGGTGTATTCGCCGGCGGGCTATTTCGCCGCCAGCAGCGTCCCCGCCGTCAACGCGGTCGGTGCCCAGGGCGTCAATAGCTCCAGCGTGACCGGAGGCTTCACCGCGGGGTATAACTGGCAGATCAACCAAGCCGTGCTCGGCCTGGAAGGCGACATCAACTATTTCGGCTTCAAGGGCAGCGCAAGCGGATCGGCGCTCTATCCCTGCTGCGCACCGACCGGCTTCACCGTCAATTCGTCGGTCTCGGCCGATTGGCTCGCCACCATCCGCGGCCGGATCGGATTCCTGGCGGCTCCGACGTGGTTGATCTATGCCACCGGCGGTGCGGCGATCGCCGAGGTGAAGGGCAATTTCAACTTTACCGATACGTTCGCGGCTGCGACCGAGTCCGCGGCAATCCGCGATACCCGAATCGGCTGGACTGCCGGCGTCGGCACCGAATACGCCTTCGGCGGCGGTTGGTCGCTGAAAGCCGAGTACCTCTACGTCGATCTCGGCCGGGCCAGCGTGACCAGCACCAATCTGGCCGCGTTCGTGCCCGCCACCGGCTTCCCGACCAACGTCTTCACGCACTCGGTCGACCTCAAGTCGAACATCGTGCGGGTCGGCGTGAACTACAAGTTCGGCGGACCGGTCGTCGCCAGGTACTGAGCTTCATCGCAGTTAGCCATGACGTGGAAAGCCCCGGCCCAGCCGGGGCTTTTTCTGTTTGAGTTCCGCCTGTGCGGCGCAGAATAATTACTTAGCCATTGAGCTAACAATCCTTGACGCCGGGGCGAAGATGGCCCTATAGTTAGCTTCATGGCTAACCAATTATCCCGGCTCGACCACGTTTTCGCAGCGCTTGCCGACCCCACAAGGCGGGCGATCGTGATGCGATTGTGTGCCGGCGAGGCCTCCGTCGGCGAGCTCGCCGATCCCTTCGACATGGCGCTGCCCAGTTTCATGAAACACATCCATGTGCTGGAGACGAGCGGGCTGCTGCTGTCGGAGAAATCCGGCCGCGTGCGCACCTGCCGCCTCAGCCCGGACGCGCTGCTCGGCGCGGAGGATTGGTTCCAGCAGCAACGCGCGATCTGGGAGGCGCGGCTCGACCGGTTCGAGGCCTATGTGTTGAAGCTCAAGAAGGAGAGGGAGCCGGCTGGAAAGCCGTCCCGAACAAGCAAACGGAAAGGTGCCAAGTCATGACGAGTTCTGCCAATCCCGCTCTGTCGCAATGGTCGCTCGACCGCGAGATCGTGATGTCGCGCGTGATCGACGCGCCGCGCGATCTGGTGTTCGAGGCGTGGTCCGACCCCAAGCATCTGCCGCAATGGTTCGGGCCGAAGGGATTCAAGGTCGAGACCTTCGAGATCGACGTCCGCGTCGGCGGCGTCTGGCGTTTCAACATGATCGGCCCCGACGGCACGGTCTATCCAAACCGCATGCGCTTCCGCCGCATCGAGCGACCATCGCTGATGGAAATGGATCACGGCGTCGACCAGGACGAGGATCCCGGCATGTTCCGCTTTACCCTGACCTTTGCCGAGCAGAGCAACGGCAAGACCGTGCTGATGATGCGCCAGCTGGCCTCGAGCACCGCGCAGCGCGACGGCATGATCGGCTTCGGCGCCGTGGAATACGGCTACCAGACGCTGGACAAGCTGGCGGCCTATGTGGCGGGGATGAAGAGGTGAGGGCGCGGACCGTACGGCTTGCCGTCCACGCTCTCAGTCGTCATGCCCGGGCTTGACCCGGGCATCCGCGTCTTCCCTCCCATGCGGCGCCACATGGATGGCCGGGGCAAGCCCCGGCCAGAACAGATGATAGAATTGACCGGCAAACTCACTCCTTGGCTTCGTCGGTCACGATGTCGCCGAGCTTCTGCCAGCGCTGGCCGTCGAACTGCACCATCTGGAACTGCTTGTTGACGCGATAGTCGGTCGGCGAGGTCGTGACGGAGATCCCCGGCAGCGTCAGGTCGAGCACGACGTTCTTGAGGTTGGCAGCTTGCCGCATCACGTTGTCGCGGGTCAGATCGTCGCCGCATTGCTTCAACACCTGCACCAGGAGCTGGGCCGTGATGTAGCCGTAGACGTTCAGGTTCGAATCCTTGTCGCCCTCGGGATAGTATTTTGCCATGAAGGCGAGGTAGCGCTTCATGCCGGCATCGTCCTTCCATTCGGGATCGGCGGCATCCTTGACGTAGCCGACGCTGACGACGCCCTTGGAATTTTCCAGGCCCGCCGGTTTCAGTACGGCGCTGACCGAGGAGGCGTTGATGTCGATGATGTGCAGCGGCTTCCAGCCGATCTCGGCGACCTTCTTGATCGCCTGCGCCGCCTGCTTCGGCGTCGTGGCGCTGAACAGCACGTCGGCGCCGGCATCTTTCAGCCGCAGGATCTGCGAGTCGATGGTCGGCTCGGTGATCTCGTAGGACGTCTCGGCCACGATCATCTTCGCCTTGTCGCCGAGGCCGGCCTTGATGCCGGCGAGATAATCCTTGCCGAGGTCGTCGTTCTGGTAGAGCACGCCGATCCTGGCGTTCGGATGGTTCTTCAGCAGATATTGCGCGTAGATCCGGCCCTCGACGAGGTAGGAGGGGTTGAAGCCCATGGTCCAGGGAAAGTTCTTGGGATCGGTGAAGCGCGCCGCGCCGGTCGCCGCGAACAGCTGAGGGATCTTCTTGGCGTTGAGATATTTCTGCACGGCGACGTTCGGCGCGGTGCCGATGATCTGGAACGTCAGCAGCACCTCGTCGCTTTCGACCAGCTTGCGGGTCTGCTCCACCGTCTTCGGCGGCGAATAGGCATCGTCGTACTGGATCAGCTCGACCTTGCGGCCGTTCACGCCGCCCTCGTCGTTGATCATCTTCATATAGGCGGCCTGGGTCTTGCCGATTACGGCATAGGCCGAGGCCGGGCCGCTGAGCGGCACGGTCTGGCCGACCTTGATCGCGGTGTCGGACGCGCCGACGTCGTATTTCTTCTGCGCCTGCGCTGCTGGGAGCGACAGCGCGAGAAGCAATGCGGAGGCCGCGATGTGTTTGAAGAGAGTGCTTGTCATGTCCGGTCCTTCCCGATTGTCATTCGCCCTTGAGACCAGCGTCGCGGATCAGCTTGGTCCATTTCTGGGTCTCGGCGTCGATGAACTGGCCGAACTCGGCCGCGGTGCCGGCGCGTACTTCGAGGCCCTGGGCGGTCAGCTTGTCCTTGATCGCGGGCTCGGCGAGCGCGCGCAGAACTTCAGTCTGGAATTTGTCGACGATCGCGCGCGGCGTCGTGGCGGGCGCCATGAAGCCGTACCAGCCCGCCGCGGCCACGTTGGGAAAGCCCTGCTCGCGCAGGGTCAGTGCCTGCGGGTAGAGCGCGCTGCGCTCGGCCGAGGCGACGCCGAGCACGGTGAACTTGCCGCTCTGGATGTAGGGCAGGGCAGTCGGAAGCGCCGTCAGCGTGGCGTCGACGCGACCGGCGAGCAGCTCGGTGTAGGAGGCGGCATCGCCCCGGAACGGAATGTTGAGACCCTTGACGCCGGCGTCGCGGAACAGCAGCTCTCCGGCGAGGTGCGGCTGCGAGCCGGCGCCGGGAGAGGCGAAGGTCAGCCCGTCCGGTTTCGACTTGCCATAGGCGATCAGCTCGGGGAGCGTCTTGAACGGCGCATCGGCGCTGATGATGAGGAACAGCGGCGCGACCACGACCATCGCGACCGGCTGCAAATCCTTGCGGTCATAGGTCAGCTTGCCGAACAGCGCCTCGGCGGTCGCGTAGGGGGCCGCGACGTAGAGAAGGGTGTAGCCGTCGCCCGGCGCATGGGCGACCATGTCGTTGGCGATGCGGGTGCCGGCACCCGGCTTGTTCTCGACGATGAACTGCTGACGCAGGCTGCGGCCGAACTCCTCGGCCAGAAGGCGGAGCGAGATGTCGTTGGAGCCGCCGGGACCGTAGGGCGAGATCAGCCGCACCAGGCGCGTCGGCCATGCATCGTCGGCCTGGACCGACAGGCTCGAGCCCGCGACCAGTCCGCCTGCGAGCGTGCCCAGCAGGGTTCTGCGTGTGACCTTGAATGATGTCACTGTCTTCTTCCTCCCCATTTTCTTGTCTGCTTTTTATTGGTCTTGTCGTTGCGCTCAGATCACCTTTCGCTCGGTGAGCCTTTCGACCTCCTGGTCGGACAGGCCGAGCCAGTTCCGAAACACCTCGTCATTGTCCTGGCCGACGTCGCCGGCGGCGTGGCGCATCTGCGCGGGATCATTGGTGAAGCGCGGGACGACGTTGGCCATCGCAACCGTGCCGAAATCCCGGTCGGGGACGCGGGTGATGACCTCGCGCGCCTTCACCTGCGGGTCGTCGGCGATCTGGTCGATCGAATAGATCGGAGCGAGCGTGCCCTGCGCGGCGTTGAATCGCGCGAGGACGATTTCGAGGGGATTTGCGGCACACCAGCCGGCGAAGATGTCGTTGAGCTCGGCGGCGTGCCGGACGCGCCGGTCGTTGCTGGCAAAGCGCGGATCGGTGATCAGGTCGGGCCGTTCGATCGCCCGGCAGTTCGCGGCAAACAGCGCGTTGGTCGACCCCGCCAGCGTCACCCAGTGATCGTCGCTGGTGCGGAACACGGCGGCCGGCGCCGAATAGCCGTTGGCATTGCCGATGCGGCTGCGAACGGTGCCGAGCTGGTCGTGCTCGATGGCGAGGACGTCGAGCAGGCGGAAGGTTGCTTCCGTCAGCGAGAGATCAATTTCCTCGCCCGGCGCATCGGGGTCGCGCGCCCGTTTCCACAGCGCCGCGAGCACGCCGACGGCGCCGAACAGGCCGCCGATCGAATCCCCGATCGGGTAACCCGGATGGGTCGGTTCGCCGTCGCTCTCGCCGGTGATGTAGGTGAGCCCGCCCATGGCCTCGAAGATGCGCGCAAATCCGGGCCGCTCGCGATAGGGCCCGTCCTGCCCGAAGGCGGTGGCGCGCAGGATCACGAGGCGCGGCTGGATCGACCACAGTACCTCCCTCGACAGGCCCCAGCGATCGAGCGTTCCCGGACGGAAATTCTCGATCAGTACGTCGAAGCGCGGAAGCAGCTGCTTGAACAGTGCAAGTCCGTCCGGCGTGCGCAGATCGAGCGTGGCGAACTTCTTGTTGCGATTGGCCGCCTTCCACCACAGCGGCTTGCCGTCCTTGAACGGCGGAAACGAGCGTACGCCGTCACCGGTCCCCGGCATCTCGATCTTGAGCACCTCGGCGCCGTAGTCGGCCAGTAGCGTTGCTGCAAAGGGCGCCGCGATGATGGTCGCGATGTCGAGAACCTTCAGGCCTTCGAGCGGTCCAGCCATCTTATGCCCTGCCGCTCGTGATTTTCCCGGCTTTGCGCGGCGGCGCGGGCTCTGCCTGTCCGACGATGGCGCGGATGCTGTCGGCGAGCGCGGCGATGCGCGGACCGATCTCGGCCTCCAGCTGGCCCGGCTGGAGCCGGAAGGCGGGGATGCCGCAATTGATCGAGAACGACTGCCTCGATTCGCCGGCGTGAAACAGCGGCGCGGCGACGGCATGGATCGAGGCCATGTACTCGCCCCAGCAGGTGCAGAAGCCGCGGCTTTTGCTTTGCGCGATTCCGGCCCGGTATTTGTCGCGAAACGCCGACCACAGCTCGCCGTCTTCGGCGGCGATGTTTCGTTCGAGCCGGTCTAAATCGGCCGGCGGCAAGGTCGCTGCGGCGGCGCGTCCCATGGCGGTCATCACCACGGGAATCGGCATGCCGATGTCGGGCGCGTGCGGCCCGACATCGCCGGAGCGCGCGGTCTCGACATAGATCATCGATGTCGCGTCGAGCAGGCCGATCGAGACCGTGCCGCGGACGCTGAGCGCCAGCTCCTGCATCATGGGCCGCGCCATCTGGCGGAATTGCATTCCGGCAAGCAGGGGATGGGCGATCCGCAGCGCCCGCGCACCGACGCGGTACTTGGCCCGCTCGGCGTCGTAGCGGAGGTAGCCGAGCTCGGCCAGCGTGTGGGTCAGCCGCGCCACCGTCGGACGCGGGATGCCCGTCAGCGTCGACAGCTCCATGTTGCCGAGCAATGTACTTCCCGCCTTGAACGCCTCGAGCACGACCAGCCCCTTCGCCAGCGTTGTGGCGAAGGCGGCGTCATCGACGCTTTCCGCCAGCACGGCGGCGGCGGAGGAGGGCGGATGTCGTGGTCTGGATGGATCTCTCGGGGCCATTCCCGAATATCAGACAGTGAAACCACGTCTGTCCAATAGATTCGATCATATCGGATAAATTGTCCGATATGTGGACAGTCGTACTGCCTCGATATCGTCGGTGAAGGACGCACCGGGCGGGCCGAACACACGGATTTTGATTGGATGCCCTCCTGTGACAGGATTATTACGACGGCTTGTCAGATAGATAATTTTGCGGAGCGGTTCATGTTGCAGTGGCAGGCGCGGTCAAATCCCCTCGCGTGGTGGTGGGGATCCCTCACACTCGTCAGCGGCGCCAACATCCTGGTGTGGTTCATGCTGTACCGCGAATTCTACCCGACGCCTGCGGGCAGCCTCAGCGGCGGCTCGGACATCGGCCTGATGTTGCTGCTGTGCGCCGGCTATGTATTCGGCTGCGCGTTCCGCTCGTTCCTGCCGCGCGCCGACGTGCAGCGCATCTGCCTGTTCGACACCTGGCTGTCGAGCGTCGTCGTTGGCCGCACCGTCGCGACCGTGGCCGAGCTCTGCTTCGTCGCGCAATGGGCCATCATCCTGCATCAGCTCGGCAAGATGACGGGCGCCGAGACCGCGATGAACATCGCGCTCGTGATCGTGCCCATCATCGTCATCGCGGAGGGTTTCTCCTGGTACGCGGTGGTGACGACGAATTTCCTCTACAACGCGATCGAGAACTCGCTGTGGGCGGTGACCTTCTTCCTCGCGGGCATCGCGCTGTGCCGCCTGATGCCGGAATTCCAGGGCGTGGTGCGCTGGGCGCTGATGTCGGGCATCGTCGGCATCGCCTGCTTTCTCGCCTTCCTCGTCACCGTCGACGTGCCGATGTATCTCAGCCGCTGGCGGGCAGGGCACGCCGAGGGCAACAGGTTCCTGGGCTTCCTCGAAGGCCTGCACGACGTCTCGACGCGCTGGGTGGTGACCCACGACATCGCGCATTGGAAGGGCGAGCTGACCTGGATGTTCTTGTATTTCAGCGCCGCGGTGTGGTCGAGTCTCGCACTCTGCGCGCTTTATGCGATGGAAGGCTATCTGGCGCGGTATCTGGCCTAGCGCTGCCCACTTTTCCGGATCATGCTTTGTGCCGCCAGCTAGTGAGCTTCGACATAGCGAATGATGCTCTGATTTTGAACGTTTGCGACCAACTCATCCGCACGGGATAAAAGCCGACGGAGCAACGGCGACGGATTGTCCCGATTGTATCCCAGGGCCAGCTCGACCGTTGGAGTGCCGCCGTCGAGCGCTCTGGCGACGACGTTTGGTGCCAGCATGTTCTGCGCGTAGAGGGGTACGAGGCTAATGCCGCCCGTGGAAGCCACGAGCGACATGGCCGACGAGATGTTTTCGCCTTCGTACTTCGCCTTCAGAGAGATGCCGACCCGAGCTGCGTAGTTCCGAATGACCTCTTGCAAGACCGGAGACGTTCTTGCCGAGCTGACATAGATTTCGCGGGCGAGGTCCTGGGGACGAATCTTCTTGCGCGATGCCAGGTGATGTTCGGCCGGCAGCACGGCGATCAAAGGCTCTTTTGCCAACAGCTTGAAGACGACGCCCTCGTTGCCTTTCTCGGGACGGAGGAAAGCTATGTCCAACTTCCCTTGCATCAATGCGAGCGCGAGTTCCGGTGACGATTGCGTGCTGAGCGTGACTTGAACATCGGGGGCTTCCTCCCGGAGGATGCGCAGAAGCTGAGGGAGCCACATGACCTCCAACCCGACGAGAAATCCCATGGAGAGAGTGGGCTTTTGCGGTTGCGCCGTCTGCCGGGCCCCTTCCGTCGCCGCCTGAACCTGCAGCAGCGCCAGCCGCGCGTGATCAAGAAACACCCTTCCGGCGGCGGTCAGCGTCACCCCGCGCGGCTGGCGCTCCAACAACTGAACGCCGACTTCGGATTCGAGATCGCGGATCTGCCGGCTCAGCGATGGCTGCGAGGTGTTCAGCCGGCGCTGGGCGGCAGTCAGCAGGCTGCCTTCTTCAGCGACGGCAACGAAATAGCGCAGATGCCGGAGTTCCATGGTTCCTCGTATATCTCTGAGGCATAGCTCGGAGCGTACAAGGTCTTAGTCATCGGCAAAAGGGAGATTTACCGTCACGCAGTCTTCAACCAGAAATGGACGGCAACAATGTCGATGCCGAAGCTTAGTATCGTCTTCAGCAAAGTGATCCTAGCACTCCAGGCCGACAGGAACGGCGTGATCGCAATTCAGTGCGGCCTCCACAATTCTGCAGCGCGATCGAGAGTGGCGTCTTTCATTTTGCGGGAAGCGCGCGAATGCGCAGGAGCGACGAATAGCGCCGCGCCGGATCCGGCGATAACGCGTCGGCGATCGGGTGTTGGCATGGCAAGGGCTTGCCGGCGAGGCCGCTGAACATCGTGTCTTTCAGGAAGCCAAGGCGCGCGATCTGTGGCCCGATCAGCTTGGGCCTG
Organism: Bradyrhizobium sp. MOS003; assembly: GCF_003020125.1. GTDB lineage: Bacteria > Pseudomonadota > Alphaproteobacteria > Rhizobiales > Xanthobacteraceae > Bradyrhizobium. The sequence goes on along the minus strand of NZ_PYFW01000013.1, from coordinate 80,782 downwards.
CCTGCTTTCTTAGACACCCGTTCGCAAACTTTCCAACGAAGATCTAACAGCGCAGATGGAGCGACTCGATGTCGACGATCACAACTACAGACGGCGTAAGCATCTTCTACAAGGATTGGGGATCAGGTCAGCCGATCGTGTTCAGCCACGGCTGGCCGCTGACAGCGGACGACTGGGATGCCCAGATGATGTTCTTCCTTCATCACGGGTATCGTGTGATCGCCCACGACCGGCGCGGCCACGGCCGGTCCGACCAGCCCAGCACCGGCAACGACATGGACCATTGGGTTGACGACCTCGCGGCCCTGACTGAACACCTCAACCTGCGCGACGCGATCCACATTGGGCACTCGACAGGTGGCGGCGAGGTGGCTCGCTATGTCGCTCGCCACCAGGAGCGCGTCGCGAAGGCGGTTCTGGTCGCTTCACTGACGCCGAACATGTACCGAAGCGAGAACAACGCGTCCGGCCAACCCCCGGAATGGTTCGAAGCGATCCGGGCAGGCGTGCTAGGCAACCGGGCGGAATTTTACCGTTTCGTCCCTGAGAATCCGTTCTACGGTTACAATCTCGATGGGGCCAAGCCGTCGGAGGCAATCATTGCGAACTGGTGGCGCCAAGGCATGGCCGGCGGTGCTCTCGCTCACTACGCGACTGTCGCCTCTTGGCTCGAAGATTACACCGAAGACCTCAAGAAGATCACCGTGCCGGTGCTGGTGATGCATGGCGAGGCTGATCAAGTCGTCCCGTTCGCAAGTTCAGTGCCGCGTGCGGTCGACTTGCTCAAGAAGGGATCGCTGAAGACTTATCCCGGCTACCCCCATGGCATGCTAACCACGCATGCGGAGGTCCTCAACCCCGACCTGCTCTCGTTCATCAGGTCTTGACGACATCTCTCATCCAATATCGCCTTCCCGCACGAGGGAGATGCCGTTTGCAAGGCGACGTCTCCTTCCAGTTCAGAGACGGTATGCGACGTCCGCATGTGGACTCAAAGCGGACGTTGTAGGCGGGAAGTTTGTTGCCGCGCACCGGCTTCGGGGCGCGCGGCAGCACTCAGCTTCAGGGCGTGAACACGAAGCCAGGTTTAATTGCGACGTCTGCCGGAATGGGCTGCAGATCGGAAAACAGGTCCGGATAGGTATTCATCACGCTAAGGATGAATTTGGGCTCGATGTGCTTGTTCACATCGAACACCGACTTGATCACGCCAAGCCGTTGCAGCGTATCCTGCGCCTTCCACAGCGCGCGATAGTTGTGGGCAGAAATGCGGCGGTCGACCTGCTGGATGTTGTACTGCATCGCGGTCTCCGCCACGTCGAGCTTCAACCCCGGAATCCAGCGCGTACCGATCGCGGCGGCCTGCTTGGGATTCTTGCGCATCCACTGGTCGGCCTCCGACACGGCTGCCAGGAATTTCTCGACCGTCGGCCCGTTCTTCTCCACCCAGGGCCGCAGCGCGACATTGAAGCCGAGATAGGAGATGACATCGCCGCCGCGGATGACCTCGACGGCGCCCGGCACATCCTTCATGGCAATCACCGGTGCCGGGTCCCAGCACACAAATGCGTCCACACCCTTGGCGAGCAACGCCACGCTCATCTCCGGCGGCGGCGTATTGATCAGCGTTACGTCGGTCGGCGCGAGGCCAGCCTTATCGAGCAGGCCGAGAATGTAGAGATGGTTGATCGTGCCGAATGAAGTGGCGATTTTTTTGCCTTTGAGACTTTTCAAATCACCTTTGGCGATCCCGGAGTCACCATTGGCAATGAGCGCGAGCGTGGCATCGGACCCGAGCTTTGTGGCGCTTCCACTGAAATTACCGAGGAAAACCAGGTCCATGTTGCGTAGAATGGCGCCGATGGCCGGCACGCCAGCTTGCACCATGTCGGTTTCACCTGCCTGCAAGGCATTGAGCGCATCGACGCCGGTTGCGTAGGGGCGGGCGATCGTCACGTCGAGTCCATATTTTTCGAAGAAGCCGCGCTCTAGCGCAATCGGCAGCGCCAGCATGTCTACAGCTGCCACCATGCCGACCTTGAGTTTAATGGGATCCTTGGCCTGCGCCATTGCCAGTGACGGCAGCAGCAACAAGGCGCAGAGCAGCATCGCAAGTCGTCGCATCTGGGTCATCCCCCCGGTTGAAGCGGCTCGACGCGCGTCACCCAGTAAGGCCGGGCGACGGTCGTCAAGTCCGCGCGTTTCACTCCTCGAACTTCAACGGATTTTTCTTGTGTTCCGGATACCCGGCCGTACGTCTGCATCAGCTGAACGTGGAAACGTTCAGGTTCGAACGGCAGCACGACGAGGATATTCACCTTCTCCGAGCTGCCGGCGAAGTTCGCGATCTTTTGCGGTGCGGCGATCGTCAGCCAAAGCTGCCAGGCCAAATAGCCAGCCGCCACCGCGATGAGGATATGCGCCTTTCGCGATCGAAGGGCATCTTTCCACATGGCTCAGGCCGACCGCACGAGTTGAAGAACGCGTCCCGACAATTCCTTGAACCGCGCATCGTCGTTGAGCGCGTCCCATGATCGCGGCCGCGGCAAGTCCACGTCGATTTCCTCGAGCACACGGCCCTTCGACAGCGCGACCACGCGGTTAGCGAGAAAGACGGCTTCGGCGACGTCATGCGTGATGAAGATTACCGTCGGCCGCTTCTCCTGCCAGATCCGGGTCAGTTCTTCCTGCAGCGTCATGCGGGTCTGGGCGTCGACGCTCGCGAACGGCTCATCCATCAGCAGCACGTCCGGCTCGTTCGCCAGGGCACGCACCACGCCGACACGCTGCTGCATGCCGCCCGACAATTCGTTGGGATAGCGCCCGGCCGCCTCCGTCAGCTTTGCGAGTGCCAGAAACTCATGCGCGATCTTCTCGCGCTCGACCTTGCGGACGCCGCGCATCTTCGGACCGAAGGCGACATTCTCGAGAACGGTTCGCCATGGGAATAGGGCAAACGATTGGAAAACCACGCCGCGGTCGGGGCCCGGCCCCTTGACCGGACGGCCGCCAACCAGGATCTCTCCGCCTGTGTGCGGAATGAAGCCCGCGATCATATTGAGGATCGTCGTCTTGCCGCATCCCGACGGTCCGACGATGCAGACGAACTCTCCCTGTTCCACCTTCAACGACACATCATGCACTGCGGTGACGTTGGTGCCGGCATAGGGGTCGAAATACGTCTTCGACAGATTGCGGATAGTCAGATCCTTCATCGCGTCACGAGCCCCCACCGTTGTCCCGTGGCGCGTTCGATAGGTGCCAGTATCCAGCTATCGACGATGTACCAGAGAATTCCCAAGATGATCATGCCGAGCAGGATCTCGACGACCGAGCCGGAGCGGCGTGCGTCGAACATGAGGAACCCGATGCCGCTGGTGCCGACGATAATTTCGGTAGCGATCAGGGCGCGCCAGCCATAGCCCAGTCCGTTGCGCAGTCCTGTCAAGATGTTGGGCAGCGCTCCCGGCAACACCACTTCCCACAAGATGCGAATGCGCGAAGCACCCAGACTTTGGGCGGCGCGATGCAAGGTGATGGGGATCGAGCGCACGCCCAGCACGGTGTTCAGGACCACCGGGAAGATCACCGTGTAGACGATGACGACCGTGATGGTCGTGAGGCCGTAGCCAAACCAGATTACCAGGATCGGCAGCCAGGCAATATCGCCAATGGCCTGAAAGAACAGGAGCAGGGGCCACAGTGCCGTGCGCGCGCGCTGGCTAAGACCTACAAGGATTCCGAGAGGAATGCCGAGGGCGATGCCCCAGAACGTACCGACGGCCAGGCGCACAAGGCTGTCCTGTAGGTACGCCGGCAGGATGCCCATATAAACCAGCGAACCGAACGAGCGCACGACCTCCGCTGGTCCCGGCAGGAACGCGCGTGGAAATATTTGCAGCTCCGTGACGATCCACCAAGCCGCAATCACCGGAATGAAAGGCGCGATGGAACCGATCGACGGCCAGCGCGCGTTCAGGCGGACGCAGTGACTCCAGATATTGAGAAGAAACTGCTTCATGTGCGCTGTACCATGCCCCATCGTTCGATGGTGGCGCGCTCGAGTGGAGCCAAGACCAGTCGGTCGAGCAGCAACCAAAGCACGCCGATCATAATCATGCCAAGCACGATCACTTCAGTCTTATAGAAGTCGCGTGCCACAAACAGCATGTAACCGAGGCCGACGTTGGTGGCGATCATCTCGGCTGCGATCAGGCCGCGCCAGGCAAAGCCCAGGCCGGTGCGTATGCCGGTTACAATGTTAGGAAGCGCGCCCGGCAGGAGCACTTCGGTCAACATCGCCCATCGGCCTGCACCGAGCGATGCGGCCGCGTTGCGCACTTGCAAGGGGATGGTCGATACGCCGAGCAGCGTATTGTACGTCACGATGAAGAACACGGCATTGAAGATCACGAAGGTGATGGCGCCGAAGCCGTACCCAAACCACAGCGTCGCGATCGGGATCCACGCGATGCCAGCCAGCACCGAGAAAAACCTGAACAGGGGTGTCAGGAAGCCGGAGACAATCGGACTGACGCCCATAGCGACGCCCAAGGGTATCGCGATCAATAGCGCGAGCACTGTGCCGACGGCGACGCGCAGGAGGCTCGCACCGACATGCCGAATAAGGGTGCCATCTTGTATTCCCTCGATCCCGGCCTCGACGACAGAAGTGAGGTGAGGAAACAAACGGGGGTTGACGTCGAGGTACGGGATCAGAACTGCCCAGAGGACGATCAGGACCGCAAAGGGAGAAGCGAACCACAGTGCGGAAGAGAGCCAATGTCTCATTTCACTCGCCTCCGATTGCCGGGGGCATTTGGTCGACCATTCCGGTGGCGGGCGCCGGCGCTCGGCCTGGAGAGTTTTGACTGAGTGAGGCTAATGACCCGCTCCATGGCCTTGCGGGCTTTTTTTGCATCCCCTTCTTCGATGGCGCGAGCGACGACGGCGTGGTTTTGAAGGTTGTCATCGAACCAGCCGCCGACACTGTCGACGGCGACCAAAAAGACCGCACTCAATATTGTGTCGATCGCGCCGCGAAAGCCTTGCAGCACCGGATTGTGCGTGGCGTCGAGAATAGCGAGGTGAAACGCCTTGTCCGCCGCAGTTGCGGCGGCCTGCTCGTCTGAGGCTTCCATCGCTTTCCAAGCAGCATTGATCCGCAGTCGATCCTCCTTGGTGGCGCGGATCGCAGCGAGCGAGGCCGCAGCCGGCTCGATGATCGAGCGGACTTCCTGGATGGCCAGCAGCAACGCGCGGTCGGGCTTGTCGTGTCCAACCAGCCAATTCAACACGTCGCGATCGAGCAGGCTCCAATCGCGGCTGGGTAAGACACGAGTCCCGTGGCGCGGTCGGACGCTGACCAGTCCTTTTCCCGACAGCGTTTTGATCGCCTCACGAACTACGCCGCGGCCGACGCCGAAGCGGACTTCGAGATCGCTTTCGGGTGGTAATACCGCGCCGGCCGGGATGATCTGTTGGGCGATCTCGCGGCCGAGTGTCGTCAGTACCGCCTGAATGCGGCCTGGCTTCAAACGCTTCTCGGCTGATTTGACGCGCTTCGCGCTCAACGATTGTTCACTCCCGACCGCGGCTCTATGGCCGACTGGTATGCTCGAGCCATACACCGATTTCATTGCCCTCGCAATCATCCGATGTTAAATATCCGACGAATAAGAATGTTTGGCGATGCAGCAATTTCGTCGTCGTCGGGAGGAGAGTGACCGTGTCAACCATTGGATATTTGACGACGACGATCTTTGATTTCGGGGCGATCAAGAGCTTGCCGACCGAGTTGGAGGCGCTCGGAATTCGCCGCCCATTGCTTGTCACGGACGCCGGTGTACAGGGTGCTGGCATTGCAGCGTCGGTGCTGACCCACCTCGATCCAGCCACTGTTTCAGTATTCGCCGGCACGCCGCCGAATCCGACGGAGGAAGCCGTGCGCGAAGGCGTTGTCGCATACCGAGAAGGCAGATGTGACGGCGTCATTGCGCTCGGCGGCGGTTCGCCAATTGACCTTGCCAAAGGCGTAGCCCTGGCCGCCACGCACGATGGACCATTGGCGAATTACGCGGCAATCCATGGCGGCGTCGGCAAGATCACTGCGAAAGTCGCGCCTGTGATCGCTGTCCCGACCACTGCGGGGACTGGCAGCGAGGTCGGTCGCGGCGCTTTGATCAATCTGACCAACGGCTCAAAGCTGGCGTTGATCAGTCCAAATTTGATACCGAAAAGGGCGATATGCGATCCTGAACTCACGCTGGGCCTGCCACGACTGTTGACCGCGGCAACTGGCATCGATGCGCTCACGCATTGCATCGAAACGTTCCTGTCACCGTTGGTCAATCCGCCGGCGGAAGCGATCGCGCTCGACGGTGCACGGCGTGCATGGCGCTTCATCCAGCGCGCAGCGACAAACGGTGCCGACCGCGAGGCCCGATGGGAGATGATGATGGCGGCACTCGAAGGTGGGCTCACGTTTCAGAAGGGCCTCGGCGCCGTGCACTCGCTTTCTCACGCCGCCGGCGCATTGCGGTCGCCGACATTGCATCACGGTATGCTGAACGGCGTGTTTCTGCCGCACATCCTGCGCTTCAGCGCGCAGAGCGTCGGGAGTAAATATGCGAAGCTGAGCGACGCGCTTTGTATTCCGCGCGAAGCGGATCTCGCCGATTCGATGCTCGATCTCGTTCAATCGTTGAAGCTACCGGTAACGCTCGGGGAGATGGGTTTTGAGGCTCAACATATTCCTCAAACAGTCGTCCGAGCGTTGGCCGACCACTCGAATGCCACGGCTCCTCGAAAAGCGTCAGCTGAAGAATTTGAGGGTTTGCTGCGTGCAGCGCTCTGAGGTTCCTCATCGAGAACACCGGAAATCAAGAACGTTCTCTTAGGCAATTTCCGGATCGGAAATGCGCGTCTCGTACACCGAAGGCTGGGCGTAACTCGCACAGCAGCAATGGGGCATCGCGATAGTCGTGTTGAGATAGCTTTGGCCACTCAAGGAAAAATTGCACTTGTTACCGGAGCAGGGTCAGGAATAGGTCGCGCCTCCTCGATGCCAACGTGATGTTCATGACGATCGCGGCAACCAAGATGCCTTTCGTTGGAAGAGGATAAGCAGGCGGGGGCTCGAAATGACCCGTCGTGCGAGGCGTGGCGAGCCTTTGCGCCCGGCGTTGCACTCAAACGTCATACCTATCAGCATGGGGGACAACGTTTGATCCGGAGTCACGAGTTCACGCCTTGGCACTACTTCCCCACAAGGCTGCACTTGCTGCGGTCGAGCGGACGGAAGGCCTGATCGGGCGGGATGGTCGCGACCAGCTTGACGAAATCCCAGGGGCCCTTGGATTCTTCGGGCGTCTTGACCTGCACCAGATAGAGATCGTGCACCATGCGCTGGTCCTCGCGGATGCGGCCGTTGGGTGTGTAGGCATCCGATACCGGCGTCGCCTTCATCCTGGCCATCACGCCGGCGCTGTCGTCGGAATCGGTGTCCTTGATCGCCTGCAGATAATGGCGCACGGCGGAATAGACGCCGGCCTGGATCTGCGAGGGCATGGCCTTGCGGCGCGCATAGAAGGCGTCGGAGAATTTTCGAGCGGCCGGCGACACGTCCTCGAAGAACGAGGTGACGATGAGGTCGCCGCGGGTCGCCTTCAACCCGACGGCATGGATATCGACGTTCTGGAACGACATCGGCACGATCTTGATGCCCTGCTCGGCGAGGCCGAATTCCTCGGCCTGCTTGATCGCGGTGGCGTTGTCGCCGGCGACGTTGATGGCGAGAATCCTGGCGCCTGAGGACTGCGCCTGAAGCAGGAACGATGAGTAATCGGGCGTGCCGAGCTGCGCCTTGACGCTGCCGGCGACCTTGCCGCCGAGCTCGCCGATGCGGGCGCGGGCGGTCGCTTCGATCGAATGGCCGAAGGCGTAGTCGCCGGTGATGAAGAACCATGGCTCCTTGCTGGTCTGCATGATGCCGGAGACCACGGCGGTCGCGGTGGAATAGGCGTCCTGGGTCCATTGCACGCTGGTTGGAGCGCACGCCTCGTCGGTGAGCTGGTTGGCTCCGGCGCCGGAGACGAGGAAGATCTTGCCGTTGCCGCGCACCAGCTCCTGCACGGCGAGCGCGGCGCCGGAGCTGCCGCCGTCGGCGATGGCCTGCACACCCTCGCTGAACCATTTGCGGGCGAGCGAGGCCGCGAGATCCGGCTTGTTCTGGTGGTCGGCCTGCAAAATCTCTATCGGTTTGCCGTTGATCTTGCCGGCGAACTCCTCCGCGGCCATCCGCGCCGCCTCGACCGAGCCCGGGCCCATGGCGGTGGCGAACACACCGTTCATGTCGGTGAGGACGCCGATGCGGATAGCATCGCCCTTGATCTCGGCGCGCGCAGGCGGGCCTGCGAGCGCCAGCGTGACCAGCAGGATGGCGGTGGATGTCGTGCGGAGCATGGCGTTTCCCGGTTTTGTCGTTTTGATCGTTCGAGGATTTGGTCAGGCCGGTTCGGCGATGACCTTGTTGCGCAAGGTTCCGATGCCCGAAATTTCGACCTCGACGGTGTCGCCGGGGCGCATCCACAGTGGCGGCGTGCGCTTGGCGCCGACGCCGCCAGGCGTGCCCGTGACGATGACGTCGCCGGGGACGAGCGGGCAGATCGTGGAGATGTAGGCGATCAGCTCGGGGATCGCGGTGATCAGGAGGTAGGTGGTGGTGTTCTGCACCACCGTGCCGTTCAGGCGAGTCTGCAAGCTTAGCTTCGACGGATCGGGAATTTCGTCGGCCGTCACCAGCCACGGGCCGAAGCTGCCGCTCTCCGCGAATGTCTTGCCGGACAGGAACTGGCTGGTATGCCGCTGCCAGTCGCGGATGCTGCCCTCATTGTAGCAGGAATAGCCGGCGATGTGATCGAGCGCGCGGCTCGCGGAGATGTGCCGGCCTTGCTTGCCGATCACCAGCGCGAGTTCGCCTTCATAATCGAAATCGTCGCTCACCTTCGGCTTCACGATCGGCTGGAGATGGCCGACCTGGCTGCAGGGAAAGCGCACGAACAGCGCCGGCTTCTCGGTGACGGTGCGTCCGGTCTCGGCGACATGGTCGCGGTAGTTCAGGCCGACGCAGATGATCTTGCCGGGATCGGGGATCACGGGGGCGAAGCTGATCTTGTCGAGCGGATGATCAGGCGCAGCGGATGCGACCAGCTTCGCCGCCTCGGCGAGGCGACCGGATTCGAGCAGCTGCCGCAGCGAGTTGCAGGGCGCCATGCGCGCGCCGAGATCGACGACACCGTTGTCCTTGACGGCGCCGAAGGAGGCGCGGCCGTCGGCGATGAAAGAGAGCAGTTTCATGGGGTATCCCTGGGATCAGGCCGCGGACGGCACGGGGTTGGGGGAAATGGTGGCGGCAGCGAGTCGTTCGAGCTCGATCTCGTTGCGGGCGGTGCCGCGGATGTAGCGGTCGGGACCAACTAGGGCGGCGATGATGCCGTGTTCGCGCAGCCAGTCGCCGATGCCCTTCGCATCGTCGGCGGTGAGGATCTCGATTCCGGCCCGCGCCAGAGCGGGGCGCGGCGGCAGGGCGGCCGTGGTCTCGACGAGCAGCACGGGACGGTAGCCGGTGCGGTCGTCGCTGCGCTCTCCATTGCCGAGCACGAATTGAGGAGCGAGATGGCGAGACAGCGGCAGATCCGACAGCGCCAGTCCAGGGCCGAGCAGGGGCTTTTTCACTTCTAGCTTGGCCGGCGCATTCGGACGCGCTTCACCCACGGCAAGGCCGGCCTCGATCGCCCTTGTGTTGATGATGCCGCCCAGACGGATGGCGAGCTCGATGAATTCGCGTACATGAGGCTGGCGCTCGCTCTGGTAGGTGTCGAGCAGATCGGGCGCGGCGCCGCCCTGAATGATTGCGGCGAGCTTCCAGGCGAGGTTGGCGGCATCGCGGATGCCGGCGCACATGCCCTGGCCGAGGAAGGGCGGGGTCTGGTGCGCGGAATCGCCGGCCAGCAGCAATCGGCCGTTGCGCCATTTTTGTGCGATGACCGAATGAAACGTGTAGACCGCGGCGCGTTCCAGTTCGGCATCATCAGGCGTGATCCAGCGCGACAGCAGCGCCCAGACTTTCGCCGGCTGGGCAACGTCCTGGGACTCCTCCTGCGGTAGCACCGTGATCTCCCAGCGCCGCCGCGTTCCGGTGCCGCGCACGTAAGTCGCGGGCCGGGCGGGGTCGCAATGCTGGATGCTGTAGTCGCCGAGGTCCTCGCGCGTGCGCTTGAGCAGCACGTCGATCACCAGCCAGCGCTCGTGGAACCCCAGATCGTCCATGCCGGAGCCGATGAAGCGGCGAACCAGAGAGCGCGCGCCGTCGCAGCCGACGACATAGCCGGCGCGAACCTCGCAGAGCTTTCCGTTGGACAGATCCTCGTAGCGGACGCGCACGCCGTGCTCGTCCTGGTCGAGCGCGAACACGTCGCAGCGGCTCCGCAAGGTGACGTGGGCAAAGCGGGCCAGACCGCCGATCAGCACGTCCTCCAGATCGGGCTGGTGAAAGCGATAGCTGAGATTCCAGCCCATCGGCGTCGGGGTTTGCGGCCGCGACCAGTCCAGCAGCATCTTGCCGTCGGCATCCAGAAACAGCATGCCGGGGCTGAGAATCGTCTGCGGCAGGATCGCTTCGGCGAGACCGATGGTCTGGAACACGCGCATGCATTCGTCGTCGAAATGCACGGCACGCGGCAAATGATAGGTCCGCGCTTCGCGCTCCAGGACCAGCGTGCGAACGCCGCAAAGGCCGAGCAAATTGGCGAGCGTGGCGCCGACCGGGCCACGGCCGACGATCACGACGTCATAATCTTCAGGGACGGATTTATCTTGCATGGGGGTATCTCTTCCCCGAGCCGCGCCGCAGTAGCAACGCCGCCGCGGCAAGTGTCCGCCCTGCGGACGGCGAGCCGCGAATAGACCCTGTCCGCCAGCCGGACATTTCGGCAATTGGGCTGTCTTGAACAGGTCCGGCCCGGCTACCTAGCGGCAGGAAAAAAAGTGCAGGTTGCCGATCGAGGCAGCCGCGGAGGAACGACAATGCTGAGATACGCGGGAGCGGCCTGTCTTGCCATCCAACTGTTGGTGACGCCGGCTCGGGCCGCGGACATCAATGTTGGAATTCTGCTGTCTGCCACCGGCCCGGCCGCGGCGATCGGCAATGCCGAGCGCAACGGGACCAGCTTTGGCGCAACCGAAATTGCGGGCCACAAGATCAACTATCTGTTTCTCGACGAGGCCTCGGACAGCACCGCGGCGGTCGCGGCGCTGCGGAAATTGTTCCAGGGCAGCCAGATCGACATCCTCGTCGGTCCGACCACGACGCCAGGGTCCTTTGCCGTGATCGATCCGGCGGTCGAATACCGCCTTCCTGTCATCACCCTGGCGCCCGTCAACGCGCTGGTCGCGCCGGTCGATGCGCGCAAGCGCTGGATCTTCAAGACGACCACCAACGACGATCACGAAGCGACACCGTTGTTCGCCCACATGAAGAAGAACGGCGTCAAGACGCTCGCCCTGATCGGCTTCGGCGATTCCTACGGCGATGCCTGGAGCAAGATCGGCGCGGACATGTCTGCGGCCAATGGCATCAAGCTGGTTGCCGACGAGAAATATGCACGCACCGACACCACGGTCAGCGGGCAGGTGCTCAAGATCGTCGCCGCCAATCCCGACGCCGTTCTCATTGCCGCCTCCGGCGCGCCCGCGGCGCTGCCGCTGCTTCAACTTCGCGAAAAGGGATATGAAGGCAAGGTGTACGGCACGCTCGGTGCGACCTTCGGCGATTTTCGCAAGCTGACCGGCGCTCAGGGCGACGGGATCTTTGTGCCGCTGAGCCCGGCGGTGGGGGCGGCCTCGTTGCCGGATGAGCATCCCGCCAAGCAGGCTGCCATGGAATTCATTCGGCGCTACGAGGCCAAGTTCGGCCCGGGAAGCCGCAACATCTTTGCGGGCTCCGCCTATGATGCGTTGCTCCTGATCGAGCGCGCCGCACCTACGGCGCTCAAGGCGGGAGAGCCCGGGACCGCCGAATTCCGCGAAGGGCTCCGCAGTGCCATCGAAGGGCTCAAGGGCGTAGCGGGCTCGCGTGGCGTCTACAATTACGGTGCCAACGACCACACCGGCCTCGACCAGAGCGCGTTGACGCTCGGTCGGCTCGAGAAGGGCGAATGGGTGGCGGTGCACTGAGGCATGCCCGGGGGCGTGCTCTTGGATGATCAGGGAGGATAGAGGATGCCGGCCGTTCCCGGGCAACCGGTCTATGACGTCGATCTCTACAGCGATGAGGTCTTGCATGACCCATATCCGCATTATCGTGCTCTGCGCGAACTGGGTGCCGTGGTCTGGTTACCGCGAAACGGGCTCCATGTGGTCGCCCGCTTCGACGACGTCCGGGCAGCGCTGCGGAATCCAGCATTGTTCTCGTCGGGCCAAGGGGTTGCGGCGAACGATCATGTCAACGAGATCTCGCGCGGAACGACGCTGGCGAGCGATGCGCCTCTGCATGATCGGTTGCGTGCCATCATCGCGGCGCCCTTGCTGCCGCGGGCGCTGGAGGACATCGCACAGCAGATCAGGGCGGAGGCCCGCCTGCTGATCGATGATCTCGTCGCCCGCGGCGAGTTCGATGCGGTCACCGATCTGGCTCAGCACCTGCCCCTGACGATCGTTTCAAAGCTCGTCGGGCTGGAGGATTACGGCCGCAGCAGCATGTTGCGATGGGCTGCGGCGACCTTCAACGTGCTGGGTGGCATGAACGCACGGGCGTGCGCTGCGCTGAAAGACGTTCAGGAAATGCGTGCCTATCTCGGCGGAGAGGAGATCAGGACCCGTCTGCGGCCCGGCAGCTGGGGCGACCGGGTCTTTGCAGCGGCGGATCGGGGCGAGGTCGAAGCTGAACGCTGTCCGGTCCTGATGCGGGATTATCTCGGACCAAGTCTGGATACGACGATCTTCGCAACGGCCAACCTCATCCTGCTGTTCGGCCGCCATCCCGCGCAATGGGATCTCGTCCGCAACGATCCAGCCCTGATCCCCAACGCGATCAACGAGGCATTGCGGCTGGAATCGCCGGTCCGCGGGTTCACACGGCACCTCGCGGCCGATGCGACGATCGGAGATCTGGCCGTCCCGCGCGACAGCCGGGTGCTGCTGCTCTACGCGTCAGCCAACCGCGACGAGCGAAAATGGCTGGATCCCGAGCAATTCGACGTGAAGCGCCGCGCCAACGATCATCTCGGATTCGGCAACGGCGCGCATATGTGCGCAGGCCTGCATCTGGCCCGGCTGGAGATGACGGCGCTGCTGGAGGTTCTCGTGGAACGCGTCGCCGGTTTTCGGATCGGCGAGCCCGTGCTCGCCATGAACAACGTGTTGCGTGGTCTGGCTTCGTTACCGGTCCAGCTTGTGCGCGCGTAGCTAACGCCGGTCGCGATCGTCGATACCCCAGGCCAGAGGTGAGGCGCCAATTCAGCTCCCAACGTCGATGGTTGCCGCGGCGCTGCGGATCGGCTCGACGAAGGTGGCGACGGCCTCTTCGATTCCCAGCGCCGAGCGGATCCAGATGATGGAGATGCAGCCGAACACGGCATCGTTCCGCACGATGGGCACGGCGATCGACGCCGTCTTGGGATTGAATTCGCCCTCGCTGCGGATCGCATAGCCGCGGGCCTGTGTCTCGGCGATCATGCGGCCGAGGCGGGCTTCTTCGAGAAAGGGGCGGTCGTCGGCCTCGTCGATGCGGCGCAAATGATTGAGGATCAGTTCGCGCTCGTGGGCGGGGCAGGCGGCGAGATAGGCGCGGCCCGCTGAGGTCCGCAGCATCGGCAGGCGTTTGCCGATCATGCCGCGGTCAATCGAGAGCGGGCTACGCGAATGCGTGGTCTCCTGCACGACCATCGCCGCGTTCTCGTAGGTGGAGAGATCGACCGGCCAGACCAGGGTCCTGCTGAGCTCGGCGAGATAGGGCGCCGCCGCCTGGCAGATCACCACGCCGGGATCGTAGCCGTCGCCGAGGCTCAGCGCGCGCCGGGTGACGCGAAAGCGGTCGTCGCTGGCACTGCGGGCGATATAGCCGAGTTCCTCCAGCGTTTCGAGCAGGCGGTAGACGGTGGGGCGGGGCAGGTCGAGCGCGCGGGCGACGTCGCCGGCACGGATGCCGCCCGAGCGGTTGACCTCCCGCAGCACGTCAAGCCCGCGCTTGAAAGCGCGGACGCCTTCCGACTGCCGGGGGACAGCCTTGTCCGTCCGCTCCTTGGACACTTCGCATTTCCTCCCTTGTGGCGCACAGTCTCGCGATTATCGTTGCGAACGCGAAGCGATTGCGGAGCGCCACGTTAAGATCGTGCGCGGCCGGTATCAAGTTCGCCGCATTGCGGCACACGCGATGCCTTCGGGAGGAATTCGATGGAAATCACCGCGCTCGGTTATATCGGGATCAACTCATCGCAGCTCGACCAGTGGGGCCGGATGGCGACAGGGCTGCTCGGCATGCAACAGGTCGATCGCGGCGGCAAGATGCGCGCCTTTCGCATGGACGATCGCAAGCAGCGGCTGATCGTCGACGGCAGCAGCGACGCCGGCCTTTCGGTGATGGGATGGGAAGTGCCGTCCTTGACCGCACTGGACCAACTGGCCGCGCGGCTGGAAAGTCATGGCGTCAAGGCGACGCGCGGTTCGCGCGCGCTCGCCGACGAGCGGCATGTCGCCGAGCTGATCGCGTTCACTGACCCCGCCGGCAACCGGCTCGAGGCCTTCTGCAAACCGGAGCTTGCGAGCGAGCCATTCCAGCCGGGCCGGCCGATCTCGGGCTTTCGTACCGGGGCGCTTGGCATGGGGCATGTCGTGCTCAATGTCGAGGATGTCGAGCCGCTGTTGCCGTTCTATCGCGACGTGCTCGGCTTCCACGTCTCGGATTTTGGGCTGAAGCCTTATGGGCTTTACTTCTTCCACGTCAACGGCCGCCACCACAGCTTTGCAATGGTCGGCTCGGGGCGGAAGGCGATGCATCACTTCATGGTCGAGCTCGGCAGCCTCGACGATGTCGGCCAAGGCTACGACCTTGCGCAGCTGGACGAGGGCCGTATCGCCTATACGCTGGGCCGGCACACCAACGACCACATGACCTCGTTTTACGTGAACACCCCGTCAGGGTTCTTCATCGAATATGGCTGGGGCGCGCGCGTGATCGATCCCGAGACCTGGCAAGCGCATGAGACGTTCGACGGGCCGTCGCTGTGGGGGCACGAGCGGCTTCATATGCCGGAAGAGCAGCGCAAGCGCCTGCGCGACATGCGGCTCGATGCGGCAGCGCGCGGCGTGCGCGTCGCCGATCCCCGCGTGCCGCCGCTCAACTGCGCCTGGCTGGACCAGGTGATCGCGCGCGAATGATCCGTGGCGATGCGGCGTCGCCTGAGCGATCAGGCCTTGCCGAGATCGGGCTCCGTCAACAGTCCCTGGCGCAGCGCGAGGCGGACCAGCTCGATGTCGGAGCCGACGCCGAGCTTGTCCTTGATCAGGGAATGCAGGTTCGCCACCGTCTTCGGGCTGACGTGCAGCGTCTCCGCGATCTCGTCGGTGGTCTTCTCGGCGAGCAGCAGCCGCAGCACCTCGAACTCGCGGGCGGTGAGGACGTCGGCGGCCGAGCTCTCGCCGCCGAGCCGGCTCAGCGCCAGCTCGTGGTCGATGTCGGGGCTGATGGCGATCTTGCCGGCGAGCACGTCCATCACGGCGCGCACCAGCGTTTCCGGCGGGCTTGTCTTGGTGACGTAACCCCTGGCGCCGGCGCGGATCGCCTGCACGGCGAAGCCCGCGTTCTGGTGCATGGTGAAGATCAGGATTCGCGCGCCCTTGTCCCACTGCCTGATCCGCCTGATGGCCTCGATGCCGCCGATGCCGGGCATGCTGAGGTCCATGATGACGAGGTCCGGTGTCTCGGATTTGTAGAGACGATAGGCCTCCGCGCCGTCGGCGGCCTCGGCGATGACGCGCAGGCCGGGCTGCTTCTGCAGCACGGAGCGATAGCCCTCGCGGACCACCGAATGGTCGTCGACCAGCAGGATGGAGGCATCGGCCGCGCTCATGCCGCCTGCTCCAGCGCGGGCCGGTCGTTGGCGGTGAGCGGAATGACGACGCGCAGCGCCGAGCCGCCGTTGGCGCCGACTTCGAAGCTCATCCGGCCGCGCAGGGCCGCGACGCGCTCGCGCATGCCGAGCAGGCCCATGCCGGATTTACTGGAGGCATCGTTCGGCCGACCGTCGTCGTCGATGGCAAGCGCTATCTCGTTTGCCGCCATCGTCAAGTGCAGGCCGACCTTGGTGGCGCCGGCATGTTTGGCGGCGTTGGTGAGCGCCTCCTGCACGATGCGGTAGAGGTTGTCGCTGATGGCGGCGGGCAGGGTCTCGAACGCGCCGTCGAAATGAATCGAAAAGCGCGTCTCGCCGCGGCTGCGTCCGTTCCAGCCCGCGACGAGGCCTTCCAGGCTCGCAACCAGCCCGAGCTCCTCGACGTCGGGCGGACGCAGCCGGAACAGTGTCCCGCGCAGCATCTCCATCATGCCGGTCGCGGTCCGCGCGATGCCGTCGCACTCGGAGAGCAAAGCGGGGCAGTCCTGCACCGCGGTCTGGCGGGCGGAGGAGGCCAGCGCGCGGATGGCGGCGAGCGACTGGCCGAACTCGTCGTGCAGCTCGCGCGCCAGATGGCGGCGCTCGTCGTCCTGCAGCGCGATCAGCTTGCGCGTCAGCTCGCTGCGTTCGGCGAGCGCATTGTCGAGGCTTTCGGCGAGATGGTTGAAGCCGTCGCGGATCGCGGAGAGCTCGGCGAGATCGAACGGCGGCAGCCGAGCCGAGAGGTCGTTGGCTGCGATCCGTTCGAGGCCGGTGCGGATCAGGCGGGTCGGGCGCAGCGCGCGCGCCAGCGCGGCGTAGACCAGCAAGCACAACAGCGGCAGCGCGATCGCAAGGGCGATCGTCAGGCGGCCGGCGTCGTGCCAGGCCTCCGCCGTTCGCACGGCCGGATCGACCGAAACCACGGTCTCGCCGAGCTTTGCGCCGCGCACGATGACGGGCCGTGCCGCTTCGCGGCCGGGGTCGAACAGCCCGCGATAGAAGGCCGCAAAGGCCTGCGGCGGCGGGCTCGTCGGGGCAGGTGCTCCGCTGCAGAACCGCTGCAGCATCTCGCCCGTCGGGCCACGGAATGCCAGGCATAGGCCGGGCGTCATCACATAGGCCGCGACGGGATCGAGGTTGGGAAAGTCGCGCGGGCCGGCCACCCACTGGATCTTGCCCTGTTGCAGCTCCAGCGACTTCGCGACAATCGCGGCAATGCTGTCGAGGCGCGCATGAGCCTCGCGATCGGCTGCGATCAGGAAATAGGCGGAGATTGCAGCGAAGCAGGCGGCCGTTATGGTGGCCACGCGCAACGTCAGACGGACCTTGAGGTCGAATCTCGGGCGGTTCCACATCGGGCGGGCACCTTGCGCGACCGGGTGTGTCGCCGCCGCATTAAACGGCAGAACGCCGGCCGCGCAAAGCGGTACGCTCTACCGCAGTGCAATGGCGTGAAATATTCCCGGCGCTTGCCGGGATGCTCCCCGTTGCGAGGCCGAGGGCTGCCGCCGAGATTTGCGCACCGCTCTATCTCGCGAGGCACCGCTCATGCTCCTCTCCCGGTTGGCTCTCTCGGCTGTCCTCCTGGTGATCCTGTCCTGCTCGCCGGCTGCGGCCGAGGCGGCCATCGGCGTTGCCATGGACGATTTCAGCTATACCGATACGTCGGCCGAGCCGGCCAACCAGACCGCGGCCCATGAGCAGCGTCTGTCGGCATTCATGGCCGCGCTCAGGCGGGATATCGGGGAGGGCGGGCGCTATCGGCTGGTGCCCTCGGCAAAGGACGGCGCCGTGTTCAAGGTCATCGGCGGCATCCAGAAGACGAGCACGCTGGTGCAATGGGCCAAGGTCGCGGTGATCGACGTCGGCACCAGCAAGCTCGTCATGGACAAGCTCTACACCTTCCGCGGCGACAATGACGAATCCTGGGAGCGCGCGGAGAGATTCGTCTCCCGCGAGGTGATGGCGGCGCTTGCGACGCCCGCGCCGGTCGCGTTGGCGGTGTTCGAGTTCGAGCTCGAGGATACGACCGCGGCCCCGGTGGGCGCGGCAACCGCGTCGGACGCATCATACCTCGCTGAGGTCACCGGCGGCGTGCGCGAGGCGCTCGGCCAATCCGGCCGTTACCGGATCGTTGATGTCGGCCGGGAGGCGGCGACGGCGGGCGCGCTGCGTGACTGCGGCGGATGCGAGGCTGCGATTGCGAAAGGGCTCGGTGCTGATCAGTCACTGATCGGCGTGGTGCGCCGGGTCAGCCGCACCGAATACACGCTCGGCTTCCAGGTTCGTGATGCCAGTACCGGCGCGGTGCTGGCGCGCGGCGACAGCGGCTTGCGCCTTGGCGCAGACTATTCCTGGAAGCGCGGCGCCGTGCGGCTGGTCAAGGACCGGCTGGTCGAGAGCCAGCGGGCCACCGACGCCGCTAAAAGGTAAGCTGCACCTTCATCGATTGCGAGCGGTCGCTGGCGAGCTCGAAGGCGGCGACCGCGTTCTCGAACGGCATGGTGGCCGTGATCAGCGGCTTGACGTCGATCAGGCCTTCGCCCATCAGGCGCACCGCCAGTTCGAACTCGGGATCGAAGCGGAAGGTGCCGCGCAGCTGCAATTCCTTGGCAACGATGGAATTGATCGGCAGCGTCATCTCGCCGCCGAGGCCGAGCTGCACCAGCGTTGCGCCGGGGCGTAACACGTCGAGCGCGGTGCGGAGCGCGGCCTGATTGCCGGAAGCTTCGAACAGGGTGTCGAACACACCCTTGCCGGCGCGCCAGGGATCGAGCGCATTGGCCTTCGTCGCGACGTTGATGGCGTGCGTCGCGCCGAGCTTCTTGGCGACGGCCAATGGCGCGTCGGCCACGTCAGTCACCACGATCTCGGCCGCACCGCCGAAGCGGGACACCAAAATCATCAGCGCGCCGATCGGGCCGCAGCCGGTGATCAGCACGCGCTTGCCGAGCAGGGGACCGGCCTGCTTGCCGGCATGCAGGCACACCGCCAGCGGCTCGGCGACCGCAGCCTCAGCCAATGACAATTTGTCCGCGATCGGCACGGCCTGCGCGGCATCGACCGTGACGAATTCGCGGAAACCACCTTGCACGTGGGGAAAGCGCATCGCGCTGCCGAGGAATCGCATGTCGAGGCACTGGTTGCGCATGCCTTCCTGGCAATGCAGGCACTGGCCGCACGGCTTGCTCGGATTGACCGCAACGCGCGTGCCCGGCTTCACGCCGGTGACGCCGTCGCCGATGGCGGCGACCACGCCGGCGATCTCATGCCCCAGCGCCATCGGCTGCTGGATGCGGACGACGCCGAAACCACCATGATGGTAGTAGTGCAGGTCCGAGCCGCAGATGCCGCCATTGGCGATCTTGACCCGAACCTCGCCCGGGCCGGGTGCCGGATCGGGATAATTGTCGATCCGCAGATCCTTCGGGGCGTGGATGACGACGGCGCGCATGACTTGCTCCCTGTTTGCGATCACATCGCGGCGATCATGCCGCCATCGACATAGATGATCTGGCCGTTGACGTAGGTGGAGGCGTCCGAGGCCAGGAAGATCGCGGCGCCGACCAGTTCGTCCGGCTTGCCCCAGCGCTTGGAGGGGATGCGGCCCATCAGCCAATTGTTGAAATCAGTATTGTTGACCAGCGCCTCGTTCATGTCGGTGAGCATGTAGCCGGGGCCGATCGCATTGGCCTGGATGCCGTGCTGGGCCCATTCCACCGCCATCGAGCGGGTCAGGTTCTTGATGCCGCCCTTGGCCGCGGTGTAGGGCGCAATCGTCGGACGTGCCAGCTCGCTGCCGAGCGAGCCGATATTGATGATCTTGCCGTGCTTGCGCGGGATCATGCGTTTGCCGGCCTCGCGACCGATCACGAAGGCGCTGGTGAGGTCGGTCTCGATCACCTTGCGCCATTCGTCGGTGGTGAACTCGACCAGCGGCTTGCGGTGCTGGATGCCGGCGTTGTTGACGAGAATGTCGATCTCGATTCCTTCGCGGTCGAAACGCTCGAAAGCCGCGATGATGGCCGGCTCGTCGGTGACATTGAAGGCTGCGCCCTCGGCCTGATGCCCGGCGGCACGGAACTCGGCGACGGCCTGCTCGACGCGCTTGGGATCGACGCCGTTGACGATGATTCTGGCGCCGGCCTTCGCCATGCCCTCGGCGATGGCGCGGCCGAGCCCGCGGGAGGAGCCGGTCACGAGTGCGGTGCGGCCGGATAGGTCGAACAGGGCGGTGCTCATCTCGGATATCCTTTAAGCGTTGGAACGGCGCACGATCAAATCGCTGCGCTCGAAGACGGCGGGCAGGAGGTCGACGCCGAGGCCGGGGCCCTCCATCGGGAAGACATAGCCATCCCTAATCGTCGGCATCGTGGTGACGAGCTCATTGTACCAGCCCTTGTAGAACGCGCGCACCGATTCCTGGATCAGCGTGTTGGGCTGGCTGAACGACATGTGGATGGCGGCGATGAAACCGATCGGGCCGATGCAATCGTGCGGCGCGAAGGGTCGGTGATAGGTCTCAGCCATCGCCGCGATCTTGCGTCCCTCGGTGAGGCCGCCGGTCCAGCACAGATCCGCCATCACCACGTGCATGGCGTCGCGGTCGAGCATGTCCTTGTAGGGGAAGCGCGAGCCCAACGTCTCGCTGGCGCAGACCCACACGTCAGTGGAGCGGGCGTATTCGGCCAGCGCCTGCGGCGAGTTCATCCGGATCGGGTCTTCGTACCAGGTCGGCTTGTAGGGTTCGAGCGCACGCGCGATCTGCTTGGCAGTCGGCAGGTTCCACAGCGAGTGGAGCTCGACCATGATCTCCATTTTGTCGCCGACGGCCTTGCGGATCTTCTCGAACGGCTCGATCGCCTGCTTCATCTGGGCGGCGGTGATGTAGAGGCCCTTGTTCTCCTGCGCCGCCGGATCGAACGGCCAGATCTTCATTGCGGAGATGCCGCTTTCCAGCAGGCTTTCGGCGAGTGCATCGGCGCGGTTCATGAAGCCGTCGAGATCCTCGTACGGTCCCTTGTTGCCACCGAGATTCCAGTTCGCGACCGGGCTGATATTGGTCGAGCGCACATATTGCGTGCCGGCGCAGGTGTTGTAGATGCGCTGCTTGTCGCGGCAGAGGCCGCCGAGCATCTGGTGCACCGGCTGATTGCAGACCTTGCCGAACAGGTCCCACAGCGCGATGTCGATTGCGGAGGCCGCGCGATATTCGACGCCGGTGGAGGACTGCGCCATCGGCAGGTTCAGCATGTCGCGATGGATGGCTTCGATGTGCAGCGGATTGCGGCCGAGCAGGCGGCCGGCAAAGGTGTCGTGGATCTGCGCTTCGACCGCGCCGGCGCCGTAGAAGGTTTCACCGAGACCGATCATGCCGGTTTCGGTGTGAACGCGCACCCAGATGACGTTGGAGAATTCCTCGGTGCGCAGCGTCTCGATTGACGTGATCTTCACGGCAACTTTCCTCCCATCACAGGCGCTTCGCGCCTGACGTCTCATTTTGCACTGCAGCATGCTACAGCTCGCGCCGACGTCTTACGCCTGCTTGTAATATATCACAACATGTTTTAAGGCTGCGACAAATAGGGCGCCATTCAGCAACGAGCGCGCGGGACCTGACGGGAGAGAACGAAATGGCAAAGCGCAAGCGCGCGCTCGAATTGGTGAGGAACGACGACGACGGCGAGGGCAAGCCCTCGCGACGCAACCGGCTCAACTTCTTCGAGCTGGCCTATCAGAAGATCGAAGAGCTCCTTGTTCATTGCGAGCTCAAACCCGGACAATTCATGACGATGCTGGAGTTGCAGCAGATCACCGGTTTCGGCCGCACGCCGGTGCATCACGCCGTCAATCGTCTGTCCGCCGACACGCTCATCATCATACGTCCGCGCCACGGCCTGCACATCGCGCCGATCGATCTCGCGCGGGAGCGCATGCTGCTGGCCTTGCGCCGCGACATGGAGCGTTTCGTGATCCGCCTTGCGGCCGATCGCGCCAGCCTCTCGCATCGCAATCAGGCGCTGCACATCGAGCGTCTCCTGCGCGAGCGTCGCGCCAGCCTCACGCTCGACGAATTCAACCACATCGACCGCCGCATCGACGCGCTGGTGCTGGAAGCGGCCGGCGAGCCGTTCCTGGTGCACACGCTGCGGCCGCTGCACACGCTGTACCGGCGCATCGGCTACATCCACCACCGCTTCATGCCGGGGCAGGCCGACCTGTCGGGCACGATCGACCGTCATCTCGCCATTCTCGCCGCGGTGGCCTCCCGGCGCGTCGAGGACGCGGTGAAGGCGAGCGATGGGCTGATCGACTACATGGGCGAGATATTCACCGGCATGGAAGCGGGGATCGACCCGCGCCTGCTCGATTGCAGCATCGAGCCGTTGCTGGGCGCATAGAGTTTCGAAGAAAGGTCCAAAAAATGTCAACGATGGCGATGCCACAACCGACCGCGAGCGAAGCTGCGGTCCGCTACCTCATCACCAATTACAGTCCCAAGGGCAACAAGGTCGGCTGGCTGATGATGGCCTCGATCCTGGTCGAAGCCTGGGACCTCTATTCGATCGCCTTCGTGCTGATCTTCATCAAGGAGCAGTTCAATCCCGATCCGCTGATGCTCGGTCTCGCCGCTGCCGGCACGCAAGGCGGCGCCCTGATCGGCGCGCTGCTCGGCGGCTGGCTGTCCGACAAGATCGGCCGCCGCGTGATGTTCCTGATCACGATGGTGATGTTCATCGTGCTGGCGCTGGCGCAGGCTTTCGTGCCTAACGTCACCTGGCTGATCGTGATCCGCTTCCTGCTCGGCATTCCGCTCGGCTCGGACATCTCGACCGGCTACACCTACATCATGGAATCCATGGCCAAGGGTGAGCGCGAGGTCATGGGCAACCGCTGGCAGTTCATGTTCGCAGTCGGCGAGGTGCTGACGATCGGTGTCATCGTGATTTTCCTGCTGCTCGACATCAACCACGAGACGCTGTGGCGCGTGACGCTCGGCCTCGGCGCGCTGCCGGCGCTGATCATCCTGATCATGCGGCACGACGTGCCGGAGACGGCGGTGTGGCTGGTGCAAAAGGGACGCTACCGCGAGGCCAAGAAGGTCGCGCGCGAAATGTTCAACGACGATCTCGCCATGCTGCCGGACCAGGACGTGGTGATGCCGAAGGTCTCTACCAGCGCCTTCATCGCCGATCTCAGGAAGGATCCGATCCGCTGGCGCGCCACGATCTACGGCTGGATTGCCTGCTTCGTGCAAGCCAGCGAGTTCTCGACCTTCGCGTTCTATTTGCCGGTGCTATTTGTCATGGTCGGCGTGTCGAGCATTCTGGGCATCAATCTGGTGACGATGGCGCTGTTCTCCTTCGCCGCTCTGTCCGGCTGGGTCGGGCCGCTGCTGACGCCGAAGATCGGCCACCGCGGCATCTCGATCGCCGGCTTCTCGATCGTGCTGGTCTCGCTGCTGGTGGCAGCCTTCGCTCTCTACACCGACAACAAGATCCTGCTGCCCTTCGCGGCCGCCGCGATGCTGTGGGGCCATTATTGGGACGCCTCGAACTGCATGACGATCCCGACCATGGTCGCCAAGCCCAAATATCGCGGCACGGCCTCCGGCTTCGCTTATATGTTCGTGAAGCTGCCGTCGTTCCTGGCGATCTTCCTGTTCCCGACGGTGTTCGCCGCGATCGGGCAGGCGAATGCCACGTTGATGGTCGCGATCTTCCCGTTGATCGGATTGCTCGCCGCAATCTTCATCCTGCCGGAAGTCTACGGCTACGAGAACGACTGACGAAGCATTGCCCGGTCGCGGCATTCATGCCGCGATCGGGGCGGTCCCGACGGGCGCTACGGGCTCAGGAAGACGGGATCGATCCCGGTGCCATGGCCGAGCAGGCCGGTGGCCTGAAGCTGAGCGCTGTGAAGGTCGACCTCCACGATCGCGAACAGGGTCAGCAGCACCACGGCTGCAACCAGCAGCAACGGGTGGCTTTCCGTTTGGTTTGGGGCGAGGAACTGAAACGAGCGACGCAGGGAGTAACTCTGCGGCAACGCCTTCGACTGGATCTGCATGATCAACCTCCTTGCCGCGCACCACAGGGCCGCGCGACAGGATGAAGGATAGCTCCGCCCCGGGCGGCCGCATTGATGCGCCGCAAAGAGGCGATCGATTATCTGATCGCCGCCGCCAGGGCCGCGATCAGGGCAGGCGGCGTCACCAGCAGGCCGAGCTTGAGGAACGGCCAGGCGCCGACCTCGATCTTCTCCCTGCGCAGGGCGACCAGCCAGAGGATGGTGGCGAGCGAGCCTGTCACCGACAGATTGGGGCCGAGGTCGACGCCGATCAGGATGGCGCTGACGACGGGCGCCGGCAAATGGTCGCTGGCGGCGACCGAGCCGGCGACGAGGCCGACCGGAAGATTATTGGCGATGTTGTCGGCGATCGCGGTCGCGATGCCGACGCTCCAGGCCGCTTTCGGCACCGACTGCGCGACGGCTTCATGCAGCAGCGCGCTGAGCTGCGCGATTACGCCGGTCTTGACCAGTGCTTCCACCATCACGAACAGCCCGCCGACCAGCGGCAGCACGCTCCAGGACACGCCGCGCAGGACGGGGAGCGGCGACTGGCGGCTGATCAGCAGCACGATCGCAGCCGTCACGCCGCCGCAGATGAAGGTCGGCAAGCCCAGTTGCTTGTCCAGCGCGGACGCTGTGACCAGCACGATTCCGATCGCGACGATGCCGATCGCCGTCAGCTTGCCGCCACGGCCGAGCTTGGGATGCGGCACGCTGGACGCAATCGTCTCCTCCTTCAGGGCGCGGTGCTGCGTCAGCCGCAGCACGATGTAGGTCAGCAGGATCGACGCCGCCGAGGGAAGGGCGAACATGCGCAGCCATTCGGTGAGCTCGGGCATGCGCGCTCCGAACACCACGAGATTGGCGGGATTGGAGATCGGCAGTACGAAGCTCGCGGCATTGGCGATGAAGGCGCACACGAACAAATAGGGCAGCGGCTTGGCGCCGGCCGCGCGCGTCGCGGCGTAGACGGCGGGCGTCAGCACGATCGCGGTGGCATCGTTGGAGAGCAGCACCGTGACGAGCGTTCCGACGACATAGATCAGCAGGAACAGCCGCTGCGGCGAGCCGGCCGCATATTCCACTGCGAGCGCGGCAAGATAGTCGAACAGGCCTTCGAGGCGTGCAAGCTCGGCGATCAGCATCATGCCGATCAGGAAGAGGTAGACGTCGAGGCCCTTCTCGATGCCGGTGAGCGCGTCCCGCCACGGCAGCAAGCCCGACAGCACGAGGGCGCCCGCACCGATCACGGCCCAGATCGCCTCCGGCAGGCGGAACGGCCGGATGATGACGCAAGCGGTCGCGACGACGATGATGCTCCAGGCCCAGATGGCGTCAGACGGCACGGTCAGTCCTTGACGTGAAATGTAATCATTCGGCAGCGATAGCGGATGCCGGCGCCGCTGTCTCCCCCCGCCGGCGTGGGCCGCCATGTCGTGTCTCGGGCAGCGCGAGAAGGCAGATCACGGCGCCGATCGCGGCGACAACGCCGAGGGTGATGAACGCCGCGCTGTAGCCCGCGCCGACCACGACGAAGCCGGCCAGCGTCGTCGACAGCGCGGCGCCGATGCTCTGGGCGGTGATGACGGCGCCTTGCGCGACGTTGAAGCGGCCGGTGTTGCGCATGAGGTCGGCGACGATGACGGGAAAGATCGCGCCGAAGATGCCGGCACCGACGCCGTCGAGAAGCTGCACGCCGACCAGCCAGAACGGATTGTCGGAGAGCGTGTAGAGCGCGCCGCGGATCGGCAGGATCAGCAGGGCGGCGAGAAAGAATCGCTTATGTCCCCATGTGTCGGCCTTGGCGCCAACCAGCAACGCGAACGGCACCATCACCAACTGCGCCGCGACGATGCAGGCGGACATCAGGCTGGTGCCGAGATTCTTGTCCTGCGACGCCAGCTTCTGCCCGACCAGCGGCAGCATCGCAGCATTGGAGAGGTGAAACAGGAGCGCGCAGATGGCGAAGACGAGCAGCGGGCGGCAGGTCAGCAGCACTTTCAGTCCCGAAGGCTGGTCGTGTTGCTCGGCGTCGTTCGCCCCGTCCAGCCCGCGCGCGAGATCGTGGTCGATCGCCCGTTCGGGAATGGCGAGGATGCTGACGAGACTTGCGATGGCCATGCCGCCGAGCAAATAGAACACGACCGTCGGTCCGAACCAGTAGGCCGACAATCCGGCCAGGCCCGCCGCGACGGCGTTGCCGGCGTGGTTGAAGGTTTCGTTGCGGCCGATGCGTCTGGTGAAGGCGCGATGTCCGAAGATGCCGAGCGAGACGGCGGCGATCGCCGGCGGAAAAATGACGCCGGCTGCTTGCGCGATCCCTTGCGAGATCGCGACCGGCAGGAAGCTCGGAAACCAGGGCAGCGACAATGACGCGAGCGTCACCAGGATCGCGGCGACCGCCATCACCGTCCGCTTCGCGCGGGTCGCGTCGACCAGCGCACCGGCCGGCGTCTGGGCGAGGATGCCGGCGATAGTCGCGACCGACATCACGAGGCCGATACGCGCCTCGTCCCAATGCTGCTCGGTGAGCAGATAGACGGCAAGGTATGGGCCGAGCCCGTCGCGGACGTCGGCGAGGAAGAAGTTGGCAGCATCGAGGGCGCGGCCGGCCCGTGCCTTCTCATGCGTGTCCGACATCAATGTCTCCTTCCTCGCCAGGCGTCGCGTCTCGTCAGGCCGCGTGGGCGTGCGGGTGGCCGTGCTTGGACTTCTTGTCCTTCGGCTTCGGCTTCTTGATCCGCTTCAGCCGATCCTCATCCGGGCCGATCTCGTCGACATGGATCACGCGGCCATGCTTGCTCTGAAGGCCGTCGCCGCGCGCCGCGACCACCGCCCCGGGCGCGAGCAGGGCGGCGACGTGCTCGGCCTCCTTCGGGCCGATCCGCAGCACGGTACCATCAGACAGGAGCGCGCCGCGCAGTTCGCCCTTGGGGCCGAACAGCGACAGCTCGACAGCGCCCTCCGCCGCCATCGGGACGTGCTTCACCTTGGGATGCTCGCGGTCGTGGTCCGGGCCGTTGTCCACGATCTCGCGGCCGGCGGCGGTGATCACCGCCACTGCAGCCAGCAGGGCCGCGCCGCGCGGCCGAACGCCGCGAACGCGAACCTTCTCGCCTTGCTTGAGATGGCGGGTGAGTTCCTTGTCCATATGCGGCGGCGTATGAACGAGAACGAGCGACTTCCTGTCTTTTATGACGAAGCCGTCGACCTCGCCGTGGGGATTGAGCACGAAGCGCTCAAAGGTGCCTGCGGTCTCCGGCAGGCTATCGGGATCGATCCAGTGCATTGTTGTAACTCTCCCTGTTGATGCGAAGCGTGACTTAGCCGCGGGGCGGCGGAGGCGGCGGACCGAAGCCCGGGGGCGGCGGCGGGGGACCACGACGATCCGGGCCGTCCTTCGGTCCGGGCGGGCGAGGGCCGCGCACCTCCGTCATCTGCTCCGGCGAGGCGCCGATCGCACGCACGTCGACTACCTTGCCGAGGGCGGTATCGAGTACGTTGCCGCGCACCGAGATGTTTCGGCCCTGAGCGAGCTGGTCCTGCACGCGCTCGGCCTCCGGGGGTGGCAAGCGCAGCGTGGTGCCGTCATCAAGCACGACGCCGTTCACCTCGCCGCGCTTGCCGTGCAATTGCAGGGCGATGCGGCCGCTGATGGTCTGGTCGTCATTGCTGCCGCGCCGGTCCGGCGGGCCGTTGTCGACGACGCTCTTGCCGGTCGCGACATTGGTGATAGAGGCCGCATCGACGAGCGGGATGGCCCGGGCGCGCAAGCCGCGCACCGAAACCTGGTCGCCGGGGCGGATCGCAAACACCGTCTGGGCGCTGAGATGCGGCGGCAGCTTCACTTCGGTGCCGTCGGTGAGAATGACTCCGTCGACGTCGCCGCGCGGCGTCAAGGTGTACTGCTTCACGGCCCCGCGGGATTCCGGAAGCTGCGAGGAATCCCACATGGGATCCCGGGCCTGCGAATAGGCGGCAGCCCCGCTGCCGATCGCCGTGGTGGCGAGCAACACCCAGAACAGCGCGCGTATGCGTGTGGTCTTCATGGAACAACTCCTGTCGATATCGCGACCTCGTCGCTTGCAGAGACCTCAGCAAGCGATGTGCCAGTCGCAAAAGGATTGATCCGAAAGGAGTTTTCGTCGCGCTTGCGGAATCAGGCGTCGTCTTTGCCGACACGGTCTGTCAGCTTTTCTGACGCCTCGGCAAGACCGTAGCGCTGCATCTTGGTGTAGAGCAGCTGGCGGTTGATGTTGAGTCGGCGCGCCGCCTCCGTGCGATTGCCGGCGCAGGCCGCCAGTGCGCGCTCGATCATCTGCTTCTCGAGCTGCGCGACGGCCGCGGGCAGGTCCGCATTGTCCGGCGCCGGGACTGCAGCGGCCGGATTGGCGCTGGTGTCGATGTCCTCCGCTCCGATCACGTCGCCGCGTGTCATGATGCAGGCGCGCTCGATCGCGTTGCGCAGTTCGCGGACGTTGCCGGGCCAGGGATGGCGCTGCAATTTGTCGATCGCGGCTTCGCTCAAATGCTTCTGACGGCTGTTGCTCGCGCCCGCGCGCGCGACGAAGTGCCGGGCGAGCGGAACGATGTCCGCCACACGATCGCGCAGCGGGGGTAGCGTGATCTGCACCACGTCGAGCCGGTAGTAGAGATCCTCGCGGAAGTCTCCGGTCGCGGCGAGCCTGGCGAGATCGCGGTGGGTGGCGGCAATGATCCGCGCGTTGGTCCGCACGGGCTTGCCTCCGACCGGCGTGATCACTTGCTCCTGCAGGGCGCGGAGGATCTTCGCCTGCATCGGCAGCGGCATGTCGCCGATCTCGTCGAGGAACAGCGTGCCGTTGGCGGCATCGCGGAACGCGCCGGAGCGGTCGGCGGTCGCGCCGGTGAATGATCCCTTGACGTGACCGAATAGCTCGCTTTCGAGCAGGTCGGCGGGTATAGCCGCACAATTGACTGCGACGAAGGGACCGTCCTTGCGCTTGCCGTGAATGTGAAGCGCGCGCGCCACCAGCTCCTTGCCGGTGCCGGTCTCGCCGCGGATCAGCACGCTGGCGTCGCTGTCGGCGGCGAGACCGATCGCCTTCTGCACGCTGCGCATCGGCTCGCTTGATCCGATCAGGCCATCCCCGGCATCGTCCTCCGGAGCCGCATTCGCCGCCACGCGCTGCGGCAGGCGCTCCAGCAGGGCCTTCAGTTCCGCGCGGCCGATCGGTTTGCTGAGATGATCGAAGGCGCCGAGCCGCATCGCCTCGATCGTGTTGGCGGCGCTGGCGAACGCGGTCAGCACCACGACATGCGGGCAGCCGGCGCTTGCGCGGATACGGCGCAGGACCTCGATCCCATCCATGCCGCCCGGCATGCGCAAATCGAGCAGCACCGCATCGACCTCGTCGTCCAATGCCGCCAGGCCTTCGCGGCCGGACGCGGCGAGGCGGGGTTCATGGCCGAGATCCGCGAGGGCCTCGGCGAGACCTTCGCGCAGGGCGCGGTCGTCGTCGATGATCAGGACGGTTGCCATGGCACCTCGATCTCGAATTCGGCTCCGCCGACGGATCGGACCAGGCGGACATGGCCACGATGATTGCGCGCGATCTCGCGGACGATGGCGAGCCCGAGACCGGTCCCGTCAGCGCGCCCGGTGACGAATGGCTCGAACAGGCGCTCGCGCAATTCACCGGGAATGCCGGGACCGTTGTCAGACACCTGAAGCAGCAACGTGTCGCCTCGCCGGCGCGCATCCACGCTGATCTTGCCGCCCGCGGGCGTATTCTGAATGGCGTTGATGATCAAATTATCCAGGGCCCGCTGCATCTGGAGCGGATCGAATTGCGGTAACGGCGAGGATGCAGGCCCGGTTCCCACGGTCAGCGCGATGTTACGGGTCGCGGCGAGGTCGCGATGAGTCTCGGCTGTGCGCATCAGGAAGGTTTCGACATCGACCTCCGCGAGCCGGGGCTCGCGCGCCTGCGTCATCTCCAGGAGGTCGCGCAGGAGGACATCGAGCCGGTCAACCTGTTGCAGGATCGAGGTCAGGGCTGCTTCGCTGCGCGAGCCGTCGGCGACCGCCAGCGCATTCTCCGCCTTGAGCCGCATCGCGGCGATGGGATTGCGGATTTCGTGCGCCAGCCCCGCCGACATTCGCCCGAGCGCTGCAAGCCGCTCGGCCGCGGCCGCGCGGCGCCGCTCCACCGACAGGCGTTCGCCGGTGCCGTTGAGCGCATCGACCAGGCGGTCGAGCTCGGGGGCGCCGGTCCGCGGCAATGTCGGCAGGTCGATCGTGCCGGCGTGGGGGGCGTCCAGAGCGGCCTCGATCCGGTTGATCTTGCGCGACCAGACATAGAGCACGCGCGCGAGCCACGCGGCCGAGCCGAAAATCGTGAGAGCAAGCAACAGGAGTCCGGCCAGAAACTGATTGTAGGCCGGCCCCTCCGCCGTGAATGCCCGCGTCATGGTCCATCCGGTCGCGCCGGTCAGCGGACCGCGCAGCGGGCACGCATGAACGATCAGCACTTGTGACCGACCGCTTTGCCGGACCGAGGATGGCCGGCCGGATCGCTGCGCTTCGGCATTGACGTCGCGAATGGTGTTGAGCTCGGCCGCGGGCAGGTCGGTCTTCGGTCCGGTGCCTTCATAGGTCGGAAACGCGTAGGCGAGGGAGCCGGCATCCGCCTGCCAGATGCCGCCCTCGACTCCGGCCGCGCCGGAGAGCGCGCTCTGGACGACAGCCCCAAGCTGCTGCTTCAGCTGATCGTCGATCTCGCCGCCGCTCCAGCCCGTGACGAAGAATTGGTAGCGATCGGCGAGTTCGCGGCAGGCCCGCGCCGCCAATTCCTCGGAGCGCGCCAGCCGCGCATTCGCGGTCTGCTGATAGGATTCGAACAAGAGATAGCCGGTGGCCATGCCGGACACCACCAGCATGATCCAGAGAGCAAGCAGTCGGGAGCGAAGCGAGCGCATGCGCTAAAAAACGCGCGATGGCGAGAATTGGTGCCTCATAGCTTCACCGCGAGCAGCACCGCCCCGGCGCCGATCATGGCGATGCCGAGCCAGCCCTGGCCGGTCGGACGCTCGCCGAGGAAGGCGAAGGCAAACAGGGCGACCAGGACGACGCTGAGTTTGTCGATCGGTGCCACCAGGGTGGCGGGTCCGAGCTTCAGGGCCCGGAAATAGCACAACCATGACGCCCCGGTCGCAAGTCCCGACAGCACCAGAAACAGCCATGTTCGCGATGAGACCGCCGACGGCACCGCAAACTGGCCGGTGAAGAACAGCAGAACCGAGAAGGCCAGCAACACCACGACGGTGCGAATGAAGGTCGCCAGATCCGGATTGATGTTCTCGACGCCGACCTTGGCGAAGATCGCCGTGAGCGCAGCAAAGCAGGCGGACAGCAGGGCCCATGTTTGCCAGGTGGAGAAGAAGGCCGTTCTCATCTCATCGATATCCGGTCGTTTACGGCGGCGCGCCAGCGCCTCATTGCAAGGAGCGTCGCGACGAAGCAATCCAGAATCCCCCCGCGGACAGACCCTGGATTGCTTCGCGTCGCTCGCAATGACGGCGTTTGCGACAGTTGCGTGCCATTCTCACCGCGCTACCGAAACCTTCTCGGTGATCGCCTTGCGCAGGATGCGCGACAGCGATTCCACCGAATACGGCTTCTGGATCAACTCGAAACCGCGATGGGCGTTCTCGGCGAGCACGTTGCTGTAGCCGGACGTCAACACCACGGGCAGGCCGGGATAGCGCTCGCGGATGATGCCGGCGAGCTCGACGCCGTTCATTCCTGGCATGATGACGTCGGAGAATACGAGGTCGACGGCGAATTCGTTTTCACCAAGGATTGCCAGCGCCGCATTGGCGTTGGCGACGCGGCGAACGACATAGCCGAGATCTTCCAGGAGCTCGGTCGAGAACTGGCCGACATCGTCATTGTCCTCGACCACGAGCACGCGATAGCCACGCCCGGTGGTAGCGGTCTCACTGGTGAGTGCCGTCGTCTTGCTTTCCGCGGCGGGGCTCTGTGCCTGCGGCAGATAGATGGTGAAGGTCGCACCCTTGCCCTGGGTGCTCGTCACCGCGACGTCGCCCTCCGACTGCTTGGCAAAACCAAAGGCCTGGCTGAGGCCGAGGCCGGTGCCTTTGCCGACCTCCTTGGTGGTGAAGAACGGCTCGAAGATCGAGTCGAGATGTTCCGGCGCGATGCCGCTGCCGGTGTCGGCGACGGAGATCGCGACGTAGTCGCCGCCGCGCGCCGATTGCGCGCGCAGGCTCGGAATCCCGGAGACCTTGCGCACGCCGATCACGAGGCGGCCTTCGCCGTCCATGGCATCGCGGGCGTTGATGGCGAGGTTGATCAGCGCAGTCTCGAACTGGGCGATGTCGGCCACCGTGAAGCAGTCGGCATCGTGGATCTCCACCGCGATGTCGATGCGCCCGCCGACCAGCGGCCGGACCAGCTGCGCGACGCCCTCGACCTGGCTGCCGACGTTGAAGATCTGGGGCTTCAGCGGCTGCCGGCGCGCGAACGCCAGCAGCTGGGCGGTCAGCTTCGAGGCGCGCTCGACGGTATCGGAGATGGCATCGACATAGCGGCGGCGGCGCTCTTCCGGCAGCTCGCGGCGGCGCAGGAAATCGGTGGCCGAGCGGATGATGGTGAGGAGATTGTTGAAGTCGTGCGCGACGCCGCCGGTGAGCTGGCCGATCGCCTCCATTTTCTGCGACTGCCGCAGCGCTTCCTCGCCGCGCCGGCGCTCGGTGATGTCGACGGCTTCAGGCACGGCGCCGGTGATGTTGCCGTGGCGGTCGAGCACGGGGCGCATGCCGAAGTCGAAATCGCGCTCGCCGACGGGAAGGCGCAGGCGCATCTCCAGCCGCACGGCTTCGCCCTTCAGCACGGTGTGGAAGGCCTCGCGCACCAGCGTGTCCATGCCCTCCGTCGCGCTGAACCACGGCGTCTCCCACAACGGCTTTCCGATGACATCCGAAGAGCTCGCCCCCATACCGTCGAGTGCGGTCTTGTTGGCGTAAAGCAGCTCGCCGCTGAGATTGACTAGGCCCTGATACTGGTTGCTGGTCTCTAGGATCGCGCGCAGCCGGGCCTCGTTGGATTCGAGCTCGGCGGTGCGCTCGGCGATGCGCTCTTCGAGCGTCTCATTGAGCTGCCGCAGCTCGATCTCGGCCTGCTTGGCGACGGTGATGTCGTGGGCGACGCCGATGAAGCCGATATGTTTGCCGGTCGGGTCCCAGCGCGGCTGCGACTCCGAGCGAAGCCAGCGCCATTCGCCGGCGGCGTTCTTGTAACGCGCCTCCAGCACGAAGGGCTTGAGCGACGCTTCGCCCTGAACGGATTGCTGCAGCACCTGCGGCAGGTCGTCGGGATGCAGCACCTGGCGCCAGTCGAAGTCGATGGCCTGCTCGTAGGGCAGGCCGACGAAGTCGACATAGGCCTGGTTGGCGAAGGAGCGCTTGCGGTCGAGCTTCGTCACCCAGATCGGCACCGGCGCGCTGTCGGCGATCAGCCGAAATCGCTCCTCGCTCTCGCGCAGGGTTTCGCGTGCAAGCATCTGGTCGGTGATGTCGATGTGGGCGCCGACGAGGCGGATGGCGCGGCCATCCTGGTCGCGCTCGATCTTGGCGACGACCCGGATCCAGCGGGTCTCGCCATCATTGGGGCGGACGATGCGGTACTCGGCGGTGTAGTCTTCGCTGGTCCCGGCGAGCGCATCGATGAAGTGCTTGACGGCGGCGTCGCGGTCGTCGGGATGGATGCGATTGACCCAATCCTCGTGCGATTCCCCGGCCGCCTCCGGCGGCAGGCCGTGGATGATGAGGTATTCGGGCGAGCGGCGGTTCTTGAAGCCTTCGCGGAAATCGACCTCGACGCCGCCGACCTTGGCGATGCGCTGGATGCGCGCCAGCTCGGCCTCGCGCTCCTGCAGCGCGCGATAGGCATTGTCGCGCTCGCGCGCGACGTCTTCGAGGTGCTGGCGCAGCCTTTCGGCGGCGATGGTCTCGGGCAGGGGATCGTTCAAGGCATCGGCCGTTGTCATGCGGGAGCGCACGTGCCGGACCGATATTCACACAGACGGAGCGTGATGGCCATTGTTTAAAGGGATTGGTATGGAAAGACGCCACTGAACAGGTGGCGATGCGTATCGATCAAACGCCGCGTCTGGCAATTTGTTCCGGAGACTGGAACGATCGGCCGGCGCGCGCGTCTTTCGCGAGGCGCCACCTATGCCTTTTTGATGAAGGCTCCCTTTCCGAAGAGGATAGATCTTGAAGCTCTTTGTCTGCCAGGCCTGCGGCAACGTTCTTTATTTCGAGAACCGTGCCTGCGAACGCTGCGGCCATCAGGTCGCCTTCCTGCCGGAAAAGGAGACGATGTCGGCGATCGAGCCCGACGGCGAGGCCTGGAAGATTCTGGCGGAGAAGGGCGAAAGCCGGATGCTGTGCCGGAATGCCGCGTACGATGCCTGCAACTGGCTGACGGACACGGGCGATACCACCGGCTATTGCCGCGCCTGCCGTCACAACGGCATCGTGCCGGATCTGTCCGATCCCGCCCAGCTTGCCGGCTGGCGCGAGCTGGAGGTGGCGAAACACCGCCTGTTGTACTCCCTGATCCGCTGGAAGCTGCCGCTCCGGACCCGACAAGACGATCCCGAGCATGGCCTGATCTTCCATTTCCTGGCCGACGATCCGCAGAGCGGCGAAAGGGTCATGACCGGCCATGACAACGGCCTGATCACGATCGCGCTGACCGAGACCGACGAGATCGAGCGCGAGCGGCGCCGGCTCGAGATGGGCGAGCCCTATCGGACGCTGCTCGGGCATTTCCGCCACGAGGTCGGGCACTATTTCTGGGACGTCCTGGTGAAGGGCGGCGGCAAGCTCGAGGAATGCCGCGCGGTATTCGGCGACGATTCCACCGATTACGGCCAGGCCCTGCAGCGCCACTATGCGGAAGGTGCGCCACCGGACTGGCAGCAGAACTATGTCTCGGCCTACGCCACCATGCACCCCTGGGAAGATTTCGCCGAGACCTGGGCGCACTACCTCCACATCGTCGACACTCTGGAGATGGCCGGCGAGTTCGGCATGGAGGTGCGGCCCAAGATCGACCGCGACGGGGAGTTGACGGCGCGCATCCGGTTCAACCCCTACGAGGCCCGGGACGTCCAGGCGCTCATCGACGCATGGCTGCCTTTCACCTTCGCCATGAACAGCGTCAACCGTGCCATGGGCGCGCGCGACCTCTATCCCTTCATCCTGTCGCAGGCCGTGGTCGCCAAGCTGGACTTCATTCACAGCCTGGTTCGGGACGTCGCCAAATCGGCGTCCATGTCCAGGAAGGGGTAGGGCCCCAGGCGGCGCCGGCCCCATCCCCGAGCCCGTTTCGGTCTTGCGCTGGTACGCCAGATGGCCCGGATTTAGACCGTTGCCTCCGGCCCATTTTGATGTACCACGGGAGCCACACGGCCCCTCCCGTAGGCCCCAACGGCCAGGGAAGGGTCCCGCCCAAGGTCGAGATTCAAGAAAAGCATGTTCAAACGCATTCTGATCGCCAATCGCGGCGAAATCGCCTGCCGGGTCATCAAGACCGCGCGCCGCATGGGAATTGAAACGGTTGCGGTCTATTCCGAAGCCGACCGCGACGCCCTCCATGTCGAGATGGCCGACGAGGCCGTGCTGATCGGCCCGCCGGCGGCGGCGGAGAGCTACCTGGTCATCGAGAAGATCGTCGAGGCCTGCCGCAAGACGGGCGCGCAGGCCGTGCATCCCGGCTACGGCTTCCTGTCCGAGCGCGAGGCGTTTCCGCGCGCGCTGGAAGCCGCAGGCATCGTCTTCATCGGCCCGAACCCGGGCGCGATCGCGGCGATGGGCGACAAGATCGAGTCGAAGAAGGCGGCAGCCAAGGCCAAGGTCTCGACCGTGCCCGGCTATCTCGGCGTGATCGAGGACGCCAAGCACGCGGTCAAGATCGCCGACGAGATCGGCTATCCCGTGATGATCAAGGCGTCCGCCGGCGGCGGCGGCAAGGGCATGCGGATCGCGCATTCGACCTCGGAGGTCGCGGAAGGTTTCAACCTCGCCAAGGCCGAGGCCAAGGCCTCGTTCGGCGACGACCGCGTCTTCGTCGAGAAGTTCATCGTCGATCCCCGTCACATCGAGATCCAGGTGCTGGGCGACAAGCACGGCAACGTCGTCTATCTCGGCGAGCGCGAGTGCTCGATCCAGCGCCGTAACCAGAAGGTCATCGAGGAGGCGCCGTCGCCGCTCCTCGACGAAGCCACCCGTCGCAAGATGGGCGAGCAGGCGGTCGCGCTGGCAAAGGCCGTGAATTATGATTCCGCCGGCACCGTCGAGTTCGTCGCAGGCCAGGACAAGAGCTTCTACTTCCTTGAGATGAACACCCGTCTCCAGGTCGAGCATCCCGTCACCGAGCTCGTCACCGGCATCGACCTCGTCGAGCAGATGATCCGTGTTGCCGCCGGCGAGAAGCTCGGCATTGCCCAGAAGGACGTCACGCTGACCGGCTGGGCGGTGGAATCGCGCCTCTACGCCGAAGATCCGTTCCGCAACTTCCTGCCCTCGATCGGGCGGCTCGTGAAATACCGGCCGCCGGCGGAAGTGAGCAAGGACGGCATCACCGTGCGCAACGACACCGGCGTGCAGGAGGGCGGCGAGATCTCGATCCACTACGATCCGATGATCGCAAAGCTCGTCACGCATGCGCCGTCGCGCGCGGCCGCGATCGAGGCGCAGGCGACCGCGCTGGACTCGTTCTACGTCGACGGCATCCGCCACAACATCCCGTTCCTGTCGGCGCTGATGCATCATCCGCGCTGGCGCGAGGGGCGGCTGTCGACCGGCTTCATTGCCGAGGAATTCCCCAAGGGCTTTGCGGTGCGCGTACCCGAAGGCGAGGTCGCCCGGCGCATCGCCGCAGTCGGCGCCGCCATCGATCACGTGCTGGGTGAGCGCAAGCGGCAGATCTCGGGCCAGATGGGTGGCCGCGTGGTGCAGCGCGAGCGTCGCCGCGCGGTCTGGCTCGACCGTCAGGAGATCCAGCTCGAGGTCGCTCGCGAGGGCGACGCCATCGCGGTGCGCTTCGTCGACGCCGGGGGCAAGGCCGGCAATTCGCATCTGCTGGCCTCGCCGTGGAAGCCGGGCGATCCGGTCTGGCAAGGCACCATCGACGGCCATTTGGTCGCGGTGCAGGTGCGGCCGATAGCCAACGGTATCCGCCTCGCGCATCAGGGCGTCGAGGTCCCGGTCTATGTCTGGACCGAAGCGGAAGCGACCTCGGCGCGGCTGATGCCGGTGACGACGGCCTCGGACACCGGCAAGAAGCTGCTGTGCCCGATGCCCGGGCTCATCGTCTCGATCGCGGTGACCGAAGGGCAGGAGGTCAAGGCCGGCGAGACACTGGCGGTGGTCGAAGCCATGAAGATGCAGAACGTGCTGCGCGCCGAGCAGGACGGCACCGTGAAGAAGGTCCATGCCAGCGCCGGCGCGACGCTCGCGGTGGACGCGCTGATCCTGGAATTTGCATAAGTGTGAGTGAGGCAGGCGATCTGCCCACAAGCACCGTCATTGCGAGGAGCCCTTAGCGACGAAGCAATCCAGCCTGTCTCCGCGGAAGCATTCCTGGATTGCTTCGCTGCGCTCGCAATGACGGAGATTGGAGCGGCGGCTTCGGTCCCAAGAGAAAGACAGTACCCATGGCCTTCCGTTCCCGCCGCGAAAAACTGCGCTCCATCCTGTCGGGCTCGGCCTGCGTCCATCCCGGCTCGGTCTATGACGCGATCTCGATCCGCATCGCCGAAGATCTCGGATTTCCGCTCGGCATGTTCGGCGGCTCGGTCGCTTCGCTTGCGGTGCTCGGCGATCCCGATATCACGCTGATCACGCTCACCGAGCTTGCCGAGCAGATGCGGCGGATGTCGCGCGCTTCGACGCTCCCCGTGTTGGTCGATGCCGATCACGGCTATGGCAATGCGCTCAATGTCCGCCGCACGGTGCAGGAGCTGGAGGCGGCGGGCGCTGCCGGCCTCACCATCGAGGACACGCTGCTGCCGGCGGCCTTCGGTGAGGCCAAGGTGCAGCTGATTTCGCTCGAGGAAGGCGTCGGCAAGATGAAGGCGGCGCTCGATGGTCGCAGCGATCCCTCGCTGGTCATCATGGGCCGCACGGGTGCTGCCTCGATCAGCTCGATCGCGGACGCGATCAAGCGTGCCAGGGCGTATGAGGCGACGGGCGTGGATGCGCTGTTCTTCACCGGAATCAAGTCGCGCGCCGAACTCGAGGCGATCGCCTCTGCAACGCGTCTCCCCCTCGTGCTCGGTGGTGCGCCAGACGAAATGAACGCGATCGATTATCTCGGGAGTCAACGCGTGCGCATCGCGCTGCAGGGCCACCCGCCGATCGCGGCGGCGACGCGGGCCGTGTTTGACACGTTGAAAGCGTTGCGTGAAGGCACGGCTCCAAAGGAGCTGAAGGGATTGTCGTCGGCGGACCTGACCAACCGCGTCATGCGCGAGGCCGACGTCAAGGCGCGCAGCGCCGACTTTCTCGGACTGAAAAAATGAGCCGGGCGATCCTCCAGGTCATGATCCGCGGGCGCGTGCAGGGCGTCGGCTACCGGGCTTGGGTCGAGTATCAGGCGACTGCGTGCGGCCTCGAAGGCTGGGTGCGCAATCGCCGCGACGGCTGCGTCGAAGCGCTGTTCGCGGGAGCGCCGAAGCATGTTGCCGATATGGTCGCGCTGTGCCGCCACGGGCCGCCGTCCTCGCGCGTGGACAGCGTGACGAGCGAGACGGCGAGCGCGGATGAGCTGAACCTGCGCAGGGCAGGGGAAGCGTTTTCGGTGTTGCCGACGGTGTAGGTGCGCGCTCACGAAAGGTCGTCATGCCCGGGCTTGTCCCGGGCATCCACGTTCGTCTTACGCGTGATGAGACGTGGATGGCCGGGACAAGCCCGGCCACGACGCGGTGAGACGGGAGAGGCGAAGAGCCATCACCGCGGCAGCTTGGCGATCGCCTCGCTCAGCTCGTGGATTTCGTACGGCTTGCGCAGGATCGGAAAATCGCCGCGCACGCCGGCGGCGACCTCGCTGTAGCCGGTGGCGAGCAGGATCGGCAGGCCAGGTCGGATCTGGCGGAGATGATGGGCGAGGGTGAGGCCGTCCATCTTGCCGGGCATGACGATGTCGGAGAACACGAAGTCGACGCCGTTGCTCTCGATCTCACGCAAGGCGGCTTCGGCGTCCGCGACCCGGCGCACCTGGTAGCCGAGCTGTTCCAGCAGGCCGATGCTGACGAGCGCGACGTCCGGATTGTCCTCCACCAGCAAGACTGTGCCGCTGCCGTGGAACGCCGGTTCTCCCGTCATCTCTTGTGATGGGGCTTCGGTCCCGCGCGGCAGCAGGATGGTGAACGTCGTGCCCTTGCCGAGCTCGCTTGTAACCTTCACCGTGCCGCCGGCCTGATGGGCGAAGCCGTGGACCTGGGACAGGCCGAGGCCGGTGCCTTTTCCGATCGGCTTGGTGGTGAAGAACGGCTCGAAGATCTTGTCGAGAACGTCGGAGGGAATGCCGAACCCGGTGTCCGCGACGTCGATTGCGACGAAGTCGCCGGCGAGCGGCGCCTCGTCCAGCGCGACATTGCGCGCGCCGATCGTCACCGTGCCGCCGTCGGGCATCGCGTCGCGGGCATTGATGACGAGGTTGAGCAGCGCGGTCTCGAGTTCCGAGGCGTCGGTCTTGAGTGGCCAGACGTCGCGGCCGATCTCGAACGTCAGGCGCACGGAGCTGCCGACGCCGGCATCGAGCACCTCGCGGATCGCCGCGATGCGTTCGGCGAAATCGATCGCCTGCGGATTGACGCTCTGCCGCCGCGCGAAGGTGAGGAGCTGGTTGGTGAGCGCGGCGCCGCGTTTGGTGGCGGTTTCGATCGCCGAGACCGCGCGCTGAAGCTTGGCCGGGTCGTCGGCGCCGCGCTTCAGCATGTGCAGGCTGCCGCTGATGATCATCAGCAGGTTGTTGAAGTCGTGGGCGACCCCGCCGGTGAGCTGTCCCAGCGCATCGAACTTTTGGGACTCGGCGAGCTGTTTCTGCATCGCCTCGAGCTTGAGCTGGGTATTGCGGCGTTCGGTGATGTCACGTGTGATCTTGGCGAAGCCGACCAGCTCGCCGCCCTCATAGATCGGGTCGATGACCACGCTCGCCCAGAAGAAGGTGCCATCCTTGCGGACGCGCCAGCCTTCCTCCTCGTAGCGGCCCTTTTCCGTGGCGATGCCGAGCGCACGGGCCGGCTTGCCGTTGGCGCGGTCGGTCTCGGTGTAGAAGCGGGAAAAATGCTGGCCGAGGATCTCGCCGGGCGCGTAGCCCTTGATGCGCTCGCCGCCGATGTTCCAGCTGGTGATGATCCCCTTGGGATCGAGCATATAAAGGGCGTAGTCCGCCACTCCCTCAACCAACAGTCGGAAACTGCGCTCGCTCTCGAACAAGTCTCTCTGTTGACTGAATTTTTCGACCATTCCCGGACCCTGCTCAACGGGGGCAAACGCCGCAAGGGGTTGATGGTTCCCCGACGTTGGAACATTTTTAGGCAAGCATCTCGCATTCGGTATACGAGCCGCAACCGACTTGACAAGCAAACGGTCTTGTCAGATATTTCTGTCATGACAGAAACAACCGGAAAGAAGAAACTCCCCGTCGCCGTCGAGCGCTTCATCTTGCATTGGGGTGACATGGGGGACGAGTGGGGCGTCAATCGCTCGGTCAGCCAGATTCACGGGCTGCTCTACCTCGCCGAGGCGCCGATGACGGCGGAGGACATCGCCGACACGCTCGGCATGGCGCGCTCGAACGTCTCCAACTCGCTCAAGGAGCTGCTCGCCTGGAACCTGATCCGGCGCGTACCGATCCTCGGCGACCGCCGCGACCATTACGAGGCGGAGACCGATATCTGGGAGGTCGCCGCCAGGATTGCGGCGCGGCGCAAGGAGCGGGAGCTCGATCCGGCGATCGCGGCGCTCAGGGCCTGCGTCTCGGATGCCGCCGGCGATCCCACCATCAATCCCGTCGCGAGCAAACGGCTGAAGGAGATGCTCGCCTTCACCGAGCTCGCCGATCACTGGTTCATGCAGATGCTGAAGGTGCCGCGGCCGCGGGTGGTCGCCTTGATGCGGCTTGGCGAAAAGATCGCCAGCCTGCTGCCGCTGGGCAAGGCCAAATAGCGCTGAGGAGGGTGCGATGACGTCGGCAAGGTTATCAGGCTCCAACGCAACTCCCTCCGCTCACATCAAGCTGCTCGACGACCGCCGCTTCCGCGCGCTGCTGTCGGACGAGGATTGGGGCCGCCTGCCGCTCGCGACCTGGCGGCGTTTCTCCAAGCGCGTCGCCGACGGCGAAAGCGTCGTCTATGTCGGGGTGGTCGACGAGATCTCCTTCAGCGAGATCGGCTGGTGGATCGCGCAAGCAGCGAAGCTGATCGGCGGGCCGCTGCCGATAGGCCGCGACACCGGTGTTCCCATGATCGTGACCGTGACCGAGGACGGCACGACCGGCGGTCAGACCTGGACCCGCGTCTGCGCGCGCAAGCGCGGCTTTCCGCACGTGATCCATTCCGCCAAGCGTTTTGCCGGTCCGACCGGGCTCGAGGAATATGTCGGCTTCGGCGTCTCGATGGCGCTCCGCACCGCGGTCGAGGACCAGACGCTGATCTTCCGCAGCGCAGGCTATGGGCTTCAGCTCGGGCGCCTCTGGATTCCCTTGCCGCGCTGGCTGACGCCGGGCGATCTCACGGTGACGCACCGTGACCTCGGCAACAGCGCATTCCGCTTCACCCTCGATGTCATCCATCCACGTTACGGCGCGCTGATCCACCAGTCCGCCACCTTCAGGGAGGCCGTATCATGACGATGCTGTTGTGGACCCTCATCGCCATCCAGATCGTGATGGGCGTGTTCGATACCTTCTATCATCATGAGTTCACCGAACGTTTGGCCTGGCGGGTGTCGCAGCGCTTCGAGCTCAAGCTGCACGGTATCCGCAACATGCTCTATGCGTTGCTGTTCCTCGTGCTCGGCTGGCTTGAGGTTTATGGGTTGCTGGCGCTGTTGATCGTCGCGGTGCTGGTCGCCGAGATCGTCATCACCCTGATGGATTTCGTCGAGGAGGATCTGAGCCGGAAGCTGCCGCCGAGCGAGCGGATCAATCACACGCTGCTCGCGATCAATTACGGCGCCATTCTCGTGCTGTTGCTGCCGGTGCTGGTCGATTGGGCGATGCAGCCCTTCGGCGTGAGCGTCATGAACCAGGGCCTTCTCAGCGTCGCCGCGACCGCCTGCGCGGTGGGTGCGGCGCTGTGCGGCCTCAGGGATTTTGCGGCGATGCGCCGGCTCGGCTGCATGCGAAGCGTGCCGGCGGCCGAACTCGTCGAAAAGCTCTCCGGCCGCAAGACCGTGCTGATCACGGGCGCCACCGGCTTCATCGGCAGCCGCCTTGCGGCAAGCCTTAGCGGCGCCGGGCATCACGTCATCGCGCTGATCCGCAATCCCGCCAAGGCGGAGATGCTGCCGCCGCCGGTGACGCTGATCACCAGCCTCGATCAGCTCGCGGGGGACACGCCGATCGACGCCATCGTCAATCTCGCCGGCGAGCCGATCGGCAACGGTCTGTGGACCGAGGCGAAGCGCGCGAAGATTCTTGGCTCGCGCATCGACATGACCGGCGAGGTCGTCAAACTGATCGCGCGGCTCGAACGCAAGCCCGAGGTGCTGGTCAGCGGCTCCGCGATCGGCTGGTACGGATTGTGGGCCGACCAGGTGCTGACGGAATCGGCGAAGTCGCACGCCTGTTTCAGCCACGAGCTCTGCGCTGCCTGGGAGAAGGCGGCGCGGCCGGCGGAAGAGCTCGGCGTGCGCGTGGTCAACTTACGCATCGGCCTCGTGCTCGGCACCGAAGGCGGCTTCGTCACGCGCATGCTGACGCCGTTCGAGTTCGGCCTCGGCGGCCCGATCGGCACCGGGCGGCAGTGGATGTCCTGGATCGAGCGCGACGATCTGATCCGGTTGATCGCCTATGTGATGGCGACGCCCGATCTCGCCGGCCCCGTCAACGCCACCGCGCCAATTCCGGTCACCAACGCGAAGTTCACCGAGGAGCTCGGCCGCCATCTGCGTCGGCCCGCGGTGTTCCGCATTCCCGGCGGTCTGCTCCGCAGGATCGGCGGCGGCTTCGCCGACGAGCTCCTGCTCGGCGGTCAGCGCGTGCTGCCCAACAAGGCGCTGAGTCGCGGCTTCGTTTTCCGGCACGAGACGCTGCGCAGCGCGTTCGAGGCGATCTTGTGAACGTCAGGTGGCGGTGACGCTCCGAAAGGTCGCCGCCACCGCACGCAGCGCTGCAAGCTTCGCGGGATCGCTGACCTTGGAATGCAGCATCACTTTCGAGCTGCCGAGC
The DNA here is from genome assembly GCF_003020125.1 of Bradyrhizobium sp. MOS003. Taxonomy (GTDB): domain Bacteria; phylum Pseudomonadota; class Alphaproteobacteria; order Rhizobiales; family Xanthobacteraceae; genus Bradyrhizobium. Next base: position 37,087 of record NZ_PYFW01000013.1, on the reverse strand, counting down.
TTCGGCAGCCTGTGTGTCGGCCCGATGTCGATCAGCCCGGGCGGTGCGATCCGCCTAGCCAGTGGCGCGATCGCAAGTCCGGCCAGCGCGGCTGCGGCCACGGCCGTCACGCCGCCGCCGACGAACCGCTCGCGCCAGGCGATGCCGGCCTTGTCGAGTGCGCGCACCGCGACGGCGCGGACGCCGCAGGGCGGGGCGAGGGTCGCGAGCGGCAGCGGCTCGCCCTTCGGCAAGGTGAGGCGTCGTGACGCGAACCAGCCGAAATCGTCCTCGGTGAGCTTCTCGCCGCCGCGACGGCTGCCTTCCTGGCGGACGATTACGGCATCGAGCTCGCCCGCGTCATAGGCGTCCTGCATCTCGCGCGAGAAACCGATGGTCACGGCGAGGGTGAGGTTTGACGACATCGCGTACAGGCGCTCCAGCAGCGGCACCAGTTCGGGGCCCGCCGCATGATCGGAGATGCCGAGCGAAAGCGATTGCGCGGCCGGGGCCTCGCCCGACAGGGCGCGATCGTGCGCCGCCATCAGCGCGCGGGCGCGGTCGAGGAAGCCGGCGCCTTCGGCGGTAAGCCTGACAGCGCGCGGCGAGCGCTCGACGAGGCGTCTTGCGAGCAACGTCTCCAGCCGCTGCAGCTTGAGACTGACCGCGGCCTGCGTGGTGCCGAGCGCTTCCGCGGCGCGGGTAAAGCTCTGGAGGTCGGCGACCAGCAGGAAGGCTTTGATCGTGGCGATATCGAGGGTGACGGTCATTATGAATTGTTATCACTGGTATCAACAGAGATAAGATACCAAAATGACGAGAGGAGGTCTAGGTTCTCGTCAACGCCGCGCAACACTCGCGCAGCTACTTGAGGAGAACCACCATGCCCCTGATCACCGTGTCCTACACCTCGTCGCGCCAGTCGCCATCGCTGAAGGCCGACATCGCCAGCGCCGTGTCCGAGCTCACCGCAAAGATTTTGCACAAGAATCCCGAGGTGACCGCCATCATCGTGAAGTCGGTCGAGGCCGGCGACTGGTTCGCCGGCGGCAAGTCGCTCGCCGAGCAGAAGCTTGCAAGCTACTGGATCGACATCCACGTCACGGAGGGCACCAACACCAAGGACGAGAAGGCCGCTTATCTTGCCGCGATGTTCAAGCGCATGGCCGAGATCCTGGGGCCGCTGCATCCCGAGACCTATCTGCATGTCGACGAGGTCAAGGGCGATGCCTACGGCTTCGGCGGCCTCACCCAGGAGCGCCGCTATATCGCCGGCAAGCTCGACGTCGCGCTAGCTGCGGCGTGAGGCTGCAAGCCGCGGGTTAGAGATCTCACCCGCGGCCTGGCCGTCAGCTCGCTGCCCGAAACTGGACTTCCGTTCAGAAAGCACGTCTTGTCGAGCAGCTCAGGTCGAGCGGATTTGGCAGGCGGACATCGTCGAGATCGGGGCAGGGCTTGACCGTGGGATCGTAGGACCGGTCGATCTGCGAGATGAAGACGACGATCACCCCCTTGTCGCGTGCGAAGGATTTCAGCGCACGGACCTGTCTGCTTTCCCGGCGGAGGAGGGAGGCGTGGGCGACGCCTGACGCGAGCATAGCCGATCCCGCGAGGAGGGGAGAGCAGGCGCGATCAGGCTCGGAGACAAAGGTGTTAGACGGCCGCTTCCGGCACCAACGCTTTGGTCGGCCCGAACAGCTCCTCGAACGCCTGCCGGAGCGCGATGTCGACGTCGGCCATGGTCAAGAGCTGACCGAGATCGACCAGTGAGGTGACGCCATAGCGGGCGTCAGTAACGCCGCAAGGAACGATGCCGGCGAAATGCGACAGCTCCGGCTCGACATTGATGGCGATGCCGTGGAACGAGACCCAGCGCTTCAGCCGCACGCCGATCGCCGCGATCTTGTCCTCGTGCTCGGCCCCCTTGTCGGGCCGCTTCACCCAGACGCCGACCCGGTCCTCGCGCCGCTCACCGCGGACGTTGAAGGCGGCGAGCGTGCGCAGAATCAGCTCCTCCAGGCTCGCGACATAGGCCCGGACGTCCGGCCGGCGGCGCTTGAGGTCGAGCATGACATAGGCCACCCGCTGGCCCGGCCCGTGATAGGTGAGCTGGCCGCCGCGCCCGGTGGCGAAGATCGGGAAGCGGGGATCGCGCAGGTCGGCCTCCTTGCCCGAGGTGCCGGAGGTGTAGAGCGGGGGGTGTTCGAGCAGCCAGACCAGTTCCGGGGCCTCGCCGGCCGCAATGGCGGCGACCCGGGCTTCCATCGCGGCGACCGCCTCCGGATAGGGTACCGGCGCGTCCGAGATCCGCCACTCCACGGGCTGGCCGCCGGAGGCGGAAAACGACGTCAAATCCAGCTCTTGGCGCGGGTTTTGGGGCAAATTAACCATTGGCTAACCATAACGTGGTGATCATTGCAGGCGCAAATGCCAAGTCCTTGTCCGAAGTCCTTGGTCCTTAGTCCCTGTTGCGGCGGTCCAGACAGTGCCCACTCTCGATAAAGTCACCGTGGATCTCATGGTCGTCCTCGGGACGACCACCATGCCGATCCATCAGGTATTGCGTCTTTCCCGCGGCGCCATCATCGAGCTGGACGCAACCGAGGCCGACGAGGTCAAGGTTTTGGCCAATAATCTGCCGGTCGCCTCCGGCGTCGTGCTGGTCGACCGCAACCGGATCGCGGTCGAGGTCAAGCAGATGCTGCCGCGCACGCCGGGCACTCGGTAACGGCCAGGGCACGCGGTAGCGGCCGGGGGGCACGCGGTCGCGGCCTGGGCCTGCGGCGAGGGCCGATTCGGGGGAGGAGCCGGAACTTTCCTGCAAAGCTGTGGAATTCAGGGCCTTTGCAGGCTTGTACCCCTCTGATGGATTTGTTAGATCGGCGCCGTTGATCCGGCTGGCCTTCAGGCCGCAAGCCGGCAGCCCCAAAGCGCTCGTGGCGGAATTGGTAGACGCGCTGCCTTGAGGTGGCAGTGAGTAAAATCGTGGGGGTTCGAGTCCCTCCGAGCGCACCATCTTCATCTCATTATCGACTGGACTTGATTTCGGCGGGTGCCTCGCGCGCCGGCGGTTGACCCGACCGATCATGCGCGCAGCCGCCGGCAGGGACGTCCGGCGGGAAGATGCTGTCGTAGATCGCGCGCGCCTCGCGGATGAGGCGCTGCCGCTCGAGGTCTGATTTGGAGGCGAAGCGGACGATTTTGGTCATTCGCGGCCCACGACTTCGTTCGCGCGCCGCCAGACTGGAAACGGGTCCGCAAGCTTCGCCCATTCCGTGACGTTCATGGCCGGCTTGCCCGGGACCAGGCACGCGTCCAGGCGTGCGCGAAGTGCGCTCTCGTCCATGCCCGCGCCGATGAACACGATTTCCTGGCGACGATCGCCATAGACCTCGTTCCAGTTCTCGCGCAACCGCTTGCGCCAAAACGGGTCGTCCGGCCAGCGTTCCGCGGGCACGCTCGCCCACCAGAAACCGAGGGCCTCGGTGCGCGTGATGGAGCCTGCCTGGCTGATCTCGCCAAGCCATTGCGGGCGCGTCGCCAGCCAGAAATGTCCCTTGCCGCGAATGACGCCGGGCCAGGGTTCTCGCACGAACTTGTCGAACTTTTCGGGTTCGAACGGCCGGCGCGCGCGATAGACGAAACTGGTGACGCCGTATTCCTCCGTCTCCGGCACATGATCGGCGAAGCCGTAGAGTTCCCTGAACCAGAGCGGATGCGCTTGCGCCTTTTCAAAGTCGAACCGGCCGGTGTCGAGAATGCGATCGAAGGGGACCCGGCTGTGGTTGGCTTCGATCAGCTCTGCTTCCGGATTGAGCGCCCGGATGATCTTTCGCGCGGCTTCGCGCTGCGCCGGCGAGGCGTCATCGACCTTGTTGAGCACGATCACGTCCGCAAACTCGATCTGCTCGACGAGGAGATCGACCAGCGTGCGCTTGTCGTTCGCCAGCGCTTGGCCGCGCTGCTCCAGGAAATCCGTCGATGAATAATCCCTCAGCAGATTCACCGCGTCGACCACGGTGACCATGGTGTCGAGGCGTGCCACGTCGGAGAGGCTTTCGCCATCCTCGGAGCGGAAGTCGAAGGTCGCCGCAACCGGCAGCGGCTCGGAGATGCCGGTGGATTCGATCAGCAGATAATCGAACCGGTCGTTTTCGGCGAGGGCGCGGACTTCTTTCAGGAGGTCGTCGCGCAGCGTGCAGCAGATGCAGCCGTTGGTCATCTCGACCAGCTTCTCATCAGTCCTGGACAGGTTCGCACCGCCATCGCGGACCCAATCCGCATCGATGTTCACCTCGCTCATGTCGTTCACGATCACCGCCACCTTCAGGCCGTGCCGATTGTTCAGGACGTGGTTCAGCAAAGTGGTCTTTCCAGCCCCAAGGAAGCCGGACAAGACGGTGACGGGGAGTTTTCGCATCGAGATCGAACAGTCTTTTCAAGGGGATACGGGGAGGGCGAGGCATTGGACCAGATATGTAATGTTATAACATAACAATCGATATCGACGACTTCGTCAAGCCGCTTTGCGCTTCAGCCGGAATTTCGAACGTTCAAGTGATTGTTCTTTGCCCTGCGCGGAGCGGTCGTGGCAGGCAAAGTGCCGGACCAGCAGCTTTGATACGCGTTTCAATCTCTCCGGCGTCTTGCTCGGAGAAGAGTTCGTTTCGCACGATAGAACAGGGCGCGTCCTGCTGGGATGAACTGGAGTAGAATATCGTAGTCGCTGACATCACGGTTCAGATCACTCCGGCTACATGATGTGACGCCGGCGCTTATTGAGGCTCAATCCCCGCCGCCTTGATGATCCGTCCCCATTTGCCGATCTCGGCTTTCAGGAAAGCTTCGAGCGCTTCCGGCGTTGCACGCGCGGGCTCGACCGGCGCCATGCTGAGCTCGGCAAAACGGCTGACCAACGCGGGATCCTTCAGCGCCGTCTGCAACGCGCCGACGAGATGATCCACCACCGGCTTCGGCGTGCCGCGCGGTGCGTAGAGGCCGTACCAGGTCGTGACGTTGAATTCGGGAACGCCGGCTTCAGCCGAGGTCGGCACATCCGGCAGCGTCGCGACACGTGTCTTGCTGGTGATGGCATAGCCCTTGATGGTCTTCGACTGGATGTACGGCGTCGGCCCTGTTGCGGGATCGCAATAGACGTCGATATGGCCGGCGATGATGTCGTTCAGCGCCGGTCCACCGCCCTTGTAGTAGATCTGCGAGAGCTTCGTGTCGGTGGTGCTCATGAACATCAGGCCGCAGAGCTGTGAGGCCGAGCCGAGACCGACATTGCCGAAAGTCATCTTGTCACCTTCGCTGCGGATCCGGGCGATCATCTCGCTCAAATCCTTGGCCGGGAAGTTCGGCCGCGCCACCAGGATCATCGGGACGTCGGTGACGAGCCCGATCGGGGCGAAGTCGCCGACCGGGTCGAACGGCAGCTTGGCGTAGAGGGAAGGCGCGGTGGCCTGGCCGACATGCATCAGCAGCAGCGTGTAGCCGTCAGGAGCAGCCTTGGCGACGCGGTTGGTGCCGAGCGTCCCGCCGGCACCGACCACGTTCTCGACGACGACGGACTGCTTCAGCGTCGCGCTCATGGCGCTGCCGAGGATACGCGCGATGACGTCGCCCGGGCCGCCGGCGGAGAAGGGCACGATCATCGTGACGGGGCGGACGGGGTAGTCGTCCGCGACCGCCGCGTCACCTGGGCAGAGCAGGAGGAACAGGATCAGCGATCGTACGAGAAACTTCATCGAACACTCCATGGCGGCATTGTTCTAGTCGTCGGAAGGCGCCGCCTCCTTGGCCGCCGACGATTTTTCGATCATGTCGAGCGCGGCCACCGCGGCCGCGTTGATGTGGTCGACGCAGCAGCGTTCGGCGAGATCCGCATCGCCGCTCTGGATCGCACGCCAGATCGCGGTGACTTCGCGAAGGCTCTTGTTGATCCGCTTCGGTTGCGACATCGACGTGATCCGCAGCAGCTGGATGCGATCGTGCAGCGGCTTGAGCATGCGCTGGATAAACGCATTGCGGCAGCCGCCGATCAGCGCCGCGTAGAAATCGGTCTTGGCTTCGAGGCATCCGACGAGGTCCTGCCTGGCCGCGGCCGCTTTCAGCCGGGTCAGGGCGTCGCCGATCCGGCGGGCCACTTCGGGGTCGTGAAGCCTGGCGCATTCGCGGCCGGCGAAGCCTTCGAGGACGGCGCGCGCGGCGTAGAGCTGCCGGGCCTCTTCGAGGCTGATGGTGGACACGACGGGGCCGCGGTGCGGGACCATGTTGACCAGCCCGTCGGCCTCGAGCGCACGCAGCGCTTCGCGGATCGAGGGGCGGCTGACGCCCATCATCTCGCAGAGCTCGCGCTCGACCAGGCGTTGGCCCGGCTTCAGTGTTCCCGACATGATCGCCTCACGCAGCTTCTGCGCCACCATCGCCCGGACGGTCGGGACGTCTTCGATGCGGAGTGTCGACTGCAATTCGCTACGTCTTTCCATGTCCGGGTCCTGTTCGGGAAAATTCAGTACCGGTTTACAGGCAGAATCATTATTTCGGCAATTTGAACGTGGGCGGGCTGGTCGAGCGCGAAGACGATCGAACGGGCGATATCGGCCGGATCGAGCGCCATCCTGAACTGGTCGAAATAGTCCTTTTCCTTCTGCGTATCGCCGCGGTAGCGGGTCAGGATGATGTTGGTGCGGGTCAGGCCGGGCTGCAGCTCGGTGATCCGGATCGCGGTGTCCGCCAGCTCGCCGCGCAAGGTCTCGGTGAACATGTGCACGCCCGCCTTGCTAGTGCTGTACGCCGCCATGTCGGGAACGATCCGCACCGCGTTGATGGAGCTGATGTTGACGACATGGCCGGCGTTGCGCTGGACCATGCCGGGGAGGATCGCGCGCGTGACGCGCATCAGGCCGATCAGATTGGTCTGGATGATGTTGGACCAATCGTCCGCAGAACCGACGTCGAAGCGCGTTCGGCCGCCGATGTCGTGGCCGGCATTGTTGATGAGAATTTCGACCGGCCTGAAATGACCGGGAATGGCATCGGGCAGGCGATCGACGGCCTTGGCGTCGCTTATGTCGAGCTCGATCGGAAACACCTTGTCGCCCGCCGTCGCCGCCAGCTCCTGAAGCGCCTTGGCGTCGCGGTCGACCAGCACGACGCGGCGGCCGCTGTCCAGCAGCGCCTTGGTGATGGCGCGTCCCATCCCGCCGGCGGCGCCGGTCAGCACGACGGTCTGGCTCGATTGTTCAGTCATCGCAACACTCCCATTCCAGTGCTCATGCGACCGACCAGCCGCCGTCGATCGGCAGGCTGGCGCCGGTGATGTCGTTTGCGGCGGGGCCGCAGAGGAAGACGACCATGGCCGCAACCGCGTCCATGTCGATGAAGCGCTGCGTCGGCTGGCGCTCGCCGAGATAGTCGCGCGTCACGTCCGCGACGGGACGGCTGCTTGTCTCCGCCATCGTCGCGATCTTGTTCAGGATGGCCGGCGTCGGCAGCGTGCCGGGGCAGAGCGTGTTGCAGGTGATGCCGCTGCGCGCCGTCTCGATCGCGACGGCGCGGGTCATGCCTGCGATCGCCGTCTTGGTGGTGACGTAGTCGATGCGGTCTTCGACCGCGCGGCTCGAATAGATCGAGCCCATGTTGATGATCCGGCCCCAACCGCGCTGTTTCATCGCCGGCAACGCCAGGCGGATGAGGTGGAACGGCGCCGACACATTGACGGCCAGCGCCTCGTCCCAACGCTCCGGCGGAAACTGCTCGATCGCGGAGAAATGCCTGACGACCGCGTTGTTGACGAGGATGTCGATGGCACCGCAGCGGGCGAGCAGGTCCGCCATCCCGGCCTCGATCGCCTCGCGCCGGGACAGATCGACGCCGGCTGCGACGACCTCGACGCCGAAGCGGGCGCGAAGGTCATCCGCAGCCTGCTTCGGCTGAGCGAGATCGTGAAGGACGATGTTGGCGCCCGCGCCCGCCAGGCCTTCCGCCACGGCGAAGCCGAGGCCCGCAGTCGCGCCGGTCACGAGTGCCCATTTGCCCTTCATTTGCAGTCCTGCTCCGTTACTTCTTGTCGAGCTCGGCGAAGACTTCCTTCGCGTTGCGGAAAGCATCCACGCCGGCAGGCACGCCGCAATAGATCGCGACCTGCATGAAGACCTCGCGGATTTCCTCCTTGGTCGCGCCGTTGGCGAGCGCGCCGCGGACATGCGTCTTCAACTCGTGCGGCCGGTTGAGCGCGCAGAGCATCGCCAGATTGAGGAAGCTGCGCGTCTTGCGGGTGAGGCCTTCGCGGCCCCAGACGTAACCCCAGCAATATTCCGTGGTGAGATCCTGCATCGGACGGTTGAACTCGTCGGCGGATGCGATCGCCTTGTCGACGAATTCGTTGCCGAGCACGCTCTTGCGGATCTCAAGTCCGCGGTCGTAGGTCGCCTTGTCCATGTTGTTCTCCGTTTCTTGTTCGGGGCGTCGTCAGCTCTTAATCAGCTCTTGGGCCAGAACGGTTTTGCCAGCGCGAGCTCGGGCGGGAATACCGTTACTGGAACGCCGGTTTGCCACTGCACGATGGTCATGCCGGCGCCGACGCGGCGGCCTTTCTCGTCGAACTTGATCTCGCCGAGCGGGTAATACTTGGAGGGGCCCCCATCCATGGTGCGCAGCGCTTCGCCGACGGCAACGCGGTCGGCCTTACCGGCCTTCTCCAGCGCGTCCTTGATCACCCACATGTCGCCATAGGTGGAGATCGCGTTCTGCGTCATCCACGGCTCCTTGTAGCGGGTCTTTAACTCGGCGATCAGCGCCTCATGCCCCTTGGCGCCCCAGCTTGCGACGCAGGTCAACACGCCCTGCAGCAGCTCGGGGCTGACGGTCTGCAGCATGTCCGGCTCGGCGATGGCGATGCCGAACGAGATCGTTGGGATCTTGCCCTGGCCGAGGCCGAACTCGTTCATCTTCTCGAGCAGCAGCTTTGCGTCCGAGATCACGGTCGGCAGGAAGAACAGCAAGTCGGGCTTGGCCGAACGAATCTTCTGCACCAGCGAGGTCGCATCCGCCAGCGGCGGCGTGAACGTCTCGTCGACGATCAGCTGCAGCTGGTTTTCCGCCAGCAGGCCTTCGCGCATCGCCTTGGCGGAAGCGATCGAGGCGCCCGTGTTGTCGGTGAGGATCGCGACCGTCTTCGGCCGCTTGCCGGAGGCCGTCTCCGCCAGCTTGATGAGCTGGGGCAATGCCTGTTTGGCCTGCGACCCCGCGGTGGCCGCGGTCTGGAACACGTATTTGAATCCGCGCTCGGTGATCAGGTCGGAGTAGGAGAGGGTGAGCATCGGCAGGTTGGCACGCTCGGTGACCTCGGTCACCGCGAGCGTGAACGAGGACAGATAGGCGCCGCTGGCCGCTACCAGATCCGTCTCCTGCGCCACCATGCGCTGTGCCGCGTTCTTGGCCTTCTCCGTGGTGTCGCCGGAATCCAGCACCACGAGCTTCAGCTTGGCGCCGCCAAGCGCCTTGACACCGCCTTGTGCGTTGATGTGGTCGATTGCCATCTCGGCGCCTTCGCGCATCACCGTTCCCGGGCGGGCATAGAGCCCGGAGATCGGCACCAGCAGGCCGACCTTGACCTCCGCCGGCTGCTGCGCCCAGGCGCGGGATGCGATCAGCGTGCCGGAAGCGCCGGCCAGCAGGGTTCGCCGCGATATCGTGATCTTGCTCTTGGCAGTCATGACAGTTTCCTCCCCAGGATTTGCGCGACGCTTAGGATTTCTTCGGCCAGAACGGCTGCGCCTGCGCGAGCTCGGGCGGATAGACGGTGACAGGCACGCCCGATTGCCATTGCACGATGACGACGCCGGCGCCGACGCGGCGACCCTTCTCGTCGAATTTGAGCTGGCCGCCCGGATAGTATTTCGACGGGCCGGCATCCATGGTGCGGAAGGCCTGTGCGACCGCATTGCGGTCGGCCTTGCCGGCCTTCTCCAGCGCTTCCTTCATTAGCCACATGTCGCCATAGGTCGAGATGACGTTCTGCGTCATCCAGGGCTCCTTGTATTTGGCCTTGAGCTCGGCGATCAGCGCCTCGTGGCCCTTCGAGCCCCAATTGGCGACGATGGTCATGATGCCTTGCACCGTCTCCGGGCTCACACTCTGAAGCATGTCTGGCTCAGCGATGGTGATGCTGAAGGACACGGTCGGGATCTTGCCCTGGCCGAGGCCGAACTCGCTGATCTTCTCGAGGCCAAGCTTGGCGTCCGACACCGCATTCGGCATGAACAGCAGCAGGTCGGGCTTCGCCGAGCGGACCTTCTGGATCAGCGGCGTCGCATCCGACAGCGGCGGGGTCCAGACTTCCTCGACGACGAGCTGAAGGCCTTCCTGCGCGAACAGCTTCTCCTTCAGCGCCTTGGCGGTTGCGACCGACGTTGCGGTGTTGTCCATCAACATCGCCACGGTCTTCGGCTTCTTGCCCGAAGCATTCTCGGCGAGCTTCATCAATGTCGGCAGGCCGAGTTCGGACTGGCGGCTCGCGGTCGCGGCGGTCTGGAAGATGTATTTGAAGCCGCGATCGGTCAAAAGGTCCGAATAGGACAGCGTGAGCACCGGCAGCTCGGCGCGCTCGGTCACCTCCGTGACTGCGAGCGTGAAGGACGAGAGATAGGAGCCGGTGGCGGCGACCAGATCGGGCTCCTGCGCCACCATACGCTGGGCCGCGTTCTTGGCCTTTTCCGTGGTGTCGCCGCAGTCGATCACGACCAGCTTCAGCTTGGCGCCGCCGAGTGCCTTGATGCCGCCTTGCGCATTGATGTGCTCGATGCCCATCTCGGCGCCCATCTTCATCACCTGGCCGGGGCGGGTGTAGATGCCCGACAGCGGCACGATCAGTCCGACCTTCACCTCCGCCGGCGCCTGCGCACGCGCCACGCCGGCGAGGCTGACGGCGGCGGCGCCGGAGAGCACAGTGCGGCGCGTCAGTCCTTTTGAAGTCTTGTTCATTTGTTTCTCCCTGCTCTTTGTTCTTATGGTGTTCACATGCCGAGATAGGCTTTGCGCACCCGATCGTCGGCACGCAGCGTGTCGTTGTTGCCTTCGAGCACGACACGTCCGGCTTCGAGGACGTAGCCGTGGTCGGCGGATTCCAGCGCTTCCGCGACGCGCTGCTCGACCAGCAGCATCGTAAGCCCAGACTGACGCCGGATATCGATCAGGCGTTCGAAGATGAAATCCGCTGTCGACGGCGCGAGCCCCATCGAGGGTTCGTCGAGCATCAAGAGCTTCGGCGAGGAGGCGAGGCCGCGGCCGATCGCGAGCATCTGCTGCTGGCCGCCGGACATCGTGCCCGCGAACTGATCGCGGCGCTCCTTCAGCACCGGCAGCCATTCGAAAATGCGCTCGATGTTGGCCTGCCAGTCGCGGCGACCGCTTTCGGTCATCGCGCCCATTTCCAGATTCTCCATCACGGTCAGTGACGGGAAGACCTGGCGTCCCTCCGGGACGTGGGCGATGCCGAGATGGGCGCGCTGCGGCGGCGGCACCGCGAGCAGATCGACGCCGTCGAACGTGATCGCGCCGCCGCTCGGCTTGACGATGCCGGAGATCGTCTTGAATAGCGTGGTCTTGCCGGCACCGTTGGGGCCGACGATGGCGACGAACTGGCCGGCGCCGACCTCGATCGAGACGTCGTTCAAGACGGGTTTTGCGGAGTAGCCCGCGCTCAAGCCTTCAATTCGCAGCATGGCCCGCCCACTTCTTGCCGAGATAGGCCTCGACGACACGGCTGTCGCGCGTCACTACTTCGGGCAGGCCCTCGGTAATGACGGCGCCGTGGTCGAGCACGAGGAAACGATCGACGAGGCGCACCATCGCCTGCATGGTGTGCTCGATGATGGCGATGGTGATGCCGTCGCGCGCGAGCTGCTGGATCACCGCGACGACCTCGTCGGCCTCGCCGTGGCCGAGGCCTGCGAGGGTTTCGTCGAGCAGCAGGATGCGCGGCTGGCCGGCGATCGCGCGGGCCAGCTCCATCAGTCGCAGCTCCTTGGTCGAGAGCTCGCCGGCGACGCGATCGGCCACGGCGGAGAGCCCGACGCGGGCAACTGCGTCGGCGGCGAACTGGCGCGCCTGGTCGTCGGTGCGGGCGCGCACATAGGCGCCGACCACGACGTTGTCGAGGATCGACATGCGCAGGAACGGCCGCATCACCTGGAAGGTGCGGCCGATTCCGGCCTCGCAGATCACGTGCGGCCGCTGTCCCGACATGTCGCGGCCGCCGATCAGTACTTCACCCTGGCTCGGTTTCAGGAAGCCGTTGAGCAAATTGAACAGCGTGGTCTTGCCGGCGCCGTTGGGGCCGATGATGCCGAGGATCTCGTTCTTGTGCAGCTTGAAGCTGACATCCTGCACGGCCTTGAGACCGCCGAAGGAGCGCGAGAGATTGCGGACCTCGAGCACAACTTCGCCGGTCGCGGGACGCGGCGAAGCCGGCCGCAGCGTGGTGACATTGGGGGCGACCGTTTCCGCAATGTCGCTTGCCGTCGCCTTGGGGGCATTCCGCTTGCGCAGGAGATCGCGCAGCTTCCAGAACAGGCCTTCCGGCGCGAGCAGGATGACGCAGACGATGGCAAGGCCGAAGATGACGCCCTGGATGCCGGGGATGCGCGCGCCGGCTTCGGCGTGCAGGATCTCGGCAAGCGGAATCAGGATCACCGAGCCGATCACCGGGCCCCACACCGTGCCGACGCCGCCGAACATCGCGACCGTCAGCGCCTGCGCCGACACCAGCATGCCGAACACCGATCCCGGGGTCACGACCAGCAGCACCTGGGCGTAGAATCCGCCGATGGCCGCGGCGATCGCCCCGCTGAGCGTGATCGCGCGCAGCTTCCAGGCCAGCGTGTTGATACCGGCCGCTTCAGCCGCGGCTTCGTTTTGCTTGATCGCGAGCAGCGCCATGCCGAAGCGGGATCGCTCGATCACCTGCGTCAGCACGATGGTGGCGAGCATGAGCGCCAGCCCAAGCAGCGTGTAGAGATGGGGATCGGCGAACTGCATATAGGCGATCGGCGCTTCGCGCTTGATCGGCAGCGTCACCTCCTGGAAGCCGAGCCACTCGAACACGTAGAGAATGGCGAGCGGATAGGCCAGCATCGCCAACGCGAAGTAGTGACCCTGCAGGCGGAAGGTCGGAAATCCGATCAGGAGCCCTGCGATGCCGCCAAGTATGGCGGCGACCGGGATCAGCAGCCAGGGCGAGATGTCGAAATAGATCTGGCCGAGCGCGGTCGCATAGGCGCCGATCCCGAAGAAGGCGGCGTGGCCGAACGAGATCAGTCCGGTGTAGCCGCTGAGCAGATTCCACGACAGGCCGAACACCGCCCACACCGGCACCAGCGTCAGGATCAGCTGATAGTAGGAGTTGGTGACGCCGAGGGAGATCCCGGCATAAGCGAGCGTGAAGAGCAGGGGTGGCAGCAGTGAACGCATCCGAAGCATGGTCATGTCCTCTCGACCATGCGCCCGAAGAAGCCTTGCGGACGGAAGAAGATGATGAGGAGGAAGACGGCGAAGATCGCCGCGTTCTGCAACTGCGTCGGCAGGATCAGCGTCGACATCTGCTGCACGAGGCCGATCGTCATGCCGCCCCAGAAGGCGCCGATGATGCTGCCCATGCCGCCGAGCACGACGCCGGCATACATGACGATGACGTATTCGAGACCGACGAAGGGGTGGAACGGGTAGTTGGTGGCGAGCAGGCCGCCGGCAATGGCGGTGATGCCGCAGCCGAGCGCGAAGGCGGTCCGGTGCGCGCGGTCGACGTCGATGCCCATATAGGTCGCGGCGGTCGGATTGTCCGCGGCCGCCCGGAGCGACTTGCCGATCCGGGTCCGCGTGATTAGCAGCGAGAGCAGGGTCATGACCACCAGCGACATGATCATATCGATGCTGCGGGCCTTGTTGAGAAAGATGCTCATGTCGAAGAAGGGGCCGAGCTCCCAGGCGGAGCTCGACAGCGGCGTCCGGATCGAGGCCAGCACGGAGCCGAACACGATGAGGCCGCCGTTCTGCAAGATAAGCGCGATGCCGAGTGTCAGGATCAGCTGGGCATAATGGCCTTCGCCTTCGAGCGAGGCGGTGCGCGTCCCCGATACGTGCGAGATCAGCGTGCGATGCACGAAATAGCCGAACACCGCGAGCACGGGCCCGGCCAGGAGGATGGCGACGAACGGCCCGACCGTGTTGCCAAACAGCGTCTGAACGCCGGCGGCGGTGAAAAGATAGAAGGCGGTGTACATGCCGAGCATCATGAAATCGCCATGGGCGAAGTTGATGACGCGCATGACGCCGAAGATCAGGCCGAGCCCGACGCACATCAGGCCGTAGACGGCTCCGATCAGCAAGCCCGCGGCGAGCGCTTGAAAGAACCCTTCCATCAGCCCGGCCTCCGCGCGGTGGCCGCGCTCGCGGCTGACAATATCAAGCTGGTCTCCAAACCGACCATGTTTCCCCCGTATTCTCCGGCACTTCTTATGATGCCGATCGTAAAGCCCGTTCCGTTGCGTTCAGGCGGCACTGCGCGGCGATATCGCCGGCATTGCCGAGCTGCTCGCAATCGTCGATGAGTTGCTCGAGCCGGCGCGCGCGGTCCTCGCCGAGGACACCGGCTGCCGAGTTGCGAAAGCGTGCGCGAATATCTGCAGGCGTTGCCGCGATGACGTCGGGCAAAGCGTGCCGGATGGCCCGGCCGTCGCGCAGATGTACGAACACCTCCGCGCCCTGCTTGCCGGGGAACGCGGCGGTGAAGCCGGCGTCGGATCTGAGCTCAGTGATCGCGACTAGGCGGATGATCTCGGCATCATCGAGCTCGGAATAGTTCTCTTCCTCGATCTCGCCCCGCGCCAGCGTCGCCGCGACGCTGAAGGGAATGCTCATCTTGGCCTGAAGCGCATTGCGGTAAGGCCCCATGGAGTCGCAGCCGGGATAGCGCACGGCGGCATCGGGTGCGCGAATGACGATGCGGTCGATCTCGTCAGTGCCGGCGAGTTCGTGCGAAACGCGCAGCGCCGCTTGAGCGGCGGTCTGCGCGAAATTGCACGCCGGCACCGGCTTGTTGTAGACGGCCGTGATCTCGCATTCGCCGTTCGGAAACAGCGCGATGCTGTCGGGCGCGGCCTGGCGGCGATAGGCGGCGAACAGGCCGGCTTCGCCTTCGAGGATCGTTTCCGAGCCGAACGCGCCGGCCGCGGCGAGGCCAACTGCCTTGATCGCATTGCTGGCGGCAAAGCCGGGATGGAAATACATGTCGGAGCCGCCGGCATGCGGCCATTCGTTGAGTCCGCCGGAGGTATTGGCCGCGATCGCGATCGCGCTGGTGGCGGCATCCTCGGAGAGGCCGAGCGCGAAACTTCCCGCCAGCGCGGCGCCCAGGGGCGCCACCAGGCCGGTCGGACGATAGAGCCGCGCGAGATCGGAGGTCAGGAGCGCGCGGCCGATCCGCGCACCGGTCTCGTAGCCGATGATGGCGGCAACCAGCAGCTTCGTTCCGTGCAGCGGCCTCTGCTCCGACAGCGCGAGCAGGGTCGGCCAGATCACGACGCCATGGTGCGCGATGCTGGCCGCGTGCATGTCTTCCCGCACCAGGCCGTGTCCCATCACGGCATTGGCGAAGGCGGCGTCGGCCGCTGACGAATGCTGCGAAGTCCCGATGATCGTGGTGTCGCCGCCGGCCTGCGCGATCGCAACCGCCTGACGGCTCCACGGGTGATTGCCAGCCTCGAAGGCGCAGGACAGGAAGTCGAGCAGACAGAGCTTTGCCTTGGCGACGACCTCAGGCCCGAAAAAGCCGATATCCAGCGCAAGCACGCTCCGCGCCATCTGGCGCGCGAGCGGGATCTTGCCGGATACGGTCGGGCCGATCGTCATCGCGGGTTGCTCCCTGGTGCCTGCGCGATCAGCCGCGCATCTCGACGCCGGCCCACTCTTCGAGCACCTTGGCGATCGAGGTGAAGTCGGACGAGGCGCCGTATTTGGCGTTGGTGATCGCAAGCATCTGCCGCACCACTGCGCCGCAGACCATCGGCACGCCCATCGCCTCGGCCTCGTCCACGCAGAGACGGACGTCCTTGTAGGAGAGGCCTGTGGCAAAACCGAAATCGAAAGTGCCGGGCAGCACCGCGCGGGGGAATTTGTCTTCCGAGGCGCTGTTTCGGCCGCTGCTGGCGTTGATGATGTCGATCAACACCTTGGCGTTGACGCCGCCCTTGACGCCCATCGCGACGGCTTCCGAGGTGATCACGAGTGCCGCGGCCGCCATCAGATTGTTGGCGAGCTTGGCGGTCTGCGCCACGCCGGGCTTGTCGCCGGTGTAGAACAGCTTGCCGAAATTCTTCAGGATCGGCTGCACGGTTTCGTAGGTCGCCTGCGGGCAGGATACCATCACCGCCAGCGTGCCGTTGACCGCGCCCTTGATGCCGCCGCTCACGGGCGCATCGACCAGCGTCATGCCCTTGGCCTTCAGGCCTTCCGCGACGAATTTCGCCGCACCGGGGCCCGAAGTCGAGAGATCGATGACGATCTTGGCGCGGTTGCCGCTGCTGATGCCGTCCTGGCCGAGCGCAACGGCCTTGACGATGTCGGGTGTCGGCAGGCTGGCGAGCACGATGTCGGAGCGTGAAGCGACGTCGGCCGGCGAACTGGCGAGGAGTGCACCGCGCTTGACCAGCGGCTGAGCCGCCTCGGCCTGCGTGTCATAGACGACGAGCGAATAGCCCGCGTCCATCAATCGTCCCGCCATGGGACCGCCCATGCGACCCGTGCCGATCACGCCGAGAATCTCTCCCGCCATCGTCTACTCCCTGTCCGCGCGATCCCCTGACGGGCGCGCTGTCTTGATCTCGTTGGTCAAACGCGTTCGCCGGCCGGCCGTCCCGGCCGCCGTCGTCGTGGCAGCGGGGATCCCGCGCCAACGGGCCGGATTGTTATGATTGTCAGACAAGCTGTCAAGCATAAGATTTGGGGTCGACAGTTTGCCGCGGATCGGCATAAGGTCCGAACAAAACGAGGAAGACGCCCCGCGTGCCGCAAGATTCCATTCCAAGCGTGAGCAGGACGCTCGCTGATTTCGTCGCTGCCTCTTCATGGGCGGAGGTGGAAGCGCAGAGCCTCGAGGCGCGACGATCGATCCTCAATTTCTTCGCGACCGCGCTCGGCTCCGCACGCGATCCCGTCGTCGTCGCAGCGATTCGCACGCTGGCGCCGTTCAGTGGTGCGGCGACATCGACGGTGATCGGTCATTCCCAGCCGACGGATGCGCTTTGCGCGTCCTTCCTCAACGCTATCTCGGCGAATCTGCTCGACTTCGACGACACCCATCCCGAGACGATCATTCATCCGGCCGCGCCGGTCGCAGCGGCCGTATTCGCACTCGCGGAGACCCGAAAGCTGTCGGGGCGAGAGGTGCTGACGGCATTCGTTCTCGGCGTGGATGTGGAATGCCGCATCGGCAATTCAGTCTCGCCGCGCCATTATGCGCGCGGCTGGCACATCACGTCGACCTGCGGGATTTTTGGCGCGGCCGCGGCCTGTGCGAAGCTGCTCGGCCTGCCGGCGGAAGGCATTGCGAACGCGATCGGAGTGGCTGCGAGCCAGTCGGCCGGCAATGTCGAGAACCTGCCGAGTGCCGCCAAGAACGTCAGCGTCGGCAATTCGGCGCGCAACGGACTGTTCGCCGCGCTGCTGGCACAACAGGGTTATGAGGCCGCGCCGCGCGCCATTGAAGGTCCGCTCGGCTGGGCGCGCACCATGGGGGACGAGCCCGACATCGCCCGGCTTCTCGACGGTCTCGGCAAGACCTGGGAGATCGCGAAGAATACCTATAAGCCGTATCCGGCCGGCATCGTCTTTCACGCGGTGATCGACGCCTGCCTGCAGTTGCGCAAGCGCATTGGCGGGCGGGGCGACCAGATCGAGCAGGTGATCGTGCACGGTTCGGCGCTGCTGCTTGCGCGCGGCGACCGTCCCGTCAACAACGAGCGCGATGCGCGCGTCAGCATCCATCATTGCGTGGCGTGCGGTTTACTGATCGGCGCGGCCGGGGTTGCCGAGTTCGCGCATCAGACGGTGGTCCGGCTGGATGTCGCGCAACTGCGGCAGAAGGTGAGGGCGGAGCTGGACAGCGAGATGCCCGATGGCGCCGCGCGCGTGACGTTGCGTCTGGCGTCCGGCGATGTCCTCACCGAGACCGTTATCTCGCCGCGCGGCAGCCAGGCGGCGCCGCTCACGGATCGCGATCTCGAAGCCAAATTGCGCGAGGGCGTGCGGACCGGCCGAAGCGACTGGGACGCGGACCGTGTCATCGACGCGGTCTGGCGGCTCGATGCGGCGGATGACGTCGCCACTCTCCTGCGATCGCTGCGGCCGCCATCGCGCTAATCGACTTCCAACTCAACTCTCTCAAGACCTGAAAGGGACGATCATGAGCAAGACCGAACTGTTCGACAAGGGCCTCAAGGTTCGCAAGGAAGTGCTCGGCGAGGATTACGTCAACAAGTCCATCGCCGGTGCTGACGAATTCACGCGCACCATGGCGGAATGGTCGACCGAGTTCTGCTGGGGCGCCTTGTGGACGCGGCCCGGCGTCGACCGGCGCACGCGCTCGATCGTTAATCTGGCGATGCTCGGCGCGCTGAACCGCCCGCACGAGCTGAAGCTGCACGTCAAGGGCGCCTTGAAGAACGGACTCACAAAGGAGGAGATCAAGGAGATCCTGCTCCAGGTCGCGGTCTATTGCGGCGTCCCGGCCGGCATCGACGCCTTCCGCAACGCGCGCGAGGCGTTCAACGAGGTCGACGCGGCCGGTTCCTGAGAGGCGCCATGGCTGGCCCGGATTACGAACTCTTCGCCATCCGCTACGCTACGCGGGAGGCGCAGCGTAGCGAGCACTTCATCGGCGGCGACCCGCATGACGGGCCGATGCCGATGGATTATTTCATGTGGCTGGCGCGGGGAGGCGGGCGCACTTTCGTCATCGATACTGGTTTCAACGCGGAAGTCGCCAGGCAGCGCAGGCGGAATTTCCTGCGCTGCCCGGTGGAAACGCTTGCCGCGTTCGACGTCGACGTCGCCGACGTCAAGGACGTGATCCTCACGCATCTGCACTACGATCACGCCGGCAATTTCGACCGGTTTCCCAACGCGCGGTTTCATCTCCAGGAGCGCGAGCTCGCCTACGCCACCGGCCGCTACATGCAATATCCGCGGCTGTCGCATTCGTTCGAGGTCGAGGACGTCTGCGGGATCGTGCGGCTGAACTATGCGCGCCGCGTGCTGTTCTACGACGGCGATGCCGAGATTGCGCCCGGGCTGACGGTGCATGCTGCCGGCGGGCATTCCGCCGGCCTTCAATTCGTCCGCGTCAACACACGCCGCGGCCCCGTCGTGCTCGCCTCCGACGTCAGCCATTTCTACGAGAACATGGCGAGCGAGCGCCCGTTCACGACGGCGTTTCACGTTGGCGACATGCTGGTGGGCTTCGACAAGCTGCGCACAGCGGCACCTGACGCGGACCATATCGTTCCCGGCCATGATCCGCTGGTCATGAAGCTCTACCCGGCGCCAAGCCCGGAGCTGGATGGTGTTGCGGTGCGTCTCGACGTGGCGCCGGCCGCAACGCCGGCGTAACCGCGCGTCGGGGATTCCTGGTCCGCTTCTGCACGGTGGCGGTTCGGAACCAAAGCCTTCGTCTCCGCATTCGCTATGGATCGCCGAATGCGTCTGACGGTGGAGGACGATGAGGGACAGCACGTCGGAAGTGGCCGAGATCAGGGAGGCCGTTCACCTCTGCATCGACATGCAGAACATCTTCGCCTCCGGAGGTCTGTGGGCGACGCCGTGGATGGAGCGGGTTCTGCCGACGATCGCCTCGATCGTCGCGCACCATCAGGCCAGGACGATCTTCACGCGTTTCATCACGCCGCAGGATCCGGAAGATCGGCCCGGTCAGTGGCAGAACTATTTTCATCGCTGGAGCCGGGCCACGCGCAGGCACCTGCAGCCATCCGCGCTCGAGCTCGTGCCCGCACTGAGCAAGTTCGTTCCGCCCGCGGCTGTCATCGACAAGCCGGCTTATTCCGCGTTCAGCAATCCGGCTCTCGCGAGCCTGCTGGTCGACAAGAAGATCGGCACGGTCGTGATCTCGGGCGCAGAGACGGATGTCTGCGTGCTCTCGACGGTGCTGAGCGCGGTCGATCTCGGCTTCAGGATCGTCATCGTCGAGGACGCATTATGCAGCTCGTCCGACGTCGGGCACGACGCGCTCATGACGATGTATCGCACCCGCTTTCATGGCCAGGTCGACCTGGTGACCGCGGAGGAGCTTGCGGAGTTCTGGAGGGAGTAGGGGCGTTCAATCGACGGTGTCGCCGAACACGCTGCGAAAGGCCGTGGCGACCCAGGCCGCTGACCCCGGCGCCTGAAGGGGCGGTGACGCCGGGGTCGCGGTTTCGCGTAGTCTGCCTCCGGCAGGGGGGACGTCGGAGGCGTTGATCAGACGCGTTGAGGCGCGGATGGTTCCTCGCGGCCTCGGCGCGGATCGAGCGCGAGGTCACGCCTTGTCGGGCGCTGCGATCTGTTTCGCCGCGTTTCGGGCGTTCTCGATGCCCTTCGGGAAGCCGCTGCGGTTCGGATAGAGCTTGCGCGGTGCATCCCGCGCCGGTCGCCTCGGCTTGGTGTCCTGCGCGGCGCGGTAGTCGAGCATCGCGATGCCGCCGACCGCCAGCAGCGCCAGCGCGATGTTGCCCTTCTTGGGATTGTCGGCCGTCAGGCCCGACAGCAGCGCGGCGGCATCGAGCCCGTCGCCGCCGACGCGGGCCCACAGGCCGGCGTTCTTCTCGACCGACAACGACATGATGCCTGCCATGATCTCGCGCACGCCGAAAGCGCGGACCATGGTCTCATGGCCTTCCATGCCCAGCGTCTCTGTGACGCGCCGCGGCGCGAACAGTTCGACCACGCCAAGCCCGATGCTGAACCAGCCGAGCGCGCGAGCGAGCTGGTCTACGGGTCGCTTGAGGCTCGGTCCGCCCTCGACAATCTTAGGGTCGCCCTTGGTGCGGACGATGTTGGAGAAATGAAACATGGCTTGCTCCTTCAGGGCTTCAGCACGACCTTGACGCAGGAGTCGCGCTTGTCGCGAAACACCTGGTACATCTCCGGTCCCTGTTCGAGCGGGACGGTGTGGGTGATGACGAAGGACGGATCGATCTCGCCCTCCTCGATGCGGTGGAGCAGGTCGTCGGTCCAGCGGTTGACGTGGGTCTGGCCGGTCCGCATCGTCAGCCCCTTGTTCATGAAGGCGCCCATCGGCAGCATGTCAGACAAGCCGCTATACACGCCTGGCACCGAAATGATGCCGCCCGGCCTGCACACATAGATCATCTCACGCAGCACGTGGGGCCGGTCGCTCTCGGCCATCACCATCTGCTTGGCGCGGTCGAGCAGCGTGTCGGGCAGCGAGGCCATCACATGCGATTCCATGCCGACGCAGTCGATGCATTTTTCCGGTCCTCTGCCGTCGGTGAGATCGTTCAGCCGCTCCAGCACGCTCTCGGTTTCGAAGTTGATGGTGGTGGCGCCGCCGGCTTCCGCCATGCTCAGTCGTTCGGGCAGGCAGTCGATCGCGATCACCTGGTTGGTGCCGAGGAGGACGGCGCTGCGGATTGCCATCTGTCCCACGGGGCCGCAGCCCCAGATCGCGACCGTGTCGGTCGGTTCGATGTCGCATTGCGCCGCGGCCTGCCAGCCCGTCGGGAAGATGTCGCTGAGGAACAGCAGCTGCTCGTCGGGGATCCCTGACGGCACCTTGATGTGGGTGGCGTCGGCAAAGGGCACGCGGAGATATTCAGCCTGGCCGCCGGGATAGCCGCCGGTCAGATGGGTGTAGCCGAACAGGCCCGCGGTGGCGTGACCGAAAGCCTTGTCGGCGAGATGGCGCTTGCGGTTGGTGGTCTCGCACACGGAAAAATTGCCACGCTTGCACTGGTCGCATTCGCCGCAAATGATCGTGAAGGGCACGACGATGCGGTCGCCCTTCTTGAGCTTGCCGTCGACGCCGGAGCCGACCTCGACCACTTCGCCCATGGTCTCGTGGCCCATGATGTCACCGGGCAGCATGCCCGGAATGAAATTGTGGAAGAGATGCAGGTCGGAGCCGCAGATGGCGCAGCTCGTGACCTTGATGATGGCATCGCGCGCATCCTGGATTTCGGGATCGGTGACGGTGTCGCAGCGGATGTCCTCCTTGCCGTGCCAAACCAGCGCCTTCATCTTGCATTCTCCCGACTGAACCAATTGGCATCTAAGTCGAGGAGGGACCGATGGTTGCTAGGCGACGTGCAATTCCCGGCACTGCATAGGCTCGCGCAAACACCCGGGCAAATAGGCTCGCAATCGTGACCTGTGCCTCCACCGGCTCGTCCTGTGAACCGGCTGGGAGACGCCGGATCACAAAGCGTAGTGCGCCCCCCAATCCATCGCGAAGACGATTTCGGGTCTGCGTCGAGGTCAAGCGTGCGCGTCGAGACGGTTTGCGATGAGTTTTTCGTTGCCGACGCGCAACCGTCCTGCGTCGGAAACGTTGGTTGTTCGTCGGCCCGGGTTGGCCGAAAGACAATCATGCCAGAACGCAACGGCGCGCTCGGCCTCATGCACAGGGGAGGACGCTTCGTGACGACACGCCATCGATTCAAGCAGAGAGACGTTCTCGAGGTGCGGCTCGCCGCGGAGGCCGAGAGACTACGCGAAGAAGCCAAGTCGCTTCCGCCGGGAGCTGCTCGCGACGAGATGTTGCGAAAGGCGCGTCAGGCTGAAACCGGGTCACAAATGAGCGAGTGGCTGCGCTCGCCCGGCCTGCAGCCGCCGGACTAGGCGGCGGCCATTGGAGCCAGCCCGGCGGCTACTTCGTTCACCGCCGCTTGGCCGCTTTGGCCCGCCGGTTGTAGGGCGAGCGGTTGACCGGACGCAACGAAATCCCTTCGCGTTGCGCCTTGCTGCGTATGGCTGCCACCGGACGCTGCAGCTTGAGACTCATGACGCCCGTCGGCGTGTTGCCCTTCGCGAGCTGCTTCAGCTTGCTCACATCCGCGGGGGTCCACGGCTGGCGCGAGCGGCGTTTGTATGCGGGGTTGGCCTTACGTGGCCCTTTGCGGCCGATCGGCGATCCCGGCCGTTTCCATGCTGTCTTCGCCATGACGTTTCTCCTTCAAGTCGCTTCTGCGACTGGTTCTTGAACATACGAATCGGCATTTCGGTTCCGCCGCAGCGCGTCCTGGGCAAAATCCCTCGGCGTTAACATATTGAAATGCAGGAACCGGCGGGCGCGGCGGAAGCTACGGAGATCATCGGCGGGCTGCCCCGTCCGCCCATCAAAAGCAGAGCCGTGAATGACCATGACCGCCACACGCAACCGCAGGAAACAGACCCAATCGCTTCAGGAACGGTTGGCCGCATTCGCCGAGAACGCTCGCGAGCGCGCGCTCAGCCTGCCGCCTGGCAAGGAGCGCGAGCTGCTGCTGCAGCGCGCCAAGCAGAACGAGGTGACCTCGAACCTGACAGATTGGCTGAGCGGGCCGGTTTGCCCGAGACGAGGAGGATGACGATGCGCGGCTTCAGGCACTACCGGGCGTTCCAGATCGATCCGGAGGGCCACGTGTTCGGATGCATCAATCTCGTCTGCGACGACGATGAGCAGGCCAAGCGCGAGGCCGCCGCACTCGTGTTGGCGCACCGCATCGAGCTGTGACGGTTGGACCAGCGCATCGCGAAATTCGACGCGCCACCCGCAGCGGTTCGCCATTAAGGCAAGGACCCGGGCACAGCGCCCCGGATTGGTCGGACCATCACCGCATCCGCCATTTCGCGGAGCGGCGCGGCGCGCTCGCGGACAGGCTGCTACATTATAGTCCGGCCTGTGACGCCTTCGAGGCGAGCGCCACCGCATCGGTCGCCGGCGGGCCCTAGGCTCGACCGGCCGCTTCTCCTGCGCTTCGCGCCGAGCGGCGCAGCGACTGCGGCGGCTGACCGAATGCACGGATGAAGGCTCTGCGCATCCGCTCGGGGTCGCGAAAGCCGGTGGATTGGGCGACGCGCTCGATGGCCTCTCCGGAGGACTGCACCCGCTCGCGTGCCACCTCGACCCGCAAGCGCTCGACCGCCTTGGTCGGCGTCGATCCGGTCTCGGCGATGAAGGAGCGGACGAAATGGCGGGTGCTCAATCCGGCGCGTTCGGCCAGCGCCTCCACCGTGAGATGCGCATCCAGATTCTCGCGCACCCATGAAAGAAGGCTGCCGAAGCGGCCGTTCGGCGTCTTGAGCTCCAGCAAGGTCGAGAACTGCGATTGTCCGCCGCTGCGGCGATGATAGAGCACCAGCTGCCGCGCGGTCGCTTGCGAGACCTCCTCGCCGTGGTCCTGCGCGATCATGGCGAGCGCCAGATCGATCCCCGCGGTGATGCCGGCCGACGTCCACACCTGGTCGTCGCGGATGAAGATCTGGTCCGGTTCGAGCCTCACCTTCGGGTAGCGTCCGATGAAGTCGCGGGTGCAGGACCAATGCGTGGTCGCGCAGCGGCCGTCGAGCAGTCCGGCCTGCGCGAGAAGATAGGCGCCGTTGCAAACGCTGGCGATGCGCACGCCGCGGCTCGCAAGTCGCTGGATGAAGGCGATCGTCGTCTTGCAGCGCGCCGCGGCCTCGACGCCCTCTCCACCGGCGACAAACAGCGTCGTGACCGCGCTTGCCGATCGCAGATTGCGGGCCAGCATCTCGATGCCCGACGAGCTGCGCACGGCGCCCGCCGTCGTTGCGATCGTGATCACGCGCGGCGCATCCGGCGTGTAGCGCCTCGCGATCTCGAACACCGAGATCGGACCGGCCGCATCCAGCAACTGGAATTCGGGAAAGATCAGGAAGCCGATCATGGGCGTGTCCAGAATTGAGGGAATTAAGCCATTTCGACCGCAAGGCCAACATGGCAGGCTGCGACCGTCAAGCGCGTTGTCGAGGTTGGACATGTCGGGCCCATTGCAGATCGGTCTTCTGGTTTTTCCGCGTGTCACCCAGCTCGATCTCACCGGTCCCGCCCAGGTCTTCTCCAGCCTGCCCGACGTGACGGTTCATCTGATCTGGAAACGCATCGAGCCCGTGCCGAGCGATTCCGTGATCGCGCTGACGCCGACCGTCACCTTCACGGACTGCCCGCAGCTCGACGTGATCTGCGTTCCCGGCGGCTACGGCACCGACGAGCTGATGCTGGACGAGGACGTCCTCGCCTTTTTGCGCAAGCAGGCGAGCGGCGCGGCATATGTGACGTCGGTCTGCACCGGCTCGCTCGTGCTCGGCGCCGCCGGTCTGTTGAAGGGATATCGCGCCGCCACGCACTGGACGGCGAGGGACGCACTGCCGTTCTTCGGAGCCGAGCTGTCGCTGGAAAGGGTGTGCGTCGACCGCAATCGCATGACAGGCGGCGGCATCACCGCCGGCATCGATTTCGCGCTCACCCTGGTGGCGATGCTGCGCGGCCGTGACGCGGCGGAGATGATCCAGCTGCGCATGGAATACAATCCCGCACCGCCCTTTGCCGCCGGTTCGCCCGACACGGCGCCCGCCGCAATCGTCGCGGCCATGAAGGACCGGGTTGCGCCCGCGCAGGCGCGGCGGCTGGAGTTCGTCAGGAAGGCCGTCGAGCGGCAGGGATAGCGAGGCAGCTTCGACCGGCCGCGGCGACCGGCCGCACGGTGCGCTGTCGGCGAGCGGACATCGATCGATCATCGCCGACATGCCGTCGCGATGTCAAAGCGGAGGGGGCAATGGCGCCTTGTCGTGTTGGAGAATTGCTATCGTCGCGCGGCCGGCTTTGCCGCTTGAGCGTCGGCCTCATCCTGGCGCTGGGTTCGGCAGCGTTGGTGGAGCGAAGCGTGGCGGCCGACTTCTCCGGCGGCGTCGTCAAGCTCGGCATCATCAACGATCAGTCCGGGCCACTCTCGGACAATTCCGGACCAGGCTCCGTCGTCGCCGCAAAGCTGGCGATCGAGGATTTCCAGAAGGCGACCCCGGACACCAAGGTGGAGATCGTCTTCGCCGACCATCAGAACAAGCCGGACATAGGAGCCCAGATCGTCCGCAAATGGTTCGACGTTGACGGCGTCGACATGGTAGCCGACGTCGGCAATTCGGCGGTGGCTCTCGCCATCCAGTCGATCGCGCGCGACAAGAACAAGATCGTCATCTATTCGGCGGTCGGCACCACCGAGATCGGCGGCAAGCAATGTTCGCGGACCGGATTGATGTGGCTGCACGACAACTACAATCTGGTCTCCGGATCGGTTCGCAGGCTGGTGTCCCAGGGCTACGACAGCTGGTTCTTCATCGCGGCCGACTACGCGTTCGGACGCAACATGGTCGAGGTGTCCCAGCGCGTGCTTGCGGAAGGAAAGGCGAAGTCGCTCGGTGCCGTCTTTCATCCGCTCGGAAACGCGGACTATGGCTCGTTCCTGCTGCAAGCCCAGGCCTCGAAGGCCAAGGTCGTCGCCTTTGCCAATGCCGGTGAGCAGCTCGTGACCGTCATGAAGCAATGGCACGAGTTCGGCATGAACGTCGGGACGCAGAAACCGGTCGCCGAGCTGATGTTCCTGACCGACGTGCACGCCATGGGCGTCGAAACCGCCAAGGGACTGACGACCGTGACAGCCTGGTACTGGGCCCTGAACGACGAGACGCGCGCGTTCGGCGAGAGATTCTACAAGCTCCACAAGGCCATGCCGACCGCGCCGCAGGCCGCCGTCTATTCAGCGGTGTTACAATATCTGAGAGCGGCCGCGGCAGCTGGAACGGACGAGACCAACGCGGTGCTCGACAAGATGCGCGCGATGCCGGTCGACGATTTCTACGCCCGCGGCGCACGGCTGCGCGCCGACAACAAGCTGGTGCACGATTTCTATCTCGTCGAGGTCAAGAAGCCCGCGGACGTGAAGACGCCGTGGGACTATTACAACGTCGTCGAGAAGATACCGGCCGAGGACGCCTTCATGCCGCTGAGCGAGAGCGAATGCCCGTTGCTCAAGGCGTCACGAAACTGAAACATGATCCGGAAAGTTCGTGCTCGAAACGACAACCCGAAGCGCGACGACGGTTCATCCTGGCCGCATCGCGCTTTAAAATACCGCCTCACTGATACGGTTGCAGCTGCCGCCGCAGTCCGAAATGGCGCGGCGAGCCGTCTGCTTGATGTGCACATTGGTGAAGTGATACCAGAACTCGGAATCGTAGACGTTGGGAACGCGATCAAATCGCGCCTGGAATCCGATGAGCAGGTCTTCCCAAGGTAGAAGATTGCGAATCGTCTCGACGAAAGCGGGGGTCCTGATGCGGGCATAAGTCACCCTGGCTCCAGTCTCGTCGTGGACTTGCTGGATATGGGGTGGGGCGCAAAGCTGAACCGACGGAGGGGTTGCCCGAAAGTCCACCCGATAGATCTGTCGGGCGACGAAATCTTCATCCGACAGGCCGATATAGGCGATGAGGTTGTCCGTAAATCCTGAGCTCATGAAGTAAGACGCGACTTCCTCGAAGCTGATGTCGCCAAACGTCTTCCATGCATGAGCGTAGTAGTTCCGGTCAGGCTGACCGATCTCCTTGACTTCGGATTGATAGGACTCGACGAGTTTGTCGCCGAAAAATACATAGGTGTCTTCGACGGTCGGGTCGGCCAGGACCGTGTTCGTATCCTTGCACAGGGACGAATAGTCGGAAGGCTGGTTCTTCAGGTTGTTGGTCGCGACCATCTCGTCTCTGACCGGATCCTCGGCGAAGTATCCGGCATACGGCATGTAGACGCTGGGCTTCGAGACCTCGATGTACCTCTTGACGCCCGCGATCATGGCGTTCCTGTTGCGCGCGAGCACGCGCAGTTTCTCGGTCTGCTCCAGATTTGTGAAGCAGAGCGGAAATCCCGAGGCCCCTCCTGAAAAGGACGACGCAAGGAACGTAACCGGCGCAGGGAGCATGTTGAAATTCAGGTGATTGCAATCGACGGTCAGCAATCCGGAGAATGCGCCGACGGTGAAATACAAGCCGCTGTCATCGCGGAAGTCGCCGCTTTTCAGAACGGTAAAACCCAGCCCTGAAACGGGGTCGTGGTAAGCGGATCCGAACTCCGCCGCCAGGACGTTCGTGAAGCCCAGATCTCTCACGTAGGATTCGGCGGACCGGGTGGCAAAGCCCGCCGTCAGGACCGGCATGTCCTTCCTGATTTGCGCAAGCGTTTCCGGATGAAGGTGATCGGGGTGGTTATGGCTGATGAATATGAAATCGCATTGATTGACGATGTCGAGCGCGTCGCTTGGCGATTTGTATTTGAGCCACCAGCCATTGCAGAAGGCCGGACCGAGCAACCAAGGGTCGGTCGCAAAGGAGAGGCCGTCGAACGAGACCACCACGCAGGCGTGATTGATGAATCGAATGGAGACCGACTGATCTCCGACGCCGCGAAGACGCGGCGTGAATAAGTCGATTTGAGCCTCGTATCCCTTGTCCGTCTTGACGACTGTCAGGGGCGTCTTGCGGACCGCCACATTGGTATAAGCGCCGGTTTCGGCGTCAAACATCCAGCCATGGAGTGGACACGACGCGATGTTCGTCCCGGGTTGTGATACCAGTTTTCCGCCGTTGTGATCGCAACGGCGGTCATACGCGGTCACGGAATCGCCGTTCCTGACGACCATGATGTCTTCGAACAGGGTCAGCCCTTGTTTGGCGTCCCCGGGAATGGCGAAGCTTCGCCTGGTCCTCGTCGTTTGCAGCGGTTCGGCTACGAAGCGTTCCAGAACGTTCATTTTTCAAACACACATTCCCAGCGGGCCGAGAGCACGCGGCCTTGATCGTCGAGCACCTGATGGAGGCGCCGCGAGCGAAGCTTGAAGGCCGCGAAGACACTGTCGATATCGTCTTTGTCGTAGAACAGTTGAACCGTTCCATGCTCGTGGGCTTCATCGATCAGAAACTCGCCCTTGGCCAATTCCTGCCCTGACCTGGCGCTGGTATCCGATATGAGGTCCACGTAAAACAATCCGCCATCCTTGAGCGTTCGATAGACCTCCGCCGCGCTTGACGCTGCATCGAGGCGCGTCATGCTGTCGAACGTCGCAACGGAAATTGCGTAGTCGACGGATGCGTCCGCAATCGGAATCCGTCCGCCGTCGCTCTCGTGGATCTCGAAGTCGGACAACCCCGAGTGGCTCAGCAGGGCGCGTGCCTGCTTGCACGCTTCGCTGCTGAGCTCGATCCCGATCGGGTGGTAGCCATTTTCGCAGAGGAAACGAAGGTGCCTGCCAGCTCCGCTTCCCAGGTCCAGAACACGCGGCGGCGAAGCAAACTCGCGATCGAAGCGGTCATGGCCTATGCGTCGGCGGATATTCTTGTTGACGAAAGCGACGACTGCCTCGCTCGGATAGAACAGGGTGTTTTCGCGTCGAACGTAGCTGGCGTTCCAAGCATCGACAAAATGGCTCATTGCCGTTCCTTTTGAGGTCACCTACCACAATCCAGCGTAGGCTGGAAGCTGGGCGGCGGCGGCCGGCCGCGTCAGCCATATTCCTCGCCGATGCCGTATTCCCGGTAGATCTCCAGCGGGTCGAGGTCGGGAAACAGGCGGCATTTGGCCTGGGCGAGGTGCAGGCTCACCGCCGCGGGCTCCTTGCCATTCGCGAGCATCTTGCGGATGTCGTCCATATGCGCGTTCGGCTGGTGCTTCGGTTCGAGTTGCTCCAGCGCGACCAGGGCGGTCGCGAGGGCCTCGGTCAGAACCCAGTCGTCGTGGCCGGTGATTCCCTTTTTCGGCATCGGCAGACCCCGGATGTGGCGGCAACGTCCAGTCTATCGCGACTTCCGCCAAATCGCCATTGAGAGGTCGTGGGCTTGCTGCGTTGGGGCATCGCCGGCTTGCATTATGGCGCCCTGTGGCTAAAAGGCGGCGACATGCAGTATCTTTGTCGAAACAAAGTTGGCGTAGACGGGCCGTCTCAACCCAGCCCCCGGTCTGGGTCCCGATCCCGCATCTCGCAGCACCATCCGGCTGCGTACCCTTCAAGGCCCGAGCCAGCATGGTTTTCCTCAGCTTCGTCTATCGCTTCTTCACCAACTTCGCGTTCATGGCGGTGGTCTATTTCAGCCTGAACTTCATGGAGAAGTATCCCAACCGGGCAACCCTTGCGATCCTGGTGCTGGTCTATGCCGCGATGCGCGCCGCCTCGACGCTACGTGCGTTCTACTTCTTCCAGAAGATCGAGAAGCTGGAAGCGGAGACGCGGCGCCTTCAGGGCCCGATCAATGACGGTTCCGGAGGAACGAACGCGCGCAAGCAGGTGGTCGCCGACGTTGCCCGGCTGCGCCGCGACGGCGAACTCAAATCCTATATGGACCTGTTCTTCCTGGCGCTGATCGTGCTGCTCTGCGTCGCCGCCATCATGCGGCAGTGAGGGCTTAAGCGCGCTTCTTCACGCTGGTGGCGACACGGGTCGAGCGCGGCGTCGCGCTCTTGGCCTGTGCGGGGGGCTTCGGTGCGGCCGCTGCCGCATGCGCGGTGTGCCGCCGGCCCTGGAGCCCGGTTACCTTGCCCTTTGCCGTCTTGCCCCTGGCCGCATGCGGCGTCTCTGCGGCCATTGCCAGCCGCGCCGCGGCGCGCCGCGACAATGTCGTCGACAGCAACACCTCGACCGAACCTTCCGGAATCGCAAACAGGGCGCGGCCGGGCACGGGCAGGGCGGATGCGACGTCAAATTGACCCTTGGTCCGGCGCGGCAGCAGCGGCTGATGCTCGGTCTGCGCATTGAGGCCGGCGAGCGAGGGCGCCGGAAGCGTCCTGGTCTGCGTGAACACGAAGCCCGGAACGGACGGCCAGCGCGCGATCGGCACGGTCTCGGTCGGCGGGTGCAGCAGCCATTCCACCGGCGTGGTCGGCGTCGCCGGCCGCTCGGCGCTCGCGGGCACCACGTGCACGATGCGATAGCCGCGCGCCTTGAGGTCGCGGATGATCTTCGGCAGCGCCGCGACCGTGCGGGCCTGGATGTCGTGCAGCAGCAAAATGCCCTTGCCCTTGGCCTCCAGCCGCTGGATCGCGAGCTGATAGACGCGGTCGGACGACACATGGCGCCAGTCGTCGGCCGGGAAGTCGGCGCTCCACACCTGGATGCCGCGCGAGATCAGATAGTCCTCGACGCCCTCGGCACGCATCAGGCCGGGAATGCGGAAGAACGGCGCCAGCTTGGAGGGATCGGTCATCGCGGCCGAGGTCCACTCGATGCCGCCGTTGATCTCGGGTTCGAATTTTTCGGCCGGCATCCGGTTGAAGGTCAGCGGATGGTTCATGCTGTGGGTGCCGACAGTGTGGCCCGCCGCCACCAGCTTGCGCACGCCTTCGGGGTTCGCCTTGGCCTGGCTGCCGATGATGAAGAAGGTCGCCTTGATGCACTCGTCGGCGAGCATCTTGAGGACCTGATTGGAATATTTCGGCAGAGGACCGTCGTCGAAGGTCAGGACGACCTCATGGTCCTTCAGGGGCAGCGTCTCGCGGTACTGCATGGTACCGATCCGCGGATGCTCGCGCGGATCGACCACCAAGGTGCGGGAGGTCCCGAGCGCGTCGGGATGGCCCGGACAGTCGGCTGCAAGCGCTGCCGGTGCACCGATGGCGGAACATCCGAGGAAACCACCGAGGCAAAGGACGATCCACGATCGCGTCCGCAATACAACGCTACTTCCGATCATGAACCCTGTCTGCCCTCATACGCGATTGCCGTCATAGTAGGTCGGAGACATCAGGAAACGGTTCAGGCCCAAGAGCCTTTCCCGTCAGAAGATCCCCGTCCATTTGCAGGGCGTAGCATGAACAGAGTGTTAATAGGGCCTAAATCACCCCATTTTGCGCCGGCGTGACATTCCGGCATCAGCGCGCATCGGCGTTCTTCTGTGACGTACCCGACGGTACGATGTGGACCACCCGATAGCCGTTCTCCCTCAGATACCGCAGGAAGGCCGGCATGATCGCGGCGGTCCGCGCCTTGGGGTCGTGAAACAGGATGATGCCCTTGCCGGCCGCCGCAAGGCGCTCCGTCACCAGCTTCAGTTCCTGCTCCGGCGTCATCTCGTTCCAATCGCTGGCCCAGAGGTCGGCGCCGAACACCACGATGCCGCGCGACTGGAGCAGGTCGAGCTGCGCTTGCGTCGCCTCGAAATAGGGGAAGCGGAAGAACGGCGTCGAGGGCGTCGTCGTCGAGGTGCCGTGCAGCGCCATCTCGTCGGCCGCGATGCCGCGGTCGATCTCGGTCTTGGCCTTGTCGAACGGGATCCGCGCCATGAACGGATGCGAGAAGGTGTGGTGGCCGATGGTGTGGCCCTCGCGGGCGATGCGCTTGACCATGTCCGGCTGCTGGCTGGCGTGCTGGCCGATCAGGAAGAAGGTCGCACGCACGCATTCCTGCGCCAGCGCCGCCAGCACCTTCGACGTCGTCGGCGGGTTCGGCCCGTCGTCGAAGGTCAGCACGACCTCGTGATCGGCGAGCGGCAGCGTCTGCGGAAAGCTCTTCAGGCCCACGCGCGGCGTGGTCCTGGCATCGACGCTCAGCACGCGCGAAGTGCCGAGCGCGTCCTTGCGCGGACACTCGGCGGCCACGGCCGAAGCGATGCCGATCAAGGCAGCGAGGGCTGCGCCCGATGATATCGAGGTCCACCTCAGTCGAAGCATCTTTGTCATTGCGCTCGGCTTTGCCTTGTGGGTATTGCCTGACCGTCAGCTCAGACCACCAGATCCAACCTGTCAAACGGCGAGGCGCACCATGGATGAACATATGGACGGTGCCTCGACCGCTGCGGATTCGGTACTCGACCACGTGCCGATGCGCAATGAAGACGGTGATATCAGGCACGAATTCGTCGAGGAAATCGCCCATGCGATCGAGGCAGGCGACAGCGCCTCGCTGCGCGCCTGCGTCGCCGAGCTGCACGAGGCCGATCTCGGCGATCTCATCGGCGCGCTCGAGCCCGACGACCGGGTCCGCCTGGTCGAGCTGACCGGGCGCGATTTCGACTTCTCCGCACTGAACGAGCTCGACGAGGGCGTGCGCGAGGACATCCTCGAGGAACTGCCGCCGGAGACCGTCGCGGAAGGCGTTCGCGAGCTCGAATCCGACGACGCGGTGGAGCTGCTCGAAACCCTCGACCAGGCGGATCAGGAGGAGATCCTCGAGAAGCTGCCGCTCAAGGAGCGTGTCGCGCTCGAACGCAGCCTGCTGTATCCCGAAAACTCCGCCGGACGCCGGATGCAGAACGAGTTCATCGCGGTGCCCCAGGATTTCACCGTGGGCCAGGCGATCGACTACATGCGCGAGACGCCGGATCTGCCGGACCGCTTCTACGAGATCTACGTCGTCGACAAGGACCAGCACTGGCATGGTGCGGTCTCGCTCGACGTGCTGCTGCGGGCGCGCCGCCCGGTGCCGCTCACCGAACTGACCGACGAGGACCGCCGACGCGTCTCCGTCCTGGAGGACCAGGAGGAGGTGGCGCGCATGTTCGGCAAGTACAATCTCGTCGCGGCTCCCGTGCTGGACACCCAGGATCGCCTCGTCGGCGTCATCACCGTCGACGACGTCGTCGACGTCATCGAGGAGGAGGCGGATGAGGATCTCAAGGCGCTCGGCGGCGTCACCAGCGACGAAGAACTGTCCGACACCGTGTTCACCATTGCACGCGCGCGGTTCAACTGGCTGCTGGTCAATCTCGCGACCGCCTTCCTGGCGTCCTCCGTGCTCGGCCTGTTCGAGGGGCAGCTGGAGAAGATGGTCGCGCTCGCCGTGCTGGCGCCGATCGTCGCGAGCCAGGGCGGCAATGCCGCCACCCAGACCATGACGGTCGCGGTGCGGGCGCTGGCGACTCGCGAGCTCGGCGCGTCCAACGCCTGGCGCGTGGTGATGCGCGAAGGCATGGTCGGTCTCGTCAACGGGCTCGCCTTTGCCGTGATCACGGGGATCGCGGCGGTGGCCTGGTTCAGGATCCCCGGCCTCGGCATCGTCATCGGGCTTGCGATGGTCTGCAACCTGATCGCCGGCGCGCTCGGCGGCATCCTGATCCCGATGGCGCTCGAACGCGTCAGGGCCGACCCGGCGGTGGCGTCGGGGACGTTCGTCACCACGGTGACGGATGTGGTCGGCTTCTTCTCCTTCCTCGGCATTGCGACGTTGTGGTTCGGGTTGAGATAGCGACGCTCTCGCGTTCGTGTCCCGGGCGCGCTGCAACGCTCTTGGCGTTGCTGCGCAGACGGGCCCCAGAAAGCAACACGGCACCTTGCAGCGGCATCGGCCCCGGCTCTGCGTCGCATCACCCCAAGAGGGGCGCTGCGCCGCGTCCGGGGCACGAGACCTTTTAATCCGAACTTAAGCGACGTGCCGCATCATCGCCCGCGCTTGGGGGACTGGACATGCGGTTGCGGCTGAAGGCGGACGGACGGGTCGTCGAGATGCGGGACGGACAGGAATTTCCGGTCCAGCCGTCTCCGGTCGAGTCCACGGTCAATGCTGCGCCGGCCGACACGTCTTCGCTCGCGGTGCGCGATTTGCGCCGCCGCGCCTGCCTGACCCAGATGGAGTTCGCCGCCAAGCTCGGCGTTCCCGTCGAGACCATCCGCAACTGGGAGCAGGGCAAGCGCGCTCCACGGGGACCGGCCCGCGCGCTGCTCGCGGTGATCGCGCACGCCCCGGATACGGTGTTCCAGGCGCTCGCCAAAGCTTGACGCCAAAGCCCTGACGTCGAGGGCGCAGGCCCGACGCGAACCTCCCGTTAGCATTGCGGCAAATATCCCGCTGAACTGCCGCGGCCTTCCGTTGGCAGCGTCGCGGGCCGGGTCCATAATGATGCCTGATGACGTCAGGGGCTGCGCAACAGAAAGGGAGCCCTCATGCTGTTCGTCGAGGCCAATGGCGCACGGATCCCGGCGATCGGGCTCGGGACCTGGGAGCTGAGCGGAAGACCTGTCGCCCGCGTGGTCGAACAGGCGCTGCGGCTCGGCTATCGCCACATCGACACCGCGCAGGCCTACGACAATGAACGCGAGGTCGGCGACGGCTTGCGCGCCTCTGGCGTGCGCCGCGACGATGTCTTCCTCACCACCAAGGTCTGGACCAACCATTTCGCGCCTCACGATCTCGAGCGCTCGGTCAAGGAGAGCCTGGCCCGGTTGCGGCTTCCCTCCGTCGATCTGTTGCTGCTGCACTGGCCCAATTCGCACGTGCCGCTGGCGGAGACGCTGGGCGCGCTGTCGCATGCGAAGACGATGGGGCTGACCCGTCACATCGGCGTCTCCAATTTCACGGTGGCGCTGATCGAGCAGGCGGTCGCGCTGTCGCCGGAGCCGCTGGTTTGCAACCAGGTCGAATACCACCCTTACCTCGACCAGGCGAAGGTGAGGGCGGCCTGCGACCAGCACGGGCTTGCACTCGTCGCCTACAGCCCGATCGCCAGGGGACGCATCAAGTCCGACCAGACGCTCGTCGAGATCGGGCGCGCCCACCACAAATCGCCCGCTCAGGTCTGCCTGCGCTGGCTGGTGCAACAGAATGTCGCTGCGATCCCGCGCACGTCGCGCGTCGAACGCCTGTCCGAGAACATCGAGATCTTCGATTTCGAGCTGTCGGAGGACGAGATGAGCCGGATCGCCGCGCTCGCCAGTCCGAAGGGCCGGCTGACCGACTTCGGCTTCGCCCCGAAATGGGATTGAGAGGGGACTGGGTTATGCTAGGACCGCGACGGCAACCCAAGATCGGTCGATGGAACTGCGGAAGATCATACGGACGGACATTGCGGCGTCAGCCATCGCGCATCTGACGCTGGTGGCGCTGATCATCGTGATCAGCGAGGTCCATCCGTTTCGCAGCCAGCAACCGGAGACCGTGACAGTCGACATCGTCACGCCCGAGCAGGTCAAGGAAGAGATCAAGCAGCAGGAGACGAAGGACGCGGCCAAGGAGAAGCCGCCGGAGCCCGAGTTCAAGCTGCCGAAGCTGGATGTCACCGACAAGGCAGACCCAGCGGCGAAGCCCGCGGACAAGCCGCAGGCTTCGCCGCAATCGTCGCAGCAGCCGGCGCAGGAGAAGCAGCCGCAGCCCGCGCAGACGCCCAAGCCGCGCGAGGCCGCCGCGCAGCCGCAAGAGTCCCCGCCGCAACAGCAGCCGCCGCAGCAACAACAGCCTCAGCCTCAGCCGCTGCCGCAACCGCCGCCTCAGGCGATGCCGCAGCCAGAGGCACAGCAACCGCCGCCCCAGTCCGCGCCACCGCCGGCCTATCAGGCTCCGCAGCCTGACGTCACCGTCAAATACGGCGTCATGCTCGGCCTGCCGCCGGAATTGCCGCCGGAGCTGCCGAAAGAAACCCCCAAGGACGATGGCGGCGATGCTAAGGATTCAATCGCAGCCAAGTTGCCGGCTGAAGTCATCGCCGAGCTTCGTCGCCATTTGCGTAGCTGTGCGAAATTGCCGGCCGGACTGAGCCCCACCGACGCCGTTCGGATCAAGCTGCGGGCGGTGTTTGCGACCGACGGCACGCTGGCGCGCGAGCCGATCCTGATCGAGGCGCCGCCGTCCGCGAAAGGCGTGGCGCTCATGAAGTCCGCCATGAGCGCGCTCCAGAACTGCCAGCCGTACAAGATGCTGCCGGCCAATCTGTACGGCGAATGGAAGGTCATGGACCTGCCGTTCAGCCCGCGCGATTTCGGCGGGTAGCTCCCGTAGCCCGGGTGAGCGCAGCGATACCCGGACAGTGCCCGTGGAAATCCCGGATGTCGCTGCGCTCATCCGGGCTACCGACCGTTGCCTGTGTCGCCCGCTGTCAATCCACCTTCTTAAAAATATTCCACTTTACCGAAATTCGGTTTCGGCGTATGTGTCGTCCATCCCGGCTCACCAAGAGGGGCGACGTGAAGTCGTCATGTTCGCGAGCCGGGCTTGCGGTGGACGCGGCAGCGTCGGCACGAGAGGCGCGGGCAGGGCGGGTAGTCCCTGTGAGCCCGAGGCTTCGTGCGGACGAC
>NZ_PYFW01000012.1 GCF_003020125.1 Bradyrhizobium sp. MOS003 | reverse complement strand
ACCGCGGGTGCCAGCCGGCGCCCGGTCTTCCCTGCGCCCTCTTTCAATGGAGGGCGAAGAGATCAAGCAAAGCTCGGGCGAAATGCGCCGCGAGGATGATCAGCCATGTGATGAACGGTCTCGTGCCCCGGACGCGGCGCAGCGTCCCTTCGACGATGCGAGGCAGAGCCGGGGCCCATGTTGCAGCACGTGCTGTGGCCCGCTGGGTCCCGGCTCTGCGCAGCAACGCAGGAGCGTTGCAGCGCGTCCGGGACACGAGACGAACAAGTCCCCTCCCCAACCCTCTTGCATCGGCGACGGGCCTTGTAACAAAAAGGTCATGCAGCGAAACTAAACGAACCGGGGACCGCGGGTCGCGGCCCCGGGGCCGCGGGTTGCGGCCGAGCCGCCTTCGCAGGGAGATTTCGATGCGCCGTTCACTGGTGTTGCTGTCCGCCGGACTGACAGTGCTATCCACCGGATTTGCTTCCGCCCAGAACAACACGCCGCGCAATTTGATCCTGTTCATTCCGGACGGCCTGCGCGCGCTGAAGGTCAACGCCGAAACGGCGCCGGCGATGGCCGAGGTCCGCGACAAGGGCGTCAACTTCAAGAATTCGCACTCGCTGTTTCCGACCTTCACCATGGCCAACGGCTCGGCGATGTCGACCGGTCATTATCTCGGCGACACCGGCGTGTTCTCCAACACGATCTGGACCGGCTACACTTCGGCTCCGGCCGGCGACACCGTGGTCCCCTTCATCGAGAACGACGGCGTGCTCGGCGACATCGACGAGCATTTTGGGGGCAACTATCTCAACGAGGACACCATCCTGAAGCTGGCCCGCGACAAGGGGTTCAGCACTGCGGCGCTGGGCAAGCATGGTCCCACCTATCAGTTCGACCACACCGACAAGCCCGAGAAAGCCGGGCTGCATTCGATCGTGTTCGACGATGCCACCGGCGGCAAGAACGGCGTGGCGCTGTCGGACGAAGTGAAAGACGCGCTGACCAAGGCGGGCCTGCCCCTCGCCACGCCGCCGCGCGGCGACAATTCCAAGGCGGGCGATGCCAAGACGCCCGGCACCGTAGTCGCCAACGTCGCGCAGCAAGCCTATTTCGCCGACGTCGCCGCCAAGGTGGTGCTGCCGATGTTCAAGGCACGCAACAAGCCGTTCGTGCTGGTGTTCTGGTCGCGCGACCCCGACGGCAGCCAGCACAACACCGGCGACAGCCTCAACCAGATCCTGCCCGGCATCAACGGTCCGACCTCGATGGCCGGCATCAAGAACGCCGACACCAACCTCGCCCAGATCCGCAAGGCGCTGGACGAGCTCGGGCTTGCGGCCTCCACCAACATCATCGTCTCGGCGGATCATGGCTTCTCGACCATCTCCAAGGAAAGCAAGACCAGCCCCTCGGCCAAGGCCAGCTATGACGACACGCCGAAGGACTTCCTGCCGATGGGCTTCCTGGCGCTCGACCTCGCCAAGGCGCTCGACCTGCCGCTGTTCGACCCCAACGACAAGAACGCGAAGATCGAGGGCAACAAGCATCCCAGGGCCGGCAACGGCGTGCTCGGCAAGGATCCGGAAAAGCCCGACCTCGTCGTCGCCACCAATGGCGGCTCCGACCTCGTCTATCTCCCGAACAAGGACAAGCAGCTGGCGGCCAAGACCATCAAGGCACTGCTCGAACAGGACTACGTCTCCGGCCTGTTCGTCGAGGACTCGCTCGGCCGCTTCCCCGGCACCTTGCCGCTGTCGAGCATCAATCTGCGCGGCAAGGCGGCGACGCCGACGCCGTCGATCGTTGTCAACTTCCGCTCCTACGCCAGCAATTGCGGCGAGGCGCCGACCAACTGCTCGGTGCAGGTTGCCGACACCGTGCTGCGCCAGGGCCAGGGAATGCATGGCAGCTTCAGCCGCGGCGACACCATGAACTTCATGGCGGCGATCGGCCCGGATTTCAAAGCCGGCTATGTCAGCGCGATCCCGGTCAGCAATGCCGATGTCGGCATGACGGCCGCCCGGCTGATGGGGCTGCGCGCCTCGGAGAAGGGAGACCTGGTCGGCCGCGTGATGTCGGAAGCCATGCCCAACGGCACCGTGCCGAAAGCCTATGCCGGCACGATGAAATCCAAGCCCGCCGAGGGCGGTCTGACCACCGTGTTGAATTTCCAGCGCGTCGGCAGCCAGCGCTATTTCGACGCCGCCGGCTTCCCGGGCCGCACACTCGGGCTCGAGGCGGATGCCGGCAAACAAAAAACGGCGGGGAAATGACCCCCGCCGCTTTCGCCCGCGCCCTGCACGGGGCGCGAGAATGTCCCGTGATCTTTCACATGCCGATGTCGAACACGTTCGGCAATTGGCCCGCCAGGGGCAGCGCGGTGGCGCCGAGGAAGGTCGCCACCATCGCCATCAGGCGGCGGTTGTTGTGGCGCTTGCCGCGCATCTGGCCGGCGATCCACTCCAGCATCTCGCTGTTGACCTTGGAGGCATAGGACGGCGCCCAGCTCTCGATCTCGGTATCGGACGACAGCGCGACGCTGCGCGGCGGTACCTTCAGGCCCGAGGCGCTGGCGGCATAGTGCGCAACAGCCTTGGCGAGCAGATCGTCGAAGCGGCCGCCATCGGTGCGTTCGGCGGCGGCTTCGTTGATCTCGAACAGGACCTCGGCCTCGGCGCGGCTGACCGGCTGGTCGTTGACGGCGGTGGCGGTAAGGATGCGCGTGCACCAGGCGGTGTCGTCGGCATCGAGCGAGCGGGAGAAATGAACCCTTCCCTTGGTGGTCGGGCCTTCGCCCGTGATCACGCCGTCGCGCACGATGGAGAGTGCATGAGCCGCGGTGTCGCGGCAGGACGGTTCGAGGGACGACGGTTCGGCAGATTTAGGCGCAGCGGCGGACATAGTTCACTTCCAGATTTCTTCTGACCGGTCAGCATTTTCATGCCGACGTAAAGGGGTGGTTAACGATTCGATACGGGGGTCGCGACTTTTCGAGATGGTTGCCAATTGGTCGCTGTCAGGACCGCTTAGGTTCTGGGACGCGCCGGGCGAGCGTGATGGAAGTCATAAAAGGCATTATCGGGGCGAGCGAGACCGTGCGACCCCGGATGGGGATGTTTCGCCGCAGGTGCTGCTGTAACAATAAGTTGCTAGAAAATCGGCCCTTCGAGGAAGGAATTCACATTTTACTTGAGCCGGTTCAGTTGACGTTCACTTGGGCCCGGAAGGCACCTATACTGGGGCCGACGACAAAAACGAATTATCAAGTCAATTCAATGCGATGAGGTAAAATCATGACACTTCCGATCGGCGCCACCGCACCCGACTTCGAGGCCGAGACCACCGAAGGGAAGATCAAGTTCCACGACTGGATCGGCAACAGCTGGGCGCTGTTGTTCTCGCACCCGAAGGACTTCACGCCGGTGTGCACGACCGAGCTCGGTGCGCTCGCCAGGCTGAAGCCGGAATTCGACAAGCGCGGCGTCAAGCTGATGGGCCTTTCGGTCGACCCGGTCGACCGTCATGCCAAATGGTCGGAGGACATCAAGGAGACGCAAGGGGCCGCGCCGAACTTCCCGATGATTGCCGATACCGACTACAACGTCTCGAAGCTGTACGGCATGCTGCCGGCAGCGATCTCGGGCGATCCCCTCGTCCGCACCGCCGCCGACAACCAGACCGTCCGCAACGTCTTCGTCATCGGCCCTGACAAGAAGATCAAGCTGGTGCTGGTCTATCCGATGACCACGGGCCGGAACTTCCAGGAAATCCTGCGCGTCATCGACTCGCTCCAGCTCACCGCCAAGCATCGCGTGGCGACGCCGGCCGACTGGTCGCAGGGCGACGACGTCATCATCGCGGGCTCGGTCTCCAACGACGAGGCCAAGACGATCTACCCGCAGGGCTGGAAGGAGCCAAAGCCCTACATCCGCATCGTGCCGCAGCCGAAGTGAAGACCTGCGGGTTGCGCTGATAAACCATCCGACATCCCCGGAGCCCGCCAGGCGCGTCCTCCGGGGCCAAATCCGGGCATGAAACTTCGCGGCGGTGTCTCGTATAGTGAGGACCTGCCGCGCGAGACCCATTCCCGATCATGCCCAGTCCACAGCCGGTCATCGTCTGGTTCCGCGATGACCTTCGCGTCTCCGACCATCCCGCCCTCCACGCCGCCGCCAAAACCGGCTCGCCGGTGATCTGCCTTTATGTGCTGGACGATGCAGCCGGGCGGGCACCGGGCGGCGCGGCGCGCTGGTGGTTGGCGCAGTCGCTGCGGGCGCTTGGCGCCGAAATTGCCGCGCGCGGTGGATCGCTGGTCCTGTGCAAGGGACCGGCGGCCAAGGTCGTCGCCGAGCTGGCCCGCGAGAGCGGCGCCTGCGCCGTCTACTGGAATGAGATCGCGCAAGCCCCTCATCAGGCGGTTGAGCGGCAGCTCGAAGCGGCGCTGGCAAAGCTCGGCATCGACTCGCAAAACTTTCCCGGCGATCTCCTGGTCCAGCCCTCGGCGATCCGTAACAAGGAAGGCCGGGCCTTGCGCGTATTCACGCCGTTCTGGCGGCGGGTGCTGTCGCTCGGCGATCCGCCAAAGCCGCTGCCTGCGCCGAAACAGCTGCGCCCGGGTCCGAAGATCGCCAGCGACCAACTGGAGAGCTGGAAGCTCGAGCCGACCAAACCTGATTGGGCGGGCGGCCTGCGCGAGACATGGACCCCGGGCGAAGCCTCCGCGCGGGCACGCCTGCGCGACTTCCTCAAGCGCACCGCGCGCGTCTATGTCGGCGACCGCGACCGCCCGGACCGCGAGGGCACCTCAGGCCTGTCACCGCATCTGCGATTCGGCGAGCTCAGCCCGCGCCAGGTCTGGCATGCGGCGCGGTTCGCGGCGGCGGAAGAGCCGGCCTTCGGGCCCGGCATCGAGAAGTTCCTGAGCGAGCTCGGCTGGCGCGAGTTCTGCCGTCACCTGCTGCACGACCATCCCAACCTCGTCACCGAGAACCTGCAAACGAGTTTCGACGGCTTCCCGTGGAAGGGCGACAAGACCGCGCTCGCCGCCTGGCAGCGCGGGCATACCGGCTACCCCATCGTCGACGCCGGCCTGCGCGAGCTCTGGCACACCGGCGTGATGCACAACCGCGTGCGGATGGTGGTGGCGTCGTTCCTGGTCAAGCACTTGCTGATCGACTGGCGCGAGGGCGAGAGCTGGTTCTGGGACACGCTGGTCGATGCGGATGCCGGCAGCAATCCCGCCAATTGGCAATGGGTCGCCGGCTGCGGCGCCGACGCCGCGCCCTATTTCCGCGTGTTCAACCCGCAGCTCCAAGGCGAGAAGTTCGATCCGGATGGGACTTACGTTCGGCGCTGGGTGCCGGAGTTGAAGGAGATGCCAACCAAGCTGATCCACCAGCCGTGGCAGGCGACGCCGATCGAGCTTGCCAGCGCCGGCGTCACGCTCGGCAAGACCTATCCGCAGCCGATCGTCGATCACGCCAGGGGACGCGAGCGCGCGCTCGCAGCCTACGCAAAGATCCGCAGAGGTTGAGCGCTGCTTTGACACAAATTCGAAACCGGATATCGTGATCGCTCCGTACAAACCGTGGGGGACGATATGGACGACGACAAGCCGATCACCGAACAGGCGATGGACACGATCACCAGCGCCGTGGAAGCGACCAAGGACGCGGCGATCATCGCCGTCAAGAAGGTCAGGAAAGCCGCCAAGAAGGTGGCGAAGAAAGTAGCACCGAAGAAGGCTTCGAAGAAGAAGGCCTCGAAGAAGAGCTCGAAGAAGGCCGCTAAGAAGTCGTCGAAGAAGGCGTCCAAGAAAACTGCAAAGAAGTCGGTGAAGAAGGCCGCCAAGAAGGTCGGCAAAAAAGCCGCCAAGTCGAAAAAGAAGGCTGGCAAGGCCAAGCGCTGATCGCAACGCGCGCAGGTCTCCGGGTGCGGGCGCGCCCGGAGACCTGCTCCCGGGATACCCCTGCCCTCGCGGCTTGGATGCGCGCCGGCCCGGGTGATGCTTCACGTAAGGGATGTATTCCGTCGCCTACGAGCGCCTGTTGACCACGAACACGGCGGCTGCGCACATCCCCATTCCGGCAATCGCCAGCGCGTCGAGCTTCTCTCCGAACAGCAAATAGGCCATCAGCGCGGTCACCGCAGGCACCAGATAGAACAGGCTCGCGACCGACGTCGCCGCGGCGTGGCGGATCAGCCAGTACAGCAGCCCGATCGATCCGATCGAGAGCGCGACCGCGAGCCAGCC
This sequence comes from Bradyrhizobium sp. MOS003, assembly GCF_003020125.1. GTDB lineage: Bacteria > Pseudomonadota > Alphaproteobacteria > Rhizobiales > Xanthobacteraceae > Bradyrhizobium. Next base: position 121,759 of record NZ_PYFW01000012.1, on the reverse strand, counting down.
GAGCGCAAGCACGAACTCCCGCGTCCAGTGCACCACGCGGTCTTCGAACAGGAAGGCGCCGATCGCGAAGAAGATGGTGACGGCGACATATTGCACGAGGTTGCCGGCGCGCCAGTCGATCTGGTTGCAGTAGCGGCGCTGATAGAGCGTGCCGAGAGTGATGCTGATCAGCGAGACCACCGAAGCAAGCCAGCCGAGCCCGGCTTCACCCGTCATCGGACGGTTGTGCAGGATCAGCACCACGCCGCCGAGGCCGAGCACAAGCCCGGCCCATTGCACCGGCGTCACCTTCTCGCCGAGCCAGCGGTTGGCGATGGTCGAGGTCAGGATCGGCTGCAGGCCCGGAATCAGCGCGGAGAGCCCGGCCGGAATCGAATGCGCGATCGCGATCGCGGTGCCGCCGAGATAGAAGCCGTGGACGAGAATGCCGGCGACGGCGCTATGCGCGATGCCGGTGCGATCAGGCCATTTCGGCCGCGCGATCGCAGCGATCATCGCCATCAGACCGACCACGATCGCCATCCGGATGGCGAGATAGGTCAAGGGATCGGCATTGTTGACGACGTATTTGGTGCCGATGAATCCGGTGCTCCAGAGCAGGACGAACAGGATCGGCGCAATGCGGGCGGTCAGGGCTTCTTGATTATGGTTCATTGCCGCCCTCATTGCCCCACCGGGGGCTATGCGGCAATGCGAATTTCGCCCGGCACGATGCTGCGCTGCGACGGACGGCGCGGCTCAGCTCAGCCGCTTACCATTCTTCCGGACAGGGGTCGATGATCTTCCAGAGCTCGACGCCGTTCTTGATTTTCTTCATGTCGGTCGTAAGCCCGCCATTGCGGCGGATCCAGTCCTTCACCTTATCGGGGTAGTAGGACATCAGGTCGGACGTGCCTTCCGAGCTCGTGACCTTGATGCCGAAAGTGAAGGCCTTGTCGTAATAGGCCTGATGGAAGCCGAGGCTGGCGCGGGGCGTCACGCAGATCTTGTTCATCGGAACGATGCCGAGCACCAGCGTGCAGGCCGAATTGCAGATGCCGTCGATGATGACGCGCTCGCCCTTCTCGCGGACACGCTTGTACTTGGTCTTGTATTCCTCGACATAGCCGCCGTGGTCGCGGGTGATATGCAGTTCGGCCCGCGCCGGCGTGGCGGCAGCGAGGCAGAGCAACAGCAGGCTCAGAAGCGTGATGCGCATGGCGGCGTGACGGCGAAGCCTTCAGGAATGGACCGGCCTCGAAGGGAGCCCCCAAAAGCCGGCGACAGGATTCTTAACCCAATAGTCTTTGGTCATACTTGTGTGGGGAATTCGTTAAGCATCCCGAAAAGGCCAAAAATGGGCAGGCTTCGGCCGCATCACCGGCAATTCTGTCACACCCACCCGGGAATCTGGGGGATCGGCCCGGATTTCCAGGCACCGGACGGGTGCCCCGGAGGTCCGAAATGGCTATAGATGGCTGACCACTTCGCGGGTTCCGGAGAATCGAGATGAGCAAGTTGACGCTTGTAGCCGCGGTTGCTGCCCTGTTGGCCGCAATCCTTGCCCCTAACCTCGCGGAGGCGCGCGGACATCACCGGTACCACCGCCACTACGCGAACCCGCTGCCCTACCCGATCAGCTATGTGCACAATTACGGGCCGGGCATCACCCCCGGCACATTCGCCTTCTACGACGGCCCGTCGACCAACCATTGCTACCAGAGCGCGGCCGCCTATGTCGGCCAGGACCGCCGCCGGCACCCCTGCTATTGAGGGACGCCGGCACGGTCTCTGCGAGAGTGCCACTTATTTGGCGGCGCCCGACAGCAGCAATTGCTTCTCGATCTCGTAGACCGGCAGCTTGACGAGATCCTTGCCGACCTCGCCCCGCAGCGCCCTGCGAATGACGTCGGAGTAATCGGCGCGGATCATGCCGAGCGCGCGCGGTGAGGCCACCATGGTCAGGGCCGTGGTCTCCCCGGCGCTGACTGCGGCATCGAGCCGGCCGGCCAGGCTTCGCAGGAAGGCGCGCTCGGCCTCGTCGTGCCAGTCGGTCTGTTCGACCGAGCTGCGGGCGCCGCCGGCAGCGGCGTGCAATCGCCCGGGCGCGTCGCTCCCTTGCGCACTGGTCGAGGGATTGGGCTGCTCGTGCACCTCCCTGGTGTGAAGGTTCGGAAACATCTCGTCGCCGAGGTTTTCCAGAATGAGCGCCTTGCGCCCATCGCACACGACCAGCCAGTCGCCCTTGTCTAGTCTCATCTTGTCCATTGCACAGCTCCAAGCAACCTGTGAGCCAGCCCTTCGAATTCGTCGAAGCACTGATCACACGACGAGACTACGAACGATGCATCGAAGGCGAATTGCGCAGGATCAAGAACGGCATTGGATGTCCTGCGCATCGATCACTCGCTCGCGGGTGGACGTCGGGCTCGCGGCGAACGGCTGAAGTTTGTTCATCAGCATTACATTTCGGTTCCGCCACAATTTGATCCGAACAAGTTCGATATCCTGGATCGCGTAAGCAGAGGAAGACATCATGAATCTCAAGATCGGCCTCGTCGCCGCAGCCCTGTCCGGTGCCATGTTTGGTGCTTTGGCGGTGTCGCCGGCGGCGTCCGCCATGCCCATCGCGCCCGCGCCTGCGACGCCGCAGGCCTCCGGCATCGAGCAGGTCCGCATGGTCTGCGACGCCTGGGGGCGCTGCTTTTGGCGCCCGAACTACTATGGGTATTACGGGCCCCGGCCGTATTACGGCCCCCGCTACTACGGCCCCCGGTATTATGGGCCGCGCTATTACGGTTACGGTCCCCGCCTTTATGGCCCGGGCTATCGCCGCTGGTGACACCTGAAGGGGCCTTCGGGCCCCTTCGCCGTTGCGAGGTGCTTTCTTACGGACATCGCCGTCCTGGAGCGTCTAAAACTGATCTGGATCAAAGATGAATCCGCCCGCAGCGTCATTCTACCGCGATGGCGGAGTTGATCGTTTTTCGATGCCCCCAGACGGGCATGAACGTACAGACGCATCTCGAGAAGCAGGTGAAACAGGAGAGACGGAGCCTTGTATCCTTCGCCTGTCCCGCCTGCGCTAGTCTGCATTTCATCGACCTCGCCTCCGGCCAACCGATGAGCGGAGGACGTTGACGGCGAGATTGATACGGCGGGCGTCATGGCATGATGTCCGCAATACTACGGCCTGGAATTCGGTTTACTGAAATGCGATGTTTCGCCATTGATGGCGGTAGATCGACGTTCATTTGATTGTCACATTTCAGCAGCCGGCCAGACCATGTTGTTCGACGCCCTCGCTCCGTCCTCCGCCCTTCAACTGATCGGCTTTTCCGACGTCGATGCGTTTCGGCCGATCGAGACGATGGAGGACGCGAGAAGCATTCCGCTCGACATCTCGAACTTCGCCGCGGCCCGCGCCGTCGTCGCCCTGCCGGCGTGCCGCATCATCATGATGAGATCGTTCGCACGCATACTCGACACCACCTACCGGATGCCGGGCGGGATGGTGATCCTGTCCATGACCGACGACCTCCAGGTCAACCTCAAGGGCCTGGATCTCGACGCCCGCTATTTCGTGACGCTCCGAGGCAACGATGAATGCCATTTTGTCGAGCCCCGGGCCAATCATCATGCGATGATCATCTTGTCCCCGGCACTGAGAGACCGGGGCTGGTTCGATCGGGGCGACGATTTGCGGGCCCATCTCGCGAACCCGCCTGCCCTGCTCCACACGCGGCAGCTCCTGCTCGACATCCTGCGAACCGCGTCAGTGCAGCCGCTCCTGTTCGAATCCACCGAGGTGGCGGCCCATCTCCAGGAGGGCCTGCTGCTCGCACTCGACGATCTGTTTCGGGTCGATTCGACGTCGGATCGGAGCGCCTCGGTCCAGTGCGAGCGCTCGATCAAGCTGGTACAGCGGATCGACGATTACGTCGCGGCCTACCCTACCGCCCAGATCTACACGGCCGATCTCGCCAGTGAGTTCGGCGTCTCGATCCGGACGATCGGCGGCGCGGTCAGCAAGGTGCGTGGCATGAGCCTGCACCAGTACATTCGTCTCAAGAGGTTGTGGGCGACCCGCACCCGCCTGCTCAAGGGCGGCGGCGCCACCGTCGCCACGTGTGCACGCGCGCAGGGCTTCCATCATCTCGGCGAGTTCGCCGCAGCCTACCGCGCAACTTTCCATGAGGCGCCCTCCGAAACCCTGGCGCGGGGACGGCACGGCAGTATCGTCGCAGGCTAACTCACGGAAATCCTACGTATCAAGCCAGCCAGGGAACCGGTTCCTTCAGTCCGCGTTACCCGTCCGAGCGGTGCGCTGCCGGCCGCCCCGGAGCGCATCGAGGCACCCCGCGCTACCGCCGCGGGGTTTTCCATGTAGTGGGTTCAGGGAAGCGAATGTCCATCAACCGTAACGTACTGTTTCTGATTATCGGCGCTCTGGTCGTCACCGCAGGCGTGCTTGGCTACAATCTCTACCAGGAGAAGAAGCAGCCGGACGGACTGCAGATCAACGTCGGACCGAACGGACTGAAGATCCAGGGCAAATAGACCGGGGCTGCAGGTCAGCTCGAAACGATGATGCCTCTCGTATCGAACCCATGGTCCATGTCGGCAATCCCAATGAAATGGCGCGCTCGGAGAGATTCGAACTCCCGACCCTCGGAATCGAAATCCGATGCTCTATCCAGCTGAGCTACGAGCGCCTTGGCCCGAGGTGTCGGGCCACAACCGAGACTTGCCGGACCGGGGCTGACGAGCCAGTGCACCGGACGGCGGATCGGATAGGTTCGAATTAGCAGAGAGATCGACCAATAAAAAGCCCTGCCCGCTTCGTTTCGAGGCGGGTCGAAGATGCTCTCACCAGGTCGTGTCGAAGAGCCCAAAATGGGGCTGCTGGGCGACCAGCATCGGTCGCCCCTGCTGCGGCGCCGGATGCGTCCTGGCGACCTTGCGCTTGGGCTGCGCCTGGACCGGCGAAGCCTGAGTAGAAACGCGCCCTTGGGATATCTGGGCCTGAGCGGCCTGCGGCCTGGCCTCAGGCTTCCCGGCTGCGGCGGTATCCGTCCTCAGCGGCGGCGTGAACTGGGCGAACGTGTCGCGCACCCGCGCCTTGGCCGACATTTCGGCAAGCGCCGCCGAGGTGCTGTCCTGCGCCTGCGGTTGAGGTGAAATGACAGCGGCAGTCTTCACCGCTGGCGCTGCAATGGTCGGTTGGCTGGTGTCGAGGACCACGCGGTCAGGCAGGTGCCGATCGGACCGGATTCGGATCAGGGGCTGATCGTTGCTTGCGGTCGCAACGGCCTGGGTCAAGGGCGCTGCCGGGTAAACGAAATTCGCCGCGAACAGCAGTGCGAGCAGGGCTCCACCGACAAAGACGAAATACCGAAAGATGGGCATTGGCCGCGCTCCGCCCCCCGCATCTGCGCGTGGGCTCTACGCCTCAACAGGCGATCTGCTAATTGGTTCCTGGCCCAGCCATTCGGTTCAAATGGCGACGCGAGGTTTTTTCGCCAAGGACCAAGGAGGGTAACTTTTCCGCTACCGGAACGTGCCAGCGCTATGCGCGGCGTGCGGCAACCAGCGAACATTTTGCCTGATCGGCGTTCACGTTGACGAAGCCGACGGGGATACGCGCAAAGGTCTTGCGGCTCTTCATGCTGACTGGATCTGCCAGCACACGGCTGCGATCGGTAAGATGACTGCCGTCGCGCCGCGCAAAGGCGCAGATGATCTCGACATCCTTTACGGCATAGTCATTGTCGTTTCGCAGCGTGAACGTCACCAGGGCTCTCGAACCAAGGCCGCCGCGGCGCCAGGTTTGCGATGAGATCCTGACACGACCGAGGTCTGCCATGGCAGGTGACCTGGCCGCTGCCTGGTCTTCTGAGACTGGCGACACCGCTGCGGCCGCATTGGCCAAAGGAGCTGCCTCGACGGCCGCCAGCTCCGCCTTTGCCGGCTCAGTACTATTGCCCTTGGACAGAGGCAGCATCATCCAGACGCCGCAGCTGACGATGATGGCCGCCAGCAGCCATAGAAGGCTGCGGCCAAACGAGACACTCGCGATCGTTATGTTCCGCGCCAGTCGTTCGCCGGCCCCGGCGAAGCGCCTCAATCCGATCCGGTCGAGCCTGGCGTTCATGGTTGCATCACCGACGCGACCGCAGCCCATTCAACGATGGGCTTGGTCACTGTTTACCTTAATCCGGAAGACGAACTAAGGTTCCGCGCAGCTGCAAATCGGCAGGGGCGGTGGCGGTCGCCGGCAGGCGCCGCTAACATGCGCTGCGACATCGAACGATCGCGTTGGGAGAATTGGAATGCCAATCGTCGTCACTTGGGATCACGTCCACCTGCGCAGTCCCGATCCGGAGGCCACGGCGGCCTGGCTGCGGGATATCCTCGGTGGCGAGATCGTTGGTGCGCCGGGGCGGCTCGACGTAACCCTTGGCGGTGCCAGGATCTTCATCGCGCCGCTCGAGGGTGATAACGCCGTCAACCCGCCGCCGCCGCACCCGCATCAGGGGCTCGACCATTTCGGCCTGGCGGTGAAGGACATCGATGCCGTTGCGGCCGAGATCAAGGCCAAGGGCGTCACCTTCACGCGCGAGCCGACCACGATCCGGCCCGGGGTGCGCATCTGCTTCATCCGCGGCCCCGAAGGCATCTCCATCGAGCTGCTCGAGCGCGACAAGAAATATACCTGATCCGGCACAAGCCCACCGGACGACATGCCGCCGGCGCCGCTAGGTCATGCTGCCGGGCATGAAGCAGCGGATGCTGACGCCCATATAGCCGTAGATCGGCCATACCATGGTGCGCCCCACCCGGTTGGGCTCGGAGATCACGGCCTCCTCGGGAACGTCGACCCAGACGAGCTCCTGCGGTCGCCCTTCAAGCCCTGAGGCATAGCGCGGGAGGCGGACACGATAGTGCCCGTCCTTGCTGTCCCAGTCGGTGTCCGAGAGCGCCGAACCGTCGGCATCGGAGCAGCACGGCCCCTTGCCGCTGCGCAGGCCGTCGAACCAGGCCTTCAGATCGGCATTGGTGTTGGCGAACTGGCCGCGGTCGCGCGCGTGCCCGAGGGGCGCCGCGAACGCAACCAAGACCAGGGCACTTGCCAGCCTCGTCACGCTTAGACAGCGTGTTGCGCTGCCGGAACCCCGTCGTTCGCTTTTGCAATTGGTGGGACGCGCACTGTACAGACGCGGCTCCTCGCCGCCGGAATCGATCCAGTTGCTCATCGTCTTGCTCCAGCACTCCGCGGCCAGTGCAAAAATTGTCATGCATTTCGCGGGCCAACCTTGATTCGCAGACGATCAGCCTCGCCCATCATCAGACCGTCATGACGGCGTCACGCACAAGCCCGGGACAACTACGGCTCGCGGCGGCAACTTCCCGTGGCCGCCGGCAAACTGCCGCGTTGCGCGAGGCGATACGCTTTGGCATAAAAGCCGGACCGGTTACGCCATTGGGCGATGGCGGCCGGCCCGCGGGACGTTATGAAAAACGGTCTCTATTCGATTCACGTGACCCTGCTCGATGGTCGAGCCGGCAAGGGCAGCGGCGTGATTCTTTTTCGCGACGGCAAGATTCTCGGCGGCGATGCCTACCTCTATTACACCGGCAGCTACGTGGTGAAGGACAACAACACCTTCAAAGGCGAAGTGCTGGTGCAACGACATACCTCCCCGCGAGGCGACGACAATCCGCTTTTCGGCGGCCCTGCCCCGGTCGGCATCGGCGTCAGTGGTACCTTCACGGAGACGCGCGGCGAGATGACCGGCACCGCGCTGGTCGGCAAGGCCAGCCAGATTTTCGGCGCGACCCTGCAAAAGCTCGCGGACGCCGACTAGAGCCGATTCCATTCCGATGGTCTCGGAACGGCGCTCTACATCCTTGCTTGACGCGAGCCGGCAACCACTTCGCTCGAAAACGCTCTTATTCCGCGGCCTGCTCCAGCGGCGCCGTGCGCGGCAGGATGATCTGGATGCGGGTGCCGCTGCCTGGTTCGGAATCGAGATCGAGCCGCCCTCCGAGCCGGTTCGTGACGATGCTGTAGACGATGTGCAAACCAAGACCCGTGCCGCCCTGGTCGCGCCGCGTCGTGAAGAACGGATCGAAGGCACGGCGGCGGACGTCGAGCGACATGCCGCAGCCATTGTCTGCGAAAAGGATCTCGACATTGTCCTTGCCGGACTCCCGCACCTGGATGTCGATGGTTCCCGGTCGGCCGTCCGGGAAGGCATGCGCCACCGAATTGAGAAACAGATTGGTCAGCACCTGGCCGTACGGGCCCGGATAGCTATTCATGGTCAGATCGGGCTGGCACTCGACGTTGAGCGTCAGATTGTGCTTGCGCAAGCCCGGTCGCAGACTCATCACCACCTGCTCGGTGAGGTCGCCGAGATCGAATGTACGCTGGTCGGAGTAGTTGCGGTCGGCGGCGACCTGCTTGAACGACTGAATCAGCTCGGCGGCGCGGTTGAGGTTGGAGACAAGCTGAGAGGAAGCGTCGCGGCTGGTGTTGAGGAAGTCGTTGAGCGTGGAGCGGCGCAGCTCGCCGCGCTCGACCTCGGCAGTGAAAAGCGCCGTCTTGCGCTCCAGCGCGGAGGCGACCGTGAGGCTGATGCCGACGGGATTGTTGACCTCGTGCGCGACGCCGGCGACGAGGCGCCCGAGCGCGGCGAGCTTCTCGGCCTCGATCAGCGAGGCCTGGGTCTCGCGCAGATTGCGCAGCGCAGTCTCGGCGGATTCCTTGGCCTTGCGCATCTCCTGCTCGCCACGCTTGCGCTCGCCGATATCGAGCGCCACGGTGACGATCCGCTCGATCTCACCCTCGGCATCGAGCAGCGGCAGCTTGTTGACCAGCCATTGCCGCATGTTGCCGGAGGAATCCTTGTACTCCTCCTCGTAGAAGCCGAGGCCCCTGCGGAGATTGAGCACGCGTTTGTCGTTCTCGTCGGTCTTGGCCGCGCCGTAGCGCGACATCAGGTCGGCGGTGGTGCGGCCGAGCGCGTCGCCGGGCTCGATGCCGAAGATGCCGGCCATGTAGCGGTTCATCAGCACGTAGCGCAGGTCGCGGTCCTTGACGTTGATGACCGCGGGCACGGTGTCGATGACCTGCTGGAGCAGGCGCCGGCCTTCGGCGATGGCGTCCTCCGCCCGCTTCTGGTCGGTGATGTCGCGCAGCGTTCCCTCGTAGCGCACGATGTTGCCCGTCTCGTCACGGACGCCCGTGGCGCTGTCGGAAAGCCACAAGACGTTGCCGCTGCGCTGGCGCACCTGGTACTCGAATTCGCGCACCATGCCGTCGCGCGTCATCAGGCGCTGGTATTCGACGCGTGCCTCGGGATGGACGTAAATCGTATGGGCGATGTCATTGATGCTGTCGATCAGCTGCTGCGGGCTGTCATAACCCATCATCCGCGCCAGCGCGGGATTGGCGTTGAGGAGGTCGCCGGCCGGTGTGGTGACGTAGATGCCGTCGACCGAGCCCTCGAACAGTTTCCGGTAGCTCTCCTCGGCGAGGCGCTGCTCGGTGAGCGCGCGGACCGCGGCTTCGCGCGCCGTGTCGGCCTCCTCGAGCGCGCGGCGGAATACTTCGGCGGCGCGGGCGATGTCGCCGATCTCGTTGTCGAGGTCGGCGGACGGGATCGAGGTGTCCTTCCGGCCCGCCGCAAGCGCGCGAATCGAGCGTGCGATCTGAGCGAGCGGACGCACCGTCCTGCGCACCACGAACAACGCAGCGCCGATGCCGATCAGCACGCCGATGCTGCCGAGCACGATGCTCTGCCATCGCGCTTCCGTCAGCGTCCGCGCAAAATCGCGCGACAGCACGTGGCCGCGCCGGTCGCTGACCTCGCGCAGCAATTCGGTGACGCGGCCGATCAGCCGGCCCTCGGTCCCCAGCACCTCGCGGTCGATGTCGGCAATCTGCCGCTCGCGAACGGCCACGGCCATGATGGCCTCGGCGTAACCGTTCACCGCCGATCTCAGCCCGGCATCGCCGATGTTCAGGGCCCGCATGGTCTGCGCGGCCTGCTCCGCCGCGGACGGGTTGCGCGCGAGCAGCCCGAGCGCGATCCGGCTCTGTGCCTCCGACAGGCGCGAGGCCAGCTCACGGTCGGCGGTGCCGGCGACGGCCAGATCGAACTGGTCGCGCAGCGGCGGCAGGCCGGCGAGCAGCTGGGCGCGGCGATCGATCAGGGTCGAGATCCGCTCCAGGCCGTTGCGATAGGTCGCGAGCCGCTCGGTGACCCCGTCGATCATGTCCTGCTGCTCGGGCGCGAGCTCGATGCGGGTCTTCTTCAGGATGTCGCTGAGCGTCGAGGCCGCCTCACCCACCTGCTTGAACTGGATGCCGGCACCGGGATCGGTTACGAAGTCGCGCGCGGCAAGCCGCAACTCGTTCATGCGGCGATCGATGTCCTCGGCGAGGTCGCCGACGCTCTGGAGCCGCTGCAACTCGGCGAAGGTCGTATCGATGTGCCGGATCGCGATCACGCTCGCGGTCGACGTGACGATGATCACGGCCAGCACCAACAGGAAGCTGCCGAAAGTGAGCTGGCCGATGGAGAGCGAGAATGTTCGCTTTTTCTCAGGGGTCGGCGTCAATTCGGCGGACTTTGGGCTGTGAGGATCGGGATATTGGAGGCCCAATATACGACGTATTGCCACCCCGGGGAAACATGCCTCGGGCAGCCGATTATCCTTAATATTGCGCCTCGGAGCCCCTTCCCCGATCTATGACGGTTTGAAGCTTGCCTGCCGCCGGGCCGGAATCGTCATGGCCGCGACGCCGAGGACGACGCAGGCAAGCCCGATCCAGGCGGTCCGGCTCAGGCTCTCGCCGAGGAAGGCGACGCTGATGGCGACCCCGATCGGCACCCGCAGATAGGCCTGCGCAGTGGTACCGACCGAGCCCAGGGTCTGGATCAGGCGGAAGTAGATCGCAAATGCCGCGGCGGTCGAGAACACGGCCAGCGCCAGCAGCGCCAGCACTGAACTTTGCGACGGCGACAGCGTCCAGGGCTGCTCGACCACGAGCGAGGCCGGGATCAGGACCGCCGCCCCTGCCAGCAGCGAGCCGGCCGCGGGCGCCATCGGATCGAGGCCTTTGAAGCTGCGGCCGAAGATCGCGGCGCAGGCATAGCAGATCGTGGCGGCGACGATGGCCGCCTCCGCAAGGAGGCCGCTACCGATGTCTTGGAAGGCATCGACACCGACAATCAGCAGGATGCCGACCATGCCGGCAACCACGCCGAACAGCTTTCGCGGGCTCGTTACCTCGTGGCGGGTGACGACGGCCGTGAGCAGGAAGGTGAAGATCGGCCCCGCCGAGTTGAGGATGGTGGCGAGCGCGGCGTCGACATGGCGCTCGCCCCAGGCGATCAGCGTCCACGGGATGACGCTGTTGAGCACGGCCTGGAAGGCGAAGCGCTGCCAGGTCGCTGCGTCCGTGGGCATCCTGATGCCGCGCGCCCACATCACGACGAGCAACAGGAGGCCCGCGATCGTCGTCCGCGCCGCGATGAGCGTGATCGGCGGAATGGTGGCGACGCCGAGCTTGATGAAGGTGTATGAGCCGCCCCAGAGCGTTGCGAGGGCGGCGAGGAGCGCCAGCTCGACGGCGATGTTGGTATTCTGCCGGCTGTCCATTTCGCACGCTCCGTCCCGTTTCAGGGACCGAGCCTAGCGCGCCTGTGCTCGTAGACAGTTCGTCGCGTATCGAAGTGTCCTAACCCACAGCCCCGACCTCGAAAACCTCGCCGTCATAGCCGGCCTCGCGGGGGATGCGCAGCTGGCGGCCGGTTTCGGTCTTGGTCATGATGGGCATCACCGTGACGATCGACAGGCCCTTGGCATGGTCCAGCGCGGCGCTCACGCTCCCCTGCTTGGCAAGGCGGATCAGATTGCGCGTGGTCGGGAACGGCAATTTGAAGCGGCCGCTCTCGCCGCCCTCCACGGCCTCGCGCGGCGAGACCCAGATCGAGTCGGTGGACTCTCGGCCATCATGGGCGCCGAGCTGATCGGGCGGCGCCGCGGCGAGGAAGAACCAGGTGTCGAAGCGTTTGGGCATGCCTTCCGGCGTGATCCAGTGCGCGTAGGGCACGAGTGTATCGAGCGCGAGCTGGAGGCCGTTGTCATCGAGAATTTTCAGGAAGCTGATCTTGTGCTCGTTGAGCGCGATGCGATGGCGATCTGCAAGCTCGCCGGCACGCCTGGCATCAACAGGCGTGCCCGTCCCCTTCGCGCGCGCCAGCAGGATGCCGCTCTCCTCGAAGGTCTCGCGAATCGCGGCGATGCGAAAACCACGATCCGCCTCGCTGAGGCCCTCGCCGCCCGAATAGAGGTCGGCGCGCGCGACGATCTCGTTGTCGCCGGCATCGACGCTGCCGCCGGGAAACACCAGCGCGCCCGAGTTGAACTCGATCTGATGATGGCGGACCATCATGAAGACCTCAATCTCCTTGCCGCCGTCGCGCAGCAGTAGGATCGTCGAGGCCGGGCGTGATGCTGATGTCTCGGCCATTCAACTAACCTGCGGCGCTGGATTGCGGGCCGAGATTGGCGCGCTTGTCGACCCGGGCAACGCGCGACAGCAGGTACTCGACCTCCGCCTTCGCCGTCGCCGTGATGGTCGCGCCCGGCTTGCGCTGGGCGCTGGAGGCGATGATACCGCGCTTCTGCAGCACGTATTTGCGGATGGTCAGGCCGACACCGGGCTGCTGCTCGTAACGGATCAGCGGCAGATGCGCGTCGAAAAGATCATGCGCGGCGTCCCGCTTGCCGGCCTTGGAGAGGTTCACGACGTCGATCAGAAGCTCCGGGAAGGCGTAGCCGGTCATGGCGCCGTCGGCGCCGCGCTCCATCTCGAAGTCCAGGAACGTGCCGCCATTGCCGCAGAGGATCGAGAGCGGACGGAGCGAGCCGTCCTTCTGGAAGCCGCGCAGGGTCGTGATCTTCTCCAGACCCGGCCAATCCTCGTGCTTGAGCATCACGCAGTTCGGATTGTCCATGACGATCTTGCGGATCACGGCGGGGGTGAACACCACCGTGAGCGTCAGCGGGTAATCCTGCAGCACCCAGGGAATGTCGGGGCCGATCGCCTCGGCCGCCTGCTTGAAATAGCCGACGATCTGGTCGTCGGTACGCAGGCTTGGCGGCGGCGCGATCATCACGCCGGCAGCACCCGCGTCCATCGAGGCCTTGGCCAGCGAGCGCATGGTGGCAAAGCCCGGCGCGGAGACGCCGACGATCACCTGCATTTTCTTCGCGCGCTTGACGAAGCGGACCGCGACCTGCTCGGCTTCAGTGGCATCGAGCTTCGGCGCCTCGCCGAGGATGCCCAGCACCGTGACGCCGTCGCAGCCCACCTCTTCGTAGAAATCGGTCAGGCGGTCGATCGAGCGCTCGTCGATCCGGCCGTCGTCGTGGAACGGCGTCGGCGCGATTGCGAAGGTGCCCTTGGCGTCGGCGGTGAGTTTCATCGTGGTCCTTGTTTCTCTCTGTCGATGGCTAAAACCGCCGCGCGCCCATCTTGATCTGCTCCTCGGAGAAAAAGATCTCCTTGGCGTGATCGGCGATGTCCCGGGCGTTCCAGCCCGTGTGCGGCGGTTTCCAGCCTTCCATTTCCATCATCCGCATCTCGCGCACGCCGCGGGGCCCGGACACGCCCAGCACCTTGCCGGTCTGGTCGCCCGACAAGTCGCTGACCATGTATAGCACGGCCGGCGCGATGCCGTCCGGCCCCAGCGCCGCGCCGGGGTTCTCCTTATAGCGGGGCAGGTCTGCGGTCATGCGGGTCAGGGCGCCAGGGGCCAGGGTCCAGATCCGGATGTTGTACTTGCGGCCCTCGATCGCCAGCACGTTGGACAGGCCCCAGATGCCGCCCTTGGCCGCGCCGTAATTGGACTGGCCGAAATTGCCGATCAGGCCCGAGGTCGAGGAGGTGTTGACGATGACCCCGCCGCCATTTTCCCGCATCCAGCGAAACACCGGCATGGTGCAACAAAAGGTGCCCTTCAGATGCACCTTGATGACCTTGTCCCAATCGGCCTCGCTAGCCTTGGCGAAGGTCTGGTCACGCAAAATGCCGGCATTGTTGACGAGGATGTCGGCACGGCCGAAATGCTTGATGGCGTCGTCGAACACCGACTGGCCGCCCTCCATGGTGGAGATGTCGGCGCCGTTGGCGACCGCCTTGCCGCCCTCGGCCGTGATCGCGTCCACGACCTGCTGGGCCATCGATTTGTCGGCGCCGGAGCCGTCACGGGGGCCACCGAGATCGTTGACGACAACGGAAGCCCCTTCCCGCGCGAACAGCTTTGCGTAGGCCTCACCGAGCCCGCCGCCTGCGCCGGTGATCAGCGCAACCTTGCCATCGAGTAATCCCATGGTGGCTTCTCCCTGATTGCTTTTGTTCTCTCGTGTCCCGGACGCGGTGCGGCGCGAAGTGCCGCTCCGCAGAGCCGGGACCCAGTTCTTTGCTACGGCCCTTGGGCCCCGGCTCTGCAGCGCACCGCTGAAGAAGCGCTGCGCTGCGTCCGGGGCACGAGACTGGCCTAACCCAGCACGGTCTTGCCGTTCTTGATCACCGTAACCTCGCGCGATTTCACCTTGGCTTCGAACGAGATCACGTTGCCGTCCTTCCAGAGGTCCATGGTCACGGTCTCGCCGGGATAGACCGGCGAGGAGAACCGCGCGACGTGCTGGCGGAAGGCGCTCGCATCGTAATCGGCATAGGTCTGCAGCACGCCGCGGCAGGTGATGCCGTAGGTGCACATGCCGTGCAGGATCGGACGCGGGAAGCCGGCTTTTTTGGCGAACTCGGGATCGGAGTGCAGCGGGTTGCGGTCGCCGCACAGGCGATAGACCAACGCCTGGTCGGGACGCGTGGCGATGTCGATGGTCTTGTCGGGTGCGCGCGACGGGATCTTGTGCGGATCGGGCTGGGTCAGGCTCGGCCCGCCGAAGCCGCCGTCGCCGCGGGCAAAGCGCGAGGCGACCAGCGTTGCCAGCTTCTCGCCCTTCTCGTTCTTCAGCACGGTCTGGTGCGCGATGACGACGCCCTTGTCCTTGCCCTTGTCGTAGACCTCGACCACGGTGGAATCGGCGGTGATGTGCGCGGCCACCGGCATCGGCTGGTGGAAGGTGATGTCGCGCTCGCCGTCGACCACCATCACACGGTTGAGGTTCATCTCGCCAGGACCCGAGCCCCAGGCCGCGACGGATGCGAAGGTCGGCACCACCTTCAGCGGCCGCGGCGTCAGTGTGCCCTCGTTGACGAAGGCGAGCTCTTTTTCATCCATCGGATCGGCGCCGAGGCCGATGCCGTAGGCATAGAGCATCACTTCGCGATCGGTGTAGGCGTATTTCTGGCCAAGGCTTTTCAGGCCTTTGAGCTCTTCGTATCTGGCGGACATCTTTCTGGTTTCCTCCCGGCTCTCTCCGCGAGCAGCAGTGCCCGTTGATGTGCCCTCTCCCCTTGTGGGAGAGGGCCACGAGGTGCTCGCAACAAACTCACTGGGATGAGGGGTTGGCTCCGCACGGAAAGTTGTCTCCGCGGAACGATACCCCTCATCCGGCGCTTCGCGCCACCTTCTCCCACAGGGGAGAAGGGAAGAAGTCAAGCCACCGTGAAGAACGGCAGCGGTGCACCATCGGTCGGCTTGAACACCACTTTCACCTTCTGGCCGATCTTGAGCTTCTCGAGATCGCAGTCGACAAAATTGGTCTGCACCGACGGCCCCTCCTTCAGCGTGACGTAACCGATCGCGTAAGGACCGGTCGGCGATTTCCGCATCAGGCTCCAGGTGTAGATGGTGCCCTCGCCCGACGCCTCCTCCCACACCGTCTTGTCGGAGTAGCAAAACGGGCAGATCGAGCGCGGGAAGTAATGCGCTTCGCCGCAGGCGGTGCAGCGCTTGATCATGAACTTGCCCTGCTTGGCCGCGTCCCAGAACGCGGCGGTCTCAGGGTTCGTCACAGGGGCCGGATACTTCTTGGCTTCGCTCATCACACGCGCTCCAGAATGGCGGTCGAGGCGGCATGGCGGACGCCGAGCAGGCCGCCGGTGCCGTGGGCAATCGCGAGATCGCAGTTCGGGACCTGTACCTTCGGATGCGCCTCGCCGCGCAGCTGGCGGACCGCCTCGAGAATCTTGGTCATGCCGCCGCGGTTGACGGGATGGTTGCTGCACAGCCCGCCGCCGTCGGTGTTGAACGGCAGCTTGCCGACACCCGAGATCAGATTGCCGTCGGCGACGAACTTGCCGCCCTCGCCCTTCTTGCAGAAGCCGAGGTCTTCGAGCTGCATCAGCACCGTGATGGTGAAGCTGTCGTAGATCGAGGCGTATTTGATGTCCTTCGGCGTGATGCCGGCTTCCTCGAACGCGCGCGGGCCGGACCAGATGCCGGCGGAGTATGTGAGATCGAGATCCTTGCCGCCGCGCGGGCCCTTCATGGCTTCGCCATGGCCGATCAGCTTGACCAGCGGCTTCTTCAGGCTCTTCGCGATCTCGGGCGTGGTGACGATCATCGCGCCGCCGCCGTCGGAGACGACGCAGCAATCCATGCGATGCAGCGGATCGGAGATCATCGGCGAGTTCAGGACGTCCTCGACTGTGACGACATCCTTGAGCATCGCATGCGGATTGTATTGCGCATGATGCGAGGCTGCGACCTTGATCCAGGCGAGCTGTTCGCTGGTGGTGCCATAGTCGTGCATATGGCGCATGGCACACATGCCGTAGGCATTGTGCGTGGTCGCGCCGTAGGCTGTCTCGAAATCGGCTTCGGCGCCCTGCGCCCGCGGCGGCATCGCGCCGGTGCGCGGCTTGCCGGCCAGCGTGATCAGCGCGATCGAGCACTTGCCCGCAGCAATCGCTTCGGCGGCGTGGCCAAGATGGATGATATAGGAACAGCCGCCGGTCTCGGTGGAATCGACGTGGCGGAGCTTTTTGGTGTTGAGACCGAGATAGTCGACCATCGGCCAGGCGCCGCCGGGCGCGTCGCCCGCGCAGAAATAGCCGTCGACATCGTCCTTGCTGATCCCGGCATCCTCGATCGCGCCCTTGGCGACCTCGGCATGAAGCTGGGCGGTGGATTTGTCCGGCGCATGCCGGGTCGGGTGTTCGTAGATCCCGGCAATGTAGGCCTTGCCCTTGATGGTCAAAACAGAGGTCTCCGCTGGCGTTTCTTATTGCTCCGTTTTTCTGAACCGCACCGGGCGGATTGGCAAGCGCGGAAATATTCCGTCGCGCGAGAGGGTAGCGGGTGGGCGCAAGTGGGAGCTCACTCCGGGTGCGGCGATCCCAATTTTGCGAAAACAACCCCATGCACAGTAGAATGGGGATTGATTTCACATGAGAATTCTACGCCTGCAAACGCCGCGGATTACGCTTCGCTAATGCGCTTGCGAGACCACGAGACCGACTACTCCGCCGCGATCTGCCGCGGCGCAGGCGGCGGGTTCGCCAAATCCGCGGCGAGCTGCGCGTAACGCACCTTTGCGTCCGCCACCGCCTTCTCCTTCACCGGGCCGTAGCCGCGGATGCGGTCGGGCAGCGAGAGCAATTCCACCGCGGTGTCGATGGTGAGCGGCGACAGCAGGCCGAGCACGGTTGCGACGTCCTTCTCGTAGCCAGCGATCAAATCGCGCTCGAGCTTGCGATCGGGGCTGCGGCCGAAGATGTCGAGCGCCGTGCCGCGCAGGAATTTGAGCTTCGCGAGCACGCCGAAGACGTTGAGCATCCACGGGCCGAAGGCGCGCTTCTTCGGACGGCCGAGCGGGTCGAGACCGCCACCGAGGATCGGCGGGGCGAGGTTGAAGTTGAACTTGTAGTCGCCCTCGAACTGGTCGCGGAGCTGCTTTTCGAAGGCGCCGTCGGTGAACAGACGCGCGACCTCGTATTCGTCCTTGTAGGCCAGCAGCTTGGCGTAGTTCACTGCGACCGCGCGCGGCAATGCATCGTCATACCCGCCCTGCTTGGCCGCATCGCGAACTTGGTCGACCAGCTTGCGGTAACGTTTTGCCAAGCGGCCATTCTGGTAGGCCGTGAGATGCTTGGTGCGATGCTCGATGACTTCATCGAGCGTCATGGCGTCCAGCGTCTTCGGGGCAACGACTTCGTCCGTGCCCTTCAGCATGTCGGCGAGCCGCTTGGGATCTGCGACCGCGAGGCGGCCGAGGCGGAAGGCTTCCTTGTTCATCTTGATCGAAACGCCATTGATCTCGATGGCCTGCTCGATCGCTTCCGCGGACAGTGGGAACAGGCCCTTCTGATAGGCATAGCCCATCATCATCATGTTGGTGGCGATGGCATCGCCGAGCAGTTGCTCGGCCGGCTTGGTAAAATCGAAGAACACCGAGTCCTTGTGCAGCGCCGTCTCGAGCAATCCATTCAGCTTGCGGGTCTGGAAGTTGAAGTCGCGGTTGAGGACAAAGTCGGCGGTGGGAATGACGTGGCTGTTGATGATGCCGCGGGTACGGCTGGTGTCGCAGAGCGAGATGGTATCCTTGGCGACGGCGACCACTTCGTCCGCGGCGAGCACGAGATCGGCCGTGCCGGTGACGATGCGCGAGCACGTCACCTCGGCCGGGTGATCCGACAGGCGGACGTGGCTGAGCACCGCCCCGCCCTTTTGCGCGAGGCCCGACATGTCGAGGATCATTGAGGCCTTGCCCTCGATATGGGCGGCCATGCCGAGCAGCGCGCCGATGGTGAGCACGCCGGTCCCGCCGACGCCGCCGACCGCGATATTGTAGGGCTTGTCGAGCGTCGGGCGCGAGACCGGCTCGGGCAGCGCGCCGATATCGGCCAGCTCAGCCGGCGCGCGGTGGCGCGGCTTGCCGCCGTCCACGGTGACGAAGGACGGGCAGAAGCCCTTCACACAGGAATAGTCCTTGTTGCAGGACGACTGGTTGATGGCGCGCTTGCGGCCGAACTCGGTCTCCAGCGGCTCGACCGAGATGCAGTTCGACTGCACCGAACAGTCGCCGCAGCCCTCGCAGACGGCCGGGTTGATCATGACGCGGCGCGCTGGATCCTCCATCAGGCCACGCTTGCGGCGGCGGCGCTTCTCGGCGGCGCACGTCTGCACGAAGACGATTGCCGATGTGCCCTGGTGCTCCCGGCACATCTTCATGACGTTCTGCAGCTCGTCGCGATGATAGAGCTTCACGCCGGGCGCGATGCTGTCGGAGGGATAGGCATCGGGCGTCTCGGAAACCAGATAGATCTCGCGGATGCCTTCGGCGTGGAGCTGGAAGGTGATCTGCTGCGGCGACAGATCGCCGTCGTGGCGCTGGCCACCGGTCATGGCGACCGCGTCGTTGTAGAGGATCTTGTAGGTGATGTTGGTCTTGGACGCGACCGCCTGCCGAATCGCGAGCAGGCCCGAGTGGAAGTAGGTGCCGTCGCCGAGATTGGCGAAGATGTGGTTCTCGTTGGTGAAGGGCGCGATGCCGACCCACGGCACGCCCTCTCCGCCCATATGGGTAAAGGTCTCGGTCGATCGGTCCATCCATAGCGCCATGAAGTGGCAGCCGATGCCGGCCAGCGCACGGCTGCCTTCGGGGACCTTGGTCGAAGTATTATGGGGACAGCCGGAGCAGAAATACGGGGTGCGGGAGACAGGCGCGACCGCCTGCATTTGCGTGGCCTGACGGCCGTTGAACCAATCGGCCTTGGCGCGGAGCATCTCCTTGATCTCGGGGTTAAGATCGAGCTTGAGAAGTCGCTCGGTGAGCGAAGTCGCGAGCGAGGCGACGCTGAGCTCGGCCGAGAACGTGAGGAATCGCTTGTCGTGCTCGTCCATCTTGCCGACGATGCGCGGGCGCACGTCGTCGCGCCAGTTGAACAATTCCTGCTTGACCTGGTTCTCGACGATCTCGCGGCGTTCCTCGATAATGAAGATCTCTTCGAGCCCGACCGCGAACTGGCGCACGCCTTCCGGCTCCAGCGGCCAGGGCATGCCGATCTTGTAGAGGCGAAGGCCGATCTTCGCGGCGACCTCTTCGGTGATGCCGAGTTCGCGCAGCGCCTGGCGGACGTCCTCGTAGCTCTTGCCCGAGGCCATGATGCCGAAACGGGCGTTCGGCGAATCCATGGTGATGCGGTTGACCTTGTTGGCGCGCGCAAAGGCGATCGCGGCAAAGCCCTTGTAGTCCTGCAGACGGCGGTCCTGTTCGAAGCGGTCGTCGGGCCAGCGCAGGTTGAGGCCGCCTTGCGGCATCTCGAAATCGGTCGGGATGATGAACGGCTTCATCTCGTCGCTGAGATCGATCTCGGCGGTGGTCTCCACCGTTTCCGTGATCACCTTCATGCCGACCCAGCAGCCCGAATAGCGCGACATGGCGATGCCGAGCAGGCCCATCTCGATCATCTCGTGGATGCTCGAAGGATAGAGATACGGCATCAGCGCCGACATGAAGGCATGGTCGGACTGATGCGGGACGGTGGAGGATTTCGCGCCGTGGTCATCACCGGCAAGGCACAGCACACCGCCGTTCTTGGCGGAACCGGCGGCGTTGCCGTGGCGGAACACGTCGCCGCAGCGATCGACGCCGGGGCCCTTGCCGTACCAGATGCCGACCACGCCGTCGTATTTGGCGCCGGGCGAGAGGTTGAGCTGCTGCGAGCCCCAGACCGCGGTGGCCGCCAGATCCTCGTTCACGCCGGGCTGGAACTTGATGTTGTGTTGCTCGAGATGCTTGCGGGCGGCGAAGAGTTGCTGGTCGTAGCCGCCGAGCGGTGAGCCACGGTAGCCGGAGATGAAGCCTGCGGTGTTGAGCCCGGCCGCGCGGTCCCGCCGGATCTGGGCCATGGGCAGGCGAACCAGGGCCTGGATGCCCGTGGTGAAGACGTGCCCTGTTTCCTGGGTGTATTTTTGATCGAGACTGATCGGACCCTGGTTGATGCCCATGCTGTCCTCTTTCCACGCCCTGTTCAGGTCTTGCTGACCTAAGCCGTTGCCGTCCCATTATTTTTAGTTAGGGCGCGCCGACCAATCCCGCCACTCTATGTCGGATATTTCACGATCCGCATCACAAATCTGGACCAAAGGGGGCGTCGGGTAAAAATCGCAACTTCGTGGCCTGAAACACGCGTGCCGTTTTCAATTTGTGTCACCATACCCCCACTGTGGCGAAACGAACTGATGCCCCCGTCGCGCCGGATTTGGGCGATTGGTCGCAGGAGAGACTTTCGATGCGGACGATTCTGGCAGGCTCCGCTCTTGTCGGTCTGGCGTTGTGCAGTGCGGTTGCGGGCGCAACCCACGCCGCCGAGCCGTCGCCGGAGCTGATCGCCTACGGCAAGACGCTGGTCGAGGCCGGCGACTGCGCAGGCTGCCACACCGCCGATCCGGCAAAACCGTTCGCGGGCGGCAAGCGCATCGACACGCCCTTCGGCGCGATCTACGCGCCGAACCTGACCCCGGACCGCGACACCGGGATCGGCGCCTGGCAGGATGCCGATTTCGTACGCGCGGTGCGCACCGGTATCGCGCCCGACGGCTCGAACTATTACCCGGCCTTCCCTTATCCCTACTTCACCAGGATGACGAAGGACGACACGCTGGCGATCCGCGCCTATCTCGGCACGCTCGCGCCCGTCATCAACCGCAACAAGCCGCCGGAGCTGCGCTGGCCGTTCGGTTATCGCGGGCTGATGCGGGTCTGGAACGCGATGTATTTCAAGCCCGGCCTGTTCGAGCCGGACCAGAGCAAGAGCGCGGCGTGGAACAGAGGCGGCTATCTCGTCACCGGGCTCGGTCATTGCGGCGCCTGCCACACGCCGAAGAACTATTTCGGCGCCGACAAGAGCGCGCAGGCCCTGTCAGGCAATCAGCTCGCGGGCTGGTTTGCTCCCCGACTCGATGGCGCAGCGCGCACTGGACTGAAATCGTGGAGCGAGGCGGACATCACCGAATATCTGCAGAGCGGGCGCAATGGGAAGAGCCATGCCGGCGGGCCGATGGCCGAAGTGATCGTCAATTCAACGTCGAAGATGAGCGATGCCGATGTGCGCGCGATCGCGGTTTACTTGAAGAGCCTGCCGCCAGCGCGGCGCGAGACCGTCGTGACGCCGCCTGACGAGGCCGAAATGAAGGCCGGCCGGGCGGTCTACGCCAAGCTCTGCATCGCCTGCCATGAAGCTGACGGCTCGGGCGCGCCGCGAATCTATCCGCCGCTGCCCGGCAATGCGCTGCTGCAATCGGTCAATCCGTCCTCCACCTTGCGCATCATCCTGGACGGCGCCCACACCGTGACGACCCCGCGCGCGCCGAATACTGGCGAGATGCCAAGCTATGCCAAACAATTGTCCGACGAAGATATCGCGGCGGTGACCAACTACATCCGCAATTCCTGGGGCAATGCGGGCCTGCTGGTAACGCCGGCGCGAGTGGCGAAGGCGCGGAAAGAGAATTGACGCCTCTTCGTCATTGCGAGCGCAGCGAAGTAAGCGCTACTCCTCATCCCCGGTGAAAACGAATTTCGGCATCTCCCATTTGTAGCGCACCGCCAACAGGCGAAAGCTGATGCCGAGGACAAACGTCAAGATGGTCCAGAGCTCGGCGTTGAGGTTGAAACCGAACGCAGTGGCGTAGAACAGGCCGGTGGCCACCGAAACGGTCGCATAGAGTTCCGAACGAAACAACAGCGGCACGTCGTTGCAGAGCACGTCACGCAGCACGCCGCCGGCGCAGCCCGTCACCATCCCGGAGACGATGACGATCGGCAGTGTGGCATCCATCTGCCAGGCGATGTCGCAGCCAGTCATGGTGAAGACGACGAGGCCGATGGCATCGAGCACGATGAAGGCGAGCTTGAGCCGGTGCACGAGGCGCGCGGTCAGAATGGTGAGGAAGGCCGCGCCGCCGGCGAGCGCCAGATAGATCGGGCTCTGCACCCAGGCCAGCGGGTAGTGTCCCAGGAAGAGGTCGCGCAGCGTGCCGCCGCCAAGCGCGGTGATGCAGCCGAGGAAGCAGACTCCCAACCAATCCATGCTGCGCCTCCCCGCAGCGAGCGCAGCGGTCATGCCTTGCGCCGCGACGGCGACGAGCGACAGGAAATGCAGCACACTATCGCTCGGCGGCAGGCTCCACATCGCCTTGTTCCCTTCCTTCAATGGAACCTGACAGGTTCCCGATTCCCGGTGCGGAGGCAACATTCGACGAAAGCACGAGGAGGCGCGGAACAGAATCTCGCATCTACGGGTTGTCCTGACGTCATAAACGAGGAGACCCAACCGATGGCTGACGACCGTTTTCCCAACGATCCGTACCGCCCGAACCTCGCCGACGATGCGTATCCAAACGCGGCGCGTCGGGATGCCGGCCTTCAGGCCGATCCCGAGCTTGGTGAAGGCCCCGCCTCCAGCGGCAAGGTAGCGATGTTCGCCGTTGCGATCGCTCTTGTGCTGGGTGCCGTGTTCTACGGCCTGAACAACTCCAGCACGACGAACCAGGCAAGCACAGCGCCGGCGACTCAGACGGCCCAGCAGGCGCCTGCGACCAATCCGGCCGCACCTCCCGGCATGCGTGACGTGACGCCGCGCAACAACACCGAGCCGGGCGTGACCACGGGTGCGGCGCCGAGCCGGCCGGCTGCGCCTGCTCCGGACACGCCGGCGGCAAAGCCGGCGCCGGATACGCAGACGCCGTCTGACGGCGCGAAGTAACGCTTGGCGATTTCCGATAGCGGCGGGACCCAAAAGGTCCCGCCGCTTTTCGTTTAGCTGAACATCTTGTTGAGTTCGCCGCCGGGATAGCCGCTGCCGAGTTCGGTGAACGTGCCCTTCTCCGCCATCTCCTTGGCCGCGCGCATGAAGCCGCCCCAGGCGGCGCGGGCGAGCGAGCCGCCGACGCTGATGCGGCGCACGCCGAGATCCCCGGCTTCCTGCAACGACAGGCCGGAGGCGCCGATCAGGAGGTTGAAGGGCTTCGGTGCGACAGCCTTCACCACGGCTGCGATGTCCTCGCGGGTCTTCAGGCCCGGCGCGTAGAGGCAGTCGGCTCCGGCGTCCGCGTAAGCGGTGAGCCGGTCGATGACGAGCTTCAAGTCGGTCACGCCCCACAAGAAGGCCTCGCAGCGCCCGACCAGCAGCACGCCGCTGTCGCCGATCGCCTTGCGCGAGGCCTTGATGCGCTCGACCGCGAGCGCGCGCTCGTAGATCGGATTGTGTTTGTCGCCAGTGGAATCCTCGATCGACAGGCCGGCAACGCCGGTACGAACGCAGCGCTCGACATTGTCCGCGACCCTGTCAGGCTCGACCGCAAAGCCGCCCTCGAAATCGGCATTGACGGGAATGTCGACAGCCGAACTCACTGCTGCCAGATGCTGACAGACGTCCTCGACGCTGACGTGGTTGTCGGCCTTGCCGATGGTCCAGGCAAAGCCCGCGCTCGATGAGGCGAGCGCCTTGAAACCGAGATGCTGCAACGCCTTGGCACTGCCGATATCGACCGGATTGGGCAGGATGAAGCAGCCGCCTTCGTGCATTTTCCTGAAGCTCGCGCGCTTGTCCGCAGTCGTGACGTGCATGTTTCTTCTCCCCTTGTTGGCCGCGCAGACATAGGCGCACGCTGCTCAACGCGCTAGTGCGCGTCGTGCACGGCGCGGCTGTCCTTCGGCGCCTGCTCGCGATCGGTCATGCTGTAGTCCCTGACGACGCTGGCAATGCGCAAATGATAGTCGGCGAAGATCTGCGCCCTGCCCTTCGCTTGCGTCCGGCGGTGCTCCATCGTGTTGCGCCAAGCCTGCACTGCGGCCTCGTCGCGCCAGAACGACACCGACAGGATCTTGCCCTTGTCGGTCAGGCTCTCGAAACGCTCGACCGAGATGAAGCCGTCGATGGTTTGCAGGATCGGCTTCAAATCGGCGGCGAGGTCGAAATAGTCCTGGCGGTGTTCCGGCTTCGGCCAGACCTCGAAGATCACGGCGATCATGGGCATCTCCTGCTGCTGCTTCGCTTACAATACCACCTTGCGCAGGAATGTGCGTTCTTCGGCGAGGATGAATTTGTGTTCCTCGGCGAAATGGAAATTCGCCATGCCCTCCGCGTCCTGCCGCAGCCGGGCGCGATAGGCTTCATAGGCGGCCAGACTCTCGAAGCTGATCAGCGCGGAAGCGATGTTGTTGGTGCCTTCATGCGGCATGAAATAGCCGATCAGGTCGCCGCCGCATTTCGGGATGATGGTGAGCCAGCGCTTCGCATAGTCCTCGAACTGCGCGCGCTTGAACGGGTCGATCTGGTAGCGGATGAAGACGGTGACGGACATGCGCGGCTCCTGATTGGTCGTTATAAAGGACAAAGCGACACCGTCGCCGCTGAAGCAGTCTGGATTGCTTCGCTTCGCTCGCAATGACGAGTTTGTGGCAACACGCTACGCCCTTGCCCGACTACAATGCTTCGGCTACCATCGAAGCATGAAATCAGGTCCTGACATCGCCCTGGTCGCCTCGCTGGTCGGCGATCCAGCGCGCGCCAACATGCTCACCGCGCTGATGAACGGCCGCGCGCTCACCGCGAGCGAGCTGGCGCAGGAGGCCGGCATCACGCCGCAGACCGCGAGCTCGCACCTTTCAAAACTCGAGGCCGGCGGACTGATCGAACCGGAGAAGCAGGGCCGGCACCGCTACTACCGCCTCACCGACGACGATGTCGCCGGCGTGCTCGAGGGACTTGCGGGGCTTGCAGCGCGCACGGGCCACATGCGAGTGCGCACCGGGCCGAAGGATCCGGCGTTGCGTCGCGCGCGGATCTGCTACGACCATCTGGCCGGTGATCTCGGCGTGCAGATGCTGGATAGCCTGCGCACGCGAAACCTGATCAGGCAGAAGAAGCAGGACATCGAGCTGACGCCCGAAGGCGAGCGCTTCCTGGCCAAACATCTGCAGATCTCGCCCGACATGCTGGCCCATCCGCGCCGCCCGGTGTGCAAGGCCTGCCTCGACTGGAGCGAGCGGCGCCATCATCTCGCGGGCACGCTGGGGGCCGCCATGATGCATCGCTTCGCGGAGCTGAAATGGGCGGCGCGCGACGCCACGCCCGGCAGCCGCGTCGTCAACTTCACCCGCACCGGTGAGAAGCAGTTTGCCGCGCTGTTCGGCAATGATGCTGGCTAACCCTCGCAACTCTTGAACCATTCGCCCCGCCGGGCGACCAATCGGGGCGAGGACGCTTTCGAGACCCCCATGTACCGCCTGCTATTTCTGCTTCCTGCCCTGCTCATTGCGGGGCACATCCTGCCGGCCCATGCGGATATCGTTCCCAAATTCGCCGACTATCCGGCCAAGGTCTTCACCGGAAAACCGGCGAGGCCGCGCCTGCACAACCAATATTTGCGCGACGTTCGCGAGCAGTTTGATCACGCCATCGGTGACGACAAGATCAGCGCGGCCGGCCACTATTACGTCGTCAAGCTGCCCTGCGGTTCGGCCTGCGTCGCACCCGTATTGCTGGATGCCCGCACCGGCCGCATCACCGAGCTGTTCACGGTGTCCGGCTGGCGGGAGGTCGGCGACGATTTCGACGCCGTAGTCAGCCGTGCCAGCAGCCGTCTCATCGTCTTCCGCGGCGCGCGCAACGAAACCGGCGTCATCGGCAATCACTACTACCTGCTCGGCGAAGGCGGCCGCTTGAAGCATTTGTACACGATGAATACCGACGGCAATTTCGAGACCTCGCGGAAGATCGAATGATGCGTCCAAACGCTTCCTCCACCCGCCACCGGCACAACAATGCCCGGGATGCGCACCGGTGAGAAGCAGTTTGCCGCGCTGTTCGGCGACGGGAAGGACTGATCACGCCATTCGCGTGACGTCGCACATTTGCGTGTGAACTCCCACTCTCGTCGTGGCCGGGCTTGACCCGGCCATCCACACGCTTGTGCGAACGGTCATTCCGTGACCGTTAGAGACCCACCATGATCCGCATCGTCCCGGCCGCCCTCGCCGCCGCTCTTCTTGCTTCCCTGCTCACCACCGCGCACGCCGCAGACACGCACCCACGCGAGCCCTATGGCATCGCACTCGAGGGTTATGCCTATCCCTATCCCGTGCACCAATTGCCGCTCGTCAACGACGGCGAGCAGCTCAGCATGGCCTACATGGACGTCGCGCCTGCACAACCGAACGGCCGCACCGTGGTGCTGCTACATGGGCGCAATTTTCCATCGAGCTATTGGGCCCCTGTCATCAGGATGCTCAACGACGCCGGGTACCGCGTCGTGGTCCCGGACCAGATCGGCTTCGGCAAATCCTCCAAACCTGCGGGCGAGCTGCATTTCGACACGCTGGCGCGCAACACCATCGCGCTGCTCGATCACTTGCAGATCAACAAGGCCGACATCGTCGCCCATTCACTCGGGGGAATGCTGGGTGTGCGCATCGCCCGCGCCTACCCTGATCGCGTCGCCCACCTCGTGCTGACTGCGCCGATCGGGCTGGAGGACTACCGCCTCTACGTGCCGCCGACGCCGACCGAGGCGATCATTGCGACCGAGGACAAGCTCACCGCCGACGGCTATCGCAAGCAGCTGCAAACCAACTACGCAATCAAGCTGCCGCCTGATGCGATCACGCCGTATATCGACGCCCGCTTCAACATCAAGGGGAGCCCCGACTACCCGCGCTGGCTGCGCGCCTTCGTCAGCTCCGGGCAGATGATCTATCGCGAGCCGGTCGCGCATGAGATTCCCCTGGTCACCGAACCCACGCTGTTCATCATGGGCGCCGACGACCACAACGCGCCGGGCCGGCCGAACGCGCCGGAAGCACTACGGCCCAGAATGGGTCAGAACGCCGAGCTGGCGAAGGCATTTGCGGCGAAGATGCCAAATGCGCGAGCTGAGGTCATTCCGGACACCGGCCATTTGGTCTTCCTGGAGGCTCCGGACAGGTACAAGGAGTTGGTGCTGGGCTTCCTCGGCCGCTAGAGCGTTGTCGAGCGAAGTGGATGCCGTTCGCGTCAAACAAGAACCTGCAGCCGCTCCGATTCATCGGACGGGCTCCAGCGCCATCCGCGTCGCATGAAGCCGTACGCGGACAACGTTCATGCCGCGTTCAGGCCATGATTGGCAGGTTGGATCGCGCCGGGTCGGCATGCTTGCAGAATTTTAACATGTCGAATCGTGTCTTTTGATTCATTGTGCGCCACGCGCGCCAAGCCGCCAAAGACTTGCTCCAAGGACGAGAAGGAAGATCATATGAAATACCTGTTTGCCGCCGCCATGCTCGCCAGCGCGGTCGTCGGTTTCAGCGAGGCCGCCAGCGCCGCCGAGGGCTGCGGCCGAGGGTTCTATCGCGGTCCCTATGGACATTGCCGCCCGATGCGCGGCGCGGTCGTGGTACGCCCGGCCCCCGTCTATGTAGCCCCGCCGGTCGTCGTCGTGCCCCGCGCGCGCGTGTGCCCCTATGGCTTCCGCTGGTACGCCGGCCGCTGCCGCCCGTTCTGATCTCCTTGCATCGCAAGATGGCCGCGCAGGTTCAGCCTGCGCGGCCATTTTCGTTTGAGGCTTGCTGCCGACGATTCGTCCGCCTTCGAATTTGAGCGGCCTCGAGTCGAAACGGGGACCGCGGCTGCGATCCCCGTCCAATTCGCGGCTTGCCGCTGCTTACCAATGGCGACGGTGCCAGCGCCGGTGATGCCGGCGCCAATGACGGCGGTGCCAGCCCCAGTGGCGGTGATGGCCATGCCAGTGCACCTGTTCGGGCGCAAGCTTGCCGGCTTCCTCGCTGGTGGTGACGGCAGGATGAGCGTCGGGATTGCCTTGCGGCATGCGCGCGGGATCGCCGACCGACTGCGGCGACAATGGCGCGGCCTGCGCGGTCGCGGCAAAGACGGCGGCGCCCGCCGTCACACCCAATGCAAGTTTCAAAAAGTTCCGGCGCTCCATGACATGTCCTCTAGGCTATCTGGCAAGTGATGCAGAGGAAGTGTCGCGGTGACGACATGAACCAAGGCTGAATCGCGTGTTCAGATTCGTTGCGAGGCGAACATTCGGTGCGCCCTATTTGGAAAACTCCTGCGCCAGCACCAGCGTCTCGCGCGAGCGCTTGACGTCGGGCCAGTCGCGGTTGAAATCGGCGACGAGCTGATTGAGCGCATCGCCCTTCAGCATCGCCGCAAGCTTGGCCTCGTCATCGAACTGATACATCGCCTGATGCAGCGCGGGATCATCGAGGCTCCAGAACCGCCACGCCTTGCTCACGCCGAATGCCTTCACCGCGTCGGGCACATGTTCCGTCTCGTACCATCTGTCGAACGCGGCGCGCCTGGCGGGATCGGCGACGGTGGCACGGACGACGAAGAAAGCTGCCGGCATCGGATTTCCTCCTGTTGTTTGCGGCGAGCTTAGCCGCTCGAGTGACCGGCGGCAAAAAAGAGTTGGCACCGGTGTCGGAACGGGCGCCCTTCGCTCGTCCTTTGTTTCGAAACAGGACATTTTTTGAATCAGGACATGGAGACAGCAAATGGCCGGCCTTACCCTGACCACCTTCAATTGGGTTCCCCAAGCGCCGCGCGGGTTCGTGCGCGACCTCCGCGTGCGCTGGGCGCTCGAAGAGGCCGCCTTGCCCTATCGCGTCGCGAGCGCCCCGTTCGACGATCGCGGCGCCGCACATTTCGCACACCAGCCGTTTGGCCAGGTGCCGTGGCTGACCGATGGCGACCTCTCGATCTTCGAGACCGGCGCGATCCTGCTGCATCTCGGCGGGCTCAGCGCGAAGCTGATGCCGTCCGATCCGCGCGGTCGCGCCGAGACGACGGAATGGGTGTTCGCAGCGCTCAATTCGGTGGAGATGGCGAGTCTGCCCTGGGGAATGTCGAAGTTCATGGGACATCCGACCGATACGGCGGCGTGGAAATTCGTCGATGACTTCCTCAAGCAGCGCCTCAAGCATCTCGAGCCTGTGCTGGCCGGCCACGAATGGCTGGCAGGCTCCTTCTCCGTCGCCGACATCCTGATGGCGGACGTGCTCCGCGTCGTCGATGGCTTCGACGGACTGGCGGACAGCCCCGCCTGCCGCGCCTACGTCGCGCGCGCCACCGGCCGCCCCGCTTTCGCCAAGGCCCATGCCGACCAGATGGCGCATTTCGCCGCGGCGGATAAGGCGCGTGAAACGTGATCCGCCTCACATAGTCAATTCCGTGCCCGGCATACAGTCACCACCGAAAGGACGCAGTTCGAAAGGTGACCCATGATCCGCATCGAATATCTGAAGCGACAGATCGCCCGCGCCGAGCGGCTGGCCAAAGCCATCCTCGACCGGCAGACCGCCGATCGGCTTCAAGCCTTTGCCGCCGAATGCCGCACCGAATTGTCGGAGCTGACGCTCAAGACCGCCGCGTGATGCGTGCCGGCGCCGGGCGCGTCACACCAGCTTCAGCGGCGCATCGGCGACGACGCGCAGATCGATGCTCCCGATCAACGCCGCGCGCCGCGCCTCCGCGACCCTGATGGCATCGTCCGTTTGGCGCAACGTGCTGACGTTCGAGCCAAGCGAAACAATCCCGCCGAGCACCAACGCAATCGACCCGAGAGCTGCGGTCTGACCGAAGCTGAACACACCGAGGATCGTCACCAACAACAGCGCCGCACCACCGCCGATCGCGATCTTGGACGCCAGGATGTACTTCCGGCACCGCTCGGCGATCTCGGCGAGCCGCTCGATGCGATCTTCGATGTCGGAAATTTCGTCGGTCGGATCGTTTTCGGCCATCAGATTTGCGAGCGAACCGTGCGGGGAACAAACGAACTTTAATTAGAGAGCACGCGACCGCCTAAGACACCGGCACAACGCATGCAGGAATAGGCCCAGGCGACATAGCGGACTCGCGCGGAGAAGCACCAAGGCTGGCCGCATCGGAATCGTTTCCGAGGCCGGGCAATACCGTGACGCGAACAGCCACCCTGTCCCGCCTTCGATCCGTGACTGCTTCGTACCGGAGACTATCCGGCCCGCTGTAACCAGATCGAGCCAGATAGAACACGCTTATGCCGCGGACCCAGCGCCCGATACATGCCTGATCCCCTCCCGAGTCGCCCGCCACCTCGAAATCCTCGATGCGATAACAGACGACCCCATGTTCCGGTGACTTCAGGAGCAAGAGCCGGGGAAGCTCGACCGGTGCACACTTATTGTCGGCGTCGGCGTAGCCTTCGATAACGGTCTCTTCCGACGTGCGGGCGGTGACGGTCATCTCGGCGTCCTGGGCAAAGCATGATTTGTCCATCGCCAGGACTGCGGACAACACGCCCAATATCAAGCCGCACGATCCAATGGCGCGCCGCCATGATCTCGATCGACGACGCCAAATTGCCACCGGCGTGCCCTTCCCTCACAACGGCAAATTGTCGTGCTTCTTCGCCGGCGTTTCCACCTTCTTATCCTTCAGCATCGACAGCGCCCGTGCGATGCGCTTCCGCGTCGAGTGCGGCATGATGACGTCGTCGATGTAGCCGCGCTCGGCGGCAATGAAGGGCGACAGGAAACGATCCTCGTATTCCTTGGTGCGGGCGGCGATCTTGTCGGGGTCGCCGATGTCGGAGCGGAAGATGATCTCGACCGCGCCCTTGGCGCCCATCACCGCGATCTGGGCGGTCGGCCAGGCGTAGTTCATGTCGGCGCCGATCTCCTTGGAGGCCATGACGTCGAAGGCGCCGCCATAGGCCTTGCGGGTGATGATGGTCACCAGCGGCACGGTGCACTGCGAATAGGCGAACAAGAGCTTCGCGCCGTGCTTGATCAGGCCGCCATATTCCTGCGCGGTGCCCGGCAGGAAGCCCGGCACGTCGACGAAGGTGACGATCGGGATGTTGAAGGCATCGCAGAAGCGGACGAAGCGCGCGGCCTTGCGGGAGGCATCAGAATCGAGCACGCCGGCCAGCACCATCGGCTGGTTCGCGACGAAGCCGACAGTACGTCCCGCGATGCGGCCGAAGCCGGTGACGATGTTCTTGGCGAACGCATCTGCGATCTCGAAGAAATCGCCCTCGTCCACGACCTTGAGGATCAGCTCCTTCATGTCGTAGGGCTTGTTCGGATTGTCGGGGATCAACGTGTCCAGGGACATGTCGACCCGCTCGATATCGTCGAAGCTCGGCCATTCCGGCACGCCGTCACTGTTGTTGGACGGCAGGAAGTCGATCAGGCGACGCATCTGCAACAGCGTCTCGACGTCGTTGTCGAAGGCGCCGTCGGCGATCGAGGAGCGCGTCGCGTGCACCGAGGCACCGCCGAGCTCCTCGGCGGTGACGACCTCGTTGGTGACGGTCTTCACCACGTCGGGGCCGGTGACGAACATGTAGCTGGTGTTCTTCACCATGAAGATGAAGTCGGTCATGGCGGGCGAATAGACGTCGCCGCCGGCGCAGGGGCCCATGATGACGGAGATCTGCGGGATCACGCCCGAGGCGAGCACGTTGCGACGGAACACGTAGGAGTAGCCGGCGAGCGCGGCGACGCCTTCCTGGATGCGGGCGCCGCCCGCGTCATAGAGGCCGATGATGGGCGCCCGCGCCTTCATCGCCATGTCCTGCAGCTTGGTGATCTTCAGCGCGTGGGTCTCGGAGAGCGAGCCGCCGAACACGGTGAAATCCTTGGCGAAGACAAACGTCTTGCGGCCGTTGACGGTGCCCCATCCCGTAACGACGCCGTCGCCGGGCACCTTGTTCTTCTCCATGCCGAACTCGGTGGAGCGGTGCTCGACGAACATGTCGAATTCCTCGAACGACCCCTTGTCGAGCAGCAGCTCGATGCGCTCGCGCGCGGTCAGCTTGCCGCGGGCGTGCTGAGCCTCGATGCGCTTCTCCCCGCCGCCGAGCTTTGCGCCGGCGCGACGATCTTCAAGGGCGTCCAGGATGTGTTTCATTTGCTCCCGCCAGTTCTTAAGTGATGCGGGGTTCTAACACGGCATTTTGCGGCCCGGGAAGCGGCTTTCGGCGCCGCAGGGCTGCGTTGAGCCAGCGCCAAAGCGCAAGGAATTACAAAGTTTTGCCTGGAGGCGACGATGGACCAAGGAACGGCCAAGACCGGCGCTGAGACCGGCGCTGCGACCGGCGGCGTCAACATCCTGCTGCGGCTGGAGGGCCTCACCCTGTTCGCGGGCATGGTGATGCTCTATGCGGCCTGGGACGGCTCCTGGCTCGTGTTCGCCCTGCTCTTCTTCGCGCCCGATCTGAGCTTCCTGGCATACCTCTCCGACGCCAAATTCGGCGCGATGGTCTACAACGCCGCCCACAGCTACATGGCACCGGTGACGCTGCTGACGCTGGGCTTCGGCCTCGCCTCGCCCCTCACTCTGTCCATCGCCTTGATCTGGCTCGCCCATATCGGGATCGACCGGGCGCTGGGCTATGGCCTGAAATATTCTGCCGGGTTCGGATTCACCCATCTGGGGCGGATCGGGCGGCAGAAGGACGCATGACACTCGCTTTGCGGCGGAAAGTCGATTTTATGCGTGCTGCTTGGTTGACCCGGCCGGTCGATTCAGGCTTGCTCAGGGCGTGCGATCAGGCGCCGAGTGTTGCGTGAGCTCAGTCGGTACGGCGGCTGCCATTCTGCCCTGGCTCCAGCATCATCCCCATGTCCGCGACGGTCGTCCCACTGCCGCCGAACTCATCGTCTGAAACCACCGACTTCCTGCGCCGCATGGCCAGCATGGTGTCGGGGCGGAACGGCGAGATGCTGCTGCGTGCCGCCGCTTTGATCGAGTCGCTGGCGCAGCGGGCGATGACGGCCGAGCGGCTGTTTCACCAGCAACAGGAAGAGCACGCGCGCAGCACCGAGCTGCGGGAGGCCGCCGAGCTCGCCTCCGATGCCATGGTCAGCCAGATCGAGGCGTTGAGGACGCAGCTTGACGAGGTCACCGCGACAGCCGCAGCCGAGCGCGCCGCATTCGACGCCGAGCGCGACAAGCTGATCGGCCTGATGCAGAGTGCCGAGAGCCATATCGGCAACCTCACAACCGAGCTGGACGGCTTGCGCGCCTCCGTCGACAGCTTCAACGCGACCGCGGTTTCGGTGCCGATCGAGGTGCTGCGGCTGGCGCGGACGCAGTTCGATGTTCTCTCGGCCGGCTTTGCCCGCAAGGGTGACGTGGTCTCGCAGGCGATGAGCGAGATCGGCGGCTTCGCCATCGACCAGGCGCTGACGGCGAAGAAGACCGACAGCGCCTGAAGCGTACTCTTCCGTGTCCCGGACACGCTGCAGCACGCTTGCGCTGCTGCGCAGAGCCGGCACCCACCTCTCCATGCAGTTCTCTGCCGCGTGGGCCCCGGCTCTGCAGCGCACCACTTCGTGCTGCGCCGCGTCCGGGGCACGAGGCCGTTTCGTCCGCCCTACGGCTCGCCGGGCTTGAACGGCTCCTGCTTGTCCGGCGGCACCGTCTCCTCGGCCATCGCCAACAGCATCGCGACCATCACGTAATTGCCGGCGACCGCCGTGAGATCGACGATCTGCTGGTCATTGAAGACCTTCTTTGCCCGAGCGTAAGTCTCATCGGAAACCTTTTTGGTCGTGGTGAGTTCGGTGACGAAATCGTAGACCACCGCCTCGTCCTCGGCCATTTTCGACGGCCGCTTGTTGGCCTTCAGCTCCGAGATGATATCCGCCGACAGGCCGGCCTTGGCCGCGAGCGGCGCATGCGCGAACCACTCGACCTGCGAGCGCCACTGCCGCCCGATGATCAGGATCGCGAACTCGTTGAGCTTGGTGGGGACCGAGGTCTCCCAACGCAGATAGTAGAACAGATCGAACAGGCGCTGGCCAAGCACGGGGCTGCGGATCATCGGATTGTAGGGTCCGCCGATGCCGACGCTCGACACCTTCATGATCTGCTCGCCGAGCGGTTTCTGCTTGGCGTCGAGCTGGTCCATCGTGAGCTGCGGAAAGCGCGGCTCCTTGCTGGTGGCGGGGGCCGCGAACATGGTGGCGGCGAGCCAGCCGCCGGCTGCGGCAAAGGTGAGCGACGACAGCCACAGTGGCGTTGAGTTCATTGTGTTCCTCCCGGTTTTCATTCTTGGCCGGAAGGATGCTAGTCGAGCAGCGCCAAGGCGACAGCGCTAGATCGCGCCGATCTCGGCAAGGCAGGCTTGCGTCAGCGGCATGCGCTCGCCGACGAGGCGCGGCTCCTTGCAATCCATGTTGAGCGCGAACACGGTGTGCGCCCCGCCCTTTTCGGCCCAGCCCACCATCCAGCCGAGTGACGGCTCGCCGCGCTCGGCCCCCAGCAGGCCGGACTTGGTGCGAATGACGCTGTCGCCGACCTTGGTCACCGGCAGGATGTCAGCGACGAGGTCCTGGCTGCGCTTCGAAACCGGCAATGATCGGCGGCGCAGCCGATCGACGAAATCGACCTGCTCGACTGGATCGATGCGCAGGGCCCCCGTGAGCCAGAACTGGTCGATGCCGCCGCCGATGTCGCGATTGCCGTAGTCGAATTCGTCGACGTATTTCTGCATGCGCTCCTGCCCGATCCGGCGCGCGATCTCCTGATAGACTGGCACCGCGCTGACCGCGATCGCACTGCGCAGCGTGTGATCCTTGTTCCAGGCCTCAATCGGCCGCTTCACGCCGTCCCACGGGAACACATCCTTGTCGGGGTCGGTGACGACGCCGGTCTCCAGCGCGATCAGCGAGTTGGGGATCTTGAAGGTCGAGGCCGGCAGCTTGCTCTCGCCGGAGCGCTCCTTGTCGCTGGCGACGATCAGGTAGTCCTCGACCTTGTAGCCGACGAACGTGCCTGACGTGCCGAGGTCGGTGAAGCGCTTGGCGAGACTGTCACGGATCTCGGTGCGCGGCGGTGCGACATGGGCGAACGCGCGCCAAGGAAACGTGGCGGCAGCGGCGAAAAGACCGAGAGTGGAGCGGCGGGTGATCAAACGAAATGTCCGTTGTCGGATGAACTTCGCCGCGACCATGCGACCGTTATCGTGGTGAAACGATGACGGGCGTCATCGCCCCCTGGGGCGTCAACGCCCCCGACCCGACAGCCGCAGCACGAACACCAGCACTTCGGCGACCGCCTTGTAGAGATCGGGCGGGATCTCTTCGCCGAGCTCGACTTTGGACAGCGCGCCGGCCAAAACCTCGTTCTCCTCGATCGGGATGTCGTGGGCCTTGGCGATCTCGACGATCTTTTCGCCGATTGAGCCCTTACCCTTGGCGACGACGACGGGCGCGTTCGTACCCTTTTCGTAATGCAGCGCGATCGCGAGCTTGGATGGGTCGCTCATGTGGCCCGATCCAGAAAGTGGCCGGCGCGGGCCGGCGCCGGTTGCGGTGGCGTGCCCTCGCGGACCAGGATGTCGCCGGGCTTGAGCTCTGCCCGCGTCAAGGCCTGGTTGAGCTCACCGATGCCGGCGCGGAGCTGCTGCACCGTCGCCGGCCGCTCCGCCCACATCCGCACGAAAGTCTTGTCGCCGTTCAGCGTGATCAGCGCGTGCACAGGGCCGGCCGGCTCGACATTGAGGGTGAAGCGCGCGCGCCAGGCCCGCTTGGCGGGATCGGCGGATTCGCCATTGCCATCGCGCGAGATTTCGAACTGCGCCATCGCAGTGCCCTGCGGCGTTGCAAAGGGAATCTCGAAATTCCACTGCGGCGCGGCCGGGTCGATGCGATGGCCGCTGACGTCGGTGCGATCGGGGAGTGAAGCGACCTGCAACAACGTCTGCCGCGCGATCGCGGCATCGGTGTCGTCGAGCAGGCGATGCACGGTTGCGGAGAGCGGTGTATCCGGCGCAAGCGAGGGCGCGGCGATCGCCTGCGGCGAGGGCAATGCACCGCGGAACGGCGGCGGCGTTGCGCGTGCGGCTGCTTCGAAGATATGGCCGTCGGGCACCGCCTTGTTGGAGCCGGGAACATTGCCGGTCAGGCGCGGCAGGTTTTGCATGGCCTCCTGCAGCAGGCTCGCGGCAAGGCCGACGGACATGGTGCGCGGCATCGCGGCCTGCTGAGCGTTGCCGGCAACGTCCGCGAGCACCGCGGCCGCGAGATTGGCGTTGCGCGGCGTCTGCGCGATCTCGGGGCCGGAAGGGGACGCCGACTGGGCGGCCTCGCCTGTGGCCTGGGCAGGCGCGGTGGCGACCTGCGGTGTCCCCGGGGTCGCGGCCGGAATTGCGGCGGCCTGTGGCGCGGCAGTCTCCAGCGTGGTCAGCGTCTGGCGCAGCACCAGCAGCGCCGCCTTCAGGTCGGGCGTCGTGCCGGCGGGCGGCCTCGCGCCCGCGGCCAGCGAAGCCTCGAAGAACAAGCCGGATTTCTGGAACGCGGATTCGACATCGGCGCCGT
Organism: Bradyrhizobium sp. MOS003; assembly: GCF_003020125.1. Classification (GTDB taxonomy): domain Bacteria; phylum Pseudomonadota; class Alphaproteobacteria; order Rhizobiales; family Xanthobacteraceae; genus Bradyrhizobium. The sequence goes on along the minus strand of NZ_PYFW01000012.1, from coordinate 84,469 downwards.
CGAGCCCGGGATTGAGCGGCGTCTGCTGCGCCAGCACGTCCAGCACCGCCTGCTTCAAGCCCGCAGGCAGATCGCTACCGGTGACCACGGATGCCAGATTGGCGAACAGCGGCGCCTGGCTGCCCTGCTTCGTGGCGGCCTCGGTCGAGGCCGCGGTGACGGCGACCTGCTCCAACGGCGTCAGCGTGTTGCGGGTCGCGGACGGCGCCAGCGGCGGGCTTTCCACCAGCGAAGCCGCACGCGGCGTCAGCGTGACCTGATCGGGCGTCGCCTCGCCTGCCCCGCTCATGACGGCGAGCCGGATGGTGCCGTCGTTCTGCGACACCGCCAGCTGGAGATTCTGGCCAGGCGTCAGCGCCACCTCTGACATCACGTCCATCGAGAGGTTGGCGATCGCGATCCGCACCAGATTGTCGGCCATCACGCTGACGACCCTGGCATCGACGACGCTGCCGGCCTGCAGCACCAGGTCGGGCGTCGTCGCATCAGCCACGGGGCTGGCGGCACTGACGGGAAGGATGGAAGTGACCGGCGTCGGCATTCTCAGGGGCCCATGGAACGCTGCCTCCACCCTAAGGCCGCCGTCGTAAACCTCTCGTTAAGGACCTTCGGCTCCGGACGCCTTTACCGCCGCCAGAACCGCCACGGCGGCCTCGAAATCCCGGAGGCGCGTGGCCCGGCGGCTGGCCGCTTCCTCGTCCAAGCCCCACTGCTCGATGTTCCAGTCCTCATCGACGTGGGCGGCGGCCCAGACCTGGCCGGTGTCGCGGGCGCCATGCGCAAGCGCCAGCGCCAGCAGCGCAGAGCCGGTCAGGGTCGTCACCACGTGGAGTGCGGCGACGGACCAGGCGTCGCCAGGCAGCGCGGCGCGCGCGGCCTGAAGCGCCTCGTCGGGCTGCTTCACGTGCATGACCCCCTCGGACAGGATGAAATGCGCGCCCAGCGCCTCCGCGGCCCAGAACAGCACGGGATCCCAATGCGCGGCCTCGCGGGCGACCAGCCCTTCAGGATGGCCGGCCCGATAGAACAGCAAATCGGACTCGAAATATTTCGCGAGGTCGTCGCTGACCAGATCGACGCGATCGAGCACGCCCTCGACCACGCTGTTGGCCACCCGCGTCAGCGGCATGGTCATGGGGTCAATCGTTTCGCCTTGGGCCGCCCATTCCGCGGCCACGGCATCGGCGAGTTCGCGCGAGGGGATCACCACCTGGCGGCGGGAAGGCGTGCGGATCGGCTTGCCGTCAAGCGTAATGGCGAAGCCACCTTCAGCCTCGGTGACGCCGGCCTCTTTATAGAAGCGCTTGCGCTGCGGCGGGCGCGCGGACTGGCGCGCCGACTCCCTGGGATCGCGGGCGGCTTGCACCGCACCTTCATCGAACAATTCGCGCATCTTGAGTTTTCGGTCTCCGCCGCTGAATACTGGGCATTTAAGCCATGACGGTTTTAAGCCAAGAGTTGCGGCGGATAAAGCGAGCGGTGGCATGAGGGAACTTGCGGGCATTGCGGCCCTGCTCGCCGGGCTAGGGCTGGCCGCGGCGGAGGCAGGCTTTCGTACCCCGGAATCGCTGGTCCGCAACGTCTATGCCTATTACGGCGACGGCGCGCCGGAGCTGTCCAAAGGCCTGCCGCGGGATGCGGCGACCGCTCGGCAATTCTTCGATGCGCCCCTGCGCAAGGCCTGGAGCGCGCCGAGGGTCGAGCCCTACGATTTCCTGGTGCAGAGCCCGAGCTGGCAGCTCGGCCCCGTGACGATCGCGGTCGTGCGCAAACAATACGACAAGACCTATGTCGCGGCGAATTTCGAAAATCGCGGCCGCAAGGTCGCGCTGAACTTCGTCCTGGTCAACGGCCCAGAGGGCTGGCTGATCACGGACATCGAGAGCCCGCATGACTCCTTGCGGATGTTTCTGGAGCAGTTCCGGAAGTGAGGCGGCGAACATCACTGCTTCCACAGCGTCATTGCGAGCGTGGCGAAGCAAGCCAGAATCATTCGGCGGAGGCAGTCTGGCTTGCTTTGTCGCAAGGGCTCCTCGCAATGACGGGATTAGCAGCGGAGCTCAGCCCCTACTCCTCCGGCGCGTTCTCGATCGGGTCGAACCGGGCCGCATCCAGCCCCAGCAGATTCCACGACTGCTGCATGTGCTGCGGCAACGGCGCGGTGGCGTCGATCACGCCGCCGCGCGGATGCGGAATGACGATGCGGCGCGCCAAGAGATGCAGCCGGTTTTGCAGGCCGCCCGGCAGTTTCCAATTCTCGATGTTGAAATATTTGGGATCGCCGACGATGGGATGGCCGATATGCTCCATGTGGGCGCGCAGTTGGTGCGTGCGCCCTGTCACCGGCTTCAGCGAAACCCAGGTCAGCTTGTTGCCGGCGGTCTCGACCACTGCGTAATAGGTCACCGCGTGGCTTGCGCCTTCTTCGCCATGCTGGGCGATGCGCATGATGGTGTCGTCCTCGCTCTCTTCCTTGGCAAGGAAGGTCGAGATGCGACCCTGCTTCGGTTTCGGCAGGCCCGGCACCAGCGCCCAGTAGGTTTTTCGCGCCGACCGCGAGCGGAACGCGCCGGTCAGATGCGAGGCAGCGAAACGGGTCTTCGCGATCAGAAGGCAGCCGGAGGTGTCTTTGTCGATCCGGTGCACAAGCCGCGGCTTCTGCCCCTTGGAGTCGCGCATCACCTCCAGCATCTGGTCGATGTGCCGCGTCGTGCCGGAGCCGCCTTGCACCGCAAGCCCGAACGGCTTGTTGAGTACGAGGACGTCGTCGTCCTCGTACAGCGTCATCTCCTTGAGCGCGGCGAGCGTCTTCTGCGCGGCTTCCGAGAGCGGGCTCGCAGCCTTCGGCGTGTCCAGCTTCAGTGGCGGAATGCGGACGCTCTGGCCCTCCTCCAGGCGGTCCTTGCTATCGACGCGCTTGCCGTCGACACGCAACTCGCCTTTGCGCACGACGCGCTGGATGTGAGAGAACGACAAGCCGGGAAAGCGCGCCTCGAGGAAACGATCCACGCGCATGTTGTTCTCGTCGGCGGTCACCTTGACGGTCTGCACCTTGGTCGGCAGCAGCGCCTCGACGGGCTTCTCGGGGGCGGGCCGCTCTTGTGGAGCAGCCTTGGCCACGCGCCGCTCGGGGCGCTCTGCAGCAAACCGCGGCGGCTTCGCCCCGGGCTTGCTGCCTGGCCGTGGTCCGGCAGCCTTCGCGGTGCGCGCCTTGAACGGACGCGAATCATCGCGCTCGTCCCGCGAACGGGGCTTTGGGTTCATTCTCTTGATGCGGCGGCTCATGGCTGCCTGCCTAGCCCAAAAGAGGCCTCGCGTCACTGCGAAATGGCGATTTGGACCCTCAGCCGCCCCGCTCCTTGCGCAGCTTGGCCCAATAGTCCAGTCGCTTCCTGATCTCGCGCTCGAAACCGCGCTCGGGCGGATCGTAGAAGGTCTGGCGGCCCAGGGCTTCCGGAAAATAGTCCTGGCCGGAGAAGGCGTCGGGCGTGTCGTGGTCGTATTCGTACGCGGCGCCGTAGCCTTCGGACTTCATCAGTTTGGTCGGGGAATTGAGGATGTGCTTGGGCGGCAGCAGCGAGCCGGCGTGCTTGGCCGTCTGCATCGCAGCCTTGAAGGCGGTGTAGACCGCGTTCGATTTCGGCGCGGTGGCGAGATAGACGACCGCTTGCGCGATCGCGAGTTCGCCCTCGGGATGGCCGAGGAAATCGAAGGCGTCCTTGGCCGCATTGGCGATGACGAGTCCTTGCGGGTCGGCAAGGCCTATATCCTCCACCGCCATGCGCACGACACGGCGGGCCAGGAACAGCGGATCCTCGCCGGCATCCAGCATCCGGCAGAGATAATACAGCGCGGCATCGGGATCGGAGCCGCGCACCGACTTATGCAGCGCCGAGATCAGATTGTAATGGCCATCGGCCGATTTGTCGTAGATCGGCGCGCGGCGCTGCAAAATCTCCTGCAACTGCGCGGCATTGAAAATCTCGTCCGCCCGCGCCGAGCGCCAGACCTCTTCGGCAAGCGTCAGCGACGCCCTTCCGTCGCCATCGGCCATGCGCACCAGCACCGCGCGCGCTTCCTCGTCGAGCGGCAGTTTGCGACCCTCGACCGCCTCGGCATGCGCGAACAGTTTTTCGATCGCGGCGGCGCCGAGCGAGCGAAACACCAGGACACGCGCGCGCGACAGAAGCGCCGCGTTCAGCTCGAAGGACGGGTTCTCGGTGGTGGCGCCGACCATCACCACGGTGCCGTCTTCCATCACGGGCAGAAACGAATCCTGCTGGGCGCGATTGAATCTGTGCACCTCGTCGACGAACAGCAGCGTACCCTTGCCCATCTCGCGGCGGGCGCGCGCGGCGTCGAACGCCTTCTTGAGATCGGCGACGCCGGAGAACACCGCGGAGATCTGCTCGAAATGCAGGTCGGTCGCATCCGCCAGCAGCCGCGCCACCGTGGTCTTGCCGGTGCCGGGCGGCCCCCAGAACACCAGCGACCCCAGCGTGCGCGTCTCCAGCATGCGCGTCAGCGCGCCGTCGGGACCGAGGATGTGGTCCTGGCCGACGACCTCCGACAGCGTGCGCGGGCGCAGCCGGTCCGGCAGCGGATGCGGAGCCTCGTGGTCGAGCCCCGCCGCGGCAAAGAGAGTTGGCGCTTGTGGTCGCTTCGGACTCATCCGCCCAGCGTGACGTTGATCTGCTGGCCGCCGCGCACCAGCGTGATACGCCAGATCCGCGGGCGCTCGCCGGCGGCCTTTTCGAGGTCGCCGGTCTTGCTGATCTTCTGGTTGTTGACGGCCAGGATAATGTCGCCCTTCTGGAAGCCGACATTCGCGGCTGCGCTGTCGCCGCCGAGATCGGTGATCACGACGCCTTCGGTGTCGGCGTCCAGATGCAGCTCGTCGGCGACCGCGGGCGTGATGGTCGAGACCTTGGCGCCCTGGAACGGCGAGCGTGCTGTGACGACCAGTTCGTTGCGGCCCACATCGGGCGCGGTCTCCAGCGCGATCGTCAGCTTGAGCGGTTTGCCGCTGCGCTGCACGTCGATCTGCGCGGAGCCGCCCAGCGGACGGGTGGCGAAGCGATAGTCGAAGGCGTTGGGATCATCCACGGTCTGGCCGTCGATCCCGATGATGAGATCGGAGGATTTCAGGCCGGCTTTCGCCGCGGGGCCGTTCGACACCACGCTCGCGACCAGCGCGCCGGTCGGCGAGCGCAGGCCGAGACTCTCGGCGATCTCGGGCGTCACCGCCTGCAATTTCGCCCCGAGCCAGGGACGCTTCACCGCCTTGCCGCCGCTCTTGGCGGAGGCGACGACGACACGCACCATGTTGGATGGAATCGCAAAGCCGATGCCTTGCGAGCCGCCGGAGCGCGAATAGATCGCGGTGTTGATGCCGGCGAGCTTGCCGCTCATGTCGACCAGCGCACCGCCGGAATTGCCGGGATTGATCGCCGCATCGGTCTGGATGAAGAACTGATAGTCGGTGATGCCGACCTGCGTGCGCGCCAGCGCCGAGATGATGCCGTGAGTCACGGTCTGGCCGACGCCGAAGGGATTGCCGATCGCGAGCACGACGTCGCCGACCAGCAACTCGTCGGAATTGGTGAAATCTAGGGTCGGAAATTTCTCCTTGGTGTCCTTCAGGCGCAGAACGGCAAGATCGGTGCGCGTATCCTTCAGCAGGATCTCCGCCTCGAACTCTCGCTTGTCCGACAGCGACACCTTGACCTGGTCCGCGCCCTCGATGACGTGGACGTTGGTGACGACGAGGCCGGAGGCATCGACGATGACGCCGGAGCCGAGCGAGCGCTGCATCTGCTCAGGCTGCTGGCCCGGCACGCCGAAGAAGCGGCGGAAGATCGGATCGTCCAGCAGCGGGTTGCGGTTCTGCACCACCTTGGCGGCATAGACGTTGACCACGGCCGGCTGCACCCGCTGCACGATCGGCGCATAGGACAACCGCAGTTCGGCAGGCGACGACGGGACCCGACGGTCCTGCGCCGCAGCCGGGTTGAAGTGGGCCGAAAAGCCTATGCACAATGCCGTCACGACGGCAGTCCGGATCGATCGAAACATTCCTACCTCTTGGAAAAGACGCCGGAATATAGGCGCGTTCGCCCCCCAATAGAAGGGCGCCGGGCGGCAATATTCGGCCCATACCCGGTGTGTCCGGCCTGCAAGCCTCCGTGCGAAATCGCAATCCTCCTGTCGCGACAGATTGGCATGAAGCGCATCATCCAGCATTCTACTTGAAGGTGGATTCGGTTGCGGCGAATTTGCACCAGTGGGAACCAAACAACCGGAGCGCAGCGTCGCGGGGCAGTCATCGATCGCACCTAGGCTCTCCCGTTGCGACTTGGGGAAGTTCGTCAAACGATGGAGGCGTGACGTGAGCAAGATAATAATTGCAGCCACGGCGATTGGTCTCGCGGGCGCACTGGCGGCCTCGCAGGCCCAGGCTCAATCGGCAAACAGCAGCGAGCAGGAGATCGCGCTGCTCAAGCAACAGTTGAGGATGCTGGAGCAGAAGCTCGACAAGCTCCAGAGCCAGACCGCGGCGAACACGGCCGCCACGGCAAAGGCCAGAGTGGCGGCAAAGGCCGAAGCAAAGGCCGAAGCGCGCTCAGAGGCGAAGGCGGTCGTCGCCAACGCCAACGCGGCCATCCCGCTCAAGGGACCGGCACCCGCATCCGGCGTCGTCGTGACCATGCCGAACAACCGGCCGACCATCTGCACCGCCGATCAGGCAAACTGCGTCGCGATCACCGGCCGCCTGCACTACGACGTCGGCGGCTATGATTATCGTCCCAACACGGCGGCCACCGTGCCCCAAAAGCTCGACAGCGGACAGAACGTCCGCCGCGCGCGCATAGGCGTTGCCGGCAAGTTTTTCAACGACTGGAATTTCGCGCTGGTCTACGATTTCGGCGGCACGTCCGACGGCTTTGGCGGCGCGGCGCCGGGCTCATTGCCGGGCGGCGGTGTCTCGGGCGTCGAGAACGCCTACATCAGCTACACCGGCCTGAAGCCGTTCGGCGGCAAGATGGCGGTCGAAGCCGGCATCATGGACCTGCCCTACACGCTGGATGAAGCCACCAGCTCCAACGACATCATGTTCATGGAGCGGGCCTCGGCCGGCATCATCGCGACCAATATCGCCGCCGGCGACTTCCGCTCCGCGGCCGGTACGCGCTGGTACAACGACCAACTCTGGATCGGCGGCTATGTCACGGGGCCGTCGACCGGCGCGATCCACTCGGCTTCGAGCGCAACGCCGGCGGGCACCAGCGAGCAATATGGCGCAGTCGCGCGCGTTGCCGGCAACCCGATCAGCGGAAAGGACTATTCGGTGCATATCGGCGCCGATGCGCAATGGCTGATCCAACCGCCGCGCAATCTCATCGCCAACACGCAGACGGTCACGCTCAGCGACCGGCCGGAATTGCGTCTCGACCCGACCACGCTGATCTCGACCGGCGCGATTGCCAATGCCTCGGGCGCACAGGTCTACAGCGTCGAAGCCGCCGCCACCTACGGACCGCTGATCCTCCAGGGTGAGTACTTCTGGTACAATATCGATCGAACCGCCAACACCGGCGTCCCGCTAGTTGGCGCACCCAGCCTGAAATTCCAGGGCGGCTATGCGCAGGCCGGCTACGTGCTGACCGGCGAAGGCCGGACTTACAACGCGGCGAACGCGGCCTACAACGGCGTCAAGCCGGCGCATCCGTTCTCGCTCGACGGCGGCGGCTGGGGCGCCTGGGAAATCGCGGGACGGTTCTCGACGGTCGACCTCAACAATCAACTGGGCACAGCGACCGGAATCGCCGGCGGGCGGCAGACCGTCTACACCGCAGCGTTGAACTGGTACGTCAACGGCAACGTCCGCTTCATGCTCGACTATCTGCACGGCACGGTGTCGCGGCAGTCTTCGCCGGTCTCGACCGCCGATGTCGGCTCGAAGTTCGACGCGGTCGCGATGCGCACGCAGTTCGCGTTCTAACATCTCCCGTCATTCCCCGGGCGCGCGCAAGCGCGAGCCCGGGACCATGCTGGAATTACGCCGCGCGCTTCGGCTTTCTCACCACCACCGGCGGCGGCGCGCAGGAGAGCCGCTGCTGGTGGCTCTCGCCCCAGGCCTTCAGGATGTCGATCACCGGCTTGAGGCTCTCGCCCAACTCGGAGAGACAATACTCCACGCGCGGCGGCACCTCGGCATAGACCTTGCGGATGACAAGCTTGTCCTCCTCCAGCGCGCGAAGCTGCTTGGTCAGCATGCGCTGGGTGATGCCGGGCATCCGGCGGCGCAGTTCGCCAAAGCGCTGGGTGCCGCTCTGCAGGTGATAGAGGATCACGCCCTTCCACTTGCCGTCGATCAGATCCAAGGTCGCCTCGACCGAGCAGCCCGGGCGCCGGGCAAAATCGCGCCGTTTCATGCGTGTTTTCCCAATAGTATCCAAACAGGGACTATATCCCCGAATTTACAGTACTTGCCAAATCGGAGCTAGCGCGACAGTTAGCAGGTCAGGCGCCCATGCCAAAGCTTGGCGCCATCTGATGGAGACAAGTCATGAAAGCCGTCGGTTACAAGAAATCGCTTCCGATCGAGGATCAGGATTCGCTGATCGATTTCGAGACCGCCAAGCCCGAGCCCAAGGGACGCGACATCCGCGTCGCCGTGAAGGCGATTTCGGCCAATCCGGTCGACTACAAGGTGCGCAAGCGCGCAGCGCCGCCCGAGGGCGAGACCAAGATCCTGGGTTATGATGCGGCCGGCGTGGTCGATGCCGTCGGGCCCGAGGTCACGCTGTTCAAGCCGGGCGATGAAGTGTTCTACGCAGGCTCGATCCTGCGCCAGGGCACCAATTCCGAATTTCATCTGGTCGACGAGCGCATTGTCGGCAATAAGCCGAAGAGCCTGTCGTTCGCGCAAGCGGCCGCCCTTCCCCTCACCTCCATCACCTCTTGGGAATTGCTGTTCGATCGGCTCGGCGCGGTGCCCGGCAAGAGCGTCGATCCGCGCACGCTGCTGATCACGGGCGGCGCTGGCGGCGTCGGGTCGATCCTGATCCAACTCGCCCGCCGCCTCACCGGTCTGACGGTGGTCGCGACCGCGACGCGGCCGGAATCGCAGAAATGGTGTCTCGATCTCGGCGCGCATGCGGTGATCGATCATGGTAAGCCGATGAAGGAGCAGATCGAAAAATTGAAGCTGCCGCCGGTCGCGCTGGTGGCGAGCCTCACCTTCACCGACCAGCACTACAAGGCGATCGCCGAGTTGATGGCGCCGCAGGGCCGGTTCGGCCTGATCGACGATCCCCCGGAATTCAACATGAGCACGTTCAAGGGCAAGGCGATCTCGGTCCACTGGGAATCGATGTTCACGCGCTCCTCGTTCCAGACGGCAGACATGATCGCGCAGCATCATCTGCTGAACGACGTAGCCGACCTCATCGACAAAGGCGTGCTGCGTACCACGCTCGACCAGACTTTCGGCACGATCAACGCCGCCAACCTCAAGCGCGCGCATGCGCTGCTCGAAAGCGGCAAGTCGCGCGGCAAGATCGTGCTGGAGGGGTGGTAGGCGTCAGTTCGAAGCGGGCGGCGCTTTCGCATCCTGCGAACGCGTCGCCCGCTCGACGAAGCCTTTCGCCAGGGCGTGATAGATGCCCTCCTCGCAGATCATTCGCGAGGTCACGTGCGCGATCAGCGCGGCCGCCATCAACGGCACGACCATGCCGTGATTGTCGGTCATCTCGGTGACGATCACGAAAGCCGTGATCGGCGCCTGAACCACGCCGGCGAAATACGAGACCATGCCGAGCAGCATGATCGCGCCGAGCGGCGCATCGTGGAAGAACGAGGCGATGTTGCTGCCGATGCCGGCACCGACGGCGAGTGACGGCGAGAAAATGCCGCCGGGTATGCCGCTGATCGCGGCAAAGGTCGTTGCCATGAGCTTGAGCACGCCGAAATCCTGCGGCAGCGGCGCGCCGTGCTCCAGCGCCGTCTTCACCTGGTCATAGCCGGTGCCGTAGATCGTGTCGCCGGATACGAGGCCGCAGAGCGCGACGGCCAGTCCGCACGCGAACGCAAACCAGAGCGGATGCTCCTTGATCGCGCGTCCGAGCGGATTCCTGAACCCGCGCGCCATCGTGATGACGATGCGGCTGAACAGGCCGCCCGCGAGTCCGCCGGCCACACCACAGAGCGGAACCGCCAGCCAGTCCGTGCCATGCGCCAGCGACGTCGCGCTGCTGCCGAAATAGGCGTAATTGCCCGCGAGCGCCAGCGAGGTCAGGCCAGCCGCGATCACGGCCGCAATGATGAGGCTGGACGTGCGGGTCTCGAAGGCGCGGCTCATCTCCTCGATGCCGAAGACGATTCCGGCCAGCGGCGTATTGAAGGCTGCAGCAACTCCTGCGGCGGCACCGGCCAGAATCAAGCCGGGCTGGCGGCGCGGCGAGACGCGGCCGAGCGCGAACATGATGGACGCACCAACCTGCACTGTCGGGCCTTCCCGGCCAACAGAGCCGCCACACAACAGACCGAACAGAGTGAGGATCACCTTTCCGATCGCGATCCGCATCGAGACCAAGCTCTCACGCGCGCTCTGATCGGTCAGATGCCGCGCGGCGATGGCTTGCGGAATTCCGCTCCCCTGCGCATTCGGAAACATCCGGATGGTCAGATAGGCCGACAGCATGAATCCGAGCGGCGTCAGCGCCAGCACGGCATAGCGCGACTTCGCAAGCAGCAGCGCGAAGGCATGCTGCGCCAGATCGGCGAGTTGAGCCAGCGCCACCGCCGCCGCGCCAACCGCGATACCGCCGAGCAGGAAGATTGCCTGCCGCCGCCACCGCGCGGACGTTAGCTTGAAGAGGCGTTTATGGCGGGTCGACAGGGGCCATAGCATGACAGCTGATCTTAGCCGACTACGCGCCGAACTGAACCCACGGACCGGCAAACCAGCCAGACTGGAACAACGCCCTCAACAAACAGCAGCCACCGCTGTAGCGCCTCCTCAGGCGATCGTATTGACGATGCCGCCTTCCGCGCGCAGCGCCGCACCGTTGGTCGCGGACGCCTGCTTCGAGGTGACATAGACCACCATGTTGGCGATCTCGTCGACGCTGGCGAAGCGTTGCAGCAGCGAACTCGGGCGATGCTGCTTGACGAAATTGGCGGCGGCCTCATCGACCGACTGCCCGTTCTGCTTGGCGAGATCCTTCACGAAGGTCTCGACGCCCTCCGACATCGTCGGTCCGGGCAGCACGGAATTGACGGTAACACCCGTGCCGCGCGTGAGCTGCGCCAGGCCGCGCGCGACCGAGAGCTGGGCCGTCTTGCTCATGCCATAGTGGATCATCTCGACGGGAATGTTGAGCCCGGACTCCGAAGAGATGAAGACGATGCGCCCCCAATTGCGCTCGAGCATGCCTTGCATGTAGGCGCGCGACAGTCGCACGCCGCTCATCACGTTGACCTCGAAGAAGCGCGTCCAGTCCTCGTCCGGGATCTCGAAGAAATCCTTGGGCTCGAAGATGCCGGCGTTGTTGATGAGGATGTCGACCTCCGGCAGCGCTGCAAGCAGCGCCTTGCAGCCAGCGGCGGTCGAGACGTCGGCAGCGATGCCGCGGACCTTGGCGCCCGTGCCTTCCAGCTTGCGCACGGCGGCATCGACCTTGTCCTGGCCCCGGCCGTTGATCACGACGCTGGCGCCGGAGGCCGCGAGGCCTTTGGCGATGGCGTGGCCGATGCCGGCAGTCGAGCCGGTCACGAGGGCGGTCTTTCCGGAAAGGTCGATGTTCATGCGTGGCTCCATGAGGGTTGGTGGGAATATCGTGCGCTGCGCAAGCAGCTTCAATCGTTCCTCACTGACGCGTGAGGATCGGCCGCGATGACAGCACGCCGCAAGCCGGGCAAAGCGCAGCGCCCCACCCTGTCGACGCGGGATGCGCTCGAATGGCAGCATACACCAACGGCGAGTTTAGCTTGCCCCGCAGCCCATGATGCCTTGCACAATCGCACGTTCGGTTTGGCGATTGCCCTTGGCGCCAAGGCCGACCACGAAGTCCCCCCGCTTTGCAGGCAACGGGCAGCGGTCAGGGGACAACGGCCGCGCCATAAAAAAAGGCGGCGCCCAAGGGGCGCCGCCTTCTGAAACTCAAATACCGGTCGGCTTACGCCGCCTCGGCTTCCTTTTCCTGCACCGGACCGGAATCCTGGCCCTTGGCGTCGACGTCGCGATCGACGAACTCGATCACGGCCATCGGGGCGTTGTCGCCGTAGCGGAAGCCGGCCTTGATGATGCGGGTGTAGCCGCCCTGACGGTCCTTGTAGCGAGCCGCCAGCACGTCGAACAGCTTCCTGACCTGGTCCTTGTCGCGCATCTCGGAGATCGCCTGGCGGCGCATCGCCAGCCCACCCTTCTTGCCGAGGGTGACGAGCTTTTCGACGATCGGACGCAATTCCTTCGCCTTCGGCAGCGTGGTGACGATCTGCTCGTGCTTGATCAGCGCAGCGCACATGTTGGCGAACATCGCGCGGCGATGCTCGGCCGTGCGATTGAGCTTCCGATGAACCTTGCCGTGACGCATGTGACTATTCCTTACGTAAAAACTGCCGCGACGGTTCGTCGGACATGTTGCTCAGGTGGGCTGCCTGCGTTCGCCCGCTAAAGCGCGATGAACTCGCGCTTTAGCCTGTCGTAGCTCGGATCAGTAGTGATCCTCGAAGCGCTTGGCGAGCTCGTCGATGTTCTCCGGCGGCCAGCCCGGCACTTCCATGCCAAGATGCAGACCCATCTGGGCCAGCACTTCCTTGATCTCGTTCAGCGACTTGCGGCCGAAGTTCGGGGTGCGGAGCATTTCCGCTTCGCTCTTCTGCACGAGGTCGCCGATGTAGACGATGTTGTCGTTCTTCAAGCAGTTGGCCGAACGCACCGACAGCTCGAGCTCGTCCACCTTCTTGAGGAAGGCCGGGTTGAAGGCGAGGTCCGGGATGATCTCCTGGGCGACTTCCTTGCGCGGCTCTTCGAAGTTGACGAACACGTTGAGCTGATCCTGGAGGATACGAGCGGCATAGGCCACCGAATCATCCGGCGTCAGCGCGCCGTTGGTCTCGATCGTCATGGTCAGCTTGTCGTAGTCGAGGATCTGGCCCTCACGGGTGTTCTCGACCTTGTAGGAGACCTTGCGGACCGGCGAGTACAGGCTGTCGACCGGGATCAGGCCGATAGGCGCATCCTCGGGACGGTTGCGCTCGGCGGGCACGTAGCCCTTGCCGGTGGCGACCGTGAACTCCATGCGGATCTCGGCGCCCTCGTCGAGGGTGCAGATCTGCAGGTCCGGGTTGAGCACCACGACGTCGCCCACGGTCTGGATGTCGCCGGCGGTGACGACGCCCGGGCCGGACTTCTTCACGACCATGCGCTTGGGGCCTTCGCCCTGCATCTTGATCGAGATGTCCTTGATGTTGAGCACGATGTCGGTGACGTCCTCACGAACGCCCGCGATCGAGGAGAACTCGTGCAGCACGCCGTCGATGTGCACCGACTGCACCGCTGCGCCCTGGAGCGACGAGAGCAGGATGCGGCGCAGCGCGTTGCCGAGCGTCTGGCCGAAGCCGCGCTCGAGCGGCTCGGCGACGATGGTCGCGAAACGCGAGGGATCGCTGCCGGGCTGCACCTGAAGCTTGTTCGGTCGAATCAGTTCTTGCCAATTTTTCTGGATCGTCACTGTTTCACCCATACAGGCCAGTCATACTGCGATTGCAGATACTGGCGTTGGAGAAAGGCCGCAGATCATTCCCGCGGCTTTGCAAAAAACAATCGCGGGCGCCGATGCGCCCGCAATTTCGTATCAAACGCGCCGACGCTTGCGGGGACGGCAACCGTTGTGCGGGATCGTGGTCACGTCACGGATCGAGGTGACGGTGAAGCCTGCGGCCTGAAGCGCGCGGAGCGCCGATTCGCGGCCCGAACCGGGACCCGCGACTTCGACTTCCAGCGTGCGCATGCCGTGTTCCTGCGCCTTCTTGGACACGTCTTCGGCAGCAACCTGCGCGGCGTACGGGGTCGACTTGCGCGAGCCCTTGAAGCCCATCGTGCCGGCGGAAGACCAGGCAATCGTGTTGCCCTGCGCGTCGGTGATGGTGATGGTCGTGTTGTTGAACGACGAGTTCACGTGCGCGACGCCGGAGGCGATGTTCTTGCGCTCACGACGACGAACGCGGGTGGCTTCCTTGCCCATAGAGTACCTTTCCTGAAGATCTCAAACGCCGCCGTAGTGCCAGCGGCTACACCTGTGGAACGAAATGCGTGTGGCGAACGGGTTATCCCTGCTCGCCACACGCCGCGATTTGGATTCGAAAACTTACTTCTTCTTGCCGGCGATGGCCTTGGCCGGACCCTTGCGCGTGCGCGCATTGGTGTGGGTGCGCTGACCGCGCACCGGCAGGCCGCGACGATGACGCAGGCCGCGATAGCAGCCGAGGTCCATCAGACGCTTGATGTTGATGCCGACCTCACGACGCAGGTCGCCCTCGACGAGATAGTCGCGGTCGATCACTTCGCGGATCTGGAGCACTTCGGCATCGCTCAGCTGATTGACGCGACGATCCTCGGGGATCTTCACCTTTTCGAGAATCTCGCCAGCGATCTTCTGGCCGATGCCATGGATATACTGGAGCGCGATCAGCACGCGCTTGTTGGTCGGGATGTTCACGCCGGCAATACGGGCCACGGCCTTCTCTCCTGTTACCGATCCCTCGTCAGGAACCGGTCTTTAAGTGCTTGGTTTCTCGGGCAGGTGTTCACAAACGCGAACACGACGCCCACCCCCGGTCTTCCTGGGGCCCGGCATCGTTTGAAACTATCCGACTTGGATGCGGGGCTTATTAGGGGATTCCAGGGGCTTTCGTCAACCGCTGCTAGCGTTTGGCTCGCCTTTTCGTGACCTTTTTTGCAGCCTTTTTGGCACCCTTTTTGACAGCCTTTTTGGCGGTCTTTGGGGACGCCTTTTTCGCGGCTTTCTTGACGGTCTTCCCGGCGGCCTTCTTGCCGGCCTTCTTGGCCGTCTTGTTGGGGCCCCTCACCGTCGCCTTGGCGGCCTTTTTTGCCGATTTGGCGGGCTTTTTGCCCGTTTTGGCTGCTTTCCCAGCTTTCTTGCTTGCCTTCTTGCTTGCCTTGGCCTTCTTGGCCGGGCCAGCCTTGGCAGCGCTTTTGGCGTTGGTCTTGGCTTCGACTGCCCCCAACGCCAGGAGCTGGCGATGGATGGCGCGAGTGACCTCGTCGATGGCCATCATACCGTCGATGGTCGAGAGCTTGCGCCGCTCGGAATAGTAGTGAATCAGCGGTTCCGTCTGGTTGCGGTAGTTGGCTAGCCGTTTGGTCAGCACCTCCGGAGTGTCGTCGAGTCGGACCTCCTCCCCGCGCTCACGCATCTGGGCGACGCGGGTTTCGACACGGTGCAGCAGCGCGCTCTCGTTGACGCGGAGCTCGATCACGGCGTCCAGCTTGAGGTGCTTGCGCTTGAGCAGGTCGTCCAGCGCCTCGGCCTGCGGCACGGTGCGCGGGAAACCGTCGAGGATGAAGCCGTTGCGGGCGTCCGGCTGGTCGATCCGATCGGAGATGATTCCGACCACGACCTCGTCGGGCACGAGAGCGCCGCTGGCCATGATCTCCTTGGCTTTCAGCCCGACCGGCGTCCCGGCCGCTACGGCCGCACGCAGCATCTCGCCTGTCGAGAGCTGGACGATGCCATAGCGCTCCACCAGCAGCTGCGCCTGGGTCCCCTTGCCCGACCCCGGCGGTCCAAGAAGTATAATTCTCATCGGCGTATGCCCCCCGGATTGGTGAGCGATACGTCGCGCACCTGTGTTTGAAGTCCAAGAACAGTGCAAACCATAATCGGCGCTGCACCGCTACCCATATCATAGGGGAGCAGACGGGCGGACGCCAAGAAGGGCTTTGAAATCAGTGATTGCGTCGCAGTGCGGAGTGCTCTGCCAATGCGATCGAGAGGTCTGTGCTGCGCTTGGCGCACGCCGCGCGCAGTTCGTGCGAGGCGAATCGGCGGCGCAGACGCGCCGCCTTGAGAGGCCTCTAGCGGCGGCGGCCGCGCAGTTTCGACTTGCGGATCAAGCCTTCATACTGATGCGCCAGCAGATAGCCCTGCACCTGAGCGACCGTGTCCATGGTGACACTGACCACGATCAGCAGCGAGGTGCCGCCGAAGTAGAACGGCACCGAGGCGTAGGAGATCAGGATTTCCGGGATCAAGCAGACGATCGCCAGATAGACCGCACCGAGCACGGTGATGCGCGAGAGCACGTAGTCGATGTACTCCGCAGTGCGTTCGCCCGGGCGGATGCCCGGAATGAAGCCGCCGTGCTTCTTCAGATTATCGGCGGTCTCGGTCGGGTTGAACACGATCGCGGTGTAGAAGAAGGCGAAGAACACGATCAGCGCGAGATACATGATCAGGAACAACGGGCGGCCGTGGCCGAGCTGGGTGGTGATCCACTGGAACCATTCCGGCCCGCTGCCCGCGTTGAAGTTCGCCACCGTGGTCGGCAGCAAGAGCAGCGAGGACGCGAAGATCGGCGGGATCACGCCGGAGGTGTTGAGCTTGAGCGGCAGATGCGAGGACTGGCCCTCGAACATCTTATTGCCGACCTGGCGCTTCGGATATTGGATCAGCAGGCGCCGCTGGGCGCGCTCCATGAACACGATGAAGGCGATCACGGCGACCGCCATGATGATGACGACCAGGATCAGGCCGGTCGACATCGCGCCCTGACGACCTAGCTCGAGCATGTTGGCGAGCGCGGCGGGCAGTTCGGCGACGATGCCGGCGAGAATGATCAGCGAGATGCCGTTGCCGATGCCGCGCGAGGTAATCTGCTCGCCCAGCCACATCAGGAACATGGTGCCGCCGGTCAGCGTGATCGCAGTCGACAGGCGGAAGAACAGGCCGGGGTCGCTGACGACGTTGCCGGCGCCCTCGAGGCCCACCGCGATACCGTAGGACTGGAACGCGGCCAGGATCACGGTGAGATAGCGGGTGTACTGGTTCAGCAGCTTGCGGCCGGACTCGCCTTCCTTCTTCAGCGCCTCGAGTTGCGGCGAGACGGTGGTGAGGAGCTGGATGATGATCGAGGCCGAGATATACGGCATGATGTTCAGCGCGAAGATCGCCATGCGGTGGATGCCGCCGCCGGCGAACATGTTGAACATGCCGAGGATGCCGCCCGCCTGGGAGCGGAACACCTGCTCCCAGATATTGGGATCGATGCCGGGAAGCGGGATGTAGGTCCCGAGCCGATAAACGAGCAACGCACCCAGGGTGAACCAGATGCGCTTCTTCAGTTCGTCAGCCTTGGCGAACGCACCGAAATTGAGATTGGCTGCCAGTTGTTCCGCTGCAGAGGCCATCTTGGACTTTCTCCCGCCGCCTATTGCGCCGTCATGCCCGCGGCCGGGCTACATTATACCGGACACCGGACATTATCTGGGGCTCGGCTTCGATAAGTCCACGTCCCTCATGCGTAAAGGCCCGCGAGCCGCGGGCCAATGACGCAGTTGTTACGCCGCCTCGCCTTCTTCCTTGGCAGGGGCGAGGATCTTCACCGAGCCGCCGGCCTTCTCGACCGCGGCGATCGCGGTCTTGGTGGCGCCGTGAACCTCGATGTTGAGCTTGGACTTGAGCTCGCCGCGGCCGAGCAGCCGCAGGCCACCCTTGGGCCGGCGCAACACGCCGCCCTTCACCAGGGTCTCGATGGTCACGACGCTGCCGGCGTCGATCTTCTTGGCATCGACCGCTTCCTGGAGCCGGTCGAGATTGATCTCGGCGAACTCCACGCGGAAGATGTTGTTGAAGCCGCGCTTGGGCAAACGGCGATGCAACGGCATCTGGCCGCCTTCGAAACCCTTGATGCGCACGCCCGAGCGTGCGGTCTGGCCCTTGCCGCCGCGGCCGGACTGCTTACCCTTGCCCGAACCAATGCCACGGCCGACGCGCATACGCTTCTTGCGCGAGCCGGCGTTGTCGGCGATATCGCTGAGCTTCATCGCCCTTCTCCTTGTTACTTCTCGTCGACGATGCGAACGAGATGATGAACTTTCTCGATCATGCCACGGACTGCCGGAGTGTCCTGCAGTTCGCTGGTGCGACCGATCTTGTTGAGCTTGAGCCCGATCAGCGTCGAACGCTGCGAGTGATGGCGGCGGATCGCGCTGCCGGTCTGCTCGAGCTTGATCGTCTTGCTGGACTTAGCGGCGTCCTTGGCCATGAGAATCTACTCCAGAGCTTTCCGTTAGTCGGCAGCCGCCTCGGCATCGCCACCGATACGGCGCGACTGCAGAGTGGACACCTTGATGTTGCGGCGGGCTGCGACCGAACGCGGCGAATCCTGATGCTTCAGCGCGTCGAAGGTCGCGCGAACCATGTTGTAGGGGTTCGACGAGCCGATCGACTTGGCGACCACGTCCTGGACGCCCAGCGTCTCGAACACGGCGCGCATCGGGCCGCCGGCGATGATGCCGGTACCGGCGGGAGCCGCGCGCAGATAGACACGGCCAGCGCCATGACGGCCGGCGATGTCGTGATGCAGCGTACGGCCCTCGCGCAGCGACACGCGGGTCAGGTTGCGCTTGGCGGACTCGGTGGCCTTGCGGATCGCTTCCGGCACTTCGCGCGCCTTGCCGTGACCGAAGCCGGCGCGGCCCTTCTGGTCACCGATCACGACCAGCGCTGCGAAACCGAAGCGCTTGCCGCCCTTGACGACCTTGGCAACGCGGTTGATGTGGACGAGCTTGTCGACGAACTCGCTGTCGCGCTCCTCGCGCTCCCTGCGTTCACGTCCGCCGCCGCCGCGTTGATCGCGTCCACCACGTTGTTCGCGTTCTGCCATTTTTCCAATCCTTCAGAGGCTTGCGCCTCAATCCTCAAATTCTGTTAGAAGCTCAGCCCGCTCTCACGCGCTGCATCGGCCAGAGCCTTGACGCGCCCGTGATAGAGGTAGCTGCCGCGATCGAACACGACTTCCTTGACGCCCTTCTCGGCGGCGCGCTCGGCCAGCAGCTTGCCGACCGCCTTCGCCGCATCGATGTCGGCGCCGGTCTTGCCGCCGTCGCGCATCGACTTCTCGAGCGACGAGGCAGAGGCCAGCGTCTCGCCTTTCAGGTCGTCGATGACCTGGGCGTAGATGTGCTTGGACGAGCGGAACACCGACAGGCGCGGACGGCCGCCACCGGAGCGGCGCAGCTTCAGCCGTACACTGCGCTTGCGCCGGGCATTCGTAATCTTGGCTTTCGACATGACCGGCTCCGTTACTTCTTCTTGCCTTCCTTGCGGAAGATGAATTCGCCAACATACTTCACGCCCTTGCCCTTGTAGGGCTCCGGCGGACGATAGGAGCGAATCTCGGCGGCGACCTGGCCGACGCGCTGGATGTCGCTGCCGGTCACCGTGATCTCGGTCGGCTTCGGCACCGTGATCGTGATCCCTTCCGGGATCGCATAGACCACGTCGTGGCTGTAACCGAGCGCGAGCTGCAGGTTCTTGCCCTGCATCGCGGCGCGATAGCCGACGCCGGTGATCTCGAGCTTCTTCTCGAAGCCCTTGGTGACGCCTTCGACCAGATTCGCGACCTGGGCGCGAGCGGTACCGTACAGTGCCCGCGCACGATTGGTCTCGACCCGCGGGTTCACCTTGACCTGGCCGTTCTCGAGCTTCACCTCGACGTCATCATGAACGACGAACTGAAGCTGGCCCTTCGGGCCCTTCATCTTGACGGTCTGCCCATCGACGGTCGCGGTAACACCCGACGGAACCGGCACAGGCCTTTTGCCAACACGTGACATGGATCAAAAATCCTTCTCAGAACACCGTGAAGAGGACTTCACCGCCCACATTCGCTTCGCGCGCGCTGTGGTCGGCCATGATCCCCTTCGGCGTCGACAACACCGAAATGCCGAGCCCATTGTTGACCCGCGGCAGGTTCTTCACCGAGGCGTAAACTCGACGCCCGGGCTTGGAAACACGTTCGATCTCGCGGATGACGGGCTCGCCGTCGAAATACTTCAGCTCGATCTCGATCTCGCTGCGGCCCGAGGAATGCTCGAGCGTGGCGTAACCGCGGATGTAGCCCTCGCTCTTGAGGACCTCGAGCACATTCTCGCGCATCCTCGAGCCAGGCGTCGAGACCTTGGACTTGGAGCGCATCTGCGCGTTGCGGATACGGGTGATCAGATCGCTGATTGGATCGTGCGTAGACATCTAAACGCCCCTCCTTACCAGCTGGACTTCACGAGGCCCGGGACCATGCCCTTGGAGCCAAGTTCGCGCAGCGCGATACGGGACAGCTTGTTCTTGCGGTAGTTCGAGCGCGGACGGCCCGACAGCTCGCAACGCAGACGGATGCGGGTCGCCGACGAATTGCGCGGCATTTCCGCAAGCTTCAGGGTCGCGGCGAACCGCTCCTCCATCGGCAGCGTCTTGTCGGCGATGATCGCCTTCAACCGGGCGCGCTTGGGAGCGGCGTTCTTCGCCATCCGCTTGCGCCGGTTGTTCTTCTCGATTGAACTCTTCTTTGCCATGCTTGGCTCCTGGGTATCCGCGTTTGAGAGGCTTTAGGTCAGCGTCTCACTGCCGGAACGGGAAATTGAAAGCGGTCAACAAGGCCCTCGCCTCTTCGTCGGTCTTGGCCGTGGTGCAGACGGTGATGTCCATGCCGCGGGCTTCCGTGACCTTGTCGAAGTCGATCTCGGGGAAAATGATGTGCTCCTTGATGCCGAGCGAATAGTTGCCGCGGCCGTCGAAGCTCTTCGGGTTCAGGCCGCGGAAGTCGCGGACGCGCGGCAGCGCGACCGTCACCAGGCGATCGATGAACTCGTACATGTGGGCCTTGCGCAGCGTGACCTTGCAGCCGATGGGCTGGTTTTCACGCAGCTTGAAGGTCGCGATCGCGATACGCGAATAGGTCACGATCGCCTTCTGGCCGGCGATCTGGGTCAGCTCGGCAGCGGCGGTCTCGGCCTTCTTGCGATCGTTGACGGAATCGCCAACGCCCATGTTCAGCACGACCTTATCCAGGCGAGGAACCTGCATCACGTTCTCATAACCGAACTTCTCGGTCATGGCCGTGCGGATCTTCGCATCGTATTCCGCGCGCAGGCGCGGGGTGTAAGCGGCCTCAGCCATCGATCTCAGCTCCCGAGCTCTTGGCGATGCGGACCTTCTTGCCGTCCGCCAGAATCTTGAATCCGACGCGGGTCGGCTTCCCGTCCTTGCCGACATACGCGATGTTGGACAGTTGGATCGGCGACTCCTTCGAGATGATGCCGCCCTCCTGGGCCTGCGTCTGCTTCTGGTGACGCTTGACCATGTTGATGCCGCGCACCAGCGCCGTGCCGGCGTCGGGACGCACTTCGAACACTTCGCCGGTGCGACCCTTGTCGCGACCGGTCAGCACGACGACCTTGTCGCCCTTGCGGATCTTCGCAGCCATCACAGCACCTCCGGCGCGAGCGAGATGATCTTCATGTGGTTCTTCGCGCGCAGCTCGCGCGGCACGGGCCCGAAGATACGGGTGCCGACCGGCTCGGACTGGTTGTTGATCAGGACGGCGGCGTTGCGGTCGAAGCGGATGACCGAACCGTCGGCACGGCGAATGTCCTTGCGGACGCGCACCACGACGGCCTTCATCACGTCGCCCTTCTTCACCTTGCCACGCGGAATTGCTTCCTTGATCGAAACGACGATGATGTCGCCAATCGTGGCGTAGCGGCGCTTGGAGCCCCCGAGCACCTTGATACACATGACACGGCGTGCGCCAGAATTGTCGGCCACGTCGAGGTTGGTCTGCATCTGAATCATTGATGCACCTCGTCCTCTTCTATTTGCGCCAGCCCAGCCGGCGCTCAACATTTACCTGAAGTCAGTCGGCCAAAGCCAACAGATCAGGCGCTTTTCTTGTGCTCGCCCCGGATCACGACCCAGCGCTTCAACTTCGAAATCGGCTTCGATTCCTCGATCCACACCATGTCGCCCGGCTTGAACTCGTTGCTCTCGTCGTGCGCGTGGTAGTTCTTCGAACGGCGGATCGTCTTCTTGTAGATCGGGTGCGTGAAGCGGCGATCAACGCGCACCACGATGGTCTTGGCTTGCTTGTCGCTGACGACCACGCCCTGCAAAGTACGTTTCGGCATCTTCGTAAGCCTCTTACTTCTTCTTCGCGCGCTTCTGCGCGGCGACGGTCTTGATGCGGGCGATGTCACGACGTGCCTCGCGCAGGCGCGAGGTGTTCTCGAGCTGCCCGGTGGCGCGCTGGAAGCGCAGGTTGAAGCGCTCCTTCTTCAGGTTCAGGACGGCGTCATCCTGCTGGTCGGGGCTCATCGCACGGATGTCTTCGATCTTCATCTGGGCCATGGCCATTACTCCGCAATGCGCTCGACGAAGCGCGTCTTGATCGGCAGCTTGGCGGCCGCCAGGGTCAGCGCTTCGCGCGCCGTCTGGGTGTTGACGCCGTCGATCTCGAACAGCACCCGGCCCGGCTTGACGCGCGCCACCCACAATTCCGGCGAACCCTTGCCGGAGCCCATGCGGACTTCGGCCGGCTTCTTCGACACCGGAACGTCCGGGAATACGCGGATCCAGACGCGGCCGGCACGCTTCATGTGACGGGTGAGCGCGCGGCGGGCGGCTTCGATCTGACGCGCAGTGACGCGCTCAGGCTCGGTCGCCTTCAGGCCGAACTGGCCGAAGGCCAACGTCGCACCCGAAGACGCAACGCCGTGGATACGGCCCTTATGCGCTTTCCGGAACTTCGTCTTTTTAGGTTGCATCATGGCTTTGAGCCCTCAAATTCTCTGTGCTGGCATCAGGCCGCAGCGTTGTCGCGGCGCCCACGGCCACCGCGATCACCACCGCCGCTGCTCTCGCCTTCGGCCATTCTCTTGTCCTGGGCCATCGGATCGTGCTCGAGGATCTCGCCCTTGAAGATCCAGACCTTGACGCCGCAGGTGCCGAAGGTCGTGAACGCGGTCGCAACGCCGTAGTCGATGTCGGCGCGCAGCGTGTGCAGCGGCACGCGACCTTCGCGGTACCACTCCATGCGCGCGATTTCCGCACCGCCCAGACGACCCGAGCAGTTGATGCGGATGCCTTCAGCGCCGAGACGCATCGCCGACTGAACGGCGCGCTTCATGGCACGGCGGAACGCGACGCGGCGCTCGAGCTGCTGCGCGATCGACTCGGCCACCAGCGTCGCGTCGAGCTCCGGCTTGCGGATTTCGACGATGTTGATGACGACGTCGGACGAGGTGATGTCCGCGACCCTCTTGCGCAGCTTGTCGATGTCGGCGCCCTTCTTGCCGATCACCACGCCCGGACGAGCCGAGTGGATGGTGACGCGGCACTTCTTGTGCGGACGCTCGATCACGATGCGGGCGACGGCCGCCTGCTTGAGCTCCTTGTGCAGGATCTCACGGATCTTGACGTCCTCGTGCAGCAGCTTGCCGTATTCCTGCTTGCCGGCGAACCAGCGTGAATCCCAGGTGCGGTTGATGCCGAGACGCAGACCGATCGGATTGATCTTTTGACCCATCGTGTTCTCCTGCGCCCTTAAGCGGCTGCTTCGGCTTCGACCTGACGAACGATGATCGTCAGCTGCGAAAATGGTTTGTAGACACGGCCCGAGCGGCCGCGGCCGCGGGCGGCGAAGCGCTTCATGACGAGGCCGTTGCCGACGAAGGCCTGCGCAACGACGAGATCGTCCACGTCGAGATCGTGGTTGTTCTCGGCATTGGCGATAGCCGATTCCAGGCACTTCTTCACGTCGACTGCGATCCGCTTGCGCGAAAACTGCAGGTCGGCGAGCGCAGCAGCTGCCTTCCGGCCGCGAATGAGCTGGGCGACCAGGTTGAGCTTCTGCGGGCTCACCCGCAGCATCCGGGCGACCGCCTTGGCCTCGTTCTCGGCGAGGCTCCGTTCGCGCTTAGGTTTGCTCATCGTTTAATCCTCAAGCCTTCTTGGCTTTCTTGTCGCCGGAGTGGCCATGGAAGGTCCGGGTCGGCGAGAACTCGCCGAATTTGTGCCCGACCATTTCCTCGTTGACCGCCACCGGAACGTGCTTCTGACCGTTGTAGACGCCGAAGGTCAGGCCGACGAACTGTGGCAGAATCGTCGAGCGACGGCTCCAGATCTTGATGACGTCGTGACGGCCGGACGCACGGGCGGCATCTGCCTTCTTGAGCAGAGAACCCTCGACGAACGGGCCTTTCCAGACTGAACGAACCATGTCCGGCGTTCCTTACTTCTTCCGCTTGTGGCGGCTTAGGAGAATGAATTTGTTGGTCGACTTGTTGGTGCGGGTCTTCTTGCCCTTGGTCGGCTTGCCCCACGGGGTGACCGGGTGGCGTCCGCCCGAGGTACGACCTTCACCACCGCCGTGCGGATGGTCGATCGGGTTCATCGAAACACCGCGGTTATGCGGCTTGCGGCCCAGCCAGCGGTTGCGGCCGGCCTTGCCGATCGAGGTGTTCATGTGATCCGGGTTCGACACCGCGCCGATCGTGCCGCGGCAACGGCCGTGCACCAGGCGCTGCTCGCCCGAATTCAGGCGGATGATCACGTAGTCCTGGTCGCGACCGACGAGCTGGGCATAGGTGCCCGCGGAACGGGCGAGCTGGCCGCCCTTCCCGATCTTGAGCTCGATGTTGTGGATGATCGTGCCGACCGGCATGTTGCCGAGCGGCATGACGTTGCCCGGCTTCACGTCGACGTAGTTGCCGGCGACGATGTTATCACCCACGGCCAGGCGCTGCGGCGCCAGGATGTAGGCCTGCTCGCCGTCCTGATACTTGATCAGCGCGATGAAACCGCTGCGGTTCGGATCGTATTCCAGCCGCTCGACGGTCGCGGGAACGTCGATCTTCTCACGCTTGAAATCGACGGTGCGCAGCGTCCGCTTGTGACCACCGCCGCGGAAGCGCACGGTGATGCGACCGGTGCTGTTGCGGCCGCCCGAGGAATGCTTGCCTTCGGTGAGCGCCTTGACCGGCTTGCCCTTGTAGAGGGCCGAACGATCGACCATGACCAGCTGGCGCTGGCCCGGCGTCGTGGGATTGAATGTCTTCAGTGCCATCGTCGTGCGACCTTACAGACCGGTGGTCACGTCGATCCGGTGACCCTCTTCGAGAGTCACGATCGCGCGCTTGGAGTTCGACTGCGAGCCGAGATTGCCGCGGAATATCTTGGTCTTGCCCTTGCGGACCAGCGTGTTGACGCTCTTGACCTTGACGTCGAACAGCTTCTCGATCGCTTCCTTGATCTGCGGCTTGGTTGCCTTGGCGGCCACCTTGAACAGCACCTTGTTGTGCTCCGAGGCAATCGTCGCCTTTTCGGTCACGACCGGCGACAGGATCACGTCGTAGTGGCGGGCCTCGATGTTCTTCGTCATTTGAAGCGCGCCTCCAGCGCATCGATGGCGGCCTTGGTCAGAACGAGCTTCTGACGGCGCAGGATGTCGTAGACGTTGATGCCCTGGATCGGCAGCACGTCCATGTTCGGGATGTTGCGGGCCGCAGCGGCAAAGCCGTTGTTGAGCTCGGCGCCGTCGATGATCAGCGCGTTGGTCAGACCCAGGCCCGAGAAGTGACCGAGCAGCGCCTTGGTCTTGGCGGCTTCAAGCGCGGCCTTGTCGATCACGACGAGATCGCCGTCCTTGGCCTTGGCCGAGAGCGCATGCTTCAGCGCCAGCGCGCGGACCTTCTTCGGCAGGTCGGTGGCGTGCGAACGCACCACCGGACCGAAGGCACGGCCGCCGCCGCGGAACTGCGGCACGCGGGCCGAGCCGTGACGAGCACCGCCGGTGCCCTTCTGCTTGTACATCTTCTTGCCGGTGCGCCAGATCTCGGCGCGACCCTTGGCCTTGTGGGTACCGGCCTGGCGCTTGTTGAGCTGCCACTGCACGCAACGTGCAATGATGTCCTGGCGCGGCTCGAGACCGAAAATGGTGTCGGAGAGCTGGACCGAGCCGGCTTCCTTACCTTCGAGCGTGGTGACCTTCAATTCCATCTCACGCACCCTCTTGCTGGGCCGCAGCCTCGGCTTCGCCGCCCGCAACCTTGAACTTGCCGGGCTTCGGAGCTTCCTTCGGCAACGGCTTCTTGACGGCGTCGCGCACGCGAATCCATCCGCCCTTGGAGCCGGGAACGGCGCCTTCGACGAGGATCAGGCCGCGCTCGACATCGAGCTGAACGACGCGAAGGTTGAGCGTGGTGATGCGGTCGACACCCATGTGGCCGGGCATCTTCTTGTTCTTCCAGGTCTTGCCGGGGTCCTGACGGCCACCGGTCGAACCGATCGAGCGGTGCGAGACCGACACGCCGTGGGTGGCGCGCAGACCGCCGAAGTTCCAGCGCTTCATGCCGCCGGCGAAGCCCTTACCGACCGAGGTGCCGGTGACGTCGACGAACTGGCCGACGACGAAGTGGTCGGCAAGGATCTCGGCGCCGACCGGGATCATGGCGTCCGCAGTGACGCGGAACTCCTCGACCCGGCGCTTCGGCTCGACCTTGGCGACCGCGAACTGGCCGCGCTCAGCCTTGGGCATGTAAACGGTCTTGCGGGCACCAGAACCAAGCTGGAGCGCAACGTAACCGTTCTTCTCTTCAGTGCGGTGGCCTACGACCTGGCAATTGCCGAGCTTCAGCACGGTCACGGGGATATGTTCGCCGGCCTCTGTAAAGACCCGCGTCATCCCGACCTTTTGTGCGATCACTCCGGAGCGCATCGGCGTGCTTCCTGTTCTTTCTGTCCGCTATAATCGCGAACGTGATCCAAAAATCTTAGAGCTTGATCTCGACGTCGACACCGGCGGCCAAGTCGAGCTTCATCAAAGCATCGACGGTCTGCGGGGTCGGATCGACGATGTCGAGCAGGCGCTTGTGAGTGCGCATCTCGAACTGCTCGCGGCTCTTCTTGTCGACGTGGGGCGAACGGTTGACGGTGAACTTCTCGATGCGTGTGGGCAACGGAATGGGTCCGCGGACCTGCGCGCCGGTGCGCTTCGCCGTGTTCACGATCTCGCGGGTCGACGTATCGAGGATACGATGGTCGAACGCCTTGAGACGGATACGAATGTTTTGGCCGTTCATTGCCGTGTCTTTCTTCAGTGGGGTGGCGAATAGCGAATAGCGAATGTCACCATTCGCTACTCGCCGATCCCTGTTCTCGTATTACTCGATGATCGAGGCGACGACGCCGGCGCCGACGGTGCGGCCGCCTTCGCGGATCGCGAAGCGGAGCTTCTCTTCCATCGCGATCGGCACGATCAGGTGCACTTCCATCGCGATGTTGTCGCCCGGCATCACCATCTCGGTGCCTTCCGGCAGATGCACGACACCGGTCACGTCGGTGGTGCGGAAGTAGAACTGCGGACGGTAGTTGGTGAAGAACGGGGTGTGGCGACCGCCTTCTTCCTTGGTGAGGATGTAGGCCTCAGCCTTGAACTTGGTGTGCGGCTTGACCGAACCCGGCTTGCACAGCACCTGGCCGCGCTCGACGTCTTCGCGCTTGGTGCCGCGAAGCAGCGCACCGATGTTGTCGCCGGCCTGGCCCTGATCGAGCAGCTTGCGGAACATTTCGACGCCGGTAACGGTCGTCTTCTGGGTCGCACGGAGACCGACGATCTCGATTTCCTCGCCGACCTTGACGATGCCGCGCTCGACACGGCCGGTCACGACAGTGCCGCGGCCCGAGATCGAGAACACGTCTTCAACCGGCATCAGGAACGGCTGGTCGATCGGACGCTCCGGCTGCGGGATGTACTCGTCGACGTTCTTCATCAGCTCGAGGATGGCGTCATGGCCGAGCTTCTTGTCGGAATCTTCGAGAGCGGCGAGCGCCGAACCCTTGATGATCGGGATTTTGTCGCCCGGGAAGTCGTACTTCGAGAGCAACTCGCGAACTTCGAGCTCGACGAGCTCGAGCAGTTCCGGATCGTCGACCATGTCGCACTTGTTGAGGAACACGACGAGCGCGGGCACGCCGACCTGGCGGGCGAGCAGGATGTGCTCGCGGGTCTGCGGCATCGGGCCGTCAGCGGCCGACACGACCAGGATCGCACCGTCCATCTGGGCGGCGCCGGTGATCATGTTCTTCACGTAGTCGGCGTGGCCGGGGCAGTCGACGTGAGCGTAGTGGCGGTTCGGCGTCTCGTACTCGACGTGCGCGGTCGAGATGGTGATGCCGCGCGCCTTCTCTTCCGGCGCCTTGTCGATCTGGTCGTACGCGGTGAACGTCGCACCGCCCGCTTCGGCGAGAACCTTGGTGATCGCCGCGGTCAGCGACGTCTTGCCATGGTCGACGTGACCGATGGTGCCGATGTTGCAGTGCGGCTTGTTACGTTCAAACTTTGCTTTGGCCATTTGACTCTCCGTTCAATCGTCAGTTCGTGACCGACGACAATCAGGCAAACTTCTTCTGGACTTCTGCCGACACATTGGCCGGCGCTTCTGCGTAGTGGTCGAACTGCATGGTGAAGGTTGCGCGACCCTGGCTCATCGAGCGCAGGTTATTCACGTAACCGAACATGTTCATGAGCGGCACCATCGCATTGATGACGTTGGCGTTGCCGCGCATGTCCTGACCCTGGATCTGACCGCGCCGCGAATTCAGGTCGCCGATGACCGAGCCGGTATAGTCTTCCGGGGTCACCACTTCGACCTTCATGATCGGCTCGAGCAGGACGGACTTGCCCTTCTGCAAAGCTTCGCGGAATGCCGCGCGCGATGCGATTTCGAAGGCGAGCGCCGACGAGTCGACGTCGTGATACTTGCCGTCGACGAGCTGAACCTTGACGTCGACCACGGGGAAGCCCGCGACGACACCAGAGCTCATCACGCTGTTGAGGCCCTTTTCGACGCCGGGGATGTATTCCTTCGGAACCGCACCGCCGACGATCTTGGACTCGAACTCGTAGCCCTTGCCGGGTTCGTTCGGCTCGACCACGATCGACACTTCCGCGAACTGACCGGTACCGCCGGTCTGCTTCTTGTGGGTGTACTTGACCTCGGCCTTCTTGGTGACGCGCTCACGGAACGCAACCTGGGGCGCGCCGATGTTGGCGTCGACCTTGTAGGTGCGGCGGAGAATGTCGACCTTGATGTCGAGATGGAGTTCGCCCATGCCCTTGAGGATGGTCTGGCCGGACTCCTGGTCAGTCGACACGCGGAAGGACGGATCCTCCGCAGCGAGCTTGGCCAGCGCCACGCCCAGCTTTTCCTGGTCGGCCTTGGACTTCGGCTCGATCGCGATCTCGATGACCGGCTCGGGGAATTCCATCTTCTCCAGGATCACCTGCTTGTCGGGATCGCACAGCGTGTCACCGGTGCGCGCTTCCTTCAGGCCGGCCAGCGCGACGATGTCGCCGGCATAGGCTTCCTTGATGTCTTCGCGATTGTTCGCATGCATCAACAGCATGCGCCCGATGCGCTCCTTCTTCTCGCGGGTCGAGTTCACGACGCCGGTGCCGCTCTGCAGCACGCCGGAGTAGATACGGCAGAAGGTGATGGTGCCGACGAACGGGTCGTCCATGATCTTGAACGCGAGCAGCGCGAGCGGCTCCTTGTCGTCCGCCTTGCGCACGACTTCGTTGCCGCGATCGTCGGTGCCCTTGATCGCGGGCACGTCGACCGGCGACGGCAGATAGTCGACAACGGCGTCGAGCAACGGCTGCACGCCCTTGTTCTTGAAGGCCGAGCCGCACAGCACGGGATAGAACGCGCCGGTCAGAACCGCCTTGCGGATCAGCCGCTTCAGCGTCTCTTCGTCCGGCTCCTTGCCGTCGAGATAGGCGGCCATGGCGTCGTCGTCGAGCTCGACGGCGGCTTCCACCATCTTCTCGCGGTATTCCTTGGCCTGCTCGACCAGATCCTCGGGAATGTCGACGTAGTCGAACTTCGCGCCGAGCGATTCATCGTTCCAGATGATGCCCTGCATCTTCACGAGGTCGACGAGACCCTTGAAGTTGTTCTCGGCACCGATCGGAAGCTGGATCGCGATCGGCTTGGCGCCGAGGCGGTCGACGATGTCGGCCAGGCACTTGAAGAAGTCGGCGCCGGTCTTGTCCATTTTGTTGGCGAAGACGATGCGCGGAACCTTGTACTTGTCGCCCTGGCGCCAGACGGTCTCGGTCTGGGGCTCGACGCCCTGGTTCGAGTCGAGCACGCAGACGGCACCGTCGAGCACGCGCAGTGAACGCTCGACTTCGATGGTGAAGTCGACGTGGCCGGGGGTGTCGATGATGTTCAGGCGCTTGCCGGCCCAGAACGCGGTGGTCGCGGCCGAGGTGATCGTGATGCCACGCTCCTGCTCCTGCTCCATCCAGTCCATCGTCGCTGCACCTTCGTGCACTTCGCCGATCTTGTGGCTCTTGCCGGTGTAATAGAGGATGCGCTCGGTGGTCGTGGTCTTGCCGGCATCGATATGCGCCATGATACCGAAGTTGCGGTAATTCTCTATGGCATGAACGCGGGGCATTGAGTGTTCCTTAGATTCCGTGTTTCGCCGTTACCAGCGATAGTGCGAGAAGGCACGGTTGGCTTCCGCCATCCGGTGCACGTCTTCCCGCTTCTTGACGGCGTTACCACGGTTGTTCGAGGCGTCCAGCAGCTCGGCCGAGAGCCGCTCGGTCATGGTCTTCTCGTTGCGATCGCGCGCAGCCGAGATCAGCCAACGGATGCCCAGCGCCTGACGGCGGGTCGAACGAACCTCGACCGGAACCTGGTAGGTCGCGCCGCCGACGCGGCGGGAGCGCACTTCGATCGTCGGCATGACGTTCTCGAGTGCCTGCTCGAACACGCCGAGCGGGTTCTGCTTGGTCTTGGTTTCGATGATACCGAACGCACCGTAGACGATGCCTTCGGCGACCGACTTCTTGCCGGCGTACATCACCGAGTTCATGAACTTCGTGACGATGATGTTCCCGAACTTCGGATCCGGAAGGACTTCGCGCTTTTCCGCTGAGTGGCGACGAGACATGGACCTGGTTCCCGCTTACTTCGGACGCTTCGCGCCGTACTTCGAACGACGCTGCTTACGGTTCTTGACGCCCTGGGTATCCAGAACGCCGCGGAGGATGTGGTAGCGCACGCCGGGCAAATCCTTGACGCGACCGCCGCGGATCATGACCACCGAGTGCTCCTGGAGGTTATGGCCTTCACCCGGGATGTAGCCGATCACCTCGAAGCCGTTGGTCAGGCGCACCTTGGCGACCTTACGAAGCGCCGAGTTCGGCTTCTTCGGGGTCGTCGTGTAGACGCGGGTGCAAACACCACGCTTCTGCGGCGACTGCTGCAGCGCCGGCACCTTCTTGCGCGACTTCTGCACTTCACGCGGTTGAGCGATCAGCTGGTTGATCGTCGGCATCCTGGCCTTACCCTTTGTTATCGCGGCTCCTTGCGGACCCGCTGTCTTGCCGCGGTCCATTGAAGGGACCGCAAATTCTTTCGAGCACCCCGCCCGACCGGGTCACCTTGCGCGAAACAATCCGCACAAAGCGAAATCGCGCCAACCGCCCCATCAACGGGCGGAAAGCGCTTCGACGCCACAGAGGACCGCAGTATCAAGGCCGGTCAGCATAAAGCCACGGCCCGCGCACTGAGGTCATGCATCCGAATTCGATCTCAAGAGGACGCGCTCAAGAGACCTAAAGTCGCACTGGCATTGCCTAGCTATGATCGACAGCGTTTGAGCGGCATTCGTCGAGGTTGGTGCCCGTCTTGAGCGATCCCTTGCGGCTCTGGTCCTCGGGGATCTAACGGGTGGCCCGTTCCGACGCTGGCGATGCTCACCGCCTGTCGTTAAGTGAGGCGCTTTCTATAAGTGGGAATCGATCAAGTCAAGGCGAAACGACAGTCAGAAGCGCTTCAGGAGCCTGTCAAAATCGCTGTTTGGCGCGTTCGCCTCCCGACTCCGATATGGGAACATCGTCACCGTTTCGCCAGCCCGAAAATTATTGTACCCGGGTGGAAAGTACTATTATGACCAAAGCTGAGGCTTTTTTTCTGTTGAGGCGTCAATCTAGGGCCTTCGGCGGGGATGCGCGCCATGCGGTACACCGACATTGCCATTATCGGCGGGGGATTGGCGGGCTCGACCGCCGCCGCGATGCTCGGCCGGGCCGACGTTTCGACCGTCCTGATCGCTCCGCATGAGAGCTATCCGGCGGACTTTCGCGTCGAGAAACTCAGTGGCCAGGAGCAGCTTGGGCGATTCTCAAGGACCCGAGAGGCAGAATCAGTGCTGCGCCGGGCGACCTTTGCCGGTGAGAATTGGATCGCTCGCTTCGGCCGCCTGCTGACAAGGCGCCGAGCCGGCAGTTCAACATCCTCTACGATTCCCTGGTCAACGCCGTCCGCGACGAAATCCCCGCTTCCGTCGAGCGCATCTGCGCCAAGGCCATTACCGTCGAGACCAGCGAGGAGCGGCAGAGGATCGCGCTCTCCAATGAAGAGACGATCTCGGCCCGCCTGGTGGTGCTCGCCAATGGCTTGAATGTCGGCCTCACCAGCTCGGCATCGCCCAAAAGGTCATCAGCGCCTGCCATTCGATCTCGATCGGGTTCGACGTCGTCCCGGTCGGGCGCGCAACATTCGCCTTCCCGGCGCTGACCTATTTCTCGGAGCGGCCGAGCGATCGCATCCCCTACACCTCGCTGTTTCCGATCGGCACGCGGATGCGCGCCAATCTGTTCGTGTACGGCGGCTTCAACGATCCCTGGCTGCGCGAATTGCGCCGCGCGCCCGCTGAGACGCTGGACCGCCGCCCTGCCCCGGCTGAAGCACACCACCGGCCCTTTCAACATCGCCGGCGAGTTGAAGATCCGTCCGGTCGATCTCTACGTGAATGACGCCGGCCATCAGCCCGGCGTGGTGCTGGTCGGCGACGCCTTCGCCACCTCCTGCCCGGTCGCTGGGTATCGGCTGCGACAAGGTATTCACCGACATAGAACGGCTCTGCAATGTCCACATCCCGCAATGGCTGGCTGCTGACGGGATGGATGCGGAGAAGATCGCCGCCTTCTACGCCGATCCGGTGAAGCGGGATTGCGATCAATGGGCGGCGGCGAAACCTTTGATTTCCGCTCGGTCTCGATCGCGACGAGCCCCTACTGGACGGCGCAGCGCTGGGCGCGCTTCATGGGGTGGTCGAGCCAGGGTTTATTGCGGCGGCTTGGAGGAGCGTTCCATCTGGAGCCGAACTTCCTCGGTCACTCCTCGTCGTCCTCGTCCTCATCATCCTCGTCGAGGTCGTCCTCGTCGCCTTCCTCATCGTCGCTTCCGTCGGCGTGAGCCGCCGCGGCGTGCGGCTGGTGGATCTGGTCGTTCCACAGCTTGCGATAGGTCCCGTTCTTGGCGAGCAACTGGGCGTGCGAGCCGCGCTCGATCGCCCTGCCCCCTGAGATCACGATGATCTCGTCCATCTCGACCACCGAGGTCAGCCGGTGGGTCGACCAGATCATGGTGCGGCCCTTGGCGACCTTGAGCAGCGTGCGGTTGATCGCGGCTTCCGTGGTCTGGTCCAGCGCCGAGGTGGCTTCGTCAAGCAGCAGTACCGAGGGATTGCGGATGATCGCGCGCGCGATCGCGATGCGCTGGCGCTGGCCGCCCGACAGCGTGTCGCCGCGCTCGCCGACCGGCGTGTCGTAGCGCTGCGGCAAGCTCATGATGTAGCGGTGGATCTCGGCCTTCTTGGCCGCCTCCGCCACTTCCTCGTCGGTCGCGCCCTCCTTGCCGAGCCGGATGTTCTCGCGGATCGACATGTTGAACAACATGTTCTCCTGGAACACCACCGCCATGCTCCGGCGCAGCGAATCCATCGTCACCTTGCGGACGTCGACG
The DNA here is from genome assembly GCF_003020125.1 of Bradyrhizobium sp. MOS003. Lineage (GTDB taxonomy): Bacteria > Pseudomonadota > Alphaproteobacteria > Rhizobiales > Xanthobacteraceae > Bradyrhizobium. Next base: position 50,559 of record NZ_PYFW01000012.1, on the reverse strand, counting down.
CCGTCGATGGTGACGCGACCCTCGTTGGGCACATAGAGCCGCAGGATCAGGTTGAGCAACGTGCTCTTGCCGGAGCCGCTCGGGCCGACGATCGCGATGCGCTTGCCTGCATTGAGCTTGAGACTGAGATTATCCAGCACCGGCGTCTGACTCCCCTCGTACTGGAAGGAGACGTGATCGAAGGTGATGTCGTTGGTGATGCGCGGCAGATCGGGCGCGCCGGGGCGATCAGCGGCACGGGTCGGCTCGTCCAGCAGCTCCTGCATGTGCCGAATCGCGGCAGCCGAGGAGATCGACACCGGGATGAAATGCATGACATGGGCGATGTTGTAGGAGACTTCCCAGAAAGCGCTCTCGAAGGTGACGAAGGTGCCGATGGTGATCTGGCCCTTGGTGGCGAGATAGGCGCCGATGGCGAGCACCACGAGGTGCAACATCAGCACCGAGATGGTGACCGTCCGCTCCACCATGGTCGAGAGGAACGCGGCCGAGGCGATCTTGTCGCGGGCCTCGTGGTTGCGGAAGGTGAAGAAACCGAACATCCTGCGCTGCAGGCTGAACGCCTTGATCACGGCCTGCGCCGCCACGTTCTCCTGCACCATCCCGAGCAGCGCGCTCTCGTTGAGCTTCTGTTCGTAATTGGCCTGCACCGCCTTCGGCGTCAGGATCCGCGGGCCGATCAGCGTGATCGGGAACACGAGCAGCGCAACCGCCGCGAGCTGCCAGTTCAGGAACACCATCAGGATGATGCCGGCGATCAATTCCAGAAATGGCAGCGCGGCACTGTTGGCAAACGTCTTGACCGAGCCTTCGAAGGCCGAGAGGTCGACGGAGAAGCGCGACAGGATCTCACCGCGCTTGGTGCGGCCGAAATACGCCGCCGGCAGGTCCTGAACGTGCTCGAACAGGCGCTGGCGGACGTCGGAGATGATGCAGGCCGCCAATCGCGCGTCCCAGCGCTCGTACCAGACCGCGACGATCGAGGTGAAGATGCCGGCGACGGCGAGCACGCCGAGGATCTTGTAGAGCGCCTGGAAGTCCTCCTCGCCGAGCGCGTCGTCGATCAGGAACTTGAGGCTGAGCGGCATGATGACGTTGAACAGCGTCTCGACGAAGACGCCAAACGCCACAAATGACAGCATACGTTTGTAATTGACCAGGAATGGCTTGACGAACCCGACGATGGTCGCGAGCGCGCCCGCGGCCTCGCGCGCGGTAAAGACGACGAGGTCCTCGTCCTCATCGTCGTCATCGAGCTCCAGCTCGTCATCCTCCTCGTCTTCGGCATCCTCGTCGTCTTCGAGGTCCGGCTTGGCAGCCGAGGCGAGCTTGTCGTTGTGCTCGGCCACCTCTTCGGCGGCGAGCTTCCGTTTGTCGGGCGAAAGAGGCTTGTCGGGCGAGGAAGGCTTGGATGCCATGAAACCAACGGATGCTGACGGCCGGCACGACCGCAGAGAAAGCAGGACATAGCGGAAGGCCGCTATCGTACCGATTCTATGCGATCATTATGAATTCGGCAAAACAATTGGCGAATTCGAGAGCGCACCCCGCGGCTAGTCCTCGTCGTCGTCCTCGACCTTGTCGAAGAAGGAATAGCGCAGGCTGTCGGCGTCGGCGTACCACTGCCCCGGCCCTTTGTTGGCGGCGAGCGTTGCCTCCCAGAGCGCATCGGTACTGTCCTTGCGGTGCATCGAGAGGTCGAAGCCATTACCGAAGAACAGTTCGGACCATTCCCACCAGGTGCCGAGCTTCTTGACTCCACGCAAGAGGTCGTAGCGGTCGATCAGCGCCGGCGCCATGTCCGAGGTGACAGAGCCGAACACGAGGCCGGTCTTGACCACGCGGTTCAGTTCCTTGATCGCGCGGACCACCTGCTTCGGGGAAACATGGCAAAGGCTGGTCTCGAACACGAAGTCGAATGCGCCGTCCTTGAACGGCATGTCGGTGATCGAGCCGAGCTTGTTGTACTTCTTGAGCGCCTTCGGGGTCCTGGCGTGGATGGCGCGGTTGTTCTCGATGCCGAAGGCATCGATGCCGCGGTCACGCAGCGCGCCGACCAATTCGCCACTGGCCGAGCCCGCGACGAGCAGCCTGGTGCCCTTGGTCTTGCCCCAGACGATGCCGAGCAGCCGGGTGAGGTAGTCGGGATCGGTGAAGTGCCGCCACGCCTCGTGATAGGGACCGAGGCCGCGATAATTCTCGAAATAGTCACGGTCGATCTTGTCGGCGAGCGGCTTGTCGTCCTGCGCGCGCGCGCGGCGCAGGCGCATCATTTCGGTCAGGATGATGTCGGTCGCAGCATCCGAGGAGTCGAGCAGGCCGTTCAGCGTCGAGTCGAACAGATAGTCGCCGACCACCACGATGCCGGGATGCTCCTTCGGCTCGGGCCGGTGATTGGTCATGACGTCGCGCACCGGCAGGCCGCCCGGTATGGCGTTCACCGACGACAGCCAGCGATGGATCTTGCCTTCCATGAAATGCGACCGCGCATCGCCGAGCGAGGCCGGCAGCGACTTCAGCGCGGCATCGATCAGCTCCTGGTCCGACAGGTTGGCGAAGGCCAGCGCGTCGGAGCCGGGAATCAGCCAGTTCAGCACGCCGTGCTTGCCGACGTCGTGGCGCGCGCCCTCGTTGTAGACGCAGCAGCCGCCGAAGGCTTCCGACATGAACCAGGCGCCGGAAATCTTCTCGCCCCAGAACGGCGTGTCGAACAGGATCGAGACGCGTAAATAATGCGCGGGACGGTCGAAGTAGGAGACGTGCTTGACCATCGACTTGCGGAGCTGTTCGCCTTCCCACCCCATGGTGGCGAGCCAGGAATGCGGCAGGCAGACCAGCACGAGATCGAAGTCGCGCGTCTCCGGCCCCTTGCCATTCATCATCTTGAGCTGGTAGCGGCCGGTCGGCGCCTTGCCGACGGCGAGCACGCGATGATTGAGCTGGATGTCGGCGTTGACCTCCGACTGCAGGCACTCGATCAGCTGCTCGTTGCCGTTCTGGATGGAATAGAGGCCGATATAGCCGTCGACATCCATCAGATAGTTCTTGAGCGCGTTGAGGCCGTTGGTGTTGTGGCTCTCGGTCGCGATGTCGGAGCGCGCCATCACCTTGAAGAAGCGTTTCGCGGTTTCGTCCTCGACCTCCTCGTCGAGCACCTGCTCGGCGGTCTTGTAGGCCCAGGGGTTCTCGTTGTCGTGCGCGCCCACGCCCTCGTAATATTCGACAGGTGACATCGCTTCAGCGCAGCGCTTGCGGAACGCCTCGATCGCCGCGGCGGTCTTGGCGCCGTATCTGCGGCGCATGCCCGGCACGTCGTTGAGGAGCTCGCCGCCGAACTGCACCTGCTCGGCATCCATCGGAATCGTCTGCAGCCCGAAATGCTGGATCAGTTCGCGCAGCGGATCCGGCCCGGTCATCGAGTAGTCGTAGATCTCGGCAACGCCGGCCTCGTAAATCGCGGGCGCGGAATCGAACTTGCGCGTGACGATCTTGCCGCCGAGCCGATCGGAGGCCTCGTAGATTGTGACGCGACAGAGATCGCCAAGCTTGCGCTTCAGATACCAAGCGCTCATCAGCCCGCCGGGGCCGCCACCTACGATTGCGAGATCAAGCATGTGAGTTCCGAGGTCTCCGGCGCGCCGCCCGTCACGGGATCCACCGGTCTAAACTCCCTTAGCACAAGCGCTTTTGCGCCTGAAGGAAAGATGAACAAAGGTTGATCCCGCATCGCAACAGGCAAACAAAGCAGCAAAAGGCCGGCTTTCGCCGGCCTTTTCATTGTCCTGGTAGTCCTACGGATGAACGATCATTCCGCGGGAGGTAGCGCAGGAAGCTCCGCTTCCGGCGCGGGCGATACGACCGCCGCCTGCTTCTCGCGCTCGTCCAGGATCATCTTGTCGCGCTTCACGGCGACTTCGCGGATCTTGGCCATGGAGGCGCCGGTGCCCGCCGGGATCAGCCGGCCGACGATGACGTTCTCCTTGAGACCATCGAGCGGATCGACCTTGCCGTTGACCGCCGCTTCCGTGAGGACGCGGGTGGTTTCCTGGAACGAGGCCGCCGAGAAGAAGGAGCGGGTCTGGAGGCTCGCCTTGGTGATACCGAGCAGAACCGGCGTCCCCGTGGCGATCTTCTTGCCCTCTTCCTTGGCCTTCTCGTTGAGCGCGTCGAACTCGATCTTGTCGACCTGCTCGCCCGAGATCATGTCCGTGTCGCCCTGGTCGGTGACTTCCACCTTCTGGAGCATCTGACGGACAATCACCTCGATGTGCTTGTCGTTGATGAGCACGCCCTGGAGCCGGTAGACCTCCTGGATTTCGTTGACCAGATAGGCCGCGAGTTCCTCGATACCCTTGACCGCAAGGATGTCGTGCGGCGCCGGGTTGCCTTCCACGATGAAGTCGCCCTTTTCGACGACGTCGCCGTCCTGAAGGTGGATGTGCTTGCCCTTCGGGATCAGGTACTCGCGCGCCTCCTCGGTCTTGTCCATCGGCTCGATCGAGATGCGGCGCTTGTTCTTGTAGTCGCGCCCGAACCGGATGGTGCCCGCGATTTCGGCGATGATCGCCGCATCCTTAGGACGCCGTGCCTCGAACAGTTCCGCCACCCGCGGCAGACCGCCGGTGATGTCACGCGTCTTGGCGCTCTCGGTCGAAACACGGGCGAGGATGTCACCCGGGTTGACCTTGGCTCCGACGTCGACCGACAAAATGCCGTCGACCGACAGCATGTAGCGGGCATCGCCGCCACGGGCGAGCTTGAGCACCTTGCCGTCCTTGCCCTTGACCACGATGGCCGGACGCAAATCCGCGCCGCCGCGAGTCGAGCGCCAGTCGATGACCACGCGCTTGGCGATGCCGGTGGCCTCGTCCAGCGTTTCCGTGATCGACTGACCTTCGACCAGATCCTCGAAGCCGATGGTGCCTTCCACTTCGGTGAGAAGCGGACGCGTGTAAGGATCCCACTCGACGATGCGCTGGCCCCGCTTGACCATGTCGCCCTCGTCGACGTGCAGGCGCGCGCCGTACTGAATACGGTGCGTCGCACGCTCGGTACCGTCGGCATCGACGATCGCGATCACCATGTTGCGGACCATCGCGACCAGGTGACCCTCGCTGTTGCGGGCGATGGCCTTGTTCCTAATCACGATCTTGCCGTCGAAGTTGGATTCGACGAACGACTGCTCGTTGAGCTGCGCCGCACCACCGATGTGGAAGGTGCGCATGGTCAGCTGGGTGCCGGGCTCGCCGATCGACTGCGCCGCGATGACGCCGACGGCCTCACCGTGGTTGACCGGCGTGCCGCGGGCGAGGTCGCGGCCATAGCACATGCCGCAGATGCCGTTGACGAGTTCACAGGTCAGTGCCGAACGGATCTTCACCTCCTGCACGCCACCCTGCTGGATGGCGTCCAGATGGCTCTCTTCCATCAGCGTGCCGCGCTTGATGATCACCTTGCCGGAGCTGTCGCGGATGTCTTCGCAGGCCGTGCGTCCGAGGATGCGCGAGCCGAGCGAAGCAACCACGGTGCCGGCATCGACGATGGCGCGCATCTTGATGCCGAGCTTGGTGCCGCAGTCGCTCTGCGTGATGATGCAGTCCTGCGCCACGTCGACCAGACGACGGGTCAGGTAGCCCGAGTTCGCGGTCTTCAACGCGGTGTCCGCGAGGCCCTTACGGGCGCCGTGGGTCGAGTTGAAGTACTCGAGCACCGAGAGGCCTTCCTTGAAGTTCGAGATGATCGGCGTCTCGATGATCTCACCCGACGGCTTGGCCATCAGGCCGCGCATGCCGGCGAGCTGGCGCATCTGGGCCGGCGAACCACGGGCGCCGGAGTGTGCCATCATGTAGATCGAGTTGATGTCGGCATCGGCTCCACTCGCCGTCTTCTTGGTGGAGGAGATCTCCTTCATCATCGCCTTGGCGATTTCTTCCGTGGCCTTCGACCAGGCGTCGACCACCTTGTTGTACTTCTCGCCATGGGTGATCAGACCGTCGTTGTACTGCTGCTCGAAATCCTTCGCCAGCGTACGGGTGGTGTCGACGATCTTCCACTTGGAGTGCGGTACGACCATGTCGTCCTTGCCGAACGAGATGCCGGCCTTGAACGCGTTGTAGAAGCCGAGCGCCATGATGCGGTCGCAGAAGATCACCGTCTCCTTCTGGCCGCAGTGGCGGTAGACCTGGTCGATCACGCCCGAGATTTCCCGCTTGGTCATCAGCTTGTTGATGATCTCGTACGAAATCCGCGGGTTCTTCGGCAGGAGATTGCCGAGCATGACGCGGCCGGCGGTGGTCTCGATCCAGCGCGTCGAGACCTTGCCGGTCTCATCCATCCCCTGCCACCGGTACTTGATCTTGGTGTGGAGGTGGATGACCTTCGCGTGCAGCGCGTGCTCGAGCTCGGCCATGTCGCCGAAGATCTTGCCCTCGCCGGGCAGGCCTTCGCGCATGATCGAGACGTAGTAGAGACCGAGCACGATGTCCTGCGACGGCACGATGATCGGCTGGCCGTTCGCCGGATGCAGGATGTTGTTGGTCGACATCATCAGGACGCGCGCTTCCAGCTGCGCTTCGAGCGACAGCGGAACGTGCACGGCCATCTGGTCGCCGTCGAAGTCGGCGTTGAACGCGGCGCAGACCAGCGGGTGAAGCTGGATCGCCTTGCCCTCGATCAGCACGGGCTCGAACGCCTGGATGCCGAGACGATGCAGCGTCGGCGCGCGGTTGAGCAGCACCGGATGCTCGCGGATGACCTCATCCAGGATGTCCCAGACCTCCGGCCGCTCCTTCTCGACCAGCTTCTTGGCCTGCTTCACCGTGGTGGACAGGCCCTTGGCGTCGAGCCGCGAATAGATGAACGGCTTGAACAGCTCGAGCGCCATCTTCTTCGGCAGGCCGCACTGATGCAGGCGCAGCTCGGGACCGACCACGATCACCGAACGGCCCGAATAGTCGACGCGCTTGCCGAGCAGGTTCTGACGGAAGCGGCCCTGCTTGCCCTTCAGCATGTCGGCGAGCGACTTCAGCGGGCGCTTGTTGGCACCCGTGATGACGCGGCCGCGGCGGCCGTTGTCGAACAGCGCATCGACCGCTTCCTGAAGCATGCGCTTCTCGTTGCGGATGATGATGTCGGGCGCACGCAGCTCCATCAGCCGCTTCAAGCGGTTGTTGCGGTTGATGACGCGGCGGTAGAGGTCGTTGAGGTCCGAGGTCGCGAAGCGGCCGCCGTCCAGCGGCACCAGCGGACGCAGGTCCGGCGGGATCACCGGAACCACGGTCATGATCATCCATTCCGGCTTGTTGCCGGAGTGGCGGAACGCTTCCACGATCTTCAGGCGCTTGGCGAGCTTCTTGTGCTTGATGTCGGAGTCGGTCTCCTGCATCTCGAGGCGTAAGGTGGCTTCGAGCTTCTCGAGGTCCATGCCCTTGAGCAGCTCGCGGATCGCTTCCGCGCCGATCATGGCGGTGAAGCTGTCCTGGCCGTACTCGTCCTGCGCCTTCAGGTACTCGTCTTCCGACAGCAGCTGACGGTCCTTGAGCGCGGTGAGACCCGGCTCGAGCACGACGTAATATTCGAAGTAGAGGATCCGCTCGAGATCCTTCAGCGTCATGTCCAGCAGGAGGCCGATGCGCGAGGGCAGCGACTTCAGGAACCAGATGTGCGCGACGGGGGCTGCGAGCTCGATATGGCCCATGCGCTCGCGCCGGACGCGCGACAGCGTGACCTCGACCGAGCACTTCTCGCAGATGATGCCCTTGTACTTCATGCGCTTGTACTTGCCGCACAGGCACTCGTAGTCCTTGATCGGCCCGAAGATGCGGGCGCAGAACAGGCCGTCGCGCTCGGGCTTGAAGGTGCGGTAGTTGATGGTCTCCGGCTTCTTGATCTCGCCGTAGGACCAGGACAGAATCTTCTCTGGAGACGCGATCGAGATCCGGATCTGGTCGAAGACCTGAGCCGGAGTCGTCGGGTTGAAGAGATTCATAATTTCTTGGTTCATCGTCTTCTCCTCGCGTGCCGGTCGCCTACGGCCGCAAATTCGAAAATCACTCGAGCGGGGCGCCCTGCCCTCAAGGCCTCGGACGGGGCGCCGATGCCCGGCCGCAAAGGCCGGGCATGAAAGGTCGTGTTACTCGGCAGCTTCCGACGTCGACGCCGGTCCCACCTTGGAGTTGTGCAGGTCGACGTTGAGGCCGAGCGAGCGCATTTCCTTGACCAACACGTTGAACGATTCCGGAATACCGGCCTCGAACGTGTCGTCGCCGCGCACGATCGCCTCGTACACCTTGGTACGGCCGGCGACGTCGTCCGACTTCACCGTCAGCATCTCCTGGAGCGTGTACGCCGCGCCGTAAGCCTCGAGCGCCCACACCTCCATTTCGCCGAAGCGCTGGCCGCCGAACTGCGCCTTGCCGCCCAGCGGCTGCTGGGTGACGAGCGAGTACGGACCGATCGAACGCGCGTGGATCTTGTCGTCGACCAGATGGTGCAGCTTGAGCATGTAGATGTAGCCCACCGTCACCTTGCGATCGAACGCGTCGCCGGTACGGCCGTCATAGACGGTCGACTGGCCCGAAGCGTCCAGACCGGCAAGCTTCAGCATCTCCTCGATGTCGGCTTCCTTGGCGCCGTCGAACACCGGCGTCGCGATCGGCACGCCGCGGCTGAGGTTATGGCCGAGCTCGATCAGTTCGTTGTCGTTGAGCGACTTGATCGTCTCGTCCTCGCCGTAGACCTTCTTCAAGGTTTCCTTCAGCGGCTTGATGTCCTGCTTCGACAGATAGGCATCGACCGTCTGGCCGATACGCTTGCCGAGGCCGGCGCAGGCCCAGCCCAGATGGGTCTCGAGAATCTGCCCGACGTTCATGCGCGAGGGCACGCCGAGCGGATTGAGCACGATGTCGGCATGCGTTCCGTCTTCGAGGAACGGCATGTCCTCGATCGGCACGATCTTCGATACCACGCCCTTGTTGCCATGGCGGCCGGCCATCTTGTCGCCGGGCTGGATCTTGCGCTTCACCGCGACGAAGACCTTGACCATCTTCATCACGCCGGGCGGCAATTCGTCACCGCGCTGAAGCTTTTCGACCTTGTCGAGGAAGCGCTGTTCCAGCCCCTTCTTCGACTCGTCGTACTGCTTCCGCATTGCCTCGATCTCGGCCATCAGCTTGTCGTTCGGCGAAGCGAACAACCACCACTGCGACTTCGGGTACTCCTCGAGCACCGCACGGGTGATCTTGGTGTCCTTCTTGAAGCCCTTCGGACCGGCAATGCCCTGCCGTCCCTCGAGCAGCTCGGCAAGACGGTTGTAGACGTTGCGGTCCAGGATCGCCTGCTCGTCGTCGCGGTCCTTGGCCAGACGCTCGATCTCTTCCCGTTCGATCGCCAGCGCACGCTCGTCCTTGTCGACGCCGTGACGGTTGAACACGCGCACTTCCACGATCGTGCCCTGCACGCCCGGTGGAACGCGCAGCGAGGTGTCGCGAACGTCGGAGGCCTTCTCGCCGAAGATGGCGCGCAGCAGCTTCTCTTCCGGCGTCATCGGGCTCTCGCCCTTGGGCGTGATCTTGCCGACCAGGATGTCGCCGGCGCGCACTTCCGCGCCGATGTAGACGATACCGGCTTCGTCGAGGTTCTTCAGCGCTTCTTCCGACACGTTCGGAATGTCGCGGGTGATTTCCTCAGGCCCGAGCTTGGTGTCGCGGGCCATCACTTCGAACTCCTCGATGTGGATCGAGGTGAAGACGTCTTCCTTCACGATCCGCTCGGAGAGCAGGATCGAATCTTCGAAGTTGTAGCCGTTCCACGGCATGAACGCGACGAGCACGTTGCGCCCGAGAGCGAGTTCGCCGAGATCGGTCGACGGACCGTCGGCGATGATGTCGCCCTTCCTGACGATGTCGCCGACCTTCACCAGCGGACGCTGGTTGATGCAGGTCGACTGGTTGGAGCGCTGGTACTTCATCAGACGGTAGATATCGACGCCCGACTTGGTCGGATCGAGATCTTCCGTGGCGCGGATGACGACGCGGGTGGCGTCGATCTGGTCGATCACGCCCGAACGGCGCGCCGCGATCGCGGCGCCCGAGTCGCGCGCAACCACGCCTTCCATGCCGGTGCCGACGAACGGCGCCTCGGCGCGAACCAGCGGCACCGCCTGGCGCTGCATGTTCGAGCCCATCAGCGCGCGGTTGGCGTCGTCGTTCTCGAGGAACGGGATCAACGCCGCGGCGACCGAGACCAGCTGCTTCGGCGACACGTCCATGTAGTCGACCTTGTCGGGCGTCACCGGCAAGACTTCGCCGGCATGACGGCAGACCACGAGGTCTTCGGTGAAGCGGCCCTTCGGGTCGAGCGGCACGTTGGCCTGCGCGACCGTGTAGCGGCCCTCTTCCATCGCCGAGAGATACACGACCTCGTCGGTGACGCGGCCGTCCTTGACCTTGCGATACGGCGTCTCGACGAAGCCGTACTTGTTCACGCGCGCGAAGGTCGCCAGCGAGTTGATCAGGCCGATGTTCGGGCCTTCCGGCGTCTCGATGGGGCAGATGCGGCCGTAATGCGTCGGATGCACGTCGCGGACTTCGAAGCCGGCGCGCTCGCGGGTCAGACCGCCCGGTCCAAGCGCCGAGAGACGACGCTTGTGGGTGATCTCCGAGAGCGGATTGGTCTGGTCCATGAACTGCGAGAGCTGCGAGGAGCCGAAGAACTCGCGCACGGCGGCAGCCGCCGGCTTCGCGTTGATCAGGTCCTGCGGCATGACCGTGTCGATGTCGACCGAGGACATGCGCTCCTTGATCGCGCGCTCCATGCGCAGGAGGCCGATGCGATACTGGTTCTCCATGAGTTCGCCGACCGAGCGCACGCGGCGGTTGCCGAGATGGTCGATGTCGTCGATCTCGCCCTTGCCGTCGCGCAAATCCACCAGCGTCTTGATGACGGAGAGGATGTCTTCCTTGCGCAGCGTGCGCTGGGTGTCGGGCGCATCGAGGTCGAGGCGCATGTTCATCTTGACGCGGCCGACCGCGGAGAGGTCGTAGCGCTCGGCGTCGAAGAACAGCGACTGGAACATGGCCTGCGCCGAATCCAGCGTCGGCGGTTCGCCCGGACGCATCACGCGGTAGATGTCGAACAGCGCATCCTCGCGCGTCATGTTCTTGTCGGCCGAGAGCGTGTTGCGGATGTAGGGACCGATATTGACGTGGTCGATGTCGAGGAGCGGCAGCTCCTTGTAGCCGTGCTCGTTGAGCACCTTCATCGACTTGTCGGTGATTTCCTCGCCGGCTTCGGCGTGGATCTCACCCGTCTTCGGGTTGACGAGGTCCTCGGCGATGTAATTGCCGACCAGTTCCTCATCGGCCAGGCGCAGCGCCTTCAGCCCCTTTTCCTGGAGCTGACGGGCAGCACGAACGGTGAGTTTCTTGCCGGCCTCGAGCACGACCTTGCCGGTATCGGCGTCGATCAGGTCGTTGACGGTCGAGTAGCCGCGGAAGCGGTTGGCGTCGAACGGAACGCGCCAGCCTTCCTTGGTCCGCTTGTAGAGGATCTTCTTGTAGAAGGTGGACAGAATCGCCTCGCCGTCGAGGCCGAGGGCGAACATCAGCGACGTCACCGGAATCTTGCGGCGACGATCGATACGCGCATAGACGATGTCCTTGGCGTCGAACTCGATGTCGAGCCAGGAACCGCGATACGGGATGACGCGGGCAGCGAACAGCAGCTTGCCCGACGAATGGGTCTTGCCCTTGTCGTGATCGAAGAACACGCCGGGCGACCGGTGCATCTGCGAGACGATGACGCGCTCGGTACCGTTGACGATGAAGGTGCCGTTCATCGTCATGAGCGGGATATCGCCCATATAGACGTCCTGCTCCTTGATGTCCTTGACCGACTTCGCGCCGGTTTCCTCGTCGATATCGAACACGATGAGGCGCAGCGTCACCTTGAGAGGCGCCGCGAAGGTCATGCCGCGCTGGCGGCACTCGTCGACGTCATATTTCGGCTGCTCGAACTCGTAGCGGACGAATTCCAGCATCGAGGTGCCCGAGAAGTCGGAGATCGGGAACACCGACCGGAAGACCGCCTGCAGACCTTCGTCGAGACGCCCCCCTTGGGGTTCATCGACCATCAGGAACTGATCATAGGATGCCTTCTGAACCTCGATGAGGTTCGGCATCTCTGCGACTTCCTTGATGTGTCCGAAGAACTTGCGAACGCGTTTGCGACCGGTAAATGTCTGCTGCGCCATCGTGGCCTCTCATTTTCGTCGCCCGATCTGGGCGCGCCCTCCGGAACGCGGCTGCCACCGCTCCCCGGGTTGAATTTTTCGAACCCGCTTTGGGGGCCGGAGACTCAAATTCAGGCCGGAATGTCCTGAATCTGTTCTTCAGACCTTCAAAACGCAAAACGACGCGCGGGGCGCTGGTGCGCGCCCGCCCGTCACAACGACCGCCTTCACGGACTGAAAAAGCCCGAAATAGCTTGCTCTCCCAACGGCTTACAGGGGTCCGGTATCCCTGCCCACCGCGCTTTCGTGCTGCCGAACCGATATGGGGCGACAATAGTGGAGATTCGAGGGGTGAACCCGCAAATCCCCACACTTTTTCGTGTTTGGCCTGCGTCGGGACGTCCCGTCGCACGCCTTTTGCATCTGGCTGACCCCGTGTTGAGGGGAAAGCTGAGATCTCGGGCCCGCTGACGCTCGCCCGAGACCTCGCCAGTAAGCGGTGCTTACTTGAGCTCGACCTTCGCGCCAGCCTTCTCGAGCTGGACCTTGAGCTTCTCGGCCTCGTCCTTGTTCACGCCTTCCTTGACAGGCTTCGGCGCGCCCTCGACGAGATCCTTTGCTTCCTTCAGGCCCAGGCCGGTGATGGCGCGGACTTCCTTGATGACCTCGATCTTCTTGTCGCCGGCGGCGGCCAGGACGACCGTGAACTCGGTCTTCTCTTCGGCCGGAGCGGCGGCAGCGCCACCACCAGCCGGGCCGGCCACGGCGACAGCCGCGGCAGCCGAAACGCCCCACTTTTCTTCGAGGAGCTTCGCCAGTTCGGCAGCTTCGAGCACGGTGAGGCTCGAGAGGTCGTCAACGATCTTCTGCAAGTCAGCCATTGTTCAGTTTCCTTAGATGTAAGTCTGGTTCGGGTTTGAGTTTTGCGAAGGGCGTCAGGCCGCTTCGCCCTTTGAGGCATGAGCCTGGATGACGCGCGCGAGCTTGGCCGCGGGCGCGTTGGCGAGCTGAGCGATCTTGGTCGCCGGAGCCACAAGAAGGCCGACGATCTTGGCGCGCAGTTCATCAAGCGACGGCAGCGAGGCAAGAGCCTTCACGCCGTCGACATTCAGGACGGTCGTTCCCATCGAGCCACCAATGATGACGAACTTTTCGTTCGCCTTGGCGAATTCGACGGCGACCTTCGGCGCCGCTACCGGATCGTTCGAAGTGGCGATCACGGTCGGTCCCTTCAGCATGGGACCGATGGCAACGACGTCAGTGCCTTCAAGAGCAATTTTGGCGAGACGGTTCTTCGAGACCTTCACCGAGGCGCCAGCCTGCTTCATCTGCGTCCGCAGCTTCTGCATCTGGGCAACGGTCAGGCCGGAATATTGAGCAACGATCGCGACGCTCGTGGTCTTGAAGACCCCATTGAGCTGTTCGACCGCGTCTTTTTTTGCCGCTCGTTCCACAGCAAGCTCTTTCCGGTTGGCGGCCATCGCGAGAAGCGGGACCGCCGGGTTGCACCCATCGTCCCACCCAAAACTGAACCTCCGGGTCAAAACCCATCGGACACGCGCCGGGCGAGACGACAATTTAAAGCCTGCCCTCCGGGAGCTCGTGAGAGCCCACGGCGTGTCGAGGTCCGAACCAAACCCATTCCGCAACCGCCTTAAGGCGGAACGCGAAGTGAAATCCGGTCTTCACCCGTCTATGCAGGCCATGCGATTAAGCCGTTGAGAAATCGAAATCTCTCGCAGGCGCCTGCAGTCTTGGACAGGACAAGGTCAGCCGGCGAACCGCCCGACCCCTGCCCGCACTCCACCAACCGACGGGTTTTCCTTCCTCTTCGGGCAAATCCTCACGGACGTCCTGAAAAGGAATGATCTCCTGTCTTGTCGGGTTTTCGGAATGCGTGCACGAACGCGCCAGCCGAGGCCGGTACGTCCGGAAGCGGTTCTTTAACCGCTCGCAGCCTGCTTGCCAAGAGCAAAATTCACACCAGTTCCAATCCGTTGCCCTGGGTGATTGATCCAGGCCGATTGGACCGATTCAGGCCGATTTGACCTCATAGGGCAGCGGCTTGCCCTCGAAAAACGCGGTCAAATTCGCCAGCACGCAGTTCTGCATGGCGACGTGCGATTCGAGGGTATGGCCGCCGATATGGGGGGCGAACACGACATTGGGGAGCGCCGTCAGGGTGTCGGGGGCGTGCGGTTCCTTCTCGAAGACGTCGAGGCCGGCCCCCGCAACGGTCTTGTCAGTCAGGGCCGCCACCAGCGCCTTCTCGTCGATGACAGAGCCCCGGGAGATATTGACGACATAGCCGTCCGCGCCCAGGCGCTTCAGGATGTCCGCATTGACGACATGCTGGGTGTCGGCCCCTGCCCGGACCGCGATCATCAGCACGCTGCACCAATCGGCCAGCGCCTCCAGCGTCGGGAAATACTGATAGGGCAGATCGTATTTTGTCCGGCTGAAATAGCCGATTTCGCTCTCGAAGGCGGCGCAGCGGGCCGCGATCTTGCGGCCGATCTCACCCATGCCATAGATGCCGATGCGGCGGCCGGGCATGCCCGCCTGCGGGCGCATCATCGGCGATTGCTTCGAACCCGCCCAGTCGCCGCTGCGGACGTATTGGTCGGCGACCAGGATCCGCCGCGTCGTTGCCAGCATCAGGGTCATCGCGATGTCGGCGACCGAGGCGGCATTGGCGCCCGGGCTGTGGCCGACAGCGATGTTGCGGGCGGCTGCGACCGTCAGGTCCACCCCGTCATAACCGGTGCCGTAGCAGACGATGGCGCCGAGTCTTGGAAACAGGTCCATCGCCTCCGCGCCGAGCGGCGAGCCGCCTGCGGTGAGCATCGCGCGGATGCCACTGAGCTCCTCCGCCGAAAACACTTCGCCTGCGGGCTTGCCGCCCGTGTCGAGCAATTCGAACCGTTCGGCGAAACGCGCCATCATCGTCTTGGGAAAGCGCGAATAGATCAGGACCTTGTCAGCCATTGTTCTTGTTTCCGGTGAGCCCTGCCACAAACGACGAGGGGCGGAATCGGTTGCCCAATTCCGCCCCTCGCCTCATGCAATTTCCGAACCTCTAGCCGAGGCAGACCTTAGCCGAGAATCGTATTCGGCTCGACCTTCACGCCCGGGCCCATGGTCGAAGACACCGCAACGCGCTGAATGTAGGTGCCCTTGGAACCGGCCGGCTTCGCCTTCGAGACAGCATCGGCGAGAGCCTTGATGTTCTCGACCAGCTTCTCCTCGGAGAACGAGGCCTTGCCGACGCCGGCCTGCAGAATGCCGGCCTTCTCGACGCGGAACTCGACCGAGCCGCCCTTGGCACCCTTCACCGCACCGGTGACGTCCATGGTCACGGTGCCGATCTTCGGGTTCGGCATCAGGCCGCGCGGGCCGAGCACCTTACCCAACCGGCCGACCAGCGGCATCATGTCGGGGGTGGCGATGCAGCGGTCGAAATCGATCGAGCCGTTCTGCACCTTCTCGACCAGGTCTTCGGCGCCGACGACGTCGGCACCCGCAGCCTTGGCTTCGTCAGCCTTGGCGCCACGGGCGAACACGCCGACGCGGAGCGTACGGCCGGTGCCGTTCGGCAGGGTCACGACGCCACGGACCATCTGGTCGGCGTGACGCGGATCGACGCCGAGATTGATCGCGACCTCGATGGTCTCGTCGAACTTCGCTTTCGCGCGTTCCTTGACCATCTTGATGGCGTCCGCGAGCGGGTAAAGCTTTTCGCGATCAACACCTTCGCGGGCTTTGTTCAAACGTTTTCCGATTGCCATAGCCGCTTACCCCGCCACTTCCAGACCCATCGAACGGGCAGAGCCCTCGACCATCTTCATGGCCGACTCGATCGAGTCGCAATTCAGGTCCTTCATCTTCTTCTCGGCGATCTCGCGCACCTGCGCTTTGGTCACCGCGCCGGCCTTGTCGCGGCCCGGCGCCTTCGAGCCGGACTGGATCTTGGCGGCCTGCTTGAGGAAGAACGACATCGGGGGCGTCTTCATCTCGAAAGTGAACGAACGATCGGCGTAGATCGTGATCACGACGGGAATCGGGGTGTTCTTCTCTTCCTTCTGGGTCTGCGCGTTGAACGCCTTGCAGAACTCCATGATGTTGAGACCGCGCTGACCGAGCGCGGGACCGATCGGGGGCGAAGGATTCGCCGCACCGGCCGGGACCTGAAGCTTCAGGTATCCGGTCACTTTCTTTGCCATGTACAACTCCTGTTGTGCCGGCCATCGCCGGCGGTTTCAGGTTCGTGGTCTGGGTCGGATGCGGCTGGCAACCGCCCTCTCCCTCCCACGGCCTCTCTTTGCGCGAAGCTTTTCGGCTTCACGCGCTACCCGGTCAGACCTTCTCGACCTGCCCGAATTCCAGCTCGACCGGCGTGGCGCGGCCGAAGATCGACACCGCGACCTTCACGCGCGAGCGCGCCTCGTCGATTTCCTCGACCACCCCCGAGAACGAGGCAAACGGGCCATCGGCCACGCGCACGTTCTCGCCGATCTCGAACGACACCGACGCCTTCGGCCGTTCCACACCCTCCTGCACCTGGTGCAGGATGCGCATCGCTTCCGATTCAGAAATCGGCATCGGCTTGTTTTCGGCGCCGAGGAAGCCCGTAACCTTCGGCGTGTTCTTGATCAGGTGAAACGCTTCGTCGGTCAGCTTCATCTTCACCAGCACGTAGCCCGGGAAGAACTTGCGCTCGGCGTCGATCTTGCGGCCGCGGCGCACTTCCGTGACCTTCTCGGTCGGGACCAGTATCTGCTCGAAAAGATCCTCAAGCCCACGCTGCTTGGCCTGTTCGCGGATCGATTCCTGAACCTTCTTCTCGAAGTTCGAATAGGCGTGGACGATGTACCAGCGCTTGTCGGACAGTTGAGCGGTTGCTGTAGCCATCAGTGAATGCCCAAAAGAAAGGTGATGAGGACGCGAATGATCTGGTCGGCGGCGAAGAAGAAGATCGAGGCCACCGCGACCATGACGAACACCATGATGGTGGTGATCGTGGTCTCACGACGGGTCGGCCAGGTGACCTTGGCGGTCTCCGAGCGCACTTCCTGCAAGAACTTGAACGGGCTGACTGCCATCGTTTGATGTCCAACGTCCGTCGACAGACGCGAATGAATTTCAGGGATCCGAACAGCCGCCGTTGGCCCAGCCCTCTGTCTTGAAGGATGAGCCGGAAACCGGGCTCGATTGTTCGGGGATTTCAAAGCCGCGCCGGATATCCGCATCTCAGCGGGCCGGCAGCGAGTGCGGGGTATCTACTGCGGATGAGGCCAAACGTCAAGGTCACGCCGCGCCCGCCGAGACACCCCTCAGCCCCGGAGGCCCCCAACAGAGCCGATCCGAATCAACGGGTTACCGGGCCATCCCGCGCGCCCCTCTGACGTTCGGGCCGTCCCAACCGCCCTCCTCGCTGGCGGCGGCCCGGAACAACCATCAGTCGGCCCGGTCGACCATGGAAATGCCCGGCAGCGGCACCACGAACTTCCCGCCTTCGGCGAAATAGCGGGCGTGCTTGGCCCGGATCGGATCGACATAGCGCCAGGCGAACACGACGACGAACGCCGGCTTGCGCTCGTAAAGGGCGGCAGGCGGCAGGATCGGGATGTCGTAACCCGGGCCGGCCATGACGTTGCCCTTCTTGGGGTCGTCGTCCACCAGGAAGTCGATCTTGTTCTCCAGGCCGAACTGCGGCAGCAGCGTCGTGGTGCCGACCGAGACGCCGTAGCCGGCAACGAGCTGCCCGCGTGCATGGGCGGCATCGGCCATCGCGACCAGCTCGTCGCGGATCGCAGCAATCCGCTTCACATAGGGCCCATAATAGGCCGGCTGATCGACGCCGAGCCGCTCTTCCTCGGCGACGAACCGCGCGACCTCAGCCGACGGTTTCTTGGCGCCACCGGCGCGCTGCACGGTGACGCGGATCGAGCCACCCTTGGTCCAGATGTGCTGGACGTCGATCAGCTCCATGCCCAGCCGGGCAAAGAACCGGATCAGCGGCTTGATGTTAAAATACGACAGATGCTCGTGATAGACGGTGTCGAGCAGGTTCTTCTCGGTGACGTCGACGCCGTATTGCGTTTCGAAGACGAACAACCCGTCCGGCGCAAGCACGTCCCGAACCCCGATCACCAGCGGATCGAGATTGTCGACATTGGCGATCATGTTGTTGGCAATCACGACGCTCGCCGCACCGTGGCTCTGCAGGATACGGTGACCAATGGCATCGGTGAAGAAATCACCGATGGTCTCGATCCCAGCCTCGGTCGCGCGCTTGGCGATATCGACGGCGGGATCGACACCCAGCACCCGCATGCCGCGCTCTTTGAAGTAGCCGAGCAGCGATCCGTCGTTGCTGCCGAGCTCGACGACCAGCGAGCCCGGCGTGATGCCGAAGCGGCTGACGACGTCGTTGGCATAGCCGGCGAAGTGCTCGCGCAACCCGAGCGAGAGCGAGGTTGTGTAGACGTAGTTGCGGTACTGGATCTCGGGATTACCGACATGGAGAATTTGCAGATGGCCGCAATCCCTGCACAGATGCAGCGCCATCGGAACCGCGGCCCGGAACACCGGATCGTCGACGCTGGCG
The DNA here is from genome assembly GCF_003020125.1 of Bradyrhizobium sp. MOS003. GTDB lineage: Bacteria > Pseudomonadota > Alphaproteobacteria > Rhizobiales > Xanthobacteraceae > Bradyrhizobium. The sequence goes on along the minus strand of NZ_PYFW01000012.1, from coordinate 31,720 downwards.
TCGGGGACCTGGAAGTTCGGCGTGCCGATCGGCATGCCTGCCATCGGGACGACCAGCTCCTGCTTGTCCGAATGACAGAGGCGGCAGGTGTGGCGGACGTAGAACAGATTTTTCATCGTGGAACCGAAAAATGAGATACGCGATCGGGTGAGGCAACCCCACCCCGTGAAGACCAGACCGCCGTCAACGCGCTCAAGCGAGTCATGGGTGGCTCGAGACTTCCTTGACCAGCCCGTCATAGCTGGGAGCTTCCTCCGCCGCCTTGGCGGCCTTGTCCGCTGAATACGATCCGCGCTCCGGACTTGCCAGCCAGATCGCGCCGCCGACGAGTCCGATAATCACGCTGATGGCGCCCAGCAGCAGCGAAACCGACAGCGCTTCCTCGGAGGGGACACCCGCCAGACCGAGGCAGGCGACCATCGCTCCCTCGCGAACACCCCAGCCGCTGATCGAGATCGGGACCGCCGTCAACAGCACCACAGGCGGAATCAGGATGCCGGCGTCCACCACCGAGAGCTGTGCTCCGACACCGCGCGCCAGGGCGAAGCAGGCCGCGGCGGTCACGATATGAATGAGCAGCGCCGACCCGAACAGCAAGGCGCGGCGCTCGGACTGCAGGAGAAGAAACCTGACCAACGCGCCGAACCGGACGAAGCTTGCGATCGCCGGATGGGCGATCAAGCGCTTGGGCAGACGGTCGAGCGTCAACAGAACCACGGTGCCGGCGACGCCGGCCAGCGTCAGCCCGCCGATGGCCAGAATCGCAGCAGAATCGGACACGCGAGACAACAGAAACGGCAACCCGGCCACCATCAGCGCGATCAGGCCGATCAATGCCGTGAAACGGTCGGCCGCAACGCCCTTGACCGCCTCCGGCCACTGCACGCCGCGCTGGCGCAGCAGCCACATCCGCACCGCATCACCGCCGACCGAGGACGGCAACACCTGATTGAACCAGAGGCTGATCATCAGGATCCGCCAGCCAGCGAGCCAGTCCAGCGACACGCCGAGCGCGCGCATGATCAGCTCCCACCGGCCGTTGAGCACGAATGTCTGGAAGAAAATCAACGACAGCGCCAGGACGAACAGCAAAGGATCGACCGAGACGAGATGGCTGCGCAACCGCTGCAGATCGAGGCCGCGCGCAATGTAGACCAGCACCGCGATCGACAGCAGCAGCTTTATCGAAAACAGGGCCGCCTGTTTGAACCGCGACTGCATCGGATGCCCGCCTCAGGATGCCGGATATTCCGCGCGACCGATCACGAGGTCGATCGCGGCCATCATCCAGAACTGGTGAGTGGTCTCGACAATGTTGTAGCTGCGGCTGTCGACGAAGAAGTTGACGTCGCCGAGATTGCGCAGCGGATTGTCCGCGTTCATGCCCGACAGCGTGATCACGTCGAGCTTCATCGTCCGCGCCTGCGCAACCGCGTTGAGGATGTTCTTCGAGCGCCCCGACGAGCTGATCGCGACGAGGCAGTCGCCGGCACGGGCACTCAGCCGCACCGCGTGCGCGATCCAGTCCTCGAACCCGTAGTCGTTGGCGAGGCAAGACATCATGCTCGCGTCGCTGAAGCAGAGCGCAGGCACCGACGCGTTCTTCGCCAGATCGATCGCCAGATGCGAGGCGATGCCGGCCGAGCCGCCGTTACCGATGAAGATGACGCGACCGCCCTGCTCGCGCGCGCGCAACCAGATGGTGCGGGTGGCGGAGATCGCGGCGAAAACGCCGTCGTCGACCGCCGTCGCGCGATGAAGGCGTCCGACGTAATCGTCGAGGAAAGCCTTGTGATCGGGATCGACGGACACGGCGGGCATTGGCTGGCGGCTCGATTGCAACATGTCCGGGTGATACCGGCTATTACCAAGGATTGCAAAGGTATAATACTTGCAAAGTCAGCGAGCGGCTGGTAGTCGGCTTTCGGGTTTCACTCACCATTGGCGGGCCTGTTTCGCTGGGCATTCGCGTCACGGATGTTCCTCATGAAATGCATCGTTACTGGCGGCGCCGGATTCATTGGAAGTCACCTCGTCGATCGTCTCCTCGACGACGGCCACGAGGTCATCGCGCTCGATAATTTCGTCATCGGGCGTCCCGAAAATCTCGCCGCGCGCGCCGGTTCGAGCCAGTTGAAGGTCGTGCGGGCTGACGTCACCGATCTCGAGCAGATCAAGCCGTATTTTCACGGTATCGACTGGGTCTTCCATCTTGCGGCGCTGGCCGACATCGTCCCCTCGATCGAGTCCCCGATTCCCTATCATCGCGCCAATGTCGACGGCACGGTCAACGTTCTCGAAGCGGCGCGGCACGCCGGCGCCAAGCGCTTTGTCTACGCCGCATCGTCGTCCTGCTACGGTATTCCCGAGGTCTATCCGACGCCCGAGAGCGCCGAGATCCGGCCAATGTATCCTTACGCGCTCACCAAGAATCTCGGTGAGCAGTGCGTCATGCACTGGTGCCAGGTTTACAAGATTCCCGCGGTGGCGCTGCGCCTGTTCAACGTGTACGGGCCGCGGCATCGCACCACGGGCACCTACGGCGCCGTGTTCGGCGTCTTCATGGCGCAGAAGCTCGCCGGCAAGCCCTTCACGGTGGTCGGCGACGGCGAGCAGACGCGCGATTTTACCTTCGTCAGCGACGTCGCGGACGCCTTCGTCACCGCCGCGCGCTCCGATATCTCGCACCAGATATTCAACGTCGGCTCGGACAACACTTACAGCGTCAACCGGCTGGTCGAGCTTCTCGGCGGCGACAAGGTCCATATTCCCAAGCGTCCGGGCGAGCCCGACTGCACCTACGCCGACATCACCGAGATCAAGCGGGTCCTGAACTGGACGCCGAAGGTGAAATTCGAGGACGGCGTCGCGACGATGCTGAAATCGATGGATCAGTACAAGGATGCGCCCTTGTGGACGGTCGACAAGATCGCCGACGCCACCAAGGACTGGTTCAAATATCTCGGTGACGACGGCTCGCCGCAGAAGGCAAGCTCTTGAACAGGCTCGCCGGATATCGTTGCTGCGAGTCGATCATTTCGGACCGGCCGTCTGAGAGCTGCCGGGGCTTTAGGTAATTCACATGGGCAATGCTGCGACAGACAAGCCGACCGGCCATCCGGCACCGCACGACAAGATCAAGACGATCGAGGAGCTGGGCGAGATTGCGCGCGCCGCACAGGCCAAGGGCCTGACCGTCGCGCTCTGCCACGGCGTGTTCGATCTCGTGCATCTCGGCCACGTCCGGCACATCCTGGCGGCGCGCAACGAGGCCGACGTGGTCATCGTGACGATCACCGCCGACCGTTTCGTCAACAAGGGGCCGGGCCGGCCGATCTTTCCGGAGAACATGCGCGCCGAGATGCTGGCCGCGCTCGGCACGGTCGACTGGGTCGGCATCAACCGGACCTCCAGCGCCGAGCCGGTCCTCGACACCGTGCGCCCCGACACCTACGTGAAGGGCTCGGACTACGAGAATCCCGAAGACGACGTCACCGGCAAGATCGCCACCGAGCGCGAGGTGGTCGAACGTCATGGCGGGCGAATCGTATTCACGCGCGACGTCACCTTCAGCTCGTCGTCGCTGCTGAACCGCTATTTCGACATCTACGATCCCCCGCTGCGCGACTACCTCCAGAAGGTGCGCGAGGGCGGCGGCGCGGAACGCCTCCTGAAGCTGATCGACAAGATCCAGGACATGCACGTCGTGCTGGTCGGCGATACCATCATCGACGAATATCAGTACGTCACGGCGCTCGGGAAGGCTTCGAAGGAGAACATCGTCGCCACCCTGCTCAAGAATGGCGAGCAATTTGCCGGCGGTGTCATTGCCGCGGCCAATCACGTCGCGAGCTTCTGCAAGTCGGTGGAGATCGTCACGACGCTGGGTGGCAACGACTACCCCGAGGAGTTCATTCGCGCGCATGTCCGCCCGAATGTCACGCTGACGCCGATCCGCATTCAGGGCCGTCCGACGACCCGCAAATTGCGCTACGTCGAGATGGGCTATCTGCACAAGCTCTTCGAAGTCTACACCATGGACGACACGCCGCTCGACGCGGCCGAGCGCGAGGAGATCGACCGGATCACCGCCGAGCGCGTTCGTGGCGGGGACGTGGTGATCGTCACCGATTTCGGTCACGGCATGATCGCGCCCAGCACCATCGACACGCTGATCGCGAACTCCAAGTTCCTGGCGGTCAACGCCCAGAGCAACAGCGGCAACCACGGCTACAATCTGATCACGAAATATCCGAAGGCCGACTACGTCTGCATCGACGCGCCGGAAGCGCGGCTGGCCGCCACCGACAAGTTCAACGACATCGCGTCGGTGATCGAGGACGGCCTGCACCGCAAGATCGACTGCGACAACATGATCATCACGCACGGCTCTTTCGGCTGCTACCCCTTCTCGTCGAAGACCGGCGTCGCGCGCGTGCCCGCTTTCACCAAGACCGTCGTCGACACGGTCGGCGCCGGCGATGCCTTCCTGACTATCACCGCGCCGCTGGTGGCGGCCGGCGGCAATATCGAGGACGTTGCCTTCATCGGCAACGCGGCCGGCGCGATCAAGGTCGGGATCGTCGGTCACCGCAACTCGGTCGAAAAGGCGCCGCTGGTCAAATTCGTCACCGCGTTGTTGAAGTGACGCGAACCGGAAATCTGGAGAACGACAGTGATTGATCAGAAATGGAACGTGATGGTCACCGGTGGCGCCGGCTATGTGGGCAGCGTGCTGGTTCCCCAGTTGCTGGCAGCGGGCCACAAGGTCACGGTGCTCGACCTGTTCATGTATGGCGAATCCGTTTTCGACGCGGTTCGCAACAATCCAAACCTTCGCCTGATCAAGGGCGACATTCGCGATGAGGCCGCAATCAACGAGGCCCTGCGCGGCAACAACGCGGTGATCCACCTCGCCTGCATCTCCAACGACCCCTCGTTCGAGCTGGATCCCGGGCTTGGCAAGTCCATCAACTACGACTGCTTCCGCCCCATGGTGCGCGCCGCCAAGAAGGCCGGCATCAAGCGCTTCATCTACGCCTCCTCCTCGAGCGTCTACGGCATCAAGGACGAGGCCGAGGTGACCGAGGAACTGTCCTGCGAGCCGCTCACCGACTACTCCAAGTTCAAGGCGATGTGCGAGACCGACCTCGCCGAAGAGGCCGCTTCCGGCTTCGTCGCCTGCACGGTTCGTCCTGCCACCGTCTGCGGCTACGCACCGCGGCAGCGGCTCGACGTCGTCGTCAACATCCTGACCAACCTCGCGGTCAACACCGGCCGCATCCGGGTGTTCGGCGGAACGCAGAAGCGGCCCAATTTGCACATCCAGGACATGTCTGCGGCCTATCTGTTCCTGCTGCAGCAGGATGACGCGAAGATCGACGGCAAGACCTACAACATCGGCTACGAGAACCACTCGCTGATGAAGATCGCCGACATCGTCAAATCGGTGGTCGGAAACAACGTCGAAGTGGCCGTCGAGCCGACCGACGATCTGCGCTCCTATCACGTCTCCTCGGAGAAGATCCGCCGGGAGCTCGGATTTGCACCGACGCACACGATCGAGCAGGCCGTGTCCGGCCTCGTGGACGCCTTCAGGTCCGGCCGCCTGCCGAACTCGCTCAACGATCCCCGGTATTTCAACATCAAGATGATGCAGAACATCAGCCTGAAGTGAGCGGCGTGCGGATCGGCATCGATTTCGACAACACGATCATCTGCTACGACAAGGTCTTTGCCGCCGCGGCGCGTCAGCGCGACCTGGTGCCGGAGGGCTGGGACGGGCCGAAGAACGATGTGCGGGATCTCTTGCGATCCCGCAACGGTGGCGAACTCGCCTGGCAAGGACTGCAAGGCTTCGTCTATGGCAAGGGCATCGGCGGCGCCGAGATCTTTCCGGGCGTTCGCGAATTCCTCGCGGCGTGCAGACAGACCGGCGCCAAGGTGTACATCGTCAGCCACAAGACCCGATTCGGTCATCAGGACCCCGACCATACCGACCTGCGCGAGGCCGCACGCGGCTGGCTGCGTGGCGCCGGCCTGATCGACGCTGCGGACGCGGCGGTGGCCAGCGGCGATATCTATTTCGAGGACACGATGGCCGCCAAGGTCGACAGGCTCGCGAGCCTGGAGCTGGACATCTTCATCGACGATCTCGTCGAGGTGTTCGAGCAGCCGCATTTCCCGAAGGGCACGCGATCGATCCTGTTCACGCGTTCGCAGTCCCCGCACCCCGGACATTGCAAGCCGATCGCGACATGGGCCGGCATCCGCGACGAGGTGTTTGCGGCATGAGCGAGCCCGACATCGGCGCAGCGGATGCAGTGGAGATCGGCAGCCGTCTGGCGCGGGCCCGGGTCGCGGCCGCGCAGCCGGCGAGATCCGGCGGCAACAACAGGGTGTTTCGGCTGGAGATGGCGGAGGGACCGCCCCTCGCCCTCAAGCATTATCCGTCCGACGGGCGCGACCGCCTGGGACAGGAATATGACGCACTGACGTTCCTGTCGCGCCACGGCATCGCTTCAACACCACGGCCGGTCGCAAAGGACGCCGATGCGTTCTGCGCGCTGTATCAGTGGTTCGACGGCGACACTGCGGTGCTGCGTCCTCAGGACGACGATGCCGACCAGCTGGCCGATTTCCTGATCGAATTGCAGACGCTGCGCGATGCCGAAGGTGCGCGCACCTTGCGGAACGCGTCAGCCAGCATCTTTTCACCCGAGGACGCCATCACCCAGTACGAGCAGCGCCTGGAAGGACTGAGGCGGGCCTCCGACGATCATCCGGACTTGCGCGCCTTCGTCGACGGCAGCCTGGTTCCCAGCACTGCCGCCGCCGTTCAGCGGCTCCGCCGGCGCTATGCGGAACTGGGGCGTGATCCTGCAGCGGACCTTTTGCCCGCGCATCGCGCATTGAGCCCGTCGGATTTCGGATTGCACAATGCGCTGCGCGGTCAAGACGGCAGGCTGCGCTTCATCGACTTCGAATATTTCGGCTGGGACGATCCGGTCAAACTCGTGTCCGACACCGCGATTCACCCCGGCAGCGATCTGCCCGAGGCTAGCGCGAATCGCTTGATCGAACGGCTCTCGCGCGCCTTCGAGGCCGGGGATGACGCGTTTGCGATCCGCCGTGACGTACTGTATCCTGTGTTCGGGGCGATTTGGTGCCTGATTGTCCTGAATGCTTATTTGCCCGAAAGCCGCTCCCGGCGCGCCTTGGTTGCGCAAGGTGGCGATCTGACGGTCCGCCTTGCCGGTCAGCTCGACAAAGCCCGCCGGCTTCATCAAACGATTTGCCAACGTGATCCAGATCTCACCCCACGCTGAAGCCGCCCTCACCTGCACGCTGGACGAGCGCAGTCTCTATTTGCGCCGCCTGGTCCTTGGCTCTGTCCGCTCCGCGGGACGCGGCCATGTCGGTCCAGCCCTGTCGCTGATCGAGATGGTCCGCGTGCTCTACGACGACGTGCTGCGGATCGACCCGCAGAACCCGCGCGATCCCGAACGCGACCGCGCCATCCTCAGCAAGGGACACGGTTGCCTGGCGCTCTACGCGCTATTGGCCGATCGCGGCTTCTTCCCGCTGTCGGAGCTCGATGGCTTCTGCGGTTCCGACAGCATCTTGGGCGGACATCCCGAATACGGCATGGTGCCCGGGGTCGAGGCCTCGACCGGCGCGCTCGGACACGGCCTGTCGATCGGCGTCGGCCTCGCGCTCGCCGCCCGCATGCGCGAGCGCAGCTACCGGACCTTCGTGCTGCTCGGCGACGGCGAGATCAACGAGGGATCGGTGTGGGAGGCCGCCATGGGCGCGGCCAAGCACGGGCTCGACAACCTCGTCGCGATGATCGACTACAACAAGCTTCAGAGCTACGGGCCCACCGACTACGTCCTGCCGCTGGAGCCACTCGCGGACAAATGGCGCAGCTTCGGATTTGCCGTGCAGGAGATCAACGGCCACGACGTCGGCGCCCTGCGCACCGTGCTGAAGCAGGTCCCGGCCGTTCCGGGCAAGCCCACTGCGGTGATCTGCCATACCGTCAAAGGCAAGGGTCTGCCGCCCGCGGAATCCAACGCCGACTGGCATCACAAGAACAAGCTGTCCGACAGCGAGCTCGACGCCATCCGCGTCGCCGTCGGCGATTTTTGATCGGCTCCCCATGCGCAACACCGCGATGAACATGGTCCACAAGCTCGCCGCGCGCGACGAGCGTGTGCTCTACATTGGCTCCGATCCCGGCGCCGGCACCTTGCGCGCGATGAGCAAGGAGTTTCCGAAGCGCCATCTGATCGAGGGCATTTCGGAAGCGCACATCATCGGCATGTCGGCCGGTCTCGCGATGGAAGGCTTCGTGCCTTACGTCAATACCATCGCGACCTTCCTCACGCGCCGCTGCTACGAGCAAGTCGCCGTCGATCTCTGTCTGCACAATCTGCCGGTGCGCTTGATCGCCAATGGCGGCGGGCTGGTCTACGCGCCGCTCGGCCCCACCCACCAGGCGATCGAAGACATCGCCATCATGCGGGCGCTGCCGAACATGACGGTGATCTGCCCGTGCGATGCCGACGAGGCCGCGCGCATGATGGACAAGACGCTCGACTGGACCGGACCGATCTACATCCGGCTAGGCAAGGGCGGCGACGCGATCGTCTCCAAGGCCGAGCACGGCTTCGAGATCGGCAAGGCCATCCTGATGCGGCCGCCCGGCGACGTCCTCATGGTGACCACCGGCATCATGCTTCAGCGCGCCATCGCCGCAGCTGACCTGCTTGCCGCGCAAGGCGTCCGCGCCGGCATCCTGCACATGCATACGGTGAAGCCGCTCGACACCGAAGCGCTGCTTCAGGCGATCCGCGGCATCAAGCTTCTGGCAACGCTGGAGGAGCACGTGCCCTCGGGCGGCCTCGGCAGCGCAGTCGCGGAGACGCTGATCGACAAGCTCGGCTCCGGCCTGCCCGCAATGCTGCGGCTGTCGCTGCCGGACCGCTTCATGCACAATTACGGCTCGCAGGACTCGCTGCTGAAGAAGCACGGCCTCGCGCCCAATGCCATCGCGACTTCGATCGAGCACGCGCTCGCGGCGTCGCGCACATCCTCCCCTCAACTCCATTCCACCTGACGGGTCACATGTACGACGTTCGATATTCCTATCTGCTCGAGCAATTCTCAGACCCCGCCCCCATTCTGGCCGAGATCGGCCGGCTGGTTGCGACCGGTGACTTCACCCTTGGCAAGCCCGTCGCCGAATTCGAGAAGCGCTTCGCCGAACTGATCGGCGTGCGTCACGCCATCGGCGTCGGATCCGGCACCGACGCGCTCAAGCTGCCGCTCAAGGCGCTCGGTGTCGGCCACGGCGACGAGGTCATCACCGCCGCCAACACCTTCATCGCCACCGTCGGCGCGATCGCGGAAACCGGCGCAACGCCGGTGCTGGTCGACTGCGACGATTCCTTCTGTATGAACGTCGACCAGGTCGAAGCCGCCATCACCAAAAAGACCAAGGCGATCATGCCGGTTCAGCTGACCGGCGAGGTCACCGACATGGGCAAGCTGATGCCGATCGCCCAGCGCCACAACCTCCCCGTGGTCGAGGACGCCTGCCAGGGCATCCTGTCGGAGTTTGCGGGAAAGCGCTCCGGCACCCACGGCATCGCCGCCGGCTTCTCGCTGCATCCGCTCAAGAACCTCAACGTCTGGGGCGATGCCGGCGTCGTCGTCACCAACGACGACGGCATGAACGAGAAGCTCCGCCTGATCCGCAACCACGGCATGAAGAACCGCGACGAGATCTCGATCCTCGGCTGCAATTCGCGGCTCGATTCCTTGCAGGCCGTCGTCGGCAACTGGCTGATCGGCCAGACCGGCGAGATCACCCGCCGCCGGATCGAGAATGCGGCCTATTACGACGCGGGCCTTGCCGGCCTGCCCGGCCTGCGCGTTCCGCAGCGCCGGCCCAACGTGAAGCACGTCTACCATCTGTACATGGTGTTCGCCGAGCGCCGCGACGAACTCTACCAATACTGCCTCGACAACGGCATCGAGGCCAAGATCCACTATCCGATCCCGCTGTATCAGCAGGAAGGCCTCAGGCATCTCGGCTACGCGCCCGGCACCTTCCCGGTCACCGATCGCCACGCCAAGGAGGTCATCAGCTTCCCCGTCGACCAGCATCTGACGCGCGCCCAGCAGGACCGTGTCATCGAGACCGTCAGGAAGTTCTGCCATGGACGCTGACACCGGCCGCCGGCGCATCGGTTACGTCAATCTTCCCGCCCAGTTCGAGGAGGAGCGCACCGAGATCATGCAGGCGGTGGAAGGCGTATTCCAGCGCGGCGACTTCATCGGCGGCGCGGCGGTCGGAAAGCTCGAGGAGGAATTGTCCGCCTATCTCGGCTCGCCCCATGTGGTGACACTGAACTCCGGCACCGACGCGCTGATCCTCGCCTTGCGGGCGCTCGACATCGGTCCCGGCGACGAGGTGATCACCCCGCCGAATTCGTTCGTGGCATCGACCGCCGCGATCGTTGCGGTCGGCGCCACGCCCGTGTTTGCGGACGTGTTGCCGGACCAGAACATCGATCCCGCCGCGGTCGAAGCCGCCGTCACGCCCCGCACCAAGGCGATCATGCCGGTGCACCTGACCGGCCGCATGGCCGACATGGGCCCGCTGATGGCGATCGCGGACAAGCACGCGCTCGCCGTGATCGAGGACAGCGCGCAAGCCGTCGGCTCGACCTATGACGGCCGCATGAGCGGCACCATCGGCACGTTCGGCTGCTTCTCCGCCCATCCGCTGAAGAATCTCAACGCCGCCGGCGATGCCGGCTTCCTCGTCACGGCCGACGCCGAGATGGCCGCACGCATCCGCCGTCTTCGCAATCACGGCCTGATCAACCGCAGCGACGTCCAGGAATGGGGCATCGTCTCACGGCTCGACACGCTCCAGGCCGAGGTGCTGCGCATTCGCCTGGGTCGTTTGCCCTCGGTGATCGAACGCCGGCGCCGCAACGCCGCGCAATACCGCGCCGAGCTCGCAGGGCTCCCCCTGTTCATTCCGCCCTGTCGCAACATCGAGTTCAACACCTTCCATACCTTCGTGGTGCAGACCGACCGCCGCAACGACTTCCAGAAATATCTGGCCGACAAGGGCATCGAGACCGCGATCCACTATCCGGTCCCGATCCACTTGCAGCCGGCGGCGGCGCATCTCGGGCAAGGCCGCGGCGCGTTCCCGGTGACGGAACGGCAGGCGGATCAGATCCTCACGCTTCCCATCAACCAGTTCCTGTCGGCCGCCGATATCAGCTATATCTGTGCGACCGCCCGGGAGTATTTTGCATGACGGATACCGACTTCCTTCAGGCTGACGAGCAGGCGTTGGCGCAGCGCTTCATCGACAACGGCTTCGTCACCACCCCGGCCGACGATCGCGCAGGCCTCGACCGCATCCAGCGGCGCGCCGCCGAGCTTGCTGCGGACTATCTCAAGCTGCCGCACAGCAACGACCCCTACGCGATGCTCGACAGCATCCACACCCGGGTGAGTGTGGACGATCTCAACGGCCTGCGGCTGCACGTTTTCAACGGCCTCAACGCCGAACCGTGGTTCCGGCCGACCTATTTCCGCCTCGCGCGCTCGACCATCGAGACCATCGTCGGCAACGAGCTCTGCATGCAGCGCCGCGTCAATCTCAGCATCCAGATGCCCGGCGACAGCTCGTCGCTGCTTGCCACCCATTCCGACGTCTGGTCGGGCGATTCGCCGTTCGAGGTCGTGGTGTGGGTGCCGCTGGTCGACGTCCACCACACCAAGGCGATGTATCTGCTGCCGCCGTCCCTGAACGGCGACATGCAGGACCGGATGGCCGACCTGCGCAGCGCCGAAGAACTCTACAAGACGATCAAGCCGCACGCGACCTTCATCGAGATTCCCTACGGTCACGTAATGCTGTTCAACCAGACCCTGATGCACGGCAATCGCGTCAACGAGGAGCCCGGCACGCGCTGGAGCATGAATTGCCGGTTCAAGAGCATCATGTCGCCCTATGCGGACAAGCGCTTCGGCGAGTTCTTCGAGCCGATCCTGCTGCGCCCGGCGACGCGGGTCGGCATGCAATACAAGCTGCCGGGAGGCTTCCATGGCTGAGCGAGCCGGCCATCGCGGCTATATCGGTGCCCGGCCCCTGAACGGCAGCCGCACCCCGCAGCACGTCCAGAACATCGTGATCCGCGACTACGCGCGGCGCAAGAACCTGCAATTTCTGCTGAGCGCCGTCGAGCACATCATGCCCGGCAGCTACATGGTGCTCGAGGACATCATGGACGAGCTGCCCCGCCTGAACGGCCTGATCCTCTACAGCATCTTCATGCTGCCACCCGACGAGACACGGCGACGTGAGATCTACGACCGCGTGCTGCGCGAAGGCTGCGACCTGCACGCCGCCGTCGAGGAAATCACGCTGTCGTCGCAGAAGGACATCCAGGCCGTCGAGGACATCCTGCTGGTCAATAAATACGCCACCATCCTGTGACGATGTCGCGGACCGGTTGGCCCCCATGACCGAGATCAACCTGCTCCAGCCGATGCACGCCTCGACCAGGCGGAACTACGTTCAGCGCGTGGTCGAGCACGACAAGGCGGAATCCGCCACCGTCGCGCGGCAATGGGGCCGCGACTACTGGGACGGCGAGCGGCGTTACGGCTATGGCGGCTATCGCTATGACGGACGCTGGCGCCCGCTCGCCCAGACCCTGATCGATCGCTACGGCATCAAGCCCGGCATGAGCGTGCTCGATGTCGGCTGCGGCAAGGGCTATTTGCTCTACGAGTTCACCCAGCTCGTCCCCGACCTCACGATCGCCGGCATCGACATCTCCGCCTACGGCATCGCCAATGCCAAGGAGGAGGTGCGGCCGCAGCTCCAGGTCGGCAGCGCCGTCGAGCTCCCCTACCCCGATCACGGCTTCGACCTCGTGGTATCGCTCGGCGTGCTGCACAACCTGCCGCTCGAAGACGTCTTCCGCGCGGTGCGGGAGATCGAACGCGTCGGACGCGGCGCCTCGAAATATCTGATGGTGGAATCGTTCCGCAACGAGCGCGAGAAGGCGAACCTGCTCTACTGGCAGCTCACCTGCCTGAGCTTCCACGGCCCGGACACCTGGGCCTGGATCTACGACAAATGCGGCTATCGGGGCGACCATGGGTTCATCTTCTTCGAATGAAGCCGGCCTGCGCCGGGCGACATCGCTGCGCGCGCAGAATCCGGAAGTCTACTATTCGGACGACGCCATCGTCACGGCGGACGACGCCACGATCGCGGAGCTGAAGCGCATTGCCGTCGGCAACCCGCGTCTGCGCAGCCGGCTGTGCACTCACCCGGATCCCTCGTCAGGTCTGCACGAAATGCTGATCGTGCATCACCGCGAGGCCTATGTCCGGCCGCACAAGCATCTCGGCAAACCTGAATCGTTTCACGTGATCGAGGGCACTGCCCAAGTCGTGATCTTCGAGGATGACGGCCGCATTCGCGACGTGCTCGAGATGGCGCCCTACGGCCAGGGCAAGCGCTGCTATTACCGAATGCCCGAGAAGGTCTTCCACTCGATCCTGATCACCTCGGAATGGCTGGTGTTCCACGAAACCACCGCCGGCCCGTTCGATCCCTCACGCACGGTATTTCCCGACTGGGCGCCCGATGGCGGCGACGCCGCCGAGGTCCAGGACTACGTCACCCGGATTGGTGCGCTCGCCGCGGAGCATCTGGCGCAACGGTAGATTTCGACCACACTCGCTGCTCGACGATCCCACCCGTGAATGATCGAGGACGAACACCAGCCGATGAAGCCGCCAGCAAAAGCAATGGTTACCCTGGTCAAGTTCGCGGTGTCGATCGGGATTCTGGTGTTGCTGTTGCGTAGCCAGGACCTGTCGTCGCTGAAAACGGATCTGCTTGCCGTCGATCCGAGCGTGCTGGCGCTTGCGGTGCTACTGCTGTTCGCCCAGACGTTCGTGCTGTGCCACCGCTGGATATTGATCCTCCGCGCCATGGACGTCCCGTTGAGTTGGCTGCCCGGCTGGCGCATTCTCATCGTCAGCACCTTTTTCAATCAGGTATTGCCCGCGGGCGGCGATGCGGTCCGGATCTGGATGCTGCGGCGTCAGGGCGTGCAATGGTCGCAAACGATCGGCAGCATCGTGGCCGATCGCTTTTTGGCCCTGCTGGCCCTCGGCCTCATCGTCCTGGCAGGAATGCCGTTCCTGCTGCCTCTCGTCCGAGACAGCTCGCTCCTTTTCGCGATCCTGACCATTCTGGCGGCTGCATGCCTCGGTGCAATCGCGCTCATGACGCTGGATTGGTGGCCACCGCGTTTGCTCTCGGCCGTGCCGGCCAAAGTCGTGCAATTCGTGATCCTGGTCAGAGCCCCGTTGCTGGCGGTGAAGGGGCGAGCCATGTTGATTGGATCCGCCATTGTCGTTCACCTGATCACCGTCACGACCTGCTATGTCCTTGCGGTCGGACTGCAAGCGCCACTCTCTCCACTCGGCGCCTTTGTGCTGATTCCGCTCGTCATCTTGTCTTCTGCCGTCCCCATCTCGATCGGAGGCTGGGGCGTGCGCGAAGGCGCAATGATCGGTGCGCTTGGTCTGGCTGGAATTGCATCCGACAAAGCGCTCGCGATATCGGTCTTGCTAGGCCTCGGCGGCCTGATCGTCGGGCTGTTCGGCGGACTGGTATGGCTGATCGCGCCCGAGCGCGCCGGCTTCACTCCCGACCAGGCGCGGGCCATCGCCGAACGAACAGATGCAGCGCCGGTTTAGCATGAACAATCCAGGGCAAGATCAAACGATGGCGGCTGGCGAGCTGGGTTTGCGTGCCATCATCGAAACGTGGTGGCCGCGTGTCCTCATCTTCGTGCCCGCGGCGCTTTCCATCTGGTTCGTGAACCGAACCGGGACCTACCGTGCGCTGCTGTTCGATGGCGGCTGGACGACGCGATTTTACGTCCTCGCCTGGATCGTCCTGACGCCGTATCTCGGCTGGCTCATCATGGCCACCGGACGCCTGACGTTCTCGCTCATCAAGCATGAGCCCACTCAGCGCGTCGACGAGTTCTTTGTCGGCGCAGCGACGCTCATCCTGACGGGATTTGGCTTCGGCGCTCTCTCGATCCTGTACCCGCAGATCGTTCTCGGACTTGCGACGGTGGTGCTGCTGTGGGATAGCCGCAGCTTCGCCAAGCCGGAGAAACTTGCGCTAACCCTGCCGCTGGCCGCAACGTCGTTGATGGGTTTTTGGCTTCTGGCGACGGTGTTCCTCGATCGCGCCGTCATACCCGACGTCATTTCGACCGACGTTCAGCAGCTCTATGCCCCGTATCTTGCGGAGGTTGCGAGAAATCACAGCATCTGGCTTGCGGCCGACAACCCTATCTTCTCCGACTTCGAGATCGGTCACGGAAACGGGCTGCATCTGTTGATGGCCACGTTTCTTCCGCCTCATGTCGCCCAGATCCTTTCGTTTCTCTACTTCGTCGGCATCGGCGCGGTCATTTTCGAGCTCGCCCGCATCGTTCTGCCGTTGCAGGCTCTGGGACGCCGATGGGAAGACGCGGCGATACCGATTGCACTCGGTGTGGCGATCCTTGGCCTGGCGTGGCCCCGCACGATGCCGAGCGTCAAGGCCGGCCTCTACATCATGGAGTTCGGCAAATACCATCTGCAGACAGCGGCATTCTTCGTCTATTTCCTGCTGGTCGTCATCCGATCGTCCCAGACACGCGACCGGCTTGCTGCCGGCATTTGCGGACTTGCCGTCGCCGCCTCCTATCCGCTCTATGCAGCCTTCGTGTTCCTGATTTCGTCGCTGGGCGTGTTCACCAAAGTTCTTCAGCGCGACCGATCCGGCCTCGTCACCAGCCTGTTGCTCGGATTTGGAGCGGTTGCCGGGTGCATCCTGGCCTTCTCCATCAACTATCTCTATCTCGGAATCCCCGCGACCAACCCGTACGCGCTCTTTCGAAAGATCGCATCGGTCGAGCGTTTCTCGCAGTTCGGTAGCCTGGATATTCTCGACTTCTTCGTGCTGTCGCAGTCGCTGGAGGTCACCGACTTCCTCAGCAAGTCGGGAGTGGTCGCCTTCATCAGACAGGCCAAATCCGTCCTGCTGGTTGCAGCTCTGATCACCGCGACGACTTGCGCGATCTCTTTCCTTGATTCGAAGTTTTTTACGGATCGCTCGGGCGTCTCGAAATCGCGCGCCCTGCCTAGCATTGCTGGCGTCTTCATCGTGATCGCCTATGTGGCCAGCGTGCGGCTGCTGGACATGACGCTGAACATTCCGAGCCTGATCAGGCTATCCATTCACGTCAACGCGCTGTTCCCGCTCGCGGCCGCCGCGATCGCGTTCTGGGGGCTCGTCATCGTGCGCTGGCTGGTGCCATCCTGGTTCGTCGGGCGCTTCGCACCCAATGTCGCCATTTTGGCGCTGCTCGCCGCTTGCGCCTGGATGACGACCACGTATCCTTGGCAGAGCTTCAGGGACGACGGAGCCATCGCTTTTGCGGCCCGCGGCCGCTCCCTCATCGAGATGCCGCGCGTCAGCCTGAACTGGCAGCGCTGCGACGAACTGCAGCAATCGACGGGCTCCGATCGCATTCTCCCCCTCAACGGCTACCGCGCCATGGTGCCCTGCTATTTCTCGCCGCTACTCACGCGAGGCAAGATCATCCACACCTATCAAAGTGACGTCGCGCGCAACTTCACGAACATCGCACTTGGGACCGCCGATACGGCCGAAGCCTCCCTTCGATCACTCGGCGTGAAGCTGTTCTATGTTCAGAAGCAGAATTGCGATTTCTGGCTCAACGGTTTCTCCGACCTCTTTCAGAGCGCTGAGCTGGAGAAGCGGTTCGCTCTGCATAGCGAGACGCCGAACTACTGGATGTTGACGTGGAAGGATGGCGGTCCAACACTGAGGCCCGAAGCTGCGGCGGGCATATCCGCGCTACGGACGAGATCGAAAGACATCTACCGACAGGCCTACGGGATCGAGCCGTTCGAGGTGGTGAAGCACCATCTGGCTCCAAACGGCCAGCGTGCGGACGTCACGGCCCTCGATCAGCTCATGACTTGCCATTAGGTCGTGCTTCGCGCTGGTTCCGTGGCAGGTTCGGCAAGTGGAAAGCCCGCAACGAAGGCCAGGGGGTACCAGCTTTCGAGGGACCTCCAGGGTTGTGAATACAACGCCCTGCACAACTTAAGAATTGTGGCACGGCCTGCGGCGCTATATAGGCTTCAACTGCGCCGCATATCGCCTTGGGGCGCCGACGTTCCCTTGTTTTCCTGCAAAGAGTTCAAGCCGTGACCGATCATTGCCGCCTTTGCCATTCCACCAATCTGCGTCCGGTCATCGACCTCGGGCTGATGCCGATAGCGCATCGGCTTCGGCGCAGCCGAAACGAGCAGGATGAACGATATCCGTTCGAGGTGCTGGCCTGCGGCGATTGCGGTCTGCCGCAGATCGTCAAGCCGATCGATCCCGACATTCTGTATCGGCAGTTCAACTACAATTTCAGCAGCTGGAAGCCGGAGCCGCATCAGGCGGACGAGCTCGACACCATTGCGAAATTCTCCAGGCATCAGTCCGTGTTCGAGATCGGATGCAACGACGGCCTGTTCATGGACAAGCTGCGCGAGCGCGGCACCAAGGTCATGGTCGGCGTCGAGCCCAATCCGGTGTCGGGCAAGATCGCCCGCGAGCGCGGCATCAAGGTCTATGCCGACATGCTCAGCCCGGAGATGGCCCACGATGCTGTCGCTCAATCCGGCAAGTTCGACCTCGTCATATCGCGCCAGGTGCTGGAGCATATCGTCGATTTCGAGAACTTCTTCGACTGCGTGAAGATCGCGCTCAGCGATGACGGTCTGCTGTTCATCGACGTGCCCGATTTCGCTCCCGGCTCGGCGGTGGGAGACCTCTCGGTCCTCTGGGAGGAGCATGTCAGCTACTTCACCGAACCGACCCTGCTCGCGCTGCTGGCGCGCCACGGCTTCGAGGCGGTGTCGGTGAAGAAATACAATTTCAGCGGCGGCAGCCTCGCGATCGCCGCCCGCCGTGCCAAGGGCGCCGTGACGCCGCCGCCCGCGCCATCCGGCGTCGGCGAGAAATTCGGTCAGCGCGCACGCGAGTACGGTGCAAGTCTCCGCCCGATTCTCGCGAAGGCCCGCGCCAACGGCGCCGAAATCGCCATCTACGGCGCCGGCTGCCGCGCCTGCACCTTCACCAACGCTCACGAGCTGGCGGATCTCGTCGACCTCTCGGTCGACGACCAGAAAGAGCGCCAGGGGCTGTTCCTGCCCGGCACCGGCATTCCCATCCGCGCGCCCGAGGATCTCGCCGGCAAGTCGGGTCCCCTCGTCTGTCTTCTGGCCGTGAACGAGGAGAACGAGGCCAAGGTCTCCGGCCGGCTGCGCGAGAGTGTGAAGCGTCCGCTCGAGATCGTTTCGATCTTCGCGCCGAACGACATCTGGAGCGAGCTCGACCGTCTCGAGGCGGCGCTAAGGTCGCAGCATGGCTGAGGACAAGCTCTTCAACTATTACGAACGCCAGGATGTCCTGCCGACGTTCGGGAATTTCAAATCGTCCACCGAGCTAGAGGCCTACGCCAGCCAGCGGCGCGAGCTGTTTTCGGACAAGCTGGTGCTGTCGCCGCGGCTGTTCCGCGATGCCGACGTGCTCGAATTCGGCCCTGATTCCGGCGAGAACGCGCTGGTGTTCGCCGGTTGGGGCGCGAACATGACGCTCGCCGAGCCGAACCGGCATGCACACCCGAAAATCGAAGCCTACTTCGCGCATTTCGGCCTCACTCAGCGTCTCCGCGAACTCGCACTCGCCGACGTCGAGGGCTTCAGCAGCAATCGCCGCTTCGACATCATCGATGCCGAGGGCTTCATCTACACGGTACAGCCGAGCGAAAAATGGCTCGACATCTTCCATCGGCTGCTCAATCCCGACGGTTATGCCGTCGTGTCCTATTACGAGCGCTATGGCGGCTTCTTCGAGCTCGCGCTCAAGGCGATTCATGCGGCCGGCAAGGCGTTGAGCGGTCGCGCCGCGCTCGACACGGCGAAGATGCTGTTCGAGGCGAAGTGGGACAGCATTCCGCACACCCGCAGCTTCGAATCCTGGCTGATGGACGTGCTGGAAAATCCGTTCGTCCGGCATCGCTACTTCCTCGACGCGGCCGGCTTGTGCGCGGCGGCGGATCAGCAGGGCTTCGACGTCCATTCGGCATGGCCGGCCTATCGCGACAGCCTGGATATCTACTGGCACAAAAAGGTGCTGTCCGGCGACGAGAAGCTGCATCGCGCCAGACGCCATCTCGACCGCAGCCGCCTGAGCTTCCTCGGCGGACGAAAGCTCTATCTGGTCGGCAAGGCCGACGCCGTGCAGGCAATCTCGGCATCGATCGAGGCGCTGGTTCTCGACGTCGATGGCATGATCGACGATCCCTTCGGTGCGAACCTGCCGCGCGCCATCTCGGGCCTTGCGGCCCTGCGTGAGACAATCCGCACCGCGGACATCCTCGCCGACGATACCGCCGACATCGAAGCCATCATGGCGACACTCGACAGCTTCCATCGCATCTTTGGCGCGATCGGGCGACGGGATGCGGCCGCGGTCGCCGCCCTCACCCAGGCGGATCCGGCCTTCATCAACACCTGGGGACAGCCGGCGCATTTCCTCGTGGTCCGGAAGCGCTAAGGGATCGTAGCCAGTGAAGCCAGGCATTGGCATCATCGGAACGGGCATGGTCGGCCAGATGTGCCACCTCGCCAATTTCGCTGCCAATCCCGCCTGCCGCGTCGTCGCGATTGCCGATCTCCGGCCCGACCTCGCTGCCGCCGCGGCGCAAAAATTCGGCATCCCCCGGGTCTACGGCACGCACCGCGAGTTGCTCGCGGACAGCGCGGTGTCCGCCGTCGTGGTCGTGACCAAGCGTCGCGCCACGGGCCCAATCGTGATGGACGCGTTGAACAGCGGCCGGCACGTGCTGTCGGAAAAGCCGATGGCCTACACGACGGCCCAGGCCAGTTCGCTGGTCGAAGCTGCGCGGCGGCAAGACCTCGTCTACGGTATCGGCTACATGAAGCGTCACGATGCCGGCGTGGCACGGGCGCTGCAGGTTTTGGCGCGTTTGCGCAACGACCGGTCGCTCGGACGCATCGTCCGGGCAAGAGGCTGGTGCTTCGGCGGCGACACCGGCCGCTCGCACGACAATTTCGTGATGACCGGCGAGGCGCGACCCGACGGGATCGAACTCTGGCAGGATGGTCCCGACTGGATGCCGCGGGCGATGCGTCCCGGCTACGACAATTTTCTGAACGTCTTCTCCCATATCATCAATCTGGCTCGCTACCTGCTCGGATCGTCGCCGACGGTTGCCGAAAGCGCAATCGAGGCTTCGGGTGCCGGGCGCATCATCCTCGATTTCGACGGCACCGAATGCACGCTGGATCTCGTGAACGGATCAGAAGGTGCCTGGCGCGAAGGACTGACGATCGACTTTGAGCGCGGCGCAGTGACCTTGGAATTACCTCCCCCCTTTGCCAAGCAAGAGACGAAGGTCATCGTCCAGCACGATGGTCAGAGCACGCACCTGGCGGGTGAGACGAGCTGGGCATTCCGGCGCCAGGCCGACGCCTTCGTGTCCGATGTCGCCGCACGAGGCGTGCCCTTGGCCTCCGGCGCGGATTCGGTGACCGACATCGCGCTTGCGGAGACCGTCTGGGAAACAGCGCTCTAGCGGCTAGGCGCGACATCCTTCTCGAGCGGCAGGATGCCCGAGATGGGTCCAAGCTTGATGTTGACCTGCGCCAGCTGCGCCAGGAACTCCGCAACATCGCAGCGTGCCAGCAGCCTGCACGCATAGTATTTCCGCACCAAGGTCTGGTTCGGTGCGGCTCCCGGCCCCGGCTGGAACGAGATCGTCGCCTGCGGCCCCGTCGGATCGAAATGATGGAACGCGCTTCCCGGAGCCGTCCGCGCCTCGTTCATTCCCCGAAGGATGTCGGGCCGTTCCGCGCGCAGCGCGAATCCGAAGAATGGCTGATTGCCCCAGGCAAGGCGGAGCATGCCGGTGACCTCGGCGAGGCCGAACGGGACGTGCCGTGACGGGTAGTCGACAAAGCCGTCATCGAGCGCATAGACCGTCGCCGCGGGCTGGGTCCGGCCGGCAAGATCGCGCGTCAGGGCCTCCTGCTTCAGCGTCCTCGCCTGCATGAAGACGTAGTCGCTCCACAGCATGCCGATCGACAGGATCAGGCCCGATCCGAACATGATCGCAAAGGCGACGCTGGGCGTGGTCCAACGTCCGGCCAGCCGCTTGAATGCGAGAAACACCAGCGCCGACGGCACGCCGAACATCAGCAGATGACGGCTCTCGTAGAAATGCGTGGACGACGGCCGCAGG
This sequence comes from Bradyrhizobium sp. MOS003, assembly GCF_003020125.1. GTDB lineage: Bacteria > Pseudomonadota > Alphaproteobacteria > Rhizobiales > Xanthobacteraceae > Bradyrhizobium. The sequence goes on along the minus strand of NZ_PYFW01000012.1, from coordinate 10,247 downwards.
CCGGCGATCAGATAGGGCGACGACAATGCGAGGAACAAGACCACCGCGAGCACGAGCGGCAAGGCGATCGCGAGTCTGGACGTGATCGGCTTCGTGTCGGCACGCAGCAGCAAGACAATGCCGACGAGCACCGCAGCCAAAATGAACAGCAACGGGACCGCGATCGCCGCGCGCAACGCGTGCGCTACGACGTCCCTATAGCCTGTGATGAAAAATGCCAACCATCCCCCAGCCAATTCGCGCAAGCTCGGGAGATGGGCGTCATAGTGCTGCGTGTAGACGCCGATCCGCTTGAACCGGATATTGAGCGTGCCCCAGTAGATCAGAGGCAGCACGATCAATTCCGGATAGAACAGGGCGCAGCGCCAGGATGCGAGCCATGTGCGGCGAACCAAGCCGTCGGCCGCCTTGCCGCCCCGCCATATCGCAACGAAGAGACCAAGCACGACGAAGGCATAGAGCACGATCGTCGAGTTGAGTGCGAAGCTGAGCAGGAACACGAGCGCACAGGCCACGCGCAGCAGCACGCGGCGCAGACCGCGGGCGCTGAAGGCCAGCGTCAACAGCCATGCGCCGATCGACAGCAGTCCGAAGCTGAAGACGTAGACCGCGTTCGCCTTGCCCGCCCACAGCTGATAGCCGGGATAGGTCCAGACGATCAGCGCGAAACCGACCGCCTCGGCGCGGTCGAGGAGATCGAGACGCGTTGCGGTCAGCACGAGCGACATTGCGCCGAAGACGATTCCGGCGAACGCCAGCGAGACCATCACGACGACAGGGGCGCCCGTCCAGTTCGCGAATTTGTCGTAGCTGTAAAAGATCGGATGACCGGCGCCGTTCAGCAGGAAATCGATGTCGATGAAATAGTCCGGACGCGGCTTGAGCACCAGCCAGTCGTCCATGAAGAGACCGTCGTTCAGGAGCATCGGCGCATGCGCAGCCAGCAGCACGACGAGGAGGACGACTATCGCACGCAGCAATGGGGGTATCTCGGACGGAGGAACGGCATCGCCGGCGAGGAATCGCACGCCTACGCGACGTTCGCAAGGCGGGACGATGGGCTTCCCTTGACCGGAAAAATGCGACCTTTTATAGACTTTCGCTCTGGCTTGGCCAGAGAGACCTCCGGGGCGATTTTCCGCGATGAACATGCTACCGGGCCCGGCGCAAGCCGCTGCGATTGGTCTCAGTGTCGCGCTGCCGCTGCTGTTGCTGTGCTATGCGCGCATCGCCGCCACCGGCGGATCCGGCCGCCGCTTTCGGCTCGGCTCCGTCAGCATCCTGGCCCTCTACGCGATCGCCTGTCTCATGCTTCCCGGTCAACGCCATTTCGACGACGTGCTTGGCGGCCTCTTCCTGCTCGCGACCGCGATGATGTTTTGCTACATCCTGTTCAGCCTGCTGGCCTGGGGCTTCACGCTGACGCTGCTCACGGCACTCGTTAAGGCGGAACGTCCCCTCACCCTGGGGCAATGGGCGGTAGCCTACATGCAGGGCGGCGATCTCGGCTCTTTCACGCACAACCGCCTGAAACTCCTGGTCGGCGCTGGGATGGTGATCGCGGCAGACGGCAGGCTGGCTCCGACGGCCAAGGGGGTGGCGATCGCGCGCCTCGTCAAACTCGTTCGTCTGTCGACAGGCCTTGGGTGAGAGGCCACGATGTCCTTCGTTATCGGATTCCTCGCCGCTGTCACCTTCGCCCTGCTGTCGCCTGCCTTGCAGCTCATGGCCCGCACACGCGGATGGTCGGTTGGAGCCGTCACCCTGCTCGCGATCGCCGCGATCGTCACCCATGGTCTCGGCGTGATGCTCGGAATCCTCCTCGTCCCGCAATTTCAGTACTGGGACGCCGCATCGATTTTCGGTTTTTGCGTGATGGGCTACGTCTTCGCTTTTGGCGCAGTGTACAAATCGGTTTCCCTGGAGATTCTGCTCAGCATAGTCAACCGGCCCGAGCGGAAGGCTCCGCTGTCCGAGATCATCGAACGGCAGGTTCCAGATCTGTTCCAGGGACGAATTAGGAACCTGGTCGACGGCGGCCTGGTAGAACCGGTCGATTCACGCTTCGCGGCGACGGCGGCGGGCCGCAAAATGGCAGGCCGCGTCGGACAGCTGCGCCGAGCCTTCGGCATCGGCGATACCAGTCTCTATGATTTTTCCGAATAGTTGCCGGAAACACACATGTCGGCGGTCATGCCGGTTCTACAGCCCATATCTGCGGGCGCCTTATTGTTCGCTCCGCCCAGATGACCTAGAGTTGCGGCAGGGTTCCACCAGTACAGAGTGGCCGGCAACAGGCGGCATGAGATGACACCTTCGAGGGCGGCTAAGAAACTTACGATCGTCATCCCTGCACTGAACGAGCAGGACAAGATCGCCGACACCATTGACGGCGTGTTGCCGCTCGCCCGCGAGTTGCTCGACGATTTCGAGATCTTCCTGATCGACGACGGCAGCACCGACGCCACCGGTGCGATCATGGACGAGTTCGCGGCCGGCGAGCCGCGCATCGTCGTGCAGCACAACGCCGCGCCGCGCGGTGTCGGGGCCGGCTTCGAATACGCCCTGTCGCGCGCGAAATTCGATGCCATCACGCTCATTCCCGGCGATCACGCCTTCCAGAACGAGGGTATTGCGCAGATGTTCAAGGCGGCGGGCGCTGCCGACCTCGTCATCACCTATCGCGACAACCAGTCGGACCGCTCCGTCAACCGCTCGCTGCAGTCGCACTCGCTTCGGTTCATCCTGAACTGCCTGTTCGGCTTCTGGCTGTCCGACTACCACAGCATGATCGTCTACCCCGTGAAATGGCTGCGCCAGATCGCGGTCAAGGCCGACGGCTACGGCTATCAGATCTGCGCCCTGATATCGCTGCTCCAGCTCGGCCTCACCTACGTGCAGGTGCCCGTGAGCCTGAACGCGGAGCTGAAGGGGTCGTCCCGCGCGCTGCGGTTGCGCACCTATCTCGAGCTCGGCGGCACCGTCGTATCGCTGCTGCGCCGCGTTCCCATCCGGCACGTCGACCTCAGCCAAATCCCCGATGACGCGGAGCGGGCCCCGGCGCGCTAGGCCCGCCTGGCCTGCCGACCCGAGCTTCAAGCGGATAGGCTCGGGCGTGGTGAGATGGGCTGACGCGTGGCGATTCGCCCGCGGGACGCCTCGTCCCTATCCTGCCAGCATCTAACTTAAGTGGTTGATTTGACTGGCAGGAGTGGCAGGGCTCGAACCTGCGACCCCCGGTTTTGGAGACCGGTGCTCTACCAATTGAGCTACACTCCTACAGACCCTCACGTCGCCGCTTCGGATCAGGGCCGCTTTCAAGCACAGAGGACGGCCGGATTGCAAGAGCGAAGCGAGCGCCACGCGCGGACTTCGCGCTAGACCCCGTCTTTCAGCAGCCAGTTCCGGTAGATTTCCCCGTAGCGCACGCTCACCTTGTCCACCGGGGTTTGCGTCGCGTTGTTGTCGATAGCTGCCTGCACCGCCGCCCCAACGATCCCCTGCCCGGTGTAGAGCGACGCGTTCAGCTCGGGATAAGCAAGGATCAGCGCGCCGGTTCGGGCATCGACGAGGTTGGCGTCGGCGATCATGCCGCGATGGCCGCCGATCACGACACGCTGAATGGCCGACGGAAACAGCAGGCTCTTCACGCGGATGTCGAGCCGCACCGGCCGCGTGCCCGCCAGCCGAGAGGCTAGGACCTGTTCGACGCCGGCCTTGATCCGCGGCGTCAGCAGGCCTTGGACGAAAGCCTTGGCTTCCGGAGTGTCGGCCATTGTTGCCGCCTGTTCCAGGCTGACCGCCTTCGAGTCCGCATAGGCGCGGAGACCGTCCTCCCACTGTATGCGGGCATCCGGTGCAAAACTGACCGCAACGCCGGCCAGCTTCATGCTGGCTATGTCGTTCGGCGACAGAGAATTATTGGCGGTTACGCAGCCCGCAAGCAAAAGCAACCCGCCCAGCGCAACGATGCGCGCCAGTCCCAGCAGCAATCTCAACAACGCCCCCAGTCCCCTAACCCAATCTCAGCCCGCCCAAAAATAGGGTGTTCCGCCCGCTTCCGTCTACCCCGAATTGTATTTTCGGGCACGGCGCCAATGCCGAGCGTCCGATGCAGAGGTCACCGCGCCGAATGCATCTGTTCTTTACGGAGCTTGTGAGCCACACTTTCCCGGCCAACCAAAAACAACAGTCGGGAGCCCCCATGAACGCCCAAGCCGCCCCGCAGGCCGCCATCGCGCCGTCCACCCCGCCCCTGCCGGAGGCGCGCCCGGAGACGCTTGGGCTGTCGCGTCCGCGCCTCCAGGCCATGTCGGATGCCTTCCAGCGCGAGATCGACAAGGGAACCGTCCCCGGGGTGACCGTGCTTGTGGCCCGCCGCGGCCAGATCGGCTGGTTCGAGGCACTCGGCAGGCAGAGCCCGGCGGGCGCAGCGCCGATGACGCGGGATTCGATCTTCCGGATCTTCTCGATGACCAAGCCGATCGTCTCGGTCGCCATCATGGCGCTGGTCGAGGACGGCCACCTCCTGCTCAGCGATGCCGTCGCCAAGTTCATCCCCGAGTTTGCCAGCCAGCAGGTCGGCATCGTCAAGGACGGCAAGCTGGAGCTGGTGCCGCCGGCGCGACCGATGACGGTGCAGGACCTGCTGCGCCACACCTCGGGCCTGACCTACGAGCATCAGGGCGACGGCCCCGTCCACAAGCTCTACCAGGAGTCCCGCGTCCGCAGCCGCAAGATCACCAACGCCGAGCACGCCGCCCTGGTCGCGAGCTTCCCGCTGGTCTGCCAGCCCGGCGCGGAATTCAACTACAGCCGCTCTACCGACATCCTCGGCCGCATCATCGAGGTCGTCAGCGGCAAGTCGCTCGGCGCGTTCCTCACCGAGCGCGTGCTCGCGCCGCTGCAGATGGCCGAGACGGGCTTCTCGACCTCGGAGGCCAATGCGGGCCGGCTCGCCGAGCCGTTCGCGGCCGATCCATGGACCGGCGACAAGGTCGCGCTGTTCAACATGCACGAACAGCCGGTGATGGAGTCCGGCGGCGGCGGCCTGGTCTCGACCACGATGGACTATGCGCGCTTCTGCCTGATGCTGCGCAACGGCGGCACGCTGGACGGCCACAGGATCATCGGCCGCAAGACGCTGGAGCTGATGGCGTCCGATCACCTCGGTCCACACGTCGTGACCAACGGCACGCTGCTCTCGCCCGGCCACGGTTTCGGCCTCGGCTTCGCGGTGCGCCGCGAGGCCGGCATCGCACCCTTCCCCGGCAGCGTCGGCCAGTATTTCTGGAGCGGCATTGCCGGCACGTTCTTCTGGATTGATCCGAAGGAGGATCTGTTCGCGGTGTTCATGAGCCAGGGCCCGGGCCAGCGCGATTACACGCGGACACTGGTGCGGGACCTCGTCTACGCGGCGGTGGAGTAGCGCGCGTTCAGGCGCTGGCCTGTCGAACCGACGCCTCCGGCGAGACAATGCGATCGTCGCCCTGCGCCGTCGAGACGATGATCTGCGTCGCTTCGCGCAGAGAGGTGGCGAACAGATCTGCCTTGGCGGTCTCGCGCAGCTCGTCGATATTGGCAACCCCTTCGGCCCAGCATCCGATCATGATGGCGGCGCCGGGCAGCTTGCGCCGGAGCCGCCGCACCGCATAGCGCAGATGCGCGGGGCTGGTGATGCCGATGTAGTTCAGGCAGACGAGCGCCACCCCCGCCGTCTCGAGGCGGAAGATGTTGGCCGTCGACAGCGCTTCGGGACCCTCGACGCGGCTGCCAACGCCGTGCGCACGGCAGAGCTGCGCGAGCATGATGGCAGCAGCCTCATCGAGCATGGTCCGGCCGCCGATGCAAAGCACGGCATGTTCGCCGCGGAATCGGTCCGCGACCGCTTCCGGATCCAGCACCGGGATGTCCGGCTGATCGCTGGAAGGCGCGACGGTCTCGATCGCATCGACCACCTCGGCATCTGCGACCTGCCCTACGGGGGGGCCGTCATCCTGGTCCGAGAGATCGTCGACGAATTCGATCACCGTGTCGCGGATGCGAGCGAGGCGCGTCTGGTCCAGCGCGGCGCGGTCGAAGTCCGATTGGGCGAGCTGCATGCCCTTGATCGCCACTTCGTCGTAATAGGCCGAAAGCGACCGCTCCTTCAGAAACTGTTCGGCCTTCTCGGCCGCTTCGGTCGGATCGCCCGCCAGCATGCGCTGATAGAAAATTTCGGGAGGCGCGAGTGCCGGACGATCGCCGAACATGACGTCGAGGAAGGAGAGCCGTTCGACGTGACGCCCCAGCACGACCAGGCACACGGTGAGAGGCGTTGCGAGCACCAGCCCGATCGGCCCCCACAGCGCGGTCCAGAACGTCGCGGAGACGACGACCGCCACCGGCGACAGGCCGGTGGTGCGGCCATACAACAGCGGTTCCACCACATGCCCGACCAGGGGTTCGATGACGAAGAACAGTGCCGCGGTCCAGGCCAGCATCCACCAGCCCGGATCGACCGCGACGGCGAGGACGAGCGGGAACGCGGCCGCGATGATCGCACCGATATAGGGCACGAAGCGCAGCACGGCCGCGAGAATGCCCCACAGCGCGGCGCTGGGAATCCCGATCAACCACAGGCCGCTACCGATCAACACGCCGAATCCGGTATTGAGCATGAGCTGGTTGAGAAACAGCCGGCTCAGTCTTGCCGCGGCGTCGTCGAGTGCCGCGGTGGTACGCTGCAGGTCATGAGAGCCGGCCAGCCTGATCAGGCGATTGCGCAGGTCTTCGCGCTGGATCAGGATGAAGATCACGAAGATCACGATGATCCCCGTCGTCGCCAGCGGCGATACCAGGGGTGCGATCAGCGAGCGCAGGCTCTCGAGCGCGCCGGGATCGGGCTGCAGCACCTCGACCGGGACCGGCTTGACGCCGGTTTTGGCAGCCGGGCCTGAGGTCAGCGGATTGGCCGGCGCCACGGATTTGGGCTTGTCGAGCTCCTTGCCGAGGTCCTGCAGCATCTCTGCGGCCCGCTCCAGCGTGGAACTGCCGCCGGCGACGCCGCGCACCGACTGGATCTTGGAGAGGATTGTGGTCTGGTACTTCGGCAGATCGCCGGCCAGCCCGTTGAGCTGCGTTGCGATCACGCTGCCGAGCGCGAAGATCACCGCGAAGGCGAACAGCACGACCGCGACCACCGCAGCGGCGCGCGGGACATGAAGACGCTGGAGCAGCCTGACGGGCGCAGCGAGGACGAAGCTCAGCAGGATCGCGAGCGCGACGGGGACGAAGATCTCCCGTCCAAGATAAAGCGCCGCGATGATGATGATGCTCAGGATCGCCACGCCGACCGTGACGACGATTGCGGAGACGTCGTCGGTCGATTGCGGCTTGATCACCGGAGAGATCATCGGACTCGCTTCTGGTCCCGGCGTCATGCCCCAGGACTGCGCGGTCTAACGGCCCGGCATGGGGTTGGTTCCGCTCCCCATGCCCCTGCGCCGTCGAGGCCGGCCCTTCAGCTGATCGTCGCGCCGCCGTCGATCACCATGGTCTGGCCGGTCATGAAGTCTCCAGCCTTGGACCCCAGGAACACCGCTGCGCCGGCGATCTCGTCGGGAATGCCGATGCGCAAGAGCGGCGAGCGTGCGGTCGAGGCTTTCAGGTTGTCCGGGTTATCCCACAGCGCCTTGGCGAAGTCGGTCTTGATCAGGCCGGGCGCGATGCAGTTCACGCGGATGTTGTCCTTGCCGTATTCGCAAGCAAGGTTGCGCGCGAGCTGCATGTCGGCGGCCTTGGAGATCGCATAGGCGCCGAGGATGGTCGAGCCTTTCAAACCGCCGATCGAGGAGACGATGATGATGGAGCCGTCCTTGCGCTCGATCATCTGCGGCACCACCATCGAGATCAGCCAGTTGTTGGCGACGATGTTGTTGTCGAGGATCTTCCTGAACTGATCGTCGGAGATGCCGGCGAGCGGGCCGTAATACGGGTTCGAGGCAGCGTTGCAGACCAGCACATCGATCTTGCCGAAGGCGCGGTTGCTCTCGTCGACCAGGTTTTGCAGATTCTCTTTCGACGAGATGTTGGCGGCGATCGCGACCGCGGTGCCCTTGCCGTATCTGTCGTTGATGCCCTTGGCCACCTGCTCGCAGACGTCGGCCTTACGCGAGGAGATCACGACCTTGGCGCCGTGCTCGGCCATGCGCTCGGCGATCGCAAGCCCGATGCCGCGCGTCGATCCGGTGATGACGGCAACTTTGCCCTTCATGTCGAACAAGGTCATGTGTTTCTCCCAGTGGACGATTTTGATTTGATCAAGCTTACGCCGCGCCCGCCTGAACGGACGATCGGATCACGCCAGCTTCTTGACTTCCGGTCCGGCCGGCTGATGCATCGCCGCGTGCGCATCGTCGGCGATCCAGGGCTGCTGGTTGACCATCGGCAACCGCCAGACCGAGCGCTCAGGACTCGCGAAATAATCCAGCCGCGTGATCGAACAATTGTCGATGTCGAAGGACAGCGCCCGCTCGATCTGGCCCTCGAGCGCGAGGCCGACCGCCGCCTTGATCGTGCCCCCATGCGCGACCGCGATGATGTCCTGGCCGGCCGCCTCGCTGTTGATGCGCTCGATGGTGCGGCGCGTGCGGTTGTAGAGGTCCATGAAGCTCTCGCCGCCGGGCGCGGGCTCGTTGATGTCGGCGAACCAGCTCGAGCCGACGGGTCGGCTCGCGATGAACGCGGCGCGGTTCATGCCCTGCCACTTCCCGAGATTCTGCTCGGCGAGATCCGCTTCCCATGGCATCGACGCAGGCTTCGGGTAGCCGGCCGCCCAGATCGCTTCCGCGGTCTGGTGCGTGCGCATCAGATTGCTCGAATACCAGACCGCCTTGCGTGGCAGCACCTTGGCAACGGCATTGAACACGTAGGTATCGCTGGTGTCGCAGGCGAGATCGCTCTGCCCGTAGATGTTGCCACCATCATTGCGTACCGGCGCGTGACGAACCCACCACCACCGCGTCGTGACCACCCTCGCCTTGTCCTCGGCTGCCATCGAAACCCTTCCATCCCTTGTGATGTCGCTGTACGTGAGTAGGCAACGTGTCTCAAGACACTTTACCGTTTGAAATCTTGTTTGAAATTCCGTCGCGCGGCAAGCGTCGCGCGAGGCACCCGAGGGAGAAACGCATGGGCCGCCTGCAAGGCAAATCCGTCATCATCACCGGCGCCGGCAGCGGCATCGGTCGCGCCGCCGCGCTGCTGTTCACCCGGGAGGGCGCCAAGCTGATCGCGGTCGATCGCACCGAGGCGGTGAAGGAGACCGTCGACGAGGTGAAGAAGGCCGGCGGCGTGGCGGAAGCCATGATCGCGGATGCGGGCTCCGAATCCGACGTGATGGCCGTGATCGACAAGGCGGTGAAAGCGCATGGCCGGCTCGACGTGATCTGGGCCAATGCCGGCGTCTCCGGTGGGCTCGTCCCGCTCGGCGAGCAGACCGTGGAGCAATGGCAGGAGGTGTTGCGCATCAATCTGATCGGGCCGTTCCTCGCCGTGAAGCATGCGATGCCGCATATGGTGAAGCAGCAGTCCGGCGCGATCGTGCTGACCGCGTCCGTCGCGGGCCTGAAGGCCGGTGCCAGCGGACATCCTTATGCCGCGAGCAAGGCCGGCGTGATCAGCCTGGTGCAGACCACCGCTTATTCGCTCACCGGCACCGGCGTGCGCATCAACGCGGTATGCCCTGGCCTGATCGAAACCGGAATGACCAAGCCGATCTTCGACCGCGCCAAGGAGCGCGGCACCCAGGACAAGATCGGCCAGCTCAATCCGCTCAAGCGTCCCGGCCAACCGCACGAGCTCGCGGCGATGGGCCTGTTTTTGGCCAGCGACGAGGCGTCGTATGTCAATGGACAGGCGTTCCCGGTGGACGGCGGCCTCACGGCGTCGATGCCGTATACGGGCAAGCCGGTGTAGCAGTCTCGTGTCCCGGACGCGCTGCAACGCCCTTTACGTTGCTGCGCAGAGCCGGGACCCAGCAAGCCATGGCACGCGCTGCGAGCTGGGCCCCGGCTCTGCGGCGCATCGTCGAAGGGACGCTGCGCCGCGTCCGGGGCACGAGAGCGTTGTTGAATGACTGACGTTGTTGAATGACTGACATGGGATCGCATCCTCGCGGCGGATTTCGCCCGAGCTTTGCTTGATCTCTTCACCCTCTTGAATGGAGAGGGCGCAGGGAAGACCGGGTGCCGGCCGGGCACCCACGG
>NZ_PYFW01000011.1 GCF_003020125.1 Bradyrhizobium sp. MOS003 | reverse complement strand
GGACTCACGGTTGCCCGCCCTGTCCCCACGCAATCGCGCCGGCGCTGCCGCGTCCACCGCACCCCGGCCCGCATCTCGTGACGATCGCGAAGCGCCCCTCTGGTAGGGCCGGGATGGCGTGTCTATGTCACAAATCCGAAATTCGGGAAAGTGGAATATTTTTGACGAGAGGGCTTGACCGGTGTTTTGCCCGACGCCTCTCAAGAGTAACCCGGGAGCGGGTCGGAAAGCATTGCGTTATCCCAATTGCCGGGAGGCGCTTGATTGGCCAGACTTGCTTGGCGGGTTTGGCAGATACAACTTAGGTTCTGTCCCGAGACGGAGGATGACCTTCATGAGCAGACCTGTGAAGACTGAAAGCGAACTGATCGCCATGGCCAAGGCCGAGTTGAAGGTTCATGCCGACTGTCCCGATGGAATGACAATCTCGATCCTCCGCGATGGCCGTTCCTGGGAGTTTCGAGCCAGCGCAGACCGGGCCACCTCGGATCGGCCCGGCTACCCCGAATGCGTGGCGATGCTTGTCCAGATCGGCGACCACCTCTGCAAGCAGTACGACGTCGAGGGTTAGTTCCGTTCGAGGATCGCATTGCCGGAAGCGCTGCACGCCAGCCGGATTCATCACTGTGACCAAATTTTCGGCTTCGCTGCGGCCCATTGTCCATTTTCTGGTTGACCCGAAATCGGCCGACGGTAAATGTATCTTGCTTCACGCGGCGGGTGAAACCTGAACAGGTCTTGCCAAAAACCGACGACAAGAACGGGCGGAAGCATCAGGAGGGTGGACTAGCTCCCGCGCGGAAGTGGACGGACGCTGATTTGGCGTCACGGTCCTGCTCGTTTGGGGTCAGCACCCAGCGAGCGGGGAAAAGGCATCGATGCGCCCATTGTTGGCGGTGAGTACGGCTATCGACTGGCTGAACGAAAAGGTCGGCAACGTCTGCAACATCCTGGTGCTCGCGGCCTGCGCGGTCAGCGCTATCAATGCGATGATCCGGTATGCCTTCAGCTACAGCTCCAACAGCTGGCTCGAGACGCAGTGGTATATGTTCGCCGTCATTGTGATGTTCGGCTCGTCCTATACGTTCAAGCGCAACGAACATGTCCGCGTCGAAATCATGTACCTCATGCTGTCCGAACGCGGCCAGCTATGGCTCGACCTGATCGGGACGTTGGTGTTCCTCATCCCCGCGTGTCTGCTCCTCAGCTACCTCTCATGGGCGATGTTCTACAACTCGTTCGTCATCGGCGAGATGTCCAACAACGCAGGCGGCCTTATGCGGTGGCCGATCAAGTTCGTCCTAACGGCCGGGTTCTTCATGGTCGCCCTACAAGGCGTCTCGGAGGTCATCAAACGCGCGGCCGCCTTGCGCGGTGAAGTCAAAATCGATGCGAAATACGAGCGGCCGACCCAATGATCACGATTGAGATGATGCCGCCGCTGATGTTCGGCGGGCTGGTCCTGGCCATGCTGATCGGATTCCCGGTCGCCTTTACGCTGGCCGCTCTGGGTCTTTCGTTCGGATTTCTCGCGATCCACGAAGGATTCTTCGGGTTCAGCTTCCTCCAGGCCATTCCGGAGCGCATCTACGGCAGCGTTCTCGCCAACGAGCTGCTGCTGGCAATTCCGTTCTTCACCTTCATGGGCGCGATCCTCGAACGATGCGGCCTCGCGGAGGATATGCTGGACTCCATGGGGCAGCTGTTTGGCCCCATCCGGGGTGGTCTCGGCTATTCCGTGATCATCGTCGGCTTCATCCTCGGTGCCATCACAGGCACCGTGGCCGCGCAGGTAATCGCGATGGCGCTGATCTCGATGCCGGTGATGATCCGCTACGGCTACAACATGCGCTACATCACCGGCGTGCTCGCGGCTTCCGGCACCATCACCCAGCTGGTGCCTCCCTCGCTGGTTCTGATCGTGCTCGCGGACCAGCTCGGCAAGTCGGTCGGCGACATGTATCTGGGCGCCTGGGGCCCGTCGATTCTCCAGATCGCGCTGTTCGCGGGCTACACGTTCGCGCTGAGCGTGATCAAGCCGGACCATGTCCCGGCCGTGCCCAAGGAAGCAAGGACGCTCACGGGCTGGGCGCTCTGGCGCAAATGCCTTCTGGGCATCATTCCGTCCGCTGTTCTGATCTTCGTGGTGCTCGGCACAATGATGCTGGGTCTTGCCACCCCGACCGAAGCAGGCGCGATGGGCGCCGTCGGCGCGATCGTCCTCGCCGTCATCCATCACAAGGACTTCAGCTCGACCGGTCACAAGGTGCTGCTTGTGGGCGTTGCGGCGGCCGGTGTCGGCACCATCATCGGGATCTACTTCACGCCTAATCTGGCGTTCAAGATCGCCTTCGCCATTGCCTATCTCGCGGTCGCCTGGGTCTGCATCGAGGCGGTGAGGATTCCGGACCTGCGCACGCTGGTCAAGCAGGGCTACGAGACCACCATGCGCATCACCTGCATGGTGACGTTCATCCTGATCGGATCGACCTGCTTCTCGATCGTCTTTCTCGGTTGCAACGGTGGTGTCTGGCTGGAGCACATGCTGACATCTCTGCCCGGCGGCGTCTGGGGCTTCCTGATCTTCATGAACCTGTTCATCTTCTTCATCGCCTTCTTCCTCGACTTCTTCGAGATCGCCTTCATCATCATCCCGATGATCGCGCCGATCGCGCAGAAGCTGCTCGCTCCCGTCGTCGGGGCGGATGCTGCCTTGATCTGGTTCGGTGTCATGCTCTGCGTCAACATGCAGACTTCCTTCCTGCATCCGCCGTTCGGCTTTGCGCTATTCTACCTGCGAGGCGTGGCGCCGAAGGAGGTCAAGAGTTCGGACATCTATTGGGGCGCTATGCCATGGATCGGCCTGCAGGCGATCATGGTCGCGGTCGTCATCGCATTCCCGATCACCGTCACGGGGTTGCTGGACGCTCCCAGGAAGGTGGATCTGGACAAGATCAAGATCGAAATTCCTGATATCGAGATGCCGCCGCCGCTCGATTTCGGCCAGCCGAAGAATTGAGAACTTGTTGTGGTTCAATCCGAAGCATGATCGTGCTTTGTATCGTGTCCGGTCAGCCGCCCGCACGACTTCCAGCTCGCTCCCGGATTGGATTGCCTCTCGATGATACGCAGCGTCACCGCCACAGTCCTTGTCCTGTTCGCGTCCTGCGCATTCGCCCAAAGCGCGCCGCCGCGGGAGGGTCCGATCAGCTGCGCTGCGCCTGTTGCCCCTGACGATACCGAGCGGAGCCTGAAGCAGCGCTATGGCAAGGACGCCGTGGTGCAGGATCTGCCGGGCGCAGAGGGCGAACGCTACAAGGGCATCGTGCTGTTCCCGAAGGCGAGGGACCGTCGCATCGAGATCGCCTTCACCGACGACAAGGCCGGGCGCGCCTCCGGCCTGACCTTGCGCGACGCGGGCAAGGCCAGCCTCTGGAACGTCGCCGGCGTCACGATCGGATCCAGCCTTGCCGACGTGCAGAAGGCCAACGGCAAGCCGTTCCTCGTCAGCGGCTTCGAATGGGACTATGGCGGCTTCGTCACCGACTGGAAGGGCGGAGCGCTCAGCCGGCCGCTGCCAGGCGGCTGCACGGTCACGATCCGCTTCGGCGGCAAGACCGGCGCGCCAAGGTCGCTGTCCGGCGACGGCGTAAAGGCGGCCTCCGACAACGCGGCGCTGGTGAAGTATGCGCCTGTCGTGACCGAGATCGGGGTGAATTTTCCGGACAAGTGACGATGTGCGCGAGCGGTCGGCGGATTACGCCTTCGGCTAATCCGCCCTACGGGCTTGTGATATGCATCTGGAGTGAGCGAGTAGGGCGGATTAGCCGAAGGCGTAATCCGCCATCTTGACTGGGGCGAGGGCGCGTCGATGCCGAATTACCGCCGTGCATTTGTTCCAGGTGGTTGCTGGTTCTTCACGGTCAATCTGCTCGATCGGAAGCAGAAGCTACTCGTCGAGCATATCGCAGCGCTGCGGGCGGCCGTTGCGGCGACGCGCCGGGACTATCCTTTCAATATCGACGCGTTCGTCGTTCTTCCTGACCATCTTCATGCGGTCTGGACGCTTCCGGCCGGCGACGCCGATTTTTCCATCAGGTGGAGGTTGATCAAGACGCGCTTCGCGAAGATGGAGCCGTTGACGGCGGTCCAGATCGCAGGACGTGAGCGTGGCATATGGCAGAACCGATTCTGGGAGCATCTCATTCGCGACGAGTCCGACTATGCACGCCATGTCGAGTATTGCTACATCAATCCAGTCAAGCACGGACATGTGAGCAGCGTGTTGGACTGGCCGCATTCGTCATTTCACCGGGATGTCGAGGCCGGACTGTTTCCTCAGGACTGGGCAGGGGATGGCAGCACGGATGGTGACTTTGGCGAATCTGCTTGAGTGTCGCGAGCGGTCGGCGGATTACGCCTTCGGCTAATCCGCCCTACGAGACTGCGTTTTGCATTTGGAGTAACCAATCGGTAGGAATTGGTTCGTGCTGATTTTTACGGCTCTGATTTGTTCTTTGAGAACGAAGTGGAGTCGGATGCGGAACGAAAGCGGACGGCGCATTGATCGTCCAGTACGACCGACCCGAACACGGAGTCGCTTGGGAAGCGTCCCCCAAACGAAAAGGCGCCTCCTTTCGGAAGCGCCTTTTGCTTGTCGCATAAAGTCCGGGCCGCTTAGCCCGAATAGTACATCTCGAACTCGACCGGGTGCGGGGTCATTTCGAAGCGGGCGACTTCGGTCATCTTCAGCTCGATGTAAGCGTCGATGAAGTCGTCGTCGAACACGCCGCCGGCCTTGAGGAAGCCGCGGTCCTTGTCGAGGTTTTCGAGCGCCTCGCGCAAGCTACCGCAGACGGTCGGGATCTGCTTCAGCTCTTCCTTCGGCAGGTCGTAGAGGTCCTTGTCCATCGCCGGACCCGGATCGATCTTGTTCTTGATGCCGTCGAGGCCGGCCATCAGCATCGCGGCGAAGCCGAGATACGGGTTGGCCATCGGATCGGGGAAGCGCACCTCGACGCGCTTGGCCTTCGGCGAAGCGGTGTAGGGGATGCGGCAGGAGGCCGAACGGTTGCGCGCGGAGTAGGCGAGCAGCACGGGGGCCTCATAGCCCGGGACCAGACGCTTGTAGGAGTTGGTCGACGGGTTGGTGAAGGCGTTGATCGCCTTGGCATGCTTGATGATGCCGCCGATGTAGTGCAGGCAGGTTTCCGAGAGATCGGCGTATTTGTTGCCGGCGAACACCGGCTTGCCGTCCTTCCAGATCGACTGGTGCACGTGCATGCCCGAGCCGTTGTCGCCGAAGATCGGCTTCGGCATGAAGGTGGCGGTCTTGCCGTAGATGTGCGCGACCTGGTGGATGCAGTACTTGTAGATCTGCATGTGGTCGGCCATCAGCGTCAGCGTGTCGAACTTCATGCCGAGCTCGTGCTGGGCGGAAGCCACTTCGTGATGATGCTTCTCGACCTTGACGCCCATCTTGGCCATGGCGCCGAGCATTTCCGAGCGCATGTCCTGCACCGAGTCCTGCGGCGGCACGGGGAAATAGCCGCCCTTGGTGCGGATGCGGTGGCCGAGATTGCCGCCTTCGTATTCGGTGTCGGAATTGGTCGGCAGCTCCGAGGAGTCGAGCCGGAAACCGGTCTTGTAGGGCTCTGCCGAAAAGCGCACGTCGTCGAACACGAAGAATTCGGCTTCGGGACCGACGAACACCGTGTCACCCACGCCCATCGACTTCACCATGGCTTCCGCCTTCTTGGCGATGCCGCGGGGGTCGCGGTTGTAGGGCTCGCCGGTGGTCGGCTCGAGCACGTCGCAGGTAATGACCATGGTGGTCTCGGCGAAGAACGGGTCGATCGTCGCAGTGACCGGGTCGGGCATCAGGCACATGTCGGACTCGTTGATCGCCTTCCAGCCGGCGATCGAGGAGCCGTCGAACATCGTTCCTTCGGCGAAGATGTCGTCATCGATCATGCTGACGTCGAACGTCACATGCTGCCACTTGCCGCGCGGATCGGTGAAGCGCAGGTCGACGTACTTGACGTCGTTGTCCTTGATCGATTTCAGGACGTCTTTGGCGGTCTTCATGCATACCCCTTTTGGCTCTGCGGGTCGGTTTCCAGATGAGCAAAATTATTCTCGCTCAGGCGAGTTTTGCGCGACCGCACAAACGAAATCAGGCCGCCGAAGCAGCCTTATTTCCGGTCGGAGTGTCGCAAAATTCGGGATAGCACCCGGCTCAGATAGCGTCCAGCCCGGATTCGCCGGTTCGGATGCGGATCGCCTCTTCGATGTTGGAGACGAAGATCTTACCGTCGCCGATGCGGCCGGTTTGCGCGGCGCGGCGGATCGCGTCGATGGCGCGTTCGACCAGATCGTCGCCGATCACGATCTCGATCTTCACCTTGGGCAGGAAGTCGACGATGTATTCTGCGCCGCGGTAGAGCTCGGCATGGCCCTTCTGCCGGCCAAAGCCCTTGGCTTCGGTGACGGTGATGCCCTGAAGGCCGACTTCCTGAAGCGCTTCCTTCACCTCGTCGAGCTTGAATGGCTTGATGATGGCTTCGATTTTCTTCACTGCGCGCCTCCCGGCCTTGAACCAATAGCAACGTCTTCGTCAGGATGCGCTTTCTTAACGCACGATCTTGTCTTCGCTATGCCTGAAACCCCTGACCAGTCCGGCAACAACGGCCGGCCACACTCTGATAGATGCCAGTGAGCACGACGAACCGAAGCGGCTTCCTCGAAAGCAGGGTCTATGCCAAGTTGCAAATGCCCTGATTGTTGGAGCGTTATCAGCCTTTTAACGTGCATCCCTGTGCAGTGGCGCCGACCTGCACAAGATATCGAAGACTACGAAATAGGCAAACGGTTCAATATGTGTGCAAATCGATGTTCCCAAGGGTGGGATGGCACGTCACGTGCCTGTTGAAAAGGCGTTTGGACCAGGGAAGTGGCATGGAAGTTCTAACCACCGCTGAAATGCAGCGTGCCGACCAGCTCACCATTGCGGCCGGCACGCCCGGTTTCAAGCTGATGCTGAGCGCGGGGCAGGCGGTCGCCGATGCCGCGCATGCACTGGTGGAGGAGGGGCCGATCCTGATCGTGGCCGGCCCCGGCAACAATGGCGGTGACGGTTTTGTCGCAGCCGCCGAGCTCGCCGCGCAGGGGCGCGAGGTCTCCATCATCCTGATGTGCGAGCGGGACCAGCTCCAGGGCGACGCGGCCTCGGCCGCGCGCGGCTGGAAGCATCCGGTGCTCCCGTTCAATCCGCAGGCGATCGGACGGCCCGCGCTGATCATCGACGCGCTGTTCGGCGCAGGCCTCAGCCGTCCCGTCGATGGCGAGGCGCGTGCGATGATCGAGGCGATCAACGGCAACGGCGCGCCGGTGCTCGCGGTCGACCTGCCGAGCGGCATCAACGGCACCAGCGCAGCCGTGATGGGCGCGGCGGTGAACGCCACCGAGACCGTCACCTTCTTCCGCAAGAAGCCGGCGCATCTGTTGTTGCCGGGCCGGATGCATTGCGGCCATGTGCGTGTCGCCGACATCGGCATCGACGCGCAGGTGCTCGACGAGATCGCGCCGCTGACCTTCGAGAACGATCCTGATGTCTGGGGCGCCGCGTTTCCGGTGCCGCGCATCGACGGCCATAAATACGCGCGGGGGCACGTGTTGACGGTCTCAGGCGATGCGGCGGCGACCGGCGCTGCGCGGCTGGCCGCGCGCGGGAGCTTGCGCGCCGGGGCGGGGCTGGTGACGCTGGCGAGCCCGCGCGATGCGCTCGCGATCAACGCGGCCGCGCTCACCGCCGTCATGGTGCGCCCCGTCGACACCGCGATCGAGTTCGGCGAGCTGCTCGGCGACAAGCGCTACAACACCTGCATCATCGGCCCCGGCGCCGGCATCGGCGAACGCACCTGCGATCTCGTTCACACCGCGCTCACGGCGCGGCGTCATCTGGTGCTCGATGCCGATGCGCTGACGAGTTTTGCGGCAAATCCCGCGCGGCTATTCGAATCGATCAAGTCGTCACACGACAATGCGGTGGTGCTGACGCCGCACGAGGGCGAGTTTCCGCGCCTGTTCTCCGACCTCAGCAACAAATCCCCCGGCCGCTCCAAGCTGGAGCGCGTGCGCGCTGCCGCCGAACGCTGCGGCGCGGTGGTGCTGCTAAAGGGCCCGGATACCACCATCGCGGCCCCCGACGGCCGCGCCGTCATCGCCGCCAACGCGCCGCCCTGGCTCGCCACCGCCGGCGCCGGCGACGTCCTCGCCGGCATTATCGCCGGGCTTTTGGCGCAGGGCGTGCCGGCCTTCGAGGCCGCCAGCATCGGCGCCTGGATGCACGGCGAGGCGGGACGCGAAGCCGGGCCGGGGCTGATCGCCGAAGATCTGGCCGAGACGCTGCCGGCCGTGCACCGGCGGATCTATGATGCGCTGGGCATCGAGTATTGAGCCCGCTTCATTCCACTCCGTACCAGCGCACCAGCCGCGGCGCGGCCCAGTCGGTCGCGACGGATTCGATCAGCCATTGTCCAGGTGCGGTCGCCGCGAAGGCGATGCGCTGGGTCTGGCCGGGCTCGATGGCGAGCGTGTCGAGCCAGTAGGGCTTCCAGCCGTCGTCGAGCTTGTCGAGCAGGCGGAAGGGGTGGCCTTGCAAGTGGAAGACGGTCGCGATGGGCCCAGGGTTCTTGAGGGCTAGCACGACGGTGCGGCCGGGCCTTACGCGGAAGGCCGGAGCGGATTTGACGGAGAAGCCCGCCGGCCGCAGCCACCCGGCCTCGGGTGTGGCCAGCGCGACATCGAACCGCAGGGCGCCTCTCAGGTCGAGCTTCTCGGGCAGGCCATTCGGAGGGAGTGGCTGGGGCGGCGGCAGCGGCGGACGCTCCAGCTTGCCGGAGATGGTGAGGCTACCGATTTGGCGCGCCTCCTTGCCGTCATGGAGCAGGAATCGGGCCGATGCGGCCGCATCTACAAAGGCATCGGCGCGCGCGCCGGGGGCCAGCACCAGGGCGCCGTTGCGTGCCGGAAACGGCTCGGCCGGCTGCCCGTCCAAGGCCATCACCTGGACCTCGTGGTTCTCCAATTTGATCGCGAGAACAGAGCGTTGCGAGCCGTTGATGAAGCGCAGCCGCAGCCGCTCCCCGGCTGAGGCTGAGAGTTCGAATGAAGTCCCGCCGTTAATCGTGTAGAGAGCGCTCGTGTCCTTTGGGTCTCGGCCCGGCGGAAGCGCGGTCCCGTCCGGCCGCAGCCGCCACTCCTCGATCAAGACAACCACGTCACGATCGACGACGACCCGGCTGGACTCGGCGACGAGGATCGGAAGCGGACGGGCGGGCTGCTTCTGTCCGTCCTCGAACAGCCGAAAGTCGGCCAGCAAGGTCCCCGCGTTTGGTATTGAAATGTTTGAAGTTTCTGTCGCATCCGGCGCCACCGGCCCGCGACCCCGGAACTGATCGGTCACGGACGGGGCGTTCAGGCCGTACCAAACTGGCGCAAGCGGGACAGTCAGGTGGTTGCGAAACACCACCTGGCAGCTGTCAAAGCGCTTGAGGCGAACGTCCCCGATGGGACTTACGGCGGCCAGCTCCCAGATCGGTGTAGCCGGTTGATCCGGCCTGAGAGCCAAGGTTGACGCCCTGGCCTGCAGGGCGAGCTGGGCGGTCGGGGCCGGCACGGCGCCGCCGGCGATCAGCCCGACTGCCGGGGCGCACAGGGAAGCGCCGAGCCCGGCCAAAAGCTCGCGTCTGTTCGGCTCGAATATCCCAGCTTTCATGGGCCGATCCCGACCACGCCGCGCTGGATAAGTCCAGCCATCGTGCCTACGTAAAGCCTGCCTCCATCGGGCCATTTTTTTGCTGCGAACAGTCAGGCGCATGTTATAAGCCCGGCCGCCCGCGGCATCGCGGCCGGTCTTGATGCAAATTCACGCGGGCGTGGCGGAACTGGTAGACGCGCTGGATTTAGGTTCCAGTGACGAAAGTTGTGGGGGTTCGAGTCCCTCCGCCCGCACCAAGCGCTTATCGCGTTTGCACGGATTACTGAGGGGCCTTGCTCCGCGCGGATGTTTTTCCGTCGGGGCCGGGTTCGATGAGCCGCCGGCGTCGAGGCGTTTGCCTCGCGACGGATCGATTAATGACAGCGTCCCGACGCGACAGCGTGCCGGGACCGAACGGGAAGAAGATTGGACGCCATGCAGGTCACAGAAACCCTCTCGGAAGGTTTGAAGCACGAGTTCAAGATCAGCGTTCCCGCGTCTGATCTCGACGCCAAGGCCGGCGCCAAGCTCGTCGACCTCAAGGACAAGGTCCGCATCAATGGCTTCCGCCCCGGCAAGGTCCCGGTCACTCACCTGAAGAAGGTCTACGGCCGCTCGGTGATGGCCGAGACCATCGACCAGACCATCCGCGACACCAACACGCAGCTGTTCTCCGAGCGCGGCTTCCGCCTTGCGACCGAGCCGAAGATCACCATGCCGAGCGAGCAGGCCGAGGTCGAGGAGCTCTTGAGCGGCAAGACCGATCTGACCTACACGGTCGCGATCGAGGTGGTGCCGGCGATCGCACTCGCCGACTTCAAGACCTTTGAGGTCGAGAAGCCCGTGGCCGAGGTCACCGATTCCGACGTCGACGAGGCGATCAAGCGCATCGCCGATACCAACCGCGGCTATGCCGCGAAGGCCGAGGGCGCCAAGGCCGAATCTGGTGACCGCGTCACCATCAACTTCAAGGGCAGCATCAACGGCGAAGTCTTCGAGGGCGGAACCGGCGAAGGCATCCAGGTCGTGATCGGCTCGAACACCTTCATTCCAGGCTTCGAGGAACAGCTCACCGGCATCGGCGCGGGCGAAACCCGCACGCTGAAAGTGTCGTTCCCCAAGAACTACATGAACGACAAGCTCGCCGGCCAGCCGGCCGAGTTCGAGACCACCGCGACCACGATCGAGTCGCCGCAGGACGTCGCCATCGACGACGCGTTCGCCAAGACGCTTGGCCTCGAATCGCTGGACAAGCTCAAGGAAGCCGCGCGTGAGCGCCTGGTGGCCGAGTTCGCCGGCGCGACGCGCCAGCGCGTCAAGCGCGCGCTGCTCGACCGCCTCGACGAAGCCCATCGCTTCGAGGCGCCGCCCTCGCTGGTCGACGAGGAGTTCAACCTGATGTGGAACTCGGTCAAGGCCGAGATGGACTCCGCCGGCAAGACCTTCGCCGACGAGGACACCACTGAAGACGCCGCCAAGGAAGAGTACCGCAAGATCGCCGACCGCCGCGTGCGGCTCGGTCTCGTGCTCTCCGAGATTGGCGAGAAGAACAAGATCTCCGTGACCGACGACGAGGTCGGCCGCGCCGTGATCGAGCGCGCCCGCTCGATGCCCGGCCGCGAGAAGGAAGTCTGGGACTATTACCGCAGCAATGCCCAGGCGCTGGCCCAGCTTCGTGCACCGATTTATGAGGACAAGGTCGTCGACTTCATCCTCGAGCTCGCCAAGGTGACCGAGAAGAAGGTCTCGCGCGAGGATCTCTACAAGGACGACGAGGCGGAAAAGACCGCGGCCTGAAGGGGTTGAGGCAGGCCTCCATTAAGGATGATCAGCGAAGAGGCCCAGCTAGCCAGATGGCCGGCTGGGCCTCTTCGTGCGAATCAGCTTCAACTGCCGCGAAGGATTAAGCCTTAATTCGCTCCGCACTTGTCAGAAGCGAATTGGGCTATATCTGTCGATACGCCTTTCACGTCTATCAAGTTCCTGCATCACACAGGACGTTCATCAGCTTTCCGGCAAATCCAGCCAAACTGGCCGTCATGCCCGGCGATGTCCGTCTCCGAAAACCCTAGGTGACTCATGCGCGATCCGGTTGAAACCTACATGAACCTCGTGCCCATGGTGGTCGAGCAGACCAACCGTGGCGAGCGCGCCTACGACATCTTCTCGCGCCTGCTGAAGGAGCGCATCATCTTCCTGACCGGCCCGGTCGAGGACGGTATGTCGACGCTGGTCGTCGCCCAGCTCCTGTTCCTCGAGGCGGAAAATCCGAAGAAGGAAATCTCGATGTACATCAACTCGCCGGGCGGCGTGGTGACCTCGGGCCTTGCGATCTACGACACCATGCAGTTCATCCGCCCGCCGGTGTCGACGCTGTGCACGGGGCAGGCCGCCTCGATGGGCTCGCTGCTGCTCTGCGCCGGCGAGAAGGACATGCGCTTCTCGCTGCCGAACGCGCGCATCATGGTGCACCAGCCCTCCGGCGGCTTCCAGGGCCAGGCGACCGACATCATGCTGCACGCCCAGGAAATCCTGAACCTGAAGAAGCGGCTCAACGAGATCTACGTGAAGCACACCGGGCAGACCTACAAGGCGATCGAGGACGCGCTGGAACGCGACAAGTTCCTCACCGCGGCCGACGCCAAGGAGTTCGGCCTGGTCGACAAGGTGATCGACAAGCGCGCCGAGGAGCCGGCGGCGAAAGCCCCGTAGCACTACTGGAGTGTGACGGCGATCCCTTCGAGATCGCCTGCTCCCATCAGGTGGCGTTCACGCTATGGACGCGTGGGCGCGTCGCAAAACCCGGTTTTGCGGCCTGCGACAGGCGGAAAGTTCCGCTTTCGTGCTTGTTTTTCGTGGCTATCCAGCAACGCCGGGGTGATTTCGATCACTTCGCCCGTGCCAAGACCGGAAATCACGGTATTGTCACGGGTAGCCGGCAGCCCCCGATTAGCGAATTCTTGATAGTCGGGTGACAGCATGGTTGGCTACGAACGATCGGCTATGATCGCGGAGAATCGAGTGACCGTGATTCGCACGGGATGTAATGCGTAGGGTCTTTTTTGGTACGGAATTTGCTCTACTTAAGCTTCATGCCGGCCATCGTGTCGGAATGAAGCGATCGAGCGGAACGGAATCGAACCGCGGACGGAGACAGGAATGAGTAAGGTCGGCACGAGCGACTCCAAGAACACGCTATATTGCTCGTTCTGCGGCAAGAGCCAGCACGAAGTCCGCAAACTGATCGCGGGTCCCACGGTCTTCATTTGCGACGAGTGCGTAGAGCTGTGCATGGACATCATCCGCGAGGAGAACAAATCCTCGCTGGTCAAGTCGCGCGACGGCATCCCGACGCCGAAGGAGATCTGCAAGGTCCTGGACGACTACGTGATCGGCCAGAGCCACGCGAAGAAGGTCCTGTCGGTGGCGGTGCACAACCACTACAAGCGCCTCAACCACCAGACCAAGCACAACGACGTCGAGCTCGCGAAGTCGAACATCCTGCTGATCGGTCCGACCGGTTCGGGCAAGACGCTGCTCGCGCAGACGCTCGCGCGCATCCTGGACGTGCCGTTCACGATGGCGGATGCGACGACGCTGACCGAGGCCGGTTATGTCGGTGAGGACGTCGAGAACATCATCCTGAAGCTGCTCCAGTCGGCCGACTACAATGTCGAGCGCGCTCAGCGCGGCATCGTCTACATCGACGAAATCGACAAGATCAGCCGCAAGTCCGACAACCCCTCGATCACGCGCGACGTGTCGGGTGAGGGCGTGCAGCAGGCGCTGCTGAAGATCATGGAAGGCACGGTGGCTTCGGTCCCGCCGCAGGGCGGCCGCAAGCATCCGCAGCAGGAATTCCTGCAGGTGGACACCACCAACATCCTCTTCATCTGTGGCGGCGCGTTCGCCGGCCTCGACAAGATCATCTCGGCGCGCGGACGGTCGACCTCGATCGGTTTCGCGGCCCAGGTGATGGCGCCGGAAGACCGCCGCACCGGCGAGATCTTCCGTCACGTCGAGCCTGAGGACCTCCTGAAGTACGGCCTCATCCCCGAGTTCGTCGGCCGTCTGCCGGTCGTGGCGACGCTCGAGGACCTCGATGAAGCCTCGCTGAAGAAGATCCTGACCGAGCCGAAGAACGCGCTGGTGAAGCAGTACCAGCGGCTGTTCGAGATGGAGAACATCGAGCTGACCTTCGCCGACGAGGCGCTTGGCGCGGTCGCCCGCAAGGCGATCGAGCGCAAGACCGGTGCGCGCGGGTTGCGTTCGATCCTCGAGGCGATCCTGCTCGAGACCATGTTCGACCTGCCGGGCCTGGAAGGTGTGGAAGAGGTCGTGATTTCGCGCGAAGTCGTGGAAGGAACGGCGCGTCCGCTCTACATCTACGCTGATCGGTCCGATCGCGCCGTCGAGAACGCCAGCGCCTGATCTTCGGCGCTGGAACGCTCCAATTGTACTCTTGAGGTGGGGCTGCGGAAGTGTATTTCCGCAGCCGGTGTTGCGTCGCTTACCGCGTTGCGTAAGCGCCTGATGGCGCGCGTCTTTCAATGACTTGACACCCCCCGGGTCGATAGCCACCTAATGTCGGCGGCGAGCAAAAATTCTCTACCAGATTCGCCTCAGTTCCGATCCGGCGAGCCGGTCCAACGCGCAAACGGACCGACCGGTTTTGCGGATCACCTCGGCACCTTGTGGCGGTTGCGCATGAGCATGGCGGGCTGCGTGCAAGGGGGCAAAGCAAAAGGAAAAGGCCATGACTAATCCAAAACCCCGGCCGACCATCGTTCATGGCGAGACACACGCCTATCCCGTGCTGCCGCTGCGCGACATCGTCGTCTTCCCGCACATGATCGTTCCGCTCTTCGTCGGTCGCGAGAAGTCGATCCGCGCGCTCGAAGAGGTGATGAAGAACGACGCGCTGATCATGCTCGCAACGCAGAAGAACGCGTCCGACGACGATCCGGCGCCTGACTCGATTTACGAGACCGGTACGCTTGCCAGCGTGCTGCAGCTCTTGAAGCTTCCCGACGGCACCGTGAAGGTGCTGGTCGAAGGGCTCGAGCGAGCGCGCGTGCAGAAATACACCGATCGCGCCGACTATTACGAAGCGACCGCCATTGCGCTGGCCGACACCGATGCGAAGTCGGTCGAGGCGGAAGCGCTGTCGCGCTCGGTCGTGTCCGACTTTGAGAGCTATGTGAAGCTCAACAAGAAGATCTCGGCCGAGGTCGTCGGCGTCGTTCAGGCGATCACCGATTTCGCCAAGCTCGCCGACACCGTTGCCTCGCATCTCGCCGTCAAGATCGCGGATCGCCAGGGCATCCTGGAGACGTTGTCCGTCACCACGCGCCTCGAGAAGGTGCTGGGCCTGATGGAAAGCGAGATCTCGGTGCTGCAGGTCGAGAAGCGCATCCGCTCGCGCGTCAAGCGCCAGATGGAGAAGACTCAGCGCGAGTACTATCTCAACGAGCAGATGAAGGCGATCCAGAAGGAACTCGGCGACGACGAAGGTCGTGACGAGCTCGCCGACCTCGAAGAGAAGATCTCCAAGACCAAGCTCTCCAAGGAAGCGCGCGACAAGGCGCAGCATGAATTGAAGAAGCTGCGCCAGATGTCGCCGATGTCCGCGGAAGCGACCGTCGTGCGCAACTATCTGGATTGGCTGCTGTCGATCCCGTGGAACAAGAAGTCCAAGGTGAAGAAGGATCTGGAGGCGGCGCAAGCCGTGCTGGATTCCGATCACTACGGGCTGGAGAAGGTCAAGGAGCGGATCGTCGAGTATCTCGCGGTGCAGTCGCGCGCCAACAAGCTGACCGGACCGATCCTCTGCCTCGTCGGCCCTCCCGGCGTCGGCAAGACCTCGCTCGGCAAGTCGATCGCGAAGGCGACGGGGCGCGAGTTCGTGCGCGTCTCGCTCGGCGGCGTGCGCGACGAGGCCGAGATCCGCGGTCACCGCCGCACCTATATCGGCTCGATGCCCGGCAAGATCATCCAGTCGATGCGGAAGGCTAAGTCGTCAAATCCGCTGTTCCTGCTGGACGAGATCGACAAGATGGGCGCCGATTTCCGCGGCGATCCGTCGTCGGCCTTGCTCGAGGTCCTCGACCCCGAGCAGAACGCGACCTTCAACGATCACTATCTCGAGGTCGATTACGATCTCTCCAACGTGATGTTCATCACGACCGCGAATACGCTCAATATTCCGGGCCCGCTGATGGACCGCATGGAGATCATCCGGATCGCGGGCTACACCGAGAACGAGAAGGTCGAGATCGCGCGCAAGCATCTGATCCCGAACGCGGTGTCCAAGCACGGCCTGGACTCCAAGGAGTTCTCGATCGACGACGACGCGTTGCTGCTTCTGATCCGCCGCTACACTCGCGAAGCGGGTGTGCGTAACCTGGAGCGTGAGCTCTCCACACTCGCCCGCAAGGCGGTGAAGGAGCTGATGATCTCCAAGAAGAAGTCGGTCAAGGTCACCGAGAAGACTCTCGAAGAGCTTCTGGGCGTGCCGAAGTACCGCTACGGCGAGATCGAGAGCGAACCGCAGGTCGGCATCGTCACCGGCCTTGCCTGGACCGATGTCGGCGGCGAGCTGCTGACGATCGAAGGCGTCATGATGCCCGGCAAGGGCAAGATGACGGTCACGGGCAATCTGCGTGACGTCATGAAGGAGTCGATCTCCGCGGCGGCGTCCTACGTCCGGTCGCGCGCGATCAACTATGGCATCGAGCCGCCGCTGTTCGACCGGCGCGACATCCACGTGCACGTGCCGGAAGGCGCGACTCCCAAGGATGGTCCGTCGGCGGGCGTCGCCATGGCCACCGCGATCATCTCGGTCATGACCGGCATCCCGGTCCGGCACGATGTCGCGATGACGGGCGAGATCACGCTGCGCGGTCGCGTGCTGCCGATCGGCGGCCTGAAGGAGAAGCTGCTGGCTGCGGCCCGCGGCGGTATCAAGACGGTGCTGATCCCCGAGGACAACGCCAAGGATCTCACGGAAATTTCCGATGCGATCAAGGGCGGCATGGAGATCATCCCGGTCTCGCGCCTCGACGACGTCGTCGCCAAGGCGCTGGTGAAGAAGCCGGTGCCGATCGTCTGGGAAGAGGACACCAAGGTGACGGTGAAGCCGGACGGCGACGAAGCCGCCGGCGGCCTGACCGCCCACTAGGCTTCAGCGAAAAGATGATAAAACGGCGCCTTCGGGCGCCGTTTTTGTTTTCGGCGGGCAAGGGAGGAGGCCGATGCAGATCGACGGGCAATGCCATTGCGGGAAGATCACCTTCGAGGCCGATGTCGATCCGGGGGAGGTCTCGGTCTGTCACTGCACCGATTGCCAGACGCTGACCGGCTCGCCATTCCGGGTGACCGCGATCTGCACCAAGGCCGACGTCAAGCTGACCGCCGGCACGCCCAAGGTCTACGGCAAGCGCGGCGACAACGGCCGGATGCGCTTCCAGCACTTCTGCGCCGATTGCGGTTCCCCGCTGTTCACCAGCGGGGAGGCCGACCAGGCCGACGATTGGGGCATCCGTTGGGGCTCGATCCGCCAGCGCGACAAACTGCGCCCCGTCAGGCAGATCTGGTGCCAGTCGGCGGCGGTGTGGATCGATGCCGTGCCGTTGCTGCCGGGGAGGCCGCAGGATTGAGGTCGGGCTTGCCGACCAAGGGCGGGTAGGGATAAAGAGGCGAGGCGAGGGGCGGTTAGCTCAGCTGGTTAGAGCATCTCGTTTACACCGAGAGGGTCCGCGGTTCGAATCCGTGACCGCCCACCAGCCTTCGCCCGCTTCGCGAGCTACGGCTCGGCAAGCCCGCGTAGCCCAACATCAGCTTCAGAGCCGCGCGTTCGGAGAAGCGGCGCACAAGCCGCTTTGGCTCCCGAAAAGGTGCGCTGGACATCCGGACGTGGTATCGCCGCGGTGTGGTTGCAGAGCTGCGACGAGCGGCATCGCGAATGGGAATGACCGGGGACACCATGCAACAGCCCAGCGGACACGAGCAAAACGCCGACCAGATCGCCTATTGGAACGGCCCGAGCGGCCAGCGCTGGGCCGATCGCCATGCGGCGCAGGAGAGCCTGCTCGGACCGATTGCCGAGGCGCTGATCGACCGCGCAAAACCGAAGCCAGGCGAGCGCGTCCTCGATGTCGGCTGCGGCTCCGGTGCGACGACGTTCGCGTTCGCCAAGGCGGTGGCGCCCGACGGGTTCGCGCTTGGCCTCGACGTCTCCGAACCGATGCTGTCGCAGGCGCGCGCGTTTGCGCCAAAAGGCCTGCCGCTCGATTTCGTGCTTGCGGATGCGACGGTGCATCCGTTCGAGCCGGCGAGCTTCGATCTGCTCGCCTCGCGGTTCGGCGTGATGTTCTTTGCCGATCCCATTGCGTCCTTCACAAATCTTCGCCGCGCGCTGAAGCCGACCGGGCGCCTCGCCTTCGCCTGCTGGCGCGAGCCCAAGGAGAACCCGTGGATGATGGCGCCGCTGATGGCGGTCTACAAGCACGTGCCGAAGATGCCGCCGGTCGGGCCGGAGGAGCCGGGCCCGTTCGCCTTCGCCTTGGAAGAACGTGTGATGCGCATCCTGAAGGGCGCCGGCTTCGTCGACATGGCGATGGAGCCCCATAATTTTCCGATGGACGTCGCGATCGGCGGCGGCCTCGATGCCGCGGTGGATGGCGCCTTGCAGATCGGCCCCGCCAGCCGTGCGCTGCAGGGACATCCGCCGGAGACGTACGCGGCCGCAAAAGCCTCGATTCGCGAGATGCTCGCGCCGTTCCAGAAGGGGCAGAGCGTCGCGTTGCAAGGCGCGATCTGGATCGTGACCGCGAAGGCGGCGTAGGGCTGCAGGGCCTCGGGAGTTCTCATGAGCGGCCAGGCCGAGTTGTGCCTCGTTGCGCGAGGTTGTGTGCGCTGCTAGGACGAGACGGGATGGGAAAGGCTCCGCTTCACGGTCGGCTGCCGGGCGTGCAGCTTGGGCGCGCGATCGCTGCTCTGGCGGTGTTCTACTTTCACACGCACCTCGCGCTGGTCTATTTCGACCCGTCGCAGCTAGCCACCTGGAAGTTTCTGGCAGCTCGCGGCGCCGACGGCGTTGACCTCTTCTTCGCTATCTCAGGATTTATTGTCTGCTACGTCTCGGCCGCGCCGGACTACACGAATTTCAGTTTCCTCGCCAAACGCTTCTTCCGCATCTACCCTCTCAATGCGCTCGCGACTCTGGTCATGATCGTGTTCTTTAGCCGCAGCATCGGAGGGCCGCCGCAGGAGATCGAGCTGGGACGGATAGTGTGGTCGCTGCTGATCGTTCCGCAGCCCGCCCCGATGAATGCCGTGGGCTGGACGCTCGAGTACGAGGTGATTTTCTATCTCGTCTCCGCCGTGCTCATCCCGCTTGGCGGACCCCGGCTGTTGTTCGTCTGGTGCATCGCCGCCACTTGGATCGGACGCGGCATCGAGCCGCAGCCGCCGATCATATCTCGTGTCGCCGACGGTCACTACGCCGACTTCGCCGCGGGCGTGTTCGCCTACATGATGGTCTCACGGCTGTCGCAGCGCTGGATCTCCAGTCTGGGGTTTCTCGCTCTGGCGAGCGTCGCCTACATTTTTGGTCCGCAACTGACGATATGGTCGACGCCGCTGGCGTGCTGTCTGGCCGTTGCCGGCTTGGCGCTCCTGCCATATGCGCCGCGCTTGTTCGTCTGGCTTGGGGACATCTCTTACGGCATTTATGTGTGGCATTGGCCTGTGTTCATGTTCCTGCCGTGGCTGGCTGCGTGGAGGCACTTCGACACGGCGAACGGCGAGGTCTGGCGCTGGAGCCTGCTGGTGCTGGTCCTCGTTATCGCGTCGGGGTCCTGGATCTTATTCGAACGGCCGATCAATCGTTGGGCAGCTCGCTGGCTGGCGCGCCGTTCAAAGGTCTCGTCCTCGCCAGCGAGCCAGGCTTCAGCATAACCTAACATCGCGGCAAGACTTATCGAGCGAATCGCTTGCGGAGATTGATAGTGAATCGAACACCGGGCCAGCGCCGTGGTCTTCTGCCTCCCTTGCTCGCGTGGGCAAACTCCGTCGCGTGGTTCTGGATCTGGGCGTGTGCAATCGGCTTGGCCCTGATGGTTCACTTGGCTTTCATGATGAACTGGCCGGATCACTTCATCCATGAGGACAGTGCGGCCTATATCATCCAGACCGAATCCATCCTGAGAGGACAATATCTCGAGGATGTGATGAAGCGGCCGTATGGCGTGGCCGCCTTCCTTGCGCTGCTATCGAAACTGTTCGGCCCGCACATCCTCGTGTTCGTCATCGCGCAGCACCTGATGAGCGTCGGCACCGCGCTTTTCGTTGCAGGGGTCGTGCGTTTTGCCGGCGCGCCGCGCTTCTTCGCGCTGCTGGCTTTTTGTCTTGCGGCGCTGCATGGGCGTATCGTCCATTACGACAATACGATCGGGGCGGAGACGATCTCCAACTTCCTGGTCAGTCTTGCGGCCTTCATCGCCGCGGGCGCGGCATTGAGGAAGTGGCCGGCGTTGCCCGCGGCTGCGGCCGTGGGCTTGACGCTCGGTGCCGTGATGACCTGCCGGTCGGCGGCGGTAGGACAGGCTGCCATCATTCTGTTGTGGCTGGTGGTGGTGCTGGACGCAGGGCTCCCGCGCCGGCTCGGCGTGCTTGCCCTGGCAGGCCTTCTCGCATCAGTCGTCTATCTGACGCCGGCGGCGATCAATCTGGCGATCAGCAAGCGCCCCGCCGGCAACGAGACCCTGGCCGTGATGGCCTTCGTGGTCGGCTATTCCGGCGATTTCGAGCACGGCGTTCATCTCGACCGGAAGGCGCAGGCGCGGGGGTACGTCGAGCAGATGCGTGCCGAAGACACGCCTCGGGGATGGCCCGACATCGAGGTCTATCAGTGGCCGTTCGGGGCGATGCACCGGCTGGCGAAGGCCGGCGACAGCGATACGGATCTCGAGAGGGTGGTGCGTGACATCTTCGTGGAAACGCTGACGACGCCGTCGACGCTCTATCGACACTTCACGAAACACTTTCTCCGGGAGATGTTCTTCCTGCTGTTCGACGCAAATTCGGTCGCGCGGCGGACGCCCAGTCCGCAGGGCTACGAGTTCTTCACGGAACGCGACAGGTTCCCGTTTTTTGGCAGCCCGACCGGGTTGAAGCCCGGACAGCTGATTCAGGACTATTACAAACCCTACGGGCCATTGTCGCGGCTGCTGCCGACCGCGGATCGGTTTCAGCTCAACCTGAACCGTCTCTTTGCGCGTGGCTACGCGCCGAGCTCGGATCTGGTCGCGCTGTGCTGCGGGTTGCAGGTTTCGACCGAATACGACGATTTTCCGGGTCTGATCTGGTGGCTGTCCTCGGCGACACTCGGCCTCGCTCTCGTGTTTCTGATTGGCGTCCCTGCGAGCCATGCGGGTTTGGTTCGGTGGCCGAGCGGCCGCCTCGTCGCCGGTGGCACATTAATGATCCTGCTGGCGATGGTCAGCGCCGCGTTTCCGACCTTTCTCATTTATGGGCTCAATCGCTACGCGTATTACGTCATTCCCTTCCTCGCCGGCTCGAGCGCGATCCTGGGGAGTGTGGTGTTCGATTGGCTCGGAGCCAGGGCCAGAGCCGGCCGGGCCGATCGCGACAAAGCCTAAGCGCGGTCACACCACATCATCCGGCGCCAGCGCGCAGCCATTGTCCGGATGGGTCTCGACCTGAAGCGTGGCGTGGCCGATGCGATGGATCGTCTTCAGCAGTTGCGCCGTCTCCATCAGGAAGGCATCGCCGGCCCCGGTGGGCATGACGAGGTGGCAGGTCAGGGCCGTCTCGGTGGTCGAGATCGGCCAGACGTGGAGATCGTGGATCGCGGACACGCCGGGACGCGCGAGCAGGAGGCCTCTGATCGCGGCAAGATCGGTGCCCCTGGGGGCTGCCGCCATCGACATGTCGATGGAGCCGCGCAACAGGCTGGTCGTGCTCCAGAGGATGGTGGCGCAGATGACGAGGCTGGTGAGGGGATCGAGCCAGAGCCAGCCGGTCCAGATGATCAACGCCGCGGAGACCACGACGCCGAGCGAGACCGCGGCGTCGGCGGCCATGTGCAGATACGCGCCCTCGATGTTGATGTCGTCCTTGCGCCCGCGCGCGAACAGCATGGCGGTAAAACCGTTGATGAGGATGCCGATCCCGGCGACCACCATGACAGTGACGCCTGCGACCGGCTCCGGCTCGCGCAGCCGCAGGATTGCCTCCCAGCCGATCGCGCCGGTCGCGACCAGCAGGAAAACCGCGTTCGCCAGCGCCGCCAGAATCGTGGAGGCGCGAAAGCCATAGGTGAAGCGGCCGCTCGGCGCCCGCCGCGCCGCGATCGAGGCGCCCCAGGCCACGACCAGGCCGAGCACGTCGGACAAATTATGGCCGGCGTCCGCGAGAAGCGCAGTGGAATTGCCGAGATAGCCGTAGATCGCTTCGGCCACGACCAGCGCGGTGTTGAGCGCAATGCCGATCGCGAACGCCTTGCCGAAATTCGCGGGCGCATGGACATGGCCTCGACTGTGGTCGTGACCGTGATCGCCATGATCATGGTGGTGATGACCGTGATGGTCGTGGCTGCCCACTTCTAGCGCTCCCCGGACGCCGCCAAATCAGGCGCCATTGTAGGCGTTTCGCGTGCCACGTCACGGCGGAACAACACGTAGAGCGCCGGCAGCACCAGCAATGTCAGGATGGTCGAGGAGATGATGCCGCCGATCACCACGGTCGCCAGCGGCCGCTGCACCTCGGCGCCGGCACCGGTCGCAAGCGCCATCGGCACGAAGCCGAGGGAAGCGACCAGCGCGGTCATCAGCACCGGCCGCAGCCGCGTCAGCGCGCCCTCGCGTACGGCCTCCGCGACGGGCCGCCCCTCGCTGCGCAGCCGCTCGATGAAGGCGATGATGACGAGGCCGTTGAGCACGGCGACGCCCGACAGCGCGATGAAGCCGACACCGGCGCTGATCGAGAGCGGAATATCGCGCAGCAGCAGCGCCGCCACGCCGCCGGTCAGCGCCAGCGGCACGCCTGAGAATACCAGCGCCGCATCGGCCACCGATCCCATGCCCATGAACAGCAGCAGGAACACCAGTAGCAGCGCCACCGGCACCACGATCGTCAGCCGCTTGGTGGCGGAAACCAGCTGCTCGAACTGGCCGCCCCAGCCGATCCAGTAGCCGGGCGGCAGCTTGACCTTCTCTGCCACCGCCGCCTCGGCGTCAGTGACGAAGGAGCCGAGATCGCGCGCGCGGACATTGGCGGTGACGACGATGCGCCGCTTGCCGTTCTCGCGGCTGATCTGGTTCGGCCCGGGCGTCGCGTCGACGGTGGCAACCGACGACAGCGGCACATAGCGCATCTGGGCGAGGGGAGAGGCGGCCAGCGCGGTGCGAATGGCCGTGCCGGTTGCGGCGTCCTCGCCGGGCGGCAGCGGAATCGGGATCGCCCGGATCGCCTCGAGATTGCCGCGCAAATATTCGGGCAGGCGCACCACGATGTCGAAACGGCGATCGCCTTCGAACAGCTTGCCGGCCGACTTGCCGCCGACCGCAATCTCGACGATGCCCTGCACCTCGCTGACGCTGAGGCCGTAGCGGGCGAGCGCCTGGCGATCGAGGCGGACGGTGAGGATCGGAAGCCCTGCGACCTGCTCGATCTTGACGTCGCTGGCGCCGCGGATACCGCGGATCGCGGCCTCGACCTGCTTGGCCGCGCCTTGCAGGATGTCGAGGTCATCGCCGAAGATCTTGACGCCGACGTCGGTGCGCACCCCCGAGATCAGCTCGTTGACCCGGAACTGGATCGGCTGGGAGATTTCGTAGGCGCTGCCGGGAATCTCGTCGGCGGCCTTGTCGATCGCCTCGATCACCTCCGTTTTCGATTTGCCCGGGTCGGGCCATTCGGCGCGCGGTTTCAACATGACGTAGCCGTCGGTCTGTGCCGGCGACATCGGGTCGGTAGCGATCTCGGCGGTGCCGATGCGGGTGAAGAACTCCTTCACCTCCGGAATCTGCATGACGCGCTTTTCCAGCGCCTTCTGCAGGTCCAGCGATTGCGTCAGACTGGTGCCGGGAATCCGGATCGAGGCCAGCGCGACGTCACCTTCGTCCAGGCTCGGAATGAACTCGCCGCCCATCCGCGACGCAGCGATTCCGCTTGCGACCACGATGAGTGCGGCCATGACGGCGACCGCGACCCGGTTGTCGATGGCGAAGCGGAGCAGGGGGAGATAGGCGCGCTTGGCCATCCGCATGAACAGATTTTCGTGCTCGGACACCTTGCCGGTGACGAAGATGGCGACCGCCGCCGGCACGAAGGTGACGGAGAACAGCACGGCCGCGCCGAGCGCCATCAGCACGGTCAGCGCCATCGGCGTGAACATCTTGCCCTCGACGCCGGTCAGCGTCAGCACGGGCAGATAGACCACCGCGATGATCAGCGTTCCGAACAGGCTCGGCTTGATCACCTCGCCCGACCCGCGCAGGATCGCGCGCAGCCGCTCAGAGGTCGTGAGCAGCCCGCCTTTCTCGCGTTGCGCCTCGGCCAGCATGCGCAGGCAATTCTCGACGATGATCACGGCGCCGTCGACGATGATGCCGAAGTCGATGGCGCCGAGGCTCATCAGGTTCGCGCTGACTTTTGTCTCGACCATGCCCGATATCGTCATCGCCATGGACAGGGGAATGACGCAGGCCACGACGAGCGCGGCGCGGATGTTGCCGAGGATCAGGAACAGCACGGCCACCACCAGGGCCGCGCCTTCCAGCAGGTTGTTCTCGACGGTGCGGACGGTGGCTTCCACCAGGTCGGTGCGGTCGTAGACGGTCCGCGTCACCACGCCGTCGGGCAGCGATTTGGCGATCTCGTCCAGGCGAGCGGCGACGCGGCGCGCCACCGTGCGGCTGTTCTCGCCGATCAGCAGCATGGCGGTGCCGAGCACGGTCTCCTCGCCATTGCGCGTCGCAGCGCCCGTGCGCAGGTCGCGGCCTTCCGTGACAGCAGCGACGTCCCTGATCCTGACGGGATTGCCGCCGCGCGAGCCGATCACGACGTCCTGGATTTCACTGAGGTTGCCGACCTGGCCCGGCGAGCGAACCAGATATTGCTCGCCGTTGCGCTCGATATAGCCGGCTCCGACATTGGCGTTGTTGGCGGCGAGCGCCGTCATGACGTCGCGGAAGCCGAGCCGGTAGGCCATCAGCTTGCCGGGGTCCGGCAGTACGTGGAACTGCCGCTCGAAGCCGCCGATGGTGTTGACCTCGATCACTCCGGGCACGTTGCGAAGCTGCGGCTTGATGATCCAGTCCTGCACGGTGCGCAGATCGGTCAGCGAATAGTCGTGGCCGCCTTGCGTCTTCGCGTCCGTCTTGTCGTCCCTCTTGGCTTCGACGGTGTACATGAAGATTTCGCCGAGCCCGGTCGAGACCGGCCCCATCGCGACCTCGACGCCGGCCGGAAGCTGGTCCTTGACCTGCTGAATGCGTTCGCCGACGAGCTGGCGGGCGAAGAAGATGTCGGTGCCGTCCTTGAAGACGACCGTCACCTGGCTGAGACCGTAGCGCGACAGCGAGCGGGTGTAGTCGAGCCTGGGCAGGCCGCCCATTGCGGTCTCGACGGGGAAGGTGATGCGCTGCTCGGTTTCGAGCGGCGAATAGCCGGGTGCGCGCGTGTTGATCTGGACCTGGATGTTGGTGATATCAGGCACCGCGTCGATCGGCAGGCGCTGGAAGTTCCAGGCCCCGAAAGCGACGGCGCCGAGCGCGAGCAGGAGGACCAGCCAGCGCTGTTGCAGCGAGGCGGCGATCAGGCGCTCAATCATGTTCGGCCTCGCCCTTGCCCATCTCCGCCTTCACGACGAAGCTGTTCTCGGCGACGTAATGCTCGCCGGCCGACAGGCCCGCCTTGATCTCGACATGGCGCGGATCGGAATCGCCAAGCTCGACCGGCCGCGCCTCGATCTTGTCGCCGTCCTCGCGGACGAACACGATGGTCCGGTTCTCCAGCGTCTGGATCGCGCTCCTGCGCACCGCGACCGCGACGTTGCGGGCGGTGAGGATCAGCTTGGCCGTGACGAACAGCCCGGGCCGCAGGCGCCCGTCGGGATTTTGCAACACCACGCGTGCCAGTGCGGTCTGGGTCTCGCTGGAGCCGATCGGCGCCATGTAGGAGATCGTCCCCTTGATCTCGCCGCGGCCGTCGTCGGGATCGATCAGCACCTCGTCGTTGAGGCGGACGCGCCTCAAGTCCTGCCGGTAGATCGATAGGTCGACCCAGATGGTGGAGAGGTCGGCGACGACGAAGGCCGGCTTCTGCTCGGAAGCGTATTCGCCGAGCGAGATCTGCCGCTCGATGATCGTGCCGGCAAGGGGCGCCTTCAGCTCGTAGACGGTGAGGCTCTGGTTGCTCTCGATTGCGGCGAGCAGATCTTCCTTGCCGACCTTGTCGCCGATGCGCTTCTGGATCGATTTGACAAGGCCCGGGAAGCGCGGCGTCACCTGCACCACGGCTTCCTGGTTGGCGCGCAGTATGCCGTTGAAGGCGAGCGTGTCAGTCAGCGTGACGCTCGCGGCCTCGGCAAGCGTGACGCCCGCGGCTGCGAGCTTGACGTCGGAGATGCGGATGCGGTCGGCACCATGCTCGTCCTGCTCGACATGGTCGTTCGGCTTCTTTTCGGAATGCTCGGTGTGCTCGTTATGCGCGGGCGTGGCGGGCGCCAGCAGCGAGTAGCCGTAGGCGCCGAGTGCGGCGGCAACGATGGCGACGAAAATGGTGGAGGACGTCTTCATCGTGCGCTCTCCCGCGCCAGCGTAAAGGGATTGCCGACGAGGCCTTCGATGGTCGCAACGCCAGCGTGGAAATTCTGGAGCGCCTCTTGCTCGCGCAGGCGCGCCTGGCTGACGCTGGCCTGGGCGTCGAGCACCTCGAGCAGGGTGAAGCGGCCCTGGCCGTAGCCTTGCGCAATCGCGTCGGATGCCTCCGTGGCCTTGGGGATGGCGGTCTCGCGCAGCACCGCGAGTTCGCGCAGCGAGCCCTGCAGAGAGTCGTAGGCGCGGCCGGCGATCACGATCAGCGTGTTGCGGTTGGCTTCGCGCTCGGCCCTGGTCTTGGCGAGGCTTTCCTGCGCCGAGAGGATGTTTCCCTGGTTCTGGTCGAACACGGGGATCGGCACCGAGAGGGAGAGCCTGACGGCATCGTCATTGGACTCGTTGAAGTGGCGCCAGCCGGCTGCGATCCGCACGTCTGGATAGGGCTTGAGCCGTGCCAGCAGCAGCTCGGCATTGCGCTGGGCATAGACCGCCGTCCAGCGCACCAGCTGCGGATTGGCATCGATGGCGGCGACCACCGACTGGAACGTCGGCGTTTTGCCCAGGATGTCGAGCCGGCCGGAGACTTCGCCGAATTTGGCGTTGGGATCGCCCATCAGCACCGCAAGCTCGCGTCGGGCGCTGGACAGAATTGCCTTGAAGCGCTCGCGGTCGGCCTTCACCAAGGCGGAGGCGACTTCGGCGCGGCCGGTCTCGGCCGGTGAGGAGGCGCCGGCCTCGACGCGGCGGCGGAGCAGCGGCGTCAGGCGGTCGATCGCCTCAATCTGCTCGTCGAGGATATGGATGCGCCGCTGCGCGCCGAGCACGCCGAGGAAGGCGATCGCGGTTTCCGACAGCACCTCGAGCCTGATCGCCTTGCGCTGGATCGCGGCGACCTCGATGCCGGCAGCGCCGGCCGCGATCCGCGCGTCGCGCTTGCCGAACAGCTCGAAGGCCTGGCTGATCTGGAGCGTCGTCTCGGCCGATCGCGTCCCGCGGTACTTGCCGGAGCCGAATGAATCGTCCTGCTCGTACGAGAGTTCCGGATTGAGCAGGGCGCCCGCCTGGATGCGCTGGCCCGTGGCGATGCCGACGTCACGCTCCGCCGCCGTTAGCCGCGGGCTCGCGGCCAGCGCGCGCGACAACGCGCTCCGCATCGTCAAAGTCTGGGCGTGAGACGGCGCAATCGCCGATCCCGCAATCAGACACGCTGCCGCGCACGCCAGGCGCGCGGCCATTCCCCTGCGAAACATGAAACCGACCTGTGAAGGATGAACCTAATGGGCGCTGGACGCCCGACCAATCCGTTCAGGCAATAGGTTTGGGAGGGGGAGAGTCGGTATCGGGGACAATTCCGGCGAGCCGGGGCGCACGATGCGGACTCGATGCGGATGCAAGCGCGACCGTTACGGCCGCCGGCGCCGGCTGTGTCACCGTCAGGGAGAAGCAGCCGTGGCAATGATGTCCGCCGATCGCCCAGTGGTCACTGTGGTCCGAGGGGCCATCCAGGACCGCGGCGATCTCCGAGCCGCCCCCGGGCGTGGTGACATCGATGTCGTGCGAGCCATGCAGCACGCCCGCGAGCAGGTAGATGACAGCGATCAGCACGGACAGCAGCCCGCGCCAGTCACGCCGGCGGCAAGTTCCTGAGGGCTGGCGGTTCGCGGGCACGACGTCACTCTGGTTGCGGTCTATGCCCGGCCTAGCATGGGGGCGGGAATAGTGTCGACCCGCAACATTGTTACGTCCGCGAAACAATTGCGGCAGCAGTAGGCCACGGCCGCCTCTTACTGGCGGGCGCGGCGCAAACGGAAAGGCCCCAACCCGGACGGACCGGGCTGAGGCCTTCATGCTCACGATCTTCATCCTTGGGACTCGAACCGGCAACGCCCTGTCGGCCCATTCGTTCCAGCAGTTTCGTCCAGTTTGGAACGTTCCTCATTCTTCGTGATTAGCGACGAGGAACATTGAGGAGGACGGACTATGGATGGACTGATTTATCTGATCGGCTTGATCGTCGTGATCATGGCTGTTCTGTCGTTCTTCGGCCTGCGTTGAGAAGCCGCGATGACGATTGAAACTGTCATGCGGGAAGAGATCGTGGAAGGCGGCCTGGAGGCCAACGGAGGCCGGACCATTCAATGGAGTTCGGTGTTCGCAGGCGCGCTTGCCGCTGGCGCCATGTCGTTCATCCTGATCGGCTTTGGCGTCGCGGTCGGCCTCGGCGTCAGCTCGGCCTCGCCGACTTGGCGGGATTCCTCTGCCGCGCTAGCCCTGCTGTCAGGGCTGTATCTGATCATCCAGGCGATCATCAGCTTCGGCTTCGGCGGTTACATCGCCGGTCGGACAACGCGGCCGGCGCCTGCGTTGACGACGATCGAGGACGACGTCGAGCGGCGGGATGGCCTTCAAGGGCTGACGTCCTGGGCGCTGGCGGTGCTGTTCGGCGCCGCTCTCCTCGCAATGCTTGGCGCATCGGCGATCGACCGTTCGCCGATGCGAAGCTCGGCCAGCAATACGTCCGCCGCCGAGCCACTGTTGAGCTACGAGTTGGACAAGCTGTTCCGCGCGCCGCGCCGACCGCCTAACACCGACCTCCGGGAGGCCCGCGCCGAAGCAGGACGCATCCTGATGACGTCATCGAGCCATAGCGGGGTCAGTACCGACGATCGGGTTTACCTGATCCAGCAGGTGGCGGCCCTGACGGGGCTGGCAGCGCCCGACTCAGAGCGTCGCGTGGATGCACTGATCGCAGACGCGAAAACGGCCATCAATCGCGCGCGGCGCAACTCGATCATCGTTGCGTTCTCGGTGGCGGCGGCGACCTTGATTGGAGCCGTGGTGGCATGGGCGGCAGCGGTCGCCGGTGGGCGGCACCGCGATGGTGCGCCGTTGCCCAACTGGATGGCGAGTTCGAATCGCTTCCACCGCAGTCCGCGCGCAATGCCGGTGCCGTAAACCTTCAAGCCAATGGACCTTCAAGCAAATGGCCGGGCGCAAGCCCGGCCATTTGACGATTGTGGAGGCCTTAAGCTTTCTCCTCCCAGATCATCGCGAGATGCACGATGGTCTGCACGGCCTTTTCCATGTCCTGTCGGCTGACCCATTCGAGCCGCGAGTGAAACGCGTGCTCGCCGGCAAAGATGTTGGGGCAGGGCAGACCCATGAAGGACAGGCGCGAGCCGTCGGTGCCGCCGCGGATCGCGGTGCGCATCGGGCGCAGGCCGGCGCGGCGGATCGCTTCGATGGCATATTCGAGCACGTGCGGGTGACGGTCGATCACCTGCTTCATGTTGCGGTACTGCTCCTTCACCTCGAACGCGTAGGTTGAGCGCGGATAGTCCTTCATCACGTCCTTGACGATCGTCTCGAGCAGAACTTCCTTTTCCTTCAGCCCTTCCTCGGTGAAGTCGCGCACGATGAAGGAGAGCCTTGCCTGCTCCAGCGCGCCCTCGATGCCGATCGGATGCAGAAAGCCCTGCTTGCCCGAGGTCGTCTCCGGTGAGCAGCCTTCCTTCGGCAGCCGCTCGACGATCGCCGCTGCGATCTTGATCGCGTGCTCCATCTTGCCCTTGGCGTAGCCGGGATGGGCGCTGACGCCGTTGATGGTGATGGTGGCGCCGTCGGCCGAGAAGGTCTCGTCCTCGACGCAGCCAGCGCTCTCGCCGTCCATGGTGTAGCCGAAATCGGCACCGAGCTTCTTGATGTCGACATTGTCGACGCCGCGGCCGATCTCTTCGTCCGGCGTGAACAGGATCTTGATGGTGCCGTGTTTCACGTCGGGATTGTTGATGAAGAACTGCGCGGCATCCATGATCTCGGCAACGCCCGCCTTGTTGTCGGCCCCCAACAGCGTGGTGCCGTCGGTGGTGATGATGTCGTTGCCGATCTGGTTCTTCAGCGCCGGGTGTTCGGCGAAGCGGATGACCTGGCTGGTGTCGCCCGGCAGCGTGATGTCGCCGCCGCGATAGTTCGTCCAGACCTGCGGCTTGACGTCCTTGCCGGTGACGTCGGGCGAAGTGTCCATGTGCGAGCAGAAGCAGATCACCGGCACCTTCTTGGTCGTGTTGGCCGGGATCGTTCCGTAGACGTAGCCGTAATCGTCGAGATGCGCGTCGGCGACGCCGATGGCTTTCAGCTCGGCGGCCAGCACGCGCCCGAGATCCTTCTGCTTCTCGGTCGAGGGCGAGTGAGGAGATTCCGGATCGGACTGGGTGTCGATGGTGACGTAGCGCAGGAAGCGCTCGGTCACGGTATGCGAAAAGGTGAGGGAGGACATTTCTGGTCAAACCGCCGGGGTCAGGGGAGCAGCCGGTATACCAGAAAAGCGGGCCGCGTTGCGGCAGCAAGGTCGTGGGATCAGGCTTAACGAAAGGTAGCCTCAGATCGCCTCTTTCAGTTCCTTGACCGGACGGAAGGTGACTTTCTTGCTGGCCTTGATGTGGATCGGCTCGCCGGTGGCGGGATTGCGGCCGGTGCGGGCGGCGCGCTTGCGGACCTGGAGGATGCCCAAGCCCACGATGCGGACCCGGTCGCCCTTCCTGAGGTGCCTGGCGATCAGATCGACCATGTCGGTCAGGACCGCCTCGGCGCGCTTTTTCGACAGGTCCTGGCTCTCGGCGATATCGGCAGCGAGCTGCTTGAGCGTGATGGTGGCGGGAGCGGCTGCCTTCTTAGCCGAATCCTTCTTAGACATGGCTGGCCTCCTCGGTTGTCCAATGACAGGGAATCCCTGAAAAAGCCGAGAATGCGCGGGGTCCCTCTAAGTCCTTTGAGACCTAGACGATTCGGGCGCGGGCTGACACCGCCGCAGGTCCCCGGCCGTACGAACGTCGTTCACGGCTCGCCGCAGTTGCCGCAGGCCTCAAGGAGTTCAAGCTAACACTATGAAGGGATTGCCAAAATGGCGCGAGAGACGGGGCTCGAACCCGCGACCTCCGGCGTGACAGGCCGGCGCTCTAACCAACTGAGCTACTCCCGCGTGGTTCGCTCGATGCGCGCGGAACGAGGGGGGAATTAAAGGCGGGGCTGAGTGAAGTCAAGGACGTTGCGCTGACACGGTGTATCTCGGCTAAGTATTGCTCTGGAAAATGAAAAAGGCCGCCCGGAGGCGGCCATCGGTCAGCCCGGACTAGGACGTCTCAGCGAATCTCGGACGCCCCCGCGCTTGTCACCACCACCGGCTTGCCGGCCTTGATCACGTGGCTGGACTGGGCGGTCTGGCTGTAATCGGCATTGGTGCGGGCTGCGATCCCGAAGCCGGCCACCATGATGCCAGCCACCAGCGCCACCACCACGATCTTCAGGTGGGTCGCACGATCAGCAGAGTGTATTGAGTGGTTCATCTGAGCCTCCCGACGGGCTTTGCCGCCGTCTATGGCTCTGTCTTACGGACCGTCTGTTTCCGGATCGTTTCGCGGGTTCCGCAAAATGGTTTCGTCTTGCCGCCTGGCTGGTTTCGCCGGTGGCTGTCGGAACGTCCCTCAGCCCGGCTGTGTCATGCCGCGAGGCGCAGTTCCCGCAGCAATCTCCGGACATGTGGAGTGCCTCTAAGAGCGCCTCTAAGAGGCTTTCAATTAGGGAAATCGTGCGCCTCTGCATAAGCCTCTCCCCAATGCAGCCGTCACGGGACTGACGGCATGACACATGCAGTTTGGTTTGGGGTGGCACGTGAATAGTCTTGGAATGCTGCGGTCGGTCGTATTGGCGACCGCGTCCGCTTGGATTTTGATGCCGCAGGCATCGCTTGCACAATCTGCCCCGCAAGGTGGTGCAACGAGCCTGCCGCCGGTGACCGTCACCGCACCGGAAGCGCGCCGGCGCGCCGCTACGGCTCCTCAGCGCCGCGCACCGCGCTCGTCGGAGCAGGGCGCCGACAGGAACAGGCCGCAGCCGCAGCGCAATGTCGGCTTCGTCGAGACGCCGCGCGGCCCGGTGAAAGGGTACGTCGCGGGCCGCAGCTCGTCCGGCACCAAGACCAACACGCCGATCATGCAGACGCCGCAATCGGTGTCGGTCATCGGCGCCGAGCAGATCCGCGACCAGAAGCCGAACAAGCTCGACGAAGTTCTGCGCTACACCGCCGGTGTGCGGGCAGGGACGTTCGGCACGGACACCCGCAACGACTGGTGGCTGATCCGCGGCTTCAAGTCCGAGGATATCGGTCTGTTCCTCGACGGCATGCAGCTGTTCTACACATCCTATGCGAGCTGGAAGCTGCAGACGCCGAACATGGAGCGGGTCGAGGTGCTGCGCGGTCCATCCGCGGTGCTCTATGGCGGATCGAGCCCGAGCGGCATCGTCAACGTCATCAGCAAGCTACCGCCGGCCGAGCCGATCCGTTACGTCGAGACCGGCGTGAACAATTTCGGCAACGCCTATGTCAGCTTCGATTTCGGCGGGCCGGTCGCGACCAGCCCCGAGAACGGCAAGCTGCTTGCCCGTGTGGTCGGCCAGGTCCAGAACGGCGGCACACAGGTCAACTTCACGCCTGACAACAACTACTTCATCGCACCGTCGCTCACCTGGAAGCCGGATGCCGACACGAGCTTCACGGTGCTGGCCTCGGCCTCGAAGCAGGACACCCGCGGCATCAACTTCCTGCCCTATCAGGGCACGGTGACGAACGCGCCGTTCGGCAAGATTCCGACCAGCTTCTTCGTCGGCGATCCCAGCGTCGACAAGTTCACGCGCGAGCAGGAGATGCTTGGCTATCAGTTCGCGCGTAATCTCACCGAGGACCTGACGTTCCGTCAGAATGCCCGCTTTGCGCATGTGGACATCACCTACCGCGGCTATGTCGGCAACGATTGGGCCAACGTCAACACGGCGACGCTCAATCGGTACAATTGGTATGCGAAGAACACCGCCAATCAGGCCAATCTCGACAACCAGCTCGAGTATCGCTTCGACACCGGCCCGGTGAAGCACACGGTGCTGTTCGGGGTCGATCTGAAGGGCTACCAGATCGACGACTATCAGGCCTTCGGCTTCGGCGTGTCCTCGATCAACGTCTTCAATCCCTCCTATGGTGCGGCCGAGGTTCCGCTTCCAAGCGCCCCCTTCCGGAATTTCCAGATTACACAGAAGCAGGCCGGGACCTATCTTCAGGACCAGATGAAGCTCGGCAATTTCACGCTGGTGCTGAGCGGCCGCAACGACTGGGTC
Source organism: Bradyrhizobium sp. MOS003 (assembly GCF_003020125.1). GTDB lineage: Bacteria > Pseudomonadota > Alphaproteobacteria > Rhizobiales > Xanthobacteraceae > Bradyrhizobium. The sequence goes on along the minus strand of NZ_PYFW01000011.1, from coordinate 152,073 downwards.
GAGACGACGCAGGACGCGCGTGACACCGGTGCCACCGTCGGAAGCCGCGAGGACAGCAAGTTCAGCGGCCGCGCCGGGCTGATCTACAATTTCGACAACGGCATTGCGCCCTATGTCTCCTATTCGACGAGCTACAATCCGATCATCGGCCTCAACGCCCAGAACCAGCTGTTCCTGCCGGAGACCGGCAAGCAGGCCGAAATCGGCGTCAAGGTCGCGCCGAAAGGCTTCGACGGTTATTTCACGGTCTCGGCTTTCGACCTGGTCCGGCAGAACGTCGCGACGACATTGCCGGGCAGCGTTCCGGTCCTGCAGAACCAGACCGGCGAGGTGACTTCGCGCGGTATCGAGCTCGAAGCGGTGGCCAATGCCACCAGGGAGCTGAAGTTCATCGGCTCCTTCACGGCCTATCATCTCTTCAACAGCCGGGATCTCGATCCGTCGCTGGTCGGCAAGACGCCGACCAACACGCCTGAGCTGCTGGTGTCGGGCTGGGCCGACTACACCTTCAAGGACGGGCCGCTGGAGGGCTTTGGTTTCGGCGGCGGCGTTCGCTACATCGGCGCGTCCTGGGCCGACACCGCCAATACCCTCGAGGTTCCCGCGGTGGTGCTCGGCGATCTCGCGGTCCACTACGAATGGCAGAACTGGCGGACGGCGCTCAACGTGATCAACCTGACCGACCGGATCTATGTCGCGAGTTGCGCCTCGGCCACGTCCTGCTTCTACGGCGACCGCCGGCGCATCACCGCCAGCGTTTCCTACAAATGGTGAGGACGGGTGAGGGCGGCGACATCGCGGGCGGCCGATCCTCCGCCACGAGATAGATGAGCATCCGGGCTATGCCCCCCGGCCCGAAGCTCATCCGGGCGCGGCGCGCGCGACGGACCTCCACGTCGCCGCCGCCGCGCTCGCGACCGGTCGGGCTGCAAGATATCGCAGGAGCCGGGGGCTCGGCCTCGTGTGATGCATGGCTCGTGCTCACTCTGCCTGTGGATAGGCGGCTCGGAGCGGCTCGGGGCTTGTTCGGCCGGATTGCCGCCGACCGGGGCCTATCCTCCTTGTAATGTGGATTTTGCTGCGGCGCGGCCTACATAAGGTGGGCTTTCCCAGACAACGGACGTCACTGCCGCAAGCGCGGACCGCCCTTGCTGGGTTTGGCGATCTGCTCCATACCAGCGCGGGGTGATTCCGGGATTTTCATACTGCTGGGGGCGGCAAAGGGCCTAAAAAGAGCGTGTCTTGCGCCCATTGGTGCACTGCGCTAAGGCTCAGAATAATTCCAAATCGGACGAATCCGTGGCTGTCCCGAGGCTGCGGGAAAAAGGGCTCGCCAATGAGCGGCATTCTGCAGAACTATCTTCCACTCGTCGTCTTCATAGCGGTAGCGGCTATCATCGGCCTGGTGTTGTTGATCGCGCCCTTCATCGTGGCGTTCCAGCAGCCGGACCCGGAAAAACTGTCGGCGTATGAGTGCGGTTTCAACGCCTTCGACGACGCGCGCATGAAGTTCGACGTCCGCTTCTATCTGGTCGCCATCCTCTTCATCATCTTCGACCTCGAGGTGGCGTTCCTGTTTCCCTGGGCGGTGGCGTTCGGCAAGCTTGGCGCGACCGGCTTCTGGTCCATGGTGGTGTTCCTCGGCGTGCTGACGGTCGGGTTCGCCTATGAATGGAAGAAGGGAGCACTGGAATGGGATTGAACCCTGCGCCGTCCACAGGTCCGGCGATCGCGCCGGCCCCCAAGGGCATCCTGGATCCGTCGACCGGCCGGCCGGTCGGAGCCAATGATCCGTTCTTCCTCGAGGTCAATTCCGAACTGTCCGACAAGGGCTTCTTCGTCGCCGCGACCGACGACCTCATCACCTGGGCCCGTACGGGCTCGCTGATGTGGATGACCTTCGGTCTCGCCTGTTGTGCGGTCGAGATGATGCAGGTGTCGATGCCGCGCTACGACGTCGAGCGCTTCGGCTTCGCGCCCCGTGCCTCGCCGCGCCAGTCCGACGTGATGATCGTCGCGGGCACCCTGACCAACAAGATGGCGCCTGCGCTGCGCAAGGTCTACGACCAGATGCCCGAGCCGCGCTACGTCATCTCGATGGGCTCCTGCGCCAATGGCGGTGGCTATTATCACTATTCCTATTCGGTCGTACGCGGCTGCGACCGCATCGTGCCGATCGACATCTATGTGCCGGGCTGCCCGCCCACGGCGGAAGCGCTGCTCTACGGCGTGCTGCTGCTGCAGAAGAAGATCCGCCGCACCGGCACCATCGAACGCTAAGGTTTTACGTCATGGACGACGCCAAGCTCGACGCCTTGGGGCAGACGATCGTTAGCGCGCTTCCGGGCGCCGCTCTCGGTCATTCGGTGGCCTTCAACCAGCTCTCGGTCGATGTCGAGGCCAGCAAGATCGTCGAGGTGGTCAAGTACCTCCGCGACGATCCGAACTGCCGTTTCATCAACTTCACCGACATCACGGCCGCGGACTATCCGTCGCGCGAAAAACGCTTCGACGTGATCTATCACTTCCTGTCCCCGACGCTGAACGCGCGGATCCGGCTCAAGGCGCAGGCCGACGAGACCACCCAGGTTCCGTCGCTGATCGAGGTGTTCCCCGGCGCCGACTGGTTCGAGCGTGAGGCCTACGACCTCTATGGCGTGTTCTTCGTCGGCCATCCCGACATGCGGCGCCTGCTGACCGATTACGGTTTCGAGGGCCATCCGCTGCGGAAAGATTTCCCGACCACTGGCTTCGTCGAGGTCCGCTACGACGACCAGGAGAAGCGGGTGGTGTACGAGCCCGTCCGGCTCAACCAGGAATTCCGCAAGTTCGACTTTTTGTCTCCGTGGGAGGGAGCCGATTATCCGGTCCTTCCGGGTGACGAAAAAGCGGGACCGAAGGTCTGATCATGAACGAGCAACCCGAAAACCTTCGCAACTTCACCATCAACTTCGGGCCGCAGCATCCGGCGGCCCACGGTGTGTTGCGTCTTGTGCTCGAATTGGATGGCGAAGTCGTCGCGCGTGTCGACCCCCATATCGGCCTGCTGCATCGCGGCACCGAGAAGCTGATCGAGCAGAAGACCTATCTGCAGGCGATCCCGTATTTCGACCGGCTCGACTACGTCGCGCCGATGAACCAGGAGCACGCCTTCTGCATGGCGGCCGAGAAGCTGCTCGGCATCGAGGTGCCGCGCCGCGGCCAGCTCATCCGCGTGCTCTATTGCGAGATCGGCCGCATCCTGTCGCATCTGCTCAACGTCACCACGCAGGCGATGGACGTCGGCGCGCTGACCCCGCCGCTGTGGGGTTTCGAAGAGCGCGAAAAGCTGATGGTGTTCTACGAGCGCGCCTCGGGCAGCCGTATGCATGCGGCCTACTTCCGCGTCGGCGGCGTGCATCAGGATTTGCCGCAGAAATTGGTCGACGACATCGAGGCCTGGTGCGATCCGTTCCTCAAGGTGGTGGACGATCTCGACCGCCTGCTCACCGCCAACCGCATCTTCAAGCAGCGCAACGTCGACATCGGCGTGGTGCCGCTGAAGGAAGCCTGGGAGTGGGGCTTCTCGGGCGTGATGGTGCGCGGCTCGGGCGCGGCCTGGGACCTGCGCAAGTCGCAGCCCTATGAATGCTACGCCGAGATGGATTTCGACATCCCGATCGGCAAGAACGGCGACTGCTACGACCGCTATCTGATCCGCATGGAAGAGATGCGCCAGTCCGTGCGCATCATGAGGCAGTGCATCCAGAAGCTGAACGCGCCCGAGGGGAAGGGACCGGTCGTCGTCGAAGACAACAAGGTCGCGCCGCCGCGCCGTGGCGAGATGAAGCGCTCGATGGAAGCGCTGATCCACCACTTCAAGCTCTACACCGAAGGCGTCCACGTCCCCGCCGGCGAGGTCTACGCCGCGGTCGAGGCGCCCAAGGGCGAGTTTGGCGTCTATCTGATCTCCGACGGCACCAACAAGCCCTACAAGTGCAAGATCCGCGCGCCGGGCTTTGCGCATCTCCAGGCCATGGACCACATCTGCCGCGGCCATCTGCTCGCCGACGTCTCCGCCATCCTCGGCTCGCTCGACATCGTGTTCGGAGAGGTCGATCGGTGATGGGGCAGCAGGCGCCAATCCAGTTCGACCGCGCCTCGGGGGCCCTGGAAGGGGCCAACCTGTGGGAGCGGACGGCTGCCTTGGCGCTGGTGACGGGATCGAAGATCTCCTCGCACTTCTCGCACATGGGCTACATCGCCTGCGCGAATTTGCTGCGGAAGACGCTGCCGGAGCGCAACATCGCGATCCGGCTCAATCCCGACGCCGTGTTCGAATTCCCTTACGGCGACGGCTATTGGAGCAAGCTGCTCAACCGGTCCTACAATTACGAGGACGAGCTCGAGCTGCTGTTCGCCGATAGCGTCGACGTCGACTACACGCTGCTCGATTGCGGTGCCAATTACGGCTATTGGTCGGTGCTGGTGTCGAGCAAGCCGTTCGGCTCGCACAAGGCGATCGCGATCGAGCCGTCGGGGCAGAACTACCCGAAGCTCGCCAACAACGCCCGCGTCAACGGCAATCGCTTCGAGACCATGAAATGCGCGATCGGTGCCAGCCGCGGCACCGCGCGTCTGTCGGGCACCAAGCACGAAGCCTTCAGCATCGCTGGCGCTCCGTCCGCGGGCGGCGAGGAGGTGCCGGTCATCGCACTCGACAATCTGATCGAGGACGGCAAGGTGGCGAGCGCCGGCAAGTACCTGATCAAGCTCGACGTCGAGGGCGTCGAGATCGAGGCGATCAAGGGCGGCGCGCGTCTGCTCCAGGCCGACAGCGTCATCATGTGCGAGGAGCACGGCAGCGACCGCTCTCATGCGGTGTCGCGCTTCATCCTCGAACAGACCCCGCTGAAGCTGATCGTGTTCGATCCGCGCAGCAATCGGATGGAGACCGTGACCGAGCTGTCGATCCTCGACCGCATCAAGGTCTCGACCCACGTCGGCTACAACGTTTTCGGCACCGCAAGCGCATTTTGGCAGGACAGGATCGAAGCCCTGAATGCGAAATCCGCGCGCCGCATGCAGTGAGAGATTGAAGAGATGTCCGTTCGCCGATTAGCACCGAAGGAAGTTCAGCCCGCGAGCTTTGCGTTCACGGAGGAAAACCTCGCTTTCGCCAAGCAGCAGATCGCGAAATATCCGGCCGGCCGCCAGGCCTCCGCCGTCATCGCCATCCTCTGGCGCGCGCAGGAGCAGCACGACGGCTGGGTCTCGGAAGCCGCGATCCGCGTCATCGCCGACATGCTCGACATGCCCTATATCCGCGTGCTGGAAGTCGCGACCTTCTACACGATGTTCCAGCTCGCCCCCGTCGGCAAGAAGGCCCACGTCCAGGTCTGCGGCACCACGCCGTGCCGGCTGCGCGGCGCCGAGGATCTGATCCACGTCTGCGAGCACCGAATCCATCACGAGCCCTTCCATCTGTCCAAGGACGGCAATTTCAGCTGGGAGGAGGTCGAGTGCCTCGGTGCCTGCGTGAACGCGCCGATGGTCATGATCGGCAAGGACACCTATGAGGACCTGACCAAGGAAAGCTTCGGCAAGGTGCTCGACGGTTTCGCTTCGGGCAATCCGCCCAAGCCCGGTCCGCAGAACGGCCGCCAGTTCTCGGCGCCGATGGGCGGGCCGACCACGCTGAAGGAGAGCACCTGATGGGTGATCTCCCCGCAATTGGAGGGAACGAGGCCGTGAAGAAATGGGGCTTCGTCGCCATGCACGCCGCGGTCGCGGCCGCCTTCATGTTCCTGCTGCAGCGTTTCATCATGAACGCGACGCAGGAGACCAGTCTGCTCTGGGCGCTGATCTTCGCCGTCTGCGCCGCCGGACTTGCCTACAAGCAGTCCATTCGTTGATCGGAAAGCACTGATATGCTCGAGGACAAGGACCGCATCTTCAAGAACCTCTACGGCCTCCATGATTGGGGGCTCGAGGGTGCGCGGCGCCGCGGCGCCTGGGATGGCACCAAGAACATCATCGACAAGGGCCGCGACTGGATCATCAACGAGATGAAAGCCTCCGGCCTGCGCGGCCGCGGCGGCGCCGGCTTCCCGACCGGCCTGAAATGGTCCTTCATGCCGAAGGAATCCACCGACGGCCGTCCGAGCTATCTCGTCGTCAACGCCGACGAATCCGAGCCGGGCACCTGCAAGGATCGCGAGATCATGCGGCACGATCCGCATCTCCTGATCGAAGGCTGCCTGATCGCGAGCTGCGCGATGAACGCGCATGCCTGCTACATCTATGTCCGCGGCGAATTCATCCGCGAGCGCGAGCATCTCCAGGCCGCGATCGACCAGGCCTATGAGGCCAAGCTCGTCGGCAAGGATAACGTCAACGGCTGGCCGTTCGACATCTACGTCGCCCACGGCGCCGGCGCCTACATCTGCGGCGAGGAAACCGCGCTGCTCGAAAGCCTCGAGGGCAAGAAGGGCCAGCCGCGGCTGAAGCCGCCGTTCCCGGCCAATGTCGGCCTGTTCGGCTGCCCGACCACCGTCAACAACGTCGAGTCCATCGCGGTCGCGCCGGACATCCTGCGCCGCGGCGCGGGCTGGTTCGCCGGCATCGGTCGTCCCAACAACGTCGGCACCAAGCTCTTTTGCATCTCCGGTCATGTCGAGCGGCCCTGCAACGTCGAAGAGGCCATGGGCATTCCGTTCCGTGAGCTGATCGACAAGCATTGCGGCGGCATCCGCGGCGGCTGGGACAACCTCAAGGCCGTGATCCCCGGCGGCTCGTCGGTGCGCATGGTGCCGGCCGAGCAGATCATCGACACGCCGATGGACTTCGACAGCCTCAGCAAGCTGCGCTCGGGCCTCGGCACTGCGGCCGTGATCGTGATGGACAAGTCGACCGATCTGATCCGCGCGATCGCCCGCATCTCCTATTTCTACAAGCATGAGAGCTGCGGCCAGTGCACGCCGTGCCGCGAGGGCACGGGCTGGATGTGGCGCGTGCTCACCCGCATGGCCGAGGGCCGCGCCCACAAGCGCGAAATCGACATGCTGCTCGAAGTGACGAAGCAGGTCGAAGGCCACACCATCTGCGCGCTCGGCGACGCCGCGGCATGGCCGATCCAGGGCCTGATCGCGCATTTCCGTCATGAGATCGAAGCGCGCATCGACGAGTATTCGCACAAGTCCGACATCGACGATATCGGCGTCCGCGATCCCGTGAACATGGTCGCGGCGGAGTAAGAGACATGACCAAGCTCATCATCGACGGCAAAGAGATCGATGTCCCCGCCGAATACACGCTGCTTCAGGCGTGCGAGGCGGCTGGTGCCGAGATTCCGCGCTTCTGCTACCACGAGCGGCTGTCGATCGCCGGCAATTGCCGGATGTGCCTCGTCGAGGTGAAGGGCGGCCCGAAGCCGGTCGCAAGCTGCGCCTGGGGCGTGCGCGACTGCCGTCCGGGCCCCAAGGGTGAGCCGCCGGAAATCTCGACGCGTTCGCCGATGGTAAAGAAGGCACGCGAAGGCGTGATGGAATTCCTTCTGATCAACCATCCGCTGGACTGCCCGATCTGCGACCAGGGCGGCGAGTGCGATCTGCAGGACCAGGCGATGGGCTATGGTGTCGACACCAGCCGCTTCGCAGAGAACAAGCGCGCGGTCGAGGACAAATATCTCGGCGCGCTGGTCAAGACCTCGATGAACCGCTGCATCCAGTGCACGCGCTGCGTCCGCTTCTCGGCGGAAGTCGCAGGTGCCCCCGAGATGGGCGCCACCGGCCGCGGCGAGGACATGGAGATCACGACCTATCTCGAGCACGCGCTGACCTCTGAATTGCAGGGCAATCTCGTCGACATCTGCCCGGTCGGCGCGCTGACCTCGAAGCCTTACGCGTTTGCCGCGCGCCCGTGGGAGCTCGGCAAGACCCAGTCGATCGACGTCATGGACGGCGTCGGGTCCGCGATCCGCGTCGACACCCGCGGCCGGGAAGTGATGCGCGTGCTGCCGCGCATCAACGAGGCCGTGAACGAGGAGTGGATCTCCGACAAGACCCGTCACATCGTCGATGGCCTGCGCACCCAGCGGCTCGACCGGCCCTATATCCGCGAAGCCGGCAAGCTGCGCGCGGCGAGCTGGCAGGAGGCCTTTGCCGCGATCGCTGCGAAAGCGGCGCGCACCGACGGCAAGCGCATCGGCGCGATCGCAGGCGACCTCGCCGGCGTCGAGGAGATGTTCGCGCTGAAGGATCTGCTCGCCAAGTTCGGCTCGAGCAATCTGGCGGTGCAGGGCGGCGATGCCTTCGATCCCGCGCTCGGCCGCGGCTCCTACATCTTCAACCCGACGCTGGCCGGCGTGGAGCAGGCGGATGCGCTTCTCATCATCGGCGCCAACCCGCGGAAAGAAGCGGCTGTGTTCAACGCCCGCATCCGCAAGCGCTGGCGCAGCGGCGGCTTCAAGGTCGGCGTGATCGGCGCCAAGGCCGATCTGACCTACGATTACGATCACCTCGGCGCAGGCACCGAGACCCTCGGTGAGCTCGCCGCCGGCAAGCACTCCTTCATGGACGTGCTGAAGAACGCCAAGAACCCGATCATCCTGGTCGGCGCGGGCGCGGCCTCGCGTCACGACGGCGCCGCCATTCTCGCCAGCGCCGCCAAGCTCGCGCTCGATGTCGGCGCGCTCAAGGACGGCTGGAACGGCTTTGGCGTGCTGCACGAGAGCGCTTCGCGCGTCGGTGCGCTCGACATCGCCTTCGCCGCAACCGGCGGGGGCTTGAACGCCGCGCAGATGACGACGTTCGGCACGCTGGACCTGCTGTTCCTGCTCGGTGCCGACGAGATCAACGCGCCTGACGGCACCTTCGTCGTCTATATCGGCACCCATGGAGACCGCGGCGCGCATCGCGCCGACGTCATCCTGCCGGCCGCCGCCTACACCGAGAAGTCCGCGATCTACGTCAACACCGAAGGCCGGGTCCAGATGACGGGACGGGCCGCGTTCCCGCCGGGCGAAGCCCGCGAGGACTGGGCGATCATCCGCGCGCTGTCGGAGGCGCTCGGCAAGAAGCTCGGCTACGACTCGCTTGCGGCGCTGCGCCAGGCGATCTTCAAGGCCGTGCCGCATTTGATCCGTCTCGACCAGATCGAGGCCGGCTCGGCCGACCAGATCAAGAAGCTGGCGGGGAAGGGCGGTTCGCCCGAGAAGGCGCCGTTCAAGCCGCGGGTCGAGGACTTCTATTTGACCAACCCAATCGCGCGCGCGTCCGCCGTGATGGCGGAATGTTCGCGGCTTGCCTCCGGGCAGATGCTGACCGCAGCGGAGTGAGCTAGAATGGAATTCTTCGAAAGCGCATTCTGGACCGGTTTTCTCTGGCCGCTGATCATCATGATCGCGGAGAGCGTCCTGGTGCTCGTCGTCCTGCTGATCGCGATCGCCTACATCCTGCTCGCCGACCGCAAGATCTGGGCGGCGGTGCAGATCCGGCGCGGCCCGAACGTGGTCGGCCCCTGGGGCCTGCTGCAATCCTTCGCGGACCTTTTGAAGTTCGTGCTGAAGGAGCCGATCATCCCGGCCGGCGCCAACAAGGGCGTGTTCCTGCTGGCGCCGCTGGTGTCGTGCGTGCTCGCGCTTGCGGCCTGGGCGGTGATCCCGACCAATCTCGGCTGGGTCATCGCCGACATCAATGTCGGCATCCTCTTCATCTTCGCGATCTCGTCGCTGTCGATCTACGGCATCATCATGGCCGGCTGGTCGTCGAACTCGAAGTATCCGTTCCTGGCCGCGCTGCGCTCGGCGGCGCAGATGGTGTCCTACGAAGTTTCGATCGGATTCGTCATCATCACGGTGCTGCTCTGCGCCGGCACGCTGAACCTGTCGGCCCTGGTCGAGGCCCAGCACGTCCGCGGGCTGGCCAGCCTGATCGGACTGCCGCAGCTGACCATTCTGAACTGGTACGTCTGGCCGCTGTTCCCGATGTTCGTGGTGTTCTACGTCTCGGCGCTGGCGGAGACCAACCGCCCGCCGTTCGACCTCGTGGAAGCGGAATCCGAGCTCGTTGCCGGCTTCATGGTCGAGTACGGCTCGACCCCATATCTGCTGTTCATGCTCGGCGAGTATGTCGCGATCGTCACGATGTGCGCGATGGCCACGATCCTGTTCCTCGGAGGCTGGTTGCCGCCGGTCGACCTGCCGCCCTTCAATTGGGTGCCGGGGATTATCTGGTTCTCGCTCAAAGTCTTCTTCATGTTCTTCCTGTTCGCGATGGCAAAGGCGATCGTGCCGCGCTACCGCTACGATCAACTGATGCGCCTCGGCTGGAAGGTGTTCCTGCCGCTGTCGCTGGCGATGGTGATCGTGGTGGCCGGCGTGCTGCAGTTCGCCGGCATCGCGCCGAAGTGAGGGCCGTCATGGGTATCAACGTCAACGCCACTGCACGCTCGCTTCTGCTGTCGGAATTCGTCTCGGCGTTCTTCCTCGCCATGCGCTATTTCTTCCAGCCGAAGCCGACGCTGAACTATCCGTTCGAGAAGGGCCCGATCTCGCCGCGCTTCCGCGGCGAGCATGCGCTGCGCCGCTATCCGAACGGCGAAGAGCGCTGCATCGCCTGCAAGCTCTGCGAAGCCGTCTGCCCGGCGCAGGCCATCACCATCGAGGCCGGCCCGCGTCGCAACGACGGCACCCGCCGCACCGTGCGCTACGACATCGACATGGTGAAGTGCATCTATTGCGGCCTCTGCCAGGAGGCCTGTCCGGTCGATGCCATCGTCGAAGGTCCGAACTTCGAGTTCGCGACCGAGACCCGCGAAGAACTGTTCTATGACAAGGCCAAGCTGCTCGCCAACGGCGACCGCTGGGAACGCGAGATCGCGAAAGCGATCGAGCTCGAAGCGCCGTACCGGTGAGATGAGAGCATGATCCTTCCCGCGCTGTTCTTCTATCTCTTCGCCGGCGTCTGCGTCGCCTCGGCGGTGATGGTGATTGTCTCGCGCAATCCCGTGCACTCCGTGCTGTACCTGATCCTGGCCTTCGTCAACGCCTCCGGCCTGTTCGTGCTGATGGGCGCCGAGTTCCTCGGCATGATGCTGATCGTCGTCTATGTCGGCGCGGTCGCGGTGCTGTTCCTGTTCGTGATCATGATGCTCGACGTGGATTTCGTCGAGCTGCGCGAAGGTTTCATCCAGTATTTGCCGGTCGGCGTCGTGATCGGCGGTATCTTCCTGTTCGAGCTGCTTCTGACCGTCGGCGCCTGGGTCATCAATCCAGGTATCAGCAAGACGATCACGGCTCCGATCCCGACTAATGTCAGCAACACCGAGGCGCTCGGCCTCGTGCTCTATACCAAGTACATCCACTACTTCCAGCTTTCGGGCATGGTCCTGCTGGTCGCCATGATCGGCGCTATCGTGCTGACGCTGCGCCACAAGGCGAGCGTGAAGCGGCAGGAAATCAACGTTCAGAACGCGCGCACGCCCGAGATGGCGATGGCGATGCGCAAGGTGGCGCCGGGGCAGGGGCTCCAGGACTCTGACGCGGCGGAGTGGGTGAAATGACGATCGGGCTCGGACATTATCTGGCGGTCGGCGCGATCCTGTTCACGCTCGGCATCCTCGGCATCTTCCTGAACCGCAAGAACATCATCGTCATCCTGATGTCGATCGAGCTGATCCTGCTCTCGGTCAACATCAACCTCGTGGCGTTCTCGACCTTCCTCGGCGACATCGTCGGCCAGGTCTTCGCGCTTCTGGTGCTCACTGTCGCGGCTGCCGAAGCCGCGATCGGTCTCGCCATCCTGGTGGTCTATTTCCGCAACCGCGGCTCGATCGCGGTTGAGGACGTCAATCTGATGAAGGGCTGAGCTCTCAAATGGTTCAGGCAATCGTTTTTCTGCCTCTGCTCGGCGCCGTCCTCGCCGGCCTGATCGCGCTGTTCGGCGCGCATGCCCGCAACCCCTCGGGCGACGAGCTCGATCATCACGGCGACCACGGTCATGGCGACGCGCACGCCTCTGCAGCCCATGGATCGCATGGACATGACGACCATGGCCACGACGATCACGCCCACGACGACCACCACGTCTCCGAGCCGCCGGCGGCGGGCTCGCGCGGCGCCGAGCTGATCACGACCGCGCTGCTGTTCGTGTCGGCCGCGCTGTCCTGGATGACGCTGGTCGACGTCGGATTCATGCACCACGACATCAGGATTCCGCTGCTGCCGTGGATCGTGTCCGGCGACCTCCAGGTCTACTGGACGCTGCGGGTCGACACGCTCACCGCCGTGATGCTGGTGGTGGTGACGACCGTGTCCTCGCTCGTGCACCTCTATTCCATCGGCTACATGGACGAGGATCCGAACCGGCCGCGTTTCTTCGGCTATCTCAGCCTGTTCACCTTCGCGATGCTGATGCTGGTGACCGCGGACAACCTCGTGCAGCTGTTCTTCGGCTGGGAGGGCGTGGGTCTGGCCAGCTATCTCTTGATTGGCTTTTGGTACCAGAAGCCGTCGGCGAACGCGGCCGCCATCAAGGCCTTCGTGGTCAACCGCGTCGGCGACTTCGGTTTTGCGCTCGGCATCTTCGCGATCTTCCTGCTGGCAGGCTCGACCGATTTCGAGACGATCTTCCACGCTGCGCCCGGCCTGACCGGCAAGACCATCGACTTCCTCGGCTGGCACGCCGACGCGCTGACCCTGACCTGCCTGCTGCTGTTCATGGGCGCGATGGGCAAGTCGGCGCAGTTCCTGCTGCACACCTGGTTGCCGGACGCGATGGAAGGCCCGACGCCCGTGTCGGCGCTGATCCACGCCGCGACCATGGTCACCGCCGGCGTCTTCATGGTGGCACGCCTGTCGCCGCTGTTCGAGCTCGCCCCCAACGCGCAGGCCGTCGTGATGTTCTTCGGCGCCACCACCGCGTTCTTCGCAGCGACCATCGGCCTCGTGCAGAACGACATCAAGCGCATCGTCGCCTATTCGACCTGTTCGCAGCTCGGCTACATGTTCGTGGCGATGGGAGCAGGGGCCTATTCGGTCGGCATGTTCCATTTGTTCACGCACGCCTTCTTCAAGGCGCTGCTGTTCTTAGGCAGCGGCTCGGTGATCTACGCGATGCACCACGAGCAGGACATCCGCAACATGGGCGGCCTCTGGAAGAAGATCCCCTACACCTATGCGGTGATGGTGGTCGGCACCCTGGCGCTGACGGGCTTCCCGCTCACGGCCGGCTACTTCTCCAAGGACGCCATCATCGAAGCGGCCTACGCCTCGCACAATCCATTTGCGACCTACGGCTTCCTGATGACGATCGTGGCCGCCGGCCTGACCTCGTTCTACTCCTGGCGCCTGATCTTCAAGACCTTCCATGGCGAACCGCATGACGAGCATCACTACGAGGCCGCGCATGAAGCCCCGATCTGGATGCTGATCCCGATCGGCGTGCTTGCGGTCGGCTCGATTCTCGCCGGCTTCCCGTTCAAGGAGGTCTTCACCGGACATCACGGCGTGGAGGAATTCTTCCGCGAGTCCGTGAAGATGAATCCGCACATCATCGAGGACATGCACCACATCCCCGAGCACATCGCCTTCCTGCCGACGGTGATGATGGTGCTCGGCTTCCTGGTGTCGTACCTGTTCTACATCCGCCGGCCCTATCTGCCGGTCGAACTCGCGAACACGCAGCCGATGCTGTACAAGTTCCTGCTCAACAAGTGGTACTTCGACGAGCTCTACGACATCATCTTCGTCCGTCCGGCGAAGTGGATCGGCTATCAGCTCTGGAAGAAGGGCGACGGCTTCATCATCGACGGACTCGGTCCCGACGGTGTCTCGGCCCGCGTCCTGGACGTCACCCGCAACGTCGTGAAGATCCAGACCGGCTATCTCTATCACTACGCATTCGCCATGCTGATCGGTGCCGCCGGCCTGATCACCTGGTTCATGTTCGGCTTTGGAGGCCAGTAAATGATCACCTGGCCCATCCTATCGGTCACGACGTTCCTGCCGCTGGTCGGCGCGCTGATCGTCTATCTCAGCCGCGGTGATGACGAGGCCGCCCGGCGCAATTCGCGCTGGATCGCACTCTGGACCACGCTGATCACCTTCGCGGTGTCGGTGATCCTGGTCATGCGCTTCGACGCCGGCAATCCCGACTTCCAGTTCGTCGAGAAGGCGAACTGGCTTGCCACCGGCATCACCTACCACATGGGCGTCGACGGCATCTCGCTGCCGCTGGTGATCCTCACCACCGCCGTGATGCCGTTCTGCATCATCGCGAGCTGGAAGGCGATCACCAAGCGCGTCCGCGAATACATGATGGCGTTCCTGATCCTGGAAACGCTGATGATCGGCACCTTCTCGGCGCTCGATCTCGTGCTGTTCTATCTGTTCTTCGAGGGCGGCCTGATCCCGATGTTCCTGATCATCGGCGTCTGGGGTGGTCCGCGCCGGGTCTACGCGTCGTTCAAGTTCTTCCTCTACACGCTCCTCGGCTCGGTCCTGATGCTGCTCGCCATCATGGCGCTGTACTGGAACGGCGGCACCACCGACATCCCGACGCTGATGCACACCGCCGTGCCACGGTCTTTGCAGACCTGGGCGTGGCTGGCCTTCTTCGCGTCCTTCGCGGTGAAGATGCCGATGTGGCCGGTGCACACCTGGCTACCCGACGCGCATGTCGAAGCGCCGACGGCGGGCTCGGTAGTCCTGGCCGCGATCATGCTGAAGATGGGCGGCTACGGCTTCCTGCGCTTCTCGCTCCCGATGTTCCCGCTGGCCTCGCACGACTTCGCGCCGCTGATGTTCACGCTCTCGGCCATCGCCATCGTCTACACCTCGCTGGTGGCGCTGATGCAGGAGGACATGAAGAAGCTGATCGCGTACTCGTCGGTCGCGCATATGGGCTTCGTCACCATGGGCATCTTCGCCGGCACCATGCAGGGCGTCGCCGGCGGCGTGTTCCAGATGATCTCGCATGGCATCGTCTCCGGCGCGCTGTTCCTCTGCGTCGGCGTCGTCTACGACCGCCTGCACACCCGCGAGATCGCGGCCTATGGTGGCCTCGTCAACCGGATGCCGCTTTACGCGCTGACCTTCATGGTCTTCACCATGGCCAATGTCGGTCTGCCCGGCACCTCGGGCTTCGTCGGCGAGTTCATGACGCTGCTCGGCACCTTCAAGGTCTCGATCCCGACCGCGTTCTTCGCCACCTTCGGCGTGATCCTCTCGGCGTGCTACGCACTGTGGCTCTACCGCAAGGTCGTTTTCGGGGCGCTGGTCAAGCCGTCGCTGGCGAGCATGAAGGATCTCACCTTCCGGGAGTGCCTGACGCTGTTCCCGATGATCGCGCTGACGATCCTGTTCGGCGTCTATCCGAAGCCGGTGCTCGACATGTCGGCCGCCTCGGTCCAGCAACTCGTCAACAACTACAACACCGCTGTGACGGCCGTGAAGGCCGCCGCACTGCTCCAGTGATCGGGCAGGTCAGGATATCGCCATGAACTTTGTGACTGCAGGTTACCAACTGGCGCCGGTGCTGCCCGAGATCGTGCTCGCGATCGGCGCCATGGCTCTGCTGATGCTGGGCGCCTATCGCGGGCAGGGGACGACCGGTGCCGTCACCTCGCTGGCGGTCGTGCTGCTGGTCGTGGTCGGCGTGCTCGAATACATGCTGCCCGCGGGCAAGCAGGTGACCTTTGGCGGCAGCTTCATCGTCGACGACTTCGCCCGCTTCATGAAGATCCTGGCCCTGATCGGCTCGGCGGTGACGCTGGTGCTGTCGACCGAGTTCCTGTCGGACCCGTCGCGCCGCATCTTCGAATACGCCATCCTGGTGCTGCTCTCGACGCTCGGCATGATGGTGCTGATCTCGGCCGGCGACCTGATCTCGCTCTATCTCGGCCTCGAACTGATGTCGCTCGCGCTTTACGTCGTGGCGGCCTCGAACCGCGACAACGCCAAGTCGACCGAAGCCGGCCTGAAGTATTTCGTGCTCGGCGCACTGTCCTCGGGCATGCTGCTGTACGGCGCCTCGCTGATCTACGGCTTCACCGGCACGGTCAGCTTCACCGGTATCGCGGCGGTCGCGACCGTCTCGAATGTCGGCCTCGTGTTCGGTCTGGTCTTCCTGCTCGTCGGCCTCTGCTTCAAGGTCTCGGCGGTGCCGTTCCACATGTGGACGCCTGACGTCTATGAGGGCGCGCCGACCCCGGTCACCGCCTTCTTCGCGTCGGCGCCGAAGGTCGCAGCGCTCGCCGTGTTCACCCGCGTCACGCTGACCGCTTTCCCGGGCATCGTCTCGCAGTGGCAGCAGATCCTGGTGTTCGTGTCGATCGCCTCGATGGCGCTGGGTTCGTTCGCCGCGATCGGCCAGAGCAACATCAAGCGCCTGATGGCGTATTCCTCGATCGGCCACATGGGCTTCGCGCTGGTCGGCCTTGCCTCCGGCACGGTCGAGGGCGCGCAGGGCGTGCTGATGTACATCGTGATCTATGTCGCGATGACGCTCGGCTCGTTCTCGATCATCCTCGCCATGCGCCGCAACGGCCACGCGGTCGAGCAGATCAGCGATTTCGCCGGCCTGTCGCGCACCAACCCGCTGCTCGCCTTCATGTTCGCGATGCTGCTGTTCTCGCTCGCGGGCATTCCGCCGCTCGCGGGCTTCTTCGCCAAATGGTACGTCTTCGTCGCCGCCATCAAGGCGAATTTGTTCACGCTCGCCGTCGTCGGCGTGCTGACCAGCGTGGTCGGCTGCTACTATTACCTGTCCATCGTCAAGACGATGTATTTCGAAGAGCCGGCCGGTCAGGTTGATCCTGTCAGGGTCGAAGTGAAGACGGTGCTGGCGGTGTTCGGCCTGTTCAACATCCTGTTCGCGTTGTTCGCGGGTCCCGTGGTGAGCGTCGCTTCCGCCGCCGCAAAGTCGCTGTTCTAGGATGGCTTTCGCGCTCGGTCCTCGCGCAGCATCCGCGGGCTACAGGCTCGCGGCCTACGAGCGGACCGGCTCGACCAATACCGAGGCGATCGAGCGCGCGAGGCGCGGCGAGCGCGGCCCGATGTGGTTCGTCACCTCGGAGCAGATTGCCGGCCGCGGCCGCCGTCAACGCGCCTGGATCGCGCCAAAGGGCAATCTCGCGGCCAGCATCCTGGAGGTCCTGGACGTGGCGCCTGCGGTTGCCGCCACCATCGGCTTTGCCGCCGGGCTCGCCGAAGAGGCTGCGCTCGAGAAAGTCAGCCTCGAAGCCGCCCTCCGGCTCGGCGAGGGTCGTCCCCGCTACGCCCTGAAATGGCCCAACGACGTGCTGGCGAACGGCAAGAAGCTCGTTGGCATCGGCCTGGAGGCTGAGGCTGTCGGCGACCGTCTCGCCATCGTTGTCGGCATCGGCACCAATGTCGTCGCAGCGCCCGAGGGCACGCCGACGCCTGCCATTTCACTGGCCGCGCTCGGCGTTCAGATCAGTGCGGAGGAGCTGTTCTCGGCGCTATCCGACGCCTGGATCGAGTTCCGGGGCATGTGGGACAATGGCCGCGGCTTTGCCGATATCCGAAAACTCTGGCTGGAGCGCGCCGCCGGTCTCGGCGAGCGGGTCGCGATCAACACGGGAGCGACGACGCTGGACGGCATTTTTGATACGATCGACGACACCGGCTGCCTGATCGTCCGCACCGCGGAGGGCCGCCGGGTGCCGGTCGCCGCGGGCGAGGTGTTCTTTGGCCCAGTCGCCTCCGTAGGAGCTGCGTGATGGCGAAACCTGACGAACTGGTATTTGCGCCGCTTGGCGGCGTCGGCGAGATCGGCATGAACCTGTCGATCTACGGCCTCGGCAACCGCCAGCAGCGTGCCTGGATGGCGGTCGATCTCGGCGTCTCCTTCGGCGATGAAGAGCATCTGCCGGGCATCGACCTGATCATGCCCGACATCAGCTTCCTGGAGAAGGAGCGCAAGAACCTGATGGGCCTCGTGCTGACGCACGCCCATGAGGATCATTTCGGCGCCATCATCGATCTCTGGCCGAAGCTGAAATGCCCGATCTACGCAACGCAGTTCAGCGCGGCGCTGTTCGAGGCCAAGCTTGCGGCCGAGCGCAATGCGCCGAAGATCCCGGTGACGGTGGTGCCGTCCGGCGGGCGCATCGATGTCGGCCCCTTCAACGTTGAGTTCATTCCGGTTGCGCATTCTATCCCAGAGTCGCATGCGCTGGCGATCCACACCTCGGCCGGCATCGTGCTGCACACCGGCGACTGGAAGATCGACCCGACCCCGATCATCGGCCGCCCGACCGACGAGAAAAGGCTGCGCGAGCTCGGCGATGAGGGCGTGCTCGCGCTGATCGGCGATTCTACCAACGCCGTACGCGACGGCCGCTCGCCGTCCGAAGCCGAGGTGGCCAGGACCATCACCGAGCTGGTGAAGGCAGCAAAGGGCCGTGTCGCGGTCACGACCTTTGCCTCCAACGTCGCGCGCCTCAAGGCCGTCGCCGATGCGGCGCGGGCCGCCGATCGTGAGGTGGTCGTGGTCGGCCGCGCCATGGAGCGCGTGTCGCAAGTCGCGCGCGAGACCGGCTATTTTGACGGCGTCCAGAACTTCCGCTCGACCGATGTCTACGGCCATCTGCCGCAGGACAAAGTCCTGGCGCTCTGCACCGGCAGCCAGGGTGAGGCGCGTGCCGCGCTGGCGCGCATTGCCAATGACGACCATCCCGAGATCACGTTGAACCGCGGCGACTGCGTCATCTTCTCCTCGCGCACCATTCCCGGTAACGAGAAGGCCGTAGGCTCCATCATCAACAATCTGGTCCTCCAGGGCGTCGAGGTCATCACCGACCGCGATCATCTCGTTCACGTCTCCGGCCATCCGCGCCGCGACGAGCTGCGCGACATGATCTCCTGGGTCAGGCCGCAGCTCCTGATCCCCGTCCATGGCGAGGCCCTGCATCTGCACGAGCATGCCAAGCTGGCGCGCGCCGCCGGCGTTCCGCGTGTCCTGGTCATTCGCAACGGCGACCTCGTCAAGCTCGGCCCCGGCGATCCCGGCGTCATCGGCGAGGTGCCCTCCGGTCGTCTCTACAAGGACGGCACGATCCTGGAGGATTCCAAATCCCGCGCGGTGGTCGAGCGCCGCCGCATGGCCTTCTCCGGCTGCGCTTTCGTCGCCATCGCCATGACCGAGCAGGGCGAGCTGGCCGACGATCCCGAGGTCGATCTCGTCGGTATTCCCGAGAAGACCAGGGAAGGCGAACCCTTTGACGACCTCGTCTTCGATGCCGTGGTCTCCACCATCGAGGGCCTGCCGAAGGCGCGCCGCCGCGATGCCGATGCCTTGGGCGAGTCGGTGCGACGTGCTGTCCGGGCCGTGATCAACGAACATTGGGGCAAAAAGCCTCCCTGTCTGGTACACGTACTGACAGTGTAAGGGAGAAGACACATGCTGGGCCGGCTCAACCATGTCGCGATCGCGACCAAGGATGCGGTCAAGGCTGCCAAGATCTACGGCACGGCGTTCGGCGCCCAGATCTCGGAAGCCGTACCGCTGCCCGAGCACGGCGTCATCACCGTGTTCGCGACGCTGCCCAACACCAAGATCGAGTTCATCGAGCCGCTCGGCGAGACTTCGCCGATCGCGAAATTCGTCGAGCGAAACCCCGACGGCGGCATCCACCACATCTGCTACGAGGTCGTCGACATCATCGCCTCGCGCGACAACCTGGTGAAGGAGGGCGCGCGGGTGCTCGGCGACGGCGTGCCGAAGATCGGCGCCCACGGCAAGCCGGTGCTGTTCCTGCATCCGAAGGATTTTTCCGGCGCGCTGGTCGAAATCGAGCAGGCATAGGCCGCGGCATGGCCATCCAGATCTCAACCGCCATCGCAATCTACTTCGTCATCTGGTGGGTCGCGCTGTTCGTGACGCTGCCGTTCGGCGTGCGCAGCCAGCACGAGGACAACGTCGGTGCGCCCGGCACCGACCCCGGCGCACCGATCCTGACGCGGATGAGGAGCAAGCTGATCTGGACCACGGTCATCTCGGCGATCATCTACGGCCTCGCCATGGTCGCCTTTCACGCCGGCTATCTCTCGATCGAGCGCCTGTCGAAATTGATGGGAATGCCGTTCTAGATTTTCTTGATATCGTCTTTGAGGGGACCGAATGACTTTTCAGAGGATCGTCATCGCGCTTCTGGTGCTGATCGTCGCCGGCCTCGGTGCCATCGGCTATTTCGAATGGAAGATGGCCGTGCAGGTGCGCACCCTGAAGGCGTTCGTCGAAGGCTACGTCTTCAACGAAGCCGTGATGGCCTGCGAGCACGCCAAGAGTTCGACGCCGTTCAAATGGAATGGCGGCAAGAGCACCTCGGTGATCGGCCTGAACTCCGTCAAAACAGACAAATACAGCGTCTATGCCAACTACACGCTGGTGGCGGATCTCGTTTATTGTGATTACGATCCGATCAAAAGAAAGGCCGAGATCGGCTCGAGCTTCCTTGAGCGAGAGTAACGATCCGGCCCAGCAGATGGGATGGGATCGTCATGGCGCAGGAGCAGGCCGGGGATTATCGTATTCTGCATGAGGCGGCCTTGCGGGATTATCTCGCAGGCCTGCCGGACCTGAAAGCGCTGCTCGGCGATCCCGCCGGCTGGGAGATCACCGAGGTCGGCGACGGCAATCTCAACCTCGTCTTCATCGTCAAGGGCGCAAGTGGCGGCGTCGCCGTGAAGCAGGCGCTGCCTTACGTGCGCCTCGTCGGCGAGAGCTGGCCGCTGCCGCTGTCGCGGGCCCATTACGAATATCTCGCTCTGTCCCGGCAGGCCCAGCTCGCGCCCGGCCTCGTGCCGGCTTTGCTGCATCACAACGACGAGCTGGCGCTGACGGTGATGGAGCTGCTCGAGCCCCACATCATCATGCGCAAGGGGCTGGTTGCGGGAACGCAATATCCCGGCTTCGTGGACGACATCACCACGTTCATGGCGCGAACGCTGTTCTTCACCTCCGACCTCGCGCTGCCTGCGGCCGAGAAGAAGGAGGGCATCGCCGCGTTCGCCGGCAACCATGCGCTCTGCAAGATCACCGAGGATTTGATCTTCACCGATCCCTACCGCATCGCCGAGCAGAATCGCTGGACCACGCCATATCTCGATGCACTTGCTGCCAGCCTGCGAGACGACATGGAGCTGCACGTTGCCGTCTCCCGGCTCAAGCTGAAGTTCATGGCAAGCCCAGAGGCGCTGCTGCACGGCGATCTCCACACCGGATCGATCATGGTCACCGACAGCCAGACGCGGGTGATCGATCCCGAATTCGCGTTCTATGGCCCGATGGGGTTCGACGTCGGCGCCGTGATCGCCAACCTCCTGATGGCCTATTTCGCCTCCGCCGGTCATGAGCGCGCGCCGGGCGAGCGGCAGGCCTTCGAGGCCTGGGTGCTGGCGACGGTCGAGAACGTCTGGAACGAGTTCGCGCGCAAATTCCTCGATTTCTGGCGTGCCGGCGCCTCAGGGGATGCCTACCCGTTGTCGCTCTTCGTTGGAGATAAGGGCGCTGCGCGGCTGGAGGTCGAGCGGCAGGCCTACATGCAGCGGCTGTTCGCCGATACTGTTGGTTTCGCCGCGGCGAAAACGATCCGCCGCATCTTCGGTCTCGCCCATAACATCGACTTCGAACTGATCGAGGATCCGAACAAGCGGGCCGTCAGCGAGGCGCGCGCCGTCCGGCTCGCGCGGGCGATGATGGTGGAGGCGGCGGCGTTTCGGACGATCGCCGAGGTCGCCGGCGCCGCGCGAAAGCTGCGGGATTGGCAGCCGGAATTGTCTGGCTGACTTGTGGCGAGCAACATCCCACACCACACTCCGTCATTGCGAGCGTAGCGAAGCAATCCAGACTCTTTCGGCGCCTGCAGTCTGGATTGCTTCGTCGCTTCGCGCCTCGCAATGACGAGGTGAGGGGCAGTCAAAACAGCCGTAGCGGCAGCAGAGTGCCCTCGGGCCCGACCAGCAGCCCCCAGGTCTCGTCGGCCGCGACCTCGAGCTCCCGGCTCGTGGCCGCGTTGCCGTCGAGCTTTAAAGTGACCCTGTACCTGCCCGACGGCAGATCCATTTTCTGGCTGTCGGGCAATTTGTCCGCGGCGGCATCGGAGTCGATCAGCTTTTCTCCGGCGTGAGCCGCCAGTTTGATGGTTCGTTCATTGACGGTGATGTCGGCCGCCTCATCCGTCTTGTTGCCGAGCAACAGCTTCGCCTGTCCTGGCGCCGGCCGGATCAGGGCCGTGGCGGCCAGGGGCTTGCGCAGCGCGAGATCGGCGATTGTCATGCGGTCCTGGCGGACCAGCCGGAGCAGCGCGGGCCCGTCTGGCGTCGTGAAGGCGATAACGGCCCGATCAGGCGCGACGACCGCATCGTCGTTTTCGGTCCAGCCGCGGCTTTCGAGCGCAGCGCGATAGGAGCCGAGCACGGCCGCGATACCGAGCGGCGTCTCGATGTGCGCCGACCTGATGAAGGGGGAGTTCTTCGCGGTCATCAGGCCCCAGCGATCGGCCAGCGGCAGGCCCATGTCATCGGACACCTTGGCTTCGAATGTCCGGCTGGTGGCCCGTGCCAGATACCCGACGGCGTCGCAGAGCAGGCGCTCGCCAAGATAGTCCGGCGCGCAACGTCCCCTGGTCGCCCACCAGGTATCGTCGACATACCCGTTTGACCCCGTGGTGTGGGACCATCCGATCTTGATCGTGTTGGTCGAGCTGTCGCGGGCGGGGTCCGGCGTGACGGGGATCGCCATCGCTGCCGTTGCGGCGAACAGGCTGCCGGCGAGCAAGACATATGGCGTTCGGCGTCTCATTTTTTCTGCGGTCCCTGGGCCTTGGACAACGATCCTGAGCTTGGTCGCGTCGATCACGAAAAATGTTCACTGTTCCCGTCGCTTGATGGCGCACCGCGTCATTCGGCAGTCTGCATTGCTGGGCGGATGCAACCGGCTTCCAATGGTGGTCGCCGGACGGTCGCCGTCCGGAACTGACATTGGTCTGCATCCAAATCGAAGCTTGCATTCGACAGGCTGCGAATGATCAAATCCCTGATCGGAATGACTGCGCTGGTGGGGGACACAAGATGTTCAGGATGATGGTGGTCGTCGCGGGCCTGGGACTGGCGCTCGCCGGATCGGCGGAGGCACAGAGCCCACGCAAGGGCGGAACCATCCGCATGACCGCGCCCTACGGCTCGAGCTTCACCAGCCTCGACATTCACACCACCCAGCGCGCCCAGGACGAGATCTACGCCAAGGCGCTACACCGGTCGCTCTACATCTGGAATTCAGCGGAGGGTAAGCCGGTTCTGGAACTCGCCAAGGAGGATGTCGTCTCGGGCGGAGGACTCGTTCACACCTTCAAGCTGCGCGACGACGCTTATTTCCACAACGGCCGCAAGATGACGGCCGACGACGTCATCTGGTCCTACACCCGCATCATGGACGGCACCAAGGCCTATCCGGGCGCCCGCTTTGTGCGCGTCATCGAGGGCGCGGCCGCGGTCGAGAAGGGGCAGGCCAAGGAGATCTCCGGCCTGAAGAAGATCGACGATTTCACCGTCGAGATGAAGCTGACCGAGAAGGTCGAGCCCGGCTTCTACTTCTTCACCGCGCTGACCTCGATCTATCCCGCCGACGAGGGCGCCAAGGAGAGCTTCATCCAGAAGCCGATCGGTCTCGGACCGTTCAAATTCGTCGAACACGTGCCGGGATCGCGCATCGTGCTGGAGCGGTGGGACCGGTTCTACAAGCCCGGCAAGCCCTATGCCGATAAGGTCACCGTGTCGATCATGGCCGAGGCCGCGGCGCGCGACGTCGCCTTCCGCAACAAGGAGATCGACACCTCGGTGCTCGGGCCCGCGCAATATGTGGCCTACCAGTCCGACGCTGGTCTCAAGGGCACCATCGTCGAGGTCGCCGAGGTCTTCACGCGCTACATGGGGATGAATCCCTCATTCAAGCCGTTCGCCGACAAGCGCGTCAGGCAGGCGATCAACTACGCGATCGACACCGATTTGATCATCAACAAGCTGGTCAAGGGCAAGGCCTACCGCGCCACCAGCTGGCTGCCGCTGACCTCGCCCGCTTATGACAAGGCGATGAAGCCGTATGCTTACGATCCTGCCAAGGCCAAGCAACTGCTTACCGAGGCCGGCTATCCCAACGGCTTCGAGTTCGAATGGACCACCAGCCAGAACGAAAGCTGGGGCCTGCCGATCGTCTCGGCCGTGATCCCGATGCTGGACAAGGTCGGCATCAAGGTCAAGGTCAAGCAGGTCGAGACGGCGGTGCTGGCAGAGGTGGTTCGCAGCGGCGAGTACCAGGCCTTCATCTATTCCCAGGCGAGCGGGCCGGATCCGCTGGCCGCCCTGAAATGCTTCCATTCGTCGACGCCGCAGCCGGCGTGCAACTACATGACCTACAAGAACGCCGAGTTCGACAAGATCATCGACGAGGCCGGAAAGGCCGACGATGCTGCGAAGCGCACCGAATTGCTGCAGAAGGCCAATGCGCTGCTCTATGAGGAGGCTCCGGTCTGGTTCTTCAACTACAACAAGGCCGTCATGGCGGTGCAGCCCTGGCTCCACGGCGTCCAGCTCAACGCTACCGAGCTGACCCATCAGAACGTCGAAGACATCTGGGTCGACGAGACCTCGCCCGCGAAGTGACATACGCTCTCGCGCTCCCTTCATCGCTTCAAGCGGTGGAGCGAGAGAGGAAAAGTGCCGATGCTTTCCTTTTTGTTTCGCCGCCTGCTGCAGACCATCCCGACCGTGCTTGCCGTCGTGGCTCTGGTATTCGTGCTGTTCAGCGTCGCTCCCGGCAGCATCGTCTCTTCCATGAGCGACGACAGCGATCCGCAGGTCGAGCTGCGCATGAAGCAGCAGCTCGGCCTCGACCAGCCCGTCTATGCGCGCTTCGGCGCCTACATCGCCAAGCTCGCCACCGGTGATTTCGGGACCTCGTTCCGGACCCGAGAGCCGGTCACGACCATGATCGCCAAACGGATCTGGCCGACGCTGCAGCTCGTTTTCGCGGCCATGGCGTTGGCAGTGGTGATCGGCGTGCCGCTCGGTTTCGTCGCAGCGCTGAAGCCCGGCGGCATCGTCGATACGCTCGCCATGGTCGTGGCAGTGTCGGGGCTGTCGATCGCCAAATTCTGGCTCGGGCTGGTGCTGATGTACTTCTTCGCGTTGAAGCTCGGCTGGCTACCGAGTTTCGGCTATGGCGATGGGGGATTGAAGTACTTGATCCTGCCGGCGGTGACGCTAGGCGTCTCGCCGATGGCGCTGTTCGCCCGGACGACGCGCGCCGCGGTCCTCGAGATCATGACCGCTGATTTCGTCCGTACCGCGCGCTCCAAGGGCATGAGCGAGACGCGGGTCGTGAAGTGGCATGTCATGCGCAACGCGCTCGTCATCATTCTCACCACCGTCGGCCTGCAATTCGGCGCGCTGATGGGGCAGGCTGTCGTGGTCGAGAAGCTGTTCTCGTGGCCGGGTATTGGCTCGCTGCTGGTCGACAGCGTCCTGCAGCGCGACATCCCGGCGGTCCAGGGCTCCATTCTCGTCGTGGTGCTAGCCTTTCTCGCGATCAATCTGCTGATCGATTTGCTCTACGGCGTGATCGATCCCAGGATCAGATACGCATGAACGCGGGCTTGCAGTCGCATATGGGGCGCGCGTTGTGGCGGCATCGGCACTGCGCTCCCTCTCCCGCTTGCGGGGGAGGGCTGGGGTGGGGGTGCCTCCCCATCGGGGGTCCCTGCGTGGCGAGAGCCCCCACCCGCTGCGCTCTTCGAGCGCATCGGCCTCCCCCGCAAGCGGGAGAGGCGAAGCGAGCCAGCGGCCAGTCCTCGACAACATCACGCGTGATTGTCTTTTCGGCGACGGAGCAGTTGCGATGAAGCTCCGTGCCAATCTCGTCATCGGCGGCGCGCTATTCGCGCTCGCGATTTTGGTCGGCCTGCTGGCGCCCTGGCTGGCGCATACCGATCCCGTCATGGACGCCAATCTGATGAACGCGGAGGAGCCTCCGAGCTGGACCTGGTGGTTCGGGACCGACGATCAGGGCCGCGACATCTATTCCCGCGTCGTCTACGGCGCGCAGGTTTCGCTGACGGTCGGTATCGTCTCGCAGCTGATCAACAGCGTCATCGGCGTGGCCTTGGGGTTGAGCGCCGGCTATTTTGGCGGCTGGTGGGACGATGTCGTCAACGCCCTGACCAACCTCATGCTCGCGATCCCCTCGCTGATCTTCGCGCTGGCGATCATGGCGGTGCTCGGACCCGGCCTGACCAGCCTGCTGATCGCGCTCGGGCTGACCAACTGGTCCTTTACATGCCGGATCGCGCGAGCCTCGGCGCTGTCGCTGAGGAGCCAGGGCTATGTGCAGGCCGCCACCGTGCTCGGCTACGGCGATCTGCGCATCATGATCACGCAGCTGCTGCCGAACATGCTGGGCCCCATCATCGTCATCGGCACGCTGGGCATGGGCAGCGCGGTCTTGTCCGAAGCCGCGTTGTCGTTCCTCGGCCTCGGCGTCCGCCCGCCGTTTCCGAGCTGGGGCAGCATGCTGTCGGAGGCACGCGAGCAGATCACGACGGCACCATGGCTCTCGGTGTTCCCGGGCCTCGCCATCTTCCTGACGGTGCTCGGCCTCAATTTGCTCGGCGACGGCCTGCGCGACATTCTCGATCCGCAATCGCGGAGCCGGCGGACATGACCGGCGCGCCGTTGATCGAGGTCAGGGACTTGCGCATCGATCTCGATTACGGATCGCGGCGTGTCGCGGCGGCGGAGGGCGTTTCGTTCCGCATCGACCGCGGCGAGACGTTCGGCCTCGTCGGCGAATCCGGTTGCGGCAAGAGCATCACGGCGCTCGCCTTGATCGGGCTGTTGCGGCCGCCGCTCTCGATCGGCGGCGGCGTCATCCGGTTCGAGGGACAGGAGGTCCAGCACCTGTCCGCCGCCAGGCAGCGGGAGCTGCGCGGCAACCGCATCGCCATGATCTTCCAGGAGCCGATGACGGCGCTGAACCCGGTCTCGCCGGTGGGCCGGCAGATCGCCGAGATGTTCGTGCTGCACAAGGGCAAGGGCTGGCGGGAAGCCAACAAGTTGGCGGTCGAGGCGCTCGCCAGCGTCCGCGTGCCCGCGCCCGAGCGCCGCGTCCACGATTACCCGCATCAGCTCTCCGGCGGCATGCGCCAGCGCGTGATGATCGCGATCGCGCTCGCCTGCGGTCCGGATCTCCTGATCGCCGACGAGCCGACCACCGCGCTCGATGTGACCGTGCAAGCCGAGATCATCGAGCTGATGCGGAATTTGTGCGCGGAGCGGGGAACGGCAATCCTAATGATCAGCCACGATCTCGGCCTGGTCGCCAATGTCTGCCGCCGCGTCGCCGTGATGTATGCCGGCCGCATCGTCGAGGAGCGCGGCTCGGCCGATATTTTCCGAGCGCCTTCGCATCCCTATACGCAGGGCCTGGTCGCCTCGCTGCCGCGGCTCGGCAGCCGCGCTGCGCTCGGCCGCAGCAGGCTCAAGGAGATCGCAGGCGTCGTCCCGGCGATTACGAATTTTCCCGATGGTTGCCGGTTCAACCCACGTTGCGCGCAGGCGACCGAGATCTGCCGGACAATTGTGCCGGAGACGGATCGGCTGGACGCCGGCGGTCTGGTCAGGTGTCATCACCATGCATGAGCCGCAAAACATGCTGGTCGAGCGGAGGCCGGACGACGATCTCATCCTCAGTGTCGAGGATCTCGCGGTTCATTTCCCGCTCGGTGGCGGCTGGCTCGGCCGCGGCAAGCGGATGCTGCGGGCCGTCGATGGCGTCGATCTCAGGCTGAAGCGCGGCGAATGCCTTGGCCTCGTCGGCGAGTCCGGCTCCGGCAAGTCGACGGTTGCATTGTCGATCCTTGGCCTGCTGACGCCCACGCGGGGCCGCGTCGTGCTGGACGGGCAGGTGGTCGCGAGCCGGCAATCCGGCGACCGGAAGGCCTTGGCGCGCACCGTGCAGATGGTGTTTCAGGACCCTTACGCCTCGCTCAATCCGCGCCAGACCGTGCGCCGCACGTTGGAGGATCCCCTGCGGGTCCACGGCGTCACCGCGAAGAGCGAGATCGAGGATCGCGT
This sequence comes from Bradyrhizobium sp. MOS003, assembly GCF_003020125.1. GTDB lineage: Bacteria > Pseudomonadota > Alphaproteobacteria > Rhizobiales > Xanthobacteraceae > Bradyrhizobium. Next base: position 123,944 of record NZ_PYFW01000011.1, on the reverse strand, counting down.
CGCGACCATGCTGCGGCATGTCGGCTTGCGGCCCGAACAGTCGGGCCGCTACCCGCACGAATTCTCCGGCGGCCAGCGCCAGCGCATCGGCATCGCCCGCGCGCTGATCCTCAACCCCAAGATCGTCATCTGCGACGAGCCGGTCTCGGCACTCGACGTCTCGATCCGAGCCCAGATCATCAACCTCCTGCTGGAGTTGAAGGACACGCTCGGCCTGTCCTACATCATGATCAGCCACGATCTCGGCGTGGTCGAGCACATGAGCGACCGCGTCGCCGTGATGTATCTCGGCCGCATCGTTGAGAACGGCCACTGGCGCGAGATCTTCGAGCGCCCGTCGCACCCCTATACGCAAGCCCTGATCGCTGCGATCCCCGATCCGCTGCGCCATGCCCCGCTGGCGACCACAGGCGGCGACCTGCCCAACCCGCTCAATCCGCCGAGCGGATGTGCGTTTAGTCCAAGATGCCGTTATGCGGAGGCGGTGTGCCGCTGCGAGCCGGGACCGTCGCTGGAGACGCGGCACGACGGGCATGCGGTGCGGTGCTGGCGGAGCGAGGAGATTGCGAGGCGGGGTGAGTTCACCGCGACCGAAGGCGGATATCTCTAAGACAGAGCGCGAATTTCCTGCTCGCAAAACGCGCGAAGTGAGACAAGTTAGGAAGGCGATCGGAAGGATCTTCCGGTCGCTGTGGGCTCGACCGCCTGCCGACACGACGGCGCTAGCGATGTGAGAGGCCGATAGGGACTGCGTTACTGTTGAATGCGGTTCAGATAGTCGACGATGGACAGTGCTTCGGCGCGGATGTAGGCCTCTTGATCATAGGGCGCGTCGAAATAGTGCTCTGCTGCTTTGACGGCCCACCGTCTGCCCCAGATCGGCATGTCGCGCGAGCCGTGGGCGGAGATTTCTGTGCGTCCGTCGATCACTTTCATGACGCGATCGACCGGAAACACTCCGCCGTTCTTCTTGGACAATGAGCTCAAATCCGATGGCGCGACTTTGAGGCTGGTGACGTAAGGGCCGTGTCCCTTGGCGTCCAGCCCATGACAAATGGCGCATTGGACCTCATACGCTTGCTTGCCTGTATCGACCGGCTTGCCTGGCTGGGCGAAGGCGGCGATCTGTGTGGTGGCGAGAATGATGGCGGCAATTGAAAGTTTCTTCACGGGCGTCCTCCTACTTTCAACGCCCTATTTCTCGATGGCATTTTGGAGAGCAGCCATGATCTAAATCAATGCAGCCGTTGTGACGAGTAAGGCTCGTGAACGTACTTGCCAGCCGAGCGATGGAGCGATTGTCGTCCGATATCGGGTCGAGATAGCGCCCGCAGAGCAGACCAGCCGCTGGGGGACATGACAGCGAAGCTCGAACGGGGGCGTGGCGGTCCCACCCGCCCAGCGTCGGCTATTTTGAACCAAATCGATCGAGCGCCTTGCTCCTGTTTTGCCCGACGTGTCACACGCCGGCGAAGTGGCGCTTCAGGCAATTTTTGATCTGTTAAGCGATTTGAATTTCCGCACAATTTTTACTGTGCATGGGTTGTTTTCGCAATTTTCACTCTGGGGCCGTCTACTCCACCGCCTTTTCCCTCAGCCGCTGCGCATAGACGTTGATGACCAGCGCCGCCAGCAGGATCAGGCCGCGGATCAGGATCTTCAGGAAGCTGTCGATGTTGACGTGGTCGAGCCCGTTGTTGAGGACGCCGAGCACGAACAGGCCGACGATGGTGTTGCCGATGCCGCCGCGGCCGCCGAACAGGCTGGTGCCGCCGACCACCACGGCAGCGATGGAGTCGAGCAAATAAGTGTCGAACTCGTTCTGCTGCGCGCTGCCGAAATGGGCGACGCCAAGCATGCCGCCGATGCCCGAGCACACCGCCGAGATCACCATGACGGCGCCCAGGATGAGCTTGACGTTGAGGCCGGAATATTCGGCCGCCTCGCGGTTGCCGCCGACCATGTAGACGTAGCGGCCGAAGCGCGTGTAGGTCAGAACCAGATGGCCGCCCAGCAGCATGATGGCCGCGACGATGACGAGCCAGGGGATGCCGCCGATCGAGCCCGAGCCGAGCGTCGTGATCAGGCTCGGCACCTTGTAGGCGATCTGGCCGCGCACCAGCAGTGCCGACACGCCGGCCGCGATCTGCATCATCGCCAGCGTCATGATGAAGGAAGGGATACCGATCACGGTCAGCCCCAGCGCGTTGACGAGGCCGAGCAGCGCGCAGAGCAGGATCGACAGCAGGATCGCGACCGCACCAGGCAGGGGGATGTTGGCGATATTGACGTAGGAGTCCTGCAGCGTGAAATAGGCGACGGCGATGCCGGTGACGTTGGCGATGCTGGCGATCGAGAGGTCGATCTCGGCGCAGAGGATCACGAAGGTGAGGCCGACGGCGATGATGCCGGTGACCGATACTTGCGTCAGGATGTTGCCGAGATTGTCGAGCGTCGCGAAGGAGGGGCTGGCCAGGGCGAAGAAGCCGGACAGGAAGATCAGGGTGAGGAACGGGGCGATGTTGCGCATCTGCGAGCGCAGGAAGGGCGCCAGCCCTCGTGCCCGTTGCCCCGCCGCCAAAGCCGTCTCACTGCTCGCCATGGTGCTTCTCCGTCACGCCGCTTCCAGCAGGCGGTCCTTGCTGACCGGCTCGTTCTTGAACTCCCGCACCAGTGCGCCGCGCTTGAGCACGAGGATGCGGTCGGCCAGCGACAGCACCGTTTCCGGCTCGGTCGACAGCACGATGATGGCGAGCCCCTTGGCGCGGAGGTCGCGGACGATGTTGATGACATCGTTCTTGGCGCCGACATCCATGCCGCGTGTCGGCTCGCACAGCACCAGCAGCTTGGGCGGATAGGTCAGCCATTTTGCCAGCGCCACCTTCTGCTGGTTGCCGCCGGAGAGCATGCCGAGGTCGAGGCCGACTACCGGCGGCCTGATCTGCAGCTGCTCGACCTGGCGCTTGGCGATATCGCGCTCCTGTGCCGGCTTGAGGAGCAGCGACGAGATGCGGTCGAGAATGCTGATCGAGATGTTCTTGTAGACCGGCTCCTGGTGAAACAGCATGTCACGGCGGCTCTCGGGCACCAGCGCCACGCCGGCGCGCCGCGCTGCCGCCGTGCTGGCAAAGGTCTTCGGCGTACCCTCGACGGCAAGCGTGCCGGCGTCAGGCTTCAGCTTGCCGAACAGGATGCGCGACAACTCCTGCTGGCCGCAGCCCATGAAGCCGTAGATGCCGAGCACCTCGCCGGCGCGGGCCTCGAAGGAAATGTCCTTCAGGCTGCGCGCCAGCGAGAGCTGGTCGACTTTCAGAACCACCGGGCTGTCGCTCGGCGTTGGCAGCATCAGATCGTCGCTGTAGCTGTGCTCGAGCGCTTCGCCGCCGCGGCCGATCATGGCCTCGATCAGCGCGCCCTTGCTGGTGGCGGCGCTCGCGGTTTCCGCGACTTTCCGCCCGTTGCGGAACACGGTCACCGTGTCGGACACGCGCAGGATGTCCTCGATGAAATGCGAGATGAAGACGATGGCAGTGCCCTCTTCGCGCAGCCGCCGCAGCGTCGTGAACAGCCGCTCGACCTCGGGCGGGGATAGGGCGGAGGTCGGCTCGTCCAGGATGACGATGCGGGCGCCGGAAAACAGCACGCGCGCGATCTCGATCAGCTGCTGCAGGCCGATCGAGAGGTCGCCGAGCCGGCTCATCGGATCGACGTCGAGACCCAGACGTGCCAGCTGCTCGCCGGCCTCGCGCGCCATCCGCCGCCATTGCACGAGACCGAGGGCGTTGGTCGGCTGGTTGCCGAGGAAGACATTCTCGGCGACGGTAAGGTCGGGTGCGACGGAGAGTTCCTGATGCACCATGGCGATGCCGGCCGCATGCGCATCGCGCGCCGAGCGGAAATGCCTCTCCTGGCCGTCGATCAGGAAGCGGCCGGAGAATTCGGTGTGCACGCCGGCGATGATCTTCATCAGCGTGCTTTTTCCCGCGCCATTTTCGCCAACGAGACCGTGAATCTCGCCGGCGTGGAGCGCGAAGTCGACACCACGAAGCGCCTCGACGCCGCCGAAGCTCTTCGTGATGCCCTGCAGTTCAAGGATGGGCGAACGATCCTCGCGCATGAAGGTTCAGATCAGGAAGTGATCCTGCATCCACTGCATCCCGGCGGCGTTGGCCTTGGTTACGACCGGGCCGTCGGTGACGACGTTCTTGGGAATGCCCTGACCGCTCTTCTCGCCGCCGACCACGGCGGAGACGCCCGCGATGATGGCGCCGCCATGGATGCGGCAGGAGGGATTGCGGACGGTCGCGAACATGCGGCCTTCGCTCACCGCCTGGATCGCCGGCGGCATGGCATCGACGCCGCCGATCAGGATATTGGTGCGGCCCCGCGCCTTCATGATGTTGGCGGCGGCAAGCGCCATGTCGTCATTGTGGAAGAACGCCGCATCGATCTGCGGGTACTTGGTCAGATAGGTTTCCCAAAGCCGGGCCGTCTTGGAGACGTCCCAGTCGGCCGGCTGGGTGTCGAGCACCTCGATGCCGGGGAATTGCTTCACCGTGTTGGTGAAGCCTTTTGCCCGTCCTTGCGCGCCTGTATGGCCGAGCGCGCCCTGCGTCATGATGATCTTGCCCTTGCCGCCCATCGCATTGCAAAGCGCCTGGGTCACCGAGGCGCCCATGAACTCGTTGTCGGGGGCGAGGAAGGAGTGGACGTTGATCTGGTCGAGCGGTGCGATCAGCGTGTCCATGTCGATCACGGGCGTGCCGGCATCGATCATCTTCTGCACGGGCTGGGTGAGGGTGCCGATGCCGAAGGCCTGGATCGCGACGAAGTCCCATTTCTGGGAGGCCATGTTGTCGATCGCCGCGCGCTGCTTCACCGCGTCGAGCTGGCCGTCGAACCAGGTGACTTCGACATTGAAGAGCTTGCCCCAGAATTCGGCGGCTTGCTTGCCCTGTGCGCACCAGGTGGCCTGAAGGCCCGCATTGGAGAACGCCGCCTTCAGCGGCTTCTCGCTTCGGCCGACCTCGGCCGCCAATGCGGGGCTTATGCCCATGCTGCCGAGCAGGGCAGCTCCGGCGCCGGCGGTCGCAGCCGCCTGAAGAAGATCGCGCCTCGTCGTCGAGAAATCTTTCGTCCCGGACATCGCTCGCTCCCATATATTTTGTCGTCGGCGCGTCATTGATTGCGCGACCGATGGCCGAAAGTGTCTCACAAGAGTTGACGCCACTCAATCTGCAATCACTCGCTGCGCTCGCGGCAAGACGCGTTGGTGCAGCGCAAAGCGTCAGGCCGTCGTGCCGGCGAGTGCGTCGATGTCGACGAGCAATGTGTCCCAGGCCTGCGCGATCTCGATCGACCATTCATCGCCGAGCAGAACGCGCAGCGTATCCCTGATGACCGCGAAGAAGGCGATGAACAGCTGGCGCGACGTGCCATAGGCGTCGTGCGAGGCAAGCTCGCAGGCAATCAGCCGGAAATGCCCGCGGCGCTCACCGGCGAAATCGAGAATCGCCTCGATCGTCAGCGCGAGCATCGATCCCCTCACGAGGTCGCCGCCCTGCGAGCGGAACATCGCCTGCGTTTCGGGATGCGCGTCGAACAGGCGCTGATAGACCAGCGGCGTGAGATCGGTGCAGCGCAAGGCAGCGAGCTCAAAGCTGAGTTCGACCGGATTAGGGGCCTTATTCATCGGCAAAAGTGCCATGCGGACAAAAAAAGAGCGGGGCCCTAGCCCCGCTCGAAAATTGTGTCGACCCTATTATCCCCGATTCTAAGATTTGCTCTTGATTGACGGGGCGACGCTGCGTTTTGCGCGCCAGGGGCTCCTCCCGAGACTTGGACCACCAGACTTCGACCTCGCGGCCAGCCTGAGCAAGAGGGATGCTAGATCAACTTTTCTCACTTGTCATCATTTTCAGCAACGAATGTTCAAAATTCGAGCAATAGACGAAATGATCGGGCTTTGGTCCCCCAAGTATATGACAAATATAAGAAATCTGGGGTGCTCGATCCTTTGATCTGCCTCAAATGGCGGACCCCATGGCGTAGCGGGATCGTCGGATCGCTGTTTTCGACAAATTTGCGCTGGACCAAGAAGGCGGCGGAACTGATCTCGACTTGAGCCCGGCGCGGTGTTTAGTTAGCCGGCGAACGAATGGTTCGGCGGATGCACGCGCGGCTACAGAAATTCCTCCCCCTGGTCCTGCTCGCCCTGGTGATGCAGGTGCTGGCGCCGATTGCCGCGTGCTGGGCGACCGGGCGGGCCGTCGCCGATCCGCTGTCTGCCGCTGTCATCTGCCACAGTGCGAGCGAGCAGGGCGGCCTCGACGGTCGGACCGGCTCCCCGACCGTGCATGCGGGCGCTTGCGCCCTGTGTTGCCTGGCTCAGGCGGGCGCCTCGCTCGATTCGCCGGCGCATGCGGGACTCTCGATTCCGTTCCGCCATGCCGAGCGCGTGGTGTGGCAGCCGGCGGATAGTTCGGCCATCGCCGCCCCCAAAGGGTCGCGTGCCCAGGCGCGCGCCCCACCTCAATTTTCCTGACGTCACGACAACCGAGCCGTTGGTGCGCGCGATTGTCGTGCCGACGCGTGCTTCATGGACCGGCCGCAGTGCCGGATGTCAGGAATCCAAGAGATGTTACGCATACGTGCGATGGGGCGCGCCGGCTTGCCCCTGTTTTTCGGGCTGGTGTCCCCGATCGGTTCAGACGCGCTCGCCCAGGCTTCCCCGGAATCAATTCCCGCGGTGACGATCGAGGCGCCCAAGGCATCCCGTCCCAAGCCAGTCACCCGTCCATTGCGGCAACGCTCCGCTTCCGCGGCGCGGGCAGCGAGGCAGGTCGCGCCGAATGCGACCGATGGTGCCCAGGGACAAAACAACACGATGTCCGCCGGCGCGGCGCGGGCCGGTCTCAATCAGGCGCCGGCCGGCCAGACCGCGACCACCATCGATCGTAGCCAGTTCGATAACCGTCCTGCGATCTCGGTCGGCGACGTCTTGCGTGACAGCCCGGGCATTTCGATCAAGCAGGGCAACGGCCCCCGCGACTTCGGCATCTCGATTCGCGGATCCAACGCCCGGAACGGTTTCGCCATCCGCAATCTCGTGATCTTCGACGACGGCTTCCCCGTGACGCAGCCGGACGGCCTGTCGCGCAGCGACCTGATCGATCCCCACGCCTATAGTGCGATCGACGTGATCCGCGGCCCCTCGTCGGCGCTCTATGGCAATTATGCGACCGGCGGCGCGCTCAATTTCCGCACACCGCCGGGCGGCACGATCGACGGCATCGAATATGGCGTCGACGGCGGCAGTTACGGCTACCTCAACAATTACCTGGCGGCCGGCAAGAAGGTCGGGAATTTCGAGGCCTCGCTGTTCGCGAGCGACACCCGCGGCGACGGCTATATCGGCAATAGCTGGTTCAATACCCAGACCGTCAACTTCCTCGGCACACTCAAGGCGACGCCGGACGACCGCTTCACGGTGAAGATCATCAACAACGATCTCAGCGCGCGGCTACCGCTGCGGCAATCGCTGAACCAGTTCTACACCAATCCTTTCCAGCAGGGTTGTACGACCGGCACGGGGACGGCGGGATGTCCCACCGTGTCTCTTTTCAACAACGGCTTTAACGGCGGCAGGGACACCGAGACAGCCACGCAAGCCGGGCTCGGGCGAAACGATCGCCGAACCATCGTCGGCGGCCGGTGGGAGCACGACTTCGACAACACGACGACCTGGCGCAACCAGTTCGTGTTTGACGACCGGAACATCAGTCAGCCCACCGGTCAGACCAGCGCGATCGGCGATTTTCCGTCGTATAATTACATGAGCGATCTCACCAAGCGCGGCGAGATCCTGGGTCTGGAGTCCACGGCGTTCTTCGGCGCCTTCTACAACACTCTGACGGCGTCGAGCGACACGCGAAACGTGATGCCCGGAGGCAACGCGACGCTCGGCAGGCTGTCGAGCAACCTCTACAGCGAAACGACCAATTATGGTGTGCGCGCGAGGGAAGAGCTCAAGCTCACGTCGGCGCTGACGGCGATCGCCGGCATTGGCTGGGAGACGACCCTGCTAAAGGGCATCAACACGGCGTATGCCTATGCCGGCCCCGGCGGCATCACCACAACGACGCTGACGACGGCAGACCGGCAGTTTCAAAATGCAGCGCCAGAACTGGCGCTGCTCTACAATCTCAACAACGAATGGCTTTTCCGCGGGCGAGTCGCCACGGGATATGGCACTCCGCAGGTTTCGAATCTCTTTGTCCTTCCGACTGGCTTGTCGGGCAACAATACCCAGCTCCAGGTCCAGAAGAATCTGGGCTACGATCTCGGTTTCGACTGGACTCCCAACACCACGCTCAAGCTGAGCGCGACCGGCTTTTACGAGTTCTTCCGCAACGAGATCGTCAGTCAGGCGACCCCGATTGCCGGCGTTTCCTATACGTTCAACGCGCCGCGCTCGGAACACCGCGGCATCGAGCTTGCCGCCGACTGGAAGTTCTATCCGGGCTGGCGGTTCATGGCGGCGTATACCTATCTCGACGAGGTCTACACCGAGTATGTCGAGAACATCACCAACGGCGCCGTGTTCAGCTTCAACCGTGCCGGCAACAAGATCCCCGGAATATCGCCCAACGAGCTGACGGCTCGAATTGGGTACGACGAATTCGCCGGCCCCCTGACCGGTCTCGGAGGTTTTGTCGAGGTCCAGTGGAAGGATTCCTTCTACATTGACAATGCAAATCTGTTGAAGGCGCCGGGCTATGAGCTGGTCAATGTGAACGTCCACTACAAGACCGATCTGCCGTCTGACACGTTCAGATCCCTGAACTTGTTTCTTGAAGTCAGGAACGTGTTCGACCGTACCTACGTCGCCTCGGCCAACAACATCTCCAATACGGTTACGGGGGCGGGCCTTCAAAATCCTGCGAGCGTGCTGGCAAACACGACGGGGTCGATCTACGCGGGCTCGCCGCGCACATTCGTTGCGGGTATGAAGGTGGCATTCAAATGATCCGGGCTTCTCGAAGGGAGTGGGGCATGATCCGAACTGGCCTGCTTGGGATCGTCGCCTGCATGCTCCTGCAAAGTGCGGCGCTCGCACAGATGCGCGGCCCGCATGTATCCGAAGCTGCGTGCGAGGAGCCGACGCTGCGCTGTGCGACCAAGGCGACGCCTGCCTTCGGCCCGGACGGCACGTTGTGGCTGGTCTGGATGGCGGGAGGGCAGGTCTCGGTCGCAAGTTCGCAGGACGCGGGTCGCAGCTTTTCGGCGCCCACCCAGGTCACGACGACGCGGCTGAACCTCGATTGGGGACCGGACGCACGGCCGAAGATCGTGGTCGACCGCAAGGGCGGCATCGCGCTCGCGTTCTCGACCTTCAGGGACGAGGCCTTCAACGGTCAGGTGCTTTACACGCGCTCGATCGATGGCGGGAAGAGCTTTGCCGAACTGAAGCCCATCACTGCCAACAACGAGAGCCAGCGGTTCGAGGCGCTGGCGCTCGATCAGGATGGAACGGTGTTTGCGGCGTGGCTGGACAAGCGCAATCGCATTCTCGCGAAGGAGGCGGGACAGAAGTACGAGGGAGCCGGGCTGTTCTTCACCTCGTCCAGCGACGGCGGTAGCACCTACGCGGAAGCAAAGCTCGCGCGTGAGGGCACCTGCGAGTGTTGCCGGTTGGGGCTGGCATTCGCCGCGCCCGGACGACCTGTCGTAATCTTCAGGAACATTTTCGAAGGCGGCGTTCGCGACCACGCGGTCATGACCTTCGCGGACGTCGCAACTCCAGGCGAAGTCCGCCGGATCAGCGTTGACGACTGGCAGATCAATGCCTGTCCGCACCACGGACCGAGCCTCACCGTTGCGCCGAGCGGGACCTATCACGTCGCCTGGTACACCAACGGCAAGGCGCGGAAGGGATTGTTTTACGCGCACTCTCGCGATGAAGGCCGCACCTTTTCCGTGCCCATGGCGGTGGGCCAGCCGGGCCGCAACCCGACGCGGCCCTTCGTGCTTGCAGGTCTTGCTGGGACGGTGATGGTCTGGAAGGAGTTCGACGGTGAAAAGACCTCGGTCCAGCTGACGGTCTCACACGACGATGGCGAGAATTGGTCGCCGCCGAGAACGATAGCGAGCACGAGCGATACGTCCGATCACCCCTTGCTCGTCTCCAACGGCAAGCAGACCTATTTGTCATGGATGACGAAGGCGGATGGTTATCGCCTCACAGCCATCGAGGACCAGCCATGAGATTTCGATTTGCTGGCATTATGAGTCTCGGCGTCCTGATCGCATCTGCGGCTGCGTTCGGCACATCTCCCGCCCTGAAGCCGTTCGAGCGCGGCACCTGGCAAAGCATCGTCAGGGGACACGTGGGCCGCCCCGTGCTCGTGCATTTCTGGGGTGTGACCTGTGGCCCCTGCAAGGTCGAGCTGCCGCTGCTCGGGCAGTTTGCCAAGGATCATCCTGACGTCGATGTCGTCACGGTCAGCGCCGATCTGGTGCCGAACCTGCCGGCGGCGACGCAATCGATGCTCGACAAGGCGGGTCTTTCGTCCACCGAAAATTTCATCTTCAACGACGGCTTCGTCGAGCGCTTGCGGTTCGAGATCGATCCAGCCTGGCAGGGCGACATCCCCCGCACCATGCTCATCACGCGGGAAGGCACCATCACGACAATCGAAGGCTCTGCTGAAATCGCCGATCTGGAAAGATGGTCGGCGCAACAACTCTCCAAACACTTAAGTCCAGATATGCAAAGGGAACACGGAAAATGAAGACAATCTCGAAAAACGTGCTGCTCGCTGCGTTCGCTCTCGCGATCTCCGCAGCACCGGCTCTCGCCGAGGAAGTCAAGGCCGGGGATCTCGTCATCTCGCAGGCGTGGAGCCGTGCGACACCGGGCGGCGCAAAGGTCGCGGGCGGCTATCTCGTCATCGAGAACAAGGGAACGGCGCCGGACCGGTTGATCGGCGGTTCCGCCGAAATTGCCGGCAAGTTCGAGATCCACGAGATGGCCGTCGAGAATGGCGTGATGAAGATGCGCATGCTCGACAAGGGGCTTGCGATTGACCCCGGCAAGACGGTCAAGTTCGCACCCGGCGGCTATCATTTGATGCTCCAGGAGCTCAAGGGCCCGTTCAAGCAGGGCGACAAGGTACCGGTGACACTGCAATTCGAGAAGGCCGGCAAAGTCGCCGTCACCCTCGACGTCCAGGGCGTCGGCGCGCAGGCCCCCGGTGATGCCGGACATTCCGGTCACATGGACATGAAGCCGGATCATTCGGGAATGAAAATGAAATGAGATTGATCCGGACTCTCGGGAGACCTGATATGTCGAAGCGATCCTGCCTGTTCCTGATTGCCGCGCTCGCCGCCTCGCCGGCGGCGGCGCACGTCTCGCTCGAGACCAAGCAAGCGAGGGTCGGTGCGTCCTACAAGGCCGTCTTCACCGTGCCGCACGGCTGCGCGGGCTCGCCGACCGTGAAGATCCGGGTGCAGATTCCGGAAGGGGTGATCGCGGTGAAGCCGATGCCGAAGGCGGGCTGGAATGTCGATGTCGTCGAGGGCAAATATGCCGGAGAATACGACTATCACGGCAACAAGCTCTCCTCCGGCGTCAAGGAGGTGGCATGGTCCGGCGGCAAGCTGCCGGACAAGAACTATGACGAGTTCGTCCTGAGCACATTCCTCACCGACGGCCTCAAGCCGAACACGACCCTGTACTTCCCCGTCGTCCAGGAATGCGAGACTGGCGTCAGCCGCTGGATCGAGATCCCGGCCGAGGGAGCAGGGCATTCACACGAGGGCAAATCCGAGGGCAAGTCGCCGGCGCCGGGCGTGAAACTATTGCCAAAACCCTGATGCGCCTGCTCGCCGCGCTCGCGACGCTGCTACTCGTTGCCGGCTTCGCCAGCGCGGCGTGGGCGCACGCCGCACTGATCTCGGTCGAGCCGGCGAGCGGCAGCATGCTCGCGACCGCGCCCAAGGCGGTGGAGCTGCGCTTCAACGAGCCGGTGACGCCGGGCGCGTTCCGGCTGATCGATGGTGCGGGCAGGGCGCGGGACGATACGCGTGTCAGTGCGTCGGGCAAGACGATTTCGGTCGTGATGCCGGCGGACCTGCCTGAGGGGACCGCGGTCGTCAGCTATCGCGTGATTTCCCAGGACGGCCATCCCATCACGGGATCGGTGATCTTCTCGGTCGGCATGCCGACGGCGACGAAGCCGCCTGCCGCCGCCGACGCCGGGTTGAACGCGCTGATCTGGCTGACGCGGATCGGCCTCTATGTCGGGCTGTTCGTCGGCGTCGGCGGCGTATTCTTCGCGCGCTGGGTGGCGTGGTCGATGATCGGCATGGCCGTCCCGCGCATGGCGCTCGCCATCGGTCTTGCGAGCGCGGTGGCATCCGTCGGCGCGTTGGGGCTCGATCTTCTCGGGCTGTCACTTTCTGCTCTTGCGACCTCTGGTCCCTGGAAGGTCGCCTTTGCGACCAGCGCCGGTCCTGCCCTGCTGGCCGCCTTCGCAGCGATGCTGCTTGCGTATCTGGCGCTGCGCAGCGCGTGGTATGCGCGCGGTCTTGCGATGATCGCGTTCATCGGTGTCGGTCTGTCACTCGCGATGAGCGGGCATGCCGCTACGGCACCGCCCGAGGTGCTGACGCGACCGGCGATCTTTCTCCACGGCCTCGGCGTTGCCTTCTGGGTCGGCGCGCTGGCCCCGCTCGTGGCGCTGGTGTCGAAGCCGACAATGGCGACGCTCCCGATTGTGAACCGCTTTTCCCGTATTGCTGCGCTCGCGGTTGGCGTGCTGGCCTTGACCGGCCTCGCACTCGCGATCATTCAGCTCGAAAAGCCGGAAGCGCTGGTCGGCACTCGCTACGGGCTGATCCTTTCGACCAAGCTCGTCCTGGTCACGGGATTGCTCGCGCTGGCCGCGCTCAATCGGTTCCGGCTGTCGCCGGCTCTGGCCCGGGACGGGACAGGGACGCCCGCGCTCAGGCGCTCGATCCTGCTGGAAGGTGCGATTGCTCTCGCCATCCTGGCCGTGGTCGCTGGCTGGCGCTTCACGCCGCCGCCGCGAACCATCGTTCCGGAAACGCCGTTGGCGATCCACATCCATGGCGACAAGGCGATGTTCCAGGTGCTGGTTTCGCCCGGCAAGGCGGGGGCTAACGATGTCGTGCTTCAACTGATGACCGGCGAGGCGACGCCGCTGGCGGCCAAGGAGGCGACGCTGACACTAGGCCTGCCCGAGCGTGGCATCGAGCCGATGGAGCGGAAGGCCTCGCTTGGACCGGACGGCTACTGGCACGTGCGCAAGGTGGAGCTTCCGTTCGCCGGCCGCTGGCATATCCGGATCGACGCGCTGGTGACCGACTTCGAGCAGATCACGCTCGAAGATGAACTCGACGTCACGGAGTGGTGAGGCACAGCTCAGTGAGAACCTGAGGTCCGACGGAAAAATGACAGGAATCCCGCTGCGTTAGCGGCTTTTCCTCATTCCCGGTCTTGTGTTTTCGCTCCCAATCCGGTTTCACTGCAATCCACCACTGATTCCCAGAGTATGACCATGCGGTTGTCGCGGTTCTTTCTGCCCATCCTGAAGGAAAATCCGAAAGAAGCGGAGATCGTCTCGCATCGGCTGATGCTGCGCGCCGGCATGATCCGGCAGGAGGCGGCAGGTATCTACGCCTGGCTGCCGCTTGGCTTCCGTGTGCTGAAGAAGATCGAGCAGATCGTGCGCGAGGAGCAGGACCGCGCCGGTGCGCTGGAACTGCTGATGCCGACGCTGCAACTCGCCGACCTCTGGCGCGAGAGCGGCCGCTACGACGCCTATGGCCCGGAGATGCTGCGCATCGCCGACCGCCACAAGCGCGAGCTCCTGTACGGGCCGACCAACGAGGAAATGATCACCGAGATCTTCCGCGCCTATGTGAAGTCCTACAAGAGCCTGCCGCTGAATCTCTATCACATCCAATGGAAATTCCGCGACGAGCAGCGTCCGCGTTTCGGCGTGATGCGCGGCCGCGAGTTCCTGATGAAGGACGCCTATTCCTTCGACCTCAACGAGGCCGCGGCGCGCATCTCGTACAACAAGATGTTCGTCGCGTATTTGCGCACCTTCGCGCGGATGGGGCTGAAGGCGATCCCGATGCGCGCCGAGACAGGCCCGATCGGCGGCGATCTCAGCCACGAGTTCATCGTGCTGGCCGAGACCGGCGAGTCCGGCGTGTTCATCAATCGCGATGTTCTCGACCTGCCGGTGCCGGGCGAGGATGTCGACTACGAGAGCGACCTGACGCCGATCATCAAGCAATGGACCTCGGTCTACGCGGCGACGGAGGACGTTCACGACGCGGCGCGGTTCGAGCAGGAAGTACCCGCAGACAAGCGGGTGAACACCCGCGGCATCGAGGTCGGGCAGATCTTCTATTTCGGCACCAAATATTCCGACGCGATGAAGGCCCTGGTGGCAGGCCCCGACGGCGTCGATGTGCCGATCCATGGCGGCTCCTACGGCGTCGGTGTCTCGCGGCTGTTGGGGGCCATCATCGAGGCCTGCCATGACGATGCCGGCATCAAATGGCCGGAGGCGGTGGCGCCGTTCCGCGTTTCGATTCTCAACCTCAAGCAGGGCGATGCTGCCGTCGATGCGGCCTGCGAGAAGCTTTATGCCGAGCTCACGGCCAAGGGCGTCGACGTGCTCTATGACGACACCGACCAGCGCGCCGGCGCCAAGTTTGCCGCTGCCGACCTGATCGGCATCCCCTGGCAGATCATGATCGGGCCGAAGGGCCTTGCCGACGGCAAGGTCGAGATCAAGCGGCGCAGTGACGGCTCGCGCGAGACCATGTCGCCTGCGGACGCGGTCGCAAGACTTGTGGGCTGATAAGGCTGGTCGGCTGAATATTGTTCATCGCCCGAGATCGCGGCCGCCAATCCGGCCACAATTGACCCCGAATCATGGGATTATCGAGCGATGGATGAGACCATGACAGAAACCGTGCAAACCGCGCCTTTTGCGCCATTCGAGTGGATGCTGTCGGCGCGCTATTTGCGGGCGCGCCGCAAGGAGGGATTCATCTCGGTCATCGCCGGGTTCTCCTTCCTCGGCATCATGCTGGGCGTGGCGACGCTGATCATCGTCATGGCCGTGATGAACGGCTTCCGCAAAGAACTGCTCGACAAGATACTGGGGCTGAACGGCCACATCCTGGTCCAACCGCTGGAATCGCCGCTGACGGACTGGAAGGACGTCGCCGACCGCCTCAGCCAGGTCAAAGGCATCCGGCTCGCCGCGCCCGTCGTGGACGGCCAGGCGCTGGCGTCCTCGCCGTGGAACGCCTCGGGCGTGCTGGTGCGCGGCATCCGCTCCGACGACCTCAACAACCTCACCTCGATCGCCAAGAACATCAAGCAGGGCTCGCTCGAGGGCTTCGACGAGGGGCAGGGCGTCGCGATCGGCCGGCGCCTCGCCGACCAGCTGTCGCTGCATGCCGGCGACAGCATCACGCTGGTGGCCCCGAAAGGCGCGGTCACGCCCATGGGCACGACGCCGCGCATAAAACCGTACAAGATCGTCGCCGTGTTCGAGATCGGCATGTCCGAATACGATCTCGGCTTCGTGTTCATGCCGCTCGCGGAAGCGCAGGCCTATTTCAACCGCAGCAACGACGTCACATCGATCGAGGTGTTCACCACCAATCCCGACCAGATCGTCGCCTTCCGACAGGCCGTGACGGAGGCGGCCGGCAGGCCGGTGTTCCTGGTGGATTGGCGGCAACGCAACTCCACCTTCTTCAACGCGCTCCAGGTCGAGCGCAACGTGATGTTCCTGATCCTGACCATGATCGTGCTGGTCGCAGCTCTGAACATCGTTTCCGGCCTGATCATGCTGGTGAAGGACAAGGGCAGCGACATCGCGATCCTGCGCACGATGGGAGCCTCGCAGGGCTCGATCATGCGCATCTTCCTGATCACGGGCGCCTCGATCGGCGTGGTCGGCACCCTGGTCGGCTTTGTCGTCGGCCTCGTGATCTGCCTCAACATCGAATCGATCCGGCAATTCCTGTCCTGGCTGACCTCGACCGAGCTGTTCTCGCCGGAGCTCTATTTCCTGTCGAAACTGCCCGCCGAGATCGACGTCGGCGAGACCACGGCCGTCGTCATCATGGCGCTGACGCTGTCGTTCCTGGCGACGCTGTATCCGTCGTGGCGCGCCGCGCGCCTCGATCCCGTCGAAGCGCTGCGGTACGAGTGAGGGGTTGATGGAGCAGCAGCAGGGGGCGGAAGACGTACCGGTCATTTATCTCCACGAGATAAAGCGGCAGTACTTGCAGGGCGAGGTGCCGCTGACGATCCTGGACGGCGCCAAGCTCGCGCTGTGGGCCGGGCAGTCGGTGGCGCTGGTGGCGCCGTCGGGCTCGGGCAAGTCGACGCTGCTGCACATCGCGGGGCTGTTGGAAGCCCCCGATTCCGGCGAGGTCTATGTCTCGGGCGCGCCGACCTCGCAGCTGCCGGACATCGAGCGCACACAGCTACGCCGCACCGATATCGGCTTCGTCTATCAGTCGCACCGGCTGTTGCCGGAGTTTTCGGCGCTGGAGAACGTGATGATGCCGCAGATGATCCGCGGCCTGAAGAAATCCGAGAGCGTCAAGCGCGCCAAGGAGATCCTGGGTTATCTCGGCCTCGGCGACCGCATCACCCATCGCCCGGCCGAGCTGTCCGGCGGCGAGCAGCAGCGCGTCGCGATCGCGCGCGCGGTTGCCAACGCGCCGCGGGTGCTGTTTGCGGACGAGCCGACCGGCAACCTCGATCCGCACACGGCGGACCACGTGTTCCAAGCGCTGATGCAACTGGTCAAGGCAACCTCGGTCTCGATGCTGATCGCGACCCACAACATGGAGCTGGCCGGCCGCATGGACCGGCGGGTCTCGCTCTCGAACGGCCAGGTCATCGAGCTCGAATAGTCAATTTTGCGAAAACAACCCCATGCACAGTAGCCAAGTGCATGGCCGGACTGACGAAAAAAATCGGCGATGGCGCTCCGCCGCCCCAGGGCCTCAGGGCCTGATCACCGTCATCTTGAAAGGGCCGGCATTGGCCGCGGCGTGCGCCACGGCGTCGTTGGCATGGTCGAGGTCGAACGCCGTCGTTTGATACTCCTCCAGCCTGAGCAGGCCCGCACGCACCAGCGCGATCAGCCGACTCGCGGCATCCGGCGGGTACATCCAGACGCCGTGGATGCTGATGCAGTTGCGCATGATCCAGGGGTAGGGCAGTTCGAGGCCCGCGCCGCCCGCCATGCCGACGCCGCCCATCAGCGCGACGCGTCCGTGGGGCCGCACCGTCATGATCGCCGCACGCACGACCGTCGGGCTGACCGAGGGCGGCATGATATCGAGCACGCAATCGATCGGGCCGGGAGATGCGCGCTTCATGCTCTCGCGGTCGTGATCTTCATTGCCTGTCAGCTTGACCGGTTGCACGCGGCTGCCGAAGCGGCGGACGAGGTCAGCCAGAATCGTCTCGTTGCGGCCGGGCGTGACCACGCTCGCCGCGCCCATCGCGAGCGCGACGGAGACGGCAGCGCTGCCGAAATTGCCGGTGGCCCCGCTCACCAGCACGGTCTCGCCGGGCTGAAGGTTTGCGGCAAGAAAGCCGCCATAGGGCACCAGCAGCGTGCCCAGCGCGCACCATCGCGTCGCTTCCTCGGACGTGATCGCACCGAGGCGCTTGACGTTCTCGGTCGGCACCATCATCTGCTCGGCGAAGGAGCCGTGGCGAAAATGCTTCTGCAGAAGCATGCCGCCGGGCCCGGCAGCGGTGAGCCCTTGCAGGGCGATGTCGGGCGCTACGATATCGTCGCGCGAGCGCACCGTCGGATCGCAGAACACCCAGTCGCCGACCGCAAGCCTGGTTGCGTCCGGACCGATCGCGCGCACCCGGCCGATGCCGCCGGGCCCCGGGATGATCGGCAGGTCGAGCGCATACTTGCGCTCCCCGCTGAAGACCTCGTTCATATAGGACAGCACGCGGGTTGCGACGATGTCGACGATGACCTCGCCGGTGCCAAGCACCGGAACGGGGACGGCCTCGATTGCCAGCGGAGAACCGAAGGATTTGAGAACGGCAGCTTTCATGATGGTCACCTCAAGATCGGGTGATGCCCATATGCGCCGCCTTGGAGAGGCGAGGAAGGCCTGGTATTATCCTAGTATTCTTGGGGCCCTCCATCCGCGAGCGACATCATGGCCGATCCACGCCGCGTCGAATTCGGCGACTTCCTGAGGTCCCGCCGCGAAAAGTTGTCGCCGAAGGCCGTCGGCCTTCCGATCGGCGGGCGCCGGCGCACCGCGGGGCTGCGCCGCGAGGAGGTCGCGCAGCTCGCCGGCATCGGCGTCGACTGGTACATCCGCCTCGAGCAGGGCCGCACGGTGAGCCCATCGGTGACCACCGTCGATGCGCTGGCCCGCGCGCTGCGCCTCAGCAAGACCGAGCACGCGCATCTGAAGGCGCTGGCGCGCGACGGTGACAGGCGCGTCTTCACCCGCGAGACCGTGCCGCCGCCGATCCAGCGGCTGGTCGAGAGCTTGCCGCATCCGGCCTATATCACCGGGCGGCGCTGGGACGTGCTGGCCTGGAACCCGGCCGCCGAGCAGGTGTTCGCGTTCGGGCGCCTGCCGGAGGCGGATCGCAACACGATGCTGCTGATGATGACCAACAAGCAGACGCGCAAGGCCTATGGAGCGGGCTGGGCGGACGTCGCCAAGCGAATGGTCGCGATGTTTCGCGCCACGCACGACGTCTGGGCCGGCGATCCGGCCTTTGCGGAATTGCTGACGCGGCTGCGGCAGGGCAGCCCGGAATTCGTCAAATGGTGGGAAGCCCACGAGGTCCGCGGCACGTCTTCGGGCCTCAAGACGATGTCGCATCCAACGCTGGGCGTGCTGCATTTCGAGCACACCAGCTTTCAGGCCAACGACGATCCCGCGCTGAAGCTGGTGATCTACACGCCGGTGTAGGACGGAGCCTACCCATGAAGCGTCGTGCTGACGCAGGGCAACCCTCCGCAGGTCGCAATCGTCCTGCTTTGGTCGCCCTTGTCCAAGACGCCGCGGGCGCCACCGTCGCATCAATGACCTCAGGATTCGCGTGACAGATCGTCATGCGGCTTTGGGGGAACGTCGGAAGATGCTGATGAGATATGTTGCCGTCGCAGCCGCACTTGCTGCGGCGCCAGCCTATGCGGGAGAGGCACCTGCCCACAACTGGACCGGCGTCTACATCGGTGCAAACATCGGTGGAGGCTGGGCAAGCAACGGCGTCGGCTATGCGCCGAACGATCCTCAGGCCTCCAATCTCTTCTTCGCAGGCGGCAAGCCGGCTGCGGCCTCGTTTGACCTTTCGGGCGTCCTTGGCGGTGTGCAGCTTGGCTACAATCATCAATTGGGCAGCGCCTGGCTCATCGGCGTAGAGGCGGATTTTGAAGAATCCGGCGTGAGCGGTTCCGGCTCCACCAGCGGGGTCTTTGCCCCCTATTACACAGCTCCCTTCAACGCCCCGGTCCAGCAAGGGATCGAATGGTTCGGAACGGTGAGGGCCCGGCTGGGCTTTCTGCCGACGAGCAATCTCCTGGCCTACGGCACCGCGGGATTTGCCTATGGCCGTGTCGGCCAAAGGGGAAGCTGGGACACGAATACGCCGTTCGCTTTTGGTGGCGGCGCCTATGATGTCAATTGCTTTGGTGTAAATCCGTCGTGCTTCGCTGGCTCGTCGAGCAAGGTCGCCACGGGTTGGACCGCCGGCGCGGGGCTGGAATATGCCGTTCTGCGCGACTGGACGCTGAGGGCCGAATATCTTCACGTCAGCCTGGCTGGCGGCTCGACAACCGAGACTGTGCTGGGGGATACCGCGGGCGCCTTGCCTTCGTCGTTCAATGCAGCGTTCGGCCGCGTCAGTCTCAATACTGCGCGCATCGGGCTGAGCCATCAATTCCGATAAGAGATGTTGCGATCGTGCGGGACGCCCCGGCGTCCCGGCGCGAGGCCTCAGGGCGACACTCGTGATTCCGGTGTCGCCGAAAAACCTTTGACGCGCGGCGGTGGGATCACCGGCCACGGGCTCTTCGCAGGGGCCGCTGCCGGCGGGCACGATGCGGCGAGTTGCGCCCACACTGAGACGAGACCGGTCATGTCGAGCTCGAAACTGGCCGTGTCCGCCTTGCCGTGCTGCATCAGCCTGCTTTCGCGGACCTGCAGCGTGCGAGACGCCAGCATGGTCGTGACCATGGCAGGATCGACGGCACCGCTCCACATTTCGTAGGTGCCGGCTCGCACCGGAGTCCCTCCGGCTTCCCTGGTCCTATCGGCGGCCGCCGTCATCAGGACCGTGCTCTTCCCGACGGTGGTTTCGTCGATCTCGCCCGCGAACATCAGCGGCACGCGCTTCTTGTTCTCGCAGTACATGCGCCATTCCATGGTCCGGAACGACGCGTCGGTCTCCTTCTTCACCGCTGCGATCTTGCTGATGAACGGCGGGGTGCCCTTGTCCAGCCGCCACATCGTCTCGGCCAGCGGTCGCATGTCTATGCCGAACCGATAGAGTTCGGTCCGCGTCAACACGTGCAGGTTTTCGAATTTTACGGTGCGGATCAGCGCATCGAGCTCGCGGCTGATTCCCATCCCCGCAATGAACGCGGCGCGATCGCGGTCGGCGCCGGCGAAGCGGCGACGCCGCGCTTCGGCAACCACCTCGGGAGGCGGATTGCCCCGAAACTTGAGGATCAGCCTGGAACTATGGACCGCCAGTGCCGCATCGGGCGCAACCTCGCGAGAGGTTGCTCCGAGAAAAAGGTAGCCGCAGGCCGAATTGCACATCGCATGATAGGTGGTGAGCTCGGCCTCGACCTCACCGTTGCCGTTCTTGATCTTCAGGCATGCGGCGTCCACCTGCGTGTCCCCGGCGCATGCCCTCACGATCGTCCGGCCGACTCGCGCAATCGCCTTGCGGCTGCGCAGCAGCCGGGCGATCACATACGATTGCTCCACGTTTCCACCGGGCGAATGCAGGTAGATCGGGCGCTGCAGGTCCTTGACGCCGGTGAGGAAGCCGCGAATGCGGGACGCTGCGTCCTGATCGATCTGGCCCTCGATCGCGATCCAGCGGTCGCAACCCGGCCCGCACGCGTCCGGTGCGCCTTTGGCGAGATAGATCGTCAGCCTGGGGGCAAATCCGGTTTTCTCGGCCGGCGTACCTTCGGCACGCAGTGCACCCGGACTCAACAGGCAGGAAAGGAGAAGCAGGACTCGGACGGGCATCGAGCGAAAGACCGGGCGGCAACTATCGAGCCGAGGCTACACGACCACCTCCGCGCGCACAACTTGCGGTGGCGCATCGGTCCGCGCTTTTTGCCGACAGCAGGTTAGGCCCGTCGCTGGAGCGCAACCGCGATGCGCCGCGTGCGCCGGAACCTTAATCGCATCATAGCGTTACCAGACGCGGGTGCCAGCTTGCGATCACTGGCGGCTCGAATCGGATGCCGCAAGAAAGCTCTGAAGTGTGTTCGGTGAAGCAGTGAAATGTCGGGGGAAGTCAGATGACAACGACGGCCGGGGAGAACTCGTCCGATCGCAATGCCGTTCTGGCTGCACTTGGCGACCATATCAGGGAAATCGCCGATCCTGACGATCTCGCCTACGCTGCGGCAGAGCTGCTCGGCCGCAGCTTAAACGTCAGCCGTGCAGGCTACGGCACGGTCGACACATCGGCCGAGACCATCACCATCGTCCGTGACTGGAATGCGCCGGGCATTCTGAGCCTGGCAGGGGTCCTGCACTTCCGCGACTATGGCACCTACATCGAGGATCTGAAGCGCGGCGAGACCGTCGTCTGTGCCGATGCGGAGAAAGACCCGCGCGTCGGCGATCGCGCCCCTGCGCTCGAAGCGATATCCGCTCGCGCTCTTGTCAACATGCCCATCTCCGAGCCCGATGGCGTCGTCGCGCTCCTGTACCTCAACAACGCAACGCCGCGGGAATGGAGCCCGGAGGAGCTCGAACTCATCCACGATGTCGCCGAGCGCACGCGAACCGCCGTCGAACGTCGTCGTGCCGAGGCGGCGGTGCGGGAGAACGAGATCCGTCTGCTCTTCCTGGACGCTCTCAACAAGGAGACGGCCAGGACTCGCGATGCCGACGGCGTGATGGCGGTGACGACGAGAATGGTCGGGGAGCATCTCGGCGTCTCGAACTGCGCCTATGCCGACATGGATCCCGATCAGGACGGATTCACCATCCGCGGGGATTGGGCGGCTCCTGGTGCGATGCATATCCTTGGCCACTACAGCCTGGCCGACTTCGGCGAGAAGGCGGTGCGGGAACTCGGCGCCGGCAGGCCTCTCGTCATCAACGACAATCTGAAGGAGATCGCGGCGGAGGAAGCGGCTACCTTCCAGAGCATCGGGATAGGCTCGACGTTGTGCATCCCCTTGGTCAAGGAAGGGCAGCTCACGGCCCTGATGGCAGTTCATCATCGCGGCCCGCATCGGTGGACGCCACGGGAACTCGCGTTGCTCTCGGAAGTCACCGAGAGATCGTGGGCTCATATCGAACGTGTTCGGTCTGAGCAGGCGGCGCGAGACGCTGCCGAACGCCTGAGCCTTGCGACCAGGGCAGCAGGGATAGGCATCTGGGACTATGATCCCGTGAACGACGTTCTTCGATGGGACAACCGCTGCAAGGAGGTGTTTGGTTTATCGCCGGACGCCGAGGTGAGCTACGACGGGGCGTTCCTGAAGGGTATCCATCCCGACGACAGGCAGCGAACCCACGAGGCGGTATCGGCTGCCCTGACGCCCGATTGCCCGAAGGGCTACAACATCGAATTTCGAACCATCGGCATCGAGGATGGTGTCGAACGCTGGATTGCGGCGACGGGGCAGGCCATCTTCTCCAACAGACAGGCGGTCCGGTTCATCGGAACGGTTCTGGATATCTCCGCGCAAAAGAAGACCGAGCGCCAACTTCGAATCCTGAATGATACGGGAGCGTCGGCCGCCCGCGAGCGCGACCTCGGCAAAATCGTGCAGATCGTGACGGACGCCGGCGTCGAGTTGGCCGGCGCTCAGTTCGGCGCGTTCTTCTACAACATTCTGGCGCCGGACGGTGGCAGCTACATGCTGTACGCGCTATCGGGAGCGCCGCGGTCCGCCTTCGAGCGTTTTCCCATGCCGCGCAACACCGAGGTGTTCGAGCCGACGTTCACGGGTGCGGGGGTGATGAGGTCCGACGACATCCTGCAGGACCCACGCTATGGCAAGAACGCGCCGCGTAAAGGCATGCCCGAGGGACATCTTCCAGTCCGATCCTACCTCGCGGTCCCCGTCATGTCGCGGACGGGCGAGGTCCTCGGCGGGCTCTTCTTCGGCCATGCCGAGACGGGCAAATTCCATGCAGGGCACGAAGCTGCTCTGCTCGGCATTGCCGGCCACGCTGCCTCCGCTATCGACAACGCCCGGCTTTTGAGCCGGCTCGAGGCGCTCAACGCCGAACTGGAGCAGCGAGTCGCCGACGAGATTGCCGAGCGCATGAAGGCCGAAGAGCAATTGCGCCAATCCCAGAAGATGGAGGCCGTGGGTCAGCTGACCGGAGGTATCGCCCACGACTTTAACAATATGCTGGCCGTCATCCTCGGCAGCCTGAATCTCGCCAAACGACGACTCGGCAAAGGAGAGACCAATATCGACCGCTTCATCGAGGGGGCGATCGACGGAGCCAATCGTGCCGCCACGTTGACGCAAAGGCTGCTCGCATTCTCGCGCCAGCAGCCTCTTGCGCCTGAGGTCGTCGATATCAACAAGATGGTCAGCGGGATGAGCGAACTGCTCGAGCGGTCGCTCGGCGAGCTGGTCCGCCTTGAAACCGTCGCAGGTGCCGGCCTTTGGCGCGTCAGGGCGGATCCGGCCCAGCTGGAAAGCACGGTGATCAACCTTGCGGTCAACGCCCGCGACGCCATGCCGAGAGGCGGGCGGTTGACGATCGAAACCAGCAACGCCTCGATCGACCGAAAGTACGCCCGCGATTACGCCCTGGCACCCGGACAATATGTTCTCATTGCCGTGACAGATAACGGCACCGGCATTCCAGCCGACGTGCTGGGAAAGGTGTTCGATCCATTCTTCACGACCAAGGTCGTGGGGAAGGGCACCGGCCTCGGCCTCAGCCAGGTCTACGGCTTCGTGCGGCAGTCGGGCGGCCACGTCAAAGTCTACTCGGAGGTTGATGTTGGCACGACGGTGAAGATCTATCTTCCGCGCTTCGCAGGAGAGGAGGAAGTCTCGACCCCATCGGACGGAGTGACACATCCTGGCGCGAGCCTTCAGGGCGAGACCATCCTCGTCGTTGAGGACGATGAGCGGGTCCGCAGCATCTCGTCTGAAAGTCTGCGGGAGCTTGGTTATACGGTCATCGAGGCGGCGAGCGCCAAGGAGGCGATCAGGACGATCGAAAGCGGTCTCGTCCCGGATCTGCTGTTCACCGACGTCGTCATGCCGGACATGACCGGGGCTGAACTTGCGGCCGAGCTGTCGAAACGATATCCGGCCCTGAAGGTACTGTTCACCACCGGCTACACGCGCAACGCAATCGTTCACAACGGCATGCTCGATGCCGGCAAGCACCTGCTGTCAAAGCCCTTCGCGATCGAAGACTTGGCCGCCAAGGTTCGTAATCTGCTCGACGAGGGTTGAAGACGGATCGGGCGAAGAGATCTCTCCGGTTTGCAAGCCGACCTCGCAGGCGCTATGTCCGGGCCTCCCGCACAAGAGCCCTGACATGACAATCTCCGATGACAACGACCTGACGCGCCTGAAGGAGATCGGGCGCATCGTAGCCGCCACGCTGGAGGCCATGGGGAAGGCGCTCGAGCCGGGCATGACCACCTCCGAACTCGACCGGATCGGACGACAGCTGTTGGAGGCCGCCGGCGCGCGTTCGGCCCCGGAGCTAGCCTATGATTTTCCGGGGGCGACCTGCATCAGCGTGAACGAGGAGATCGCTCACGGCATCCCGGGCGAGCGGCGGATCGAGCGCGGCGACCTCGTGAACATCGACGTGTCAGCCGAGAAGAACGGTTTCTTTGCCGATACCGGAGCCTCGTTCGCCGTTCCTCCCGTAAGCCGCACGATCGAACGACTTTGCCGGGACGGCCGGCGGGCGATGTGGACCGGCCTGCAGCAGGTTGGTGCCGGCAAACCGATTGCGGGGATCGGCCAGGCGATCGGGACCTTTGCGCGAAGGAAGGGCTACAGCCTGGTCCGGAATCTTGCCAGTCACGGCGTCGGCCTGTCGCTCCATGAGGAGCCGACGGAGATCGCAACCTGGCCCGACCGCTCCGAACGCCGCATCATGAACGATGGCCTGGTATTCACCGTCGAGCCGTTCCTCTCCATGGGCGCCGAATGGGCGGAGAATGGCGATGATGCGTGGACGCTCTACAGCAGCCCCGAGGCGCCGACCGTGCAGTACGAACACACAGTGATCGCCACCCGCAGCGGGCCTTTGATCGTGACGTTGGCCGGTTGAGGCGGCCGAGCCCGGGTACGGATCACGTCAAACGGTCGATGATCCGAAGGAGCCGGTCGCAGGACGCCTCGATCTTCTGGAGCGGAGACGTCGCGATGCCCAGCAACAGTCCTGGGCACGCCGAGGCGATTCGAGCGTACCAAAGCGATAGCGGCGTCGGTGCCAGTCCGAACGACGCTGCGTCCCGGGCGATAGCGAGATCGGGTGCTCCGTCCGGCAATCGCAGCACCGCGGCCAGACCGGCAATCGCAACCGTCGCAGAGCGCGTGCGGAGCTGTTTCAGCAACGCATCGCCTTGCGCGGTGTAGGCGCGTTTCGTGCGCCGCAGATGCCGCAGATAGTGGCCGTCGCGCATGAAGTCGGCCGTAGCTAGCTGCACCGCGGGCCCCGGCGCCGGCGCGAGGCAAGCCGCAGTCTCTGCAAATCGCGATGCGAGAGCCGCCGGTGCAACGACAAAGCCCAGCCGCAAGGCCGGGCTTATGGTCTTGCTGAAGGAGCCGATGTGGATGACGCGGCCGGCGCGGTCGAGCGAGGCGAGCGCCGGCGTGGCGCGGCCCTTGAGCTGGAGTTCGCTGAGATAATCATCCTCGATCACCCATGCCTTGTTTTGGGTCGCCCATTCCAGCAGTCGTGAGCGGCGTGCCAGTGAGAGCGTGGATCCGAGCGGCGCCTGTTGCCCCGGCGTCACGACAACCAGCGCGGCGTCGGGTGCATGTTTCACGCCGAAATCGACGTCGATGCCGTCGGCATCGACCGCGATCGGCACGATGGATAATCCCGCGAGTTCGAGACCGTGCCGGGTGAAGGGGAAGCCGGGATCCTCCATCCAGACTTTCTTCTTCGGCCCGAGGCAGAGGACACGGAGCGCGAGACCGAGGCCGCCGGTGAAACCGCTGGTGACGATAATTTGGGACGGCGCGCATTCTATTCCTCGGGCCAGCGCAAGGTAGGCCGCGATCTCACGTCGCAAATCCAGCTCGCCGCGCGGATCCGGGTAGATCGCGGGTGCGCTCGTTTCGGCGCGAACCGCTCGTACCCGCATTCGCGCCAGCAACTTCGCAGGAAACGTCTCCTGCGACGGCACGCCCATCTGGAAGATCGCCGGTCCAGCCGTGAGCTCCTGGTACATCTCCATGAACGAGCCGGGGGCGGGGGCCTTGTCAGGCCGCACTGGGAAGGACTTCCAGTCGGCGACATGCGTGCCGGTCGCACGGGCCGCGACGATCATTTGGTCGGATGAGAGCTTCTCATAGGCTGAGCGCACGGTGCCGCGCGCGACGCCGAGCTGAGCCGCCAGATCCTGCCACGAGGGCAGGCGTGCGCCCGGGGCGAGCACACCGCTCTCGATGGCGGCCCTGATCCCTCGGTGGATCTGCTCCGCAAGTGGCGTCTTCGCGGACCGATCGAGCTCCAGGCGCAGCGGCTTCGTCATTGCCCCATGGTACACAAGTTTTGTGCGTTCTTGGTGCTTTTTTGTGAACCAGGCGAGGGACATCTGAGGGAGTGAAGAGGGAGCTTTGATCTCCTCCGATCATCAGGGAGTCATCAGATGAGTGAACGTCTCAACTACAACCACATCGCACCGGCCGGCGCGAAGGCGCTGGGCGGGGTCTACGGCTATGTCACCCAGAGTGGGTTGCCTGGAACGCTTGTCACGCTCGTTTACCTGCGCATTTCACAGATCAACAACTGTGCCTATTGCCTCGACATGCATACGCGCGATCTGTTGAAGAGCGGCGTGAAGGTCGAAAAGCTCGCGCTGCTGCAGGCATGGGCCGAGGCGGGCAATCTCTTCGACGAACGCGAGCGCGCGGCCCTGGAATGGGCCGAGACTGTTACCCGCGTTGCCGAGACCAACGTTCCGGATGAAGCCTATCAAGCCGCACGCAACGTCTTCAGCGAGCGCGAACTCGTCGATCTCACAATCGCAATCAGTCTGATGAATGCGTACAATCGCATGTCGATCAGCTTCCGAAATACGCCGCAGGCCGCGCTCGAGAAGGCCGCCTGATGGCTCACGCGGCATCAACCGAACGCAAAGCAGGAGATCGAAGATGATGAACGTGATTTCCGGCGTCCAGATCCCGGACAGTCAGTTGGCGCGCGAAGCCGCCGAGCTGGTACGCAGCTACGAAGACGACATGCTGTTCAACCATTCGGTTCGCGTCTACGTGTTCGGCGCGATGAAGGGGCTGCGTCAGAATCTGAAGTTCGATTCGGAACTACTCTATGTAGCGGCGCTGTTTCACGATCTCGGCCTCGTCGATCACTACCACACGCAGACAAAGCGATTTGAGGTCGACGGAGCCGACGCTGCGCGTGAGTTTCTCCGGGCGCGCGGTATCGCCGAGCCGCAAGCCGATCTGGTATGGGAAGCCGTCGCGCTGCACACCACGCCGGGCATCCCGCAATATATGAGGCCGGAGATCGCTCTCACCAACGCAGGCGTTCTGGTGGACGTCGTCGGTATTGGATATGACGATTACTCGCCGGAGCAGCGTGACCAGGTGATATCAGCGTTTCCGCGCGGAGACTTCAAGAACGACTTCCTCAAGGTTCAGACGTGTTCAGCCCTGAAGAAGCCGCAGACCACATTCGGGACGGTCAATTTCGACTACATCGAGGATCACGATCCCGGCTTCCGCAAGCCGAACGCGTGCACGCGCATCCGCAACACGCCTTGGCAAAGCTGAGCGGACGGCGTCCGCTTCAGGCTCTAGCCCACCGGATTTCTGGCAGGATCTGAGCGGCTATGGTCCGGCGCCAGCGGCGGCGCGTTCGCCAGCGATGCGGTATCGCTGCGCGATGCGATCTCAGTCGGAGCGGATCGGCTGTCGCGCCAGGCGACGATCCAGATCAGGAATCCGAGCAGCGCCAGCGCGGCGCCGACGGGACCGGTGGAGGTCCAGCCGAACCCCTCGCGGATGGCCAGGCCGCCGAGGAACGGGCCGAGCGCATTGGCGGTGTTGAACGCCGAATGGTTCAGCGCTGCGGCAAGCGCCTGCGCGTCTCCGGCCACGTCCATCAGCCGCGTCTGCAGGATGGCGCCGAGCGAGACGCTGGCGCCGATCGCGAAGATGTCGATCGCGAGCAGCCAGACATTGCCGGCGACAAGAGGAAACACCAGCAGCGCCACGGCTGCCAGCAGCAGGATGCAGCCCGCGGTCGGCATCAAGGCGCGGTCGGCAAAGCGCGGCACGATCAGGTTGCCGAGCGTAGCCCCGATGCCGAACACCGCGAGGAAGAACGGAATGACGGCCGGGCTGACCTTGGTGACTTCGATCAGCGTCGTCGCCAGATACGTGTAGACGGCGAACATGCCGCCGAACCCGATGGCGCCGATCGCCAGCGTGATCCAGACGCGGCCGCTTCCGAGCGCGCCGAGCTCGCGCAGCGGATCCGACCTGCCAGCCTGATCCCGTGGCGCGAACAGGGCGCACAACAACATCGTGAGCAGCGCCAGCACCGACACCAGGCTGAAGCTCGCGCGCCAGCCGGCCGCCTGGCCGATCAGATTGGCCAGGGGCACAC
This sequence comes from Bradyrhizobium sp. MOS003, assembly GCF_003020125.1. GTDB lineage: Bacteria > Pseudomonadota > Alphaproteobacteria > Rhizobiales > Xanthobacteraceae > Bradyrhizobium. The sequence goes on along the minus strand of NZ_PYFW01000011.1, from coordinate 94,811 downwards.
CGATGATGGTGGCAGAGGTCAGGCCGAGCATCACCTGGCCGATCGCCTGCGAGCGACGATGTTGCGGAACCAGCGAGGCGGCGACGAGGGCGGCGATGCCGAAATAGGCACCGTGCGGCAGCCCTGCGAGGAAGCGGGCCGCGATCATGGAGCCAAAGCCGGGTGCCAGCGCGGTGAGCGCATTGCCGAGCGCGAACACGGCCATCAGCACCAGCAGTTGCGTGCGCCGCGCGAACCGCGCGCCAAGCACGGCGATCAGCGGCGCGCCCAGCACCACGCCGAGCGCATAGGCGCTGATCGCGTGTCCCGCCGTCGGCTCGTCCACACCGAGGTCGGCGGCGAAGAACGGCAGCAGGCTCATCGACGCGAATTCGGTGGTTCCGATCGCAAAGCCGCCCATGGCGAGCGAGAACAGGACGATGGCGAGGTGAGGGGGCGCGGAAGCCGAAGTCGGTTTTGCGCGGCGCGAGGTCGCTTGAGGCGAAATCGTCATGTGTCCTGCATTGGTGGCGTCAACGGGAGCCAGCCCAGCAAACGTCGCCACCCTGCAAGATTTGTCCGTCGTACTTAAACCCGCATCAGCCTGCGTCAACACCGGAGCACCTGCGAAGCCCCGACTGCATATCAGCGTCCCGCATGCGCCCGCACTAGTTGGCCGGCCTCGGTCGGCGCGTGGGCTTCTTCGTCGGGAAATAGGGGTTCACCACGCATGTCGCCGAACGCCCGACGGCGAGATATCGGCACTGTTCGAGCGTGTCGTAGCGGCAGTCGAAATAGCCGACGGGGCCGTAGATCTGCATGCACACGGGATAGCTCGGATCGTAGGTCTGCGCGCGTGCAGTTCCGCCGGCCAGGAGCAGGCCGGTTACGACTAGTGCGAGGCGCGCGCTGCGCATCTCAGCGCGGCAGGTAGTAGCGGGGCGAATAACCCGGCGTCTGCGCGCGCGGACGATTCTGGTAGGCGTAGGGGTCGTCGCTTTGACCGGCGAAATACGGATTGGCGATGCAGGTCAGCGCGCGTCCCGATGCGCTCGCCTGACACTGCGCGTAGGTGTCGAACCTGCAATTGCTCAGGCCCGGCCATTCATCGCCGGTGAGGCAGAAGGGATGGTGCGTTCCGAACGCGCGTGCAGGTGTGGGAACGCTCGACACGAGTGCAAATGTGGCGAGTGCGAGCGAAAGTGTGGCGACAATGGGGAGGGCAACTCGTCTGCGCATTTCAAATCCTCTATCACGCGAATGTGCGGGCAATGTTGACGTCGCGTGCATGATGCTCGTGTTCCGTAGCCGACAATGGAACTCGTGAAAACACTTGTTTCAAAGGAGTTCCGCGCACCTGCCGATAAACATACGTTAAGCGCAAGGTCCTTTCGAACCAACTGTTGCGGCGTGGTTACAGCAATTCCATCGATCGCTGTTATGACCACCCCACGGCCTGGGGGCCTCACGACGAAACTGGAACGGGACTCAAATGAATAAGAACTTGTTGCTTGCGGCTGTGAGCCTCGTCGCGCTCGGCGCGACCGCGCCGGCGCTTGCTGCTGATCTCGCAGCACGGCCTTACACCAAGGCGCCTGCGATGGTCGCTGCGATTTATGACTGGAGCGGCTTCTATATCGGTATCAACGGCGGCGGCGGTTCGTCGCACGCGAAATGGGACCTGGTGGGCTTCGGTCGTGATGGTTCGCACGATGCAACCGGTGGCACCGTCGGTGGCCAGATCGGCTATCGCTGGCAGTCCGGCCAGTTCGTGTTCGGCGTGGAAGGCCAGGGCAACTGGGCCGACTTCTCGGGCAGCCATGTCGGCGCGATCACCGGCTTCACCAACAACACCAAGATCGATTCGTTCGGTCTGATCACCGGCCAGGTCGGTTACGCCTGGAACAACGTGCTGCTCTACGTCAAGGGCGGTGCGGCTGTGGTCGGCACCAAGTACGACGCTTCGTTCGGCGGCGTCTCGCTGGCATCGGCCAACGACACCCGTTGGGGTGGCACTGTCGGCGCGGGCCTCGAGTTCGGTTTCGCCCCGAACTGGTCGATCGGCGCCGAGTACAACCACATCTTCCTCGGTGGCAACGACCGCAACCTGACCGGTCCGGGCGGTGTTCTGGCGGTCAACGTCAAGCAGGACGTCGACATGGGCCTCGTTCGCCTGAACTACAAGTTCGGCGGCCCGATGCTCGGCCGTTACTAAGACTGATCGCTCGGCTTCGAGCGATCGTCGAAAAGCCCCGGCCTTGGCTGGGGCTTTTTTATTATGTGAATTCAGCGAGTTAACCATTGCCATTGGAGGTCGTCCGCCGCGCTTGACTCCTTAGAACAAAATAAGAACAATGTTCTTCATACGTTCCAACAAGGGAGCAAGCCATGTTCAGGGTTTTCGTGGAAGAGGCGGCCGCACTGGCGTCGATCACGCTGTTCGTCGGGATGATCGCGATCTGGGCCCAAGTCATACCGCAGCTCTGACTCCACGGCTCGGGGTGAACCGCAGTCGTCCTTGGGGATAAGCAGGACGACGCGGCGAAGCGGCCGCTCCGGCGTGGACTCTGGCGCGGTGACGCCCCACCATTACGGGGCGAGTCGGCAAAGGCGGTGGACGGCGGGGCGGGATCCTCCGATTGATCTCCCTGACATTCCCCTGGTGCCGGCGACCGCTCCATTCCATCTGCCAGAGGCCGTCACGCGACCATGCCGAGCGCCGGATTTGTCCACCTTCACGTTCACTCGGCCTATTCGCTGCTCAAGGGCTCGATCAAGATCGCCAAGCTGGCCGAGCTTGCCAAGAAGGACCATCAGCCGGCTCTGGCGCTGACCGACACCGATAATCTGTTCGGGGCGCTGGAATTTTCCGACAAGATGGCGGGCTCCGGCATCCAGCCGATCGTCGGCTGCGAGTTGGCGATCGATTTCGGCGACCAGGACCCGAATGCGCGCAACGCGATGGGACCGTCGCGCGTGGTGCTGCTGGCCGCGCAGGAGCGCGGCTATCGCAGCCTGATGCGGCTGAACTCGCGCGCGTTCCTGGAGACGCCCGACAGCCATGCGCCGTTCATCAAGTTCGACTGGTTCGAGGGTGAGACCGAGGGTCTGATCGCGCTGACGGGCGGGCCGGACGGGCCCATCTCGCTGGCGCTTGCCGGCGGTTATTCCGAACTCGCCGGCTTGCGTTGCGAGCGTCTGGCCGGCCTGTTCGGCGACCGCCTCTACATCGAATTGCAGCGTCACAACACCGAGAAGGAGCGGCGGGTCGAAAGCGGCCTGATCGACCTCGCCTACGCCAAGGGACTGCCGCTGGTCGCGACCAACGAGCCGTATTTCGCCGCGGCCGACGATTACGAGGCGCATGACGCGCTGCTCTGCATCGCCGGCGGGCGGCTGATCGCCGAGACAGAGCGCGAGCAGCTCACCCCCGATCATCGCTTCAAGACGCGCGCCGAGATGGCCGTGCTGTTCGCCGACATTCCGGAAGCGCTGGCCTCGACGGTGGAGATCGCCGAGCGCTGCTCGTTCCGCCCGATGACGCGCAAGCCGATCCTGCCGTTCTTCACCGTCGGCGCTGCGCAGAGCTCGGACGCCGCCGCAGTCGAGGCGGCGGAACTGAAGCGCCAGGCGGAGGAGGGGCTCGCGAACCGCCTGCGGGTCCACGGCCTGTCGCAGGGCATGACGGACGAGGATTACAGCAAGCGCCTGGCGTTCGAGCTCGACGTCATCCTGCGGATGAAATACGCGGGCTACTTCCTGATCGTGTCCGACTTCATCAAATGGGCGAAGGGCCAGGGCATTCCGGTCGGACCGGGCCGCGGCTCCGGCGCAGGCTCGCTGGTTGCCTGGGCGCTGACCATCACGGACCTCGACCCGATCAAGTTCGGCCTGCTGTTCGAGCGCTTCCTCAATCCCGAACGCGTCTCGATGCCCGACTTCGACATCGACTTCTGCCAGGACCGCCGCGGCGAGGTGATCCAGTATGTGCAGCAGCGCTACGGCCGCGACCAGGTCGCGCAGATCATCACTTTCGGAACGCTGCAGGCGCGCGGCGTGCTGCGCGACGTCGGCCGCGTGCTGCAGATGCCCTATGGCCAGGTCGACAAGCTGACCAAGCTGGTGCCGCAAAATCCGGCGGCACCCGTGACGCTCGCCGCCGCGATCGAGAGCGAGCCAAAACTGCAGGCGTTCCGCGACGAGGATCCGGTGGTGGCGCGCGCCTTCGACATTGCCCAGCGCCTCGAGGGTCTGACTCGCCACGCCTCGACGCATGCGGCCGGCATCGTGATCGGCGATCGGCCCTTGAGCGAGCTCGTGCCGCTCTACCGCGATCCCAAATCCGACATGCCGGTGACCCAGTTCAACATGAAATGGGTCGAGCCCGCGGGCCTCGTCAAGTTCGACTTCCTCGGCCTGAAGACGCTGACCGTGCTCGACGTCGCCTGCAAGCTGCTCAAGCCGCGCAACATCGACGTCGATCTCGCCACGCTGCCGATCGACGATGCCGAGAGCTACCAGATGCTGGCGCGCGGCGAGGTGGTCGGCGTGTTCCAGGTTGAAAGCCAGGGTATGCGGCGCGCGCTGGTCGACATGCGGCCGGACCGTTTCGAGGACATCATCGCGCTGGTGGCGCTTTATCGCCCGGGTCCGATGGCGAACATCCCGACCTATTGCGCGCGCAAGCACGGCGACGAGGAGCCGGAATATCTGCATCCCGTGCTGGAGCCGATCCTCAAGGAAACCTTCGGCGTCATCATCTACCAGGAGCAGGTGATGCAGATCGCGCAGGTGATGTCGGGCTATTCGCTCGGCGACGCCGACCTGCTGCGCCGCGCCATGGGCAAGAAGATCCGCGCCGAGATGGACAAGCAGCGCGACATCTTCGTCGCAGGCGCGGTCAAGAACGGCGTGCCGAAGGGGCAGGCCGAGACCATCTTCGAGCTGCTCGCCAAGTTCGCCGACTACGGCTTCAACAAGAGCCACGCGGCGGCCTATGCGCTGGTGTCCTATCACACTGCCTACATGAAGGCGCATTATCCGGTGGAGTTCATCGCGGCGTCGATGACGCTCGATCTGAACAACACCGACAAACTCTCCGAATTCCGCGCCGAGGCGCAGCGCCTCGGCATCAAGGTCGAGCCGCCGAACATCAACCGTTCCGGCGCGACCTTCGAGGTGGGTGACAAGGTCATCTACTACGCGCTCGCGGCGCTGAAGGGCGTCGGCATCCAGGCGATCGAGCAGATCATCGAGGAGCGCGCCAAGCGGGGATTGTTCACCTCGCTCGCCGACTTCGCGGCACGGGTCAATCCGCGCGCGATCAACAAGCGGATCATCGAGAGTCTCGCCGCCGCCGGCGCCTTCGACACGCTGGAGCCGAACCGCGCGCGTGTGTTTGCGGGAGCGGATTCGATCCTGGCCGCCTGCCAGCGCGCGCACCAGGCCGAGACCATCGGCCAGAACGACATGTTCGGCATGTCGGCGGATGCGCCGACCATCATGCTGCCGCAGATCGAGCCGTGGCTGCCGGCCGAAAAGCTCCGCCGTGAATATGACGCCGTCGGCTTCTTCCTGTCGGGCCATCCGCTCGACGATTACGCCACCGTGCTGAAGCGGCTGCGGGTGCAGTCATGGGCCGAGTTCTCGCGCGCGGTGAAGACCGGTGCCACCGCCGGCAAGGTCGCGGCCACCGTGGTCTCGCGCATGGAGCGGCGCACCAAGACCGGCAACAAGATGGGCATCATGGGGCTTTCGGATCCCACCGGCCATTTCGAGGCGGTGCTGTTCTCCGAAGGCCTCGCGCAATATCGCGACGTGCTGGAGCCGGGCGCCGCCGTGCTGCTGCAGCTTGGTGCGGAGCTGCAGGGCGAGGACGTCCGCGCCCGCGTGCTGCATGCCGAGCCGCTGGATGACGCTGCCGCCAAGACGCAGAAGGGCCTGCGCATCTTCGTGCGCGATACCAAGCCGCTGGACTCGATCGCCAAGCGTCTGGCCGGCCCCGACATGGCCGCCGCGAACGGTGCCGCGCCGAAAGTCGGCAGTCCCGGCATTGCGCCGCGCTCCAATGGAGACGGCGAGGTCTCGCTGGTGATGATGCTCGACCTCGAGACCGAGGTCGAGATGAAGCTGCCCGGCCGCTTCAAGGTCTCGCCGCAGATCGCCGGCGCGATCAAGGCGGTCGCGGGCGTGGTTGACGTGCAGCAGCTTTGACCATGTCCAGGCCGCCGCAAACCAAAGCTTAACTATTTGGCCCACGGGTGGTTTCGAAGTCTATTGAGCGCAGCTATGAGTTGTCTTCTTGAGAATCTCGTTGGGCGGGAAGCCAGGAAGAATAACAACCATGTGCGACAAATGCTCTGAAAATCCGCATCAATCGATCGCTCCTTCGCGGCGCTCCATGATGCTCTTTGCCGCTTCGGCGCTCGGAGTGGCCGCGTTCGGCGGGGCCGCGTTGGCCAAGGAGGTCAAGGCGCCGCCCAAACCCCAGAACGTGCTGTCGCCCGATGCCGCACTCAAGCGGCTGATGGAGGGCAATGCGCGCTACGTGTCGGGTGTGTCGCGCCGCCACGACTTCACGCACGAGCGGGAAGCGTTGGTCGGCGGTCAGAATCCCTACGCGGCGGTCCTGAGCTGCGCCGATTCCCGCATCGCGCCCGAATATGCCTTCGACAGCGGACGCGGCGATCTGTTCGTGTGCCGCGTCGCCGGAAATTTTGCCGGCGACGAGACCGTTGCGAGCATGGAATACACCGTCGCCGTGCTCGGCACGCCCCTGATCCTGGTGCTCGGCCATGACAATTGCGGCGCGGTCGACGCGACCATCAAGTCGCTGAAGGACGACAAGCCGTTGCCGGGACACATCCCCACGCTAGTCGCCGCGATCGCACCTTCGGTGAAGGCGGCGGCCCAGCAGAGCGGCAAAGCGCTCGACAACGCCATTCGCCAGAACGTCATCGACAACGTCGCCAAGCTGAGATCGGCTGCTCCGCTTCTCAACGCAGCCGTCGAACAGGGCAAGCTCAAGGTAGTCGGCGGCGTCTATCGCTTGCGCACGGGCACCGTCGAGTTGCTGGCCCAGAGCTAGAGCCCAGCGTTTGGAGTATCGGGCGTCGTGTGCAGCAGCTCCGACGCCCGTCCGCGTCACGCCGCGAGGGGCGGCGCGGACCTCGGCGGCCTGGTATGGCTTGCAGCCGTATCCATCGCGACGGCGGGAGAGGCGAATCCCGGGCCGGCCGAACTCGTGGCGCTGGACGAGGCGACCGCGCGAACGAAGCTCGCCGAGCTGCAAGCCGTGGAGTAAGGTGAGGCTGACTTGAGGCTGACGTGAAGCTGACGCCAGCAGCCGCGTGGCCACGCCGCCGCCTCAATCCGAGCTTTTCGTTCAATCGCCGTTCAGCCGGCTGCGCGCCTCATGCGTGGTGGCACCTCAACTACATTAGCGGGCAAGCAGGCCATGCGTGGGACGCTTAGAATCTTCATTTGCCTCCTCCTTCCGATCGTGGCCCTTGCCGCCGGCGTGCCGGGCGAGGTGCGCGCGCAACAGCAGGAGAAGCGCATCGCGCTCGTGGTCGGCAACGGCGCCTATGCCAAGTCGCCGCTGGCGACGGCCGCGAACGATGCCGGCCTGATCGCGCAGACGCTGCAGGCGGCCGGCTTCGACGTCGTCGGTGCGCGCGATCTCGACGGCGACACGTTGCGCAAGAGTTTTCGCGACTTCATCCAGAAGGCCCAGGCCTCGGGGCCGGGCACCGTCGCGATGGTCTATCTTGCCGGCTACGGCGTGCAGCTGGCCGGCGAGAACTATTTCATCCCGGTCGATTCCAACATCACCCGCGACACCGACGTTCCGACCGAGGCCTTGCGGATCAGCGACTATGTGCGCCAGCTCGCCTCGATCCCGCTCAAGGCCAACATCGTCGTGCTCGACGCCGCCCGCGCGCAGCCCTTCATCGAGGGCGGCCAGCAGATCGCGAGCGGTCTGGCGCTGGTCGAGCCCGAGCCGAACATGCTGATCGCGTTCAACGCCGCGCCCGGCACGGTCGCACCCGAGGAGCCGGGGCCCTACGGCATCTACGCCCAGTCGCTGGCGGAGATGATCCGGACCGGCGGCCTGCCGCTGCCCGAAGTGTTCGACCGCGTTCGCCTGCGCGTCAACGAGGCCTCCAAGGGCGCGCAGGTGCCCTGGAACGAGCAGAAGATCTCGGCGCCAATCTCGTTCTTCGAGCGCGGACCCGACGCGCCGCCGCCGCAGACCGCACCTGACCAGGTTGCCGCCCTCCGCAACAAGCCGATCCGCGATCTCGGCGCGCAGGATGCTTATGCGGCCGCGATCGAGCGCGACACGCTGGCGGCCTATGAGGAGTTTCTAGCGGCCTATCCCGGCGATCCCCTGGCAAAGCGCGTGATGGCGATCGCCGCGGCGCGCCGCGAAGCGATCACCTGGCGGCGCACTTACCGGAACGACACGCCGGAAGCCTATTGGTCGTATCTGCGCCGCTACCCGCGCGGGCCGCATGCGGCGGACGCACGCCGGCGCCTTGCAATTCTCACCGCGCCCGCCGAGGCGCCGCCGACCTTCGCGATGATCGACTATGACGTGCCGCCACCGCCGCCGGAAGAGGTGATCTATGTCGACCGCCCGGTGCTGTATTTCGGCGATCCCGTGTTCGCCTTCGCGCCGCCTCCGCCGCCGCCGGTCTATTATCTGCCGCCGCCGCCGCCGGATTTCGTGGTGCTGCCGCCGCCGATGCCCGTGATCGGCCTTTTCGTGCTGCCGCAGCCGGTGTTCGTGCCGATCCCGGTGTTCGTCAGGCCGCCGGTCTATGTTGCGCCGCCGCCGAACAACATCATCTACCAGAACATCCATAACACGACGGTCATCAACACGGTGATCAACCGCCCGCCGGCCCCAGCACCGGCTGTGGGGGCAGGCGCCGGACCAGGCAATCTGGCGCCGGCGATTGCCGGCCGTGCCAACCCGGCCGGGGCTGCCGTGCCGCAGGCGGTGGTGCAGCGCGCCGCGCTGATCCAGCAGGGCAAGGCGCCGATGCCGCCGAGCGCGACGATCCAGCCGACCGCGAGGCCCGGGACGCCTCCGGCGACACCGACGGCCGCGCCGCCCATCGCGCCGCAATCGGGGCCAGCACTTGCTCCGCAGAACAAACTGCCCCAGACCAACACGCTGCCCGTTCCTGGCGCCCATGGCGGCCCGCCGGCTCCGCCAGCGGGGGCAGGGCCCTTGCCGGGCGGAAGGCCCGTTCCGCCGACGGCGACCGCACCTGGTGCGACACCGCCGGCTCGTCCGGGGGCGCCGACCACGGCTGCTCCCGGCACAACGGCTGCTCCCGGCACAACGCTGCCTGCTCATTCCAATGCGCCAACGGCTGCCGCGCCGGCAAATGCTGGGCCCGCTTTGACCAACCCGACCGCGGGAGCCGGCCAGCCGCCCAAGCCGCCGGTGGCACAGACTCCGCCCGGCAGCGGGCCTGCGGATCACGCCAAGCCCGCGACCCGTGAGCCTGCCGGCTCGCCGCCCGCCGCAGCGGGCGCGCCGGCGACGCCCCCGGCCGCGGCCGGGAGGCCGATCGTGCCTCCGCCTTCAGCGGCACGCGAGCCGATCAGGCCGCAGCATCTGCCATCGGCGGCTCCGCCGCAGGCGGCCAGACCGGCTGCACCGCCGCCGCGGCCCCAGGCCGTGGCGCGGCCCACGCCACCACCTCCGCCGCGGGTGTCGGCACCGCCGCCGAGAATGGCCGCACCTCCACCGCCGCGCCCGGCTCCTCCGGTTGCCGTCGCGCGGCCGGCGCCTCCGCCCATGGCGCGGCCCGTTCCGCCGCCGCCGGTGGCGCGACCGGCACCGCCGCCGCCGCCGCGCATGGCCGCTCCGCCGCCACCCCCGCCGCGACCGGCCGCGCCTCCGCCGCGTCCCGCACCGCCGCCGCCGGCAGCCAAGAAGTGCCCGCCGAACCAGCCCAAATGCTAATCGGGCGCTAGGGTGCGAGCCGGTCTCCCGGGAAAGGGCCTCTCGCGGGCGAAACCCGCCCCCGAAAGGCCCTTATTTCCTTGCTTCTGGCCAAAATGGCGCTATACACCGCCGCATCTCACACGGAAGCATGGCTCACAAGGCCGTCCGGTGGTAGCCGGGGCGACAACGCTCCGTTTTGCTCACACGCTTCCGGAGGAACCAACCGGAGAATTAGAACGATGGCACTACCCGATTTCACTATGCGTCAGCTGCTTGAAGCTGGCGTGCACTTTGGTCACCAGTCTCACCGCTGGAATCCGAAAATGGCGCCGTTCATTTTCGGCGCCCGCAACAACATCCACATCGTCGATCTCGCGCAGACCGTGCCGTTGCTGCACACCGCCTTGCAGGCGGTCAGCGACACCGTCGCCAAGGGCGGCCGCATCCTGTTCGTCGGCACCAAGCGCCAGGCGCAGGACGGCGTCGCGGACGCTGCCAAGCGCTGCGCGCAGTATTTCGTCAATTCGCGCTGGCTCGGCGGCACGCTGACCAACTGGAAGACGATCTCGGCCTCGATCAAGCGCCTGCGCCATCTCGACGACGTGCTGGCGGGCGGCGATGCCTCCTCCTACACCAAGAAGGAGCGCCTGACGCTTCAGCGCGAGCGCGACAAGCTCGACCGCTCGCTCGGCGGCATCAAGGACATGGGCGGTCTGCCCGACCTGATCTTCGTGATCGACACCAACAAGGAAGACATCGCGATCCAGGAGGCCCAGCGCCTCAACATCCCGGTCGCCGCGATCGTCGACACCAATTCGGACCCGAAGGGCATCACCTATGTGGTCCCCGGCAATGACGACGCCGGCCGCGCGATCGCGCTGTATTGCGACCTGATCGCGCGTGCGGCGATCGACGGCATCGGACGCGCCCAGGGTGATTCCGGCATCGACATCGGTGCGTCGGCCCGTCCGCCTGCTGAAGAGCTGCCGGCGGCTTCGTCGAGCGGTTTCCAGGGCCTTGCCGGTCCGCGCGGCACCGCCGACGACCTCAAGAAGCTCCCGGGCGTGTCGGGTGCGATCGAGAAGAAGTTCAACGACCTCGGCATTTTCCATTTCTGGCAGCTCGCCGAGCTCGACCACGACACCGCGCACAAGATCGGCGAAGAAGTCGGTCTGCCGAGCCGCGCGGACGCCTGGGTTGCCAAGGCCAAGGCGCTGACCGCGGAAGCGGAATAGTCAAGAGAGCGATCGGTTGGCCGGAGTGGATCCGGCCACCATTTCATTCAGTTGACGCGAATCCCTGAGATGGGCCGCGGCGGAGCGCTTCGATGCCACGCCGCGGCGAACCAGCAGGCACAAAGGATTTTCAACGATGGCAACGATCACAGCTGCGATGGTCAAGGACCTGCGCGAGTCGACCGGCGCGGGCATGATGGACTGCAAGGCCGCGCTGACCGAAAACGAAGGTAACATGGAAGCGGCGCAGGATTGGCTGCGCAAGAAGGGCCTGTCCAAGGCCGCCAAGAAGTCGGGCCGCGTCGCGGCCGAGGGTCTGATCGGCGCCCTCACCAAGGGCACCAAGGGTGTCGTGGTCGAGGTCAACTCCGAGACCGACTTCGTCGCGCGCAACGGCCAGTTCCAGGGCTTGGTCAAGATGATCGCCCAGGTCGCATTCGACGTCGGCGCCGATGTCGAGAAGGTCAAGGCCGCCAAGGTCGGTGACGTCACGGTCGAAGCCGCCATCAATGACGCGATCGCCACCATCGGCGAGAACATGACGCTGCGCCGCGCAGCTTCGCTCGAAGTGAGCCAGGGCGTGGTGTCGAACTACGTCCACGGCGCGGTCGTCGAGGGCGCCGGCAAGATGGGCGTGATCGTGGCGCTCGATTCGCCCGGCAAGGCCGACGAGCTCGCAACGCTCGGCCGGCAGATCGCGATGCACATCGCCGCCGCCAACCCGCTCGCGCTCGATCCGTCCGGTCTCGATCCGGCGGTCGTCAAGCGCGAGAAGGACGTGCTCGCCGACAAATATCGTCAGCAGGGCAAGCCGGAGAACGTGATCGAGAAGATCGTCGAGTCCGGCCTCAAGACCTACTACAAGGAAGTCTGTCTGCTCGAGCAGGCCTTCATCCACGACACCGGCAAGTCGGTGGCGCAGGCGTTGAAGGAAGCCGAAGGCAAGGTCGGCGGTGCCCTGAAGATTGCGGGCTTTATACGCTATGCTCTCGGTGAGGGAATCGAGAAGCAGGAAAGCGACTTCGCGGCCGAAGTTGCCGCGGCCAGCGGCAAGAAGTAAGCGCCGGATCGTTCCTTCCGGCGTGCCGCCGGAAGCGGCGCCCGGACGAGGAAAGTGCTCATGTCTGATCCGGTCTATCGTCGCGTCGTGATCAAGCTGTCCGGCGAATATCTCGCGGGACAGCAAGGCTTTGGCATCGATCAGCCGACCGTCGACCAGGTTGCGGACGATCTGATTGCGGCCCGCAAGCTCGGCACCGAGGTCGCGGTCGTGATCGGCGGCGGCAACATCGTGCGCGGCGTCGAGGTCTCCGCCCGCGGTGTGTCACGCCCGACCGGCGACACCATGGGCATGCTCGCCACCATGATGAACTGCCTCGCGGTGGAAGCGGCGATCGAGCGCAAGGGCACGCCGGCGCGTACGCTGTCGGCGTTCGTCATGCCCGAGATTTCCGAGCTGTTCACCCGCACTGCGGCGCACAAATACCTCGCCGAGGGACGCATCGTGCTGCTTGGTGGTGGAACCGGTAATCCGTTCTTCACCACCGATACGACCGCAGTGCTGCGCGCCGCCGAGATCGGCGCCCAGGCGGTGCTGAAGGCCACCAATGTCGACGGCGTCTACTCGGCCGATCCGAAGAAGGATCCGGCCGCGACGCGGTTCGACCGGCTGACCCATTCGCAGGCGATCGAGGGCGGCTACAAGGTGATGGACGCGACTGCCTTCGCGCTTGCCCGCGAGACGTCGCTGCCTATCATCGTATTCTCGATCGCGGAGCCGGGTTCGATCGGCGCGATTCTGCGTGGCGTCGGCCACGGAACCATTGTCGCCGGCTGACCGCTCATCTGTCGCGCGCCTTTAGGGAAGGTCGCGGGAGCGGTTGCCGGGATCTTGAAGGAGAAACGTGATGCCCACGGGTACTTTCGACCTCAACGAAGTGAAGCGCCGCATGCAAGGCGCCATCCAGTCGCTGAAGCACGAGCTCGGCGGCTTGCGCACGGGGCGCGCCTCCGCCTCGATGCTCGATCCGGTGCAGGTCGACGCTTATGGCGGCCACATGCCGCTCAATCAGCTCGCCACCGTCAGCGTGCCGGAGCCGCGCCTGATCTCGGTGCAGGTCTGGGACAAGTCGATGGTCAAGGCGGTGGAGAAGGCGATCGTCGATTCCAACCTCGGCCTGTCGCCCGCGACCGAAGGCCAGGTGCTGCGGTTGCGCATCCCCGAGCTGAACGAGGAACGGCGCAAGGAACTGGTGAAAGTCGCGCATAAATATGCGGAGGCCGCCAAGGTCGCCGCGCGCCATGTCCGCCGCGATGGCCTCGACGTTCTCAAGAAGCTCGAGAAGAACCACGAGATGTCCGAGGACGACCAGAAGCGCCATGCCGACGAGGTGCAGAAGGCGACCGATGGTACGATCACGGAAATCGACCAGTTGCTGGCCGCCAAGGAAAAGGAAATCCTCACCGTATAAGGTGCGATGATGGATCATCGCGCTTTAGGCTATCGTTTGCGCATGATCTTTTCGGAAAACCGCTTCGCACCTTGCGCTTCCGCGGCCCTTCGGGTCCGGATCATGCTTTGAGGCCCTCGCCAATGTCCAACGCCGCCGCGCCCGCAACGGAAGGACCCGACCGGTCCGAGGTGCCCGCGCATGTCGCCATCATCATGGATGGCAACGGGCGCTGGGCGGCCGCGCGCGGTCTGCCGCGTGCGGAGGGGCATCGCCGCGGCGTCGAAGCTCTGCGCCGCGTCGTGCGCGCCTCGCACGAGCTTGGCATCCGCTATCTCACCATCTTCTCCTTCTCGTCGGAGAACTGGTCGCGTCCGGCGAGCGAGATCGGCGATCTCTTCGGTCTGCTCCGCCGCTTCATCCGCAACGATCTGGCAAGCCTGCATCGCGACGGCGTCAAGGTCCGCATCATCGGCGAGCGCGACGGGCTCGAGGGCGACATCTGCGCACTGCTCAACGAGGCCGAGGAGCTGACGCGCGACAACACGCGCCTGACGCTGGTCGTTGCCTTCAATTACGGCTCGCGGCAGGAGATCGCGAAGGCGGCGCAGAAGCTGGCGCGCGAAGTCGCGGCGGGTCAGCGCGATCCAGGCACGATCGACGCCGAGACGCTCGGCGCGCATCTCGATGCGCCCGATATTCCCGATCCCGATCTCATCATCCGCACCAGCGGCGAGCAGCGCCTGTCCAATTTCCTGATGTGGCAGGCCGCCTATAGCGAGCTCGTGTTCGTGCCGATCCACTGGCCCGATTTCGACAAGGCGGCGCTGGAAGGCGCGATCGCCGAATTCGCCAGGCGCGAGCGCCGTTTCGGCGGCCTGGTCGCGAAAACCGCCTCGTGAGCGAACAAGACGCCGCACCGGCGGACGCCAAGCCTGCCCCGAGCAATCTGGTGATGCGGGTCCTCGCAGCGCTGGTGCTGGCGCCGCTGACGATTGCAATCGCCTATGTCGGTGGCTGGCTGTGGGTCCTGCTCGTCACCCTGGTCTCGATCGGGCTGTTCGCGGAATGGCTGACGGTGGTCGGCGCGGGCTCGGCGGCGCTGACCGGGGCAGGGACGATCGTCATCGCGATGATGGGGGCCGCCGTCGCTTTTGGCGGGCTGAAGACGTCCGTCATCATCGGCCTCGTCGGCGGCGCGATCGTGACGCTGATCGCGCGTGGCAAGTTCATTTGGGCGGCGACGGGCTTTGCCTATGCAACGGCGGCGCTGCTGGCCTCGATCCTGGTGCGGAAGGATCTCGTCAACGGCTTCACCGCGCTGATGTTCGTGCTGCTGGTCGTTTGGGCGACCGATATCGGCGGTTATTTTGCCGGTCGCAGCATCGGCGGGCCGAAGCTCTGGCCGCGCGTGAGCCCGAAAAAGACCTGGTCCGGGGCTCTGGGCGGCTTCGTCGCAAGCCTCCTGGTCGCAGTGGGCTTTGCGGCCTGCGGGTTCGGAAAGATGGCACCATTGCTGCTCGTCGGCGCCATTCTTTCGGTGGTCTCGGCATTGGGCGATCTGTTCGAATCCGCGGTGAAGCGGCGCTTCGATGTCAAGGATTCCAGTCACTTAATACCGGGCCATGGCGGGCTTATGGATCGCCTGGACGGTTTTGTCGCCGCCATCCTGATGGCATGGATTATCGGCTTTCTCCGCCATGGTGTGCATAGCGCCGGAAGCGGTCTTATGGTTTGGTGAGGGTATGAGCGCGGTCCCATTGCGTAACAACAGGCTTGCTGCGTCCGACGTCCGCAGCGTCACGGTTCTCGGCGCCACCGGCTCGATCGGCGACAGCACGATGGATCTGCTGCGCGCCTCGCCCGAGCGCTACCGCGTCGAGGCGTTGACGGCGAACAGCAATGTCGAAGCGCTGGCAAAGCTCGCGAAGGAGTTCTCCGCGCGTTACGTCGCGATTGCCGACACCTCCAAGTTCGCCGAACTCAAGGCTGCATTGGCCGGGACCAGCACCGAATGCGGCGCGGGCGAAAGCGCGGTGATCGAAGCCGGCGCGCGTCCGGCCGATTGGGTGATGGCCGCCGTCAGCGGCGCCGCCGGACTGAAGCCCGCGCTGGCTGCCGTCGACCGGGGCGCGCATGTCGCGCTCGCCAACAAGGAATGTCTCGTCTGCGCCGGTGATTTCTTCATGCAGCGCGCGGCCAAGGCGGGCGCCTGCATCCTGCCGGCGGATTCCGAGCACAATGCGCTGTTCCAGGCGCTGGCGTCGGGCAATCGCGACGAACTGGTCCGCGTCATCATCACGGCGTCGGGCGGCCCGTTCCGGACCTGGAAGCCGGCCGACATCGAGCAGGCGACCCTCGCGCAGGCGCTCAAGCATCCGAACTGGAGCATGGGCCAGAAGATCACGATCGATTCGGCGTCGATGATGAACAAGGGGCTCGAGGTGATCGAGGCGTCCTATCTGTTCGCGCTGAGCCCGGACGAGATCGACGTGCTGGTTCACCCGCAGTCGATCATCCACGGCATGGTCGAGTTTTCCGATTGCTCGGTGGTGGCCCAGCTCGGCGCGCCCGACATGCGCACCCCGATCGCACACTGCCTCGGCTGGCCCGATCGCATCAAAGGGCCGGCGGCCAAGCTGGACCTCGCCAAGATCGGCCAGCTGACCTTCGAGGCGCCTGACTTCGAGCGCTTCCCCGGACTCCGGCTGGCGTTCGATTCGCTCCGGACCGGGAAGGGGGCGACCACCGTCTACAACGCCGCCAACGAGGTCGCGGTCGCGGCCTTCATCGCTGGCAAGATCCGGTTCGGCGCGATCGCCCGGCTCGTGGAGGCGACATTGGACGATTGGATCCGCAGCGGTAACCAGGCGCCTTTGACGTCAGCCGATGATGCAATCTCTGTTGACCATGTTGCTCGAAATAGAGCTGCCGCCCTATTGCCTCAAATTGCCTTAAAGGCATCCTAGATGGTTCGGGGCCAGGGCCTTGCGGCGCTGGATGAGGGAATTCGATGATCGACTTTTTCGTCCATAGTTTCAATACGTTGAGCCATGGGCTCCTCGGTTACGTGGTTCCCTTCCTGTTCGTCCTGACCATCGTCGTGTTCTTCCATGAGCTCGGCCATTTCCTGGTCGCTCGCTGGGCGGGCGTGCGCGTGTTGACCTTCTCGCTCGGTTTCGGACCTGAGCTGGTCGGTTTCAACGACCGCCACGGCACCCGCTGGAAGATCTCGGCCATCCCGCTCGGCGGCTACGTCAAGTTTTTCGGCGACGAGAGCGAGGCCTCGACCCCCTCGGCCCAGACGCTCTCGGCCATGACGGCCGAGGAGCGCGCCGGCAGCTTCCACCACAAGAAGGTCGGCCCGCGCGCCGCCATCGTCGCGGCCGGACCGATCGCCAATTTCATCCTGGGCGCGCTGATTTTCGCGGGAATGGCACTGTATTACGGCAAGCCGAGCACGATCGCGCGCGTCGATGGTGTTGTCGCCGATGGCGCTGCGGCTGCGGCCGGCTTCAAGATCGGGGACGTCGTCGTCCAGATCGACGGCAAGCCGATCGAGAGCTTTGCCGACATGCAGCGAATCGTTGCTATGAATGCGGGTTCGGCGCTTGCCTTCCAGGTCAAGCGGGACGGCACCATCGTCTCGCTGACCGCAACCCCGGCGCTGCTCGAGCGCAAGGATCCGTTCGGCAACAGCCATCGCCTCGGCGTGCTCGGGATCGAGCACAAGGCGCAGGCCGGCGAGGCCTCGACGGCCCCTGTGGGCGTTGGCGAAGCGCTCAAGATCGGGGTCGAGCAGGTCTGGTTCATCATCACCAGCACCTTCAAGTTCCTGGGCTCGCTCTTCGTGGGGCAAGGCAACCCCAACGAGGTCAGCGGCGTCCTGGGCATCGCGAAGATGTCGGGGCAGGCGGCCAGCGCCGGGTTCCAGTTCGTGATCAATTTGTGCGCAGTGCTGTCGGTGTCGATCGGCCTGCTGAACCTGTTCCCGATCCCGCTGCTCGATGGCGGCCATCTGATGTTCTATGCGGCGGAGGTCGTCCGCGGCCGGCCGCTGTCCGAGCGGACCCAAGAGATGGGTTTCCGAATCGGGCTCGGCCTGGTGCTGATGCTGATGGTGTTTGCGACCTACAACGACATCCTGCGGATGGCCGCATCTTGATGGCGGCTTTTTTGTGGCGTTGCTGATGAGCAACGTCTTGGAATGAAATTGAAATTACGACGCTTTCGGCCGTTTGCGGCGTCGGTGAAATTGGCTACAAGCGGCCCTGAACTTGGGGAATCTCCGGACCGGCGTTGGGGTTGGGTCTGGCTCGGAATGATAAGGGCGCGTTGCGCGATGAAGTTTGGACTGCGACTCCGGGGGGGCTTGCTCGCAACCCTGATCATGTTCGGCGCGCCGGTGGTTGCCCCGGTCGGGGCTGTTTTTGTGCCTTCGTCTGCGCTCGCTCAGACCGTGCAGTCGATTTCCGTCGAGGGAAATCGCCGGGTCGAGGTGGAGACGATCCGCTCCTATTTCAAGCCGGGTCCGGGCGGCCGCCTGGATCAGGGCGCCATCGACGACGGCCTGAAGGCCTTGATCGAGACCGGCCTGTTCCAGGACGTGAGAATCAACCGTGGCGCCGGCGGCCAGATCGTCGTCTCCGTGGTGGAAAACCCGGTGATCGGCCGGATCGCCTTCGAGGGCAACAAGAAGATCAAGGACGAGCAGCTCACGACCGAGGTCCAGTCCAAGGCGCGCGGCACCTTCTCCCGCGCCATGGTGCAGTCCGACACGCTGCGAATCGCTGAAATCTATCGCCGCTCAGGCCGCTACGACGTGCGCGTCACGCCCGAGGTCATCGAGCAGCCGAACAACCGTGTCGATCTCATCTTCACGGTTGAGGAGGGCGCCAAGACCGGCGTCAAGTCGATCGAGTTCGTCGGCAACAACGCCTTCTCGTCCTACCGCCTCAGGGACGTCATCAAGACCCGCGAATCGAACCTGCTGAGCTTCCTGGCCAGCGGTGACATCTATGATCCCGACCGCGTCGAAGCCGACCGCGACCTGATCCGCCGCTTCTATCTCAAGAACGGTTACGCCGACGTCCAGGTGGTGGCCGCGCTGACCGAATACGATCCGGAGAAGAAGGGCTTCAACGTCACCTTCAAGATCGAGGAAGGGTCTCAGTACCGCGTCGGTGCGCTCGACTTCCGCTCCAGCATTCCGAACTTCGACCCCACCACGTTGCGCGCCTATTCGCGCGTCAATGTCGGCTCGCTCTACAACGTCGAATCGGTCGAGAAGTCGGTCGAGGAGATGCAGATCGAGGCCTCGCGCCGCGGCTATGCCTTTGCCGTGGTCCGGCCCGGCGGCGACCGCAATTTCGAGGCGCACACCGTCTCCGTCGTGTTCAACATCGACGAAGGTCCGCGCACTTATATCGAGCGCATCAACCTGCGCGGCAACACGCGTACCCGCGACTACGTGATCCGCCGCGAGTTCGACATCTCCGAGGGTGATGCCTACAACCGCGCCCTGGTCGACCGTGCCGAGCGGCGCCTGAAGAACCTCGACTACTTCAAGAGCGTCAAGATCACAACCGAGCCCGGCTCGTCGAGCGATCGCGTGGTCCTGATCGTCGACATGGAAGAGAAATCGACCGGCGACTTCTCGATCTCGGGCGGTTACTCCACCACCGACGGCGCGCTGGCCGAAGTCTCGGTCTCCGAGCGCAACCTGCTCGGCCGCGGTCTGTTCGCCAAGGCGTCGGTGACCTATGGCCAATATGCACGCGGCTACTCGCTGTCGTTCGTCGAGCCATACCTGCTCGACTACCGCGTCGCGCTCGGCCTCGACCTCTATCAGCGCCAGCAGCTGTCCAACAGCTACATCTCCTACGGCACCAAGACGCTCGGCTTCTCGCCGCGCCTCGGTTTCTCCCTGCGTGAAGATCTGTCGCTGCAGCTGCGCTACTCGGTCTACCAGCAGGAAATCACGCTGCCGTCCTACCTGGCGAACTGTAACAACGACCCGCTTTCCGCAGCGTTCAACCCGAGCCCGGCGTTCTCCGCGGCCACCGGTATTCCTCTGGCGGGATCCACCAACGGCCTCGGTTGCTACAGCGATGGCGAAGCCTCGCTGCCGGTGCGCAAGGAACTGGCGAACGGCAAGACGCTGACCTCGGCGCTCGGCTATACGCTCACCTACAACACGCTGGACAACAACAAGAACCCGTCCGACGGTCTGCTCGTCGACTTCCGCCAGGATTTCGCCGGCGTCGGCGGCGACGTGTCCTACCTGAAGTCGGTCATCGATGCGAAGTACTACACTCCGCTGGTGTCCGACATCGTCGGCCTGGTCCGCTTGCAGAGCGGCATGCTGAACAAGATCGGCAGCGATCTGCGCATGCTCGATCACTTCCAGATGGGTTCGAACCTCGTCCGCGGCTTCGCCCCGAACGGCATCGGCCCGCGCGATTTGAACCCGTTCGGTACGCAGGACGCGCTCGGCGGCACCAAATACTGGGGTGCTTCGCTCGAACTGCAGATGCCGTTCTGGTTCTTGCCGAAGGAAGTGGGTCTGAAGGGTGCGGTCTATGCCGATGCCGGCGGCCTCTACGATTATAAGGGCCCGACGAGCTGGACCGCGACCAACGAAGTCAATGTGCCGGGCTGTATCCCGTCGACGATCAATCCGTCGTCCACCGGGACCTGTACTGGCCTCGTGTATGACGACAGCAAAGTGATCCGCTCGTCGGTCGGTGTCGGTCTGATCTGGCAGTCGCCGTTTGGTCCGCTGCGCTTCGACTACGCCGTGCCGCTCAGCAAGGGCAAATACGATCGCACGCAGGAGTTCCGGTTCGGCGGCGGCACCTCGTTCTAATTCGATCAGCACGGCACGATCCGGATCACTGGAGCCGGTTTCCGAAAGGGATCGTGCCAATCCAAGAGATGGAGCATGATGCGGCTCGACCGCTTCATGCCGAAGCCGGACCGCGACGGGGTGGAATGGCGCAGCCGACCTTCTTCACAAAGCCGCCTGCCTCGACGCTGGCTGACATTGCCACGCTGACCAAGGCGCAACTGGTCGATCCCGCCAGGGGCGGCCACATCATCACGGGCCTCGCTTCGCTCGACGAAGCGGGCCCGATGCATCTGGCGTTCTTCGACAATCTCAAATACGCCGATGAGCTCAAGGCGACCCAGGCCGGCGCTTGCCTGGTGAGCCCGCGCTTCGAGGCTCAGGTGCCGGCGCATGTGGCCGTGCTGCGGGTGGCGCAGCCGTTCCGGGCCTTCGTCAGGATCGCGCGGGAATGGCACGGCGAAGCGCTAAGGCCCCAATCCTGGGTCGGCAATGACGGCATCGCGCCGTCGGCGATCATCGATCCCTCGGCCCGGCTCGAGGACGGCGTCATCGTCGATCCCCTCGCCGTGATCGGCCCGGATGTCGAGATCGGCAGCGGCACGGTGGTCGGCGTCGGGGCGGTGATCGGGCCCGGCGTCAAGATCGGCCGGGACTGCAATGTCGGCGCGCGCACCGCGATCCAGTGCGCCCTGATCGGCAACAACGTGCTGATCCATCCCGGCTGTTCGATCGGCCAGGACGGCTATGGCTTCATCTTCTTCGGCCCCGAGGGCCATCTGAAGGTGCCCCAGACCGGGCGGGTGCTGATCCAGAACGATGTCGAGGTCGGCGCCGGGACCACCATCGACCGTGGCAGCTTGCGCGACACCGTGATCGGCGAGGGCACGAAAATCGACAATCAGGTCCAGATTGGCCACAATGTCACGATCGGCCGGCATTGCCTGCTGGCGGCCCAGATCGGGCTCGCGGGCAGTCTGACGATCGGCGACAACGTGGCGCTGGGAGCAAAGGTCGGCATCAACAATCACCTCAAGATCGGCGACGGGGCCCAGGTCACCGCGATGAGCGGCGTCAAGGACGACATCCCGCCGGGCGGCCGCTGGGGTGGCTTTTTTGCCAAACCGACCAAGCAATGGTTCAAGGAAATTATCGCGGTGGAGCGCCTGGTACGCGACAGCAAGGCCGATCCGAAGAACGAGGGACGGGAATGACGGCGGAATCACCCATCAAGTTCGAGCTGGTGGATATCAATGCGATCCTCCGAACTTTGCCTCACCGCTTTCCGATGTTGCTGATCGACCGCGTGATCAACATCCGGGCCGACTACAGCGGCATCGGCATCAAGAACGTCACCTTCAACGAGCCGGCCTTCCAGGGGCATTTCCCGGAGCGCCCGGTCTATCCCGGCGTGATGATGATCGAAGCGATGGCGCAGACCGCCGGCGTGATCGGCATCACTTCGGTCGAGGGCACGGAGAAGCCGCGCGCGGTGTATTTCCTCACCATCGACAAGTGCAAGTTCCGCAAGCCGGTGCTGCCCGGCGACACCATCGAATATCACATGCGTTCGATCGGCCGCCGCAAGGCGATGTGGTGGTTTCACGGCGACGCCAAGGTCAACGGCCAGGTCGTTGCGGAAGCCGACGTCGGCGCCATGCTGACGGACTGAAGCGCCTACGAGCGATGGGGCCCCGGGCGAGATCAGCTGCGCAGGACGCGCCCTTGCGCGCGGTACGCGTTGCGACCGGGGCAGGCGTAGCGGCCCGCCGTGACATCGCGCTTGATATTCTGGTTGAAGAACTGGCCCATCGACGGGGCCCCCAGGAGGCGCTCGACAGTGTTCGCCGTCACGCCGCAATAGCGGTCATAGGCGCCGTTCGCCGCGACGATGAGGTGTTGCTGCGCGGGGTCGTAACAGACCCGCTGCAGCACCGTGCTGCGGGTGATGTCGCGGCATTCGAAGGTCTTGAGATCGATGAGGCGATGGTCGGCGGTCTCGACCGTCTCGGACACGATCGGCGCGGTCACGAGCTGTGCGAGCAGGATTGCCAGGGCCCTGACCACGATCACTTCTAGCTCCACATCAACGCGTTGAGGTGCTGCGACGGGCCGGCTCATCCGGTGCCCGAAACACGCCGAGATGATACGTCACTGGACAGATTGGGCATAGTCGCGCTAACCACCGGAAAGTTGAGCGACTTCAACACCTAATCAGACCTTCTTGATGAGTCAGATTGCTTGATGAGTAAGATTGATCCTACCGCGCGGGTCGAGGACGGCGCCGTGATCGGCGAGGGCACCGAGATCGGGCCCTTCTGCATCATCGGCCCCCACGTCGTGATCGGCAAGAACTGCAAGCTGATCGGTCATGTGCACATCACGGCGCACACCATCATCGGCGACGATAGCACCATCTACCCCTTTGCCTCGCTCGGCACGCCGCCGCAGTCGCTGTCCTATCGGGGCGAGCTGACCAGGCTCACCATCGGCTCGGGCTGCACCATCCGGGAATCCGTGACCATGAATGCCGGCACCGTCGCCGGCGGCGGCATCACCACGGTCGGCGACCGCGGCTATTTCATGAACTGCAGCCATGTCGGCCATGACTGCCATGTCGGCAATGACGTGATCTTCGCGACCTCGGCGACGCTCGGCGGTCACGCCGAGATCGGTGACTTCGTCTTCATCGGCGGCCTGTCCGCGGTGCACCAGTTTACCCGCATCGGGCCGCAGGTCATGGTCGGCGGCGTCTGCGGCGTGCGCGACGACATCATTCCGTTCGGGCTGGTCAACGGCCAGTATGCGGCGCTGGAAGGCCTCAACATCATCGGCATGAAGCGGCGCAAGTTCACCAAGCAGCGGCTGGCGACGGTGCGCGGGTTCTATCAGAAACTCTTCCATGGCCCCGGTACCTTCGCCGAGCGGCTGGAGGCATCGAGGCCGCTCGCGGGCGAAGATCCTGCGATCGCCGAAATTCTCGACTTCATCGGCAAGGGCAAGCGCCCGCTATGTCTTCCCGCCATCGGAAAGTGATCCGGGGATGGCCGCGGACATGACATCGGCGGCGTCGGAGATTGCATCGCCGGTCGGCATCGTCGCCGGCGGCGGCGCGATGCCGTTCGCGGTCGCCGACTCGCTCGCCGCCCGCGGGATCACGCCGGTGCTGTTTCCGCTGCGTGGGGCCTGTGATCCGGCGCAGGTGGAGAAGTTCCGCCATCGCTGGATCTCGGTCGGCCAGCTCGGGCGTGCCATGCGACTGTTCCGCGAGGAGGGCTGCCGCGACCTGATCTTCATCGGCACGCTGGTACGGCCCTCGCTGACCGAAATAAGGTTCGACGTCACGACGCTGCGCTTGCTCGGCAACGTCATCCGCGCCTTCCGCGGCGGCGACGATCATCTGCTGTCCGGCGTCGGCCGCATCATCGAGCAGGGCGGCTTTCGCATGGTCGGCATCAAGGACGTCGCGCCCGACCTGCTGATGCCCGAGGGCTGCATCAGCCGCGCCTGGCCGAACGACAACAGCAAGACCGACATTGCGCGCGGTCGCGCAGTGCTGACGGCGCTCGGCCCGTTCGACATCGGCCAGGCCGTGGTGGTGATCGACGGCCATGTGGTGGCGGTCGAAGACATCGAGGGCACCGACGCGCTGCTCGCGCGCGTCGCACGGCTGCGCGAGGAGGGGCGCATTCGCGCGGCCGCCGGCCGCGGCGTGCTGGTCAAGGCGCCGAAGAGCGGCCAGGATCTACGCTTCGACCTGCCGACGATCGGTCCGCGCACGCTCGAAGGTGTCGCGGCGGCCGGCCTCGCGGGCCTCGCCGTCATTGCCGGCAACACCATCGCCGCCGAGCCGCAGGCGATGATCGCGCTGGCCGACGCCAAATATCTCTTCGTCATCGGTCTGCCGGCGTGATGCAGTCGCGCGATCCCAAGTGCAAGATATTCCTGATCGCCACGGAGGAATCCGGCGACCGGCTCGGCAGCGCCTTGATGAAGGTGCTGCGCCAGCGCCTCGGTGACGGCGTGCAATTCGTCGGCGTCGGCGGCCGGACCATGGCGCGCGAAGGGCTCGAATCGCTGTTTGCGATCGAGGATCTGTCCATCGTCGGCTTCGCCGCGGTTGTGCAGCAATTGCCGAAAATTCTGCGGCTGATCCGCCAGACGGCCGACGCCGTGACCGAGGCCGCGCCGGACGCGCTCGTCATCATCGACAGCCCCGATTTCACCCATCGCGTCGCCCGCCGCGTGCGCGCGACGAATCCGGCGATCCCGGTCGTCGATTACGTCTCCCCGCAGCTCTGGGCGTGGCGGCCGGGGCGGGCGCGGACCATGCTCGGTTATGTCGACCATGTACTCGGTCTCCTGCCGTTCGAGCCGGAGGAGTACCGCAAGCTCGGCGGACCGCCCTGCAGCTATGTCGGCCATCCCTTGGTCGAGCAATTGCCCTCGCTGCGACCGAACGCGGAGGAGCAGGCGCGCCGCGATGGCGAGCCGCCGGTGCTGCTGGTCCTGCCCGGCAGCCGTCGCAGCGAGGTCCGGCACCACCTCGACGTCTTCGGCGCGACGCTCGGTCGCTTGCAGGCCGAAGGCCGCGCGTTCGAACTGGTGCTGCCGACGATGCCGCATCTGGAAGCCACCATCCGCGAAGGCGTCGCGAGCTGGCCGGTCAAGCCAAGGATCGTGACCGGCGAAAACGAGAAGCGCGCCGTGTTCCGCGTCGCGCGTGCGGCGCTGGCCAAATCCGGTACGGTGACGCTGGAGCTCGCACTATCGGGGATCCCGATGGTGACGGCCTATCGCGTCGGCGCAATCGAGGCCTTCATCCTGCGTCGCGCGATCCGCGTGTCCTCGGTGATCCTCGCCAATCTCGTGATCGGGAGGGATGTCATTCCGGAGTTCCTTCAGGAGGATTGCACGCCGGAGAAGCTGGCGCCGGCGCTTCGTGATGTGCTGACGGATTCCCCGCTGCGGCGGCAGCAGGTCGAGGCGTTTGCCCAGCTCGATCGGATCATGTCGACCGGCAACAAGTCACCGAGCGTGCTGGCGGCCGACATCGTGCTGGCGACGATGCGCAAGGGCAGGGCAACGAGCTAGGGCGGGCCGAGCGCGATCCCTTGAAGAAAATAAACAGACTTATCCTTCTGCAAGCGTAGGAAGGCGAATCGCCCCGAGTCACAAGCCGAGTGCGATCTCTGCCCATTGCAACATGCGGCCGCTATTGAGGAACGTAAGCACCGTCGGCTCCAGGGACGCGGGCGCGTCCGATCCAGCCAAAACCACCGCGGCCACCATGTCGCAGCGCTGATTGAATGCTAGTGAAAGCGCGGTCTTCCTGCTCCCCTCGATGCGATAGGCCCGACTGCGGCCGCGCATCGGGCCGACAATGATCTCGTGACCGGCCCCGACCGGGGTTGCCTTGCCGATCAGCGCCAGGTCGCCCATCTGCTCCAAGTCGCCATCGTCGGCGACGCCCGTGGCGCAATTGCAAAAGCCCAGCTTGGCGCGAACGTAGAGCTGGACCTCGGTGCCGCAATCAGCCGCCTTGCAGCGGAACGCCCTTCCTTTTCCCCAGGGGTCTGTGGCGAAAGGCCAGTCGGCCTCCGTCCACGCCGGGCGGATCTCGCCCGATGCCGTCGCGCGCGCCGCTTCGCCGGATCGCAACATCCAGACCGCAGCAACTGCGCAAAGCACTGCCATAGCTGCGCTGATCGCGACGAATTTGCTTGTCACGCGCATGGAAACTGCCGCGGCACTCCTCCTAATTCTGGGCCATGAACCTTCGTGCCGCCGCGAGGTCCTCGCGCGAGGAGTCTCCATTCCGCGCCATGTCGACAACCCTCGCATAGTACTGGCGCGCCTTCACGGCGTCCCCCGATTTCTCGGCGGCGTGAGCAGCGCCGATCGTCGCGCCGAAGCGGTTCGGCTCCTTGCGCATGGTGCTTTCGAACGCCGCCAACGCTTCCCTCGCCATGCCGCGCTCGAGCAGCATGGTCCCATAAAGCTCGCGTGCCGGGGCAAGCGGGCCCGGCGTCACGATAGATTTTTCGGTTTTGTCTTCGGCATCGGCCGCAAGGCGCATCGCTTCCAGGGCGTCCGCTTGTTTTCCCTGGGTATTGAGCTGCCAGGCCGTGGCGACCTGCCACTGAATGTCGACGATCTCAGCCCAATAGGCATCCTTGTCCTGCTGCAACTTGTCTCGCAGCTCTGCCAGTTTGGCGATGTCCGCCGTTGCTGCGTCTGCATTGCCGGTTCGTGCGGCGCCAAGGGCGCGGGCGAAATGGGTAATCGCATCGACATAGGCGAACCGGCTCGGCTCGACCTTCAGAGCAGCAGCACCCTGCCAATCGCCGCGTTCGACCATAAAGCGCGCCTGACTGGCTGCTATGGCGTAAGGACCGGCCCGGACGGCCGGCGCAAAGCCGGTGGTCGCAAGCATGTCCCCGATGACATCGCGGGCTCGATTGTCCTGCGCAAGCTGGAGCAGGGCGTAAACCATGTAGTCGTTGGCGTGCAGCTGCTCGCTGGGATCTCTGCCTTCCTTTGCAGCTTTGGCAGAACGGCTATTGGCCTCGATGGATTCATTCCAGTAGCCGACGCGCGTGAAGATGTGCGACGGCATATGCAAGGCGTGCGGCGCGGCGGGCGCGATCTCGGAATAGCGCTTGGCAGCGTCGAGCCCTTGCTCTGCTATCGCCGGATAGTCGTACAGGTGAATCAGGTAATGCGCGACCCCCGGGGTGCCGCGGCTGCCGCTTGAAGATAGGTTCCAGAATGGCCGCGCCCTTGAGCTGGTTGGCGTAGGTCTTGTCGCTTGGTGACGCCGTGACGTTGAGCGTGATGGCGTAGGCGATCTGCGCCTCGTCATCATCGGGATAGCGGGCGGCGACGGCTTCGGTTGCCTTCAGATAGGCCTGCGCGCGCTGGCCAAACGTCGTCTTTTCGTCGCCCGAATAGAAGGCCAGCAGCGCGTCGATATAGTCACGTTCGCGCTCGCTCTTGGCGCCGAGTGCCTTGGCCTTCTGCAGCGCAGCGAGGCCGGCGGCGAGATTTTCCTTCGGCGCCGGAAAATGCGGATTGTACAGCAGGCTCAGGGCAATGCCCCAATGGGCGATCGCGCATTCCGGATCGGCCTGCAAGGTCTCCTCGAAGATCTCTTTAGCCGGACGGTACCAGAACGAGTGCTGATAGCGCATGCCGCGGTCAAAGCGGCGCTGCGCGACTTCATTGCAGGTGGTCTGGAAGTGGACTTTGCCGAACTGCTCGTCGGTCCCGTCCTCGCCGCGGGCCGCTGGCATGGAGGAAAGCGACACCGGGATAGCAAGGACGAGAAGTGAGACGGTTCTCAAGGCGAGCGCGCGCATCGGGCCCTCCGTTTCTGTCCAGAAGAGTTTGGTTTAGATGGCGCCGATAAAGGCGGGCGCCGAAGTTCGCACTGCTGAAATGAGCGATGGCAATCGTTGTTGCGAGGATTTGCCCATTCGTGATGCGAGTCAATAGGAACGGGAAGTTTGTATAAGGGAAGCAAGCCTGTCTAACCGCGATCGCCGGTGGCCTTCCATCACGATGGATGCTGGAGAACCAGACGGTGATACGAACGTTGGCAGGCTTCGGAAGCAGCCTCTGTACGATCTTCGCGGATACGAGGTTAGGTGAGGCCTGCATCCACGCGAAAACACTGACTGGTGATGCGCTGGCTTTCGTCGGAGGCCAGGAACAGCGCCATGTTGGCGATGTCCTCCGGCGTCACGGCATCCGGAACGGCCTGGCGTGAGCGCATCTCGGCGATGACCTTCTCGTCCGGATACCACAGCCGGCGCTGGCGCTCGGTGATGACCATGCCCGGTGCAATCGCATTGACGCGGATGCGCTCGTGGCCGACCGATCGTGCCAGCGAGTTGGTGAACCCGACGATCGCCGCCTTGGCCGCGGCATAGACCGGCAGCGCCGGGGCACCGCGCATCCAGGCGATCGACGACATGTTGATGATCGAGCCGCCGCCGCGCGCCTGCATCTGCGGCACGACGGCCTGCGCGGCAAAGAAGACGTGCTTGAGATTGACGCCGATCGTCCAGTCGAACTCGGCGGGCGTCACTTCGCTCAGCACCTGGCGCTGATCGTTGGCGGCATTGTTGACGAGGACTGCGGCATCGCCGAGCGATCGGTGCACCTGTGCCATGGCGGCGCGCAAGGCTTCGATGTCGAGGAGGTCGCAGGGCACGAACAAGGGCGCGGTTTCGGTCGCAGCGCTCACCTCCGAGACCAACGCCCTGCCGGCCGCTTCATCGACGTCGAGGAACGCCACGCGCGCTCCCTGGCCCGCGAAGGCGCGCACGAAGGCGGCCCCGATGCCGCTGGCACCGCCGGTGATCAGTACGACGCGGTCAGCAAGTCCGGCATAGTTCGTCTTTGTCATGCGATCAGTCGCTCCGTCTCGGGGTCGAACAGGCAGATGCGGCGCGTATCGAGCGCGAAGGGGGCCGCCATCCCCGGCGGCGGGCGGATGTCCGGCGTGATGCGCGCCAGCGCGGACTCGCCGCCGAGCCGCAGCAGCACGATGGTTTCGGCGCCGGTGGGCTCGACCATCTCCACCGGCGCGTGGACGACGATGGGCGCATCGGCGGAGAACACGCGGTTGCCCTCCGCGATGCATTCCGGCCTGATCCCGAACACCACCTCGCGCCCGAGATACGGCGCCGCCGCATCGTATCCCTGCAGGCGGAGGCGAACCTCGTCCGGTCGCCCTGCGCCGATCACGACCACGGGCCCGCCGGCGTCTGCCTCGAGCCGCGCCGGCATGGTGTTCATCGGAGGCGAGCCCATGAAGCGCGCGACGAACAGATTGGCGGGATAGCGGTACACAGTGTCAGGATCGGCAAACTGCTGCACCACGCCGCGATGCATCACGGCGATCCGCGTCGCCATCGTCATCGCCTCGATCTGGTCGTGGGTGACATAGATGATGGTCGCGCCGATGCGCTGGTGCAGCCGCTTGATCTCCATCCGCATCTCGACGCGCAGTTTCGCGTCGAGATTGGACAGCGGCTCGTCGAACAGGAAGAGCAGGGGATCACGCACCAGCGCGCGGCCCATCGCCACGCGCTGGCGCTGGCCGCCGGACAATTGCGAGGGTTTGCGGCCGAGCAGCGGCTCGATCTGGAGCAGTCTGGCGACGTTCGCGACCGCCTTGTCCTGCTCGGCCTTGGGTACGTGACGGCATTCCATGCCGAAAGTGATGTTCTGGCGTACCGTCATCGACGGGTAGAGCGCGTAGGACTGGAACACCATGGCGATGTCGCGGTCTTTCGGCGGGACGTCGTTGACGACGCGCCCGCCGATCTCGACGGTCCCTGCGCTTGGATGATCGAGCCCGGCAACGATATTGAGCAAGGTGGACTTGCCGCAGCCGGACGGGCCGACCAGCACCGTGAACTCGCCGCTTTCGATGTCGAGATCGATCCCCTTCAGCACCTCGAGATTGGCGTAGCGCTTCGACAGGGTGCGAATGCTCAGTGCTGCCATGACAACTCCATCACTTCACGGCCCCGGCAGTCAGGCCGCGGACGAAGTATTTGCCGCCGAGGAGATAGATCAACAGCGTCGGAAGCGCCGCGATGATCACTGCGGCGCTCTGCACGCCATGCTGCGGGATGTCTGCGACGGCGGCGGACAGCGCGATGAGAGCGGCGGTGACGGGCTGCTGCTGGCCGCTCGTGAACGTTACGCCATAGAGAAACTCGTTCCAGATATGCGTGAACTGCCAGATCACGGTGACCACCAGGATCGGACCAGAGAGCGGCAGGATGATGCGCCAGAAGATGCGGAAGAACCCGGCGCCGTCGATGCGGGCGGCCCTGATCAATTCGTGGGGAATGGCGACATAATAGTTGCGGCAGAACAGCGTGGTGAAGGAGAGCCCCTGGATGGTGTGGATCAGCACGAGGCCGGCCAGCGTGTTGATGAGACCGATGTCTCGCAGTACGATGGTCCAGGGCAGCAGGCGCATCTGCTGGGGAAGGAACAGGCCCAGCGTCACGATGCCGTAGATCCAGGTGTCGCCGCGAAAACGCCAGAGCGACACGGCGTAGCCGGCGATCGCACCGAGCAGGGTCGAGAAGATCGTCGCAGGGGTGGTGACGAGCGCGGAATTCAGCATGTACGGCCGGATGCCGGCGCAGGTCTCGGCGACGCAGAAGCCGCTCCACGCCGTCAAATAGTTGCTCCAGGCCCAATGCTGCGGCCAGCCGATCATCGAGCCCTGCGCGATCTCCTCGTTGCTGCGGAGCGAATTCAGCACGACGACGGCGAGCGGCGCGAGCCATGCTGCTGCGATCAGCAGGACGACGAGGTAGATCAGGATCCGGCTTGGTGCAAAGGAGCGGTCACGCATGGGCGGCCCGCCGTCGCTGGACATATCGCCACGCCGCATAGGGCAGCAGCACCGCGAGCAGAATGAGCAGCATGAGGACTGCCGCCGCCGCGCCCCGGCCGAGCAGGCTGCGCTGGAACATCAGGTCGTAGACGACGAGTGCCGGCAGCTGGGTCGCGATTCCCGGGCCGCCATTGGTGAGCGCGCGGACGAGGTCGAACGTCGAAATCGCGAACTGCAACTGGATCACGACGACGGTGATGGTGATAGGCCAAAGCGACGGCAGAATGATGCGGCGGTAGATTCGAACTGGCCCGGCCCCGTCGATCTGCGCCGCCTTGATGATGTCGGTGTCGACGGACCGGAGGCCGGCAAGGAACAGCGCCATGGCGAAGCCCGAGGATTGCCAGATCGCCGCGATCACGATGGTCCAGATCGCCATGTCGCGGTCGATCAGCCAGTCGAACTTGAAGGAGGTCCAGCCGAGGTCGTGGACCAGCTTCTGGATTCCAAGGCCGGGATTGAGCAGCCAGCTCCAGACGGTGCCGGTGACCACGAACGACACCGCGAGGGGATAGAGGAAGATCGACCGCAGCACGTTCTCGCCGCGAATGCGCTGGTCGAGCAGGATCGCGAGGGCGAGGCCGGTCGCCGCGCTCAGCAGCACGAAAGCGCTGCCGAACAGCAGCAGATTGTCGAAAGCGATTTGCCAGTTTCGTGATGCCAGGACTGACGAGTAGTTGCGCAACCCCACCCAGCCCGAAACTGGAACGAGCGTGGACGGCGTGAACGAGATCCAGATCGTCCACAGCGAGAACGACACGAGGTGCGCGGCGGACAGCAGCAGCGGCACCCAGATCATCAGATATTCGGGCAGCCGGCGCACCCATTCGGGAAGCGCCGGCCGGACCGGTTTCATCGTGGCGACATTGCTCAACGCGCGCCCTCAACGGCGTCGGCGAGACGGGTGGCCGCCTGCTCCGGCTTGATCGTCTTGTTCTTCACGTATTCGGTGATCACGTCGATCATCGCGGCCGTCATGCCGTTCTCCTGCGCCATGTTGTGCGCCATGCTGAGGAGGGCTTGATTGCTGGCGATAGCGCTTTTGAGGGCGGCCGAGGTCGTTCGTTGCCCTTCGGACCAGCCCTCGCCGGACAGATCGACATCGGTGCGCACGGGGATCGATCCCGTGATCTGCGAATACATGGTCTGGATCGCGGGATCCATGACGAGTTGGGCCATGAGCGTCTGGCCGGCTTGCAGGTCCGCCTCCTTGCGTTGCCAGAAGATGAAGGCGTCGGCGTTCAGCAGGAACACCGGTTTACCATTGTCGCTCGGGCCCGGCGCGATCGTGAAGTCTTCGAACTTGAAGCCGGCATTGCGCAGCACGCCCTGCGCCCAGCCGCCCATGATCATCATGCCCATATCGCCGTCGACGAAGCGCTTGAGGTTGGTCGAGAAGTGTTGGGCGCCGACATTGGGATCCATCCAGTCGGCGATCTTGCGCACCTGCGCGAACGCGGCCTTGATCTCGGGTCCCTCGAGCGCCTTCTTGTCGAGATTCATGATGGCGGCGCGATAGGCTGCGGGGCTGATGCCGGCGAGCGCAGCTTCGAATTTCTGCCCGTCGTCCGGACGGGTGCCACCGTTGGCGATGGGAGAGGCGACACCGCCCGCCTTCATCTTCTCAGCGAGATCGTTGAAGTCAGCCCAAGTGACGGGGATCTTGTCGGCTTTGGCCTTGTCCATCGCACGCTTGGACAGGAACAGCATATTGGTGCTGTAGATCTGCAGCGGCAGTGCGATCCACTTGCCGGCGGGCTTGTGCAGCTTCGCAAGGTCGGGCGCGACGACCTTCTCGTAGCCGGCGGCGGCGACGACGGCGTCGAGATCGACCGTCGGCGCGATCTTCGACCAGGCTGCGATCTCGGGACCCTTGAGCTGCGAGCAGGCCGGCGGATCGCCGGCCATGATCTGAGCG
The DNA here is from genome assembly GCF_003020125.1 of Bradyrhizobium sp. MOS003. Classification (GTDB taxonomy): domain Bacteria; phylum Pseudomonadota; class Alphaproteobacteria; order Rhizobiales; family Xanthobacteraceae; genus Bradyrhizobium. Next base: position 61,986 of record NZ_PYFW01000011.1, on the reverse strand, counting down.
CGCAGCTTGTTCATCATCTCGGTGGTGAACCCGGGAACTGGCGAGTGCTGCCAAACCCCGCCTTTCTCCTCGAATTTCTTCCCGAGCGCGGTAATGGCCGCCCCATCGCTGCCCGCGGACCATTGCGAGATCGCGGTCAGGCGCGGCTTGACCGCGCCTTGCGCGCGGGCAAAGGCCGGCAGTGCGAGCGCGGCGGCAGATCCAGCGAGCAGTCGGCGCCTTGTTGTCGTGATCGGCATGGCAGTTCCTCCCGGTGTGAATTCTCTTTGCGCGTGAGCCGCACAGCTTCAGGCCATGTCAGGCGGCCTCCGTCGACGCGGCCGGCATGCCGCCGCGGCAGGCGAGGCAGAATGCGGCGAAGGCCAGTGCGGCCCTGGGATCATTGCCGTTCGACGGCGGCACGAAGGCCAGCGACACCCGCGCATGCTCGCGGCCGCCGAGCAGGCAGGCATCGACCCCGTCGACCAGGGCTTTCCGATCGCCCTCGGCAAGGAGCGAGGGCCAGCCGGAGATGGCGACGCCGTGACAGGGCTTGACGTTCAGCGTGTTGCCGATCGCGAGCCCAAGGCGATACAGGCGATGCCGCAGCTCCTGGCGCACGCGCGAGGAGATCGGGATCGCGGTGACCCAATCGTTGCCGAGCTGGAGCAATTCCGGCTCGGGCACGCCGAGAAGCTCGGCCAGCGCCGGAAGCGACGTATAGGCCTCGACACAGCCGATGTGGCCGCAGCGACAGCGCGGTCCGCCTTCGCCAAACACCATGTGACCGAGCTCGATCGGCTGGAGCGCGTCGGTCTCGACAGGATCATCCATCCAGGCGCCCGCAACGCCATGGCTGACAAAGACGAACAGGTGCGTGTCGTTGAACGGATAGTTTTCCGTGCGGCAACGATGGAATGTGGCGTGCGCCACGACCGAATTGGTGAATTCGACGGGCACGCCGGCGAACATCTCGCCGAACATGTCGCTAATGCGCCCGACGTCACAGGGGATGATGGGGTTGACCGAGGCGCTGAGCCGGCCGAGGCCCGGAACGGAGACGCCGACCTGCGAGAGGACGACGCGGCGGCGCCGCGTCCAGTCGCGCAACAATGTCATCGCTTCGCGAAACACCCGGCCCACGGTCTCGACGGTCGGCGTCTTCGGCAGCGGCACGCGTTCAGCGTAGTGCAATTCGCCCGACAGGCCGCCGACGCCGACGCCGAGGTGCTGCGCCGTCAGCTCGAAGGCCGCGAGCGCGACCGAGCCGTCGAGGGACACCAGGCCGGTCGGGCCGCCGACGTAAGGGGCAGGGCGCCGCACTTCCTCGATCAGACCTTCGGCCTTCAGGTCAAGCAGGATACGCGACAGGCTCGCTTCCGAGAGGCGCACGGCCTTGGCCAGCGGCGGGCGAAACGAGCCGCCCGACTGAAGCAGATGAGTCAAAATGGCAGCACGCGTCTGCCGCCGACTTCTCGGCTGCTCTGGCATTTCCATCCCTGTCGTCATTCTTACTTAGTGTAAGAATTTGCGCGCGGAGCGCTCTGACTGTCAAGGCGTTTGCGGCCGCAAGCGTGGACTTGTTGTTGTGCGCGGCAGCATCGGGAGTCGGCCGATCGGTCCCTGGGCTTGCCCTCGACAAGCGCATGCACAAACAAAAACGGCGCCATCCTGCGATGGCGCCGTTTCGAAAGCCGTATCGGCTTGGATCTTACTTGCGATCCTTGATCGCGACGTAGTCGCGCTTGGTGACGCCGGTGTAGAGCTGGCGCGGACGGCCGATCTTCTGCTGGGGATCCTCGATCATCTCGCTCCACTGGCTGATCCAGCCGACGGTGCGGGCGACTGCGAACAGCACGGTGAACATCGAGACCGGGAAGCCCATCGCCTTCAGCGTGATGCCCGAATAGAAGTCGACGTTCGGGTAGAGCTTGCGGTCGATGAAGTACTGGTCGCTGAGCGCGATCCGCTCGAGCTCGAGCGCCACCTTCAGCATCGGATCGTCGCCATGGCCGGTCTCCTTGAGCACGGCGTGACACATCTTCTGCATGATCTTGGCGCGCGGATCGTAGTTCTTGTAGACGCGGTGCCCGAAGCCCATCAGGCGGACTTCGCTGTTCTTGTCCTTCACCTTGGCGATGAATTCGGGGATCTTGTCCACGGTGCCGATCTCGGCGAGCATCGCAAGCGCTGCTTCGTTGGCGCCGCCATGCGCCGGGCCCCAGAGGCAGGCGATGCCGGCGGCGATGCAGGCGAACGGGTTGGCGCCGGAGGAGCCGGCGATGCGCACCGTCGAGGTCGAGGCGTTCTGCTCGTGGTCGGCATGCAGGATGAAGATCTTGTCCAGCGCTTCAGCGAGCACCGGATTCATCTTGTAGTCCTCGCACGGCACGGCGAAGCACATGTGCAGGAAGTTCTCGGCGAACTTGAGCGAGTTCTTCGGGTACACGAAGGGCTGGCCGACCGTGTACTTGTAGGCCATAGCAGCCAAGGTCGGGATCTTCGCGATCATGCGCATGGAAGCGATCATGCGCTGCTTGGGATCGTTGATGTCGGTGGAGTCGTGATAGAACGCGGCGAGCGCGCCGACTGCGGCCACCATGATTGCCATCGGATGGGCGTCGCGGCGGAAGCCCTGGAAGAAGCGGGCCATCTGCTCGTGCACCATCGTGTGATGGATCACGCGGTCGTCGAAATCCTTCTTCTGCGCGGCGGTCGGCAGTTCCCCGAACAGCAGGAGATAGCAGGTCTCGAGGAAGTCACCGTTCTCGGCGAGCTGCTCGATCGGATAGCCGCGGTATTCCAGCACGCCCGCGTCGCCGTCGATATAGGTGATCTTGGACTGGCAGCTCGCGGTGGAGGTGAAGCCGGGATCGTAGGTGAACAGGCCGGACTGGCCGTAGAGCTTGCCGATATCGATGACATCAGGCCCGACGCTGCCGCTATGGATCGGGAGATCGTAGTTCTTGTTTCCGACCGTCAGTGTAGCGGTCTTATTGCTTGATTTTGCGTCCATCAGAGGTCCCCGATGTATGGTGAAACGGGCCGGAGCCGGAGGCCCCTTTGAGAGATGATGGGGCAGGCCGGATGTTCCAGAAGGTACGGGGGAGATGGGTATATTATTGCTGTGTGCGCTGCAAGATCACCGCACGCATGCTCGACTTACGTCGTAGACTGATCCTTAAGCCGGCCGAGGCTTTCCTGGCGTCCCAGGACGTCCAAAACCTCAAATATACCAGGCGACGTCGTCCGCCCGGTCAGCGCGGCCCGCAAGGGTTGGGCGACCGCGCCCAGCTTGAGACTATTTTCCTCGGCAAAAGCACGTAGCGCGGCTTCGGTGGCCGCGCCGCTCCACGTCTCGACTTTCTCCAGCGCGGAATGTAGCTGGCCGATCAGCTTGCGGTTCTCTGGCGTCAGCAGCGCTTGCGCCTTGGGATCGAGCTCCAGCGGCCGGTCAGCGAAGATGAAATAGGCGCTGTCGATCAGCTCGATCAGCGTCTTGGCGCGCTCCTTCAGGGCCGGCATGGCCTTGAGAAGCTGGGCGCGCGTGGTGTCGTTTAACTTGGCCTTAAGCTCGTCGCGCGCGGGCACGAGATGGTCGAGCACGTCCTCGAACATCTTCACGAGTGATTGATCGTCGGCGTGGCGGATGTAGTGGCCGTTGAGGTTTTCCAGCTTGGCGAAATCGAACCGGGCGGCGGCGCGGCCGACGCTGGCGAGGTCGAACGCGGCGATCATCTCCTCGGTCGAGAAGATCTCCTGGTCGCCATGGCTCCAGCCGAGCCGGACGAGGTAATTGCGTAGCGCTGCCGGCAAATATCCCATGGCGCGGTAAGCGTCGACGCCGAGCGCACCGTGGCGCTTGGAGAGCTTCGAGCCGTCCGGGCCGTGGATCAACGGGATGTGGGACATGCTCGGCAGCGCCCAGCCCATCGCATCGTAGATCTGCTTCTGGCGCGCGGCGTTGATCAGATGGTCGTCGCCGCGAATGACGTGGGTGACGCCCATGTCGTGGTCGTCCACCACCACGGCGAGCATGTAGGTCGGGTTGCCATCGCCGCGCAAAAGCACGAGGTCGTCGAGATTCTCGTTCTGCCAGACCACGCGGCCCTGGACCTGGTCCTCGATCACGGTCTCGCCGGTCTGCGGCGCGCGGAGCCGGATGGTCGGCTTGACGTCGGATGGGGCTGTCGCGGGATCGCGGTCGCGCCACAGGCCGTCATAGAGGCGGGTGCGGCCCTCGGCGCGTGCCTTCTCGCGCATGGCAGTCAGCTCCTCGGCGGTGGCGTAGCAGCGGTAGGCCTTGCCCTCGGCGAGCAGCTGCTCGGCGACCTCGCGGTGGCGGGCGGCGCGGCTGAACTGGTAGATGACCTCGCCGTCCCAGCCGAGCTCGAGCCATTTCAGGCCGTCGAGGATGGCGCCGATCGCGGCCTCGGTGGAGCGCTCCCGGTCGGTGTCCTCGATCCGGAGCAGCATCTTGCCGCCGTGCTTCTTCGCATAGAGCCAGTTGAACAGCGCCGTGCGGGCGCCCCCGATATGGAGGAAGCCGGTCGGGGAGGGAGCAAAGCGGGTGACGACGGGGGAGGTCATTCTTGGCAGGGCCTATGCATTGGAGGCGGTGGTATATAACAGGACCGGCGCATAACTAAAGCCCGGCAGCGGACCGCTTAAGGCCTTGGCTCAGCCAAGCGAATTTGGCAGAAGGACCGCTGATTTCCCTACAGGATTTTCCTAATGACAGAACCGGTGGCGACTGAGGTTGGGCGCGATTTCATTCGTGACATCATCCAGGCCGACCTCGATCAGGCCAAGTACAAGGAGATCGTGACCCGGTTCCCGCCGGAGCCGAACGGCTATCTGCATATCGGCCACGCCAAGTCGATCGCGCTCAATTTCGGCATCGCCCAGGAGTTTCCGGGTCGCTGCCATCTGCGCTTCGATGACACCAATCCGGTCAAGGAAGAGCAGGAATATATCGATTCCATCCAGGCTGACGTGCGCTGGCTCGGCTTCGACTGGGGCAAGAACCTGTTTTTCGCCTCCGACTATTTCGACCGCCTGTACGAATGGGCCGAGAAGCTGATCCGCGACGGCCTTGCTTATGTCGACGACCAGTCCCAGGAGGAAATCCGCCAGGCGCGCGGTACGCTGACCGAGCCCGGCAAGAACTCGCCGTTCCGCGACCGCAGCGTGGACGAAAACCTCGACCTGTTCCGGCGGATGAAGGCCGGCGAATTCCCGAACGGCGCGCGCGTGCTGCGGGCCAAGATCGACATGGCCGCCGGCAACATCAATCTGCGCGACCCCGTGCTCTATCGCATCCTGCACGCGCATCATCCGCGCACCGGCACCAAGTGGCACATCTATCCGAGCTACGATTATGCGCATGGCCAGTCGGATGCGATCGAGGGCATCACGCATTCGATCTGCACCCTGGAGTTCGAGGACCACCGGCCGCTCTACGACTGGTTCATCGAAAAACTGCCGGTGCCGTCGAAGCCGCATCAGTACGAATTCGCGCGGCTCAACCTTACCTATACGCTGCTGTCCAAGCGCGTCCTGACCCAACTCGTGCGCGACGGACATGTCGCGGGCTGGGACGATCCGCGCATGCCGACCATGGCGGGGATGCGCCGCCGCGGCGTGCCGCCGGCGGCTTTACGCGAATTCGTCAAGCGCATCGGCGTTGCCAAGGCCAACAGCGTGGTCGACGTCGGCATGCTCGAGTTCTGCATCCGCGAGGAGCTGAACCGCACATCGCAGCGTCGCATGGGCGTGCTGCGGCCGCTGAAGGTTGTGATCGAAAACTATCCGGAAGGGGAGACCGAGGAGCTCGAGGCGATCAACCATCCTGACTATCCCTCGGCCGGCACGCGCAAGATAACCTTCGGGCGCGAGCTCTATATCGAGCAGGACGACTTCATGGAAAATCCGCCCAAGAAGTTCTTCCGCCTGTCGCCGGGCAACGAGGTGCGGCTGCGCTACGCCTATTTCGTCAAGTGCACCGGCGTGATCAAGAACGACAAGGGCGAGGTGGTCGAGCTGCGCTGCACCTATGATCCCGCAACCAAGGGCGGCAACGCGCCCGACGGCCGCAAGGTGAAGGCGACCATGCACTGGCTGCCGGCCGTGAATTCGGTGCCCGCGGAGATCCGCATCTACACTCAGCTGTTCGCCAATCCGAGCCCGGACGCATCGAACTTCGCCGCCGATCTCAATCCGAACTCACTGGAGATCCTGGCCGAGGCGCGGATCGAGGCATCGGTTGCAGAAAGCAATTCGGCCGAGCCGATGCAGTTCGAGCGCCAGGGCTATTTCGTGCGCGACAAGGACTCCACGCCCGGCAAGCCGGTGTTCTCGCGCACCATCGGCCTGCGTGACACGTTCGCGAAGGAAGTCGCGAAGGGCTGATCACATGAGCAACGAAGCCGACGCCGTCGTTTCCACCATCATCGCGAAATGGCGCGCCGGCTTCGCGACGCTCGACGCGGCCGCGCTGTCGTCGCTGTATTCGAACAACGCGTTCTTTTTCGGCTCCAACCCGAAGCTCTATCGGGGCAGGGATGGCGTCGCCGATTATTTCAACGGCCTGCCGCGCTGGCGCAAACCGAGTGCCGTGTTCTCCGACGTGAACGCAGCGCAAGCCGGCCCCGATCTGATCAACATGGCCGCGACCATCTCGTTCGACCTCGCCGGCGAGCGGGACGATCTCGTCGTCAAGATGAGCTGGGTCATCGTCCGCGAGGACGGCGACTGGAAGATCGTCAATCACCACGCCTCGGCGAAGGCGCCACTGATCTAGCGCTCGCGTGACTTCACTAGTCTCGTCATTCCGGGATGGCCCTATGGGCCATGCCTGGAATCCATAACCCCGGCTGCGGGTTATGGATTCCGGGCTCGCGCCAAGTGGCGCGCCCCGGAATGACAGAAAAATACGAACTCAAGCTATTGCCGCGCGTTGACGTGGATCCAAACAAGGAACCACCATGCAAAATATCGCAGAGCATATGGAAGTGATCGGCGCCGACGGCGTCCATGTCGGTACCGTCGACAAGGTCGAAGGCAATCGCATCAAGCTGACCAAGAAGGACAGCGGCGAGGGCAGCCACAAGGGCCACCATCACTTCATCGACAAGGGCCTCGTCGCCGGTGTCGAGGGCAACAAGGTGCGGCTTTCTGCCGAGGCGGACGTGGCCGTGACCATGGAAGAGGAAAAGTAGAGCGCGGCCGCCCTCGTTCTCGGTCTGTACCGCTATTTGCCCCCTCGCACGTTCCGGTAGCCTCCGCGCCAGTCGCGTCGCGTAAGGTGCAGGGGGATGGCGGAGCCGGGCCGGCCAGTACGGGCTCAGGGAGTTGCCGGGACGTGGCCGGTCAACCGTGCTGCACCGGCCGGCGGCTTCGCGCCGGCGGGCGTTGGCGCTTGGCCGGCAATCGTCGAGAAGCTACGCGCATGGGCCCGCGCCGAGGCCGGTGCGGGGCGGCTGTTTGCGCCTGCGATCATGATCGCAGCGGTCGCTTCCGGCTTTGCCGTAGCAACCTGGAAGACGACGCGCATCAGTCACCCCGTGCTGGCCAAGCCGCTCTATTCGGTGTCGCTGTCGGGTTTCGTCGAGGCCCGCGACATCCGCGAGCGCACCGATCGTTTCGTGCTGCGCGTCACCGCGATGGAGGCCCAGCGCAGCGAGGTCAAGCTGGAGCGCGTCCGCCTGTCGGTGCGCAAGGGCACTGCGCCCGAGGTCGGCAGCTTCGTGCAGCTCAAGGCGCGGCTGATGCCGCCGCTCTCACCGGTACGCCCCGGCAGCTACGATTTTTCGCGCGACATGTTCTTTCAGGGCATCGGTGCCTCCGGCTTCGTCATGGGCGCGATCACCGCTTCGATCCCGCCCGATGCCGGCGGCCTGCGGCTGCGTTATGCCGCCTTCATGCAGGGCCTGCGCGATGCGATCGACGCCCGCATCCGCGCCACGCTCGAGGGCGACAACCGCGCGATCGCGACAGCGCTGCTGACCGGGCGGCGCGATGCGATTTCCACGCCGGTCAACGACGCGATGTTCATCTCGGGGCTCGGGCACGTGCTCTCGATTTCCGGCTATCACATGGCGGTGGTCGCAGGCGTCGTCTTCTTCGCGGTGCGCGCTCTGCTGGCCTTGATCCCGGGACTGGCGGCCGGCTTCGCCATCAAGAAATGGTCGGCCGCGGCGGCGCTGGTCGCGGCTGCGTTCTATCTGCTTTTGTCCGGCGCGGAGGTCGCGACGCAAAGATCGTTCTTCATGACGGCGGTGGTGCTGATCGCAGTGATGGTCGATCGCCGCGCCATCACCTTCCGCACGCTCGCCGTGGCAGCGCTGATCGTGCTCGCGGTCGCGCCGGAGGCGCTGGTGCATCCGAGCTTTCAGATGTCGTTCGCCGCGACGCTCGGACTCGTCGCGCTGGTGCAGATCGGCATGCCGAACCTGTTGTCCTCGCCCGACCATTCGGCGACCGCGCGCGTCGCGATGTGGGGCGGCCGCGAGATCGCGATGCTGTTCCTGGCCTCGCTGATCGCGGGGCTTGCGACCACGCCCTACGCCGCCTTCCACTTCCACCGCGTCACACCCTACGGCGTGCTCGCCAATCTCGGCGCAATGCCGGTGGTTTCGGCGCTGGTGATGCCGGCCGGGCTGCTGGGCCTGCTCGCGGCACCGTTCGGGCTCGACGGCGTGTTCTGGTGGCTGATGGGGATCGGCATCGACTGGATGGTCGTGGTCTCGCGCTGGGTGGCGGCATTGCCGGGCGCGGTCGGCCGCATCCCCGCATTCGGCATCGCGCCGCTGATCGCAGCGAGTCTGGGGATCATCGTGATGGGCCTGTTGCGCACGCCCTTGCGCTGGTGCGGCGCCGTGGTGCTGCTGGCTGCCATCGCCTGGGGGCTGTCGGTGCGGCAGCCCGATATCCTGATCGCCGGGGACGGTGCGAGCGTCGCGGTGAGGGGCGGGGACGGACGCTTGCATCTGATCAGGACGGGCAAGGACAGTTTCCTGCTGAAGGAATGGCTGTCTGCCGACGCCGATCCACGCGATGCCGGCAGTGGCGCGCTGGCAAGCGGCATATCGTGCGACGAGTCCGGCTGCGTCACGCCCCTCGCCGACGGTCGGCTGGTCGCGCTGGCTTCGCGCATCGATGCGCTGGCGGATGATTGCAGCCGGGCCGCACTGGTCGTGACGTCACGGTCCGCGCCGCCTGATTGTGCGGCTATGGTGGTGGATCGGCACCGGCTCGTTCGCCAGGGCGCGCTGGCACTGACGCAGCGTGGCGACGGCTTTTCGGTTCAGGCGGTGAGGGCGAGGGGCACAAACCGTCCCTGGTCGCCGGCGGCTGCCGGCGAGGGAGATTTCGAAGGAGCACTCATGCCCAGGGCAGCGGCTCCGCGCAGCAAGGATGCGACCCCCGCGGAGGCCGATCTTCAGGCGGAGGACTAAAGTCCCTGTCAGCCGATCGGCAGTCGCGTGACCGTCGGGCGGCTGTCGGCGATGATCTCACGGTTGCGCTCGCTGACCGGCTGGGTCACCGGCAGTTGCAGCACGGTTGCACGCTGGCCTTCGACGAGCTGCGTCACCAGCACGGATTTGCCGTCCGGGAATTCGATCGCGTCGTGATGGCGATCGGGAATGTGCGGATCGATCTTGCCGAACTTGCCGACGCGGGAGTTGACGGTGCGCGTCCAGATCCAGCGGTTGTCGTAACGGACGTTGTCGGCGAAGGCGAGCTCCGTTCCCGGCAGCAGGCAGACCGCGACGGAGAGATCGGCTTCGGAGGCGAAGCCGCGGGTCGAGGTGCCGCGGAACGTTGTCGTGACGATCGTCTCGCCGACTTCTGCGGGGCGCGTCGCGACGGCATGCAGGCTGTAGTCACACATCGGGTGCTCCTCAATGCAGCGATAGCGACCCGCACCTCTTTCGGAGGCGCACGCCCCTATCAGAGTGGAAGCACGTGACGGTCTGCCCGGTTGTAGGCAAATCTGCGGCTCGGATCGCCGAGCCGAGATCACATTATCTTTCCCGAATTCAATAGGAACAAAGTTGGCGCGCTTGCATTTGGCAGGCGCGTGTCGGCTTCCTGCAGGCGTAGCCAAAGTGCTCAAACAGAATGATCGCGTCGTGGGGGAAAAGCGAGGCAATGCTTCTTCGCGCGCCCGGCCGATGATGCCGCTGCGGAGAATGGGCCGGATAGTCTGTGCAATACCAGAAAGACTATCCAGCCGGAGCGGACCATCATCCGCTCCAATCTCTGATCGGCGATGCCGATCGAAGCCGCGCGCACGAGGCGCAAACGACGTCTTGATCGAGGACTTCCGAACCTAGTACTTGCGGTACAGCCCGATCAGCTTGCCCTGAATCTTCACGCGGTTCGGCGGCAGGATGCGCACCTCATACGCGGCATTGGCGGGCTCCAGCGCGATCGAGGCGCCGCGGCGGCGGAAGCGCTTGAGTGTAGCTTCCTCGTCGTCGATCAGCGCCACGACAATGTCGCCGGTATCGGCGCTTTCGTTGCGCTGGATCAGCGCCATGTCGCCGTCGAGGATGCCGGCCTCGACCATGGAATCGCCGCGCACTTCGAGCGCGTAGTGTTCGCCGGAGCCGAGCATGTCGGGCGGCACGCTGATGGTGTGGCTGCGGGTCTGCAACGCCTCGATCGGGGTGCCGGCCGCGATGCGGCCCATCACGGGCACGGCAACGGGCCGCTCGCCCTCGTCTGCGGACGGGCTGGAGCTCGCGCGTATTTTGCCGAGATTGCCCTCGATGACGCTTGGCGTGAAGCCGCGTCGGGTGCCGGCGGCAGCCTGGAGCTCCGGCAGCTTGATCACTTCGATGGCCCGGGCGCGGTTGGGCAGGCGGCGAATGAAGCCGCGCTCCTCGAGCGCGGTGATCAGGCGGTGGATGCCCGACTTCGAGCGCAGGTCGAGCGCATCCTTCATCTCGTCGAAGGACGGCGGCACGCCGCTTTCCTTCAAGCGTTCGCTGATGAACCGCAGAAGCTCGTATTGTTTGCGCGTTAGCATCTCGACCAAAGTCCCCCGGTTGATGTCGTTCGATTTCGAGACGATGAGTTCAGCGATAAGCCGCTACATCTCGAAACAAATCATGAACAGACACTATATGTTCGATACATGTTCCGCAACTGCTTAATTTAGCGTGAACAGAACGAAGCGCGCGGAATGGGTGTGGCCGCGCAGGTCAGACGGGGAGCCGCAGGACCTCGCAAGGGCTACCGGCCTCGGCCTTTGGCGCAAACGGTGCGCGCACGAGAAGTACCTGTGCCGCAGCAAGATTCGCAAGCAGAGAGGAATCTTGATGGCTGACGGGAAGAGCGACGAGCGTGCCGTCGTCGCGCAGCTCCAGGCGCGCGCGTAAGTAATCCTCGCGCTGGTCGTTGGCACCGAGATCGCGACCCAGCACGGCGCGCTCGCGATGATGATGAATCACCGAGCGGCCCGACAGCGCGCGAATCAGCGGGACCATGAACAGGAAGGCGCAGACGTAAGAGGACACGGGATTGCCGGGCAGGCCGATCACGCCCATCGCCCCCAACCGTCCGTGCATCATCGGCTTGCCGGGCCGCATCGCGATCTTCCAGAACGCCATCGCGATGCCTTCGTCCTTGAGCGCCTGCTGGACCAGGTCGTGGTCGCCGACCGATGCGCCCCCGGTCGTGACCAGGATGTCGGCGCCGCTCTCGCGCGCGCGGCGGATGCCGGCGGTGGTGGCGGCGAGCGTGTCGGCGGCGATGCCGAGGTCGATCGTCTCGGCCCCTTCCTGTCTGGCGAGCGCATGCAGGGCGTAGCCGTTGGAATAGACGATCTGGCCGTGCCCGGGTGTGGCGCCCGGCATCACCAGCTCGTCACCGGTGGCGAGGATCGCGACCTTCGGGCGGCGGCAGACGGCGAGATGCGGATGGTTCATTGCCGCTGCGAGCGCGAGATCGCGCTCCGTTAGAAGTGTCCCCTTGCGCAGAAGGACATCCCCCTCTCGGAAATCGACGCCGGCGGGGCGGATGTGCCGCCCCACCATCGCGGCTTCCTTGATCGTTATTTGCCCCCCTTCGGCGATCGTGTCCTCCTGGATCACGACCGCGTCCGCGCCGTCGGGAACGACACCGCCCGTGAAGATCCGCACGGCTTCGCCGGCGCCGACCTGTCCTGTGAACGGACGGCCCGCTGCGACCTCACCAATGACAGTCAACCTGGAATCGATCGCAGCCGCGTCGGCCGCGCGCACGGCGTAGCCGTCCATCGCCGACATGGCTTGCGGGGGCTGCGTGCGCCGCGCGGCGACGTCACGCGCGAGCACCCGGTGGTGGGCTTCGTCGAGCGAAACCATCTGCTCAGGCAGCGGCTCAACGCCCGCCAGCACCGCGGCGAGGGCGTCGGAAACCGGCATCAAGGCCACGGCGAAACTCCTGCTCGGCACGTTCGGACGACATGTTCCGACAGTCTTCTAACCGAGCGCGGAGGCGGAGGCAAAATTGCGGAAGAGGGCGACCATTCTGCCACTTGCAGCCCGTATTGACGGCGGGCTCAGGCTTGGCGTCACGCCATCTAGACAATGAGACCCGTGGCAGGAGGGGGCTATCCCCAAGATGAGAACGACGAGCGCTACGGCTCGCGTCGCTCAACGCCTGGTCGGTGCATCCGGGCTGGCGAATGCGACGTCGGGAGCTCTCGGCCCTTGATCCTTGTCGGGCAGCGGATCGGCCTGCGATTTCAGGTCGGCGGCCTTGCTGATCAGCTTGGCGGAAAGGTCCGAATCCGAGGTTGTCCTCGCGAATTCGAGCAGCAGGGAAGCCTGCTTGGTGAGATAGGTTTTACCCAGCACGTCGAAAAGTCCGTTGTAGAAGTCCCAACGGAGTGATGAGTCCGAAAGGTGGTATTCCGTTCCCGGAACTCTGTTTAAAAATGCACAGAGCAACCGGGTTCCTCCCTCTTGCATATTTTTCCTGAAACCTGCCTGCAGAGATCTTATGTGGCGGCGGGCCGGTTTCAGATGCCCAACGCCTTCAAAGTGTTTCCAACGTCGCGCGCCGACGTCACATGCACCGCCGTCAGTCCGCAGGCCCGCGCGCCTTCGATATTCTCGGCAAGGTCGTCGAAGAACACGATACGCTCCGCAGGCACGCCGATCGCCGCGACGACATGGTCGAAAGCCTCCGCATCCGGTTTACGCAGGCCGATGCTGGACGACAGATACAGCGCGCGGAAATGGCCGAGCAGTTCGCCATACTCCCTGGAGAAATAGTCGACATGCGGCCGGTTGGTGTTGGAGAAGGCGTAGAGCGGCATCTGCTTCGCCGCACGCGGCAGCAGTTCGGCGATGTCGGGCATCTCGCCGGCGAAGATCGCGTTCCACCCCTCCAGGAACTGCGCGTCCGAAATGCCGATGCCGAGCGAAGCACGCAGTGAAGCGAAATAATCCTCGTCGCTGATCTTGCCGACCTCGTGCAGCCGGTAGGCCTCGTCACGCACATAGCGCGCGACGATGGCCTCGGGCTGGCAGCCGGCATGTCCCGCCCAGCAGGCGATCGCCTTGGAGAAGTCGATGTCGAGCACCACGCGCCCGAGATCGAACAGCAGCGCATCCGCGCTGCCGGGAGAGAGCGATGTCACCTGCATCCTTTCACTCAGTAACGGTACGGATCGTGGTCGAACAGCGGGAATGCGCTGAACACACTCGGTGCGTTGGTGGCGGTCGCCGGATGCAGGAAGGATTTGTCGACCTCGGCGAATGACGTCGCGCCCAGAAGGCCGAGGCAGCGCAGCACCTCGTCCTCCAGCAGCTCCAGCATCCGCGCAACGCCGGCTTCACCCGCCGCCGCCAGCGCCCAGCATTGCAGCCGTCCGATGCCGACGAGGTCCGCGCCTGCCGCGATCGCCTTGACGATGTCGGTGCCTCGGCAGATGCCGCCGTCGACCATGATCTTGGCGCGGCCCTTCACGGCTTCGACGATCTCGGGCAGCACATGCATGGCACCGCGGCCGTGGTCGAGCTGACGGCCGCCATGGTTGGAGACGTAGATCCACTCGACGCCGTGATCGACCGCGATCCGGGCGTCCTCGGCGGTGGCGATGCCCTTCAGGATCAGCGGGATCTTGAACTTGTCCTTGACCATCTTCACGGTCCGCCACTCCAGTCCCTTCTGGAAATCGCCGCCGGTGGCGCGCAGGCGGCTCTCGCGAACGTAGCGCTTGGCGATGTCGCGCTCACGACGGCTGTAATGGGCGGTATCGACGGTCAGGCAGAAGCCGGCATAGCCGTTCTTCTCGGTGCGGCTGACGACATCGGCGACAAAAGCGTCGTCGCCGCGGACATAGAGCTGGTAAAGCCGCAGCGCGTCGGGCGCAGCCTCGGCGGTCTTCTCCAGGCCGGGCTCGGACACCGAGCTCAACATGTGCGCCGCACCGAAGGTGCCGGCAGCACGTGCGACGCTCGCCGCGCCCTCCGGATCGAAGATCTCAAGCGCGCCGACTGGCGCGATCACCACCGGCAGGCGCATCCTGCGGCCGAACTGCTGGACCGAGCCGTCGACCTTGCGGACGTCGCGCAGCACCCGCGGCCGGAAGGCGATCTCGTCCAGCGCCATCCGGTTGCGGCGCATCGTGGTTTCCGTCTCGGCGGCGCCGACGATGTAGTCCCAGGCGTTCTGGTTGAGGTTGGCCCGCGCTTTTCGGACGAATTCGTGCAGGTTCTGGAACGGCTCGTTGCTGGCGCCGAGTTCGACGTTCCGTTCCGGTTGGATCCGGGGTGCTTCGTTCATTGTTATCCTCCCGAGAATTTGAAGCCTTGTGTCATCGCCTAACCCGTCCAGCGCTCCAAAACCATCCTAAAATGACATGGCTGCGAGGCGTGGACCGGCGCACCGATTTCCCGAGGGTATCTTTGGGGGCCGGCCAGTCCTGCAACGTTGCCAAAAGTTCAGGTCCGAACGAAGGGATTTTTGCGATGCACCCGCCGGCGTGGCATCCCGGCCATGAAGAAACCAGAATGGTATTGTGAGAAGCAAACTGGATCGCCACCTGCAAGGCGGGTCCCAAGTCTCGTCCCAAGTCTCGAGAGACAAGCGCTAGTAAACCGCCGAGCAAACAAGAAGGCCAGTCGATCCATGCGGAAATCCCTGCTGTTCCCCCTGGGCGCGCTCTCTGGAGCGTGTCTGACCCTTCTGGTAGCCAGCCCGCACGGCGGTGTATGGGCGGCGCGGGCAGCAGCGAACGCGGACGACGCCTATTCCCAGCTCAACCTGTTCGGTACGGTGTTCGAGCGCGTCAAGGCCAGCTATGTCGAGAAGCCTGACAATGCCAAGCTGATCGAAGGCGCGATCACGGGCATGGTGACCTCGCTCGACCCGCACTCGCGCTACATGAATGCGAAGGCCTGGACCGAGATGCAGGAGACCACCTCCGGCGAGTTCGGCGGCCTCGGCATCGAGGTCACCATGGAGGACGGCTTGGTCAAGGTCGTTTCCCCGATCGACGATACGCCCGCCTCGAAGGCCGGCTTGATGTCCGGCGACCTCATCAGCAAGATCGACGGCGAGGCCGTACAGGGCCTGACGCTCGAGCAGGCCGTCAACAAAATGAAGGGCCCGGTCGATACCCAGACCAAGCTCACCATCGTGCGCAAGGGCGCCGACGCGCCGGTCGAGGTTGCGATCAAGCGCGAGATCATTCACGTGCGTCCCGTGCGCTTCCACGTCGAGAACGGCGACATCGGCTATATCCGCGTCACCTCGTTCAACGAGCAGACCACCGACGGCCTGAAAAAGGCGATCGCATCGATCACCAAGGATGTCCCTCAGGAGAAGCTCGTCGGTTACGTCGTCGACCTGCGCAACAATCCGGGCGGTCTGCTCGACCAGGCCGTGTCGGTGTCGAGCGCCTTCCTTCAGCGCGGCGAGGTCGTCTCGACCCGCGGCCGCAATCCGGAGGAGACCCAGCGCTTCACCGCGCATGGCGGCGACCTGACCAGGGGCAAGCCGCTGGTGGTTCTGGTCAATGGCGGCTCGGCTTCGGCTTCCGAGATCGTGGCCGGCGCGCTGCACGATCACAAGCGTGCGACCATCATCGGCACGCGCTCGTTCGGCAAGGGCTCGGTGCAGACCATCATTCCGCTCGGCGCCGGCAACGGCGCGCTGGCGCTGACCACGGCGCGCTACTACACGCCGTCGGGCCGCTCGATCCAGGCCCAGGGCATCGCCCCCGACATCGAGATCCTGCAGGACGTGCCGCCGGAACTGAAGGGCCGCATGGACACCATGGCGGAGTCCCAGATGCGCGGCCATCTCTCTGCCGGTGAGGGTGGCGAGCAGACCGGATCGCAGTCCTACGTTCCGCCGAAGGAAGAGGACGACAAGGCCCTGCACGCGGCCTTCGACTTCCTGCACGGCGTCACAGCCAATGCGGTTGCCGCCAAGCCCGCGTCCAAGGCGGCGGTGCCGAACTAGGCCCTGTGGTTTTCAGACAATCGCCCGGGAGCGGATGACCGCTTCCGGGCGATTTCGTTTGGGGATGCCCGTTCCAGATCGGCTAGGCCTAACCCGCCTCGCGGCGGCGGCTTGCGTGACCGTCGCGCTGGGTGAGCCGGCTGCGATGCAGCGCGAACAGCTCCAGCACCTTGTCGGCGGGCTTCGCGGCGCTGAACAGATAGCCCTGCATCTCCGAACAGCCGAGCGCGCGGAGCAGGCGCTGCTGCTCCTCGGTCTCGACGCCCTCGGCCGTGGTGGTCATGCGGCGCGCGGCCGCCAGATTGACGACGGCCTGGACGATGCTGGCGGAGCCGTCGGGGCCGGCGATGTCGTCGACGAAGCAGCGGTCGATCTTGATCTTGTCGAACGGGAAACGGTGCAGATAGCTCAGCGAGGAGTAGCCGGTGCCGAAATCGTCGAGCGCGATGCGCACGCCGATGGCGCGGAGCTGGTGCAGGATCGCCAGCGCGGTGTCGTCGTCGCGGATCAGCACCGCCTCGGTGATCTCGAGCTCGAGCCGGCTCGCCGGCAGGTTGGAGGCGGCGAGCGCCGCCATGATCTTCAAGGCCAGCGTGCCGCTCTTGAACTGCACCGGCGAAACGTTGACGGCGAGGCGAATGTCGTCGGGCCAGTTCGCCGCGTCCCGGCAAGCGGTCGCCAGCACCCATTCGCCGATCTCGTTGATCTGGCCGGTATCTTCCGCGATCGGGATGAACTCGGCCGGCGAGATCATGCCGCGCTCGGGATGGCGCCAGCGCACCAGCGCCTCGCAGCCGGTGATGCGATCATCCTTCAGGCTGAGGCAGGGTTGGTAATGGACCTCGAGGCCGCCATCGCGCCCCCCTTGGGCGATGGCCTGGCGCAGGTCGCTCTCGATCTGCCGGCGCTCGCGCACCTTGGCATCCATCTCCGGCTCGAAGAACCGATAGGTGCGGCGTCCGGCGGACTTGGCGGCGTACATCGCCATGTCGGCGTTCTTGAGAATCTGGTCGAGCGCAGTGCCGTGTTCCGGCGCGAGCGCGATGCCGACGCTGGCATCGGTGGTGAGATGATGGCCCATGCAGTCGAACGGCGCGCGGATGGCCGCGAAGATCCGCGCGACGAGCTCGTCGACCTGGTCCCGCGACGTCACCGCGCTCTGGACGATGGCGAATTCGTCGCCGCCGAGCCGCGCCACGAAATCCGTCGGGGCCGCACAGCGGCGCAGACTCGCGGCAACTGATTTCAACAGCTCGTCGCCGACGAGATGGCCGAGCGCGTCGTTGACGCCCTTGAATTCGTCGATGTCGATGTAATGCACCGCGATCTGTTCGTCATGGCCGACAGCGGCCAGCTCTGCGCGCAGGTGCTCGTGGAACATGGTGCGGTTGGGGAGGTCCGTCAGCGCGTCGTAATGGGCGAGGTGGGTGATGCGCTCCTCGATGCGCCGGCGCTCGGTGATGTCCTCATGGGTCGCCACCCAGCCGCCGTCCGCGAGCGGCTCATTGAGGATGTGGATCGAGCGGCCGTCGGAGGTGTCGACCACCATGGAGTTGCGCGCATGGATGCCCTTCAGCACGCGCGCGACATAGTCGTCGACGTCGCCCGTGAACGAGCCGGTCGCCTTGCGATGGGCGATGATGTCGTGGAAGCTCGAGCCGGGCTTCACGATCTTGGCCGACAATCCGTACATTTCGAGGTAGCGCTGGTTGCAGACCACCAGCCGCCGCTCGGCGTCGAACAGCAAGAGGCCCTGCGTCATGTTGTTGACAGCGCGGTCCAGCCGCAGTTTCTCCAGCGTCAGCCGCTCGCGCGAAGCGCGGTGCTGCTCGAGCAGCTTGCGCACGACGGCGATCAGCACGCCCGCGATGGCGAGTGCGGAGGCGCCCGCGACCGAGATCAGTATGCCGATCTGCTCGCGCCAGTCCGTCAGGGCGGAGGCGCGCGTCGTGGTGGCCATCATCAGGATCGGAAAGTGGGGAAGGGCGCGCGAGGAGATCAGCCGGTCTTCGCCGTCGACGGGGCTCATGAATCGTCCGGCGTAGCGATCGAGGTCGAAGACTCTCTGCTGTTCGAACGAACCGGTCTTGAAGTTCCGCCCCATCAATTCGCTGGAATGGGGATAGCGGGCGAGCAACGTGCCGTCGCGATGCAGCATCGAGATCGTCGCGCCTTCGCCGAGCACGACGGTGGCGAAGAATTTCTCGAATTTGGCGGGATCGATCCCGCGTCCGACGGCACCCAGGAATTCGCCGTTCGGCCCGACGATCCTGCGTACGATCACGACGGTCCATGCGCCCGAGATGCGACTGTGCAACGGCTGGATCAGGACATCGGGCGAATTGGGATCGTACTTGAAGGTGCGAAAATAGGCGCGATCGGCAAGGTTCAGCTTTGGAGTCGGCCATGTCGACGACGAGTTGATCAGATTGCCTTCGGCATCGACGATGTTGACGTCGCCGATGTAGGGCAGGGCCTCGATCTTCGAGCGCAACATCCGGTGGACGTCCTGGCCGGAGAAGCGCTTGCGAAAGTCCTCCCTGGCCGCGATTCCGGTCGTGCGGACCTGATCGACGAAGTCCTTCTGGATGACCGCGAAATCCTGCAATTGCTGATCGAAATGGTGGGCGAGCAGCAGCACGGTGTTTTCGAGTTCGCGGCTGGAGTTGCGCAGCGCCCGCTCGCGGAAATTCTGCGCCATCAGGACCGAGCCAATGGCGATGGCCGCGATCAGCAGGGCGCCGCCCACCACCAGCCAGCGGATCGGTCCGCTGCGCACGAAGGCGTGATCAAAGAGGCGGCTGCCGAATCTCGTCATCATGCTGGATCATTGCCGTGCACACGTCAGGATCAATTCTTGGCCCCGAGAACATCCGTTGGTTTACGGGAACGGTGTGGAGGCAAAGTTAGGAAGCGCGGTTAACTCCGGGTGAACGTTCCCGCGCAAATGCAATCGAGGCGCGGCGATACGGCGGGCAGGAATTGCCGGAGCATGCGAGGGTGCCGGTCAATTCCTGCCGGCGCGCCACAATCAACCAAGGCCTAACCATCTAAGGTGTTGGCGATCCTCACATCGGCATTGGCACGTGATTTGCGAGATGCCTGCCGACGACACAGAGAGGACGCAACGATGAAAAACACCCTGAAGAACTTCCTTGCCGACGAGAGTGGGGCAACCGCAATCGAGTACGGCCTGATCGCGGCCGGCATCGCGCTGGCCATCATCACCGTCGTGAACGGCATGGGCTCCAAGCTCAACAGCAAATTTACCGCGATCAGCACGTCGCTGCGCTGATCGCGCGGGTTCTGGCGCGCGCCAGTATCGCCAACACGATCAGCGCCGCGACGATGTTCGCGGCGGCACCGATCAGTATCGGCATCGTGTAGCTGTGGTTGACGTCGTAGGCGAAGCCGGCTGCACTCGGACCAATCAGCGTGCCGAACGCCACGCTGGTGTAGAGAATTCCGATGATTCCGCTGACATTGCGTCCGCCAAAATAGTCCATGATCACAGAGGGCAGCACCGCGACCCAGCCGCCGTAGAACACACCGTAGATGAAGGCAAAAGCGGCGAGCGTCCAGATATCAGCGGCAATGGCCCAGATCACCATCGCGAGCGCCATTCCGGTCAGGACCATGATCAGCGAGCGGTCGCGGCCCATCCGGTCGGCGAGTGCGCCGAGAAAGAAGCGGCCTGCGGTGCTGCCGGCTCCGATCACGCCGAGCAGCAGCACGGCAGCGGACCCCGCGACCCCGTGGTCGCGCGCGTAGGGCACGAGATGGACGAACGGGACGAAGGCTCCGAACGAGCAGACCAGACACGATAGGTAGAGGGCGACAAACCGCGTCGACCGAATCGCCCCGCTCACGGATTCGCCGCCGGCGTTGTTGGCGCTCGCGGCATCGGGGGCCGGATCGCCGTCGGGTCCGAGGCCGCGTTGCTTCGGATCGTTCTCGATGAGCAGCGACATCCCGCCTCCCAGCACCAGCGCAATTGCGCCCAGCGCTAGGTAGGCGCTGCGCCAGCCCACCGAGGCGATCAGCAATGAGGCTAGCGGCGGCATGGCCAGCGTGCCGAGCCCGATGCCGCTCACAGCGAGCCCGGACGCAAAGCCGCGGCGCCGGACGAACCAGCGTTGCACCGCGCCGATGGCTGGGACATAGGCGCAGCCGACGCCGAGGCCGACGCCGAGCCCGTAGGCGAGATAGACCTCGACGACAGACCGGGCAGCGCTCGCGGCCGCAAGTCCGACCGCGACCAGGATCATGCCGGCGACCGCCAGCCGACGCGAGCCAAATCGGTCGGCGAGTGGCCCGCTGACGAGGCCGAGCGCGAAGTACAGAAAGCCCGCGATTGAAAACACCAGCGAGATCGAACCGCGCGAGGCGCCGAAATCGCGCTGGAGTGGCTCGAGGAATGCGCTGAACGTGTAGGCGGAGCCGAAGCCGACGAACATGACGGCAAATGCCGCCGCGACGACGAACCAGCCATGGAAAATGCTTCGTTGACCGAGCTTGGATCGAATGATCAATGCTGCCTCCGCGAGGCGAGGGAAGGATGGCGACGATGCCAGGACGTGGCCCGCTGGAAGGCCGCGCCGGCACGCACGAGCGTGGCCTCGTCCAGATGGGCGGCGACGAGTTGGAACGCGATCGGCAGCCCCTCCGCGGACGCACCACCCGGCAGCGTGATGGTGGGATGACCGGTCATGTCGAACGGGCAGGTGTAGCGCTGCAGCTTCGCGATCAGATCCGGCTGTTCGCCGAGCGTCCGGATCATGGCAAGCGTCACTGGCGAAAACGGGTGCACCGGGATCAGCAGCAGGTCGATGGTCTCGAACAGCGCAGTCACCCGGCCGCGCAGCGCCAGCCGCCGCAGCAGGATCTTTTGATAGTCGAGAGCAGAGAGAGTGCGGCCGGACTCGATCACGGAGGCGAGGATCGGACCATACTCATCCTTGCGGGCGGGATAGGTCGCCTCATGAGCGACCGTAGCTTCCACCGCACAGTTCGGCGTCCAGTCGGCGATCGTCTGCGTGACGTCGGGAAATCGGACATTGACGGTGTCGGTGCCAAGCGCGCGGAAAGCATCAAGGGCTTCCGCCAGCACCAGCTGGGTCGCAACGTCCACGTCCTCGCTGTTCCAGGCAGGATCGACGCCGATCCGCAAGCCCCGCACGTCCTGTGCGGCGGCGGCCAGATAGTCGGGCACCGGATCGATCAGCGATGTCGGGTCGTTCGGATCGTGTCCGGCGATGATGCCGAGCAGCGCGCCGGCGTCGGCCGCACTGCGGCCGATCGGTCCGACATGGTCGAGCGTCGCGGCGAGCTCGAAGGTGCCGTGCCGGCTGACGCGGCCCCAACTCGGCTTCAATCCGGTAAGGCCGTTGGCGGCGCAGGGCCAGCGGATCGAACCGCCGGTGTCGGAGCCGAGTGAGCCGAAGCAAAGTCCGGCAGCCGTCGCGACCGCCGAGCCGCTCGACGAGATACCCGGCCAGTAATTCGCATTCCATGGATTCTTCGGCGGTTTCACTAGCGGATGGTGATCGGCATAGGCGCCCTCGGTGAGTTGCACCTTGCCAAGGATCACGGCGCCCGCGTTCTTGAGCCGGCGCACGACGGTTGCGTCTTCACTGGGACGAAAGTCGCGATGAAGCGTGGTGCCCGCCGCCGTCGGAACGCCTTCGGTCCAGAACAGGTCCTTGAGCGCAATCGGCACGCCATGCAGGGGCCCCCGATACCGGCCCTGCGCGATGTCCGCGTCCGCGGTCTCCGCTTCGGCCATGGCCGTTTCCGCCATCACGTGAACGTAGCTGTTGAGATCGCGGTCAATGGAATCGATCCGGTCAAGTTGCGCGCGCGTCACTTCCAGCGCCGAGATTTCGCGCGCCTTGAGGCGTGCTGCGAGCGTGGTGAGTTCGAGATAGTGCAGGGCGTCGGCCACGGCTCGGTTCTCCATTCAATTGTTGCAGAGGCGCTTGACCCCGAAGGATCGTCAGACACCAGTATAGATAAAATACAGGTGTTGCTTGCTGTCAACCAGTAAATATGTTTTACTGGTGTTCCAATTTTTGGAGTTTCGATGTCGAAAGAGTCGCGCAAATTCCAGGTTCCCGACGCGTTGGCGAACCTCTACGATTTCGCCAACACGCTCGATGTTCGCCACTTCACGCATTTCGGCGTGGAGCACCCGGAGAGCGATGCGCTTGGCGGCCCGAAGGACTTGGCGGACTGGATGCGGGAACGCGGCCTTGGCGCCAAGGGCGGCCATGTCACGCCCGCAATGTTCGAGACTGCGCTGAGGATGCGCGAAGCCTTGCGTGCCTATCTGCAGCGTGAACCGAGCGAGCGGCTCCGGAATAAGAGCGTTCTGGGCACGCTCAATGACGCTCTGGCGCCGTTTCCATTGCGGGTCGAGGCGCACGCAGGCCGCGGCGCGACGCTGTCAGCAGCGCGCGAAGATGCGCTCGCCGGCCTGTCGGCCATCGCGATCGAGCTTCATGACGCAACCCTCTTGGGAACGCTGGACCGGCTGAAGATGTGCGCGTCGGAGGAATGCCGCAGGGTGTTTTTCGACCGGTCGAAACCATCGACGCGGCGGTGGTGCATGTCGACGCTATGCGGCAACCGGATGAAGACGCGCGCTTATCGCGAGCGGCAGCGCGAGGCGAAATAGAGCGGATTGCGCAGTCAGGCGCGGTAGTGGCCGGACTTGCCGCCGAGCTTCTCGACCAGATGGATGCCCTCGATGCGCACGCCGCGCTCGACCGCCTTGATCATGTCGTAGATGGTGAGGCAGGCGACCGAGACGGCCGTGAGAGCCTCCATCTCGACGCCGGTCGGGCCCGTGACCTTCACGCTCGCGCGAACGAGGCAGCCCGGCAATTTCACGTCGGGCTCGATATCGAGCGTCACTTTCGACAGCGCCAGCGGATGGCAGAGCGGGATCAGCTCCGAGGTGCGCTTGGCGGCCATGATGCCGGCGATACGGGCGGTGCCTAGCACGTCGCCCTTCTTGGCATTGCCGGAGACGATCAGGTCGAGCGTCGCCTTGGTCATGACGACGCGGCCTTCCGCGACCGCAAGCCGCTCGGTCGCCGGCTTGTCGGAGACGTCGACCATCCGCGCCTCGCCGGAGGCGCCGATATGGGTGAGGGCCGGGACGGTCTTCTTGGGCGGCTTGCGCGCCATATTTTTGCGCGCCATGTCAGCGGGTGCCCGTCGCGCGCGCCGTCGTCTCGCGCGCGAGCAGCGTGCGCGTCGCTGCGGTGACGTCGGCTTGCCGCATCAGGCTCTCGCCGACCAGGAAGGTCGACATGCCGACGCGCTCGAGCCGGGCGAGATCGGCAGGCGTGAAGATGCCGCTCTCGCCGACCATCAGCCGTTCCCTGGGGATCAGCGGTGCCAGCATTTCGCTGGTCGCGAGCGTGGTCTCGAAGGTGCGAAGATTGCGGTTGTTGACCCCGATCATCGGCGAGCGGAGCTTGAGCGCGCGGTCGAGCTCGGCGCGGTCGTGGATCTCGATCAGCACGTCCATGCCGTAGGCGATTGCGGCTTCTTCGAGATCTTTGGCGGTGGCATCATCGAGCGCGGCCATGATGATCAGGATGCAATCGGCGCCGTGGGCGCGGGCCTCGACCACCTGATAGGTGTCGAACATGAAATCCTTGCGCAGCACCGGCAATGACGTCGCCGCGCGCGCCGCCACCATGAAGTCCAGATGCCCCTGGAACGAGGGCGTGTCGGTCAGCACCGATAGGCAGGCCGCGCCGCCGGCTTCATAGGCCTTGGCGAGCTGGGGCGGATCGAAATCGGCGCGGATCAGCCCTTTCGACGGCGAGGCTTTCTTCACCTCCGCGATCAGCGCGTAGTCGCCCTTGGCGTGCTTGGCCTTGATCGCGCGCACGAAGCCGCGCGGCGCGGCCTGCGCCTTGGCCTTCGCCTCGACGGCCGACAGCGGCTGCGCACGCTTGGCGGCGGCGATCTCTTCGCGCTTGTAGGCTTCGATCTTGGTGAGGATGTCCGACATGTCAGGCTCAGCCGTTCGAGACCGCGATCAGGTGCTTCAACTTCGCGTTGGCCGCGCCGCTGTCGATCGACCGGGCGCCGATCGCGACGCCCTCCTTGAGGTCCTCGGCGCGGCCGGCCACGACCAGCGCGGCGGCGGCGTTCATCAGCGCGACGTCGCGGTAGGCGCTCGGCTTGCCGTCGAGCACGCTCTGCAAGGCGATTGCATTGGCGTCGGCGTCACCGCCCTTGAGCGCGCCGGCGTCGCAAGGCGGCAGGCCGGCGTCCTCCGGCGTCACCTCGAAATTCCGGATCTCGCCATTGTGGAGCGCGGATACGAAGGTCGGGCCGGTGAGGGTGATCTCGTCGAGGCCGTCGGAGCCGTGCACCACCCAGGCGGATTCGGAGCCGAGGTTCTTCAGCACCTGCGCCAGCGGCTGCACCCATTGCCGCGAGAACACGCCGACCATCTGCCGCTTCACGCCGGCCGGGTTGGACAGGGGGCCGAGCAGGTTGAAGATCGTGCGCGTCGCGAGCTCTACCCGGGTCGGGCCGACATTCTTCATGGCCGGGTGATGGGCAGGAGCGAACATGAAGCCGATGCCGCATTCGCGCACGCAATGCCCGACCTGCTCGGGCCGGAGGTCGATCTTCACGCCGAGCGATGCAAGCACGTCGGCTGCGCCCGAGCGTGACGACAGCGCGCGGTTGCCGTGCTTGGCCACCGGCACGCCGGCGCCCGAGACGATGAAGGAGGCGCAGGTCGAGACGTTGACCGAGCCGGAGCCGTCGCCGCCGGTGCCGACGATGTCGATGGCTTCAGGTGGAGCCGTGACGGTCAGCATCTTGGAACGCATCGCCGTAACAGCGCCGGTGATCTCGTCCACGGTTTCGCCGCGCACCCGCAGCGCCATCAACAGGCCGCCCATCTGCGAGGGCGTGGCTTCGCCCGACATCATGGCGTCGAAGGCGGAAGCCGCTTCGTCACGCGACAGGCTGGCGCCGGTCGCCACTTTTCCAATGATCGATTTCAGGTCGTCCATCGCGTGCTTTCAAACTTACTGCTGGTTCGCGCCGGTCACCTGCGCGAAGGCGGCCTGATTAATGGTGGTCCCGATGTCGTTTTCGAGCCTGTTGACGTAAGAGGCAACCTGCTCCTCGGTCTGGGCACGGTCGAGGCTTTCCTTCAGCTTCTTGACCGCCTCGGAGGCGGCGTCGACCGCGGGTTCGACGATGTCGGTGACGCGGAAGACGATCAGCTCGGTGCCGCCGGTCACCGGCGTCTGTCCGACACCGTCCTTGGCGGTGCGGAAGGCGGCCGCGACGACCGCTGCGGGCACGCTGGCGGGCGTGTCGTCGCGCTTGAAGCCGGTCGCGGTCTCGACCTTGACGCCGATCGCTGCGGCCTCATCCGCGAGCTTGCCGCCCGCTTCGAGCTTCTGCACCATCTCGGTCGCCTTGGTCTTCAGCTTGGCGGCGATCTGGTCCTGGCGCCAGCGCGCCTCGACCTGGTCGCGGACCTCGTCGAGATTGCGGTCGCGCGAGGGCGTGATGGCGAGCACGTCGTACCAGACATAGCCGCCCTTGAACGAGATCGAGTCGTTGTCGACGCCGACATCGGTGTTGAAGGCCTGCGACACCACGTCGAGGCCTTGCGGAATGTTGGCGACCGGCTGGCCGTTCGGGGCGCGGCCGGAACGGTCTACCGCGTCGATGGTCACGGCGGTGAGGCCGAGCTTCTGCGCCGCGTCGATCACGCTGGCGCCGCCGCCGCGCTCGTCTTCCATCTTGTCGCGGAGATCGGCGACCTTGACGCGCGCGCGCTCGGTGGCGATCTCGCGCTTGATGTCGCCTGCGGCGCTGGCGTAGTCCGCCTCCTTGCCGGGCTCGATCTTGTCGACCTTGACGATGGACGTGCCGAGCGCGCCCTGGATCGGCTGGCTGATCTCGCCGGCGGGAAGCGCGAAGGCGGCTTCGCCAACCACGGCATCCAGCGAAGATTTGGTGACGAGGCCGAGGTCGACATCGGAGGCGCTCAGACCGCGTTCCTTGCCGAGATCCTCGAACGACATGCCCCCGACGAGACGCTCCCGGGCGGTCTGCGCTTCGGCAACGTTGGGAAAGACGATCTGCTGGATCTGGCGCTTCTCCGGCGTGCCGAGCCGGTCCTTGCGCTGCTCGAACACTTTCCTGGCGTCCTCGTCCGAGACGTCGCTCCACTTGCCGATTTCCTCCGGCGAGACCACGACGAAGGAGATCTTGCGGTATTCGGGCGCGCGGAACTGGGCCTTGTGGTCCTCGAAATAGGCCGCGAGCGCCTCGGGCGAGGGCGCGTCGATCTGGCCGGCCTGGGCGGAATCGAGCCTGACGAAATCAATGGCGCGCTGCTCGTTCTGGAAGCGCGTCAGCACGTCGATCATCGCCTTCGGCGGCTCGAGGCCTGCCCCGATCGTGCCGGTGATCTGCCGGCGCAGCGACACCTTGCGCTGCTCGGCGACATAGCGCTGCTCGGTATAGCCGAAATTGCGGATCACGGCCTGGAAGCGGTTCGCATCGAAATTGCCGCCGACGCCCTTGAAGTTGGGGTCGTTCATGATGACCTGGCGGATCTGGTCGTCGGACTGGCCGAGCCTGAGCCGGCGCGCCTCTTCGTCGAGGGCGGCTTCGGCGATGGTTTGCTGCAGTACCTGGCGGTCGAGGCCGAAGGCACGCGCCTGGTCGGGCGTCAGCGGACGGCCGAACTGGCGGCTGATCTGCTGCAAGCGGTCCGTGTAGATCTGGCGGAACTCGTTCAGCGAAATCTCGGTGCTGCCGACCTTGGCCACCGTGGATTGCCCGAAGCCCTTGAAGATGTCGGCGATTCCCCAAACGCCGAAACTGATGATCAACACGCCCATCACCACGGCCATGATGGTCTTGCCGAGCCAGTTTGATGAGGCCTTGCGCATTCCTCGAAGCATTTGGTCCAACTTGTTTGAGCAGGAAGGGAACGGGAGCGCGTCTTAATGCAGATTCCGCAAAAGCGCGTCACCAAATTGATCAATCATCATAAAGTGGCGGCTTTCCCCCCGCAACCTCGGGTCACGCGGCCGTTCGAAGCTGCGGTTAAAGGCCCCTGGTCTCTGGAACTGCCGTGGCAGCTCTGCTAGCGCATGCAGAAACCTCATTTTGCTGGACAATGACATGACCGACGCCATCCGCCCCCTGATCGCCGGCAATTGGAAGATGAACGGCCTGAAGGCCCAGGCTGCCGAGTTCGACGCCATGCTGGACGGGGCGGTCGAGGTGACCGGCAAGGCCGATCTGCTGGTCTGTCCGCCAGCGACCCTGATTGCCGCCTTCGCCGACAAGGCGCGTGGCAAGAAGGTCGCGGTGGGGGCCCAGGATTGCCATCCCAAGGCCTCCGGTGCCCATACCGGCGATATCGCCGCCGAAATGCTGGTGGACGCGGGGGCGAGCGCCGTCATCGTCGGCCATTCCGAGCGCCGCGCCGACCACGGCGAGGGCGATGCCCTGATCCGGCAGAAGGCCGAGGCCGCCTGGCGCGCCGGGGCTACGGCGATCGTCTGCATCGGCGAGACCCAGGCCCAGCGCGACGCCGGCCAGACCCTGGAGATCCTGCGCGGGCAACTTGCCGGCTCCCTCCCTGAGAGCTCGACAGCCGCGAATCTCGTCGTGGCCTACGAGCCGGTCTGGGCGATCGGAACTGGGCTCACCCCCACGGCCCAGGATGTCGAGCAGATTCATGGGTTTATCCGGGATCTCCTGACCTCCCGGTTCAAGGTCGATGGTGCCAGGATGCGCATCCTCTACGGCGGCTCGGTCAAGCCCTCGAATGCGGCCGAGCTGATGGCGGTCAAGAACGTCAACGGGGCGCTGGTCGGCGGCGCCAGCCTGAAGGCGGTCGATTTCCTTGCGATCGCGAAGGGCTGCCCCTAGCTAAACCCCACGGGACGGGCGGGGCCGATCGGGGGTGGCAATGGCCGGTCTGATCGTGTAACACCGCGCAACTTCAGGAAAACCCGCGAAGCGCGATCGGCCGCCGTCAGGCGCCGCCCGCTTGTGACGGAAGGATACTATGCAGACCGTTGTCATCGTCATCCATCTCATGATCGTCGCCGTCATGATCGGCGCTGTCCTGCTCCAGAAGTCGGAAGGCGGCGGCCTCGGCATGGGCGGCGGCGCAGGCTTCATGTCGAGCCGTGGCACCGCCAACCTCTTGACGCGGACCACCGCGGTTCTCGCCGCGGGCTTCTTCCTCACCAGCATGTTCCTGTCCTGGCATGCGGGCTATAGCCGCGCGCCGTCCTCGATCATCGGCACACCGGCGTCGCAGGGCCAGCCGGCCGGTGGAGCGCCGATCGCGCCGCCGACGTCGGGCGGCATCCTGGATTCGCTGAAGAAGGCCGACGAGCAGCAGCAGGCGCCGGCTCCGAGCGGCCCGCAGGTGCCTCGTTCGCAATAAAGCAGGGGGGCCATGCAGGGCGGTGGCTACCGTCCTGCATCAACAATCCCCATCAAGGCACTGTCACCACTCTTAGTTTTGGCTCACCCACAGGCCCGCAGAATTCTTGGGGCGGAATGCGAATCGCTTTGGCGAATCGAATTTTGGGGATTAGAGGTTAAGTCCCATGGCGCGGTACATATTCATCACCGGCGGCGTGGTTTCTTCGCTCGGCAAGGGTCTGGCTTCAGCGGCACTCG
Organism: Bradyrhizobium sp. MOS003; assembly: GCF_003020125.1. Classification (GTDB taxonomy): domain Bacteria; phylum Pseudomonadota; class Alphaproteobacteria; order Rhizobiales; family Xanthobacteraceae; genus Bradyrhizobium. Next base: position 32,826 of record NZ_PYFW01000011.1, on the reverse strand, counting down.
GTGCGCTGTTGCAAGCCCGGGGCTACAAGGTCCGCCTCCGCAAGCTCGACCCCTATCTCAACCTCGATCCTGGAACGATGTCGCCTTATCAGCACGGCGAAGTGTTCGTGACCGATGACGGCGCGGAGACCGATCTCGATCTCGGTCACTACGAGCGCTTCACCGGCCGTCCCGCGACCAAGCAGGACAACATCACCACGGGGCGAATCTACCAGGACATCATCTCCAAGGAACGCCGCGGCGATTATCTCGGCGCGACCATCCAGGTGGTTCCGCACGTCACCAATGCCATCAAGGAATTCGTCCTCTCGGGCAATGACGATTACGATTTCGTGCTGGTCGAGATCGGCGGCACGGTCGGCGACATCGAGGGACTGCCGTTCTTCGAGGCGATCCGCCAGCTCAAGAACGAGCTGCCGCGTGATCACGCCATCTACATCCACCTCACGCTGCTGCCTTACATTCCGAGCGCCGGCGAGCTGAAGACCAAGCCGACGCAGCACTCCGTGAAGGAGCTGCGCTCGATCGGCATCCAGCCGGACATCCTGCTCTGCCGCACCGACCGCGAGATTCCGAAGGAAGAGCGGCGCAAGCTGGGGCTGTTCTGCAACGTGCGTGAAAGCGCCGTGATCGAGGCGCGCGACGCCGACAGCATCTACGCCGTGCCCGAGGCCTATCACGCGGCGGGCCTCGACGACGAAGTGCTCGCCGCCTTCGGTATCGAATCGCGCATCCCGCCGGTGCTCAAGAGCTGGCACCAGATCAACGAACGCATCCGCAATCCCGAGGGCGATGTCACCATCGCCATCGTCGGCAAGTACACCGGCATGAAGGACGCGTACAAGTCGCTGATCGAGGCGCTGTCGCATGGCGGCATCGCCAACAAGGTCAAGGTCAACCTCGACTGGATCGAGAGCGAGATATTCGAGAAGGAAGACCCCGCGCCGTTCCTCGAGCACGTCAACGGCATCTTGGTGCCCGGCGGCTTCGGTCAGCGCGGCGCAGAAGGCAAGATCCGCGCGGCGCAGTTCGCGCGCGAACGCGACGTGCCGTATTTCGGCATCTGCTTCGGCATGCAGATGGCGGTGATCGAGGCGGCGCGGAATCTCGTCGGCATCGAGGAGGCCAACTCCACCGAGTTCGGACCGACCAAGGAGCCGCTGGTCGGTTTGATGACGGAATGGCTGCGCGGCAACGAGCTCGAGAGGCGCTCGAACGCCGGCGATCTCGGCGGCACGATGCGGCTTGGCGCTTATCCCGCAGCCCTCAACCGCGGCAGCCGCGTCTCGGAGGTCTATGGCGGCGCGACCGAGATTTCCGAGCGCCATCGCCATCGTTACGAGGTCAACACCGCCTACAAGGATCGCCTCGAGCAGCACGGATTGAAATTCTCGGGCCTCTCGCCCGACGGCGTGCTGCCGGAGATCGTCGAATACGAGGACCATCCCTGGTTTATCGGCGTCCAGTTTCACCCCGAGCTGAAGTCGCGGCCGTTCGAGCCGCACCCGCTGTTCGCCTCGTTCATCCAGGCGGCGATGGTGCAGAGCCGGCTGGTGTAGTCGGCGCGGCCGCCTTTGACGGGCGCGCAATTTGTTGCGACAACTCGCTCCCGCAAGAACAACGATGCAGGGAGTTGAACTTCAATGATCTACGAAATGCGCGTCTATCGCTGCTTGCCCGGCCGGCTGCCAGCGCTCTTGAAGCGGTTCGAGACCGCCACGCTGAAAATCTGGGAGAAGCACGGCATCAAGCAGGCGGGGTTCTTCACCACGCTGATTGGTGAATCCAACCAGGAGCTGACCTATTTCCTGGCCTGGGACTCGCTTGCCGAGCGCGAGAAGAAGTGGGGCGCGTTCATGACCGATCCGGACTGGATGAAGGCCCGCGCCGAGAGCGAAGCCGACGGCCAGATCGTCGGCAACATCGTCAGCCAGATCCTGACGCCGACCGCCTTCTCCTCGATCAAGTAGCAGCTCCTGCGAGGGAGGCGCCGGGGAAGCCCCGGCGCAACCCTGATATTCAAGCAGTCCCGGGCGAATAGGGTTGATCCGACCCCGATCGCGGCTATGGTCGCGCCGAAACGAGGGATTGGCCTTGAGCTCTTCGCATTCGGCAGCGCCGGTCGTCACCATTGGCACGGTCAAGTTCGGCAATGATCTGCCGATCTCGATCATTGCCGGACCTTGCCAGCTCGAAAGCCGTCAGCATGCGCTTGAGGTGGCTTCCGCGCTGAAGGAGATCGCCGCGCGGCTGAAGATCGGCCTCGTCTATAAGACCTCCTTCGACAAGGCCAACCGCACCAGCGCGTCGGCTGCGCGCGGGCTGGGTCTCGCGCAGTCGCTGCCGATCTTCGCCGAGATCCGTGCCTCGCTCGGCCTGCCTGTCCTGACCGACGTGCACGATGCCGCGCAATGCGCCGAGGTAGCGCAGGCTGTGGACGTGTTGCAGATCCCGGCCTTCCTGTGCCGGCAGACCGATCTGCTGCTCGCCGCAGCTGCGACCGGCAAGGTCGTCAATGTCAAGAAAGGCCAGTTCCTGGCGCCCTGGGATATGACCAATGTGGTGAGCAAGATCACCGGCGCGAACAATCCGAACGTGCTCGTCACCGAACGCGGTGTCTCCTTCGGCTACAACACGCTGGTCTCCGACATGCGCGCGCTGCCGATCCTGGCGCGCACCACCGGCGCGCCCGTGATCTTCGATGCCACCCATTCGGTGCAGCAGCCGGGCGGGAAGGGTGCTTCCTCGGGCGGCGAGCGCGAATTCGTGCCGGTGCTGGCACGCGCCGCCGTTGCCGTCGGGGTGGCCGGCGTCTTCATCGAGACTCATCCCGACCCGGACCGCGCGCCCTCGGACGGCCCCAACATGGTGCCGCTGCGCGAATTCGAGGGGCTGATCGCAAGGCTGATGGCGTTCGACGCGCTGGCAAAGAACCCGCGCTGATGCAGCAGGGCGAGGCGCGGCCGCACGACCACGGCTTGCCGACGGCCCTCTACGTCATATCAGGTGCGAGCTTCGCCGCAGCCTTGTCGGCGCGCGCGCTCGATCCGGTGCTGCCGCATGTCGCGGAAGATTTCGGCGTCAGCATCGCCACGGCCGCGGGCTTTGCCGCGGTGTTCGCCTTCACCTTCGCGATCATCCAGCCGATCGTCGGCGCCGCCGCCGATCTGTTCGGCAAGACGCGGCTGATGATCGGCTGCCTCGCGCTGCTCGGCCTTGCCAACATCCTTGGCGCATTCTCGACCTCGTTCCCGGTTCTGTTTGCAACCCGCATCCTCGCCGGCATCGGCTCCGGCGGCGTATTTCCGGTGGCGCTCAGCCTGACCAGCGATCTCGTCGGGCCCGAGAAACGCCAGGTTGCGATCAGCCGCACGCTGGCCGGCGCCATGACCGGCAATCTGCTCGGCGCCTCGGCCTCCGGCCTGATCGGCGATTTCCTCGGCTGGCGCGGCGTGCTCGCGGTGCTCGGCGGGCTCGTGATCGTGGCGTCGATCGCGGTCGCTGCCGGCTTTCATGGCGCCAGGGTCAAGCATCCGCCGAAGACCAGCCTGTCGGCGCTGAAGGCGGGCTATCGCACCATCTTCACCAATCCGAACGCCTACGTCTGCTACACGGCGGTGTTCATCGAAGGCTGCTGCGTGCTCGGCCTGTTTCCCTACATCGCCTCGTTCCTGTTCGAGCTTGGGCAGACTTCGCTCTCGATCGCCGGCATGGTCATCGCGGGCTTTGCGGTCGGCGGCCTGTTCTACACGCTGACGGTCTCGCGCCTGCTGCCGTGGCTCGGCGTCAAGGGCATGATGATCGCGGGCATGACGCTGGTCGCCTCCCAACTCGTCGCTGTCGCCTTCGGCCCGCGCTGGGAGGTGCAGGCGCTGAATCTCGTCGTGATGGGCTGGGGCTTCTACATCGCCCATGGCTGCCTGCAGGTGTTCGCCAGCGAGCTCTCGGTCGAGGCGCGCGCCACCGCGCTGTCGCTGCATTCGTTCTTCTTCTTCATGGGACAGACGGTCGGGCCGCTCGCCTACGGCCTCGGGCTCCAACATGCCGGCAAGATGCCGACCCTGTTCGCGAGCGCTGCGATCATGGTCGTGCTGGGCTTCGTCTGCGCCCGGCTGCTGAAGCAGCGGGCGCCGGCGGATGCGCGCTGAGCGCGCCTCGTCGTACGGAGGTGTCGAGCGGGCAGGACTTGGCTAATTCGCCCCACCAGCCGCGATGGGCTCCATGCCACTTGCGACGATCGCTTCGCGCGCGGCCGGGGAGGCCAGGAACTTGATCAAGGCACGGCCGGCCTCGGGCTCCTTCGAAGCGGTCGCAATTCCGGCAGAGAAGATCGTGATCTTCTGCAATTCGTCCGGCAGCGGTCCGACGATATCGATGCCTTTCACGGGCTTCAACTCGCTGATCTGCTGGAAGCCGAGCTCGGCCTCGCCTTGCGCGACGATCTCGCCCACGGGAGTCGCCGGGACCTTGCGCGCCTTGTCCTTCATGGCGTCGGTGATGCCGAGCTTGTCGAACATCTCGGTCGAGACGTAGACGCCGCTGGCGCTGTCGGAATAGGCGATCGTCTTTGCCGCGAGGAGCGCGCGCTTGACTGCCTCGACCGAGCTGATGTCCGGCTTCGGGGCACCCGACTTCACGGCGACCCCGATCGGCGATTTGGTCAGATCGACCTGGCTGCCGGCAACGACCTTGCCCTTGCTCGCGAGGTCGGTCAGCGCATAGCCCACCATGATCAGAACGTCGGCCGGTTCGCCGCGATCGAGCCGCATCGGGATTGCGTTCGCGGTCGTGCCCATCGACGGGCCATATTCCGTCAGCACCTTGTTGCCCGTGGCCTTCTCGAATTCGGGCACGAGCGCCTTGTAGGCGGCCGTCAAGCCGCCCGAGATCATCACGCGGACCTCGGCGGCATCGGCCGCGCTGGTGAGCCAGAGGGCGCTCAGAAGGCCCAGAGCAAGGTTGAAGGCGAGGTTGCGGAAGATCACTGACATCGGTTTCATTGGTTCGTCCCTCGCTAGCCCCGCCCGCGATAGGGCGCGACGCCCTGCTCGGGCACCCACAGGCCCTTCGGCACCCGGCCGGTCTGCCAGAACACGTCGATCGGAATGCCGCCGCGGGGATACCAGTAGCCGCCGATGCGCAGCCATTTCGGCTTGATCTCGCTGGCGATGCGCTTGCCGATCATGACGGTGCAATCCTCGTGGAAGGCCCCGTGATTGCGGAAGCTCGCGATGTAGAGCTTGAGCGATTTCGACTCCAGCAGCCAGGGGCCGGGCGCGTAGTCGATCATCAGATGCGCGAAGTCCGGCTGGCCCGTGACCGGACAGAGCGAGGTGAATTCCGGTACGGTGAACCGGACCAGATAGTCGGTCCCGGCTTGCGGATTGGGCACGCGGTCGAGCTTCGCCTTCTCCGGCGTATCGGGCCACTCCACGGCGCGGCCGAGCTGCAAAGAAGGTGAGTTGTTCGATTTGCTAGGTTTTTTCGACATGAGGCCGCCTCCGTTTGGCCCTCTTAGCCAATCGCAGTGCGGCCGTCACCCGGCCTTTTCCGCCTCGATGCATTGCGGTAGAAGCACCGCCAACTGCCCCCTTTGTCCCCGAAAAGAGGCCCTCATGACCGCCATCATCGACATCATCGGACGCGAAATCCTGGATAGCCGGGGCAATCCCACCGTCGAGGTCGATGTCGTGCTGGAAGATGGCGCGCTCGGCCGGGCCGCGGTGCCGTCGGGCGCCTCCACCGGCGCCCATGAAGCCGTGGAACTGCGCGACGGCGACAAGGCCCGCTATCTCGGCAAGGGCGTCACCAAGGCGGTCGGCGCCGTCAATGGCGAGATCTTCGAAGCCCTCAGCGGCCTCGATGCCGAGCAGCAGGCCCAGATCGACCAGGTCATGATCGACCTCGACGGTACCGCGAACAAGAGCCGGCTCGGCGCCAACGCCATTCTTGGCGTCTCGCTGGCCTGTGCCAAGGCGGCCGCGAATTCGCTCGACATGCCGCTTTATCGCTACGTCGGCGGCACCTCGGCGCGCCTGCTGCCGGTGCCGATGATGAACATCATCAACGGCGGCGTGCACGCCGACAACCCGATCGACTTCCAGGAGTTCATGATCCTGCCCGTCGGTGCGTCCTCGTTCGCCGAGGGCCTGCGCTACGGCGCCGAGGTCTTCCACACGCTGAAGTCCGAATTGAAGAAGGCCGGCCACAACACCAATGTCGGCGACGAGGGCGGCTTTGCGCCGAACCTGCCGTCGGCCGATGCCGCGCTCGAGTTCGTGATGAACGCAATCGGCAAGGCCGGCTTCAAGGCTGGCACCGACATCGTGCTCGGCCTCGACTGCGCCTCGACCGAGTTCTTCAAGGACGGCAAATACGTCTACGAAGGCGAGGGCAAGACCCGTTCGATCTCCGAGCAGACCAAATATCTCGCCGATCTCGTCGGCCGCTATCCGATCGTCACCATCGAGGACGGCATGTCGGAAGACGACATGGACGGCTGGAAGGAGCTCACCGATCTGATCGGCAAGAAGTGCCAGCTGGTCGGCGACGACCTCTTCGTCACCAACGTCAAGCGCCTCGCCGACGGCATCAAGACCGGCCGTGCCAACTCGATCCTGATCAAGGTCAACCAGATCGGCACGCTGACCGAGACGCTCGCCGCCGTCGAGATGGCGCACAAGGCCGGCTACACTTCGGTGATGTCGCACCGTTCCGGCGAGACCGAGGATTCCACCATCGCCGACCTCGCGGTCGCCACCAATTGCGGTCAGATCAAGACCGGCTCTCTTGCACGATCCGATCGCACCGCCAAATACAACCAGCTCCTGCGCATCGAGCAGCAGCTCGGCAAGCAGGCGCTCTACGGCGGCAAGGCCGCCCTGAAGGCGCTGGCATAAGCCAGCGCTTCACATCGCGACAAGACGTACAGGGGAGGATCGACATGAGCGACGGCACATCCGGACTGCAACTGCGTTCGCTGCTGAAGAAGAGCGGCGAGCTGGAATTGTCTCTCGTGAACGTCCCGACCCCGGAGCCGGCTGACGAGGAGGTCGTCGTCCGCGTCGAGGCGACGCCAATCAACCCCTCCGACCTCGGCCTTCTGATCGGGCCCGCCGACATGTCGGCCGCCAAGGTCTCCGGCACCAAGGAGATGCCGGTCATCACCGCGACGATGCCGGAGGCGGCCATGCGGATGATGGCAGCCCGGCTCGATCAGTCGCTGCCGGTCGGCAACGAGGGCGCCGGCACGGTCGTCCGGACCGGATCGTCGGACGCGGCAAAGGCGCTGATGGGCAAGACGGTGTCGATGATCGGCGGCGCGATGTACACGCAGTACCGCGTGCTGAAGGTCCGCGACGTCATGGAGCTGCCGGCGGGCACCACGGCCGCCGACGGTGCGTCATGGTTCGTCAATCCGCTGACCGCGCTCGGCATGACCGAGACGATGCGGCGCGAGGGCCACAAGGCGCTCGTGCATACGGCGGCTGCGTCCAATCTCGGCCAGATGCTCAACAAGATCTGCATCAAGGACGGCATCGCCCTCGTCAACATCGTCCGGAGCAAGGAGCAGGCCGACATCCTGCGCAAGATCGGCGCCAAGCACATCGTGGATTCCAGCGCGCCGAGTTTTACGGACGATCTCACCAATGCGCTGGTCGAGACCGGCGCCACGATCGCCTTCGACGCCATCGGCGGCGGCAAGCTGGCGAGCCAGATTCTGACCGCCATGGAAGTTGCGGCCAACAAGACCGCGAAGGAATACAGCCGCTACGGCTCAAACGTGTACAAGCAGATCTATATCTACGGCAGCCTCGACAACCGTCCGACCGAATTGAGCCGGTCGTTCGGACTGACCTGGGGCGTCGGCGGCTGGCTGTTGACCCCGTTCCTCCAGAATATCGGTCCGGCCGAGATCGGCCGCCTGCGTCAGCGCGTGGCGTCCGAGCTCAAGACCACCTTCGCCAGTCATTACACCAAGGTGGTGTCGCTGACCGAGGTGCTCGATCCCGCCAACATCGCCGTCTACGCCAAACGGGCCACCGGCGAAAAATTCCTCATCAACCCAAATAAATAATCGTGATCTGCGACGGCAGGTCACCGCAGGAAGGGCTTGCCTTCTGAGCCCGGCGGCGGATTATTCCGCCGCCATTCAATGCGGAAAACCGCAAGGGCTCAGAAGAGGACCTCTCCATGACCGATCTCAATCGCCGTTATTTGCTTGCAGGCGCCGCTGCCGTCGGTGCTGCCGCAATCACCGGCCTTCGACCGGCCGCCGTCAATGCCGCGGTGCCGCAAGCCGGGACGCAGGCGCCGGGCTTCTATCGCTACAAGGTCGGTGCTTTCGAGTGCACTTCGATCAACGACGGCGCGCGCACCTTCCCGATGCCGGACAAGTTCGTCGCCAACAAGCCGAAGGAGGAAGCGTTGGCCGCAGGCGAGGCGGCCTACATGCCGAAGGGCATGGTCACGGTGCCGTTCAACCCGCAGCTCATCAATACCGGCTCCAAGCTGGTGCTGATCGACACCGGCAACGGCGTCGCCAATCTCGAGGCGAGCAAGGGCGCCGTCGGTCGCACGCTGCAAAATCTCCAGGCTGCCGGCGTCGATCCCAAGAACGTCGACGTCGTGCTGCTCTCGCATCTGCATCCCGATCACACCAACGGCATCCGTCTCGCCGACGGCGCGCTCGCATTTCCCAATGCGGAGATCATGGTGCCGGGCAAGGACTGGGAGTTCTGGACCAGTGAGGACAACGCGGCCAAGGCCGAGTCCAACCCGATGATGAAGAACTACTTCGCCAACGTGAAGAAGACCTTCGCCGGCCTCGAGTCCAAGGTCACCAAATTCGAGTGGGGCAAGGAGGTCGCGCCGGGCATCACCTCGATCGGGACGCCTGGCCACACGCCGGGCCATACCTCGTTCGCCGTCGCCTCCGGCGATGCCAAGGTGCTGATCCAGTCGGATGTCACCAACATTCCGGAATTCTTCCTGCGCAATCCCGACTGGCACGTGATGTTCGACAACGATGCCGCGCTGGCACAGGAAACGCGCCACAAATTCTACGACATGGCGGCGGCCGAGAAGGCGACCGTCATCGGCTTCCACTTCACGTTCCCCTCGGTCGGCCATGTCGTAAAGGACGGCGCCAAGTACCGCCTGATCCCGTCGGCGTGGAATCCGACGATCTGATCGAGGTTGGACATTTGCGATAACATCAGGCCGCCGCCTGGCGGCCTGATCTGTTTGGAACGAACGTTGCGGCTCAATCGTAGCCCTGAGTGCCCAAACGGCTGCTTTCGCGAAACGCAGCGTTTCTAAATCCGGCCGGTTCATGCACTTGCATCCATCGCGCGAGATCGTTTAAGTGCCGTCACGGCACTCCAGCTCAAGCCCTCAAGGACACCTCATGGCCTACAACATCGTCACGATCGCCGGCAGCCTGCGCAAGGACAGCTTCTCGCTGAAGATCGCCAATGCGCTGGCCAAGCTTGCGCCCGATACGCTCAAGCTCGAGGTCGTCACGCCGGCCGGCATCTCGTTCTTCAACCAGGACCTCGAGGGCGCGCCGCCCGCGGACTGGCTGGCCTTCCGCGACAAGCTGCAGAAGTCTGACGGCGTCATTTTCGTCACGCCGGAATACAACCGCGCCATCCCGGGCGTGCTGAAGAACGCCATCGACGTGGCCTCGCGCCCCTATGGCAAGAGCTCGTTCAACGGCAAGCCGGTCGGCATCATCTCGAATTCACCGGGCCCGCTCGGCGGCGTCAGCGCCGCAAAGACGCTGCAGAACATCCTGCCGGGTATTTCCGGCCCGATCATGCAGCAGCCGGAGGCCTATCTGAACGCGGTCGGCGATGCCTTCGACGCGGACGGCAATCTCGTGAAGGAGGCGCTGAAGCCGGTGCTCCAGGCCTATATCGACGCCTTCGCCGCGCACGTCGCCAAGCACCACGGCTGAGGCCTCACTCTCTCCGTCATGGCCGGGCAAAAGCGCGAAGCGCGTCTTCGCCGCTGGACGTCCCGGCCATGACGTCGTGACCCGGCATGACGAGAAGTGTTGGGCGTAGGGGGGGCAATTAGCACTCCCTTAACCAACCTGTCCCATCTTCCCAAGATGGTCTCCCGCGCGCGCCTGAAATCGATCCTGACCGGTCTTGCCCTCTATGCGATGGCAGCGGCCATCGTCGGTTATTTCGGCGTCAACGCCTACACCGGCAAATACGGCCTCAACGCGCGCCAGGAACTCGACCAGGAGATCATCGCGCTGACCAGCGAGCTGGCCCAGCTCAAGCGTGAGCGTGCCAGGAGCGAGCAGCGGGTGTCGCTGCTGCGGTCCGAGCGGATCGACCCCGACATGCTCGACGAGCGGGCGCGCTTCCAGCTCGACTACGTCAATCCGCGCGATCTCGTTCGGATGATCCCGGCGAAGTAGTGCGGGCTCGGCGCGCGCTGCTGCCTCCGCGAGCCCAGCGACCTCTCACTGATTCCATCGATCCGACGCGATCAGGATATGCGCAGAGCGCGTTGCCGTCGCGCGAATGACCTCGGCGTGTCTGCGATCTGGCTCTCCACACACCTTGCCGTGAGTTTGGAGCTAATGTTGCCCGATGAGCGCCAAACATTGTGCAATATTTCGACCACGTTGCAGTGCGGCATAACGAAACTTGCCCCGCATGGCTGCGGTGCTTTCCAAGGGCGTTTGAGTTGGGTTAGAGAGGACGAAAGTTTTCTCTGACCCGGAATTCCCATGGCCGCACCCAAGAAAGCCGCCGCAACCACTCCACAAGACAAGACCGACGGCGGTTCGCCCCCGGAATTCACCAGGGAGCAGGAGCTCAAGGCGCTCCGCGACATGCTCCTGATCCGGCGGTTCGAGGAAAAAGCCGGCCAGCTCTACGGCATGGGCGCGATCGGCGGCTTCTGCCACCTCTATATCGGCCAGGAGGCCGTGGTGGTCGGCATGCAGATGGCCCTGAAGCAGGGCGATCAGGTCATCACCGGCTATCGCGATCACGGCCACATGCTTGCCACCGGGATGGACGCCAACGGTGTCATGGCCGAGCTCACGGGCCGCCGCGGCGGCTATTCCAAGGGCAAGGGCGGCTCCATGCACATGTTCAGCAAGGAGAAGCACTTCTACGGCGGCCACGGCATCGTCGGCGCCCAGGTCTCGCTCGGCACCGGTCTCGCCTTCGCCAACAATTATCGCGGTAACGGCAATATCAGCGTCACCTATTTCGGCGACGGCGCCGCCAACCAGGGCCAGGTCTACGAGAGCTTCAACATGGCCGAGCTCTGGAAGCTGCCGGTGATCTACGTCATCGAGAACAACCGCTACGCCATGGGCACCTCGGTCTCGCGCGCCTCGGCGCAGCAGGACTTCTCCAAGCGAGGCGCGTCGTTCAACATCCCCGGCAAGCAGATCGACGGCATGGACGTCCGCGCCGTCAAGGCCGCGGGCGAAGAGGCTGCGGCCTGGTGCCGCGCCGGCAAGGGCCCCTTCATCCTCGAGATGCAGACCTACCGCTATCGCGGCCACTCGATGTCCGACCCTGCAAAATATCGCACACGCGAGGAAGTCGAGAAGGTCCGCCACGACCAGGACCCGATCGAGCAGGTGCGCAACCGCCTGTTGGCCGCCAAGGTCAGCGAGGCCGACCTCAAGGCGATCGACGCCGAGGTGCGCGACATCGTCAACGCGTCCGCCGATTTCGCCCAGCATGATCCCGAGCCGGATGCCGCCGAGCTCTGGACCGACATTTACCGCTAAACGCGCGCAAGCTTTCTTTTGGAGTCGATATGCCAATTCAAGTGCTGATGCCCGCGTTGTCGCCCACGATGGAGAAGGGCAACCTTTCCAAATGGCTGAAAAAAGAGGGTGAGACGATCAAATCCGGCGACGTGATCGCCGAGATCGAGACCGACAAGGCGACCATGGAGGTCGAGGCGACCGACGAGGGCACGCTCGGCAAGATCCTGATCCCCGAGGGCACCGCTGACGTCGCGGTGAACACGCCGATCGCGACCATCCTCGCCGACGGCGAAAGCGCTGACGACCTCGCCAAGGCGTCCGCGCCGGCGAAGCAGGAGAAAGCCGCGGAGTCCGCACCGCCTGCTGCTGCGAAGGCCGAAGCGCCGGCGCCCAAAGCCGCGCCAGCGCCGCAGGCCGTCGCCGAGCCCGACCCCGAAGTGCCCGCCGGCACCGAGATGATCACGCAGACGATCCGCGAAGCCTTGCGCGATGCGATGGCCGAAGAGATGCGCCGCGACCCCGACGTCTTCGTGATGGGCGAAGAGGTCGCCGAATATCAGGGCGCCTACAAGGTGACGCAGGGCCTGCTCCAGGAATTCGGCGCCAAGCGCGTGATCGACACCCCGATCACCGAGCACGGCTTTGCTGGCGTCGGCGTCGGTGCCGCCATGACGGGCCTCAAGCCCATCGTCGAGTTCATGACCTTCAACTTCGCCATGCAGGCGATCGACCAGATCATCAATTCCGCTGCCAAGACGCTCTATATGTCCGGCGGCCAGATGGGCTGCTCGATCGTGTTCCGCGGGCCCAACGGTGCGGCCGCGCGCGTCGCCGCCCAGCACAGCCAGGATTATTCGGCCTGGTACTCGAACGTCCCGGGCCTCAAGGTCGTCGCGCCGTTCTCGGCCGCCGACTACAAGGGCCTGCTCAAGGCCGCGATCCGCGATCCCAATCCGGTGATCTTCCTCGAGAACGAGGTGCTTTACGGCCACACCGGCGAGGTGCCCAAACTCGATGATTTCATCATCCCGATCGGCAAGGCCCGAATTGCGCGCTCCGGCAGTCACGTCACCATCGTCTCGTGGTCGAACGGCATGACCTACGCGCTGAAGGCCGCCGACGAACTCGCCAAGGAGGGCATCGAGGCCGAGGTGATCGATTTGCGTACGCTGCGCCCGATGGACACCGAGACCATCATCAACTCGGTGAAGAAGACCGGTCGCGCCGTCACGGTGGAAGAGGGCTGGGCCCAGAGCGGGGTCGGCGCCGAGATCGCCGCGCGTATCATGGAGAACGCCTTCGACTATCTGGACGCGCCGGTTGCGCGCGTCTCCGGCAAGGACGTGCCGATGCCTTATGCGGCAAACCTGGAGAAGCTCGCGCTGCCCTCAGTGGCCGAAGTGGTCGAGGCCGCCAAAGCCGTCTGCTACAGGTAGACCATGGCGGGCCCGAAGGAGCAGCCGTTGCCACCCGACGTCCTCGCCCGCGACGACGCGGTCGAGATCCTGCGCGTGTTCGTGCTGGACGGCGGGCTGTCGATGGCGTTCCAGCGGGCCTTCGAGGAGCCCGACATGTGGGGCTTGCTGCTGGTCGATCTCGCCCGTCATGCTGCGCGTGCTTATGCGCGCGAGAGCGAATATACCGAAGAGGACGCACTGAACCGGATCCTGGAGATGTTCCAGGCCGAGATCGAACGTCCGACCGACACCGGCACCACCACGCCGCGCGGCAAGGGGCACTGACCGTGGCGATCGAAGCTCATCATTTCGATTTCATGCTGGAGGCGATCCGCGAGGCGGAGGCCTCGATCGCGCAGGGTGGCCTGCCGATCGGCGCCGTGCTGACGCGCGACAACAAGATCATCGCCCGCGGCCACAACAACCGGGTGCAGGAGAACAATCCGATCCTGCACGGCGAGATGAGCTGTCTGCGCGAGGCCGGCGCGATCTCGTTTCATGACACCGTCATGTACACCACGCTGTCGCCGTGCTCGATGTGCGCGGGCGCACTGGGGCTGTTCAAGGTCAAGCTCGTGGTGATCGGAGAGTCCGTCACTTTCGAGGGATCCAAGGACATCCTCGACAAGTTCGGTATTCCCTGGATCGATCTTGCCGACGACCGCTCCATCACAATGATGAAGAATTGGCGTTCCATCCCTGCCAATGAGCGCCTCTGGCAGGGCGACATCGGCAACTAAACCTGGTCTGTTCGTCCTCGCTTCCGGGGGCGAATTTTTGCAAAGTTTGTCTTGAGGTCAGCATGCCCATCAACATCCTGATGCCCGCTCTCTCGCCGACGATGGAGAAGGGCAACCTCGCCAAATGGCTGAAGAAGGAAGGCGATAAGGTCAAATCCGGCGACGTCATCGCCGAGATCGAGACCGACAAGGCGACCATGGAGGTCGAGGCGATCGACGAGGGCACGATCGCCAAGATCCTGGTCCCCGAGGGCACGCAGGACGTCCCGGTCAACGACGTGATCGCGGTGCTCGCCAGCGAGGGCGAGGACGTCAAGGCTGCGGGTGCCGCCAAGCCCAGCGCTTCGGCCGCGCCTCCGAAAGCAGACAAGCCCGCTGAGGCTCCTGCTGCGGCTCCCGCAGCAGCGCCTGCCGCGCCCAAAGCTGCCCCGCCGCCCGCTGCTGCACCTGCGCCGCAGGCCGCAGCACCGGCCGCGCAGAGCAACGGCCACGCCGGCCGCGTGTTCTCCTCGCCGCTGGCGCGGCGTCTGGCCAAAGAAGCCGGCATCGATGTCGGCATGGTCACTGGCACCGGCCCGCACGGCCGCGTGGTCGCGCGCGACGTCGAGCAGGCCAAGTCCGGCAAGGGTCTCAAGACCCCCGCTGCGGCACCGTCCGGCGGCGCACCCTCGATTGCACCCACCATGTCGGACAAGCAGATCCTGTCGCTGTTCGAGCCCGGCTCCTACGAGGTCGTCCCGCATGACGGCATGCGCCGCACCATCGCGCAGCGCCTGACCGCGTCGATCCAGAACGTTCCGCACTTCTACCTGACCATGGACTGCGACATCGGCAAGCTGCTCGCCGCGCGCGAGGAGATCAACGCCGCCGCGCCGAAGGACAAGGAAAAGAAGCCGCTCTACAAGATCTCGGTCAACGACTTCGTCATCAAGGCGATGGCGGTCGCGCTGCAGAAGATCCCGAACTGCAACGTCAGCTGGACCGAAAGCGGCATGGTCAAGCACCACCATTCGGACGTCGGCGTCGCGGTCGCAATGCCCGGCGGCCTGATCACGCCGATCATCCGGAAGGCAGAGACCAAGACGCTCTCCACCATCTCCAACGAGATGAAGGATTTCGCCGCGCGCGCTCGCTCCCGTAAATTGAAGCCCGAGGAATACCAGGGCGGCACCACCGCCGTCTCCAACCTCGGCATGTACGGCATCAGCCACTTCACCGCCGTGATCAACCCGCCGCATGCCACCATCCTCGCGGTCGGCACCAGCGAAGAGCGGCCCGTCGTGCGCGGCGGCAAGATCGAGATCGCGCACATGATGAGCGTGACCCTGTCCTGCGATCACCGCGCCATCGATGGCGCGCTCGGCGCCGAGCTGATCGGCGCCTTCAAGCAGCTGATCGAAAACCCCGTGATGATGATGGTCTGACGCCGCGGCAGAGGGGGCAATTTTGCATGTCCGTACCCGCTGGCCATGGATATCGCTGCTGCTCGGCGCCGTCGTCGCGCTCAACCCGATTGGGCTCGATTTTCTGCACTCTGCGTTCCTTGCCGGCGAGCAACTGGCACGGAACATCGCTCAGCCGATCGTGCTCACCGCGCTGGCCGTGATGGCTCTGGTGGTGATGCTTGAATGGCTGATGAGGTCTTTTCTGGTCAAGCGCCGCGCTCGCGGCGCCTCTTGAGTTGAACGGGAGCCGCCATGGCCGACACATCCTTCGACGTCATTATCATCGGCTCCGGTCCCGGCGGCTATGTCGCCGCGATCCGCGCCGCCCAGCTCGGCCTCAAGACCGCGATCGTCGAGAAGTCCTATCTCGGCGGCATCTGCCTGAACTGGGGCTGCATCCCGACCAAGGCACTGCTGCGCTCGGCCGAGATCTACCACTACATGCAGCACGCCAAGGATTACGGCCTGTCGGCGGACAACATCTCGTTCGATCCCAAGGCGGTGGTGCAGCGCTCGCGCGGCGTCTCGAAGCGGCTCAACGACGGCGTCGGCTTCTTGATGAAGAAGAACAAGGTCAGCGTGATCTGGGGCTCCGCCGCGATCGACGCCCCCGGCAAGATCACCGTGAAGAAGTCCGACGCCGAAGCGCCGAAGGGCGCGCTGGGCGAGGGAAGCTATCAGGCCAAGCACATCATCGTCGCGACCGGCGCGCGTCCCCGCGTGCTGCCGGGGCTCGAGCCCGACAAGAAGCTGGTCTGGACCTATTTCGAGGCGATGGTCCCGGAGAAGATGCCCAAATCGCTGCTGGTGGTCGGCTCCGGCGCGATCGGCATCGAGTTCGCCTCGTTCTTCCACACCATGGGCTCCGAGGTCACCGTCGTCGAGGTGCTGCCGCAGATCCTGCCCGTCGAGGACGCCGAGATCGCTGGCCTTGCGCGCAAGCGGCTCGAGAAGCAGGGCATCAAGATCATGTCCTCGACCAAGGTGACGAAGCTTGAGAAGAAGGCCGATAGCGTCGTCGCCACCATCGACGACGGCAAGGGCAAGCCTGCCACGACAGAGTTCGAGCGTGTGATCTCCGCCGTCGGCGTCGTCGGCAACATCGAGAATCTCGGCCTCGAAAAGCTCGGCGTGAAGACCGACCGCGGCTGTGTCGTGATCGACGGCTACGGCAAGACCAACGTCCCCGGCATCTACGCGATCGGCGACGTTGCCGGTCCCCCGATGCTCGCCCACAAGGCCGAGCATGAGGGCGTGATCTGCGTTGAGGCGATCAAGGGCCTGCATCCGCATCCCATGGACAAGAACCTGATCCCGGGCTGCACCTATTGCCACCCGCAGGTCGCCTCAGTTGGCTTGACGGAAGCCAAGGCGAAAGAGGGCGGCCGCGAGATCCGGGTCGGCCGCTTCCCCTTCGTCGGCAACGGCAAGGCGATCGCGCTCGGCGAGGATCAGGGCCTGGTCAAGGTCATCTTCGACAAGAAGACCGGCCAGCTGCTCGGCGCCCACATGGTCGGCGCGGAGGTCACAGAACTGATCCAGGGTTACGTCGTCGCGATGAACCTCGAGACGACCGAGGAAGAGCTGATGCACACGGTGTTCCCGCATCCGACCCTGTCGGAGATGATGAAGGAGGCTGTGCTGGATGCGTATGGGCGGGTACTGAATATCTAGAGCAGGACCTGCAATGGCGGCTTGTGACGATTGGTCGGAGGCGGGCAACGATATCCTTGCGCCGGAATTGCTCGCCAAGGTTCGCGAATTTTCGGAGCGTGAACCGATTATTCTGGAGCACCGAATGTATGCAGGAAGTTCTGCTCCATTGATGCTAATCTTCGACGAATACGAAGACTTTATAGGTCATCTGGGAACGCGCGCCCGTCCCGGGGATCATCTTCTTATTTGGGGGTATTCCGGTCTTTGCAGAGACGATAACATCGCGGTCGATGCAAAGTACCCCGATGCTGCGGGCCGGACCCCGCACGGTGGTTCTTATTGAATATCTAACTGCAACCCAAACGAAAGAACAGTTGTGAAAGACAACGACAATCTCACCATCGAACGCCCGACCTTCGTCACCCATCTCGAATGCGCGATGGAGGGCGATCATTACGCCGCCGACCAGATCCACAATCTCTCCAAGGCCGGTAAGCCGCTTCTCGTCCGCTACGACCTCGCCGGCGTGAAGAAGGCGCTGACCAAGGACGCGTTGGCCCAGCGCCCCGCCGACATGTGGCGCTACCGCGAGCTGCTGCCGGTGCGCAAATGCCATGACATCGTCTCGCTCGGCGAGGTGACCACACCGCTGATCCGCCTTCCCAAGCTGGCCAAGAAGCTCGGCGGCGGCGAGATCATCGTCAAGGACGAGGGGCGGCTGCCGACGGGATCGTTCAAGGCGCGCGGCCTGGTGATGGCGGTGTCGATGGGGAAGGCGCTCGGCGTCAAGCACATGGCAATGCCGACCAACGGCAACGCGGGCGCTGCGCTCGCGGCCTACGCGACGTCCTGCGGCATCAAGACCACGATCTTCTGCCCGGCCGATACGCCCGAGGTGAATGTCAGCGAGATCGAGCTGCAGGGCGCCACCGTCTACCGCGTCAACGGCTATATCGACGATTGCGGCAAGATCGTCGGCGAGGGCAAGGCCAAGGTCGGTTGGTTCGACACCTCGACGCTGAAGGAGCCGTACCGCATCGAGGGCAAGAAGACGATGGGCCTGGAACTCGCCGAGCAGCTCGGCTGGGACGTGCCCGACGTGATCTTCTATCCGACCGGCGGCGGCACCGGCCTGATCGGCATGTGGAAGGCGTTCGACGAGCTGGAGAAGATCGGCTTCATCGGCTCGAAGCGCCCGCGCATGGTCGCGGTGCAGGCCTCCGGCTGCGCGCCGATGGTGCGCGCCTATGATGCCGGCACCGAGCATGCGACGCGCTGGGAGGACGCCCACACCATCGCCTCGGGCATCCGCGTGCCGCAGGCAATCGGCGATTTCCTGATCCTGCGCGCCGTGCGCGAGAGCAAGGGCTTCGCCATCGCGGTCGACGACGACAAGATCTCGGCGGCCCTGAACGAGGTCGCGCGCGAGGAGGGGCTCTTGCTGTGCCCCGAAGGCGCCGCCACCTATGCCGCCTACAAGGATAGCCTCGCCGACGGCCGCGTCTCGAAAGCCGACCGCGTCATGCTGTTCAACTGCGCGACCGGCCTGAAATATCCGTTGCCGAAGGTCGACCGCACGCTCGATCGCCACAAGCCGATCGACTACACGCAGTTCTAAAGACCTCTCCCTCTCCCCGTTCTTGCGGGGAGAGGGTCGGGGCGAGGGGCCTCTCTCCGCGAATGAGATCGTCGTGAGATCTGTACTCCCTCACCCGAATTCGCGCTGCGCACGAATTCGACTTCTCCCCGCATGCGGGGAGAGGTGAAGAAAAACAACAATGACATTGCTGGGAGAAGACAATGACGAAGGCCGTCTGGGCTGCGCTGTTCGCTGTTCTCGCTGTGACCGGCGCCGCGCGCGCCGATGACTATCCCACCCATCCCATCACCATCATCGTGCCCTTCGCGGCCGGCGGACCGTCGGATGCGATGGCGCGTGTGCTCGCCGAGCGGATGCGCATTGCGCTCGGCCAGCCCCTCGTGGTCGAGAATGTCACCGGCGCGGGCGGCTCGATCGGCGTTGGCCGTGCCGTGCAGTCGCCGCCGGACGGCTACACCATCTCGTTCGGCCATCTCGGCACCCACGTCGCCAACGGCGCCGTCTACAAGCTCAAATACGACCTCGTCACCGACCTCGAGCCCGTGGTGCTGCTGCCGAGCAACCCGATGATCGTCGTCAGCAAGAACACGGTGCCTGCGACGTCGCTGAAAGAGCTGATCGAGTGGCTGAAGTCCCGGCCGTCGCCGCCGACGGCGGGCACCGCCGGCGCGGGCTCCGGCAGCCACATCGCCGGCGTCTATCTCGAGAGCGTCTCCGGCATCAAGCTGCAATACGTGCCGTATCGCGGCACCGCGCCGGCGCTGAACGACCTCATTGCCGGCCAGATCGACGTCATCGTCGACCAGACCTCCAACTCGATCGCCCAGGTTCGCGCCGGCACTATCCGCGCCTATGCCATCACCGACGACAAGCGCCTGGCCTCCGCGCCCGATATACCGACCGCCGAGGAGGCGGGCCTGAAGGGCTTCAACATGACGCTGTGGTCGGGCCTGTGGGTGCCGAAGGGCACGCCGAAGGAGATCGTGACCAAGCTCAACGCCGCCGCCGTGGAGGCGCTGAACGACCCCGCCGTGAGGAAGCAGCTCGAAGGCCAGGGCCTGGAGATGACACCGAAGGACCAGCTCACCCCCGAAGCGCTCGGCGCCCGCCAGAAGGCCGAGATCGCCAAATGGTGGCCGATCATCAAGGCTGCGAACATCAAGGTGGATTGAGGCAGGATCTCGTAGGGTGGGCAAAGCGCAGCGTGCCCACCATCCTGGTTGATCTGAGAACGGCGGGCACGGCGCAAGTGCGCCTCTGCCCACCCTACGACTCCGGTAGCTAATCCGCCGGCGTCGCCTTCGCGCTGGCGTCCTTCGTCACCACGCGCTCGTCGCTCTTGCCGGCGACCATGCCGCTACCCTCGAACCGGGCGCGGTACACCAGCACGTTCTCCATTACGCGCTGGACGTAGTTGCGCGTCTCCGACAGCGGGATGCGCTCGACCCAGTCGACCGGATCGACGTTGGGATCCCGGGGATCGCCGCGGGCCTGCACCCATTCGCGCACGCGGCCGCGGCCGGCATTGTAGCCGGCGAAGGTCATGATCTGGTTGCCGCGATATTCCGACAGCAGCGCGCTGAGCTCGGCCGCGCCCATCTGCGTGTTGTAGACGGGATCTGAGACCATCTTGCCCCAGTCGTAAGTCAGGCCGAAGCGCTTGGCGGTGTCGCGGCCGGCTTCGGGCGTCACCTGCATCAACCCGACCGCGTTGGCCGCCGACTTGTCGCGCTGGTCGAACGAGCTTTCGGTACGCGCCACCGAATAGATCACGCTGGTCTCGATCGCGGGTGCGACCTGCTGGTGCGCGGGGATGCCGATGGTCGGGAAGGCGTAATGGTCGAGCGCAAGCCCGCGCGCCAGCGCCGACTTGCCGACCTCCAGCATGACGCGCGCGTCGCTGCGCTGTCCGGCCAATGCGCCGAGTGCTTCGAGGGCCGCGACGTCGGTGCTCTCCCGGGCGAAATCCTCGGCGTAGTAAAACACCGTGTCGCGCTCGCCAATGCCGTAGAGCATGTCGGCGGCACGCACGCGCTCGTCCGCGGGCGGGGTGTCGAGCGCGGCCAGCACGGGCGAGGGCGGCCGCAGTTCGATGCGGTCGAGGCCGAGCTTGGCGCGCGCGAGCTGGCCGTAATAGGCGGTCGGATAGCGCGCCGCCGCACGGTAGCTCAGGCGCGCATCGGCGCTCGCACCCATCGCCTCGGCGGCGCGGCCGCGCCAGTAATTGGCACGCGACAGCGCGATCGGATTGGCCGAGCCTTCGTCGATGGCGGCGAAGTGCACCATCGCCGCCTGGGGATCGCCAAGGAAGCGCAGCGCGATCCAGCCGCACATGAAGTGATAGTCGACGCGGTAGACTTCCTTGTCGGGCACCGCGGCCGTGCGCACCACGTCATACGCCGTTTTGAACTTGCCCTGGTCGAGCAGCTTGCGCGCGAGCTGGCGACGCTCGCGCCACCAGGCGTCGGTGTCCTGGGCGGCCATGGTGTCGGGTGCGGCGGCCAGGATCAATTCGGCGGCGTCGTCGATGCGGTCCTTCTGCAGGTGCCATTGGGCGCGGCACAGCACATAGCCGAGATCGCGGCGCGCTTCGGCCGGGACGTCTTCGAGATCATCCCCGGCCTTGCTGGCTTTGCCGGTCACGGCGGCGCAGGCCTTGACGATCGCGAGCGCATCCTCGCCGAGCCGTTTTGCGGCGCGCCGGGCGCCGGCATAGTCCTTGGCGCCGAGCCGCTTGTCCATGCGGGCGCGATGATCCTCGGTGGTGAGGAGATCGCGGAACGCCTCGTAACCGTCTTCCTCGCTGCGCTCGGACAATTCGTCGGTGCGCCAGGCCTCGCGCACGAAGCGCGTGGCCCTGTCGGTATCGCCTTCCGTGAGCAACACGCGGGCGAGGGCGAACTTACCCTTGGCGCTGGTCGGGCGGTCCATGGTGAATTTGTGCACGGTGGCCGCGTCGGCCTTCTCCTGCCACAGCCGCGCCTCGGCGCGGCGGCGGAGCAGGGCGCTGCTCGGCCAATCCGGATTGGCGGCGAGGAAGGCGGCATAACGCTTGAAATTCGCCGTGCTCTCGGAATGGCGCAGCATGAACCAGTCGGCGAGCTTCTGTCCGGCGGGATCGACGATGCGCTCGCGCGCCGCGCTCGCATCATCGGTCTTGCCCTTGCGTGTAAGGTCGATCGCATCCTTCAGCGCGGCGAGGTCGCCGGTCAGCGGCGGAGCGGCCGGCTTCGCCGACGACTCGTCGTCGGTCTTCTTCGACTTGCGCTTGGCCTCGGCATGCTTGCCATGGCGGGATTTCACCGCAGCATGGCGCTGCTTGACCGCCTTGCTGCTCGCCTTGGCCTCATGCGACTTCTTCGGCGCGGACGATTTGTGGCTGCTCTTCGCCGCCAGCTCGGTGGGGAGGAGTGCAACTGCTGCGACGGCAACGAGACACGCGAGCGAGCGTAGGCACTGGTTCATTCCATGGTCCCCCCTGCGAAACCATTACAAACCAAGGTCCGCGACGACAGGCGGCTTGAGAATCAAAGACACCGAACGATGCCACGACATCGTTTCGCATTCCTCACGCTGTCGCAACAATGCGGCAAAATACGGATTGGAACTGGGGAACTTCCGAAGGCGCGGAAAGGGCAGTGCCTTCAACCTTCGTTAACGCATTCGGGTTGTATGCGACTTCCAACGGCTCACGACGTCACGGGCGAGCAGATGCGCATGTTCCCAAGGCCAAATCCGGTGTATTGAGTTCCCAGTTCCATCCTCTTGGCCATTGCCCCCGCACCTATGCCGATTTTCAACCAGTCGATCCGGCGCAAGATCGTCGGCATCGCCCTCGGATTGATCGTCCTGATGCTGGTCACCTCGATCCTGTCGATGGTGATGTCGAGCCAGGTCGGCGTCCTGCTGGACGAACTGACCAGCCGCTACATCCCGGCCTATAGCCATTTGGCCCGTGCCAACGTCCGCTCGCTGGAGCGGGCGCTGGCGCTGCGGCGGATGGTCATGATCAGGATGGGTTCGCCGTCGGACGAGGAATCCTATGCGGCGCGGCTTCGCGACTTCGAGGCCTTGGACCGCAAGTTTGAGGAGGAGGCCGAAAGCGCGCGCAAGCTCATCAATGCGATCATCGACGATCCCAGGACGCAATCCGACAATGCCGCGCTGGCACGGATCGACGTTCGCATCGAGACCGCCGTCGCCGAGCTGAGGCGCGATCTGGACGAGGGCAATGCGAAGCTGCTCAAGCAGGTCGAAGCCAAGGAGATGACCGAGGCGCGGGGCACGCTGGAACAGCTCGACGGCTTGCGCGATGCGTTCAACCGCAAGGTCGATGCGATCCGCGCCGATATGCTCGCCCAGGTCTTCTTCTCGACATCGCAGGTGATCAGCCGCCAGCGTCAGGCCATCGTCGTTTCGGGCGTCGTGACCTTGCTCGCGGCGATCGTCGGCTTCGCCTTCGCGCTGTTGGTGTCCAGCGGCATCACGCGTCCGGTTCGGCTGCTGCTCGCCGGAGCCCGCGAGGTCGAGGCGGGCCGCTTCGACAAGTCCATCACCGTCTCCACGCAGGACGAGATCGGCGAGCTTGCCGCGGCGTTCAACCGCATGACCGAGCAGCTCAGGCACAACGAGCGCATCCGCGAGACCTTCGGCCGCTACATCGATCCCAAGGTGGTGCAGGGCCTGATCGACCGGCCCGAGGTCGCGATCGACGGCGAGCGCCGGGTCATGACCATCATGTTCTGCGACATGAGCGGCTTCACCGCGATGAGCGAGGGCATGACGCCGCGCGGCCTCGTCAAGGTGATGAACCATTATCTCACGGTGATGTCCGCACCCGTCAGGAGCAATCGCGGCATCATCGACAAATATATCGGCGACGCCATCATGTCCTATTGGGGCCCGCCCTTCGTCGAGGAGGACGAGCAGGCACTCCTTGCCGGCGTCGCAGCCATCGAGATGGCCGACCAGATGCCCGCGTTGCAGCGTCAGCTGCCCGACCTGCTCGGCATTCGCGCGATGCCCGCGCCGTGCGATTTGCGGATCGGCATCGCCACCGGCGAGGTCCTGACCGGAAGCATCGGCTCCGAGCTGATGATGAGCTTCACCGTGATGGGCGATGCCGTGAACCTGGCCTCGCGGCTGGAGGCCGTCAACAAGGTCTACGGCACCCGGATCCTGATCTCGCAGGCCACGGCCGAGGCGATCGGATCGCGGCTCGAGCTGCGCGAGATCGATCGTCTGGCGGTCGCCGGCCAGAGTGCGCCGCAGGCGATCTTCGAGGTAATGGCGCGGGCGGGCGCGCTCACCGGCGCACAGGACAGCCTGCGCGCGCACTATGCCGAAGGGCTCGCGGCGTATCGGGCCCGGCGGTTCGACGAGGCGCGCGCCGTCTTCAATGCCGCGCTCGAAGTCGTGCCCGGCGACGGCCCATCGCGCACCATGCTCGGCCGCATCGCGCAATTCGAGGCCAGCCCGCCGAAGGAGGGGTGGGACGGCGCCTGGCGGCTGGACAGCAAATAGGCTGCCGCACGGGAAAAATTGATTCTACTCGATAACGATGTTCGCCGTGACCTATTTCCCGGGCTTAGGTTGAATGTCCTTGAGGCGTTTGATGGGGACACGCCGATGACAGAACTTCAGGACAGGCTGGAACGGTTCGAGACGCTCACCGCCGAATGCGAGCTGATCGCCAAGCTCGCCACCGACAGCACCAAGCGCGAGTTCTATCTGAAGCTTTCGGAGCAGTACCGTCAGCTGGCGGTGGACATGCGGCAGGCGATCGCGACCCAGGCTGCGGCCTGACGCCGGCAATCCGTTCTTAAGGTTTGGCGCGCATCCTGGCGGGATGCGAGCGTCGCGCATCCACGATTGCTCGCAGTGGGAATGCCGGGCTTCGTTGCAATGCAGCGCACCCCGTGAACATCATCGCCATGCCTGACAGGGCAATCCCATGCGCCTCGTTGCCGTGATCATCATCGCGCTCATGACGGCGGCCTGCGGCCAGGAGCAGGACATCACCGGCTCGACCTGTCCGCTGCGGAACTATAGCTACAATCCCCGTGACATGAACCAATGCGTCAGTGCCTGCAAATCGTGTGATCGCGGCACCACGGTCACCTGCACCACCTCCTGCACCCTCAAGGGCGCGCGCTGAGCTGCCGTTCTCGTGGCGCACCCGGTGGCGGTGCCCGGGCACCGGAACGATTCACATGGGTTAGCCATTGAAGGGCAGGCAGGCCGCGGAGTCCGATGAAAATGGGTATGCTCGATCCCGGTCGATTTCTGGTGTCGTGCTCGCATTGCGATGCCTGGCCGATGGCGGTCAATGTGAAGCGGTCGAGCTGGATGGCAACCCCGCACGAGGTCCGCTTCGTCTGTACGCGCTGCCACCGCGAGGAGACCGCGATTGTCTCGGCCTCCGGCGAATTGACCCCGGTCAAGCGCGTCGATGTGCCGCCCCGCGACGTCGCTGTCGCCTGGGCCCAGGCCCAGCGGTCCCGAGGGCGAGCATGACCCCGGTTCGACTTTTCCGGATGGAACCCGACCGCCCCCATCAGCGTTTTGTGCTTGGACACTAATGTGAGGGGCTGGACGAATGATCGGCGAGCATTTCGACACCCGGACGCGGATCAACATGAAATTGGCGCTTGATCGGATCTGCCGCGAGCGTCCGGCGGGTGAGGATCACGGTTTCCGCCGGTCGGTGGCAGAGAGCATCATCCGCTGCGCGCTCACGGGACGCACCGGGATCGGCCAACTGGTCGATGCCGGTGAACGGGCGGTGATCAAGACCGGTTCGACAAGGCATTCGGCACAGTGACAATTGCGTGCGCGCGTCGCGTGCGTCGGGGCCCCCAGTGAACAGTGCTGTCGAGCCAACAACGGCGAGGGCTCCCGCTGATTTCCTCTCAGGCGGTGGAGAAATGGGTGCACGCATGCGCGCCCACGACTGGACCAGCACTCCGCTCGGGGAGCCGCAAAACTGGCCGCGCAGCCTCAAGACGGCCGTCCGCATCATGCTGACCTCGCGCCAGCCGATCTGGATCGGCTGGGGACGGGAGCTGATCTATCTCTACAACGATGCCTACAAGTCGATCATCGGCGGCAAGCATCCCTGGGCGCTGGGCCGGCCGACCGCGGAAGTCTGGCGCGAGATCTGGACCGACATCGGCCCGATGCTCGCGACGGCGATGGGAGGCGACGAGGGCACTTACGTCGAAGAGCAGCTTCTGATCATGGAGCGGAGCGGCTATCCGGAGGAGACTTATTACACCTTCTCCTACAGTCCGGTTCCCGATGACGACGGTATGGTCGGTGGCATCATCTGCGCCAATACCGACGATACCCGCCGTGTCATCGGCGACCGGCAGCTTGCGCTGCTGCGCGAGCTTGCGGCGACGACCGCCGAAACGCGTAGCCTCCCGGAGGCTTGCCGCCGATCGAGCCTTGCGCTCGCAACGGACACGCGCGACGTGCCGTTCGCGCTGATCTATCTGGTCGAGCCCGACGGACGCGAAATCGCGCTGGTGGGCAGGTGCGGTATCGATGCCGACCATCCCGCGGCGCTGTCGCAGCTTCCGATGGAGGGGCCGTCGCTCTGGCCGCTTGCCGAGGTCATCCGCGAACAGAAGCCGCAGGTGGTCTCCCATCTCGCCGCCCGCTTCGGGGCCGAATGCCCGCGCGGCGCCTGGGACGTGCCGCCGCGGCAGGCGGCTGTGATCCCGATTCCGGCCCGCGGCGAGACGGCCCGCAAGGGCGTGCTCGTCACCGGTCTCAATCCGTTTCGGCTGTTCGACGACGACTATCGCAATTTTCTCGAACTCGCGGCCGGCGAGATCGGTGCCAGCCTGGCCAATGCGCAGGCCTATGAGGAGGAGCGTCGACGTGCCGAGGCGCTGGCTGAGATCGACCGCGCCAAGACGACGTTCTTCTCCAATATCAGCCACGAGTTCCGCACCCCGCTGACCCTGATGCTGGGCCCGATCGAGGACGCGCTCAACGATACCTCGCTGACATCGCTGCCTGAGGTGCAGCGTGAGCGGCTCGACATCGCGCATCGCAATTCGCTCCGCTTGCTGCGGTTGGTGAACAGCCTGCTCGACTTCTCCCGCATCGAGGCGGGACGGGTGCGGGCGAGCTTCGTTCCGACCGATCTTGCCGCGTTCACCGCCGAACTCGCCTCGAACTTTCGCTCGGCGACCGACCGGGCCGGTTTGCGGCTGACCATCGCCTGTCCGGCGCTGCCGCACGACGTCCACGTCGATCGCGAAATGTGGGAGAAGATCGTCCTCAACCTGTTGTCCAACGCGTTCAAGTTCACCTTCGAGGGCGAGATCGCGGTCGAGATGGGCACCAGCGCCGACGGCAAGTCGGCCGAATTGCGCGTGCGTGACACCGGCACGGGTATCCCGCCGGACGAACTGCCGCATCTGTTCGAGCGCTTTCATCGCATCGAGGGAGCGAAAGGACGCACGTTCGAAGGCAGCGGTATCGGGCTCGCGCTGGTGCACGAGCTGATCAAGCAGCACGGCGGCGCCATCACCGTCGCGAGCGAATTCGGCCGCGGCAGCGTCTTCACTGTTACGATCCCGTTCGGATCGGCTCATCTGCCGGCAGAGCGTGTTGCCGGCCGCCTTGCGACGACCCTGACGACCGGAAGCGGAGTCGAAGCCTATGTCCAGGAGGCGCTGCGCTGGCTGCCGCAGGACGAGGGCGCAACGGATCTGCGCAGTGATCTCACGCTGGAGGGCACGAGTGAGACGCCGGACGCCTCCACACGTGGCAGCGGCGAGCGCATCATCCTCGCGGATGACAACACCGACCTGCGCAACTATGTCAAGCGTCTGCTCGAAGCCCAAGGCTACAGGGTGGAGGCCTTCGCCGACGGGCAGGGCGCGCTGGATGCCGCGAGGCACCATAGGCCCGACCTCATCCTGTCCGACGTCATGATGCCGCGCCTCGACGGCATTGGGCTGCTGAGCGCATTGCGCAGCGACGACAATCTGCGCGGATCGCCCGTCATCCTGTTGTCGGCGCGCGCCGGCGAAGAGGCCCGCGTCGAGGGGCTGGAGGCCGGCGCCGACGACTACGTCAACAAGCCGTTCTCGGCGCGCGAATTGTTGGCGCGGGTGCGCGCCAACTTGCAGCTGGCGCGCATTCGCAGGGATGCCGAGGAGATCCAGCGCCGCCAGGCCGCGCGGCTTGAGGCTGTCGTCAGCACCGTGCCGACCGCGGTCTGGTTCACCCACGATCGCGAGGCGAAGCGCGTTTTCGGCAACGCCTATGGAGCGCGGCTGTTGCGGGTCCGGCCCGATAGCAACATGTCGCTGTCGGCGCCCGAGGACGAACGTCCGGTCTTCCGTGTGCTTCGCGATCGCGTCCAGGTCGAGCCGTCCGAACTGCCGCTCCAGCGCGCGGCCCGCGGCGAGGAAGTCGCAGGCGAGGAACTCGAGCTCTCTTTCGAAGACGGCTCCTCGGCCACCGCAATCTTCCAGGCGTCTCCGATCGTCGACGCCGCCGGTGTGTTCCAGGGCGCGGTCTGTGCGGCCATCGACATCACCGAGCGCAAGCGGCAGGAGCGCCATCGCGAACTGCTGGTCAACGAGCTCAATCACCGCGTCAAAAATACGCTGACGACAGTGCAGTCGTTCGCGCTCCAGACCTTGCGTAACGCATCCAGCCTGGCGGATGGGCGCAGGGCGTTCGATGCGCGATTGATCGCCTTGTCGAAGGCACACGATGTGCTCGTCAGGGAAAATTGGGAGGCGGCGGAGCTGAGAGAGGTCGTGACCGAGGCTCTCGCCGCGCATGCCGAGCCGGAGAGTGCGAGGCTCAATTTTGGCGGGCCCGATCTGCGCATGCGGCCATCGGCTGCACTTGCCATCTCGATGGCCCTGCACGAACTCGCGACCAACGCCGTCAAGCATGGCGCCCTGTCGAACAGCTCGGGGACCGTCGACCTCGCCTGGAAGGTCGACGATCGCTTCGAGTTGTGCTGGACCGAACTGGGCGGTCCCCCCGTGGTCCCGCCGTCGCGGCGCGGGTTCGGCACCCGCCTGATTCAGCAGGGGCTGCCCCACGAATTCGGCGGCGCCGATGTCGATCTGCGCTTCGCGCCCGAAGGCGTCGTTTGCGTCATTCGCGCGTCGCTTCAAGAAATCCGCGCCAGCCTGGGCGGATTTGATATCTCAACAACGGCTGCCGGGAGGCCCTCATGAAATCTGCAACCGATCTGGCTGGCCAGCGGGTCTTCCTCGTCGAAGACGAGTCGCTGGTGATGATGCTGCTCGAGGATTCCCTCGTCGATGCCGGCTGTGAGATCGCGGGCATGGCCTCGCGCGTCGATGACGCGCTCGAGAAGGCGGCTGCGCTCTCGTATGATGTTGCCGTCCTCGACGTCAATCTCAACGGGCGGCAGACTTTCGAGGTCGCGCGCTGCATCGCAGAACGCGGCATCCCTTACGTGTTCGCCACCGGCTACGGCCCTGCGAGCCTGCTTGCGGACTTCCGCCACGTTCCGATCCTGCAGAAGCCGTTTCAGCAACAGGACCTGGAGACCGCGCTCCGCCAGGCTTTGGCGGCGCCTGAAGAGCGGAACGAGGCCGCTCGCCTTGACGAGCTTCCAGCCACGCCGACCTGTTCCTTGGCGTAGCCGTCGATTGACTCGCCGAGGCGTTGGCCCCTAAATGATTGGCGACGGTTCTCCTCAGGGAGATCAAAAGGGAATGTGGTGCGGGACGTCCCAACGCCGGGATTTGTCTCAACGCCACGGCTGCCCCCGCAACTGTAAGCGGTGAATCTTTCGTCTCATGCCACTGGGAAACTCGGTCCTGGGAAGGCGACGCAAGGTAACGACCCGCGAGCCAGGAGACCTGCCGTCAGCCGTGGTCACACGCGAGGATGTCGGTCGGGGAGTACAGACATCGGCTTCACCGGAGCAATCCATCGCTTCGCCGTGAAACCTCGTTCGCTGTGACGTGCCACTGACGTCATACCGAGGTTGCAATCGTGTCCCGTGTTGTCTCTGCCGCCAGACGCCTCGGCGCCGGCCTGCTCGCATCGGTTTCCTTCCAATCGCTCGATCTGTCGCCCGCCTTCGCCCAGCGGGTCCTGGCCGAGCAGTTGCCGACGATCGAAGTGACCCAGCCCACCGATCAGAACCGCACGCGCGCCAGGGCAACGGGTGACGGCGAGGCGACCAGGCGCCGTGCCACGGCGGATGTCGCGCCGACGGGAAATGGCGTCGGCTCATCCGGCTCCGGCGGTGAGGCTGCCGCCGGCAACGGCGGCATCGTCGGGGCTGCCACGACCGTCATCACGGCCGCGGATATCGCGCATTCGCCGTCGCAGACGCTTGCCGAGATCATCGCGACGCAGACGCCAGGCGCCCAGATCACGACGTTCTACGGCGGCCCGATCGCTGCCAAGACCGGCGTGGACCTGCGCGGCTTCGGCGCCTTTGCCACTGCCAACACGCTGGTGCTGGTCAACGGCCGGCGGCTCAACGACGTCGACATGGCGCAGGTGGACCTCTCCACCATCCCGCTCAATTCCATCGAGCGCATCGAGGTCACGCGCGGCAATTCCGGCGCGGTGCTCTACGGCGACAATGCGGTCGGCGGTGTGATCAACATCATCACCAAAACTGGCGTCGGCGGACCGCCCGTGAGCGCGCGCATCGAGGCCGGCTTCGGCTCGTTCAACACCAGGCTTGGCAATGTCTCGACCTCGCTCAATTCCGGCCCGTGGTCGACGTCGTTCTATGCCAACACGGTCAGGACCGACGGCTATCGCGACAACAATCGCTATTCCCAGCAGAATGGCATCGGCAACCTCAACTACACGACGCCAGGCCTGACTGCTTTTCTCACCGTCACCGGCGACAATCAGGAGCTGCGACTGCCGGGCGGCCGCACCGTCGATCCCTCCATCGGCCTCGACGAGCTCACGGCCAACCGGCGAGGGACGAGCACGCCGTTCAACTACGCCAACCAGCAGGGTTTCAGCGCGACTGCGGGCTTCACCAAAACCCTGGTCAACGGCGTCGATCTCATCGTCGATGGCGGCGTGCGCGACAAAAAGCAGCAGAGCGCGTTCTTCTCCAGCCCGGCGCCGGTTCCGGCCTTCTTCACGTCGACCTATGTCGGCTCCCATCTGACGAATTGGTCGATCACGCCGCGGCTCAGCGTGAAGAGCCTGCTGCTCGGCATGCCGTCGCAGCTCCTGACCGGCATCGACTATTACGATGCGAGCTTCGAGCAGAACCGCGGCGCCGGGCAGGGGCTCGCGGCCTGGCACAATTACGATCTCAGGCAGCAGACGGTCGCGGGCTATTTCCAGCACACATTGGGGGTAGCGCCCACCACCGACGTCTCTTACGGCGCGCGGGTGCAGACCATCAGTCTTGCGGCACGCGACAATTTCGACCCCGCCGCGCCGTTCAACGCCGACATCGGTGCGCTGCCGCTGACGAGCAGCGAGACCCAATATGCGCTGCATCTCGGGACCGAGCATCGCCTCAATGACGTGGTCTCGCTGTTCGGCCGCGCCGCGCGCGCGTTCCGCACGCCTGACGTCGACGAGCGCCTGTCCTCGGGGCCGTCCTTCGATCCCTTCACCTTCGCCGCGATCCCGCAAACGTTTCAGCTCAAGAACCAGACCTCGGAGGACATCGAGGGCGGGCTGCGCATCAAGAGCGGCGGGTTGCAGCTGCAGAGCAGTGTGTATCTGATGGATCTCACCAACGAGGTCCATTTCAGTCCGGTCCTGTTCTACAACACCAATCTCGATCCGACCCGCCGCTACGGCTCGGAGACCAGCCTGTCCTACCGCGTCAATGATGCTCTGCTGCTGCGCTCCGGCATGGCCTATACCCGTGCCGTCTTCCGCGAGGGCATCTGGGCCGGCAACGACGTGCCGCTGGTGTCGCGCTACACCGCGAGTGCGAGTGTCACCTGGAACATCTGGCAGGACTATGTGGTGCTCGATGCCACCGCGCGGTTCTGGAGCGAGCGGCGCATGGACAACGACCAGGCTGGCACGCAGAGGCCGATCCCCGCCAACGGCACCATCGATCTCAAGCTCGGCGGCCGATATGAACGCTATTTCTGGTCCCTGAGCGCCAACAATGTGCTGAACGCGCTCTACTACGACTACGCCATCGCGAGCACCTTCACCGATGGCCGCTTCAGCGCCTATCCGCTGCCCGGCCGCACCTATCTGCTCAAGGCCGGTGCAACGTTCTGATTTGCGTCAGGGCTGTCAGGCGCCCAACTGAACCCGACCTTAAAGAGAAGGAGATACAACCATGGCTCTCGGGATCCTGCCGTCTCACGGCGACCGCTTCCGGCTTCACCCGGTCGCGCCGCGCCTTGCGCCGATGTTCTGCTTTGCGCTGCTGACGGCCTCATGCGCGCTCGCCAGCTTTGCGTTCGCCTGTGCAACGCCGTTTGCGGCCTTCGCGGTCGTCGCCGCGGCAATGCTGCCGCAGCGTCCGGCGCTGCTCGTCGTTATCGGCGCCTGGCTCGTGAACCAGACCATTGGTTTCAGCGCGCTGCATTATCCCGTTGACGCCAGCACGATTGCCTGGGGCTTTGTCATCGGCGCGGCTGCGGTTCTGTCGACCTTGGCAGCGTCGACAGTGCTCGGCCTGCTGACGCAGGGCCGCACGCCGCTGTTGCTGGCGATCACGCTCGTCGCCGCCTATGGGATTTACGAGCTCGCGCTGCTGGCCGCGACACCGTTCCTCGGCGGCGAGGGCACTTTCACCGCCGCGATCGTGACGCGCATCGGCCTGACCAGCGCCGCCTGGCTCGCCGGCCTCGTCGCCGTCTGCGAGATCGTCCGGTTGGTCCGCCCGGCCCGACGCAAGGGGGCGATGTCGGCCTGAGCGGACGATCGCTACGGGACCATGCCTGTGTCGCCGCGTGTCAATCCACGCGCGCGAAAATATTCCACTTTACCGAAATTCGGTTTCGGCGTATGTGTCGCTCATCCCGGCTCACCAAGAGGGGCGACTTGAAGTCGTCATGTTCGCGAGCCGGGCTTGCGATGGACGCGGCAGCGTCGGCACGAGAGGTGCGGGCAGGGCGGGTAGTCCCTGTGAGCCCGAGGCTTCGTGCGGACGACGGCGCTGTCAGGCTTCGTCTCGCTCGTAAGTTTCCGGCTCCGT
>NZ_PYFW01000010.1 GCF_003020125.1 Bradyrhizobium sp. MOS003 | reverse complement strand
CCCGTGTGCATTTCTGTTGCGCACGGACTTGCGGGTGCCGCCGGCGCCCGGCCTTCCCTGCGCCCTTTGGTCTTTATGGGGCGCGAAACGACAGCAAGCATCGGGCGAAACGCGCCGCGAGATTGCGATGGCGTGTCTGTAGTTGCGATAGTCGATGAACGAGCGATGCAGCAGCCTCTTCTGTGCCCCGGACGCAGCTCAGCGCGCCTTGGCGGAGCGCTGCAGAGCCGCGGCCCATTGGCGCCGGTGCCGAAGGGCGGTGCTGGGTCCCGGCTCTGCGCGGCAGCGTAAGAACGCTGCAGCGCGTCCGGGACACGAGCGTGGCCTACGCCGCCGCGCGCTGCCTTGCCACCAGCGCTTCGCCAAAGGCCTCGAACAGCTTGCGGTTGACCGGATTGCGCTGGGGATCGTATTCGGCGTGCCATTGCACACCGAGCGCGAAGGTCGGGGCGTCAGCGATCCGGATCGCCTCGATGGTGCCGTCCTCGGCGACGCCCTCGACCAGTACGCGCTTGCCGGGATCGAGAATGCCCTGGCCGTGCAGCGAATTGACCCTGATCTTCTCGCAGCCGAGCAGTTTTGCGAATGCGCCGCCCGGCGTCAGGTCGACGTCGTGACGGTCGGCGAACACGACAGTCGGATCGGGGTGGATCTCGCCGTTCTCGAGCCGGGGCATGCGGTGGTTCATGCGGCCGGGAATGTCGCGGATCTCGGGATGCAGCGAGCCGCCGAAGGCCACGTTCATCTCCTGGAGGCCGCGGCAGATGCCGAACAGCGGCACGCCGCGGGCGACGCAGGCGACCGAAAGCGCCAGCGCCACCTCGTCGCGGTGGATATCGTACGGTTCGTGCCGCTCGCATGGGTCGACATTGAAGCGGGTCGGATGCACGTTGGCGCGGGCGCCGGTGAGCACGATCCCGTCGACCACATCGAGCAAAGCGCCGATATCGGTGATATCAGGCGCGCCCGCGAACATCATCGGCAGGCCGCCGGAAACCTCGGCTACGGCGCGCAAATTGCGCTCGCCGACCATCTGGACCTGAAATCGATTTTCGACGCGATGGGCATTCCCGATCACGCCGACGACCGGCTTTCTCATCTGTCGTTCCGTGCCTCTCCGATAAGAAGATTCTCCGAACATGCCCGCAGGCTGGAACAAATTCAACAGAAGGGATCGCGGGACGGCAATGCTATTTTCGCGCAAAGGCCTCCCGGGCCTCACCTCCGGCGGGCAGGCCAGCGGCCCTCAGTGCGGTTGCCGCCGGATCGCCCGGCGCGGCCAGCCAGGGCAGTTTCGCGTCGATTCCGCGTGTCACCGGCTCGCCGAACGCCCCACCGAAATCAATCGGCCAGAACCCGTTGGGCACGACCTCGACCCTGAGGCCTCGGATCGCATAGCCCTCGCCCAGAACCGCCTCCGCATTGTCGCCGGCAACAAGGCGCGCGGTCCCGGGATCGCTGGGATCTCCGAAGCTCACGAGGACCGGCACGAGGTCTCCCTCCAACGGGACCACGCCGGTCTGCCGCTGGATATCGTTGAACGAGACGCGGTTGCCCCGCGCGGCGCCGTAGGCACGCAGCGCGACATAGTTGATGTCATCGAAGTCCAGCTTGGCGTCCTGCCGGTGCGCCAGCAGGGCCACCAGATTCTTGCCTTTGGCGCCGTCCTGACCGAGGTCGACGAACACCGCCTCCCCGCGCATGGTGGTGCGGCCGCCGCGGCTATAGTTGCGGTCGGGCACGACGGCCAGAATGCCGGACCCGGTCCTGGTCCCGTCAGGCGTTGTCACCTCGACCGTGAGGCGAAATTTGTGGCCGGGCCGGTTGATCCGGATCTGGTCGCCGATCACGAGCACGGCCAGAAGCCCGAGCAGACCGGCCCATTTGCTGATGAAGCTCAAACCGCCCCCATTGTTCTTTCCTCATCGCTCTGCACCGTCGGCACCCCGGCGTCAAACCGGCGCGTCGACGCGGCCTTGCTCCGAAGCGCGTTTGTCGAGAGAGTGCGGCGCGAATTGCGCTGAGAGGGACCCGACGTGACCATGTCCAAAGATGAACGCTCCCGAACCCGCGGCGACCTCGCCTGGGCGATCTCGGTCGGGGGAATCGGCGTCGTGCTGTTTACCGTGCTGCTCGCCTTCACCTGGTATTTCGCCGCCACCGTGCTGCTGATCTTCGCCGGCATGCTGCTTGGTCTGGGCCTCAATGCGCTGACCGGCGCGCTCGGCCGCCGGGTGCCCCTGCCGCATGCGGTGCGGCTCACGATCGTCTGCACCGCGCTCGCCCTGATGCTCGCGGGCATCGCCTATCTCGGCGGCGCCACCATCGCCGATCAGGCTTCGCTGCTGAGCAAGACCATCAAATCGCAGATCGGAAACGTGAAGTCCTTCCTGGACAGCCACGGCATCGACACCAGCTTCTTCGATTTCGGCAATGGTGCGACCGATCCCTCGGCCAATATTCCGTCGGAGGCGGCGCCCGCAACGGCAGCGCCCTCGCGCGGTTCCTTGCCCAGCGCCGGCACGCTGGCCTCCAGCGGCGGCGCGATCGTGAGCCAGACCTTCAAGCTGCTGCTCGGCACCATCCACGGTGTGGGCAACATCTTCATCGTGCTGTTCCTGGGCCTTGCCTTCGCGGCCCAGCCCGGCGTCTATCACGACGGCCTGCTGTATCTGGCGCCGGCGCGGCACCGCACCCGCGTCGCACTCATCATCGATCGCATCGGCGAAACCCTGGAGCGCTGGCTGATCGCGCAGATCATCGTCATGCTCGCGGTCGGCGTGGTGACCTGGATCGGGCTTGCCGTCATCGGCATCCCCGGCTCGTTCATCCTGGGAATTCAGGCCGGCCTGCTCGCGTTCATCCCGACCATCGGAGCCATCATCGCCGGCGTCGTCGTGGTGCTGGCGAGCCTCGCGTCGGGCTGGATCCCGGCGCTATCGGCCTTTCTGCTCTTCATGGGTGTGCACGCCATGGAAAGCTACGTGCTGACGCCGATCCTGCAGCGGCAGGCGCTGGACATCCCGCCGGCTACGCTGTTCGCGTTCCAGATCGTGCTCGGCGTCGTGTTCGGCATCTGGGGCCTGGCGCTGGCGCTGCCGCTGCTTGCCATCGGCAAGGTCATGATCGACCATTTCAAGACCTATGAGGCGCCGCCGCTGGCGGAGGCGGCCTGAGCCAGCTCAGGTCGTCAGCACGGTCTCGGTGTGCTCGACCTCCGGAGGCGAAGCGAAATACTGGCCGACGAGGCCGCGCCATTCGGCAAAATTCTCGGAGCCGCGGAAATCGACGGTGTGGTTCTCCAGCGTCGCCCACTTCACCATCAGCCGGTAGCGCTGCGGCTTCTCGATCGATTTGTGCAGTTCGAAGCCTTGAAAGCCCTTGGAGCGGCCGAAAGCAGCCTTGGCCTTGGCGACAGCGGCCTCGAAGTCCTTCTCGCTGCCCGGCTTGACGTCGATTTGCGCGATCTCGGTGATCATCGGTTTCCACCCTTTTTTGTTCGATGGGCGTGTCTAGCGCAGCGGGCGAAAAAGAAAAAGGCGCCGAAACGGCGCCCTGCTCGGCCCGAAAATGCAGACCTCTCAGACCAGCAGCAGAACGGTACCCGCCACGATCAGGGCGCAACCGGCGAACAGTGCGAGCGGCCAATAGCTGCGGCGGCCCTGCGTGTAACGCCCCTGCGCACGGCGCTCGGAGATCAGCGCGCGCTCGTATTCGTCCGAGGTCGAGAACAGGCAGGCGAACCCGCTGCGTGCCGAGGCCGCAGCGGCTTCGAGCGACATCAGGGCAGCTTGCGGGTTCTGTCGACGGATCGATTCCATGACCGCAATGGTAGGGATCGAATGGTAAACAGGGAATTACCGCGGCGGCTGCCCTTAAGTCTCAGGCGGTGGCCGGCCGCGGCGTACTGATCCGCGCGGCGCTCTGGCGGCGCCAGTTCTCCAGCGACAGCGGCAGCTCCTCCGCCGCCTCGACGCGGTTACGGCCGCCGCGCTTGGCCTGGTAGAGCGCGGTGTCGGCGGATGCCAGCAGCACTTCGAGCTCGGTGCCGGCAGGACCGCCGGCGACGCCGATGCTGACCGTGGTGTCGACCGGGCCTTCGTCGACCACGACGCCGGAGGTCTCGAACGCCTCGCGCACGCGCTCGGCGACCAGCACGCCCTCCTCCAGCGAACACGGCAGCAGTGCTGCGAACTCCTCGCCGCCGATGCGCCCCGACATGTCGGTGATGCGCAGATTGTTGACGACGACGGTGGAGAACAGCTTCAGCATCTCGTCGCCGGCAGGGTGGCCGAAGCGGTCGTTGATCGACTTGAAATGGTCGATGTCGAAGATCATCACGGTGACGGGCCGGCCGGCCTTGGCCTCGCGCTCGATCACGCGGCCGCAGGCTTCCGAGAAGCCGCGGCGGTTGAGCATGCCGGTCAGGGGATCGGTCGATGCGGCGGTGCGGTGCGCGGTCACCGTGCGTTCGGACACCAGCATGAAGATCACGAATACGGTGCCGACGGCGTAGAGGATGAGTTCGACCGCGAACACTTTGACCCAGATGCTCTGGGAGAAGCCGGCATCGTGGGGGCGCAGGAAGCTGCCGATCAGCACCGGCAGCATCAACACGCAGCCGTGCATCACCGGCATCACGACAGCCGGCCAGCGTCGTTGCAGGCTCTTGCGCCGTTCGGTCCAGAGCTCGCTGGCGGTCAGTGCCGCGTAGACCGAGACGATGCCGGCGCCGACGATCATCCGCACCATGGACGCCTCGGCGTCGAGCAACGTGACGGCGGCGACCCAGGCGAGCGCACCGAGCACGAGACCAGGCCAGTTCGGCTTGCGGCCGTGGAAGACGCGCGCCGCGTTCCACACCATGCCGCAGGCGACGAAGCCGACCGCGTTCAGCGCGAGGTAGAGATGCGGGCCCAGCCTGTCGCCGGCCGCGGTCCACAGCGCGACGGAGGCGGCACCGAGGAGATAGGCGGTGCCCCACCATTTCAGTGCAGGGCTGTTCTCCTGCCTGCCGAAGAAAACCATCATGGCGCCGAGCAGTGCGGCGACCATGGTGGCGACCAAATAGAGCGTGATGCTATCGAGCGACATCATGTCGGCCCCCTTAAGCCATAGCAGTTACGCGATCGGTACATCCGATTTGCGCGCCCTTCCGAAGGCGACGCTAGGTCTGCCGGGTTCCATTCAGGTTTTCGCGGGTGCCCAAGTTTTCTGGAAACACGCCATCAATTTGCATACAAACGAACAACAAAAAGGGCGCTGAAATCAGCGCCCTTTTGCATCTCATTGAAGCCGCTTTCGCGGCGAATGTGACCGAAGCGATTAACGCTTCGAGAACTGGAAGGACCGGCGGGCCTTCGCCTTGCCGTACTTCTTGCGCTCGACCACGCGCGAGTCGCGGGTGAGGAAGCCGCCCTTCTTGAGCACGGTGCGCAGCTCCGGCTCGAAATAGGTGAGCGCCTTGGAGATGCCGTGACGGACCGCGCCGGCCTGGCCGGACAGGCCGCCGCCGGCAACCGTGCAGACCACGTCGTACTGGCCGGAACGGGCGGCCACCGAGAACGGCTGCTCGATCATCATGCGCAGCACGGGACGGGCGAAATAGACCTCGACCTCGCGCGAGTTGACCGTGACCTTGCCGGCGCCCGGCTTGATCCAGACGCGGGCGACCGCGTCCTTGCGCTTGCCGGTGGCATAGGCGCGGTTGAACTTGTCGACCTTCTTCTCGTGCTTGGGCGCGTCGGGCGCCGCCGCCGTCTTGAGCTGCGAGAGCTGGTCGAGCGACTGGATGGATTCGGCCATGTTATGCGGCCCTCGTGTTCTTGCGGTTCAACTTGGCGATATCGATCTTCTCGGGCGTCTGAGCCTCGTGCGGATGATCGGCGCCGCCATAGACGCGGAGGTTGCCCATCTGGACGCGACCGAGCGGACCACGCGGGATCATGCGCTCGACGGCTTTTTCCAGCACGCGCTCGGGGTGCTTGCCCTCGAGGATCTGGCGCGCGGTGCGCTCCTTGATGTGGCCGACATAGCCGGTGTGCTTGTAGTAGGTCTTCTGCTCGCGCTTGCGCCCGGTGAGGACCGCATGCTGCGCGTTGATGATGATGACGTTGTCGCCGCAATCAACGTGCGGGGTGTAGGTCGGGAGGTGCTTGCCGCGCAGGCGCATGGCGACGATGGTGGCGAGGCGGCCGACGACCAGACCCTTGGCGTCGATCAGCACCCACTTCTTCGTCACCTCAGCCGGCTTTGCCGAAAAGGTTTTCATGTCAGAGTTTCCGTGGACGGGGAGCATCGGCGCGAACACCGCACCGGACTGTGCGGTTTTCTAAAGAAGGGACGCGCGACGGTCAATGCCCAGCGACATGAATTAGCGATATGAAATCAATGGTTTAAAAATATGGTGCTATATTACCTGCGAAAAGCTCAAACATTTGGAATGGAATAGGTCGAGGTGACATGGGCGATCGGATCGGGCGAGGTGCCGGACAACAGCTTCACTTCCCCGACCGCCAGCCGCTTGCCGAGCTTGAGCAGCCGCGCCTCCGCCAGCACGTCCTGGCCGGGCTGGCCCTTGCGCAGGAAATTGATGTTGAGATTGGTGGTCACCGCGAGCCCAACCGGCCCGATCGCAGACAGCAGCACCACGTACATCGCGAAATCGGCCAGCGCCATCAGCGTCGGGCCGGACACGGTTCCGCCGGGCCGCAGCATCTTCTCGCTGAAACGCTGCCGCAAGAGGCAGGTCTGGCCGTCCGCGCTTTCGATCGTGATGTCGTCGCCGCTGAACGCCTGGGGAAATTCGACGCGGAGGAACTGCTCGACATCCGCCACGCTCATTTTCGCTAACGCCATGCTGTTCCCCACCCTCGCTTCACTTGTCCTGTTACATTAAGTTATCTGCGTCATTCAAATGCAATAATCCAACGGAAACGCTTCGATGTCCGCCCAGGCCGCCCGCGCCCCCTCCCCGCAACCGCCGATCCTGCTGCGCGAGACCAAAGGCTCCATCGCGGTCCTGACGCTGAACCGGCCCGCTGCGCGCAACAGCCTGTCGGCAGCGATGATCGCCAGCCTGCATGCCGAGCTCAATGATATCGGCGGCGACAAGG
Source organism: Bradyrhizobium sp. MOS003 (assembly GCF_003020125.1). Classification (GTDB taxonomy): domain Bacteria; phylum Pseudomonadota; class Alphaproteobacteria; order Rhizobiales; family Xanthobacteraceae; genus Bradyrhizobium. Next base: position 193,579 of record NZ_PYFW01000010.1, on the reverse strand, counting down.
CGGTCCGCGGCGTCGTGATCGCGGCCAACGGCCCGGCTTTCTCCGCCGGCCACGACATGAAGGAACTCACCGCGCGCCGTACCGATCCCGATCGCGGCCGCGCCTTTTTCGCCGAGATGATGACCGCCTGCAGCGCAATGATGCAGGCGATCGTGCACCTGCCCAAGCCCGTGGTGGCTGCCGTCCAGGGCATCGCGACCGCGGCCGGCTGCCAGCTCGTGGCAAGCTGCGATCTCGCCATCGCCTCGGAGGGCGCCAAATTCGCCACGCCGGGCGTCGACATCGGCCTGTTCTGCTCCACGCCGATGGTGGCGCTGTCGCGCAACGTCCCGCGCAAGCAGGCCATGGAGATGCTGCTGACGGGCGAGCCTGTCACGGCCGACCGCGCGCGCGAGATCGGGCTCGTCAACCGCGTGGTAGCCGCCGGCACAGAACTCGGCGCTGCAATCGAGCTCGCGCAGCAGGTCGCACTCAAATCCGCCTACACCGTCAAGCTCGGCAAGGAGGCCTTCTATCGCCAGGCCGAGATGAGCCTTGCGGAGGCCTATCGCTATGCCGCAGAGGTGATGACCGAGAACATGATGGCGCGCGACGCCGAGGAAGGCATCGGCGCCTTCATAGAAAAGCGTGCGCCGACATGGCGGGATGAGTAGAATCGTCATTGCGAGCGAAGCGAAGCAATCCAGAAATCCCTCCACGGAAACAGACTGGATTGCTTCGTCGCTTCCTCCTCGCAATGACAAGGAAAAAAGACGACAAATGAACCACGACGCCTATCCCGACAATTACATCCGCGGCATCCTCAACTCCGTGAAGTCGATCGCGATGGTCGGCGCTTCGCCGGTCAACGTACGGCCGAGCTATTTCGCCTTCAAATATCTGGCGCAGCGCGGCTACGACATGATCCCGGTCAATCCCGGCCATGTCGGCAAGGAGCTGCTCGGAAAACCGTTCGTCGCCTCGCTCTCGGACATCGGTCGTCCCATCGACATGATCGACATCTTCCGCAACTCCAGCCACATCCTGCCCGTGGTCGAAGAGGCGCTCACCCTCGACCCGCTGCCGAAGGTGATCTGGATGCAGCTCGGCGCACGTGACGACGTGGCGGCAGCGAAAGCCGAGTCGGTCGGTATCAAGGTGGTGATGAATCGCTGTCCCAAGATCGAATATGGCCGCCTGTCGTCCGAGATATCCTGGATGGGCGTGAATTCGCGCACGCTCAGTTCCAAGCGCGCGCCGGCACCGACGCAAGGCATGCGGCTATCCCTCAATCGGATGAGCGTCGGCGGCGGCGACACCGCGGCCTCCGACCGCGCCGCAAAAAACAAGAGCGAGCAAAGCTGACGCAATCGCGAAGGATTCGTTTCGCGATCGCGACCATGCGTAGCAAGATCATTCCCAAATGATCCTGATGTGACGCGGCGCCTTGACGGCGGGCGCGGCGCCGATCAGCATGCCGCGCGATTTCAGACCACAAGAACAGGACGCCCTCAATGAGCGATCGCCTTCCGGGATTTTCAACCCTCGCCGTGCATGCCGGTGCACAGCCCGACCCCACCACCGGCGCGCGCGCGACTCCGATTTATCAAACGACCTCGTTCGTGTTCAACGACGCCGACCACGCCGCCTCGCTGTTCGGCCTGCAGGCATTCGGTAACATCTATACCCGCATCGGCAATCCCACCAATGCGGTGCTGGAAGAGCGCGTCGCAGCCCTCGAAGGCGGCACGGCGGCGCTGGCGGTGGCCTCGGGCCATGCCGCGCAGGTCGTGGTGCTGCAGCAATTGATGCAGCCCGGCGACGAGTTCATCGCGGCGCGAAAGCTCTATGGCGGCTCGATCAACCAGTTCACGCACGCGTTCAAGAGCTTCGGCTGGAACGTGGTGTGGGCCGATCCCGATGACATCTCGAGCTTCGAGCGCGCGGTGACGCCGCGCACCAAGGCCATCTTCATCGAGTCCATCGCCAATCCCGCCGGCAGCATCACCGACATCGAGGCGATCTCGACCGTGGCGCGCAAGGCGGGCGTGCCGCTGATCGTCGACAACACGCTGGCCTCGCCCTACCTCATCCGCCCGATCGACCACGGCGCCGACATCGTGGTGCACTCGCTGACGAAGTTCCTCGGCGGCCACGGCAATTCGCTCGGCGGCATCATCGTCGATGCCGGCACCTTCGACTGGTCGACCGGCGGCAAATATCCGATGCTGTCGGAGCCGCGGCCGGAATATCACGGCATCAAGCTCCAGGAGACTTTCGGCAATTTCGCCTTCGCGATCGCCTGCCGCGTGCTCGGCCTGCGCGACCTCGGCCCCGCGCTCTCGCCCTTCAATGCCTTTATGATCCTGACCGGCATCGAGACGCTGCCGCTGCGCATGCAGAAGCAGTGCGACAATGCGAAAGCGGTCGCCGAATTCCTCGCCGGCCATTCGGCCGTGGCCTCGGTCAGTTATGCGGGCCTGCCGAGCGACAAGTACCATCAGCTCGCGCGCAAATACGCGCCGAAGGGCGCGGGCGCCGTTTTCACCTTCAGCCTGAAGGGCGGCTACGACGCCGGCGTCAGCCTGGTGTCGAAACTGCAGCTGTTCTCGCACCTGGCCAATGTCGGCGACACCCGCTCGCTGGTGATCCACCCAGCCTCGACCACGCACAGCCAGCTCGACGACGCCGCCAAGATCAAGTCAGGCGCCGGCCCCGACGTGGTGCGGCTCTCGATCGGCATTGAGGACAAGGAAGACCTGATCGCGGATCTGGAACAGGCGCTGGGAGCGTAGCTGTTGTCTCCCGGGGCGGCACGCAAAGTCGCCCCGGACAACGCCGCCAGTTAATAGTCGTTAACCATATCTGCCCCATACATCGTCCTTGGATCGCCCTTTGATTCGGAGTTGACGATGCTGCGCTGGATGGTGCCTGCCCTTGCGGTCATGTTGACGGTCTCAGCCGCCGTTGCCGCCGACCTGCCGGCCACGCCGAAGCGGCGGGCCGCTGCTCCGCCACAGGAGCCGCCGCAGGTCTATGTCGATACCGATCCGGATGCGCTGATCTCGCCGGCCTACGGCATCCGCAGCTATATCCGCAACTTGCCGGGCACGCCGCTGCTGCCGGGTTCCCACACGCTGCCCGGCTATTACGGCCGGCCTTGGGACTACGACTATCAGGGCTCGTATTACGGCGGGAAGCAGGTCGACTATTTCTGGCGGCTGCCCTACTCCTGCGGCATCTACGGCTATTGCTGATCTGATCAGCCGGGCTGGCCAACTGGAACCGCGCGCGACTGCGCCTGCGCAGATTGCCGCGACCCGAGCCGCTCCACCTGCATCACGGCGAGCATCAGCACGACGATCGCGACCGCCTGGTGCGACAGCGCGAGATCGATCGGCACCTGGTTGAGCAATGTGAGGATACCGAGCACCGCCTGCAGGCTCACCGCCGCGAACAGCCAGAGCGCGCCGCTCGCGGCCGCACCTGCGCGCGACCTTACCGCGTCAATCGCATGCAGCGCGGCCAGCGCGAACAGCGCATAGGCGGTCATGCGGTGCTCGAACTGCACCGTCAGCACATTGTCGAACATGTTGCGCCACCACGGCGTCTCGAACCACAGCCGCTCGGCCGAGGGAATGAACGCGCCGTCGATCTGCGGCCAGGTATTGTAGGCGCGCCCCGCGCGCAGGCCCGCGACCAGCGCGCCGAAATAGATCTGCACGAACGTCACGACGAGCAGGACCGCGCTCGTGAACCGCAGCCGCGCCGATGCTGCAATCTGCGGCCGCTCCTTGAGCCGCCGCACCGTCCAGACGATGCCGGCGAAGATCAGCAGCGCGAGCACCAGATGCGTCGCCAGCCGATATTGCGACACCTCGACCCGTCCCGTCAGACCCGAAGCCACCATCCACCAGCCCACTGCGCCCTGAAGCCCTCCAAGCGCGAAGAGGAGCCACAGCCTGCGCTTCAACTCAGCGGAGAGGCCACCGCGCCACAGGAAGAACAGGAACGGCAGCAGATAGGCGACGCCGATGAAGCGGCCGAGCAAGCGGTGGCTCCACTCCCACCAGAAAATCTCCTTGAACTCGGACAGACTCATGCCTGAATTGAGTTCGCGATATTGCGGGATCTTCTTGTAGGCCTCGAATGCCTCGATCCACGCCGCTTCCGAGAGCGGCGGCACGCTCCCCGTCACCGGCTTCCATTCGACGATCGAAAGGCCGGATTCCGTCAGCCGCGTCGCGCCGCCGACCAGCACCATCAGCGCGATCAGCGCGGCGACGGAGATAAGCCACCAGCGCACGGCGCGACGCGGGTTGGACGGGGCGGAAATCGGTGTCATTTCGGGAGCAAAACCTGGACTTGAAGGCTTGAACCGGACTGCGTGCCCCTTATAGTCCCCCGCTCCCGCAGCGCAAGTTACGCGAAAGCCGCTCATAGTCCGCCATGACGATCCGCACCCGCAAGTTCCTCGGCGCCATCCTGCTCTTGATGCTTTGCACCGTCTGGGCCCTGCTCGGCATGGCGGCGGCGCAGATGCCGTGGATCGCCGAGTCCGGCTGGCGGCAGGCGATCTATTACGTGGTGGTCGGCCTGGGTTGGGTGCTGCCGGCGATGCCGATCGTGAGCTGGATGCAGCGGCCTGATCGCGTCAAATCTAACTCGTAGCGCTGCCCGTCGGCCTCACCGGCGCAAAGGCGACGCCTGACACCAGCACACGCAGCATGCGCAGCGAGCGCACGCGACCGTCCCAGGAAATCCGCGGCAGCGCGCGCAGATTGGTCCGCCCCTCCGCATCGACGATACCTGATATCGTCGACACCGCGCTGGCAAAGCCGGCCTCCTCTGCGATCATGACGTGGCTGCGCCGGAAGGAGGCGCGATCGCCGAACGGAAAGGCGAAATGACCGACCTCGCGGCGGAAGGCGGATTCGGCGACGGCCTTGCCCATCGTCATCTCGCGCAGCGCCGCGCCATCCTTCATGTTGGCGAGCACGGGATAATTCACGGTCGCGCTGCCGATCGTGACGAGCGGATCGGCGGCGAGCTTGGCGAGATCCTCCCAATCCATCGACGCCTCGCGCGAGAGCGCGGCAAGATCGATCCGGTAGCGCGTACAGAGATCGGCGATCGCCGCCGATAGATCCGTCGGCGACAGCGAGCGCAGCCAGCTCTCGATATGCGAAAATAGCGCCTGCTTCTCGGAATTGTCCGTGACGACGAAGCGCTGTTCCTTCTCGCCCATCATCAGGCTGATGCGGCTCTCGCGCGCAATCACCTGTTCGAGCCCGAGCCACCAGGCCTCCCCGACGCCATCGGGAAACGCGGTGGGCACGTAGATCGTGAAGGGCACGGCGTGATGCGACAGCACCGGATAGGCGAAGTCGATCAGATCCTTCGACGCACCGTCGAAGGTGAGCGCCACGAAGCGCCGCTGCTCCGGCAGCGTCACGGCGCGGCGGCAGACCTCGTCCATGCCGACAAACTCATAATCCCAGCGCTTCAATGCATGAATGGCGCGGTCGAGAAATTGTGGCGTGATCTCGTTCGCGCGCAGCGGCTGAAATCCGCCGCGCCGCCGCGGACGCACACGTTCAAAGCGCAGGATGGCGCCGGCGCCGCGACTGAGCAACGCGGCCTGGCCGGTGAACCAGGCCAGCTCGAGGCGCAGCCGCTCCAGCCATCTGTCGTCGGATGCCAATATCTTGACCCTTCGCGCCCTCGAGGCGCCCGTTCCCTCTGCATTGTCCTTACCCTTTGTTGACATTTCTTTGCAAAGGTCGGCCACCGGCCGAATTACGTCTATTTTGATTTCTCGACAGGTTTCGTGAATGACCATGGCTGCGGCGATGCAAAGCCGGACGGCAGAAGCGCCAGCGCGGTCGAAAGCGAGCCGTATCGCGCATGTCGAAATCGTCACCGATCTCGGCGCCGCCGAGGCGGTCTGGCGCGCCTTCGAGCAGCCCGGCCATCTCTTCACGCCCTATCAGCGGTTTGATCTGCTGAGCCCCTGGCAGCGACTGGTCGGCGAGCGCGAGGGCGCGCGCCCCTTCGTCGTCATCGCCCGCGATGATGAGCACAGGCCGCTGCTGCTGCTGCCGCTCGCGCTGCGCCAAAGCCACGGCGTGCGTACGGCCTGCTTCATGGGCGGCAAGCATACGACCTTCAACATGGGCCTGTGGAACGCCGCATGTGCCGCGCAGACCGTTGCCGCCGATCTCGATACGCTGCTTGCGCCGCTCCGCGAGCACGCCGACGTGCTCGTGCTGACGCAGCAGCCGCAGCGCTGGCACGGCCAGCAGAATCCGTTTGCAGCTCTGCCACGACAGAACCCGATCAACGGCTGTCCGCAACTGGTGATGGAGCCCGGCGGGCCGCCGGCATCGCGGATCAGCAATTCCTTCCGCCGCCGCCTCAAGAGCAAGGAAAAGAAGCTCCAGGCGCTCGCCGGCTATCGCTATCACCTCGCCACGTCGGACATCGACGTCACCCGCCTGCTCGACTGGTTCTTCCGCGTCAAGCCGGTGCGGATGGCCGAACAGAAGCTCCCGAACGTCTTCGCCGAGCCGGGCGTCGAAGAGTTCGTCCGCAGCGCCTGCCTTGCGCCGCGCGGTGAAGGCCGCGTCATCGACATCCATGCGCTGGAGTGCGACGACGAGGTGATCGCGATCTTTGCCGGCGTCGCCGACGGCGAGCGCTTCTCGATGATGTTCAACACCTACACGATGTCCGAGCACGCCCGCTACAGCCCCGGCCTGATCCTGATGCGCTATATCATCGATCGCTACGCCGAGCGTGGCTACCGCTCGCTCGACCTCGGTATCGGTTCGGACGACTACAAGCGGATGTTCTGCAAGGACGACGAAGAGATCTTCGACAGTTTTGTCCCGTTGACGTCGCGCGGCAGGCTCGCCGCGATGGCGATGTCATCGCTCAGCCACGGCAAGCGGCTGGTGAAGCAGAACCAGATGCTGTTCGACCTGGCCCGACGGCTGCGGCAGGCGTTCGGGTAGATCTCCCCGCGAAGACTAACATCGTGGGGTAGGCAAGCGGCTTGTCCGCTGTAGCTCGCAGAGCGAAGGCGGGAAGCGTGCCCACGTCTTCTTCTACCGTATTGGATAGTTGGTGGGCACGGCGCAAACGCGCCTTTGCCCACCCTACGATTCCGAGTGCGCGGAGAGAGAAAGAAAGGGCTACGCCGCCACGACGCGCGGTGTCTCCGCCGCATTCGACGGCTGTACCGGCTTGCTCAGCATGGTCACCTCGCTGAAGCCGACCGCCCTCAGCTGCTCGCACATCAGCATGCGCGCATCGCTCGCCATCGACGCATCGGGCACCACGACGGCGCGGGCATGCGCCGTCAGCAGTTCGGCCGGGAGGTCTGAGGCGCTGCCGGCGTCGATCAGCACGTGATCATAGGCGCGCAGCAGCGCGTCGATGGCGAGCGTCACCCGCGGCGATTGCAGCACGCTGCGGTCGAAGCCGGGACGGCCGGCCGTGACGAGATGAAGCCGCGACAGCTTGTCCTTCGTGATGATTTGCGCGAAGGACGCCTCACCCTGCATCAACTCGGCAAGGCCGGGCGCCGAAGCATCGACGGACACCGCGGCAATCGTCGGCGAGGACGCGGCGAGATCGACCACGACGACGCGGGCCTCGCGCGCCAGATGCCGGGCCAGCGTCAGCGTCGACAGCGTGATAGCTTCGCCGGAAGCGGTGCCGAGCACCGTGACCTTCTTCGCCGCAGCACCCGCGGCGCGCAGGCTGTCGGCCAGATTCTCGATCTCGGTGAATTCGGTGACATCGGCATCTTCAGTCATCTCCGGCTGAAGCGGCGCCAGCTCCGCCGTGACCGGATCGGCGATCGGCTCGATCTCCGGCCGAATGACCGGCTGGACAACCGGTCTGTCAAAGGGTTCCTGGCGCAACGGCGCCTGCGCTTGTACCGGCCTGAGCGCGGCCACCGTGCGCGGCGCGGTCTGGCTCAGCAACTCTCCGGTGACGACGACGCCGGACGAGAGCAGCAGCGTTGCGATCGTCGCGATCAGCACGATCGGCAGCTTCTTCGGATAGGCCGGCGTGTTCGAGACGACGGCGCGCGAGATGACGCGGCCGTCGGTCGGCGCGGTGTCGATGGTCTCGCGGGTATTGGCCTCGCGATACTTGGCGAGATAGCTCTCGAGCAGATCGCGCTGCGCCTTGGCCTCGCGCTCCATCGCGCGGAGCTGGACGTCCTGGCCGTTGGTCGAGGTCGCCTGCTTCTTGAGCTGCTCGAGACTCACGGTCAGGCCATCGACCCGGCCGCTGGCGATGCGCGCGTCGCTTTCGAGCGAGCGGGAAATCTTGGCCGCTTCGTCACGGATCTGATTGTCGAGGTCGCCAAGCTGCGCCTTCAGCTCCTTGATCCGCGGGTGGTTGCCAAGCAGCGTGGACGACTGCTCGGCGAGCTGCGCGCGCAACGTGACCCTTTGCTCCGACAACCGCCGCATCAATTCGGAGTTGACGACCTCGGATGCCTCGATCGGCCTGCCGCTCTGGAGCATCTCCTTGATCAGCCGCGCCTTGGATTCCGCATCCGCCTTCATCGAGCGCGCATTGTTGAGCTGGGTGTTGACCTCGCCCATCTGCTGGTTCGACAGCGTGGTGTTGTTGGTGCCGACGAACAGGCTGGACTTGGAACGAAAGTCCTCGACCCTCCCCTCGGCGTCGGAGACCTTTTTTCGCAAGCTCTCGATCTCGCCGGAAAGCCACTGGCTGGCGTTCTTGGCCTGCTCCTGGCGCACGCCCTGCTGGAGCACCAGATAACCGTCCGCGATCGAATTGGCGACGCGGGCGGCAAGCTCCGGATCGGCGGACTGGAATTCGACCACGATCACGCGCGACTTGTCGACTGCGTAGGCCTGAAGGCGATCGTAATAGGCGTCGAGCACGCGTTCTTCCGGCGTCATCGAGAACGGATCGCGGCCGATACCGATCATCGCGGCCAGCGACTTCAACGGCGAAACGCCTTGCAGCACCGGGTCGAATTCGGGGCGCTCCGCGAGCTTGTTCTTCTTGATGATCTCCCGCGCCAGATCGCGCGACAGCACGAGCTGCACCTGGCTGGTGACGGCCTCGGCGTCGAGCGCCTGCCGTTCCTCGGTGCGGTCGCTGCTGGGACGCAAAAACACGTTCTCGCGGCCGTCGATGAGGATGCGCGATTCGGATTTGTAGCGCGGCGTGACAAGATTGACGATTGCGACGGATGCGACGAGCGCCAGCACCGTCGGCACGATGATCCAGCCACGCTTGCGCGCCAATGCCGCGCCGAGCGCGTGCAGGTCGATATCGCCGGATTCGACTTGTGCTTGCTTGGTGACGAGCGGCGCAGGCCCGACTTCGGTCTTCTGCTCGATGTTGGGGGCGATCTTCGCGTCGATCTTGGGCTCGATCTTGACCTCAGCTTTGGGCGCAGCTTCGGCTTTGGACTTTGCAACAGCCCGCGCGACAACGGCCTTGTCCTTGCCGGCACGCCAGAACGCTAAACGCATCGAACACTCCCGCAGGGGCAACGCCACTAAGCTACCTCAACCGGGGCGATTACACTCCATTAAGGTTGCCGCTGGGTTAATCGCGGCATGCGGCGACTTGCGCAGGCGCCCTCGTCATCGTTTGTTAACCACGAGGCCCCTTAATCCGTCTCGATATTTTCCAAGGGAATGTTCGGCATTTGCCGTCGAGCGCTGGTTTTGATTTATGCCCCCCTCTCCTGACCGGCCGCTTCGCATCCTGCACGCCGTGCGTGCTCCGGTCGGCGGCATCTTCCGCCACATCCTCGACGTCGCCAACGGCCAGGTCGACCGCGGCCATCATGTCGGCATCCTCGCCGACAGCCTGACCGGCGGCGAGCGCGCCGACAAGGCGCTTGCCGAGCTCGCGCCGCGGCTGAAGCTCGGCGTGCACCGGCTCGCGATTCGCCGCGAGCCGTCGCCGGACGATGTCCTGGTCTGGCTTCGCATGCGGCGCCTGATCGCCAAGCTCAAGCCCGACGTCATGCACGGCCACGGCGCCAAGGCCGGCGCGTTCATCCGGATGCGGCGGCGCTCCGACGACACCATCCGCATCTACACGCCGCATGGCGGCTCGCTGCACTACCCCCTCAACACCTTCAAGGGCGAGTTTTACGCGCGGCTGGAGCGGACGCTGATGGACGCGACCGACCTGTTCCTGTTCGAGAGTGCGTTCGCCCGCGACACCTATCAACGCATCGTCGGCACGCCCAAGGGCGTGGTGCGTTGCGTCTTCAACGGCGTCACGCCCGAGGAATTCGAGCCTGTCGTGACCGCCGACGATGCCACCGACCTCTGCTATGTCGGCGAGTTCAGGCACATCAAGGGCGCCGATCTGCTGGTCGATGCCGTGGCGCGCCTGCACGAGGGCGGCAAGAAGATCACGCTGACGCTCGGCGGCGACGGCGAGGAGACCGTGGCGCTGAAAGCCCAGGTCGAGAGGCTCGGCCTCACCCATGCGATCCGCTTCATCGGTCACGTCAAGGCGCGCTACGGCTTCTGCAAGGGACGGCTGCTCGTCGTCCCCTCGCGCGGCGATTCCATGCCCTATGTCGTGATCGAGGCCGGCGCGGCCGGTATCCCCATGATCGCATCGCGTATCGGCGGCATCCCCGAGATCTTCGGCTCCGACAGCCCGGCCCTGTTCGCGCCGAGCAATTCCGAAGCCATGGCGGAGGCGATCGCGGCCGCGCTCGATGATCCCCAGACCACCGCGCAGCGCGCGGTCGCTTTACGCGAACGCATCTCGGCGCATTTCTCGCAAGCCGCCATGGTCGACGGCGTGATCGCCGGCTATCGCGACGCATTTGCCAATCATTAACCATCCTTAAGCCCGCTTTAGAAAATCTTCCGATTTGTTCGATAACCCAAGGACCAGGGGATGCCGCCCGGGGTGCCAACGCCATTGGCCCGCGGGTGCTTGAAATGGACGTGGACCCGTGGAACCGCTCAACGCACGCTCGATGCTCGACGCCGCGACCAGCGCCGCGGCCAAACCCGCTGACCAACCCTTCGTAGAGCGGCGCCGCCGGCTCTCGCCCGCAGCCCTCGAAGTCGTCAACCAGAAGGTCGCCCGCGCCTATTCGCCGATCGTGATCACCGGATTCGTCCGCCTCGCCGACTTCACGCTGCTCAGCCTCGTCGGCATCGCGCTCTATGTCGGCTATGTCATGCAGCTCTCGGGCTTCAGCTGGGTCTATCCCGCCGAGGTCGTCGCCGTATCGATCGCAGCCGTGGTCTGCTTCCAGGCCGCGGACATCTATCAGGTGCAATTGTTCCGCGGACAGCTCCGGCAGATGACACGAATGATCTCGTCCTGGTCGTTCGTCTTCCTGCTGTTCATCGGCATCTCCTTCTTCGCCAAATACGGCAGTGAAATCTCGCGGCTGTGGCTTGCCGCGTTCTACTTCCTCGGGCTCGCCGCGCTGCTTGCGGAGCGCCTGGTGCTGCGCTCGCTGGTGCGCGGCTGGGCGCGCCAGGGCCGGCTCGACCGCCGCACCATCATCGTCGGCTCCGACAGCAATGGCGAGCAGCTCGTCGAAGCACTGAAGGCGCAGGAAGATTCCGACATCCACGTGCTCGGCGTGTTCGACGACCGCAACGACAGTCGCGCGCTCGACACCTGCGCCGGCGCGCGCAAGCTCGGCAAGGTCGACGACATCGTCGAATTTGCCCGCCGCACCCGGGTCGATCTCGTGCTGTTCGCGCTGCCGATCTCGGCCGAGACGCGCATCCTGGAAATGCTGAAGAAGCTCTGGGTGCTGCCGGTCGACATCCGCCTCTCCGCCCACACCAACAAGCTGCGCTTTCGGCCCCGCTCCTATTCCTATCTCGGCGAGGTGCCGACGCTCGACGTGTTCGAGGCGCCGATCACGGATTGGGATCTGGTGATGAAATGGCTGTTCGACCGCGTCGTCGGCAGCCTCGCGCTGCTCGCGGCCCTGCCGGTGATGGGGCTGGTGGCGCTGGCGGTGAGGCTCGACAGCCCCGGCCCGGTGCTGTTCCGCCAGAAACGCTTCGGCTTCAACAACGAGCGCATCGACGTCTACAAGTTCCGCTCGATGTATCATCATCAGGCCGATCCCACCGCCTCCAAGGTCGTGACCAAGAACGATCCGCGCGTCACCCGCGTCGGCCGCTTCATCCGCAAGACCAGCCTCGACGAGCTGCCGCAGCTCTTCAACGTGGTGTTCTCCGGCAATCTCTCTCTGGTCGGGCCGCGCCCGCACGCGGTGCAGGGCAAGCTGCAGAGCCGGCTGTTCGACGAGGCCGTCGACGGCTATTTCGCCCGCCACCGCGTCAAGCCCGGCATCACCGGCTGGGCCCAGATCAACGGTTGGCGCGGCGAGATCGACAACCAGGAGAAGATCCAGAAGCGCGTCGAGTTCGACCTCTATTACATCGAGAACTGGTCGGTGCTGTTCGACCTCTTCATTCTCCTGAAGACGCCGATCTCGCTGCTGACCAAGAACGAGAACGCGTATTGAGTTTCTCCGTCATGCCCCGCGAAGGCGGGGCATCCAGTACGCCGCAGCGCCAGCCGTCTTTTCCATGGCCGCCCCGGAGTACTGGATCGCCCGGTCAAGCCGGGCGATGACAGCTGTGTTTGTGACAACGATTTGCGTAAGCGTATGAGTATCTAATGGCCTATGCGGCGACAGCCGGTGGAGTAGACGTAGCCGTATCGGCAGCGCCCGGCGTGCTGGCGCTGCAGCGCGCGCTGGTGTGGCTGGTCGGCGCTTCCGGCGCGGTCGTCTTCATCGAGCCGAGCCCGTACGAGATCACGACGCTGCTCGCAACCGTCATCTTCTTCGCCACCGGCCTGCGGCTGCGGCTGGCGCTGATGCCGCTGGTGCTGATGCTGGTGCTGCTCAATGTCGGCTACACCATCAGCGCGATCCCGCTGTTCGAGCAGTCCGAGGTGACGAGCTGGATCGCAACGTCCTGGTACATGGCGGTGACCGTGGTGTTCTTCGCGATGGTCACGTCCGAGGACACTGCGGCCCGGCTCGACATGCTCCGCCGCGGCCTCGTGGTCGGCGCGATGATCGCCTCGCTGCTGGCGGTTGCCGGCTATTTCCATTTGGTGCCCGGCGGCAACGACCTGCTCACGCTCTACGGCCGCGCTCGCGGCACGTTCAAGGACCCGAACGTGCTTGGCGCCTTCCTGATCCTGCCCGCGCTGTTTGCGCTCCAGAGTGTGGTTTCGGACAAATTCCGCAAGGCAATTCGCAATGTGATCGCTTTCGGCATCATGTCGCTGGCGATCCTGCTCGCCTTCTCGCGTGCCGCCTGGGGCGGCCTCGTGCTGACCTCGGCCTTCATGCTGGCGCTGATGGTGCTGACCAGCCGCACCAACGCGCAGCGCTCGCGCATCATCGTCATGGCCATCGTCGCCGCCGTGCTGGGCCTTGCGCTGATCGCGGTGCTGCTGTCATTCGATTCCACCGCCGAGATGTTCAAGCAGCGCGCGAGCTTCGACCAGAGCTATGACGAAGGCCGGTTCGGCCGGTTCGGCCGGCACATCCTCGGTGCGGAGATGGCGCTCGACCTGCCGTTCGGCATCGGGCCGCTGCAATTCCACCGCTTCTTCCCCGAGGACACCCACAACTCCTACCTCAACGCCTTCATGTCGGGCGGCTGGCTCTCCGGCGTGTGCTATCCCGCGCTGGTCTTCACCACCGTGATCATGGGCTTCAGGCACATCTTCGTCCCTGTGCCCTGGCAGCGTGCCTACCTCGCCGTGTTCTCCGCCTTCGTCGGCACCGTCGGCGAGAGCTTCGTGATCGACACCGACCACTGGCGGCACTTCTGGATGATGCTGGGCGCGATGTGGGGCATGATCGCGGCTGCCCAGATCTACAGGATCAGGGCTGGCGAGGACGCGCCTTCAGCTTGAGAGCCGGACGCTTCTCCGGCGGCGTGTCGAGCAGGCCCTTCAGGGCCTCTGTCGCCGCGAGCACGCCCTTGTAGCCCTCGTTGGCGAAACGCAGCAGCAGACGCAATTCCTCGTCGGAATAGCCGCCGAACACCTTCTCCATCGCTTGCTGCATCGGTACGTAGAACTGGCCGATCTTCATCGCCGCGTCCGGCACGACGGCGATGAAGACCTTGCGGCGGTCTTTCTCATCCCGCTCGCGGCGGACGAGGCCGGCCTTCTCGAGCCGGTCGACCACGCCGGTGATGGCACCCGTCGTGAGGCCCGTGACCTCGGCGAGCCTGCCTGCGGTGACGCGACCCTCGAGATACAGGATGTCCATGCATTCAAGGTCGGAATTGGCAATTCCGGCAACGTTGGCAACAGTTTGCCCATAGAGCACGCCTTGCGCGGACGACCTGCGCATGGCGTCCTCGAGCTCCTGCAGCAGCGCAGCGCGCGCCTTCGTCCTTGACAAGGTCGGCCTCATATCTTAGTCGATATATATCTTAGTCGCTAAGAGATTTAGCGACCGTAATTTCTCCTAGCACCACGGAAACGTCGGGAGCAAGCCATGTCCTATCGTCCCCGCAAGGCCCTGATCATCGGCGCCGGCATTGCCGGACCCGTGGCCGCGATCCTGCTGCGCCGCGCCGGCGTCGAGTCCGCGATCTACGAGGCTTGGCCCTATTCGAAGGGCATCGGCGGCGGTCTGCAGATCGCGCCGAACGGCATGCATGTGCTGGACGAGATCGGGCTGGCCAGCGAGTTGATCAGCCGCGGCTCGGTCGCGGAGGCTTTCGACTTCTATTCGCAAGCCGGCGCGAAGCTCAGCTCGATCAACCGGGACATGGAACGGCGCTTTGGTCAGCCCGCGGTGAACGTCTGCCGCGCCACGCTGAATGAAATCCTCATCGACAAGGCCTGGTGCGCCTGCGTCTCGCTCTATTTCGAGAAGCGCCTGATCAAGGTCGAGGACCGCGGCGACCAGCCGATCATCGCCTATTTCGCCGACGGCACCACGGCCGAGGGTGACTTCCTGATCGGCGCCGACGGCGTGCACTCGGTCACGCGCCGCCAGGTGGTGCCTGACGGGCCGCAACCGTTCAACACCGGGCTGATCGGCTTCGGCGGCTTCGTGCCGCGGGCCGTGCTCGACGGCAGATCGATCGGCCGGCACGTCGAGACCACGTTCGGCCAGAGCGGCTTCTTCGGCTACGGCTATTGCAGCCCTGACCCGACCGACGGCGTGATGTGGTGGAGCACGCAGCCCGCGCACGGCATGGATGCGGCGATGTTTCGCGCGCTCGACCAGACGACGCTGAAGCAGCATCTGCGCGGCTTCCACCGCGGCTGGCACGACCCGATCCCCGATATCATCGAGGCCGCGGAGAACATCGTCGTCACCGACACTCTCGATGTTGCGACCCTGCCGACCTGGTCGCGCAAGCGCTCGCTGCTGATTGGGGACGCCGCGCATGCGACCAGCCCCCATGCCGGCCAGGGCGCCTCGCTCGCGCTGGAGGATGCGATGCGGCTTGCCCGTCTGATGCAGGAGGGCCAGGAGCTCGGCGCCACCTTCCAGGCCTTCGAGGCCGAGCGGCGCCCACGCACCGAGAAGATCGTCGCGATGGCACGCCGCAACGGCAACAGCAAGCGCGAATTCAGCCCCACCGGCGCGTGGATCAGAAATCAGATGATGAAATGGCTGCTACCCCTGGGCTCGAAGAGCATGGAGTTCATGTACGCGTATGACGCGCGGGCGGTGTAGCAGCACGACCGATGCCGTAGGGTGGGCAAAGCGTAGCGTGCCCACCATCTCTCTCCAATCGGACGATGGTGGGCACGGCGCGCTGCGCCTTTGCCCACCCTACGAGAGCCGACTAACTCTCCACCTCAAACCTCAGCCCCGCATGATCAACCAGCCGGTTGATCAGCTTGTGCTGCATCGCCGCGCCCGGCGTCCAGAGGCCGGCCGGCACATCGGGCGTGTCGCGCAGCAGGCAGATCGCGCATTCGGAGATGATCTTCGCCGTCGACGCATAGCCGGGATCAAGATCGCCCTTCACCGCGGCGCGGACCTGACGGCCATCGGGCGCGATCGCGACATAGAGCAGATCATAGTGACCGTTGTCGCGCTCTTGCTTCGACGGCCCCTCGCCGGGCTTGAGCGCTGCGGGGCCGGTCTTGTCGCCATTGGCGGCCATGACGAGCTTGGCATTGGCCAGGCCTTCCTCGCCCGCGCCTGTCAGCACCATTTCGTCGTAGACGAAGTCCCTGCCATAGGGGAAGCCCATCAGCATGTTGGAGCGATGGACGTTGCGGGTGTTGAGTATGGCCATCGCGAACGGAGCGGACCAGGATTGCAGGTCCTCCTCGAAAACCGGCTTGTTGCCGCGCGGCTGCTTCGGTCCCTCGAAGCCCGCCGTGAAGGCAAACGGGTCCTTGAGGATCGACACCAGGCTGAGATCCTGGGCAACCGCTTCGAAGGTGACCCTTGCGCTCGCGGAGGTGCCGCCGGAGAACTTCCAGCTTATGTCGCGGACGCGCCCTTTCACGCGCGGAGCCGGCGCTCCGAACAGGCGCCGGGCTTCCTCCTGCACGAAGAACGCACCGAGCTCGAACGGGATGGAATCGAAGCCGCAAGAGAACATGATGCGGGCACCGCTCGCCTTTGCGGCCGCCTCATGCCTGTCGATCATCTGCTTCAGCCAGATCGGCTCGCCACAGAGATCCATGTAGTCGGTGCCCGATGCCACGCAGGCCGCAAGCAAATCGGAGCCGTAGAGCTGGTAGGGACCGACAGTTGTGACCACCAGCTTTGCCTGATCCACCATCGCCCGCAGCGATGCGGGATCGGCAGCGTCCGCAACGATGAACGGGATGTTCGCGGGTGCGCGAATCGCATCGCGAACGGACGCGAGCTTGTCTCTGCTCCGCCCTGCCATCGCCCATGTCGGCGCGCCGTCACCGACATAGTTCGAAGCGAGATATTCGGCGACGAGCTGGCCGGTGTATCCGGTCGCGCTATAGACAACGATGTCGAACTTCGCAGACACGGATGAGGTTCCCTGCAGACCGTCGACCTTATGCTTCCACCGTGAACGTCAGACCCGCATTGTCCCGCAGCCGCTTGATCAGCTTGTGCTGCATTGCTGCGCCCGGCGTCCAGAATCCGGCGGGGACGTCCGTCGTGTCGCGCAGCAGGCAGATCGCGCATTCGGAGATCATCTTCGAGGTCGAGCCGTAGCCGGGATCGCGGTCGCCGGTCACGCCGGCGCGGACCATGCGGCCGTCGGGTGCGATCGCGACATAGAGCAGATTGAAGAGCCCGTTCTCGCGCTCCTCCTTCGACGGCCCCTCGCCCGGCTTCGGCGCGCTCGGGCCGGTCTTCTCGGCATTGGCCGCCATCACGCGCTTGGCGTTGGCCTCACCTTTCTCGCCGGGACCGGTCAGGACCATCTCGTCGTAGACGAAGTCCTGGCCGTAGGGAAATCCCATCAGCATGTTGGAGCGATGCACGTTGCGGGTGTTGATCAGCGCCATCATGAACGGGGCCGCCCAGGAATTCAGGTCCTCCTCGATCAGCGACTTGTTACCCCTCGGCTGCTTCGGGCCGGCGAAACCCGGCGTCAACGCGAACGGATCGTTCAGGATCGCGATCAGGCTGATGTCCTTGGCGACGGCGTCGAAGGTCGCCTTCGCGCTCGCGGCGGTGCCGCCCGAGAGCGTGCCGCGCATGTCGCGCACACGGCCCTTCACGCGCGCGGCGGGTGCGCCGAACACGCGTTTGGCCTCTTCCTGGACGAAGAAGGTGCCGAGCTCGAACGGCACGGAATCGAAACCGCAGGAGAACACGATGCGCGCGCCGCTCTCTTTCGCAGCCGCCTCGTACTTGTCGATCATCTGCCGCATCCAGATCGGCTCGCCGCAGAGGTCGAGATAATCCGTGCCGGTGGCGACGCAGGCAGCCAACAGTTCCTCGCCATAGAGCTGATACGGACCGACCGTCGTGATAACCGACATCGTCCGCTCCGCCATCGCCCTCAGCGAGGCCGCGTCGGACGCATCCGCGACAATCAACGGCGTGTTGCCGGGCGCGCCGATCGCATCGCGCACGGATTTCAGCTTGCCGAGGCTGCGGCCTGCCATCGCCCATTTGAGCGTCTTGTCGCTCTTGTACTGCCGGGTCAGATATTCGGCGACGAGTTGGCCGGTGAAACCGGTGGCACCGTAGACGACGATGTCGAATTTCGCAGAGCTCATGGTCGGCCTTTACTTCTTCGCGTAACTCACGCCCATGCCCGCACGGACGTCGCTTTGAATGCCATAGGGCGGAATCGGGTAGCGCAGGCCGTTCCTGGCCAGCGCCTTCATGCCTTCAATCGCCTTGGCGAGATGCGAAGGCGTCAAGGCCATCAGCATCTCCTCGTCCGGCACGCCGCCATAGCGCCGTTCCGCATAGCATGGCAAGGACAGGCTGGGCTCCCCGGTCTTGAGCGCCCGCCCCCAGGAATCCGCGCACGCGGTCTCGCCGACCACGCCCCATTCGAACTTCTTGTAGCCGGTATATTGCAGACCGTTGATCAGGATGATCATCTGCCCCGGCGTTGCATAGACCAGGCAGATGTCGGGCGGATCGAGCCGGCCGCTGGCGAGCGGACTGACGGCGAGCGCCTGATATTGCCCGAACGGAACCACGTCCAGCGCCTCCTGGCGCTTGCGCGCGTCCTCCGCGGTGCCGTGCCAGACCCCGACGTAGTTCTCACCGGCGAGCCATTTCTCGTCCTGCGGTGCGAGGCCAATCACCGCGCGGCACTGCGCGCCGACGAGATCGTCGGCGGTGATGCCGACGGTCCAGCCCAGACGCGAAGCCATGCTGACGATCTGGTCGGTGGTGTGGATCGCATTCGGTCGCCGGATTTTGGGGATCGCCTCCATGTCCGCGGCGCGCGCGAACAGCTTCATGCCGATCACATTCGTTTTCAGCCGCAGCAGGTTGTTGAGATCGGCGACGAGGCCGCCGAGATCGATGCTGTCTGCACTCTGCTGTTGCATGGCGTCCTCCCGGCCGGCGATCGTGAGCCGGCGCTGTGTTCTTGTTTTGCAGCTCTCGTTCTAGTCCTTGCCCGGTCCCGGAAGCAACTCGCCGGTCCTGCCCATCAGACGGTAGGCTACGAGGCCGATCCACTCGCGTACCGCAACTTCGGTTCGGCCCAGCCCGTCCGCGCCCATATTGGTGAAGGAGAAGAGATCGTCACGTCCGCCCATTCGCCAGTCCACCGGATAGGCCTCGACGTCGAACCCGGCCTTGCGGAAAATTCCCATCGAGCGCGGCATGTGGAAGGCCGACGTCACCAGCAGCCAGCGCTCGCCCGGCTTCGGCGTCACCAGCTGTTTCGTGAAGAGCGCATTCTCCCAGGTGTTGCGCGAATTGCGCTCGAGGATCAGGCGGTCCTTCGATATGCCGAGATTCTCCAAAATCGGCGCGGAATAGTCGGCCTCTTTCGCATCGGTCGCAACCAGGTTCGCGCTCCCGCCGGTAAACACGATGCGCGCATTAGGATAGCGGCGCGCGAGCTCGGCCGGCGCAAACAGACGATCGGCGGCGTGCGCGACGACGGGCGTCCGATGCGCCGCAGACAAATCGGTGTCGACGGAGCCGCCGAGCACGATGATGCCGTCGGGCGCGCCGCGCGAGGCGTCCCACGCGGGAAAGCGCGATTCGAGCGGATAGATCAGGAGATTGCCGAGCGGCGAGAACGCCGCCAGCGCCAGCAACACCAGCGTTGTCACCGCAAGCTTGCGGCCGAGCGCGGCAAAGCGCGTCGCCATCAGCACCAGCGACAGGATCCCGAGCTCGACCACGAAGTTGATCGGCAGCAATGCGGTGCCAAACGTCTTGGACAGGACGAAAAACAGGGGAGCCTCGCTGGAATGAACTGGCGGGTTCGCGCGGGGCTTGACCTGCCCTGCGATCTCAGAATTCTTCATGAAAGAGGATCGATCGCCGGGTCAAGCCCGGCCTGATGAAAGCGACCGGACGCGGCAAATGACCCATCACCACCTGCATTCCAGCCCCAAAACCTGCCATTGGGGCTTCTTCGAAGCCGCGCTCGAGCCTATCCTCACCGTCAAAAGCGGCGACGAGGTGACGGTCGACACCATCAGCGGCGGCCCGGACATGCTGCCCGACCGCGACAAGTTTCACGTTCCGCCCGAGATGTTCGAGGTTCATGCCAATAACGAGCGCATGCTGCCGGGCCACATCCTCACCGGCCCGATCGCGGTCGAAGGCGCCGAGCCCGGCGACGTGCTCGCGGTCGAGATCCTCGACGTCCAACTCCGGCAGGATTGGGGTTGGAACATGATCAAGCCGCTGTCCGGCACCCTGCCCGACGATTTCCATGAAACCCGCATCCTGAACATCCCGCTGGATCGGGCTCGGATGGTCGGCCGCATGCCGTGGGGTCTCGACCTGCCGCTGAAGCCGTTCTTCGGCGTAATGGGCGTGTCGCCGCCCCCTAGCTGGGGCCGCATCTCCTCGCTGATCCCGCGCGCCATGGGCGGCAATCTCGACAACAAGGAACTCGGCACCGGCGCGACGCTGTATCTGCCGGTGTTCGTACCGGGCGCGATGTTCTCCTGCGGCGACGGCCACGGCGTGCAGGGCGACGGCGAGGTCTGCGTGACCGCGATCGAGACCGCGCTGCAGGGGCGCTTCCGCCTGACGCTGCGCAAGGACCTGACCTTCGACTATCCCCGCGCCGAGACGGCCACGCATTACATGACCATGGCGATGGATCCCGACCTCGACCAGTGCGTGGTGCGCGCGCTGCGGGACATGATCGCCCTGCTCGGCGAGACGCGAAACCTGTCGCGCGAGGACGCCTACACGCTGTGCAGCCTGGCCGCCGATCTCAGGGTGACCCAGACCGTCAACGGCGCCAAGGGCATCCATTGCATGATCGAGAAGGCGATCGTGCACGGCTGAGCCGGCCCGCACCTCCCGACCTGTCGACGCCACGCCGCCGCCCGATGTCCCGCGCGGCGCGCCGCGCCATGCCAACTTTCTCCAGCGATTTCAACGAGCTGATATCGAAGCCTTGCCCGAATTTGACTTCCACCCCTAAACCTAAATAGAGTCTTAATCGTTACTTTTATGTATCTGAGTATGAGGCTAGCGTTCGGACCATGGCCACCGAAAAAGCCGAGACTGACCGTATTCCCGTAACCTTGGCGCTCTCGACCATCACCTATCTGGAGAAGCTGGTGAGACAGGGCACCCACGGCACCAGCGTTCCCGGCGTCGCACGTACCCTGATCGAGGAAGGCATCCGTCTCGCCATCAAGGACGGACTTCTGTCGATTCGCGACAATGGCAGAACGTGAGCGCGCGCCGGACGTGAACGGACCAATCTCGGAAGGCGGATGGCCACATCTGCAACCTGGGACCGTGACACATGCCTGTTCTTTCGCCCACCTGGACCGACGAACGAATTGAACTTCTGAAGCAGCACTTCGAGGCGGGCCTCTCCTGCCGCGAGATCGCCGCCGACATCGGCGTCAGCCGCAATGCCGTGATCGGCAAGCTGTCCCGCCTCAATCTCACGCGCGGCCGCACCATCGAGGACCGTAAGATTCAGGACCGGCCGGCGCGGGCGCCGAGGACCGTGCCGCGGCTGCAATACGCGATGCTCGCCACGATCTATGGCGAAGCCGCCGAACCGGTTGCGGCAGGGCCGATCGACGAGGCCAATCGCTGCTCGCTGCTGGAGCTCTCGGAAAATCGCTGCCGCTGGCCGATCTCGACGCCGGGCGCCGAGGATTTCTGCTTCTGCGGCAATTCCGCGCCCGACGGTCAGCCCTATTGCACGGGCCACAGCCGCCTCGCCTACCGGCCGAACGGACGGGCCCGCGTGATGCGCGGCTGAAGACCGCGCTGGCACAAAACGAAAAACCTCCGGCGGGGCATCGCCGGAGGCTTCTGGAGGCTTAGCGTGAAGCTAAGAGCCGCAACTTTCGTGTGTGGCTTGGGGCTATATAGCTTAGTAACTCATGTAAGTACATTAATCTGAGGCGACTCAATCGCATGGCTCGTCTTCGCCGTCTGCACGGGCCATGGACTTCCGAAGGCCCTGCAAAAAAGCCCCGGCGGTGTTCCGCCGGGGCCTGTGTCGATCGGAGAAGACCGCCAGCTTACCAGTTGCGCTGGGCGCGCAGCAGCATGCTGTAGGTGTCCTGGTCCTTGATCTCGTAGGTCGCCGCCGGCTTGGCAACGCCCGTCAGCGCTGCGGTCGTGATCGCGCCCGAGTACTTCTGGTCGAGGTGGCTGTAAGTGAAGTCGGCCGAGAAGGTCAGGTTCTTCACCGGCGTCCAGCGGGTGATGACGCCGACCTGCCCGATGTTGAAGTCCGGGTTACAGGTACCGGTCAGGGTGGCGAACGCCGCGCTGCCGCAGATCAGACCCTTCGCCGTGCCGCTGTAGTTGACCGCAGCCCACGCGCCGTACAGCGCCGTGTTCCAGTTCGGGCTCCAGTTGTGGGTGTAGGCACCCCGGAAGCCGTAGGTCTTGGTCAGCTCGAGGCTGCCGCCCGGTGCGAACACCGCGTCGGACACGCCGGCGAAGCCGATGCTCTGATACGCAGCGTTCGAGCTGCCGAACATCGAGTAGCTGGTCGCCGCCAGCTCCTGGAAGTTGTAGCGGCTCGCGCCCTCGGTGTAGACGCCCGAGATGTTGATCACGTCGCCGGCGCCGGTCGGGATGTTCTTGATGCCGAGCGCAAGCTGAACGGCCCAACCCCATTTGTCTTCGGGATGACCGGTGGTTTCGGTCGCACCGTAATAGGCGACATGGTTGTCGTGCGCGGCGACCGATGCCTGAAACAGGCCCCAGGCCTGCTCGACGCGAACCATGGCAACGAGATCGGGCGCGCGGGTGCCGCCGAGGTCGTTCGAGCCATAGGCACCGCCGAGTACGCCGGTGGTGGAGATGCCGGCCGTGTTCCAGATGTTGGTCTGGAACACCTGCGTCTGGTCCTGCGCCGAGAATGCAGCCGTGATGCCCTGACCGAAATCGGCGGTGTAGGTGAACTGGGTCACGCCGTTGGTGGTGCCGCTGCCGCCGACGAGCTGGTCGAAATTGTTGCCGGGATAGTTGATCCAGGGCGCGTCGAACTGCGACACCGCCTTACCCATGGTGAAGCCGGCGAACTGGATGAAGGCGTAGTAGACGCCGAGCGCACCGCCCGAGGTGTTGCCGTCGGTGCCGTTGATGTTGCCGCCGCCCGAGCCGGTGAGGCCGGTGCCGGCCGCGTTCAGGCCGATCGTGCCGCTGTACTGGGTCGCGCCCGTGCCCGAACCGGTGCCGCCGTAGCTGCCGGTCGTCCAGGTGAAGACCGCGTCGAAATAGGTGCGGACTACGCCGTACTCGGTCGCGGTGCGCGTGTCGATGTTGAGGTCTTCACGAGCGCGCATCGAGTAGTAGTTGGTCAGGCGGTTGTTGGCCGCGAACACGCCGTTGTACTGGGCGCTGTAATTGCCGCCGGCATTGAGCGCCACTTCGGCACGCACATAGCCGCCGAGCTTGATGCAGGTGTCGCTGCCCGGGATGTAGTAGAAACCCGCGCCGTACAGCGTGCAGATCTTGACGTACTCGACCGCCTTGGCCTTGACCGGAAGATCGGCCGCACGGGCTCCACTGACGGCGATCAGACCCGCCGCAGTGCCGAGCAGAAGGCTCTTCACCACTTTCATTTCAAAACCTCCAAGTTGCTCATTTTGACGAAGACCAGACCTTGAGGTCCCCCAAGTCCCCGTCTCTCAAATCCGCCCGGACGCTTTCGGACACCCCCGCTTTCGGACGCGAGGAACGTGAGCGAACCACCTGCAACGGGACGATCGAGTACCCCCCACCGTCGGGAACCAATATGCCTGCGTCGTTCGGTAATCAAAATAGTTTATTAGATCAGCTTTTCGGTTTTGTTAGACCTGTACCCGGCGCGCAACACTTGCGATCTCGCGAATCAATGAGCTGGTCATCTTTGTAATTTTAGTGACGAAATTACCTTGCTCTGCACTTGCGTCAGAGCAGGCTTGCGTCGACTATGGCCCTCCACGAACACCGGCCTGAACAATCGGTTCACGGGAGTGACGCTGTGTCCGCGACGAGGAAAGAAGGAGCGCGCATGCGCTCGATCGCCAACCTGGATATCATCAGGCGCTTCACCTGGGAGATCTCGTCGATCAACATGTATCTGGAAGAGCTGCGTCAGTTCTGGGCGAAGACGCTCGGCATTAGCGGCCCGCAATGGCTGATCCTGATGGCCATCTCCGACCTCGACAAGGACGACGGCATTCCGGTCAACGTCGTCTCCAAGCTGCTCCACGTGGACCCGTCCTTCGTCACCACCCAGTCCAAGCTGCTCGAGAAGAAGGGCCTGCTGCGCCGCCGTCCCTCGCCGACCGACGCCCGCGTGGTCCGGCTGTCCCTGACCGACAAGACCCAGAAGCACATCGCGAGCCTCACCGAGCAGTACAAGACGATCCGCGAATTCGTCTTCCAGGAGTTCGACGAGGACGAATTGACGGAATTCACTGGCAAGCTCGCGACGCTGAAGACCCGCCTGCAGAAGGCCTGCGTCCGGATGTCGGTCGACTTTTAGGGCCCGGGAAGCTGCGCTCAGATCCGCCGCGCGGCGGCGCCGAGCTGCGATTCGAGCCAGTCGAAGATGTATTCGTTGGCAAGGCTCGGATTGTCAGCATGGGACTGCGCCGCGCCGGTCTCGGCGGCCGTGAACACCTTCAGCATGACATCCGAACTGCCGAGCCGGGAGTCCTGGACAATCTGACGCGCCCGGTCGGCCTTGAGCCAGCCGTCCTCGCCGAGCGTGATCAGCACCGGACAGTCGACGCTGGAGGCCATCAGCGGCGCATGCGGCACCGGCACGATGGTGACGTCGCTCATCGCGAAACGGCTGGCAAAGAAGGCCCGCTCGTGCAGGTCCCACAGGCCGCCGTCGCAGACGGCGGCGGCAAGCCGCGGCTCCTGCAACACCGCGCGCGCCACGAAGGACGAGCCCCAGCCGTCGGCGATGATTCCGACCCGGGCGAAATCGATGTCGCCGCGCGTCTCCAGATAGTCCATGACGCAGGGAATCGCGCTTTCGAGATCCCCCCGCCGCAACAGCTCGTCGAGATAGTCGTCGCGCTGGTCGCCGAACAGGTCGAGCGCCAGCATCGAGAATCCACGCTCGCGCGCATGCGGCACGAGCTTGTGCAGGAATTCCTCCTTGCGGTGGCCGGGCTCGCCGATGCAGATCACGGTCGGAGCCCGCCCGCTCCCCGACGGCGCGGAAAGGAAGTAGCCCTGCAGCGCATGCCCGTCGAGCCAGGGGATCGTCACGACTTCGCCGGCGGGAGCGCGCGCCGCGAGGTAGCGGCGGGCGCATTCCTGCATCGCGAGCACCGCGACCCAGCGGCGCTCGTCGTCCGGCTCGAGCGGCATCGCCGCCGCACCATAATAGTTCATCGCGCGCAGCCAGTTGCGCTGCGCGCTCGCCATGTGGCCTTCCGCGAACGCTGCCTCGGCGCGATGCCGATTGGCCTGCGCCAGTTTCTTCCACTCGCGATGCCAGGACCGGTCGTCGCCCCGCTTCAGCTGCCGCGCGATCATCAGGCATTCGGCGATCGTGGCGCCGCCCTCCTGGGCCGCGGTCAAGAGCCGCGTGAATTCAGCGGAGATGTCCTCCCGCTCCGGGCAGAGGATCCAGTCGTCGGAGAGGCATGCGGGTATCATCGGAGCTACGCTCTATCGTCGCGTTACCCTTGATTGAGTAAACCAATTCAGTGCACCGACCAAGCAGCCGTGCACTGAATGAGAGCCGTCCGAGATCACCATCGCTTGAACGAAACCGGTCCGCTCGCATGCGTGACATTCCAATTCGTCATGAGGTGATCCCCATTGGCAGGAGACGGCACCTACAGATACCTGCACGCCTCTTGCCATGATGATGATCATACCTATATCGGCGCACCCTGGAGGCGATCTCAACCGAGCCGCCAGCCGACCTCCTGCGTAAAGCTTTCGTAGAAAGCGCGATCATAGGCCTGCTCCGGCGTGGCGCGGACGCGTTCGTCGAGGCGCTTGGCGTCCTCGCCGACGAGAATGCGCCAGCGCTCAGCCTTGACCCCGTCGAGAATGATCTTCGCGGCCTGTGCAGCCGTGGTCGGCGCATCCTCGAGGAAGCTGCGGGCGCGCTCGGCGAACACCGCCTGGATGTCCTCGTCCGACATCTTGTCGGCATCGGGCACGCCGGCCGCGACCATGCGCTTGCGCGTCAGCGCGACCTCGTCGGCGTTGAGCCGCTCCGAGCCGTCGGCGCTCTGCACCTTGCGCGAATTGGAGACGATCGAGGTGCCGATGTGGCCGGGCATCACCACCGAGCATTTGACGTGCGGCGCGTGCAGGCGGAGGTCGTTGATCAGCGCTTCGGTAAATCCCTTCACCGCAAACTTGGCCGAGCTGTAGGCGGTGTGTGCCTGGCCCATGCCGATCGAAGCCCAGAAGCCGTTGACGCTCGCGGTGTTGACGATGTGGGCCTCGTCGGCAGCCACCAGCATCGGCAGAAAGGTGCGCACGCCGAGATAGACGCCGCCCCAGCAGATGTTGAAGGTGCGCTCCCACTGCTCGCGCGTGTTGGTGAACAGGCTGCCGCCGCCGCCGATGCCGGCGTTGTTGAACAGCAGATGGATCCTGTCCGTCTTCTGCTGCTCGGCGAGCTCGTCGCGAAAGCGCTTCAGATGATCCTCGATCGAGACGTCGGCGACATGCGTCGTGACGCGCAGGCCTTGCGGCAGCTTCTCGACCTCGCAGAGCCGCTTGGTTTCCGCCATCGCGGCCTCCGAGACGTCGCACATCGCGACATTGCAGCCCTCTGCCACGAGCTGCCGCGCGAGCTCGCGCCCCATTCCCGTGCCGCCACCTGTGATGACCGCGATCTTTCCTGCGAAATCTTTCATGGGACTTTCGGCCCCTCCCCTTGTCGGTCTGTTTCTTCGTCTGCGCCGCTTGCCGGGCACGGGCGAAATGTAGCAGCGCCGCATCCGCAAATGAAAGCGGATCGACGATGCAGGCGTTATTTTGGCGCGCGGACTATCGGCCGTTCCGGTGCTGCTGCCACGCGGTTTGTGCATAAGAGGCACTTCGCCCGCGGCACATCCTTCGCGACGCCCGCCGTTGGCGGGCCCTCAGGATGAGGACTGGTTGCATGGCAGCAGCGTCAACGAACACCGACGTTCATCAGCCTCATCCTTGAGGAGCCCGCGCAGCGGTCGTCTCGAAGGACGAGGCGCTTGCTCGGCATTCGCCGTTGCAAGGCATGGCGGCCGCCCGGGGCAGTATGACTGCGGCTCCCGTATTTGTCCGGCTTCCGTTTAGGGGCAAACTTTTTACAATCCGAATCGTCAAATGGACGCCGGACGCTGAGTCGAGTCGGCCAGGCCAGCGTGTGGTTTGCGTGTCACAGGCTCTGGCACTCCGCTTGCATCTTCTTCGTGGTCAGAAACTACCTATGAGGTGACAGGAATGTTCGTGACCGTCGTTGCCGTGCTCTGCCGGCTGAGCGCAGCCAGCTCAGGCAGTTGCATCGAGGAAATCGTGACCGACAGCAACATGACGCCCGAAATATCGATGATGCAGTGTGCAATCGGCGCACAGGCGCCGTTGGCGAAATGGATGGGCGAGCATCCGATCTATCACGCCAATTGGCGCCTGGATCGGTACAAATGCGTGCCCGGCCATTACGAGATCAAGGGCCACGCCTAAGGCCCGCAAAACTACTGATCCGTCAATGACGGATACGAGGAAACGCCCGGGGGCCGGCTTGTCCCTCCGCGGGCACGACCAGCGCCAAGCCCCCGCGAGGCGGCCCGCCCTGTGACCACGGTCACACCTTTCACCTCAGGCCACCGCACGCATGATCAGCGCCCGCGCGCGCCGCCCTTCCGGCGTCGGCATCAGCGCGTAATTGTGCGGCTGATCACGCAGCAGATGCAGTTCGACCGGCACGCCCACCGCCCTCGCCCGGGCAGCGAGATCGACGCTGTCGGGATAGAGCAGATCGCGCGTGCCAGAGAAGATCGTCATCGGCGCGAGGAAACGGAAGACGCCGTTGAGCGGGCTGACGTAGGGATGGTCGACATCGAGCTCGCCGGCGTAGAGCCGCCCGGCCTCAACGAGGCCCGGAATATCCTGGATCGGATCGCGTGCCGCGATCGTCGCCTGCTCCGGACGACTGACCGACGCATCGGCCGCGGGCGAAATCAGCACCATCTGGTTCGGCTGCCGATGACCACGATCACGCAGCCATTGGCACGCGGCGAGCGCGAGCCCCCCGCCGGCGGAGTTGCCGACCACCGTCACCTTCGCAGACCCCGCGTCCTCCAGCAGCATGCGCAGGATCTCGGCCGTCACCGGCACCACGTCCTTCGCGGTCGCGCGCGGCGCCAGCGGATAGATCGGCACCACGCAGACGACGTTCGCCTTGCGCGTCATCTCGCCGACGAAGCGCCAATGCGCCGGCACGATCTCGTTGATGTAGCCGCCGCCATGCAGGAACATGACGAAGTTGCAGCCCTCATGACCCGAGGACGGCGCGGTGTAATAGACCGGCCATCCGCCCATCTTCGTCAGCGTCGCCTCGACACCGCGACCGAGCCCCGTCGGCTCGAAGGTGACAGGCTTAAGCGCGAGCTTCTGCACATGCGCGTGCACCGCCTCGGCTGATGCGAGCTGCTTCTTGTGGGGGAGCTGCGCCAGCACCGCGTTGAACAGGCGGCTCTGCAGGCTCGGCGCGGGATCGCGGTTTCGCGGCGCGCACATGACAGGACAAAACTGCAAGGCCGACACAAGTCTTGCGACGCTCATGGTCCCCTCTCCGCCTGGCTTTCGCATCAATATGGCGACGAAGACGCTTGCCGGAAGGTCGCCATGGGGCAATATAATGCGAGCATTCGCTCGCTTTTCCTACTCGCATTCGGATCGCATCGCCATGGCCCGCACGCCGCCGACAAAGCCTCGGAAAAACGCCCTGCAGGCGCGATCACGCGCCACCGTCGATGCGCTGGTCGAGGCGACCGCTCGCATTCTGGTGCGCGACGGCTTCGAGAAGACCAGCACCAACCGGATCGCGGAAGTCGCCGGCGTCAGCGTCGGCTCGCTCTACCAATACTTCCCGAGCAAGGAAGCGCTCGTCGCCGCCGTTATCGACCGCCACAACGAGGAGATCATGGGCATCGTCCGCGCCGCGCTCGCGGAGGTCGCGGACCTGCCGATCGACAAGGCGGTGCGAAAACTCGTCACCGTCGCGATCGACGCCCACCGCATCAATCCGAAACTGCATCGCGTGCTCGCCGAGCAGATCCCGCGCACCGGCCAGCTCAGGGATGTCGAAGCCTACAACCGCGAGATCCAGACCCTCGTGCGCGCCTATCTCGAAAGCCGCCGCAAGGAGATGCGCAAGGTCGACCTTGACGTCGCAACCTTCATCTGCGTCAGCACGATCGAAGCGACCGCGCACAACACGGTGCTACATGGCGCCGAGATGCTGTTGGAGAAGATGGTGCGGACGCTCGCGGACGAGACGACGCGGTTGGTGGTGGGGTATTTGAGGTAGGTCGCAGTCGATGCCCAAAGCCTGGACGCGCTTGCCAGAATGCGAGGACATGATGCGCCCTTTGGCGGGCGAAGAGGTCAGGCCGCAATGTCCGTGAAATGGGAAGACCCTATTGAGCGCACTGATCGAGCATGCCGACAAGCTTCGGCCTGCCGCTCCCGATGCTCATCCCCTCAAAACCGAGGAATATAGGTGCCTCATAGGAGACCTGAATCGCCACACCAACATTCTCCCCTTTGCGAAGGGCGACTATTTCCTTTTGCGACAGAGTGTATGTGACCTTGAACAGCCCGTTTTGAATCCGCTTGGAATCCGGACGCAGTCGGTACACCTGCCCATCGATCAAAAGAGAATGGGCGGCCATATTCATGAGCTCAGTATCCCGACGAAGGGTATCGAAGATGGCGAGTAAGAATGCGCGCCGCTTTTCGCAGTAGAGGATGAACTTGTTGATTCCGGATTCTTCGGTTGTTAGCTGTCCTTTCAGATAAAGCTGTCCGTCCGTACTTTCGATTGTCCAGACAGGTCGGGTCCGCCCGTTATTGACGACGTTCAGCCGCTCCAAAGTTACTTTGTCGACCTCCTGCATCCCGTCAGGGCTCGCGGCGGCGCTCAACGTGAATAGATCCGGATCAACATCCATCGAGCGCATGTATTCGACTGCCAGAGCGGAGATGACCTGAGCAGTCCCTTCAATGCGCTCATCGGCCCGCACCGACTTGAATTGGTGAACGCCGTATCGGGACCCCTGCTTCAAATACCTGAACTGACCGCCTAAATATGCGTACGCGCTATAACAGCCGCCCGCATCAATATCGTAGCGCTTCGAAGAGAATGGTGAATTCCGACCGATATCGGTGGACAAACCATATTTTCGGAACAGACGACCGAGTTCGATGCCTGCAGCCAAGCTTCCACCGGGTGAGTTCAGGTAGACAATAGACCGATCGGGAATACGGTTTTGCGTGACATACTGCTCAAACCGCTGGGGTGCATCGGGATCGATGTCTCCGTCCAAAAACACAAACCATCCATTGCCCGCTATCTCAGTGGGTAGCTCCGGCGGGAATCCCTTTACAGTCATGTTCGATTGCGCGTCCGCCGAACCCGACTGAAAAGCCAATAGAAGAGCGAGCGCGTAAATCTTCCGCCACGCCATGGCTTTCACAAGCTGCGCCATCGATCCAATTCCTGCCCCAAACGCCACAAATTAGCGCGGGAGTACAGGCCGTCGCTACACCTTTTGGTAGAAGCAAGCAGTTGCCGGCCCTGCGCCGATGCCAGGCAGCCACACCTCTATGGCAGCCTGCGCTCTCGGAGCTCCCGAATCTGCCTCGCGATCGCGATCGCCCTCTCCTGTGCCCACAGCTGGTCGTACTGAGCGACTTCATGCCGGCCGAGATCTTCCGTCGACGCCCCCTCAATGATCCGCTCTCTACTTCTCCGACTGCAGAAATGTGCAACGAGTCCCGAGATCTTTTGCTGCTCGTCTGGAGTTTGATTGGATAGTCGCGTCAAGCTCTCGCGCCATAGACAATCCTCGCGCGCGATCTCGTCACGAAGAACCTGCATGAGCCGATCAGTTTCTTGATTTTTGGGTCCGTCACCGGCCAAAGTGGCCGAGGTGGTCAGCGCGAGCGCGCAGAGCAGAGCGATCCGGAGCATTCCCAATCCCATTGGCTGGCAAGTGCCGGCATAATGCCGCTACTGCGCCGGACGGGTCAAATCGATTCGGAAAAGCGACATCTGATCAATGACATCGCTACTGTGCATGGGGTTGTTTTTCGACATTTTGGCTTGCCAACCATCAGGGGTCGCCGCGGTTGATCGCCGCGCACGCGTGCCCGGCGGGGAGCGCGTCCCAAACCGACGCTCAATCCGCCCAACCGATGCTTTGAGAAAAATGGTCGGAGCGAGAGGATTTGAACCTCCGACCCCTAGTCTCCCAGACTAGTGCGCTAACCGGGCTGCGCCACGCTCCGAACGTCGTTCCATTAGCTAGGATCGGAGCGATGCGCAAGGCGAGGCCGCAGCATTTTGCCGTCCCTGCCCACAGTCGCCGGAACTGCCCGCAATGCCGCTAAAAAGGCAGTCAGCCGTCCTTCAGCGCCTGGTCCAGCATCTCGCGGCAGGCGACGAGGTCGGCGAGGACGCGGCCTAGCCGTTCCCGGTCCAGCGCACTGGGGCCGGCCGGAGCCGCGGCAGTCGTGCCGCCCTTGCGGAAGGTGGTGAGGATGTCCTCGTCGTCGACCTCGGTGAAGCGGAAGTCGATGCCTTCCTCCTCATCGCCCTGGTAGTCGTCCTCGTCGCTGTCGGTGACGCCCTTGATCGGCGCCTCCTCGTCCTCGGGCTCCATCAGGCTCGCGCCGATGGCATCCTCGATGGCGCCGAACGAAACCGCGGCGGCGCTGTCGGCGAGGCCCTGCACCGATTTGACGCCGTGCTCCTTCAGGATCCGCTGCACCCCGCGGATGGTGTAGCCCTCGCCATAGAGCAGCCGGCGGATGCCCTTGAGCAGGTCGACGTCGTCGGGGCGGTAATAGCGGCGGCCGCCGCTGCGCTTCATCGGCTTGATCTGGGAGAACCGGGTCTCCCAGAACCGCAGCACGTGCTGGGGAATGTCGAGTTCCTGCGCTACTTCGCTGATGGTTCGGAACGCATCCGGCGCCTTGTCCAAATGCCAAATCCTTTGCGCAGGGCGCGACTTACGCCTCGGGTTGAATCTTGCTGCCGTCGCCGTTGGTACGATGCTGCGCGTTGATCCGCTGCTTCAGGATCGCCGATGGCTTGAACACCATGACCCGGCGCGGCGAGATCGGCACCTCGGTGCCGGTCTTCGGGTTGCGACCGATGCGCTGGCCCTTCTTGCGGACCATGAACGACCCGAACGAAGACAGCTTCACCGTCTCGCCCTTTTCCAGGCAGTCGGTGATCTCCTTCAGCACGAGTTCCACGAAGGCGGACGATTCCGTGCGCGACAGGCCCACCTTCTGGTAGACGGCTTCGCACAGATCGACACGCGTTACGGTTTTACTTTGATCGGTCATCGCCCTGCCCCACATCACGGCGAACAATTGTTGTCTGAAATTATGAGCTTACGATACGGCGGTCAACAGCGCTCATCAATGCAGGCGCATCGATAATGGCCGCGAATTCCGGCAAAATTTTATCGACTGTGGCTCTACCAGCGCACCATCGCCGAGCCCCAGGTGAAGCCGCCGCCCATCGCCTCCATGAGAACCATGTCGCCGCGCTTGATGCGACCATCCTTGCGGGCCGCCGACAACGCCAGCGGAATCGAGGCGGCCGAGGTGTTGCCGTGACGGTCCACCGTCAGCACCACCTTCTCCGGCGCAATGTGAAGCTTGTGGGCGGACGCGTCGATGATTCGCTTGTTGGCCTGGTGCGGCACGAACCAGTCGATGCTGTCGGCATTGAGCCCGGTCGCCTCGAAGGCGTCGACGATGACGTCGGTGATCATGCCGACCGCATGCTTGAAGACCTCGCGGCCCTCCATGCGCAGATGGCCGACGGTCTGGGTTGAGGACGGGCCCCCGTCGACGAACAGCTTTGCCTTGTGGCGGCCGTCGGAGCGCAGATGCGTGGTGACGACGCCACGATCGGTCGCAGCCTTGCCCGGCTGCTCCTGCGCCTCCAGCACCACCGCGCCGGCACCGTCGCCGAACAGCACGCAGGTGCCGCGGTCGTTCCAGTCGAGTATGCGCGAGAAGGTCTCGGCGCCGATCACCAGCGCGCGCTTGAAGGCGCCGGTGCGCAGGAAATTGTCGGCGGTGGCGAGCGCGAACACGAAGCCCGAGCACACTGCCTGGAGATCGAAGGCCGCGCCGTGGTTGATGCCGAGGGCGTGCTGCACGGCGACGGCGGTCGCGGGAAACGTGTTGTCCGGCGTCGAGGTCGCCAGCACGATCAGGTCGATCGACTGCGCATCCAGGCCGGCGTCGGTCAATGCAGCCTGCGCCGCCTTGATCGCGAGGTGCGAGGTGAACTCGCCCTCGCCCGCGATGTGCCGCTCGCGAATGCCGGTGCGCTGCACGATCCACTCGTCGGAGGTGTCGATACGCGCCGCCAGCTGGGCGTTGGTCACCACCTGCTCCGGCAAATAAGAGCCGCAGCCCAGCACGACCGAACGAATCTGAGTCACGAAACAGCCTCCTGCGCGGCCTGCACGGAATTGAGTGCACCACCTTCGCGGTTGAGCATCTGATTGATCTTGTTCAGGAGATCGAATTTGACCATCTCATAGCCAACATTGATCGCGGAGGCAAAGCCTTCGGCGCTGATTCCGCCATGGCTCTTGACCACCAATCCGTTCAACCCCAGGAACACGCCCCCGTTGGACTTGTTCGGGTCCATCTTGTTGCGCAGCGCCTGAAAGGCATCGCGTGCCAAGAGATAGCCGAGCTTGGTCATCCAGCTCCGCTGCATCCCTTCGCGCAGCAATTCCGCCATCTGCCGCGCGGTTCCCTCGGCAGCCTTGAGCGCGATATTGCCGCTGTAACCTTCGGTCACGATGACGTCGGCGTGCCCCTTGCCGATGCCGTCGCCCTCGACGAAACCGATATAGTCGAGTTCCGGAAGGTTCCTGGCGCGCAGGATTTCACCCGCCTCGCGGATCTCCTCGTGCCCCTTGATCTCCTCGACCCCGATATTGAGCAGCCCGACCGTGGGGCGCTTCTTGTCGAACAGCACGCTTGCCATCGCCGCGCCCATCACCGCGAGCGACACCAGATGGTGCGCGTCGCCGCCGATGGTTGCGCCGAGGTCGAGCACGACGGATTCGCCCCGCTTGGTCGGCCATACCCCGGTGATTGCCGGACGGTCGACCCCCGGCAACGTGCGCAGATGGAAGCGCGACATCGCCATCAGCGCGCCGGTGTTGCCGGCGGAAACCGCGACATCCGCCTCGCCCTTCTTCACCGCGTCGATGGCAAGCCACATCGAGGAGGTCTTGCGGCCGCGCCGCAGCGCCTGGCTCGGTTTGTCCGAGCCGCTGACGGCCACGTCGGTGTGGATGATCTTCGAAGCGGCCCTAAGGGCGGGATGCTTCGCGAGCTCGGGCTCGATCATGGCGCGGTCCCCGACCAGCAGGAACTCGGTCCCCCGATGCCTCTGAAGCGAGATAGCGGCGCCGGGAATGACCACGGCGGCGCCGCCGTCGCCCCCCATGGCGTCCAGCGCAATGCGAACCTTGCTTGGCATAAAAGTCCCGGAAACCTGGTCTGGTGCGGTCTTGAACGAGCGGGGCCGCAGAATGGGTTCGCCATCGACATGGCGATCGGTCGAGCGCCACGCCGCGCCCCGACCGGGGCGCGACAATAGCGTTTTGTTACCCCGAAACAACCTCTTGCCCCCAGCCTTTTGCTTTCAGGGCGGTCCGGCCGCCAAGCGGCAAATTCACAGGAAACGCATTGGAATCAAACGGATAAATCAGCTTTTCAAACCGCTCACGCAAGCACCTCACGCCCCGTAGCAAAGCGGTGCTGCCGGGAATGCCCAGCTATTTGCCCTTCTTCTTGTCTTGTTTCTTGTCTTGCAGCGCCTTCAGCACCGCAAATGGATGGTCCTCCGGATCGGGGGCGGTGACCTCCGCCTCGAACACAACCCCCTCCTTGCGCGGATAGGGATCGATCGCCAGGAACAGGGCGTCGGTGGCGAGGCGGCCGAGGTCGATGATGCCGTTGACGATCGGCTCCGGCGGGTCAGCGACCTCCGACGAATCCTTGTCGTCCCGCCCCTCCGCGATCAGGTCGGCCAGGCGGCGCGCCTCGGCCTCGGGGGCGAACGTCAGATCCACCTCCTCGTCGACCTCGCTCTCGATCGGATCGAGCGTGACCACGCAGGTTTGGCCGATTCGGGCCCGGACGCTGCCGGTCACCTGGACGCGGCCGCCACTCCTGGGCACCACATCGAAATCGGCCTGGGCGGACAGTATCTCGCGCAGGCCACCGGCCTCCGCCATGGCCTGCCGCTCGGCGGCCGAGGCCTCGAGCTTGCGGTGCAGGCCGGTGTCGGGGATCTGCGCAACGAGGACGGGGACCCGCCAGGGATCGGGCTCGGATCCGGTACTTGGTCGGCTCATGGCGTGTCACCCTCGGAAAGCGCTGGAGGAAACCTGAAGGCGCCGCGCAGCAGCGCGGCCTCGTCGGCCCGGCCGAGATCGGCCTCGCTGGCCCGCGCATAGGCCGCGAGCCGCTTCGCCCGGTCCAGCCCGGTCCCGTTCAAGATATTCTTGCAGATCGCCTCTGCCAGGGCCTCGCCGCCGGCCTCGACGGCCTGGTCGTAGGCCTGGACGCGACCGTAAAACGCCTCGCCGAAGGCCCGCATCCGCTTCGGGACGGTCTGGTCGCCTACCCCCATCTCGCGCAGATTGTCGTCCATGTCCTCGCAGAAGCGGTCGAACAGCGCCTGCGACAGCTCCGAGGCTCCCGCGGCGGCTCCCTGGACCGTCCGCAGGCTCCGCAGCAGCAGCCAAAGATGCAGCAGCAACAGGTCGAAACGCCCGTTAACCGTATCGGGCACGCCCAAGTCACGGTAAAATATGGGTTCTCGCGCCTGCGTCACGATCATGCCATAGATGGCTTCAATGGTGCCGCGCGGGGTTAGCCGGGGTTTCCTGAAGTGATTGAACGGCCAAAGCATTGTGGTTTCCGCAAGCGGGCGCGCGCGTGTTGCATTCAGACGCCCCGCCCGGTACTTCAGCGCCTCGCGCGATGCAAGGGGACGGAATCAGTTCCGCTATGACGATAACGAACCAGACCAGCCTGCGCGCGGACAAGCGGCGCGGCCTTCATGCACGCTGGCGCGGCTTGCGCATGCTCGCCGCCGTCGCCCTGGTCGGCGCCGCGCTCACGGGCTGCACCGGCGAGCAATTCCAGAAGGGCTACATTCTGCCGCCCGGCGCGCTGGAGCAGATTCCGATCGGCGCGAGCCAGGACCAGGTGCTGATCGTGATGGGCACGCCCTCCACGGTGGCAACCCTCGACGGCGAAGTGTTCTACTACATCTCGCAGCGCTCGGAGCGCATGGTCGCCTTCATGAACCAGAAGGTGGTCGACCAGCGCGTCATCGCGGTCTATTTCGACAAGAACCGGCGTGTGCGCCGCCTTGCGAATTACGGCCTGCAGGACGGCAGGATCTTCGACTTCATCAGCCGGACCACGGCGACGTCGGGTCAGGAGATGAGCTACCTCGCGCCGCTGTTCAAGCTGCTTAGCTTTAACTGAGAATCGCACCTGCGGCGTCCTGCCGCTGTCGTTGCAGCCGTCGCGGTCGCATGCGGCTTGCCGTCGCGCGCCTGGTTCCCTACGCTCCCTGCAAAACAAGAAGCAGGGAGAGGATTCGTGCCCAGACATTTGCTATCCCGACGTCGCGTGCTCACCGGTGCGGCCGGCCTTACGGCCGCAGCGATCCTGCCGCGATCGAGCCTGGCCGACTGGAAGCCGACCGAAAACGTCCGTCTCGTCGTGCCGGCCGCAGCCGGCGGCTCGACCGACGTGTTGGGCCGGCTCCTGGCCGCGCATCTGCAGACCGCCTGGGGCCAGTCGGCCGTCGTGGAAAACCGCTCCGGCGGCGGCGGCACCATCGGCACGGCCGAGGTGGTTCGCGCCAAGCCTGACGGCCACACCATCCTGGTCGGCAATCCCGGTCCGAACGCGATCGCCTACAGCATCTTCAAGAATCTGAGCTACAAGCCGGACCAGCTCCAGCCTGTCTCCAACATGATCCGGATTCCGAACATCGTGTCGGCGCATCCGAAAACCGGCATCAAGTCGATCGCCGAGCTGATCGCCTATCTCAAGGCCAATCCGGACAAGCTCAGCTACGCCTCCTCCGGCGTCGGTCAGAGCCCTCACCTCACCGGCGCCTGGTTCCTCCAGCTCACCGGCCTCAAGATGACGCACATCCCGTTCCGCGGCGCCGGTCCCGCGCTCCAGGCCGCGCTCGCCGGTGACATCCAGATCCTGTTCGACAATCTCTACCCGAGCCTGCCGCAGGTGCAGAACGGCACGCTCAACGGTCTGTGCGTCACCACCACCGAACGCAGCGACCTCGCGAAAGACCTGCCGACCATGCGCGAGACCGCGCCGGAGCTGGCGAATTTCGACGTGTCCTCGTGGTTCTCGGTGTTCCTGCCGAAGGGCGTCTCGCCCGAGGTGCTGAGCGCGCTCAATCTCCAGGTCAAGGCGATGCTGGAGCGCGACGACATCAAGAAGCAGATCGCCGCCATGGGCGCCCGCGCCGACTACGGCACGCCCGAGCAGTTCGCCGCCTTCGTGGATGCCGAGACGAAGAAGTTCGCCGGCATCATCCAGAAGGAAGGGCTGCAGATGGACGTGCAGTAGCTGACGTCCGCGATCCGTGTCGGCGGATGCACTTCGCGACCCCGATTGGCGCCGCGCCCAACGTGGCGATCGCATCGCACCTAGGACGACTTGTTGATCTTCTTGACCTTGGCATCGGTGGCCTCGATCGCCAGCGCGAGCTCCAGGATGGCCTTGGATAACAATTCGGCGGCCTCCTTCTGGTCCTGCGACTTGGCGGCGCGGAGCGCATAATTCCGGGCGGATGAGAGCGACATGGATTGATCTCCGTGTTTGTTCGCATGGAGCGAACGAGGTTGTTGCCAAGCAAAACCCCGCGGCTCGCGCCGCGGGGTTTTGTCTTGTCTGGTCTGCGCCGCTCAGTGCGCCAGGATCGCCAGCAGCAGCAGCGCCACGATGTTGGTGATCTTGATCATCGGGTTCACCGCGGGACCCGCGGTGTCCTTGTAGGGATCGCCGACGGTGTCGCCGGTCACGGCCGCCTTGTGGGCGTCGGAGCCCTTGCCGCCGAAATGACCGTCCTCGATGTACTTCTTGGCGTTGTCCCAGGCGCCGCCGCCCGAGGTCATGGAGATCGCGACGAACAGGCCCGTCACGATCACGCCGAGCAGCATGGCGCCCACCGCCGAGAACGCCGCCGACTTGCCGGCCACGCCGCCACCCGCGATCGCATAGATCGCGAAATAGACGAAGATGGGCGACAGCACCGGGAGCAGCGAGGGGATGATCATCTCCTTGATCGCCGCCTTGGTCAGCAGGTCGACCGCCTTGCCATAGTCCGGCTTGTCGGTGCCCTGCATGATGCCCGGCTTCTCACGGAACTGGCGCCGCACCTCCTCGACGATCGCGCTCGCCGCACGGCCGACTGCGGTCATGCCCATCGCGCCGAACAGATACGGCAGCAGACCGCCGAACAGCAGGCCCACCACGACGTAGGGATTGTTCAACGAGAAGTCCGGATTGACGCCGGCGAAGTAGGGATGATGCGCGGAGTCCGCAACGAAGAACTTGAGGTCCTGGTTGTAGGCTGCGAACAGCACGAGGGCACCGAGACCGGCGGACCCGATCGCATAGCCCTTGGTGACTGCCTTGGTGGTGTTGCCGACCGCGTCGAGCGCGTCGGTCGATTTGCGCACTTCCTTCGGCAGGCCCGCCATCTCGGCGATGCCGCCGGCGTTGTCCGTCACCGGGCCGAACGCGTCGAGCGCGACGACCATGCCGGCCAGCGCTAGCATCGTGGCAGTCGCGATCGCGATGCCGAACAGGCCGGCGAGGCTGTAGGTGACCAGGATGCCGGCGATGATCACGATCGCGGGCAGCGCGGTCGCTTCCATCGAGACGGCAAGCCCCTGGATCACATTGGTGCCGTGGCCGGTCACCGAGGCCTGGGCGATCGACTTGACCGGACGATAGTCGGTGCCGGTGTAGTATTCGGTGATCCAGATGATCAGCGCGGTGACGACGAGGCCGACCACGCCACATTCGAACAGCGCCATGCCGGTATAGTCGACGCCATCAAGCTTGCCGAAACCGATCAGGCTGTAGATCACGCCGGCGATGCCGATCAGCGACAGGACGCCGGTTGCGATCAGGCCCTTGTAGAGCGCGCCCATGATCGACTGGCTCGGCCCGAGCTTGACGAAGAAGGTGCCGATGATCGAGGTGATGATGCAGATGCCGCCGATCGCGAGCGGCAGCGTCATCATGTTGGCGAGGATCGGCGTCTTGGCGAAGAAGATCGCAGCGAGCACCATGGTTGCGACCGCGGTCACCGCATAGGTCTCGAACAAATCGGCGGCCATGCCCGCGCAGTCGCCCACGTTGTCGCCGACGTTGTCGGCGATGGTGGCCGGGTTGCGCGGATCGTCCTCGGGAATGCCGGCCTCGACCTTGCCGACGAGGTCGCCGCCGACGTCCGCACCCTTGGTGAAGATGCCGCCGCCGAGACGGGCGAAGATCGAGATCAGCGAGGCGCCGAAGCCGAGCGCCACCAGGGCGTCGATGACGATGCGGCTGTCAGGTGCAAGCTTCAGCGAATGCACCAGGAAGCCGAAATAGAGCGTCACGCCGAGCAATGCGAGACCTGCCACCAGCATGCCGGTGATCGCGCCGGCCTTGAAGGCGAGCTCGAGGCCGCCGGCGAGCGACGTCGTCGCGGCTTGCGCGGTGCGCACATTGGCGCGGACCGAGACGTTCATGCCAATGAAGCCGGCGGCTCCCGACAGGACGGCGCCGATCAGAAAGCCGATGGCAACGTAGATTCCGAGGAAATAGACGAGCAAGACGAAGATGACCACGCCAACCATGGCGATCGTCGTGTACTGGCGCCGCAGATATGCCTGTGCCCCCTCCGCGACCGCTGCCGCGATCTCCTGCATGCGCGGCGACCCCGCATCCGCGCTCAACACCGAAGACGTCGCCCAAATCGCGTAGACGACGGAAAGCACTCCGCAGAGCACAATCAACCATAATGCTGTCATGTGATTTTTGCCTCAGATCCTTGATGTGTCCCCGGCGCCTTTTGTTGTCCGTCGTGCGGTGCGGCGCCTTGATTTCGAACAAAGCCGCCCCCTACCCAAAAGGGGCGGCCTTAGTCGGTCACAAGCTTGCCAAAATCGAATTGAGGGTGCAACGCCGGATAAGGCCGAAAACGCCGATCTCGGCAGGTAATTAGGCCAAGCACCGAGAACTTGGATGCCGGTTTGGAGCAATTCCTAGAAGTGGCTGTAGGACAGCCGCCTCAAGACCAATTCCTGGCCCTGCCCGTCCAGGAAGCGCGGCCCCTGCTGGCCCGCGACGATCGTGCCGATCGCGGTAACGGCAAGGCCGGTCGCCCGCCCCGCGGCAATCAGCGCATCTGCCTGCGCCGGCGAGACGGTGCACAGCACCTCGTAATCGTCGCCACCCGCAAGCAGCGTCTCGACGCAAACGGCGTTACGGGCAACCAGGCCTGCGGCCGCGGCCGAGAGCGGCACGCGCGCCACGTCGACCGTGGCCGAGACCCCGGACGCCGCGCATAGTTTGGTCAAATCACCGGCGAGGCCGTCGGAGACGTCCATCGCCGCGGTCGCATGATCGCGCACGGCCCGTGCCAGCGGGTTGCGCGGCTGCGGCACCCGATAGCGTGACACCAGGGCCTCTCTCGCAGCGGGATCGGTCGCGAGCGCGGCCGCAGCGGCACCGCCGGTGAGCACCTCGAGGCCGAGCGCTGCGTCACCGATCGTGCCGGTCACCAGAATGCGATCGCCTGGCCTCGCACCGGTACGGCCGACCATCCGCCCCTTCGGCACGCGGCCGAAGGCGGTGATCGAGATCATCTGCGGCCCCGGCGTCGACACCGTGTCGCCGCCGAGCAGCGGACAGCCGAATTCTCTCGCGTCCTCGCCCAGCGCGTCCGCGAAGGGCCGCAGCCAGGCATCCTCCTTGCTGCGCAGCGCCAGCGTCAGTACGAAGCCGGCCGGCACCGCACCCTTGGCCGCGAGATCGGACAGGTTCACCCGCAGCGCTTTTCGCGCGATGGTGTCAGGCGGATCGGTGGCAAGATAGTGCACGCCTTCGACGACGGCGTCGGTGGTGACGACAATGTCGTCGCCCGACGACGACAGCACCGCCGCGTCATCGACCAGGCCGAACGCGCCGGGATCGGTCGCCAGCGGCTTGAAATAGCGCGCGATGAGGGAGTCTTCGGGGGAAGGATTGTTCGCCATCATCGGCAGCTACACCCACCACTGTCTTCGCCCTCGCGGGAAACTACCCGCGCCCGAACTCGTCGCCGCGAAACTGGCGGCCGATCTGGTCGAGCACGGCGTTGACCATTCCGGTCTCCTCGCGGTCGACAAAGGCGTTGGCGACATCGACATATTCGGAGACGACGACGCGGCCCGGCACGTCCTTGCGGTGCTGCAGCTCATAGGCCCCTGCCCGCAGCACCGCGCGCAGGATCGCTTCGATCCGCTTCAAGGGCCAGCCCTTCGACAGTGCCTCGTCGATCAGCGGATCGAGCTTCTGCTGGTCGCGCACGACGCCCGAGACGACGTCTCGGAAGAAGGCCGCTTCTGCCGGCAGGTACGTGTCGCCCTCGACCTCGTTGCCGAGCCAGTGGCTCTCGAACTCGGCGAAGATGTCGTTGATGCCGGCGCCGGCGATGTCCATCTGGTACAGCGCCTGCACGGCTGCGAGCCGTGCTGCACCACGTCGGTTCGCCTTCTTCTCCGTGGGCCCCGCCGGTTTCTTGTTGTCAGCCATGATCAAGCCCGCGCCAGCCGGCGCTTGATGCGCAGCATCGCGATCGCCGCGCGCGCGGCATCGCCGCCCTTGTTGAGCTCGCTGGCGCGCGCCCGCGCCCAGGCCTGGTCCTCATTGTTGACCGTGAGAATTCCGTTGCCGAGCGGCAGCTTGCGCGCCACCGCAAGGTCCATCAGCGCGCGCGAGGATTCCTGCGAGACGATCTCGAAATGAATGGTGTCGCCGCGTATCACGCAACCGAGCGCGATCGCCGCGTCATAGGGCTTGCCGTTGGCGGCAGCCGCGTCGACGGCGATAGCCACCGCCGCCGGAATCTCAAGCGCGCCCGGAACCGTGATCACGTCATGGGTCAGGCCAGCCGCCTTCAGCTCGGCCACCGCGCCGTCCAGAAGCGCGTCCTGGAGGTCGTCATAGAACCGTGCCTCGACGATCAGCGCGCGCGCGCCGGAAATGTCGGTCTGGTCCTTCAGGGGTGCGCGCCGCGCGTCTGCCATGGTCAACCTATTCTGTCATTGCCGGGCTTGACCCGGCAATCCATCGGGCTAGCCCCTCTTAAGAGGATGGATGCGCGGGTCAAGCCCGCGCACGACGACTTTGTACGCCGTCACTTCATTTCCGTCAGCCGCGCCGCGTACCGGGCCATCAGATCGACCTCGATATTGACCTCGTCGCCCGCCTTCCAGCCACCGATCGTCGTGACCGAAAGCGTGTGCGGGATGATCAGCACCGAAAACGTCACGTCCCTGACCGTATTGACCGTCAGCGAGACGCCGTCGAGCGTGATCGAGCCCTTGGTGGCGATGAAACGCGCCAGCTCCCGCGTGGTCGAAAGCTCGAACCGCGCCATGTCGGGCAGATCCTCGCGGCTGACGAGTGTGGCGACACCGTCAGCGTGGCCGGCGACGATGTGGCCACCGAGTTCGTCACCGATCTTCAGCGCCCGCTCGAGATTAAGCCGTGCGCCCCGCTTCCAGTG
Source organism: Bradyrhizobium sp. MOS003 (assembly GCF_003020125.1). Classification (GTDB taxonomy): domain Bacteria; phylum Pseudomonadota; class Alphaproteobacteria; order Rhizobiales; family Xanthobacteraceae; genus Bradyrhizobium. The sequence continues at coordinate 150,395 of NZ_PYFW01000010.1, read as the reverse complement.
CCTTGCCGTCGTCATCGCCAGCGTCTCGGCCGCGGCATCGACGTCGAACCAGGTCCTGCCGCCTTCGACGCCGGAGGCGACCACCGTCAGGCAGACGCCGTTGCAGGCGATCGAGGCGCCGTCGGCAATGGTGGTCTGGTCATAGCGGCAGGCGATGCGCAGCCGGTGCAGCTGTCCCTGCGCCGTCGGCGTGAAGCCGACGATCTCGCCGAGATCGGTGACAATGCCAGTGAACATTACGCGCGCTCGTAGATGGTGAGAGTATCCTTGTCGAATGTTTCGCTAGCATGAACCTTGTAGGCCTGCGACTGCGTGATTTTCGACAGGGGCAATGCATCGAGCGCATCTATTCCGCCGGGCCCAACCGCTTCCGCTCCGCGGAACAGCCAGATTTCGTCGACGAGGTTGGCGGCAATGAACGATGCGGCGACCCGGCTGCCGCCCTCGACCATCAGCCGCGTGATGCCCTTCCCGGCGAGAGCATGGAGCACGGACGGAAGATCGAGCCCGGACGCGCTCCCGGGCGGTACGCGGATGATCTGCGCGCCGGCAGCGCCAAGACGGGTCGCGGCGGCGGCTTCGGCGAGATCAGAACCGACCACCCAGAGCGGCGCCTCGCGCGCGGAGCGCACCAGTTGGCTTGCGGCCGGGATGCGCAGATTCTGGTCGAGCACAACTCGCACCGGAGAACGCGCTTCCAGGCCTGGCAGGCGGCAGTTGAGTTGCGGATCGTCCGCCAGCACCGTGCCGATGCCGACCAGGATGGCATCGCTCTGCGCACGGAGCAGATGCACGCGGTTGCGCGCCGCCTCCCCGGTGATCGCGACCGGCCTGCCGCCGGAAGCACCGATCTTGCCGTCGGGCGAGACAGCGAGCTTCAGGATCACATGCGGGCGGTGGTCGCGGATGCGGCGGAAATGCCCGGCATGGTCGAAGGCCGCCTCCGCCGCGCACAGACCGACGTCCACATTGATGCCGGCAGCGCGCAGCCGCGCGTGCCCCTGGCCTGCGACCTCCGGATTGGGATCCTCGATCGCCGCCACCACGCGCTTGATGCCGGCTGCGATCACCGCATCGGCGCAGGGCGGCGACTTGCCGAAATGCGAGCAAGGCTCGAGCGTGACGTAGAGCGTGGCGCCGCGGGCGGCTTCGCCTGCCCGCCGCAGGGCTTCGGGCTCGGCATGCGGACGCCCGCCCGCGTGGGTCCAGCCGCGGCCGACGATGATTCCGTCTTTCACGATGACCGCGCCGACGGCCGGATTGGGCCAGGTCCGCCCCTGCCCGCGCCGGCCGAGCGCAAGGGCCAGCTCCATGAAACGGCGATCGGAATCCTTGGCCTCGCGGATCTTCTGCGCGAACTGATCCTCCAGGATACGGAAGATCATTTGGGGATCGCGGCGAGCCGCGCTTCCTCCTCACCGGAGAGTTCGCCGAGCACATCGGCGAAATCCTTGGCCTCGCGGAAATTGCGGTAGACCGAGGCGAAGCGCACATAGGCGACGTCGTCGAGCGTGCGCAGATGCTCCATCACGGTCTCGCCGATCACCTCCGAGGAGATCTCGGCTTCGCCCCCGGTCTCGAGTTCGCGCACGATGGTGGAGACCATCTTCTCGACGCGCTCTGGCTCGACCTGCCGCTTGCGCAAGGAGATCGACACCGAGCGCATCAGCTTGTCGCGGTCGAACGGCACGCGGCGGCCGTTGCGCTTGACCACGGTGAGCTCGCGCAGCTGCACGCGCTCGAAGGTGGTGAATCGGAAATTGCAGGCGACGCACACGCGCCGCCTGCGGATCACGGACGAGTCCTCGGTCGGACGCGAGTCCTTTACCTGCGTATCGAGACTGTTGCAGTTCGGGCAGCGCATCCGTTGACCTTGACCTTACTGGTAGATCGGGAATCGGTCGGTGAGCGCCTTGACCCGCTCCTTGATCGCGGCCTCGACCAGCGGCGCCTTGCCGTCGTCGGACTGCGCGACCGCGTTGAGGACCTCTGCGATCATGCCGCCGACCTGCTGGAATTCGGCGACGCCGAAGCCGCGGGTGGTCGCCGCCGGGGTGCCCAGACGAATACCGGAGGTGACGAACGGCGACTCGGGGTCGAACGGAATGCCGTTCTTGTTGCAGGTGATGGCAGCGCGAACCAGCGCCTTCTCCGAGGCGTTGCCCTTCAGGCCCTTCGGCCTGAGATCGACCAGCATCAGATGGTTGTCGGTACCGCCGGAAACAATATCGAAGCCGTGGCTCTTCATGGCTTCGGCCAGCGCCTTGGCGTTCTCGACGACGTTCTTGGCGTAGACCTTGAAGTCCGGACGCAGCGCCTCGCCCAAGGCGACCGCCTTGGCCGCTATCACATGCATCAGCGGGCCGCCCTGCAGCCCCGGGAAGATCGCCGAGTTGAACTTCTTGGTCAGCGTCTCGTCATTCCACAGCATCAGGCCGCCGCGCGGACCACGCAGCGATTTGTGCGTCGTCGTCGTGGTGATGTGAGCATGCGGCACCGGCGAGGCATGCACGCCGCCGGCGACCAGGCCGGCGAAATGCGCCATGTCGACCAGCAGATAAGCGCCGACGCTGTCCGCGATCTCGCGGAAGCGCTTGAAGTCCCAAGCGCGCGAATAGGCCGAGCCGCCCGCGACGATCAGCTTCGGCTTGACCTCTTCGGCCTGCCTGGCGACCGCATCCATGTCGATGATCTGGTCCTCGCGGCGCACGGTGTAGTGCGCGGCCTTGAACCACTTGCCGCTCATGTTGACGGGGGAGCCGTGGGTGAGATGGCCGCCGGCCGCAAGGTCGAGGCCCATGAAGGTGTCGCCGGGCTGCAGAAGCGCCAGGAACACCGCCTGGTTCATCTGGCTGCCGGAGTTCGGCTGCACGTTGGCAAATTTGGCACCGAACAGCTTCTTGGCGCGATCAATCGCAAGGTTTTCGGCGACGTCGACCCACTCACAACCGCCGTAGTAGCGCGCGCCCGGATAGCCTTCCGCGTATTTGTTGGTCATCACCGAACCCTGCGCTTCCAGCACGGCCCGGCTCACGATGTTCTCGGAGGCGATCAGCTCGACCTCGTGGCGCTGGCGACCGAGCTCGCCCTTGATGGCGGTGGCGATTTCCGGGTCGGCCTGCTCGAGCGAGGCGGTGAAAAACGAATCGGGCGCGGAGGCGGTTTTGGCGAAGGTCATCTTGCGAATATCTCCACCGCCGCAGCCTTTTGGCGGGCTACGGGCGGTCTGGTGTGGCGATCGGAAGCGGCGAGCGCGATCTACCACATCGCCCGCAACAGGCCAAGTGGTTGCGGGTCGGGCCTGAGATTTGTGCAAGATATGGTGGAGCGTGGAGATTTGCGCGCTTGGGCCAGCCTTTGGGAACCGCCCGACCGCCGCCTCCCGAACGGGCCGCTTTGGCCCTAACTCCTCATTTTTTGGATCCGCCGGCGGCCTGTCACAGGCCGGTATACCCCGCTTTCACCGGATCCACGCTGCCGTCGAGTTGGCGCAGATAGGTCAGGCCGCACACCGTCAACCTGTGGGTGTCCTTCTCGCCGGCTTCCATCAGGGTGTTGAGATAGTTCGTGACCTTGGCCCTCGCCTCTTCGCTGGCCGCTGCGGTGCGGTTGGCGAGCATGTCGTAGGTCTGCATGATGCGGTCGATGGCGGCTTCCATGGCACCCTCTGGTTGGTCAATGTTTTGGGATTGTCGATCAGGCAACCGCGCGGGCCTCGGCCTGCGCCTGGAACCGGGCGATCGCCTTGTTGGCAAGCCTGATCTTGTTGATTTCGCCGCTGTGCAGCAGCTTGATGATGATCCCGAGCAGGCGTTCATCGGTGACGAGCGTATCGGGTATCGCGCCGGAGCGGCGCAGGTAATTCGCGGCGATGGCGTAGGCCTCGCTCACGAGTTCGACATTCATCGCCTGAAGCCCGCGCTCGACCAGCATCGCCGTTTCTCCGATCCGAAGGAGATAAGCGCAAAGCCCGGAACTGGTTCCTGGGGACCGCAAGATTTTCTTCGCAGGTGCAAAAATGCAAAACGCACCGGTCCGGGGCAACTCCGGGCCGGCGCGCTTGGGGAAGTTGAGGCACGTTCGGGCGGCTTGCCGGTCTTGTTGCGGGCCGGCTTGGCCTATCCCGTTAAAACTCAGAGCCGATACAGGATCTGGTCGGTCCAGAACCGCTCGAGGCGGTGCAGCGACTTGTTGAGGGTCGAGAATTCTTCGCCCGAGATGCCGCCGACCTGCTCCACCGTCTTGACGTGCTTCTGGTAGAGCGTATCGACGATGCGGCGGACTTCCTGGCCCTGCGGGGTCAGGCGGATGCGCACCGAGCGGCGATCGACGCGCGAGCGCTGATGATCGAGGAAGCCGAGCTCGACGAGCTTCTTCAGATTGTAGGAGACGTTGGAGCCGAGATAGTAGCCGCGCGTGCGCAGCTCGCCCGCGGTCAGCTCCTTGTCGCCGATGTTGTAAAGCAGGAGAGCCTGCACCGAGTTGATGTCCGCGCGGCCGCGGCGATCGAATTCGTCCTTGATCACGTCGAGCAGCCGGCGATGCAGCCGCTCCACCAGAGTCAAGGCTTCCAGATAGAGCGACTGCACCGAACCCTGCTGGCCGGAGACGCGCTCCGCGGTATCTGCCGCAGTTGCGACGGCTTTCATCATGACACTTCCCCTGTTGTCGTTTTTATCGACACTTATTCGACGAAACTTGTGTCCCGCCTGATAGGTGCAACTTAAGGGGGGCGTTTGAAGATCGCCTTAAATAAGAGAATAAAGAGATCATGAATTTAAGACAGTGAATTGCGGATTAAGCCTGTGCCACAAGGGCTTTTCGCAACGCTCTGTTGACCTTCGCAAGGTCCTGTTCACCCTCCGTCCGCCCCCCTTGTCGCATTCCAGAACAGCCCCGCTCCGTTTCGAAACGGGCGTGTAACAGCTGTGGCGGGATGCACGAGGTCAACGAAAAGTTACCTCGAATTTTAGGCAACCAGCCGTCAACCAAATCGGCACAACCGCGCTCTCGTGTCCCGGACGAGCGAAGCGAGATCCGGGACTCAAAAAGCCCCAGACGAGATCGTGGAGAGATGGGCTCCGGCTCTGCAACGCATCACGCCGCAAGTGCGGCGCGCTGCATGCGTCCGGGGCACGAGACTGTTTGCTGGCTACGGCGCCACGCTATGGCGGTCGCTCGCGCGCGGCCATCCAGGCGAGTGCGAGATAGGCCGCGAGCATGAAGGCTTCGACGCCCACGACGATCAGGCTGCCGCCGTAGATTCCCGGGAACATCAGCTCGATCACCGCCATCGACACCACGGTCGTGAGCCACACCACCGCGCCCCACGGCGTCGCCAGCCACAGGCCGACCGCGGCGACGAGTTCGATCACCGCGAAATAGACGGTGGCGGCCTGCCAGGCCATCGACTGGTTCTCGAACGCCTCGTCCTCGCCGCCGACGAAGCCCGTCACCTGCGCCCAATGATAGAGGCCCTTGAGGATCGAGAGCAGCGCCATCACCCGCAGGAACAGCACGAGACGGCGCGTCCACACATTGTCGTCGGACTCCGGGCGCTCCGACGAGATCGCGGCCACCGACATCGCGCTGTCTCTGGCACTGTCTCTGACGGCGTCCCTGGGGCTGCCGTCGCGGGCCGCATCGCGGGTGGTGATCTCGGACATGGCCCCCTTCTGGCTGCTTCGGCTCGCAAAATCAATCGGCCGCCCGTCACGTCAATTCTGCCTTGCGGCAGGTCAAGCCGCGGTGACGGGAGCCATGCGAGCTGGTATAAGAATAATTCCAGCCGGAGGAAGAGTGATGGCGATCAAATACGGACGTCCGATCGAACTGCGCGAGGTCTCGCGCCGGGAGGGTGCTGCGGTGCCCCATGCCCTCGATCTGACCGTCCGCCCGCGCCGCAACCGCAAGGCCGAATGGGCCCGGCGGATGGTGCGGGAGAACGTGCTCACCACCGACGACCTGATCTGGCCCCTGTTCCTGATCGACGGCCACAACAAGCGCGAGCATGTCGCATCGATGCCCGGCGTCGAGCGCCTCAGCGTCGACCAGGCCGTGCGCGAGGCCGAGCGCGCGATGAAGCTCACCATCCCCTGCCTGGCGCTGTTTCCCTATACCGAGCCGTCTTTGCGCGACGAGGAGGGCTCGGAAGCGACCAACCCGAACAATCTGGTCTGCCAGGCCGTGCGGGCGATCAAGAAGGAATTCCCGGACATCGGTATCCTCTGCGACGTCGCGCTCGATCCCTTCACCAGCCACGGTCATGACGGCCTGATCTCGGACGGCAGGATCTTGAACGACGAGACGGTCGCGGTGCTGGTGCGTCAGGCGCTGGTTCAGGCGGAAGCCGGCTGCGACATCATCGCGCCCTCCGACATGATGGACGGCCGCGTTGCCGCGATCCGCGAGGGGCTGGATCACTCCGGCCTGACCGACGTGCAGATCATGGCCTACGCCGCCAAGTACGCTTCCGCCTTCTACGGCCCGTTCCGCGACGCGATCGGCTCGGCCAAGACGCTCACCGGCGACAAGCGCACCTATCAGATGGACAGCGCCAACACCGACGAGGCGCTGCGCGAGGTCGAGCTCGACATCGCCGAGGGTGCCGACATGGTGATGGTGAAGCCCGGCATGCCCTATCTCGACGTGGTCCGCCGCGTGAAGGACACCTTTGCGATGCCGACCTTCGCCTACCAGGTCTCCGGCGAATACGCGATGATCGCGGCTGCCGCCAACAACGGCTGGCTCGACGGCGAGCGCGCGATGATGGAGAGCCTGCTGGCTTTCAAGCGCGCTGGCGCCGATGGCGTGCTCAGCTATTTCGCGCCGAAGGCGGCGGAGAAGCTGCGCAGCCAAGGCTAAGGCTGTCGCCGGGCTCCCGCCCCCGAATCGCCGGAATATTTTGGCTCGTTAATGTCCGGGTGCCCTTGGCACGGGGATGGCCTGTTCCCATGTCCTGCCACGGGAGAACTCCTTGGGAGACGGACATGCCGTATTCGGATTCGGGCAATACGTGGCGCAATGACGGCGGGGCGCAGCCGCACGCCTACGACCCCTATCTGCATCCGGAATTGTTCCGCGGCGTTGCGACGCGGCGGGTGTTCGCGTTCCTGATCGACATGGTCGTGATCTCGGTGCCGGTCATCCTCGGCTACATCTTCATCGCTCTGTTCGGCGTGGTCACGCTCGGCATCGGCTGGGCGCTGTTCTGGCTGGCCTGGCCGGCCTCCGTGATCTGGGCCATCGTCTATTACGGCGCCTGCATTGGTGGCCCCTCCTCCGCGACGATCGGGATGCGGGTGATGGATCTGGAGCTGCGCACCTGGTACGGCGCGCCGGGTTATTTCGTGCTCGGCGCCACCCACGCGGTGCTGTTCTGGGTCACGGTCTCGTTCCTGACGCCCTTCGTGGTGCTGCTCGGCCTGTTCAACGGCCGCCGGCGCCTGCTGCAGGATTTCGTGCTGGGAACGGTCGTAATCAACAATTCTGTTCGCGCGCCGGTGGCGCAGGCGGCAAGGACCTGGTGATCACGAGGACCTGGTGATCAACGGCCTGCTAACTGGGATCCACTAAGCTGACCGCTGATCTGACCTGCCGAGCTGGCCAATTGACCGGGGGCTTTCGTAGCGCGATGCTGTTACTCACTTCGGAGGCCCACGACGTCCCTTGACCCAGCACTCGCGCGACACCCCCCAATTTTACCTCACGGCGCCCTCGCCCTGCCCCTATCTGCCGGGCCGGCATGAGCGAAAAGTGTTTACGCACCTCGTGGGTGAGCGTGCCGGTGACCTCAACGACCTCCTGACCCATGGCGGCTTCCGCCGCAGCCAGTCGATCGCCTACCGGCCGGCCTGCGATCAGTGCCGCGCCTGCGTCTCGGTCCGGGTCGTCGCCAACGAGTTCCGCCCCTCCCGCAACTTCCGCAAGGTGATGGCGCGCAATTCCGACATCATCGGCGAGCAGCGCAGCGCGGTGCCGACCTCCGAGCAATATTCGGTGTTCCGCGCCTATCTCGACGCCCGCCACCGCCACGGCGGCATGGCCGACATGACCGTGCTCGACTACGCCATGATGGTGGAAGACAGCCATGTCGAGACCCGCATCATCGAATACCGCAAGCGCGGCCCCGACAGCGGCATCACCGGCCGCGGCGAGGAGCTGATCGCAGTCGCCCTCACCGACGTGCTCAGCGACGGGCTGTCGATGGTCTATTCGTTCTTCGAGCCGGGCCAGGTCAGCCGCTCGATGGGTACCTTCATGATCCTCGACCACATCGCCCGCGCCCGCCGGCAAGGGCTGCCTTACGTTTATCTGGGCTACTGGATCGAAGGCTCCAAGAAGATGGACTACAAGGCCCGCTTCCTGCCGCAGCAGCGCCTCGCGCCCTCGGGCTGGCTGCGCATCGACGCGCAGGGCGATGCGGCGTCCGAGCCGCAGGACTGAGGTCCGATTTCGCGGTTTCAGGGGGCCGCGGCTTCGGCCAGTTCCGAGGTCGCGAACTTTGCCGCCCCCTCTTCACTGACGATGAATTTGAGCGCCGCAAGTCCGGGCAGGAAGAAGTAGCCTCCCCCGAGCGTCGTCGTGAAGTTCGCCAGGGAGACCTCTCCACCGCTCGGCAGGCCCGGCAAGGACAAGGCCTTCGGGAAGGTCTGTGGGTCGGACGACCCGACGAACGGATCGTCGGCGTGGAGGTTGACGAAACTCGGATTCCGCGCCCAACGCTGCTGGACGAACTCGAACTGCCGCTCGATATCCGCATTGCACGCGATGAAGAAGATGCCCTTTCGCGTCTCGCCGTTGCTGTCCTCGCGATACGGCCGGCCGCGACGCAGCAGTCTGTGCAGCTTGGTCGACTTGATGCTCGACTTGAGGTCGACACCCAACGTGTCCCGCGGATTCATCCGTCGAATGTGCGACCCCTTCGGGCATATGAAGCCATTGGCGTCGTCGACACGATAGCGAAACGCGTCAAGTTCCGAATCCGTTTTTGGGTTGGTCGGGTCGTATTTCCACGCGAGCGGCCAGCCATTGTCCTGGCGCCCCATCAGCTTATTGCAGATGTCCTTGCCATTTACCGCCTGGAAGCGATCGAACGCCGCCACGTCCTGCTCGATCTGGCGCACGGCGAGGTAGCTTCCGTTCAGGGCAAAACGGCCGCCGGGATGTTTGGCGAGGCCTGAGGGCCCCCACCCCTTCACGTCCGGGCAATAAGTGAGTTCATCATATTCGTTGCGATAGCCGAGGATGAACTCTCCAGGCTGAACGACGCGATCGTCGTACAGCGCATCGGCCTCCTTCTTGTCCTTGTCCTTCTCTGACCGGCGCGGTCGGACACTGTCGTCTTGCTTCAATCCCCTGATGACGGGCTGCGCCAGGCCGTCGCGAAACCCGAACGCCTCGCGCAATTTCTCTTCGTTGTCGCCTTCCAGTTTTCGAAATGAGCAAGGGTCGTTATCGACCTGGATGGCGCTGAATATCGTCTCATCGGGGCGCGAAATGATCGGCCCGACGCCTCTCTCCGTCCATTCGGCAATCAGGACATGTACGGCATCGCCGCTATCACCATCAACGTCAGACCAGCGCCATGCTCGGGGATTGTCCCTCAGCAGCAACGCGCGTGCATCGCTGCCCATGCCACTGCGGAAGGGTGTCGGGAATGGATAAATGTCGTCTTCCACGCATCCGAGCTTTATCAGCCCCGAAAAGCTGAACGCGACCGCCGCAGCCTTCGCGATCGGATGCGTTCTCGACTTTCCAACCTCGTTGGCGTTGGCAATGACGCCGCTCTCCACGAATTTTGCGAGCCATGCCCGAGCCGGGATCTCCTGCCCGTCCCTGATCGTCAGCAGCCAGAACCGACTGTCTTGCAGCCAGCCGTAGCCGCTCCTCAGCATTCCCTGGATGTCATCGAAATGGTGCGCGAGATGTGCTGCCGGCGCTTTCATGATTCGATGGCCCTCATGATCAGGTCGTCGTTGCTGTCGTTCCGCTCTCCGAACAGAGCGTCGCGCAGTCTCGTTGCGAGGTTGATCTGGTCGACTGATTCTTTGCGCGCGTCGAAGCGGAACATATGCGGAAGCATGCTGTCGCGCGCATATGACTTGAACTGCAGCTCGCGCTTCACGCCCCGGAACACGATAAATCGCGTCGGCGGAAAGCTGCGCGCATGCTCGACCGCAGGCTGGCCGACCGCTGCCAGTTTGCGCGGTTTCAGCGTTGTCCAGCGCCAGGCCAGATTCGTCCCGACGGTGGCGCCATTGATGAAATCGTCGAGATAGCCGCCGAAACTGCCATCATAGTTCGAGCAGAACAGGTAGCGGCGCCCGTCCTCGATGATGTGCCAATGGCCGAAATGAATGCCCGGCGCACTGCCCAGCCGACTCTCGGTAAAGATCACACGTCCAAACAGCGTCACGATGCGCAGCGACACCCGGATCCACCAGGCACTCCAGCCGTTGGGACTGCGGAGATCCGTCAGGCTGACCATATGTGCGGTTTCGCGCACCACCAGCCCTTCGCTATTCTCGATCGACGGATCGACCTGTTGGGCGCGAGGCACGTTGTCTTCGTAAGGTTGAAAGAACCAGTTGCCAACTTTCGCGAGATCCTGACTGATCCGGGACAGCAGCCCGACCGCGCAGACCGACACGACGATCGCGAGAATGACGAAGGCGATGATCTGCCATCCGAGAAATTTGGCAGTCAATGCTTCGTATGCGTCCACGATCGTCGAGGGCCAAAAGATGAAGGCGAACGCGAGCGCGACGAGGGCGAAAGCGATCGGCACGCTGAGCAACAGGCCGATCCGATAGGTAAGCCATGACGACCACGTGTCGGTGGGCCGGTCGAGCTCGCGCCCCACGCTCTCCAGCCAGCGCCGCCACGTCCTGGAAAGGGCTGGCAGAGCAATCAGGAACAGCCATACCAGGACCCCGAACCCGAGCAATGCAAGTACACTGCGGATACTGACGCCAAGCACCCAGCGACTGGCCCTTGAAATGAAGGCCACTACGTCCGTCACGCCGGAATATGGCGGCCCGAACAACCAAGTGTAGACGCCGAGCGCACCGCGCGGCACCGCGCCGACCAGCCAGACTGCGATCAGCCACAGCACGAACAGTGTCAGTACGTAGCCGATTTTTGCGGAGATGCTCGCGCCCTTGCCGCGCCAGTACGAACGAGGCGCCGGATCCAGTGCCCAGCCGAAGCGAGGATTTTGGAATGCCCGTTGCGCGAGCGCCAGGGCGAACGCCGATCGGTCATGGCCATAGAGCATGGCTTGCTTCATGGCTCGCGCCTCGTCTCGCGTCCATTCAAGCAGCTCCTGCTCCTTCTCGATCTGCCGGGCCGTTCGATCGCGGGCGCCGATGAAGCCGCCATCGGCGATGCTGAGATGCTTCATCAACATCTTGTGCAGCTTGTCGTTGCGTTCGCTCCGCAGCGCTGTGGCATCGCCCGGCCAGAACGAGCTGTACAGCGACCACATCGCCTCGCTCCAATGGTAGACGAGCCGGTAGAGCATATCGTAGGGATCGATTCCTTCTTCGATCGCGAGCTCGAGCATCAACAAGGGCCGCTTGTCGCCTGCGTCGGCCCTGGCCGGCAGCAACGCGATTGAGGCGAACTGGACGACCTCGACGTCTCGGAACAGAGAGTAAAGCCCCGTGGAAACGGGGCTGTCTTCCGATAGATCGGTCGTTCCGTTCCAGCCCGGCACGACGATACAGATCATCTGCTGGCGGACTATCTCGAGCATGCCCGTCTTCTCCCGCCTGCTAGATGAAACTCACGCGCATTCGCGACATCAGCGGTCCGTCATAGGTGATGGGCTTGCCCTCACCCCGCGCCAGTTCCAGCTCGGGCAGGATCAACAGACCGATCAGCGCACTCGTCAGGATCTTGACCGCGTAGACCATAGCCGGACACTGGCGCGTGCCGTATCCGAACATCAGCCAGCGCAGATCTTCGTTCGTGCCCCAGTTGCGCGCCGGAGCAAATTGGCTGATGTCTTTGTCTATCGCGGTATCGAACATTGCGGCGATCCCCCAGATCGCCATCTTGCCGCCGGCAGGGCACTTGGCATTGTGCCGCGCACCCGTCTCGAATTCCGTGTCGCGCGGCACATCGCGCGCGAGCAGCGGAAAGATCGGGCGGAAACGCAAAAGCTCCAGCACATGGTCTTGCACCCGCTTGCGGAAGGCCTCGTCCTCCCAAACCATGTTCGGTCCCATTTCCAGAAGCCGCTGCGCCTGCCCGCGCAATTCCTTGTGAACATCGGGACGCCCCAGCAGCTCCTGCACGGCTAGTGCCCCCGACTGCACGGTGACAGGATGCGAGATCCAGGCAAGGCCGACCGCGTTCCGCTTGATGACCCCGAACGGACAGGACGTCCCCCATGCGAGCTGGATGTCTTGGCCCACGCCAGCGATACGCGATCTCAGTGCGTCAGCGTTGAGTTCAGCCCTGCGCTGCACTCTGAGCGTCGCCGAGCTGCCAGCGAGGAGTTGCCCCGCCACATAGCGGATCTCGAGGAGATATTGCCGCTGCAGCCCTGGATCATCGAGGCTTCCGGTCGCGCCCGCTGCCACCCTGTTGGTGGCCTCCCCGAACAGGGGATGCATAGCGAGAAACACGATCCACATTAGGTAATCCTCGATGAGATCGAACGATTTCTTCTTGCCGAGCGGCCGGAGCTTCTCAACGTAGTCTCGGACCGCGAGATCGGCCGCGGCAGGCAATGTCGCGTCCAGGACAGCCAGCCGACCATCCAGCAGAAGCCTGTCCGCCTTGTATGTGGCGTCGGGATCCATGCCGATCAGATAGTCGCCGGCCGACAGGTTCGCCGCGTGCGCGGTGTTGGAGAAACTGTTCGGCCTGGTCAGCACTCCCTTGACCGCGCTGGCGCGGACCGCCATGCCCAACCAGCCCCCCACGAACGGCCAGAGCCGAAACACAGCACCAATCGCTCGCAAGGCGCGCGGATGGCGGTTGGCCCAACAGAAGATCCCGTAGGTGAGGCTCCGGAGCCCCGGCGGCATTGCATCAGGAGTGCCAGCTGAGAGTTTCATGCTGCATACCCGTCCTTCCAGTCTGCGAGCGCTGCAGCGGCCCGTCTCTGATAGTGAGGCATGCCGAGACGCTCCGCCGCCTCGGCGGCTCGCTTGAAATGCGCTTCGGCACCTGCGAGATCGCCGGCCTGCCGCAAGGTCTCCGCTAGCTCGTACAGGGCTTCGGTCTGGTGTCCGTATTCCTCGGCGGCCTGTTCGACCGCCTTGCGTCCGACAACCATCGCATCGTCCAGTCGTCCGACCTTGCGATAGGCGACGCCCAGGCTCACGCGCATGAACGTCCTGCCGTAAGGGCCGGCCGCCTCGTAGATGCGATCGGCGAAACCCTCCTCCAGCATGGGGACCGCTTCGGCGGCCTTGCCGTTGCGCGCCAGCGCGCTGCCGAGAACGCCGGTGCACACGGACAGCATGGTCGGCACGTTGTACATCATGCAATGCTGCACACCCGTGCGCATCAGGGACTCGGCACGGTCGAGCTCGTCGCGTTCGATCCAGATCTGCGATTGGACAGTGTCGATCAACAGACGGGAATATGGGTGATCGATGTTCGATAGAATCTCATAGCTTCTGGCACAGAAATCATCGGCGGCGGCGCCATCCCCGAGGCGCCACAGCGTGCTGGCAAGAAACGCGTACAGGTTGACGATCGGAATCGCGGCCCAGCCGGGCTGGACATAATGCGCCGATAGTTCGCGTTCGTAATCGGACAGCAGGCCGCGGCCCTCGGCAGCCGCCTCCGCGTATCGCCCGAGCGCATGCAGGTGCATCAGGCGGGCCTGATGCGCCGCCATCATCATGTGACGACGCTGTGCGAGGCGAGCCGCCTCCAGGCCCTGCGAAGCGTAGCGCAGCCCTTGCTCGAAACGTCCGCGCATCCAGAGAAATACTGCCGTCTCGGTCGAAACCGCAGCCCTTGCACGCTGATCGTTCAGTTGCACGGCGATGGCTTCAGCCCGCTCCATGTTGTCGAAGATCTCGTCGATCTGCCCAAGGGCCATCATTGCACCAATGGCCTCGAGCCGAAGCGCGAGCTCGAGGGTCTGGGCCGTCGTCGCTCCCTCGATGCGCTGTGCGGCCTGGATGCCATTCTCCAGCAATTGGACGGCCTCCCGATTGGCCGAGCGCGAGATGGCACGAGCCATCGACTTGACGGCGAATTTTGCCGCCTGCTCCCACTCCTCGCCGCCGAAGGCATGATGCGCCAGGGCCGGCGCGGCATCGACATCGGCCGCGCCGGGCTGCGCATGCAGCGCCAGGAAGGCCTGGCGATGCAGCGCCTTGAGCCTGGCACGCGTGAGTACCCCGAGCACGACGTCACGAACCAACGCATGACGAAATGCGAAGGCGTGCGACCCGCGCGAGCTCCTCGCCTGGTCCGGCCCCGTCAGCAACCCGGACGCGACACAAAGACCCAGCAGCTCTTCGGCGCGCTCGAGGTCCACGGCCTGCATTGCGGCAACCAGGTCGTGCGTGATGGGATCCCCGAGGATGGCCGCGGCCTCGATCGCCGACTTGGCAGCGTCAGGCAGCCTGTCGACGCGTGCGCCGATCACCGCCGCGATGGAGCCCGGCACGCGCAGCTCGCCGAAAGGCCTCCGCAAGCGGTAGGCGCCGGGGGTTCCTTCCAGCGACCCGTCGTCGATCAGCGTGAAGACCAGTTGCTCCAGGAAGAAGGGATTGCCATCGGCGCGCGAGACCAGTTCGCTCGTGATGCCGAGCACGGACGGATCGTCGCCGAGACAGGCGCGCGCCAGCCGAAGCATCTCTCCATCCCCCAGCGGCTCGATCATGTGCTCGGCAAACCAGGACGCCCGGTGCCACTGGTGCTCGAAATCCGGACGATAGGTGACGCAAATCAGGACCGGCAGCCCCTGAAGTTTGGGAAGCAGACCCTCGAACAGCCGCCGGCTCTCGCGATCGGCCAGGAAGACATCCTCGAGCACGAGCACGAAGGCGCCGGACCGCACGCGTCTGCGCACGAGCCAGAGCAACGCCTCGCCGATCCGGCGCCGCCGTTGCGCCGGGTTCAGCGCCAGCCAGGCCTCGTCCGGCGCGGCAAGTCCCAGGAGATCATTGACCGCCGCCAGGTGCTCGGCGCCGTCATCGGGCCATTCCGCAATCAACGCCTGCTTGGCCGAATGCCGAATGTCGGCCGCACTGGTTTGCGGAAGCCCGACCAAACTTGCGGTCAGATCGGTGGCGGTGCTGTAGGCACGCGTGCTCGCATACCCTCTCGCCTGCGAAAAGCAGATCTCCATCCCCTCTCGCGCGAGGCTGTCCATCCAGTCGACGATCAGGCGCGACTTGCCGATCCCGGCATCGCCGCACAACCCGATCGTTCGCATGCCGGATTTCTGAACGGACTCCAGCGTCTCTTCCAGGATCCTCAGCGTGTTTTCGCGTCCGATCAGAGGCGCCCAGCGCGGCTTGCGCGTCAATGGCGCGGCCGCTGAACTTTCGGTCTCCACCACGACTTCATGCACTTCGATCGGAACGTCCAGTCCACGCACGGCCCGCACGCCGGCCGTACGCGTGTCGATCTGCTGCGCGACCAGCCGCTGCGTCGCGGCGCTGATCAGGATGCCGCCGGGCGGCGCCATCTTCTCGAGCCGCGAGGCGAGATGGATCGTCTTTCCGTCCGCGCCGTAATGGGACCACCGGTACTGTCCGACGATACCGACGAGCACCTCGCCCGAATTGATACCGATGCGAAGCGTCGGGCTGACGATGCCTCCGACGTCATGGCCTGGGATGGACGCTCTCTGCATCTTGAGAGCGGCAAGGCACGCCCGCAGGGCGTGGTCTTCCTGGGCCACGGGCGCGCCGAACAAGGCGACGAGGCCATCGCCGAGCAACTGGCTCACCGTGCCGCCATAGGTCTCGACCGCCTCGGCCAACCGGTCCAGCGCCCTGCCGAGATAGATGCGGGCTTCCTCGGGGTCGACATGTTGCACCAGGGAGGTCGAATTGCAGAGGTCGACGAACAGCACGCTGACCTGCTTGTTTTCAGTCAGCATCTGCGAGCGAACCGGAATATGATGGTGCAGCTCAACGACGCGCGCATCGCGGTTCGGGGCGCCCGGCTCTTCCGCGTTACGATGGAGACTCGCGCCGCATTGAGAGCAGAAGCGATGCTCAGGGGAAATATTGGCTGAACAAGCGGGGCACCTGGTCACGGCAGCACACACTCATCAATGACTTGAACGAAATTGCAAATGCGTTCTGGCTTGAACATCGCCCCTTCGAGGCGCGAACCCGCTCAGTAGAAAAACAAGCTGTCGATCAATCCAAACGATCAAACCGAATATTTCGTGCGCCAACCATTCGCGCACAACCGATAGATGAATCCGGAAAACTGCAGTGGCCGCTCTGGTCCGGCGCGGGACCCGCCGATCATCCCGCCGGAAGCAAAATCAATGCATAAACAGGGTCATTATTGTACGCCCGGTCAGCAATTGCAACCAGTATACGCCTGTCGCACAAATTGAAAAGTGACAGTTTGCCAAATCGACCCCGACGTCTTCCTCGGCAGACCTGCGCGCGAAAACGGGGAACACCTTCGCCAGCCGACACATCCCCGCTGGGGCGGACGCTCGCGTTCGGGAAGGTCATTCTCGCTGTCTGATCGGGGGGCCGTCGAGCACGTCCCCCTTGAACGGGCCGGACGGATCGCCGCCGCCCTCACCCGAACAGCGTGTCCACCAGCAGCTTCACGTTCAAAACCACGATAACGCCGGCGACGATCCAGGCGATCGCTGCGACATATCCCGGAATCGCGAACTGTCCCATCTTGCGACGGTCGGAGACGAAGCGGACCAGCGGGATCACCGCAAAGGGCAGTTGCATCGACAGCACGACCTGGCTGAACACCAGGAGGTCCGCTGTGCCGCGTTCGCCATAGATCGCGGTGACGACGATCACCGGAATGATGGCGATGCCGCGCGTGAGCAGGCGGCGCGCCCAGCTCGGCAGGCGCAGGTCGAGAAAGCCCTCCATCACGATCTGGCCGGCGAGCGTCGCCGTCACCGTCGAGTTCAGGCCCGAGGCGAGCAGCGCCACCGCGAACAGGGTCGAGGCGATGCCGAGGCCGAGCAGCGGCGACAGCAGCTCGAAGGCCTGGCCGATCTCGGCAACGTCGGAATGGCCGCTCTTGTGAAAGGTTGCCGCCGCCACGATGAGGATCGCGGCGTTGATGAACAGCGCCAGCATCAGGGCGATGGTCGAGTCCGTCGTCGCCCATTTGATTGCCTCGCGGCGCCCCGCGTCGTTGCGCTCATAGGCGCGCGTCTGCACGATCGAGGAGTGCAGATAGAGATTGTGCGGCATCACCGTCGCGCCGATGATGCCGATCGCGATGTAGAGCATCTCAGGGTTGGTGAAGATCTCGCTCTTCGGCATGAAGCCGTGCAGGACCTCGGCGACCGGCGGCGCCGCCGCCACGATCTGGACCGCGAAGCACACCGCGATCACCCCCAGCAGCGCGATGACGAAGGCTTCGAGGAAACGGAAGCCGCGGTTCATCAGGAGCAGCAGCAGAAAGGCATCGAGCGCCGCGAGCAGCGCCCCGCCGATCAGGGGAATGCCGAACAGCAACTTCAGCGCGATCGCAGTGCCGATGACTTCGGCGAGATCGCAGGCGATGATCGCGGCCTCGCAGGCGAGCCAGAGCAGGAAGTTGACCGGCGGCGAATAGGTGCCGCGGCAGGCCTGCGCGAGGTCGCGGTCGGTGACGATGCCGAGCCGTGCCGCCAGCGACTGCAGCAGGATCGCCATCAAATTCGAGAGCAGGATGACCGAGAGCAGCGTGTAGCCGAACTTCGAGCCACCGGCGAGGTCGGTCGCCCAATTGCCGGGGTCCATGTAGCCGACGGAGACCAGATAGCCCGGGCCGACGAAGGCGAGCAGCCGGCGCCACCAGATGCCCCCGATCGGAACGGCAACCGTGGCGTTGACCTCGGGGAGGCTCTTGGTGACGGGCGCATCAGCGCGCCAGCCGGCGTCGGGGATCAAATCAGGAGATCGGGCATCCATGCGAAGAGAATACCGAGTTCGCGGCTTATTGCAACTCATTTGCAACTGCATCTAGTGGCATGGGGTCCCGCTCCTGCCCGTTATTCGTCGCCGTATCGGGAAACGGGTGGGTCCGGCGGCCCTTTACGCTGGATACTGGCGCCAACCCGACTTTGCAGAAAATGAGCCATGTCAAACCCGCCTCGCCTTCCCGACACTTTTAGCCGCCTCGCATGGTCCAATCTCGCGGCGCAGTCGGCCGAGCAGATCGCATTGGCCGCAGCCCCGATCGTCGCCGTGCTCACGCTCGGGGTCGCGGAAGGCCAGACTGGTCTGTTGCAGACCGCCCTGACCCTGCCCTTCGTGCTGTTCGCGATTCCGGCCGGCCTGCTCGCCGACCGCATCTCGCGGCGCTCGCTGATGGCCGGCGCCGAGGCGCTGCGGGCTGTGGCCCTCGGTACAATCGTGCTGTTGCTCGCGCTCGGCGCGCTCAATCTTCCGCTGCTGGCGCTGCTCGGCTTCGCGGCCGTATGCGGCACCGTCGTCTACAGCGTGGCCGCTCCGGCGCTGGTGCCGTCCTTGGTGACCTCCGACCTCCTGCCGGCGGCGAATGCCCGCATCGAACTCGCGCGCACCGTCGCCTTTGCAAGCGGCCCCGCCCTTGGCGGCGCACTGGTCGGCTGGTGGGGCGCGAGCCCGGCCTTCGGCTTTGCCGCGGCGCTCTCGGCCGTCGCTGTCGTGCTGCTCTCCGGCATCTACGAACCCGCACGCGCGCCCGCCCCGCGGCGCCATCCGTTGCAGGACATCCGCGAAGGCGCGGCGTTCGTGTTTCACCATCCGCTGCTGCGGCCGGTGTTCATCACCCAGTTCATCTTCAACACCGGCTGGTTCCTGCAGATCGCGGTGTTCGTACCCTATGCCGTGCGCCATCTCGGCCTCACCGCCGCCGGAATCGGGACGGTGCTGACCATGTACGGCGTCGGCATGGTGATCGGCGCACTGCTTGCCACCCGCGTGATGCGGCGCATCGCGTTCGGCACCGTGGTTGGCCTCGGCCCGGTCACCGGCTTCGTTGCGGCGGTGGTGATGGCGCTGACGGTGCTGATCCCTTCGCCCTGGCTCGCGGCCCTCAGCTTCTTCCTGCTTGGCGTCGGACCGATCCTGTGGGTGATCTCGACCACGACGCTGCGCCAATCGGTGACGCCGCCGCGCCTGCTCGGCCGCGTCTCCGCCATCAACATCATGAGCTACGGCGCACGCCCGCTCGGCTCGGCGCTGGGCGCAATCGTCGGCGGCCTCTGGAGCGCGGAAGCGTGCCTCTATCTCGCAGCCGCCGTGTTCGGCGTGCAGGCGCTGGTGATCTGGCTGTCGCCGGCGGTAGCGCTGGACCGGCAGCCGGACATGGTGGGGGACGAGGTGGTGGCCCGCTGCTGACCACAACCGTCATTGCGAGGAGCGTAGCGACGAAGCAATCCAGAATCCCTCCGCAGAGACAGCCTGGATTGCTGCGCTTCGCTCGCAATGACAGCCTACGTGGAAACAGCCGGGCTAAATCGCCAGATACCGCTCGTAGCTTCCCGTCACCGGCTCGCTGGCGTCGACTTCGGGATCGAGCGTGTAGAGATCCTGCGCGCGGCCGATGCCGCGCAGTGCGTAACGGCCGGTGGAGACGAGATAGCGTCGCCCGGCGGCATCGAGGCCCTGGTAGAACTCGGATGAGGCCAGCAGCTCGCGGTCGACCGAGCGGCTCATCGAGGCGATGCGGCTGACCTCGTTCACCGTTGGGCCTACAACCGTGAAGTCGAGCCGGTCCTCGCTGCCGATATTGCCGTAGAAGACCTCGCCGACATGCAGGCCGATATAGGCCGAGGTGGTGGGACGGCCATCGGCCTCGCGCCGCTTGTTCAGCGCCGCGATGTTCTTGCGGAACAGATGCTCGGCGCGCAGCGCAGCGCGGCGCGCATCCGCCATGTCCTCCCCCCAGAACATCGCGAGCACGCCGTCGCCGATCAGCTTGAGCACGTCGCCGCCGGCCTCGTGGATCGGGTCGATGACGGCCTGCGCGTAGTCGTTGAGGAACGGAATGATCTCGTCGGGCGCGATGCTCTCGCTGATCCCGGTCGAGCCGCGCAAATCCGAATACCACAGCACGGCGTTGATGCGCTCGGTGACGCCGCGCGAGATGCGCCCGCGCAAGACCTGCTCGGAGGCGTCGCGGCCGAGATAGACGCGGCCGAGCGTGCGGGCGATGTCGACCTGCTGCGCCGATTTGATCGCCAGCCCCAGTACCGGCACGAGATCGCGCAACGCCTCCAGCTCAGCGTCGCTGAAGCCGCTGTCGCGGCGCGTGGTCCAGCAGGAATAGAGACAGTCCATCAGGCCAAGCGCGCCGTTCTCGCCGAAGCGATGCACGAAGGCGAGATAGTGCTTGTGGCCTTTTTCGGCGAGCTCGCCGATCTGCGAGAAATCCAGCGACGGCGCCTCGGCGAGATCGATCACCATCTCGTCGTGGCCATTCTCGAGCATGTGGAAGAACACCGAGCGGCGCCAGCTTGCGGCCGCGTCGCCGTCGGCGGTCGAGCCGTATTCGAACGCGTCGCTCTCGTTGCTGGGACGGTCGCTCCAGCGGAAGCCGCGGCCCTCGTAGATCGGATGCAGCGTGTCGATCACGACCAGCGCGCGCGACAGGTCGAGCCCTTCGGCGCAGCAGCGCTCGCAGAAGCCGCGGAGCAGGTCGATTTCGGGAAGGCCCGTGAGCCCCTGGCCGGTCAGCCAGTTCATCAGCGCTAGGCGCGAGGTCAATTGCATGCGCCATTATGGCGTGCATTCGTGACGAGCGGAAGGCCGCGCACGAACGTCATGCCCGAGGCTCCCGTTTCGAGGCTCCCGTATCGAGGCTCCCATCCCAAGTCTCCCGTCCGTAGCAGGTCCAATATGTCGTCGCCGCGGTTGACGCGCTGTCGATGCCGCTGCAAATGGAACCGATGACATCGCCGACCAGAAATACGGCAATATGAGCCAGCGCCAGCTTCCGATCATCCTGGCGCTCGGCACCACGCAGACGCTGGCCTGGGCATCCAGCTATTATCTGCCGGCGCTGATCGCCGATCCCATGGCGCGCGACCTCGGCGTCTCCTCCAACTGGATCTTCGGCGCGTTCTCGGCCTCGCTGGTGATCTCGGCGATGCTCGGCCCGCGCATCGGACGGCAGATCGATCTCGTCGGCGGCCGGCAGGTGTTGTCCGCCTCGAACCTGACGATTGCCGCCGGCCTCACGCTGCTTGGCCTCGCGCATTCCGTCCCGGTGATGGTGTTCGCCTGGCTCGTGCTCGGCATCGGCATGGCGATGGGGCTCTACGACGCCGCCTTCGCTGCGCTCGGGCGCATCTACGGCACCGAGGCGCGCAGGCCCATCACCGGCATCACGCTGATGGCGGGCTTCGCCTCCACCGTCGGCTGGCCGCTCACCGCCTGGGGCCTTTCGCATATCGGCTGGCGCGAGACCTGCTTCGCTTGGGCCGCCGCCAACATCCTGATCGGCCTTCCGCTGAACTTCTTCATGCTGCCCGCGATCAAGGGCGCCAAGCAGGCGGCGGCGACGGCCGAGAAGCCGCACCTGCCGCTCGACCGCACCATGGTCCTGCTGGCCTTCATCTTCGCGGCGGTCTGGACTGTCACCGGCGCCATGGCCGCGCATTTCCCGCGCATCCTGGAGACGACGGGGGCGACGCCCGCCGAAGCCATCGCGGCCGGTGCCTTGATCGGCCCGGCGCAAGTCGGGGCCCGCATGTTGGAGGCCGGCTTCCTCAGCCGCTTCCATCCGCTGTGGTCGACCCGGCTCGCCTGCCTCACACATCCGATCGGCGCGGTGATCGTGGCGATCTTCGGCGGTGCAGCGGCGAGCGCGTTCGCGCTGTTCCACGGCTCGGGCAACGGCATTTTGACGATCGCGCGCGGCACGCTGCCACTGTCGATCTTCGGGCCGAAGGATTTCGGCTACCGTCTCGGCATCATCGGCGCCCCTGCACGGATGGCGCAGGCGGTGGCGCCGCTGGCCTTCGGCCTGCTGATCGACGTCATGGGCGCCAAGGTGCTTATCGTATCGTCAGCGCTGAGCCTCTCGGCGCTCGCGGCCTTGTTCATGATCCGCACGAGCGCCCGGCCCGATTGACCGCGCGACGGCTTTCGCGCACAAGCGAGCCATGAGCCAAGACAACAGCCCGCCCCGCACATTCAAGGGACTCCTGCGCTGGGCGACCACGCCGCCGCAGGCCTGGGGCGTCTATCTCCTCGCCATCATCCTTGTGTGGCTGGTCTCGTTCTACGCCGGCACGCTGAAGCCCAAGAAGACGCCGGAGGCGAGCCCGGCGACGGTGACGGCACCGAAGGGCTGAGGCACCTTCCCCCCACAGCACATCCTTCGAGACGCCCGCCGTTGGCGGGCCCTAAGGATGAGGACCGAATGTGTTGCGCCGGATTAAACGCGCACCATAATGCCGTTCAGCCTCATCTTGAGGAGACCGCGCAGCGGTCGTCTCGAAGGACTGAGACGCTTGCTCCGGCACGGCCGCGACCCAGTTGGTCCTGTCAATGCGGGCAGGTCTCGACCTCGATCGTGACGTGGCTGAGGCCCTTCAATCCGGCGAGCCGCCGCTTGTAGATGGCCGGCTGCTTCGGCTTGTCCGACACCACCGAGAGCAGCACGGCACAATGGCCGGGGCCGACCTGCCACAGATGCAGATCGGTGACGCGGTCGTCGCCGGCCTCCATGCGTGCGCGGATCACCCGCTCCAGCTTCTCGTCGGCGCGCACGTCGAGGAGCACCGCGCCCGACGTCTTGACCAGGCCGAAAGCCCAGCTCGCGATCACCGCGCTGCCGATCAGGCCGACGGCCGGATCGGCCCAGACCCATCCGGAATACATCGCCACCACCAGAGCTGCGATCGCCAGCACCGAGGTCGCGGCATCCGCCATGACATGGACATAGGCCGCGCGAAGGTTGTTGTCGTGATGATGCTGGTGGTGGCCGTGATGATCGTGATCGTCATCATCATCGTGCGCGTGGCCGTGACCATGATCATGGCCGTGATGATGGTGGTCGTGGCTGTCGCGCAGCAGCCACGCGCTGGCGAGGTTGACGCAGAGCCCGAGCACGGCCACCGCGATGGCCTCGCCGTAGACGATCGGCACCGGTGTGAACAGCCGCAGCACGCTCTCATAGGCGATCTCGACCGCGATCAGCCCGAGGATGATCGCACTGGCGAAGGCGGCGAGATCGCCGAACTTGCCGGTGCCGAAGGTGAAATGCGCATTCCCCAGGTGCCGCCGCGCGAAGCGGTAAGCGAAGGCGGCGATGCCGAGCGCGGCCGCATGCGTGCCCATGTGCCAGCCGTCGGCGAGCAGCGCCATCGAGCCGAACAGCGAGCCGGCGACGATCTCGCCGACCATCATGACCAGCGTCAGGACCACCACGAGCCAGGTGCGCCGCTCGTTCTCGTCGTGCTTCTCGCCCAGAAAAGCGTGGTCGTGGGTCCATTGTTCGATGGAATGGGAATGCATCAGGTCAGGCTCCGGGAACAGATTCCTCAGCCCAATATAGGCCGCGGCAACCGATCTTTCTAACGCTCACCGCCTTCAAAACCGGCGATTGACAGGCCCGCGCGATTTGGCTGTAATGCCGCCATGGGGATTTGAGCGATCTCCCCACGAGGCGACATGCCCAAGTATCGCGTCCCGTTTCGTTTATGCGAGGACGCATCATGTCAATGTTTACGACCATATCATCCGACAAATTGACACGGCTGATCGGCACGGCGAACGCCCCGGTCCTGATCGACGTGCGCACGGACGAGGATTTTGCCGCCGACCCCAGGCTGATCCCCGGCTCCATCAAGCTCAGCCACGATAATGTCTCCGGCTGGGGCAGCGAGCTTTCGGGCCGCTCCGCCATTGTCGCCTGCCTGCGCGGCGCAAAGCTCGCGCAGGGCACGGCGGCCTGGCTGCGGCAGCTCGGCGTGCAGGCCGAGACGCTGGAGGGCGGCTTCGAGGGCTGGAAGGATGCCAAGCTGCCGCTGGTCGACGCGTCGAAATTGCCGCCGCGCGATGCCAAAGGACGCACCGTCTGGGTGACGCGGGCGCGGCCAAAGGTGGACCGCATCGCCTGCCCTTGGCTGATCCGCCGCTTCGTCGATCCCAACGCGGTGTTCCTGTACGTGGCGCCGTCCGAGGTGGTCGCCGTCGGCGAGCGGTTCGGCGCGGCGCCCTTCGACATCGAGAACGTGTTCTGGAGTCACCGCGGCGAGCTCTGCACCTTCGACGTCATGATCGAGGAGTTCGGGATCGCGACTCCGGCCTTGCTGCGGCTGGCAACGCTGGTGCGCGGCGCCGATACCGCGCGGCCGGACCTCGCGCCGGAGGCGCCCGGCCTGCTCGCGGCCTCGCTCGGGCTGTCGCGGATGTACGACGACGATATCGAACAGCTCGAGGCCGGCATGCTGCTCTACGACGCCTTCTACCGCTGGTGCCGCGACGCCACCGGCGAGACCCACAATTGGCCGACCAACAAAGTGAAGTGAAGGCGTGATGGATACCCGCGTCAATGAAACGGAAGCTGATGCCGGTCACGGCATCAGCTTCAACGAAGCGTTTCGCGTCTGGCTTCGCGTCGCCTGCCTGAGCTTCGGCGGGCCCGCGGGCCAGATCGCGGTGATGCACCGCATCCTGGTCGAGGAGAAAAAGTGGATCTCCGAGGGCCGTTTCCTGCACGCGCTGAACTATTGCATGCTGCTGCCGGGACCGGAGGCGCAGCAGCTCGCCACCTATGTCGGCTGGCTGATGCATCGCACCGCCGGCGGACTGATGGCGGGCGGGCTGTTCATCCTGCCCGGCATCATCGCCATCATGGGCCTCAGCTATATCTACGCTGCCTTCGGCAATGTCAGCTTCGTCGAGGCGCTGTTCTTCGGGCTGAAGGCCGCCGTGCTCGCCATCGTCATCGAGGCCGTGGTCCGCGTCGGCAAGCGCGCGCTGAAGAACCGCGTCATGATCGCGCTCGCCGCCATCGCCTTCGTCGCGATCTTCTTCTTCGCGGTCCCCTTCCCGATCATCATCATCGCCGCCGGTCTCATCGGTTACGCCGGCGCACGCAGCGGCCGGCCGGAATTCGCGCCCGCCGGTCACGGCCATGGCGGCGGCAGCGCCGTCATCGACAGCATGCTCGGCGACGCCGTGCCCGATCATGTGCGTCCCGACACCGCGCGAACGATCCGCGTCGGCGCGTTGTGGCTGGCGCTCTGGCTGGTGCCGGTCGCCGTGTTGCTGCTCGCGCTCGGCCAAGGCAGCGTGTTCAGCCAGATCGCGCTGTTCTTCTCGAAGATGTCGCTGGTGACTTTCGGCGGCGCCTACGCCGTGCTGGCCTATGTCGCCCAGCAGGCGGTCGAGCATTATCACTGGCTGAAGCCGCACGAGATGCTGGACGGCCTCGGCATGGCCGAGACCACGCCCGGTCCACTGATCATGGTGCTGCAGTTCGTGGGCTTCATGGCAGCCTTCCGCGATCCCGGCGGCCTGTCACCGATGCTGGCGGCGACACTCGGCGGCCTGCTCGCGACCTGGGTCACCTTCACACCCTGCTTCCTCTGGATCTTCGTCGGCGCGCCCTACATCGAGCGCCTGCGCGGCAACGCGGGTTTGGCCGGCGCGCTGAGCGCCATCACCGCCGCCGTCGTCGGCGTCATCCTCAACCTCTCGATCTGGTTCGCCCTGCACACGCTGTTCCGCGAGACCGTGCCGGTTCACGCGTTTCCGCTGGACTTCGACAGGCCGGTGCTGACGAGCGTGGACATCCCGGCGATGCTGCTGGCGATCGCGGCGGCCACTGCGATCTTCCGGTTCAAGCTGGGGATGCTGACGGTGCTGGCGGGAAGCTGCGCGGCGGGCGTGGCGCTCCGGCTGGTGGGATGGATCTAAGGCATGATCCGGAAAAGCGCGTAGCGGTTTTCCGAAAAGAGGACCAGCAGCGACAATTCAGGCGGCTGCAACAACCGAGCTCAGCGGCACATCCAGCGAATAAACGAAGCCGCTTGGTTCGTAGGCAAGCCCCACCTGACCTGCCAGTTGCTGTCCGAGAGACCCCATCATCCGGGTGCCGAAGCTCCGCCGCACCGGCGGCTCGACCGTGGGACCTCCCCTTTCCGTCCAGACAAGACGAAGTCTCTGCTTTGCGTCGTCGACTGCCCATGCCACTTCTACGCGGCCTGTGGGGACAGACAGCGCTCCGAATTTGGTCGTGTTGGTGCACAGCTCGTTCATCGTCATCGCAAGCGCGATGACAGCTACGGAGCTGATCCTGATGTCTGGTCCATTGAAATGAAAACGACGGTCGCCATGGCTGTCATAAGGTTCCGTCGCGCTGCTCAGCGTGTGAGTGAGGCTTGCATCCGCCCAACTGACCTGCAGCAGCAGATCGTGGGCTCGGCCCAATGCGAGCAGCCTTCCCTCCATCGCCTTCTGTCCGTGCTCGATACTCAGCGCTCCGCGGAAGCTTTGGGACGCAATGGCGCTGACCATGGCAAGCGTATTCTTGACGCGGTGATGAAGCTCGCCCAGGATCAGCTTCTGCAATTTGTCGGCCGCGGTTCGCTGCTCGGCTTCGATCCCGGCTTGGACCATGAGTGCCCGGGCGTCTATCTCGGCTTGTTCGAGCAGCAGGCGGAGACTGTCGTTTTCGGCCGACAGAATGGTCTCGTGTGTTGATCGAGTTGACGGATCGGCCATTTGCGTCGGCTGAGCCGCCTCACCGGCCATCCAATCGGTTGCAGACGGAATGATCTGCAGCGCGCCTGCACCGATCATGGCCTGCAACTCGGTGACCATTTGCTCGACACCGAGCGGTTTGCCGAAGAAGCGGCTGTTGGCTGGCCTCTCTTCCTCGGACGGCTTCACTTGACCGGAAACCAATATGATCTTGATCGATGGCCAGCGTTCGCACACCGCATGGGCGAGTTTCAAGCCGTCGATGCTGCCAGGCATTTGAATGTCGGTGAGAAGCAACGAAATATCCGAGCGGGATTCGAGGACCGAGATTGCCTCGTCGGCGTTGATGGCCTCGACGGGGCAGAAACCGGCGTCCTCCACGATATCGACGGCACGCATGCGCAGGATCATCTCGTCTTCCACGATCAGAACGTTCGGCACATGAGTAGGATTTGTAGACATGGCAATATCTCTCTATTTCACGGCGGCCGATGCGGTTGCCGACGGAGAACCAGACTCTTCCGATTGCCCGCCAACCACTGGCGGCAACCGCGTGCCGTTGCTGCACTTTGGAAACGACAGCGGCCCAGTCCGACGCACACGAGCGCATCTCGACACGATCACCGTCGTCCTGACGGGCTAGAAGCAGGAAGCGCGCTCTCGCTTTGCGGCAAGTGCTGGAAAGAGATTATCGACGGGCAGTTACCAGGCGAGCTTCCTGAAGCTTTGCTCCGGAGCCGGCATGCCGCAAGCAGGAAGTAGCAAAGTCCGGCCAGACCTGGGTCGAGCAATTCGAATCAACGCCCCGCAGATCAAGCCGGTCGCCTTTGGCCAGCGCCGCGACTTCATCCGCTTGCACTTTAGGTGCAAACCCCGGCAAAGCGATCACCGAAGCTCCGAGGAGGATAAAGATCGCGAGGGACAGTAGGGATTTGATCATGAGAGACTGCTGACTTTTTTGGTCTTCGATCCTCGACGTCCGGGGATCTGCAGAACAACAACCAAAACGAGAGATCGTTCCAAATTTTCGCTTATTCGTTGAATCGTGCCTTTGCGTCGCAAGCACTGTCCGCTTTGGAAAATTGACGATGGGCGAAGGGGGCGCAGGATTGCGACGCTTCAATCCACGAGACCGTGCTTACTCATTCGCAAAGCGACAACCCCACCCTCGTCCCACCGGTCGAACGCTATAGTGCCGCCGAGCTGTGAAGCCATGCTTCGGTGCAGTGTCTTGCTTCCAAGCCTTCCAGCTTCGCGGTTGCGACGACCGGAGGGCCGCCGCGTTCGGTCCACATACGAACACGACAGCGAGGCAAGCGAGCTTCGGCTACGACCACAACGAATATTGGATGAAAGACGCCGTCACGTAAGGCGCGTTCTCCTCGAATGGCGGGCTTTACGTCGGGGCAGGCCCACCAGGGCTCAGCCATTGCTGGATACGCAAGGCGTTCTCACTCAGTCGCGCGGCCTTTAACAAGGCTTCCCGCTTGGGGCCAGGAGGCGCTGTCTCTGCATGGCTGCGAGCGATACTCGCCATTTGAGTGAGGCGTTCCGTTAGGGAAGTGGTTGGCTTGAGCATGAATGGCTCCGCGTGCTTGGCGGGAGCACGGGGCTCTCAGTCACCGATAGGCGCCATGATGGTGCCGGTGATGACATCCACTAGGCGCCTATTCGCTCGAAATAGATACAGAATTCGGCAGCAGGCCCGGTCGCACGGGCGAGGTTAACTTCAGTACATTTCCCAGCGCTCGCTGTTTTGCTGCCGGGAGGCGCCATCGAAGCGACGGCGCTACATGACTGTTAGGGCAAATAAGGGAGCATGACGGGAGCCGAGGCTTGCCGGCTGCGTTCCTTGGAACTGTTCAATCTATCGGACCTGCTCGCGGCGCACCTCGGATGGCGTGGCGCCATACCGGCGGCGGAAGGCGTGATTGAAATGCGACAAGTCGCCGAAACCACTGGCGTATGCGATTGCGGCGATTGACTGGTGAGCATGACGCGAATCCAGAAGCAGGCGACGGGCGCAGGCGAGACGGGCAACCAGCACATGCTGGGAGAAGGTCGTGCCCTCACCGTCGAACAGCATATGGATGTAGCGTGGCGTCACGCGTTGGCGCAGCGCGACCGAGCCGACGGAGAGATCACGCGACGTTAGATTGGCGGCGATGTCGGCCTTGACCGCTTTCAGTCGTGCCACGCGCACGCCGCGGCCGCTGGCGATCTCTGCGGCGTCGCGTGTACTCCCGAGCGCCAGCGCCAGCAGATCGTGGATGTAGGTGACGCTGAGACGGCGAACCGCGGGGTCGGTGACGTCGAAATTCTCCCGCCATGGCAGGAGGTAAGTCTGCAGAAGCCGCAACGCGTCGTTCGCCACGATGCGCGTCGCGGCCGCCTCGACATCGGGAACGAGCGGTGCGAGAGCGGATCGGGGAACCATGACCACCATGTCGTCGAGCTGCCGAAATTCAAGGCTGCCGGGCTCACTATGGAGAATGCCGACGGCTTCCCCAAGTTTGACCTCGACATCCTGGCCGCGCTGGGATCGCTGCACCGCGCCGGCAAGCGGCATGACGAGCGCAAACGTATCGTCCCCATCCTTCACCAGGTCGCTGGTCCTGCTCCAGCGAGCAGCCGCGCCGGAACAGCACCAGCCGATGCTCAAGCCGGGCAGCGCAAGCAAGTTGGCTTCAACATCCAACGGGTTGTCCGATAGAGATTCGAATTCGAGGCGGCACATTTGCCGGGCGAACTCTTCCCTCCAGAAAGCTGTGCGTTGGGATTCGGGAATGTCGCGCGTCGATACGCGCAAGTGAGAAACATCCGTCGATAGCGACGCCATCGGCTTGCCCTGCCCTCAACTTCCAAGTCCCTACAAATAAGTACCAGTTCGAAACGTGCGCGAAAAGCCTTCAAATTGCGCTCTCAGCCAAGACTCGCTTCTCTCCTGCCCAAGACGGAACCACGACCCGACATTAGTTTCGGCAATTATGGCCGGTTGGTCGGTCGCAAGCCGGACCGCTGTTACTTGGAATGATTTGAAAAAGAATGCGCGCGATTTTCAACAGCGCTGTCTGCATATTGGCCCTCGTGCTCGTTGGCGCATTTTCGCCCGCAGAAGCAAGAGACACGTTTCTCACCGGGGGCCCAGGCGGGGGAAATTTCCGCGACCAATGCGGGGCGGGCCAATATTTGACCGGCGTTGCCGTCAATTTCGGCAGCGTGCTGGACGCGGTGGTTCCCTTCTGCGCCACCTTCAATGCCAAAACCGGCCTGCTCGGCGCACCGGGGTTTCCGATGGAACGCCACGGCGGCAGCGGCGGCGGCGCGGCCGGGCCCACGACCTGCAACAATGGCCAGTACGTCTCCGGGATGATGTTCGGCTACACGCAGGACGGCAGCGGCCGACCCAAATATGTCGCGTCAATCCGGCTCGACTGCGCTCCGATCCGTGCCGGGGGCGACTCCGGCAAGCCCAGGATTGGTGCGGGCGGAACGCTGGCTCAGGGCGGCGTCACCTGTGGTGACAACCAAGCCGTCATTGGAATGATCGGACGTTCCGGCGGTTTTGTCGATGCGCTGGGCCTGATTTGCGGCCCGCGACCCGTCGCGACCGGGCCGGTGGCTGCGCCGCCAACGCCCGGCCCGCAGCCGAAGCCGGACGCGGTCCTCAATCAAAAGGCGTCCTCTCTCGCCGAGCAAAGCTTCAATCGGCCGGGCCAGGACTACCAGAACTCCGAGATGTCCACGGCGGACGCAAGCCTTTGCGAAGATTCCTGTCGCAGCGACTCCAAATGCAAGGCCTGGACTTACGTCAAGCCGGGCGTGCAAGGACCGAAGGCGAAATGCTGGTTGAAGTCAGGTGTGCCTCCGCCCACGCCGAACAATTGCTGCGTCTCGGGACTGAAAGCGGGGATTTGTGACAGCGGATTGCGCTGGGATAGCAGCGCCGGTCAATGCCGGGAGAACATTCATTAGTCCGGCAGAGCCAGCGTCCTATGCAGTGCGGATTTGAGGCCTTCGCGGTTTTGGGAGTGACCAGCATAATGTTTCGGCGGGCATGGGTCTTTGCGTTACTGAGCGGATTGTGTTGCGTGCTGGCTTTCGGACTGGCGCATGCGGCTGAAGTGGAATCGGGCGTCAACAGGGCCGGCAGCGACTACAAGAACTTCGAGATGGTGCCCACCATTGCTGGGTTTGAGCCTTGCAAATCCGCCTGCGAGTTCGATGAGCAGTGCAAGTCCTGGACGTTCGTCCAATCCGGCGTGCAAGGCCCCAAAGCGCGTTGTTGGCTCAAGAATGCGGTGCCCAAGGCCACAAACGACAAATGTTGCGTGTCCGGTCTCCCGGTCCGCGCGCACGGCTGCGAGATCAACGGCAAGGTGCGGATGGACATCCTGGACAGGGATTGCCAGGAGGCACGGACGACCGGGTGCATCAAGCGGCTCTTGAACGATGAAGAGTACAAGGGATGTCTCAGAGCTCAACCTGTCGTCGGCAGCAGCTGCGTGATCGACGGCGTGAAGCGGAAGGACGTTGCCGACCGCAATTGCAGGGAAGCACAGAAGACGGGCTGCATCAGGCGTCTGTTGACGGATGAGCAATACCAGAATTGCCTCGCGGCGCAGAAGCAGAAGGCCGCGGGCGGCGGCGCCACGACACCTCCGCCTGCCGGCGGGGGCGGAGCAACTCAGGTCCCGGACGAGTGGAGCAAAATGCTCAAGGCGCACAACGATCTCAGGATGAAGCACTGCTCGCCGCCGCTTCAGTGGGACGCGAGTTTGGCCGCGGCAGCGAAGGCGTATGCGGAAACCGGCCCGCTTGACCGGCACGGAGCGTCCAACGAGAACATGGCGAACGCATTGCAGTTGCGAACGACCAATGGCGTGACGACGGCCGTCCTTCCCGCCAAGAGTGACCCGGACGCTTTCCAGGATACGTGGGGATGCGAGGATCAATACTACAAGTACGACGATCCGCAGATCTGCGGCGGCTTCAAAAGCAGCTGCGGCGAACCCAAGTCCGAATGCAAGGGCAATAGCCCAGTGACGGGCCACTTCACGCAAGTCGTCTGGAAATCCGCAACCAGGGTCGGGTGTGGACGCGCGACGCGCAAGATCAACGGGCAAGACGGCACCAACTGGGTCTGCCGCTACGATACCGGCAACACCAATAGCGCGGCTGCGCTGCGTCAGAACGTGTTGCCGGTTGGCTGCAAGCCCTAGAACCGTCGCGGGATCATTTCAGGCGCATCCAGGCTCGAGCCTGGCACAGGGAGCA
Organism: Bradyrhizobium sp. MOS003; assembly: GCF_003020125.1. Classification (GTDB taxonomy): domain Bacteria; phylum Pseudomonadota; class Alphaproteobacteria; order Rhizobiales; family Xanthobacteraceae; genus Bradyrhizobium. The sequence goes on along the minus strand of NZ_PYFW01000010.1, from coordinate 118,284 downwards.
TCACGTGTTCGAAACTGCAGGAAAGAACTACGGGCTGCGCCTCGCTGGCGCTGCGCATGCGTTGGTCGTGGCTTGCATCGTCGGCGCCGGCTCCGTGGGCACGAGCGGCGTAGCGCGCGCGGCAGACTGCCAAAACACGCCCGAAGGCCGCGTGTGCAAGGTGCAGCAGCCGATCACCGCCGGTACAAGGGTCGAGATCGATAGACAGCGCGACCTCGGTCTGGTGACCGTCAACGGTGGCTGCTCCGGAACATTGATCACGCAATTCCTGGTGCTGACCGCGCGACATTGCGTCACCCACAATAGCCAGGTCGACGGAACGATCCGTAACCCGGCTGACGTAACAGTCACCGCCGCATGGGCCCCCTCGGTCACGGCGAGAGTCTATCGCCTCCAGGATTTCAAGAAGAACACCGCTCACAACGACATCATTCTTCTCCGCCTCGGATTCCCGAACTTCGGGCAGGTCAATGCCCAGCGGGTCTATGCCACCAGCGTTCGCTCCGGATCGAGCGTCAAGCTCAGCGGGCAGCTCAAAGAGACGGACACGGTCACCCAGTATGGTCAGGGTTATTCGACCTTTGCTTCAGGAACGTTTGGTACACCTTCTGCAAAGCCGGCGACAGGGCTTGGCACCTTTCGCAGCGCGCAGTTCTCTCCCACCTCCATTACCGATACCAGCTACGATCTAAAGATGAACGGGAGCGCGCAGAGTGGTCACGGCGGCGACAGCGGCGGACCAAGCTGGGTGACTGTCAATGGCTTCAACGAGGGAATCGCCGGGGTTCAGTCGACCTGCCGCCGCACCGGAAACATAGCCGGCACTCCGGCAAGCCAAGAACGAGATTGGCAGTGGGCGACCGGCATCAGTTCCTGCCAATATGTCTCGACCGGACCTTACCTCGCCGAGATCGCCGACGCGAAGCGGGAGGTGCCGCCCGATTACACAGGGCTCTGCAAAGAACATGCAGCCCGCCAGTACGCCAGAGTGACCGAGGCGCGGCGGCTCTCCTGTCCGTTTCTCACCGCTTCGGGTGGCTGGAACAAGAGCGAAGCTGCATTCGAGAAAACATGCCTGGACTTCGGCGACGGTGCCGCCAACACAAGCAAAGAGAATGAACGGGGGCTTCAGGCCAATCTGGATTCGTGTAAGTCGACAGGCAGCGCCGGCAAGGCAGGCACGGAGTCGACTGCGGAGGCGCCCATCGAGAAAGGCGCGATGACTGCACGCGCAGCAGAGGTCCTGGTCGAACCCGGTACGAACCGCGGGGGCAGCGATTATCGAAACTTCGAGGTCGGCAATGCCGACCTCCGCGACCAACCGGAATTGAACTGCCAGGCAGCATGCCAAAAGGACGGTCAATGCAAAGCCTGGACCTACGTCAAACCGGGCGTTCAGGGTCCCAAGGCGCATTGTTGGTTGAAGACGGCCGTGCCGGCCGCGCAAGCCAACAATTGCTGCGTCTCCGGCGTCATGACGGGCGTCGAACCGGGTATCAACCGCGCGGGCAGCGACTATCGGAATTTCGAGATCGGCAGCACGACGCCTCAACCGGACATGAGTTGCCGGGCCGCATGCCAGAAGGACGCCCAATGCAAAGCCTGGACCTTGGTCAAGCCAGGCGTTCAGGGCCCCAACGGCCGGTGCTGGCTCAAGACAGCCGTTCCGGTTGCAAGCGTGAACAACTGCTGCACCTCGGGGTCGCGCTGAATGGCTGAAGAGCGATCCGGTGGCAGCGGCACGGCTGCGGCGCGTGATGCGAGCGTTGGAAGGTGAGACCGAGATGTCGGGATCTGGCTTTGCGAAGTTGGTGCTCGCTGTGCTGGTCGGAGCTCTGCTTCTTGGGAGCTTGCCACCGGCCGAGGCCAGAGAATGCAGATGGTCCGGGACGCCGCCGCTGTGCGAGCCAACCTGTCCCGCGAACTGGAAATATATGTCGAAACGAACGGGAGCGTGCGCGACGGGCTTTCAAATGCTGTGTTGCGAGCCGCAAGGCAGTACCAGCCAGGCCGACACGGTCGCTTCCTGCCACAAGCAGTGCGCCCCGTTGCTCGGATCGGTGCAGCCCAAATCGGAAGGGCAGCGCCTCTATGGCAATTGCCGTGCCCTGTGTGACCGCAAGGGAAACGTCAGGTGCCCCGACGGCAGGGTCAAGCCCTGGAGCAATCCGAAGTGCTGATGCGGCCGTCCTTCTCAAGGGGGCGCCGTCGGGTGAGGCTCAACCGGCGTCGAAAGCTTCGCCTCCAACATGGTTGGAATCAAGAGGCAGATGAGAAGGTAGAGCATGAAGCGCGCTCTGTTGTTCCTGTTGCTCGGAGTCGTGTTGTGCGTGGCCATGCTATGCGCACCACCCGCCTTGCATTCACCAAAGGCGTTTTGGCCGATCTTCCTCGGCTTGGCACCGGTCATGTTTCCATTGGCTTTCGGCCTCATGGCGATTGCCGGAGTGGTCGACTGGTTGCTGGCAGACAAGGGCTGGATTCGCATCATCGCCAGTTCGCTGGTGGCATTTTCGGCTGTCATCGTGTTTCAGTACGTCACGGGGCCGATCGTACCGCTCATCGGCTTCGCAGGCGCACTTCCAGCTGCCATCTGCTCGTGGCTGTCGGTCGGAAAAAGTAAGGCGTAGGTCCGCCATGAACGTGGTTTGCAGCCGGGCGAAACAGCCGACCAATTCCGCCACTCTGCCTGTCAACCCCTGCCTCGTCAAATATTCCACTTTACCGAAATTCGGTTTTGTCGTACACCCGAAACACCCTGGCCCGAGACGAGGGGCTGATCGCGATCGTCACGAACCGCGGGCTGGGCAGCGATGGACGCGACGGCGTCGGGCGTGATTGGCATTGCAGGGCGGGAGACCGTGAGCAATGGCTGTCCCGCGCACGACACGGCGCCGACAGCGTCTTCGCATGGCTTCGGAGGCGAGCACACGCTACCCCCCGGATTCCCAGCGAGGACGTGCGCGGACGGAGAAGTCGTGTGGTCCCGACGCCCGGGGTTCTGGCGCCAAGCCTTGCGGTGATGTAGCGGCCAACCGGCGCGCGCATCAGCATTCCCGCAAGACGACGGGGGCAATAGTGCAACGCTCCCCGAGGAGAGCACGAAGGACACCGTTAAAACCATTCGCGCAGGAAGGCCGGGCGACCGGCAACACCTGTGGTCCACCCCGTGTGCATTTCTATCGCGCACGGATCTCGGGTGCCAGCCGGCGCCCGGCCTTCCCTGCGCCCTCGTCTTTTTCGACGGTGCAACAGGAGCAAAACTCGGGTGACATGCGCCGCGAGAAGGCGAGCGCCTGTCTGTTGTTTGAAATGCGAGCTGTAGAGCGATGGCCCGCCACTCGCTCGTCATTGCGAGCGCAGCCAAGCAATCCAGAGTCTTTCCGCGTTGGGATGCTGGATTGCTTGGCTGCGCTCGCAATGACAGTGTTGATAGAGCTTGCGCCACGCCATTGGTGCCCGGCATGACACCAAGGGTGGCTACTTCATCATCATCCGCGCAATCGCTTCCCCGATCACTACCGTCGTGAAATGCGTGTTGGCCCGACAATCCGACGGCATGATCGAAGCGTCGGCGACGCGCAGGCCGCTTATCCCCTTCACGGTGCCATCCGGATTGACCACGCCGTCGGCATCGTTGAGGCCCGTCATGCGGCAGCTGCCGGCGGCGTGCTGGATGTCGCCGGTCTCACGGCGAAGCACCGCGGCGAGTTCGTGATCCGGCAGCGCGGCGGCCTGCGGCAAGGTCAGGTCGGTGTCGGCGAGCCTGATCCAATCGGCGATGCCAGCGAGCGCCGGCTGGGACGTGATCACGGCGAGCCGCCTCACCGCGTCGATCATGCGCAGCATGTCGCGCGGATCGGCCAGCATGTTCTCCTCGACGACAGGATCAATCGTGGGATCGGCCGAGGCCAGCTTGAGCGTGCCGCGGGAATAGGCGTTGAACAGGCCCGCGCCGATCGCGCCCGGCACGCCGATGCCGCGATGATTGAAGGCAATCAGGATCATGTCGCGCTTGCCGCCGTCGGCAAGGCCCGAGGAATAGGTCACGCAGCAATTGGTGTGCCGGGTGTCCGGATCGGTCGGCCGCAGATTGTCGCGGAGCTGGATCGTGGCGCGAAACAGCGGGTGGTCGAAATAGTGACGACCGACCGGCAGGTCGCGCGCGACGCCAATTCCCATCGCCTTCAATTCCTCCGCCGGACCGATGCCCGAGCGCAGCAGGATCGCCGGGCTGTGGATGGCGCCGGCGCAGAGCACGATCTGGCGCGCGCTGATCTCCTGGGTGCCCTGCCCTTCGACATGAACGCGGACGCCGGTTGCCCGGCCGTCACTGATCAGGACTCGATCGACCAGCGCATGGCCACGGATCTCCAGATTGGCGCGCTCGCGCGCGGGCTCCAGATAACCCTCATTCGTGCTGATGCGGCGCAAGTCGCGGCTGTTGATGGGATAGCAGGCGACACCCTCGCCATCGGGGCCGTTGAGGTCGGCGCACCAGGGATGGCCGCTCGCCAGCGCCGCATCACGCAAGCCGAGATCGATCGGCCCCCATTTTTCTGGCGGAGCGCGATAGACCGGCAGCGGTCCGCCGCGGCCATGGCCATCGGCATCGCCGAACTCAAAATCGTCCTCGATTACCGAGAACAGCGGCATCACGTCCTTCGCCGACCAGCCGGCGCAACCATTGGCCGCCCATTCGTCGAACGCATCGGCAACGCCGCGGATGGCGATCTGCCCGTTCATCATCGAGCTTCCGCCGAGCCCCTTGCCGCGCCAGTAGAAGCGCGGCTCCTGCCCGGCCACCCGGCGCGACAACAGATCGGGCCACTGCCATTTCTCCTGGTACTCGCGCTTGTGGATGATCGGGATCGGATTGGGCGTCCTGACCTCCCAGGGCGCCTCGTCGGCGCGCCAATCCAGTCCCGCTTCGAGCAGCAGGACACGTCGTGCCGGATCCTCGGAGAGCCGTGCCGCAACAGCGGCGCCGGCAGAGCCGCCGCCGACAACAATGACATCGTACATCGCGTTACTTCTCAACGTTCCAGAACACCGGGATGGCGGACGGTATCAGACCACGCAGGGTGGCGCGATAGGCCGCCGGCTGCGCAAATTGTCCCCACGGGATCGCGGGGGCTTGGTCGTACATGACGCTCTGGATCTCCCCGGCGATCTTCTTGCGGTCCTCCTCGGCCGGCGCCTTGGCGAAGGCTTCCATCAGCGGCGTGATGCGCTGATCGCACTGCCAGCCGGTGAAATCGGCACAATTGAAGGCGACCATGACATTGGTCAGCGGCGAGCCGAGGTCGAAACCGCCGGCGTGAACGCCATAGACGCTCCAGCCCTCCTTCTTGGCGCGGCGCGCCAGCACGCTGGCCCAGTCCATCACCTGCAGATCGACGTTGAAGCCGGCGGCCTTCAGCCGCTCCGCCAGCACCTGCGCCGAGACGCGAGGGGCTTCGAGATCGTTGGCCTCCATCACGACGACAGGCTCGCCGGCATATTTGGTCGCCTTCAGCGCGGCCTTGGCCGCCTCGATCGAGGGCTTGGCGGCCGCGTCGGTGCCGGCCTTGCTCTCATAGGTGGTGCCGCAGGTGAAGTATGTCGCGCAAGGCGTCGCGTATTTGGCATCGAGGCCGAGCGCATCCAGCACTTCGCGCTGGTCGACCAGTTTCCACAGCACGCGCCGGATCGCGGGATCGTCGAACGGCTTCGACGCGGCGTTGAGGCGATAGGCGCCTGCGAACATGTTGCCGCCGGTGAAATTGACCAGCTTGACGCGCGAATTCTTCTCCAGCGTCGGCAGCAGGTCGAATGGCGCGTATTGCATGAAGTCGACTTCGCCGGCCTGCAGCGCTGAGGCCGCGGTCGCACCGTCAGTAATGACGCGGATCTCCAGCGTGTCGACGTTGACGCGCTTGCCGCCGGCGAGGAAGTCGGCAGGCTCGGAGCGCGGCACATAGTCGGCGAACTTCTTCAGGATCATGCGATCGCCGGTGCGGTGATCGGCCTTGCTGTAGACGAACGGGCCGGAGCCGACGATCTCGGTGATGCGCTGGTCGCCGGGTGTTTTCGCGATGCGCTCGGGCATCATGAAGGCAACGGGGCTGACGGGATTGCCGAGCGCGTCGATGACGAGGCCGGAGGGCTCCTTCAACGTCAGCACGAAGGTTTTCGCATCGGTTGGTTCAAGCGAGGCCGTAATCGCAAAGATGCGGCGGCCAAGCGCGCTGCGGGTGCCCCAGCGGCGCAACGACGCCACGCAATCGGCCGCGGTGACCGGCTGACCGTCATGCCACTTCAGGCCGTCACGCAGTGTGAACGTGTAGGTCAATCCATCCGCGGAGACCTTCCAGTCCTGCACCATCTGCGGCTTGATCTCGCCCTTGGAGTCTTTCGCGAACAGCGTGTCGAACACCATGTAGCCAAACGTGCGCGAAATATAGGCCGTGGAGAAATGCGGATCGAGCGTGACGATCTCCGCCTCCAGTACCGCGACGAGATTGCCTGCGGCCTGCGCAGGTACCGCGGCGATCGCGAACCCGAGCAACGCCGGAATGAAAGCCATCAATTTGAACATTGGTGTGTTTTGCCTTTTGACTGAAACGTTCGCAGTCGCCAGGAAAAAGCAATGTTCGTGCCCACGCGGCCGAAGCACGTATGCGTCCACGACTATCTGCCGCGCATTTGCGGAAATGCGGATGGGGATCGCCGCTACTACCTCCCGTCATTGCGAGCGCAGCGAAGCAATCCAGAATCTTTCCGGAGAGGCCGTCTGGATTGCTTCGCTGCGCTCGCAATGACGCTGGAAAGACAAGCGTGCGCTACATTCGCTCGTGCCCCGGACGCAGTGCAGCGTCACTTCGACGCTGCGCTGCAGAGCCGGGGCCCATCTCGCCGCGCGCTCGACCGGTGCTGGGTCCCGGCTCTGCGCAGCAGCGTTGCACGCTGCAGCGCGTCCGGGACACGAGACCGTCTATCCGATCACCTTGCCGAACTTGTTCGACTTCGGGAAACCCTTCGGCGGCAGGCGGCCGGCGTCGGCGCGGGTGCCCTTCCACTCCGCGAGCTCCTTCATGGTCGCGGAGAACTCGCGGCCGGCGGAATCCTTCCAGGTCAGGCCCGCCTTCGCCTCGAACACGGCAATGTCGGAGAGACCACCGTCCTTGTATTTCTGCAAGCGAACGCCGCGGCCGCGCGCCATCTCCGGCACCTGGTCGAGCGGGAAAATCAGCATCTTGCGATTCTCGCCGATGACCGCGACGGTGTCACCGAGCACTTCGGTGACCACGCACGCCTCGTTCGGCATGTCGACGTTGAGGACCTGCTTGCCCTTCTTGGTGGTGCCGACGCAATCGTCCTCGTTGACCACAAAACCCTGGCCCTCGTGGCTCGCGACCAGGAATTTGCGTCCGCCCTTGTTGACGAACAGCGCCACGGGCGCCGCCTCCTGTTCGAGGTCGATGAACAGGCGGATCGGCTCGCCGTGGCCGCGGCCGCCGGGCAGCTTGGCGACGTCGAGCGAGTAGAATTTGCCGTTGGTGGCGAACAGCAGCAACTTCGAGGTCGTCTCGGCGAAGAAGGCGAAGCCGAGCTTGTCGTCCTGCTTGAAGGCCAGCCCCGAGAGATCCTCGACATGGCCCTTCATGGTCCGGATCCAGCCCTTGTCGGAGACCACGACCGTCACCGGCTCGCGTTCGACGAAGGCCTCTTCGATCGCGGCGAGATCGTGCTCGGGCGCGTCGGCAAAAGTGGTGCGGCGCTTGCCGAGTGGCGTCTTCGGTCCGAACATGTCGCGGACCTTGCCGACCTGCTCGCCGACCTTCTTCCACTGCTCGGGCTCGGAGGCCAGCAGCCCCTCGAGGCCCTTCAGCTCCTTGCGCAGATCCTTTTCCTCGGTGCGAATCTCCATCTCCTCGAGCTTTCGCAAGGAGCGGAGCCGCATGTTGAGGATGGCTTCGGCCTGCACCTCGGTGAGCTTGAACGCCTTGATCAGCGCCGGCTTCGGCTCATCCTCGGTGCGGATGATCCGGATCACCTCGTCGATGTTGAGATAGGCGATCAGCAAGCCGCCGAGAATCTCGAGCCGGCGCTCGATCTCGGCCTTGCGATGATTGCTGCGGCGGATCAGGACGTCGCGCAGATGGTCGAGCCATTCGCGCAGGCACTCCGCGAGGCCCACCACCTTGGGCACGCGGCCCTTGATCAGGACGTTGAGGTTCAGCGGAATCTTGTTCTCGAGCTCGGTGAGCCGGAACAGCGATTCCATCATCAAGGCGGGATCGACGTTCTTCGACTTCGGCTCGATCACGATGCGGACGTCTTCGGCCGACTCGTCCCTGATATCGCCGACCAGCGGCAGCTTCTTCTGGTCGAGCAGCTCGGCGACCTTCTCGATCAGCCGCGACTTCTGCACCAGGAAGGGAATCTCGGTGACGACAACGACCCAGGCGCCCCGCGCGCCCTCCTCCTGCTCCCACCGCGCGCGGACGCGGAACGAGCCGCGGCCGGTGGTGTAGGCCTCGGCGATCGACTGCTTGGAATCGACGCAGATGCCGCCGGTCGGGAAGTCGGGACCCTTGACCCACTTCATCAGCGCCTTGGACTTGGCGTCGGGCTTCTCGATCAGGTGCAGCGCGGCTTCGCAGAGCTCGGCGGCGTTGTGCGGCGGGATCGAGGTCGCCATACCGACCGCGATGCCCTGCGCGCCGTTGGCGAGCAGGTTCGGGAAGCCGCCGGGCAGCACGACCGGCTCCCTCGACTGGCCGTCGTAATTGGGGCGGAACTCGACGCCGTCCTCGTCGATGCCTTCGAGCAGAAGCCGCGCGACGTCGGTCATGCGCGCTTCGGTGTAGCGATAGGCGGCCGGATTATCGCCGTCGATATTGCCGAAATTGCCCTGGCCGTCGACCAGCGGATAGCGCGAAGAGAAATCCTGCGCGAGGCGGACCATGGCGTCGTAGATCGCCTGGTCGCCGTGCGGATGGAACGAGCCCATCACGTCGCCGACGATCTTGGCGGATTTTTTGAAAGCGGTGCCGGGGTCGAGCCTGAGAAGGCGCATGCCGTAGAGGATGCGGCGGTGGACCGGCTTCAGGCCGTCGCGCGCGTCGGGCAGCGCGCGGTGCATGATGGTGGAGAGCGCATAAGCGAGATAGCGCTCCTCGAGCGCTTCACGCAGCGGCACCTCGTGAATTTCGGCCGGTTCTTCCGGCGGAACGATTCGTTTTCCCATGCCGCCCGGTTAAACCGTGGAAGCGAATCGGGCAAGGATGGATTGGTTCCCTGTGGGCGGCTACTGCCCGGCCCAACCGGCTGTCACAGGCTGGGTGGTCTGGGCCTTTTGGGCCTGTGTGGTGGCCGGAGCATTGGTCAGGCAGCGCCGGGCGACCTCGATTTCGGCCTCCGTTGCGCCCTTCGACCGCGCCCATGTCTCTGCAGCCGCAGCAGAATATTTGGCCACATAGTACCGGACAACCGTGCAGGATGCCCGGCGAAACACGCCGGGTTGCGGCTCGCCGGCGATGGCATCAGGCGCAAACGCGAGCAGCGCCGCAGACAAGGCGAATCCCCTGATCAGCATTTGGGCTATCCCCGTGATGGAACCTGAGGGGCCAAGTCCGTTGAACCCGATTTCGTTCCAGAGAACTTCATGTCGAGGAACAAGGTAGGGTCGCGCCTAGCTCATGGCGCGGAAATTGCGGCTCTGGCCTGCTGTCGCGTCAGCGCGTTGATGAAGCCGGCCCGCGCATCGGAATGGACCTGCCCGCGCGGCTCCAGCACGTGGCGCAGCAGGAACAACCCGGTGAGTCGAAAGCCATCCTGGAGATCCTCGTCGGTAAGCTCCCCCTGCACCTCGCCCTGGCGTAGAAAAGGCGGCAGGCGCAACAGGCGGTCGCGCCACGGCTCGCCCGCGCCGCGCGACACCGCACCGCCAGATTTCGGCGAGACGTAGATCAGGTCCGTGGTCTCGCCGGTGACCGCGCAATTCTCCAGCGCCAGCCCAAAGCCGAGTTCGCCGAGCATCGACAGCTCGAAATGGATGACGTGCACGGCGGCGCTGCCGATATCGTCGAAATCGTCGAGCGAATGCTCGAGCTGCGTGAAGATCTGCTCATGCGGATCGCGCTCTGGCAGGAGGCGCGCAATCGAGGCGAGATGGGTGACGCCGTAGACGCCGTGGGATGATCCCAGCAACGTGGCCGCGCGCAGCTTCAAGCCCTCGATCGCGTAGGTGCCGAGATGCTCGTCGAGCCGCGCCCGCCAGACGACGCTGACGCTGTTCCCCGGCTGCAGCAAGGGCCGCATCCGCGATCCGGCGCCGCCGCGCACGAGGCCGAGGTGGCGGCCGTGCCCGCGCGTCAAGAGCTCGACGATGGCGCTGGATTCGCCATGCCGCCGCACGCCCAGCACGATGCCCTCGTCGGTCCATTCCATGGGAGGAAACTTACCGCATTTCGAGCTGTCGTAGGGTGGGCAAAGCGAAGCGTGCCCACGCATTTTTGCGACCATGGTGAGATGGTAAGCACGGCGCGGAAGGGGCGCCTTTGCCTACCCTACACCGCGCAAAACGTCACGCGTTGAACCAGCCCTGGGCGTCGCCGGTGAACGAGAAATACAATCCGATCGTCGTCAGCGCGCAGGAAACGATCTCGATGGCGCTGTCGAGCTCCATGCCCTTCTCCCCGATGATCTGGCCGAGCGAGATCACCGACAGCACGAGCGCGGCCGCCAGCACCCAGCGCGGCCAGTTCTTGCGCCCATGCGCGGCGAGCCGGACGAAATAGACCAGCAGCAGGATCATGACGCCGGCGAGCAAGGTCCCCGTCATGATCATCTGCTCGCTCACCTCGGCACTGGGCGTGCGATCCTGCACCGCAACGGACAAGGCGTCCAGCATCAACGATGCATAAAGCAGCGCTTCGAAGCGCCGGACGTTGCTGGGCACGCTCATCGGATACCGATCTGTTCTTGGTTATTCTCTCGGAAAGTCCAGGCCCATCTCGCGGTAGCGATCGGGATCGTCGCCCCAGTTCTCGCGCACCTTGACGAACAGGAAGAGGTGGACCGGTACGTCCAGGATCTGCATCAGTTCCTTGCGCGAGTCCGCGCCGATCGACTTGATGGTGGCGCCGCCCTTGCCGAGCACGATCTTGCGCTGGCTTTCGCGCTCGACGAAGATCGTCTGCTCGATCCGCACCGACTTGTCCTTGCGCTCCTCCCACTTCTCGGTCTCGACCGTGGACTGGTAGGGCAATTCCTGGTGCAGCTTCTGATAGATTTTTTCGCGCGTGATCTCGGCCGCAAGCTGCCGCATCGGCGCGTCCGACATCTGGTCCTCAGGATAGAGGAACGGCCCCGCCGGCACCATCTCGGACAGCGTCTTGCGAAGGTCGTCGACGCCGTCGCCCGAAATCGCCGCAATCATGAAGGTCCGCGCGAACTTCATGCGCTCGTTGGCGGCCTGCGCCAGCGCCAGCAGCTTCTCGCGCTGGACCAGATCGACCTTGTTGATGACGAGGATCTTCTCGTGGTTGACGCTGGCCGCCTTGGTGAGGATCGCCTCGGCCTCCTCGTCGATGCCGGCCTTGGCGTCGATCAGCACGCAGACGAGATCGGCGTCATGCGCCCCGCTCCAGGCGGTCGAGACCATGGCGCGGTCGAGCCTCCGCTTCGGCAGGAAGATGCCGGGCGTGTCGACCAGAATGATCTGTGCGTTGTTCTCGATGACGATGCCGCGGATCAGCGCGCGCGTGGTCTGCACCTTGCGCGAGACGATCGTGACCTTGGCCCCGACCAGCGCATTGACCAGCGTGGACTTGCCGACATTCGGCGCGCCGATCAGCGCAACGAAACCGCAGCGCGTCGCAGTGGGCGTCTCGCCGCTTGCTTCAGCCGTCATTGCTGCCGCCAACACCTTCTCGTTCGATCATCACTGAAGCTGCCACCTTCTCTGCCGCGCGCTTGCTGCCGCCGATGCCTTCGGCTGGCGCCAGCCCCGGCAGGTCCACCGCAACGCGGAATTGCGGATCATGATGCGGGCCGGTGCGTTCGACCTCGCGGTAAACCGGCGTCGGCAGTCCCTTGCCCTGCGCCCATTCCTGCAGCACGGTCTTGGGATCGCGCAGGGGACGGCGCGGCTTGTGCATGCGCTCGGTCCAGTTGCGCTTGACGAAATCGGACGCCGCCGCGTAGCCGCCGTCGAGGAAGACGGCGCCGATCACGGCCTCGCAGATGTCGCCGAGGATGGATTTGCGCAGGCGCGCATCGGCGCTGGAGCCGACCGAGCCGAGCTTGATGTCGTCGAGCAGTCCGAGCGACTTGGCGACGTCGGCGCAGCTTTCCTTGCGCACGAGCTCGGCAAGACGCTTGGACAGCTCGCCCTCATCGGCGTTCGGGAACGCATGATAGAGCATGTCGGAGACGACGAGCCCGAGCACGTGGTCGCCGAGGAATTCCAGGCGCTGATAGCTGTCGCCGCGCTTGCGCCCGGACTTCAGCGCCGAGACATGCGTGATCGCCTGCATCAGCATGTTCGGGTCGGCGAAGCTGTGGCCGATGCGCGCTTCGAGCGCCGCGTTGGCATCGGTGCCCTTCGCCTTGCTGCTCCGCGTCCGCTTCTTCTTCGCGGGCGCCTTGCCTGCAGCAGCCTTGGTCGCAGCTTCGCCGTCGAGGCCCGCTTGTGCCTCGATCGGTTCGGTCGCGATGTCCTTGGCTTCGTCTTTCATCGGACGATTTTGAAGAAGCGATTCCAGCGCACCGCCCACGGCCAGCGCCAGAACATCCAGGCATGCTCGCCTTCGCCGATGGAGAAGAAGATCATCTGCGCGCGGCCGATCAGATTCTCCTGCGGCACATAGCCGACCTGGCCGAGGAAGCGGCTGTCGGTGGAATTGTCGCGGTTGTCGCCCATCATGAAGAAATGGCCCGAAGGCACGGTGTAGACGTTGGTGTTGTCGACGTAACCATTGTCGGCGCAGTCGAGCGTCTCGTAGGACACGCCGTTCGGCAGCGTTTCCTTCCAGCGCTTCACCCGGGAGATGCCGCCGCCTTCCGAGCCGCAGGGCTCCTCGCCGACATATTCGCTCATCCGCTGCCGCTCGACAGGCGTGTCGTTGATGTAGAGCAGCCCGTCCCGCATCTGGATGCGGTCGCCGGGAAGGCCGATTACGCGCTTGATGTAATCGGTGGAATCGTCCTTCGGCAGACGAAACACGACGATGTCGCCGCGGGCCGGATCCGAGCCCCAGATCCGTCCGGAGAACAGCGGCGGCGAGAACGGAATCGAATAGTGGCTGTAGCCGTAGGAATATTTCGAGACGAACAGATAGTCGCCGACCAGCAGCGTCGCCTTCATCGAACCGGACGGGATGTTGAAGGGCTGGAACAGGAAGGTGCGGATCACAAGCGCGATCAGGAGAGCGTGGATCACGACCCGGATCGTTTCGCCGATGCCGCTCTCAGTTTTCGTTCCCGAAGTCACGCTCATTGCTCTCTCAATTCCGGCCGGCGATCACAGAGCGCCCTCCTCCCGCGAACGGCCCATCGGTTCGCGGCCCAAGGAGATTGTCCTGATTCTGATAGTGAGGGCCAATTCCGGCGTAAAGCCGAATTGGTCCAAGCTGATTTGCGTCCGCGGACTTTTAGACGGTTGTCGGAGGCCACGCAATCAAGGATCGCGTCAAAACTGCATAAGGCACTGATTTATAACATAAATCATAACCCCGAAGGGAGCCCTTTCAGGATTTCGGCAGCGGGACGGCGGAAATGATGACGAAGGCCTGCGCCAGCGGCCAGTCGTCGGTGATCGACAGGTCGATCCGCGCCTCGAACCCTTCCGGGGTCAGGGCCTGAAGCCGGGCCAGCGCCCCCCCGGTCAGCTGCATGGTCGGCCGCCCGCCCGGCAGGTTGACGACCCCCATGTCGCGCCACCAGACGCCGCGCCGGATCCCGGTGCCGAGCGCCTTGGAGCAGGCCTCCTTGGCGGCGAAGCGCTTGGCGTAGGTCGCCACCACCATCTTCTCGTTCTTGGCCCGCCGCTCCGCCTTGCCCCGCTCGGCCGCGGTGAAGATGCGGTCGAGGAAGCGCTCGCCGTGGCGCTCGATCACCTTAGCCACCCGGGTGATGTCGATCAGGTCGGAGCCGATGCCGATGATCATGCCCGGCTCCGGCCTAGGTCCATCGCCGCGCGCATGCGGCGCACCGTCTCGGCGAGACCGACGAACAGCGCTTCGCCGATCATGTAATAGCCGATGTTGAGCTCCATGATGTCAGGCAGCGCTGCGATCGTCTCCGCCGTCTCATAATCGAGCCCGTGGCCGGCATGGACCTCGAGCCCGGCGGCCTTGGCCAGCTTCACGCCCGCCACGATCCGCTGCCATTCGGCCGCGGCCTTTTCGGTGTGACCGTCGACCACGGCGTCGCACCAGGCGCCGGTGTGGATCTCGATCACAGGCGCGCGCAGCCGTGCGGCCATTTCGATCTGGGCGGGATCGGCAGCGATGAACAGCGAGACCCGAATGCCGGCATCGGTCAGCCGCGCGATGTAGGGTGCCAGCGTATTGCGCTGGCCGACCACGTCGAGCCCGCCCTCGGTGGTCACCTCCTGCCGGCGCTCCGGCACCAGGCACACCGCGTGCGGCTTGGTGGCAAGCGAGATCCGCATCATGTCGTCGGTCGCCGCCATCTCGAAATTGAGCGGCTTGGAGATCTCGGCCTTCAGCCGCGCCATGTCCTCATCGCGGATGTGGCGGCGATCCTCGCGCAGATGCGCCGTGATGCCGTCGGCGCCGGCTTCGATCGCCAGCAGCGCCGCGCGCACCGGATCGGGATGGCGGCCGCCGCGCGCGTTACGCACGGTTGCGACGTGATCGATATTGACGCCGAGGCGAAGCGGAATTGCGGGCATTCTAGAACTCTCTCAACTTCTCATGCGCGGGCGCGACCCTTGCATCCATCTTCTTCGAAGAGATGGGTTGCCGGGTCTAGCCCGGCAACGACAGAACTCATCCATTAACACGTTCGACTTTGGCGACGACCGCCTTCGCACGCAACTGGGCCAGGATCGCGCTCAAATGTTTCAAATCGTAAACTTCGAGATCGATCGTCGTTTCCGTGAAGTCCGGCGAGCGGCGCTGCATGCTGATGTTGTCGATGTTGCCGTCGTGTTCGGCGATCACGGTTGCGATCTGCGCCAGCGCGCCGGGCTCGTTGACGTTCTCGACCCGGATGCGGGCGGGGAAGCGCTGCGGCGCGGAGTCCTCGATGTCCCAGCGGACGTCGAGCCAGCGCTCCGGCTCCTCCTCGAAATCCTTCAGCGCCGGCGCCTGGATCGGGTAGATCGTGATGCCCTCGCCCGGCGTCACGATGCCGACGATGCGATCCCCCGGCACGGCGCCGCCGTTGGGGGCGAACTTCACCGGCAGGTCGGAATTGATGCCGCGGATCGGGATTGCGACCGGGCTGCGCGGTTCGGAGGACTTCTCCTTGAGCTTGGCGGCAAGCCCCTTCTTGACGCCGTAGCGCGCGATGCGCTCCTCCTTGTAGTCGGGATACATCGCCCGCGCGACGTGGGAGGCCTTGATCTCGCCGCGCCCGACAGCCGCCATCACGTCCTCGATCGAGGTGCGTGCGAGCCGCGGCAGCGCGCCCTTGAGCTTGTCGTCGGCGTATTCGATCTTGGCGCGCTCGAACAGGCGCTCCACGATGCGCCGGCCGAGCCCGGCATATTGATCGCGCACGGCCGTGCGCGTGGCGCGGCGGATCGCGGCGCGCGCTTTGCCGGTGACCGCAAGCGTCTCCCAGGCCGAAGGCGGCGCCGACTGCGCTTCCGAGGTCAGCACCTCGACCTCGTCGCCGTTCTGCAGCTCCGAGGACAGCGGCGCGAACTGGCCGTTGATCTTGCAGCCCACCGCGCTGTTGCCGACGTCGGTGTGCACGGCATAGGCGAAGTCGATCACGTTGGCATGGCGCGGCAGCGCGATCAGCTTGCCCTTCGGAGTGAAGCAGAACACCTGATCGTGGAACAGCTCGAGCTTGGTGTGCTCGAGGAATTCCTCCGGGTTGGCGCTCTCCGAGAGGATGCCGATGGTGTGGCGCAGCCAAGCGAAGGCGTTGGATTCGCGCTTGAGGAATTCGGTCGGCGACCCCACGCCCTCCTTGTAGAACACGTGCGCAGCGATGCCGCGCTCGGCGATCTGGTCCATCGCCTCGGTGCGGATCTGCAGCTCGACGCGCTGGTTGCCGGGGCCGATCACCGTGGTGTGGATCGAGCGGTAGTCGTTCTGCTTCGGCGTCGAGATATAGTCCTTGAAGCGCCCCGGCACGACCGGCCAGGTGGTGTGGACGATGCCGAGCGCGCGATAGCAGGCCTCGATGTCGTTGACGACGAGACGAAAGCCGAAGATGTCGGACAATTGCTCGAAGCCGACCGACTTGCGCTCCATCTTGGTCCAGATCGAGAACGGCTTCTTGCGACGGCCATAGACGCGTGCGCCGAGGCCCCGATGGCGCAGATTGTTGGAGAGCTGGTCCTCGATCTCGCCGATCAGATTGCGGTTGCGTTCGGCGAGCGCGTCGAGGCGCTGCATCACCACCGAATAGGCTTCGGGATCGAGGGTACGGAAGGACAGATCCTCCAGCTCCTCGCGCATTTCCTGCATGCCCATGCGCCCCGCCAGCGGCGCATAGATATCGAGCGTCTCCTCGGCAATGCGCCTGCGCGATTCCGTCGGCACGAAATCCAGCGTGCGCATGTTGTGCAGGCGGTCGGCGAGCTTGACCAGGAGCACGCGGACATCGTCGGCAATGGCCAGCAACAATTTGCGCAGGTTCTCGGCCTGCTTGGCCTCCCGCGACACCAGCTCGAGCCGCTTCAGCTTGGTCAGGCCCTCGACCAGCGCGCCGATCTCCGGCCCGAAGATCTGGTCGATCTCGGCCCGCGTCGCTTCGGTGTCCTCGATGGTGTCGTGGAGCAGCGCGGCCACGATGGTGGCGTCGTCGAGCTTCAGGTCAGTGAGAATCGCCGCCACTTCGAGCGGGTGCGAGAAATACGGATCGCCCGAGGCGCGGGTCTGCGAGCCATGCGCCTTCATGGCGTAGACATAGGCGCGGTTCAGCAGGTCTTCGTCGGTGTTGGGATTGTAGGACCTGACCCGCTCGACGAGGTCATATTGACGCATCATGCGGGCTCGGGGCTTGGCCGGGCGCGCGACCGGCGCAGTCGGGGCCACGGCAACCGATTCGGTTGCGGCCTGCATCTGCGTGGATCTGCGGCGCCGATATACCATCCCGTCCTGCCTTCAAACGGGTCTGGGCCTGCCCGTTGCATACATCTTAGCGCCGATCGCGCCTGTGTCCGATCAATTCAGTGACAGGACGCATCACCAACCGCCACGTTATGGTAACCACGAAAACGTCAACAAAAGCAAAGGCCCGAACAATGGTTCGGGCCTTTGATAAGATCACAGGACATCGACGATCGCGACGGACGATTTACTCGTCTTCCTCGGGCTGCTCCTCGGGCGGCGCAAGGCCTTCGAGACCCTTCAGGAGCTCCTCTTCGGTCATGCGCTCGACGGCGACTTCGGTGTCGTCCGCATCGACGCTCGCGCCCGCGGAACCGATCAGCGGCACCGTATCCGGCTCGGGCTCGTCGACCTCGACGAACTTCTGGAGCGAGTGCACCAGCTCCTCGCGGAGGTCCTCGGGCGAAATCGTCGTGTCAGCAATTTCGCGCAAAGACACAACAGGGTTCTTGTCGTTATCGCGGTCAACCGTTAGTTGTGATCCGGACGAAATCATGCGGGCGCGGTGGGCGGCCAGCAGGACCAGGTCAAACCGGTTGTCGACCTTGTCGATACAATCTTCTACGGTGACGCGAGCCATGAACTGTCGCTCCGTTGTGGGTGGGACGAAATATGTGGATGATTGGCGCTAGTTATAGGGGCTGGGGCGGTTTCGCAAGGCCAATTTGTGATTTGGCCTCGCCAAACGGCTCTGCTACCCCCACATTGGGGCTGGGATGGGTGGTGTCCCGGGCTGCCATCGAGGGCGGCGCCGGGTGTATGCAAGTCCGTCATAACTATACCTTGATTGCCCCGACTTCTCCGGATGTGCGGTTTCGACGGGTCTCAGCGGCACACTAGAAATGCGCGGCCTGCTGTCGCCGCGCCAACAATAAAACATCAATCACGACCACTACGCGAGCAAACTGAATGTCACCTTCCTCTACCGACAAGATCGCGCTCTTCATCGACGGAGCCAATCTCTACGCGACGGCGAAAACCCTGGGCTTCGACATCGATTACAAGCGCCTGCTGAAGGAGTTTCAGAGCCGCGGGACGCTGCTCCGGGCGTTCTACTACACCGCGATCATCGAGGATCAGGAATACTCCTCGATCCGCCCGCTGATCGACTGGCTGGATTACAACGGCTACACCGTCGTGACCAAGGCGACCAAGGAGTTCATCGACGCCTCCGGCCGCCGCAAGGTCAAGGGCAACATGGACATCGAGCTCGCCGTGGACGCCATGGAGCTTGCCGAGCACATCGACCAGATGGTGCTGTTCTCCGGTGACGGCGACTTCCGCTCCCTGGTCGAGGCCGTGCAGCGCCGCGGCGTGCGGGTCACGGTGATCTCCACCATCGCCAGTCAGCCGCCGATGATCGCCGACGAACTGCGCCGCCAGGCCGACGTCTTCACCGATCTCGTCGAGCTGCAATCCAAGCTCGGCCGCGATCCGTCCGAACGCCCCGCCCCGCGTGACCGCGGCGAGCGTGGTGAGGGACGCCACCACGCCCCGCAATTCCTCCAGCGCGCAACCACGATGGCGCCGAGGGGCGATGACGACTTCGAGGAGTGAGGCGGCCCGGTCAAGCCGCCAGTCTCCCAACGTCGTTCCCGACCGCGATTGTCCGCTCTGTCCGCGTCTGGTCGCCTTTCGCGAGGCGAACCGGGCGCGAGAGCCGTTCTGGCACAATGCGCCTGTTGCACCTTTCGGCGACATCAAGGCCCGCCTGTTGATCGTCGGCCTCGCGCCGGGGATGCAGGGCGCCAACCGCACGGGGCGGCCGTTCACCGGCGACTATGCTGGTGACCTGCTCTACGCCACGCTGCTCGAATATGGCTTCGCCAAGGGCAGCTATCAGGCGCGTCCCGATGACGGCCTGAAGCTGGTCGACTGCCGGATCGCCAACGCAGTGCATTGCGTGCCGCCGCAGAACAAGCCGCTGCCGGTCGAGATCAACACCTGCCGGCAGTTTCTGGTGGCAAATCTCGAGACGATGCCGAAGCTGCGCGCGATCATCGCGCTCGGGCGGATTGCGCACGACAGCGTGCTGAAGCCGCTGAACCTGAAGGCCTCGCAGGCCCCCTTCAGCCACGGCGCCGTGCATCAGGCCGGCGCGTTCAGGCTCTACGACAGCTATCATTGCTCGCGCTACAACACGAACACCCGCGTGCTGACGCCGGACATGTTCCGCTCGGTGTTCGCGAAGGTGAAGGCGGATCTGGATTAGGCGCGGACCGGATTGGCCTTCAGCCAGTCGAGCACGTCGCCCGCGTTCCGGTCGGGCGGAAACACCGGATAGAACACGTGCGTGATGCGGGCGTCGTCGACGATCAGCGCGAGACGCTTGATCAGCGTGAGGCCTGCGACCTCCATCGTCGGCAAGTTCAGGGCGCGCGTCAGCGCCAGCTTCTCGTCCGACAGCACGGGGAACGGCAGATGCAGCCGTGACGCCATCTCGGTCTGGTATGCGTTGCTCTGCGTCGAAAGACCGAACACCTGCGCCGCGCCGGCGGCCTTCAGTTCGGCGAACAGATCACGAAACGCGCAAGTCTGCGGCGTGCAACCGCGCGCGCCCGGGATCATGTCCCAATCGTCGACCAACGAAATCTTGCCGGGTTCGCCGGTGCGGGGATATGCAAACACCACGGTCCGGCCACGCATCGCCGACAGCGTCACCGAGGTGTCGTCGGTCGCGAGCAGACCGATTGGCGGCAGCGTCATGCCGGCCAGATGCGCGGCCGCGCCGTCGTCTTCAGGTGCGGGGATCTGGCTCCAATCGACCTCGAGCAGGTTGCGCTGATTCATCTCGCTATCCCCTCGCCCGCATCAGGCGGCCCTTCTCGCGGCTCCAGTCGCGCTTCTTCTCGGTCTCGCGCTTGTCGTGCAGCTTCTTGCCCTTTGCAACCGCCAGCTGCAATTTGGCGCGCCCGCGCTCGTTGAAATAGAGCTTGAGCGGGATCAGCGTCATGCCTTCGCGGTCGACGGCGCCCATCAGCTTGTTGATCTGCCGGCGATGGAGCAGCAATTTTCGCGGCCGCTTGGGCTCGTGATTGAAGCGGTTACCTTGCAGATATTCGGGAATGGTGGCGTTAATCAGCCAGATCTCGCCGTTCTTGGAGTCGGCGTAGGATTCCGCGATCGTGCTCTTGCCGTTGCGGATCGATTTGACCTCGGTGCCGGTCAGCGCAATCCCCGCCTCGATCGTATCCTCGATCGCATAGTTGAAGCGGGCCTTGCGATTTTCCGCCATGACCTTGATCGGACGTTCGTTCTTATCAGCCATGGCAATGAGACCTGAGCGCGATGCGCAGCAATGCTAACAGTCTGGGTGAAGCGCGCGCGTCACTTCTTGAGGAGATCGCGGATCTCGGTCAGCAGCACGACCTCCGCCGACGGCTTCGGCGGCTCCGCGGACTTGGTCTCTTCCTTTCGCTTCAGAGTGTTCATGGCGCGGATCACCAGGAACAGCACGAAAGCGACGATGATGAAGTTGATCGTCAGCGTCAGGAAGCTGCCGTAAGCAAGTACGGCGCCTTGCTTTTTCGCATCCGCTAAGTTGGTGGCGGTCACCGCCTTCGACAAGGGGGCGAAGTAGTTCGAGAAGTCGAGGCCGCCGGTCGCCGCGCCGATGAGCGGCATGATGATGTCACCGACCAAGGAGGTGACGATGGCGCCGAAGGCCGCACCGATGATGACGCCGACCGCGAGATCGACGACGTTGCCCTTCATGGCGAATTCGCGGAACTCCGTAAGCATCCGCCTGCCCTTTTCATCGACGCTCATGACGGCCTCCCCGTTTTGGTCAACCCATCAGTTGATCAGCCCAGCATGAACCATGGCGCTGCGCACGGCAACGCGCGTCGGCTCGGTGACCGGCACCATCGGCAGCCGCAGCGTCTCGTCGAGCTTGCCGAGCAGCGACATGGCGTACTTGATCGGTGCCGGGTTGCTCTCGATGAAGAGGTTGTTGTGCAGCGGCATCAGCTTGTCGTGAATCTTCAGCGCGGTGGCATGGTCACCCCTGGCCCAGGCGGCCTGGAACTCCGAGCACAGGCGCGGCGCGACGTTGGAGGTCACCGAGATGCAGCCGTGGCCGCCATGCGCCATGTAGCCGATGATGGTCGCGTCCTCGCCCGAGAGCTGGTTGAAATCCTCGCCCATCGCCGCGCGCTGCTGCGACACCCGCACCATGCTGGCGGTGGCGTCCTTGACGCCGGCGATGTTCTTCAGCTCCCACAGCCGCGTCATGGTGTCGACCGACATGTCGATCACCGAGCGCGGCGGGATGTTGTAGATGATGATCGGAATGCCGATCGCGTCGTTGATGGCCTTGAAGTGCTGGTACATGCCTTCCTGGGTCGGCTTGTTGTAGTAAGGCGTCACCACCAGCACGGCGTCCGCGCCCGCCTTCTCGGCGTGCTGGGCGAGTTCGATCGCTTCCTTGGTCGAGTTGGAGCCGGCGCCGGCTACGACGGGCACGCGGCCCTTGGCTTCAGCGATGCACCATTCGACCACCTTCTTGTGCTCGTCATGGCTGAGCGTCGGGCTCTCGCCGGTGGTCCCGACCGGGACCAGGCCGTTGGTGCCCTCCGAAATCTGCCAGTTGACCAGGGATCGGAACGCCGCCTCGTCCAGCGAGCCGTTCTTGAACGGCGTGACCAAGGCGGTGAAGGACCCCCGGAATTTCGTCTTGGCTGCCATGGACTTCCTCCGTACGCGGCTATCTCTTGAGCAAGCCCCTTTCATATCGGGTCTATCCCGCCGGTAAAAGGCCCGCTTCCGTGTGACACACCGTTTAGGCCGCGATTTTGCCGCGGTGGTGGTGCAAACCGGGCCGCGGTAAGCGGCTGTTGGTATTTTGTCCGCATATTCAATCAAATACAGCTAGATCTTGTAGAGACAGGTCTTGGGCCAGTTGACTGATTCGGGGCGACGAAACGCCGTGACCTCATTCCCTCGTGCCGTTTGGCGATCCACCCGTCTGATAATGTGCCTGATGACAGGGCTGACGGTCGGCTGCGCCGCCCTGGCCAAGTCCAATGAGACGACCGCGGAAGCGGGCAAGGATACCGCGAAGCCGGCCGCCAAGAATACCGCCAGGGACACCACCAAGGACGCTGCGAAGGGCGCCTCCAAGGGAACCGACAAGGAAACTTCGAAAGACGCGGCCAAAGGAGCAAGCCAAGGAGCCAGCAAGGGCGCAAGCAAAGGCGCGAGCCAGGGTGCCGCCGGCGCTCCGGCCAAGGACGCTGCGAAGAAACCGGCCAAGGAGATTGGCAAGGACGCCGGCAAGAGCGCCGGAAAAGAGCCCGCAAAGGACAAGCCCAAGCCTGCCGCAGCAGCAGCTCCGCCGAAATCGCATCCGGCCGCCAGCGCCTCGCCGCCGAAAGCCGCATCCGCGCCGGCCGTGACGGCCACCGTCAGACCTGCCGCCCCCGCCGTCAGGCCGGCAGCAGCGCCCGTGCTGGCTCCGGCGACTCGCCAGCATGCCGCGCCGCGCAAGCCGGTCATCCCGGCCGCTGTCGCCGCGACGTCCTCGACGCCGCAGGGTGACAAGGATGCCCTCGAGAGCGTCATCGAGCTCGTGCGCAAGCGCAAGGCGGGTGAAGCCAGCAACGTCGCAGCAGGCATCTCGGATCCGGTCGCGCGAAAACTGGCGGAATGGATCATCCTGCGCAGCGAGGACAATGGCGCCACCGTGGAGCGCTACCGCGCCTTCCTCTCCGCCAATCCGAGCTGGCCGTCGCAGACCTTCCTGCGCCGCCGCCTCGAGGCCGCGATGTGGGACGACAGGCGCGACGAGTCCGTCGGTTGGTCGTGGTTCGAGAATGAATCACCCGTGTCCGCCAAGGGCCGTTTCACGCTCGCCAAGGCGATGCTGGCGCGCGGCGACCGCGCCAATGCCGAGCGGCTGGTGCGCGAGGCCTGGCGCAGCGATCCGATGTCCGAGGACACCGAGAACAACGCGCTCGACCAGTTCGGCGCCCTGCTGACGCCGGGCGATCAGAAGGCGCGGATGGACACCCTGCTCTACGGCAGCGAGAACGAGGCCGCGCTGCGCGCCGCAAAGCGCCTGGGTGCGGGCTATGTCGCACTCGCAAAGGCCCGCATCGCCGCGGTCAAGAAGGCGCCGAACGCGCGCGCGCTGCTCGACGCCGTGCCCCGCGAGCTGCACAACGACCCCGGCTTCATCTTCAGCAAGATCCAGCTGCTGCGCCGCGAGGAGAAGTTCGCCGAGGCAGCGCAGCTCATGCTATCGGCGCCGAAGGATCCGGGTCGTCTCCACAATCTCGACGAATGGTGGATCGAGCGGCGCCTCCTGGCGCGCAAGATGATCGACACCGAGGAATTCCGCAGCGCCTATCTGATCGCGCGCGACGCCGCGCTGCCCTCGCGCGACATCTACAAAACCGAGCAGGAGTTCACGGCCGGGTGGATCGCGCTGCGCTTCCTCAACGACCCCGCGGCCGCCACCCAGCATTTCGCGCGCATCGGCGTCGGCAGCGTCAACCCGACCGCGCTGGCGCGTGCCGGCTATTGGCAGGGCCGCGCCGCGGAAGCCGCAGGGCGCCAGCAAGAGGCGCGCAACGCCTATGCTCGTGCCGCCGAACAGTCGACCAGCTATTACGGCCAGCTCGCCCGGGCCAAGCTCGGCCTGCCGCAGATCGAGCTCAACAGCCAGCCGCGCGGCCGTGGCGCCGAGCGGCTGGAGATCGTGCGCGCCGCGCAGCTGCTCTACGAGCTCGACGAGCGCGAGATGGCGATACCGCTGCTTGCCGACATGGGCGAGAACGGCGATCCCGAAGCGCTCGCCGGCCTCGGCGAGCTGACGCAGCGCTACAACGATGCGCGCGGCATGCTGCTGCTCGGCAAGGCCGCACTCAACCGCGGCCTGCCGTTCGACTTCTACGCCTACCCCGTCAACGGCATTCCGCAGTTCACGCCGATCGGTCCCGAAGTCGAGCGCAGCATCGTCTATGCGATCGCCCGGCAGGAGAGCGCATTCAATCCGTCAGTGGTCTCGCCGGCGCAGGCCTACGGCCTGATGCAGGTGACGCCCGACGCCGCGCGTTATGTCTGCAAGCGGCACGGCGCGACTTACGATCTTGGGCGGCTGAAGAACGATTCGGTCTACAACGCCACGCTCGGCTCGGCCGAGCTCGGCGGATTGCTCGAGGATTATCGCGGCTCCTACATCATGACCTTTGCCGCCTACAATGCCGGCCGCGGCAGCGTGAAGAAGTGGGTCGAGCGCTACGGCGATCCGCGCGACCCCAAGGTCGACGCGGTCGACTGGGTCGAGCTTATTCCGTTCTCCGAGACCCGCAATTACGTGCAGCGGATCATGGAGAACCTGCAGGTCTACCGGGCCCGCTTCGGCGGCGGCACGCGCCTGCAGATCGAAGCCGATCTGCGCCGCGGCGCCGGCAGCGTGGAATAACGATCCGCTCTTCGCTTCGCAGCCGCGACCAGGGGTGGCGAGCGCTGTCTCGGTAGGACTTGAGCCGCCGCATATCCAGAGATCCAAGGCGATCCTGGGGCGAGCCTCCTCGACGCACTCCTTGAGCGCTGCGACAGGCTGCGGCCAGATCGGCAAGCTCACCGTTGCCTCGCGGTGCAGATGAAAGCGCCTGTCGCCACCGCTGCAAAGGCAGATCAGCGAGGCGTTGGCGCGGGCACGCCGGCCAACGGCAATCCTCCGCCTGCGCGCCATGTCAGGGATGGGAGGCGCGGAGCCCCCTCGCCCATAACCGCTTCCATCAGATCCCAACCAAAACCGATCAATGGAGAGCGACGCGCCAACTTGGCCCGTTGCGCGAAGCGAGAAGGCAAGCACCGCGGCACAAACAAAAGCCCCGGCGGTTTCCCGCCGGGGCTCTCTGTCAGGTCGTTAGACCGAACTTACCAGTTGCGCTGAGCGCGGAGGAGCAGGGTGATGGTGTCCTGATCCTTCAGCTCGTACACAGCAGCCGGCTTGGCCGTCGTGCCGGAACCAGCGTAACCAACAGTACCGGAGTACTTCTGGTCGAGATGGGTCCAGTTCAGGTCAGCCGAGAAGGTGAGGTTCTTGACCGGGGTCCAGCGGGTGATGATACCGATCTGGCCGATGGCGAAGTCAGGGTTACAACCCGTCACACCGGCGAGACCGCCGAACACGCCGCCAGCACCACCGGCGCCGCAGAGCGTGGTCTTGGCCAGCGAACCGTACTGCGCCTGAGCGTAGGCACCGTACAGCGCGGTGTTCCAGTAGGCATCCCAGTTGTGGGTGTAAGCACCACGGAAGCCCCAGGTCTTGACGGTTTCCTGCGCGCCGCCCGTGATGAACACGGTGTCCGGAGCGATGGCGAAGCCGACGCTCTGGTAGGCGATGCCGGAGTTGCCGAACATCGAGTAGCTGCCGCCCGCCAGGTTCTGGAAGTTGTAGCGGGACGCGCCGTCGGTGTAGACGCCCGAAATGTTGATCACGTCACCCGCACCAGTCGGGATGTTCTTGATCGACAGAGCGAGCTGAACAGCCCAACCCCACTTGTCGTCGGGGTGGCCAGTCGGCTCGGTAGCGCCGTAGTAGGCAACGTGGTTGTCATGCGCAGCGACCGACGCCTGGAAGAGACCCCAAGCCTGGTCGACACGAACCATACCGACGAGGTTCGGGGAACGCGAACCGCCGATGGCGTTCGAGCCATAGGAGCCGCCGATCATGCCAGCCGCCGAGGCGCCGGACATGTTCAGGTTGCCGGCCTGGTAGTAAGCCGTCGCGTCTTCAGCCGAGAACGACGCCGTCACGCCCTGACCGAAGTCAGCGGTGTAGGTGAACTGGTTGACACCAGTGACCGTGCCGGAACCGCCGACGAGGCTGTCGAAGTTGTTGCCGGGATAGTTGGTCCAGGGCGCGTCGAACTGCGACACGGCCTTACCCATGGTGAAGCCAGCGAACTGGATGAAGGCGTAGTACACGCCGAGCGAACCGCCCGAGGTGTTGCCGTCGGTGCCGTTGATCGACGAACCAACGAGCGCCGGGGTGGCGCCGGAGGTGTTGAGCGCCAGCGTGCCGCTGTAGGCGGTCGTGCCGGTCGCGCTGCCCGTGCCGGCGTAGTTGCCGGTGGTCCAGGAGAACACGCCGTCGAAGAAGGTACGGACGACGCCGTACTCGGTCGCGGTGCGCGTGTCGATGTTGAGATCTTCACGAGCGCGCATGGTGTAGTAGTTCGTCAGACGATTGCGCGCACCGTTGTTGCTGGTGAGCTGGCCGCTGAAGTCCGAGTTGGTGTTCAGCGCGACTTCAGCGCGCAGATAACCACCCAGCTTGATGCAAGTGTCGGTGCCCGGGATATAGTAGAAGCCCGCGCCGTACAGCGAGCAGATCTTCACGTATTCGACCGCCTTGGCCTTCACGGGCAGATCTGCTGCTTGAGCTCCGCCCACGGCGATCAGACCCGCCGCTGAGCCGAGCAAAAGGCTCTTAACCAACTTCATGTTAAACCTCCAAGTTGCTCTTCAGGGAAGGTCACTGACCGGACGGCCAATTCCCCAACCCCCTTTAAATCACCGCTTTGGGCTCCTTCGCGTCTTCGGACACACCCGCATGAACGCGAGGGACTTAAGCGAATAACCTAAACGGGACGACCTCGGGATGCCCCCCTCCGTCGCTCAGTCACAATTACCGAACGTCCTTGCACACACAACAAGAGAACGCTTCGAAACGGGCCTGAGAAGCTTGTTTTCCGACGGGTGTTGCACAAATAACACGCAGATGTGATCACAGCGCCCTCGCAAGGCATTGTTTTCTCTTGTGTTTTTAACGCGGTTCCATCTGCCGTCAAAGTTCCCTGCTTTAGACGCCGCGGGCGAGATCCTGGCGGGGAGAGGCTTTGACGCGCGCGAATCGTGGAATCACAGGGAGACTCAAGGAGGAAGCCATCGCCCTGCTCCGCGTCTTCTGGAACGATGCAGGCGGCGGCCTCGAGGTGCGCGACACGCACCGTCTGTGGATAGTGGGGCTATTGGGCAAGCCGGCGGAGACCACCCGATTCGAACTTTCGACCGCCCGCTCCCGAAACTCTTGATTCTTCCAGAAAACTCAGCCTCTTACGCCAGCAAAGAGGTTCTCCGTCGGCGAAACCGTCCCTGGAGGCTGCAGCTCTGGGCCCATTCTCGCAACGTTACGGTCATGCCCCGGGAGCAAACTGCTTCGTTGCGAAAATCGCTGGGAATATTCGAGCACAAACACGCGCTTACAAATTGACCAGCCCAAGCAATTAGATGCATAAGGCTCGCACCGGAGAGGTGGCCGAGTGGCTGAAGGCAACGCTTTGCTAAAGCGTCATACGGTCTCAAGCTGTATCGAGGGTTCGAATCCCTCCCTCTCCGCCACCCAGCAGCAGAATCAATCAAGATCTGTGCGCTCTTTAACCTGAAGTCGGGCGCGAAAGCCTGCCGCAAGGATCGGCGCGGCGAACTCGGCTCGATTCGCACCACCTTATATGTGTGGGTATGTGCTTGGGTCTGCGACTAGCGGTGGAACCGCCAGATCCGCCAATGCGAGGGTGAAATCAGCACCGCCTCGCCTGCCCAGATAATTGTACCAGACGCCGGACCTGCGCCGGCACGGAAACGACCAGGGCAAAGCCCCGCCTTGTGCGGACGTCCGAGTTCCAGATCGCACTCATCGGGAGCGATCTGAATCGGCAGCCATCGTTCATCGGTGTCGGGCTCGCTCATGCCGCACGGGTCTTGTGTGGCGGCATGACGTAAAGACATGATTCAGCGCAATTGCGTCCACCCGTGCGAACACGGGTGCGGATGCGATGCTCGGTTCAGTGCGTGGAGACCCACGCCCTCGCCTCGCGCTGTGCGGCCGAGATCTCGGCCTCCGACATCTGCGAGGCGATTTCCTGGCGCAGCGTCACGGCGTCCTTGCGGCCCTTCAGGGCGGCGAGGTTGAACCATTTGTGCGCGGCGACGAGATCGACGAGCCCGGACCGGCCGCTCGCCCAATAGATCCCGCGCTCGAACAACACGTCCGACAATGCGGTCGCGTTGATCGGCGTTGCCGTCTCCAGATCGAAAGTACCCTGAAACATAACGCATCCCCTTTTTTCTTGTGCCTTGCTCCCCCGAGCGCGGCTCCCGTCCAACTCTGATGTGCATGACCCTTTCTGGGGCCGTGCACTGTTCAACTCTTCCCTTAGTCTTCTTGCTCAAGGCCGTTTGCCGGCTTGTTGGAGGTGATGATGGCGGGCAAATTTGAATGGCAGTTTAAGTATCGCGATGAAGCAGACGTAAACGCGAGCGCGCGGCACCGACGCGCAGAATTCGAAAAGTCCCTGATTTGCAGGCACTTCTACGATTCGTCAGATTTGGTTTACCCTGGAATTTTGGGACATCGATAACCATCGCGCGCGGTGGGACTCATCCTGTGGCGTTCCCACGCGCTGTCGGCACCCGCGGCCGGCCACTGTCCAGGCATTCGCGGGGACCCGTCGTCCTGGAGCGCAGAAACGACAGCGAAGGCGGCAGGCCGATGACCCGGCACTCCCGAGACGTGTGGCACGCGAAGCCTGGGCGGACTCGATCGCCCGGTCGAGGCCCGGCGATGACAGCGCGAATGGCGGAAGCGGCGTGCGAGCAGCGCTCAATCGGGCTGCAGCCCTCACCAGCCCAAGGTGAAGCGGCGAGCGCAACGATCACGCCGTGGTCAGATCAGCAATGTTGGGAAAAGGAAATGCCGGCAATACCCCGGCCTCAGGAGAACGAGGGCGTCGGCGAACACGTCAGGACCAGATTCCACTTTGACCGCGAGGCTACTCGTGAAATTGCAGAACCGGAGAACCGGCCCCACACCGAACGAAGAAAACTTGTTTCTTCTGCCGGACCGCAAAACAGAACGGTCCGACCGTTGACCTGATGTCTCGCCGACACCCTCTATCGTCGACCAGAACCTCCAGGAGGCGCTGATGACGTGCCGGCTCTCGAGGAGCCGGCAACTTCAGAAGCGAAGTTACTTCTTCTTGGCGACCTTGCGGGTCTTCTTCGCAGTCTTCTTCACTGCGCTCTTCGCCTTCTTCGCCTTCTTTGCCTTCTTAGCTTTCTTGGCCATGTTGCCCTCCGATGTGTGAGATGGCTTAATCGCTGCATGCATTCGGGGATCGAGTGCACACTCATCCCGAATACACCAACACAACGAAAAAAACAGCGTCTCGCTTAAAGAAGTGTTGACGACGCAAGACGCGTGCGCTTGGCGAGCGCGATGCAAGCACGCTGCATGACGTGTTTGCACGATCGCGCGGAGTGCCCGCATCGTCGATGTCTGCAACAGATGCGATTGCAGAAAACTCTATGCAGCAAGTATTTTTCTGCACGCACGTATCGTGCACGATCGACCCGACGATGCGCATCGTGATGGTCGAGATCACCTCGCAAAGGCGTTTCGCGGACTCTGAGTCGCGATTTTTGGCAACGAAAATATTTTCATGAATAATGCCGCGAGCGCTCGTCGGAGCGTCTGCGAGCCGCCGTTTTGCGCGAATCGCGTGACGGCGATTCGGCCGCCGCGTCGCCATCGATGGGATGAAGTTTACCGGAGAGGATGCGGGCGGGCGTCGCAGCCGAGGAACGAAAACGAGGTGACGAACTTATCCGTCACCTCGTTCGAACGTGCGAGATCAGATGCCGAGCTTCGACTTGAGCAGGTCGTTGACGCTCTGCGGGTTGGCCTTGCCGCCTGATGCCTTCATCACCTGCCCGACGAACCAGCCGAGCGACTGCGGCTTGTCCTTGACCTGTGCGGCCTTGTCGGGATTGGCGGCGATGATGTCGTCGACGACCTTTTCGATCGCCGAAAGATCGGTGACCTGCTTCATGCCGCGGCTTTCGACCAGCGCGCGGGGATCGCCGCCCTCCTGCCAGACGATCTCGAACAGATCCTTGGCGATCTTACCCGAGATCGTGCCCTCGCCGATCAGATCGACGATGCCCGAGAGCTGCTCGGCGCTCACCGGAGAGGCCGTAATGTCCCGGCCTTCCTTGTTGAGACGGCCGAACAGCTCGTTGATCACCCAGTTCGCCGCCGTCTTGCCGTCGCGCGCGCGGTTGCCGAGCTTGTCGAGCACCGTCTCGTAGAACACCGCGCTCTCGCGCTCGGCGACCAGCACGCTCGCATCATAGGCCGAGAGGCCGAGATCGGCGACGAAGCGCGTCTTCTTCTGGTCCGGCAGCTCCGGCAGCTTCGCCTTCAGCTCGTCGACGAATTGCTGGCTGAATTCGAGCGGCAGCAGGTCGGGATCGGGGAAGTAGCGATAGTCGTGCGCCTCTTCCTTGGACCGCATCGAGCGCGTCTCGCCCTTGCTGGGATCGAACCGGCGCGTCTCCTGCTCGATCTGACCGCCGTCCTCCAGGATCTCGATCTGGCGCCGCGCTTCATACTCAATCGCCTGGCCGATGAAGGTGATCGAGTTCATGTTCTTGATTTCGCAGCGGGTGCCGAGGGGCGCGCCGGGCTTGCGCACGGACACATTGACGTCGGCGCGCAAGGATCCCTTCTCCATGTCGCCGTCGCAGGTGCCGAGGTAGCGCATGATCGAGCGCAGCTTGGTGACATAGGCCTTGGCCTGCTCGGCGTCGCGGATGTCCGGTTTCGAGACGATCTCCATCAGCGCCACGCCACAGCGGTTGAAGTCGATGTAGGACAGCGACGGCGACCGGTCGTGCAGCATCTTGCCGGGATCCTGCTCAAGATGCAGCCGCTCGATGCCGATGGAGACACTGCGGCCGCCGTCGAGATCGACGATCACCTCGCCCTCGCCCACGACAGGCGACTTGTACTGGCTGATCTGGTAGCCCTGCGGCAGGTCCGGATAGAAATAGTTCTTGCGATCGAACACCGAGCGCAGGTTGATCTGCGCGTTGAGACCGAGCCCGGTCCGGACAGCCTGCCTGACGCATTCCTCGTTGATGACGGGCAGCATGCCCGGCATCGCGGCATCGACCAGCGACACTTGCGAGTTCGGCTCGCCCCCGAACGCGGTGGACGCGCCGGAGAACAGTTTCGACTTCGACGTCACCTGGGCATGGATCTCCATGCCGATGACGACCTCCCAGTCACCGGTGGCGCCGTTGAGAAGCTTGTGCGTGGCCGTGGTCATGTCGTGCTCCCGAGCAGCGTGGCAGCGATCCGCTCCCACTCCGCTTCCAATGAATCCTTTGCAGCGGGCTGACCGGCCTGGCGGTACCAATAGCCGGCATTGCCGAGATCGCCTTCGACGCGGTGCAAATAGGCGTGCACCCAGGCCGCGTCACGACTGTTGTCGTCCTGGACGATCCTGTGCGCCTGGTCCCAATCGCCCTTGGCGGCCCACCAGAGACCTCTAAGCGACGCGTTCAGAGCCGGCGCGGGCGCCGCGCCGTCGAGGCTTGCGATGAACGCGGCGGCATTCACCACCACCTCGCAGGCGTAAAGCGGCCGGCGGCCTGCTCGATCACCTCGCCGAGCGAGAACAGCGTCTCCTCCTCGAACGGGCGGCCGATCAATTGCAGGCCGAGCGGCAGACCCTGCGCGTCCTTGCCCGCGGGCACGGCGATGCCGGGCAGGCCCGCCATGTTGACGGTCACCGTGAAGATGTCGTTGAGATACATCTCGACCGGATCCGCGCCGCCCTTCTCGCCGATGCCGAAGGCCGCCGATGGCGTCGCCGGCGTCAGGATCGCGTCGACCCCCCGCGCGAAACAATCCTCGAAATCCTTCTTGATCAGCGTGCGCACCTTCTGCGCGCGCAGATAATAGGCATCGTAATAGCCGGCCGAGAGCACATAGGTGCCGATCATGACGCGGCGACGGACCTCCGCACCGAACCCCTCGGCGCGGGTGTTCTCGTAGAGCTCGTTGATGTTCCTGCCCTGCTCGCGCAGGCCATAGCGAACGCCGTCATAGCGCGCGAGGTTCGAGGACGCCTCGGCCGGCGCCACGATGTAGTAGGCCGGCAGCGCGTACTTCGTGTGCGGCAACGAGACTTCGACCAGCTCGGCGCCGGCCGCCTTCAGCCAGGCGGCGCCCTCGCTCCAGAGTTTTTCGATCTCGGCCGGCATGCCGTCGAGACGATATTCCCGGGGGATGCCGATCTTCATGCCCTTCACGGATTTGCCGATCGCGGCCTCGTAATCCGGCACGGGGATGTCGACCGAGGTCGTGTCCTTGGGATCGTGGCCGGCCATCGAGCGAAGCAGCATCGCGCTGTCGCGGACGCTGCGTGCGATCGGACCGGCCTGGTCGAGCGAGGAGGCAAAGGCGACGATGCCCCAGCGCGAGCAGCGGCCATAGGTCGGCTTGATGCCGACGGTCGCGGTGAAGGCCGCCGGCTGACGGATCGAGCCGCCGGTGTCGGTCGCGGTCGCACCCATGCAGAGCAGCGCCGCCACGGCCGAGGCCGAGCCGCCGGACGAACCGCCCGGCACCAGCGTCGTGTTGCTTCCTTCGCGCCGCCAGGGATTGCCGACCGGACCGAAGCACGAGGTCTCGTTGGCCGAGCCCATCGCGAACTCGTCATTGTTGAGCTTGCCGAGCATCACCGCACCGTCGCGCCACAGCTGCGAGGTGATGGTGGACTCGTAAGTCGGCACGAAATTGCCGAGGATCTTCGAGCACGCCGTGGTGCGCACGCCCTTGGTCGCGAACAGATCCTTGATGCCGAGCGGGATGCCGGCGAGCGGGCCGGCATCGCCCTTGGCGATCTTCTCGTCCACGGCCCTCGCCATGTCCCGCGCCTGCTCCGGCGTCTCCATCACGAAGGCATTGAGCACCCGCGCGGCTTCGATTGCGCTCAGATGCGCGTCGGTCAGCTCGAGGGACGTGAAAGTCTTGGCCGCGAGACCCTTGCGGGCCTCGGCGAGCGTCAGCGATGTCAAATCGGTCATTTATTGATCGGGCTGCAGAAGAACGGAGACAGGGTCTTGTCGTTGGCCGGGTCGTCTTTTTTCTTGGCGGCGGCGTTCGCGGCGGCCTCGATCTCGTCGAGCACGGCATTGACGGCGACGTTGGGATCGGCAGCCTTGCCCTGCCGCTCCATCTTGTCGAGATAGTTCATGTAGGCCTGATAGGCCTTCTCGTCGTCGCAAAGCATGCACATGACACAGGTCCTAAAAACTACTCGACGACCTTCGGCACCAGGAAGAAGTGGCCTTCGGTCGCAGGCGCGTTGGCAACGATATCGTCGGCGATCTCGCCGTCATCGACCACGTCCTGCCGCTTCTTCATCTGCATCGGGGTGACCGATGTCATGGGCTCCACGCCCTCGACATTGACCTCCGAGAGCTGCTCGACGAAGGCGAGCATGGCGTTGAGCTCGCCCTGCAGATGCGGAACCTCGCCCTCGGAAACCGCAATGCGCGCCAGATGCGCGATGCGGCGGACAGTAGCGGCGTCGACGGACATTATATAAGGCCTCTCACGGCAAAACCCATGTGCCGTATAGCAGAGGCCGGTTTTGCGCCGCAACCGGGTGACTGGCCTCAGTCAGCCAGCGCCTTCATCCGGGCCAGAGCGGATTTGGCAAAATCCCGGGTCAATTCGGCCGCGGGGACCTCGCGGCCCAGCGCCACGGCCTGGCCGGCCCAGAGATTGGTGAAATCGACCCTGCCCTGCTTTTCGGCAGCCGCTTTCAGCGGCCCCAGCGCGGTCGCGGCATGGGGGAACGGCGGTGCGTCCGGCGAGATCGGACCGGCCTCGCGCATCAGGCGGTTCTGGACGCCGCGCGCCGGGCGCCCGGTCATGACATTGGTGATCACGGTGGAATCGTCCCGCGCTTCAGCCAGCGCCTTGCGGCCTCCCGGCGAGACCTTGGATTCCGGACAGCGCAAGTAAGCGCTGCCGATCTGCACGCCCGAGGCGCCGAGCGCGAAGGCGGCGGCGATGCCGCGTCCGTCCGCGATGCCACCGGCCGCAATCACCGGCACCTTCACGGCATCGGCGACCTGCGGCACCAGCGCAAACGTGCCGGGCTGCTCGGAAATCTTGTCGGTCAGGAACATGCCGCGATGGCCGCCCGCTTCGGCGCCTTGCGCGATCACGGCATCGACGCTGTGCTGTTCGAGCCAGACGGCTTCCTTCACCGTTGTCGCCGACGAGATGACGAGGCAGCCGGCCGCCTTGACGCGCTCGAGCAGCGCCTGCTCCGGCAGGCCGAAATGGAAGCTGACGATTTCGGGCTTCAGCTCCTCGACGACCTCGCAGAACGCAGCGTCGAAGGGAGCGCGGTTCGCCGCAGAGATGGGCGCTGCTGGATCGAGACCATGCTCGGTGTAATAGGCCGTGAGCCGCTGCTTCCAGCGCGCTTCGGCCTCAGTCGAAAGGTCAACCGGCGTATGGCAGAAGAAGTTCATGTTCACCGGCGCCTTCACGCGCTGGCGAATGATGTTGACCTGCTCGCGCGCCTTCTCCGGCGACAGCATCGCGCTCGGCAGCGAGCCGAGCCCACCACCCTCTGCCACGGCAATCACCAGCTCCGCATCCATCACGCCGGCCATCGGCGCCAGCACGATCGGAAATTCGGTCTTGAAGAGGTCGATCAGTCGACGGTCAGGCCACATGGTTGTTCTCTCTAAATTCGGGCGACGGGCGCGATGGAGTTGCGGCGGCCGGCAAGAAGCTGCTCCGCTTCAGCCGCAATCCGCTCGACGATCTCGGCTGCCGGTGGAATATCATGGATCAGTCCGACCGCCTCGCCCGCGATCACGGCCGCGACGTCGAAATTTCCGGCGTCTTTTGCCGCCGCATATTCCGCCGCGACTGCAGCGACATTCTGCATCAGCTCGACTTCGCGGCCGATCCAGCGCCGGGCGTGATCATTGACCAGGCATCGGCCGGTAAACGGCGCCGGCCAGACATTGTTGCGGGAGAGATCGAAGATGATGCCGCGCAACGTCGAACCGCTGTTCGCCGCGCAGATGCGCCGCTTGGCCTCCTCCGCGCCGTCGGCCTCCACGCTTGCATAGAAGCGCGTGCCGAGCAGCACGCCGCTCGCGCCCAGCATCATCATGGCGGCGAGCCCGCGCCCGTCGGCAATGCCGCCGGCAGCGGCCACCGGCACGCCCGCGGCAAGATCGACGATCCCCGGCACGAGATCGACCGTGGTGCGGGAGGCGCCGTGACCGCCCGCCTCCGTTCCCTGCGCGATCAGAATATCGGCGCCGGCATCGAGCGCCTGCCGCGCCATCGCTTCGTCCTGAACCTGGCAGATCAGACGCGCGTCGGCCGACTTGATCCTGGCTGCGAACGGCGCGGGATCGCCAAACGACAACATGATCGCCGACGGCTTTGCCGCCAGCGCGATGTCGAGAAGCTCGGGCTGCTTGGCAAGGCTCCATGTGATGAAGCCGATCCCGAACGGCACGGACAGGGAGGCGAGCTTCGCCGTCTCCTGCTGCAACCAAATCCTCTCGCCATAGCCACCGCCCAGAATGCCAAAGCCGCCGGCACGGCTCACCGCCGCGACCAGACGGCTGCCCGCAATGACATCCATCGGCGCCAGCAGGACGGGATGGCTGATCTCAAGCAGCGTGGCCAGCGATGTCGTGATCGGCATGACTCTTTCCTGATCTGGACAGCGAGACTAGGCCCGACTAGCATTCTCGAAAAATGAATTGTAGCGAACGTTGCCATCTGAAAAGAGAAACGACATCATGGAACTCGGCGATCTCAAGACTTTTGCCGCAGTCGCCCGTACCGGTGGCATCACCCGCGCTGCGGAAGAGCTGAACACCGTGCAATCCAACGTCACCCAGCGCGTCAAGGCGCTGGAGGCGGAGATCGGCACGCCGCTGTTCGAACGCCACAGCCGCGGCATGACACTGACCGGCGCCGGCAAGCGCCTTTTGCCTTACGCGCAACGCATGGCCGCGCTCTCGCGCGAGGCCGTGCTCGCCGCGCGCGATGATGGCGAGCCGAAGGGACCGCTCGCGATCGGCTCGATGGAGACGACCGCGGCAGTGCGGCTGCCGCCGCTGCTCGCCGATTTCCACCGCCGTTGTCCCGCCGTGCGCCTGTCCTTGCGGACCGCGCCGACCGCCGACCTCGTCGCAAGCGTGCTCGAAGGTGCGCTCGATGGTGCCTTCGTCGCAGGGCCGATCGCGCATGACGACCTCACTGCGACGGGCGCCTTCCGCGAGGAGCTGGTGCTGGTCAGTGCGCGACGCTGGGCTTCGCTTGCCGAGCTGCGCGCCGGCACGCCGGAGTCCGGCCCGACCGCGCTGGTATTCCGCACCGGCTGCACCTATCGCCAGCGGCTCGAGCAGATCTTCGTCGAGTTCGGGTGGCCTTCAGCCGCGCGCTTCGAGCTCGGCACGCTCGACGGCATGATCGGCTGCGTCGCCGCCGACATGGGCGTGACGTTGCTGCCGCGCGCGGTCGTCGAACGCAGTGCGATGAATGGCACCGTCTCGATCCACACCCTGGGCGCCTCGCATGCGCGGGTCGAGACACTCTTCATCCAGCGTCGCGCCGGACATCAATCCAGCGCACTGGCCGGCTTTGCCGCTTGCCTGAAAACCGACCGGGACGTCATCGCAGCCTGACACGGCGACACCGCGTCAGGCTGCGCTTGTTCTAGAGTCGAATGTCCTCATAGGACTCGATCCGCCGCGGGCCGACCGAGGTCGCCTCGTGCGAATCCGAATCGGCGAGATTGCCGAAGTCGAGCCTGGTCAGTTTCGCGAGGTCCGCGATCGAGACCTGGAAGACGCTGACATCCTCCTCCGACATCTTCTCGCGCAGATCCACCTCCTGGATGCGATCGATGTCCATGATCAGCTTTCGCTGGCTCATCAGGAAAGCCGCCGCCTTGAGCGCGTCGTCGTCCTCGTTGCGTCGGATCAGGATCTTCCAGAAATATTTCGGGATTTGAACGCCGCCGAAGCTCGGATCCTTGCGCGGCCGCCCGGCCGGATTGGGCAGATCGGAGTCATCGGCGTCCGGTCCGTCGAACACCGGACCGTTCATGACGATGCCCTTCTCCTCGCCTTCGAGCAGGACATCGCGGGTGTAATCCTCCAGTCCCGCCCAGAGCTGCTTGCCCTGGTTGAACGAGAAGAACTGCGGCGAGCAATTGGTGAAATGGAAGGAATCGTCACCATGCTGCTTGGCCGCGGCGACGGTGTCGCCCCAGGTGGCGTCCAGCCGGCGCACGAGATGGCCACGGTCGAATGGATTCTTGCTGCGGTCCGCCTCGAGAGTCGCCTGCTTGCGGTAGAACTCGTCGCCGATCTGGGCATCGTCGTCGATGCGCGGATCTCGCAGCCAGGAATCACCCTCGCGCTTGCCGACGTCCTGCTGCTGCCCGCCGTCGATATTGACGCAGCTGAAGAAGGCGAGCCGGCGCTGCTTGTTCATGACGACGCTGTAGTTGAAATATTTCAGCTCGGACTGCCTGGAATTCCCCTTGAGCGTCGCGATCTCGGATTTGAGAGCGGTTGGAATCTTCGGCAAGGGCACCGAGAATTTCCCGGTGCCGAGAAAATTCGGCTTGTATCCGGGACGCGATTTCAGCGTGCTCTGATCGATATGCACGGCCTCCATTGGCAGGCCGTTCACACTGATGTTCGACGGGAGGCGGGCCGGCGGGGAGAGCAACGGCTTGCCGCCGTTTTGCATGCCGCCGTTCGCGCCTCCTCCGTTGCCTCCCGCGGGACCCGGCAGGGGTGCCGGCGGTACGAACGGAATGTCCGTCCTGAACGTCGGCAACGGCACGCGGATCGGGACCACCAGCGAGGTCCCGTCCAGGGACTGCTCGACCCAGAAATTGGTGCCGAAAGCAGGCGCGGCGACCGGCGGCCGAGCCTTCTCGACCACGATCCGGAGCGGCGGCTCTTCCTCGTCCAGCACCGGCTGGATCAGGGGATGGGAGCCGACGGCAACCTTGAGATCGGCGACGATCGCGCTGATCCGGATGCCTTCATTGGCAATCCAGTCGATCAGCGACTCGTCCATCGATGCCTTCCACACCTTGCCGTCCTTGGTCAGGGTGCGGCCCTGTGTATCCTTCCGGGGCACGCCGCTGTGATGCAGCGCGACCACCTGCCAGAAGCGGTTGAATGCCGGCGAGCCCGACGATCCCGCCGTCGTGTCGGTGTTGTACCAGAGGAAGTCGCCGACATATTTGAGCAGCTTGTTCTCGCGCACGCAGACCTGCTTCATCTGCCCGCTGGGATGCTGGACGATGGTGAGGTACTCACCGGGATCTGCCTTGCCGGGCGCGCCACTGAGCGGCAACCACCCCCAATCCTCGAGCTTTTCCCCGCCGGACAGCGAGGTCGACGCCACCGCGACGATGGAGAAATCCAGCCTGTCATTGGTGTAAAAGAACTTGCCCGGCTCGAAGCCGAACCGCACCGGCACGCGCTCCTGCCCCGCGATGTCGAGCTCGTAGTTGAAATCGGCGATCGAATTGGCGGCGTCGGCCGGCTTGCCGAAGACATGGTGGTTCGTCAACAGCAGGCCTGGCCCGATCAGAAAGCCCGAGCCGTAGCCGAGCAGGTTCGACTTGAGATCCCTGAGCTGAATGCGGCAGACCGAGCGCGAGGCGCCAGTCCCCTTGGCGAGATAGTTGATGCTGTCGAGATCATTGCCCTGGATGATCCGCTCCAGGCCGATCTCGGCCTTCTCCACGTCCTGCGTCTCGGCCAGCAGCTGGCGCTGGCGCACGCGCATCTTTTCGACGGTCATCTCGATCGGACCGTCGCCCAGTTTCCGGTTCAAGGCTTCAGGTGAGAATTCGGCTTGCTTGAATCGCCGTTCTGAGCCCGCGATCAGGCTTGGCTTGATGAGCATTGTGACCTCTCAAATGACGGGATGAAATTGGACGTGGCCGGCGCCTAAAAAATGCGCCAAGGTTGCAGCGTGCCCGACGCTGCCTATCGTTAAAAACGGGGGACGCACCCCGCTCTACCTTAAGCCTGCATTTCTAATCTCACGCAACCAAATGGTACCATGCCATGGTCTGCACGTGACCAGTGTGAGATTTCCCACATATCGTCGATGCACCCCGACATCACGATTTCGGGCTTGTTGCTGCCGTCGGACGATCTACCGCTTCAGCTGCCATCGCCGCAGCGCCACAACGGCCCAGATCGCTTCGACCAGACCGAACGGCCAGGCGCCCTGCAGAAAGCCGTAAGCCGAACCGAGCACGCAGGACACGGCGAACAGCACAACGAACCAACGGCTGCGATCTTCCAGGGCGTAACTGATCAGCATCGCCGTGACGGCGAACAGGCCGAATAATGTCAGCGCATCCATGTTCCGGGTTCACTCCGCGGCGCGACGCGTGATATGCGCTACGTCATGCCTGCTCTTATCCTGCCCCTCGTCGATGCTGCAACCCACTGGCCCGCGCGCGGCGCGCTGGTCGGGCTCGACCTCGGCACCAAGACCATAGGCGTTGCCGTATCCAACGCGGATCGTCGGCTCGCAACCGGAGTCGAGACGATCCAGCGCAAGGCGTTCAAGCAGGACGCGGCCCGGTTGCTGGCGATCGCGGCCGAACGCAAGGTGGTCGGCTTCGTGCTCGGCCTGCCCATCAACATGGACGGCAGCGAGGGCCCGCGCGCGCAATCCACCCGCGCCTTCGCCCGCAATTTTGCCGGCCTCACACCCCTTCCCATCGGCTTGTGGGACGAGCGCCTCTCGACTGCGGCCGTCGAGCGCGAGCTGATCGGCATGGATGTCAGCCGCGCCAAGCGCGCCGAGGTGATCGACGAGCACGCCGCGATCTTCATTTTGCAGGGCGCGCTCGACCGCCTCGCCAATCTCCGTCCCGGGGCCGCCTGACCGATGGCCGTCGTGATCGCGGCGCTGCTGCCGGTCTTCATCCTCATCGTGCTTGGCGTGGTCTTGAAGCGCAGCCTGATGCGGCTTGACACGCAATGGCATGGGCTGGAGCGGCTGACCTATTTCGTGCTGTTTCCGATGCTGCTGATCCAGACGCTGGTGAAGGCCGATCTTTCCAAGGTGCCGGTCGCCGGTGTCGGCGGCGCGCTGCTGCTGTCGGCGCTGGCGATGTCGCTGCTCTGCCTCGCACTCCGCCCTGCCCTGGCGCGGCTCGATATCGAGGGCCCTGCCTTCACCTCGATCTTCCAGGGCGCGACGCGTTGGCAGACCTACGTGGCGCTGTCGGTCTCCGCCAACCTGTATGGCGATGTCGGGCTGGCGCTGGCGTCGGTGGCGATGGTCGCGATCATTCCGCTGGTCAACGTTTTCAGCGTCGCGGTGCTCGCACATTACGCAGCGCCCGAGAAGCAGTCAGCCCGGACCATCGTCATGACGGTGATCCGCAATCCGCTGATCTGGGCCTGTGTCATCGGCCTCGCCATCAACGTCATGCATCTCCCATTGCCGAAGATCTGGCACGAAGTGGCCGACGCGCTCGGCCGCTCCTCGCTCGCGATCGGGCTGCTCGTCACCGGCGCGGGCCTGCAGCTCAAGGGACTGCTCCGTCCCAGTCTCGGCGCGACGCTTGGCGTGGCGTTCAAGCTGGTGCTGATGCCCTTGCTCGCCTTAGCGCTCGCCGTGTGGTTTGGGCTATCAGGCAACAGTCTTGCGATCGTCGCGATCTGCGCGGCAGTCCCGACCTCTCCCAGCGCCTATGTCCTCGCCCGCCAGATGGGCGGTGACGCGCCGCTGCTGGCGCAAATCATCACGCTGCAGACGATTCTGGCGGCGATCACGATGCCGATCGCGATCGCGCTGGTGGCCCACTAAAGCGCCTCTTAGAGAGCCCACCTCCTCGGCTGTCCGTGAGGCAACGGCCAGCCTCAGCTCCCCAGCCACATCGTCAGCACCACAGCGGTCAGATTGTTCATCGCGTGCAGCGCGATCGTGAGCCACAGTGAATTCGCGCGATAGCGCATGTAGCCGAACCACAGTCCGATGGTGAAGACCTCGGCGAGGAAGTAGATGTCGTATTGCAGATGCACGACCGTCCAGACCAGCGACGACAGCAGGATCGCGCCTGGCACGCGCAAAAAGCTCGCCGACCAGCCGCGAAAGAGGAAGCCGCGCGCCAGGATCTCCTCCGACATCGGTGCGGCCACGCTGAAGGCGAACAGCAGCAACAGGGCCGCGCCCTTGTCGCGGCCCGATTTCAACAGATCGGTCATGAAGCCCGGCGTCGCCTCGCGGCCGAGCGCGCGCGACATCGTCTCCCAGACCACGACGATCAGGATGAGGCCGACCGCACCGAACAGCAGCGGCTTCCAGGACGGCCAATGCAGCGCGAGATAATCGACGAAGGAGGCCTTCTTGATGGCAATGGCGAGCCACACCGCCAGAAGCGTTGCGGGCAGTCCCATGATGACCGAGAGCGCGAGCGCCTGCGGCTCGTGGCCGATCGCCTGGACCGAGGCGAGGTCCATGGGAAGACCACGCAGCGCCGCCAGCAGGACGACGGCGCCGATCTGCCCGACGAACATTGCGACGAAGACGAAGAGGCCCCACAGCGCGGTGCCCCAGAACAGCCAGACGCGCGGCGGCGCAGGCGTCACGGTCAGCGGCGGATTGTCGGGATTGAGGGTATCCATCAGGAAGCTTTCGTTCGGAAGACTCACGGCAGCGCCCGCTCCAGCAGCGTGCGGGCCTCACCGCTCTCGAGCTCGACGGCGCCGTACATGCTGGCGTGACTGGCCGCAAGGCGCGTGCTCGCGAACAGTTCGGCATTGCGCGGCGACACGCCGTTCAACGCCGCCGCAGCGGCCAGCAGCGCCAGCCTCTCGACGGCGAGGCGCGCGACGCGCTCGCCATCGGCGCGCCGAAAAGTCTTGCCGATGAAGCTGGCCGTCTCGCCTGCCCCAGGCAAACCCTTCGTCTCGGCCGCAAGCGATTGCAACACAGCCGTCGCTGCCTTCGGCTCGCGCGAGAGCGCGCGCAGCACGTCGAGGCACATCACGTTGCCGGAGCCTTCCCAGATCGCGTTGACCGGCGCCTCCCGGTAATGGCGCGCCAAAATGCCGTCCTCGACATAGCCATTGCCGCCGAGGCACTCCATGGCTTCATAGAGGAACGGCGGCGCACTCTTGCAGGTCCAGTATTTGATCGCGGGCGTCAGCAACCGCATATAGGCGGCCTCCGCCGCATCGTGCGGCGTCCGGTCGAAGGCGCGGCAGAGCCGCATCACCAGGGCCGTGCTCGCCTCGACATGCAGCGCCATGTCCGACAGCACCGCCTGCATCAGGGGCTGGTCGGCCAAATGCTTCTGGAACACGCTGCGGTGACGGGCGTGATGCAGTGCCTGCGCGAGCCCCGAGCGCATCAGGCCGACCGAGGCGATCGCGCAGTCCTGCCGCGTCAGCTGCACCATCTGGATGATGGTGCGGATGCCCTTGCCCTCCTCGCCGACCCGTTCGGCGTAGGCACCTGTGAATTCGACCTCGGACGAGGCATTGGAGCGATTGCCGAGCTTGTCCTTCAACCGCTGGAACTGGATCGCATTCACGGAACCATCCGGCGCGAAGCGCGGCATGAAGAAACACGTCAGGCCCTGTTCGGCCTGCGCCAGCACCAGGAACGCATCGCACATCGGCGCCGACATGAACCATTTGTGGCCGGTGATGCGATAGGCTTCGCCGTCACGGACGGCGCGCGTCATGTTGGCGCGCACGTCGGTGCCGCCCTGCTTCTCGGTCATGCCCATGCCGAGCGTCATGCCCCGCTTCTGCCACCAGGGCGCAAAGCTCGGGTCGTAGTTCCGGGTCGACAGCACCGGCATCACCTTGCCGAGCAGATCCGGCTGCATCGCCAGCGCACCGACCGAGGCGCGCGTCATCGTGATCGGACAGAGATGGCCGGTCTCGACTTGGGCCGCCATGTAGAATTTTGCCGCGCGGATCACTTCGGCGGCATCGCCCGCCGGTTTGCCGTTCGCAGTCCACGTCGAATTGTGCACGCCGGCATGGGCGCTGTGCGCCATCAGCTCGTGATAGGCCGGGTGAAACTCGACCTGGTCGCGGCGATTGCCTTTTGCGTCGAAGCTGCGCAGCTTCGGTGTATACTCGTTGGCGACGCGCCCGCGATCGGCCATCGCGGCCGAGCCCCATTGCTTGCCGAACTCGGACAACTCGCGTTCCGCCGCCGCGCCACCGTTGACCTTCACCGCATCGACCAGCGGCCGATCGACAGTGAACAGATCGACATCCTCGAACGGCGGCGACTGGTTGAAGACCTCGTGGGTCGCAAAGCTCGGCTGGCTCATCAGGTTTCCTCGGGGCGGAATCAGTTCCGCCGCGGCTGGATCGGAAAATCATAGGGCGCCCCGCCGGCCCCCGGCAGGGAAAAATGCCACCACTCCTTCGCATAGTTCACAAAGCCTTGCCTGGCCATCGCAGCCACCAGCCGCTTGCGCCAGGCGCGCTGCTCCGGCGTGACCGCCGGTGCCGCAGTATGGCCCTTCGGGTCGGTACAGTCGTAGCCGGTGCCCATGTCGACACTGCCTTCGGGTGCCCGCGCTTCGACCGGCGCGGTGCAATCGGCATAGCTCTTCGACGGGTCGTACTTGCCTGAATTGTCGGCTTTGAGATCGACCAAAGTGAGATCGAGCGCGGCGCCCGTCGAATGCTGCGAATGGCTCGCGATGTAGCCGAGGCGGAAAAGCTCGGTCTTGGGGATCTTGGGATTGTAGCGCCGCTCGGCCGCGGTCTCATGACCGTTCTGCGACCACTTGACCATATCGAGCGAGGCCCGCGCCGGCCGGTAGCAGTCGAACATCTTCAGCGAGAGATTTTGCGCCGCCAGCTCCGCTTGCAACGCCTTCAGTCGCAGCCCGACCTCGCGCTTCACCACGCATTCACCGGCATTGTAGCCAGCGAGGGGACG
This sequence comes from Bradyrhizobium sp. MOS003, assembly GCF_003020125.1. Taxonomy (GTDB): domain Bacteria; phylum Pseudomonadota; class Alphaproteobacteria; order Rhizobiales; family Xanthobacteraceae; genus Bradyrhizobium. Next base: position 74,148 of record NZ_PYFW01000010.1, on the reverse strand, counting down.
GCCGATGAAATTGTTCGCTGTGGCGTAGCGGATGTCCTGGAGGATGCCGGGATCGATCTCGCGCAGGTAGACGAAGCCGCCGGGGAGCGATTGGGCCTGGGCAGCGCCAACACATGCTGCAACCAAGAGCGCTGTCAGAGTTGTCTTCAACGGGGGCCTCCACATCGTCATGGCCGGGCCTGTCCCGTCCATCCACGGTCTTATTTGCGTCAAATGCGATAGAAGAACGTGGATGCACGGGACATAGGCAAGCGGAAGCGACGCCGTCCTTCGGACGGCTATGCCCTGGCATGACGATCGACGTCGTAGCAGACTCCTCAGGGGATAACTCATCGTCCCGGCATTGGCCCTTGCCCCCCCAGCCATCCGCGCCTATAGCTCTCGCTTTAATGACATCGAAATCAACCTTCGTCCTCGGCCACCGGCATTTGCTGGGCATCGAGGGCCTTTCCGCGGCCGACATCAGCGGCCTCCTCGACCTGTCCGAAGAATATGTCGAGCTCAACCGCCAGGTTGACAAGAAGCGAACCGTCCTGCGGGGACGGACGCAGATAAACCTCTTCTTCGAGGCCTCGACCCGGACCCAGTCCTCATTCGAGCTCGCGGGAAAGCGACTCGGCGCCGACGTCATGAACATGTCGGTCGCGTCCTCGTCCATCAAGAAGGGCGAGACGCTGATCGACACCGCGATGACGCTGAACGCGATGCACCCGGACATCCTGGTGATGCGTCATCACGCGTCCGGCGCGGTGGAACTGCTGGCGCGCAAGGTTGACGGTTCCGTGATCAATGCCGGCGACGGCGCCCATGAGCATCCCACGCAAGCCCTGCTCGACGCGCTGACGATCCGCCGCAACAAGGGCCGAATCGAAGGCCTCGTGGTCGCGATCTGCGGCGACGTGCTGCATTCGCGTGTCGCCCGCTCCAACATCATCCTGCTCAACACGATGGGCGCCCGCGTCCGCGTGGTCGGCCCCACCACCCTATTGCCGCCCGGCATCGAGCGGATGGGCGTCGAGGTCGCGCGCGACATGCGCGAGGGGCTGAACGGCGCCGACATCGTCATGATGCTGCGGCTCCAGCGCGAGCGCATGAACGGTTCCTTCGTGCCGTCGACCTCGGAATATTTCCACTATTTCGGGCTCGACCAGAAGAAGCTCGCCTACGCCAAGCCCGACGCACTCGTGATGCATCCCGGACCCATGAACCGCGGCGTCGAGATCGACTCGATCGTGGCCGATGGCGCCCAGTCCCTGATCCGCGAACAGGTGGAGATGGGCGTCGCCGTGCGCATGGCGGTGCTGGAAGCGCTCGCCCGTAACCTGCCGAACGCGTGATGCCGATGTTGACCGATCGCCGCCCCATCCTGCTCGCCAATGCCCGCGTCGTCGATCCCTCCAGGGATTTCGACGGGGTCGGCGACGTCCTGATCGCCGACGGCGCTATCCGCGAGACCCGCCGCGGCATTGGAGCTGCCGGCGTCCCCGAAGGCACCGACATCGTCAACTGCGCCGGCAAGATCGTCGCGCCCGGCCTGATCGACATGCGCGCCTTCGTCGGCGAACCGGGCTTCAGCCATCGCGAGACCTTTGCCACCGCGAGCCAGGCGGCCGCGACCGGCGGCATCACCACCATCATCTGCCAGCCCGACACCTCTCCGGTGATCGACAATTCGGCGACCGTCGACTTCGTGATGCGCCGCGCCCGCGACACCGCGATCGTCAACATCCAGCCGATGGCAGCCCTCACCAAGGGCATGCATGGCGAGGAGATGACCGAGTTCGGTCTGCTCAAGGCGGCGGGCGCCATCGCCTTCAGCGACAGCGACAAAAGCGTGACCAATGCGCAGGTGATGCGCCGGGCGCTGACCTATGCCCGCGATTTCGACGCGCTGATCGTGCACTACACCGAGGATCCCGATCTCGTCGGCGAAGGCGTGATGAACGAGGGCGAGTTCGCCTCGCGGCTCGGCCTGATGGGCATCCCGAACGCGGCGGAAGCCGTGATGCTGGAGCGCGACATGCGCCTCGTCGCTCTCACCGGCGGCCGCTATCACGCGGCCTCGCTGACTTGCATCGACTCGCTCGAGATCCTCCAGCGCGCCCGCGACGCCGGCCTCGCCGTCAGCGCCTCGGTCTCGATCAACCATCTGGCGCTGAACGAGAACGACATCGGCCCCTATCGTTCCTTCCTGAAATTGTCACCGCCGCTGCGCAGCGAGGACGACCGCCGCGCGCTGGTGGCGGCCGTGGCCTCCGGCCTGCTCGACGTCATCATGTCCGACCACAATCCCCAGGACGTCGAGGTCAAGCGCCTCCCCTTCGCCGAAGCCGCTCCCGGCGCCGTCGGTCTGGAAACCATGCTGCCCGCCGGCCTCCGCCTCGTGCACAATGGCGAGTTGGACCTGAAGACGCTGATCCGCGCGATGTCGACCCGCCCGGCCGAGTTGCTCGGCCTTCCTGGCGGAACCCTGCGCGTGGGTAGCCCGGCCGACGTCATCGTGATCGACCCCGATGTGCCGTGGATCGTCGATCCCGCCGACCTCAAGTCGCCCTGCAAGAATACCCCGTTCGACGAGGCTCGCTTTACAGGCCGCGTTGTGCGCACCATTGTCGGCGGTCGAACGGTGTTTGAGCATGTCTGACGTGCGCAATCGTTTGAATTGGAAGCCGGTACTTTGGAGACGCAGCCGTGGGGCTTGAAGCATTTTTGCCAATGGCCTTCGTCATCGGCTACCTCCTCGGCTCGATCCCGTTCGGGCTGGTTCTGACGAGGCTCGCCGGCACTCAGGATATCCGTTCGATCGGCTCCGGCAGCATCGGCGCCACCAACGTGCTGCGCACGGGCAGCAAGGCCCTTGCCGCGGGCACGCTGTTGCTCGATGCGCTCAAGGGCACCGCGGCCGTGGTGATCGCCGGCTACATCGCAGGACCCAATGCCGCCATGGTCGCCGGGCTCGGCGCCTTCCTCGGACATCTCTTCCCGGTCTGGCTCAAATTCAAAGGCGGCAAGGGCGTGGCCGTCTATATCGGCATCCTGCTCGGCCTGTTCTGGCCCGGCATGGTGGTGTTCTGCCTGATCTGGCTGGCGACCGCCTTCACCACCCGCTACTCCTCGCTCTCCGCACTGGTAGCGGCATTCGTCACGCCGATGTTCCTGTGGTGGTTCGGCCATCTCGCATTGGCCGCGCTGACGGCGCTGCTGACGCTGCTGACGTTCTACGCGCACCGCGAGAACATCAAGCGCTTGCAGACCGGCAAGGAGAGCCGGATCGGCGAGAAGGCGTAGCCACGTCGCGAACCGCGTCGAGCTAAAGTCTTCGAAGCCAGGGCATCTACGGATACCGAGGCTTGTCTCCGCATTATATGTCAAATCCTGTTCGCAACTGCCGGCCTGCCCGCGGCCGGGAGTAGCGAACAGGTTCCATGCCTGTCATCCTGACAGTGGAAATGACGTGACGCGGTTGCTCTGAATGAGCGAAAAGATTGACGGCACCCATGACGAAGCTGGCTTGCAGGGCACTGCAGCGAGCCGGCTGCTGTCGACGACCTGCATCTGGTCCGATGCCGCCGCACCGCCTCCAGCGCCCATAGCCGTTTCGCCGCCCGCGCCCGCCGCACCTGCGCCGGTCGAGGCTGTCACGCGGGCTGCTCGGGTTGAGCAGGCTCGTTCCAACCCATGGCCGCCGCGAAAGCTCTCGCTGGCGCTACAGGGTGGAGGCACCTTTGCCGCCTTCACCTGGGGCGTGCTGGAACGGCTGCTGGAAGAACCGATCGAGATCGACACTATCAGCGGCGCCAGCGCCGGCGCCATCAATGCGCTCCTGCTCGCTTCCGGCCTCGCGGAGGGCGGCCGCGAAGCTGCCCGGGCACGGCTGAGCCGATTCTGGCTCCGCCTTTTGCACGAGGCCTCGTTCCGCTCGCTGATGCTGGTCGGTGGCTTCTCGCCGGCGGGAAGCTCGGTCGCGTTCGGCCCGACCTTGCGCTCCGGCCGATTCGATCCGATCGATCTCGATCCGCTGCGGCAGGCGCTGTCGCGCGATATCGATTTCGCCGCCCTGCTCAATCCGGACTGCCCAAAGCTTTTGATCGCGGCGACACGGATCCGCGACGGACAGCAGCAGATCTTCCGCAACGAGGCCATCACCGCCGACGTCGCACTGGCCTCGACCTGTCCGCCGCTGGTGCATTGCGCCGTCGAGATCGAGGGCGAAGCTTATTGGGACGGCGGCTTTGGCGGCAATCCGCCGTTGCTGCGGTTGGCGCAGGAGACCTCGACGGCCGACGTCCTGCTCGTCCAGGTCACGCCGGCGCGCGACAGCTACGTGCCGATCACGCTCGCCGCGATCGACCGCAGGCTGGACCAGATCGCGGCCAACGCCGCGCTCAATGCCGAGATCGCCGCGATCGAATGGGCGCAGGCGCATGCCGCGCCGTCGCTGCGCCTCACCAGGATCGCTGCGGAAGATTCCGTTGACGGCCTGGCGCAACGTTCATCGACCGATCTCGGCCGCGGCTTCATTCGTCTTCTGCACCGGAGCGGTCGCGCGGCGGCCGAGGGATGGCTCGGGCAAGGCACGTCCTCGACGCTAAATGCCGCGCGCCGAGCCGCTGAACCGGCGTTAGCCTGACTTCGCGAGCGCGTTCTCCAGGAACCACGCCGTCGCAAGTGCGACCGGATCGTTGCCGAAGCGCGCGATCACCTGCACGCCGACCGGCAGGCCGCCGACCTTCAGCACCGGCACGTTGACGCAGGGATTGCCCATCAGCGTCCACAGCCGGTTGTAGCGGGGATCGCCTGTGCTCGCGAGCTCCTTGGCCGGCGGCGTGCCCGGCGCGGAATAGGTCAGGAGCACGTCGACGCCCTCGAATACTTCGCTGAGCTCGCGGCGGCCGCGGCGGCTGATCCTGCGCGCCTCGTCGTATTCTTTCGGCGTCAGATGGACGGTGGCATCGAGGCTTGCCCGCAGCATCGGCGCGATCTCGTCGTGACGCTCCGAAAATTCCCACGCCAGCGCGCGATGCGCCTCGAAATCCTGGACGATGGGATGGATGCGCCAGGCCTCCTGCACCGCCTCGGGCAGATCGATCACCTGCACGCTGGCACCGGCGCGCTCCGCCGCCTTGATCGCGGCCTGCAAGCCCTCTTCGGCGGCCGGCTCCACGGCGCCTGCAAACTCCTGCCTGACCACGCCGATGCGCGGCGCCTTGGCCGGTACGATACCGGCAAACTCGGTGCGGCCCGTCATCGCCAACAGTCCGCGCGCGAGATCTTCCGCACGCGATCCGAACAGGCCGACGGTGTCGAGCGCCCACGAATAGCATTTCACGCCGACCGTCGGCAGCATGCGAAATGACGGCTTGATCGCGGCGGTCCCGCAATAGGCCGCGGGCCGGATCACGGAGCCGCCGGTCTGGGTGCCCAGCGCCAGCGGGATCATGCCGGCACCGACCGCTGCCGCCGAGCCCGAGGACGAGCCGCCCGGCGTATGCCCGAGATTGTGCGGATTGAGTGTCCGGGTCGGATCGCGCGAGGCGAAGGCCGTGGTGGTGGTCTTGCCGATGATGGTGGCGCCTGCCCGCTTCAGCATCATCACGACCGGCGCATCGGCGCGCGGCTGCCAGCCGCGATAGATCTCCGAGCCCATCTCGGTCGGCATGTTGGCAGTGTCGATGATGTCCTTGATGCCGACCGCGATGCCGCGGAGCGGGCCGGAGCCTTGCGCCTTCGCAGCCTTGTCGTGACGGACGAAGGCGTGGACGTCCTTCTCCCTGGCCTCGATCGCCGCATGCGACTGGGCGATGGCGGCTTCAGGCGAAAGCTCGCCCGCTTCGATGCGGCGCAGGACGTCGGCGAGTGAGATCATGGCAATACCCTTCTTATTGGCATCGCTTTTAGCATTGCGATGCGGTCACGCAAGCGCACGAACCCGTTGCCCACGCCCTCAGGTTGTTCCATTCTGCGCCCGCAAGGAGCTGCCGTGGACGCCATCAACCCAAGTGTGGAGCTGACCGAAGCCGAGCGGATCGACCGACTGCGGCTGATCCGCTCCGACAATGTCGGGCCGCGCACCTTCAAGTCGCTGGTCGATCATTTCGGCACCGCGCGTGCCGCGCTGGAGCGGTTGCCTGATCTGGCGCGCCGCGGCGGCGCGCAGCGGTCGGGGCGCATCTGCAGCGCGGACGAGGCCAGGGCCGAACTCGCCGCGAGCCGCAAATTCGGCATCGCCTGGCGCGCGCCCGGCGAGCACGGCTACCCGGCCCGGCTGGCCATGATCGACGATGCGCCACCGCTGCTCGCGGTGCGCGGCGACACCAAAACCCTGATGCGGCCGATGATTGCGATCGTCGGCTCGCGCAACGCCTCCGGCGCCGGGCTGAAATTCGCAGGCCTGCTGGCGCGAGAACTCGGCGAAGCCGGCTTCATGGTCATCTCCGGGCTTGCGCGCGGCGTCGATCAGGCCGCGCATCGCGCCAGCGTCGCAAGCGGCACCGTCGCGGTGCTGGCCGGCGGCCACGACTGCATCTATCCGCCCGAGCATGGCGACCTGCTCATGGCGATCCTCGACAACGCGGGCGCTGCGATCTCCGAGATGCCGCTCGGCCACGAGCCGCGCGCCCGCGACTTCCCTCGCCGCAACCGGCTGATCTCGGGCGCCTCGCTCGGCGTCGTCGTGGTGGAAGCCGCGCACCGCTCGGGCTCGCTGATCACCGCGCGCATGGCGGCCGAACAGGGCCGCGAGGTGTTCGCGGTGCCGGGCTCGCCGCTCGATCCGCGCGCCGCCGGCGCCAATGATCTGATCAAGCAGGGCGCGACCCTCGTCACGGAAGCTGCCGATATCGTCAACGCGATCGCGCCGATCATGGAACGGCCGCTGATGCACCCGATGAGCGAGCCCGACAGCGAGCCGTTCGAGACCGATCCGCAAGGCCACGACCGCGACCAAATCACCGGCCTGCTCGGCCCCACGCCCATCTCGATCGACGATCTCGTGCGGATGTCCGGCGCCTCGCCCGCGATCGTGCGCACCGTGCTGCTGGAGCTCGAGCTTGCCGGCAAGCTGGAGCGTCACGGCGGCGGGCTGGTATCGCTGCTTTAGCTGTCGTTGCGCTGATCGAACTTCGTGCGCGCCGCCTCGATCTGCATCAGATGGTCGATCGCCCACTCCCCGAGCGCTTTCACCGGCTGTTGCAGCCCGCGGCCGAGATCGGTCAGTTCGTAATCGACGCGTGGCGGAATGGTCGGAAAGATCGTGCGCGTGACCAAGCCGTCGCGCTCCAGCCCGCGCAGCGTCAAGGTCAGCATCCGCTGCGAGATGCCGTTGATCATGCGCTTGAGCTCGTTGAAGCGTTTCGGCCCATCGCTGAGCATCATGATGACGAACACGCTCCATTTGTCGCCGACGCGCGACAGGACCGAAGCCACGCCGCGGCAGTCGGCGTGGTCCGGATCCGGCAGCCTCGGTGCAGGCAAACCGGTGTTCTCAGGTTTCAAGGATGTGCCCATGGCTCAAAAAAGTGCGTTCTTGCGGGGATTTCGGCAGTCACTCATGTAGCTCTGGTTACAAACTTATACCAGGGTGATCCCAAATGAAACTGCTCCATATCGACTCCAGCGTGCTCGGCCCCCGTTCCGTCTCCAGACAGGTCTCCGCGGCCATCGTCGACCGGCTCAGGCAGGCGACGCCCTCGCTGGACATCACGTATCGCGACCTGACCCAGACCCCGCTCGCCCATCTCTCCGGCTCGCATCTCGCGGCCGCGCAAGGCGCTCCTGCCCCGGCAGAACTCGGACCCGACTTTGCCGCAAGTGCGGCCGCGCTGGACGAGTTCCTGGCCGCCGACATCGTCGTGATCGGCGCGCCCATGTACAATTTCACCATCCCGAGCCAGCTCAAGGCCTGGATCGATCGCATCCTGGTGGCAGGCAAGACGTTCAGCTACGGGGCGAATGGGCCGCAGGGCCTTGCCGGCGGCAAGCGTGTGATCGTGGCAATCTCGCGCGGGGGCCATTACGGCGCGGACATGCCGACCGCCGCTGGCGAGCATCTTGAAACCTACCTGCGCTGGGTGTTCGGCTTCATCGGCATCACCAATCCCGAATTCATTTTCGCAGACGGCATCCAGCTCGGCCCGGAGCACCGCGAAAAAGCGATTGCCGGCGCGCTGCAATCGGCAACGACCCTGCGCGCGGCCTGAGGCTTCGGCAAGATCAGCCGCCGCCCGATTGCGCGGCGGCTGACATGTGCGTGCTCGCTAAAACCAGGCGCCGGCGCAACCCGCGATGATCGCGCCGGCCGATCCAATTTTCACTTCACTTGATCAGCCGCGATAGATCGGCGCGCCGCTCGGCGAGGCCACCGCGCCGCCGTCGACGAAGATCTCCTGGCCCTGCACATGCGCGGAATCATCGGAGGCGAGGAACAGCACCGTCTTCGCAACGTGATCGGTTTCGCCGAGGCGCCCCAGCGGCGTCGACAGGGCGATCCGCGCCTCGAACGCCTTCTCGGCTTCCGGCGTGGCCGTCGCAGGTCCCCAGATCGGCGTGCGGATCGCGCCGGGCGCGACCACGTTGACGCGGATGCCGCGCGGCGACAGCTCCGAGGCCATGATCCGCGCCATCGCCCGCACGCCGGCCTTCGCCGCGCCGTAAGCGGAGTAGCCGGGAATGCCGAGCACGGAGATGACCGAACCGTTGAGGATGATCGAAGCGTTGTCGTTGAGGTAAGGCAGCGCCGACTGCACCGTGAAGAACACGCTGGTCAGGTTGGTGCTGATGACCTTCTCGAAGACCTCGAGCGCGGCTGAGCCGAGCGGCGTGCCGCCGGCGATGCCGGCATTGGCGAACACGATGTCGAACTTGCCGAATTTCTCGGCGCCCTGCTTGATGGCAGCTTCGGTCGCGGCGATGTCGGTGGCGTCCGCAGCGAGCGTAAGCGCATTGGGTCCCAGCTCCTTCGCCGCCGCCTCCAGCGTCTGCTTGTTGCGCCCGGTGACCACCACCTTGGCGCCCTCGGCCACGAACAGCTTGGCCGTTGCCAGCCCGATGCCGCTATTGCCGCCGGTAATCAGGGCCGTCTTGTTCTTCAGTCTCACATTCGCCTCCAGTGGTTGCATCATAAAACCAAGTTGCGATCTAGGGCATATGGTTTTATGATGCAACCACACAAGCGCGTGATCGGCACGTCAATCGTGCGAACGCGACAGGACCGGAACGATGGTGAAACGAACGAGCTTCGAGGGCGATGCATGCCCCATCGCACGGTCGCTGGATGCGCTGGGTGATTGGTGGTCGCTGCTGATCATCCGCGAGGCGCTGTTCGGCCTGCGTCGGTTCGGCGAATTCCAGAGCAAGCTCGGCATGGCCAAGAATATCCTGGCGGCGCGGCTGCGCTCGCTGGTCGACCACGGAATCCTGGCAACCGCCCCTGCCTCTGACGGCAGCGCTTATCAAGAGTATGTGCTGACCGCGAAGGGCCGAGGCACCTTCCCGATCCTGGTCGCGCTGCGGCAATGGAGCGAGGCGTTCGACGATCACCCCGAGGAAATCGCGACCATTTTGGTGGATCGCGAAAAAGGCCGCCCGGTGAAGAAGCTGGAAATGCGCGCGGAGGACGGACGGCTGCTCAGCCCGGCGGATACGATGCTGAAGCCGCGACCGGCACCGCGACGGCGGTCGGCCTGACCGCGCACGCCACCACATCGTCGTTGTGAGGAGCCCTTGCGACGACGCTGCACTCGGAATGACGGTTGAAGCAGCGCACTCCCATCCATCGCCGTCATCCTGAGGCGCAACCTCACGACAGCTTGCGCTTGCTCCGCAGCCGCAGGTGCTCGTCGGCCTCCAGCTTGGTCATGCCAAGGAGATAATGCAGCACGTCGAGTTCGTGGCGCTCAGCGAGCTTGCGCAACGCGCCGACCTGCTCGGCGATGAAGGTGACAGCCTCGTCCGCGCCGCCCTCCCCCGGTTCCTCGTGACGCGAGCCTCCCGGCGCGCCTGATACGGCGCGTGCCCATTTCTTTCCCGGCTTAGTCACCCGACCCCACCCGAATCCATGCGCCCCGCACGAACCTTACGCCGACATTAATCGCAACTCCAAGGTGGTATTTTGCAACTTTCTCGATATGAAACTTTTCCCATCCTAGCGGCCTTCAACAGCCCTCGATTTGACAGCGGAGGCCTCACCACCCATGTTCGGGTCGAAACGGCCGACCCGAATCCTTTCGTTTTTGGCCCCCAATTTTCCCATAAGTTACTGGAACTACATGAATATCGTCATTGTGGAGTCGCCGGCGAAAGCCAAGACGATCAACAAGTATCTGGGCTCGTCCTATGAGGTTCTGGCCTCGTTCGGCCATGTCCGAGACTTGCCCGCGAAGAACGGCTCCGTCGATCCCGATGCCAATTTCAAGATGATCTGGGAGGTCGACCCCAAGGCGGCCGGCCGGCTCAACGACATCGCCAAGTCCCTTAAGAACGCCGACCGCCTGATTCTCGCCACCGACCCTGATCGTGAGGGCGAGGCCATCTCCTGGCACGTGCTGGAGGTGCTGAAGGAAAAGCGCGCGCTGAAGGACCAGAAGATCGAGCGCGTGGTGTTCAACGCCATCACCAAGCAGGCGGTCACGGACGCCATGAAGCATCCGCGCCAGATCGACGGTGCGCTGGTCGACGCCTATATGGCGCGCCGTGCGCTGGACTATCTGGTCGGCTTCACCCTCTCCCCCGTGCTGTGGCGCAAGCTGCCGGGCGCCCGCTCGGCCGGCCGGGTGCAGTCGGTGGCGCTGCGCCTGGTCTGCGACCGCGAACTCGAGATCGAAAAATTCGTCGCCCGCGAATATTGGTCGCTGATCGCGACCCTGTTGACGCCGCGCGGCGATGCCTTCGAGGCCCGCCTGGTCGGCGCCGACGGCAAGAAGATCCAGCGCCTCAACATAGGAACCGGCGCGGAAGCCGAAGACTTCAAGAAGGCGCTGGAGACGGCCGCCTACGCCGTGACCTCGGTCGACGCCAAGCCCGCCCGGCGCAATCCGCAGGCGCCCTTCACCACCTCGACGCTGCAGCAGGAAGCCAGCCGCAAATACGGCTTTGCGCCGGCGCACACGATGCGCATCGCCCAGCGGCTCTATGAAGGCATCGACATCGGCGGCGAGACCACCGGACTCATTACTTATATGCGTACCGACGGCGTGCAGATCGATCCGTCCGCGATCACCCAGGCCCGCAAGGTGATCGGCGAGGATTACGGCAACGCCTACGTGCCGGACGCGCCACGCCAGTACCAGGCCAAGGCCAAGAACGCCCAGGAAGCGCACGAAGCGATCCGCCCGACCGACATGTCGCGTCGCCCCGACAGCATGAGCCGCAAGCTCGATTCCGACCAGGCCCGGCTCTATGAGCTGATCTGGAAACGCACCATCGCGAGCCAGATGGAATCGGCCGAGCTCGAGCGCACCACGGTCGACATCACGGCGAAGGCAGGTTCCCGCACGCTGGAGCTCCGCGCCACCGGCCAGGTCGTCAAGTTCGACGGCTTCCTCGCGCTCTACCAGGAAGGCCGCGACGACGAAGAGGACGAGGACTCCCGCCGCCTGCCCGCGATGAGCCCGAACGATGCGCTCAAGCGGCAATCGCTGTCGGTCACCCAGCATTTCACCGAGCCGCCGCCGCGCTTCTCCGAGGCCTCGCTGGTCAAGCGCATGGAAGAGCTCGGCATCGGCCGGCCCTCGACCTATGCCTCGATCCTCCAGGTGCTGAAGGACCGCGGCTACGTCAAGCTGGAGAAGAAGCGCCTGCACGGCGAGGACAAGGGTCGCGTCGTGGTCGCGTTCCTCGAAAGCTTCTTTGCCCGCTACGTCGAATACGACTTCACGGCCAATCTGGAAGAGCAGCTCGACCGCATATCCAACAACGAGATCTCCTGGCAGCAGGTGCTGAAGGATTTCTGGACCGGCTTCATCGGTGCCGTCGACGAGATCAAGGATCTGCGCGTAGCCCAGGTGCTGGACGTGCTCGACGACATGCTCGGACAGCACATCTATCCGCCCCGCACCGACGGCGGCGACATCAGGCAGTGCCCGAGCTGCGGCAACGGCCGTCTCAATCTCAAGGCCGGCAAGTTCGGCGCCTTCGTCGGCTGTTCGAACTATCCGGAGTGCCGCTACACCCGTCAGCTCGCCGCCGATGGCGAGGCCAGTGCCGATCGTTCGCTCGGTCAGGACCCCGAGACCGGTCGCGATGTCTGGGTCAAGGCCGGCCGGTTCGGTCCCTATATCCAGCTCGGCGAGCAGAAGGACTATGCGGAAGGCGAGAAACCGAAGCGCGCCGGCATCCCGAAGGGCACCTCGCCCGGCGATGTCGAACTCGAACTTGCGCTCAAGCTGCTGTCGCTGCCGCGCGAGATCGGCAAGCATCCCGAGACCGGTGAGCCGATCACCGCAGGCCTCGGCCGCTTCGGGCCGTTCGTCAAGCATGAGAAGACCTATGCCAGCCTGGAAGCCGGCGACGAGGTGTTCGACATCGGCCTCAATCGCGCGGTGACGCTGATCGCGGAAAAGGTCGCCAAGGGCCCGAGCCGCCGGTTCGGTGCCGATCCCGGCAAGGCGATCGGCGATCACCCGACGCTCGGCGCCGTCACCGTGAAGGGCGGCCGCTACGGCGCCTATGTCACGGCCGGCGGCGTCAACGCGACGATCCCGAGCGACATCGAAAAAGACGCGATCACGCTGCCGCAGGCGATCGCGCTGATCGACGAGCGCGCCGCCAAAGGCGGCGGCAAGAAGCCGAAGAAGGCGGCGAGGCCCGCCAAGGCCAAGAAGGCGTCAGAGCAGACCGCGGACGGCGATGACGCCGCGCCAAAGAAGAAACCGGCCGCGAAAAAGGCGACCAAAACCAAATCCGAATCCACCAGCAAGGCGCGCGCCGCCGTGTCGTCGACCGCAAAAACGTCGCCGACCAAGGCCGCCGCCGCCAAGGCTCCGGCCAAGAAGAGTGCCGGCAAGACTTGAGATCAAGAATTAGAGGTTAAGTGAAACGCAAGAATGACCATGGCTTTCCCGACCGGCAAGCCATCGTCGCCTTCATCAAGGCAAATCCCGGAAAGATAGGGACCCGCGAAATTGCGCGCGAGTTCGGCCTGAAGAATGCCGATCGCGTCGAGCTCAAGCGCATATTGCGCGAGCTCGCCGACGACGGCACCATCAAGAAGAAACGCCACACGGTCTCCGAGCCGGACGCACTGCCGCCGACGCTGGTCGCCGACATCGGCGGCCGCGACGCCGACGGCGAGCTGATCGCCTCCCCCACCGAATGGGACGAGGTCGAAAGCGGCGAGGCGCCAAAGATCCTCATCGTGATGCCGCGCCGGCCAAAGCCCGGCACCGCCGCTGGTGTCGGCGATCGCGCGCTGCTGCGAGTCGAGCCGGCCAACGATAGCGAAGGCCCAGCCTATCGTGGACATATCATCAAGGTCTTCGACAAGACGAAGAGCCGCATCCTCGGCGTGTTCCGCGAGCTTCCCGAAGGCGGCGGACGGCTGGTCCCGGTCGACAAGAAGGGTGCCGACCGCGAGCTGAACATCGCGGCGGCCGACACACATGGCGCCCAGGACGGTGATCTCGTCAGCGTCGACATCGTCCGCACGCGCAGCTTTGGCCTCGCCTCCGGCCGGGTGAAGGAGAAGCTCGGCTCGGTCAAGTCGGAGAAGGCGATCAGCCTGATCGCGATCTACGCGCACGACATTCCCCTGCAATTCCGCCCCGCGGCAGAGCGCGAGGCCGAAGCGGCCGAGCCCGCAAACCTGAAAGGCCGCGAGGACTGGCGCGACGTCCCGCTCGTCACCATCGATCCCCCGGATGCGAAGGATCACGACGACGCGGTGCATGCGCAAGCCGATCCCGATCCGAACAACAAGGGCGGTTTCATCGTCGACGTCGCCATCGCCGACGTCAGCTTCTACGTCCGGCCGGGCAGCGCGCTCGACCGCGATGCGCTCGATCGCGGCAACTCGGTTTATTTCCCCGACCGCGTCGTGCCGATGCTGCCGGAGCGCATCTCCAACAACCTCTGCTCGCTGGTGCCGGGCGAGCCGCGCGGCGCGCTCGCGGTGCGGATGATCATTGCGCCCGACGGCCGCAAGCGCTCGCACAGCTTTCATCGCATCCTGATGCGCTCGGCGGCAAAGCTCAGCTACGCGCAGGCGCAGGCCGCGATCGACGGCAGGCCCGACGACACCACCGGCCCGCTGCTCGATCCGATCCTGAAGCCGCTCTATGCCGCCTATGCCTGCGTCAAGCGCGCGCGCGACGAGCGCGACCCGCTCAATCTCGATCTGCCCGAACGCAAGATCCTCCTGAAAAGCGACGGCACGGTCGACCGCGTCGTGGTGCCCGAACGTCTCGATGCGCACAAGCTGATCGAGGAGTTCATGATCCTCGCCAACGTCGCAGCCGCGGAGATGCTCGAGAAGAAATCGCTGCCGCTGATTTACCGCGTGCATGACGAGCCGACGTTGGAGAAGGTCCACGCGCTGCAGGAGTTCTTGAAGACCCTCGACGTGCCCTTTGCGAAAGGCGGCGCGCTGCGCCCCGCTCTGTTCAACCGCGTGCTGGCCCAGCTCGAAGGCCACGACCACTTCCCGCTGGTGAGCGAAGTCGTGCTGCGCGCCCAGGCTCAAGCCGAATACTCCTCGGAAAATTACGGGCACTTCGGCCTGAACTTGCGCCGCTACGCGCATTTCACCTCGCCGATCCGCCGCTATGCCGATCTCGTCGTACATCGCGCGCTGGTCCGCGCGCTGGGGCTCGGCGAAGGCGCCCTGCCCGACAGCGAGACGCCGGAAACCTTGAGCGAAGTCGCCGCCCACATCTCGGTGACTGAACGGCGTGCGATGAAGGCGGAGCGCGAGACCGTCGACCGCCTGATCGCCCATCATCTTGCAGACCGGATCGGCTCGACGTTCCAGGGCCGCGTCTCCGGCGTCACGCGCGCCGGGCTCTTCGTCAAGCTGGCTGACACTGGCGCCGACGGCCTGATCCCGATCCGATCCCTTGGCACGGAATATTTCAACTATGACGAGGGCCGACACGCCCTGGTCGGCACGCGCAGCCGCACCATATATCAGCTGGGAGACGTGGTCGATGTCCGCCTGATCGAAGCAGCCCCGATCGCCGGCGCGCTGCGCTTCGAGCTGCTGTCGTCGTCCAGTGAGGCCACGCCGCAGGACCGCAGGCAACCGGGTCCGCAACGCCGCCCCTCGCTCAAGGCCCATCCCGGCCGCAGCCCGGACAGAAAACGCAAGCCGCCGAAGCCAAAGCCCGGCAAGAAGGGCAAAGGCAAGAGCAAGGGCAAAGGCAAGAAGGGCAAGGCATGGTGACCATGAGCACGGCCCCGAAGATCTGGACGCGCGAGACGGGTCTCGTCGAGAAGCGCGATCTCTTGACGGCGATGAAGCGCGGCTTTCGCGGCCGCTGCCCGCGCTGTGGCGAGGGCAAACTGTTCCGTGCCTTCCTGAAGACGGCGGACAATTGCTCGGTGTGCGACCTCGATTTCACGCCGCACCGCGCCGACGATCTGCCAGCCTATCTCGTCATCGTCATCGTCGGCCACATCGTGGTGCCCTCGATCCTCTGGATCGAGACCAACTACACGACGCCGGTCTGGCTCAGCTTCGCAGCCTATCTGCCCTTTACCTTCGTCGCCTCGCTCGCGCTGCTGCAGCCCGTCAAGGGAGCTGTGGTCGGCCTGCAATGGGCTCTGCGCATGCACGGGTTTGACGACACCCCTCCGGATGGTATTCCGCCTGTGTAAGCAAGAAGCAAAAGGCGTGGGTGAGGATATGACGGATACGACGCAGGCCGATGAGAAGGCAAAGATCCACGAGGGCAAGGAAGCCGATCACCATCCCTATTTCCGCCCGAGGGATGCAGCGACGCTGATCCTGGTCGACCGCAGCAGCACCACGCCAAAAGTCCTGGTGGGCAAACGCCATGACAAGGTGGTGTTCATGCCCGGCAAATTCGTCTTTCCGGGCGGGCGCGTCGACAAGGCCGACTATCGCGTCCCCGTCGCCGCCCCCATCACTACCGAGCTGGAAGCCAATCTCGCCAAGGGCAGTCCGAAAACGCCGCCCTCGCGCGCAAAGTCACTGGCGATTGCCGCCATCCGCGAGGCCTGCGAGGAAACCGGCCTCTGCCTCGGCCGCAAGGCGGAGATCAAGGCGAAGCTCGAAGGTCCGTGGCAGCCGTTCGCCGACGCAGGCCTGCTGCCCGACCCTTCCAGCCTGTTCCTGATCGCGCGCGCAATCACCCCGCCCGGCCGCGTCAAGCGGTTCGACACGCGCTTCTTCACGGCGGATGCCTCCGCGATCACCCACCGCGTCGACGGCGTGATCCATGCCGATGCCGAGCTGGTCGAGCTGGTCTGGGTCGAGCTCGGCTCCAAGCCGCTGGCCGACCTGCATCCGATGACGCGCAACGTGCTCAACGAGCTCCACACCCGCCTCGCCACCGGTCCGCTCCGCCACGACGCGCCGGTGCCGTTCTTCCATTTCTACGGCGGCAAGATGCAGAAGGATATTCTGGGCTGATCGTCATTCCGGGGCGCCGCGAAGCGGGCGAGCCCGGAATGACAGGAATGTGCTCAGCGCCCATCGAAAAACAAAATATTCTTCCCGTCGCCCCCAATGGCGGAGTTCCGCCGCGTCCCTATGTCTTCCCGAGCGTCACCAAGAACGGACACCGGGCGATGGCACAACGGCAACTCAAGCTTGGCGCGTTCATGCGCCCGATCAGCATCCACACCGGCGCCTGGCGCTATCCCGGGGCCTGGCCCGACGCCAATTTCAACTTCGGCCATATCAAGACGCTGATCCGGAAGCTCGAGGCCGGCAAGTTCGACGCCTTCTTCATGGCTGATCACTTGGCCGTGCTGAACATGCCGATCAATGCGCTCAAGCGCAGCCACACCGTCACCTCGTTCGAGCCTTTCACGCTGCTGTCGGCGCTGTCGGCCGTCACCGAGCGGATCGGCCTGATCGCGACGGGTTCGACCACGTTCGACGAGCCCTATCACGTCGCGCGCCGCTTCGCCTCGCTCGATCATCTCAGCGGAGGCCGGGCGGGGTGGAATATCGTCACCACCTCGAACCCGGACGCGGCACTGAATTTCGGCCTCGACGACCACATGGAGCACGCCGAGCGCTACAAGCGCGCCCGCGAGTTCTACGACGTCGTCACCGGCTTGTGGGATTCCTTCGCCGACGACGCCTTCGTGCGCGATGTCGAGAGCGGCCTGTTCTTCGATCCCGCGAAAATGCATACGCTCGACCACCACGGCAAGTATCTGAAGGTCCGCGGCCCCCTCAACATCGCCCGTCCCGTGCAGGGCTGGCCCGTGATCGTACAGGCCGGCGCCTCCGAAGACGGCAAGCAGCTCGCGGCCGAAACGGCGGAAGCCGTGTTCACCGGCGGCGGCAGCCTCGCCGACGGACAAAAGCTCTACGCCGACATCAAGGGCCGCATGGAAAAGATCGGCCGCGACCCTGAACATCTCAAGATTCTCCCCGGTGCCTTCGTCGTGGTCGGCGACAGCGTCGACGAGGCCAAAGAGAAGCGCGCGCTGCTCGACAGCCGCGTGCATTACGACAGCGCGATCGCCTCACTGTCCGTCATTCTCGGCACCGATGCCTCCGGCTTCGATCCCGACGGCCCGCTGCCCGATATCCCCGAAACCAATGCCAGCAAGAGCGGCCGCCAGCGCATGGTCGACCTCGCCAGGCGCGACAACCTCACAGTGCGCCAGCTCGCCCAGCGCGTCGGCGGCTATGGCGGGCTCTCGTTTGTCGGCACCGCCAAGACCATCGCGGACCAGATGGAGGAATGGCTGACGGGGCGCGGCTCCGACGGCTTCAACATCATGTTTCCATTCCTGCCCGCCGGGCTCGACGAATTCGTCGACAAGGTGGTGCCTGAGCTGCAGCGACGCGGGATTTTCCGCAACGAGTATGAAGGGCCCACCTTGAGGGAGAATCTGGGCCTGTCGCGGCCGAAAAACCGGTTCTTTGAGGCGTAATCGGGCCGATTTGGGTGGTTTCAGGCCCCTAAAACCTTGACATCAGGCGGTTTCTGGCTAGTTTGCCGGCCAACGCGGGCCGTTTGGCCGGCTCCAGATTCCCCAATTCTCTGAGGTTCAGAACATGGCCAAAGCGGTCACCATCAAGGTCAAGCTCGTGTCCTCTGCCGACACCGGCTTCTACTACACCGCCAAGAAGAATTCGCGCACCATGACCGACAAGCTGGTCAAGAAGAAGTACGACCCCGTCGCGCGCAAGCACGTCGAATTCCGCGAAGCCAAGATCAAGTAAGATCGCAGACAAGCGTTGAAGAGTTTTGCGGGGCCCTTACGGGCCCCGTTTTCGTTTCGACTCCGTTCGTGTCCCGGACGCGGTGCAGCGTGCAACGCTACTCCGCTGAGTCCTGACCCGGGACGTGACACGACACCGCGCAGAGACATGAGCCCCGGCCCCGCCGCACACCGCACCGGACGATGCTTTGCGTCGCCGAAGCGCTGCGGGCACGAGCGCTGAGCCAGGCATACCGTCGAAGTTGACGTCCGCCATGCGCGCAGAAGACGACGTCGAAGCTGAACGGGGTCATGTCAACCTCGGGCAGCGAGCCGACCTCGAGGGACGACGTTGATCCTCATCAAGCGGCGAAGCAGCGCAGTTCTCTACGCTCAATCGAAATTGTCCGGGAGAAGCGCACCATGCTTCCCTTTACGCTTGAGCAGTTCCTCAACGTGTTCGCGGCCTACAACAACGCGATCTGGCCCGCGCAAATTTTGGCCTACATGCTTGGAGCCGTCGCCGTGGCCGCCCTTTTTCGGAAAGGCCGTGCCTCTGACCGCATTGTCTCGGCCGTCCTTGGAGTGATGTGGCTAGGCACCGGCATTCTCTATCATGGCGTCTTCTTCTCGCCGATAAACAAGGCCGCGTTCGCGTTCGGCGCTTTGTTCGTGGCAGAGGGCGCGGCACTGCTCTACGCTGGCATCGTCCGCGATGGTCTTCGCTTCGCGATCAGTTTCGGCTTCCGAGCGGCGACCGGCGCGGGCTTCATTCTCTATGCAGCTCTCGCTTATCCGCTGATCGGGATCGCGACGGGGCATTCCTGGCCGACGTTACCGATGTTCGGCGTTTCTCCCTGCCCTGTCACGATCTTCACCTTCGGTCTGTTGCTTATGACGACCGCCCGCTTCTCGTACTGGCTTCTGGTAATCCCCTTCATATGGTCAGTGATCGGCGGGAGCGCTGCCATCCTCTTGGACGTTCGGCAGGATTGGGTGCTCTTGGTGAGTGGCTTCATTGCCGTTCCGATCATCATCGTCGGCAACCGACGTGTACGCGCCGCAGCTGACGAAGCCGGGTTGACGCCCTCAATCGAATTGCGACCATGATCGCGACGAGCAGCAGCGACCGCTGAGAACGGGCAACCCGGCATGCCTTCAGACAACAGAATTTGGAAGGCAGTCGTTGCCGGCGCGTGCGGAAGCATCGCCCATTCGCTGCTGATGTCCTTCAAGTCCTGGACCGGACTACTTCCGTCATTCGAGCCCTACGAAAGTCTCCAGACGACGCTGAGCCATGCGGCTGGCACTGCAGTCCATCCCGTGGTGCCTTGGCTGCTGTCGTTCCTGAATGGCTCAACCTTCGTCAGTCTCGCCTTTGGACATCTTTATCGGTGGCTGCCGGGCGATACCGGAGCGATCAAAGGAATGGCGTACGGCGTGCTCGGATGGACGATGATGGGGCTGGTGTTCTTTCCCATGATCGGACTTGGATTTTTTGCCTTCCAGGTGGGACTTGGCGTTTCGCCGGCCTTCTTTTCGCTGGCGATGCTCCTGGCTTACAGCGTCGTCCTGGGCATCGTTTACGACGCACTCAATTCCTGACTTGCTGGAAGAGGAGATCAGGCCACTCAAGCATGGCCCTTACTTTGCCGACGGTTTCGTCCGCCCGTTGATTCAGCTCAACAAGCTCCCGGTCGACGTCGTTACCAAGCTTCAATCGAGATCCCGTCGCAAAGCGTTGAACCATCTTTCAACACAATGCTCCGCGGCGCCCGGACCGCTCGACACGTCGCCGTATGACCACTACGGCCGCAGGATACCCTATGATGCACCAATTTCTCGCGCTGACCGCCCCGACGCCCTATCTGTTCTTCACCGGAAAGGGCGGAGTCGGTAAGACCTCTCTTGCCTGCGCCACGGCCGTTGCCCTCGCCGACCGTGGACTGCGCGTTCTGATCGTCAGCACCGACCCGGCGTCCAACCTCGACGAGATGCTCGAAACCACGTTGAGCGATCGCCCTACGCCGGTGCCAAACGTAACCGGGCTTTCGGCGATGAACATCGATCCCGAGGCAGCTGCCGAGGCCTATCGCAGCCGCGTCCTCGAACAGCTCGGGCCCGAGATTACCACGGACGAACGGTCGACCGTGCGCGAGCAGCTCTCCGGCGCTTGCACCACCGAAATAGCTGCCTTTGACGAGTTCGTGGGCCTGCTGGACGGCGATATGACGGGGTTCGATCACATCATATTCGATACCGCTCCGACCGGTCACACGTTGCGACTCCTTAGCCTGCCAAAGGCATGGAGCGGCTTTCTCGAGGACAACGATCGGGGCGCGTCCTGCCTCGGGCCGCATTCCGGCCTGAAGATGCAGGAGGACCGCTTTCGCAAGGCGCTGCAGGCCCTGGGCGATTCCAAGCAGACCACCATCATTTTGGTCACCCGCGCCGATCGCGGCGCCGTCCGCGAGGCGGCGAGGACATCGGGCGAACTTGATGGGCTTAATCTCTCGAACCAGCTTCTCGTGGTGAACGGGCGCTTTCACGCCGCGGACCCGACCGATGTCGTTGCAGTTGCCCTTGAGCGGGATCAGGACGAGGCGCTGGCCGCGATGCCGGCGTCGCTCACGAAACTGCCGCGAGATGAAATTCCTTTGCTTGGCTTCGACATCGTCGGCGTAACGGCTCTGAGGGCGCTGCTGTTGCCCTCCAATCAACCATCGATCGTCTCCACCGAGTCAAGCACCGAGCCGGTCGACCTGCCGGGCCTCGACCGGTTGGTTGACGACATCGCGCAGGGCAAGCGCGGCCTGATCATGGTCATGGGCAAGGGCGGCGTCGGAAAGACGACGCTTGCTGCCGCCATCGCGGTGGGCTTAGCGAAGCGAGGTCATGCCGTCCATCTCAGCACGACCGATCCCGCAGCTCACGTCAGTTTCGTTGTCGATGGCGTCATGCCAGGTCTCACGGTCGACCGGATCGATCCCCGGGTGGAGACGGAGCGCTATGTCGCGAAAATAATGTCGAGCCGTGGCCGCGACCTCGACGCGCAGGGCAAGGCCCTTCTGCTGGAAGATCTGGCTTCGCCGTGTACCGAGGAGGTCGCCGTTTTCCATGCCTTCTCGCACGTCGTCGCGGAAGCCCGGAGCGCCTTCGTGGTGCTCGATACGGCACCGACGGGCCACACGCTGCTCCTGCTGGACGCCACCGGCGCCTATCATCGTCAGATGACGAGCCAACTCGTACCAAGCGGTCCGGGACGGATCGTTACCCCTCTGATGCGGCTGCAGGATCCGACCCACACGAAGGTGATCCTGGTGACGCTGCCGGAGACGACGCCGGTGTCCGAGGCCGCCTCTCTCCAGGATGACCTGCGGCGTGCCGGCGTCGAACCATATGGCTGGGTCATCAATAAAAGCCTCACCGTCGCAGGGACCCGCGATCCCCTGTTGCGGCTTCGGCTCGCTGCGGAGCGGACGCAGATAGCCCGGGTTCAGAACGGGCTCGCAAGACGCGCCTTCATCGTCGGCTGGCGAAGCAAACCGCCGGTCGGCGTGGAAGAGCTTCGGGCGCTGTCATGAGCTTGCTCGCGGGGTGAGGATGCTCCCGGCCAGAATCGCCCCATCAAGGTCGAGCCCTGGGAGTTGGAGTTGTCGTAACCGCGATGGTTGGTGCTCGGCCGCCTGGCCCCGTTGCGTCAGGCGCCCGCCGCGACCGGTGCAATTTGAATCGCGGCAGGGCATGTGTGACCCACCTCGCAGAGTACCATGACCGGATTCAATATCCCCAGCGGGATCGTTGCATGAAACTGGTCCATTGCCGTGAAGAGCCATTTGCCGTTGCTGGATCCGCTGCGCTTCGCCGCCGCGCTCGGCGTTGCCATTTTTCACCAGATGTTCTGGTCATGGGCCTGGACCTCGATCGGCGTCCCGGGCTTCGAGCGCACCGTCGCCGCTGATGTTCTCTACCCCTCCGCCGCGCCGTTCACGTGGTTCGGCTGGGTCGGCGTCGAGATTTTCTTCGTCATTTCCGGCTTCGTCATCGCGAATTCGGCGAGCACATCTTCGCCGGGCGCGTTCCTGCTCGGCCGCGCCCTCAGGCTCTATCCGGCGGTCTGGGTGTGCGCCACCGCGACCTTGCTCGTGCTGCTGCTCTTCGGCAGCGGTCCGGCCTCCGAATTGATCGTGCCCTACATCCACGCCATGCTGATGGTCCCCAAGGGCGTCACGGGTCAATGGCTCGACGAGGTCTACTGGACGCTGGCCGCCGAGACGGCGTTTTATGGGCTGGTGTTTTGTGCGATGCTGACGCGGAAGATCACGCTGCGGCACCTGGCCTTTGGTCTCACCATCTACAGCGCGATGTTCAATGCCGCCGCGCTGCTGGTCGCGTCATGCACGACGCCATCCGACCTGCCCTATCTCGTCATCCTGATGTTCCGGGTGCCGTGCGCGGCTTTCCTGTTGAGCCATGGCTGTTTCTTCGCACTTGGCATCTGGCTGTTCATCTCCGCCAACAGGCAATTGACGGCGCTCGAACAGCTCGCAATTGCCGTCACCTGTCTTTCGGGCGCCGCAGAAATCTATTTCTTCGCCTCCTTCTTCCTGGAATCCATTCCTGCCATCGCGGATCAATCGGCCCTCGTGCCGATCATGGTCTGGGCGGCCGCGGTGTTTCTCATTGCCCGTGCCGCGAACCGAAGCAGGCGCTCTGCGGACATCGCTCCTGCCGAAGCCCCAGCTTATTTGCGAACGCTCGGGCTGATCACCTATCCGCTCTATCTCACCCACAACGTCATCGGCTCCGCGATCATTCGTGCGCTGGTCGACGCCGGGCTCGACGCCACCTCGGCGTTGTGGATCGCGCTGGGCTTGCTTGTCCTGGTCTGCTGGTTCATCTGCGCGAAGATCGAGCCGGCCGTCAGGTGTGCGCTGATGCAAACGCTCTCACATTTCGGACAGCTGCCGAAGAGGCAGCCGGCACGCCGCCCGGCATTGGCCCGGGGACTGCGTCTTCCGCTCCCCGTCGCAGCAAGGGTCACAGCGCCCTCACCCTCATGAGGGCCTGCTATCCAGTTACGCCGTTGCGCCTAAGAAGCCGCAAGGCCAAAGCGATCGCTGCACGGCGTGCGTAACGGGCTCCAAGCGAAATTTAGCAGGCGCCCGTCTACGCCGTCCTCAACACCGGCGTCGGCGGCTGCGACGGCCTGACGAGCGCAAACGCCACCTGCACGATGCCTCCTGCCAAGCCCAGCGCCACACCGATGCGCCACGCCATAGTGTAGGAGCCGAGCGCATCGTAGAGCACCCCTCCTCCGTACGCGCCGAGGAAGCTGCCGATCTGGTGGCTCATGAAGGCGAGGCCCTGGATCATCGCCTGCCAGCGCAGGCCGAACATCTCGGCGACCGCGCCCGCGACCAGCGGACCGACGCCCATCCACAGGAAGCCCATGATGGCGCCGAACAGCAGCGTCGAGAACGGCGTGGCCGGCAGCATGAAATACCAGGCGAGCGCGAGCGAGCGCAGGATGTAGATGGCGCCTAACAGCGCCAGCTTGTTCCAGCGCTGGCCGGCCCAACCGAAGAACAGCGATCCCAGCACGTTGAAGCCGCCGATCATGCCGAGCGTCTGCGCGCTGAGCATCGGATCGAGGCCGCAGATCGCCAGGTATGACGGCAGATGCGTGGTGAGGAACACCAGTTGCATGCCGCAGACGAGATAGGCGCAGGTCATCACCACGAAGGAGGCATTGCCGAACGCGGTCTTCGCCGCAATTATGGCCGTGGCATCGACGATCTCGTCAGTCGCGGGCTTCGGCAGCGGGACCGCGTCGACACGCCCGGCATACCACGCCGCCGGGATCATCAGCACCGACATCACCACGAAGCCGGCAAGTCCGACGCGCCAGCCGAAGCCTTCGTTGAGCATCTGTCCGATCGGCGCCGACAGCAGCGCGCCCAGCGAGCCCGCGCCGGAGACAATGCCGAGCACGGTCGAGCGCACCGTCGCAGGCACCGCGCGCGCCGCCACCGACATCGCGATCGCCGCCGCGGTGCAGGCGAGCGAGGTGCCGATCAGCACGCCGGCGCCGATCATGATGGCGACGAGTCCGTTCGCGGTCGCCATAAGCACCAAACCCGCGATGTACATGAACGAGCCCGCGATCATGATCGGACGGAAGCCGTAGCGCGTGGTCATCGCGCCGGCGAGCGGCTGGAGGAAGCCCCAGGCGAGGTTCTGCACCGCCAGCGCCAGCGTGAAATCCGAGATCGACAAATGGATGTCGTGAGTCAGCGGCTGCATGAAGATGCCGAGGCTCTGCCGCAGCCCCATGCTCAGCGTCAGCATGATCGAGGCGCCGATCAGGATGGGCAATGTCGGACGCAGGACCTGCAGCAGGGGCATTTTCGTCTCCCTCGTGGGCACGGCGCAAATGCCGTCATCTGCAATATCGGTTGATTTTGGTTACACAGACCTGTGTACTTAGGCTATGTTGGGCCCCAGCTGTCAAGCCAAGAGGATGCGCGTCGCCGCATGGCTCCCCCGCCCGCCCCACAGACGATGAAAGAGCGGATCCTTCAAACCGCCGACAAGCTGTTCTATCTGCAGGGCATTCGCGCCATCGGCGTCGACACCATCGCGGCCGAGATCGGCATCTCCAAGCGCACGCTCTACAACCACTTCCCGTCCAAGGACGCGCTGATCGCGGCCTATCTCGAGCGCCGCTTCGTCCACGCCTCCCCCTCCGACGAGCCGCCAGCCGAGCAAATCCTCGCCACCTTCGATTCGCTGGAGCGGCGGTTTGCGGCCAAGGACTTTCGGGGCTGCCCGTTCGTGAACGCCGTCGCCGAGCTCGGCCCGGCCGACCGTGCCGTGAAGAAAATCGCGGTGGCGTTCAAGGAAAGCCGCCGCCTGTGGTTTCGCGACCGGCTGACCGAGCTCGGCGTCGCCGATGCGGAGGCACTCGCGACGCAGCTGGTGCTGTTGGTCGACGGCTCCATCGCGCAGGACCTCGTGCGCGACGATCCCGCGATGGCGCGCGCGGCAAAGGAAGCGGCGAAGGTGCTGTTGCGCAATGCGGGGGTGGACGTGGCGTGATCGAGCAGCCGCGATGAAGCGAGGCAAGCGCGCCCCCCCGCTAGCCGCCCTGCAACGCGCCGTAGATTGCGTGTTGATAGACCGGCAAGGCCCTGCGGCCGGCGGCGCCGCGGCCGGTCGCGATCGTGGCGCCCGAGTTTGCCGAAACGGGCACTTGATGCTGAATCAGGTAGATCATGATGAGATCGTGGACCGGATCGGCCTGCCACCAGGTCCCGAAGATGCCCGGCCAGGTGATCGAGCCAGGGGCGCCGCAGGCATAGGGATTGTCGACGGGATCTTCGGCAATCGAAAGCCCCAGTCCAAAACCGGATTTCTGCCAGAGCGGCATACCCGCAAACGGAACCTGACGTTGGGCATTGGTGAGCCGGTTCGTTCGCATCAGTCGGACAGTTTCGGGCTTCAACAAGCGAACGCCGTCGTTCTCGCCCTCCCCGAGCAGCATGCGCGCGAACCGGTGATAATCCGGCGCGGACGAGATCAAGCCGCCCCCGCCCGGCGTATAGGCTGGCGGTTCGTCGTACATATCAGGCACGACTTTCGCGAGCCGGCCGGCCGCCTCGTCATAACTGTAGAGGATGGCGAGACGGCTCCGCTTGTCCCGCGGAAGCCAGAAGTCCGTGCTTTCCATGCCCAGCGGCGTGAAGATCATCTCGCGGAGAACGCGATCCAGCGGCCTGCCGAGGAGCCGCCCGATCAGGAAGCCGAGAACGTCCGTCGAATGGCCGTAGTGGAACAATTCGCCCGGCTGATAGGCCAGCGGCAGCGTGCCGAGCGCGGCCAGCCATTCGTCCGGCGTCAACCTGTTCATCGCGGGATCGCCAAGCGCCTCCTCATAGGCCTGCTTGAGGGGGCCCTCCGAGAAGAACGCGTAGGCAATTCCCGAACGATGCGTCAGCAGATCCTCGAGGGTGATCTCGCGCTGCGCGGGCACCGTGCCTTCCAGCGGTCCCGCAGCGTTTCGCAGGACTCTTCGCTCGGCAAGTTCTGGAATCCAGCGCGATATCGGATCTGACAGCGCGATCCTGCCCTGCTCCACCAGCATCAACGCGGCCGCCGACGTGATCGGTTTGGTCATCGAGGCGATACGGAACAGGGTGTCCGGCCGCATCGCCCTCCTCGTTTCGATATCGGACCAGCCAAGCGCCTCGGATTGAACGACCCTGCCCCGGTGCGAGGTCAGCGTCACGATCCCTGCAAGTTCGCCCCGATCGATGAATGGCTGGAGCGCCGGGCCGACCGCGGCAAGCTTTGCGGGATCGAAGCCGCGAACGCGGCCGAGGGCATCATTGCTCATGCAGGGACGCTTCAGTCCGCCTTGAATTCGTCGGTCAGGATCGGCCCGAACAGCACCCAGCGCTGCCCGTCGAACTTCATCATCTGGAATTGCTTGTTGATGCGATAGTCGTCGGGACTGGTGTTGATCGACATTCCTGGCAGCCCAAGGTCGGGGACGAAGCCTTTGATGCTGGTCGCCTGCTTCATGATGTTGGCGCGGGTGAGTTCGTCGCCGCATTGCTTCAGGATGTGGACCAACAGTGCCGCGGTCGAATACCCATAGGTGGCGAAGCCGCTGTTGGCATCCTCGCCCGGCGCATATTTCGCCATGAAGGCCTTGTAGCGCTTCATGCCTTCGTCATTGGCCCATTGCGGATCGAGCGGATCCTTGCCGTAGTTGACCGAGATGATGTCCTTGGCATTCTCGGCACCCGCCGGGACCAGAACCTGGCCGACTGCCGTTGCGTTGACCTCCAGGATGTGGACGGGCTTCCAGCCGAGCTCCGCCGCCTTCCTGATCGATTGGGCGGCAAATTTCGGCGTCGACATGTTGTAGAAGAGATCGGCACCCGACGCCTTGAGCGTCACCATCTGGGAATCGACGGTCGGGTCGGCCGTTTCGTAGGACAACTCCTTGACGATCATGCTCGTCTTGGCGCCAAGCCCTTCCTTCAGCCCCTTGACGTAGTCTTTCCCGAGATCGTCGTTCTGATAGAGGATGCCGATCCTGGCGTTCGGATAGTTCTCCAGGATGTACTTGGCGTAAATGTGCGCTTCCGACTGATAGTTGGGATTGGCGGAGATCGTCCACGGGAAGTTCTTGGGGTCGGTGAACCGTGACGCGCCGCTGCCAGCCAGGAGCTGCGGGACACCCTTGGCGTTCAAATATTTCTGCACGGCCGCGTTCGGCGGCGTGCCGATGATCTGGAACGTCGTGAGCACTTCATCGCTTTCGACCAGCTTGCGTACCTGCTCGACCGTCTTCGGCGGGCTATAACCGTCATCGTACTGGATGAGATTGATCTGGCGGCCGTTGACCCCACCCTTCTCGTTGATCATGCGGATGTAGGCGGCCTCAGCCTTGCCGATGGCCCCGAACGCCGACGCCGGGCCGCTCAACGGGTTGGTCTGCCCGACCTTGATCTCGGTGTCGGTTGCGCCGGTATCGTATTTCTTTTGCGCAAAGGCAGGCGCCGCAAGTGCGGTGCCGAGCATCAGCATGGCTGAGGCCATCGACTTCAAGCCGGTCATGGAGTCCTCCCGTTAGGCAGCTGGTCGTTGCCAGCCGATGTTCTGCATTGCGTCCAGCGGCCGCCGGACGATCGCGGATGATTGGCAGCTGCCGGAGGCCGTGTTTTCGGCGCCCTCGCCAGTACCTCCGGGCTGCCGATAGGTCAAGTTCATTCATTTAGCACTAAATGAATATTTGCAGCACGTTGGCCCGCCTCCGCTTGACCCGGCCGAGCCCGCATCTCATCGTGAAGTCGAATTGGTCGGATCAAATGCCGTCTTCCCGGACGCCTCCGACCAGGAAGACGGAGACCATGCCAGCAGCGCTAAAACTCGAAGGCCGCCGTACACGCGCCGAGCAGCGGGCCGCGAGCGTGAAACTGATCCTCGACACGAGCGAAGAGTTGTTCGCGCAGTTCGGCTATTTCGGAGTGACGATCAAAGACGTCGCCGACAGGATGGGCATCCATCCCGCGCTCATTCACTACTATTTCGATGGCAAGAAGGCGCTGTTCGACGCCGTGTTCGAACGCCGCGTGGGGTATGCGGTGACCTTGCGGACCGCCGAACTCGACGCTTACGAAGCGAGGATCAAGGGCCGGCCAACCGTCGAAGGCGCGCTTCGCGCCTATTACGATGGCGCCTTCGACGTCTATATCAATGACGAGGAAGCCTGGCGCAATTTCGGCCGCATCTTCGCCCAGGTCAACAACGCGCCCGGCTACGGCGCGGAGAAGATGGAAGCCTACCTCGATCCGCTCGTGCTGAGGCTGATCGGCCTGCTCCAGAAGGCGCTGCCCGACGCCAAGCCCGAGGACTTGTTCTGGGGCTTTCAGTTCACGTCAGGGGCTTATTCGCTGCTGATGTCGCGCACGGGCCGCATCGACCGTCTCTCGAACAATCGATGCAGGTCCGATGACTTCGAAGCCGTTCGCGACCGCTTCGTGACGTTCATGGCCGGCGGCTTCAACGCGCTCTACAAGCGGGGCAAAGGCAAGTCGAGATAGTCGGCGCATACATTGCGACCAAGGCGCGGACGCAACAGTGCTCGTGCACGCGCGGCGCGATGTTGAAACAGTGCCCCTGCTTTGCCCGACGTGTCAAAGAACTTCCGCTGGTCATGCAAAATTCCATCATTCGACGGAATGGCTCGGTCCCTGACGCCGGACTTTGCTCGACCCGATCATACATGCCGCAAGGGTCCAGCCTCAACTCGTTGCGATGAATCAAGACGCGGAGCTTCGGAGACGCTAGTGTCTCCAGACTCTCGCTTTGTGGGATGCCGCGCAGTACGCGGGGAGTTGGTCTCCGGGGCGACGACAGGAAAGACGATCACATTTCTCCGAAGCTCATTCGCTCCCTCACCCTCCTTCATGCCGTGCTCTATGGGCTCGGCGTGACGATTGGCGCCGGCATCTACGTATTGGTGGGCGCGGCAGCGGGACGGAGCGGAATGCACGCGCCTTTGGCGTTTGTTTTCGCTGCGATCGTGATGGGAATGACGGCGGCGTCTTTCGCCGAACTGGGCACCCGAATGCCGGTTGCGGCGAGCGAGGCAGCCTATGTCGAGGCGGCGTTTCACCGCAAATGGCTCGCCGGCGCCGCAGGATTGCTTGTTGTCGCCGCAGCGACCATTTCCGGGGCCACGATCAGCGCGGGCAGCGCCGGGTACATCGGCGTGTTCGTGCCGCTTCACCCCTCCTGGATCATCGCCGGGGTCGTGCTCGCGATGGGCGCTATCGCCTGCCTCTCTGCGGTCCAGTCCATCGGTTTTGCGGGGGCGATGACGATCATCGAAATCGGCGGGCTGCTGCTCATTGTCGGGGCCAGCCTCTGGGGAGGCAGCCCCCTGATCTCGCGGCTACCAGACCTGTGGCCCGCCGCCGGTCATCTGACAGCCTGGACCGGTATCGCGCAAACCACTCTGCTCGCCGTCTTCGCCTTCATCGGCTTCGAGCACCTCGTGAACATTTCCGAGGAGATGAAGAACCCTCGACGCACCTTGCCTTGGGCTCTGTTCATCACCCTCGGCGCAACGGCCCTTCTCTATGCCCTGGTAGTCTGGATCGCCGTTATCACGGTGCCCCCGGCAGAGCTCGCGACGTCGGCGGCACCGCTGGCACTGGTCTTTCAGCGACTGACCGGGCTTCCTCTCCACGTCTTGAGCGCGATCGCGGTGGTTGCGACTGTGAATGGCATCATCGTCCACATGATCATGATTGGACGCGTGCTCTATGGTCTCGCTGACCAGGGCAACCTTCCCTCCGTCCTCGCGGTGGTGGATCCGAAAAGCGGCACTCCCGTCGTCGCGACCCTGATTGGCATCGCTGCCATCCTTGTCCTGGCGCTTGGCGTTCCCCTGACGGGGCTGGCCGAATGGACATCCCGCTTCACGCTCGGCATCTTCGCGCTCGTGAATCTCGCCCTGATACGGATCAAGACCGCGGAAGCGAAGCCTCCCCCGAATGTGTTCGTCGTACCGATGTGGATTCCGGTGATGGGCCTCGCGACCAGCACGCTGTTCGTCTTGGTCGACCTGTACTTGTGGCTCGTGCGGAGTGCGGGGGGTTAATTCTGCAATCAGCGCCAGGCGGCGCCGCTTTTCCCGTTGTCGGTAATGATGCCCCAGGTCCCTGCTTTGCCGGACGTGTCAAAGTTTGAGCAGCCCTCGCGGGCCGTCTTTGGCACCGGCTTAACCCATTGATCCGGTTAGCGTCTTCTACTGTGCATGGGGTTGTTTTCGCGAATTTTGCGCGAGCAGCCCTCACGCCGCCTGCGACACCACGCGATTGCGGCCATCGTGCTTGGCGCGGTACAGCGCTGTATCCGCCCGCTTGAGGACGTCGGCGACCGCCTCACCCTTCCGCTCCAGCGTGGTGAGGCCGATCGAGATCGTGACCTCGATGCGCTTGGTCCCTTTGTGGACCGAGAACGGCTCGCCCGCGATCGAGCGGCGCAGGCGCTCGGCGACCATGCCGGCGACGTGGAGATCGGTCTCGGGCATCACGATGACGAACTCCTCGCCGCCGTAGCGGCAGGCGAGGTCAATGCCGCGGATCGACTTGCGCACCCGCACCGCGAATTCGCGCAGCACGTCGTCGCCGGCGTCGTGGCCGTAATTGTCGTTGATCGACTTGAAGAAGTCGATGTCCAGGATCATCAGCGCCAGCGGCTTGCCGCGCGTGGACGCCTGCTCGGCAAGCGTCGCCAGATGGCTCTCCATGTAGCGGCGATTGTGCAGGCCGGTGAGCGCGTCGGTGATCGCCATCTCGATCGAGTTCTGCACGTTGTCGCGCAGATGATCGGTGTAGCGGCGGCGGCGGATCTGGGTGCGCGCGCGCGCCAGCAGCTCGGTCTTGTCGATCGGGCGCAGCAGATAGTCGTTGACGCCGATCTCGAGGCCACGCAGCAGCCGCGTCGAGTTCTCGGGGTCGGCGATCGCCAGGATCGGCACGTGGCGCGTGCGCTCCAGCGAGCGCGCCTGGCTGCAGAGCCTCAGGCCGTCGAAATTGTTGAGGTCGAGCGAGACGATCAGCAGATCGTAATTGCCCTCGGCGGCGTGGAACAGCGCTTCCGTCGGGTTCGGCTCGACGTCGATGGTGTGCTCGGCGGCGAGGATCGTCGCCAGCCGCTCGTAGGAAGACTCGCGATCGTCGACCAGCAGGATGCGGCCGCCCTTGCCGGTGTCGGCGACAGCGCTGCGTTCGGGCGCCTGCATGCCGATCTCGAGCGAGGTGATGGCGCGCATGCGCAGCTCATCGGTCATCATCTTCAGCCGCGTCAGCGAGCGCACGCGCGCGATCAGCACGACGTCGGAGACGGGCTTGGTCAGGAAGTCGTCGGCGCCGGCTTCCAGCCCGCGGTTGCGGTCGGAGGGGCTGTCGAGCGCGGTGACCATCACGACGGGAATGTGGTGCGTCGCCGGATCGGTCTTGAGCCGGCGGCAGACTTCGAAACCGTCCATGTCGGGCATCATCACGTCGAGCAGGATGATGTCGCATTCGGCGCGGCTGGCCATCGCCAGCGCTTCGGTGCCGTTCGAGGCGGTCATCACGTCGAAATATTCGGCGGAGAGGCGGGCCTCTAACAGCTTGACGTTGGCAGGGACGTCGTCGACGACCAGGATACGCGCGGACACTCTGAACTCACTTCCTATCCGATAAAACGCCGGACCGTCTCAATGAATTTGCCGACCGAGATCGGCTTGGACAAATAGGCCTCGCAGCCGCCCTCGCGGATGCGTTCTTCGTCGCCCTTCATCGCGAACGCGGTGACCGCGACGACGGGAATGGAACGCAGCTCCGGATCGTCCTTGATCCAGCGCGTCACCTCGAGGCCCGAGACCTGCGGCAATTGAATATCCATCAGCACGAGGTCTGGGCGCAGTTTTCGAACGAGATCCAGCGCCTCGTAGCCATTGCTGGTGCCCGTGGTCTGGTAGCCGTGCGCCTCCAACAGGTCGCGGAAGAGCTTCATGTTGAGCTCGTTGTCTTCCACGATCAGGACGGTCTTAGCCATCCCGTCCTCCTGATTGGTCCGCAGACCGGTACATGTGACGCCTCAGACGCCGCTTTCCGGCGTTTTGAAAACTGGATTCAAACTAACCTCAGATTCGCTTGAGTTTCGTTAAACCCGAGGGTCGACTTTGCGCGATGTGGTTTCCAGTTGCTTGCCTGGGGCTGGAAGACTTGAGGCCGAGACTCGGGCATGATGACTCCAAAGTAGACACCGAAAGTTAACGGAAAGGCAAACCGTCCCCTTGAAAAAGCCTGTTCACAACCCTCGCGAAGTCGCTGAAATCGTTGCGATTCAGGCGCTGTCCTTCGTCGCGAGCGACCCTGAAAGGCTGGGCCTGTTCCTGGCTGAGACGGGGGTGGGTCCGGAGTCGCTCCGGAACGCTGCCTCGGATCCCGGTTTCCTGCTCAGCGTGCTCGATTTCGTGATGCGTGACGACGCCACGGTGAAGGCCTTTGCCAGCTCGGCGGAACTGCATCCAACCAACGTCGCTGCGGCCCGTCAGGTCCTCGGCGACGCGCTGGGGGACCGGACCTGGGAGCGCGACGTGCCGTGACCGCCTCCGATCCGGCCGGGCCCCGCTGCTTCTGCCGGGATTGTTCGGCCGATTTGGATATGGGCGTGCGGCGCTGCTCCGCCTGCGGTTCCCCTCGCCTGGTCCGCCACCGCGCGCTCGCGGGCCTGACCATCGCCCACATCGACTGTGACGCCTTCTATGCGACGGTCGAGAAGCGCGACAATCCTGACATCGCCGACAAGCCCGTCATCATCGGCGGGGGAAAACGCGGCGTGGTCTCGGCCGCCTGCTACATCGCGCGCACCTACGGCGTGCGCTCGGCCATGCCGATGTTCAAAGCCCTGGAGGCCTGCCCGCACGCGACCGTGATCCCGCCGGACATCGCAAAGTACGTCCGCGTCGGTCGCGAGGTGCGGCAGGCCATGCAGGCACTGACGCCGCTGGTCGAGCCGCTGTCGATCGACGAGGCCTTTCTCGATCTCTCCGGCACGGAGCGAGTGCACGGCATGATCCCGGCCAAGGTGCTGGCGCGCTTTTCCCGCGAGGTCGAACGCGACATCGGCATCTCCGTCTCGGTCGGCCTGTCCTGCAACAAGTTCCTGGCCAAGATCGCCTCCGACCTCGACAAGCCCCGCGGCTTTGCCGCGCTCGATCAGGAGGAAGCGCGATCAATGCTTGCCGAGAAGCCCGTCGGCTTCATCTTCGGCGTCGGCCCCGCCACCCAGGAGCGCCTGGCGCAGCGCGGCTTCCGCGTCATCGCCGACCTGCAGAAGGCCGACGAGATCGAGATGATGCGGCAATTTCCGAGCGACGGCCGCCGGCTGTGGCGGCTCGCCCGCGGCATCGACGACCGCCGCGTCGAGCCGGACCGGGGCGCCAAGACCATTTCCAGCGAGACAACCTTCGAGACCGACATCCGCGATTTCGCGACGCTGGAGAAGATCCTGTGGCGGCTGTGCGAGAAGACGTCCTCGCGGCTGAAGAGCAGCGAACTCGGCGGCTCCACCGTCACGCTGAAGCTGAAGACCGCCGATTTCCGCCAGCGCACCCGCTCGCAATCGATTGCGGCGCCGACCCAGCTCGCCGCAAAGATCTTCGCGATCTGCCGCGAGATGCTGGCGAAAGAGATCGACGGCACCGCCTTCCGCCTGATGGGCGCCGGCGTCAGCGCGCTGCGCGAAGGATCGGTCGCCGACGACACCGACATGCTCGACCGCCGCGCCGCCCACGCCGAGCGCGCGGTCGACAGCCTGCGCAAGAAGTTCGGCAGCGCCGCAGTGATCCGCGGCATTGCGTATGAAGGACCGGAGAAGGCGCCGGAGTGATGAACGGTGAACGCGATCTCGACGCGCTGCTGAGGCACATGAGGCCGGAGCTGCGGCCGGGCACTTTCGTGTTCTGCACGATCGCGGTAAACGAAGGCGTTCCCGCAGCACTCAATCCGTTGCTAACGTTCCGCGAGCAGGAAGGAACGACGCTCGTGATGCCTCGCGAAGAGGCTGAAGCCGCTGGACTACGCTACGCATTCCCCTCGCGCCTGATCACCCTGACGGTTCACTCCGCGCTCGATGCGGTCGGCTTCCTGGCGGCCATCACGGCGCGTCTGGCCGAAGCCGGCATCAGCGTGAATGCGGTTTCGGCCTTTCACCATGACCATCTGTTCGTGCCTGCTGACAGAGCCGACGAAGCAATGATGCTGCTGCAAGAGATGTCAGATGCGAAGCCCTTGTAGCCCGGATGGAGCGCAGCGCAATCCGGGCTACGACCTCAATCCGCGACGGCGATCGCCTCGATCTCGATCAGCCATTCCGGCGCGGCGAGCGCGGAGACGCCGACCAGGGTCGAGGCCGGCGGCTCCATGCCCTCGAAGAAGGCCGAGCGGGCCTTGCCGATGATCGGGCGCAGCTCCGGCTTGTAATTCACGACGAAGGTCGTGATCTTCACGATGTTGGAATAGCTCGCGCCGGCCGCTTTCAGTGCGTGCCCGAGGTTCTGCATCACCTGCGTGGTCTGCGCGGCGAGATCGCCCTCGCCGACGATCCGCCCTTCCTCGTCGACCGACACCTGGCCGGAGATGTAGATCGTGCGCGCGCCGGTAGCCGTCACGACGTGAGAATAGGCGGGATTGTGATGCAAGCCGCTGGGGCGGAGATGATCGAGCTTGGGCATGGGGAGTGGTCTCCCGGAGTTTGTGATTGGGAGCGAGCGTAGCCGGAGAGTGTGACGAGAGCTAGCCTGTCATGGCGAGGAGCGACGCGGCAGAGAGAGATCTCGTAGGGTGGACAAAGACGCACTGGCGCCGTGCCCGCGTTCTTGCAGTTCGCCTGAGAAGTGGTGGGCACGCTACGCTTTGCCCACCTTACGGCACCACTCGCGCGGAGAGCTCTGTCGCTCAATTACAGGGCTTGCTGTCCTTGACGTCGAACTTGCCCATCGCGCCGGAGATGACAAAGTCGTTGTAATCGAGCATGAGCTGGCGCGAGACGCCGTTCTCGTAGAGTTCGAACGACATCGCATAGACCGGTGTCTGCTCGCCCTCTTTCTGCTGGGCCTCGCGGTCGAAATAGCTGACCGTGACGGGCCAGCGCTTCAGCGATTTCATGTGCTCGTCGGCGGTCGACGGATCCGGCGAGGCGGCGCGGTCTGCGGGGATCGGCTGGCCGATCACGGTCAGCGTGTTGTAGACCTTCTGGCCGTCATCAGAGCCGTCATAGACGGAGAGCTCGAGCAGCGGCTTGCCATCCTTGGCGGCGGCGATGATGCGCTGGATCTGCTCGGTCGGGAATACGATCTTGCCGTCGAGGGTGAAGCTCTTGGGTGCCGGCAGCTTCAGCTTGACGTTGATGTGGTCGCCGTCGCGCTCGGCCGAACCATCGACGCGGCCGGCGTCCGCCTCGTTCATGCGGGTCTCGATCTTGAAGCGGTAGCTTTTGCCCGCGGCATCTTCCCAGGAGTTGGAGCGGAGGTCGCTGAGCGTGACCTTGCCCTCGCCGCTGTCGAGCTCGGAGACCTGGCGGAATTCCGAGGTGTAGCCCTCACATGAGCTTCCGGTGAAGTTGTACAGGATGCGGCCGCGCGCGC
This sequence comes from Bradyrhizobium sp. MOS003, assembly GCF_003020125.1. Taxonomy (GTDB): domain Bacteria; phylum Pseudomonadota; class Alphaproteobacteria; order Rhizobiales; family Xanthobacteraceae; genus Bradyrhizobium. The sequence continues at coordinate 38,087 of NZ_PYFW01000010.1, read as the reverse complement.
TGTTGACCGAGTTGGAGCGCGATTTCACCAGGCTCAGGTCGTAGAGCGCCTGATGCGCGAGGAACGGACCATTGGCGGCCTGTGCGGCGCCGCCAAGGCCTAGATCGCCAAGGCCCAAACTGGCCGCTGCGAGCGTCATGACACCGAGCGAAGTCCGGAAAAGGTGCACCATGTCTGATCCTTGGGAACGCGTCCCTGGGTAATCCTTGGGGATGCGCAGATTCGACATTTTAATGACCGTTCCATTGCGTCGCAACTGAGGCCGTTTCACGTAAAGTTGCGGCCATGCTGGTGAACCCGCGGCCTCGCCTCGGCAAAAGGCAGCCTCTTGCGGGTTGCTTGCATGTGGCGGCACGATGGGCGAAACAGGGCGCGGCCGGCCTCCGACGGAAGCGCCGGGGCGAATGGAATTTCTGGACAACGAGGGCGAACATGGCGGGCACGGTCGAGCAGAAGCTGGCGGAACAGGGCATCAAGCTGCACGAGGCCCCCACCCCCGTGGCCAATTACGTGCCTTTCGTGCGCACCGGCAATTTGCTGTTCGTCTCCGGCCAGGTCTGCTTCGACCCCTCCGGCAAGCTGATCGCCAAGGGCAAGCTGGGCGCCGGTGTCTCCATCGAGGACGGCGCTGCGGCGGCCCGCGGCTGCGCGGTCAATTTGCTGGCCCAGGTCAAGGCGGCGCTGGGCGACCTTGACAAGGTGGTGCGCGTGGTTCGCCTCGGCGGCTTCATCAACTCGGCACCCGACTTCCTGGACGGCCCGAAGGTGCTCAACGGCGCCTCCGACCTGATGGTCGCGGCCTTCGGTGACAAGGGCCGCCACGCCCGCACCACCGTCGGCGTCGCCTCGCTGCCCGCGGACGCGGCGGTCGAGGTCGAGGGCGTGTTCGAGGTCGCCTGACGAGCATGCGCGCTCCGGATTGGCTGACAGCCCGGCCGGTCGCCCATCGCGGCCTGCATGACATTTCTCGTGGCATCGTCGAGAACATGCCGGGCGCGGTACAGGCCGCGATTGCGGGCAATTTCTCGATCGAGGTCGACATCCAGCTCTCGTCCGACGGCGAGGCCATGGTGCATCACGACCATGCGCTCGGCCGCCTCACCGAGGCCACCGGCGAGGTGGTGTCGAAGACCGCGGCGGAGCTGAAGGCGGTCAAATTCAAAGACACGGACGAGCGAATGATGTCGCTCTCCGACCTCTGCGCCATGGTCGCCGGCCGCGTGCCGCTGGTGATCGAGGTGAAGAGCCATTTTGACGGCGACCGCAAGCTGGTGAAGCGGATGGCCGAGGTGCTGGCGTCCTATCAGGGGCGTGCCGTCGGGATGTCGTTCGATCCCGACCAGGTGCTGGCATTGCGCGAGCTGTTGCCCTCCCGCCCGCGCGGCATCGTCGCGCAGCGGACCTACGAGGACGATTATTGGGCCAAGCTCACGCAGCCGCAGCGCGACAGCATGCTGTACCTGCGCCACGGCCTTCAGACCCAGCCCCACTTCGTCGCCTTCAAGGTCGACCACCTCCCGGCTCCCGCGCCCTGGATCGCTCGCAAGGTCTTCGGCTGCGCCCTGCTCGGCTGGACCGTCCGCACCACGGAGCAGCGGACGCGGGTCGGGCAATATGCCGATCAGATGATCTTCGAGGGTTTCGTTCCGTAGGGCGCGGCCGGCTGCTCTCGTGTCCCGGACGCGCTACAACGCGCCGCGCAGAGCCGGGATCCAGCAGGCGGCACGCTATGTGGTGAGATGGGCTCCGGCTCTGCATCGCACCGCTGCGCGCTGCGCTGCGTCCGGGGCAAGAGGGAGCTCAGTTTCGCCCCCTTGAAGTCGCTGCTGCAATGCACGATCTTGGGCAACGATGGCATCATCTGAAATCACGCTCGAGGCCGTACCTTCCATTGGCGAGGTGTCTGCCGAAGATTGGGACGCTTGCGCCAATCCCAGCGGCAATTGTGGGCTTGGCGCGGGAACTTCATCCACCCTTCCAGGCGATTCCCCCGGCGTCTCAAAACCCGCCTATAACCCGTTCGTCTCACACGCCTTTCTCTCGGCCGTCGAGACATCGGGTTCGGCCACTATCCGCACCGGCTGGGGACCGCGCCACCTCGTGGCCAAGGTCCACGGCCGCGTCGCCGGCGTCGTGCCCTGCTATCTGAAATCGCATTCGCAAGGCGAGTACGTCTTCGACCGCGGCTGGGCCGACGCCTATGAGCGCGCCGGCGGGCGTTACTATCCGAAGCTCCAGGTCTCGGTTCCCTTCACTCCGGCGACGGGCCCCCGCCTGCTGGTCCGCGACGGCGTCGATCGAGAGCGCATCATGGACGCGCTGGCGAGCGGGCTGGTGGCGCTATGCGGCGTCAGCAAGGCCTCCTCCGTCCACGTCACCTTCGCGCGCGAGGAGGAATGGAAGCTGCTCACCGAGCACGGCTTCCTGCAGCGCACCGACCAGCAGTTTCACTGGCGCAATGAGGGCTTTGCGAGCTTCGATGATTTCCTCGGCACGCTGAACTCGCGCCACCGCAAATCGATCAAGCGCGAGCGGCGGGACGCGCTCCCCGCCGGCATCACCATCCACTGGCTGACGGGCAAGGACATCACCGAGGATGCCTGGGACGCCTTCTTCGAATTCTACATGGAGACCGGCTCGCGCAAATGGGGCCGGCCCTATCTCACCCGCGAATTCTTCTCGCTGATCGGCGAGACCATGGCTGAGGACGTGCTGCTGGTGATGGCCCGCCGCAACGATCGCTGGATCGCGGGCGCGATCAACTTCATCGGCTCGGACACGCTGTTCGGCCGCAACTGGGGCGCGGTCGAGCATCATCCGTTTCTGCATTTCGAGGTCTGCTATTACCAGGCGATCGACTTCGCCATCAAGCGCGGCCTCACCCATGTCGAGGCCGGCGCGCAAGGCGAGCACAAGATCGCGCGCGGCTACCTGCCGCGCACGACTCATTCCGCCCACTTCATCGCCGATCCCGGCCTGCGCCGCGCCATCGACGATTACCTCAAGCGGGAGCGGGCCTACGTCGCCGAGGCAGGACGGGAGCTCGCCGAGCTCGGGCCGTTCCGCAAAGGCATCGACGAGGCGCCTTGACGGTTTGCCGTCGCTGGTGACAGTAAGCGCAAAATTTCAAGCGCAAGTTCTCGGGGAGCCGTCATGACCGCTTACGACACCAACAACATCTTCGCAAAAATCCTGCGCGGCGAGCTGCCCTGCTCCAAGGTCTACGAGGACGAGCACGTCTTCGCCTTCCTCGACATCATGCCGCGCGTGCCAGGCCACACACTGGTGATCCCGAAGGCCCCTGCCCGCAACATCCTCGACATCAAGCCGGACGACTACGCCCACGTCGCCCGCGGCGCGCACAAGATCGCAGCCGCCGCAATGAAGGCCTTCGAGGCCGACGGCATCACCGTCCAGCAGTTCAACGAGCCCGCCGGTGGGCAGGTGGTGTTTCACCTGCACATGCACGTGATGCCGCGCCATGACGGCGTGGCGATGCTGCCGCCCGCCAGCCGCAAGGAAGACGCCAAGGTGCTGGAAGAGCATGCGGCGAAGCTGATCGCGGCGTTGAAGGCGGGGTAGTGCCGCCCCCTCCGTCATTGCGAGGAGCCCTTGCGACGAAGCAATCCAGACGGCCCCCTCGGAAGAAAGTCTGGATTGCTTCGCTGCGCTCGCAATGACGGGGCGAGAGCGGTGCGCCCTCACTCCGTCTCGAAATCGCCCTTCTGCGGCGCCGCCAGCGGCGTGAACTCGCAGCGGTCGGGCTTGATGTCGATCAGCGGCGTGTTGTCGAGACAATCGAGCCCGCGCACCAGGATCGCGTTGCCCTCGATACCGACCAGCTTCACGATCGAGGTGCCGATCGGATTGGGACGCACCGGCGAGCGCAGCGAAAAGGTGCCGCGGGTCTTCTCGTTGTTCTTCGGGCTTTGCAGGATGATGTCGCGGCGCGACTGGTCGAGCCAGTAGAGCACTTCGAGATTGCTGTAGAAATCCACGCCCTTGATGGCCGGCACGAACGGCTCGAAGATCTCGAGCCGGCAGATCGGGCCGTCCTGACGCCCCTGCCGCGGCGTCTCCATTCGCGAGGTCCAGGGCGTGCGGACGCGACCGATGAAGACCAGGCCGGCATCCTGCGCGGGCGGCAGCTCGATGGCGACCTCGCCCTCGCGGAGTTCGTTCTTGCGAACCATATTTCCGATTCCTTGCTGGTGGGCAGGATTTTAGCCCAACCACCACTTGCCGGCCAGCATGAAGACTTCGCCGGTCACGACACCCGCGAAAATCGAGCGGCGGGTCAGCAGGAATGCGATGAGGCCGGCGCCCACCGCGCCATACCGCAGGGTATCAGGCACGCTTGCGAGCGCACCCGGCGGCTCCACCACGATCTGGGCGATGACGCCGGCCAGGATCGCGGTTGCAACCGCCCGTACCCAGACCAGCAGCTCGGAGCCCTCGTCGATGCCGCCGCCGAACCACAGGCCGAGCATGCGCCAGATCTGGTTGGGAACGACGCCGGCGACGAACAGCACCACGAGCGCCTGCCAGTCGCCGATGAGCTGCGCGTAGCTCATGCGCGCACCTCCCGCCACCAGTGCACGCCATAGGCGATCGTACCGGCCGCGAGCCCGCTGACGAGAATGTCGACGCCGGAGTTCATCTTCGCGGCCAGCGGATAGAGCAAAACACCGAGCGCCAGCGCGACCACGTCGGCGGCTTCGCGGCTGTTGCGCGCGGTCGAGAACAGGAAGGACAACGGCGTCAGCATCAGGATCGCGGCGCCAAGCGTCTGCGTCAGGTTTGCGGCGAGGAAATAGCCCACCGTGTTGGCGGTGAGACACACCGAGACCAGACCAAAGCCAAGTCCGTTGACGAAGGCGATCCGCCGCTCGCGCGGCACAAGCGGCAGGAAGCGATGGCATTCGACCCACAGAGTCACGGCCGTGAGATGCGCCGCGAAGAACAGCTCACGCCGCTTGGTGGTCGGCGTGCGCATCAAGGGCAGCACCGAAACCACCATCGGAAACAGCCTGATGGCGCTGACGGTGACGGCGATCGCCGACTGTATGATGGTGGCGCCCGAACCGAGCGTGGTGATCAGGATGATCTGCGCCGGACCGGCCCAGACGAACAGCGTCGAGCAGAGCGCCCAGAGCAGGCTGAAATGGGTGTCGTGAGCGAGCGCGCCGATACCGAGATAGGTCGCGAACAGGACGAGCGTGAGGATCGTCTGCGTGACCGAGCGCAGACCCCAGCCGAAGGCAAGCCAGGAACTATTCCATTGCGGTGAATCGAGTGGAGGAAGGGCCACGGAGTTTTTTGGATGGGTTGCGGAATCGTGCCCGCATAACGGGCAATACGGCGGCTCGCGTCAAGGAAGCACGCGGCGGGGCTGGCATGCGCGACACCCCACCGCCGTCCTACCCGCTCACACCCCTGTTCTTCAGCACGAAGCACGCCCCGCCGGCCTTCCTGATCCGATTGCAGAGATCATCCGCCTCGCTGCGCGTGTCTGCGCCGATGCGGACCTGATAGAACGCACGCGTGCCGCGGCTGCGCATCACCGAACTCAGCAGGCTCGGATCGCGCTCGCCGATCGCTGAGCCGAGCCGGGTGACCGCGCGGGAATACATCGCCAGCGCCCCGTTGCGGTCGAAGCCGGCGGCCAGCTGCACGCCCCAGGCCTTTGCGGCGGCTAGCTCGACATGCTGCTCGAGCTCGGCCACAAAGGCATTCGGCGCGCGCTTGAGCAGCGCCATCAGGTCGCGGCAGCTCGTCGGCGGCGCGCTCGGCGGTCCCTTGCCGGTAGCGCCTGCCTTGGCCCAGACATCGACGCTCGTGCCGGTGATGGCGAGGACGTAGTTGCGGGTCTGCTCCGGCATTCCGCCGGTGCCGGCGAGCCATTCCTGCACGCGCCGCGGGCCGGCATTGTACGCCGCCGCGGCAAGACCGAGATTGCCGAACTGGTTGCGCAGCTCGTTGAGGAATTCCGCCGATTTCGGCAATGCCTGCACCGGATTGAACGGATCGAGCAGCCCACGCTCGCTTGCCGTGCCCGGCATGAACTGCGCGATCCCCTGTGCCTGCGCGCCGCTGCGTGTCGTGGGGCCGACCGCATCAGGCTGGAAGCGACTCTCCTGCCAGATCACCCGGGCGAAGAATTCCAGCGGGAGATTTGCATCGCGCGCGGCGGCCTCCACGATCAGGCAGATCGACTCCCGCGTGTCGCTCTCGCGCGCATCGGATTTCTCCGGCGGTTTCGCGGGCTGCTCGGCGCTCGGCACCGCTGTGTCGGGCTTTGCAGGCGGATCATCCGCCGCCAGTGCCGCAATCGTGGGGACGAGCAGCGCGGCGATCACGGGCCATGCAATCCGCCTCAACCATAGGCAGGCGGCGCTGTGGCGCGCCCCGGTGCGGCATGCAACAAGGTGATCTGCCCAGTTGTGGCATCCTGCCATGGTTCGATAAGCTGCCAATATGCTGCCTGACCTGCCTCTCCCAATGCGTTACCCCGCCAAACGGATCCGCGTCATATTCGCCCTCGTCGCACTGGTGCTGAGCCTCGCGCCGGCGGTCGCTGAGGTGACCTCTCCGGTCACCTCTCAGATAACCTGGCAAATGACCACGGAATACCCCGAGAATAACATCTCCGGGATCGGCCTTGTAACTTTTGCAAGCCGCGTGTCCGAGCGCACGAACGGTGTCGTGACCGTGACCAACGCCTTCGACAACCGGCTCAAGATCAATTCCGGCGAGATGCCGCGCGCCGCGCTCGATGGCCGGATCGCCGGCGGCGATGCTTTTGCGGGCGCGCTTTCCGGGGTCGATCCGGTACTTGGATTGTCCACCCTCCCGTTCCTCGTACAATCGGCCGAACTCGCCCGCGCCACCAATCTGCGGGCGCGCCCGCTCTACGAGAAGGCGCTGGCGGCGCGCGGCCTCAAGCTGCTTTACCTGACGATCTGGCCGGCCACCGGCCTGTGGTCGGAACGTGCGCTCCAAGGCGCCGGCGACCTGCCGGCGCTGAACTTGCGAGCCTATGATTCCAATTCCAGCGAGGTCATGCGCGCGGCCGGCGCCAATGCGCAGTTCCTGCCGATGGATGCCGCGCTTGCGGGTTTGAAGGAGCATCGGCTGAACGCGTTCCTCACCTCCGGCGACGGCGGCGCGGGGCGCAAGCTCTGGGACTTCCTGCCGCACTTCACCGCCATCAATTACGCGATGCCGGTCTCGATCGCGTTCGTCCGCGACGACGTCTTCACCGCGCTGCCCGAGCCGATGCAGCGCGAGGTGCTGGCCGCGGCCGCAGAAACCGAGCAAAGCCAGTTCGCGCTATTGGCCCACCGCACCTCCGAGAATTATGCGCGCATGCGCGACAACGGCGTCGCAATCGCCGAGCCGGCGCAATCCCTCCTCGCCGCGCTCCGGAAGGCCGCATCGGCCACGGTCACCGCCTGGGAAGTGCAGGCCGGTGCGGACGCCGCCGCGATCGTCGAATGGGCCCGGCAGCAATGACGCGCGCACGCCCCGCCGTGGGCGTGCCCCCGGCTCACTGAGTTGAAGCGACAGCCGGTCTCCCCTTTCGTTGTTAATTTTTGACCGGGACCAGGCTTTCGCCGCTGATGGCCCGGTCAAGGGCGTCAATCAGCGCCTGATATTCGACGAACTTGTTGCGCGCCCGCTCGGCCGTGTCGCGCTCGAAAGGCGCCGCCAGCACTTTCGCGTGCGCGTCCCGGTCCTCGATCATGCGATCACGGGCCTTCTTCAGTGTCTCAAGTCGCTCGCTCATGAAGTCTCCTCTGCGCAGATTTGTTCGATGCCGACCAGGTTCTCAGTCGAAGCCCGGCGGCAGTTCGCCCTTCCTGAAGAACACCACGGGTTCATCATCATAATCACCCATTTCCGGATCGCCGCTGGACGAAAATCCAACCACGCCGAGCCTGCTTAAGGCCAGCCTCTCCGCGGTTCGCAGAGCGCCACTTTCCGATTTGCAAACGATCGGTGCATCGGCCTTCAGATTTCCACCCTTGCCGGCATTGAATGCCTGCACCACGTAGGTTGTTGCTCGCATCACGAAGCCTCCTTTGTCGGTTGACGGATCCAGGTAACGTCGACGACTGCGACGCGCTCAGCGCCGCATCGCATCCATGAGCGCCGCAATTTTGATCGTCGCGAAACTGGAGAATGTGTCGGACACGGCATATGGCAGGATGATCTGGTCAGTGTGCCTCATCGCACCGCAGGTGTAGACGACGTTGGGAACATACCCTTCGCGCTCGGACGGCTCAGGCCGCAACAGCGGCTCGCTCGAACGCGCCAGCACTTTCGATGGGTCACGCTTGTCGAGCAGTGCCGCCCCGATCGAGTATTTGCGGATCGGCCCGACCCCGTGCGTCAGCAGCAACCAGCCCTCGTCGAGTTCGATGGGCGACCCACAATTGCCGATCTGCACGAACTCCCATGGAAATTGCGGTTTCAGAAGGAGCTGGCCGCCCTCCCATGTATGGAGGTCATCCGAGTAGATCAGATACAGGTTCTCATTGTCCTGCCGGCCTATCATGGCGTAGCGACCGTCGATCTTGCCTGGGAACAGCGCCATGCCCTTGTTCTGCGCGGCGGCCCCTCGCAAAGGTGTCATTCGAAATGACATGAAATCACTGGTCTCGATCAACTCGGACCGGATCGCCCGTCCGCTATAAGCCGTATAGGTCGCATAGTAGGTCTCTCGACCGCCGTCGCTGAATTTGACAAAGCGAGCATCCTCGATGCCGTTCGATTGGGAATCGGTCACGGGAAAGATGACGCGCTCGCTGAGGTCTTGCTCGGACCCGAACATCAATTCCACTCGATCGCCATCCGGCCCGGATGCGCGATGGCTGATGCGAGGAACCGAGGCAAGGCGCGCCGTCGGATCGACGGCCAGGCTTCCGTCAACCGCAATCGTTCCGGTTCGAAACGTCAGTGACGACACATGGCCCTCGCCGACGGCCCGGAGACTCATGATGAAGCGCAAGCCTCCCTTCGATGCAGCCGATTGATCGGGGTGCGGGACGATGCTGGGGTTGAACAAGGCGGAAGCTTCGAACGAATACTCACTTAGAAAATAGGCGCCGATCAGCTGACGCTGGGACTTCGAGAAAAGGCCGTGCGCCGCGAAAGCATCCTCCATTTCGTCGGCGCGGGCCTCGAACGTCGCCAGGAGGTTGCGATGTCGTCCCTCGAAATTGTCCAGGACGTCCGCTAGCTGCGCGGCGACGGCTTCCGAATTAAGCGCCAGAACCCGGTCGACGATATGGTTTGCGCGTCGTTTGTCGGTCGGGTTCAAGTCGCGGGGCTCGGTGGCCGGCTTGAACGGCCGCACGATGACTCGCGCTGGATCGGGGCGCAGATGCAGCCCCTGCCGATTCAGGAAAGAAGCGTGTGGCAATGTGTCCTCGGCTAGTTGAATCGGAGGGGAAAATTCACGCGCCCACGGCACGCAAGGGTGCGGGTTTTGTCATCAGGCTCTGGGCACGCGCGAGCTGACGCATCTCGGCAAGCCCGAGGAGATAGCAAACGACCGACTCGCCCCCGCGGTTTTCGTTTGCCCGGTCAGGGTGCAATCCATCACGGCAACTGCCGGTGATCGGATCAACCAGCGCCACCGAGAGGTCGTTCCTGCCAAGAAACCAGGCGAAGGCCCGCATGGCCATGGCTTTCCATTCGGCATCGCCGTCGCCACGCCACGCGGCCAGACACGCGGCAATCGTCGCCGTTGCCTCCACCGGCTGCTGATCGAAGGCACGGGGCGGCTGACGCTGCTCTCCGAAGCCAGCGGTACCGACCGGCCGGAAACAGCCCGCCGTGGACGTTTGCTGCGTCATCAGCCAGCGCAGAGACCTCAATCCGGCATCGAGATATCGAGGCACCTGTGTCGCCATACCCGTGAGGATCAGGGCCTGCGGCAATCGCGCGTTTTCGTAGGCCAGCCCTTCCTCGAACCATATCCAATCCGGCGTCTCGACCGACGCCAGGCAGGACATCAACCTGTCGGCCAGGGAATGCCGGACTTCCCTGGCGTGAACATCGTCCGGCGCTACGGCGCAGTAAGCGTCCAGACCCAGCAGTATGAACGCCCACGCACGGGGCGAGCGGAAGCTCTCCGCGATCGACAATGCCTGGGCGAACAAGGCAGCAGCCCAAAGGCGCCGGGCCGGGCTCGCGTCGCTGCGCGCGGCCTCGCCCAACGCCCAGAGCGTCCGCCCGTGACTATCTTCGGATCCCCTGTCCTCGAGCCAGGTTCGATCGAAGCCCATGAAGTTGCGAAACTGCCTGGTGTCGGGATTCCAGGCATGCTGTACGAAGGCTGCAAATCGGATCGTCAGGACATCCGGCAACGGCCGTTCGCCCGGACCATTGAGAGCGCAGGCCAGAAGCAACGCTCGCGCGTTGTCATCGACGCAATAGCCGTGCGCGCGATCGGGCACCGAATGTACCGCATGTTGGAACAGGCCGACATCGTCGCACATCGATAGAAAGTAGCCGATCTGCATGTCGGGCGGCGCGGGACTACGTAGGTCCGGCGCGTTCACGTCGGAGCGCACGAAGACCTTCAACCTATGTCCCTGCCGCGCATTCTCGAAGACGGCCGCGTAGCGCTCAGCCACCCGCTCCCATGTCATCATCCGGCTCGCCGCATAGGCACGCCGGGACATCGCCTGCCGGCGGGCGGCGTCGGTCAGCAGGTTGGCGATCTCGCTGCCGATCGCTGCAGCGTCGCCGAACGGCACCAGAACTCCGCACTCGTCAGCAAGCAGCTCACGTGCGTGCCAATATGGCGTCGAGACAACCGGCTTCCCCATTCCAAAACTGTAGGCCAGGGTGCCCGACGTCATCTGAGCCTCGTCGAGATAAGGCGTGACATAGACGTCGCACATCGAGATGAATTCGAGCAGCGTCGCCAAATCGGCGAACCGGTCGAGGAACACCACGTGATCGTCTATTCCGAGTTCGCGGACCCGCGCCATCAGGCCTTCGCGATAGGCTTCGCCCTGGTTCCGAACCAAATTGGGGTGCGTCGCGCCGAGCACGACGTAGACCGCGTTCTCGCAGCGCTTCAAAATCGAAGGCATCGCATCGATCATTACGTCAATGCCTTTGTTGGGCGACAGCAGCCCGAATGTCAGGATCACCGATTTCTGCTCAAATCCGAGCCTGGCCTTCGCGGCATCGGGCTCGACGAAGGCGACATCGGGGATGCCGTGGGGGATCACCTCGATCTTGTCGTCGGGCACCAGATAGACGTCGCGCAGCAACTCGCGGCCCTTGTGGGCCATCACCACGACCTTCGACGACGCATCGACGATGCGCTCCACGACCGTCCGTTGCGCGGGTGACGGTTTTGCCAGCACCGTATGGAACGTCGTCACCACCGGCATGGCGAGGCGGGACAGCAGCACCAGGATATGGGCACCGGCTTCACCACCGAAAATGCCAAACTCGTGCTGGAGGCACACGGTGTCGAACTGACCGGCATTGAGGAAGTCCGCCGCACGCATGTAGTCTTCGATGTTGCCTTCCTTGATCTGGAAGGCAACCGCTGGAGGATAATCATAGGTCTGGCCGCGATCGGTCATCGCCACGATGCAAGCCTCCAGGTCCGGGCGCGCAATCGATATCGCGTTCTTCAGGTCGGTCGTATAGGTCGCAATTCCGCACCGGCGAGGCAACGAGTTGCCGATGACGGCGATACGGCGGAGCGGCGTCATGTCAGCACCTCGATGATTTCACTGCCGAAGGAAGCGTCGGTGGGCTTTGTCATGCGTTCGCTGCGATCCAGCAGCAAGGATGCAATTGGATCCGGCCCCGGATAGGCGATCAGGATGCTCATCCCGCTCGAGCCAACGTCGATGCCGGCGCTGTCGGATTGAATGAAGATTGCGTTCCCGGCGGTTGCATTTGTCCGTCCGATGCATCCCTCCCCCTCGATCACGAGAATCCAGGCTTCCCGATCAGTCTGAAGTCCCCAAAGCGAATTCGCCCGAAGGTCGATCCGCTCGAACACGAAATGCGAACTCTCGACCAGAACCACTCGCGCATCGGTGAGGCGTCGCGGAGGCGGTTGTGTCGGTGGTGGCCCGGCTTCGGAGGCAGCCACGACGCTGTCCTCGTGCAATTCGCGATGCCGGCCGAAATCGAACAGGCGGAATGTCGTATCGCTGCGCTGCTGGATTTCGGCGAGCACGATATCGGCGCCGATGGCGTGGATCGTACCGCCGGGAACGAAGATGACGTCGCCTTGCGCCACAGGACGCCATTGCACGAGGTCCTCAATCGAGCCGTCCCTGACTGCTGTGCGCAACTCCTGCTGCGTGAGATGCCGATTCAATCCCAACGCAATGCGCGCGCCCGACAGCGCCGAGAGAATGTACCACGCCTCGGTCTTTCCGTTCGGCAAGCCGATGGAGCGCGCGAAGGCATCATTCGGATGAACTTGGATCGACAAGGGCTGGCTGGTGAACAGCAACTTGAGCAGGAGTGCCGGGTTGGGCGCGCTCTTGTCCGCCCGCTCGAGCCACAACTCTCCGACCGGATCAGTCGAAGCGTCGATGCTGCTCCAGGGTCGCAAATCGAGGCGCCCCCAGGGTTTGCGAGCGATCTTTACCGAGGCATGCTCGATGGTCATCTGTTGTCCGGCTCAAGCATGGCAGATCCTCGTGTTCACGGCGCCTGTCCGCGCCATCGGCCATCTGCCAAGCCCGCGCTGCTTGGTTAACAGACATCAACAACCGCGGCAGATGTTCTTCAGCTTCGCCGCGGTTCGCGCCTCTTCTGCAACGAACGGGTCCTTGTAAGGAGGCCGGGATGCGTCGTTCTCCACGGCGCTGGGCTTCTTCAGTGTCGGAGGAAACGCGGCGTCGTAACAGGCGAGCCGTCCGCTGCTGCTTTCGATTGCGCGACAATCGGATTCAGCGGCGAACGCGCCTTGCGCGAACGTGCCGAGCGCCAATGCGACCAGGAGGGCTCTCATGTCTCGAACCCATCGAACTCGTCAGACAGCAGCAGCCGGCCTTGTGGTGTGCATATACGCACATCGAGATAGCCTTCCTGCAAAAGTTCCCGCGCCTTCTTCAGGGCAGCGCTGGTTGTGTCACGGCTCAAGCTGACATAGCCACTTTGATCGCGACCGCTGACCAGATATTGCAGTTGCGGCGTCCTATCCATGCAGGAGAGCCGCCGCCGCTACCATGAGCAGGAGAAATAGCGGCACCATCACCGGCGGCACGATCCAATCGGCCAAGCGAAATCGAGGCATGCACCCTCCTCCTCAGTCGGCGGGAGCGCTCGTGACCCTCAGTCACCGATGGAAGCCGTGGAAAGGGCGGTGATGCAGTTACAATACGCTTTGGTTCTGCGAATAGCGAGCTTTTAAAGTGCCGTACGACGTGAGCGAGCCCGCGATGTTTCAGAGTTGCGCCGCTTGCCCGCCTCGTTTACGTCATGCCAAATTTCGTCGGTCTGGGCGGTACTTCTTCAGACCTGTCGCGATGTTCAAACTTGGTGGCAGGAACTCGGAGCCGCCAATTCACATATGCGTCACGCCCGCGCAACGGGGCGGCGCTCTCAACCTGGGCCTGTCCTGATGGTGACAATCTTCTTCGATCTCGACGGCACGCTCACCAACCCGAAGCCGGGGATCACCCGCTCGATCCAGTACGCGCTGAAGCGACTGGATGTCGCGGTGCCGAGCGAGGACGAACTGACCTGGTGTATCGGGCCGCCGCTGCACGTCAGCCTCAAGAAGCTCACCGGAACCGACGAACTCGCCGATCGCGCACTCCTGCTCTATCGCGAGCGCTTTTCCGATATCGGCCTGTTCGAGAACGAGGCCTATGCCGGCATCGTGGACACGCTGACGACGCTCGCCGCGACCGGCCAGCGCATGTTCGTTGCGACCAGCAAGCCCGCGGTCTACGCCACCCGCATCGTCGATCATTTCGGCCTGAAGCCCTATTTCGAGCGCGTGTTCGGCTCCGAACTCGACGGCACACGCGTCGACAAGCGCGACCTGTTGCGCTACGCGCTCGACGAAGCCAAGGTCGATGCCGGCAGCGCCATCATGATTGGCGATCGCAGCCACGACGTTGTCGGAGCCAGGACCAACGGCATGACCGCGATCGGCGTGCTCTATGGCTATGGCAGCGAGGCCGAGCTCAGGGACGCCGGCGCGCATCACATCTGCGCCGCGCATCCCGAGTTGCTCGGCCATTGCTTGGCCTAAGCGGCGACCGTCTCGACTGCGGCCAGCATGCCCGTCTTCGGGTGACAATCCCGGTATTCGAAGAACTGCTCGTCCGCGGCTGCCACCGTGACCTCGTGATAGAGCCGCAGCCTGGCTGACGGCCCGAGCGTCGAGAGATATTTCATAGCCGCACCAAAAATCCTGACATGGGTCGGATGCGACTCCGCCCAGCGCTCGAGCGCGGCGAGGCTCTTCCACCAGCTCTGACCGTAGGACTTTTCGCTCGCGTTGCCGTCGGCCTGGAGCACCTGCATGTAGCGGTTGGCATAGCAGCCGATCGCAAGCCCCTGGTCGCGCAGGAAATCCATGCCTTCGCGCAGCAACGGCTCGACGTCGTCGAGATAGAGCTTTCGCTCGGACGCCTCGGTATCGCTCCAGTCCTGCCCGGATCGGATCAGGCAGAGATTGTCGTGCGCCGCCACCCGCAGCCGCGCGCCGTCGCGGATCAGCTCGGGTGCGCCGCCGGGTGCCATCGCATCGGTTTGCGACAGCGGGATACGGTCGCGCATACCGCCCCAATAAGCGTGCTCCTGCACCTCGCCGCTCATGCCGCCGGCGATGGCCGCTACGCCCTCGGTCCGGTCGGGCGAGGAGAACAGCGTCTCGTGCCGTGCCACAACTGGACGCAGCATCTCGATGAAGGTGCCGACGCCCTCGCGCTGCCGTCCGGTCCATGTCGCACGTTCCGGTTCGAACCAGGCGTCGAAGCGTGCGGTGTCGTCCCAATAGCCAACCGAAACGATGGTCTCATGGCCGGCCTGGTCGACATAGCGCGCGCGATCCCAGTGCGAAGGCCCGCTCTCCACCGAGAAGCGCTTCGCGATCTCAAGCAGCGCCTCCGTTGCGGCCGCCGGCGCCGTGCCGCGATACTGCACGCCGAAATAAGCCATCACGACGCGGCTCACGGCCGGTTTGTAGCGCGCCACGAAAGACGGATATGGCGGCTGGTAATCATCAGGCACGCGCTTGTGGCGCGTGCGCTCGGTCTCGAGATGCTGAGGAATTGCAGATTCCATGATCGTAGCCTCCCCTCGATCCCGGTGGTCAGCTCGCCGCCGCGGCAATGTCCGTGGGCTCGACGGAATCCACCGGCAATGCGAACTGCTCGACGCGCTGGTACCGCTTCTTGTTGAGCAGCAACCGCGTCACGTCGGGGCGCGAATAGTGCCCTGCCGGATCCGCCGCGTTCTTGGCGACGCCGATGGCGCCGAGATCGATCTCGGCGATCAACAGCCCTTCCTGATCCGGCGCGAGCTTGTCGCCGATCTGGCTGCCGTCGGGCCCGTAGATCGCGGCAAAGCCGCCGCCGGCATGCAGCAGCGCGTGCTTGTCCGGCCGATCGCAGAGTTCGTCGATCATGGCTTGCGACACCGTCGCGCACGGCGCGAGCACGAAGCAGGAGCCCTCCACCGCATAGACGCGCGAGGCGGCGTTGTTGACCTCCGCGCCAAGCGCCGGCGCGAAGGGATCGTAGAGCGAGAAGCTCGGCCAGGCCGCGACATGCACCTGCTCGTTCTGGGCGTACATCGCGTATTTCGACAGCGGCTGAAGATGCTCCCAGCAGCACAGCGCGCCAATGCGGCCGATGTCCGGCCTCGCGTGCACGGCGAGATCGCTGCCGTCGCCCTCACCATAGACGGTGCGCTCGGCATGGGTCGGCCGCAGTTTGCGGCGCTTGGCGATGGTCTCGCCATCGGGCCCGATCAACCATTGCGCCAGATAGAGGCTGCCGCCGTCACGTTCGGACAGCCCGATCACCGCGGTGAGCTTTGCTGTCCGCACGGCATCGCGGAGCCGCTCGGCCTGCGGGCTGCCATAGGACAGCGAATTGTCGAAATAGCGCTGCACGAAGCCGCGCCCGATCGCCCAGGCCGGCGAGTCCATCCAGATGTGCCAAGGGTAGCCGGGGATGAAGGCCTCGGGAAAGGCGATCAACTTGGCCCCCTTCTCGGCCGCCTCTTTGATCAGTGCGATCGATTTGTCGATGGACGCGTCGAGATCGAGCCAAGCCGGCGCCGCCTGCACCACCGCCACCTTGTATTTCGGATGTTCGATGCCCATTGCCGCCTCCATTGCCGGTTGATCGGAAACCGTCTCCGATGCAGTCTATTGGGCCAAAGCGCGCGACCGGATGCTCGACCGCGGCGGAACAAAAACTCGACCGGCCAGGATTTCGGCCCGGTACGGGATTTGCCTCCGGTCATGCCGGATCCGCCCACGGACGATTTGCTGAACGGGAAAAGGGAGGCTTGCCAGATGCCAATCCAGTTCACGACGGACGGCAGCCCCGGCTATCGGCGGCTCGCGCTCTGGCAGGACATCGTCTGCGACGTCTTCGTCGGGCTCGACTGCAAGTCCGATCTCGGCAGCGCCTTTCGCGGCTCGGTCACGCAAGTCCCGCTCGGCAAAGCCGTCTGCTCCGAGGTCTGCTCCGACCGCCAGCACGTGTTCCGCACGCCCTCCCGCATCGCGCGCTCCGATCAGGATTTCGTCCTGGTCGCGCTCGGCCATCGCGGCGACGGCGGCGTGGTGCAGGATGGCCGCGAGACCGTAATCCATCCCGGCGAGTTCGCGCTCTACGACACCACGCGCCCCTATGAGCTGAAGTTCAACGACGCCTTCACGCAGACCATCTTCAAGGTACCGCACGAGATGTTGCGGCGCCGGCTCGGCGGCAGTGAAACGCTGACGGCGATGTCGTTCGGCGCCGAGGCACCGCTCGAGCGGCTCGCCTATGATTTCATCTTCCGGCTTTGCCAGAGCGCCGACCGCCTCGCCCCTGGCAACGCCGCCGTTCTGTCCGAACAGGCCGTCGACCTGCTCGCGATGGCGCTGAGCGAGCGGCTCGGCAAGACGTCGCTGCCGTCCTCGACCCACCGCTCCGCGCTGATCTACCGGCTCAAGGCGCACATCCGCGCCCATCTGGCCGATCCCGACCTGACATTGTCGGACACCGCGGCTGCGCTCGGCATCTCGCCGCGCTACGTGAACGACCTTCTCGCCGACGAGCAGACCTCGTTTCAGCGTTACGTGCTGGCCGAGCGGCTTGCGCAATGCCGTCGCGACCTCGCCTCGCCGGCACTCGTCCATCGCCACATCAGCGAGATCGCCTTTGCCTGGGGTTTCAACGACCTCTCGCATTTCGGCCGCGTATTCCGCGACCATTTCGGCATGTCGCCGCGCGATTTCAGGCAGAGCCAGCTGCGGCACTGAGCAGCCATCTTCACAAGTTTCGTCCCATCGGCCGCGCATTGTTGCTGCAGCGTTCAAGAAATATGCTTCGGCTCGATTACGGCATCCAAGCAAGGCCGGTATGTGAGCGCGGAGTAGGACAAGGCGCACGCTTGCATTACATTCGCTCCCAAGGCCGCAATGATCAATCAGCGGCCGACCGAGGAGCATTTCGATGGAATACCGACGCTTGGGCCGGTCAGGCCTCATGGTGCCCGCTCTGAGCCTTGGCACCGGCACTTTCGGCGGGGTCGGTCGCCTCGCGGCGTGGGGCACGACGGATGCGACCGAAGCGAGACGCCTGCTGGACATCTGCCTCGAGGCCGGCGTGTCGATGTTCGACACCGCTGACGTCTATTCGCTCGGCGAGTCCGAGCGGGTGCTCGGCGAAGCCATCAAGGGCCGCCGCGACAAGGTGCTGGTCTCGACCAAGGCCACCTTCCGCTTCGGCGACGGCCCCAACGATATCGGCTCGTCGCGGCAGCATCTGCTCGCAGCCATCGACGGTTCGCTGAGCCGGCTCGGCACCGACTACATCGACCTGTTCCAGCTTCACGGCTTCGATGCCTTCACTCCGCCCGAAGAGGTCCTCTCAACGCTTGACGTGCTCGTGCGCGCCGGCAAGATCCGCTATGTCGGCGTTTCCAATTTTTCCGGCTGGCACCTGATGAAGTCGCTCTCGGTTGCGGACAAGCACGGTTTTCCGCGCTACGTCGCCAACCAGACCTATTATTCGCTGATCGGGCGCGATTACGAATGGGAGCTAATGCCGCTCGGCCTCGACCAGGGATTAGGTGCCGTGGTCTGGTCGCCGCTCGGATGGGGACGCCTCACCGGCAATATCCGCCGGGGTCAGCCGAAGCCCGAGGTGAGCCGCCTGCCCAAGACCGCCGAGTTCGGTCCGCCCGTGCCGGACGAGCACGTCTATCGCGTCGTCGACGCCATCGACGAGGTCGCGAAGGAGACCGGCAAGAGCGTCACGCAGATCGCGCTGAACTGGCTGTTGCAGCGCCCCACCGTGTCGACGCTGATCATCGGCGCGCGCAACGAAGCGCAGCTGCGCGAAAATCTCGGCGCGGTCGGCTGGTCCCTGACCAAGGACCAGATCGCAAAGCTCGACGTAGCCAGCAAGGTGACGCTGCCCTATCCCTACTGGCACCAGCGCACGACCTTCACCGACCGCAACCCGCCGGCGGTGTAGGACCCGGACCCTTGAGCTGAATCAAACCGGCGCATTGCAGCCGTGGCATCGTGCCTTCTCTCGAGGCCCCAGATGCGCCGATTTGCCATGAAGGCCCTGTTCACGGCCCTCAATCTGAGCCGCGCCGAAGGAAAGCGGGTCGATTGGGATCGCCGCATCCTGATCTTCTCGACGGGACTCACGATCGCCTTGATCACACTCTACGTCTGGGCCAAAGCAACCCCGCGCTGGGAATGACGGAGTGCGCGCGATGAAAAGGTGCGCGTCGGCGCTGCTGGCCATTGGTGTTCTGTGGAGCACCGGAAGTGAGGCCCTGGACCTCGAACAGCGCCGCGTTGAAGCAATGTTGCAGCGGATGTGCGCGCGTTGCCACGCGGTCGGCCGGACGGGCACGAGCCCCAACGCGTTGGCAACGCCGTTCCGGTATCTCGGCGAGAACAAACTCTACGACCCCGACTTCACGCAGCGTCTCCAGGACGGCTACAGCAGCATTCATCGCGCCATGCCGACGGCCCGATTCGGCCGCGAAGACACGGAGGCCGTGGTAAACTACCTTAGGGCGATTCAGGAACCGCATACGCCGAAATAGGGCTGAACGGCTGCAGCTTTGACTGGAACCATCCTGGGTCGGACCAAGTTGCGGACCAGCAAACCCGCCTCAACCGAATACGCTCCACGATGTCGTCAACCACAATCGAGCACGCTGACGGCCTTCCGCAGCCACAGCGCAACCAGGCGGTGCTGACCATTGCGCTCGGCATCATCATGGCGGTGGTCGACAGCGCCATCGCCAATGTCGCGCTGCCGACGATCGCGGCTGACTTGAACGCGAGCCCAGCCTTCTCGATCTGGATCGTCAACGGCTACCAGCTCGCCATCACGATCTCGCTGCTGCCGCTGGCTTCGCTCGGCGAGATCATCGGCTATCGCCGGGTCTATCTGGTCGGGCTGGTGCTGTTCACGCTGGCATCCGCCTTCTGCGCGCTGGCGCATACGCTGCCGCTTCTGACGATCGCGCGCATCATCCAGGGCTTTGGCGCCGCCGGCATCATGAGCGTCAATTCGGCGCTGGTGCGCTTCACCTACCCGCGCAGCCAACTCGGCCGCGGCATCGGACTCAACGCGCTCGTCGTGGCCTTCTCGGCCGCCATCGGCCCGACGATCGCCGCAGGCATCCTCGCGGTCGGAAGCTGGCCGTGGCTGTTCGCCATCAACGTACCGCTCGGGGCGGTGACGCTGCTCCTGGGCCTGCGCAGCCTGCCGCACACCAAGCCGGCCAGCCATTCGTTCGACTGGCAGAGCGCGGGGCTTTCCGCGATCACCTTCGGCGTCGGGATCGCGGCCGTCGACAGTGTCGGTCACGGCGAGGCTGCCATTACCTGCCTGATCCAGTTCGCCGTCGCGCTCGTTGCAGGCACGCTGCTGATCTGGCGCGAAACGCACATGAGCTCACCGCTGCTGCCGGTCGACCTGCTGCGCATCCCGGTGTTCGCGCTGTCGATCGCGACCTCGATTGCCTCGTTCTGCGGGCAGATGCTGGCCTTCGTCGCGATGCCCTTCTACCTTCAGAGCCGCTTCGGCTATTCGGCGGTGCATATGGGCCTTTTGATCACGCCATGGCCGATCGCCGTCGCCTTCGCGGCGCCGCTCGCCGGCCGCCTGGTCGAGCGCTACCCGGCCGGCCTGCTCGGCGGCATCGGCCTCACGCTGTTCGCCTGCGGCCTTGCCGCGCTCGCCTTCGTCCCGGCGGATCCATCGGCGCTCGACGTAATCTGGCGGATGGCATTGGCGGGCGCCGGCTTCGGCCTCTTCCAGACGCCCAACAACCGCACCATGATCGCAGCCGCCCCGCGCGAGCGTGCCGGCGGCGCCAGCGGCATGCTGGGCACCGCGCGCCTGCTCGGTCAGACCACCGGCGCTGCACTGGTGGCGTTGTTGCTCGGACGGTATCCCGTTGAGGGGACCAGACTCGCACTTCTCGTCGGCGTCGGCTTTGCGCTCTGCGGCGCGGTGCTGAGCATGCTGCGACTGTCGCCGGCCGGTGCGCGCGGCGCCGAGCACGTCCGCGTGCAGGACGATCAGCGCCTGCGTGGCGACTGAGGGGAGCCCACCCTTCGGTGCCTGCCATTCCCGTGCACAACTCCTGCGCGGCTTAACTATCCGGACCAGTGACCTCTTGCGCTCGCGCTCCGGTTGCGCTTGAGTGGTACGGGGAATAAGGGGCACTTCATGCGCTTAGTGGGAATTGCGGCGCTCAGCGTCATGCTGGGCGGCTGCGCGTCTGTCACGCGCGGCACGACCGAGAACATCAGCATCTCATCGACACCTTCAGGCGTGGAAGCCGTCGTCAGCGGAATGGACGTTCCGACCACCTGCACGACGCCCTGCTCCGTGGTCGTCAAGCGGAACGCAGATATTTCGATCACCTTCCAGAAGGACGGTTATGAACCGCAGATCGTGCCGCTCACCAAGGACATCCCGACGGCGGGGGCCGCCGGATTCGCGGGCAATCTCCTGCTCGGCGGCGTGGTCGGCATGGGCGTCGATGCCGCAACGGGAGCGGCCACCGATCACAAGCCCAATCCGGTCATCGTGACGATGCAGCCAACGGTCCGCGCCCGGCCGGCCGCACCGAGAAAGCCACCAGCACCGGCGCCAGCGCGTGCGCACGAAGCAGGGACGTAACGGGTCGCACACAGCCTCAGAAACAAAAGGCCGGCTTCGCAGCCGGCCTTTGCAATTCGTCGCACGCTGATCAAACCTTGACCAGCGGCCCCTTGGTTGGCCCCTTCGGGCCGCCCGGCTTGGACTTGCCCGACGGACGCTTGCGGGCACCGGGCAGCTTCTCCTGCTTCGGCGTGACCGGGCCCTCGACGAACTCGAAGCCGATCTTGTCCTTGGTCTCGTCGGCCTCGTCCTTGACCAGGACGACGCGGACGTGGCCACCGCCCTTGAGCTTGCCGAACAGAACCTCGTCGGCCAGCGGCTTCTTGATGTGCTCCTGGATCACGCGGGCCATGGGACGTGCGCCCATCTGCTCGTCATAGCCATGCTTCACCAGCCAGGCCTTGGCGGGCTCTGACAGTTCGATGGTGACGTCGCGGTCGCCAAGCTGCGCCTCGAGCTGAAGCACGAACTTCTCCACGACCGTGCCGATCACCTCGACGCTGAGATGGCCGAACGAGACCACGGCATCGAGGCGGTTGCGGAATTCCGGCGCGAACTGCCGGTTGATCGCCTCGTGGTCGTCGCCTTCCCGCTTGGAGCGCGTGAAGCCGAACGCCTGCTTGGCGAGATCCGAAGCACCCGCGTTCGTGGTCATGATCAGGATCACGTTGCGGAAATTGACCTGCTTGCCGTTGTGGTCGGTGAGCCGGCCGTGATCCATGATCTGCAGCAGCACGTTGTAGAGATCGGGATGCGCCTTCTCGATTTCGTCGAGCAGCACCACGCAATGCGGGTGCTGGTCGACGCCGTCGGTCAACAGGCCGCCCTGGTCGAAGCCGACATAACCGGGAGGCGCGCCGATCAGGCGCGATACCGTATGCCGCTCCATGTATTCCGACATGTCGAAGCGCAACAGTTCGACGCCGAGACTAGCCGCGAGCTGCTTTGCAACCTCGGTCTTGCCGACGCCGGTCGGACCAGAGAACAAATAGCAGCCGATCGGCTTCTCCGGCTCGCGCAAGCCGGCGCGCGCCAGCTTGATCGATGCCGCAAGCGACTCGATCGCCCTGTCCTGGCCGAACACGGTGCGCTTCAGGGTCGTCTCGAGATGCTTGAGCACCTCGGCATCGTCCTTGGACACGCTCTTCGGCGGGATCCGCGCCATCGAGGCGATCGTGGTCTCGATCTCCTTGATGCCGATGGTCTTCTTGCGCTTGTTCTCGGCCACCAGCATCTGCGCCGCACCCGACTCGTCGATCACGTCGATCGCCTTGTCCGGCAGCTTGCGGTCGTGGATGTAGCGCGAGGACAGCTGCACCGCAGCCTCGATCGCCTCGTTGGTGTACTTCAGCCGATGGTAGTCCTCGAAATACGGCTTGAGGCCCTTGAGGATCGCGATTGCGTCCTCGACCGTCGGCTCGTTGACGTCGATCTTCTGGAAGCGCCGCACCAGCGCACGGTCCTTCTCGAAGTGCTGACGGTACTCCTTGTAGGTGGTCGAGCCCATGCAGCGGATCGTGCCCGAGGCTAGCGCCGGCTTGAGCAGGTTCGAGGCATCCATCGCCCCGCCCGACGTCGCGCCCGCACCGATCACGGTGTGGATCTCGTCGATGAACAGGATGGCGTTGGGATGCGCCTCGAGTTCCTTCAGCACCTGCTTCAGGCGCTCTTCGAAGTCGCCGCGATAGCGCGTGCCCGCGAGCAGAGTGCCCATGTCGAGCGAGAACACGGTGGCGGCCGCCAGGACTTCCGGCACCTCGCTGTCGACGATGCGCTTGGCGAGGCCCTCCGCGATCGCGGTCTTGCCGACGCCGGCTTCGCCGACGAACAATGGGTTGTTCTTCTGCCGGCGGCACAGAACCTGGATCGCGCGGTTGATCTCGGAATTGCGTCCGATCACCGGATCGATCTTGCCGTCGCGCGCCTTCTTGTTGAGATTGACGCAATAGGTCTCGAGCGCCTCACCCTTCTTCTTGGTGTCCTCGGCGCCGCCCTTGGCCTCGGTCTCCTCATCGACGCCGCGCACTGGCCGCGCCTCGGAGACGCCCGGACGCTTGGCAATGCCGTGGCTGATGTAGTTGACCGCGTCATAGCGCGTCATGTCCTGCTCCTGCAGGAAGTACGCGGCATGGCTCTCGCGTTCGGCGAAGATCGCGATCAGCACGTTGGCGCCGGTCACCTCTTCGCGACCGGAGGATTGCACGTGGATCACCGCGCGCTGGATCACGCGCTGGAAGCCGGCAGTCGGCTTTGCGTCGTCGGCGCCATCGGTGACCAGATTCTCGAACTCGGTCTCAAGATAATTGACCAGGCTCGTACGGAGCTTGTCGAGATCGACGCTGCAGGCGCGCATGACGGCGGCTGCATCGGAGTCGTCGATCAGGGAGAGCAACAGATGCTCGAGCGTCGCGTATTGGTGATGACGCTCGTTTGCGATCGCCAGTGCACGATGCAGGGATTGTTCAAGGCTTTGAGAAAAAGTCGGCATTCGCGTCCTCTATGGCCCCCACCATCATGATCGCCATCGCCCGGTCAGGCAACAACAACCTTTGTCACATATAGTTATACAAAACCGCGGCGAAAGACCGGTTCCGCGGCTCAGGCAGGTGACAGCCCTGCGGCATTTTCGATGCAAAACCCGTTCCGATCTTGGGCGGCATCGGCGCCGGTGGAGAATCCGTAGTTTTGCCGACTCAGACGGACGTCGCGGGGCGGCATCACGCGGCAATCACACTGGGGCCGATACGCGCGCCGGCTTCACGCTTCAAGGACACGAGCCTAAAACACGCGCCAAGGACAAGCGCCAAGAATACGCCTAGGCGCCCTACTTCTTTTCCATCACGCATTGTAACGGATGCTGGTGCTTGCGGGCGAAATCCATCACCTGCGTCACCTTGGTCTCGGCGATCTCGTAGGTGAACACGCCGCACTCCCCGATGCCATGATGATGGACGTGCAGCATGATCTTGGTCGCCGCCTCAATGTCCTTGTTGAAGAACTTCTCCAGCACGTGGACGACGAACTCCATCGGCGTGTAGTCGTCGTTCAGGATCAGCACGCGGTAGAGGTTCGGCCGTTTGGTCTTGGGCTTGACCTTGGTGATGACCGAAGTGTTCGGACCCGAGGGGGTGCCCGAACGGTTCTCGTCATTGCTCATGCGAGGAGCGTAGGCAGCGGCTGGCGCCGACGGGTCGAGTCTGGAAGTCAATTGCGGCATGGCTCAGGCGTTCAAATTCCCCATGGAAGCGAATGGCGGTCGCCGCGCGACTCCGCCTTCGGAGCCTGGCGCAGGCGCGCCGCCTTGTTGGATCGCCGCTCCCGACAATCCGGTCCAAACCGGATCGTTCGTCAGCAATATGGGCCTGCCCCTGGCTCGCCGCAAGCGTGCAGAGGTCCGGCCGATGCGGCCATAGCAGTCCCGATTCCCGGTTCGGGCGATCTGAGCAAGGTTAAACAATCCGGACCGATTTGACAAAAATTTCGCCCCCGTCCGTTTAGAACATGTTGACCAGGAACCCCGGTTGTTAACCCGGATGCGACGGTTTCCGCGGGTACCTCCGGCTTTTTACGGTCCAATTTACCTGCCGTTCAATGGCATGGCGCGAAATCGGGCAAAACACCGATTTCGGGGATTGTCATGTCTCGCCTACCCCTCATCAGCCGCCTTGGTCGACAATTCGCCCGCTTCGCAGCGGCCGAGCAAGGCAATATCGCCGTGATCTTCGCCATCGCGCTGGTCCCGGTCCTGAGCTTCGTCGGCGCCGCGATCGATTATAGCCGCGCCGCCCAGGCCCGCGCCTCCATGCAGTCGGCCCTGGACTCAACCGCGCTGATGCTATCAAGAGACCTGTCGGCCGGCACGATCACGACGTCGCAGATCAGCAGCAAGGCGCAGACCTATTTCAATGCGCTGTTCACCAACACCGCGACCCTGCCGTCGGTCAGCGTCGGAGCGACCTATAACGCGAGCACCAGCATCGGCTCGACAATCCAGCTGACCGGAACCGGCACCTACACGACCAGCTTTATGAAGATCGCCGGCTTTCCGACACTCGGCATCGACACCAGTTCCACCAGCGCGTGGGGCCTGACGCGGATGCGCGTGGCCCTGGTGCTCGACAATACCGGGTCGATGGCCCAGGACGGCAAGATGGCGGCGATGCAGACGGCCGCGAAAAACCTCGTCGATCAGCTCAGCACGCTCGCCAAGAATAACGGCGACGTCTACATCTCGATCGTCCCCTTCGCAAAGGACGTCAATGTCGGCGCCAGCAACTACAACAAATCGTGGATCGATTTCAGCGATTGGGATGCGGCCAACGGCACCAGTACCTGCACCGCGCGCAACTACTGGGGGCAATGCACCAGTTCCACCTGGACGCCAGCCAATCACAACACCTGGACCGGCTGCGTGACCGACCGCGACCAGGATTACGACACCAAGAACACCACGCCGACGAGCGGCAATGTCAGCACGCTCTTCCCGGCGGAGCAGTACTCCTACTGCAACACGGCCAGTTCGTCCTATCTGCAGCCGGTGATGGCGCTGAGCTACGACTGGTCCGCACTCAAGACCCGGATCGACGCCATGAAGCCCACCGGCAACACCAACCAGGGCATCGGCCTGGCCTGGGGCTGGATGACGCTATCGACCGGCGATCCCATGAACGCGCCGGCCAAGGACACCAACTACACCTACAAGGACGCGATCGTTCTTCTTTCCGACGGCCTCAACACGCAGAACCGCTGGTACAGCAACGCCTCGCAGATCGACGCGCGACAGAAGAAGCTCTGCGACAACGCCAAGGCCCAGCCCAGCAACATCACGATCTACACCGTGCAGGTGAACACCGGCAGCGATCCGACCTCGAGCGTGCTGCAATATTGCGCCAGCAGCGCCGACAAGTTCTATCTCGTGACGTCGGCCAGCCAGACCGTTTCGGTGTTCAAGGACATCGGCACCTCGCTGTCGAAGCTGCGCGTGGCGCGCTGACGGATCGACCGCGTGCAAATAAAAAGCCCGGCTGGTTCAGCCGGGCTTTTCGATTCCAGGACGTCCTGAAAAATTTACTGAGCGGCCGGGGTGAACTTCGACACGATGGTCTCGACCGGCTTGAACGCCTGCTTGGCGAGGTCGCTGTAGAGGCCGGCGATCTTCTGCGATTCCGCAACGAAGGTCTCGTAGGCGGAACGGGCGAAATCGGTCTGCGCTTCCATGGCCTTGTCCAGCGACTTCACGCCGGAAAGCTTCTCGACGTAGGACTTGGTGTCTTCAAACGACTTCTTCGTATAGTCGCCATAGGCGCTGGCGATCGCCTGGAGGCCGTGCTGCACCGAGGTCGCGGAGGCGACGTACTGCTCGAAGTGCTCTTTCCCGTAGCTCTGAAAGTCTTCAACCTTGAACATTTCGGAATCCTTTTCCCTGGCTCGCGTCGGGAAGCCCCGGCTCCCTGACTCTGCCCACAATTAGTGCAACGCACAAAAAAGTCAATAATTTTGTGCGTCGCACAAAATTCGACGTAAATCGACGAGATTCCCGGGGTTTCCCGCAAGGGTTCTTTAAGCTTTTGGAAACTCCGGGCCCCTACCCTGATTCCTGGACGTGTTCAGCTTCCGCAGACGGTCAAAAGCCGTTGGAGAACATCACCTTAGCCAGAATAGCGGTTCAGGCCCAACGTCCCCCGCGGCGAACACCAGCGGAGAGACAGCCTGAGCAGGTAATGATCCCGGGTCCATTGGGCACAATTTCGCCTCACGAGCCGGTGATCAGTTGAGAAACGGGGACGGGGTTCCATGCTTCGTAAAAACTTGTCTTCCTCGCGCTTGGCGCGGGTTGGCGTTTTCGGGCTTCTTACGATCACCACCGCGGTCATCTTCACCACCGATGCCGCCGAGGCGCGGCGTCATCGCCGCCATTACGCGCACCACCGGGTGCAGCGCGATGTGTCCGAGAGTTCCAGCCCGAAATTCGCGTCCATCATCGTTGACGGCAATTCCGGCGCGGTGCTGCAGGCGACCAGCCCCGACGGGATCCGCCACCCCGCCTCGCTCACCAAGATCATGACGCTCTATCTGCTGTTCGAGCGTCTCGAGTCCGGGAAGATGAAGCTCGACACCGAGATGCCGGTGTCCCAGCACGCCGCCGATCAGGATCCGACCAAGCTGAATTTGCGCGCCGGCCAGACCATTCGCGTCGAGGATGCGATCAAGGGTCTCGTCACCCGCTCCGCCAACGACGCAGCCGTCGTGATCGCGGAAGCGATCGGCGGCGACGAGGACGACTTCGCCCAGATGATGACGCGCAAGGCGCGCTCGCTCGGCATGTCCAAGACGGTGTACCGCAACGCCAACGGCCTTCCCAACGACGAGCAGGTCACGACCGCGCGCGACCAGGCCACGCTCGGCCGCGCCATCCAGGAGCGCTTCCCGCGTTACTATCGCTATTTCGCGACCTCGACCTTCAACTGGCGCGGACAGTCGATCCGCAACCACAATCACCTGCTCGGCAGTGTCGAGGGCGTGGACGGCATCAAGACCGGCTACACCCGCGCCTCCGGCTTCAATCTTGTGACCTCGATGCGCCGCGGCAATCGTCATCTGATCGGCGTCGTGCTCGGCGGCCGCAGCGGCGGCTCGCGCGATGCGATCATGCGCAACCTGCTCGCGGAGAACCTCGAGAAGGGCGCGACCACCCACACCGTCGCCGCGGTCACAGAGCGCAACGGCGCTGACGCCGGCACCGAAATCGCCGACGCTTCGCCTGTCCCGGCCCGTCCCGTCCCGCAGGTTCAGGCTGCCTCTACCTCAGCTCCTGAACCCGCTCCGTCGCGTTTCGCCGCACGGCTGTCGACGCTCGCGGCTGCGACGGCCGCGGTACCGCCGGCCCCGATCAAACCCGAAGTCCGGGCGACGGAATCCAAGATCGAGCCGGCGCCGCTCACCAATGGCGTGATCTCGAGCCAGCCGCTCTCCATCATCCCCGGCTCGTCCGAGCCGATGAAGCCGGTTCGGGTCAAGACGGTTCAGGTCAAGGCCGGCGCCGTGAAGATCGCCTCCGCCGCCTCCCCTCAGGTCGCAACGCCGGTCACCAACGCCATTTCGCCCCGTTCCGACGTCGCGGAAACCTCCGGCGCCGTCGTCGCCCGGGCCGATCTCATCAACAAGCCCGAAATCGTCAGCCAGTCGGAAGCGCCGAAGGCCGAGATGGCCCGCACCGAGCTGCCGCGTCAGCCGACCGGCTTCGGCACCGGCAACGGCATCCTGGGTGTGCTGCCGGCCGCGACGGCCGCCGCGCCCGCCCCGGCTGCTCCGAAGCTCGCCTCCGCCGATCCGATGCCGATCCAGATGAGCGCCACCACCAAGCCGGTGGTCACCCACAGCGGCTGGATCGTCCAGGTCGGTGCACTCGAGAGCGAGAACGAAGCCCAGCAGCGCATCGACGCCGCGCGCAGCTCGGCCCGCGGCCTGCTCAGCAAGGCCGATCCGTTCACCGAGCCTGTCGTCGCCAAGGACAACCGCAAGCTCTACCGAGCCCGCTTCGCCGGGCTCGATCGCGACCAGGCCGAAGCGGTCTGCCGCACCCTGAAGCGCGCCGAGATCTCCTGCATGACCGTTCGCAACTGATCTCGTTGCCCGTCCCGATCAAAATGCCCGCGCCTGCGCGGGCATTTTTGTTTTTGGCGGGGTCTCGATGCCAGTTCCGCGACAACCTCTCGTCAAGGATTTACGGTTAAAACTTTACTCGATCAATCAACCACGCCGACAACGGCGGGTGTCAGGGCGACGGCAGACAGAGCAAGCGGAGCTCACGCGGTACGGGCGTTTGTAGCGTAGTGCCGGAGTTAGCCGTTATGCGTGCGAAGCAGAGTATCCTTGGCCTCGTTTACACGGGCAGCGAGATAGTTCGACCCCCCCTGGTCGGGATGGAGTTTCTTCATCAGGGTCTTGTGGGCCCGGCTAATGTCGTCACGCCCCGCCCCCGGCTGCAGGCCAAGGATCTGATAGGCCTCCTCCGTCGTCATTTTGCCGCTCGCCGCCGGGCGGCGCTGCCCCCCTGCCGCGTCGCCCTGCGCGTTCTGACGCCAAGCGGGAAACCGGCGGTCCAGATAGCTTTCAAGTAAGGCCACGCTCTCGGCGTCGAACGTCGGGACCATGGCCAGCAGGCTGGCGAGATCGAACTCGCCGAGATCGCGCCCGGCGTAAGGCCCGGCGACGATCTGCCCGCCGAGCTGGCCGGAGCCGTGGTCGAGCCGCATATCCAGGAATTGCGAGCGCACGCGCGAGGATTGCCCTGACGCGGGCGCAGCGCCGCCGCCGAACAGCCCGCCGACATTGCCGAAGCCGGCATTTGCCAGCGGCGTCCAGCCCAGCAGCCCGGCGCCGAAAATCCCGAGCGGAATAGCCACCACCAGTTCGCCCTTCAGCCCCGTAAAGGCTGCGACCGCCAGGGCCACCACGCCGCCGCCGAATTTGACAGCGCGCGCCAGCGCCGCCGGATTGGCCGAGCGGAACATCTGGAGCAGCAGGTAGAGTGTGATAATCGCGACAGCGCCGGCAATCAGGGTCATGACCGGAATATAGGCGCCCTCGCGGCAAAATGCATGGCATACGCCGTGCCGCGACGCCTGCGCGCTACTTCATTTGGCCGATCAGCCTGGCCGCTCCGCTCGCGGTCTTCGCCAGCTGCAACAGCGCCTCGCGACCGCCGGCGGCATAGGCCGCAGCGGCCCGCAGCAGCTCGCGCAACTGCGCTGCCGCGCCCGGATCGAACCGGCACCAGGCACCGCCGGTCAGACGCGCGATCTCGCGAAAGGCCTGCTCGGCGACGGCGTCCTGACCTTCCTGAAACACGAACACGGGCACCTTGAGCATGCCGAGCTCGCCGGCCTTGGCGCAGAGCTCGTCGACCTTCTCCTCCATGGCATCGCCGACGAAGACGACGGCGCGCACGCCCGATGCGACCGCCTCGCGCCGCGCCTCGCTCAGCACCTTGCCGATCTGGGTGTCGCCGCCGCGGCAATCGATCTTGCTCATCAACGCCGCAAGCCTGCTGCTGTCGGAGATCCACCCGGTGGAGCGACACTCGCTGAAGCCGCGATAATAGACCAGCCGGATGTCGAGACTACCAAGCGCGGCGGTCTCGCGAAACATGTCGGCCTGCAGCGCACAGGCCATGTCCCAGGTCGGCTGCCGGCTCATCGTCGCATCCAGCGCGAAGATCAGCCGCCCCTTCGCGCCCGGCGCATGCGGCGACAGCGCATGCGCCTTGGCCACGAAGGCGGCGATGTCTTCCGCAGTCGACGTTCCGGCCTGCGGCACCGCGCGGCCTGCCTGCGCCGAGACGGCATCGCCGCTGCGCGGTTTGATGGGTTCGCCCGACATCCCTTGACCCTGCGTGGGCGGCTAATGTGGTTAGCGCAAGCAGCCCGGTCAATGTGCAAAGCCCCCGCCGGCAGAGGCTGGCGGGGGCTTTGCAGATCGTGACTGACGATGATGCGCCGTCGGGAGAAGACGTCAGCTCTTGGCAGGCGCCATCAAGGCGACCGGACCGGGCTCGAGGATTTTCGGCGGCGATGATTGCGTATCGACGGGTCCAACCTCGCTGTCGGTCGCGCTCAGGAATTTATCGAGCATGCCCTGGATCGAGTTCTTGGCGACATCCGGACCGGTGTCGCGCATGTCGTTGTGCTGGAATTCGGTCTTCACGACCTGGATGCCCGCCTTCTCGCATTCCTCGTCGGTCGGGATCACGCCTGCATCGGTCTTGAACTGCGGATCCTGCGAGCGGAACGACAGGATCTTGAACTTGCCGGCGGTGACGAAGGGCACACGCAGGTTGTCTAGCGTGACGACCTTCTTGACCTCATCCGGATACTGCTTGGCGAAGTACATGGTGATGTCGCCGCCCATGGAATGGCCGACCATCGTCACCTTGTCGTAGTCGGCGTTGGGCTGAACCTTCTTCATCTCCTGCACGGCGAGATGGATGTTGGCGACGCCGCGCAGGATCTGCGGCAGGCGGCCGACATAGAGCTCGCCGGGCTTGGTCACCATCGGGGGATCGGTCGGCAGATCGTGCTGCGGGCTCAGGACCATGTAGCCGCGCGCAGCGAAGATGTTGGCGAGGAAGCCGTACTCGGTGTTCTTGACGGTGTTGCCGTGATTGATCACTGCGACCGGCAGCGTGATCATGCCGGCATTGGCCTGCATCTCCTTGTCGCGGCGCACCGCGATTTGCACGGGCACCGGGCGATTGTCGCGCGAGGCATCGTAGAAGGTAATGGTCTCGTGCTTGATGGCCCACTTGCTCGCCGTGAAATAGGCGATGCCGCAGAGAGCACTGACCGAAACCAGAACGGCAATTCCACGCTTCATTTTCGTCCTCAGCCTCAGGCTCTTAGGCCTGAATCCCTGTTGAAAATCGTGTTCTTCCGGGGCTCTTCGGCCCCTTGTCGCCTATCGCTAATATATGTCACAGGCGCGTGACAGGAAGGCTAAATATTGTGAACCTGCAGCCCTTTCGTTGTGCGGCGCACACGTTTTCTGGGCACCCCGTCCTCAGCAAGTCATTTCAGGGTGCACGTCACCATCCGACGCAACCGGTCTCGATCGGGTTCAATTTTACGGTCAACGTGAAGTAAAAACGACGCAACGCAGCCTCAGTTCCCGTGAGAACCGGCCGTCAGATCGATCGGAAGTAGTTATATACCGCCGTCTCAGGCGCCCAGGATGTCGTGGACCTCGAGCGGCTTGTCGACCTGGTTGAACCACTCGGCCCGGTTGGCGGCGCGACGACGGCCGCGCTCGTCCAGCGGCAGCTTGAGCTGGCGGAGCAGGCTCGTCACCTCCTCCCGTGCGGTGAGATGGCCGAGATTCGGCCGCATGCCGAGCGTGGCCTCGTCAATCTCGTCGAGGGCGGTCAGGCCGCGGGGGAAAAATTCGCGATAGACGACGCGTTCGGCGAAGCCGTCGACGTAGCGGAAGCCGAGCCGCAGCGACAGATCCTTCAGCCCCTCGGCGACCAGCTGCTTGTTGCGTGAGCCGAGCATCGACAGGCGATTGCGCACGACGATCCAATCGGTGGTCGAGCCGTCGAGCTGGCGGCGCTTGCGCCTGACGTCGCGCACCATCTCGGCGTAATGGCTCTCGCCCGTCACGGCGTAGTTGGCGGGATCGACGGTGCCGAGCACGTCGAAATCCAGGAAGCTGTCGTTGATCGGCGTGACCAGCGTATCGGCCATCGAGTGCGCGAGCCGCATGAGGTAGCTGTCGGTGCCCGGCGTATCGATGACGATGAAGTCGAAACTGCTCTCGACCGCCGAGACCGCCTCCATGAATTGCTGGAACTCGGAATTCTCGTTGTCGGCGACCTGCATGGTCTCGCCGAGCTTGATGCAGCGATGCGTCGGCA
Organism: Bradyrhizobium sp. MOS003; assembly: GCF_003020125.1. Classification (GTDB taxonomy): domain Bacteria; phylum Pseudomonadota; class Alphaproteobacteria; order Rhizobiales; family Xanthobacteraceae; genus Bradyrhizobium. The sequence goes on along the minus strand of NZ_PYFW01000010.1, from coordinate 5,297 downwards.
ACTCGAGGCCGAGCCCGGTGCGGCGCGCCCAGGCGGAACGGTTGTTGATGTAGTGGGTGAAGCTCTGCTGACGGCAGTCGAGGTCGATGGTGGCGACGCGCTGGCCGGCCTTGAGGAGCGCAACGGCGATGTGCAGAGCGGTGGTCGACTTGCCGGAGCCGCCCTTCTCGTTGCCGAGCACGACCACATGCGCCGAGCCGGATTGGCCTTGGCTAGCCTGCACAAGCATGGCGATCCTCAACACCCCAAGTGAATATCTTCGAGTTGGCCGCGTCTGCGGTCAAGTTAAATGCGTAACTGGTCATGCAAATCGTACTGCGCCGTTCTTCGTCATGAACAGCAGTGCCAATCTTCGTCTGTGATCCAACCCGCAATGCCGCGTGGCGTGCGCGGCCATGCGGGATGCTGTGCCGCATCCGGATGCATGGCGTCCACGATCGCCGCTTGTTAAGGTTAGTCGCCCAGGCGCCAGGTCATGCCGCGCCGATTCCAAAACGCTGTCGAGTCCTGATGCCAGCAAGTCCCTTGATCGCACGAACGGTCCCGACCCTGCGCCGCGCCGTCGACAATCTCCGCAAGCGAAAGGCTACCATCGCGCTGGTGCCGACCATGGGGGCCCTCCATGACGGGCATGTGTCTCTCGTCCGCCTCGCCAAGCGGCGCGCCAGCCGCGTCGTGGTCTCGATCTTCGTCAACCCGACTCAGTTCGCCCCGACCGAGGATTTCGGCGCCTATCCGCGCACCTGGAAGGCCGACATCGCCAAGCTCGCGGCCGAGGATGTCGATATCGTCTGGCACCCCGGCGTCGCGGCGATGTATCCGGAGGGCTTCGCCACCCGAATCGTTCCGGAGGGACCGGCGCTCGCCGGCCTCGAGGACCGTTTCCGCCCACATTTCTTCGGCGGCGTCGCCACCGTCGTCGGCAAGCTGTTCACGCAATGCCGGCCGGATTTCGCGATCTTCGGCGAAAAGGATTTTCAGCAGCTGCGGGTGGTGACGCAGATGGCGCGCGACCTCGACCTCGGCGTGAAGGTCGTCGGCTCCCGCACGGTGCGCGAGCGCGACGGACTCGCGATGTCCTCGCGCAACGTCTATCTGTCGCCCGAGGAGCGGCAGACCGCCGCCGTCCTCTACCGTGCCATGAAGGACAGCGCCGGCCGCATCCGTGCCGGCGAAGCCGTCACGTCGGCCATGAGTCGCGGCGCCGCGACGATCGAGGCGGCCGGCTTTGCGCTCGACTATTACGAGGCGCGCCATGCCGAGTCGCTCGCGCCGGTCACCTCGCGCAAGGACGGCCCATTGCGGATCCTGGTCGCGGCCAAGCTGGGCACGACCCGGCTGATCGACAACATCGCGGTCTAGAGCAGCCCGAGATCGCGCAATTCGCGCCGCATCGGTTCCGGCATCGCCGCGATCGAGCCGGCGGCGGATTTGCCGAGATCGGTCGGCACGGAATCATCAGCGAGATAGCGCCAGCCCTGGAACGGACGCATCGGCCGCGGCGACACCGAGACGACCTTCGGCTGCATCACGATGCGGCAGCGCCCGATGCCGTCCTTGTCACGGAACGGCTCGATGCCGATGATCTTCTCCCGCGCGGCGATCTCGCCCTTGATCACCCAATAGAGCGACCCGCCCGCGAGGATCTCGGCGTCGCGCTTGGGGACCATGCGGGTGATGTGGATGTGATGTTGCGGCAGACCCTTCTTCTTGGCGGTCTGCATCCGTTCGGCGATCCATTCCTTCAATTCCTTGACGGAATCGCAGCCGACGGCGAGCTTGATCAGATGTAGCGGCATGCCCAAGCATTAGCCGGGCAGCACCGCATTTGGAATGCCGATCTACTCGTTATCCGCAGCCGCGGGAGCCGCAACCGACGCCGGCGGCGGTGCGAGCGGAACCGGTGCTGCAGGGGCACGCGCAGCCTTCGGAGCCGGCGGCTTCTTGGCCGCGGCCGGCGCGGCGGCTTGTGCCGAGGCCGCTGCCGGCGCGCGCAGTGCCGTCGCCGCGTTCGCAGGCGCCGCCTGACGCGTCGTCGCGGTGGGCTCCGGATTCATGATGCTCACCGGCGGTGTCGACGCGGCGCTCGGGAACTCAGCGCTGGTCGGCTTGCCCGTCGGCATCGAGGGCGGCAGCCCCGCGAGCGCGGCGTTGGCCGGCATCGGCGGCAGCGTTGCAGGCGCGTTCCAGGTCGGCGCATAGCGCGCGACCAGCGTGTCGTAGAGATGGGAATCCATGTTGGCGGCGACCTGCTGCTGGTTGGTCAGCGAGCGGAACGCGGCGCAGTCGAACTGCGTGCACCCGTCGCGCACGACCAGCACCTGCGCCACGAGGCCATAGCGATCGTGCTCCAGCGCCTTGCGCAGCACTTTCATGTCCGTCGTCAGGCTCTTCTCGGCGGTCGCGGCGTCACCGAGCGCGGTCAGCCGGTCTAGTCGGGCTGCGGTGTAGGAGACGGCGGCAGCCGCGGCATCCGGCGAGCCGAACAGCGCCTTCTCGCAGCCTATGGCGACCGCATCGCCGGCGAGATCGTCGAGACAGGACAGCGCCGGCAGGCTCGCGATGACCGCGTTGTTTTGCGCGCGCGCTTCGGTCGGCGCGTCCTGCCCCGCCGGGCCGTAGACGCGGATGGTGGCCGCTCCGGCGATCGCGATGGACAGCAGCGTGATCACCGTGAGCGCGCCGTTGGCGATCGACCTGTCGGCGCGCAGCAGCGTGATAAGCAGGATCAATCCGAAGAATCCGGCAGCCGCCAGCGTCATCCACATCGGAAAGGCCGGCGAGCGCCAGATTTGGTCGAGCGAAGTGGCCCAAGCCCAGTTCATGCGCGACGTCCCCTCACGCGAGCAGAGAACAAATGGTCAAGCGAGCACCGCGGGTCGGCAACTGCCCCGCGCCCACCTTGCGAAGGTGAAGCTGGCCTTTTGACGGCGGCAGAACACAATTCCGCAGGAGGCGCGAATGCGGGGGCGTCAGTCTTCAGGAGAGCGCGAGCTGGCTTTCCTTGGCGACGCGTTCGAAGGCTTCGGTCGAGCTCTTGATCCGGTACTGGCAGTCGTCGCCGTCGGTCGGCAGCAGGCGGATGACCTCGTACGAGCCGCTGGCAGCTGGGCGCGCGACGTTGCTTGCCGTGAACAAAACGCGCGTTCCAATCGGAAATTTGTGCTTCAACACCCTCTCCATCACTCAAACAGCGCCTGCCTCGCCCATGGTCCCACTGCGACGGCCGGCCGGAAACCCACGTGCTGTATAGCACGCAGCTGGTCGTTTTGGCCAGCGCGATGCCCGCATGGCAAACGTGTAAATGTTGCAGTCTTTTCAGACTGATAAGGATGGAACCCAGGGCCCGATGTTACCGTCGGGGCGGCATGTTCAGGCGGCATGTCGCAGGCCGGTCGCAGCCCGGGTGGCCCATGGCCCGGCAATGTCCGGAACCTGAGCGCCGCCGGCCGGCACGGAGCCGGCGGCCTCGTTCGGACCCGGCGGTCAGGCGTCCTCGAACTTCGCGATGACGAGGGTTTCAGCCAGCCCGTCGCGGGTCCATTCCTGGAACGCCGGCAGCGCCATCATCGTCTCCATGTAGGCCTTGGTGTCCGGCGCGACGTCGATCGCATAGGTGCGCAGGCGGTGCACCACCGGCGCGTACATCGCGTCCGCCGCGCCGAAGCGGCCGAACAGGAATGGACCCTTGGCGCCGTAGCGCGTGCGGCATTCGCGCCAGATCTCCTCGATGCGTGCGACGTTGGCCCTGACGTCCGCCGACAGCGCCACGGGCCGGATCGGCCGGTGCAGGTTCATGCCGCATTCGTTGCGCAGGGGCACGAATCCGGAATGCATCTCGGCGCACACCGACCGGGCATGGGCGCGCGCGGCGACGTCGTCGGGCCACAGCTTCACTTCGGGATAGCGCTCGGCGATGTATTCGATGATGGCAAGCGAGTCCCACACCGTGACGTCGCCGTCGACCAGCACCGGCACCTTGCCGGCACGGCTGAAGGACAGGATCTGCTCCTTGTCTGCGGGGTCGTCGGTGTAGAGCGGGATCAGCGTCTCCACGAACGGGATGTCGTTGGCGCGAAGCGCGAGCCAGGGCCGCATCGACCATGACGAGTAGTTCTTGTTGCCGATCGCGAGTTTCAGCGCAGCCATGTCATCAGTCCTTCCCGAAAGGTCTTTGAGCGAGCCGCTTTTAACGCCATCGCCTGCCGCCAATCAATCGTTGCTGCGCCCCGCCATGCGTGGCAATCGTTGCCGTTCTCACCAAGAGACGGACATGAGACAGACATGAGCAGACATTGGGTCGACGTCACAGCCGTCGGCTTCTTCATCATCGAATGGCTGGTCTATGCCTTGACGCTGGAGCATTCGGCCTACGGCCGCGACAGCCTGTCGGCGCGCATGAACCGCTATCGCGAGGTCTGGGTGCGCCGGCTGCTCGATCGTGAGACGCGCATGATGGACATGCAGATCATGGCCTCGCTGCAGAGCGGCACCGCCTTCTTCGCCTCGACCAGCCTGATCGCGCTCGGCGGCGCGCTGGCGCTGCTGCACGCCACCAACGACGCCATCACGATCTTGAGCAAGCTGCCGATCGACCTCAGCACCTCGCCGGCGATGTGGGAGCTGAAATGCGTCGGCCTCGTGCTGATCTGCGTCTATGCGTTCTTCAAATTTGCCTGGGCCTATCGCCTGTTCAACTATGTCGCGATCCTGTTCGGCGGCATGCCGCCGGCCGAGCGGCGCGACACGCCGGAGGCGGAGGCTCACGTCATCCGCACCTCGCGCCTGTTCGAATCCGCCGGCCGCCATTTCAACCGCGGCCAGCGCGCCTTCTTCTTCGCACTCGGCTATCTCGGCTGGTTCGTCAGCCCCTGGCTGCTGTTCGTGACCACGGCCGCCGTGGTGGTCGTGACCTGGCGAAGGCAGTTCGCGTCCAGCTCATGGGCGGCGATGGCGCCGGAGGTGCTGGATGGTGATGTGAGTATCAATCGCGGTCATTGAGGCCCGTGTCCCGGACAAGCCGCAATGCCCTACGAGCTTGTGGCGGTCGACTTGGCTTGCAGACGTGCCTTCGCGTTCTCGCGGCGCGTTTCGCCCGAGCTTTGCCTGGTCTCGCTGCCCTCCAATCCAAGAGGGAGCAGGGAAGGCCGGGTGCCGGCTGGCACCCGCGGTCCGCTGCGCGAAAATGCACACGCAGGAAGAACCGCACAGCAGCATACAGGTGTCGCCGATCACTCGGCCTTCCCTGCGCGATGGCTGGACGGCTTATGCCGTGATCTCCCGGGAGCCGACCATTC
>NZ_PYFW01000001.1 GCF_003020125.1 Bradyrhizobium sp. MOS003 | reverse complement strand
ACGGAGCCGGAAACTTACGAGCGAGACGAAGCCTGACAGCGCCGTCGTCCGCACGAAGCCTCGGGCTCACAGGGACTACCCGCCCTGCCCGCACCTCTCGTGCCGACGCTGCCGCGTCCATCGCAAGCCCGGCTCGCGAACAAGACGACTTCAAGTCGCCCCTCTTGGGTGAGCCGGGATGGACGACACATACGCCGAAACCGAATTTCGGTAAAGTGGAATATTTTCGCGCGTGTGGATTGACAGAGGGCGACACAGGCGCGGTGCCGTAGCCCGGGTGAGCGAAGCGATACCCGGGATCGGTGCGGTGGGCACGCAGGCCCCGGATATCGCTTCCGCCGTCGCTCTTCGAGCTATGGCGGACAAGTCGCTCCATCCGGGCTACGAGAACCTCCAAGCTTCGCGCTACCCCGCGCGGCGGGCGCGGGCCCGGCTTTCCCAGCGGGTCAGCATCTGGCCTAGCTCGCCGGTGACCGCGGGGATCGCGCTCGCGATCTCGTTGGTGTTCGCCGGCGCGTTGGCGGAGAGCCAATCCGGCTCGCTATATTCGCGCCAGCGTCGGGCTTCCGCGCGTCGTTTGCTGGAGATGTGATCACGCGTAAAATAGCCGGCCGCGAACGCGATCCCAAGCAACACGATCAATACGATGACGCCAGCCACATTCAACTCCGTGCATCTGCCCGGCCGGTTCTTGCGTGGCAATCCGCGCGAAATCATGGCTTAGACACGGCTTTTTCTCCGGCGCATTCGAATATGACGACATTGCGGCTCACAACCGCACGGAAGATTTCTATTCCTCTCGCAACCGGCGGCGGACCGGATTAACCTCCGCTTCCGCTCGGCCGGATCAACCGGTCAGCGAACATCATTGGGAGGACGCGATGACACGCCAGGAGAGGGGTGAGCCAGCGGCTCGTGACCACGCGCAGCGTGAGCAGGATGCTGCGCTTTCACGACGTACACTTGTCCGGGGGCTTGCGCTCGGCGCCGTCGCCACCGTGACGGGGGCTGGCCCTGCGCTGGCCCAGACCGGACCCGCCGCACCGCCGACCACCATCACCACCCCGCCGCGTGATTTCGGCCCCCGCGGCGCGCCGACCACTTATTTCTGGGATCCCGACATCATCGCAGTCGATCCCGCCTTCAACGATCTCGCGCAGCCCAACACCGCGATCACGCGTCTCTACACCGGCGTGCTGTGGGCCGAGGGCCCCGCGTGGAGCGCGCAAGGAAGATATCTGTTGTGGAGCGACATTCCCAACAACCGGCAGATGCGCTGGAGCGAGGACGACGGCCGCGTCAGCGTGTTTCGCACGCCTTCCAACAATTCCAACGGCAACTCCTTTGACTTCCAGGGCCGCCAGCTCTCCTGCGAGCATCTGACCCGCCGGGTGACGCGTTACGAACATGACGGCACCGCCACCGTGCTAGCTGACTCCTATCAAGGCAAGAAGCTGAACTCGCCGAACGACGTCGTCGCGCATCCCGACGGCAGCTACTGGTTCACCGATCCGCCCTATGGCGGTCAGCTCTATGAAGGCGAGCCCGATGTGGCGGGCGGACCGAGCAATGCCGGCGGCAAGCTCAATCCGCGGATCGGACAGCCGGCCGGTTTCACACCGGGCAAGCGCAAGCTGCCGACCAATTGCTATCGCATCGACCCGTCGGGCCGCATCGATCTCGTCGTGACCGAGGAGCAGGTACCGGACCCGAACGGCCTGTGCTTCTCGCCCGACTACAAGAAGCTCTACGTCGCCTCGACCGGCAAGGGACCGGGCGACACCGGCGCGGGCGGCAAAGGCGATATCTTCGTGTTCGACGTCGGCGCCGACAACAAGCTGTCCAACGGCAAGAGGTTCAGCGACTGCGTGATCGACGGCGTCAAATGCGGACCCGACGGCTTGCGCTGCGACGTCAATGGCAATGTCTGGGCGTCCAGCAATGCCGGGCGCGCAGTCGGCTACAGCGGCGTGACGGTATGGTCACCGGAAGGCAAGCTGCTCGGCCGCATCCGTCTGCCGGAAGTCTGCGGAAACATCACCTTCGGCGGCCCCAAGCGCAACCGCCTGTTCATGGCCGCGAGCCAGTCGCTCTACGCGGTGTTCACCGCAACGCAAGGCGCGGGCCCGGGTTGAGCGCAAGGCATCATCGAGGGCGTCGGCATCACGACGCCCTCGACATTTCATATCCATCGCATGTCGACCCCTGGTTCCGCGGCGCGGTTTTTCTCGCGCTGAAGATGAAGTGACAAAGACTGCCCGCAATTTGTTCAGGCGCTAGACTTTAGTCCCGCTCTCACGATCATGAACGCGGTTTCACTTGCCGAGAACTCCCTCGCCGCTATAGTTGCGACATAATGGCTCACCAGAGGCCTGTTAAAAGGGAGAGAACAAAATGAATAATGCACTCTCTGTTGCATTGCGAATGACGCTCGGTTTGGCCGCGACAAGTGCGGTGCTGGCGACATCAAGCGCGGCGTTTGCAGCTGATCCGATCCGGATCGGCGTGATCGCGGAGGCCCAGGCGATCGCCGGCGCCTCCATACCCCAGGCGGCGCAGCTCGCCGCCGACGAGATCAACGCGAGCGGCGGCGTCGACGGCCGCAAGATCGAGATCGTCTCCTACGACAATCACTCCTCGTCCGCGGATTCTGTACGTGCGTTTCAACGTGCAGTGAACGAGGACAAGGTCAACGCGGTGATCGCCAGCTACATCAGCGAGGTCGTGCTGGCGCTGGAGCCCTGGGCTTCGCGGCTGAAGACACCGTTCGTCACCCCGGGCGCCGCCTCAAACGAGATCAGCAAGAGCGTCCACGCCGACTACGCCAAGAACAAGTACACCTTCCATGGCTATCTGACCTCGGCCGCGCTGGCGCTGTCCGTGTGCGACGCCGCGAAAGACCTGCTGGTCGAGAAGATGCACATGAAGTCGGCGGTCATCATGAGCGAGGACGCCGCCTGGACCAAGCCGCTCGACGTCGGCTACGAGGAGTGCCTGCCCAAGATCGGGTTGAAGGTCCTCGACCACATCCGGTTCTCGCCCGACACCACCGACTTCACCCCGATCTTCAACAAGATCGAAGGCTCCAAGCCCGACGTGATCATCACCGGCATTTCGCATGTCGGCGTGCAGCCGACGGTACAGTGGAAGAACCAGCAGGTACCGATCCCGATGTTCGGCATCTCCTCGCAGGCGACCAACGAGACGTTCGGCAAGGACACCAACCAGGCTGCCGAAGGCGTGCTCTATCAGGGCGTCTCCGGTCCCGGCGTCGCGGTGACACCGAAATCGGTACCGTTCGCGGAGAATTTCAAGAAGAAGTTCGGCAACTATCCGTCCTATGCAGGCTACACCGCCTACGACGAAGTGTACTACATCGCCGATGCGGTGAAGCGCGCGGGCTCGACTGACGCCGACAAGCTGGTCGATGCGCTCGAAAAGACCGACTGGGAAGGCACCATCGGCCGCGTCCAGTTCTACGGCAAGGACGATCCCTTCACCCACTCGATCAAGTACGGCAAGGGCCTGATCACCGGCCTGATGCTGCAATGGCAGGACGGCAAGCAGAGCGCGGTTTGGCCGAAGGAGGTCGCCAAGGTCGACATCAAGTTCCCGAGCTTCATCAAGCTCAGCAACTAGCCGTCAGGACATGCTCCCGGGGCGGTCTCCCGGGAGCTTCCGCTTGCGGCGCCTCCGCCGCACCATTCCTCATAGCGGCAGCCAGCTGCCACGCGGCCAATCATCAATGCGAGTCTTCCAGATCCTGATCGATGGCTTTGCCATCAGCGCTCTCTATGCGCTCGGCGCCACGGGTTTCACCCTGATTTTCGGCGTCTCCGGCGTGCTCAACCTCTCCCACGGCGCCATCATGGTCGCGGCGGCGGTGGCGGCGTGGGCTGCAGCCAGCGTGCTCAATGTCGGAACCTATGCCGGCGCGCTGATCGGCGTCGGCGTGGCCCTCCTCACTGCGTTCGCCACCTACTTCGCGGTGGTGAAGCCGATCCAGGCCTCACGCCGCATTCCCAATGAGGAGAAGGAGATCTTCGTTCTCACTGGCACCCTGCTCTGGGGGATCATGATCCAGGAGGTGATCGCCTATTTCTTCACGAACAACGCCAAGACCGTGCTGCCGATCGTCGAAGGCGTCGTCGAGATCCTCGGCGTTCGTACCCCGAAGAACGAAATCTTCACGGCGATCGTCTGCTGCCTCGTCATCGCGCTGCTGTGGCTCCTGGTGAACCGCACCCGCACCGGCAAGGCTGTGCTGGCGGCCTCGATGAATCCGCGCGGCGTCACCCTGCTGGGGCTGGAACTCACCAACATCTACATCGTGGTATGGGCGATCTACGGCATCCTCGCCGGCATCGCCGGCGTGCTGCTCGGCATGTTCCTTGGCGTCAGCTCATACAGTGTCGGCCCGCTGACCGCGAGCGCGTTCTCCATCGTCGTGCTCGGCGGCCTTGGCAGCGTCTCCGGTTCGCTGATCGCCGCCTTCGTGGTGGGCTATCTCGAGACGCTGACGGCCTACCTGGTCTCGCCGGCCTATCGCACCATCCCGGCGCTGCTGCTGCTCGTCTTCGTGATGTACATCCGGCCCCAGGGCCTTCTGGGGAGGCGCTGAGATGTCCAATTTCTTCACCTCGCGCCTGTTCTTCATCTCGCTCGTCCTGATCGTCATTGCGTCAACGCTGCCGCTCTACGTCTCCGGCTACGTGCTGGGGCTGTTGACCGTCGCCTTCTATTTCGGCGTGTTCGCAATGGCCTGGGACCTGTTGTTCGGCTTCGCAGGCGAAGTGAATTTCGGGCCGACTTTCCTGATCGGTGTCGGCGCCTACACCGCCGGCATCCTCAATGCCCAGTTCGGCTGGTCGGTCTATCTCTGCATCGTGCTCGGCGCCTCTGCCTCAGTCATCGCCGGCCTCGTGCTGGCGCTGCCGGCGTTGCGCGTGCGCGGGCCCTATTTCGGCCTGACCACGCTGGTCGCCGTGCTGATGCTGCAAAACTTCATCGTCGTGTTCGCCGACCTCACCGGCGGCGAGATCGGGCTCACCATTCCCGATGTCATCAGCATTGATGCCGGCACCAATTACTGGATCGCGCTCGGCTTCATGACGATTTCGGCGGCCATCCTCTATGGCCTGTCGCAATCGCCGATCGGTCTCGTACTGCAGGCGAGCGGCCAGGACCCGGTGCAGGCGGGCGCGCTCGGCTTCAACATCGTCAAGCACAAGCTCGCCGCCTTCGTCGTCTCCGCGTTCTTCTCGGGCCTGTCGGGCGCGCTGCTGGTGTTCTATTTCGGCACCGCCTCGGTCGGCACCGTCGTCGACGTCGCGGTCGGCGTCAACGTGATCGTCTCGGCCGTGCTCGGCGGCCGGCGCACGGTGCTCGGAGCAGCATTGGGGGCGATCTTCCTGATCGTCGCCGGCGAGTTCCTGCGGCCGACCGGCGAGCTCGCAACCTTCATCGTCTCGGCGGTGGCACTCCTCGTCGTGCTGTTCTTCCCCGGCGGCTTCCTCGGGGCGGCCCTCTCGCGCGAGGCGCGTTCGTGATGGATATGAGGCTTTCAAACCGGCCCGTGCTCGAAGTCCGCGGCCTGACCAAGCGCTTCGGCGGCTTGACCGCGGTGAAGAACCTCGGCTTCGAGGTCAACAGCGGCGAGATCTTCGGCCTGATCGGCCCCAACGGCTCGGGCAAATCGACCGCGATGAAGAGCGTGATGGGGATCGAGCGTCCGACCGCGGGCGAGGTGATCTTCGAGGGCGAAAACGTCGCCGGCCTGCCGGCGCACAAGATCGCGCGCAAGGGTTTTGGCATGGTGTTCCAGCACTCCCGGCCGCTGAACCGGCAGACGGTGCTGGAGAACATCCTGGTCGCGTTGCTGCCGGATAGTCTGTTCATGCTGTTTCCTGACAAGGCGCTTGTCGAGCGCGCCAAATGGATCGCCGAACGCGTCGGGCTAGGCGACGTGATGCACCGCCGCCCGCCGACGCTGCCCTTCGCGGACCTGCGCCGGCTCGAGCTTGCGAAAGCGATCGCACGCGATCCCAAGGTCGTGCTGGTGGACGAGCCGTTCGCCGGCCTGACGCGCGCCGAGGTCGACGTCTTCTCCGACCTGATCCGCAGCTTCCGCGACGAGGGCCGCGCGGTGATGCTGGTCGATCACAACGTCAAGAGCGTCGCGGCACTCGTCGACCGCGTGCTCGCGATGTATCTCGGCGAGGAGATCGTCACCGGCAAGGCCGAGGACGTGATGAAGAACGAGACCGTGCGCCGGGTTTATCTCGGCGGCGCGATCGAGACCCATGCGCGGCCCGAGACCAGCTTCAAGGACAAGGTGCCGCTGCTCCAGGTCGAGAATGTGAGCGTGTTCTATGGCAAGGCGCAGGCGCTGGAGAACGTCTCGATCCACGTCCACGAGGGCGAGTTCGTCTCGATCGTAGGCCTCAACGGCGCCGGCAAGACCACGCTGTTCAACACCATCTCCGGCTTCCTGCCCTATAGCGGCGAGATCGTGCGCGGCGGCGAGAAGCTGCGCGGCACCAGCCCGGCCAGGATCGCGCGCAGCGGCCTCGTTCAGTGTCCTGAGTCGCGCGAGCTGTTCGGCGAGATGAGCGTGCGGGAAAACCTCGATCTCGGCGGCCAGCATCTGTCCGATGACCAGCGCGCCACCCAGCTTGCCTGGCTATTCGAGCTGTTCCCGATCCTGAAGGAAAGGCAGGGCCAGATGGCACAGACGCTTTCCGGCGGCGAGCAGCAGATGCTGGCGATCGGTCGCGCGCTGATGATGCAGCCGCAGATCCTGATCCTGGACGAGCCGACGCTGGGCCTTGCGCCCGTCATACTCGAGCAATTGTCCAAGGCGCTGACGAGGCTGCGACAGACCACATCGATCACTGTCCTGCTTGGCGAGCAGAACGTTACATTCGCGCTGCCGCATGCCGACCGCGTCTACGTGCTCGAGCACGCGCGGATCGTCTGGGAGGGCGACCCCGGCCGCTTCGCAAGCGAGGCCGGCGCTGATTTTCTGTAAGTCTTCGACACCACAAGAAGCATAGAAAGGGAAACGACCATGCGACCATCTTTTCCGAGCAGCAGCGTCCTCGCGTCCGCGCTGGCTCTTTGCCTTGCCTCGCCCGCCTATGCGCAATCGAACGATCCGATCAAGATCGGCGTCGTCGCCGAGGTGCAGTCGATCGCCGGTGCCGCGACGCCGGGCGGGGCGCAGATCGCGGCCGACGAGATCAACGCCAAGGGCGGCATCCTCGGCCGAAAAGTCGAGATCGTCACCTACGACAACAAGAGCTCGTCGGCCGATTCGGTGCGCGCCTTCCAGCGCGCGGTAAGCGAGGACAAGGTGTCGGCGGTGATCGCGAGCTACATCTCGGAGGTCGTGCTGGCGCTGGAGCCCTGGGCGGCACGGTTGAAGATGCCGCTGATCACGCCGGGGGCGGCATCGAACGAAATCACCAAGGCGATCCACAACGACTACGAGAAGAACAAGTACACCTTCCACGGCTATCTGACTTCGGCAGCCCAGGCCCAGCTCGTCTGCGACGCCGCCAAGGAACTGCTGGTCGACAAGCTCAAGTTCAAGACGGTCGCGATCATGAGCGAGGACGCCGCCTGGACCAAGCCGCTGGACGTCGGCTACGAGGCCTGCCTGCCGAAGGCGGGCCTCAAGGTGGTCGAGCACGTGCGCTTCTCGCCCGATACCACCGACTTCACGCCGATCTTCAACAACATCGAGGGCAAGAAGCCGGACGTGATCGTCACCGGCATCTCGCATGTCGGGGTGCAGCCGACCGTACAGTGGAAGAATCAGCAGGTGCCGATCCCAATGTTCGGCATCAGCGCGCAGGCGCTGAGCCCGACCTTCTGGAAGGACACCAATGGCGCCGCCGACGGTATCCCGTCGCTCGCGGTGGCCACTCCGGATGTCGCGGTGACCTCGAAGACCAAGCCGTTTGCAGCAGCCTTCAAGGCAAAGTTCGGCAGCCCCCCGGCCTACACCGGCTATACCGCTTATGACGAGGTCTACATGATCACAGACGCGATCAAGCGCGCCGGCTCGACCGATCCCGACAAGATGGTCACCGAACTCGAGAAAACCGATTACGAGGGCACGATCGGCCAGATCCAGTTCTACGGCAAGAACGACGAGTTCACCCACGGCATCAAGTCAGGACCCGGCTCCGTGACCGGTCTCGTCTTCCAGTGGCAGGATTCCAAGCAGGTGGTGGTCTGGCCGGAGAAGATCGCGGAGGGCAAGCTGAAGTTTCCGAGCTTCGTGAAGCTGTCGCAATAGCTGGCCGACGCCGGAAGGCCGGAAGCCCATACCCATACAGCTAGGCTCGCCGCCAACACCGCGGCGGGCCTTCCCCCTTGTGCAAAGCGTAACCGGCGCTGGCATCAGAGGACCCATCCTGCGATCTTGCCGTTACCCCGATGGGGGCTGGAGGCGCAAGATGGACGATCGACCAGGACGGCCCGACAGCGTGATGCAGGACGACGGCTTCGTGCGGGTGCGCGGCGCGCGCGAGCACAATCTCAGGAACGTCGACGTTCGCATTCCCCGCAACGCCCTCGTCGTGTTCACGGGCGTGTCGGGCTCGGGGAAATCCTCGCTCGCCTTTGGAACGATCTACGCCGAGGCGCAACGGCGCTATCTGGAATCTGTGTCGCCCTATGCGCGGCGGCTGTTCCACCAGATGCAGATCCCCGAGGTCGACGACATCGAGGGCCTGCCGCCCGCTGTCGCCCTCCAGCAGCAGCGGGGCTCGCCGACGACGCGGTCGTCGGTCGGCAGCGTCACCACGATCTCGAACCTGCTGAGGATGCTCTATTCGCGCGCCGGCGATTACCCGCGCGGGCAGCCGATGCTCTATGCGGAGTCGTTCTCGCCGAACACGCCCGAGGGCGCCTGCCCGACCTGTCACGGCATCGGCCGGATGCTCGACGTCACCGAGAAATCAATGGTGCCCGACGACACCAAGACCATCCGCGAGCGCGCCGTCGCGGCCTGGCCGAGTGCCTGGCAGGGCCAGAACCTCCGGGACATCCTGACGACGCTCGGCTACGACGTCGACAAGCCCTGGCGCGAGTTGCCGAAAAAGGACCGCGACTGGATCCTGTTCACGGATGAGCAGCCGACCGTGCCTGTCTATGCCGGCTACGACGCCGCCGAGGTCAAGCGCGCCCTGCGCCGCAAGGAGGAGCCGAGCTATCAGGGCACCTTCACCGGCGCCAGGCGCTACGTGATGCAGACCTATGCCAAATCCGAGAGCGCGATGATGAAGCGCCGGGTGGCGCAATTCTTGATCATACGGGACTGCCCGACCTGCCACGGCACAAGGCTCAAGCCCGAGGCGCTCAAGGTGAAGTTCGCCGGGCTTAGCATCGCCGAGATGTCGCATCTGCCGCTCAAGCAGCTGCACGAGATGGTCAGGCCGTTTGCAAAGGCCTCGACGGACAAGTCCGAGAAGGCCGTCGTCGCCCGGCGCATCTGTGAGGATCTGTCGGCGCGCCTTGCCGTCCTGCTCGACCTCGGCCTCGGCTATCTCGCCTGCGAGCGCAGCACCCCGACGCTGTCACCGGGCGAGCTGCAGCGCTTGCGTCTTGCGACGCAGGTCCGCTCCAACCTGTTCGGCGTCGTCTACGTGCTCGACGAGCCCTCCGCAGGTCTGCACCCGGCCGACACCGAGGCGCTGCTGCGGGCGCTGGACCGGCTGAAGCATGCCGGCAATTCCATCTTCGTGGTCGAGCACGAGATCGAGGTGATCAGACACGCTGACTGGCTGGTGGATGTCGGGCCCGAGGCCGGCGAAGGCGGCGGGCTCATCCTCTACAGCGGGCCGCCGGCGGGGCTCGGCGACATCGAGCAATCGCACACCGCGCATTATCTCGCACGTCCGCGCAATAAGCTGCCGACGCAGCGCCGCGCGCCGAAAGGACATTTGAAGCTCAGGGGCGTGATCCGCAACAATCTGCGTGACCTCGACGTCGACATTCCGCTCGGTGTCATCGCCGGCATCACCGGCGTGTCCGGGTCCGGCAAGTCGAGCCTGATCAGCCAATTCCTCGTCGAGACCGTGGCCGCGCATCTCGGCCATACGCTCGCCACCGACACGGACGACGACAGCCTCGCACCGACGGTCGAGACGCTTGGCGGCAAGATCGTTGCCGGACTCGACCAGATCAATCGTCTCGTCGTCGTCGACCAGAAGCCGATCGGCCGCACGCCGCGATCCAATCTTGCGACCTATACCGGTCTGTTCGACCATGTCCGGAAACTGTTCGCGGCAACGCCGCAGGCGAAGTCCCGACGTTACGATGCCGGACGCTTCTCGTTCAATGTTGCGAAAGGGCGATGCGCCACCTGCAACGGCGAAGGCTTCGTCTGCGTCGAGTTGCTGTTCCTGCCCAGCGTCTACGCGCCCTGCCCCACCTGCAAGGGCGCGCGCTACAACGACAAGACGCTCGAGGTGAAGATCCGCGGACAATCCATCGCGGACGTGCTGGCGATGCGCGTCGACGAGGCCTTCGACTTCTTCCGCGACGATGCCGCGCTGAACCGGTCGCTGTCGGTCGTCCGCGAGGTCGGTCTCGGCTATATCCGCCTCGGCCAGTCCGCGACCGAACTGTCCGGCGGCGAGGCGCAGCGGATCAAGCTGGCGACCGAGCTGATGCGCCCGCAACGCGGCCACACGCTCTATGTCCTGGACGAGCCGACCACGGGCCTTCACCCGCGCGATGTCGAGCGGCTGATCGCCCAGCTCGATCGGATCGTCGATGCCGGCAACAGCGTGATCGTGGTCGAGCACGACATGGACGTCGTGGCACATAGCGACTGGATCATCGATCTCGGCCCCGGCGCCGGTGACGAGGGCGGCCGCATCGTCGCATCGGGGACGCCGGATCAGGTCGCCACAGCCGGCGGCAAGACGGCGCCTTATCTGGCGCGGCGCCTGTCGCAGTAGCGCACGATCTCGCCGGGCCTCTCCGTCATTTCGCAATTGCGTTCTACGGCGCACCCGACTTTCGCGATGTTGACTTTCCGCTGTCCCCCTCCCCATACTTCGCAAAAAAATAACAACAAGTCACAAGACGGTTTTGAGGGAGGATAGGATGCCAACTTCACGCAGGCAGCTGCTGAAGGGTACGGCGGCTGCCGCCGCCACACTCAGCCTCGATTGGACCAGGGCCCAGGCACAGGCCGAGAATTTGCGCATCGGCCTGATCTACGACCTCACCGGTCCCTTCGCCGCCGGCGGCTCGGTCGCCTCCTCGGTCGGCGCCCAGATCGCCATCGACCTCGTCAACGAGAAGGGCGGCATCGGCGGCAAGACCAAGATCGTGCCCGTCGCGGCGGACTCCCAGAGCAAGGCCGACGTTGCGATCAACGAGGCCGAGCGGCTGATCAGCCAGGAAAAGATCGACATCATCAACGGCGTCTATTCCAGCGCGCACGCCGTACCCATGGCGGCAAAGGTCGAGCAGCAGAAGAAAATCCTCTGGATCACGACCGCGGTCTCGACCGCCGTGTTCAAGGACAAGAACCTGCAATACGTGTTTCGCGCGCAAATCCATTCCGATCAATACGGCCAGGCCTTTGCCGGCTTCATCGCCGAGCACGCGCAGGGCAAGCTCGGCATGGAGCCGAAGGACGTCAAGGTTGCGCTGATCCACGAAGACGGCCCCTATGGCGTCGGCGTTGCCGCAGCCGACGAAGCCTATGCCAAGCAGGCCGGCATCCAGGTTGTGCTGCGCGAAGGCTATTCGGCGTCCGCGCCCGACCTCTCGGTGCTCGTGACCAAGCTCAAGCGCGCCAAGGTCGATGTGATCTCGCACGCCGGCTACAACCCCGACATCACCCTGTTCCTGCGTCAGGCCCGCGAGAGCGGATTGCGTTTCAAGATGCTGTTCGGCGCCGGCGCGGGTTACAGCCAGCTCGACAAGCTGCGCGCCACCTTCGGCCCCGACATAGACAATTTCTGCAACATCGACCCGGTGCCGGCGCAGCTGCTCGATCCGGCCAAGCTCGCGCCGGGCATCGGCGATCTCACCAAGACCATGGTCACACGCTACCAGGCCAAGACCGGGGCTACCGACGTGCCGCCGCACTGCTCGATGGGCTTCAACCAGACCTGGCTGCTGCTCAACAACGTGCTGCCGGTCGCCAAGGAAAAGTACGGCAGCTTCGAGCCGGAGGCCATCCGCAAGGCCGCGCTCGACGTCGACATTCCCGCCGGCGGCACCATCCAGGGCTACGGCGTGAAATTCTTCCCGCCGGGCACGCCGCTGTCCGGCCAGAACGAACGCTCGACCCCGGTGGTGATGCAGAACGCGGGCGAGCACATCTCGGTGGTGTGGCCGACCAACATCAAGACGCGGGACCCGGTGTTTCCCCTGCCGAAGGGATCGACTTACGGGGCGTAAGCGACGACGGTGCACCCTCTCCCCTTGTGGGAGAGGGTGGCTTCGCAAAGCGAAGCCGGGTGAGGGGTTCTGTCCGCGAGTCCAACTCTTAGCGAGCGCGCCGAGACCCCTCATCCGGCGCTTCGCGCCACCTTCTCCCACAAGGGGAGACGGATGGCAGCGTGCCTGTGTCTCTTTGGTGACCTACAACACCACCCGTCTCCCCTCCTCCGCCGCCCAGTACCCTGCGTAGTTCACCTTGATCGTCTCATAGGCCAGCGCGAGGTCGGACAGCGGCTGCCGCCCAGTCGCCACGCATTCCATGAAGTCCTGGATCTCCTGCAGATAGCCGCGCGTCCATTCCTCCTCCAGGCAGACATACTGCCAGCCGGTTTTGCGGTCGACCTTCTCGGTGATGTAGACGCTGGCGAGCTTCTCTTCGGAGGTCTGGTAGCTCATCAGATGATTGTTCGGCGTGATGTTGGCGAACAGCGAGCCGCCGGACGTGTAGGTCTCGACCAGGTTGCGCACGCCGCCCATGATCATGTCGCCGGAGAACACGGTGGCCTTGGTGCCGTCGGAGAAGGTGACGGTGAGCGTGCCCCAATCCTCGACGTCGAGCGGATTGGCCTTGATGTAGCCGCGCTCCTCGGGCTTGAGGCCGGCGGTGACGTTGCCGACATCCCCGGTGACGCTGGCGACACGGATGCTCTCGCCGCGCGCTTTCGCCTCCACCTGCTTCAGATACAGCACCGCCGAGAGCGGATGGCAGCCCATGCGGATCAGCGAGCCGCCCCCGGTCATCGCCCATTGCGCGGCGTGGGCCGCGTGCGAGCCGGAATGGCTCTCCTCGCCCTTCATGAACAGAATCTTGTCCTTCGTCGCCCTGATGATCTCCGCGGTCTTGGTCACCGCAGGCGCGTAGATCCAGTCCTCGGCATACATGAAGAGCTTTCCGGTGCGCTCGATCGCAGCGCGCGTCCTGTCCATCTCCTCGATCACGCGCTCGTACATCAGCGCCTTAGGCACGTGCCTGCCGATCGGCTGCGGATCGCCCTCGCGGCCGAAATAGCCGGCGAACGGCTTTTCGCAGATGACATGCTTGCCGGCCTGCATGGCACCGACGATCATTTCGGCATGGAGATTGGGCGGGGTGCAGATGTCGACGACGTCGATAGCTGCATCCGCGATCAGATCCGAGAAGCTGCGATAGACCCGCGGGATGTCGTGACGGCCGGCGAATTCGACGACATGTTCGCCGCGGGCAGCCACCGCCGCGACCTCGACGTCCACGCCGTAGACACGCCGGAACGCGTACATATGCAGCTCCGACACGAAGCCGCAGCCGACGAGCCCAACCCTTATCCTTGCCATAGTGCCCCCTTGCTTTGGGCGGCACTATAGCGCGCGGGACGGCTTATTCCACGGAGACCCGCACCACGCCGGCGCTCATCATGCCGAGCGCGCGGGCGGCCGGCACCGAGAGATCGACGATGCGGCCGCGGATGAAGGGGCCGCGATCGTTGACGCGGCATTCTATTGTGCGGCCGCTGTAGGAGACCTTGAGCACGCTGCCGAACGGGCGGGTCCGGTGCGCGCAAGTCAATTCACCCTTGCCGGACTTTGCGTAGCTGTAATAGGACGCGAGCCCGCTTTCGGCACGGGCGACGGAAAAGGCAGAAAGCGATAAAGTAACTAGACAAAACAATAGCGTCGGCTGCGCTCGCACGGCATCCCTCCCGGTGGCCCTGCCCGGCGCTGCAACGTGGATTTGTTCCCTTTGGTTCCGGGATGCACTGCGGGGGATGCCTGGCAATGCATCACTCTTTGTTACTGTCTGTGGAACACCAGCGTGCGCACCTCGATGCTTTCGCGCGGCACCGCATCCCTGGGCGTGGTCGGATCGACGAAGGCGGTATGCGGCCCGAAGCGGGTGCGGCCGTCGGTCGCGGAATCGTAGCACTTCAGCAGCAGCGCCTCGTCCGGCGTCATCTCGGGGAAATAGAACCAGCGATGATCGGGATTGTATTTCACCGAATAGGTCTCGCCGCGGCGGTTGGGATAGATCAGGTCGGACGCCACGAGATCGTCGGGCGCGACGGTGGTGCCGTCGGCCATGGCGAGCGGTGAATCGCGCAAAGGGCCGCGGATCGGCCGCCAGAGATTGATCACCTGCACGCGGCCCTTCAGCAGCTCTTCGGCTTCCTCAGGCAGATGCTCGCGCACGCGGTTGGCGCCGGAGACGGCGGTCTGGTCGACATGGACCCGCGTTGCGGGCTGACGCGGCCCGCCGTCGCGAATGTCGGCGGCGCCGTCGACGCGCCTGCGCACGGTATGGTCGAAGATGAAAACGCGGTCGGCCTTCAGCGTGGCGCGCAGGAAGGCCTCGACGGCGGGATAATATACTTTCCTCACGTCTTCGTCGTTGTAGAAGTCCTTGACCCGCGTCGGGTGACGCACCAGCGCAAAGCCCTCACGGTCGAGCGAGAAGTTCTGCGCGATCAGCCGCGCATCGAAAATCGGCACCTGGTGCGGCTCCGGCAGCGACGTGCTCTTGGGCTCACCCGGAGGCGGATCGAAGGCGTAGGTGCGCGGTTTGCCCGATGTCGGGGCGAGATAATTGAGTTCGGCGGTGACGAAGGGAAGCGATTCGATTTTTGTTTCTTGCAGGCCCATGGCCGGTCTCCCGATGTGGTCGTCTGTGTGATTTTTGTCGGGATGGGGCGCGGCGCAAGGGAGGTCGTGCAAATAGCAATGAGGGTATTATCGGGAGTGCCGGATACAGAACGAACGTTTTGAGGAAGGCGATTGCGCTGGAAACTCCCTCTTCCCTCACGAGTCCTTGAAGCGTCCGTGAGCGTTTCTTCCTTCTCCCCTTGTCGGAAAAGGTGGCGCGAAGCGCCGGATGAGGGGTATCCATCCGCGAATTCAGTTGTGAGAGGTTCGCACGCGGAGAGAACCCCTCACCCGCCTCGCCGCTATCGCGGCGAGCCACCCTCTCCCGCAAGGGGAGAAGGGAAGACCCGCGTCCAGGACACGAGCGTGTCGCTACAATCCCGCCTTCGCAATCGCATCGGCAAACGAGCGATCCACGATCTCCGTTGCATCCAGCTTCTGCTTGATCAGGCCCCAGCGGAAATACAGGTCGATCGTGCTCTGCTCATCCGCGACCACGCCGTCGTCGATCGGCGCGATGCGGATCTTTGCGCGCGAGAGCCAGTTCTGCGGCACGGCGACCGGGATGTTCATCAGCCTGCCCCAGGTGGCGGCATAGCTGTCGATATTGTTCAGCGACCATGCGCGCGCGGTCGTAAGGCGGCGGATGAAATCGGTCAGCTCCGCACGCTTGTCCCTGATGGCATCAGGCCGTGCCACCTGGAAGCTGAGGCCCGGCGTCAAGCCTTCAGACGTGATGATGCGCCGTGACTTGAACAGCACCTCCTCCTGGCTAACATAGGGCTCCCAGGTCGACCAAGCATCGACCGAACCCTGCAGGTAGGCGATCTTGGCGTCGGAGGGCGCGAGGAACGCGATCTGGACATCGCTCGCGGCCCAGCCATTCTTCTCCAGTGCGGCGAGGATCAGCTGATGGCCGATCGAGCCGCGGCCGGTCGCGATCTTCTTTCCGCGCAGATCGGCAAAGCTCTTGATCCCCGAATTCTCCGGCACGAGGATCGCGAGCCCCTCGCGCGTCTGCCGGATCGCGGCGATCGCCTTCACCGGCGCGCCGGAGGCGGCGGCGAAGGTAAAGGGCGCATCGCCAACGAGCCCGGTCTCGATCGCGCCGGCGCTGAGCGCCTCCAGCAGCGGGGCTGCCGCCGGAAACTCTTTCCACTCGATCTTGTAGGGCACGTCCTTGAGCACGCCGGCCGCTTCCATTACGGCCTGCGCATTGCCCTTCTGGTCGCCGACGCGCAAGGTGGTTTGCGCTGCCGCGAGCTCGAACGAACCGAACAGCAGCGCGCCGGCCAGCATGAGGCGGATCATTCCGCGGCCTCGCCGCGAACGGCCTGACGCCTGGCGATCAACTCGCGCGTCAGCGGAATCAGCTCACGACCATATTCGATGGCGTCGATCAGCGGATCGAAGCCGCGGATCAGGAAATGGCTAATGCCGAGATCGTAATAATCGCCGAAGACTTCCGCGACCTGCTCGGGCGTGCCGACCAGCGCCGTGGTGTTGCTGTTGGCGCCCGTGAGCTTTGCGATCTCGGTCCAGAGCCGCTTGTCGATCCGGCTGCCCTGATCGGCCAGCGCGAGCAGGCGCCGCGCACCGGCGGTGGCTTGGCCGCCGGCGGGCTTGCGATAGCCGGTCTTGTCCTGCAGCGCGGTGGCACGGGCCAGAATCTCCTCCGCCTTTTCCCAGGCCTGCTTCTCGGTCGGCGCGATGATCGGCCGTACCGAAAGGCTGAAGCGCGGCGTCGGCCGGCCCTGCCGGGCGGCGGCATTGTGAACGCGCGAAGTCACGTCGCGCACCTGCGCGTAGGATTCGCCCCACAGCGCAAAAGTGTCGGCGTGCTTGCCGGCGACGTCGATTGCCGCATCCGAGGCGCCGCCGAAATAGACGCGGATGCCCTCGGGCCGGTACGCCTTCACCTGCGAGAAGCCGTTCTCGACCTGGTAGTACCTGCCCTTGTAGCTGAACGGCTTGTCGCTGGTCCATTCGAGCTTGAGGACGTCGAGGAATTCGGAGGTGCGGGCGTAGCGTTCGTCCTTGTCGTCGAGCGTATTCCCGTCCTGCCGAAGCTCGGTGGCATTGCCGCCGGTGATGACGTGCAGAGCAACTCGGCCGCGAGAAAACTGATCGAGCGCAGCGAATTGCCGTGCCAGCAGCGTCGGCGCGGTGAAGCCCGGCCGCTGCGCGATCAGCACGTTGAGGCGGTCGGTCACACTCAGGACGTGCTGGGCGACCTGGAGACTGTCCGGCGTCGTCGAATGAAACGCCAGCAGCGCACGGTCGAAGCCGGCGTTCTCATGCGCCTTCGCCACCGTTTCGATATGGGTGGGGTTGAGTATCGGACCGTCGCGGACGACGGTCTCGGAGGAATTGTTGTTGCTGATGAAGCCGATGAACTCGATCGACATGATCGTCTCCCTGTTGATGTCTAGAGGCCGAGCGCAGCGCGGCCGAGGCCGGTGCGCGTGGAATCGTCCTGCGGCGTGTGCACGCGACCGCACAGCACGTCGCGATAGTGCCGCTCCAGCGGATTGGCTCGAGATAGGCCGTGATTGCCGGTGAGCGACAAGGCGTCCTCGACCACCGCCACCGCATTGTTGGTCACCGTGAGCTTGATGACGTTGGACTCGCCGCTGGAGAGATCGACCCCGTCATCGAAGTCGCGGGCGAACGTGTCGATCAGCCGCGCATTGACCGCGAGTCGCGCCTCGATGGCGCCGAGGATCTCCTGTGTCCGCGCCAAGGTTGCGAGCGGCGCGCCGAGGCTGGCGGGCACGCGCTGCTTCAGGAACGTGATCAGCCAATCGCGCGCGGCACGGGCAACGCTGTCATAGATCGCCGCGACGAAGAGCGTGTGAACGGTCGACTGGGTCGGATCAGGCGCGCGCCAGTCGGCGGGCTTGCGGACATCGATCTCGGCGTCGAGCGGGATCACGACGTCGTCGAAGATGACGTCGTGGCTGCCGCTGGCGCGCAGGCCGTGATGGTCCCAGGTCTCGACGATGCGCGCGCCCGTCAGGCCCGCCGGCACCAGGAACTGGCCGACGCGCGGCTCGACCTCGTCGGTGCGGGCCCAGACCAGATACCATTTCAGGATCGGCGCCCCCGTCGAATAGATCTTGTGGCCGGAGAGGCACCAACCGGTTCCGGTGCGGCGCGCGATGGTCGCCGGGAGGCCGCCGCGCGCGGGCGAGCCGAGCTCGGGTTCGACGCGTAGCGCGTTGACAAGCGCGAGGCCCTCCACGCTCTCGCGCGCGAGTTTTCGCGAGAGCCGCGCCGGCCAGGTCGGGCTGCGCGCCATCACCAGATGATTGATGTAGTGCATCGACAGCACCAGCGCGGTCGACGGATCGGCCTTGCCGATGATTCCGAGGACACTTGCTGCGTATCGCGCGCCCGCTCCGGCCCCGCCAAAGGCGGCCGGTACGGTCAGCGACAGCAAGCCCGCTTCGGACAGCTCGCGAAAGTTCTCGAAGGGGAAGCTGCCGGTACGGTCATGCTCGGCTGCGCGTGACGCGAAACCTTCGGCCAGTGCTTCGGCACCCGCGATGTGATCGGGCTCGCTCCGGGCCGTACGCCCTTTGGCTGCAGATGTCACCATGTGGCGTCCAATCCCAGCAGGCCGAGAATCTGGCGGCGCAGGTTCGCCAGATAGGGATCGCCGCGATGGCGCGGATAGGGCCGGTCGACGCGAATGTCGGCCTTCACGCGTGCGGGACGATCGCTGAACACGATGACGCGGTTGGCGAGTACGAGGGCTTCCTCGGCGTCATGGGTCACGAGCAGCGTGGTAAAACCCTTGCGCTGCCAGAGCGAGACGAGTTCGGCCTGCATGGTGATGCGGGTGAGCGAGTCGAGCTTGCCGAGCGGCTCGTCCAGGATCAGGATCTTGGGATCGTTGACCAGCGCACGCGCGAGCGCGACGCGCTGCGCCATGCCGCCGGAGAGCTGGTGCGGATAGGCGTTGCGGAACGAGGCCAGCCCGACGAGATCGAGCGCGGCATCGACGCGGTGACGCTGGCTGTTCAAAATGCCCTGGGCTTCGAGGCCCAGGGCGACGTTGTCCCAGACCGACCGCCAGGGAAACAGGGTCGGATCCTGGAACACGACGACGCGGGAGGCATGCGGCCGCGTGATGCGACTGTCGTCTTCCCGCAACCGTCCCGCCTTCGGCTTATCGAGCCCGGCAACCAGCCGCAGCAAGGTCGACTTGCCGCAACCGGAGGGACCGAGCAGCGCGACGAATTCACCCGGCTCGACGGAGATGCTGACGTCGCTTAGAACAGGCAACTCCGCGCCGTCGATGTCGAAGGCGTGGCTGACCTGCTCGATGTCGAGCGCGGCGCCAGCGGCGGGATGCGTCGCGGCTTCAGCGAGAGCTGCGGTTACCATTTCACGGTCCCCTTCTGCCAGACCAGGAGCCGGTCGCGGATCGCAAACAGCAGCGTGATCGCGCCGGAGCAGAGCAGCGACATCACGATCAGCGCCGCATACATGTTGGCGTAGGCCGCCCAGCCCTGCGCCCATTGCAGGTACCAGCCGAGCCCGGCCTTGACGCCGATCATCTCGGCGACGACGAGCACGGCGAAGGACGAGCCCAGCCCCATGAACAGGCCGACGAAGACGTGCGGCAACGCGGCGGGAATCGCGACCTTCAGCACCAGGAAGGACGGCTTGGCACCGAGCGTGCGCGCGACGTCGTAATAGGCATTGCTGACGCTCGCGACGCCCGACCAGGTCAGCACGGTGACGGGAAAGCCCGTTGCCAGCGCGATCAGGAAGGTCGAGGCGCTCCAGCTCGACGGGAACGTAAAGAAGGCGATCGGCAGCCAGGCGGTCGCCGGCAGCGGACCGATGAAGCGCAATACCGGATGCACCCAATAGCCGACCGCGCGCGACCAGCCGATCGAGACGCCGGTGAGGAAGCCGACCGTGGCCCCGATCAGATAGCCGCCGAGCTGGAGCTTTACCGAGGCGAAGACGCTGTCGAGCAGCTTCGGCAGATCGTCGGTATAGACCTCGATGATCGACTGCGGCGGTGGAAAGAACGGCAGCGGCAGCCAGGCGAATTTCGCGGTCGCAACCTCCCACACCGTCAGGAAAGCGCCGAGCGCAACCAGCCAGGGCGCGCGCTTGCGCAAAGCCTGCCCCGCCGATCCCAGATAGTCGGCGCCGACGGTTCCAAACAGCGCGATGGCCGCGATGACGAAGGCGGCGATGCCGAGCGAATGCGTGCGCGACCAGTCGCCGACATCCTCCCACCACAGACAGGACAGGCCAAAGGCGATCCAGGCGATGCTGGCGAGCACACCAATGCCGGATTCTCTCACCCAGTTCGCCAGCAGCGGCGTGCGGGAAAGACGCGGCGCGCCGGAGGCGAGTCCGTCAGACAGCGAATACGTCGACATAGATGCGCTCCGCGAATTTGGCCGTGTCGGTGCTCGGCTTGAAGACCTGCACGCTCTTGAGATCGTCGGCATAGGCCTTGAGCTCGCGCTTCAGCACGTCGCCGACGGGATGATGATGGTGGGTGTGGTAGCGCACCATGCCCTCGATATCGGCGAGCGTGGCCGCCTTCGGCGCGTAGGGCTGGAATGACTTTGCCGCGATCGTCGCGTTCTGCGAGGTGAACATCGCGGCATCGAGCAGCGCTTGCGTGATGGCGCGCGCAACCTGCGGCTCCTCCCGCACCAGGCTGCCGCGCAGGCCGAGGATACAGCAGCTCTTCTCGCGGAATTCGCCGTCGAGGTTGGAGGCGACCTCCCTGTACTGAGTGTCCTTGAGCCAGAGATAGGCGAGCGGATCGGAGGAAAGGAACGCCTGCACCTCACCCTTCTCCACCGCAACGTTGAGAAGGTTGCCGGGATAGGCGCGCCAGTCGACGTCCTTGACAGGATCGATGCCGAGCTTGGCGAGCTGGATCGAGAAGAAATTCTTGTCGGGCCCTGCGAGATCGCCGACCGCGACGACCTTGCCCTTGAGATCGGCGAGCTTGCTGACGTTGGAGTCGGCGCGCGAGAGCACGCGCATGCAGCCGCCATGGGTGCCGGCGGCGATCTTGACGTCAAAGCCCTGCTCCAGCGGCTTCAACCAGCGCAGCGCCATGCCGAGACCGGCATCGCTCTTTCCCGTCGCGATGGCTTCGAGCAGCTGGTCGGTCGAGCCGGAATAGTTGACGAGTTCGACGTCGAGATTGTGCTTCTGGAAGAAACCATGCTCGATCGCTACAGGCACGGGCGCGAGGCAGACGGCGCCGGCGTTCCACGACAGCTTCAGCTTGCGCGGCGCGCCGGTGAGCGCGGGCGCGTCGGACGCCGTCCGGCACAGCGGAAACTCCGAGAAGTCGATGCCGGATGCAATCCCGCGCGGCACGAAGGCCTGCGCGCCCAGCGCACCGAGCGGCGCGGCGAAAGCTGCCGCAAGCCCCGCCTGGAGCAGATGGCGTCGGTCGAGCCCCCGTCCGCCGCGCTTGTCCTCGTCGTTCATCGGTCCCCACTCCTGCGCTGGCACGGCTCCGCCCATCGCGCAACGCTTCACGTTGCGCATGTTCCGTGCGGAGCTGCGTTGAGAGAAAATTGTTCCGTCGGCGTTGTCGCGCCGCGTTGATGCGATACGCAAATCATGCGGCGCGCTCGCCGCATCGTCAATGAAATGGAATTTCGAATGTGATGCGAAGCGAAGTCATTCTCTCCATCGGCGCACGCGCGAACGATGAAACGATTTTCGCGAATACGGTCGCTCCCGGCAATCGCGACAGGCACGCATCTGCTTCGATTCCGTGCATCCTTCCCCCGCGAGAACGTCACGTTCTCGCGCACCGGGATTCAACGAAACGTCCTTGCCTGATGCACGCGCAATACGAACGGTCATTTCATTGACTGCACTTCGCCCGGTCATAGACTTGATCGTCTCGCTGCATCGCTCGCTCACGCGTCGTGAGCCAAAATCACAAGCAGGCAAGAAGACAGGCTACATGAGCATCAACTCCCACGATCATTCCCTCCCCCGCCGGCTCGCCGCTTCGCTGTTCGCCGCCGCCATCACGCTGTCGACGGCCGTCGCGTCGTTTGCCGCGGACACCGTCGTGCTGCGCGTCGGCGATCAGAAGGGCGGCAACCGCTCGCTGCTCGAAATCTCCGGCTACGCGAAGGACCTGCCCTACAAGATCGAATGGTCCGAATTCCCGGCGGCGGCACCGATCCTGGAAGCGCTCAACGCCGGCGCGCTCGACGTCGGCTACACCGGCGATCTCTCCTTCCTTTCGGTCTATGCGGCGGGTGCGCCGATCAAGGCGATCGGGGGCACCAGGTCCGATGCGAAGACGCAAGCCATCCTGGTGCGCCAGGACTCGCCGATCAAATCGGCCGCCGACCTCAAGGGCAAACGCCTTGCCGGCACGCGCGGCGGCTGGGGCCAGTTCCTGATCGACGCGACGCTGGAGAAGGCGCAGATCAAGCTGGAGGATGCGACCTTCGCGCCGCTCGGCCCGGTCGATGCCAAGATCGCGCTGGTCGCCGGCTCGATCGACGCCTGGGCGGTGTGGGAGCCTTACGTGTCGTTCGCCACGCTCAAGGACAAAGCGCGGGTGATCGCCGACGGCGAAGGCCTGACGCCGACCATTACCTTCATCGTCGCCTCCGACAACGCCATCGCCAACAAGCGCGCGGCGGTGCAGGACCTAGTGCAGCGCCTCAACAAGGCGCGGCTGTGGTCGCTGGATCACATCAGCGAATACGCAAGGAGCACGTCCGAGCTGACCAAGCTGCCTGAGGACGTGCTGCTGTCGGCCTACACCGCGCAGCGCACCAGTCCGATCGTGATCGACGAGAACGTGGTCAAGGAAATCCAGCAAGCGTCCGACCGTTCGACGCGCTACGGCATCCTGCCGAGGACGCTCGACGTCAGCAAAGCCGTCGACCGCAGCTTCACGGCTGCGGCCGCCGGGTCGAACTAGGCGAAGGCGGCGTGATGCGCAGGCTTAGCCTCGAGGCCGGGCCGCTGCATCTCGCCGCGATCGTGCTCGTCCATTTCGCCAGTATGAGCCTGATCGTGTGGCTCTCGCTCTAGCTTCCCGGGATCACCAATATCCGCGATAGTAGGGCCGGTAGTACGCGCGGGGCCGGTAATAGCCATATCTGTAGCCGTAGTACGGACGGGGACGGTGATAGGAACGATATCCATAACCGTAACCCGGACCATAGGCGTAGCCCGGTCCATAACCGCCATAGTAGGCGGGCGCATAACCATAGGCCGGTCCCGGATATCCATAGCCGCCGTAATACGGACCGCCGCCGTAATAGCCGTAGCCATAAGGCGCGCCGCTGGCGATGGCGCCGCCGATGATCGCACCGGCAAGGAGGCCGCCTGCGCCCCATCCGAAGCCACGACCGCGCCAATGCACCTTCGCGACGTCGTCACCGACCGCGGCCTTCATGGTCGCGACGTTGGTCGGCAGCGGGGCCGCTGCCGCCTGTTGAATTTGGCCGGCGATGACCACGCCGGCGACCGAACAGGCAATTGCCGTTTTCCAGATCCTCATCGACTTGCTCCCTGTCTGACGTCTTGCTTGGAAAAGGATCGCAGCAGCATGATCGGGCATCTTTGCGCCAAGTCAAAGCCCGGATTTCAAAGCCCGGATTTGCGTGCGGCGCACAAGTCCCGTTCATGCTTCTGCGAAGCGGCTGCCGACATGCGAGGCGGACCAACACGGCTCTGCCGGACGTGACGCCGGCGCGATGCCGGAGCCCCGCGGCCGACGCAAAGCATTAAGCTTCCCGCCTTCGCAACCAACAACCTACTTCACGATTGACTATTCGTATCGTTAGTATCGGTTCCACGGGAGCGAGGTTTCTCGCGACGAACAGCCTCGGCCTGCGCCGAGCGTGTTGGAGGATGACATGAGTGCCGCGAGACCCGAGCCGCTTGCCCGTCAGGCGCTGGCCTTCGTCCTGGCCGGCGGACGTGGCAGCCGGCTCCTGGAGCTGACCGACCGCCGCGCCAAGCCGGCCGTCTATTTCGGCGGCAAGTCCCGCATCATCGATTTCGCGCTGTCCAATGCCGTCAATTCGGGCATCCGCCGCATTGCTGTCGCGACCCAGTACAAGGCGCACAGCCTGATCCGGCATCTTCAGATGGGCTGGAACTTCTTTCGTCCGGAACGCAACGAGAGCTTTGACATCCTCCCCGCGAGCCAGCGCGTCTCCGAGAACATGTGGTATGTCGGCACGGCGGATGCGGTCTACCAGAACATCGACATCATCGAATCCCACGCCTGCCGTTTCATCGTCGTGCTGGCCGGCGACCATATCTATAAAATGGACTACGAGGTGATGCTGCGCCAGCACGTCGAGAGCGGCGCCGACGTCACCGTCGGTTGCCTGGAGATGCCGCGGGCGGAATCCTCGGGCTTCGGTATCATGCATATCGACGAGAACGGCTGGATCAAGGAATTCTTGGAGAAGCCGAAGGATCCGCCGCCGATGCCGGGCAAGCCGGACGTCTCGCTCGCCAGCATGGGCATCTACGTGTTCGACGCGAAGTTCCTGTTCGAGGAGCTCAAGCGCGACGCCGAGGACCCGAACTCGAACCACGATTTCGGCAAGGACATCATTCCCTACCTCGTCAAGAACGGCCGCGCGATGGCCCACCAATATTCCACCTCCTGCGTACGTTCCGGCAACGACCCCCGCGCCTATTGGCGCGACGTCGGCACGGTCGACGCCTATTGGGCCGCCAATATCGACCTCACCGACGTGGTGCCCGAGCTCGATCTGTTCGACAGCGCCTGGCCGATCTGGTCCTATTCGGAGATCACCCCTCCGGCAAAATTCGTCCATGACGAGGAGAGCCGGCGCGGCCAGGCCGTGAGCTCCCTGGTCTCGGGCGGCTGCATCATCTCCGGCGCCTCCCTGCGCCGGTCGCTGTTGTTCACCGGCGTGCGCATCAACTCCTACGCCAATGTCGAGAACGCCGTGATCATGCCTTATGTGAATGTCGGCCGCGGCGCTCGCCTGAAGAACGTCGTGATCGACCGCGGCGTCGAAATTCCGGAGGGACTCGTAATCGGCGACGATCCCGAACTCGACGCCAGGCGCTTTCGCACCACCGAGCAGGGCATTTCGCTCGTCACCCAGCCGATGATCGACAGGCTCAATGCATGACGCCTGTTCGCGTCCTCGCTGTCGCCTCTGAAGTCTATCCCATCGTCAAGACCGGCGGCCTCGCGGATGTCGCCGGCGCGCTGCCGATCGCGCTGAAGGCGCATGGCGTCGAGATGCGCACCTTGATGCCGGGCTATCCCGACGTGATGCGGCTGGTATCGAACGCAGAGCAGATCCGGAGCTGGCCGGATTATTTCGGCGGGCCGGGCCGGTTGCTTGCGGGCTCCCATGACGGGCTCGACCTGTTCGTGCTCGACGTGCCGCATCTCTATGCGCGGCCGGGCAACCCTTACGTGACCACTGAGGGTGTCGACTGGCCGGACAATGGCGTGCGCTTCGCGGCGCTGTCGCGCATCGCCGCCGATATCGGCCACGGCCTCGTCCCCGCCTTCGTGCCCGAAATCGTGCACGCCCATGACTGGCAGGCCGGGCTCGCGGCCGCCTATCTGCACTATGACAATCGCCCGCGGCCCGGCACCGTGATGACCATCCACAACATGGCCTATCAGGGCAAGTTCGCTCCCGAGCTGATCGGTGCGATCGGCCTGCCCTGGCACGCGTTCAGCGTCAATGAGCTCGAATATTTCGGCGGCATCAGCTTCCTGAAGGCAGGCCTTCAATTCGCCGATCGCATCACCACGGTGTCGCCGACCTACGCTCGGGAAATCCAGAGCGACGAAGGCGGCATGGGGTTCGGCGGCCTGTTGCGCGCACGCGCGAACGTGCTGAGCGGCATCCTGAACGGCATCGACATCTCGGTGTGGGATCCGCAAGAAGATCCGCACATCGCCTACCGCTACGGCGCCGAGGACCTGACCTTCCGGGCCGCGAACAAGGCGGTGCTGCAGCAACAGTTCAATCTCGATTCCTCCGACGAGGCGCCTCTGCTCGGCGTCATCAGCCGGCTGTCCTGGCAGAAGGGGCTCGATCTCCTGCTCGAGGCCATTCCGACTATTTTGGCAGAAGGCATGCAGCTCGCGCTACTCGGCAGCGGTGACCGCGATCTGCAAGACGGCTACCAGGCTGTAGCCCGTGCCAATCCCGGCCGGATCGGCGTCGCGATCGGCTATGACGAGATTCTGGCGCATCTGATCCAGGCGGGCTCGGACGCACTGATCGTGCCGTCGCGCTTCGAGCCGTGCGGGCTGACCCAGCTCTGCGCGCTGCGTTACGGCGCCGTTCCGATCGTCTCACGCGTCGGCGGTCTGGAGGACACCATCGTTGATATCGCTGAGACCGACGCCTCCGGTCGCGATGCCACCGGTTTCAAATTCGCACCCGTGACGGCGGAGGCCCTTGCCGGAACGTTGGGCAAGGCCAACACGGTCTTCCAAGACAAGGCGACCTGGCGCAAGCTGCAACGAAACGGCCTTGCGACCGACGTCTCCTGGCGCAACCGCGCCGGCGATTATGCCGCGCTGTATCGCAGCCTGATGGCGCAGCGGGCCTGAGGCATGACCGTCGTCGAATCCGTGTTATAAAGCCGGCATGGACCCGTTCGTGATCAAGCTGATCGGCTTTGCCGCCGCCACCTGCACCACCGTGGCCTACGCGCCGCAAGCCATCAAGGTGTGGAAGACCCGCTCCACCGGCGACATCTCGCTCGGCATGTTCCTGGTCATGGTGCTGGGCCTGGCGCTGTGGCTGATCTACGGCCTGCTCTCGGGCGACGCCCCGCTGGTCGCCGCCAACGCGGTCACCATGCTGCTCGCCGGCGGCATTTTGTTCATGAAGCTGAAATACGGCTGAGGTTGCGACGCTCCCCTCTTCCTTCTCCCTTGCGGGAGAAGAGTAGAGCGCAACACTGCTCTTCATCCAAACACGTACGACGCCATCGCCACGCTCGCGACCTCGTCGACGAAGACCCGCTTGCCGGTATCGCTGCCGGCGGCGCCGGCGGCCACCATCAGCGGCAGCAGATGGTCCTCGCGCGGATGCGCGAGCCGCGCGCTGGGCGCATTCTCCCAATCGACCAGCATCGCGTTGCGGCGGGCGGGATCGAGGTTGCTGATCGCCTCGTTCAGATAGGCCTCGAAATCATACGAGACCGGCTTCGACTCCGGCCGGTTGAAGCCACGCATGTTGTGATAGGTCAGCCCGCTGCCGACGATCAGAATGCCTTCATCGCGGAGCGCGGCGATGGCTTCGCCCACCTTGATGTGCTCGGCCGCATCGTAAGCAGACTTCAGCGACAGCAGCACGATCGGCATGTCGGCGTTCGGATACATCAGGCCGAGCGGCACGAAGGTGCCGTGATCGAAACCCTGGTTGGGATCTTCCCGGCAAGCGACGCCCGCGCCCGCAAGCAGCGCCTTCACCTTCGCTGCGAGCTCCGGCATGCCCGGCGCCGGATATTTGAGGTGATAGGTGTGCTCGGGGAAACCGTAATAGTCGTACACCATCGGCGGCTGCGCCGAGGTCGAGACGGTGAAGGCATCGGCCTCCCAATGGCCGGTGATGACGAGCACCGCCTTCGGCCTCTCGGGAAGCAGCTGGGGCAACCGGCCGAACTCCTCGGCGGTCTTGGCATATTGCACCCGCCGATCCTCCATGAATGGCCACGGGCCGCCGCCGTGCGACAGGAAGAGGGTCGGTAATCGCGCCATCGGATTGGTCTCGTCGGAAAGATGCGCGTGCCAGCGCCCGCGCGACGGCCGCGAGCATAGGCAAACCGGCATGGTTAGCAAGTCGTTAACGATTTGCCGCCCAAAATCCCGGTGTGGCCGAAGCAGTCGGCCCGAAGACAAGCGAGACGTTGAGATGAAGAAGTTTGCGCTGGGGGACGTCGTCAACAGTGACAAGGGCCGCCGCGGCATCGTTCGCGCCGCCTTCAAGTCGCGGGACGGCCAGCAGTTCTACGCCGTCGAGAAGGACGGCTCGATGGACTATCTGGAGGAAGACCGGCTGACGCCGGCGCCCCGCGTCGAGCTCGCCGCTTAAGTCCAACCCATTTTGTCGCGCTATCGCGCGAGCCGGTCGAGACGCTCCGCCGAGGGATCGTCGCCGCTCGCGATGCGATCGTTCGTGATCAGCAGCAGGCGATCGCGGCCTGCGGCCGAGTCCCAATGCGGCAGGTCGGGACCGTTGGGATCGCCGCTCCTGGCGAAATTGATCCAATAGGATCGCATGCGGCTGGCGACCTCGCGATCGGCTCGCGAGAAGATGCCCGCTCCGGGCACACCCTCCGCACCGAAGATGAACTGCAGCTCGCGCCCGTGCCCAGCCCCGGGATTGCCGCGACGCGCCTCGGGCACATAGGCGAAGCGATAGCGAAAGGTCGCAGCGCCCCTTGCGGCATGCAGGCGCGCCAACAGTCTTGCGGGCTCGGAGAAGACCTTGTCGGTGTAGAACCTCGCCGCAAGATCCGCAGGACTGGCGAGAGAAGTCTTGGCGAGATCGGGATAGAGCTTGCGCAGATCATCGCTCGTGAGGCCTGACGCTGCAAGCTCTTGCCTGGTATCGAACTCGCCCTCGAAACCGGTCTCGTCGTCGTTGGAGCCGATCATCAGGGCAATGCGGCTTTGATGCCCGGCCGCGAAGCCTGCAGCGATATCCTCGGTCACCAGAGCGCCGTCCATCATCGGCGCAAAGCCGTGCCGCGATTGCTCCAGCAGACGGGCTTCGGCGGCAAGCAGGCCTCGCGGCTCGACTGCGCGCAATCCCGCCTGCGGTCCGAACGCCGCCACGAACTGCCGGCCGACAGCCTCAGCCTCCTGTGACGAACGCAGCCGCGCCCGGGCGGGGATCGATTGCAGAATGGCTTTTTGGAACAGATCGCGCGATTGCGCGGACAGCATGAGAAGCGCGATCGATGTCGCGCCTGCGCCGCTGCCAAACAAGGTGACGTTGTCGGGATCGCCGCCGAAGGCTGCGATGTTGTCGTGAACCCAATGCAGCGCGGCGATCTGGTCCATCAGGCCCCAATTGCCGGAGCCGCCGTCCGTCAGCGCGGAATCAGCGAGCCAGCCGAGCGCGCCTAGGCGATAATTTGCGGTGACCACGATGAGGCCGGCCTGCGCCAGCCTGGCACCGTCGAACAGCCGCTCGTTCGCGGTACCGCTGATGAAGCCGCCGCCGTGGATGAACATCATCACCGGCAGCGGGCCGTCGATCCCGAACGGACGGAACACGTTCAGCGTCAGGCAGTCCTCGTTCGTATCAGGCAAAGACGTCTGAAGGCACGGCGCGCCGTACTCGTAGGCGGTGCGCATCTCCGAACTTTCCGGCGTCGGCTGCGGCGGGCGCCAGCGCAGCGCGCCGACCGGCGGCGCAGCGTAAGCCAGTCCCTTGAAGGAGGCCACCTCGCCTTCGACGGCACCGAGCATCTGTCCTTCACGCGTCAGCGCAAATGGGAACTGTCCAACCGGCTGCGCCACGGCCGAGCCGGCGCAACACAGGACAATGGAGGCAGCAAGAAGCGCGAGCAAGGATCGCATCTTCGGAGCATCTCGATGCGCGGATAAGGTCCTCGTGAGGTTAAGTCCGGAGCGCGCGGAGAGGCAAGCCTTGCGGCTCAGGCACCACGCTTTGCGAGAATCTCCGCCAGTGCGTGCCGCGCGACGATGCCGAGTTCGCCGAGCGTGGAGTGCCCCGCCCGCGCTGCCTCGATCAGGCGCTCGGCAATGAACCTGCGACTGTCGTGATCGCCGCCATGCGGCAATTGCCGGCACGTCTCCTCCAGGACGACGTCCATGTTGGCTTTGGTCCGCTCACTCAACTCTGGCATGACGCTCGATCGCTACGCGTGACTTGTAACCGCAAGCATACACAGATGGACCGGGCATGATTACCCCGGGTCATCACGGCCATTGTGCATCGCGGTGCGTGTAGCACCGCAAGACTCAATCGGCCTTGATGCCGCCGCAAACGACCACCGAAGATTGCACTTGCTCTGATGACAAGCTGAACCTGCAGCGATAGCCTGCCGGCAAAACAAAACATTCGGGAGGATGCCATGTCTGACGCGATGGTTGCCACACGGGCCTCCGACGAGCGCGGAACCGCTCAGCAGGTCGATGTCGCCGTAGTCGGCGCCGGATTTGCCGGCCTTTATCTTCTGCATCGCCTGCGCAAGGCCGGCCTCTCGGCCGTCGCCCTCGAAGAAGCCGGAGACGTCGGCGGCACCTGGTATTGGAACCGCTATCCCGGCGCCCGCTGCGACATCCAGACCATCGACTACAGCTACACCTTCGATCCGGAGCTCGATACGGCCTGGACCTGGTCGGAGAAGTACGCAGCCCAGCCCGAGATCCTGCGCTATCTCGGCTTCGTCGCCGACCGCTACGATCTCAGGCGCGACATCCGCTTCAAGACCAAGGTCACCGAAGCCAAATGGGACGAGAAGGCCGAGCGCTGGCTCATCATCACCGACAACGGCGCGCCGGTCTCCTGCCGCCACTACATCATGGCCACCGGATGCCTCTCGGCGCCGAAGCCGCCGGAGATCGACGGCGTCAAGGATTTCAAGGGCGAGGTCTATTTCACCGGACGCTGGCCGCATGACGGCGTCAATCTCGAGGGCAAGCGGGTCGCGGTGATCGGCACGGGCTCGTCGGCGATCCAGTCGATCCCGTTGATCGCCGAGCAGGCCGCGCAACTGACCGTGTTCCAGCGCACGCCGAACTTCGCGCTACCGGCGCATAACGGCCCGGCGCCGGCCGATCGCATGGACTTTTTCCAGAGCGACCGCGCCGCCTATCGCGAGCAGGCGCGCCAGTCGATGGCCGGCGTCCCCTATCCGCAGCAGACCGTCGTGAGCTGGCAGCTCAGCGATGCCGAGCGCCGTGAGCGGTTCGAACGGGCCTGGGCCGCCGGCGACCTCGTCCATATCCTGACCCAGCTCTGGGCCGACCAGGCCGTCGACGTCGACGGCAACAAGATCGTCCAAGACCTGATCCGCGAGAAGATCCGCGCGGCGGTCAAGGATCCCCAAACGGCGGCTGCGCTGATGCCGGACGACCACCCCTTCGGCGCAAAGCGTCCGTGCCTCGACACCAACTACTACGCGACCTACAACCGGCCGAACGTCACGCTGGTCAATCTGCGCCAGGAACCAATCAAGGCGATCACGGCCGGCGGCATCACGACGGCGGGGCGGAAGATCGACGTCGACGTCATCGTGTTCGCAACCGGCTTCGACGCCATGACCGGTGCGATCCGCGCCGTGCATCCCATTACGGGGCGTGGCGGCAAATCGCTCACCGACGTCTGGGCTCAGGGACCGCAAAGTTATCTCGGGCTCACGGTCGAGGGCTTCCCGAACTTCTTCATGATCACCGGGCCGGGCAGCCCGTCGGTGCTGTCGAACATGGCGGTGTCGATCGAGCAGCATGTCGACTGGGTCGTGGATCGCCTCGCGGCATTGCGCGATGCCGGCTTCACCACGATCGAGCCGACCGAGACGGCGCAGGCCGGCTGGAACAGGCACATGGCCGACTGCTCGATGGTGACGCTGCACCGGCTCGCCAACACCTGGTACACAGGCGCCAACGTCCCCGGCAAGGTGCAGGGCCTGATGCCCTATACCGGCGGCGTCGGCCCCTATCGCAGCATCTGCGACGAGGTGGTCAGCCGCGGCATGCTCGGCTTCAAGCTCACCGGCCCCAATGGTGCCACGCAATGCAACGACGGCGAGGTGGTGCGGCTGCAGCCCGACGTGCGGCTGGTGCTCAACCTGCTCACGTCGCTGAACCTGCCGCCGATCGAGTCGATGGGCGCGATCGGCGCACGCGCCTTCGTCAACGAGTTCAACAAGGGCCGCCCCGCCGGCCGGCCGATCGGCGGCATCGTCGATGGCACCCTGCCCGTCACCGACGGTGCGCTGCCGTACCGCGTTTACAAGCCGGCAACGCCGGGGCCGCATCCGGTCGTGGTCTATTTCCACGGCGGCGGCTGGGTGCTCGGTGACGAGCAGTCCGACGAGCCGTTCTGCCGCGACATGGTACGGCGGACCGGCATGATGTTCGTCAGCGTCGGCTATCGCCACGCCCCGGAGCATCGCTTCCCGACCGCGGCCGAAGACGGCTATGCGGCCACGCGCTGGATCGCCGAGCATGCCACGGAACTCGGCGGCCGACCGGGCCCGGTGCTGGTCGCGGGCTGGAGCGCCGGCGGCAACATCGCTGCCGTCACCTGCCAGCTCGCGCGCGACCGTGGCGGACCGGAGATCGCCGGCCAGCTGCTGATCTGCCCGGTCACCGACTGCAGCTTCGATCGTCCCTCCTATAACGACAACGCAGCGGGCTACTTCCTGACGCGAGGGCTGATGTACTGGTTCTGGGACCTCTACTGCTCGCCGGCGGACCGCGCGGATCCGCGCGCCTCGCCGCTGCGCGGCAAGGTCGAAAAATTGCCGCCGGCCTTCGTGACGACCTGCGAGTTCGATCCGTTGCGCGACGAAGGCATCGCCTATGCCGAGGCGATGTCGGCCGCGGGCGTCCCGGTCGAACAACTGAAGGCGCACGGCCATTTCCATTCGTCCTTCACCATGGTCGATGTGGTGATCACGGGTGTGTCCGGCCGGGTGCAGATGGCGGAAGCCTTGCGACGCTTCGCCGGCCTGCCGGAGGTCAGTCGCGACGAGCCTGGCCCGGGCTTCAAAATCGCGGCGGCGGCGAGCTGATTGCGACAGCGGCAGCCGGGAACCTTTTGCCGGCTGCCGCGTTCTGGGGTGAGGCATCGAGATGCCGCGACAGGTGTTAGGCCCGGGCGCGCGAAATCGGCGTGCTGGGCTTTTTTGCGTGAGGCGGTGCGATGGGGGATATGGTTGCGGAGTCAAAAGTCGACTTCGGTGCGTTTGCAGTTCTCAACAAATGGCCGTCACTGGCCAATCAGCGTCAGCCTGACCGGGAGCCCTACCAAGTCATCGAAGGCACTCTGGACGAATGCATCTCGGCGTTCATGGCGAAGCCGGCCGCGACCCGGCATCTCTATGAGATCCGGACAGCGGCGCAGCCGCCGCTCGTGACCGGCATCCTCTCCCCCGAGCACGTCATCGAGCTCTCGCGCTGGAGAGAATTTCTCTGACGGCAATTCACCTGCAGGCGCGCTGGAACCTTCTGCCGGTTTTTCCTGTTGTTGGAGATCGGAAGCCAAGGCGTGAGTGCCTCATATGCTCGAAGCTGGCGTGCCATCCCCGGTCGTGCCCTATGGCGCAGACAAGACCATGTTCGTCGTGATCGATCGCCTCGACAAGGCGAGAGAGATTCGCATCGAACGAAGCGATCTCGAAGCCACGATCGGCGAGCTCGTCGCCGGCTGCTTCAACGACCCCATCAAGGTGATTTCGTTCAACACGCTCGAACATTGGATGAAGGACATCTCGACCGATGTCGCCGGCGAGATCAGAGCGCGCTGCGATATCGACGGCGTGGGGCTGCCCGACTATCTCAGCGACTTCGTCGAGAGCCATTCCTGAAGAGGGCTTCACGCGGAAAAAAAAGCGCCACTTGCGCGGCGCTTTTCGGGAGCGTGTTGTCACCTCAGTGGTGCCAGAACAATGCCAGCAGCAGAACGATCGGCAGCGGCACGCCAAGCATCCAAAGCAAAGCACCTTTTCCAAAGCCCATGAATTCGTCCTCATCATGCAATGACAACATGACGCAGGAGATGAGAAGAAGTTCCGCGCCTCGCAGCGAGGGCGAATGCTTTCATTGCATGGCTTGCGGTCAGGCGCTCCGTTTGCCGGCGATGACCTCGATCTCGCGGCGACGCTCGCCCGCAAAGCTCAGCAGCCTTTCGATCGTCAGCGCATCCGTGATCCGTTTTGCGAGCCGCTCGGCGCGCGCAGCCTGATCTTCGAGATACTGGATCGTGTTCAAGCGCCACCTCCCGAGAGGGCCCCGAACCCGGGGCCCCGACTTGTTGGACACCCATGGTGCGACAGAGCGGCTAACAGTCGGTTAAGTACGGCGGGTCGAGCTCGATGCAGCTTGCCTCATTGCACGATGTCGAGCCGGACATTGGTGATGCCCCTGTCGACCATGCCGAGGGCCTCGGCTGCGGACGGCGAGATGTCGACGATGCGGCCGCGAACATAGGGACCGCGGTCGTTGACCCTGACGGTCACGAAGCGGCCGGAGGACACGTCGGTGACGCGGAGCTTCGTGCCGAACGGCAGGCTCGGATGGGCCGCGGTCAATTCGTTCTTGTCGAACTTCTCGCCGCTCGCGGTCTCCGTATCCGAATAGAAGCTGGCGACGCCGTGCGAAGGTGCCTGCTTTGCATCGCCATCGGGAATGCGCAGCCGGCTGATCGGCCGTGGGTGCAGCGCCGCCACTTTGTGCGGCCGTTCCACCGCAGCGTGCCGGCCGGTCGCCGCGAGATCGGCCTTCTGGCGGCCGACCGGCGATTGTGCGCAAGCAGCGAGCGAGGCGGCACCGACGATGGCCAGCAGCAGCCGGCTCGAGGTTGCCAATGAAATCTGGGCAGTTTCGGCACGTGCAATGCAAGACATGATGCGCCCTCCGAACGATGCGGAGTTTCGGTGGGCAATCGGGGCAGAACCTTGTCGGAACAAAAGCGGGCCTGAGGCCGCCGCCGTTTCGCGTCAGCTGTGACGATTCCACCACAGTGATGCGTCCTGAATCGGGACAGACGGCCCCGACCCGGCCCCCCAAGCAGCGAAATCAGGCGCCCAGCGAAAGCCTGGCGAGCGCCTAACCGGATCCGCGCTCCGGCGCCGATCAAGCGTCGGCTCAGCGGCCTCAGTAATGCGGCTCGTACATCTGCGACTGGACGAGAGCCTTGACGTCGTTGGGCGCGGGTCCGTCGGCGAGCCCGCGTTGATAGGCGACGTCGGCAACGGCCGCGGCGATGCGGATCGAGACCTCGCGAATGCGAGGCAGGGCCGGATAGAGGCTGCCCTGCGCAAGATCCTCCTTGCCGACGCAATCGGCGAGCGTGTGGGCCGCCGCCATGAACATCTCGTCGGTCACCAGCTTCGAGCCGCTGGCGATGACGCCGAGGCCGACGCCGGGGAAGATGTAGGAGTTGTTGCCCTGGCGCGGCACGAAGCTGCGGCCGTTGAGCTTGACCGGATCATACGGGCTGCCGCAGGCGAACAGCGCGCGCCCTTCAGTGTAGCGATAGGCATCCTCCGCCGAGCATTCCGCCTTCGAGGTCGGGTTGGAGAGCGCGAACACGATCGGCTGCTCGTTGAGCTCGGCCATCGTCTTGAGCACTTCGGGCGTGAAGGCGCCGCCAACCGCGGCAACGCCGATGATCGCGGTCGGCTTGAGCGTCTTGATCGCGGTAAGGAAGTCGGCGATCGGCGCCTGGTCGGAATGGGCATAGCGGAGCTTGTGACCGTGGAGGCCTTCGCGACTGCCGACGACGAGTCCGCGGGAATCCACCAGCCAGTTGCGCCGTAGGGCCTCGGCTTCCGAGGCGCCCTCCGCCATCATGGCAGACACCACGAGATCGGCGATGCCGGTCGCGGCCTCGCCTGCGCCGAGGAACAGGATGCGCTGGTCCTTCAGCTTGCCGCCATTGACACGCAGCGCCGAGAACAGGCCCGCCAGCGCCACCGCCGCGGTGCCCTGGATGTCGTCGTTGAAGACGCAGGCTTCATCGCGATATTTGTGCAACAGCTTGAACGCCGAATGATTGGCGAAATCCTCGAACTGGATCAGCACGCCCGGAAAGGTCTTTCGCGCGGCTTGCATGAATTCGTCGACGAAGCTGTCGTAGGCTTCGCCCGTCAGCCGCCGCTCGCGCAGGCCGAGATAATAGGGATCGTTCAACAGCTCTTCGTTGTTGGTGCCGACGTCGAGCACGACAGGCAGGCAGGCTTCCGGATGCACGCCGGCGCAGGCGGAATAAAGCGACAGCTTGCCGACGGGAATACCCATGCCGTTGGCGCCGAGATCGCCAAGTCCCAGAATGCGTTCGCCGTCGGTGACGACGATCAGCTTGGCCTGATAAGGCCAATTCTTCAGAAGCTCGGCGATCTGGCCGCGATCGCGCGAGGAGATGAACATGCCGCGCGGCCGCTGGAAGATCAGGCCGTATTTCTGGCAGGCGAGCCCGACCGTCGGGGTGTAGATGATCGGCTGGATCTCGTCGATATTGTCGACCACGACGCGGAAGAACAGCGCCTCGTTGCGGTCATGCAGCGCGTTCAGCGCGACGTATTTTTCCAGGTCCGTGGGCAGCGTGCGCAGATTGGTGAGGACGCGCTGCGCCTGCGTCTCCATCGTCAGCACGCAAGGCGGCAACAGGCCGCGCAGCCCCAGGGCCTCGCGCTCGGTTTCCGTGAAGGCGGTGCCTTTGTTGAGCAGGGGATCGCGCAGCAGCGCCATGCCTTGCAGCGAATCGGACGATTTCGATTGGGCAACGACCCGGGCAGGTCTATTCACAAATTCCCCCAAGGAGCTTCACATTGAACCTGCGTGCATTGTCGGCCAGCGCTCCATTGAGATCAAGGACGTAGCGACGGAGACGCCGATTGTGATCTCGCACCGCAGCGAGATTTCTCGCGAACGACACGCAGTCGCGCGCGAGAAAAGGTTAACGCAGCGGCTATTCCGGCTTGATGTCGGCAGCCTTCACGATCGGCCACCATTTCTCGGTCTCGGCCTTCTGGAACGCCGCGAGCGCTGCGGGCTTCTGCTGCGCCGGTAGCGGAATCTCCTGCCCCAGCTCGGCAAATCGCTGCTTGACGGCAGGCTCGGCGAGTACGGCGACGATGGCTGCGTTGAGCTTGGTGACGGTGTCCTTCGGCGTGTTCTTCGGTGCCCAGATGCCGTGCCAATAGGAGATGTAGAGGCCCGGCAGGCCCGCTTCGTCGACGGTCGGCACATCGGGCGCAGATGCGAGCCTGGTCGGCGAGGTCACCGCGAAGGCCTTGATCGCCCCGCTCTTGACGTGCGGCAGCGAGTTCGAGGCCTGGTCGAACATGATGTCAATCTGGCCCGCGACGAGATCGATCATGGCAGGTCCCGCGCCCCGATAAGGCACGAACTGGAAATCGGTGCCGGTCTTGTCCTTGAAGAAGACGCCAGCGACATGCGCGCCGGTACCGGCCCCGGCGGTCCCAGCGGTGGCCTTGCCGGGATTGGCCTTCAGCCAGGCGATCATCTCTTTCAGGCTGTTGGCCTCGAGCGACTTCCTGCCGACGATGAGCTGCGTTCCCATCGCGATCATCGCGACCGGCTCGAAATCGGCGATCACGTCATAGGGCAGCTTGAAGATGGCGCCGTTCAGGACATGGGTGCCCCAATGGCCGATGGTGATGGTCGTGCCGTCCGGGGCCGCACGCGCCACGCGCGCGCCGGCAATGCTGCCGGACGCGCCCGCCACGTTCTCGACCACGACGGTGGTGTGCAGTTCGGCCGCGATCCGCTCGGACAGGATCCGCGCCAGCGTGTCGGTCGGACCGCCCGCCGCGAACGGTACGATGAGGGTGATGGGGCGCGAGGGTTGGGCATTGCCGGGAGCAGCCGAAGCCAGGCATCCAAGCAACGCACAGATGACGATCACATGGTCGCGCAACGCGCCCCACAGCCCCCGCATCGACCCCTCCCACCCTTTTGCTGCCCGCATGTTGTCAGCGGGCTGGAGGGCTAAGTGAATGCTGCCGGGCAGGCCGAGGCAAGCGGTAAGTTGACCGCGCCTCT
Source organism: Bradyrhizobium sp. MOS003 (assembly GCF_003020125.1). Lineage (GTDB taxonomy): Bacteria > Pseudomonadota > Alphaproteobacteria > Rhizobiales > Xanthobacteraceae > Bradyrhizobium. The sequence continues at coordinate 2,116,106 of NZ_PYFW01000001.1, read as the reverse complement.
ATCCAGCGGCGCGGCGCGGCGTCAGATTGGCGGCGCTGTCGGCCGGCGGCGCGATGTGCATCAGGATGGTCTGGGTGGCGGACGCGACATTGATGCCGGTCTGCTGGAAGCGCAGCTTCATGCGACGGTTGAATTCGCGCTGGACCGGCCAGCGCCCGGCTTCGGTGCAGCGGATCTGGCCGACGATCGACACCATCGCGCCATCGACCTTGTCGATGCCCCACAGATCTAGATCGCCGCGGATCAGAGGCCGGAATTCGGGCTCGCGGCGCATTTCCTCGACGATGTCCTTGAGGATCTGGCCGGCACGATCGGTGTCTTCCTTGTAGGCGACGTTGACGCTGACCGAGGCGTTGCCGGCGCCGCGGCTGGCATTGGTGATGGTCGTGACCGCGCTGAACGGTACGATGTGCACGGCGCCGTCGCCGGCGCGCAGGCGAATCGTTCGAATCGAGACATTCTCGACCACGCCCGAAAGCCCGGACACGCTGACATTGTCGCCGACCTGGACCGTGTTCTCCAGCAGCAGGAAAAGCCCGGTGATGAGATCCTGCACCAGCTTCTGCGAGCCGAAGCCGATGGCAATGCCGACGATGCCGGCGCCCGCCAAGAGCGGCGCGACGTTGACGCCGATCTCGCTCAGCGCGGTGAGGCCGACCACGGTGGCTATCAGGCACAGTAGCGCGGTGCGCAGCATCGGCTGGAAGGTGCGCAGGCGGGCAGCGCGGGCATAGTGCCCGTCGCGTGACAGCGTGTTGATCTGGCGGTCCAGCAGCGCGTTGCCGGCTTCCCAGATCGCGGCAGCGACGAACACGGCGAGGCCGATCGTCACCACGGCCGAGATCAGCCGGCTGCCGATCTGGCCGCCAGAGAACCAGACGATGGCATCCACTCCCCAGACTTCGAGCACGGCGACGAAGCCGATGAAGGCGATCACGCCGGAGACGATCCTGCGCAGCAGCGGCAGATAGCGATTGGCGCGGATCTCGAGACCCGGAAAGCGCTGCAGGATCTCCGGCCTGATGCGGAAGCCGCGGTCGATCAGGCTCAGCGTCAGCATGATGGCGACGCGAGTGATAAGGGCGACTGCGATGGTGCCGACGAAATATTGCAGCAGCAGCGAATAACCGTTGCGGATGTTGAGCGCCCACACCGCCCACAGCGCGAGATCGAGCGCGATGGCAAGATAATGCCAGCCGCCGGCGATGCGGTTGCGCAGGCGCGCGGCGATGCCCTGCCGTTCCGCCGGCGCCCGGATGGCTTCGGCCACCTGCCGGCGGCATTGCAGGATGATGACGACGACGAAGAGGTGCACCACCAGCATCACCATGCGCAGCAGCGCGGCATAGCCGGCACGATGCAGACCGAGCAGCAGCGCGACATTGGCAAAGGCGATGCCGGAGACGCCGACACCGACGATGCGGCGGGCCCAGATCTCGATATAAGCCGCGGTTTCGGCCCGCACCGGGAACAGGCCGAACGGTCCGGCCAGCGCCCGCACCAGGCAGATGAGCCCGCGCGAGAACGCATAGGCGTTGACGACGGCGAGGATCACGAGGCGAACCGTCGTGGGCTCGCCGAGCTCGGTGCCGATCAGCGCCGTGGCAACGCCCACGAAGACGAATACGGGAAGGAGTTCGAGGAGGAAACGCCCCAGCACGAAAGGCAGACGCCGCACGACCTGCCAGGCGCGCGCGAGGCTGTGACGCCGCTTGCTCAGGTCGGGCGCAGGTGTGACATCGGCAACCGACGACGGCGGATCCGCAATCGGCAGCACCTGCGCGGGCAGATGCGCGGTTTGCGGCACGCGTCCCTCCAGGAAGGCAACCGGGCGACGGATCAGGCGGAACAACACCCATTCGGCCGCGAGCCCGCAACCCACCACCAATGCAAGCTTCCAAGCGATCTCGATCAGAAGGTTATAGGCCGCGGGATCATTCGCAGTCCGCACGATCCAGTAATAGAACGCCGGGAAATGCGTAATCGTCCGCGCCACGCTGGCGATCTGGCTCGAGATGTCGCCGATCTGCTCCGACACCGTGAGCAGGAGCTGCGCACCGAGGCCGTCGGCCGAGAGCGGAATCGGCGACTTCTGCTCGGGCGCGGGCGGCGCAGGCTGTTGCTGACCGGACGCATTGGCGATCACACGCAGCGTATCGATCATCTGCGTCCGCTTCTTGTCGTCCTGAAGCGTCTCCAGCGCGCGCCTGGCCTCGTCGGGCGACAGCGCGGAAGCATTGTTCGTCGCCGGCCGAGGCGTTTCGGCGCGGGCAGCGGAGAGAGAGGAGATCGCGAGGAAGAGAGCGGCGAGGAGCGCCGGGGCAAGCTTATGCGACACGAGGCTTCCTTAAAAAAATGCATGCGCCGGCGGCGTCGGGACCACCGAAACACATGCGTCATGTCGGATGAGCGTTATTCGCCTCTCGCCTGTGTCAGAAGTTGGCCTTCGAGACGACATTCTCTTGGCATTTGCCGCAATGCAGGGTGGGGGAACCACGTGAGCGCCGTCTCGAAGGACGCGGCGCGTGCTCAGGTGGCGCAAGAGCCATATGCGATCGCTCCGTCATTCCGGGAGGCGGCCCGGAATGACGGCGAGGAGGAAGGAGGAGAAATGCAGGATGTCAAAGGCAGCTGTCGCGGTCGGCCTCGTCGAAGCCATCCACACGATCGGTGATGCAAGATACAGCGCCGGGAAGGTAGGGGCTCTGCCTGACTGATGCAGCCCGCTAAACCTTGACCCGGCGTGCCGTTCGCGGTTTCTGCCGCTATGCGATAGTCCGAACGAGCTCCATCACACTTAACGCGGCTGGATTTGCGGAGGTGGAGTCATAGACCTCCCCTTGCTCATGAGTTGGACGTTAACGTCGCTTGTTAGCGACCACCGGTATGCTCCTCCTGTGCCACAAGACTGTCAAGCGAGATCGATCGTGGGAGCTATCACAATTGACGCACCAGTTCCGCGGGGGCGGCTGGGCGCTGGATCATGGCGTATCCGCCTGCGACTCTATGCGGCGGAATAAAGTATTCCCGCCGGCGTTTGTGATGGCGAGGAGATCGCTCTCCCGCCCTCGTTCATTTTCAGAAAGTCAGACATGAAGATATCGATTTGCCTCACCGTACTCGCAGCAATTGTTGCCGGACCTGGACCCGCCGCCGCGCAAAATCCGCCGCAGACCTCGACCAAGAAGGTCGACGGCACCGACAACGTCTACGTCTTCCGCTATGGCGGGCATCAGTCGATCTTCATCGTGACGCCCCAGGGCGTGATCGCGACCGACCCGATCTCCTATCTGCGTCCCGCCAAGCCCTATATCGATGCGATCAAGGCAGTTACCGACAAGCCGATCAAATACGTCGTCTACAGCCACCATCATTACGATCACATCGCCGGCGGCCAGCCCTTCAAGGATCTCGGCGCCACCTTCATCGCGCATCGGCGGACCAAGGAGCGCTTCCTCGAGCTGAAGAGGCAGAAGTCGCTGCTCGCCGATGTCGTGATGCCGGACCAGGTGGTGGACGACAAGAAGAGCATTACGCTCGGCGGCACCACGCTGGAGCTGAACTATGTCGGCCGCAACCATTCCGACAATTCGCTGGTGATGCGCCTGCCGAAGGAGAAGATCGTTTTCGTGGTCGACTTCGCGCCGATCGAGCAGGTCCAGTTCCGCAACATTCCCGACAACGCCTCGCCGCTGGAATACATCGCCTCGCTGAAGAAGTTGGCGTCACTCGACTGGGAGCGGATGATCCCCGGCCATCCCTACGCCGGCGGCCGCTTCGGCACCAAGAAGGACATCGAGGACGACATCGCCTACATGGAGGATCTTTCCACCGAGGTGAAGAAGGCCGCAGATAGCGGCAAGTGCTTCGACACGGCAATGAAGGAAGTGAAGCTGCCGAAATACGAGAAATGGGCGAATTACGAAACCGCCCTCCCCGCAAATATCGAGCGCTTCTGCTACTGGTGGGCCCGCGGGTATTGAGGGCTTGCGCTGAACTCGTAGGGTGGGCAAAGCGAAGCGTGCCCACGCAAGTTAAAGGCGTGGGCACGGCGCAAGGGCGCCTTTGCCCACCCTACGGGAGCGGCGCCCTCACCGCTTCCCCTTGCCCTCTTTCTCCAGCGCCTTGCGAATCTGCTCGAACTCCTGCACCGACGCTTTGTCGGCGCGGGGGAAACGCAGGTCGAGCTTTTCGAGCGTGGCATTGATCACCGATCCGATCACGACGCGCGCGAACCATTTGTGGTCCGCGGGCACGACGTACCATGGCGCATGAGACGTGGCGGTATGCCGGACGATGTCCTGATAGACCGCCTGGTAGCGCGGCCACAGGGCGCGCTCCTTGATGTCGTCCATCGAGAACTTCCACTGCTTGGCCGGCTCCTCCAGCCGGTCGAGGAAGCGCTTGCGCTGCTCCTCCCTGGAGACATTGAGAAAGAACTTCAGCACCACGGTGCCGTTGCGGCAGAGATAGCGTTCCCAGGCGGCGATGTCCTCGAACCGCTCCTTCCAGATGTTCTTGGTGACGAGCTTCTGGGGCAGCTTTTCCTTGGCCAGCAGTTCCGGGTGGACGCGCGTGACCAGGCACTCCTCATAATGGGATCGGTTGAAGATGCCGATATGGCCGCGCTCGGGCAGCGCGACCGCATGACGCCAGAGAAAATCGTGGTCGAGCTCCTTGCTGCTCGGCGCCTTGAAGGCATGGACCTCGCAGCCCTGCGGGTTGATGCCCTCGAAAATCGCCTTGATCGCGGAGTCTTTGCCGGCCGCGTCCATGGCCTGGAACACGATCAGCAGCGACCAGCGGTCCTGCGCGTAGAGCTTCTCCTGAAATTCGACGAGGCGCTTCTTGTTGTCGTCGAGGATCGCCTGCGCCTTCTCCTTGTCGAGATCGTCCTTCTCGTCGGTCTTGTGATCCTTGAGATGGAACTTGCCCGATCCGTCGTAGCGGAACGGCGTGATGTAGCGGTCAAGTTCCTGGTCGAGCGATTTGGACGGCTTCTTGCTCATGAGCGCGGGGCACCTTGCGTTGCGGCTTCAGTCGGTCGAGCAGGCTACCAAGGATGCCCTTGGGAAGGAATATGATGAAAAGGACCAGCAGCACCCCATAGACGAGATTGTCCCAGCCGACCGCCTTGGTGCCGAAGCCGATGCGAAGGGTTTCCGCCAGCAGGATGGTGATCACGGCGCCAAAGGTCGGGCCGAGCGAGACGAACAGGCCGCCGACGATGGCCGCGAACACCATCTGGAGCGAGACTGCGATGCCGCTCACCGTGTCGGGGGTGATGAACATCTGATACTGGCAGTAGATCGCGCCCGCGAGCGCCGTCATCACCGCGCTGAGCAGCGTGATCTTCAGCTTCTCCGCGGTGACGTCGACGCCGGCGGCGGCCGCGGCGTCCTCGTCCTCGGAGATCGCCTCCAGCGCGTAGCGGCTCATGCTGCGGTCGACCCAGTGCCAGACCACGATGCCGAACAACCAGACCCCGAGTGCGATCAGATACCAGGTGATCTTGTCGTCGAATTGCAGCGCCAGCAGCTTGTTGCCGGACGCGCGGTTGGGCGTATAGCCGAGCGAGCCTCCTGTATAGTCGCGCGTCGCCGTGATGACCTGGAGCACGATGCCCGACAGCGCCAGCGTCACCAGCACGAAATAGTGTCCGGTGATGCGGAAGCGGAAGCAGGGATAGCCGACGATCAGCGCCAGCGCGCCGGCCGCGACCATGCTGACCGGGATGCCGATCCATGGCGAGACGCCCAAATGATTCCACAGGAGCGCGGTGACATAGGCGCCGATCCCCATGAAGCCGCCATGGCCGAGCGAGACGAGGCCGAATCGCCCCATCATCGACCACGATGTGTAGGCGAACGACCAGATCAGGATCAGCACCAGGATGTGCAGATGATAGGGGTCGCGATAGACGAAGGGCAGCGCAACCAGCGCCGCCAGTCCGATCCCCCAAGCCGCAAGCCGCCCCTGCTCCATCATCGGCGCCTCGCCAGCAGGCCCGCGGGCCGGATGAACATCATGACGATGAAGAAGGCGAAGGCGAGCACGTAGCCCCATTCGAGATCGGAGAACAGGCCGCCGAGCGAAATGATCTCGGCGAACACGAAGGCGGCGATGAAACCGCCGATGAAATTGCCGAGGCCGCCGAGCACGCAGATCAGGAAGGTGATCGGCCCGAAGGAGAGGCCGACGAAGGGATGCACGTCATATTGCAGCACCAGCAGGCAGGCAGCGAGCCCGGCCAACCCGCCGCCGATTGCAGAGGTGATGAGATAGATCCGCCTGGTGTCGACCCCCATCAACGCCATGATCTGCCGGTCCTGCGAGATGGCTCGGATCGCGGTGCCGGTGAAGGTGCGCGTCATGAACAGATAGACGCAGACCATGCCGACCAGCGCCGCCAGGAAGGACAGAAGTCGCGCATAGCTGAAATTCATGTCGCCGAACGCAAGCACCGGCAGGCGGATGCCGAGATTGCGGAAGTCGATGCCGAAGGCGACGGTGGCAAAGCTCTGCAGAACGAACAGAACACCGCCGGTGGCGAGCAGCTGGTTGATCGGCGGCGCGGTCAATAGCGGCGCGATCACGAGGAAATGCAGCGCGGCACCGAGCATCGCGACCAGCAAGATGGTGAACGGCGCGGCGACGAAATAGCTGAGGCCGTAATACTGCACCATGAAATACATGGCATACATGCCGATCATCACCAGCTCGGCATAGCAGATCCAGGTCACGTCGATGACGCCGAAGATCAGATTGAGCCCGAGCGCGAGCAGCGCAAGCACGCCGCCGAGCAGGATGCCGTTGATCACGGCCTCCAGCAGGTAGATGTCGAAGATGTCGAGAAACCCCTGCATGCCCATCACACCCCGAGATAAGCTTCCCTGACCGTGTCGCTTGCCAGCATCTCCGCGGACGTGCCGGATGCCCGGATCGTGCCCGCCTCGATCAAATAGGCGCGATCGACCACTTTCAGCACCTGCTGCACGTTCTGCTCGACGATCAGCACCGTCAGCCCGCTGGTGCGAATCCGCTTCACCAGCTCGAACACCTGCTGCACCACGACCGGCGCCAGGCCGGCCGAGGGCTCGTCGAGCAGCAGCAGCTTTGGATTGGACATCAGGGCGCGGCCGATCGCGCACATCTGCTGCTCGCCGCCGGACATGGTTCCGGCCATCTGGTGGCGGCGCTCCTTCAGGCGCGGAAACAGGCCGAACACGACCTCGAGCCGCTCGGCATAGCGGCTGCGCGCCTCCTTCATGAAGGCGCCCATCTTGAGATTGTCGTCGACCGAGAGCTGCGGAAACAGTCGCCGGTTCTCCGGCACATGCGCAATGCCGAGGCTGACGATCTTGTGCGGCGGCGTTGCCCCGACGTCGGTGCCCTCCATCCGGATCGAGCCGCGCGAGGGTCGGATCAGGCCGGAGATGACGCGCATCAGGGTGGTCTTGCCGGCGCCATTGGGACCGATGACGCCAACGGCTTCGCCGGCCTTGACGTCGAGATCGACGTCGAACAGCGCCTGGAACGTGCCGTAGCCGGCATTGACGCCGCGGAGCTCCAGCATCAGGCGCCTCCCGCGCGGCGGCGCGCTTCGGCCGCCGCGGCCTGCGTGGTCTCGGCATCGGTGCCGAGATAGACCTCGATGACGCGCGGATCGCCCGCGACCGCGCTCGGCAGGCCTTCCGATATCTTCTCGCCGTGATCGAGCACCATGACGCGGTCGACGACGCGCATCAAGACGCCCATGATGTGCTCGACCCAGATGATGGTGATGCCGAGCTCGTCGCGGATATTGCGCAGCATGTCGGCGGCCTGGTCCATTTCGGTTTCGTCGAGACCGCCGAGGCTCTCATCCGCAAGCAGCAGCTTTGGCGCAGTCGCGAGGGCTTTCGCCAGTTCGAGTTTCTTCAGCCCGGCCGCGCCAAGGCCATCGACGCTGGCATGGCGATCGGTCGGCAGGCCGACCATCGCCAGCGATCGTTCGGCCGCCTCCTCCGCCCTGGCACGGCTATGGCGGCCCTGGCCGTAAAAGCCGGCGAGCGCGACGTTCTCGAAAATGGTCAGGCGGCGGAACGGCCGCGGAATCTGGAAGGTGCGGCCGACGCCGCTGTTGATGATCCGGTGCGGTGCGAGGCCCGCGATCTCCGAGCCGTCGAACAGGATCGAGCCCGACGTCGGCGCCAGCGTGCCGGAGAGCATGTTGAAGATCGTGCTCTTGCCCGAACCGTTCGGCCCGATCAGGCCGAGGATCTCACCCTGATCGACCCGAAACGACACATTGTTGACGGCGGTGAAGCCGCCGAACCGCTTCACCAGCCCACTGACTTCCAGCACCGCCGCCCCTCCGTTGCCCCGCGCCCGTTACTGGTTGCTGTAGGTGGTACCCTTGGGCAGCGGCAGGACGGCGTCGCGCTGCGCCTGACTCTTGGGCCACACCACCGAGGACTTGTCGTCGATGTACTGGATCACGACCGGGAACGAGCGTTCGTTCTGGCCCGACATCGGCGTGCCCTCGCCGTAGAACTTGACGCCGAAGCCGAGCATGGTGCCGCCTTCGGGGATGTCGGTGTCGAGCGCGGCCTTGCGCAGCGCATCAGGATCGACCCCGCCATACTTCTTGATCGCGCGGGGCAGGACATCATTCATGAACACGAAGGTATTGGACGCGCCGATGCCGACATGCGCCGATCGGATGGCGACGCCCGGCCTGATCTTGTCGAACTCCTCGCCGACCATCTTGATCACGGCCGGAAGCTTCGGATCCATCGTCTTCTGGTTGGCGAGCCAGATCGAGATCGGGTCGGTGTTAAAGATGTAGGTGGCGTCGGCACCCATGCCTTCCTTCAGTTTCTCGTAGACGCCGTAACCTGCGCCATGCCCCATCAACGCGCCGAACTTCAAGCCCTGCTCGCGGGCCTGGCGCAACAGCAACGTGATGTCGGGGTTGTAGCCGGTGTGGAAGATCACGTCGGGCTTGGCGCGCTTCAATTTTGTCACCAGTGCGGACAGATCAGGCGCGGTGGCCGAATAGCCCTCCTTCATCACGACGTTGAAGCCCGCCTTCTTCGCACCGGCCTCGTTGCCCCTGGAGACGTCGACGCCATAGGCGCCGTCCTCGTGGATGATGGCGACGCGCAGGTCCTTCGGCTCCTTGTCGAACTTCGCCTTGGCGTTCTGCGCGATGAAATCCATCGTCATCATGCCGAACTGATCGCCGCTCGCCTGCGGGCGGAAGACGTATTTGTAGCCCTTGTCGTTGAACACGGCGGACGAGATGCAGGTCGTCATCCACATGAACTTCTTGAGCTGCTCGACGCGGGCTGCCACCGGCACGCATTGCGCCGAGGAGAAGAAGCCGAGCACCATGTCCACCTTCTCCTGCTCGAGCAGGCGGACGGATTCGTTGATCGCGATGTCAGGCTTGCTCTGCGCATCGGCGTAAACGGCCTCGATCTTGTAACCCTCGACGCCGGTCTTGGCGAAATGGTCGAGGATGATTTTTGCGCCGATATAGCCGAGCTCAGACCCGCCGCCCGCAAGAGGCCCGGTCAGGTCGAACACAACGCCGATCTTGATTTTCTTTTCCTGAGCCTCGGCCGAAGCCATCAAGCCAGTCGCCGATATCGCGACCAACAGCCCACGTACCAAGCGGGCAGCCATGCGCAGGCGCATCAAAACCTCCCTGGACGATTGTGCATTGCAATCTTTTTGCTTTTGCTTTTCCCCATCACATGGGCTGAACGCCGGGATGTCAAGCCTTGCGCGTCAGCGCGAGGCGAACTGCTGCTCGACGAAGGCCGTGACAAATCGCGGCATGGTCGGCGTGATGTCGCCGACCCCGCGCACGAGATGGATGGCCGACAATTCGGGCTCGTCCTCGCGGGCGAGGTTGGCCTCGATCCGGGCGCGCGCTTCTTCGCCTGACATATCCAGGTTGAGCACCTGCATCATCGCGATCGTGGGACCGGTGACAACGCAATGCCAGTCCGGCTCGGCGCGATAGTGCGCCGCCGTCAGGCCGGTCTCCTCCTCGAGCTCGCGGATGACGCTGCCGGGTATGTCGAGCGTGCCACCCCTGACGTCGTCGAGATCGGGCGTGCCCGATGGGAAATAGATGCGGCCTGCATTCGCGGTGTGCTGCGCCATCTCGCCCATCACGAAGGCACCATCGGACGTGCGCAGCGCGCCCATGCCGAAACCGTTGAACACGGGAGCGCCGGGAAAGCCCCAGTCGCGCCAGGCGAGGAAGCTCGCAAAATCGGTCTCGAAATAGGTCGCGGCGAAATGGCCGTTGGTGAACACAGGATCTCGCCCGATCAGGACGCGGCCGTTCCAGATCTTCGGCCGCTCGCGCTGCTTCTCGGCGAAATGAGCCGCGATCTCGTCGCGACGCTCTTCCGCGAACGGCCAGGCGATCGGCCGAACGGCAAGATCGAGCGTCGTGACGCGATGGATGATCGGTGACGTCATGAGGGGGCGACTAGCACGCCTTCGCGCCAGCTATTTGGCGCTCCCCGTCGTCTTGGCTTGCTCGACGTATTTGTTGGTGAAGGTCTTGCTGACGTCGATCTTGGCGTTGGCCACCTCGGGCGAGCCGACGCTGAACACCGCGAGCACGGCGTCCGCGCCCTTCGGGTCCATCTTGCCGGTCTCGGAGAACATCGGGATCGTGTTCTTCAGCGCGGCGAGATAGAGTTCCTTGTTCTTGCCGACCGTCTCCTCCGGCATCTTCGCCATGATCTCCTCAGGGCTGTGCGAATGGATCCAGGCGAGCGTGGCGAGGATCGCGTTGGTGAGAGCCTGCGTCTCCTTCTCGTGCTTGGCAACCCAGGCCGCGGTCGAGTACAGCGCGCCGCCGGGATATTCGCCGCCAAACGTCTCGAGCGTGTCCTTCTGCGTGCGGGTGTCGGAGAGGATGCGCAGATCCTTGTGGCTTCCCTGCAGCACGGTGACGGAGGGGTCGAGCATTACGGCGGCATCGATCTGGCCCTGCTCCATCGCGGCGACCGCGGTGGCACCGAGGCCGACGCCGATCACGGCGGCGCTGGTGGGATCGACACCATTCTTCTTGAGCATGTATTTCAGGAAGAAGTCGGTGGAGGAGCCGGGCGCGCTGACGCCGACCTTCTTGCCGGCGAGATCCTTGACCGACTTGATGTCGTTGGTACGCGAGGGCGCGACCACGAGCACGAGGCCGGGATAGCGGTCATAGACCACGAAAGCCTGGAGTTCCTGCTTCTTGGCGGCCAGATTGACGCAATGGTCGAAATAACCGGAGACCACGTCGGCGCTGCCGCCGAGCACGGCTTTGAGCGCGTCCGAGCCGCCCTTGAGGTCGACCAGTTCGACACTGAGGCCGGCCTTGTCGTACTCGCCGAGCTGCTTGGCCAGCACCGTCGGCAGATAGCACAGGCAGGAGCCGCCGCCGACCGCGATGGTGACCTTGCTTTGCGCTGCGGCAAATCCGGCGGTGAGCGTCAGCGCCAGCAGCGCGCCGGCGAGCCTGGCAATCGTGTTCTTCATTGGTTTCCTCCGTTCGGCCGGCGGCACCATAGAGCAGCGGGACGGGCTTGAGAAGCGCGGCCTAAAGCACTGGCCATCGGCCTTTTGGCGCAATAGCATGCGGCTACAACAACAAACTCATGATGGGGAGGATCATCCATGAATCGCCTTGCAATCGGGCTGTCGATCGCCGCCGCCTTTGCCGCCGGAGGCGGCGCGAACCAGCTGCTCCGGCCGGCGCTGGCCGCCGAGAACATCACCGCGCAGATCATCCACACCGGCGAGGCGGAAGGCGATGCGCTCGGGGCCGCCAACAATGTCGGCTATCGCTCGAAAATGTTCGCGAGCGCCGACGGCGCCACGATCTCGATCCAGGTCGGCAACGTGCCCAAGCACATGCATCCCAACACCAACGAGATCCAGTACATCCTGGACGGCACCGGCACGATCTGGCTCGGCGACAAGGAAGTGACGGTCAAGCCGGGCGACCTCGTCATCATCCCGAAGGGCACGCCGCATGGCGGCACCAAGCCGATCAGCGGACAGGTCAAGGCCATCGCGATCAAGACCCCACCGCAGGCGCCCGACGACACCAAGCTGCTGGATTGAGGCTTCGCGATCGGGGTTCGCGCCAATGCGCGGACCCGTTTCCCGGTTTCTGAAACTAGATCGGTCCCGCCTGTTTGCGGATCTCGTTTGCGATCGGCCTCAGGGTATCCCCCGGAAGCTGGCCGACGAGCGTATAGCCCATACCGCGATCCGCCCACGCGAAGCCCGCGATATCGCCGGCCGCGTGCGGCATCATCGGCGCATCCTGACTGCCGCTGTTCATTGGACGTGTCAGCATGACGAGACGATCGCCCTGATCATCGTCATACATGAACATCGCGGCCGGACCATGCGAGGTCGCAACCAAGCGCCCTCCCATCAGCCGATAGCCCGACGTGGAGAGATCAGGCACCTTGACCGCCCGCTTCAGCCGGCCGGACACCCATTGCGTGAGCTCGGCACTGTCGGAAGCACGTATTTCGACCGGCCGCACGCGATCCGGTGCGTAGACGCCGTAGGAGTAGGCCGCCTCCTGCGCCAATGCGGACAATCCGTTCGAACCGCCTTGCAACAGGCTGCGCACGGTCCACCCGCCGAGACCGCCGATGCTCACCAGCAATAGCGCCGCGATTGCCATCCATGCACGCAATGGACGTCGCTTTCGACCTTCAATGATGTGCGACAGGTTCAGTTCGGCCGGCACTGGTTCATCCGCAATCGATGCCAACGCACCGCGCAACTGCTCGCGCTGGCTGGCGAAGGCCGCGACGCGCCCGGCGGCATCCGGATGATCTTTCAGATAGGAAGCAACCTCTCCACGACGCTCGGGTGCAAGTGCCTGGTCCACGAAGGCGTGGAGATCATCTTCCGTGATCGGACGCTGGCTCATTTCATGCTCCGCAATTCCACGACATTCCCCGGTGCAACCCCCTCCATCTCCTGCTGCAACCTTTCCCGCGCGCGTGACAGGCGCGACATCACGGTCCCGACCGGCACATCCAGCAATTTCGCGGCGTCGGCGTAGGAAAAATCCTCGACTGCAACGAGCAACAGCACGGCCCGCTGCTCTTCCGGCAGCCTCGCGAGCTTGTTCAGGACGTCCTGGTAGATCAGCCTGTGCTCCTGTGCGGCGGCACTCGCGAGCTCGCGTTCGCCTGCATCATCGATCGGCATATGCCTTCCCCGCGTCGCGGCCTGACGGAATTGGGTGATCGCTAAATTGTGGAGGATAGTGAACAGCCAGGCGCGCACGCTGCCGTCACGCCGCTGATGCCAGCGGCTGACGGCGCGCTCCAGGCAATCCTGAACCAGATCGTCGGCGGTTGTGCGATCACGCATCAGCGCGCGCGCATAACGGCGGAGCGAGGGGATCAGCGGTTCGACCTGAACCAGCATGTCCTTCATGGAGTGCTCCGCCTGCCTTTCGTTGACGCCCGATGGCGTGTCATTGCGTCTCGATCTGGACCGCGCTGCGGGGCTCGGCCGCATCACCGGAGGCAATCACGAGATATCGCTTTCCGGAGGCCGCGGACTGATCGACGATCTGGCGGATCGGACCAGCCGCATTGACGATAGCTGATCCGGCCGGATTCGTCATGAAGACCGCAAGCGGCTGCAACGGGCCGCTTCCATCATCTCGATCCGCCAGCGCAAGCACGTATTTCTGCCTGGGTTGAAGTCCTGTCACCGAAGCCTGCAAGATCTGAATCAGGCCCTGGTCGAACAGCGAGACGCTGGTCGGCGCCGCGCCATCGTTCGATCCGTCCTTCGATCCGTCCTTGGGGCCCATCGAAAGATGGGCGACCTGGCCGGCTACGCCCAACGGCTGCAGATTCTGGCGGTCGTCCGGATTGGGCGCCGCGCCCGGAACGTAGGCGATCGCCTGCGGTGCCTGGCCGATCGGGACATTCGCAACCACGCTGTTGGTCGCCGTGTCGATCGCTGCGAGGGCGTCGGCGTTCTCGAGGCCGACATAAATGCGCGTGCCATCGCCAGACGGCCAGACGCCATGGGGCAGATTACCGACCGGGATCGTCGCGACCTGCGAGAAATCGTCCGTGCGGAAAACCTTCACCAGGTTCAGACCACCGACGGTGACATAGGCGAATGTGCCCTTGGCCGTGTGCGCGAAGTTGACGTGATTGGTTATAGGACCGGTGTCGATCGTCTTGATCAGGTTGAACGGCGGCTTCGCGTTGAACACCTGGGTCCGGCCGACATCCTTCAGCGTGAACCAGACCTGGTTTCCATTGGGCGTCGCCGCGATGTTCGGGCAGAACGGGCTCTCCTGCTTCACTTTGGCGATGATCTTGTGCTCGGCGACAGAAACAACATCGGTCTCGGGATTGAACGACGAGCAGATGTAGCCGTACTTGCCGTCGGGCGAAAAGATCTGCATCCCCGGCCCGTTGGGAGTCGTGATACGGGCCTTCTCCTTCAGGTTCTTGGCATCGATCACGGAGATGTAGTTTTCGCCGCGGACGGTGACCCACACCTCCTGGCCATCGGGGGTGTAGAACGCCTCGTGCGGCGACCGCCCAACATAAGTCGTGTGCTTGACCGCGTTGGTCGCGGTGTCGATGAAGGTCACCGAATTCGAGCCGATCGACACCACGGCAAGCGTCTTGTGATCGGGAGAGAAACCCATGCCGTGCACGAGAACCTGGCCCTTGTAAAGCGGACTGAAATTGCCGGGCTGCGGATCGCCCAGGCGGATCACACCAAGCAGCTTGTTGTCGACCGGATCTGTCACCGAGACCGTGTTCGAGAACTGCTCGGCCGCATAGACGCGATCGTGATGGCTGATCGGAATATCGGGGGCGGAGAGCGCGCCCGGCGCCTGCCCTGCCCATGCGGCCGAGCCGGTGGCGAGCATCGTGGCTGCCAGGAAAATGCTCTTCATGAGGTTGCCTTGCGACGTCTTCATCGATGACTCCTACTTCTTCATTCCGGCGGACATGTCCATCTTCATGCCCTGATGATGAACGTTTGCGGTGGAAACCGATGGCGGCTGCGTCGGGGCCGGCGTCGTGTCCGATGCAGGCTCGCCGATGGCGAGCTTCATCGCCGCGATCTCCTGCATCTGATCGACGATGATTTCCTGGGCGATGCGCCGTAGCTGTTCGTTCTTGCCGTAACGCAGTTCGATGACCGCCATGTCGATCGCGCCCTGATGATGCGGCTTCATCATCGCAACGAAGTCGCGATCGATATCGCCGGTCGGCTTGGCCGCCATGTCGTTCATCATCCTGGTCATCGCCGCGTCATTCTCTTCCAGGAACGCACGCTCATCCGCGCTGTGCGCAACCGATGGGGCGACCGGATGGTCTTCGTGCGCGAGCACGAGCGAGGGCAGTGCGAATGCTATGAGAATGCGGGCGCCGATGAGCGCCGTGCCGAGGCTGGGCCTCGGCCATCGGCATCTGCCCGCGAGCGCCGCAACGACGCGGCGAAACTGTAACTGGTGCATCCTGAACTCCCATGCAGGTGGTTGCATGGGGGTATGACGCGTGGGCGCGCGTTCTATTCCGGCCGGCCAATCACATAAATGTCAGCTGGCGATCGAGCCTAGCCGCGCCCGTCCACGGTCGGCCGCCACACCAACAGCCTCCGCTCGACCAGGGTCACCCCGAAGTCGATCAGGATGACGAACGCCGACAGCACGAACATGCCGGCGAATACGCCGGCGACATCGAATACGCCCTCGGCCTGCTGGATGAGATAGCCGAGGCCCGCGGCCGATCCCAGATATTCGCCGACGACCGCGCCGACCACGGCAAAGCCGACCGAGGTGTGCAGCGAGGAGAACATCCAGGACAGTGCCGAGGGCCAATAGACGTGCCGCATCAGCTGCCGCTCGCTCATGCCGAGCATGCGGCCATTGTCGAGCACCGTGCGGCTGACCTCCTTGACGCCCTGATAGACGTTGAAGAACACGATGAAGAACACCAGTGTCACGCCGAGTGCGACCTTGGACCAGATGCCGAGCCCCAGCCACAGCGCGAAGATCGGCGCCAGCACCACCCGGGGCAGCGCATTCACCATCTTGACGTAGGGGTCGAACACGGCGGCGACCAGCGGCTGGCGCGCGAACCAGAAGCCGACCAGCACACCACCGGCCGATCCGATCACGAAGGCCAGGAGCGACTCCGTCAGCGTGATGCCGAGATGTTTCCAGATCACGCCGGACGAGAACCATTTCACGATCTGGCTGAAGACGTCGAGCGGATTGGAGAAGAAGAACGGCGGCAGCAGGATCTTGCCGAACACGGGGACGGTCGACAGCACCTGCCACAGCACGATGCCGACAACTGCGACCAGGACTTGCAGCGCGAACAGTGTCGGACGCGACATCAGACCGCCTCTGCCGCTTGGGTGGATTGCGCGTAGCCCTTCATCACCTCGTCCTTGAGCACGCTCCAGATCTCGCGGTGGAGCGCGTGGAACTCCTTGTCCAGCCGCACCTCGAAGATGTCGCGCGGGCGCGGCAGGCCCACCCGCCAGTCGCCGATGATGCGCGAGGACGGACCGGCCGACATGATCACGACGCGGTCGGCGAGCGCGATCGCCTCCTCGAGATCATGTGTCACGAACAGCACCGCCTTGCGGTCGGCGCTCCAGAGGTCGAGCAGCAGATTGCCCATCACCTGCCGCGTCTGCGCATCCAGCGGCCCGAACGGCTCGTCCATCAGGAGAATCTTGGGGTCGCGGATCAGCACCTGCGCCAGTGCCACGCGTTTGCGCTGGCCGCCGGAAAGCATGTGCGGATAGCGGCCCGCAAAGGCGCCGAGGCCGACGGAGGTCAGCCATTGCTGCGCCCGCGGCAGCGCCTCACTGCGCGGCGTGCCCTGGACCTCGAGCCCGATCGCGACATTGTCGAGCGCCGTCTTCCACGGGAACAGCGCATCGGCCTGGAACAGATAGCCGGCATCCCGGTTCAGCCCGGCGAGCGGCCGGTCGAATATCCTGACGTTGCCGGCAGCTGGCTTCAGCAGCCCGGCCGCGACATTGAGCAGCGTGGATTTCCCGCAGCCGGTGGGCCCGACAATGGCGACGAACTCGCCTTGGGCAACAGTGAGATGGGCCTTCTCCACCGCCGTATAGACCCGCCCGTCCCCGAGCCGGAACGCGACCTTGGCATCTTCCAGCGCCACTGCCGTTGGCGTTGACATATGTTCCCTCCGAACCTGGCCCGATGCCATAGCCGCTCGCGCGGCCAAGTTCAATCAAGGCGCCAAGCGTGCTACGCATGGGCCTTCTCATTCCCTCCCTCCAGGGCGGGTCAGCGAAGTGAGCCCCGCCCGATGCCGTCCAGGCCGATGATCGGCTATGCCCAAATCACCAAGAGCTTCGGTGCGCTCAAGGCCGTGGACGAGGTCTCGCTCGACATCGCCGAGGGCCAATTTCTGGCGATCGTCGGCGGCTCGGGCTCCGGCAAGACCACACTTCTGCGGCTCGCCAACCGGCTGATCGAGGCCGACAGCGGCACCATCACGGTCGAGGGCGAGGACGTGCAAAACGTCGATCCGGTCGCGCTGCGGCGGCGGATCGGCTACGTGTTCCAGAGCGGCGGACTGTTTCCGCATCTGAGCGTGGCTGACAATATCGGGATCACGCCGAAACTGCTCGGCCGGCCGGCGGCGGATATCTCAGCGCGTGTCGACGAGCTGCTGGAGCTCGTGCAGCTCGACCGTGATGCCCATCGCGACCGTCTGCCGGAAGCGCTCTCCGGCGGCCAGCGCCAGCGCGTCGGCGTGGCGCGGGCGCTGGCGGCCAGGCCGCGCATCGTGCTGATGGACGAGCCGTTCGGCGCGCTCGATCCCCTCACCCGCGATGCGCTCGGCGACGATTATCGTTCGCTGCATCGCAAGCTCGGCCTGACCACCGTGATGATCACCCATGACATGACGGAGGCGATCCTGCTCGCCGACCGCATCGCGGTGATGCGCAGCGGACAGCTGCTTGCGCAGGGCACACCCGCCGAGCTGTCGAACAGCCGCGACGCCTACGTGCTGGAGCTGCTGCGCACGCCGCGGCGCCAGGTCGAGCGGCTGAACGCGCTGCTGCCACAAAGCGGTGCGGCATGAGCTTGCTCGCCGATCCGCGCTGGGGCGAAGCCTTGACGCATCTGCCCGATTATCTCGGCAATCATGTCCGGGTGAGCCTCGCCGCGCTCGCGCTCGGTCTCGCCGTCAGCCTGCCGCTGGCGATCCTGACGCGCAACCGCCCGGCGCCCCGCGCCATCCTGCTCGCACTCGCCAGCATCGTGCAGACGGTGCCGGGCCTGGCGCTGCTCGCGCTGTTCTACCCGCTGCTGCTGCTCGTCGCCTCGGTGACGCTGGCCTGGTTCGGCGTATCCTTCTCGGCGTTCGGCTTCCTGCCGGCGGTGCTGGCGCTGGCGCTTTATTCGATGCTGCCGGTGCTACGCAACGGCATCACCGGGCTCAACGGCATCGACCCCGCTCTAATCGAGGCTGCCAAGGGTGTCGGCATGACGGCGCGGCAGTCGCTGGTCACGGTCGAACTGCCGCTGGCGTTGCCGGTGATGATGGCGGGCATCCGAACCGCCGCGGTGTGGGTGATCGGTACCGCGACGCTGTCGACGCCGATCGGGCAGACCAGCCTCGGCAATTACATCTTTGCCGGGCTTCAAACCCAGAACTGGGTGTTCGTGCTGTTCGGCTGCTTTGCCTCGGCCCTGCTCGCGCTCGCGGTCGATCAGCTGCTCGGCCTGATCGAGAGCGGCCTGCGACGCCGCAGCCGTTTGCGCACCGGCCTCGGCGCGGCCGGCATCGCGGCGCTGGTCGCCGCCACGCTGGTGCCCACGATGGGGCGCTCGTCGCAGGGCTATGTTGTCGGCGCCAAGACCTTCGCCGAGCAATATGTGCTGTCGGCCCTGCTCAGGGACCGTCTGCAGGCCGCCGGTCTGCCCGCCAGCGCACGATCGGGCCTCGGCTCCAGCGTGATCTTCGGAGCGTTGAAGGCCGGCGACATCGATCTCTACATCGACTATTCCGGCACGCTCTGGGCCAACCAGCTTCACCGCACCGATATCAAGCCGCGCACAGAGCTGTTGGCGGATTTGAAGGCAAGCCTGGCAAAGGACAACATCACCCTGCTCGGCGAGCTCGGTTTCGAGAATGCCTATACGCTGGTGATCCCGAAGAAGCGCGCCGAAGCCCTTGGCATCCGCACCATCGCCGATCTCGCCGCGCACGCATCGACACTGTCGATTGCCGGCGACTACGAGTTCTTCTCGCGGCCGGAATGGGCGGCGCTGCAAAAGGCCTACGGCCTTTCGTTCAAGGCGCAGCGCCAGATGCAGCCCGACTTCATGTATGCGGCGGTCGCCAGCGGCGAGGTCGACGTCATCGCCGGCTACACCAGCGACGGGCTGATCGCGAAATACGATCTGATCTCGCTGGACGATCCCAGCCACGCGATCCCGCCCTACGATGCCATCCTGCTGCTGGCGCCGAAACGTGCCGGCGACGAGAAGCTTAAGGCGACGCTGCAACCGCTGCTCGGCAAGATCGACATCGCCACCATGCGCGAAGCGAACTTACGGGCCAGCGGCAATGACGCGAACTCGTCGCCGGATGCGGTGGCGAAGTGGTTGTGGGAGAAGGTGGGCGGGCAATAGGCGCGAACTTCGTAGGGTGGGCAAAGGCGCGCAAGCGCCGTGCCACGGTCTCTGGACGCTTGTGAGAGATGCAGCAATCACGGCCCTACAGCCCCCGGATCATTCCTGCCTCGATCAGCAGCCTGTTCAGCCGCCGCGCTTCGGCGCCGTCCTTGCAACTGTAGAACATGCCCTTGCAGCGGAGCATGATCTCCTTCTGCTCGGCAAAGGACGGGTCGAGCGGGATGCCGGCGGCTTCCTGGATCACCAGCGGCAGATAGGGGCCATCGATCGTGTCCATCACGGCCTCGCTTCTGACCGGCTCGAAATTGACGGCGTCGATTGCATAATAGGTCGCGTAGAGGCGCGGATCGTAGGCGTCGAGCTTCTTGCCGATGGCGCCCTCGTCGAGCCCGGGCTCGAGGATCGCAGGCGCAAACTCAGGCTGATGATCGCCGTAGCGCACGATCAGGAAGGGCTCGCCCGGAAAGTTCTTTTTCAGACCGGCGACGAACGCCTTGTACTGCTCGGCGCTCATCGCCTGACGACGCAGATATTCGTCGATCGACGCAACGTTGCCCGGCGCGCGCCAGTTCGGCAGCAGGTCGGGACGGAAGCGCGTCTCCCAGGGGAAATGATTGGCGCCGAGATAGATGAATGTGAACAGCGGCTTGTTGGGCGGCTGCTGACCCATCAGCTGGAGCGCCTTGTCATAGAAGAAGCCGTCGGGCTCGACGTCCTTGGCGTGGAGATCCTTGGAGTCGAAAAAGCGTTCGATGCCCGTCGTCATCTGGAAGCTGCGGGCGGCCATGAAGCCGCCATTGGCAGGATACAGCGACATCGTGTCGTAGCCGCAACGGCGCAGCGCCAGCGGCAGCCCGCGCTCGACGCGGTTCGAGGCGATGCGCGTCACGAAATAGGCGAAGCGGCCGAACGAGCGCGAGGAGAGGCCTGCGAGCACGTTGTATTCGGTGAACCAGCTCGGCCCGCCATTGCTCTCGGCCAGGAAGGTGCGCTGCCTGCCGTCCCAGGATTTGAAATGGCTGCCATAGCCCTGCGGCACCTTGATGCCCTGGGCGACGCGGATGTCGAAGCTCGATTCATCATGGATCATGATGATGTTCGGCCGGCGTCCGGCGGGATGGCAGGAATCGACCAGCGGCACGTTGAGCCGTTCGTTGGTCGCAGCGGCCGATTCCATGAAGCCGTATTGCACGAAGTCCGAGACCGAGCTGACGCCGGAGCGGAAGAACTTCGACAGATAGCCGTCGTCGTAATAGCCGCGCCAGGCTTCGTCCGGATGATACAGCGAATAGCCGACCAGCGCGGCGAGGCAGGCCAGCTTGCAGGCGAGCGCCGGCAGGCGGCGGATGCGGAACGGATCGAGCCACCACAGCGCATACATCAGCGGCAGCGTGACGAGGCCCGCCAGGATCACCGACCAGCGCAAATTCGGGAAGATCGTGAACAGGAACGCGACGGTGTCGCGGTCGATCATCATCAGGTCGATGAAGTTGACCGTCATCTGGACGACGTCGTGCTTGAGCCGCGACAGCAGCACCAGCACCACGACCAGGGTCAGCGACAGCGCGCCTGACAGCGCCGGCCGGCGCAGCAGCGTGATCCAGAAGAAATTCAGGATGCCCCAGGCCAGCGCGAAGGAGAGGCGCGAGCCGAAATCGGTCTCGGTCTCGTACATCAGCGCGAGAGCGGCCAGATGCGGCGCGGCAACCGCGAGCAGCCGCCAGATACCGAGCGCGGCGACGCTCGCCAGCATGGCGGTGGCGGCAGAAGGACCTGGATTGGGCGCGGACGCCATCGACGACACGCAACAGCTGGTCCGGCGCAATGAAACCTAGCCGTCTGGCCGGCCCAAGGGTGAAACAAGAGCGGCTAGGGCGTCCGGCGCAGCCGGAAGGCCTGCACCGTGTCATAAAACTGTAACGGAACGGTCAAGGACAGGCAATGCGCGCTGCGATCCGACCTTCGCTTAAACTTCGCGGGCGGCGATGGGCCGCAGGCAGGCAGCATCGCAGGACCGCCCGGGACGAGCTGAACGCCGGTCACCCCCGCGGCAGGAATCCCAGCCGCTTGGCGATGATGCGATCGACCGTCCGTTTCGGCAGCACGGCACCGATCAGATGCCGCAGCGGGTCCGGCGTGATCTGGTAGCGCACCTTGGGGCTTGCGGCCGTCAGCGCCTCGAACACGATCTCGGCGATCCGCTCGGCCGGCAGGCCCTTCGCCCCGAGGTCCATCATGAAGGCCATGACCTTGTTCAGCGCCGGCAGATAGGGCGAGGTCTGGTAGACGGAGAGATCGATCTGTTCGGCCTTGCTCCAGATCGGCGTCTTCACCGCGCCGGGGGCGACGATGATGACGTCGATGCCGAACAGCATCAATTCGCGGCGCAGGCTCTCGGATAGGCCTTCGATGGCGTGCTTGGAGGTGCAGTAGGGCGCCGACAGCGGATTGCCGTTCTTGCCAGCGACCGAGCTGATCATCACGATCCGCCCCTTCGGCCCCTTTAGCGACGGGTCGGCACCGAGCAGCGGCCCGAATGCCTGCGTCGCGATGACGGGGCCCATGACGTTGATGTCCATCTGGCGACGGAAATCATCCGCGGACAATTCGAGCACGGGACCCGCGACCGCGACGCCCGCATTGTTGACGAGGCCCGCCAGCGTCTCGCCATTCAGCGCCTCACGCACGTCCCGTGCAGCCGCGAGGACCGCGGCCTCGTCGGTGACGTCGAACAGCAATGGCGTGAAATCGGCGCCGAACTCGGCCTTGAGCCGCTCGGCATCGGCCTGCTTGCGAACGCTGCCGAAGACGCGATAGCCGCGCCCTATCAGGAGTTTTGCAGTAGCCCAGCCGATGCCGGTGGACGCACCGGTCACAACGACAGATCGCATGGTCTTCCCCCCTGGAGCCCCGCGATCATGCCTCGGAGTTCTGCCCGTGTCCCGGACAAGCGCAACGAAGCGGAGCGCAAAGCCGGAGCCCAGGAGCCGCATCGAACCCCGGATCAGCAGCGCATCACCAAAGTGCTGCGCTGCGTCCGGGGCACAACGACTTAGTTCTTCGACTTGTCGACCAGCGCGCCCTTCTTGATCCAGGGCATCATGTCACGCAGTTTCGCACCGACTTCCTCGATCGGGTGCTGGGCGAGCTTGGCGCGGGTCGCCTTGAACGAGGTCTGGTTGACCTTGTTTTCGAGCATCCAGTCGCGGGCGAACTTGCCGCCCTGGATGTCGGCGAGAACGCGCTTCATCTCGGCCTTGGTCTCGGCAGTGACGATGCGCGGACCGGTGACGTACTCGCCATACTCCGCAGTGTTGGAGATCGAGTAGTTCATGTTGGCAATGCCGCCTTCATAGATCAGGTCGACGATCAGCTTCACTTCGTGCAGGCACTCGAAATAGGCCATTTCCGGCGCGTAGCCGGCTTCGACCAGGGTCTCGTAACCGCCCTTGATCAGCTCGACCAGGCCGCCGCAGAGCACGACTTGCTCGCCGAACAGGTCGGTCTCGCACTCTTCCTTGAAGGTGGTCTCGATGATGCCGGCACGGCCACCGCCGACAGCCGAAGCGTAGGACAGGCCGAGGTCATGGGCGTTGCCCGAGACGTCCTTGGCGATCGCGATCAGGCAGGGCACGCCGCCACCGCGCTGATATTCCGAGCGCACGGTGTGGCCGGGGCCCTTCGGCGCGATCATGAGCACGTCGAGGTCGGCGCGCGGGTCGAGCAGGTTGAAGTGGACGTTGAGGCCGTGCGCGAACACGAGGGCGGCGCCCTTCTTCATGTTGTCGTGCAGGTGCTCACGGTAGATGTCGCCCTGGAGCTCGTCCGGGGTCAGCATCATGACGAGGTCGGCCCATTTGGCGGCTTCGGCGACGTCCATCACCTTGAAGCCGGCGGCTTCCGCTTTCTTGACCGAACCCGAATCCTTGCGCAGCGCGATGGCGACGTCCTTGACGCCGGAGTCCTTGAGGTTGAGCGCATGGGCGTGGCCCTGGCTGCCATAGCCGACGATGGCGACCTTCTTGCCCTTGATCAGGTTCAGGTCGGCGTCGCGATCGTAATAAACACGCATGGGTTGCTTCCTCGTTAGGGGCCAGAATCGGCCGTTGGTCAGGTCCGACTGCTCAAGTCTTGGACGGTGAAATTTGCGGATTTCGGGGGCTGTCTAGAGCATTTTCGCCCCCCTGGGAAACCCGTTTCTGCATGGAAATCCGCGACATCATGCATCCATGAAAACGGGGTAGAGAGAGGCCAGCAGCAGGATCGCCATCAGGATATTGAAGGCGCGGACCAGCCGCTCCGAGGTCAGGACCGGCCGTAACGCCGAGCCGAACAGGGCCCAGACCACGGTCGAGACGGTGCCGACGAGCAGGCTGATCAGGGTCTGGATCGCGATGTTGAGCGGGAATTGGGCGATCGCCGCATAGGCGGTGATGGTGCCGATCACGATCACCCAGCCCTTGGCATTGATCCATTGGAACATCGCCGCGCCCCAGAAGGTCATCGGGCCGCGGCCATCTCCCTCCCCCGGCCTGGCCGGGCCGGACATGGCGATCGCCGCGGCAAGATAGATCAGGTAGGCGGCACCGGCGTATTTCAGGATGGTCTGGAGGATCGGATAGGTCAGGAATATCGAGCCGAGCCCGAGGCCGACGGCGGCGACCATGAAGGCGAAGCCGAGGACGATGCCGACGATGTGGGGGATGGTGCGCCGGAAGCCGTAAGTCAGGCTGGAGGACAGCAGCATGATGTTGTTCGGCCCGGGCGTGAAGTACATCACGACCATGAAGACGAGGAAGGCATAGAAGAGCGAATAGGTCATCGCCACCTCACGCCGCCTTCGGCAGGATCTGCGGGCGCTTCACCAGCACCATCACCGCGATACCGCCGATCACCGTCAGCATGCCGGCCAGCCGCAAGGCTCCGAACCGCTCGCCGAACACGATGCTGGAGGCGGCCGAGCCGACGAACGGCACCAGCAACGCGAACGGCACCACTTGCGCTGCCGGGTAATCGCGCAGCAGCCGGCCCCACAGCCAATAGGCGATGCTGGTGGAGATGGCGCCGATCACCAACAGGCAGATCAAGCCGGTCAGCGACAGGTGGATCAGCGACTGGAACGTCGGCATTGGCCCGTTGACGACCAGCGCGAGCGCAAACAGCGGCACTGCGGCGGTGAGGCAGAGCCAGGCAAACAGATCGAACATCGGCGCGCCGCGGGCGCCGCGCAGCAGGAGATTGCCGACGGCAAAGCAGATCGGAGCGATCATCAGCACCGCAAATGCAGCGACACTGAAATCATAACCGACCGTGCCGCAGATCATGAGCAGGCCGATCGCAGCGATGCCGATGCCGAGCGTCTGGACCGGCGTCGGCCGTTCGCCGAAAGCGATCGCGGCAAATCCGATGGTGAACAGCGCCTGGCTCTGCACCACGACGCTGGTCAACCCCACCGGCACGCCATGGGCGATGCCGTAGGCCTGGCTGAGGAATTGACCGAGGAACAACGTGAAGCTGATCGCGATCAGACGCGACCATGCGACCTTGGGCTTGGGGATGAACAGGCACGGCAACGCGGCGATGGAAAAGCGCAACGCGGTCATCAGCTCCGGCGAAAGCTCGTCGAGCGCGATCCGGCTCGCCACGAAGGCAAGCCCCCAGATGATCGCCACCAGGATGGCGATGAGGATATCGGCCGGCTTCATTGTTGTTCTCGGCTCTGCCCTATCGTGCAGCCCTGTTGTTGTCGTCTAGCCTTGCTCGCCGGCTCTTGGTTTGCGCAGCAGATACGTGCCGTGCATCGGTGCGTGGTAATCGGCCGAGACGAGCGTGAAGCCGATGTCGGTCAGCATCCGCTCCATCACCCAGCCGAAGGTGGAATATTCGTCGCGCATGTGCGTGACGAAGCTCTCGCGCGGAAAATCATGGTTCTTGATCTGGAAGTCGGCCCATTGCTCGACGTCGCGCTCGATGGCGTCGGGCATCGCGGCGTAGACGAGGTCGCGCAGATAGAACGTCGCTCCGGGCTTGAGCGCGCGGAAAATCCGCGACATCGCCACCGCCTTCCAGAAATCCGGCAGATGGTGCAGCGTGAACTCGCTGACGATCAAGTCGTAGGATTCCGCCCGGTAGGCGAAGCTGAGCAGGCCGGCTGACTGGGTTGCCACCTTTGCCTTGCGGTCGCGCGCGTAGATCTCGGCGAGCGCCAGCATTGCCGGCGATATGTCGATGGCATCGACCTCGGCACCCATCAGCGCCGCTTCGGTCGCCAGCACACCGTTGCCGCAGCCGATGTCGGCGATGCGCCAGCCGCGCTGGACTCCCAACATTTTCAGCGCGGCGCGCGCCCGCAGATCGGCATCGTCATGGGCGTCGTAGATCGAGGCCACAGCGGGCTCGATCCCCATCCGGTTCCGCTCGTTGTAGTACCAGTCGCGCGCCAGCATGGGTCACATTCCTTCAGGCCCGCGGCCGATCGCGGCAACGCCGGTGCGCGACACCTCGACGAGGCCGAGCGGACGCATCAGGTCGATATATTGATTGATCTTGTCCGTATTGCCTGTGATCTCGAACACAAAGCTCTCGGTGGTGGCGTCGATCACGCGGGCGCGGAAGGCATCCGCGAGCCTGAGCGCCTCGACCCGATGCTCGCCCTGCCCGCGCACCTTCACCATCGCGAGCTCGCGCTCGATCGAGCGCCGGGTCTGGGTCATGTCGACGACCTGGTAGACCGGGATCATGCGGTCGAGCTGGTTCTTGATCTGCGCGATCACCATCGGCGTACCGGTGGTGACGATGGTGATGCGCGACAGGTGCTTCTGGGCCTCGGTCTCCGAGACCGTGAGGCTCTCGATGTTGTAGCCGCGGCCCGAGAACAGGCCGATGACGCGCGCGAGCACCCCGGGCTCGTTCTGCACGAGCACGGCAAGCGTGTGCGTCTCGTTGGGATCGTGGCGCTCTTCGATGAAGTAGGCGGATGCAGGCTGGTTCATGGTCGTCCCTTCCAAATGTCTCTCGTCACACCAGCGCCTTGCCGCCGGCAAACGCCTTGGCGGTGGCCTCGTCGTTGGCCTGCTCCGGCAACAGCATCTCGTTGTGCGCCTTGCCGGACGGGATCATCGGGAAGCAGTTTTCCAGCGACGCGACGCGGCAGTCGAACAGCACCGGGCGCTTGACCGAGATCATCTCCTGGATGGCACCGTCGAGATCGCCAGGCTTGTGCACCTGGAAGCCGACGCCGCCATAGGCTTCCGCGAGCTTGACGAAGTCCGGCATCGCCTCCGAGTAGGAATGCGACAGCCGGTTGCCGTGCAGCAGCTGCTGCCACTGCCGCACCATGCCCATGTACTGGTTGTTGAGGATGAAGATCTTGATCGGCAGTTCGTACTGAACCGCCGTCGACATCTCCTGCATCGTCATCTGCACCGAGGCATCGCCGGCGATGTCGATAACCAGGCTGTCGGGATGGGCCACCTGCACGCCAACCGCGGCCGGCAGGCCGTAGCCCATGGTGCCGAGACCGCCCGACGTCATCCAGCGATGCGGCTCCTCGAAGCCGTAGAACTGCGCCGCCCACATCTGGTGCTGGCCGACCTCGGTGGTGATGTAGGTGTCCCTGCCGCGCGTCGCCTCGAACAGGCTCTGGATCGCGTGCTGCGGCAGGATGACGTCGTTGCTCTTCCTGTAATAGAGCGAGTTGCGCGCGCGCCACTGCGCGATCTGCTGCCACCACGCCTTGATGTCGGGCTTCTTCGCCTCCGCCTTGAACACCTGGAGGATGTCGCCGAGGATGTTGCCGCAATCGCCGATGATCGGCACGTCGACGCGGATGTTCTTATTGATCGAGGACGGGTCGATGTCGATGTGGATCTTCTTCGAGCCCGGCGAGAACGCGTCGACCCGTCCGGTGATGCGGTCGTCGAAGCGCGCGCCGACGCACAGCATGACGTCGCAATCATGCATCGACATGTTGGCTTCGTAAGTGCCGTGCATGCCGAGCATGCCGAGCCAGTTCTTTCCCGACGCCGGATAGGCGCCGAGACCCATGAGCGTCGAAGTGATCGGGAATCCGGTGACCTCGACCAGTTCGCGCAACAGCTTGGTCGCTTCGGGGCCGGAATTGATGACGCCGCCGCCGCTGTAGATCACGGGGCGCTTGGCATTGGCCAGCAGCGCCACGGCCTTGCGGATCTGCGTCGCATCGCCCTTCACGCGCGGCGCGTAGGAACGATGCACGTCGGACTTGCGCGGCGGATGATAGGTGCCGGTTGCGAACTGCACGTCCTTGGGGACGTCGACCAGCACCGGGCCCGGACGGCCCGTGGTCGCGACGTAGAACGCCTCGTGCAGCACCTTGGCGAGATCGTTGACGTCGCGCACCAGCCAATTGTGCTTGGTGCAGGGACGCGTGATGCCGACCGTGTCGCATTCCTGGAACGCGTCGTTGCCGATCAGATGCGTCGGCACCTGGCCCGAGATGCAGACCAGCGGGATCGAGTCCATCAGCGCGTCGGTGAGCGGCGTCACCATGTTGGTGGCGCCGGGGCCTGACGTCACCAGGGCAACGCCGGGCTTGCCGGTGGAGCGCGCATAGCCTTCGGCCGCATGGCCCGCGCCCTGCTCGTGGCGGACCAGGATGTGCTGGACTTCGCTCTGCTGGAAGATCTCGTCATAGATCGGAAGCACCGCGCCGCCGGGATAGCCGAAAATGTCGGTCACGCCGTGATCGATGAGCGCGCGGACGATCATCGCGGCGCCGGTCATCTGGTTCGGATCGTGGCTTTTGTCGCTCATTGGCTTGCTCCGGATGCGCTGTTGTCAGCGGCTTCGTTCGTGTCTGGCTCGGGAAATAAAAAAGGCCCCGAAGAGGGCCCATGCACACCGCCTGTCATGTGGATGGCAGCTAGCCACCCCCGGCGGTGTGCCTGGGTACGACGGCGATAAGGAGTTTGGTAATAATGTTGCGCATGACTGACGATCGGCTTCCCAAAGGTTGCGCGAAACATAGCGGCCAAAGCCCGGATGTCAAGGCGAAGCGGCCGTTTTCGCGCGATTTTGCCAGTGTAGCGGTGTTCCCGGGGTTCGGCGAGAGGTAAATTCGGGAACCCCGGTACAAAAGCGCGTCAGTCGGGGTTTCGTGCCGCACTCACAATGGCGGCGAGCCATCCCCGTGCCTCCTCGGGCTTCACCCATTCGAACTCCGGCAATTGATGCCGGAACCAAGTGAATTGCCGCTTGGCATAGTGGCGGGTATCGGCGCGGCCGATTGCTGCGGCGTCCTCCAGGCTGAGCTCGCCGCGCAGATGCCGGATCAGGGCCGGCACGCCGTGAGCCTTCATCGCCGGCAGCAGTGGATCGAGATGTCGGGCGGCGAGCCGCTCGACCTCCCTCAGCGCGCCGGCGTCCAGCATCGCGTCGAACCGGGCATCGATGCGGGCATAGAGCTCGTCCCGCTCGGGCGCGAGAAACACCGCCCGAAAACTGTGCTTCGGCAGCAGCGGCGGCTGGCCTTCCCTGTGCCAATCGAGCAGCGAACGGCCGGTCGCCTCGACCACTTCGAGCGCGCGCGCGATCCGGGTGCGGTCACGCAGGTTCAATCGCTCGGCCGCACTGGGGTCGCAACGCGCCAGTTCCGCATGCAGCGCCTCCGCGCCGTTGCGTTCCAGCCGCGCGCGCACGTCCTCGCGCACCTCGGCAGGAATTGGCGGCACCACGGAGAGGCCCGCTGTCAGCGCCTTGAAATACAGCCCGGTGCCGCCGATGAAGATCGGCAGACGGCCTTCCGCTTTCGCCTCGTCGAGCGCCTTCGCCGCGTCAACCACCCAGGCGCCCGCCGAGAAGTTCACGGCCGCATCGACATGGCCGTAGAGACGGTGCGGAGCGCGGGCCTCCTCGCTTTGTGTGGGACGCGCCGTGATGACGCGGAGGTCACGATACACCTGCATGGAGTCGGCATTGATGACGACGCCGCCCGTGCCGAGCGCGAGCTCCAGCGCCAGCGCCGACTTGCCGCTGGCGGTCGGGCCTGCGATAAGCACGGCCTCGCCAACCTGCCTTCTGGCGACCTGTTCCTCGCTCACGAAAACCTCAAATGTCCCTCGTCGCCACGCTGATCTGCAACCCCGACAACCCCGCGCTCGACTCGACCATCGTTGATGGCGCCCGCGCCGTGCTGCCCCAGGCAGCACCCGCGCATTGGCTGTTCGACGGGGTTGCAGTCGACATTCCCTTCGGCGCCGATAGTAACCTCGAAGGCGACCGTCACGCCATCGAGCAGCGGCTCCGCGAGCTTCGCGGCGACCTCCCCGTCGACATCGTGGTGCAGCCTGTCGGCTTCAGGCGCAAGAAGCTTTTTCTCGCCGACATGGATTCCACCATGATCGGCCAGGAATGCATCGACGAGCTCGCTGACCTCGTCGGGATGAAGGCCCACGTGGCAGGCATCACCGAACGCGCCATGCGCGGCGAGATCGAGTTCGAGCCGGCGCTGCGCGAACGCGTGGCGCTGCTGAAGGACCTGCCCGCCGGCGTGGTCGACGAAGTCCTGGCCAAGCGCATCACGCTGACCCCTGGCGGCCGCGAACTGGTCGCAACCATGCGCAAGCACGGCGCGTATACCTGCCTCGTTTCCGGCGGCTTCACGCTGTTCACGACCGCGATCGCCGCGAGGATCGGTTTCCAGGAGAACCGCGCCAACGAGCTCGTCGTGCGCGACGGCAAGTTCACCGGCGAGGTGAAGGAGCCGATTTTAGGCCGCGCGGCCAAGCTCGCGACGCTGGTGGATTTGATGGAATCGTTCGATCTCGACGACATCGACTCGGTCGTGGTCGGCGATGGCGCCAATGATCTGGCGATGATCCAGGCGGCGGGACTTGGCGTTGCCTATCACGCCAAGCCGACCGTGGCGGCCGCGGCAGCCGCGCGGATCGATTACGGCGACCTCACAGCGCTGCTTTATGCGCAGGGGTATCGGCGGGACGAGTTCGTGGAGGGGTAGCCTCTCTCGCCGCGCTCCGCAGCCGTAGGGTGGGCAAAGGCGCCCTTGCGCCGTGCCCACCATTCTTGCTGCGGCGGTGGAAAGACGGTGGGCACGCTTTCGCTTTCCCCACCCTACGGGACCGCGCCCGAAACTACTGCACGCTCAGCGCCACGAAGCGCAGCTCGCCGTCGGCATTCGAGACCAGCAGCAGCACCGACTTCTTGCCGTCCTTCTTGAGCTGATCGACCCGCTTCTGGATGTCGGCGCCGCTGGAGACAGCCTCCTGCGCGACCTCGACGATGACGTCGCCGGCGGAGAGGCGCTTTTCGGCGGCGTCGGAATTGGCGTCGACATTGGTGACGACCACGCCCTTGACGCTGTCCTTGATCTTGTAGCGGGTGCGCAGATCCTTGTTCAGCGCCGCAAGGTCGAGGCCCAGCGCCTTCTGCGTCACCGGCTTCTCGGGCGCGGGCTCGTCGGTCTTCACCGCGGCCTGCACCTTGTCGGGATCCTGGAGACGGCCGAGCGTGACCTTCTTGGTTTCTTCCTTGCCCTTGCGGATGACGACGACGTCGACCTCCTTGCCGACCGCCGTATCGGCGACGACGCGGGACAGGTCCTTCGGATCCTTGACGTCCTTGCCGTCGAACTTGACGACGACGTCGCCCGGCTCGATGCCGGCCGGCTTGGCGGGACCCTTGTCGTCGACGCCCGCAACCAGCGCACCGCGCGCCGGCTTGATGCTGAGGCTCTCGGCGATCTCGTCGGTAACGCCCTGGATCCGCACTCCCAGCCAGCCGCGGCGCAGCTCGCCGAACTGACGGAGCTGGTCGACGACGCCTGCGACCGTCTTCGACGGCACGGCAAAACCGATACCGATCGAGCCGCCCGAGGGCGAGATGATCAGCGTGTTGACGCCGATGACGTCGCCATCGAGGTTGAACAGCGGACCACCGGAATTGCCGCGGTTGATGGAGGCGTCGGTCTGGATGTAGCTGTCATAGGGACCCGAGGAGATGTCGCGGTTCTTGGCCGAGACGATGCCGGCCGTCACCGTGCCGCCCAGGCTGAACGGGTTGCCGATCGCGACCACCCAGTCGCCGAGACGCAGCTTGTCGCTATCGCCGAACTTCACCGCGATCAGCGGCTTGGTCGGTTTGAACTTCAGCACCGCAAGATCGGTCTTCTTGTCGACGCCGACCAGTTCGGCCTTGATCTTGGTGCCGTCGTTGAGGATGACGTTGATCTCGTCGGCGTCGGCGATGACGTGATTGTTGGTGACGACGACGCCTGACGTGTCGATGATGAAGCCGCTTCCGAGCGAGTTGGTCTTGCGCGGCGCCGGGCTGTTTTCACCGCCCTTGCCGCCGCCCGGACCCTTGCGGTTCTTGAAGAAGTCGTCGAAGAACTCCTCGAAGGGCGAGCCGGGCGGCAATTGCGGCATGGCGTTGCCGCCGCCGCCCTTGGCCTCGACGGTCTGCGAGGTCGAGATGTTGACGACCGCGTCGATCACCTTCTCGGCGACGTCGGCGATGCCCTCCGGTCCGCGCGCATGGGCCGGCGTGCCGAGCGCGCTGAAAGCAGCGACGGCGAACGCGGCCAGCCCAATTCGCACACCAAGTCGCGAGCGGGACGGAGCAAGAGCGGCAGCGGTCATTGTGATCTCCAGAGAGAGGGATTCGGCGCCAGACTGCGCTTGACGGGGAAACGGCGCAAGCGCGGAGCTTAGCGGGCCTCAGGACCCCTATAATACGGCGAAAACCGGTCCTTCGCCTTCACTTTGGCGTTGGCGAGACGCCTAAATGGGGCGGCGCATCACCCAGATCAGGACCAAGCCGGCGACGGCCGAACCGATCCCGACCGCGCGCAGGATGTTGTCGGGCGTGGCGATGGCGCTCTTCATGGCCTTGCGCATCCAGTTGGGACTGGCCGCGAACATCAAGCCTTCCAGCACGAACAGGATGCCCAAACCGATGAGGAAATCGGTGAACGCAATGGACCTCATCGGATCGGAACCTCCCGGTATGTCGTTCTTGTCTGGACGAAGGGCGGCGATATGCGCCGCCCTGTGTCTAGCTTACGGCTTCGCCGGCGTCTCGGTCGCCATCTTGCCGGACGGGTTACTGAAGTACCGGAAGAAATCCGAGTCCGGCCGCAGCAGGAAGCGGGTGTCGTTCGAGCGCAGCCCGTTCTCGTAAGCCGTCATCGACCGGTAGAAGGCGAAGAAGTCGGCATCCTTGCTGTAAGCTTCGGCGAACAGCCGGTTGCGCTCGGCATCGCCCGCACCCCGGGTCTGCTCGGCCTGCGAATTCGCCTCGGCAACGATGACGGTTGCCTCACGATCGGCCTTGGACTTGATCTCCTGGGCCTTCTGTCCGCCCTGGGCGCGGAACTCGGCGGCTTCGCGCTCACGCTCGGTCTTCATGCGCTGGTAGACTGCCTGGCTGTTCTGCTCCGGCAGGTCGGCGCGGCGGATCCGGACGTCGACGACCTGGATGCCGTAGCCGTCGGCCTCGCGGTCGAGCTGGTCGCGGATGCGCTGCATCAGCTTCTCGCGGTCGTCGCGCACCACGTTGATGAAGGTGACCTCGCCGAGCACGCGGCGTAGCGCCGCGTTCAGGAGCGTGGTGAGCTGGATGTTGGCGGCCTGGATCGAGCCGATGCTCTGATAGAAGCGCAGCGCGTCCTTGATGCGGTAGCGTGCGAAAGCGTCGACAACGAGCCGCTTCTGGTCGGAAGCGATCGCTTCCTGCGACGGGTTCTCGAGATCGAGGATCCGCTTGTCGATGTTGATCACCGAGTTCCACGGCGCCTTGAAATGCAGGCCGGGAGCGGTGACGACGTCGACGGGCCGGCCGAATTGCAGCACGATGGTCTGCTCGGTCTGCTGCACCGTGAACAGCGACATGTAGCCGACGATCACGACGAGCAGGAGGGCGAGCAGCGTGACGATACCTGTAACCGGGGACCTCATCGGCTGCCTCCGCTCGAGGGCTGACCGGTGGTAGGCGGCCGCTTGGCCGTCAGCTCACTGAGCGGCAGATAGGGCACGACGCCCTGGCCGGACTGGCCGCCGTCATAGATGAGCTTCTCCGAGCCGCCGAGAACGCGCTCCATCGTCTCCAGATAGATTCGTTCACGCGTCACGTCGGGCGCCTTCTTGTATTCCTCGTAAACCTTCAGGAAGCGAGCGCTCTGGCCCTTGGCCTCGGCGACCGCCTGCTCCTTGTAGCCTTCGGCGGCCTGCAGAATCTGCGCCGAGCGACCGCGCGCCTGCGGTACCACCTGGTTGGCATAAGTCTGCGCCTCGTTCTGCAACTGCTCGAGATTGGCGCGCGCGGCCTGGACGTCGCGGAAGGCGTCGATCACCTGCGCCGGCGGGTCGACCTTCTGCATCTGCACCTGGCTGATCTGAATACCGGCACCGTAGCTGTCCAAAGTCTTCTGGATCAGCTCCTGCACGCCCTGTTCGGTGACGTTGCGCGCACCGGTCAGGATCGGCTGGATCTGCGAGCGGCCGATCACCTCGCGCATCGAGCTCTCGGCGACCGCCTTCACGGTGCCCTCGGGATTCTGGATGTTGAAGAGGAAGTCGCCGACGCCGTCCGGCTTGATGCGCCAGAGCACGGTGAAATCGACATCCACGATGTTCTCGTCACCGGTCAGCATCAGACTCTCTTCGGGCACGTCCCGAATGGAACGGCCGCGACGCGCCGGGTCGTCGATCAGCGTCATGCCGATCGAGATGGTGTTGACGCGCAGCGCCTTCGGCAGCAGCACGGTCTCGATCGGATAGGGCAGATGATAGTTCAGGCCTGGCTGCACGGTGCGGACGTGCTTGCCGAAGCGCAGCACGACGCCAAGCTCTTCGGACTGCACGCGGAAGAAGCCCGACAACAACCAGAACGCGGCGATCAGCAGCACCACCAGCGTGATGCCGATGCCGGAGAAATAGCCTCCCGGCATGATCTGCTGGAGGCGGTCCTGGCCGCGCCGCAGAAGGTCTTCCAGATCCGGCGGCCTCGGCCCGACCGGTTGCGGGCCTGAGCCCCATGGTCCCTTCGGACCCGAGCCCCATGGGCCACCGCCCTGATTCTTCCACGGCATTCGACGCTCTCCTCGGCAGGGTGGAATTGCCCCCGCCCGCATTGTCCGGTCCGCTTTATAGGGGACAGGCAAGTCCCTTACAACGC
Organism: Bradyrhizobium sp. MOS003; assembly: GCF_003020125.1. GTDB lineage: Bacteria > Pseudomonadota > Alphaproteobacteria > Rhizobiales > Xanthobacteraceae > Bradyrhizobium. The sequence continues at coordinate 2,081,227 of NZ_PYFW01000001.1, read as the reverse complement.
AGCGGTGACCGTCTTCCGAGCTATGCTCGGGCACGAAAAAGTCAATGTAAACATTGAAGAAAGCGGTTAATGGCCGCGCCGCCGACGATATGTCACATAGGAGTATTCGGCGCTGTCCTCGCCTCCGGCAGGATGGCGGACGCGTGCGACCTCATCCCATTCCGCCTTGTTGATGTCGAAATGCGTGTCGCCGTCGGGCCGCGCATGGACTTCGGTGATTTCGAGGCGATCGGCGCGATCGAGCCATTGCCGAAAGATTTCGGCGCCGCCGATCACCGCGATCTCAGTGACCGAACGCCGCAGGGCGTCGCCGCGCGCAACCGCGCCCGCATCCGCGGCCGATGTCGTGACGATGGCGCCATTGGCGCGATAATCCGCATCACGCGTAATCACGATGTTGGTGCGGCCCGGCAGCGGCCGGCGAGGCAGGGATTCGAAGGTCTTGCGGCCCATGATCACGGGCTTGCCGATGGTCAGCGCCTTGAAGCGCGCCATGTCGGATTTCAATCGCCACGGCATCGCATTGCCGGCGCCGATGACGCCGTTCTCCGCGATCGCGACGACGAAGACAATCTCCATCAAGGCGCACTCCCGGCAAGCCGCGTCAGCGCCGGCCCGGTGACGCGGCACAGCGTCCAGTCGTCCATCATGACCGCGCCAAGCGACTTGTAGAACGCGATCGACGGCGCGTTCCAGTCGAGCACCGCCCATTGCAGGCGGGACCAGCCGTTGTCGACGCATTCCTTGGCGAGATAGACCAGCAGCGCCTTGCCGAGGCCCCTGCCCCGATGCGACGGCCGCACGTGGAGATCTTCGAGATAGATGCCATGGCGGCCGCTGAAGGTGGAGAAATTCGCAAACCACACCGCGAAGCCGACCGGCTCGCCGTTCCACTCGGCGATCGCGCAATAGAGTTGCGGTCGCTCGCCGAACAGTGCGTCAGCGATGTCGGCCTCGGTCGCCTCCACCTCGTGCGAGAGCTTTTCGTAGTCGGCGAGCTCGCGGATGAAAGCAAGAACGAGCCCGGCTTCGCCCGGGCGCACACGTCGGATGTTGAGCGACATCGGCCTAGACCGCGACTTCCGCCTTGATATGCGGATGCGGATCGTAGCCGACGAGTTCGAAATCCTCATAGCGGAAGGAGAAGATGTCCTTCACCTCGGGATTGATCCGCATCACCGGCAGCGGACGCGGGGCACGTGTCAGTTGAAGTCGCGCCTGCTCCAGATGGTTGGAATAAAGGTGCGTGTCGCCGAACGAATGCACGAAGTCGCCGGGCTTCAGGCCGGTGACCTGGGCCACCATCATGGTCAGCAGCGCGTAGGAGGCGATGTTGAAGGGAACGCCGAGGAAGACGTCGGCCGAACGCTGATAGAGCTGGCACGACAGCTTGCCGTTGGCGACATAGAACTGGAACAGCAGATGGCAGGGCGGCAGCGCCATCTTGTCGACATCGGCCGGATTCCACGCGGTGACGATCAGCCGGCGCGAATCCGGGGTGCGCTTGATCATGTCGATGACCTTGGCGATCTGGTCGATGCTGCCGCCTTCAGGCGTTGGCCAGGAGCGCCACTGATGCCCGTAGACCGGGCCAAGGTCGCCATTGGCGTCGGCCCACTCGTCCCAGATGGTGACGCCATTGTCGCGCAGATATTTGATGTTGGTGTCGCCCTTCAGAAACCACAACAGCTCGTGGATGATCGCCTTCAGCGGCAGCCGCTTGGTCGTCAGCATCGGGAAGCCGGCCGACAGATTGAAGCGCATCTGATGGCCGAACACCGAGAGCGTGCCGGTACCGGTCCGATCGGTCTTCTCGGCGCCGTCTGAAAGAATCCGCTCGAGCAGGTCCTGATACTGGTGCATGTGCGACTGGGCCTTTGGGGAGGCGGCGAACTTAACGGCGCCTCTTGCGATACGACAGCAGCGATTCGCTGCCTGTACCGATTATACCCGGAAAAATGAGCATCCCGCCGCAAACGACAAGGGGCGGAACTTGCGTCCCGTCCCTTACCTATCGACTTGAAAGTGCTGGCTAAGTTGCCGGCTTGAGCACCGGGGTCCACTTCGCGATCTCGTTCTTGACGAGGGCCGCCAGGGCCTCCGGCGTCCGCTCGGCAGGGCCCGGGATGACGCTGCCGAGCTCGAGCAGGCGCTTCTTCACGGTCTCGTCGTCGAGCGCCTTGCTGGCTGCAGCGTTCAGGCTGGCCAGGATCGCCGGCGAAGTTCCCTTCGGCGCAAACATCGCGTTCCAGGCCTGGGCCTGGAATTTCGGCAGCCCCGCTTCCGCCGTGGTCGGCACGTTAGGCAGCGACGGATTGCGCTCCGGCGTTGCGATCGCATAGGCCTTGATGGTGCCGGCATTGATCTGCGGCACGGCGTTGACGATCTGGTCGCACATGTAATCGACCTGCCCCGCCACCAGCGCGTTCATCGCAGGCCCCGTGCCGTTGAAAGGCACGCCGACCGGCTTGATGTCGAGGATCGAGTGCAGGAGCTCGCAGGAGACGTGCGAGACCGAGCCGATTCCGGCATGGGCAGCGTTCACCTTCTCGGCGTTGGCCTTCACATAGGCCACGAACTCCTTCAAATCCTTCGGCGGAAAGTCCTTGCGCGCGAGGATCAGGATCGGGGTGCCTGCGAGCAGCGCGATCGGCTCGAAGTCCTTCTCGGGATGATAGGCGAGCTTGGGATAGAGAGGCACCGATGCGGCATGCGTGCCCATATGCCCGGTGATCAGCGTGTAGCCGTCATTGGCCGCGCGCGCGGCGCGCGTGGTGGCGGTGGTGCCGCCGGCGCCGACCACGTTCTCGATGATGATGCTCTGGCCCAGCGTCTGCGCCATATGCCCGGTGACGATGCGCGAGATCACGTCGGTCGGTCCGCCGGCCGCGAACGGCACGATCATGGTGATGCTGCGGGTCGGATAGGTCTGCGCCTCCGCCGGTGCAACGAAAGCGGATAGCGACGCAAGCGCTGCGGCACAGGCGCCCGTGAGCGCGCGAATGAAGGTCATGTCGATCCCCGTATCGGTCCCTTGGACACAAACAATTGGATACCAAACAAAATGCCGGCCCAACGGCCGGCATTTTCATTTCATGAAGCCGTAACACAAGTCGATCCGACTTCCGCATGCGGCGCGCCGACGCAGGCGCCCTCAGTTCTCGGATTCGGTGAACACCTCGTCACGCTTCGACCGCAGCGCCGGCAACACCGTCAGCAGCAGCAGGCCCGCTGCGATCGCGAGCAGCACCGCCGACAGCGGACGCGTCAGGAACACACTCCAGTCGCCGCGCGAGATCAGCAGCGCGCGGCGCAGGTTCTCTTCCATCAGCGGTCCGAGCACCATGCCGAGCAGCAGCGGCGCCGGCTCGAAATCATGCTTGATCAGCCAGTAGCCGACGAGACCGAACACGCCGGCAAGAATGACGTCGACCGGCGCGTTGTTCACCGAGTAGATGCCGATCGCGCAGAAGATCACGATCGAGGGGAACATCAGCCGGTACGGCACGCGGAGCAGCCGGACCCAGATTCCGACCAGCGGGAGATTGATGATGATCAGCATCAGATTGCCGATCCACATCGAGGCGATCATGCCCCAGACGAGGTCGGGCTGCTTCTGCATCACCTGCGGGCCCGGCACGATGCCGTGAATGGTCATCGCACCGACCATCAGCGCCATCACCGCGTTCGGCGGGATGCCGAGCGTCAACAGCGGAATGAAAGACGTCTGCGCCGCCGCATTGTTGGCGCTTTCCGGCCCCGCCACGCCCTCGATCGCGCCGCGACCGAACCGCGACGGGTCCTTGGCGAGCTTCTTCTCGAGCGTGTAGGCCGCAAACGACGCGATCACCGCGCCGCCGCCCGGCAGAATGCCGAGGATCGAGCCGAGCGCGGTGCCGCGCAGGATCGCGGGCGCCGAGTCCTTCAGGTCCTTCCTAGTCGGCATCAGGCCGGTGATCTTCTGCTGCACGAGGTCGCGATTCATCTCGGCGCCGGCATCGAGGTTGCGGATGATCTCCGCAAAACCGAACACGCCCATCGCGACCGTAGCAAAGCCGAGACCGTCGGCGAGTTCCGGAATGTTGAAGGCCATGCGCGACGCGCCGGTCTCGATGTCCGAGCCGACCATCGAGAGCAGCAGGCCGAACACGATCATCGCGATCGCCTTCAGCACCGAGCCCTTGGCCAGCACCACCGCAAAGATCAGGCCGAGCACCATCAGCGAGAAATATTCGGCCGGACCGAACGCCAGCGCCAGCTTGGTGAGCGGCGCGCCGAGCACGGCAATGAGCACGGTCGCAACGCAGCCGGCGAAGAACGAGCCGATCGCCGCAATCGCCAGCGCCGGGCCGGCGCGGCCCTGCTTGGCCATCTGGTGACCGTCGATAGCGGTGACGACCGATGTCGCCTCACCTGGTATGTTGACCAGGATCGACGTGGTCGAGCCGCCATACTGGGCGCCGTAATAGATGCCGGCGAGCATGATCAGCGCGCCGACCGGAGGCAAACCAAAGGTGATCGGCAGCAGCATTGCAACCGTGGCAATGGTGCCGATGCCCGGGAGAACACCGACCAGCGTACCGACGAGGGCCCCGATCAAGCACATCAGGAGGTTGATCGGGGAGAACGCGACGGCGAAGCCGTGAGCGAGGTTGGCAAAGAGATCCATTACGCCCTCACTGGACCAGAAAACGCGGGAACATCGGCATCGGCAGCCCGAGCACATATGGGAAAAGCACGGCACAACCGAGCGTCAGGCAGGCGCCGACGATGGCCGCCTCCACCCAGCGCGTCTCATGCGATCCTGTCGCCGCAATCATGAAGCTGACGAAGGCTGACACCACGACGCCGAGCGGTCGGATCGCCAGCGCGAAGAACAGGATCGAGGCCATTACGAACAGCGGCCCGCGCCATGAATAATGGGACATCCCCGGCCCATCGGTCAAAAGACCGGTCAGGGCAATGGCGGCGGACAAGGCTACCAGCAACCCGCCGAACATCCGCGGTGCGGTGCCGGCACCAAAGGAAAAGCCGCGCATGCCCTGCAGATCGCTCGAAGCCCACAGCGCGAACAGCCCCAACGCCATCAGAATGACACCGCCGACATAGTCCTGCGCCGACCGGATGGTCATGAACAGGGTGAGGATCGCCACCGCAAAGATCGGATAGGAGTAGATCAGCGCCAGCAGCACATCGGATGATGCCTTCTTGGTGTCACCGCTGGCCGCTCCGATCAACGCACCGGGCGCACCGCCAAGCAACGCGGTGGCGTGGTTGATCACGACCGTGGCCGGGCCGCGGCCCGCGCCCCAACCGAAAATCGTCCCTATCGACCAGATGAATTCGAAAATCTGCGGCGCAATTGCCAGCAGACAGAAGCCGAGCGCCATCGATGTGTTTCGGGTGGCTGTCGCCGACTGGCCCATCGTATCGGCCATGCATGTCTCCTCCGCGACCCTTAAGTCACGAGCACTGTTGTTCTAATCGGCTTGGAAGTTGTTCCCCTCGCCCGCTCCACTGCCTAGCGATTTTCATCACACAATGCCAGCAAAACCCAACACTCCCCCGGCGAGCAGGAGCCAGAGTGGATTGACGCGCGAGACGGTGGCGATGACTGCAACCGTCGCGGTCAGAAGCACTGCAGCAATTGTGCGATCGGTCGACTGGGCCAGGATCAGGGCACTCGCCCCCATCAATCCGATCGAGAGCGGAACCAGTGCAGCCTGAATCAGGCCGGGCCAGCGCGATTGGCTGGGCCGATTCAGGAGCCGGCTGACATAATAGGCAAGCAGCGCCGTCGGCAGACACATCGCCAGCGTCGCCGCCAATGCGCCGGGGATGCCGGCGACGGCATAGCCGATTAACGTCACGATAAGCACGTTTGGACCTGGCGAGAGCTGCGCGATCGCATAGGCGTCGGTGAACTGCTTGTCGGTCATCCAGTGATGCACCTCGACCGCGATGCGGTGCATCTCGGGCACCGCCGCCGCGGCGCCGCCGACCGCGAATAGCGACATCAGTCCAAAGGTCGAGATCAGTGCCCAGATCGGATTCTCAGGCTTCATGCTGCTACTTTCCGCCGCAGGAAAAAAGTGGCGCCGATGCTGAGGGGAATCGCGACCAGCAGCACCGCCGGAAGCGGCAGGCGGAGCACGCCGATGGCGAGGAATACGCCGGCCATCAAGATCAGCGCGAGGGGGTCCGTCCGCTTCAGCAGCGGCGTCATCATGCGGAACACCACCGCGATCAACAGGCCGACCGCGGCGCAAGAGATGCCGGCGAGGCTGCGGCGCAGGACGTCGAGGTCGCCAAAGCGGGCATAGGCGATCGCGAGCACCGTCATGATCAGGGTCGGCGGCAGCAACAGCCCCGCAAAGGCGGCAGCCCCGCCGGCGATGCCGCGCAGCCGCGACCCGAACACCATCGACAGATTGACGATGTTGGGCCCGGGCAGGAAATGGCAGAGCGCAAAGGTCTCGTTGAACTCATCCGCCGTCATCCAGCGATGCTGCTCGACGATGGCCCGCCGGGCGAACACCAGAACTCCACCGAAACCGGCCAGCGACATTCTGGCGAAGGCCAGAAACAGTGCGAGCAGGCCGGGTGGAGCGGGGGCGAAATCCGGCTCTTGCACGGCCGGCGCTGAATCCGAGGACATGTCAGGAGCTTAGAACGAGGCTCGCACCGCGGCCAAGGTCAGGCCCGCGTCGGTTCGGAGCCTATCCAAAGGGAACCGCACCTTGAGCACTCGAAACCCCTGTTTTTCGAAACGTTTGCCCCCTATATTGGGGGTGCCGGTTCGCCGGCTATGGAAATAAACGGTCGTCGCAATAAACCATTCGGACCCGGGGGCGGTACCCGGCGCCTCCACCAAAGCCCACCGGTCTTCGGGCTTCAGCCTGCCGAAAGGCGGGTTTTGGCGGGGGCGAAATAGGATCGACGAGGGCGTAAAGGGCGAACTTTTTCCCGGTATTGTTCCGCCGTTATCGGGCTATGCAATAGTTGCCAACGACAACTTTGCTCCGGTTGCTCAGGCTGCGTAACGCAGTTTGAAAGACCATTCTGAAGTCCTAACGGGTTAAGCTCCGTTAGGCGGGGTTCGGAGGCACCTGGCAACAGAAGCCTCCACTTTACTCTTGATTTCTTCCTCGGCGGGGACTCCTGCTGACCCGTCAGGCGCGGTACTATTGCGGCTTGGCGAGTCGGATCGGCACGGTCCGGCTTCGGGATGCAACAGGACCATCATGGCGACCGATCATATCCGTTACGATGTGCTGGCCCGCGACGCGTTGCGCGGCGTGCTGCGGAAGGTGCTGACCGATGCCGCCGCCCAGGGCCTGCCGGGCGAGCATCATTTCTTCATCACCTTCGTGTCGAAGGCCGAGGGCGTGAAGCTGTCGTCGCGGCTGCTGGCGCAATATCCGGAAGAAATGACGATCATCCTGCAGCATCAATTCTGGGATCTGACCGTGCTCGAGGACCGCTTCGAGGTCGGGCTGTCCTTCGGCGGCATTCCGGAGCGGCTGATCGTGCCGTTCAGCGCCATCAAGAGCTTCCTCGATCCGTCCGTGAAGTTCGGCCTGCAATTCGACACCTCGGATGTCGCCGAGGTCGCGCCGGAGAATCTGCCGGCCGCCCCTGCCCCTTCGGCCGTAGCTGTGCCCGTCGCCACGGAAAAGGCTGAGACCCCGGAAGAGCCGACCCCGCCGAACCAGGGCGGCGCCGAAGTGGTTCGGCTCGATCGTTTCCGCAAGAAATGATCTAGGTTGGGCTCGAGCCCGTCGCACGCGGCCGAACTCCCTATATAGAGAAGCACATGAAGAGCCGCGCGGCGTTTCGCGCGGCAGAATGGATGTGCTCATGGCCAAAGCCGCCCGCGCGAACACCGCCCGCCCCGCCACCCGCATCGAGACCGACAGTTTCGGTCCCATCGAGGTCCCCGCCGATCGCTATTGGGGCGCGCAGACCGAACGCTCGCGCCAGAATTTCCGCATCGGCACCGATCGCATGCCGATCTCGCTCGTGCACGCGCTCGGCATCGTCAAGCTCGCGGCCGCGCAGTCCAACCTCGAGCTCGGCCTGCTCGACCAGCGACGCGCCAATGCCATCATCCGCGCCGCGCGCGAGGTGATCGACGGCAAGCTCGATGACCATTTCCCGCTCGTGGTGTGGCAGACCGGCTCCGGCACGCAGAGCAACATGAACCTCAACGAGGTGATCGCCAACCGCGCCAACGAACTGCTCGGCGGCGAGCTCGGCGCCAAGAAGCCGGTGCATCCCAACGACCACGTCAACATGAGCCAGTCGTCGAACGACTCTTTTCCCACGGCCATGCACATCGCGGCCGCCAGCCGCATCACTGCCGATCTCGTACCGGCCCTCGGCGAGCTGCTCCGCGCGCTGCGCAAGAAGGAGAAGGCGTTTTCAAAGATCGTGAAGATCGGCCGCACCCATACCCAGGATGCGACGCCATTGACGCTCGGCCAGGAATTCTCCGGCTATGCGGCGCAGGTCGAGAGCGGCATCGCCCGGCTCAAGTTGGCCGTGAAGGATCTTCACCCGCTGGCGCAGGGCGGCACCGCCGTCGGCACCGGCCTCAACTCCAAGCCGCGCTTTGCCAAACTGTTCGCAAAGCACGTTGCCGCGATCACGAAGCTTCCCTTCACCAGCGCTGCCAACAAATTCGAGGCGCTGGCCTCGAACGATGCCTATGTGCTGGTGCACGGCGCCATCAATTCGGTGGCGACCGGCCTGTTCAAGATCGCCAACGACATTCGCCTCTTGGGATCAGGCCCGCGCTCAGGGCTGGGCGAGCTCATCCTGCCGGAGAACGAGCCGGGCTCCTCGATCATGCCGGGCAAGGTCAATCCGACCCAGTGCGAGGCGATGACCATGGTGTGCTGCCAGGTGTTCGGCAATCATACTGCGATCACGGTGGCCGGCAGCCAGGGCCATTTCGAGCTCAACGTCTACAAGCCCGTGCTCGCCTACAACATGCTGCACTCGATCCGCCTGATGGCGGATGCCGCGCGGTCCTTCACCGAGCATTGCGTCAGCGGCATCCGTGCCGACGAGCAGCGAATAAGCGAGCTGATGCAGCGTTCGCTGATGCTGGTGACGGCGCTCGCCCCGAAGATCGGCTACGACAACGCCGCCAAGGTGGCCAAGACCGCCCATGCCAACGGCACCACGTTGAAGGAGGAGGCGCTGCGGCTCGGCTTCGTCTCGGCCGACGAGTTCGACCGCCTGGTGCGCCCCGAGAAGATGACCAGCCCGGGGTAAAACACCGAATTCCGATAGCCCTCCGTAATGATACGGACGCTGGGCGCCCCAGAAATGTGCGGCTTTGGGGGCGGGATTTGATTACCGTCAATGTTCCGGCAGGACGGCGTGCTACGCAGGCCCTTCCTCCCCTCGACGGGGGCCAAATTCATCGTTTGATGGCCTAAGCGGCCGATTGACGAGGACAAGCGAATGGCGATCAAGTCTTTTGGGGCGCAGCGCTGCACCCTGTTTCTGATTGTTTCATCCTGCCTGGAAAGGATCGGATGATGGAGACACGGCATGGGGAACGTCATCAACCTCAATCGCTTCAGGAAGCGCGCCGAGCGGGAAGCCTCGGCGAAGCAGGCGGACGCCAATCGGACGAAGTTCGGCCGCACGAAGGCGGAACGGTCGTCGGAGGAGGCGCGCGCGGACAAGGCGAAGGCGCACCTGGACCAGCATCAGTTGGACCAGCATCAGATCGATCGCGAGGAGCAGCCATGAAGTCGCCCGTCGTGAAACGGTCGATCGTCGTCGCCGGGCACAAAACCAGCGTCAGCCTGGAAGAGGCGTTCTGGAACGGCATGAAAGAGATCTCCGGCCTGCGCAACATGACGTTGTCCGAGCTGGTCGGCGAGATCGACAACAACCGCCAACAGGGCAATCTGTCGTCGGCGATCCGCCTGTTCGTCCTGGACTACTTCAAGAGCCGGGCCATGGCTCCCCAGCCGGACAAAGTCCCGGCCCAGTAGCCGCCGGGGCGCCTTCGACGGCGCTCCGCCTCCCGCACTTTATAATCGCTCTAAGGTGCGGTTTCAGCGAGCACGCGCGCTTGACCTCAATGCCTTGCGTTGAAAATACAGGGCATGACCGACACCAATGACACGCGCCCGCATATGCCGCTGGGTCTGGCCCATCGCGGCTATACCGGCGTCATCCAGCATCTTTCAGCTCGGGAGGCGGGCTCGGCGCTCTCCGACATCGAGCTCGAGAGCCGTCTGATCGAGCTCGGCTTCGTCGAGGGCGCCCGGGTCGAGATCCTGCACGAAGGGCTGGTCGGGCGCGACCCTATCGCCGTGCGGGTCGACAGCATCACGATTGCGGTCCGCCGCCGCGAGGCCATGGCCATCATCGTCGCCTAGACAGCGACCGGACCTCTGATCCCGGACCAGTGATTCCATGGAATTACCCCTGCTGCATCTCGCCCTGGTGGGCACGCCGAACAGCGGCAAGACCTCGCTGTTCAATGCCCTGACCGGCAGCCGGCAGAAGGTCGCGAACTATCCGGGCGTCACCGTCGAGCGCAAGGAAGGCTTCTTCGTCACCCCCCTGGGACGCCAGGTCTCGCTGGTCGACCTGCCCGGCACCTATTCGCTGCGCGGCCGCAGCCCGGACGAGGAGATCACCCGCGACTTCGTGCTCGGCAAGGCCTCAGGCGAAGCCGTGCCCGATCTCGTGCTGTGCGTGGCCGATTCGACCAATCTGCGGCTGACCATCCGCCTGCTGCTGGAGCTGAAGCGCACCGGGCGGCCGATGGTCCTCGTGCTCAACATGTTCGACATCGCGGCCCGCCGCGGCATCACCGTCGACGTCGAGCGGCTCGCCAAGGAGCTCGGACTGCCCGTGGTCACCTCGATCGCGGTGCGCAAGGGCGGCACCGCCGACCTCCTGAAGCTGACCGACGAGATCTCGGCCAAGCTCGCCGCCGAGGCTGAGGCGAACAGCTGGCGCGCGCTCAGCGTCGCCGAGCTGCGCGCGACCCAGCGCGAGGCCGATCGCATCATCGCAGACTGCGTCAGCCTGCCGAGCCGTCCGGACACCTGGACCGCGCGGATCGACGGGATCGTGCTGCATCCGGTCGGCGGCCTCATCGTGCTCGCGTTGATCCTGTTCGTGATGTTCCAGGCGGTGTTCGCCTGGGCACAGCCGCTGATGGAGCTGCTCAATTCGGGCTTCGATACGCTCGGCGAATTCGTTCACGCCACCCTGCCCGCCGGCCTGCTGCAGAGCTTCCTCCAGAACGGCGTGATCTCCGGCGTCGGCAGCGTCATCGTGTTCCTGCCGCAGATCATCATCATCTTCCTGTTCATCCTGCTGCTGGAAGATTTCGGCTACATGGCGCGCGCCGCGTTCCTGATGGACCGCATCATGGGCGGCGCCGGCCTGCACGGCCGCGCCTTCATCCCGCTGCTGTCGAGCTTTGCCTGCGCCATTCCCGGCATCATGGCGACGCGCGTGATCGACAACAAGCGCGACCGGCTGACCACGATCCTGATCGCGCCGCTGATGACCTGCTCGGCGCGCATTCCGGTCTACACGCTGATCATCTCCGCCTTCATTCCGGCGAAGGACGTCTGGGGCTTCATCAATCTGCAGGGCCTCGTGATGTTCGGCCTCTACGCCACCGGCATCGCCAGCGCGCTTGCCGTCTCGTTCCTGATCAAGTTCTTCATGCTGCGCGACTATGCGCCGGCGCCGTTCATGCTGGAGCTGCCGGACTACAAGATGCCGCGGCTGAAATCGATCGCGATCGGCGTCTATACCCGCGCCAAGATGTTCCTGGTGCGCGCCGGCACCACGATCTTCTCGATGATGGTGCTGATCTGGTTCTTGGCCTCTTTCCCGCAGCCGCCGGCCGGCGCCACCGAGCCGGCGATCGACTTCAGCCTGGCTGCGATCATCGGCAAGGCGCTCGAACCGCTGCTCGCCCCGGTCGGCTTCAACTGGCAGATCGCGGTCGCGCTGATCCCGGGCATGGCGGCGCGCGAGGTCGCGGTCGCAGCACTCGGCACCGTCTATGCGATCGAGGGCGGCAAGGAAGCGGCCGAGCAGATCGGCCAGGTGCTGGCGACGAAATGGTCGCTCGCCACCGCGCTATCGATGTTGGCCTGGTACATCTTCGCCCCGCAATGCGCCTCGACGCTCGCCGTGATCCGGCGCGAGACCGGAAGCTGGACCTGGATGGCCGTGACCTTCAGCTACATGCTGGTGCTGGCCTATGCCGCGAGCTTCGTGACCTACAATGTCGCGGTCGCGCTCGGCGCCGGCTAGCAGCCCCTCCCACCAAAAATGCGAAAACAACCCCATGCACAGTAGACGGGGCCTGTAAAATCAATGGCTTGTGGGGCGCGTCATGGGGGATCGACGGCAATCCGATTGACCCGTCGCCCAAAACAGCGACGACGGCCCGCGAGCGACCGCCGCCTGTGTCGCGAGCGGCTGCGTCAGGCGGAACGAAAATGAACTCTGATGCGGACAACATCATTGGATTGTATCGCCGACACGCCACCGCGTGGGCGCGCCTGCGCGGACGAGATCTGACGGAACGAAAATGGCTCGACCGTTTCATCGCGCATTTGCCTGCGAGGGCCAGGGTGCTCGATATCGGTTGCGGCACCGGCGAGCCAATCGCGCGCTATCTGCTCGAGGCCAGGTGTGACGTCACCGGCATCGATGCCGCTCCGGAAATGATCGACATCGCAAAGAGGCATCTCCCCGGCGCGACCTGGCGTGTTTCGGACATGCGATTTCTGGAACTGAACGAGGCATTCCATGGCCTGCTCGCCTGGAACAGCTTTTTCCATCTGGCTCCCGAGCAACAGCGCCAGATGTTTCCGGTCTTTGCTCGGCACGCCGCCGATGGTGCAGCGCTGATGTTCACGAGCGGTCCATCGGCTGGAGAAGCCATCGGAACGTTCGAGCGTGAGCCGCTCTACCATGCCAGTCTCGCCCCGGCGGAATATCGCCAATTGCTTGACAGCAACGGTTTTGACGTCGTCGACCATGTGGTGGAAGACCCGGACTGCGGCCGGCTCACGATCTGGATCGGACGCCTGCGGCAACGAGAGACAGCTTGAGCGGCGAAAAACATCACGACGCGGTTTCCAGGGACTTCGTTGTTCACAGCCGCGTAGACCTTTCCCGTCAGCGCGAGCGGGCCTGTCCATCGTCCGGATCGCTCTCCGGCTCTTCGATCAGCACGGCGGGCTCGTCATAGCCTTTGCGGCTGCTGTAGAACACCAGCGCCATCAGACCGACCCCGACCACCAGCGAGAACACGACACCCAGCACCAGCGCGACATAGCCCGACGCAGGAACGCTGGTGTCGGTGCTGGTCCAGCCGAGATAGCCGAGGACGCACGCCGCGACGAGCATCGCGCACAACGCCGCGATGACCAGCCATCTGGCGAGGTTGCTACCTTGCGACACGGATGACGCCGCTTGTTCGTCAGTGCTGTTCATGAATCCCTCCTCACGCAGACGCCGCTCACGCTTACGGTGCGGTGGCCTTGGTCGCGATGGCATGCAGAGCGCCCGTCATCGCCGTGACGGCAGGCTTCGCCGGCTCGCCGACGCCATGACGCCCGGAGAGAAAAGCGGGGTCGTTGTAAGACAGCCAGGTCGTGCCTTGCTCGTCCTGCCAGACCAGCGCCTTCAGCGGCAGGTCGATGCCGACGGTCTGCGCCTGTTGCATCAACGGCGTGCCACCCTTGGCGTTGCCGAAGATGAGGAGATCGGTCGGCCTCAGCGGCAGGCCGACCGCGGCGGCACCGGCTGCATGATCGACATGGGCGAACACGGTGAGGCCCTTGGCCTTCACTTCCGTCTCCAGCCGTTTCATCGTTTCCTCGGGCCCGAAACTGCTCTTGATGGTGATGAGTCCGTCTGCGGCCATTGCCTGTGTCTCCCATGAACATGTCGCTGCGATCAGAACGAGGATCCTGATCAATATCGAGAGCTTCATCGCCCGCTCACTTCCTGCGGAACAGCTTGGCGGGATCGAATTCCGGTTGTGGAACGAAGCCGTCGCGATTGGGCATCCTGATTTTCGCGAGACTTTCCTTGTCCACCTTGCCGTCGGCGGGAACGATGCCGTTGAGGCTCAGGATGTAGGCGGTGACGGCATAGGTCTCTTCGGTGCTGAGCGAGCCCGGGGTCGGATAGGGCATCGCGCGATGGATGTAGTCGAACAAGGTCGTCGCATAGGGCCAGAAGCTGCCGACGGTCTTGACGGGCATGTTCGAGGCAAGCGTGCCCTGTCCCCCGGCCAGACGATCCTTGATGCCGCCCTGGCCGTTGTCGCCGTGACAGGCCGCGCAATTGTCAGCGAAGATCTGCTTGCCCTGCACGGCCGTGCCGCTGCCGTCGGGCAGGCCCTTGCCATCCGGGCCGACGTCGATGTCCCACAGCTTGATCTCGGCAGGCGTCGCCGGACGGCCGAAGTCGATCGCCAGCGCGGGTCCGGCGAGCAGGCCGAATGTGAGGATGCCCGCGAGAAACATCTTGTCATGCGAGAACATTGCGAACCCTCCCGGCGTCATCGATGCTCCAGGTCTGCTGGGCATTGTAGTGAAACAGGGCATTGGTCCCCATGGCGGCGATGAACGACTGCCGGTCCGGCTGCGCGTTGCCCTGCTCGTCGGTCGAGCGGCTGACAATCCTGGTCGGCTTGCCGTCCCAGTCCCAATCCATCTGGAAACGCACCTGCGCCTTGGACAATACCGGCTGAGCCAATTGCGCCTGCTTCCACGTCCGGGCGCCGTCGGTCGAGACCTCGACCTTGGCAATCTTCCCGTGACCGCTCCAGGCAAGGCCCGAGATGCGGTTATAGCCCGGCTGAATCTGCATCATCCCGGACGGCTGCGTGATGACCGAATTGGTCTCCATCCTCAGTTGGAATTGCCGCGCCTTGCCGTTCGCGAGCAACTGCGTGTAACGCGCCGTCTCCCAACGCGTCATCCACGGCGCGTTGCCGAATTTGAGGCGGCGCAGCCACTTGATGTTGAGGTTGCCCTCGAAGCCAGGCATCACCAGTCGCATCGGAAAGCCGTGCGCGGGTCGCAGCGGCTCGCCGTTCTGTCCATAGGCGATGAAAGCCTCGTTCACGATTTCCTCGGTGAGCGGGATGCTGCGGTCGACGCCTGCACCGTCTCCGCCCTCCGCCAGCATCCAGGTCGATCCCTTGTCCTTCGCGACGAGATCGATCAGGAATTTCAGGGGCACGCCGGTCCACTCGTTGGTGCTGACGAGGCCATGCGTGTTCTGCACCGTCAGATCCGGGTCGGCCTTTTTCCAGTTTTCCCATCCATTGCCGGTGCATTCGATGAACACGATGCGGGTGACCGAGGGCATCCGCTTCAGGTCTTCGACGCTGAAGACCAGTGGCTTCTGCACCATGCCGTGAACGAGCAGCCGGTGCTGCGCGGGATCGATGTCGGGAACTCCGGAATGGCTGCGCTCGTAATGCAGATCGGTCGGCGTGATATTGCCGACCAGCTTCTGGTGCGGCGTCTTGGAGTTGATGGCATCGCTCGGATCGACGTTGCGCTTGCCCGGTGTCGCCTCGGGAATGCGGTCGAGCCTGGCGAAACGGGAGCGCTCGCTGTGCGCGCTGAGATCGGCGCCTGGCGCGCGATCAGGGACGTCGGCCAGTGTCTCTGCCCGAGCTACCTCGCTCGCAGCGACACCCAGCAGGCCCGCTGACAGACCGCCCACAAAGCCGCGGCGAGAAACGTCCGCGGATGGTGGCAACCTTTCGCTTGATGTCTTGGACGTCATAATGTCTCCCGTAGGTCGTCGTGCCTTTTGGAAATTTCGTCGGCTTTCATTGGATGACTTTGACCGAACGCTGCGAAAATTGCCCGTTAGGTTGTGTTAGAAGCCATGAGGGATCGGTCGCCTCGTTCGCGGGATGGCCCAATCGGGGGATATCTGACGCACGATGGCATCGCACGCGAGATCGCAACCAACGTTGAAGCAGCTGTCTGATTCCACGGACCACTTCGTCACAGACCGACTGACCGCCGAGAGGCTGAACGAAAGTCACCTTGCCGACCTCGTCGCGCTGCATCAGGATCCCGACGTCTCACGCTATCTCGGCGGTGTACGTTCGGCGGAGACAACGAAGGCTTACCTCGGCGTCAACATGGCCCATTGGGACCAGCACGGCTTCGGCCTGTGGGTGCTGCGAACGACAGACGGCGCGTTTGCCGGACGCGCGGGCATCCGCCATATCCTGGTCGACGACGCGGACGAGATCGAGATTTTCCACGCGTTCAAACGCGAATTCTGGGGCCGGGGACTTGCCAGCGAAACCGCGACCGCGTTGACGAAGACCGGGATGTCACGGCTCATGCTGCCGTCCCTGATCGCCTCGTCTATGTCGAGAACGGCGCGTCTCGCCGCGTGCTGGAGAAGTTGAACTACCTTCTCGAAAAGCGCACGAAACGTGATGGCATTGATGGTGTGATGTACCGCATCCGGCGGTGAAAAAATAGAGCGGCGAGCACACTCGCTGCTCTCAGTATGAGCGAAGCGCAGCATGCCCACAGCTTGCGACGAGCGGGGATCAATGGTGAGCACGGCGCAATTGCGCCTTTGCCCCCTACAAAACCCCTTACCGGAAATATCCCAGCACGAGATCGATGTCCGCGCTGCCGGCCACCGTGCCGTTCAGCTCCGCGTCTAGGACGCGGCGGCAGGCGTCGATCGCGGCGTGGTCGCCGAGGTCGTTGGCGGCTTCCAGCACGAGCCAGGCGGCATCGACCGTGGCCCGCTCCGGAGCCGACCCGCTGGTCTCGGCGGTGAGGCCCTTGGTCTTGCGAACCGCAGTGCCGAATTGAGGCAACATTGCAAATACTCCCCTTTGAATTCCGGGACGATGCTCAGCGCACCTGTTCAATGGACCTGAAGCTCGGGCTGACGGCCGCCTGAGGCGGAATCGGCAGCGGTCTTGCGCGACTGGTAGAACTTCAAGACGCTGCGCGAGGTCTCGATCTTGAGCCGGCCGAAATCACGCTCGTTGTCGTGTAGCTCGCGCGCCGTGATCAGATGATCCTTGGCGCCGAGGAACAGCAGCGACATGGTCGTGTCCCAGGAGAAGTCGAGCGCCTTGCACAGCACCAGAATCATCTCGCGGTTGCGGTCCATCATCGCGCGCTCGATCACGTCGACCGGCAGCGCCGACAGCAGCGACAGCCCGATCTGCACCTCGTCGAAGCGGTGCTGGCGCGCATAGTTCGAGATCGAATCCTGGTTGAGGTTGCCCTGGCGATATTGCGTCGTCACCACGCGCTTGGCGACGAAATAACTGCGCGAGGACGGGCCGAACTTGGACTGAAGATCGCCGGTGACCTCGGTCACCGAGCTCTGGATCTGCGCCATCATTTCGGGCCGCTCCGTCTCGAGCCGGCGGCGGACGTCTTCCGACGCCTTCGAGATCAACTGCTGGAAGATGTGGCGCGGCACGTCCTTGCGCAGACCGAGCTGCTCGGCAAGGATCGAATCGCCCTCGGCGCGGCGGACCATGTGCAAGAGGCCCGAGCCGGAGAAGCGCGCGCCCTCGTTCCTGGCAACCGACGTCACGACCTCCTGATCGCCGCGCTTGACCAGCACGTCGGTGACGGCCTCGCCGATCGATTTGCGCTGGGCGATCGCCAGCAGATGCGACTGGCCCTTGGTCATGGCGCTCTCGACCAGCACCTTCTCGTCGAGACGATCGGAGTCGCGTAGCACGGGACCGGCGACCGCGATCTCGTCGTCGAATGCCAGCTTCTCGATGACGTTGAGCGGAGCTTGATCGCACCCCGACATCAGCTCCGACAGCTGCGCGCGCGCGGCGACCTCGATCTCGTCGGCGAGCCGGCCGATGACCTCGCCGAACATGCTGATCTCGTCGTCGCTGTAGCGGCCGGTGATCAGAATGTCGGTCGCATGCCACAACGCCTTCGCCCGGCTCTCGTCGGAGCCGCGCGCGATCGCGTCGTCCAGATCCTGTAGAAGCGTCTTCGCCCCGTTCATTTCGATAACCCCAATTCTTGGCAGTTCTTTTGGCGAGCCGTCCCGCCTGTCTTGGCGCGACGCCGAATTCCTCTTGAAACCGAGACTAGGGAACAAACGCGAGAATCCAGTAAAGTCGGCAGATCAGTTTTGCCGGGCAAAATTCATTCAAATGCGAGGGAATGGGTTTACCGCGAGAGAAGGAAGACGGTGCGCTCCCTCGCCCGCTTGCGGGAAAGGGCTGGGAAGAGGGTGTCTCGACGACGGGACAGTCCCCAAGACGAAAGAGCCCTCACCCGCGCCTCCGGCGCGACCTCTCCCGCAAGCGGGAGAGGTTAAGAGCCCCGCGGCCCAACTCGCGCAAACCAACTCGCTTACGGATTCTGCGGCGTCAGGACCAACGGCGGCTTCGGCCTTGGCTTGGCGGGCGCGGGACCCGGGGCCGGCTTCACGTCGATGGCGGGCGGCAGCGGCGCAAGCTGTTGACTGGCAAGCGGCGGGCTTGGCGCGGCAGGCGCCGCTTGCGGGGCCCTCGGCGTCGGCGCGGCTTTCGGCTTCGGCGGTGCGCGGCGCGGATCTTGGCCGGGCAGCGGCACATTGACCGGCGCCTGCTCCGGAGCAGCATCAGGAGACACCAGCGTCGGCAGCGCCGCGGTTGCAGGCGGCGGCTCGCCGCGCTCGATGGCGTCGAGCCTGCGCGTCTCGCGGTCGATGGTGCGCACCGCCAGCCATGACGACAGCGGCGCGAGGTCGATGGTGCGATTGAGCTTGTCGGGAGGGCCCGCCGCGAACAGCTGGATCTCCGGCGGGGCGCCGGAGAGCCCGGTCATGATCGGCGTCAGGCTGGCGCGGATGTCGGCCTGGTCGGCAGGAATGTCGTAGCCGCCGGAGACGATGGCGCGGGCGTTCTTCGCTTCCAGCGGCGTCGCGCCGACGCGCAAGCGTCCGTCGCGGATCGTGAACGGGATCTGCGCCGAGGCGACTGCGATCGGCGCGGCGGCGAGTGCGGGCTCGACGAGCTGGCGCAGGCGATTATCGTCACTGACCTGGCCGCCGTCGCTGGCGCGGATCGCGATCTCGAAAGCACGCGGATTGAGGCCGCCGATTTCCGCAGAGTCCAGCGTCACCGTGCCGTTGCCGGCGAGCGCGCCGGTGAGCGCCGCGACGCTGCGGCCCTGGCTGGTCAGCGCCATCTGCACCGAGGCGCGCCCCTTCGGCAGCGCGAGATCGCGATAGCGCAGCGCCGCCGCATCGACATTGTTCAGCTCGATGCGCGTGTTCAACGTGAGGCCGTTGGCGCCGTTGCGTGCGTCGAAGCTCGCCGACATTTCGCCGCCACCGAGGCTGCCTTTCAGCGCGTCGAGCGCGAGCGACTGGCCGTCGCTCCGGATCGTGCCGCCGAACGGGCGCAGCTCGATGCCGCCGGGCAACATCCCGCGCAGCGCCTGGAAGGCGATGCGGCCGCGCCAGCCGCCCAACAACCCCGCGCTCAGCGGCGCGCCGGACTCATGCCCGGCGGCGCCGATCGCCACAGCGAGCGCCGGCACGAGATCGACCGTATCGAGGCCGACTTCGCCGTCGACGCTCTTCTCCGGATCCAGCGTCACCGCCAGATGACCGCGCAAATGCGAGCCGGCCGCATTGCCGTCGAGATCGTCGAAAGTCAGGCGGTTGCCCGATAGCCCCACACGTGAGGACAGGCTGACGGCCTGCATCGATTTGTCGGCCGGGCTGGTCCCGAACAGCGGCGCCAGATTGGCGTTGCGCACGCGCAGGTTCACGTTGGCTTTCGGCTCCGACAATTCGACGCTGCCATGCGCATCGGCATCCAGCCCGCCGCCGCTGAGCTTTGCGTTCAATTGCAACGGCCGCCGCCATGCACCTGTCAGCTTGCCTTCGAATTGCGAAGCGCCCTCGCCTGCGGCCACCACGCGATCGAGCCCGAGCAGCGCCAGCAACGCGCCGGCCTGCGGCGCCGACAGTTTCGTGTCCAGGGTGAAGTCGCTGGCGCGCAATTTGTCGATCTCGATGCCATTGACGGCCGCCGCCGGCATCTGCGCGGCGAGCGTCGCGGTCGCCTTGAGTTGCGGCGCGTCGAGATCGAGCACGGCGCGGGCGTTGCTGCGATCGGCATGCTCGGCATTCCTGTCGAGGCTGAGATCGAGCTTGAGGCGGGTCGCTCCTGGTAATGACGGCATGGCATCAAAGCGGGCCCGCACCGCAGGCGCAAACGGCTCGATCAAAGCGGTGAGTTCGCGCAGCGAATTGGCCGAGGATTTCAGCGCGAGCTTGCCGGTGGCTTTGCTGCGGTCGAAGCTGCCGCTCGCCTCGGTGGTCACGCCGCTGGCCTGGCCGAAGCGCAGTTGCTCCAGCGACAGCGATGCGGGGCCGTAACCGAGCTTGGCCGCGAACGGCCGCAGCTCCTGGCCGGCGGAGATCGCGCGGCCGATATCGAGCGAGAGCTTTGCCTCTTCCGGCCATTCGCCCTGCGGCCCCGCGAGCGCGCGGACGAAACTGGCGGCGGCATCGAGGTCGAGCCGGTCGGCCTTCAGCTCGGCGTCGATCCGCGACCCCTTGCTCGCGCCTGTCTGCACGAAGGCGACGCGGCCCTCGACCGCGCCGCCTTCGATGTCGGCCTTCAGCCTGTCGATTGCGAGATGGTTGGCGGCGATCGTCACGTCGCCGGCGAGGCGCAGCGGCCGCGTGCTGCGGCGGGTGATCTCGTTGCGGCCCTGGAGCCAGGCCACAAGCGCGTCGGGATCGGAGGATTCGACGCTGAGACGGCCGCTGAAACTGTCGGCGCCCGGTGTTGCTCCGTTGAGCGAAAGCTGCGTCATGCCGGGGGCGCGCAGCTCGAGCCGCTGGAAGGTCCAGGTCCGTCCATCGGTCTGCAGCTCTGCCGCGATGTTCTGCAGCGGACGGCCGCCGAGCATGATCTGGTCGGAGTTGAATTCGATCTGCGCCGGGATCGGCGCCTGCGGAATGGCAGCCAACCCCGCCCGCAGCGCCGGCAGGATTCGGAGCGGCTCGGAATCGTCCTTGCCCGCAAGCCTGTCGGCATCGACCTGGCGCGCCGACAGCACCGCGCGCAGCAGTGGCGAGGCGCCGAACCTGATGTCGCCGACGCCGCCGAGCTTCAGCGCATTGTCTTCGGCGCCGAAGCTCGCGTCGATCTGTTCGAACTTCGCGCCGGCCGGGTCCGCCTTGAGCTTGGTCGTGAGCTTCCACGGCGTTGGACCGCTCTCGCCCGCCTTCTTGACCGCCGGCACGGCCAGCGTCAGGGCACCGTCGAATTTCGGCAGGCGATTGTCGAAGGCGAGCACGCCTTCGAGGTCGGCGAGGATGGCGCGCTCGCCGGGATCGATGTTGAGGTGAAGACGGGTGGCGCTGCCGTCGGCGCTCGGGCCGGAGGAGATGCGAAAGGGATAGCGCACTCCATTGGCGGTGAAACGGCCGTCGCCACGCACCGAGCCCGCGAGCGAGCGGACGTCGCCGGAGAAGGCGATGTCGTTCAGCTCCAGCGTCGAGCGGCTGGCGGCATCGTGGAGCGCAATACGGCCGGTGAGATTCAGCCGCTCGATGGCGAGCGAGGCCAGATTGAAGGTGCCGCTCGCGGTGGAGGGCAAGTCGACCCGTCCCCTCGCATCGAGGCCGAGATCGACCGCCATGCCGCCCACCGAAAGCTCGGTGGCGCGCCATTCGCCGCGCATCAGGGAGCTGAGGCTGAACTCGACGTCGAGCTTGTCGGCGCGCAGGCGGCCGAGATCGTTGTTGCCGCCGAAGGTGACCTGGCGCAGCCGCAGCGTCGGCGCCGGCAGCAGCCGCGCGTCGAGCTCGCCCGCGACCCGCACCGGCACGCCGATGATCTTACCGGCCTCCGCCTCGAACTGGGGCCTGAACTGGTTCCAGTCGACGTAGTAAGGCCCGATCAGCGCGGCCAGCAGCGCAATGATGAAGGCAATCGCCAATCCGAGCAGCGTCGTCTGCACGGGTCTCCCCTCGGCCAAGCCGGCACCCGGGCCAAACCTTGACCAG
Organism: Bradyrhizobium sp. MOS003; assembly: GCF_003020125.1. Taxonomy (GTDB): domain Bacteria; phylum Pseudomonadota; class Alphaproteobacteria; order Rhizobiales; family Xanthobacteraceae; genus Bradyrhizobium. Next base: position 2,059,150 of record NZ_PYFW01000001.1, on the reverse strand, counting down.
AAAGGTTTCAGGCGCGCCGGAACAGCCCCTTATATAGGGGGAAGTGTGGCGAAGTCACAGCGACTGTTGCGCGCGGAGGTTAACGCCGGGCCGCCTACCAGCTCGCCGGCAGCCGCTTCAGGCCGCGCAGCACGAAGGTCGGCCGCCATTCCGGGTTTTCGACGTCGTCGATGCGCAGATCAGGCAGCCGCCGCAGCAGCGTGGCAATGGCGATCTCGGCCTCGATGCGCGCCAATTGGGCACCCAGGCAGAAATGGATGCCGCCGCCGAACGACAACGGCTTCACATTCTGGCGGGTGACATCCAGGCGGTCCGGCCGATCAGGGTAGACCGCGGGATCGCGGTTGGCCGAGCCGAGCAGGCACAGCACGCTCTCGCCCTTGGGGATCCTCTTGCCGCCGAGATCGTCGATATCCTCCAGCGCGACCCGGCCGGTCATCTGGACCGAGGAATCGTAACGCAAGAATTCCTCGATCGCGCCTTCCATCAGTTCGGGCCGGGCCTTGAGCAGCGCAAGCTGGTCCGGATTGCGGTGGAGCGCCAAGAGGCCGTTGCCGATCAGGTTCACCGTGGTCTCGTGGCCGGCGCCGAACAAGAGGATGATGTTGGCGGTCAGCTCCTCGTTGGTGAGCTTGTTGCCGTCCTCCTCGGCCTGCACCAGCTGGGTGGTGAGATCGTCCCCGGGGCTGCGGCGGCGCAGCTCGAACAGCTGCTGGAAATACATCTGCGCCATCAGGTTGCCCTCGTTGCCCTTCTTGATCTCCTCCGGAGTGAGGGGCACGGGGTCGAGCAGCCGCCCGCCGTCGCGCGAGCTCTTGTAGAAGACCTCCCGATGGTCCTCGGGAATGCCGAGCATCTCGCAGATGATGGTCACCGGCAGGCGGAAGGCGAAATCCTCGATCAGGTCCATGTGGCCGCGCTCGATCACGGCATCGATGGCCTGGTCGACGATCGCCTGGATGCGCGGCCGCATATCCTCGACCCGGCGTGCGGTGAAGGCCTTCACGACGAGGCCGCGCAGGCGGGTATGGTCGGGCGGATCGGCTTGCAGCATCCAATGGCTCATGCTGCGGAACACCGGCTCGTCCATGATCTTCTCGCCATAGCGGCGCGTCGAGCGCTCGACGAAATCCTTGCCGAAGCGCTTGTCGCGCATCACGAGGCTGACGTCGGCGTGGCGACTGGTGACGAATTGGCCGAACGGCGTCAGGTGGACCGGATCGATCGTGCGCAGCCGGTCATAGTGCGGATAGGGGTCGCGGATGAAGTCCGGCGAAAGCGGGTTGAACAGCGGTCCGCCGCCGGCGCCTTGCACGTGCTCGTTCATGGTGACCTCAAATCGGTTGCCGATGACACGAATACGCCGATCGCAGCCCCACTGCCCGGCGTAACCATCCCTGATTTTATCAACTCGATACATTGTTGTATCGAGTTGCATTCTGCCCTAACCTGGTTCGATGTCAAGGGTGAGAACCAGACCGACCAGGGACGACACGCGCGACAAATTGTTCGAGGCCGCCGCGCGCGTGTTCGAGCAGGACGGCATCGGCGGCGCCAGCATCGAGGCGATCGCAGCGGCGGCAGGCTTCACCCGCGGCGCGTTCTATTCCAACTTCAAGAGCAAGGACGAACTGATCATCGCGATGCTCGAGGACCATGTCGAGCAGTCGATCCGGCGCAACCTCGACATCCTCGCGCAGCACGACAATCTCGACGATTTCATTGCCGCGCTGAAGACGATGGACCGCAGCCGGCAGGATCCGCTCGGCCGCGCACCGCTGCTGCACATAGAGATGATCCTGTTCGTCGCACGCGCCGAGAGGCGCCGCCCCGAACTCGCCAAACGCCTGCGCGCGCGGCGCAAGCTTGTTGCCGACATCGTCGAGGCGACGTTGAAGAGCAACGGCAGAGGCGACAATCTGAACCCGCCCTGGATGGCCTCCGTCGTGCTGGCGCTGGAAGACGGCTTTCGTCTGCACCGGCTGATCGATCCGGAGACGACGCCGGCGGACAGCTTTCTGCGCGCGATCACGGATTTGCGGCGGAGGACGGGGCTGGCGTCGGATTAGACGCGACGGGGCCACGAGCAAGCGGATCACGATTTGTCGCAGGATCGGGCAAGGCACGCCCGCTTTGGGAAAGAAGCTCGATCCGCCCTGCGCCACAAACGAGCGCCATCGTTCGAACCCGGGGTTTCGTCCTGTCTCAGTTCCCCAGCGGCGCTGTCACGCCGACGACTCTTGTCGATGCCCTGAAGGCGGTTGCCGGGCTTCCGCCAGGGGCGCGCGCGAGTTTTTCCTGGGGCCAATGCGTTCGCGGTACCTACACCCCGTCGCATCAAGCCGAAGAGATCACCAAATCCCGCAGCTTCACCAGGCCATCCCGGGTGCTGGCGCGGTTCGCGGCCGACGGCTGCGCCCCGAACGCCGTGGACATTGGCGGAAGCTCGCTGCGCGGCTTCAGCTTCCGGCTCGGCAGCGGGGATCAGCGCTCCGAGATCTTCACCCAGAGCGCCCCGGTTCATTTCGCCAGAACGCTCGACCAGATGCTGGCGTTCCTCCAGGCGCGCATGCCGGGACCGGACGGCAAGCCTGACACCGCGCAGGTCGAGGCATTCTCCGCCGCCAATCCCGAAACGCTGCGTCAGGCGAGCTACCTTGCCGTGCATCCGCCGCCCGCGAGCCTTGCGTGCACGACCTATTGGGGGGTGCACGCCTTTCCTGCGACGAACGCAAAGGGCGAGACACGGTTCATCAAATTCAAGGTCGCGCCGGTCGGCGAAGAAAGCAGGCCGCCCGCCGACGCGGCCACGGCCGAGTCCACCGGCTTTCCGCGCGACGAGCTCGAAGCCCGGATCGGGGCACGCGATGTCAGGTTCAGCGTGATGGCGCTGCTGGACCAGCCCGGGGACCCCGTGATGGACGTGACCAGCCGTTGGCCCGACGAGGATGCGCGCGAAGCGATACGCCTCGGAACGATCGTGATAACGGGCACGCAATCAGACGAGGCGTGCGACGGGTCCGCGTTCAATCCGGCCAATCTCGCCGAAGGCATCGGCCACCCGCCGGACGAGATGTTTGCAGCGCGCAGCGCCGCCTATGCCATCTCTCAGGCAGGACGCCGTTGAGCCGAACAGCGAGCGCACAGGCTCTTGGAACGGCTCTTGGAACGGCGCTTGGGCGCGTGATCAGATTTCGCTCTCCGACGCGCCCCGCGCCTCGCGGCGCCACATTCCCGGGCTGACGCCGACGATCGAGGAGAATACCCGGGTGAAGTGGCTTTGATTGGCGAACCCGGCCGAGATCGCAATCTCTGCCAGCGGCAGGTCGCGCACCGTCATCAATTGCTTGGCCGTGTCCACACGCTGGCGCAGCAGCCATTGGTGCGGCGGCAGGCCGGTGGAGATGCGAAATGCACGCGAAAAGTGACTGACGGAGAGATCGAATTCGGCTGCGATCTTGTCCAGTGACAGCTTTCCGCGGAGATCGGATTCCAGCCGTTCGCAAGCACGCTTGACCTGCCATGGGGCAAGGCCGCCGCGCGCCGGCTCGGTGGCGCTCCGCAATCCGCCGTAGGTCGTCGCAACATGGGCGGTGAGCGCGAGCATCATGTGGTCGATGAAGAGCTGGTTGACCTCATCAGGCTGCCGCAACGCCGCCAGGAACGAGCCGCCGAGATGGCGGATCGTCGTATCGTCGTGGCCGACGCCCGGCTGATAGGCGAGTTCGCCGATCCGTGGCGCGCCGCCTTGCCTCGCCATGTCGTCCAAAGCCGAACGAGGCAGATAGAACAACAGGGAATGGAACGGCTTGTCGATCACGTAGCGCGGATCGCGTTTCAGGTCGTACAGATAGGTCGCGCCGGCCTGGATATCGCGCTTGATCACGCAGCGGCCGCGCTCCCAGCACTCGCAATCGGCGAAATCGCGGAATTTCAGGCCAACGAGATAAGCGTCCTCCGAGGGCATCGAATCGGAAAGACGCGGCATGGGATGGTCATCCCGCGTTTCGGTGACGGCGAGCTCAGCGCTACGCAGCGAACGCGTGACCAGCGTTGGCGGCTCATCTTTCAGATGCAGAAACCGTTCGACGTTCTGCGCGAAGGCAGCTGCGTGTGCCATGGACATGAATCTCGCGTGAGAGGAGACTTGGGAGCGCGGCGCCATCGCCAAATCACGCCCGATTATCCGACATCGCCAAGCGACGGTCCAGACCAGCGCGTCCGAGCGACAGCCGTGTGACGGTCCGCCGCGCCTTTCGTCTTAGACTGCTTTTAGCAAGCAATTACAACGGGCTTGGACGCTTCTCGCGTGATCGTTGTTCAATGCTCCCTCAGGGGCATCACCGGCTCATCGTGCAATTGTGAAAGCGCGCGCCGGCTTGGAGCAGGATCGGACAAAGCACCACCGCTTCAGGAAATACGCTGATCCTTCGCAGTGCATAGAACCGCGTCAAGACAAAACGAAGGAGCTTTCAAGATGAACCAGACGATCCGTAACACTGAGGAGACGAACATGAACCTGCACAACACCACACGCCCCGGCGGACCGGGGGCTCAAGAGCTGGTTCCTTCGCGCTACGCGCTGAAGATCGGCGAGATCGACGTGATGGTGATCAGCGACGGCGTGCTTATGCTGCCGGGCGCGATGCTGGCCCACAACGCCGACCCGGCCGTACGCGCGGCGTGGCTGAAGGACATGTTCCTGCCGCCGGATGCCTTCGATTGGGCGCTGAACGTGGTCGTGGTGCGCAGCGGCGACCAGACCATCCTCGTCGACGCCGGACTGGGATCCGACCCCGACCTGCACTTGCCGCGCGCCGGCCAGTTGAGCAAGCGACTGGAAGCCGCCGGTATCGATCTCGAGTCCGTGACCGACGTGGTGCTGACGCATATGCACATGGACCACATTGGCGGGCTGCTCGTCGACGAGGTGAGGGAGCGGCTGCGGCCGGACCTGCGCATCCACGTCGCAGCTGCCGAGGTCAAGTTCTGGGAGGCGCCCGATTTCTCCCACGTCTCGATGCCGCCGGGATTCCCGGACGCGCTTCGGGCAACCGCCAAGCGGTTCGCGAAGGAATATCACAACCAGCTGCGTACCTTCGAGGACGAGCATGTGGTGGCGCCGGGCGTGGTGGTCACGCGCACTGGCGGCCACACCCCCGGGCATAGCGTGGTCCGCCTGGCATCCGGCGACGATCGGCTGACATTCGCGGGCGATGCCGTGTTCACTGTCGGGTTCGACCACCCCGATTGGTTCAACGGCTTCGAGCATGACCCCGAAGAGGCGGCCCGTGTCCGGGTCCGTCTTCTGCGGGAGCTGGCAGCGAACGGAGAGCTCCTCGTCGCCACGCACATGCCGTTCCCGTCAATCGGGCGGGTGGCGGTCGACGGCGACCACTTTCGCTGGGTGCCAGCCTTCTGGGACTACTGACCGCTCGTCGGGTTAGAGCCGAACCGGGGTGCGACTCACCGCATGAGCGGGTTCGCACCCTCTTTTTTGACGCTGTCCCTACGCCGACCGCCTCCCGGCGTCACTCCCCACTGCAGCAACGTCGAGCCGCCCCAGCATCGCCCTCGCCTGCTCGGCGCAGTGTTCGATCAGCCAGCGCTCGAAGGCGACGGGGGGAAGTGCGGGGGCGTAGAGGAAACCTTGCACGACGTTGCAGCCGAGTTCGGCCAGGGTGTTGCGCTGGCCCTCGGTTTCGACGCCTTCGGCGACCACGGTCATGCCAAGGCCCTGGCCGACACGCACCACCGCAGTGGCGATTGCAACCGCGCCGGCGTCACGCTCGATGTCGCGCATGAAACTGCGGTCGATCTTCAATTCGCGGATCGGCAGATGCGCAAGACGGCTGAGACTGGAATAACCGGTGCCGAAATCGTCGACCGAGAGGCCGACGCCGAGCTCGCGGATCGCGTTCATCGTCTCCAGCGCCGCGACGCTGTCATGCATGAAGGCGCCTTCGGTGATTTCCAGCATCAAGGCGTCCGCCGGCAGATCGTATTCGGCAAGGACGTCCTTGAGCCGCGCAGCCAGCGTGACGTTGCGGAAATTGATCGGCGACAGATTGACCGATACGCAGGGAATGTCCAGTCCGGCGCGGCGCCAGCTCGCCATCTGCCGGCAGGCCTCGCGCACCGACCACAGGCCGATCTGTTCGATCAGGCCGCACTCCTCCGCGAGCGGGATGAATTTTGCCGGCGAGACGTCGCCGAGCAACGCATCGTGCCAGCGCGCCAGCGCCTCGACGCCGTGGATCGCGCCATCGCAGCTGCGGATCTGCGGCTGGTAGCTGAGGGTCAACGTTCCCTCCGCGATGGCGCGGCGGAGCGCTGCGATCAAGGCCAGGCGCTGCTCGGTGAGCCCGTTCATCTCCGCGCTGAAGATGCGATGGGTCGAGCGCCCCGCCTGCTTGGCCATGTACATGGCGGCGTCGGCCTGCTGCATCAGCGTGTCGATGTCGGTGGCATGATCGGGATAGAGGCTGATGCCGATGCTGACCGACATCGGCATCAGCTTCGAGCCGATCCGCAAAGGGGCCGCAAGCGCTTCGGTGATTTCGGACGCGACGCGATCGGCGGCCTCGGCGTCACGCTGCGGTAGCAGGATGACGAATTCGTCGCCACCGAGACGTCCCAGCATGTCCTCGGCTCCGATCTGTTCGCGCAGGCGCTGGGCGAGCTGGATCAGCAGCTCGTCGCCGGCGGCGTGGCCGAGCGTGTCATTGACGTCCTTGAAATGATCAACGTCGAGGAAGGCCAGCGCGACATGACTACCGTGCGGGCAGGCATCGATCGCCGTCGTGATCAAATTTCGCAGCTGCGCGCGGTTCGGCAGGCCGGTCAGGATGTCGTGGTAGGCGAGCCGCGCGATCTCGGCGCGCGCTTCCTTGCGTTCGATCGCAAAGGCGCCGAGATTGACGCAGGCATCGACGATGCGCCGGTGCCATTTGCTCGGCGCGCGCGGTTCGTGGAAGTAAAAGGCGAAGGTCGCGATGACCCGCCCGTCCTTGGCCTTGATCGGCGTCGACCAGCAAGCGCGCAAGCCGATCGCGAGCGGCATTGCCTTGTAGGGCTGCCAGCGCGGATCGGTGTCGAGATCCTCGGCCAGCACTGGCTTGCCGTAGAAGGCGGCGGTGCCGCAGGAGCCGACATTGGGGCCGATAGCAATGCCGTCAAGCGCGCGGGAATAGTCCTCGGGAAGGCTGGGGCCGCCGAGCGGATGAATGAGACCAGCGGCATCGACGTGGAGCAGCGAGCAGACGACATCGGGCGCGATCTCCTCGACGCGACGGCACAGCCTGTCGGCGATGTCGGTGATCGGCACTTCGTCCGCGAGCGAACTCATGATGAGCTGCTGCAGCGACCGCAGCTGCTTGCTCTCGGTGATGTCCTCGATCAGCGCGAAGATGTGCTTGACCCGGCCCTTCGTGTCGCGGAAGGCATCGATCCGGGCGCTGACCCAGATCTCTTCGCCGTCCTTGTCGTACGCCAGCACTTCGGCCTCGCCGCGGCGGCCGCCATGCCTCAGGCCCCTGATGAGCCTGGCGATGGCCCTGCGATCGGTGTGCCGGCCGGCAATCAGCGCGCCTGCGCGACGCCCCTCGGCCTCCGCGTTGGTGTAACCGAACAACGTCGTGAAGGCGGAATTGACGTAGACGATGTTCTGCTCGGTGTCGCTGATGATCACCGCCCGGTTGGTCTGGTCGGAGACGGCGTGGAGAAGTCCGATCCTGACGCGGCGCTCGGCCTCCCCGGTGACGTCCCGTGCAAACACGATGTAATGATCCGCGCCGCCGATTTTCACGGAAGAGAGCGCGATAGCCGCCCTGATGCGGCTGCCGTCACGGCGCACGAGACTGATCTCGTCCCGGAGATCGGTCACCGGATCGGGCTGAAAACCCTTGAGAGAGAGAATTTCGACATCGCGACCCAGCACGTCGGTGCGCGGCAGCTTCCAGATGCGCTCCGCGGCGGCGTTGAAATGCGTGATGCGATGCGCGTCGTCGACGATGACGACGCCGTCGTCGGCGCGTTCGAGAGCGGCTCGAAGCACGTCCGGACTTTCAATGAGACGATCGAAGGCGGACATCGTTTGACCCGGCGACATCGGGAAAATACGGCAATCGGCCGACGCTAACGCTCCGATGGTGTCCAAGACGTTTTCGCCGCCCAACGGCCTCGGGCCAAGACGCGACATGCTTAACGAGCGACAAAAAACGACGACGGTATCTGATGCGTGCGGAGCCTATTCCGCACCGGTTTCCGCCTGGAGCCTGTGCAGACGGCCCGCCACCGCCCGCACCTTGCGCGGTGCCGCCTGCCAGATCGAGACCGCCGACAAGCCGCTTATGATCATCGCCACGGCGAAGGCAAGCGTGTAGTCACCGGCGCGATCGAAGAGGAAGCCCGTCACCCACGGTCCGGCCGCACCGCCCGCCAGCGCCGCCAGCATGATCGTGCCGAAGATGCTGCCCTGATGCTTGCCCTGGAAAATCTCGAACACCACCGCGCCCATGATCGAGGTGAGGCCGTAGCCAAGAGCACCTTGCGCGAACACCATCACATAGACCAGCCACAGCGATGGCTGGAACTTCAGCGCCATCAGCGCCGCAAAGCAGATCACAAAGCCGGCGCAACTGATCGCCCATACCCATTCCCGCCCGATCCGGTCCGAGACATGACCGAGCAGGATCTGGCCGGGAATGCCGAGCAGGCTGACCATGCCGAGCGCCCACACTGCGACGCCGGGACTGAATCCGATGTCGAGCAGGAACTTGGTCTGGTGCACCTGTACCGCGTACCAGATGTACAGGCCGCAGAAATAGCCGAGCGCGATCCACCAGAATCGCGCGGTCGCCATCGCCCGTCTCAGCGTCCAGTCGGTCCCGACCCAGACGGGATCGACGACGTTGGAGATCGGCTGCGCCGCGCCCGCGGCCGGGACGGCATCGCCGTCCGGCTCGAGGCCGATGTCCTGCGGGCGCTTGTGCAGCAGCAGATTGACCGGCGCCAGCACGACGAGGATGAGCAGGCCCATCGCGGTGCAGGCGGTGCGCCAGCCGGTCTGCTCGATCATGTGCTGCACCCATGGCAGCAACGTCACCGAGCCTATGCCGACACCGGCGAAAGCGATGCCGATGGCGAAGCCGCGCTTACGGATGAACCAGTTCGGCAGGAACAGCGACTGGCCGGAATAACCGAGACATACCGAGCCGGCACCGACCATGACGCCGATGGTGACATAGAGATGCCAGGGCTCGCTGGTGAGCGGCGCAAGCAGCAACCCGCCGCCCATCAGCACCACGCCGAGCTCCATCACCGCGCGTGGGCCCGCGCGGTCCATCAGGCGGCCGATCAGCGGGCTGACGAAACCCGACACCACGAAGCCGAAGGAGAACGCGCCCGCGGTGACGCCGCGCTCCCAGCCGAATTCAGAAATGATGGGAGGAAAGAACAGTGAAAAGGCCGTGCGCGCGTTGACGCCGATGGCCATGGTGACGAAGGTCACGGCGACCACGACCCAGCCGTAGAAGAACGGAAGCCGCATGTTTGTTTGTTTCATCCCTGGACGATCCTACCGACCATCCGGGAATGCCCGGGTCAAGCGAATTCCGCGCCTGCCCGTCGGCCGAGATGCACCAGGACGCGCTCAGGCGGCGTCGCGCCGTGAGGGGTTGGCGGCGCATCGAACAGGATCCGCTCGATCGGCTGCGGGCGGCCGAACAGATAGCCTTGCGCGAAATTGACGCCGAGCGCCTTCAGCCGCTCGAACTCCTCGCGAGTCTCGACGCCCTCGGCGGTGACCGACATGTCCAGCCCGCGCGCCAGCGTCACGATCGCGGAGATGATGGCGGAGCTGCGCGGCTGATGGGTGAGGTTTCGGATGAACGACTTGTCGATCTTGATCTTGTCGAACGGAAACGCCGTCAGATAGCTGAGCGAGGAATAGCCGGTGCCGAAATCGTCGAGCGCGAGCTCGATGCCGAGCTGCTTCAACCGCTGCATGAAGGCGTGGTTCTCGACCCCGCGCTCCAGCAGCACGGATTCCGTGATCTCGATCTCCAGCCGCTGGGGCGGCAGGCCGGAATCGGCGAGCGCCGCGCAGATCATGTCGAACAGCTCGGCCTCCTTGAACTGGATCGGCGACAGGTTGACCGCGACCGCGAGATCCGATGGCCAGCCAGCAGCGTCGGCGCAGGCGCGCCGTAGCACGAATTCGCCGAGCGGCACGATAAGCCCGGTCTCCTCCGCAAGCGGAATGAACTGATCCGGCGGAATCAACCCGCGTGTCGGATGCCGCCAGCGCACCAGCGCCTCGAAGCCGCGCCGCGCGCCGCTCAGCGCGTCGACGAACGGCTGGTAATGCACCTCGAGCTGGCACTGCGCGATGGCGTCGCGCAGATCCCCCTCCAGCGTGTTGCGGGCCTCCAGCTCGGCCGACATCGCCTCGTCGTAGATGGTGAAACAGTTGCGGCCCGCCGATTTCGAACGATAGAGCGCAAGGTCCGCTTTCTTCAGAAGCTGCTCCTGATCGCGGCCGTGATCCGGTGCGATGGCGATGCCGATGCTGGTGCCGATCTCGACGCGGTGACCGGGCAGCAGGAATGGTTCGGTCAAGAGCTTGGCGATCCGCGCCGCCAGCTCCGTCGAGCAGGCGCGCTGATCCTGGCATCCCTCCTGGATGACGGCGAATTCGTCGCCGCCGAGCCGCGCCAGCACGTCGCCGGCGCGCACGGCAGATTTCAGCCGCTGCCCCACCTGGCGGAGCAGCGCGTCGCCGGCACCGTGACCCAGAGAATCGTTGACGTTCTTGAAGCGGTCGAGGTCGAGCATCAGGATCGAGAAGGTCGGCCCACCGTCTTCCAGCCGCCCATTGAGCTCGTCGAGCCGGGCGAGGAAGAAGGCGCGATTCGGCAGTCCGGTCAGGATGTCGGTCTGGGCGAGTTCGAGCACCCGCCGGTTGGCCAGCGACAGGCGTCGCGAATTGCGGCTCGCAAGCATGAGATAGGTCGACAGCGACAGCGTCAGCAACAAGCCGACGATCAGCACCGCGCACGCGCGATCATAGGTCGTCTCCAGCGGACCGCCGGCGGTCGGAACCGCCCGCACCTGCCAATCGGTATCGCCGATCTTGAGACTGCCCGACCAGTGTAGCGTCCGCGCGACGTCCCGCATCGACTGTGGCGCCGAGGCGGCCGAGGAATAATCCGGCAGCATCTGCTCCAAGCTGGCGATCTGCGCCGTGAAGGGCGGGTAGACGTTCATGCTGACCGCGGGGCTTGCCCCGGTGGTGACGCGAACGGCCTGAATCAGCAGCGGCAGGTCGAAGATGCCGACCACAAAGCCGGCCAGATTGCGACGCCGGTCCACGACAGTCTGGCGCGACGTCCCCTTGGCGTAGACGGGAATGGCAACCAGGACGTCGGGCAGCCGCCCTCCCTCCCGCGGTTCGAACAGGCGGGTGCGAATGGCCGCGACCTTGTCGTCGTCGCGCGCACGCTCGAGAACGGCGCGGCGCTCCGGGACGGTGGCGTAATCCATGCCGTAGACCGGCGAGGTCTTCGGCTGGGTCGAGTAGAACACCGGAAAATATTCGTCGCTTTGCGGCGCCGTCGCGAAGCTCTCGCCCTGGAGCGATTTGATCCGATAGCCGGACACGCCGTCCGTGATCGCCGCGGTCTCGTATTCGGCGCGCTCCTTGCGGTTGACGCGCGGCAGCCAGGCGATGCGCAGCATGCCGGGATGGCGCTCGAACAGGCGGGCGCTGAAGGTCTCGAATTCGTTGCGGGAGACTTCGTCGTTGGTCGATTCGAACAGCGTGCGCAGCGCGACGAGCCTCGAGATGTATTCGCCCATGCCGTTCTGCATGACGATCGCTTCGGTTTCGGCCGCGTTCTCGAACTCGATCCTGTTGACGCGATCTTCCCACCGCGCCACGGCGGCCGCGCCCGCGACCGAGAACAGAAGACCGACGCCGACGGCGACGAGCGCAGGACGATACAGCCCGAGCAGCGGCGCGGCACGCCACCATCCGGTCATCCCCTTCCGATCCTGATCGTGCCGATCGCGATCGCCCATCTTGAAGCCGCCGTCCCCTGTCTGCGACGAACCGAACCTCTGGTTGAGGCACCGGCGCCGCTATCGGAACAAGACCGCGGTTAAGAACTGCACAATTTTGGAACCCGAGCATTCCGCAATGCGTGGATTAGTTAATGAAGTCTCCGAATGATCCGGCATTGTGGAAACAAGTTGCCGATTTTCCCCGCAGTCTTACGGACCGTGCGCGCGGCGCGGAGTTAGCGTCCTGTTCAGCCTCGCAGACCTATCGTTCCTGCAACCGCGTCCAGCATCCGGCGACCATTCTCATGACACCATCGCGATCCGCGACATATGTCGCCTTGACCATCGCATTGCTGGCCGCAGCGATGCTCCCGGCGAGCGCCGACGAGGCCGGCGTCAGCGAGGATGCGATCCTGTTCGGCCAGGCCGCCGCGCTGGAGGGCCCCTCCTCCGCGCTCGGACAGCGCATGCGACAAGGCATCGTCGCGGCCTTCACCGAGATCAACGCCAAAGGCGGGGTCCACGGCCGCAAGCTTCAGCTCATCAGCCGCGATGACGGCTACGACCCCGACCATTCGGTGGCGCAGACGCTGCACCTGATCGAGGACGACAAGGTGTTCGCGCTGATCGGCGCGGTGGGCACGCCGACCGCGATGGCGACAATTCCGATCACCAGCGCCAGGAACGTTCCCTTCATCGGCCCGTTCAGCGGCGCCGAATTCCTGCGCGACCTCGAACTTGCAAACGTCGTCAACATCCGCGCGAGCTATGGTGCGGAGGCCGAGGCTTGGATCAAGCACCTCACCGAGGATCGCCACTTCACCCGCATCGGCATCTTCTACCAGGACGATTCCTTCGGCCGCGACGGCCTGACCGGCGTCAAGCGCGCGCTCGCCAAACGCGGCCTCGAGCTCGCTGCCGAAGGCACTTTCGAACGCAACACCCGCGCGGTCGCGGCCGCCTGGCGAATGATCAAGCGGGCCGAACCCGAGGCCATCGTGATGGTCGGGACCTATGGGCCCTGCGCCGAGTTCATCAAGCTCGCGCACCGCAGCGGCTTCCATCCCACCTTCGTCAACATCTCCTTCGTCGGCGCCAACGCGCTGGCCAGGGAGCTCGGCCCCGAGGGCGAAGGCGTCATCGTCTCGCAGGTCGTGCCGTTTCCCTGGGATCGCTCGCTCAAGCTCGTCGCCGACTACCAGGATGCGCAGAAGGCGTTCGATCCGACGCTGACACCGGACTTCGTGTCGCTGGAAGGCTATCTCTCCGGCCGCCTCGCGGCCAAGGCGCTGGAGAAAGCCGGGCCGAACCCGACGCGCGCAAATTTGCTCCGCGCCATCAACGATGTCGGCCGCTTCGACATCAGCGGCACCGCCGTCACCGTCGGCATGCGCATGATCGACACGCCACCGAAGGTGTTTTTGACGGTGATCCAGAAGGACGGGACGTTCAGGCCGGTGGACCGGCTTTAGGGACGCGTCACGGTCGCCGCGTCCAGCGGTCGGCGTTCACCGCTCCCGGCGGGACCTCGCCTTTGACGATGGCCTCGACCTGCCGCACGGTTTCCAGCGACTGATATTCGATCGCCTGCGGAGTCAGCCCGCCGACATGCGGCGTCGCGATGACGTTGGGAAGCTTCGCCAGCTCGGGCGTCGGCATCTGGTCGGGCGCGCGGCCAACATCCATCGCCGCACCGGCAATACGATGCTCCAGCAGCGCGCGTGCCAGCGCCGCCTCATCAACGAGATTGCCGCGCGAGAGATTGACGAAGACCGCATGCTTCTGCATGCGCGCCAGCGCCGCCTCGCCGATCAGATTCTCGGTCTGCTCGTTGGCGATCGCGAGGCAGACGACGTAGTCCGACGTGGCGAGAAGCTCGTCGAGACCGAACTGCCTGATGGTGTCGCCGACGGTGGCGAAGGGATCGGAGACCAGCACCTCCATGCGCAGCACTTTTGCGACCTCGGCGAGATAGCGGCCGATGCTGCCGTAACCGATGATACCTATTTTGCTGCCGGCAAGCTGGCGGCCCATCCGCGCCTCAGGTTTGCGGCCGGCCTGGTAGTCCGCGGTCGCCCGCGAGACGCCGCGGGAGAGATCGACCATGAAGCCGAGCGCGAGCTCGGCGACGGCCTGCACGAAGCCAGGCCCGGCGCGGGTCACGAGCACGCCGGCCTCCGAGGCCGCGTCCACATCGACGTTGCGGATATCGACGGCACAGCGGACGAAGGCCCGCAGGCGCGGCAATTGCGCAAAGATCTCGCCGCGACCTTCCGTCATGCGATCGGCGACGATGATGTCGGCATCCTTGGCAGCGCGCACGAGGCTGGCCGCGTCCAGGGTTTCATCGCGCTCGTGCAGGATCACCTCGGCGGCCGCGCGCAGACCGTTCAGGCTGCGATCGCCGTAGTAATTGCGCCGCATCTCCGGCGTGTGCGCGAGGAGGACCTTCACGACAAAACTCCTTCAGTAGCCAAATGCCCGCGGCAGCGCAGTCGAGAGCCATGGCACGAAGGCGATGACGAGCAGGCAGAGAAACAACAGGCCGAGATACCCCATGATCGGCTTCACCGTCTGCTCGATCGGCACATTGCCGATCAGGCAAGCGCCGTAGAGCCCGAGCCCGAGCGGCGGCGCGAACAGGCCGATGCCCATGGCGATGACCAGCACGACGCCGAAATGCAGGGGATCGACGCCGAGCTGCACCGCGACCGGCAACAGCAGTGGCCCGAAGATGATCAGCGCGGCCGCGCCCTCCAGCACCGAACCCATCACGATCAGCACCGCGATCGCAAGCAGAATGAAGAGCCAGACGCCTGACGTCTTCGACAACCCCAGCATGAAATCGCCGACCGCATGCGGCACCTGCTGCAGGGTCAGCGTGAACGCGAGCGACTGCGCTGCGGCGACGATGAACAGCACCAGACCGGCGCGCGTCGCGGCCTGCACGAAGCTGCGTGTCGCCGATTTGAAGCTGAGCTCGCGGAACACCACGCTGCCGACGACGAGCGCGTAGGCCACCGCGAAGGCCGAGATCTCGGTCGCGGTGGCAAAGCCGCTCTTGAAGCCGAAGAAGATCATGAAGATCAGGCCGAACGAGGCGATCGCGCCGCTCCATAGGCCCGAGACCGGCATCTGTGGCTCGACCTCCTCCACCTTGTCCGGCCGCTTGCCGAAGATGACGGACACGGCGATCAGCGCAGCCGCCATCAACGCCGCCGGCAACAGGCCGGCTACGAACAGTCCGCCAATCGAAAGATTGGCCACGAAGCCGAGAATGATCAAATTGATGCAAGGCGGGATGGTCTCCGCCATCACCGCGGAGGCCGCAAGCAGCGCCACCGCGCCGCCAGGATTTTGCTTCGAGCGGCGCGCCGCCGGGATCAGCACCGAGCCGACCGCGGCGACGTCGGCCATCTTCGAGCCCGAGATGCCCGAGAATAGCACCATCGATGCGACCATCACGACGTTCAGCCCGCCGCGCATGCGCCCCACCCCGCGCTGCAGCAGCTCGATCAGCCGCACCGACATGCCGTTGGCTTCCATGAGGTAGCCGACGAGGATGAAGAAGGGGATCGCGAGCAGCACGAAATTGTCGATACCGCGCGCCATCTGCTGGGCGAAGATGACGCCCGGCAGCGCGCCCTCGACCCAGATGAAGATGAGCGCGGCGAGCGCCAGCGCGAAGCCGATTGGCAATCCGCCGAACAGCGTCACGAAGAAGCCGACCAGCATCAGCGTGCCCGCCGACGGCACCGAGGACGGCGACAGATAATCCCAAGCGAGATAGAGGCCGGTGACGACGATGATCGAGATGAGCCCCCTGACGATATCGGGAAACGGCCGTGCGCAGAGCTGGTCGATCGCGAACACCGTCATGAACAGCGCACCGACGCCCATCGGATAGAAGGTCAATTCCAGCGGCAAGCCCGAGCCGGTGGTCTGGCCCGCGGTGAGCGAACCCAGCTTGATGGCGTTGTAGGCGACATAGCCGGAGATCAGGACGACGAGCAGCGCGCTCGCGGCGTCGACCAAGGCGCGCAGCCGCAACGGCAGAAGATCCCTGAAGAAGGAAACACCGACATTCTCGCCGCGCGCGAGCGCGCTCGCCGCTCCGAAGAAGGCCGAGCCGACCATCAGCCCGCGCGCAACGTCATCGGACCATTCGACCGGTGCGTTGAAAAAGAAACGCAGCAGCACG
Source organism: Bradyrhizobium sp. MOS003 (assembly GCF_003020125.1). Taxonomy (GTDB): domain Bacteria; phylum Pseudomonadota; class Alphaproteobacteria; order Rhizobiales; family Xanthobacteraceae; genus Bradyrhizobium. The sequence goes on along the minus strand of NZ_PYFW01000001.1, from coordinate 2,042,886 downwards.
GAGGCGCAGACCACCACGAGATCGGCGGCGAGCAGGACGGCCGCGATCGCGTCGCTGAGTCGAAGAAAAAGAGCAATGCTCCCGTGGCGTTCGCCCGGGAGAGGTACGGCGCCGGCCATCGCCATATCAGGCCTGCGTTGCGCGAATGATGTCGATGACGGCCTTGGATTCCGGCCGTGCCTTGATGAAGTTCTCGGTCTGCGGAGCGACGCGTTTCTTGAACGCCTCGCGGTCGCATTCGGCCACCGTCACGCCCTTCTCGGTCAAAGCCGCCAGCGCCTCCTTCTCGACCGCAAGCCCGTGGGCCCGCGTGTCGGCTGCGGCTTTCTTCGCAGCATCGAGAAAGCCCTCGCGCAGCTTCGGATCCATGCGGTTGTAGGTCATGTCGCTGAAGTAGATCGCGAGCGGCGAGAAATTATGCTGCGTCAGGGCGTAAAATTTCGCCGTCTCGAAGAACTTGCTGGCGAGGATCGTCGGCGGATCGTGCTCCAGACCGTCAAGCACGCCGGCCTGCAACGCCGTGTAGATCTCGCCGAACGCCAGCGGCGTCGCGGCGGCGCCCATCAAGCGCAGGCATTCCGTGATGACGGGATTGGGCAGCGTCCTGATCTTGAGGCCGGCGAGATCCTCCGGCGTCTTGACCGGCTTCTTCGCCAGCACGCTGCGGGAGCCGAAATTATAGGCCCAGGCGATGATACGGATGTTGCCGCCCTTGAGCAGGGCATCCTCGATCGGCTTGGCCGCACCGGCGTCGAACGCCTTGGTCTGCTGCGGGAAGCTCGAGAACAGGAAGCCGAGATCGTAGGTGCCGACCAGCGGCACCAGATTGGCCGAGATGGATGATCCCGACACCATGAGATCGATGACGCCGAGCTTCACCGAATTGATGACGTCGATCTCCTGGCCGAGCTGGTTGTCGGGGAAGAACGCGACCTCGATCTGCTCGCCGAGCCCATTGCCCTTCAAATTCTTGACGAGGTTGTCGTAATAGACGCGGCCATTGGCGAATTTGGGATCGTTCGGCAGCGAGGAGGAGCATTTCAGCTTCAGCGTCGCGGCTTCGGCACGGCCGATGATGGCGGGAGAGAGCACGAGTCCGGCGGTGACCGCCGTCGATGACTTGATGAACGCGCGACGGTTCACGGGCACGATGGTCATGGTGCGGTCTCTCCCACATTATTTTTTGTTCGCCGCGGTCGTTGCCGTGGCCTGTTGCGGGGACTGTATGGCCAAAGCGACGGCACAGGCAAGCGTAGGGCTTGCAGGCGCACAGCAGCGCGTGGGACGCGCAGCAACCCGAGAAGTGCTGTTGAACGACGGCATTCACCGAGGATTTGCGGAGAGGAGAGGCCTGACGCCCCGCCGCGCGATGTGGGCTGCCGCGCAGGGCCGCTATCAATCCAATGGGAGCATGGATCAATGCGCAATTGGCATGGATGCATCCACACCGATGCCTGCCGGCTCCAGCAAACACCAGCCCATTTACCGCAGTGCAAGCGTGACCCAGCGCACAGACGGACGCATGGCGAGACCTTAAGAAAGCTGGCATCGTCGCGCCCATTGCCGATGGAGCTGACACCATGCGCCTTCCTGCCTTTTCCCGTTTGTTTCTTGGCTCGGGCCTTCTGGCCCTCACCCAATTTTTGGCACCGACGGAGGCCGCGGCCGAAGCCCGGCTCGCGCTGGTGATCGGCCAATCCGCCTATCGCACCGTGCCGGAACTGCCCAACGCTGCCAACGACGCCAAGGGCATGACCGAGATGCTCGGCAATGCCGGCTTCACCGTCACCACGGCCTCCAACCTGGCACAGAACGAGATGCGGGCGGCGATCTCGGATTTCGCCGGCAAGGTCAGCGCCAGCGGCGCCGACACGGTGGCACTGGTGTTCTATGCCGGCCACGGGCTGCAGATCGACGGCGAGAACTATCTCGTTCCCGTTGATCTCGATCCCAAGCGCGAGGCCGACATTCCGCTCCAGGGCGTGCGGCTGAACGACATGCTCAACACGCTCGGCGCCCTGCCAACGCGGGCGCGCATCTTTATGCTCGACGCCTGCCGCAACAACCCGTTCCCGGCGCTGAGCGGCGCTGGCCACGGGCTTGCGATCGTCGACACCAAGGCCGGCGCGCCCGGCTCCTTCATTTCCTATTCGACCTCGCCCGGCGCGGAAGCCGAGGACGGCAACGGCATCGACAGCCCCTACACCGCGGCGGCGCTGACCGTTGCCAAGCAGCCCAATCTGCCGATCGAGGAGGTGTTCAAGCGCATCCGCGTCGCCGTCGCGCAATCGACCGACGGACGGCAGATCCCTTGGGAAAGCTCGTCGCTGACCACCGACTTCAAGTTCTTCGGCGAGAGCAGCGGCAGCACGCCGGCTCTTCCCGGCGCATCGGCGATGGCGCTCGCCGGCAGTACGCGAAGCCTCGAAGACTGGCGCAAGGAGTTGCGGGGCAAGCCCGCGCCGGTCGCCTATGAACTCGTCATCACCGACGACACCGTGCCGGCCTATCAGGCCTATGTCGAGTTGTACGCACAGGATACCCGCACGCCGCGCCTGCGCACGGTGCTGGAGCGGCGGCGGCAGATGCTGGCCTGGGAGCGCGCCACCGCGATCAACACCCGCGCCTCGTTCGAGGCCTATCTCGACAATTGGGATAACAGCGACCTCGCCGCAACCGCACGCCGGATGCTGCTGCGGGTGCAGAACCGCAATTATGGCGTGCCTGTCGCCGCCGCGACGACCCCGGTCGCGGTTGCGACCGCTCCGACCTGCCCGTGTTCGGTGCCGCCGGCGACGCCAGTCAACCCATCGGTCGCGCCCGTGATCAAGAAGCGCGTCGACGACACCCCAGCGAAGCGCAAGGTGGTCGAGACGCCTCCCAAAACGCGCCGGCCGCCGCCCGAGGAAGTGATCGTCTACGAGCGCGCCCCGCCGCCACCGCCGCCCGCATCCGTGGGTGTCGGCATCGGGATTGGAATCGGCATGGGCCGCGGCGGCTACGGCGGTGGCGGCTACGGGGGGCCGACACGTGGCGACAATTACCGCAGCAGGTACTGAGGTATCCGCAACTCTCGTGCCCCGAACGCAGCGCTCTTGCGGTTCGCTGCAGATCCGGGGCCCGTGCGGCGACGTATTGCGCGGCATGATGGGTCCCGGCTCTGCGGAGCGGCACTTCGTTCCGCACCGCGTCCGGGACACGCACTTCCGGAAATGCTGTAGTCTGATCGACTGACACCAGCATTTCCGGGGATCTCACATCGATGCCGCACGCCAAGCACGCCTGGCCGCTCTTCCGCTCGCTCGCATCCTATTCCCTGCCTGGCGACCTCATGGCGGGACTGACGCTGGCCGCGATTGCGATTCCCGAGCAGATGGCCACGGCTCGGCTCGGCGGCTTCGCGCCGCAGATCGGCTTCTTCGCATTCATGGCGGGTTCGCTCGGCTTCGCACTGCTAGGCGGCAACCGCTTCCTGTCCTGCGGCGCCGATTCCACGATCACGCCGATCTTCGCCGGCGGGCTCGCGGCGCTGGCCGCCGCCGGGACGCCTGAGTATCAGGGCGTCGCGATTGCGCTGGCGCTGATGGTCGGCGCCATGATGCTGGCCGGCGGGGCCTTTCGCCTCGGCGTGATCGCAAACCTCTTGTCGGTGCCGGTCATGGTGGGCTTCCTCGCCGGCATTTCCGTCCATATCATCGTCTCGCAATTGCCGGGCGTGCTCGGGTTGCAATCGCCGAGCGGACCGACGCTCGATCGCATCGGCGTGCTCGCAAGCGAGATCGGCCTCAGCAACCCATTCACGCTGTGCATCGGATTCGGTGTGCTGGCCTTGGTCTTCGTCTTCGAGACGATCAGCGCGAAAATTCCGGGCGCACTGATCGGGCTCGTCGCCGCGACGCTGGCCACGATTGCGCTCGGCCTGGAAAGCAAGGGCGTCAACGTCGTCGGTCAGGTGCCGGGCACGCTACCTCGGCCGACCTTTCCCGAACTGGCACCGGAGCTGTGGGTGCGCCTCGTGCCGCTCGCCTTCGTCATCACGATCGTGGTGATGGTGCAGACCGCGGCGACGACGCAGTCGTTCCCGTCCGATCCCGACACACCCGCCGATGTCGACCGCGACTTCCTCGGGGCCGGCGCCGGCAGCGTGATCGCTGGCCTGTTCGGCGCCTTTCCGGTCAATGCGAGCCCGCCGCGCACCGGCATCGTCGCCGAGACTGGAGGGCAATCACAGCTCGCGGGCCTTGCGGCCGCGGCCATCGTGCTGGTGCTGCTCGCATTCGGCACCGGACTGCTGCAACACGTGCCGGATGCGGCCCTCGGCGGCATCCTGCTGTTCGTGGCGCTACGCATCATCCGCTTCAGGCAGATCGTGACGATCTACCGCCAGTCGTTCAGCGAATTCCTGCTGATCGTCGCCACCGCCGCTCTGATCATCGTGCTGCCGATCCAGCAGGGCGCGTTCCTCTGCATCGTGCTGTCGCTGTTGCACGGCATTTGGAGCACGACGCGCGCGCGGCTGGTCGAGTTCGAGCGCGTCCCCGGCACGACGATCTGGTGGCCGGCGCATCCGCACATCTCCGGCGAGCGCGTCGAAGGCGTGGCCGTGATTGGACTGCAGGCGCCGCTGTCCTTCCTCAACGCGCCGGGTTTTCGCAGCGACGTGACCAAGGTGCTCGCGACGACACCGCAACTGCTGGTGTTGGAGGCGAGCGGCATGGTCGAGATCGACTTCACCGCTGCGCAGATCCTGCTGGATGTCTTCAAGGTGTGCGGCGAGCAAGGCGTCACGGTGGCTCTGGCACGACTGGAATCGGTGCGTGCGCAGGATGCGTTCGAGCGCTTCAGGCTGTTCGACGCCCTGCCCCGCGAGCACGTCTTCTATAGTGTGGATGAAGCGGTACGGAAGTTGGCAAAATAGAGTCAGCGGGTTTTTGAGTCGAACCGGTCGTGCCGCGGTCTCGGTGCACCTCGCCCGCTTGCGGCAGAGATCGCCGGGTGAGGGCTTTCTCTTCTAGGGGGCTGTCCCGTTGCGGAGATACCCTCTCCCCAACCCTCCCCCGCAAGCGGGGGAGGGAGCGCACCTCCCGATTAGCGACGGTCGCCCCTTACGATATCAGCGTCGGGTGATCCCGCTGGATCGTCTCGCGAATCCAGCTGGCATGGATCGCGCGGAACAGGATCTGTGCAGTCTTGAGGTCGTCGGCCGTCATGCAGAGATCGACGATGCGGTGAACGCCATCGTCGCGCATCAGTCCATCCGAGATCTTCATCGCGATTTCCATCGCGACCTTGGCCGCGCGCTCGTAGCGCTCGCCCTCGCGCTTGTCGCCCTGCGCAGCATGTGTGGCGCTCGGGGCCGCGGCATCGCAGATCGCGCGGATGCGCTCGGCGGCATCGATGTCGCCGAGTGGGGCTTCGATCGCTTCGTCCCAGATGTCCCGTCGCGTCTTTCGCGCGAACCAGCGCATTGCCCGCTCCGTAGCCGATGGAGCGAGCATAAACGGCGCTCGGCCTGCGCGCTACGCCTCCGGCACGATCTTGCCGGGGTTGAAGATGTTGAGCGGATCGAGCGCCTTCTTCAGCGCCCGCATCGCATCGAGCGCCTCAGGCCCGAGCTCGGCCTCGAGATATTTCTGCTTGCCCTGGCCGATGCCGTGCTCGCCGGTGCAGGTACCGTCCATCGCTTGCGCGCGCTCGACCAGGCGATGCATGAACTCCTCGCCGCGCGCCATCTCGGCGGCGTCGTTGGTGTCGCACACGAGAGAGCAGTGGAAATTACCGTCGCCGACATGGCCGACGATCGGCGACAGCAAGTTGAGCCGTTTGAGATCTTCCTCGGTCTCGCCGACGCAATCGGCGAGCCGCGAGATCGGCACGCAGACATCGGTCGCGACCACGCCGATGCTGTCGCCGGGCCGCAGCGCCTTCACCGACCAATAGGCGTCATGCCGCGCCTGCCACAGTTTCGTGCGGTCTTCCGGCTTGGTGGTCCACGAGAAATCGCCGCCGCCGCAATCCCTGGCGATCTCGCCGAAGGCCTTGGACTGCTCGGCGACTTCGATCTCGCTGCCGTGGAATTCCATCAACAGCAGCGGCGTCTCCGGCAGCGTCAACTTCGAATAGGCATTGCAGGCCTTCACCTGTGCGGCGTTAAGCAACTCGATGCGCGCCACGGGAATGCCGGTCTGGATCGCCAGGATCACGGCCTGACAGGCCCCATGCACGCTCCCGAACGACACCGCGCCGGCCGCGATGGTCTCGGGGATGCCGCGCAGGCGGATGGTCAATTCGGAGATGATGCCGAGCGTGCCTTCGGCGCCGACGAACAGATGCGTCAGGTCGTAGCCCGCCGATGACTTCTTGGCGCGCGTGCCGGTCGTGATGATCTCGCCGTCGCCTCGCACCACCTTCAGCGCCAGCACGCTATCGCGCATGGTGCCGTAGCGCACCGCATTGGTGCCGGAGGCGCGGGTCGAGGCCATGCCGCCGAGCGAGGCATCGGCGCCGGGATCGATCGGGAAGAACAGGCCCTGGTCGCGCAGATGCTCGTTCAGCGCCTTGCGGGTGACGCCGGGCTGGATCACGCAGTCGAGGTCCTCGGCATGAACCGCGAGCACCTTATTCATGTCGCGCAGGTCGATCGAGATACCGCCGGCGGGTGCGTTGACCTGGCCCTCGAGCGAGGTACCGGTGCCGAAGGCAATGACGGGGACGTGATTTTTGGCGCAGATCCGCACGACATCCTGGATGTCCGCGGTCTCCTGCGCCATCACCACGCCGTCCGGCGGCTGGTTGGGAATCCAGGTGGTGGTATGGCCGTGCTGCTCGCGGACGGCCTGCGAGGTGATGAGGCGGTTGCCGAAGCGTGCGGCAAGCTGCTCCAGTGCGCTCGCGAGGGCTTTCGGCTCCGGCCGCGGCGGATTATTGGTGATGGTGGTGCCCACGAATTCCTCCCGACAGAAGAACCGTGGCAAAGGACATAAAGCCGGTCAAGTCAAGCGACCGGACGCATAGCTGGAAGGAAACGATGCCCGAGACTGCCGCCTCCGCGCCGAAGGCCGAACCGTTCCGCGCCTCGATCATGCAGATCGAGCCGCAATGGATCGACTATAACGGCCATCTCAACATGGCCTATTACAACGTGATGTTCGACCGCGCGATCGACCAGCTCTGGACCGAACTCGGCATCGGGCCGGCTTACATGAAGGAGCGCGGCGGTTCGACCTTCACTGCCGAATGCCACGTGCGGTATTTGCGCGAAATCCACCTCGGCGATCCCGTGCAGGTCTGGGTCTGGCTGCTGGAGGCCGACGACAAACGCCTGCACACGTTCGAGGAGATGCGGCATGCGACCGAGGGCTGGCTGTCGGCGACCTCCGAGAACATGTCGCTGCACATGGACATGACGGCGCGCAAGGTGGCGCCGTTCCCGCCCGATATCCGCGAGCGGATCCAGGCCGTGCGCAAGGCGCATGGTGCGGCGCCGCGGCCGGAAGGTATCGGGCGCAGCATCGCGATGCCGGCCAAGCTTGGGTGAAAGTCCCGCGCTAATCGGGCAGGCCGGCCTCCGAGAGCGCTTCGAGAATGAGATCCCGATAGGTCTGCTGCAGGGGCGGCATGCCGAGCTGCACTTGCGACAGGGTGAGGTCGGGATAGCTCGATCGCAGCGCTCCAAGGCTTCGGCCGGCTTCCGGGCGCGCACCGGTCAGGACATAGGCGGGACACAATGTCCGGTGCACCCAGGCTGCCGACGGATGCTCAGCCAGGCCCCGCGCCTGCCAGCGCGCTGCGGCGGCATAGTTGCCGGCATAGAAATAGGCACAGCCGATCCCGATGGTGCTGTTGAAGGCGAGAGGATCCTGCGGCGCCAGGTCGAGGGCGATCTTGAAGCGTTCGATCGCCGAGTCTGAATCGCCCCGGTAGACGTCGAGCCATCCGCTGCGACTCCACGCCCAGGCGGAGGCGCCATTGGCCGCCAGCGCCTTCTGGATTACGAGTGCCGCGCCGTCGAGTTTGTCGAGCAGGGTCAGCGCTGTTCCGACCACCGCGAGGACGGTCGGATCGGAGGAACGGGTTTGTGCCCGCCGGGCCAATTCCAGGCCTCGCGCCCGGTCTTCCCGAATGTCTGCGGTGAAGTGGTAGACCACCCGCTGAGCATGGACCCAGGCCGCAAGCGCAGCGGAGAGCGCGTGCGATGGGTCGCACGCCAGAGCGCGTTCCAGCAGTTCCAGCGCGCGGGCATTTCCGGCTTCGTCGAGCGAGAGCACACCCGGCATTGCGCGCAGGGCAAGTTCGCGAGGGCCGAGTTCGGCCAGCGGTCGGACCAGCACCTGGTCGATTTCGGCCGCACGCAGGCCGGGCTGCAAGGCGCCGACCACGCCAGCGGCCAATCGTTCGATGTCGGCTGACGCACCAACAGGATCGTCGATGCGATGCGCCCAGATCTGACGGCCGCCGTGCCGGTCGATCAGACGGAGCAGGAGCCGCTGGCCGCGGCCGGTCCCCCTCACCGCTCCGACCAGCTGATAGCGCGCCGAACGCGGCTCGGCCGCAACCGGCATCCCGATCCGCATCATGGCGACAGCAATCTCGTCGGCGATATCGTCCACCCGAGGCCGAATGGAGGAATCGGCCTCGATCGGGCCAAGATGGATCATGGGCTCATCCCACGAGGTCCTGCCCCCCTGCCACCTCGACTTCAACCCGTCCGCAAGACGCACCTGGCGGCTAATCGTCTCGGACGGTGTTTCACCGAATCTGTGCCGATATCCGATCGAGAATCGGCCGAAGTGGGTGAATCCGCAGCGCAGGGCCACGTCCATCACCCGCGTTTCGGGCCGCCCGCGCAAAAACTCGCGCCGCGCGCAGTCAAAGCTCCGGTCGCGCATGATCTCCTGCGGCGATTTGCCGAGAAACGTCCTGCAATGCCGCTGCAGGGTACGACCCGATACGCCCGCGAGCACGGCGAGTTCGGCGACGGTCCAGCGGCGCTCGCTGGTGTTGGACATCGCATCCAGAGCGGTCCGCACGCTGCGCGGGAGCGGACCCGATGGGCGATCATCGCTTCCAGTCATCGCGTCAGCCTCCTTCAGAAAGTGGTCTTGCTTCCGGACGAAAAGTTCACGGATGCGGATAGTCCTGTCGCGAAACGGATAGTCCGCAAGGACCTTCGCGGCCAAGTTCCCTGGGACCAGCACGCGCAGGCCTATTCGCGCCGCTCAAATTCCTGCGGGTGCAGGATCGCGAACACTGAAAAGGATCCCGATCATGACCATTTCCGCAACCGCCCAGGCCCCCGCGATCGATCTCGCGGCCCTAAAGACCCGGCAGCAGGGCGCCTGGTCGTCAGGCGACTACGCCGTCGTCGGCACCACGCTTCAGATCGTCGGCGAAGAGCTGTGCGAGGCGATGGATATCCGCGCCGGACAGTCGGTTCTCGACGTCGCCGCCGGCAACGGCAACGCTTCGCTGGCCGCTGCGCGCCGTTGGTGCCATGTCATCTCGACCGACTACGTTCCAGCCCTGCTCGATCGTGCGCGCGCCCGCGCGATAGCCGATGGCCTCGCGATCGAATTCAAGGAAGCGGATGCAGAGCAATTGAGCTTTGCCGACGGGACCTTCGATGCGGTGGTGTCCACCTTCGGCGTGATGTTCACGCCCGATCACGCCAAGGCGGCAGGTGAGATGCTGCGGGTGTGCCGGAGCGGCGGCAAAATCGGGCTCGCCAACTGGAGGCCGGACGGTTTCATCGGACAGGTATTCAAGACGCTCGGCAAGTATCTGCCGCCGCCATCCGGCGCATTGTCGCCGGCGCTGTGGGGCACCCGTCCACATCTGGAACGACTATTTGCCGCCGGCGCGGCCGAGATACGGGCCGAAAATCGGCAATTCACCTTCCGGTATCGCTCGCCAGAGCACTTCCTCGAAGTGTTCAAGACCTTTTATGGCCCCGTCCTGAAGGCCTATGCGGCCCTGGATGCCAATCAACAGGCAAGCCTGACGCAGGATCTGTTGCGGCTCATCGCATCCGCGAACAAGGCCCAAGATGGCAGCATGGTCGTACCCAGCGAGTATCTGGAGGTCGTCATCACGAGGCGTTGACGCCTGTTGGAAGCGAAGTGGCGCGAGCCCGTCACGTTAGGCTCGCGCGCGCTCGCATGATCGCGATCAAACCCTGTTGCGGCCGCGGGCCAGGCCGACCACGGCCGAGACCAAGAATAGAACGATCGCGATGAAGAAGATGATCTTGGCGATCTCGATCGAAGCGCCGGCGATGCCGCCGAAGCCCAAGATGCCGGCGATCAATGCGATAACCAGAAATGTCACAACCCAGCCAAGCATGGTAAAACCCTCGTCTTGATGTTTGCTCTGGCGCGGCGGGCCGCACCACCTGCCCAAACAATCTCGACGCTGGAACAATTGTTCCGGCCAGCACGGCGCGGAAATTCGCAAGGGCCCCCGGAACAAATTGGCTCGCCGTGCACGTGGAAAACCTCGTTCCGCGGCCCCATATAGGCATCGATCCCTGTTAGAAGGCTCCCTTCCGCCACCCCGCGGTGCCATCGTGGGGCCAATGATTCGCATGACCGAGCCGAGCAAAATCACGACCCAGACCGTACCCGACCACCAGCCCGCAGCCGGCGGCATCGCCGCACGTGCGCGCGCCTCGGTGGGCCCGAAATATCTGTCCGGGCTTAATCCCGAGCAGCGCGAGGCCGTGGAGACACTGGACGGCCCGGTCCTGGTGCTGGCCGGCGCCGGCACCGGCAAGACGCGCGTGCTGACGACGCGGATCGCCCATATCCTGAGCCAGGGCCGCGCCCGCCCCGCCGAGATCCTGTCGGTGACCTTCACCAACAAGGCCGCGCGCGAGATGAAGCACCGGCTCGGCCAGATGCTCGGCCACGCCGTCGAGGGCATGCCTTGGCTCGGCACCTTCCACTCCATCGGCGGCCGTATCCTGCGAACCCATGCCGAGCTGGCGCAGCTCAAGTCGAACTTCACCGTGCTGGACACCGACGACCAGGTGCGGCTGCTGAAGCAACTGCTGCAGGCCGACAACATCGACGACAAGCGCTGGCCGGCACGCATGCTCGCCGGCCTGATCGACGGCTGGAAGAACCGCGGCCTGACGCCGTCGCAGGTGCCGGCCGGAGAAGCCGCGATCTTTGCCAACGGCAAGGGCGGGAAGCTGTATGCGAGCTATCAGGAGCGGCTGAAGATTTTGAATGCGGCCGATTTCGGCGATCTGCTGCTCGAGGACATCCGCATCTTCCGCGAGCACCCGGATATTCTGCGGCAGTACCAGCAGCGCTTCAAATTCATCCTGGTCGACGAATATCAGGACACCAACGTCGCGCAATATCTGTGGCTGCGGCTGCTGTCGCAGGCGCCGTCTTCCAACCCGTCATTGCCGGGCTTGCCCCGGCAATCCATTGCGTCTTCAGACGGTGGATCACCGGGTCTCGACGCTTCGCATGGGCCCGGCGATGACGAGCATAGTGATGTTGCGCTGCCCGATGCGAACAACAAGCCTCACGTCAAGAACATCTGCTGCGTTGGCGACGACGACCAGTCGATCTATGGCTGGCGCGGCGCCGAGGTCGACAACATCCTGCGCTTCGACCATGACTTCCCTGGCGCCAAGGTCATTCGCCTCGAGCGCAACTACCGCTCGACCGGCCACATCCTAGCCGCCGCCTCGCATCTGATCGCACACAATGAAGGCCGGCTCGGCAAGACGCTGCGCACCGAGGACCAGGACGGCGAGAAGGTCACCGTGACGGGCTCGTGGGATTCGGAAGAGGAAGCCCGCGGCATCGGCGAGGAGATCGAGCAGATCCAGCGCAAGGGCGAGAAGCTCAATGAGGTCGCCATTCTGGTGCGCGCCTCCTATCAGATGCGCGAGTTCGAAGACCGCTTCGTCACGCTCGGCCTGCCCTATCGCGTCATCGGCGGCCCGCGCTTTTACGAGCGCGCCGAAATCCGCGACGCGCTGGCGTACTTGCGCGTCATCAACTCGCCGGCCGACGACCTCGCCTTCGAGCGCATCGTCAACGTGCCCAAGCGGGGACTTGGCGATGCCACCGTGCAGATGCTGCACGACCACGCCCGCAAGCGCCGCATTCCCTTGTTCGATGCGGCGCGTGCCGTGGTCGAGACCGACGAGCTGAAGCCGAAAGCGCGCGGAAGTCTGCGCGAGGTCGTCGCCCAGTTCGACCGCTGGCGGGCCCAGCGCGAGGTCACCGCGCACACCGACCTCGCCCAGATCGTGCTCGACGAGAGCGGCTATACCGAGATGTGGCAGAAGGACCGTTCGGCTGACGCCGCGGGCCGGCTGGAGAACCTGAAGGAGCTGGTGCGCTCGATGGAGGAGTTCGAGAACCTGCAAGGCTTCCTCGAGCACATCTCGCTGGTGATGGACCGTGACAGCGGCGCCGACGAAGACGCGGTATCGCTGATGACGCTGCACTCGGCCAAGGGACTCGAATTCGACAACGTTTTCCTGCCGGGCTGGGAAGAGGGTCTTTTCCCGAGCCAGCGCACGCTGGACGAACAGGGCCGCGCGGGGCTGGAGGAAGAGCGCCGGCTCGGCCATGTCGGCCTGACCCGCGCCCGCCGTCGCGCCATGATTTATTTCGCCACCAACCGCCGCATCCACGGCACCTGGTCGACCACGATCCCCTCGCGCTTCCTCGATGAGCTGTCGGCGGCCAATGTCGAGATCACCGAATCCAAGGGCGGCTCGGCCTGGGGCGGCACTGGCGGTTACGGCGCCTCGCGCTTCGACGACATGGAAGCCTTCGGCTCGACTTATTCGACGCCGGGCTGGCAGCGCGCGCAAGCCAACCGCAATCGGGGTGGCGGCCGCAACGGCGGCGGAGGGAGCGGCTTCGAGGAAGAGTCCGCGACGTTCTCGTCCTCCGCGTCGTCGGGCCCCGACTTCGGCAGCTTCTCCTCACGCCGCCGCGGTCCGATGACCATCGAGGGCGAGCTGGTCGCCAAATCGACCGGCACGACCTCGGACTTCTCGCTGTCCGACCGCGTCTTCCACCAGAAATTCGGTTACGGCCACGTCACCAAGATCGACGGTAACAAGCTCACGATCCACTTCGACAAGGCCGGCGAGAAGAAGGTCGTGGACAGTTTCGTGCAGCGGGCGTGAGCCACGACATGGCTCTGTATGTTGCCATCATCGAGGACACCGATCCCGACGCCGTCAGCCTGTGGTTTCCGGACCTCCCCGGCTGCATTTCCGGCGGTGACGATGTCGAGGAGGCCCTGGAAAGTGCACCCGAGGCGCTCGCCTTCTATGCGCAGGAGCTGATCGCGGACGGCCGGCAGCTTCCCCCACCGCGCACGCTGGACGAGCTCAAGGCCGACCCTGAGTTCGCCGACGACCTCAGCAAACTGACGGTCGCCCTGATCGAATGGCCGCCCCGCGACGACGCCGACCAGTGAGGACTGTTCGCCGCACCGGCCGAACTCTCGACAGTTCTCGCCCGAACAGGTCTTGACCATCGCGAACTTCCCCGTATCAGATGCGCCCATGGTCCGAGGCATCACACTGATCTTGCTGGCATTGGGGATGCCGTCGCTTGCGGCGGCGGAGACCATGAGCTTTGGCGATTCGATCGGGCTGCTGGCCAAAAGCTGCGGCGCGGAAATCGTCGCCAATTGCCGCGGCGTCAACCCGGATTCGACCCGCCTGAAGGAGTGCCTGTCGCGCAACCGCGACGTGCTGTCCCAGCAGTGCGCGAGCGACTATCTCGGCGCGTTCGACGCCATCCAGAAGCGCGTCGCCGCGCGCGTCACGGTGGCGAACGCCTGCCAGCGCGAGATCGTCAAGGTCTGCGGCGGCTCGACCAAGGAGACCAGCAAGTCGGTCCCCTGCCTGGTTTCGACGCCCAAGGGCATCAGCAACAACTGCCTGAAGGCCGTCGACGACGCGGGGTACCGCTGATGCGCGCGAGCAGGCTCTTCATTGCCGGAGCTGCGGTCGTGCTCGGCCTTGCTTTGCTTGCGGGCGCGGCCGGCGCCCAGACTGCGGCGCCGACCCGCGACGACATCGTCGGCAAGCTCAACCATTTCGAAGAAGCCGCGGAGGTCGACCTTCCCGCGCTGAAGCAGCAGGTGATGGAGCGCGCCAAGACCAGGATCAAGAACGATCCGGGTCCGGTGAACCGGCCGCTGATCGCGCCTGACCTCGCCAAGCTGCCCACCTTCAGCGCGCAGATCCAGTTCGATGCCGACACGCCGATCATCCAGCCGGCCTCCTACCAAACCGTCGGCCGCATTGCGGACGCGCTGGTTCATTCGTCGCTGCTGCCCTACACGTTCCTGATCGTCGGCCACGTCGAATCCAACTCGAAGACGCGGGAGGCCAACGCGATCCTGAGCCAGCGGCGCGCCGACGCGATCCGCGACGTGCTGGTGAACACGTTCAAGATCTCGACCAAGCGGCTGCATCCGATCGGCCTCGGCGAGGAGCAGTTTCTCGACCGGGCCAAGCCGACCGCGGCCGTCAACGGCCAGTTGCAAATCCTGACCTATGCCAAGGTGCCCGAGGACGCACCTGCGCGTCCGGCTGCGGCGCCCGCACCTGCGGCGAAAAAGCCCGCCAAGAAGCGCTGAGCGAACGCAACTTTGCATCTGCGGGAACCCTTTGAAGTCCCGATCGTTTTGTGGTCTGTCCCAGGCGCGCTGATTGTTTCGCGCGCGACATTGGCGGCGGTTTGTGCACCGCCCGGTCCGGTGCTATAGCCACTGTTCGCCCTTCCCGACCCCGAGTTGCATGAGACCGAAATGGGTGGCTATTTCCAGCGCCAACTTGCCGTTTATGTCGACTACCATCGCGACCCCCGGAACACGGCGATGCATGTGGTCGGCATACTGCTGTTGTTCACCGGCGCCGTGATGCCGCTGACGCTGGTCCGGCTGCCGCTGTTCGGTTTTGACGTCAGCCTCGCCGTGATTCTGGCCTTGCCGGTCCTGATTTATTGGCTACTGCTCGATGTGGCGCTGGGGATCGGGATTCTGGCGGTCTCGATCGTGCTATTTTCGGTTGCGGCCACCGTTGCGGCGCAAGTCAGTACCGTGACGATGTGGGCGATTTTTGCCGCGCTGGTGGTGCTCGGACTCGCCGCGCAGGCCATCGGCCACAAGGTTTTCGAGGGCCGCGAAGCCTCGTTGTTCACTTTTCCGTCGCACCTTTTGCTCGGACCGATGTTCGTAATGGCAAAATTATTCATTGCACTGGGCTTCCGTCGCGACCTTGCCGCGATTCTGGCGCCTCTTCCGGCCAATTCCCTTTCAACCCGATAGCTCTCGAAGCGAAATAGCAACCTTCTGCATGGCTCTCGTTCTGGTTACCGGTGGCAGTGGCTTCATCGGACATCACCTCGTAGAAGCGCTCCGCGCCCGTGGGCAGCGGGTGCGCGTTCTCGATGTCCGTGCGCCGGCCGCAGCGAACGCGGACGTCGAGCACGTCCAGGGTTCGGTGCTGGACGGCGCCGCGGTCGATGCCGCGGTCGCCGGGGTCGATCAGGTTTATCATCTCGCCGGCCTGCCCGGCATGTGGGTCGCCCACAAGCAGGACTTTCACGACGTCAATTTCCGCGGTACCGAGGTGGTGCTCGCAGCCGCGATGAAGCGCGGCGTGTCGCGCTTCTTGCACTGCTCGACGGAATCGATCCTTTTCCCCTATACCGATCTCAAGGGCGTTGCCGCCGAAGAGGCGCTGCAGCCGGCTGACGCAATGCCGGGTGCCTATACGCGGTCGAAGTCGCTCGCCGAGCATCATGCCGCGAAAGCGGCGGCCAGCGGCTTTCCGCTCGTGATCGGCACGCCGACCATGCCGATCGGCGCGGCCGACCACAATCTGACGCCGCCGACGGCGATGCTGTGGTACTTCCTCCAGAAGAAGGTGCAGCCGCATCTCAACTTCCTGGTCAACCTCGTCGATGTCCGCGACGTCGCCAT
The DNA here is from genome assembly GCF_003020125.1 of Bradyrhizobium sp. MOS003. GTDB lineage: Bacteria > Pseudomonadota > Alphaproteobacteria > Rhizobiales > Xanthobacteraceae > Bradyrhizobium. Next base: position 2,026,905 of record NZ_PYFW01000001.1, on the reverse strand, counting down.
GGGCCTCGTGCTGACCATGGAGCGAGGCCGCATCGGCCAGCGCTATATCCTCGGTGGCGACTGCGTCCCGCTCGGCAACATCCTGCGGATGATGTCGGCGATGAGCGGCCGCCGGCAATATCCGATCGTCGTGCCCGGCAGAATCGCCGAACTCTCCGCGATCATGCTGGAATACATCGCCGACCATTTCACGCGCAGGCCGCCCAACGGCACCGCCGAGGGCGTGCGCATCGCGCTCGCCGCCAGCGACCTCTCGATCGACAAGGCGCGCACCGAGCTCGGCTATTCACCACGTCCGATCGAGCCCGTGCTGCGCGAAACCATCACCCATCTGCTCGCCCGCAACGGTCAGCAGCCCTCCGGGGCCCTCGAGCATCACGCGCTCTCCTCGCGCGCGAGCTAAAGCCGCCGCCCAACGCAAAGAACCTTCATGTCCTTCGATTTCAGCAAGCTTCTCTCCGTCGCCTGGGGTGGCTGGACCACGGCCTGGCCGACCGAAATCCTGGCCCTGGTCTGGCTCGCCTTTCTCGCCAGCTGGGTCGGCGCCTCGTTCTGGCAGGGGCGGACCAAGAAGCAGGTCATGACGCTGGAGTCGCAGCGCTATCGTCTGCCGATCCTGATCGGCGGCATCCTGTACACGCCGTGGGTTGCACAGCTCCTGGGTTGGAAACCGCTTTGGGTGCTCGGCAACACCGGTATCACCATCGCCGCAATCCTCTCGGCCGCCGGCATCGCCTTCGCCTGGTGGGGCCGGCTGCATCTCGGAAAATTCTGGTCGAACACCATCACCCACAAGGAAGACCACCGCGTCATCGACACCGGTCCCTACGGCATCGTGCGTCACCCGATCTACACCGGCCTGATCTTCGGCATGCTCGTCACCGGCATCGCAATCGGCCTCGTAACGACGATCCTCGGCGCGATCCTGATCTCGCTCGGCATGTGGCAAAAGGGCCGGATGGAAGAGGTGTTCCTCTCCAAGGAGCTCGGCGAAGACGCCTATGGCGCCTATTGCCGCCGGGTGCCGATGATCATCCCGTTCCTGTCGCCGCGGTGAAGGCGTAGCAGCTCGCCTCAGTCTCGTGCCCCGGACGCGCTGCAGCGTGCAACGCTGCTGCGCAGAGCCGGGACCCAGATAGCGCGGCTTATGCGTGCCGATAAGATTGACCCCGGCACTGCAGCGCACGGCAAAAGGCGCGCTGCACTGCGTTCGGGGCACGAGCGCACGATCCGCCGACAGGAACCGCCGCTCCGCCAGCTCGTTACCTATTCGACGCATGCAATTAGCCGCAGAGCATCGAGCCATGTCGGACGCCTACGATTATTTCCGCGAGCACGCGATCGCCGCCATCCGCAAGGCGCGGGCGCTGCCACGCGGGCGGCCGAAGCAGAAGCAGCGCACAGTGGCGCGGGTCTATCATCTGCTGTCCAAGGAGGCCGCGCTGGCTCCGAACATCCAGCACCTCGATGATTTTCGCGTGGCACGGCAGCTGGAGCGGCAGATCCGAGGCTGATCTCCGGGCAACGGCCATCGACGTTCGGCCCATGCAAAATCGATCGGCTGCCATTCCACGGGAATAGGCCCGGCCGGCGCCCCACACAGGTTGACGTCTGCCCCGTCAACCAGTTGGATGCGCGCCAAAACAGGGGCCCTCCGCATGACCTTCTCCAGCATCTTTGCGCAGTTCGTTGCGCTTCTCGGCGGCATCGCGCTGCAATGGCGCAAGCTGTCGGGCACCGTGCCTGCGCCGGCCTGGGGAGAAAAACCCGCCATTCCCGAGGCGAAGCCGCAAGGCGCGATCCCGACCTTGAAGATGCCGACCGCACGCGGCTGGAGTGAGGGCCAGAAGCCGACCGTCACGCCCGGGCTCAAGGTCAACGCGTTCGCGACCGGGCTCGACCATCCGCGCTGGATCGAGGTGCTGCCCAATGGCGACGTGCTGATCGCGGAAGCAACGCAGATCGCGGGCGCACCGCGCAGCGTGTTCCACTATGCGATGCAGGCCACGATGCGGCGCGCCGCGGCGCTCGGCGTGTCCGCCGACCGCATCACGCTGCTGCGCGACAAGGACGGCGACGGCGTCGCGGAAATTCGTGGCGCCTTCATGGAAAATCTCAGCCAGCCGTTCGGCATGGCGCTGGTCGGCGACACCTTCTATGTCGGCAACACCGATGGCGTGATGGCCTTTCCTTACGTCGCCAACGCCGACCGCATCACCGCGCCGGGCAAGCGCCTCACCACTTTCAAGCCGAGCGGGCACTGGACCCGCAGCCTGCTCGCAAGCCCCGACGGCAAGAAGCTCTATGCCGGCGTCGGCTCGCTCAGTAACATCGCCGAGATGGGCATGGAGGTCGAGGAGGGCCGCGCCGCGGTCTACGAGCTCGACCTCGTTGCCGGTACGCACCGTATTTTCGGCGCGGGCCTGCGCAACCCGGTCGGGCTGGCGTGGGAGCCGAATACGGGTGTGCTCTGGACCGTCGTCAACGAGCGCGACGGGCTCGGCGACGAGACGCCGCCGGATTATCTCACCTCGGTGCGCGACGGCGGTTTCTACGGCTGGCCCTATTGCTACTGGGGCAAGACGGTGGACGACCGCGTGCCGCAGGATCCTGCGATGGTCGCCAAGGCTATTCAACCGGACTACGCGCTCGGCGGTCACACCGCCTCACTCGGCCTGTGCTGGATGCCCGCAGGCACGCTGCCGGGTTTCCCCGACGGCATGGTCATCGGCCAGCACGGCTCGTGGAATCGCAGCACGCTGTCCGGCTACAAGCTGGTGTTCATCCCGTTCGAGAACGGCAAGCCATCCGGCCCCGGTCGCGACATCCTGTCGGGCTTCCTGTCCCCGGACGAGAAGGAATCCTACGGCCGGCCGGTCGGCGTCGTGATCGGCCCCGACAAGAAATCACTGCTGATGGCCGACGACGTCGGCAACGTGATCTGGCGCGTGACGGGCGCGTAAGAGTTACGTCCCCACGCACAGCGTGGCGCGCTGCTTGCGGAGTAGCGCGATCACCGACAGCGCCGTGATCAGCCCGGTCTTGGGATTATCCGACGGGATGTTCTCGATGCCCATCGAAAACCGCGCCGAATCCGCCTCGACCTCGATGCGGTGAACGTTGCGCGTCACGGTCGGGTCGGCCCAGACCTGGATCTGGGTGCGGTCGGGGCCGATGCCCGCCAGCGACAGCGCAACGGCGACATTGACGTTCGCCGGAAAGCCCTTCGCCGCTTCCCGCGCGCTGCCCTCGAACAGTTTGAGCGGCTCGCGCAGATTGTCTATCTCGATGTTGTTCTGCACGATGAACGGCGCGCCCTTCAGCCCGTCGATCGGCTTGCGCGTCACCATCTTCACGGAATGAATGGTGCCGATCGCCGCCGCATTGACGGCATCCAACCCGATCAGCGCGCCGGTCGGCACGATGATCCGGCCGCCATTGGTGCGGGCGAGATCGACGAGATCGAAATTGTCGAGGAGGCCACCGACGCTGACGACGACCGCGGCCTTGCCGCGCTTCACCGCAGGCTCGACGATCGCGCGCAACTGGCTGCTCGGCGCGCATTCGACCACGATATCGGCGACCTCGCCGAGTTGATCGATCGGCAGGATCTTTGGCGGATGACGCAGACCGCCGATGTAGGCCTGATGCTTGGCGGGATCGCGCACGGCCACGGCCGACAGCGTCAGCCCCTCGATGCCCTGATCGAGCGCGGTGGCGATCTTGGTGCCGATCGAGCCAAGGCCTGCGATGGCAACCCTCAACTCGTGGGAGGCTTTCTGTCCGGTCATCGCATCCTGCTTTTTCGCTGCGACTGATGTCATAGCGCATCATTTTCTGTATAAGCCAGCGCGAATTGCTTCGGCTCGCCAGCCCCATCTGGGCGCGCCACGGCCTGGTCCCATGGAGATTTCCTATGCGCACCCATTCGATCGCAGCCATTCCCGCCGACGGCATCGGCCCCGAGGTGATCTCGGCCGGCGTCCGGGTACTGGAGGCTCTCGCAAAACGCAGCGGCGATCTTGCCTTCAACGTCAGGACGTTCGACTGGGGCTCGGATTATTACAAGAAGCACGGCGTGATGATGCCGGTCGACGGTCTCGCGGAGCTGAAGAAGTTCGACGCGATCTATTTCGGCGCGGTCGGCGCCCCTGATGTGCCCGATCACATCACGCTATGGGGCCTGCGGCTGCCGATCTGCCAGGGCTTCGACCAATACGCCAATGTGCGCCCGACCAAGATCCTGCCCGGCGTCGCCTCGCCGCTGCGCAATGTCGGCGTCGGCGATCTCGACTGGGTGATCGTGCGCGAGAATTCGGAAGGCGAATATGCCGGCATGGGCGGCCGCGCGCACAGGGGCCTGCCGGAAGAGGTCGGCACCGAGGTCGCGATCTTCACCCGCGTCGGCGTCACCCGCATCATGCGCTATGCGTTCCAGCTCGCGCAGTCGCGTCCACGCAAATTCCTGACCGTGGTGACCAAGTCGAACGCGCAGCGCCACGGCATGGTGATGTGGGACGAGATCGCGGCCGAGGTCGCGACCGAATTTCCCGATGTGACCTGGGACAAGATGCTGGTCGACGCCATGACGGTACGGATGACGCTGCATCCGAAGAGCCTCGACACCATCGTGGCGACCAATCTCCATGCCGACATCCTCTCCGACCTCGCCGGCGCACTTGCGGGGAGTCTGGGCGTGGCGCCGACCGGCAACATCGATCCGCAGCGCCGCTTCCCCTCGATGTTCGAGCCGATCCACGGCTCGGCTTTCGACATCACCGGCAAGGGAATCGCAAATCCGGTCGCGACGTTCTGGACCGGCGTGCAGATGCTCGAGCATCTCGGCGAAGAGGATGCGGCCTCGAGGCTCATGGCGGCGGTCGAGCGTGTCTGCGCGGCGGGCGTGCTCACGCCCGATGTCGGCGGCAAGGCGACGACGAAGGAAGTGACGGATGCGGTGATCGACGCAATCAACGGGTCGAACGTGTAGCCCTCCTTTTCCGCGCTCGCGGAAGAGGTGAAGAGCCTACTTCCGCTTCGCTGGAACCGGCTGCGGTGTCGCCATCGCGGATGCAGGCTCGGGCGGCGTCAGGTGGCGGGGAACGATGATGGTCTGGCCCGGGGTAAGCTGCGCGTTCTCTGCAAGCGAGTTGCTCTGCGCCAGTGTCCACAGCGGCACGCGATTGGCGGCTGCGATGCTCTCCATGGTGTCGCCGGGGCGCACCGGCACCCGCACGCCACTATCCCACAATTCAACCAGCGTATCCGCGGGCACCAGATAGCGCAGCGGCACGGCACCGGACTGGGTCTGTGGCGGAATGCGCGGCAGTTGCGTCACCATCTCGAGGATCTGGCGATGGATGTCGTCGGACTTTTCGATGTTGATGTGCGAGACGCGGCTGTTTGCCTTGAGGTCGTAGCTGGCATAATGGCCGCGAAAGCCGGGGACCGCGACGACGTCGCCGCCGCCGAGCACGCTGTCGGACAGGAAGATGTTGATGAAGCGCTCGACATTGAGCGGCACGTCGCCGGTCGCATGCGCAGGGTCGATGGCGATGACGAGGCTGATCGGGATGTTTTCCTTTTCCGCCATCTCGGAGATGATGATCGAGCACAGCCCGCCCATGGAGTGGCCGATCAGCACGATCGGCGCCGCCTTCTCCTTGTAGCTGGCGATGACGCGGTTGCCGATGAACCGGCACAGGGTGAATTCATAGACGTCGGCGGAAAAGCCGGCCTGCGTCAGCTTCTCGCTGAGCCGGTCCATGCCGGTCGAGAAGATCGGTCCCATGGCGCCGCGGAACAGGTAGATTTTGGGCGGCGGCAATGGCTCGAAGGGCGGAGGCGGCGGCGCTGTGGGGACGGCCGCAGTCGACTTTGATTTGGCGGGTGAGGCAGCGGCCATGCCGGTGCTCAGGGCTAGCAGCACGACAGCTGCCAGCGCGACGAGGCGCCTCAGATCAATCATCAGTCCAGTAGTCCCACCACAGGGGCGATTGCCCCACCGGTGCTTAGTGACCACCGATTGGGTGGATTTTGGGGCACGGGAACCCGGAACACGGTCGGCGGAGTCTTGCACGACTCACCAGGCCGGGAAGGGTCAGGGCTCGTCGTCCCCGGAATAAACCGCTTCTACGCCGCCAACCTCTGCTGATCGCGGAATGCGCTGATCACCATGTGCACGAGATGCAACTTGCCTTTCACGGCCGGCGATATGTCGAACGGGTAGGCGTCGCTCATACCGAGCGACCTGTTGAGCTCGTTAATGCCACGGGAGAGAGGCTCCCACAACGCCAGCAGGGCCTCGAAGTCGCTCTCCAGATAGGGATCCGTCAGGGTCTGCCGAGCGCGCTCGTCCAGGGCCAGCGGCAGGCCTGCCACCGAATCGAGGGTCGACAGGATGTGCAGGAAGTGCGCAAAGGTTTCGGCCCAGTCCTCCCAGGGATGTGACGTCGCGTACGCGCTGATGAAGCCTGTCCGGTCATATGATCGATCGGCGCGGCCGTAATAGCTGCGCAGCGCGGCTTGATAGTCCTGCGTTTCGTCGCCGAAGATAAGCCGGAACGGCGCCCGGAAATTGGTGCCGTCGACGAGACCGTCCCAGTAGAAGTGGCCGATCTCGTGGCGAAAGTGCCCCAGCAGGGTTCTGTAGGGCTCGCGAAACGATACCCGGCGAGCCTCGCGCTCCACGTCATCGGCTTCAGCAAGGTTAAGCGTGATCAGGCCCGACAGGTGCCCGGTCAATATCGGGGCTGTCTCCGCCGAGAGAATGTCGAATGCGACGCTCGCGCCGCTCCGCGACACCAGCGGGAGCCGCAGTCGCCGGAGGTCGTAGAGGAGACGACGCTTGGCTGCTTCCACACGTCGCCACAGCATGACGTTCCTGGCACTGCCGAGGTTCGGGATAGTTCGCGTCAGACGGCAGGCCTCACAGTACGATTCCGCCCCGTCGACCGACCAGTTGCAGCGGATGATGTCACGATTGCTGCAGGGACGTTTGGAAGCCAGCAACGTCATGCCGATGCACGAGGGATCGAACGTCAACTGGTTGCCACAGGTCGCGCACTCCGTCTGCTCGAACGAGACGGCTTGACGGCACGACGGGCACTGGAATTCTCTCATGCGTCATAGCCCCAATTGACGTCACGCCATCAGATCACGCTATTTTGCCGAGGCATCGCGACCGGTTTGCCGACCGCCGGCCAGCAAGGTGCGTTGTATCCTGAGGGCGCGTTCCCTCAGCCGACTGGCCCAAGCCGCACTCAATCGAGCCCAGCGCTGCTTTGGAGGCCAGCTTTCGGCGACCGACCGGCCGTCCCAGGCGCGCTCGGGCTGAGTTGTCATCGGGCCGGCGTTTCGTCGCTTTGCCATGATGCAACAACATCGGATCGCGCGCCGAGTTCCCGCGCACGCTCCCCTACGCCGAGCAAGGCCCGGAATCTTTGCCTATTTTTCCCGTTGGCAAGGCGATCAATCGGTTGAGCCTTTCAGCGGTAAAGAACGACAAAGGGTGGCTGACGCTCCAAGACAATCTCAAGGAAGCCCCGGGCTTCGAGTACGACAAGGCCAGCACGACCTGGGTGCCCGCGACGAAGTAAGTCCGTCGCCGTCGACGCTGCCACAGGGCGTGCCGCTTCCGCAGCGCGTCTCCCGCAGGATCAGTATTTCGCGACGACGGGCGCGGCCCAATCGAACTTGTAGTTCAGGCCCGCCTTCACGATATTGCCCCGGGTCGAGAAGCTGTAGGTCGCGAAATCGGCGCCGACAGGATTGGTCTGGGGGCCCGTGATGAGACGGCTGCCGAGAGCGTAATAGAGGTACTCGCCCTTCACGGTCCAGTTCCTGGCGACGGCCCACTCAGCACCTGCGCCCACGGTCCAGCCGTAACGGAGGTCCGAGGCGCTCGCGATGAACTGGCGCGCGGGCACCGGCGCATTGAAGAGTTCGTTGATATTGGCGCTGTCCTTGACGTTGGCGTAAGCGAGACCTCCCGTCACGAACAACAACAGCCGCTGCGATACGATTCCGCCGAGACGGCCGCGCACCGTACCGAAGAAGTCGATCTTCTCGCTCGCGCTAGTTCGGACATTGGGTCCGAGCAAGGGGAGATCGACGTTGCGGGAATTCTTGATGTCAGCGAAATCGAAATCCGCCTCGATGCCAACCAGCCCGGCACCGAACTGGTAATTCCATCCGACCTGTCCGCCGACGAGATAGCCTTCCGGCCGCAGTCCGCCGACGGCGAAGGGGACGGCGCCTGGCTGCGAGACCGAGATCAAGGGCGTGCCCGAAACGGCGACGTCGCCGGAATTATTCCAGGCATAGGCGCCATTCACGCCGACATAGAAGCCGCTCCAATTGTAACCGGGATCGACAGCCGCAGAACGCGCCTTGTAGGCGAGATCCGCGGCCGACGCCGCCACCGGTCCGAGAGCGAGGATCAGGGTGGCCGCACCAAGTCTCTTCATGATCATCCCCAGTCGATCGCGCCAGACAAGCAGCGCAAGATTCCAAAGCCATTCGACCGGAGATCGCACATGATTCGTCCGGGCGCGTTCGGCAGTCACAGCCAAAGCACAACCCCGGGCGGGATGGCTTGGATAATTCCGACGAAAGTAAGCGCGTCGCGACGATGAGGAGCGCGGGACGAGGTTTTCACCTCCAGCGCAACAGATCACTGCCCGCTCTTGGATGGCGAGCAACAGGCGTAAAGCAATGCAGCCGCCGACCTGAGGTCTGCGGCTGCAAAAATCACGTCGAGCTGGTTGGCGAGCTTCAGTTCCTTGCCGGAGCCGTCGCCGCCGCCGAGCGTGCTTGCCGGGGTGCGCCGGGCTCGGCGACCGAAACCGCCGGCGCGCGCGAGCGCATGATCGCGGCATCGATCTCTGCAATGACGCGGCGCTGGATCGCCTCGTTCTTGTCGATCGAGATGTGGCCGACGCCGGTGCCGCGGACGTCGACATTGTCGAGCTTGCCGCGGAAGCCGTTTTCAGGCTTCACCGGCTCGCCGGGACCGTCGCCGATATAGATGTTGATGTAGCGCTCCGCGCCGGTCGAGAGCTTGGTCTTGAACACGGAATCGAGACCGACCGCGAGCTTCACGGGCACGCCGAGCCGGTTGAGTTTCGCGATCATGTCGGGCAGCGCGGTCGCACCGGAGGAATGCCCGACCAGGACGATGGTCTTGAGCCGGCCGGCCCTGTAGGCGGCCGCGGCTTCATCGGCCAGCGAGGACCATGACACAAAGTTGGCGACGGTCACCGGGATGCCCTGCGCCTGAAGCCGGGCGCCGATCGTGTCGAGCCCGAGCGAGAAGATGTTGAGCACGCCGCGGAGCAGATAGACATGGGTCGTCGCGACCTGGGCCTGGCTCGGGGCGGCCCGGGCCGTGGTCGGGCTGATGGCAACAGTTGACAGCACGAGCAGGCAGATCGCCCATACACGGAGGGCGGACAATTGGCTGGCGCCGGCGGTGTGGCGGCCGTTCGGTCTCATCGGTGTTTTCCCTGGGGACAATACGCTCTGCGATTGGGCGGAATCGTAGCCACGGCCCGCTCGCAGACGCAACAAAGAGCCGCGTGAACGTCGATCTTAGCCACAGCCCGTGACCATCGCGCAACACCTGCCTGGAACATGCCACCGAAGCGCCTGTTTTGAGACCATTTCTCTGTTGCCAATTGCGACGGGGCAAAGGCATTCCTATCTCAGGGCTCCGCTGACCCGCCGTTCCCGGTAGGTTCCGGCCCCCTCCCCAGCCCTACCGGCCCTCATGTCCTCCATCATTTCCGTCGCCAACCTGTCGAAGACCTATGGGTCCGGCTTCAAGGCGCTCAAGAACGTCAATCTCGATATCAGACGCGGCGAGATTTTTGCGCTGCTCGGCCCCAATGGCGCCGGCAAGACCACGCTGATCTCGATCATCTGCGGCATCGCCAACCCCAGCGAAGGCCAGGTTCTCGTCGGTGGCGAGAACATCCAGAACTCCTACCGCAAGGCGCGCTCGCTGATCGGCCTGGTGCCGCAGGAATTGCATACCGACGCCTTCGAGAGCGTGTGGGCGACGGTGAGCTTCTCCCGCGGCCTTTTCGGCAAGCCGAAGAACCCCGGTCATATCGAGAAAGTGCTCAAGGACCTCTCGCTCTGGGACAAGAAGGACAACAAGATCATCACGCTGTCCGGCGGCATGAAGCGCCGTGTGATGATTGCCAAGGCGCTGTCGCACGAGCCGCAGATCCTGTTCCTGGACGAGCCCACCGCGGGCGTCGACGTCGAGCTGCGCAAGGGCATGTGGGAGGTGGTGCGCACGCTGCAGCAATCCGGCGTCACCATCATCCTCACCACGCATTACATCGAGGAAGCCGAGGAGATGGCCGATCGCATCGGCATCATCAACAAGGGCGAGATCGTGCTGATCGAGGACAAGGCGAGCTTGATGCAGAAGCTCGGCAAGAAGCGGCTTACGTTGCATCTGCAGGGCAAGCTCGACGCGCTGCCGGAGAGCCTGAGTCACTATGAGCTCGAGCTCTGCGACAACGGCGCGACGCTGGTCTACGACTACGACACCAAGGGCGAGCGCACCGGCATCACCAGCCTGCTCAGCGACCTCCGCAACGCCAACATCCGCTTCAACGATCTCGACACGACGCAATCGTCGCTCGAGGACATCTTCGTCGACCTCGTGAGGACGCCATGAACCATCGCGCTGTCCGCGCCATCTATCTGTTCGAAATGGCGCGCACCTGGCGCACGCTGCTGCAAAGCATTGTCTCGCCTGTCGTCTCGACCTCGCTCTATTTCGTGGTGTTCGGCGCCGCGATCGGCTCGCGCATCAGCCAGGTCGAGGGCGTCAGCTACGGCACCTTCATCGTGCCGGGTCTGATCATGCTCTCGGTGCTGACCCAGAGCATCGCCAACGCCTCGTTCGGCATCTACTTCCCGAAATTCACCGGCACGATCTACGAGATCCTGTCGGCGCCGATCTCCTATTTCGAGATCGTGCTCGGCTATGTCGGCGCCGCCGCGACCAAGTCGATCATCCTCGGCCTGATCATCCTGGCGACGGCCGGGCTGTTCGTGCCGCTGCATATCCATCATCCGGTCTGGATGCTGGCCTTCCTGGTGCTGACGGCCGTGACGTTCAGCCTGTTCGGCTTCATCATCGGCATCTGGGCCGACGGTTTCGAGAAGCTGCAGATGATCCCGATGCTGGTGGTGACGCCGCTGACATTCCTCGGCGGCAGCTTCTATTCGATCGACATGCTGCCGCCCACCTGGCGCACGGTGGCGCTGCTCAACCCGGTCGTCTATCTGATCTCCGGCTTCCGCTGGAGCTTCTATGAGATCGCGGACGTCAGCATGTCCGTCAGCGTCGGCATGACGCTTGCGTTCCTGGTGATCTGTCTCGTCGTGATCTGGTGGATTTTTCGGACCGGGTATCGGCTGAAGAACTAACATTCCGGGGCGCGACACGTCGCGAACCCCGGAATGACGCAGGTTACCGGTAACAGTGGAAGTGATTGTAGCCGTCATAATAGCCGCGGCAGCGACGATGACCGCGATGGGGAATGCCGAACACCCCCTCAACCGCGCCGACAGCCCCGCCCACGCCAGCGCCGACGACGCCTCCGACCGCACCGCCGACCGGGCCCGCGATACGGTTGCCTTCATAGGAGCCTTCCTGAGCGCCGCGGACGATACCCTGGGCGTGACCGAGCTGAGGCAGGCACGTAAGGCCGAGGAGGATAGCGGAGCCTGCGAAGAGCAGACGGGCAGAACGACCGGCCGGCAGCGAAGCGGCGGCCACACGAACTCTATTCATTGTATTTCCTAAGGGTAAGCCGGCCACGCGTCCCGCTGGCCGAGATATGGGCGTTATACTAACGCCGAAGGGGCCAATTGGTTGCGCCCGCATGACAAATGACGCCACAATGGAGGTGCGCCCGCTCGCGAAAATGTCAGCGCCGCCGCGCGCTGCCCGCCACCAAGCGGCCTTGCTTACGCCGGGCATCACGTTAACGATGGGCAAGCAGGCCGCTGGAACGAAAGCCGGATTGCAGGCATATTGCACGCCGGGGACGGAGAGCCGCGGCGCCTAGCGTGAACAGGCCGGAGGCCAGGATTCAAATGCGTTCCCAGATGCGTTCATTTTTCATCGCTTTCACCTCCCTGATGCTTTTGAGCGCGGGCAGCGCGCAGGCCAAGGTCGAGATCACCGTCGACAAGGACAATCAGCAGATGACCGTCGCGGTCGACGGCGTCGCGCGGTATCACTGGCCGGTGTCGACCGGCATCCCCTCGCGCGAGACGCCGAACGGCGCGTTCCGCACCTTCCGGATGGAAGAGGATCACTATTCCAAGGAATTCGACGACGCGCCGATGCCGCACGCGATCTTCTTCACCAAGGTCGGACACGCCATTCATGGCACCGACTCGGTCGGCCGTCTCGGCTCGCCGGCGTCCCATGGCTGCGTGCGGCTGTCGCGCCAGAACGCCTCGACGCTCTATGCGCTGGTACAGCAGCAAGGCGTGCTCAACACCACGGTGACGCTGACCGGCTCGGCGCAGGTCGCGCTAGCGCGCAATCCGCGCGGCCGTACCAACAGTGCAGTCGCCCGCGCGCCGCAGCAGCCTGTCGAAGAGCAGTATGCGACGACCGGCGATCCCGTGAACCTGACGCCGCCGCAGCAGCCCGCCCGTCGCTACATGCCGCAGGACGACAATTACATCTATCCTGCCGACGGCAGCGACACCGGCGCGCGCTATCCGGCGCCGCGCCCGATCACGCGGCCCTATGGCGCGCAGGCCTATCAGCAATTGCCGCAGCCAAGCTACGACCAGGGCTACGGCCAGCAGGGCACCTACTATCAGCCGCAGCCGCGGCAGGTTTACCAGCCGCGCGGTTATTACTACCAGAACTGACGCTAACGGAACGCGGCGTCGCCGCGTTCTACGATCTTCCGCGAAGCAGCAACGAAAGCGCGGGCGACCGGCTCGAGGATCTCGGGCCCGGTCCCTGCGAGTTCGTCCGAGGGTGTGTGGAAAGTACGATGGCGGCCGGCCATGCCGAGGAAGTTGGCGTAGCCCGCCGCGTGCACATCGCGCAGCTCGCCGACCGCCTGCTTCTCCGTCACCAGGCGTTTGGCCGCCACCTTGACAAAGGCCTCATCGGTCAACGCAACCGCGGATCTGCTGAGCACGAGATAGCGCTCCTCCTCTGGCCGATCGGTACGCGCACCTTCTGCAAAGCCGTAGCACGCATTCGACGAGCCGAAGTGAATCCACGCCAGCGTGTCCTTCGGCGCCGGCGCTCCGTGCGCCAGGAACAGCTCCATGCCGCCGTGGCCGATCTCGTGGCCGGCGGTGGCGACGAAGACGAAATGCGCCGGCCATTTCTCCGCAGCAACGGTGCGTGCCAGCGCGAGGAAGTTGGCGATGCCGGGACCACGCTCGCAGACGCAGCTATACCAACCGGTCATCGGCGTGAAGACCACCACGGTCGGCCCGCGACCAACGCCGATCTCGGCGATGACGTTGCGGCCGGTGACATCGCGTTCGTAATGGCCTTTGACGTCGAAGCTGACAGCTGCGCCAGAGGCGAGCGCGCGCTCGAACGGCGCCTTCGATCTGGCTCCGACCACGATCACCGGCACCGGCCAGGGCGCATCCTCCTGCGTGACATTGTAGGCGAAGCGATCATCGGCGGGATTGCCGATCATCAGCAGGATCGCGGCCGGCTTCCTCGCTGCCGCATCCGCGATGGCCGCACGATGGGTCGGCCCCAGATACGCCCCCCGGTCGAATGGCAGCTCCAACCAGAGGATCTTGCCGGCGACATCGCCATCGCGTGCGAGCGGCGCCGACAGGCGGAAGCTCGCCCGGTCCTGCGGTGGCCACCAGAATGGCGTTGCCTCGACACTCGTGCCCGCAGCCTCGGCGCTGGCCTGCTCGACGACGTATTGCCGGCCCAGCACGACGGGCTGGAAGCTGACATCCAAACTCGCCTGTTTCATCTCGCCGGCAATCCAGTCGGCGGTCGCGCGATCGCCCGCAGAGCCGAAGCGGTGCAGGCCGAAGGAGGCATAGCGCGCCACATCTTCATAAAGACTTGCGCCCGAAAGCACGTCCCTGGCTGCCGCCTGTCCGACCATGAGCACCGCCATCGTTGCGATAAAGACAAGCCGCATGTGAGTGGCTCCCTGAACCGTTGTTTTTTGGGCGCCAGTTTCCGCCTTCCAAGGCCGCCGTCAACGGCGAGACTGGACGAAACGCGCAAAGATTTCATAAGCTCGCGCTTTCACGAGCGCAGCGATCGCCGATGCCGTCACGTATCACGACAATCCTGACCGTGCTCTCGGCCCTCATTGCAGGACAAGCCAAGGCGCTAGACATGGCTTTTGATCTCGAAGCCCATCGCGGCGGACGAGCGCTGCTGCCGGAAAACACCCTGCCCGCCTTCGCCAACGCGCTGTCGATGGGCGTGGACACGCTGGAACTCGATGTCGGCGTCACCGCGGACGGCGAGGTCGTGGTGTCGCATGAGCGCGGGCTCAATCCTGATCTCGCACGCGGCACCGGCGGGACCTACATCACTCCGCCCGGCACGCCCTTCGTGAAACTGCGGCTGGACGAGGTCAGAACCTATGACGTCGGCCAGATCCGGCCGGACAGTGCCTATGCGAAACAATTCCCGGACCAGCGCGCCGTGCCGGGGACGCGCATTCCGACCCTGAACGAGCTGTTTGCGCTGGTGCGAAAATCCGGCAACTCGCGCGTGCGCTTCAACATCGAGACCAAGATTGCCCCCAACCACCCCGACGAAACGCTCGATCCGCAAGCCTTTGTCGCGAAGCTGTTGGGGCTGATCGAGACCGAAGCATTCACCGACCGCGTCATGATCCAGTCCTTCGACTGGCGAACCCTGCAACTGGTCCAGCAGCAGGCACCGAAGATACCGACGGTGTACCTGACGCTGCAGCGCGGCTCGGGCCAGACAGTCGCGCTGGACAAGGCCACCCCCTGGACGGCAGGTTTCAGCCCGGCCGATCACGGCGGTTCGCTGCCGCGGACGATCAAGGCGGCGGGCGGTGCGATCTGGTCGCCCTATTTCGGCGATGTGACCGGCGCACTCATCGCGGAAACCCACGAGCTCGGATTGCGCGTCGTGGTGTGGACGGTCAACAAGCGCGAAGACATGGCGCGGATGATCGAACTCGGCGTCGACGGGATCATTTCCGACCGGCCCGACCTGCTGCGCGAGGTTGCCGGCGAGAAGGGCATCACGCTGCCCCCGGGGACGCCGGTCGCACCGTAACTCCAGCCTCGTGTCCCGGACGCGGTGCAACGTGCAACGCTGCTCCGCAGAGCCGGGACCCAGAACGGCGCGCCGTGGGCCCCGGCTCTGCAGCGCACCGCACCGGACGATGCTTCGCATCGCCGGGAACGCTGCGCTGCGTCCGGGGCACGGCAACGGTCGTCACGCCGCCCTACTCCCCATTCTTCAAACGCCGGTACAAGGCGCCCAGGATGTTGGAATAGTCGTCGGTCCAGACCCGCACCCTGTCGTCGGCTTCGGTCTGCTCCCAGACCTTGGAGGACGCGAGCCTGCCGACATCGGTCTCCTCGCGGGCTGAGATGACGACGTCGGTCGAGAAGATGTAATCGCCATCGCGTCCGGAATCCTCGTTGAAGACCCAGCTTTTAAGATCGTTGGCGTCGGCAATGCCGACCACGACGGTCTCGAGATCGAGATGCCGGTTGGAGACGTGCATCACCACGGCACCGTGCGGAGCCAGCTTGTCCTTGTAGATCTTCATCGCTTCTTCGGTGGCAAGATGGATCGGGATCGCATCCGACGAATAGGCATCGACGATGATGAGGTCGTAGGCGCCGTCAGGCTCCTTTGCGAAGGTGAGGCGCGCATCGCCGATCACCGGCTTCATGTCCGGCAGGCAGCTCGATATGTAGCGGAAATTCCTGGGGTCACGCGCGGCATCCACCATCGACTGGTCGATCTCGAAGAATTTCCAGTCCTCGCCAGGTTCGGCGGCGCAGGCGAGCGTACCCGATCCGACGCCGATCGCCGCGACCTTGAGCGGCGCGCCCTTGCGCTCGCGGATCGCGTTGATGGCCTGACCGATACCGCCGTCCTTGTGATAATAGGTGATCGGCTCGGGCCGGCCGGTGACCGGCGTGCCGTCATTGTTGCGAAAACGCTCGGCGCCGTGGATGGTGGTGCCGTGCATCAGCACGTGGAAATAGCCGCCGGGCGTCACCACGATCTTGTGCACGCCGAAGAAGCTGCGCACCGTCGTGACCCGGCCCTCGTCCGCCGGATAGACCCGGATCAACGCCAGCGCGAGCGCAACGGTGGCGAAGATCTTCCAGCGGCCTGCATTGAGCGCCAGTGCGAGCACCGCGGCGAGCACGCCCACGGCGCCGGCGACCCAGACGCGGTGATCCTCCAGCCAGGTCGAGGGGCTGCCAGTGGTATAGGATGGCGCAACCAGCGCCACCGCGAGCGCAGCGAGCACCAGCCAATACCATTTGACGACACCTGCAAGACGCTCGTTCGTGGACGGCCGGCACAGCGCGGCAACCGCGATCAGGATCGGGTATTCGGCGATCCACGAGAAGGTGAAGGGAGCAAGAAGGCCAGCAAAGAGACCGCCGACCATGCCGCCGAACGACAGCGCGACGTAGAAACCGGTGAGATATCTGGCCGCCGGCCGGGTCCGCGCCAACTCGCCGTGACAGGCCATGGCGATGATGAAGAAGCATAATTGGTGGCCGCCGAGTGTCAGCAGCAAATTCTGCTCGCCGCCGAAGGCGAGCAGGACGATGACGCCCGCGATCGCGACCGGCTGCAGCATCAGCATCCATTTGTGCGGCAGCAACGGCCGCGACTGAAACACCACGACCCAGGTGAGCAGATACAGCGACAGCGGCAGCACCCAGAGCAGCGGCGCCGCGGCGACGTCGGTCGAGATGTGCGCGGTGACCGCGATGAGAAGACCCGACGGCACCGCGGCGAGGAAAATCCAGCGCAGCCGCGTCACGATATCAGGCGCCGGCGCATTGGCGTCCTCGCTCCGCGCGTCGACCATTGCGAGCTTCGGCGAGCGCAACAGCAGCACGCCGCAGGCGGCGATCAGGAGGATCAACAGGCCATAGCCGCCGGTCCAGAGCCGGTTCTGTGCATGCAGCGTGAACATCGGCTCGAGCAGGAACGGATAGGACAGCAGCGCGAGGAAGCTGCCGATGTTGGAAGAGGCATAGAGGAAATAGGGGTCGTGTCCGGCGGGATGGCCGGTGCGGACGAACCAGGCCTGCAGCAGCGGATTGTTTGCGGCGAGCGCGAAGAACGGCAGGCCGATCGAGACCACGAACAGGCCGAGCAGCCAGAACGCATAGCCCGAAGCCGGCGGCTCGCCATAGGCGGAGGCGATGCCGAGCGGAAGCGTGACGAAGGCCAGCACCAGCAGCACCAGATGCACCGCCACCGGCACGATGCGATTCTTCGCCTGCATCAACAGATGGGCATAGGCGTAGCCTGCCAGCAAAAGCGACTGGAAGAACACCATCGCCACCGACCACACCGCCGGCGAGCCGCCGAGCCGCGGCAGCACCATCTTCGTGAACAGCGGCTGCACCGAGAACAGCAGCAGCGCGCTGACGAAGATCGCAGCGGTGTAGACCGTCAGCAGCAGCCGGTTGCGTGACGAGGACGGCTGCTCCGTGGCGACAGGTTGCGCGATCGAATCCATGGAAGCTCCGGCTCAAAACCCGGCGGGCGCCGGGCGCGCGCAATGGAGCACAAGGCGCCTGAACGGGCAATAAAGGGCGTCGTGATGTTGCAGCCAGATATGCTTGATATAGAGATGTCAACCGGGGTGCGCGAAGCGCAATGTTGCGCATCGCCCCGGAACGACGCCAGGGAAATCATGACCGAGACCGACGTCCTCATCATTGGCGCTGGCCATAACGGCCTCACCTGCGCGGCCTACCTCGCGAGCGCGGGCCTGCGGGTGCGCGTGGTCGAGCGCCGCAAGGTGGTCGGCGGTGCCGCGGTCACGGAGGAGTTTCACCCGGGGTTCCGCAATTCGGTCGCGGCCTACACCGTGAGTCTGCTCAATCCGCAGGTGATCCGTGACCTCAAGCTCGCCGAACAGGGCCTGCGGATCGTCGAACGGCGCGCCCAGAATTTTCTGCCCGCGCCCGACGGCAGCTATCTCCTCACCGGCGAGGGACGGACGAAGGCATCCGTCGCGCGGTTGAGCGTGCATGACGCAGACGCACTCGACGGATTTTCTCGCGAGCTGGAAGACATCGCCGATGTGCTCAGGCAATTCGTGCTGCGCGCGCCGCCGAACCTCGTCGACGGCTTTGGCACAGCGGCCGTCCGCGAAGGCGTCAACGCCTGGAAGACCGCCAACATCCTGCGCGGCCTCACGCTGGAACAGAGCCGCAGCCTGCTCGATCTCTTCACCCGCTCCGCCGGCGAGATGCTGGACGAACGCTTCGAGCATGATCTGGTCAAGGCGCTGTTCGGCTTCGATGCCATCGTCGGCAATTATGCCAGCCCCTACGCCGCCGGCTCGGCCTATGTGATGCTGCATCATGCCTTCGGCGAGGTGAACGGCAAGAAGGGGGTCTGGGGCCACGCCATCGGCGGCATGGGCGCGATCACGCAGGCGATGGCGCGCGCGGCACGCGACCGCGGCGTCGTGATCGAAACCGATGCCGGCGTCCGCGAGATCATCGTCGAGCGCGACCGCGCCGTCGGCGTCGTGCTGGAGAACGGCACAGCCATCCGCGCCAAATATGTCGCGGCCAATGTCAATCCAAAGCTGCTCTACACGCGGCTGGTCGCAGCCGACGCTCTTTCTGCGGACTTCCTCGCCCGGATCCGGCACTGGAAGAACGGCTCCGGCACCTTCCGCATGAACGTTGCGCTGGATCGCCTGCCCTCGTTCACGGCGCTGCCGGGCGAAGGTGATCATCTCAGCTCCGGCATCATCCTGGCGCCGAGCCTCGGCTACATGGACCGCGCCTGGCTCGATGCGCGCGCGCAGGGCTGGAGCCGGGAGCCGGTCGTCGAGATGCTGATCCCCTCGACGCTCGACGACACGCTGGCCCCGGCCGGAAAGCACGTCGCCAGCCTGTTCTGCCAGCACGTCGCGCCGGAGCTTCCCGACGGACGATCGTGGGACGACCATCGCGAGGAGGTCGCCGATCTCATGATCGCGACGGTGGACACGTACGCGCCGGGTTTTGCGGCGAGCGTGCTAGGCCGCCAGATCCTGTCCCCGCTCGACCTCGAACGGCAGTTCGGCCTCCTCGGCGGCGACATCTTCCACGGGGCGCTGACGCTGAACCAGCTGTTCTCGGCACGGCCGATGCTGGGCCATGCCGATTATCGCGGACCGCTCAGGGGCCTCTACCATTGCGGCTCCGGCGCCCATCCCGGCGGCGGCGTCACCGGCGCGCCCGGCCATAACGCGGCGCAGGTGATCTTGAGCGATCACCGGTCGCTGTTCGGAAGCCGTGGATAGGCCTGTGGATGAGCTGTGGACTGGCTGTTGAATGGGCTGTGGTTACACCGACGATATGGGGGCCGGGAGGTCGGGACCGAATTAGGGAAAGCCGGTGGAAAATCGGCCGGACAATCGCTGGAAAACCGTGTGGATGGCGTCCTGGCAAGCAGTGGACAATCTGTGAAATCGACCGAAACGGTCGGCCCCAAAACGACCCCGCCCGCCAGGGGGGAACCCCTCGCGGGCGGTGATCAGAAATAGCCTTTGAAGAAAACAGCCCCCGCTGGGAAATGGAGGCGGAAATTACTTCAAGGAGGTGCTAATCGACGTGAACTTGTCGTTCAGAGTGACGCCCAGGCTGTTCACCACGGTGATGATCGCCAGAGCAATACCCGCGGCAATCAAACCGTATTCGATCGCCGTTGCACCGGACTCATCCGACCAGAACTTCTGAATAATGTTCTTCAAGACTCGCCTCCGTTACAATTCCAAGCTGTGTTGGTTGGTTTCAACACCCGAAAATGTACGGGGCACAACCTACAGCCCGGTTAATCCGGGAACCGCAACTTATGCGGAAAATTGGCAACGAAAGTTCCAAAAATTGAACTCAACGGAACCCTGAATGCAGTCCTCTCCTACCCATCGCGCCTGCTTCTCGATCGGCAGCGAGGCCGACGCAAGGCGCGTCGTCGACGTGCTTACCGAGGTATTTTTCGACGGCGATGCGGCGGTTGCAGCCTTCGAGCGGCAGGACGGAGCATGGGACGTCACGCTCCATTTCGCCGAGGCGCCGGACCGAGCCTGGCTGCGCGAACTCGTTGTAAATTCGGCGGGAAATGAGATCGCCGCAACGCTCGCCTTCGACACCATCGAAGCCAAGGACTGGGTCAAGGCCAGCCTCGAAGATCTCGTCCCGGTCCCGGCCGGGCGCTTCGTCGTGCACGGCAGCCATGACCGCGACCGTGTGGCGCCGAACAAGCTCGCCATCGAGATCGAGGCGGCGCTCGCCTTCGGCACCGGGCACCACGGAACCACGCGTGGCTGTTTACTGCTGCTTGACCATGTCCTGAAGAGTTCCCGACCGCGGAACCTGCTCGACCTCGGCACCGGCACCGGCGTCCTCGGCATCGCGGCGGCGAAAGCCCTGCATCGCGCGGTGCTCGCCTCCGACATCGACCCGCCGTCGGTGCGGGTAGCGGCCGAGAACGCGGTGCTGAACGAGGTCGGCAACCAGGTCCGGGTGATCCGCGCCACCGGCTTTGCCGCGCCGGATTTCGGAAAGGCCGGCCCGTTCGACCTGGTGCTGGCCAACATCCTCGCCAACCCACTCAGGCAGTTGGCGGGCCCGATGGCGCGGCATCTCGCGCCCGGCGCACGCGTCATCCTCTCCGGCCTGTTGACGCACCAGGCCCCCGCCGTGATCGCCGCCTATCGTGCGCGTGGCCTCGTTCCGGTGAAGCATCTGCGGATCGAGGGGTGGAGCACCCTGTTGCTGCGAAAGATGGGGTGAGCGAGGCGTCGCAGGGTGGGCAAAGCGAAAACGTGCCCACCAAGTTCATCTGCAATCGCA
The DNA here is from genome assembly GCF_003020125.1 of Bradyrhizobium sp. MOS003. GTDB lineage: Bacteria > Pseudomonadota > Alphaproteobacteria > Rhizobiales > Xanthobacteraceae > Bradyrhizobium. Next base: position 2,005,803 of record NZ_PYFW01000001.1, on the reverse strand, counting down.
GATCGATGGTGGGCACGGCGCTTCGCCTTTGCCCACCCAAGAGATCATCAATGCCTCTACTCCGCTGGCTTCTCGTCCCGCAGCTGCGTGCGCTCATCCCGCAAAGCGCGCCTCGCGCGGCGCTCTGCGATACGGTCGATCATCTGGCTGATGACGCCGCGCGGCTTTTCCGGTGCCGCCGCAGTCGGGGCACGCCGCACCGGCGGCGTAATCTTCTCAAACGTAAACGCTGGCATCGTGTGTCCCCTCGCCGTTGAGATGAACCACCTGCTCGAATTTCCCTGTTATCCGGACGAAGCGCAACTGCTGCATCCTTTACTCCACTCAATTCGAATGGAACCATTCAAGCACAGTCCATGCCAGATGCGGCGCGAAATGCGTCCAGATTGCGGACTCGTTCTCATGATCCTAAAGTGATCCACCATGTTTGAAGCACACTTCCAGACATTCGAGGAGCCGGAGGCCGGAGTCGCATTGACGGCGCGGCTCGCCGCACTTCGCGAAGAACTCGCCCGTCGCAAGCTGACCGGCTTCGTGATCCCGCGCGCCGACCAGCAGCAGAATGAATATGTGCCGCCGTCGGAAGAACGGCTGGCCTGGCTGACCGGTTTCACGGGCTCGGCGGGCCTCGCGGTGGTGCTGATCCAGGAGGCCGCACTGTTCGTCGACGGCCGCTACACGCTTCAGGCCGCCAAGCAGGTCGATGCCAAGGCCTGGGCCGTGGAATCCCTGATCGACCCACCGCCGGAGAGCTGGGTGTCGGCGCATCTGAAAGCCGGCGACCGCCTCGGATTCGATCCGTGGCTGCACACTTTTGCGGCAGCCGAGCGCCTGTCGGCCGCCTGCGCCAAGGCCGGCGCCGAGCTGGTCGCCGTCGAGAGCAATCCCATCGACGCGATCTGGCAGGACCGCCCGCAGCCGCCGCTCGCCCCCGTCGCCGTACACAGCCTGCAGAATGCCGGCGTCACCGAAGCCGGGAAGCTAACGCAGATCAGGGCCGAGATCGGCAAGCTCGGCGCCGACGCGCTGCTGCTGTCGGACAGCCACGCGGTGGCCTGGACCTTCAACATCCGCGGCGCCGACGTCGCCCATACCCCGCTGCCGCTGTCTTACGCGCTGGTGCCGAAGGAGGGACGGCCGACCATCTTCATCGACCACCGAAAACTCTCCAACCTGACGCGCGACCATCTCGAGCAGTCCGCCGACGTGCGCGCCCCCGATGCGATGGCGCCGACACTGATGGCGCTCGCCAAGGGCGGCAGATCGATTGCGCTCGACAGTGCCACCGCAGCCGATGCGCTCAGCCGGTTGATCGCGGGCGCCGGCGGCAAGCCGGTGCGCGGCAGCGATCCGATTGCGCTGCTCAAGGCGGTCAAGAATGCGACCGAGATCAAGGGCACGAAGACCGCCCATGTGCGCGACGCCGTGGCGCTGGCGCGCTTCCTCGCCTTCATCGACCGCGAGGCCGCAAGCGGCAAGCTCACCGAGATCGACGCTGTCGAGGCGCTGGAGACATTCCGCCGTGATACCGGCGCCTTGAAGGACGTCTCGTTCCCGACGATCTCCGGCACTGGCCCGAACGGTGCCATCGTGCACTATCGCGTCACCCGCAAGAGCAACCGGCGGATTGTGCCCGGCGACCTCTTGTTGATCGATTCCGGTGCGCAATACGAAGACGGTACCACGGACGTCACCCGGACCATGGCGGTGGGCGAGCCGACCGACGAGATGCGCGACCGCTTCACTCGCGTGCTGCGCGGCCATATTGCGATCGCGCGCGCCGTCTTTCCGGATGGCGCCACGGGCGCGCAGCTCGACACGTTGGCGCGGCAATATCTCTGGGACGCCGGCCTCGATTTCGAGCACGGCACCGGTCACGGCGTCGGCAGCTATCTCTCGGTGCACGAGGGGCCGGCTCGGATCTCGAAGCTTGGGACCACGCCACTGAAGCGCGGCATGATCCTCTCCAATGAGCCCGGCTACTACAAGACCGACGGTTTCGGCATCCGCATCGAGAATCTCGAACTGGTGGTCGCCGCCGAGATCCAGGGCGCCGAGAAGCCGATGAACGCGTTCGAGACGCTGACCTTGGCGCCGATCGACCGCCGGCTGATCGACGTTGCGATGCTGGGCCGCGACGAGCTCGGCTGGCTCAATGCCTACCACGCGCGTGTCAGGGCCGAGGTGCGTCCGGCGCTGGATGAGGCGACGCAGGCCTGGCTCGATCAGGCTACGGCGGAGCTGAACGCGTAGCGCGCATGGCGCTACGCGATCCACGCAAGGCCGCTTCCTCACCACCGCTGTCATGCTCCGCGAAAGCGGGGCATCCAGTATTCCAGAGGCAGCAATCGTAGGCGGAGAGCCGCGGCGTACTGGATTCCCCGCCTTCGCGGGGAATGACACCAATGACGCGGCACGCGCATCGCACCACACTTCCGGAATACTCCGGCGTCCGCACCCCAGCATCCTAACCGTCCCAAAATCCGTATAGCCGCATTCCGAAACGCCGATATCCGTCTTGCGCGAGCGCGCTACAGTCGATTCGAATTCGAAAGACGGACCCGCATGCACGGCATCATCAGCAAGCCGCCGAAAGGCGCGAGCGACCTTGCGACCTCGCGCGGCGTGCTGCTGTTGCTGGTCGTGATGACCGGGATCGCGCCGATTTCGCTCTATATCCTGGTTCCGGCGCTGCCGGTGCTCGCGACGAATTTCGGCAGCGACATCTCGATCGCGCAGATGACGGTGTCGCTCTACATGGTTGGCATCGCGCTGTCGCAGCTCATCATGGGACCGCTGTCGGACCGGTTCGGGCGGCGTCCGGTGCTGCTCGGAGGGCTGGCGCTGATGGTCGTGGCGAGCGTCGGCTGCATCTTCGCCGAGACCCTGCCGCAATTGATCGCCGCGCGCTTTTTCCAGGCGCTCGGCGGCGCCTCCGGCATGGTGATCAGCCGCGCCATCATTCGAGACATCTACGAGCGCGACCGCGTCGCCTCCATGATCAGCCTCGTGGTCGCAGCGCTGATGATCGGCCAGATGGTGTCGCCACTCACCGGCGGCCTGATCGAGACAGCGTTCGGCTGGCGCGCGATCTTCTACGCCGTCACGATCGCTGCGATCGTCGTCGCCGTCGGCATCGCCGTCGCGCTGCCGGAGACACGGCGCAGCCGCGCCGCCGGCAGCGGCTTCCGAGGCGACGTCGGCATCCTGGTCAAGAGCCGCGCCTTCGTCGGCTATGTGATGTGCCAGGTGCTGGCCTCGCAGATCATCTTCACCTTCGCAGGCGGCGGCCCCTACATCGTGGTGACGCAGATGGGCCGGACCACCGCCGAATACGGCGCCTGGTTCGCGACCACCGGCTTCGCCTACCTCGTCGGCAATCTGCTTTGCGTACGGTTCGCGCCGCGGCATTCGCTGGAAAAGCTGATCTGGTTCGGGCTCGCGCTCCAACTCGCCGGCAGCCTCCTGAATCTGTTGTGGAGCCTCACCGGCTGGAACGAAGCTCCCGCCTGGCTGTTCGGCACGCAGATGATCGTGATGGTCGGCAATGCCTTCGTGATGGCGAATTCCGCGGCCGGCGCGATCAGCATCCGCCCCGAAGCCGCCGGCGCGGCGTCGGGCGCCATGGGCTTTCTGCAACAGGGGATCGGCGCGCTGATGTCGCAATTCGGCGCCTATCTCGGCGGCCACTCAGCCACGACGCTGCCGCTGACCTCGGCCGTCCTCGCCATCTCGCTGCTCTGCGCCTGCATGATGATCTTCGTCGTCCCCCGCCGCGAAGTGGTGGTGAGCGAGACGTTGATCGAGCGGGCGGAAGAGGAAGAGACGGGGATGATGTGAGGGGCGGCACGTCCTCTCCCCGTCATTGCGAGCGCAGCGAAGCAATCCAGACTATCACAGCGGAACGATTCTGGATTGCTTCGCTGCGCTCGCAATGACGGAAGTGAACCTCACTCCCCGATCAGCGCCAACCACTCGTCCTCGGTCAGCACCTTGACGCCGTGCTTGGTGGCATCCTTGAGTTTCGAGCCCGCGCCGGGGCCGGCGACGACGAGATCGGTCTTCTTCGATACCGAGCCCGAGACCTTTGCGCCCAGCCGTTCGGCCGTAGCCTTCGCCTCGTCGCGCGTCATCTTCTCCAGCGAGCCCGTGAACACCACGGTCTTGCCGGCGACCGCCGAATTGCTCTTCGGCTTCTCGGCGTCGACGATCTCGACCTCCCTGGTCAGCCGCTCGACGATGCCGCGATTGTGGCTCTCGCCGAAATAATCCGCGATGCTCTTGATCACGGTGTCGCCGATCTGGTCGAGCGCATCCATCTCCGCGATCGCCTCCTCGTCGCCCTTGGCGACCTTGAGGCAGGCGTCGTGGAAGGCGTCCCAGGAGCCATAGCCGCGCGCCAGCGCCAGCGCCGTTGTCTCGCCGACATGACGCATGCCGAGCGCATAGATGAAGCGCTCCAGCGCGATCTTGCGGCGCCCCTCGATGGCGCCGAAAAGGTTGCGCACCGAGGTCGCGCCGTAGCCCTCGACCTCTTCGAGCTTCAGCTTCGCGTTGCGCTTCTCCAGCGTGAAGATGTCGGCGGGCTCCTTGACCCATCCCTCGTCGAAGAAATACTGCAGCTGCTTCTCGCCGAGCCCGTCGATGTCGAAGGCACGGCGCGAAACGAACAGTTTCAGGTGCTCGATCTTCTGGTAGGGGCAGGCGAACTCGCCGGTGCAGCGGGCGCGAGATTCCTCTTCGCCGGCGGCCGTCTCGCCACGCACGACGTCGGTGTGCAGCGGGCACGGGCACTTCTTCGGGAAGTGATATTCCCTGGCGCTCTTCGGTCGCTTGTCGAGGACGACGTCGACGATCTGCGGGATCACGTCGCCGGCGCGCTGGACCACGACGGTGTCGCCGATCCTGATGTCGCGCCCCTCGCGCAGCACCTCGCCCTTGTTGCCGATGCCCTTGATGTAGTCCTCGTTGTGCAGCGTGACGTTCTGCACGATCACGCCGCCGACGCCGACCGGCTCCAGCTTGCCGACCGGCGTGAACGAGCCGGTACGGCCGACCTGGATCTCGATGTCGCGCAGCACGGTCATGGCCCGCTCGGCCGGGAATTTGTGCGCGATCGCCCAGCGCGGCGTGCGCGAGACGAAGCCGAGACGCTCCTGCCAGTCGATGCGATCGACCTTGTAGACGACGCCGTCGATGTCGTAGTCGAGCTCAGCGCGCTCTTCCTCGATGCTCTGGTGGAACGCGATCAGCTCATCGACGGAGTGGCATAGCTGGGTCAGCGGATTGGTCTTGAAGCCGCAGCGCTCGAACCAGTGGATCATGCCGCTCTGCGTCGTTGCCGGCATCGCACTCATCTCGCCCCAGGCATAGGCGAAGAAGCCGAGGGGACGCGAGGCGGTGATGGTCGGATCCTTCTGCCGCAGCGAGCCGGCGGCCGAATTGCGCGGATTGGCGAAGATGGTGTCACCGGCTGCCTTCTGCCGCTCGTTGAGCGCGAGAAACGCCTTCTTGGTCATGTAGACCTCGCCGCGCACCTCGCAGATGTCGGGGATCTTCCGCCCCTCCAGTTTCTGCGGCACGTCTTCGAGGGTGCGGATGTTGGCGGTGACATCCTCGCCGACCGCACCGTCCCCGCGCGTCGCCGCGGTCACCAGTTCGCCGCCCTCGTAGCGCAGCGACATCGAGAGGCCGTCGATCTTCGGCTCGGCGGAAAAATCGACCTTGTCGTCGTCGAGCTTGAGGAAGCGCATGATGCGGCCGACGAAGTCGCGCACGTCCTCTTCCGCAAAGGCGTTGTCGAGCGACAGCATCGGAACGGAATGCCCGACTTTCCTGAAGCGGCCTGACGGCGCCGCGCCGACCTTCTGTGAGGGCGAGTCCGCGCTGACGAATTCAGGAAAGCGCTTCTCGATGGCGTTGAAGCGCTGGCGCAGCGCGTCGTACTCGGCGTCGGTGACGGTGGGCGCGTCCTCCTGATAGTAGCGCTCGTTATGTCCCTCGATCGCGAGCGCCAGCCGCATGTGCTCGACCTTGGCCTGGGCCTTGGTGAGGTCGGCGACGTCGCGAAGCGGTGTGGCTTTGGATTTTGCTGCTCTGGCCATGATGCTTTGGATACGACGGAGCGGGCGGAAGGGTAAAGGCAGGTTGGGCTGTTTGTTCCCCGGATGCTGTGCAGCACGAGGCGGTCTGCGTCCCGGCTCGCGCTGCGCGCGTCCGGGACACGAAACCTAGCTCGCCGCCTTGAGCAGCCGGTCCGCGGCCGCCCTCGCCTCCGCCGTGATTTCGGCGCCGGCCAGCATGCGGGCGATTTCCTCGCGGCGGTGGTCGGCGGCCAGCGCATTGACGCGGGTGGCGACACGCTTGCCCTTGTCGAGGGCGTCCTTGGAGATCAGCAAATGCAGGTCGGCGCGGGCGGCAACCTGCGGGGCGTGGGTCACGGCCATCACCTGCACCTTGCCGGCAAGCCGCGCCAGGCGCCCGCCGATGGCATCGGCAACCGCACCGCCCACGCCGGTGTCGATCTCGTCGAACACCAGCGTCGGCGCCGAGCCGCGGTCGGACAGCACCACCTTGAGCGCCAACAGGAAGCGTGACAGCTCGCCGCCGGAAGCGACCTTCATCATCGGTCCCGGCTTGGTGCCCGGATTGGTCTGCACCCAGAACTCGACGCGGTCGAAGCCTTGCGGGCCTGGAGCTGCCTCGTCGGTTGCCACCTGGGTCATGAACTTGGCGCGTTCGAGCTTGAGCGGGGCGAGCTCGGCGTTGACCGCCTTGTTGAGCTTCTCGGCCGATTTCTGCCGCACCAGCGACAGCTTCTTGGCGGCGGCGGCATAGCGGCTATCTGCCTCGATCGCGGCCTGCTCCAGCTTCTTCAGCCGCGAGGCGCCGGCATCGATCAGCACGACGTCGGCGGCGTATTTCGCGGCCAACGCGGCGAGCCCGTCGACCGGCGTCGAATGTTTGCGCGAGGCTGCGCGAAGTGCGAACAGGCGTTCCTCGATGCGTTCGAGCTCGGCCGGATCGAAATCGGTCGCGGCGAGTGCCGCCTGGAGATGCTGGTCGGCCTCCTCCAGCGCGTTGATCGCCGCGTCGATCGCCTTCACGGCGGGCTCGACCAGCGCCGGCGAATTGACGCCGCGGCGTTCCAGCCGGCGTACAGCAGCCGACAGCGTCGAGACCGGCGAATGGTGGCCACCGACAGCCTCCTGCGCCTCACGCAAATCAGAGGCGATCTTCTCGCCCTGCATCATGGTGGTGCGGCGATTGGCGAGCGAGGTCTCCTCGCCGTCCTTGGGCGCGAGCTGCTTCAGCTCGGCGGAGGCGTGGCGCAGATAGTCGGCCTCGCGCGCGGCGCGCTCCATGCCGGCGCGATGCTCCTCCAGCGCAGTATTGGCGGTGCGGCGTGCGTCCCAGAGCGTTTCGACCGCGGCGACGTCCTTCTCAAGGCCGGCGAACGCGTCGAGCAGGCGGCGGTGGGTGGCGGCGTCGACCAGCGCGCGCTCGTCATGCTGGCCGTGGATCTCGACCAAGGCGGCGCCAACCGCCTTCAGCGTCTGCACGCTGATCGACTGGTCGTTGATGAAGGCCCGGGTGCGGCCGTCGGCGAGCTGCACGCGGCGGAGAATCATCTCGCGAGACTCTTCGACACTCGTGTCGTCCAGGCCATTCTCGGCAAGGATCTTCGTCGCGGGGTGATCCCTGGGGACATCGAACACGGCAGTGACCTGCCCCTGCTCCACGCCGTGGCGCACGAGGCCGGCGTCGCCGCGGCCGCCGAGTGCCAGCGCAAAAGCATCGAGCAGGATGGATTTGCCCGCACCGGTCTCGCCGGTCAAAACCGCGAGGCCGGTGGTGAATTCGATATCGAGCCGTTCGATCAGGACGATGTCGCGGATCGATAGACGCGCCAGCATGGAACCAAATTTCCTAGCCGAGGCCCATCTTCTTGAAGGTCTTGCTAATCCAGGACCCCTGATTCTCGCTCGGCTCGAGACCGCCGGATTTTACAAGATTATAGGCGTCCTTGTACCAGCGGCTGTCAGGAAAATTGTGCCCAAGCACAGCCGCCGCGGTCTGCGCCTCGCCGACGATGCCGATCGCCATATAGGCCTCGGTCAGCCGAAACAGCGCCTCCTCGACGTGGCGGGTGGTCTGGTACTGCGTGACGACGGTCTTGTAGCGGTTGATCGCCGCCGTGTAGTCGCGTTTTTGCGCATAATAGCGGCCGGTATTCATTTCCTTGCCGGCAAGCTGGTCGCGCGCGCCCTCGATCTTCGCCTTGGCGGACGTCGCGTATTCCGAGTTCGGATACTTGCGCACCACCTCTTCCAGCGCGGCAATCGACTTCTCGGTGCGGGCCTGGTCGCGGCTGACATCCGGGATCTGGTCGTAGTGGGAGGCCGCGATCAGATACTGCGCATAGGCCGCGTCCGGGCTGCCGGGATGCAGCGTGACGTAACGGGTGGCGGCGCCGATGCAGCCGTCATAGTCGCCGCCCTGGTAGGACGCATAGGCGGACATCAGCAGCGATTTGCGGGCCCAGTCGGAATAAGGATGCTGGCGGTCGACCTCTTCGAACTTCTTGTTCGCCGCCTTCATGTCCTTCTTCTCGTTCATGAGGTACAGGCCCTCATTGTAGATCTTGTCGGCGGGCTCCTCGACGAAGGTGTCGTCCTTGGCGGTGAACTTGTCCCAGAGCGAACCGGTGCCGCAGCCGGCCAGCGGCAGCGCGAGCATGACGAAGGTGGCGGCGTGAAGCAGCCCACGGGCTCGCGACGAGACCGAGAAATATCCGCGCGTCATACGCTGTGCCGACATGAGTTGAAGCCCTGACGCCCTGTGATGCGGTGCCGCCGGCCCATGAACCCCGTCATGGGCGCGAATGTAACCGTGGTGCCTGCCATGCGACCACGCCGATGTATCCGAAAAGCGATCTTTAACCAAACGGATAGGCAGGCATTTCGCCCGGATTAAGGCGAACTTGCCGCAATGCTAGCCAATCATGGTTACCCGGAGTTTCCCGGGGGCAAGCAGCTGCCAGAGGCCCGCGGCGATAGCTCTGTTCAGGACACGTCCGGCCCGTAAGCCGCAGCGATCCGGCCGCCGACAATACCACCACCGACTTCGCCGACGGGACGCGTGGTCCGACGGGCCGCCTCGCCCTCGACGACCCGCCAGGCGGTACGATCGGCGAGCAGCGCGGTCAGGACAGCATGGTTGAGCTTGTGGCCGCCACGCACCGAGCGATAGGCACCAAGCAGCGGCAGGCCGGCCAGGGAGAGATCGCCGATCACGTCCAGCACCTTGTGGCGGGCGCATTCATCGGCGTAGCGCAGGCCCTCGGTGTTGAGCAGCCGCTCGTCGTCGAACACGACGGTGTTGTCGAAGGAGGCGCCGAGGGCATAGCCCGCGCTCCAGAGCCGGGCGACGTCGCACATCAGACCGAAGGTCCGGGCCCGGCCGACTTCGCGGCGGAAACGCTCCGGATTGAGGTCGAAGGCGTAAGCCTGCTGGCCGATGACGGGATTGGTGAAATCGATCTCGACCTCGACGGAGAACCCGTTGGCGTAGGGCCTGATCTCGCCGAAGGAATCGCCGATCTTGACCGAGATCGGCTTCAAAACCTGGATGAAGCGGCGCTGTGCCGGCTGGGTCACGATGCCGGCCTGGTCGATCGCCGCAATGAAGGCCGCGGCGCTGCCGTCCATGATCGGCACTTCGGGACCGTCGATCTCGATCGTGGCGTTGTCGACACCCATGCCCCGCAGTGCAGCAAGCACGTGCTCGGCCGTGGACACCAGCGGACCGTTGCGATCGCCGAGGACGGTGGCGAAATCGGTCGCGATCACCTGCTCTGCGGTAGCCTGAACTTCGCGATCACTTCCCTCGAGGCCGGTGCGGACAAAAACAAAGCCCGCGTCGACAGGCGCAGGCCCAAGGGTGAGAGTGACGGGAAGACCGGAATGAACGCCCACGCCTGCCACGGAGGCTTGCGCACGAAGCGTTGTTTGCCGGCTAAATTTCATCAGGAACCCGCCCCACTACGACCCACTGCGACTTATACTCAACCCGCTTGGCCGGCCACTGCCGACGCTCGCGAATCCGTATCCCCAAGTCACGGCAAACCATAGTCACTGCCTCAAACAGCGCCAACTCACGCTTTTTTACCGATTGTTACCCCAAACCTGCCGTATTCGCGCCAAGGCTTAACCAAATTACGCCGAGGTTTTGGGTCGTTTCCGGCAGTTTGACTGAACACCCAAACACGTAATTAATGATTTAAAATCAGTTGCTTGAATGCGCAATCCGGACATGCGCGGGACAAAAGGAAAGGTCCCGGCAAGCTTGCTGCCGGGACCTTTTTTCGTCAGCCTTATTGTAACAATCCTCAGGTCGCCTGCCGCCGCAGGAAGGCCGGGATATCAAGATGGTCGTCGCCCTGTGGCGCCGGCGCAACAGGCGCGGGACGGCCATGCATATCCAGCCCCTGCGGCGCGGGGCGACGGGCATACTCCGATACCGGATCGCTCGACGCGATCTGCTGCGCCACGGTCTTCTGCTGCCGGCGCTCGGGCAGCGGTGGCATCGCAGGACCGGCGGTGCGGGCTGCGACCGGCGGCTCGCTCTCCTCGTCACGACGGCCGAGACCGACATTGGCAAGGCGCTGCAGCAGCGACAGGCGGGTCTTCTGCGGGGTCTCGTCTTCGACCTCGCCGCGGGCCTGGCGAATTTCGGCCTGGGCAGGCATCGGCAGCTCCTCGAGGCGCGGCATCCGCGGTGCACGGACCGGCGCACGCTCGGCCTGCGGCGGGATGAAGTTTTCCGGCGTCATCGGCTCCTGCATCGCGACCGGGGCCATGTCGGGCTCCGGAAACAGCGTCGGCTTCTGCGCGATCGGGCGCACGGTGACGTCGCCATAGGTCTGCATCGGCGCCGGAGCCTGCGGGACATCCGCGACGGCGGCGGCGATGGCGGCGAGCGCAGCGCGCTCGACATTCGGACGGGGCGCCATCGGCGCGGCAGCGACCGCAGCCGGAATCTGGCCTTCCAGCTTCTGGGCGCGCTCAGCCATACGCTGATTGTCGGCGCGGAGCCGCGCGGTCAGGTCGGCAAGACGGCTTTCGGCGGCGACGGCCGGAGCTGCGGGAGCCTGCTGCGCCTGCGGCGCCGCGTTCGCAACCGGAGCACTGGTGGCCTGGCTGTTGCGGGCGATCGCGGCCTGCTCGATGCCGGTGGCAACGACGGAAACGCGGATCAGGCCGTCGAGCGCTTCGTCGAAGGTGGCGCCGACGATGATGTTGGCGTCCTGGTCGACCTCCTCGCGGATGCGGGTTGCGGCTTCGTCAACCTCGAACAGCGTGAGGTCCTTGCCGCCGGTGATGGAGATGAGAAGACCCTTGGCGCCCTTCATCGAGCTGTCGTCGATCAGCGGGTTGGCGATCGCGGCTTCAGCGGCGGTCAGTGCGCGCTTGTCGCCGGAAGCCTCGCCTGTGCCCATCATCGCCTTGCCCATCTCCTTCATCACCGCTCTCACGTCGGCGAAGTCGAGGTTGATCAGGCCTTCCTTGACCATCAGGTCGGTGATGCAGGCAACGCCGGAATAGAGCACCTGGTCGGCCATCGCGAAGGCGTCGGCGAAGGTGGTCTTCTCGTTGGCGACCCGGAACAGGTTCTGGTTCGGGATGATCAGAAGCGTATCCACGACCTTGTGCAACTCGGCGATGCCGGCCTCGGCCGTACGCATGCGGCGGGCGCCCTCGAAATGGAACGGCTTGGTGACGACGCCGACGGTAAGGATGCCCATGTCGCGCGCGATCCGCGCGATGACGGGAGCAGCGCCCGTGCCGGTGCCGCCGCCCATGCCGGCGGTGACGAACACCATGTTGGCGCCGGAGAGATGGTCGCGCAGCTCGTCCATCACCTCTTCAGCCGCGGTCGCGCCGACGTTCGGCTGCGAACCTGCGCCGAGGCCTTGCGTGACCACCGTGCCCATCTGCACGATGCGCTGCGCCTTCGACATCGTCAGCGCCTGCGCGTCGGTGTTGGCGACCACGAAGTCGACGCCCTGGAGGCCCGCCGTGATCATGTTGTTGACGGCGTTGCCACCGGCGCCGCCGACGCCGAACACGGTGATCCGGGGCTTCAACTCGTGAATATCAGGAACATTGATGCTGATGGTCATGTTTGCCTCTCGATCACGTGCGCGTGGGTTCGCCCCGGCCGGCGGCCGCGGGAGTTGGTGAAAGTCGGGAATTGCGGAAATCGGTCATCAGAAGCCCTCGCGTAGCCATCGTCCGACCTTTCCGAAATAACCGCCGGTCCCTGTCTTGACCTGCTGCCGCGTATGCCGCGGTTCGACATGTTCGTGGTGAACATATTGCGGGTAGACGAGAAGTCCGGCCGGCACCGCGAACGCGGCGTTCTTCGCCTCGTTGGGCAGCCGGCCGAAGCCGAGCGGACGTCCGACCCGAACGGGCCGGCCGAGAATCTGGCTGCCGAGTTCGGCGAGGCCGGTCAGCTGCGAGGCGCCGCCCGAGAGCACGACCCGACCGTTGGGCTCTGAGGCGAAGGGCGAATCCTTCAGCTTGTCCCGAATCATCTCGAAGACTTCCTCGGCACGGTGCTTGACGATGTTGGCGATGGTGGCGCGGGAGACGATCTGCGGCAGATCCTGCTCGTCACCGGCTGTCGGCACAGACATCAGCTCACGCGAGTCCGATCCGCCGGTGATGACGGTCCCGTATAACGTCTTGATTCGCTCCGCATCGGCAATGGTCGCGGAGAGTCCGCGCGCCAGATCCATCGTGATGTGTTGCCCGCCGACCGCAAAACCCGCCGCATGAACGAAACGGCCACCGGAATAAACGGCAATCGTCGTGGTGCCGGCGCCCATCTCGACGACGGCAGCGCCCAGATCGGCCTCATCGTCGGTCAGCACCGACAATCCGGCGACATAGGCGCTCGCCGCCATGGCTTCGACATTGATATGGCAACGTTCCACCGCCAGCATCAGGTTCCGCGCTACGGTGGCGTCGCAGGTGACGACGTTCATGTCGACACCGAACTGATGGGCAACCATGCCGCGTGGGTCGCGGATGCCCTTGACGCCATCGAGCGTGTAGCCGACCGGCAGCGCGTGCAGCACGGTGCGGCCCTCGCCGGTGGCGTGACGCATGCCGGTGGAGGTGACGCGGCTGACATCGGCCTGGGTCACGGCGCCACCACGTATGTCGGCGGCGGCCTCGACCAGCTGGCCGGAAAGCCGGCCGCCGGAGACCGAGAGCAGCACGGACTCGACCCGCACCTTGGCCATCTTTTCCGCGAGCGCGACAGCCTGCCGGACCGCCTGCTCGCATTCGCCGAGATCGATCACCGCGCCGGCCTTCATGCCGCGCGACTGGATCTGGCTGTAGCCGATCAGTTCCACCGCATGGGTGCGGCCGCGCAGCGCCTCGCTCGGCGGCGACGGCTTCAGCCGCGCGATCATGCAGGCGATCTTGCTGGTGCCGATGTCGAGGCAGGCGACGAGGCCGCCGCGCTTGTGCGGCATCGGGCGCGTCTTAGGCGTCTGGGTGCGATCGAGACCGGTCATGCGGAATCCCCGGCCTTCTTTTTCTTCTTGTCCTTGAACAGCTCCTCGCGCGCCTTGGCGGCGTCCTCGGACAGCTGCACCACCAGGCGATCGGGCAGGCGCATGTCGACGGCGACGATGTCGCGCGAGAACAGCCTGTCCTCCTTGTCGAGCTTGGACAGCATCGCCAGCGCGTTGCCGACGTCCTGTTCGGGCAGACGGATGTCGAGACCGTCCTTGAGCCTCAAATTCCAGCGGCGCTCGCCGACGAAGATCGCGGCCTTGGTGATCGAATTGACCTGCGGATAACGCGCCAGCAGAGCGAGGAAATCGCGGGCCTGGGTGTCGGCGCCCTTGCCGACCACGAGCGGCAGCGACAGGAAGCGCCGAGACACATAGGGCTCGAGCACGGCGCCGTCATCGGCGATGACGGAGAGCCGGCCGGCCTCCTGCCACAGCGCGAACGCCTTGCGCTCGGTGAGCTCGATCATCAGCTGGCCCGGATAGAGCTTCAGCACGGTCGCGTCCGCAATCCACGGATTGGCCTTGAGCTTGTCGCGCACGCCGTCGGCATCGAGGAACAGCAGCGAGGAACGGCCGCTGACGCCGCCGATCGCCAGGATCTCGTCCTGGCTGAGCTGCTTGCGGCCGTTGATCACGACGGAGGTGATGCGGAAGCCGGCGGAATTGGCCAGCGCGTTGCGGGCATCGCTGACTGCGGTGATGAAATCCTGGAGATGGCCGCCCTTGACGATGCCGAAACTGCAGCTTCCGATCAGCAGCAGCACGGTCATGGTGATCCCGACCCGGCGCGGCAGATAGCGCTCGATCAGCGCGACCACGCGCGGCGGCGGCTCGCGCTCGACGACGGCCTTGGCCTTGATCTTGTCCTTGGCGGCCGCGCGCTGCTCGGCACGCCTGTCCTGCAGCCACTCGCGCAGAAGCACGACCGCTCCGACAGCGGCCGCCTTCAGGTCAGCTTGGGGCCTCAGCGATCTGAAAAGCGACCGGGTGAGGCTTCCTGCTCCATCCATTGCACGAGCTCGTCAACAGTTTGCCCGCGACATCGCGCGGGTCCTGGCGAACATGACGTCTCGGTCTTGCCGGGCCGGGTGCTGGTCTTCAGCAGATGAAGCCTTTCCCCATTAAAGCGTGCGCTGGAGGTGACATCACCCACAACAGCTCGCGCGCCGGCAGCCAAAACGCCATATGCGCCGCCAGCGTTAACCTTCGGACGTCCTGGTAAACAAAAGGTAAAGTTCGTTAACGCGGAATGCTTTTTGCCCCGCCATGTGAGGCATTTGTGCCGCGATGTCCGGCATTTTACCGGTTTTGGACCCCAAACTGGGCCGTTTCGACCGCTTGGCCGTTAACCAGTCCTAACTATTTTCGTACGCCCCGCCCGGCGAGCTCGACCAGGCCCCGCAGGAAGTCAACAAACTCGATGCCCTCGGCTTTCAGCGCCTTGGGGTAGAGCGAGGACTTGGTCAATCCGGGCAGCGTGTTGGTTTCGAGATAAACGAGGCCCCTGTCCGAGACGATGAAGTCCGACCGGGAATAGCCGGTGCAGGACATCGCGCGGTGCGCCAGCATCGCCTGCGCCTTCAGCGCAGCGGTGATCTCGGGTGAGAAGCGCCCGGGGCAGATCTCCTGGGTCGACTTCAGGAGATATTTTGCGGCGTAGTCGAAATTGCCCTCACCCGGAATGATCTCGATCGGTGGCAGCGAGATGATCGAACCATCGGTACGCTCCAGCACGCCGCAGGTCGCTTCGACGCCGGCGATATAGGGCTCGATCACATACTCTTCGTGCTTGGCCGCGTTGCGGACGGCGACGAGATCCTGCTTGGCATTGACGAAGATCAGGCCATAGCTCGAGCCGTCCCTGGCCGGCTTTGCGATCAGCCTGCCGTATTCGGCGAAGGCCTCGTCGAGGTTGTCGAGCGCAATGTTTGCCGGCGGCGTCACCCCGCCGAGCGCGGCGAAATGCTTGGCCGCGATCTTGTCGAAGGCCAGATGCGAGGAGGCCGAACCCGAGCCGGTGAAGGGTACGCCGCGCGCTTCGCACATCACCTGCAATTCGCCGTTCTCGGCGCGCCCGCCATGCAGGCCGAGCACCAGCACGCGATCCTCAGCTTTGGCCTGATCGAGCGCCTGCTCCAGCTGGATGCCTGATGTGCCGGGCTTGAACTCGTCCTCGAAGGGGCGGGCATGTTCGAGCAGTTGCTTCGACTGAACGGCGTGCACCTTGTCCTCGACGTCCCACCACCACAGATCGGCCTCGGGCAACGCCTGATGCAGGGCCTGGGCCGAGGCGACCGAAACCAGACGCTCGCGGTTGGTGCCGCCGAAGAGGATGGTGATGCGCATGTTCTGTCGTCGCCTGTCCAGGTTAACCGGGAATTCCGATCCGCTTGATTTCCCAGTGTAGCTCAATTCCGGAATTCGCCTTCACGCGTTCACGCACGGTCTCGCCCAGCGTCTCGATATCGTGCGCGGTGGCATCGCCCATGTTGATCAGGAAATTGCAGTGCATCTCCGACACCTGTGCGCCGCCGACGCGCAAGCCGCGGCAGCCGGCGGCGTCGATCAACTTCCAGGCGGAATGGCCGGGCGGGTTCTTGAAGGTCGAGCCGCCGGTCTTCTCGCGGATCGGCTGCGCGGTCTCGCGATGGGTCTGCACCTCCGCCATGCGTGCGCGGATCGCCTCCGCGTCCCTGATCTCGCCGCGAAAGCGCGCGGACGTGAAGATGATGGAGGAATCGACGCCGCTGTTGCGATAGACGAACTTCATGTCGGCGTTGGAGAAGACGTGCTTCGTGCCGTCGCGCCCGACGCCGCGCGCCTCGACCAGCACATCCTTGGTCTCGCCGCCATTGGCGCCGGCATTCATGCGCAATGCGCCGCCGATGGTGCCGGGAATGCCGAAATAGAATTCCAGCCCGCCGATATTGGCGGACGCCGCCACTTCCGACACGCGCTTGTCGAGCGCGGCAGCGCCGGCGGTGACGATGTCGCCGCTCGCGCTCGTCTCGCCGAAGGCGCGCGGTGCCAGGCGGATCACGACGCCCGCAATGCCGCCGTCGCGCACAATGAGATTGGAGCCGACGCCGACGACATAGACGGGAATGTCGGGCGCAAGATGCGCGAGGAAATAAGCGAGATCGTCCTCATCCGCCGGCGTGAACAGCACCTGCGCAGGACCACCGACGCGAAACCAGGTCAGTTCGGCCAGTAACTGGTTGGCGAGCAGGCGGCCACGAAGGTCCGGCATTGCGGCTTTGAGATCGGGCGTGATGTCGGGAAATCCCACTGCCCTACCCCAGCGCCTTCAATTCGTCCGGCAGCGCATACGCCCATTGCGTGATGTTACCCGCACCCAAGCACACGACGAGATCGCCGGACTTCGCCAATCCCTTGACGATGCCCGCGAGCTCCGTCGCGCCCGGCAACGGGACAACCTCGCGATGGCCATGGGCGCGCAGGCCCGTCACGAAATGGTCGCGGTCAATGCCTTCGATCGGCGCTTCGCCCGCGGCATAGACGTCGGCGACGATGACCGCATCGGCGTCGTTGAAGCAGGTGCAGAATTCCTCGAACAGCGATTGCAGGCGGGTGTAGCGATGCGGCTGCACCACGGCGATCACCTTGCCGTTGTAGGAATCGCGCGCCGCCTTCAGCACCGCTGCGATCTCGACGGGGTGATGGCCGTAATCGTCGATGACGGTGACGCCGTTCCACTCGCCGGTCTTGGTGAAGCGGCGCTTGACGCCACCGAAGCCGGCCATGGCGCTGCGGATCTTATCGTCGGAAACGCCGAGCGCGTGTGCAACGGCGATTGCGGCCGTCGCGTTCGACGCGTTATGACGGCCGGGCATCGGCAGCGAAAGGTCGGCGATCTCATGCTCGGTGCCGGCCTTATCGCGGATGACGACCTTGAATTTCGAACCACCGCCGCCTGCGGTCAGGTCGACGAGCCGCGCATCGGCCTGCGGATTCTCGCCGTAAGTGATGATGCGACGATCCTCAATCCTGCCGACCAGGCTCTGCACCACGGGATGATCGATGCACATCACGGCGAAGCCGTAGAACGGCAGGTTCTCGACGAAATGTCGGAAGGCGTCCTGCACGGCCTCGAAGGTCTTGAAATGATCGAGATGTTCGGGGTCGACATTGGTGACGATCGCGACCTCGGTCGGCAGCTTCAGGAACGTGCCGTCGCTCTCGTCGGCTTCCACCACCATCCAGTCGCCGGCCCCTAACCGCGCGTTGGATCCGTAGGCGTTGATGATGCCGCCGTTGATCACGGTGGGATCCAGCCCGCCGGCATCGAGCAGCGTTGCGACCATCGTGGTCGTCGTGGTCTTGCCGTGCGTGCCGGCGATCGCGACGCAGCTCTTCAGCCGCATCAGCTCGGCCAGCATCTCGGCGCGGCGCACCACGGGAATGCGACGTTCGCGCGCCGCCATCAATTCCGGATTGTCGCGCTTGATCGCGGTCGAGACCACGACGACCTCGGCACCGTCGACGTTCTCGGCCTTGTGGCCGACGGAAACCTTGGCGCCCTTCTTGCGGAGGCGGTCGAGATTGTAATTGTCGGAAGCGTCCGAGCCCTGCACGGCGTAGCCGAGATTGACCAGCACCTCGGCGATGCCGCTCATGCCGATCCCGCCGATCCCGACGAAGTGGATGGGTCCGATCTCGCGCGGCAGTCTCATGGCTTATCCCGTGGTTCCGTCGTCATGACCGGGCTTGTCCCGGCCATCCACGAATCCCAAGCTACTTCATGCAAGACGTGGATGCATAGGCACTCGGTATACCGAGCGCCGTTCCCTTTGAAAGTGCGAAGTCGGATAAATCCGACTTCATGTGACAAGGCCGGCCATGACGGCAAAAATACGAAAATCGGTCCGCTTCGGCTCAGATTCCCGCGACTTTGACCACGAGATCGGCCAGCCGCTCGGCGGCGTCGAGCCGACCTGCCCCCTTCGCGGCTGCGGCCATGGCGGCGAGGCGCGCGGGCTCGGCGGCGAAGGCGGAAATTTCGGAGGCCAGCCGGTCGGAGCTGAACTCGGTCTGCGGGATGCGGATCGCGCCGTCGACCTTGACCAGCACGCCGGCATTGGCGAACTGATCCTGGTCGATCGACCCCGGCAACGGCACCAGGATCGAGGGCCGGCCGATTGCCGCGAGTTCGGCGACTGTGCCGGCGCCGGAGCGCGATACCACGAGATGGTTGGAGGCGAGCCGCGCCGGCAAATCGGTGAAGAACGGCGCCAGCTCCACCTGGATCTTGAGCCTGTCGTAGACCGCGCGCACGCGCGCCATGTCCTCGTCGCGCACCTGCTGGGTGAGGATCAGCCGGCTCCACAGGGCAGGCTCGAGCCGCTCGATCGCGCCCGGCACGATGTCAGCCATGATGCGCGCGCCCTGGCTGCCGCCAACGACGAGCAGGCGCAGCGGACCGTTCACCTCGGGCGCGGCATAAGGCATGGCAGCCGCGGCGAGCACCGCGGGCCGCATCGGTGTGCCGACCGTCGTGGTCTTTCCTGAGAGTGCGGGATCGCGATCGAGCACGCCGGGCAAGGACGTCGCGATGGCGCGCACGCGGCTCGACAGAAACCTGTTGGCGCGGCCGAGCACGGCATTGGCGTCGTGGATAATGCCGGGCACGCCGGCGAATTTGGCCGCGACCAGCGGCGGCAGCGTCGGATAGCCGCCAAAGCCGACGACGGCGACAGGCTTCAACCGCTTGATCAACTTGTAGGCAGAGAGCGTACCGGCGGCGAGCGTGAGGCCGGCATAGGCGAGCTGGAGCGGATTGCGGCCCCGCGCGGTCTCGCTCGCGACGACGTCGATCATGTCCTTGGTGAACAGCCCGCTATAGCGCAGCGCGCGCTCGTCGGTGACGAGGCGGACGCGGAAGCCGCGCCGGATCAGCTCGACGCCGAGCGCCTCGGCCGGAAACAGATGACCGCCGGTACCGCCCGCGGCGAGAAGAATCAGGGGGGAAGTGTCCATAAGTGCCCTTTTACAAGGCCTCCGCCGTCATTGCGAGCGCAGCGAAGCAATCCAGACTGTCCCCGCAGAGGGATTCTGGATTGCTTCGCTACGCTGGCAATGACGAAAATTACGCGTAACTCCGCATTGCGTCGGCATGGCCGCTGGCCTCGACCTCGGTGCGCGGGCGCAGCCGTGTCAGCGCGAGCATCATACCGACGCCGTAGGCGAGTGACACGATCGAGGAGCCGCCATAGGAGATGAACGGCAGCGTCATACCCTTGGCGGGGATCAGCTGGAGGTTCACCGACATGTTGATCGCGGCCTGCACGCCAAACAGGATCGCAAGTCCGGACGCCGCAAAGCGCGAGAACATGTCCTCGTTGGCATAGGCGCGCGACAGCGTGCGGATCACGACGAAGGCGAACAGCGCCAGCATGGCGAGGCACAGGATGATGCCGAACTCTTCGGCGGCGACCGCGAACACGAAGTCGGTGTGACTGTCGGGCAGGCTGCGCTTGGCGATGCCCTCGCCCGGCCCAAGGCCGAACCAGCCGCCGTTGTAGAAGGCTTCCATGGCGGTATCGACCTGGAACGTGTCGCCGGAGGCCGGATTCATGAAGCGCTTGATGCGCCCCGCCACGTGCGGGACGAACAGATAGGCGCTGAACAGGCCGGCCGCGCCGAGGCCCGCCAGCCCGAACACCCAGATCATGCGCATGCCCGCGATGAAGAACAGCGAGCCCCACACCATCAGGATCAGCATGGTCTGGCCGAAATCCGGCTCCATCACCAGCAGCGCGACCAGCATCAGCAGCAGCACCACGGCCATCGAGGTCGCCGGCATCTCCGGCCGCTTGGTCGATTCCGCGAACAGCCAGGCGGCGATGACGACGAAGGAGGGTTTTGCGATTTCGGAGGCCTGGATGTTGACGCCGAGCAGCGTGATCCAGCGCCGCGAGCCCTTCACTTCAGGACCGATCGCGAGCGTCAGCACGATCAGGATGATGCTCGCCGCGAAGATGATCAGGGCCGAGCGGCGGATCGCGCGCGGCGACAGGAAGGACACCCCGAGCAGCACGAGGCACGACGGGAGCAGGAACATCACGTGGCGGCTGAAGAAGTGGAAGGGATCGAGCCCGATCCGGGTCGCAACCGGCGGACTCGCCGCCAACGACAGGATCACACCGGTCAGCATCAGCGCCAGGATCGCGCCCATCAGCGGCTTATCGACGGTCCACCACCACTCGGAAAAGGGGGTGCGTTCTTCACGGGAGAGCATGGGCGGCCGCTTTCGGACAGAGGTCGGTCCATTGGTCGCCGAGGTTGGTTACCGGGTGGTTAAGAAGGCCGTTATCTTTTCGAGATAGGCTTTGATCTAAGGGGCTCGTTCGCATCAGGCAGGTAGGCGTGCAGCTCTAATCCGATTTGCAGGCGGGCCATCGACTTCAGTGAGTCGCCGCTGAATGTTTCGCCTGAATGTTCGTCAAGGAACCATCCGACAGAAAAAGTTACCTTCCCACCCGTGGATGACAGCCTCCGTAGCAGCGCTCGGTGACTCTGAAGCCGCCCCAGCGCGGACTCGATTTTCTTCGCCAATGATTTTCGTGAGGTAGGCCCAAGTTCAATTAAACAGTAAGAGCTGTCACGGTTGCCCCCAAGCGGATTTCCCTTCGGGGTTCGTCGTTCATCCCCCATCTTCCAAATGTGTTTTGGCTCCAATCCAAGAGCCTTGCACACACGCGAAAGATCGCGGGTCGGATGTTTCAGTTTGAGAGAGACTTGCGCCCGATACCGGTTCACGCTCACACCACCGGCTTCACACCCGGCAGCGCCTGCACCAGATCGCGGAACTTGGCGCCGCGGATCTCGAAATTGCGGTACTGGTCGAAAGAGGCGCATGCCGGCGACAACAGAACGACCGCATCGGTGAGGCCCGATGCTTCCGCATCGCGCGCGGCGTGCTCGACGGCGACGTCGAGGGTTTGGCTGATCTCATGCGCCACCGTGCCGAGCGTTCCCGAAAACTCCTGCGCGGCCTCGCCGATCAGATAGGCCTTGCGGATGCGCGGGAAGAAGCCGGTCAGGCCAGTGATGCCGCCGGCCTTGGGCTTGCCGCCGGCGATCCAGAAGATGTCGGCAAAGGACGACAACGCGTGCGCGGTAGCGTCGGCGTTGGTGCCCTTGGAGTCGTTGACGAACAGCACGTTGCCGCGGCGGCCGACCTGCTCCATGCGATGGGCGAGGCCCGGAAAGCTGCGCAGGCCGTTCTGCAGCACTTCCAGGCTGATGCCCATCGCGAGCGCGGCGGCCGCCGCGCAAGCCGCGTTCTGTGCGTTGTGCAGGCCGCGCAGCGAGCCGATGCCGCCGAGTGCGGCGACTTCACTGCGGGCACCGCCCGAGGTGCGCACGATATTGCCGTGCTCGACATGGAGACCTGAGGCCAGCGGATTCTTGACGGAGATGCGCACCACGGTCTTGCCGGCGCGATCGAGCCGGTCGGCGATGTCGCGGCAAAAACCGTCGTCGACGCCGATGATCGCAGTGCCGCCGTCCTGCACGCCGGCCACCAGGCGCTCCTTCACCGCGGCATAGTGCTCGATGGTGCCGTGGCGATCGATGTGGTCCTCGCTGACGTTCAGCAGAATGCCGACGGAGGGATCCAGCGAAGGCGTGAGGTCGATCTGGTAGGACGACATCTCGATGACGTGGACGCGGCCCATGCGCGGCGGCTCCAGCGACAGGATCGCGGTGCCGATATTGCCGCCCATCTGGGTATCGTAGCCCGCGAACTTGGTGAGATGCGCGATCAGCGCCGTCGTGGTCGATTTGCCGTTGGTGCCGGTGATGGCGACGAACGGCGCGTTGGGTGCGTGGCGGCGGCGCTCACGGCAGAACAGCTCGATGTCGCCGATCACCTCGACGCCTGCCTCGCGCGCCTTCAGCACGCTCCAGTGCGGCGCCGGATGGGTGAGCGGCACGCCGGGCGCGAGCACGAGTGCTGCAAAATTCGCCCAGGACACATTGCGCAGATCGGCGGTGATGAAGCCGGCCTGTACGGCCTTGGCGACATTCTCGGCATTGTCGTCCGCGGCGATCACCTCGGCACCACCGGCCTTCAGCGCGTGGCAGGAGGCAAGCCCCGAGCCGCCGAGGCCGAACACCGCGACGGTCTTGCCGGCAAAGGACGTGACGGGGATCATCGAGGATCACCGCAGCTTCAGCGTGGACAGGCCGGCGAGCGCCAGCATCACCGAGATGATCCAGAAGCGGATCACGATCTGCGGCTCGGTCCAGCCAAGCTGCTCGAAATGATGATGGATCGGCGCCATCCGGAATATCCGCTTGCCGGTGAGCTTGAACGATACCACCTGCACGATGACGGAGACCGCCTCCAGCACGAACAGGCCGCCGATCACCGCGAGCACGATCTCGTGCTTCACCGCGACCGCGATGGCGCCGAGCATGCCGCCGAGCGCGAGCGAGCCGGTGTCGCCCATGAAGATCGAGGCCGGCGGCGCGTTGAACCAGAGGAAGCCGAGGCCGGCGCCCAACAGCGCGCCGCAGAGCACCGCGAGCTCGCCGGTGCCGGCGACATATTTGATCTGCAGATATTCGGCGAACACCGCGTTGCCGGCGAGATAGGCGATCATCGCAAAGCTCGCGGTCGCGATCATCACGGGAACAATGGCGAGGCCGTCGAGACCATCGGTGAGGTTCACCGCGTTGCCGGAGCCGACGATGACGAAGGCGCCGAAGATGACGAAGAACCAGCCGAAATGCAGCACGGTGTCCTTCAGGAAGGGAATCGTCAGCGCGGTCGATGCGGGATCCCGGTTCAACCGCACCAGCGCGTAGCACGCCACCAGCGCGATCGCCGCCTCGATCAACAGGCGCAGCTTGCTGCCGAAGCCGGTCGTGGTCTGCTTGGTCACCTTGAGGTAGTCGTCATAGAAGCCGACGAAGCCGAAGCCGAGCGTCACCGCCAGCACGATCCAGACATAGGGATTGAGCGGATTGGCCCACAGCACCGTGCCGACCGTGAGGCCGGACAGGATCATCAGCCCGCCCATCGTGGGCGTGCCCTTCTTGGCGAGATGCGATTGCGGACCGTCGGCCCGGATCGGCTGGCCCTTGCCCTGGCGGATGCGCAAGTGATCGATGATCCAGGGCCCGAACAGGAACACGAACAGCGCGCCGGTGACGACGGCGCCACCGGTGCGGAACGTGATGTAGCGGAACACGTTCAAGAAGGTGCGAACGGCACCGAGGCCCGTAAATGTGTTGGAAAGGTCGATCAGCCAGTAAAACATTCAGACGGGTCCTATCGCGCGACCTCTGGGAAACCGGACGGCGGCGCGCCGCAAAGGGTGGGATTCGGGAACAGCGCTTCCAAGCAGTTTACGCCTTTGCCTGCAAGGCGGCCATCAGGCCCGGTACAAACTTGTTGACCCAGAACATCTTCTTGCTGCCCTTGACAACCACGACGTCGCCTGCCTTCAGCAGGTTCGCGACCTCACTCGGCTTCAGCGTGGCGGGATCGTCGTGCCAGCCGAGGCCCATGCCGGCCGGGAGCACGTCATAGAGATGGCGCATCAGAGGGCCGACGCAGTAGACGCCGTCGATCCCGTCGAGATGCTTGGCAAGGCCGGTGTGATAGTCCGGCGCGTCATCGCCCAGCTCCAGCATGTCGCCGAGCACCGCAATGCGGCGGCCGCCGTTCATGTGACGCGCCTGCAGGCTTTGCAGCGCAGCGGCCACGCTGGCCGGATTGCCGTTGAAACTGTCGTCGATCACGGTGATGCCGCCGACAGCCTGCTCGACCCCACGGCCGGTCATGATGCCGACCCGGTCGAGCTTGATGGCGAGCGTCGATGCATCGAGGTTCGCGGCACGGACGGCGGCAAGCGCCGCCAGCGCATTCTGCACGCGATGCGGCGCCCCCGGCGTCAGGCTGAAGGCGATCTCTTTCTTGCCGATCATGGCCACGACCTGCCAGCTCTCGCCATGCGGCGCGTGCGCGACCTCGTGCACCTCGGCATGTTCGCCGAAGCGCACCACCTTGCCTTTCCATTCCGACGCCTTGAGCCCGGCTGGAAGCACCAGCACGCCGTCCTCGGGCAGGCCGAGGGCGATCGAGACCTTCTCGCGGCGGATGGCTTCGAGCGAGCCGAGCTTCTCCAGATGCACGGGCTGGACGTTGACGACCAGCGCTACCGTCGGCCGGGTCAATTCGCTGAGCCGCGCGATCTCGCCCTTCTGGTTCATGCCCATCTCGACAACCCAGAGGCTGGCATCGGTGCGCGCATTGCACAGCGTCAGCGGCACGCCCCAGAAATTGTTGAAGCTCGACGGACTGGCATAGGCGTTCGGATAGGCCGCCAGGAATTCCTTGGTGCTGGTCTTGCCCGCGCTGCCGGTAAGCCCGATCACAGGTCCATGGAACCGGGCGCGGGCGGCGCGGGCGAGGCCCCAGAGGCCGTCGATCAGCGTGTCCTTGACGACGATCTGCGGAATCCGGATGCCCGCGATCTCGTGCGGCACGATCATCGCGACCGCGCCCGAGGCTTCCGCTTTGTCCGCGAACTCCCAGCCGTCGCGCGCGCTGGCGAAGGCCGAGACGAAGCCGCCGCTCGGCGTGCCGCTCAGCGCCACGAACAGGCTGCCTGGTTTCACCAAGCGACTGTCCTGGGTGACGAAATTGATCGGGGTGTCCGGGAATGATCCGTCCGCGCCCAGCGCGCGCGCCACTTCGGCAACCGTCCATATCGGCGCGCTCATGCAACCCCTGACGCTAATGCGGCGGCGACCGCCTCGTGATCACTGAAGGGCAGAACCTCGCCGCCGACGATTTGCCCGGTCTCGTGGCCCTTGCCGGCGACGAGCAGTGCATCGCCTTCCTGAAGTTCCCCGATCGCGGTTCGGATTGCCGTGGCACGGTCGCCGATCTCGCGGGCGCCCTTCGCGGTTGCGAGTATTTCGGCGCGAATGGTTTCGGGCTTCTCGCTGCGCGGATTGTCGTCGGTGATGATGACGCGATCGGCATTCTCGGCCGCGATCTCGCCCATGATCGGACGCTTGCCGGCATCGCGGTCACCACCGGCGCCGAACACGACGACCAGCTTTCGTTTCGCATAGGGCCGCAGCGCCTGCAGCGCCTTCGCGAGCGCATCGGGCTTGTGCGCATAATCGACGAAGATCGGCGCGCCGTTGCGCTCGCCGACGCGCTCGAGCCGGCCCTTGGCGCCTTCGAGATGCTCCAGGCTCGCGAACACATCGGCTGCGTCGCTGCCGGTACCGATCGCAAGGCCGGCCGACACCAGCGCGTTCTCGATCTGGAACTCGCCGACCAGCGGCAGCCGGATCGCATACCGCCTGCCGCAATGCTCGAGCTCAAGGACTTGTGAAAAACCTTCCACGGTGGCTCCGCCAAGACGGATGCCCTCGCCGGCCCCGTCGCCGTTGCGGCCGACCGCCATCACGCGCAGGCCGCGCGATGTCGCCGCTTCGATCACCTGCGCCGAGCAATCATGATCGGCCGAGATCAACGCCGCGCCTCCGGGTTGGATGAGCTCGCGGAACAGACGAAGCTTTGCCGCAAGATAATGCGCGACGGTCGGATGATAATCCATGTGGTCGCGCGAGAGATTGGTGAAGCCTCCGGCGGAGACGCGCACGCCGTCGAGGCGATACTGATCGAGCCCGTGCGACGATGCTTCGAAGGCGAGATGCGTCACCCCGTCGCGCACGATCTCATCCAACTGTCGATGCAGAGCGATCGGATCCGGCGTCGTCAGTGAGCCATAGACTGTACGTTTGGGCGAGACGAGGCCGATGGTGCCGATGCTGGCGGAGGCATGGCCCAGCCGCTCCCAGATCTGACGCGTGAAGGCCGCGACCGAGGTCTTGCCGCTGGTGCCGGTCACCGCGGCGATGGTCGCGGGCTGCGAAGGGAAGAATCTCGCCGCGGCCAGCGCCAGCGCGCGGCGCGGATTGGCGACGGTGATGAACGGCACCTTGCTGCCGGTCGGTGCATGGTCACCGACGACAGCCACGGCGCCCGCGGCCACCGCGGCATCGATGAAGCGCGCCCCGTCGGTCTTGCTGCCCGCGAGTGCGAAGAAGAGATCGCCGGCCTTGACCACGCGGCTGTCGAGCGCAAGGCCCGTCGCCTCGAGCGCCGCGATTGCGGGCTCGATCGCGGCGTCTTGGCCTAAGAGGTCGCGCAGCTTCATGGACTTCCAGTCGCCGTACCGGAGAGCCGAATTTCGAGGGAAATCCCCGACTCAGCAGCGGCTACGGCCCACCCGATTGATTACTGGGTTGTCCGGGATGCCGCAAGAATAAGGCGGTCCGCAGGCGGCAGGTCGAACCGCGGCTCGAGCCCCAGAAGCGGCGCGATTCGCTCGATCACCTTGCCGCCGGTGGGCACCGCGTTCCAGCCGGACGTGATGAAACCGTGCGTTTCGGGCAGCGCCTGCGGCTCGTCCAGCATGATCAGGACGTGATATTTCGGATCATCGCAGGGCAGAATCGCGGTGAACGAATTGAGCACGCGCTTCTTGGCGTAGCGGCCGTTGATGACCTTCTCGGACGTGCCTGTCTTGCCGCCGACGTAATAACCTTTGACGTCTGCGGTCTTGGCAGTACCGATCTCGGCGTTGAGCCGCATGAGATACCGCATCTTGTCGCTGGTGTCCGTTCTGACGACCCGCTTGGCCAATGCCGTCGCTTCTTCCGGCGTGCGCTTCATGAAGGTCGGCGGAATCAGATAGCCGCCGTTCACCAGGGCGTTGATGCCCATCACGGCCTGCAGGGGCGCCACGGACAGGCCCTGGCCGAACGCGGCGGTGACGGTGTTGAGCTCGCTCCAGCGCCGCGGGATCAGCGGCGCCGCGCTCTCCGGCAGCTCGGTGCGAAGACGCGTCAGTTGTCCCATCTTGGCGAGGAACGCCTTGTGCGCCTCCACGCCCTGCCCCAGCGCGATCCGCGCCGCGCCGATGTTGGACGAGTAGGTGAAGACTTCCTTGGTGTTGATGAAACGCCCGAGCGGATGGCTGTCGTGGATGGTGAACTTGCCGTAGTGCAGGTTTCCTCGCGCGTCCCACATCGTGTTCAGGTTGATCTTTCCGGAATCGAGCGCCATCGCCAGCGTGAATGCCTTGAAGGTCGAGCCCATCTCGTAGACGCCGGTGGTCAGGCGGTTGATACGGTCGGGGTCGTGCGCTTCCTTCGGGTTGTTCGGATCGAAGTCCGGCAGAGAGACCATTGCGACGATTTCGCCGGTCTTCACGTTGGAGACGATGCCGGACGCGGCTTTGGCGTGGAACTTGTCCTTGGCCTTCAGCAATTCGTCGCGGAGCGCATGCTCGACGCGCAGATCGACCGAGAGCTCAATCGGCTTTTGCGGCCGGTCTGTAGCAAAGCCCGCACGGTGGAGATCGGCGAGACCTTGATTGTCGAGCCACTTCTCGATGCCGGCGATGCCCTGGTTGTCGATGTTGACGAGACCGATGAGGTGGGCAACTTCGTTGCCGGTCGGATAGACGCGCTTGTTCTCGCGCAGGAAGCCGATGCCGGGAATGCCGAGCTTGTGGATGGCCTGCTGCTGGTTCGCCGTAACCTCGCGCTTGAGCCAGACGAAGCCCTTGCGCGTCCTCAGGCGCTCGCGCACCTCGGCCTCGTCGAGATCCGGCACGGTCGCGGTGAGAAGCTCGATCGCCTCGTCCTTGTCGATGATGCGGCGCGGTTCGCCGAACAGGCTCGCCGCCTTGACGTCGGTCGCAAGGATGGCGCCGTTGCGGTCGACAATGTCGGGCCGTGCTGTCGCCACCACCTCCTGCGCCGCGGCGCGGCGTGCGCCGTGCGCATCGGCGCCGATCGCAAACATCACGAGACGGCCGCCGATCAGGGCGTAGACCGAGGCGAAGGCGAGTATGGCAAGGCCCACGCGCGCGCGCGCCTTCGCGGCGCGGTCGACGTTGCGCCCGTAGAGCAGGCTGCGGATCAGCCGCTGGCGCCAGGGTTCCGTAGGCTTGGCCGGAGTCGCAGCGCTCATTGCTTGTCCTCGGGCTGAGGCACGGAGCCCGTCACATTGTCAGGATCGCTCGCGGCTTCGATGGTGTTGAGCATCGCCCCGATCGGGTCGGGCTCGCCCGGTCGGAACATCCGCGGCGGACGCTCCGGCAGGTTCTTCAGCGAATCATACTGCGTGCCGGTGACCGGCTTGAGCTGCAGATGCCGGTCGGACAGGCCTTGCAGGCGAAGCGGCGCATCGAGCTTGGCCCATTCGGATCGCAGCGAGGCGATCGCGTCGCGCTGTTCGCGGATCTCCGCATGCAGCCGCAACACCTTCTCGGTGCGCGCCGTGGAGTCCATCTTGATCCGGTAGACATAGGCCGCCGCAAAGATGAGCGCGCCGATGACGAGGAGGTGGATGATGCGCATCCGCTAGCCTCCCCTCATCACGTCGGAGAGTCTTGGCCAGGACGATGGTTCGCCCTCGTCATGCGCGGGCGCCGAGGTGCGCTCGGCCGCGCGAAGCTTGGCGGAGCGCGCGCGGGGATTTTGCGCGACCTCGTCGTCGCCGGCGACCACGGGCCGCCGCGTGAGAAGCTGGAAGCTCGGTGGAACTTGAGCCACTTCCGGCAGATGCCGCGAGCCGCCGCCCGTCTTCGAACGCTCGGAGAGGAAATTCTTGACGATGCGGTCTTCCAGCGAATGGAACGAGACCACGACGAGGCGGCCGCCAGGCTTGAGCACGCGCTCTGCCGCAGCAAGCGCGGCCTGAAGTTCGTCGAGCTCTTCGTTGACGAGGATGCGCAGGGCCTGGAACGTGCGCGTTGCCGGATGGATGTCGCCGGGCTTGGAGCGCACGATCCTGCCGATGAGATCAGCCAGCGCGCATGTGGTCGTGAACGGCGTCTCCTGCCGGTCGGCCACGACGGCGCGGGCGATGCGGCGCGACTGCCGTTCCTCGCCGAGCTGGTAGATGACGTCGGCGAGATCACCTTCGGACGCACGCGCGATCACGTCGGCGGCGGTCGGCCCCGCCTGCCCCATCCGCATGTCGAGCGGGCCGTCGAGGCGGAACGAGAAACCGCGGCCGGCCTGGTCGAGCTGCATCGAGGACACCCCGACATCCATCACGACGCCGTCCACGGCGTCCACGCCTTGCGCGGCGCAGACCTCGGCGAGATTGGAGAATCGGTCCTCGACCAGCGTCAGCCGGCCCGCGGACCGTTCGACCAGTTCGGCACCTGCGGCGATTGCGGTGCGGTCGCGGTCAATGGCGATAAGCCGGGTTCCCGGCACGTCGAGAATGGCGCGGCTGTAGCCGCCGGCGCCGAAGGTGGCGTCGACATAGATACCGCCCGCGCGTGGGGCGAGGTGGTCGACGGCTTCGCGACCGAGAACGGGGATATGCGGAGCCGAGCTCATGCGCCAAGCCTTGTGACCCAAAGCATGCCGACGGCCCCTGACGTCCGAGCGAGATCGGGGACGAACAAGCCCATAACGCCTCGAATCATTCCGCGTCGCGGCGGTTCCACGACAATGCCCCAGTCCAGTATGGTTACCGAGCCCGATCGTCCCGGACCGCAAACCGAGTGTTCCCAGCGGAATTTGTCGGGCAGCCATGGGATTTCGAGCCAAAATACGCTTTGGCCGCCTCCGGACGCGGGTCGGCTCTTCATCCCTCAGTAACGACCCTTAGCGTTAAGAAAGCGTTGCTCGGCTGCTCACAAGTCGAAAAGCTGATGAGGCGGTGATGCTTCATCCACACAGTGCGCCAAAATGCATCCGTTAACCGCGCCGCGCGATTGCGCACGGTGGAGGGTAAAGGAATAGTAAAGAGAAGGGCTTGGCCCACTCTCCGCCCCACCTTGGTTTGTCCATGCCGCCGTCCGGTTCGTCCACACCGTCTGGTTCTGATTCGAAGCGTCAACGCGTTCTCCCGGTTCCCAAGGCCGCGGCGAGCATGAGGGCGTTCGAGCCGGATTCCTCGATCGTGTCCGACATCATCCCCTCGCCGAACTATGGCGAGCGCAACAAGGCGCGGCAGCCCGATATGATCGTGCTGCACTACACCGGCATGCCCGATGTCGAGGGCGCGCTGGCGCGGCTGTGCACGGCAGGGACCGAAGTCTCGGCGCATTACGTCGTGCTGGAGGACGGCCGCATCGTGCAATGCGTGTCGGAGGTCAAGCGCGCCTGGCATGCCGGCGTCTCGTCCTGGGCCGGCGAGGACGACATCAATTCCTGCTCGATCGGCGTCGAGATCATCAATCGCGGCCATGACTGGGGCTATCCGGAATATCCGCTGCGCCAGATCGCCGCCGTGATCGCACTGTGCCGCGGCATCATGCTTCGCCGCAAGGTGCCGGCCCACCGGGTGCTCGGCCATTCCGACGTCGCGCCCGCGCGCAAGAAGGACCCCGGCGAAAAGTTTCCGTGGCACTCGCTGGCCAATTCCGGCGTCGGTCACTGGGTCACGCCCGCCCCGATCGTGCGCGGCGAGACCCTGATGCTCGGCACCATCAGCGACGAGGTGCTGAGCCTGCAGCAGGCGCTCGCCAGATACGGCTACGGCGTGCCGCTGAACGGCAAATACGACGCCGCGACCATGGAAGTCGTCACCGCCTTCCAGCGCCATTTCCGGCCGGCACGGCTGGATGGTGTCGCGGACCATTCAACGTTGTCGACGTTGCAGGCGCTGCTGGCGAGCTTGCCGGCAGAGGGCACGGCCGTCGCATCGAAGTGACGGCGATGGCTGCCCCGTCATTACGAACGAAGCGAAGCAATCCAGACTGCCTCCATGGGAACAGTCTGGATTGCTTCGTCGCAATGACGGAGTTTGTAGCTCCTACCCCATCTCCCTCACCCGCCGCGCATAGAGCCGCCGCAACGGCTCCAGTTGTGTCGCTTCCGTCGCCGCGCGATACGCCTCGCACGCTTCATCCTTGCGCCCCAACCGCCGCAACAGATCGGCGCGTACTGCGGGCAACAGCTCATAGCCGCGCAGCCCGCCTCGGGCGCTGACCGCATCGACGAGATCGAGCGCACGTGCCGGCCCGTCGACCATCGACAAGGCAGCAGCGTGGTTGAGCTCGATCACCGGGGAGGGAGCGATGCGCAGCAAAACCTCGTAGAGCCCGGCGATCTGCCGCCAGTCGGTCAGCTTAAAGCTCGTTGCACGCGCATGCAGCGCGGCGATCGCGGCCTGCACGGCATAAGGCTGCGGCCGGCCGGGGACGCGCAGCGCATCTTCGACCAGACGCAAGCCTTCCTCGATCTGAGCGCGATCCCATAGCGTGCGGTCCTGTTCCTCGAGCAGCACGATATCGCCGGCCGACGTCTCGCGTCCGGCGCGGCGCGCATCGTGCAGCAACATCAGGGCCAGCAAGCCCTTGATGCCGCCGCGGTCCGGCATCAGCCGATCGAGCAAGCGGCCGAGCCGGATGGCCTCAATCGCAAGATCGGGCCGCATCAGATCCGCACCCTCGGTCGCGACATAGCCCTCGGTGAAGACCAGATAGATCACCGCGAGCACGCCATCGAGCCGCGGCGCCAGCGCGTCGCGCTCGGGCACCTCGTAGGGGATGCCAGCGAGCCTGATCTTCTGCTTGGCGCGGACCAGCCGCTGCGCCATCGCTTCCTCGCCGACGAGAAAGGCGCGCGCGACCTGGGCGGTCGACAGTCCGCAGACCGTGCGCAGCGTCAGCGCGACCTGAACCTCGGCCGCGAAGGCCGGATGGCAACAGGTGAAGATCAGCCGCAGCATGTCGTCGTCGAGCACTGCCGGCGGCTCGTCGGCCGCTTGCGCGTTGAGCTCGATCTCGTGCAGGAGCTCCTGCTGCTTGCCGCGGAAGACGGCCTGGCGCCTGACGCGATCGATCGCCTTGTTCCTGGCGACATTGACCAGCCAGGCGCGTGGATTGTCGGGGGCCGCGCACGCCGCCCAGCGTTCCAGCGCAACGGCAAAAGCATCCTGAAGCGCGTCCTCGGCCAGATCGAAATCGCCGACGAGGCGGATCAGCGTGGCCAGCGCCCGCCCCGCCTCGTCACGGAAGATCTTGTCGATCTCGGAAGGGGTCATGTGTCGATGCGCGGGCCAGGCTTTACTTGTCGTAGACCCAGATCGGCCGCACCTCGATCGAGCCGATCCTCGCGCTCGGAATCCGCGCCGCGATCTCGATCGCGGCGTTCAGATCCTTGGCCTCGATCAGATAGTAGCCACCAAGCTGCTCGCGGGTCTCCGCAAACGGCCCGTCGGTCGTCAGCGTCTTGCCGTCGCGCACACGTACCGTCGTCGCGGTCGTGGTCGGCCGCAGCCTATCGCCGGCCTTGAAATTGCCGCTCTGGATGATGCCTTGGGTAAAGGTCTGGTATTCGGCCATCAGCTTCTGGGCCGTGGCGGCGTCGTTCTTCGCGTATTCGACCTCGTTCTGGTAGATCATCATCAGATATTGCATTGTTCAACTCCAGTTGTTGGGGGATCACCGACATCCAGTCGAACGGCTCACGCTCCAAACGACATCTTCAGGATAAGTTATTCGCAGGTCGCGCGCGCGACGATCTCGGCTTGACGAAACCGTCACAAATGCCCATGCCTACCCCCGTCAGTCGGCCGGACGGCTGCTCCGGCAACGGTCGAAAGGCCGCCGGGGAGGAAAGTCCGGGCTCCCTTGACATACGGTGCCGGATAACGTCCGGCGGGGGTGACCCCAGGGAAAGTGCCACAGAGAACGAACCGCCCTGCTTCGCCTTCGGGCTTCGCAGGGTAAGGGTGAAAAGGTGCGGTAAGAGCGCACCGCGGGTCCGGCAACGGAGCCGGCATGGCAAACCCCACCGGGAGCAAAACCGAATAGGGACGGCGTAGCGGGCTGTTCGCGGAAGCGATAACGCCGCGGGGCGATGTCAGGCCCGCCGTCCGGGTAGGTTGCTCGAGGCCATGTGCAAACATGGTCCCAGAGGAATGGCCGTCACGTATCGTTCGCGCAAGCAGACGGTGCCTTACAGAACCCGGCTTACAGGCCGGCTGATATTCTAAAGCGTTTTCGTGCGAAGTGGGTTTCCGGTTCGCGTCAAGAAAACGCGCCTTGCTCAGCAAGCAACGAGGGGTTCGATGCCGACCGCATCGAACCCCTCACCATTGTCAGCAACGCCTCAATGTCGTCCCGCCTCAGGCGGCACGCGTGTCCGCTTTCACCAGCACGGGCGCGAGCTCGGCGGCCTCGCGCCGCTGCTTGCTCACTTCGAAACCGTGCATGCCGATCTGCCATTGCAGCCCGACGATGGCGCCCTTGGTCGGCTGCAGCAGCGCGAGCGAAGCGAACAACGTCACCGGCAACCACACTGCCAGTTGCAGCCAGACCGCCGGCGCATAGGCGGTCTCGACCGCGAGGATCGCCGGCACCACGAGGTGGCCGACCACGACAATCACGAGATAGGCGGGAAAGTCGTCGGCGCGCTGGTGGGACAGATCTTCGCCGCAATGGTCGCAAGCACCCGTGACCTTCAGGAAACGGCCGAACAGATGGCCGTCGCCGCAGTTCGGGCACTTACCCCGGAAACCGCGCCACATTGCCTTCGCCAGAGAGATCGAACCGGTTGCCATGACAGCACCTTCCTTTTCACTGATCCATACAATAATATGCCGCATCCATACATTCAAAGGATTTGGGGCTAAATTGCATGGATTGGACCCCGACAATCTCGGAGCTGTCAGGGCCGCGCTATCAGCGCATCGTCGAGGCCATGGAAGCCGACATCGGCGCCGGCCGGCTGGTGCGCGGCCAGCAATTGCCGACGCAGCGCGCGCTGGCAAAGGCGCTCGGCGTCAACCTCACCACGGTGACGCGCGCCTACACCGAGGCGCGCCGACGCGGCATCATGGAAGCGCGCGTCGGCCAGGGATCGTTCGTGTCGGAGACCAGCGCGCGCCGTGCTGTCGACCTGCCGCATCCGGTCGCGATCGACCTGTCGATGAACGTGCCGCCGCATCCGCTGGAGGCGCAGCTCGACGAACGCATCATCGCCGGCATGGAGGCCCTGCGCGCGCAATCGGGCCTGACTGCCTTCCTGAATTACCAGCCGGCCGGCGGCAGTGCCCACGAGCGCGAGGTCGCGGCGCGCTGGATGCGCACCCGCGTGCCCCACGCACATGCCGACAGGCTCGTGATCTTTCCCGGGGCGCAGACCATCCTGTTCAACCTGCTCGCGCACCTTGCTTGGCCCGGCGACGTCGTGCTGACCGAAGCTCTCACCTTTCCCGGCATCAAGGCAGCCGCGGCACAGCTCGGCGTCAAACTCGTGAGCGTCGCCATGGATGACGGCGGCATCCTGCCCGATGCGCTGGCCAAAGCATGCCGCACGCACAATCCGAAGGCCGTCTATCTCATTCCGACGATGCACAATCCGACCACGGCGACGCTGTCGGCCGAGCGGCGCAACGCGATTGCAAAGATCGTCCGCGATGCCGACACGGTGCTGATCGAGGATGACGCCTATGGCCTGCTCGACCGTGCGGCCTCGCCGATCGCGAATCTCATTCCGGAGCGGACTTATCTCGCAACCACGTTGTCAAAATGCATCGCACCTGCGCTGCGCGTTGCATATCTCGTGACGCCCGACAACGCCGCGCAGCAGGACATGCGGACCTGCCTGCAGGCGACCGTGCAGATGCCGGCGCCGTTGATGGTCGCGCTGGTGACGCACTGGATCGAGACCGGCATCGCCGATCGCATCATCACTGCGATCCGCAATGAAGCTGTCGGCCGCCAGCAGCTCGCCCAGCGCGCCCTGAAGGGATTTCAGTTTCTGGCAAAACCCGCCGCGCATCATCTCTGGCTGCGACTGCCTGAGAATCGGCCCGACGTCGCCGGCCATCTCTTGCGCGATGGCCTCGCGGTCGTCGCCGGCGATGCCTTCACCGTCGACGGAACGCCGCCCAACGCGGCACGCGTCTCACTGGGTGCCGCGCGCAACAGGGCCGAATTGACAGAAGCGCTGCGCATCCTGGTCGGCGCGCTGCACAGGCCCGCCGACACAAGGCAGATCGTTTAGTAAAACCTAATGATGACGGCGATGGCGCGGGCGGACGACGGGCGTCACACCTGATGGATAGGCTGCATAGGCCTCGCTCGGCGCCACCGTCTCACCGCGGGCCGCGCGCCCCGCCGGGGTGAGCTGGCCGCCATTGAGCACGTCGCGATCGGGATGGGCGGCCTGATAGGCCGCAGGTTCGGAAAACTGCGCCTGCGCCATGGTCGGCATCAAGGAAGCCGCCGACAACAGCGCGGCCGCAACGGCAATCTTCGTACGGGACATCGTTCTTCTCCGTCCTCTGGTTCCGGACAGGCGAGCGCATCGATTGGCGTTGGCATGCCCCCGGATTGAAGTACGGCCATCATGTAGGCGCGTCTTCCGCGAACGCCCGTCCCTGACTGATCCCGGAGATCACGCTTGCGTGCGGTTTTGAAATTGACCTCCACCGCCGAAGCCGTGCTATGCGGGCAGTGGCGATCAACAGTTCGGGATCGCCCATTGCTGCAGGGATCATCGGTTGGAAACGTCCACTTACGCGCTGCTGCTGTTCGGCGCATTGGCCGGCGGCTTCGTCTCGGGCCTCGCCGGATTCGGCACGGCGCTGATGGCGCTCGGGATCTGGCTCTACGTGCTGCCGCCCTCGCTCGCGGTACCGCTGGTGCTGATCTGCTCGGTGATCGCGCAGACTTCGACGCTGCCGTCGATGTGGAAGAGCTTCGACCTGTCGCTGGTGTGGCCGTTCCTGATCGGGGGATTGATCGGCGTGCCGCTCGGCACCATGTTGATCGCCTCCGCCGATCCGAAGGTGTTCAAGCTGAGCGTCGGCATTTTAATTCTGGTCTTCTCGAGCGCGCTCTATCTGAACAAGAGGCCGCTCGCGATCAAATTCGGCGGCCGCCTCGCCGACGGCGCGATCGGCTTTGCCGGCGGCATTCTCGGCGGCCTCGCCGGATTGTCCGGGCCGCTGCCGATCCTCTGGGCCAACATCCGCGGCTGGAACAAGCATGAGCGGCGCGGCATCTTCCAGCTCTTCAATTTCATCGTGCTCGCGGCCGCGCTCGTGATGCAGACCGTGTCCGGCATCGTGGAGTTCAAGGTGATCTGGCTCGCAGCCGTCGCCTTTCCAGGCACGCTGATCGGCGCCTGGGCCGGCGCGCGCGTTTATCACGCGCTGAACGACAAGCATTTCGGCGACGTCGTGCTCGGCCTGCTGTTCCTGTCGGGCCTGACTCTCGTCTGGAACAGTCTCGGCGCGCTCTAGCTCTTACGCCCTCCTGCGAGCGCCATGCCGCCGGCGACACCGACGCCGAGTACATAGATCCAGCCGGGCGTGAAATCAAACAGATGGGTGTTGAGCAGCGAGGTCAGCATGTTCTGCACCACGACCAGCAGGCCGATCCAGCAGGCCAGCCCCTCGCCGCGAAACATCGACAGGTGCGCAAACCATAGCCCGTAGAGGATCAGGACACCGACGACGCCCCACTGCACGGCCACGCTCAGGGTCTGATTGTGCGGATCGCCGACGATTTCGCCGCGCAGCGGGTCGTCGCGTGCATCGACGGCCGCGTTTGCAAATAGGCTGCGGATCGCGCCGGTGCCGTGACCGACCAGTGGTGCATCAGCGATGAAGCCCAGCGACTTTCGCCAATATTCCAGCCGTGCCCCCATGCCGCTGACCTGGCCATCCTCGCTCGCCTCATAATCGGCCTGAAATTTCGCAACAGTCGTGCGCAGATGCGGCGACACGCCAAAGAGCAGCACGGCCGCCAGCGCCATCGCGCCTGCCGCGAGCAGCGCCGCGCGCAGGCGCAGATACAGGAACGCGAACACCACCACCAGGATCGGCAGCGTCACCAGCGCCGTACGCGACACCACGACAAAGATCATGTTGGCGAGGAACCCGATCGCAAGTGCCGCGAACAGCGCCGCGATGCCGATGTGGGGTTGTCGCAGCAGCGACACGATCGGATAGATCAGCGCGACCGCACAGAGCGCGAATTCCTGACTCTGGTCGATATAGTTGCGCACCGCGATCCCGCTTTCGACCCTGTAGGGCCCGCGCGACAAATAGAGCTTCAGCGAGAGTGCGGGGTCGGTGGCGACGGCAAAGGAATAGAGCATCAACGCGGCGCAGGACGCGAGGAAGGCGAAAAACACCCAATGGCCGTACGGCCAACGCTCGAACTGGTAAATCAGGAGCGGGATGACCAGCAGCTTCGCCGACGGCCCGATCGCGTGGATCCGGTCCGGCCATGGCGCATCCGACCAGAGCGTGCCGATGGCGGCGAGCGTGACCAGCGCAATCGGCAGCAGGCAGACCGGGCGAAGCAGCGAGCGCGGAAATGCCCGCAGATCGAGGAAGGCGAAGGCGATCAGCCAGGGTATGAGCGCGAAAATCAGCCCGGTCGTGGTCCACGGCAGCAGCAGCGCGATCAGCGCGACGAAGCGGGCCGGCGTGCGATAGCGCGCCGCCCAGATCGCGGAGAGCCATGACGCCGCCTGCGGCTCGTTCGTCACTCCGGTCATTGGCCCTTCTGCAGCCACCAACCTCACAGCCCGGCAAATTAGCCGGAGCGACCAGGATGGAACAAGCTACCGTTACGCAGGCTCGCGGGCGAGAGGCGCAATGGGTTCGGCGCTCTCCTGCTCTGGCGGATTCTCCTTCGGCGACGTAGTCAGGCGCTTCCCGAACTCGCGGTGCAGCAGCCACAGGCTCAAGCCCGCCTGCAACATTGTCGCCGCGACCGACAAATACCAGACGTACTCCATGCGAAAGCCCGGCCGCGTCGAGAGCCAGATCGCCGGCAGCGAGTAGGTGAACACCCGCGTCGCTGAACTCCAAAGCACCGGCCTGGTGTTGCCGAGGGCCTGGAACATGCTCGAGCAGGTGAAGATCAGCCCCTGCGCCACCACGTTGAACGAGATGATCCGCAGGAACAGATAGGCGATCTCCATCGTCTCGCGGTCGTTCGAGAATCCGGCGAGCAGAAGCTCCGGCTTCACTTGCGCGAGAGTCATGAAGCCGGTCATCACGATCGTGACGATCAAAGCGGCCTTGACGAAAGTCTCCCGCACGCGCGCAGCGTTGGCTGCGCCGACGTTCTGGCCGGCAATCGGCCCGGCCGCCAGCCCGACCGCAAGCGCCGGCATGTTGATCAGGCCGAGCACGCGCTGCCCGATGCCGAAGCCGGCCTGCGCCGCCGGGCCGAAATCACGCAGCACGTAATAGACAACCGCCATGAAGATGAACATCATCGCGAACTCGCCGCCGGCGGGCAGGCCGACGTTGAGAATGCGTTTCAAATGGTGCGGCTGCGGACGCCATTGCGCAGGATTGAAAGCGACATAGCGCTCGACCTTGCGGAAATACACCAGCAACATCAGAGCGCCGATGGCCACCGCAATCGAACTCGCCAGTCCGGCACCGGCGACGCCGAGCGCGTAGCCGGTGCCCCAGCCCGAGATCAGCACCGGCGCCAGCGCGATGTTGATGACGACCGCGACGACCCGCACCAACATGGCGGGGCGCACGATGCCGGTCGCGCGGAGCGCGGACGCAATTACTTGCATGACGAACTCCAGAGCGAGCGCCGGCATGAACCACAGCAGGTAAACGGTCCCCGCCTTGATCGTGGCCTGATCCGCAGCGATTGAACGCATATAA
Organism: Bradyrhizobium sp. MOS003; assembly: GCF_003020125.1. Lineage (GTDB taxonomy): Bacteria > Pseudomonadota > Alphaproteobacteria > Rhizobiales > Xanthobacteraceae > Bradyrhizobium. The sequence goes on along the minus strand of NZ_PYFW01000001.1, from coordinate 1,966,519 downwards.
AGGCGCGACAGCACCGCTCCCGCGACCAGCGTCAACAGGCCGAACAGCACCGACAGCGCGACCGCCTGGTTGAAGATCAGATTGGCGTCAGCCCGGTCCTTGCGTCCCACGGCATGCGCCATCAGCGCGACCGTGCCGACGCCGAGCACCTGCATCAGCCCGTTGACGAGAAAGCCGGCATTGCCGGCCGCAGCGACACCCGCGACGGCGGCATCGCCCAATCCCGACACGAAATACAGATCGACCAGCTGGCAGATCATGATCGAGATCATGCCGGCCATGATGGGCGGCGTCATGACGAGGATGTGTCTCACGATGGAGCCGTTCGTCAGGTCTTTCATCTCATTCCATCCTTGACGCATGCCTTGGCGAATCATGGGCGACGTGGCTGCGGGAGTTTCGTCCCGCAGCCGCCCGCCTCACTCCGCCGCTGCGGCGTGCCCGAGCTCCATCACCTGGCGCTCGAACAAGCCGCGATAGATGCCTCCCGGCTTGCCCGCGAGCGTGGCATGGGTGCCCTGCTCGACGATCTCGCCGCGGTCGAACACCAGGATGCGATCGAGGCTGCGCACCGTCGACAGCCGGTGCGCAATCACGATCGACGTGCGGCCCTTCATCAGGCGCTCCATCGCCTCCTGGATCAGCGCCTCCGATTCCGAATCGAGGCTCGAAGTCGCCTCGTCCAGGATCAGCACCGGCGCGTCCGCCAGGAAAGCGCGCGCCAACGCCACCCGCTGCCGCTCGCCGCCCGACAGTTTCACGCCGCGCTCGCCGACCAGCGTGCCGTAACCCTTCGGCAGGCGCAGAATGAAGTCGTGCGCGTTGGCCAACCGCGCCGCGTGCTCGATCGCCTCGAAGCTGGCCCCGGGACGGCCATAGGCGATGTTTTCGGCCAGCGAACGGTGGAACAGGATCGGGTCCTGCTGCACGATCGCGATCTGGCTGCGCAGCGATTGCTGTGTGGCCAATGCGATGTCCTGCCCGTCGATCAGCACGCGACCGCCGGTGACGTCGTAGAGCCGCTGCACCAGCTTGATGAAGGTGGTCTTGCCGGAGCCGGAGCGGCCGACCAGGCCGACACGTTCACCGGCCCGGATCGTCACCGACAGCCCGTCGTAGAGCGGCGCGCGATGGCCGCCATAGTGGAACGTCACGTCCTCGAACACGATCTCGCCGCCCTCGATCGCGATCGGCCGCGCAACGGCCGCATCGGCGATGCCGATCGGCTCGGCATGGATCGCCACCAGCTCGTCCATGTCGTTGACCGAGCGCTGAAGGTTGTTGATGTGCATGCCGACGTCTCGCAAATAGGCGTGGATGATGTAGTAGCTGGTCAGCACGTAGGTAACGTCGCCGGGCGAGGCGTGCCCGTACATCCACAAAAGCACCGAGCCGCCGATGACGGACGCGCGCAAGCACAGCAGCAGTGTCAGCTGCGCCATGGCGGTGTAGTTGTAACGCAACCAAGTCCGACGCACCCGCATGCGCCAGCGACTTACGACACGCGCCAGCCGCGCATCCTCGCGTAACTCGGCGCCAAAGGATTTCACCACCGGATTGCAGGTGAGAGCGTCCGCCAGCGTACCGCCGACCTTGGTATCCCATGCATTGGAAACGCGGGCAGCCGGCGCGATGTAGCGCGTCGAGAAGACCACGGTGATGGTGACGTAGAAGATCGCGCCGAGCGCGATGACGGCGCCCAACGAGACCCAATGCAATCCGATCAGGATCACCGAGCCGATCAACACCAGAAGCGACGGCGCGAGCGCCATCAGGATGGTGTCGTTGAGCAGGTCGAGCGCCCACATGCCGCGCGTGATCTTGCGCACGGTCGAGCCCGCGAAGGAGTTTGCGTGCCAATCGGTGGAGAAGCGCTGCACGCGCGTAAAGGCTTCCTGCGCGACGTCCGACATGGTCTTGAGCGTGAACGGCACGATCGCCTGCAGCCCTGTCAGCCGCAGCACCACGGACGCGGCGCCCAACGCCACGATGGCGCCGAAGGCAATCAGGGCGGCATGCCGCGCATCGGGATCGGACGGGCCGCGCGTCAGCGCATCGACCAGCCGACCCGAGAAGACCGGCATGAACAGGTCGGCGATGGTGGCACCCAGCAAGCCGCCGGCCACGATCAGGCCCCGTCCCGGCTGCTTCAGCCAATGCCGGAACACGAAGGGCAGCACCAGGCGGATCGCCGCGGGCTTTTTTGACGAAATGGTCATGACATCATCCGGCCGCTCGGCGGGCCGGCTCCATCGACGGACGCCGAGCGGCCACGAGGGCCGAGACGGCGTCACCTAAAGTTGACTTTTGACTTGGGAATAGAAGCGATCGGAACGCGTGGTCTAAACCCGGGTCCAATCGAAGCTGGCGGAAGAGGCCTCTAGCAGGCCGTGTACATCCCGAACCAGGCGATCATCGAGCGCGGGCGTACGATCTGCGAATGCGACGAAATCATGCAAATCTCTCCCCGGTTCGAATGAATGAGGCGCGCTTTATAGATGTGCGTTTTGCAGTTTGCAACGGGGCCCGCGCGAGATCACGGACGAGTGTTGCAATTTGGTTCGCTCCTTCGAACGAAGGACGTCACGCGAAGCACCATCAGTGCGCGTCGCCGCCGCCGGTCATCGAGGCCGGCTTGTTCAGCAGCGTCACCAGCAGGGTGAGGCCGAGATAGAACAGCGTCAGCAAGAAGAAGGCGTCGCCGAAGCTCATCACCACGGCCTGGCGATGCACCAGCTGGGAGAGCTGCTTCATCGCCATCAGCGTGGAATCGCCGAGCCCCTGGAACTTCTGCATGAACATGGTCAGCGTTTCGGTCGCAGTCGCATTGCCCCAGGTCACGCGCTCCTGGAGGCGGGTGATGTGCAAATCAGTGCGGTCGTTGAGCACGGTGTTGATGACTGCGAGGCCGACGGCGCCGCCGAGGTTGCGCATCAGGTTGAACAGGCCCGAGGCGTTCTTGACGCGCTCCGGCGCCAGCGTGCCGAGCGCGATGTTGTTGGTCGGCACCATCGCGAACATCATGCCTATGCCGCGCAGGATCTGCGGCACCAGCAGCTCGTAGAAATCGTAGTCGCGGGTGATCCAGGTCATCTGGTAGGAGCCGATCGCGAACACGATCAGCCCGAACGCGATCATGTAGCGCATGTCGACCTTCACCATGAGCCGGCCGACCAGCGGCGCGACCAGGAACATGGTTATTCCGGAGACGAACATGGTCTCGCCGATCATCAGCGCGCTGTAGCCGCGCACCTCGGCGAGGTAGCGCGGATAGATGTAGGTCAGGCCGTAGAGACCGATGCCGATGCAGAACTGCAGCACGCAGCCGATTGCGAAATTGCGGTTTGAGAATGTGCGCAAATTCACGATCGGCTCGGCCGCCGTGAACACGCGCCAGAAGAAGGCGATCGCCGAGATCGCGCAGATCCAGGCGCAGATCGCAACGGACGTGTCCTGCATCCATTCATGAAGCGGACCTTCCTCCAGCACATATTCCAGCGTGCCGAGGAATCCGGCCATGAATGTCAGGCCCCACCAGTCGAACCGGTCGAGCAGTTCGAAATGCGGCTCGTCGAAGTCGACGAGCGCCAGCACGCCGATGGTGATGCCGATGCCGGGTACGACGTTGATGAAGAACAGCCAGTTCCACGACATCAGGTCGGTAATGTAGCCGCCGACCGTGGGCCCGATGGTCGGTGCCAGCGTCGCGACGAGACCGATGATGGGACCGACGATGTGGAATTTGGAGCGCGGGAATACGGTGTAGGCCGAGGCGAACACCGTCGGGATCATGCCGGCGCCCAGGAAACCTTGCAGCGCACGCCAGAGGATCATCTCCTCGATGGTGGTGGCAAAGCCGCACAGCAGGCTCGATGCGGTGAAGCCCGCCGCCGAAATCGCGAACAACAGCCGCGTGCCGAAGGCGCGCGACAGGAACCCCGACAGCGGAATCGCGATGACTTCGGCGATCAGATAGGCAGTCTGGACCCAGGCGACTTCGCTGGAGCTTGCCGACAGGCCGGCCTGGATTTCGCTGAGGGATGCCGAGACGATCTGAATGTCCAGGATCGACATGAACATCCCGAACACCATGATGATGAAGGCGAACAGCCGCTTCGGCGCAATGCGATCCGAAGCGGGGTTCGCCATCATATCGGGTGAGGCGGTGGTGGCGTTCGCCATGGTCTGACCTCGCGGCGCTCGAGAGCGCGCTTATTGCGGATGGACCGTGGTGGGATCGTCGAGATCGATCTCGCTGTCGGCGTCGGCCGCGCCCTTGTTGGTGTCGACCGTCGCATAGACCGACATGCCGGCTCGGAGCAGGTTCTGCTTCGCCACCGATTTCGGCACACGGATGCGGACCGGTACGCGCTGCACGATCTTGGTGAAATTGCCGGTGGCGTTGTCGGGCGGCAGCAGTGTGAACACCGAGCCCGCGCCCGCCGCGATGCTGTCGACGACACCGTTGAACTTGCGCATGCCGTAGGCATCCACCTTGATCGTCACCGGCTGGCCGGGACGGATGCGCCTGAGCTGTGTTTCCTTGAAGTTCGCGTCGATATAGACGTTGTCGAGCGGCACGACATTGCCGAGACGCTGACCGACCGCGACGAAGTCGCCGGCACTGACCAGACGGTTCGAGAACGTGCCGTCGACCGGTGCGCGCACCGCGGTGAAGCCGAGGTCGCGCTCCGCCTTGGCGAGCGTGGTCTTGAGCTCGGCGAGCTGGGCCTGCGCTTCGGCCTGCTGTGCCTTGGCGACGTCGACGTTGCTGTTTGCAACGTCGTAGGCGGCCTGCGCGGCCTTGACCGCAGCGGCGCCCTGGTCGCGTCCGGCTTCCGAGCTTTCGAAGGTGGCGCGCGAAGCAAAGCCCTTGTTGCTCAGCGCCTGCTGGCGCTCATAATCGAGATCGGCGCGCTTGAGGCCCGCTTCGGCCGAGACGAGTTGCGCCTTGGCCTGCGCAACCTGGCTGTCGAGCGCGGCGACCTGGCGGCCGATACGGTCGATGGTAGCCTGCTGGGTCGCGATCCTGGTCGCGGCGGCATCGACCGCGATCTTGTAGTCGCCATCGTCGATGCGGAAGACGATGTCGCCGGCGCGCACGGTCGTGTTGTCGCCCGCGAGGATCGAGGCGATGTGGCCGGCAACGCGCGCACCCAGCATGGTGTTGTTGGCGCGGACATAGGCGTCGTCGGTGGAGATATAGAAGCGTCCGACCAGCGTGTAGTAGCCGGCATAGCTCGCGGCTGCGAGCGCCAGCACGAGGCCGACGCCCATCAGGACGAATTTGCGTTTGCCGGATTTGGGAGCTCCGGCGGCCGGTGCGTTGGGCGCTGGTGCGGCCGGCTTGTCGGTCACGGGTTTCTCCGGCGCCTCGGCGGTGCGGCGCTTGGCTTCCTCGGCCGAATGAGAGCGCAATTGCTCGGCAAGGGGCACAGCGTTCTCGATCGCGGCGCTACCATCCGCGTGATCCTCTACCGTTTCCTGGCGAAGGACGCGCGCAGCCTGGTCTCTCGATACGGCCATAAAGGCCTCCCCAAAAATAGCGCGAGCAAGGAGACGGCCGGCGTGCGGCCTGTTCCCTCTCGCCAATCAAATATCATTGACCGAACGGTTCGGTCAATATACATAATATTCCCGGCCGGACCCTAATGACGAGAATCCTATATTTGGGTTTCATGGCCGCAGACCCGACTCGAAAACCTTCCGAGACCCTGAACCAATGGTTGTAGCCGGCCGCGATCATCTGCACGTCATCCAGGAGGAGGACGGCTCCAAGCGTCGCCAGATCCTGGACGGCGCCCGCAAAGTATTCATGGATCTCGGCTTCGACGGCGCCAGCATGGGCGAGATCGCGCGCGCCGCGCAGGTCTCCAAGGGCACGCTCTACGTCTACTTCGCCGACAAATGCGCGCTGTTCGAAGCCATCCTCGAACAGGAAGCGCTTCAGCACGGCCAGGTCGTGTTCAATTTCGATCCCGCGCGCGATGCCGAGACCACGCTGAAGGAGTTCGGTCTCGCCTACCTTCACCTGGTCTGCCGGCCCGGTGGCGGATCGGCGATCCGCACCGTGATGGCGATCGCCGAACGCATGCCGGATGTCGGCCGCCGCTACTATGCGCGCGTGCTCGACAAAAGCATCAACCGCCTCTCCGCCTATCTCCAGGCCCGCGTTGGTTCCGGCAATCTCGAGATCGACGATTGCGACCTTGCCGCCTCACAGTTCATGGAACTGTGCAAGGCGTCCCTCTTCCTGCCGTTCGTCTTCCAGGCCGCGCCCGCGCCGTCGGAGGAGCGCATGACCGAGGTGGTCAATAGTGCGACGCGGATGTTCCTGGCAGCGTATCGGGCGAAGTAGCTGCGCGTTGCGCGGACGGGTGGGGCCGCACTATATTTGCGGCCATGTCCCGTGACCTCCGCCCGCCCGTCGATATCCTCCACTACGAAATCGTTCAGGAGCAGGCCTCGGCGCTTGGACGGATGGGCCGCACACTCGAACAGGCGCTGACACGCTTGCGCGAGTTCGACGCTGCCCATGCACTCTCGGAGCTGCCGACCTCAAAGCAAACGGCGAGGCGCAAGCTGGTGATGGAGGCCGGCCAGGCGCTCTGGATGTTCGTGGTGCAGCGTGAGGCGTCCGGCCTGCGTGACAGCCGCCACATCATGCGCGCCTACAGCGTCCCGGGCGAAGTGCAGCTCTGCATGGGGCTTGTTCCCGCACCGACGAAGCCGACCTAGATCGTAGCCCGGCAAGCATGCCGCCTAATCGTCGGCGTAGTCGTCTTCCTCGCGCTTGCGCGTCGCGCTCTTGCGCGCGCCGAGCGAGCCGGTGACTGACGGTTCGTGCGCATTCGCATAGGGGCGGCGCGACTGCGCGCGCCCGGCGATCTCTTCCCCGGAAACGGCGGCGGGCTGGCAGATCAGGCGGCGGCTGGCTCGTCGCATCAGATCAACGTGGATGTGGTCGTAGTGATAGACGTTGGAGCCCGGCGCCAGCACCGTGGTGAAATGCGCGCACGCGCCGGACTGCACGTCGCGCAGGAATCCCTGCTCCTCCGGCATGCCCCGCCAGCCGTCCTTCACGGTGACGCGACGGCCGTCGGCGAGCACGAAGGCGGCAATGTCGAGCGCGTTGCCAAAGGCGTGTTCGGAGATGTGTGAATGCGGATTGCCGTTCATGCCGCGGCATGAATAGGCGGAGATCTGCTTGATCTCGGCGACGCGGACGCCGAACCAGCGCATCGCAGACGGCTGCACCGTGTCGGCGAGCCAGCGGTCGAGTTCAGACACGATCGGACAGGCGAGCGTCGCGGTCGGCTTGATCGCGACCGGACCGACGGCCGTGACGGGATTGCCCTGCGCCGGACCAAGGCGCGGCGGCGGCTGCTGCGCAGGAGCCTGCGAGTAAGGCGCCGGTCGCGCCGGATAGCTCGGCGAATTCATGTAGCGCGCCGCGCCCGCGGCATCGGTGCCATCGGGCGGCAGGTCGATCTCGTCCTCCTGCGCCGCCACGCCGGGCGCGTTCAGCGAAACCGGCCCCGACGATGCACCATAGCCGGCGGGCTGCCGCACTGCGGTTTCAGGATAGTTCGACCGTTGCGGATAGGACGATGCCGGATAATTCGACCGCGGCTGTGTCACCGGCCAGCGCGGCTGGCCGCCGACGCTGCCCGGCGGTCGCAGTTCCTCGTCGGCAAAGCCGTAGCTGCTCGAGGCCTCGCCGATGGCGGCGACCTTGAGCGGAAACTCGGCGCCGCACATGCCCGGCCCGGAGATCGGGTCGATGCGGACGAGGTCCGGCCCCTCCTTCACCGCGCCCGATTTCAGGCAAGCGGCTTCAGCCTCGGCCCGCCAAGGTTCGCGTTCGGCCTGGAAGAAGCCGCGTCCGCAACCCGCTAGCGAAACAAGGACGATGGAGCCGACGAGATACAAACGAACTCCGCGCGTCATGCACGCACGTTCGGTGAATTTACTTAAAGACTCTTCAACACGTTGATTTCAGGGTTCTTTAACCATACGGGCCCGCGAGCGCTTAAACGCCGGCAGGACCGAGCGACAGCGAGGCTGACTTTTTCGCGGGGAGACTCTCTGTTAACCATGCCCTCGCGCAGAGCGGCGCGGATGGAGGAAGCGACCTCATGACGTTCGCCGGGAGACTGAGCGTAGTCACCGCGTACCTCGCCATGGCCTTCGTCGGCGCCATCGTGCTCGGCATGATCTAGCAACGACGATCGACTAAATGCCGCCAAGACCTGCGCGGAGCTACGACCGCGCTCCATTCCATTGGCGCGAGGTCGTGACCAACTGCTCCCGCTGCTCCTCGACCCGCGTCCAGTCATTGCCAGAGCACCAGAAGCGGCCGATCGCACAGGCTTCGACGCGGAGCTTGCCGGAAGACGTCAACGTCATCCGGCCGTAATAGGTGCTGCCGCTGGAGCGGCTGTAGATGCTGCCGGTCCAGACGTCGTGCGTCTTCGGCTTCATGTTGACGAGTACACTCTCACCCCGGTCGGAGGCTTCCGTGAGCGCGAAACCGCAAAGCGCAGGTCCACAGCGTTCGATGCGAACGGTGCCCTTGGCACCGGTGCTCTCCCATTCGCCGAGCGGCGAATAAGCCGGCTCCTCGTCGCTGCGTTGTGCGATGGTCGTGCCCTGCTTGATCTCGGGCTTCGGAGCAGCGACAGGCGGCTCCATCCGCGGCGGATCGAGCATAACAATCTTCGACGTATCGACGCGTTGCAAATCAACCCGCGGCGGATTGGGGCTCGGCTGTTCAATCCTTGACGCCTCGGGTCTCGGCGCTGGCGGAGGCAAAACGGGCTGCGAAGTCGTGGCGGCAAGGACGGGGGCCGGCGGCGCCGCTGGCGGAGCGGCGACAGTCGCTTGCGCTGGACTGACCGGAGCGATCGGTTGCGGCGCCTGCACGACGGGCGCGGGCGGCGGGGCCGTGCCGACATCTTCCGTCATTCGCAGGCTGCGACCAGAGATCGAAACACAGGAACTGGACCGGCAATTGCGCGGTGCGTCGACATGGAACCGGTGACCGCCGATCGAGAAGGAGTAGGAGCCGGCCTGGGCCGCCGGCGCACTCGCCATCAATGCGATCACGATGCCAAGCGAAGTCACAAGACGCGTCATCGACCCCTCCCCTCTGTGTCGCGACGAGATTACGCGGGATGCACGGTGGCGGAATGTGCGCTGCCTCACCCAGCGGAGGCAACCCCTTGTGACATCCATCACGGAAGGCCCGACCGGTCCGACGTAGGGTCGAACCACGTTTCATCCACCGGCGACACCAGTCCATATCGGGACCGCGCCATTTTCGGAGGTTGTCATGAACAAGCTCGCCATCGCCGCCACCACGCTCTTTCTGGCATCGACCGCTACCGCCCACGCCGGCGGCAACACGATCTCGTTCCAGATCGAAGGCCAGCACATCCGCATCGAGACGCCGCGCAACTGCGCTTCGCTCAACTGCGTGACCATCGTCGCACCAGGCCTGTCGGACAAGCCGATCAAGCTGAACAACATCAACCTCAAGGGCCTTGGCGGCTCCAAGGACGATGACATCGACAATACGCCGGCTCCTGCGACGACGACCGCGCAGCCCGCACCGGCTCCTGTGCAGCAGCCGCCCGTGCAGCAGGCGCCGGTCCAGGCGACCGCCCCCGCGGTTGCTCCTGCCGCTCCGGCGACAACGGCTGCCGCCGCGCCGTCGGTCGGCTTCGACACCACGCAGCCGGCGCCCGTTGCGGCTCCTGCCCCCGTCGCTGCGCCCGCTCCCGTCGCCGTTGCTCCCGCTCCGGCTCCGGTCGCCACCGCGCCTGTGGTCGTCGCCAATACACCGATCGGTGTCTGGGCAACCGAAGAGAACAAGGGCAACGTTCGCGTCGAGCAGTGCGGCGTCAACCTCTGCGGCTACGCCGAGAAGACCAATCAGCGCATCCTGATCAACATGAAGCCCGAGGGCTCGAAGTGGAGCGGCCGCATCCACGATCCCGATTCCGGCCGCAATTACGACTCGACCATCGCGATGAAGGGTCCGAATGCGATGCGCGTGCAGGGCTGCGCCTTCGGCGGCATGTTCTGCGGCGGCCAGACCTGGAAGCGCGTGAGCTGAGGCCGAAGGCGTCATCTCCAATACACGCACAAATCTTCGTCATGCCCGGGCCTGTCCCGGGCATCCACGTTCCGCGATTAAGACGGGGATGGCCGGGACAAGCCCGGCCATGACGCCGTGGGGATAGCTCGCCTCAAGCTTCTACAGCTCTCCGTTTCAATGTCAGGCCCTCCTTCATGCGACTGATGTTCATCCGCCATTCAGGTCCCCCCGGCTGAAATCGGCCGATCTCGCCTCGCGTTCTCACCGGGACTTCTTCGTGACATCAATGCTGGCTTGGCGCCGCTTCGTGTTCGCGCTCATGCTGCCGGTTTTGCCGCTGGCAGGCAGCAGCATGGCTTGCGCATCCGAGGTAATCGAGCTCGCGCAGACACAGCCACAAGCCCAGCCGGCTCCCTCCCCCTCCCCGACGCCCTCGGCCTCGCCAGCGCCTGCCGCGGACGCACAACCCGCCGCCGTCGAGCCGATCGGCAACGTTGCGACCGTCACGGGGATCGCGACCGTGATCCGCGACAGGAATTCCTATCCGCTGCGCGTGCGCGACGACATCTATCTCAACGACGTGGTGCAGACCTCGTCGAACTCCTCGCTCGGCATCACCTTCGACGACGCCACCACGTTCAATCTCTCCGCCTCTTCGAAGATCACCATCGACAATTATGTCTACGAGGACGGCGGCAAGCAGAACTCCGCGATCTTCGACGTCGGCAAAGGCACGGTCGCCTTCGTCGCGGCTGCCGTGGCGAAGACCGGCGACATGAAGATCACGACACCGACCGCGACGCTCGGCATCCGCGGCACCACCGGCGTCGTCGACGTGCCTGAAGGCGCGGCGGCGAGCAGCTCGCGCAACGTCAACATCAAGCTCTATCCCGATGCGGACGGCCGCGTCGGCCACATCGACGTCGACGACCGCAGCAGCGGCACGCGGCTCGGCGCGCTGACGCAAGGCGCGAGCGGCTTTGCGATCCGGCCCGGCGCGGCCACTGCCGGAATCATGCGCTTCGCCGCGGTGCCGATCACGATTCCCGCGCAGCAGATCGCGCGCGACCGCGGTTTCGTCGGCCAGGTGCATCTGGCGCAGACCACGGGCCGCCAAATCGTCACCGAGCAGCGCGACTTCCGCCGCGCCAATCCGACCGCGATCAGCCGCATTCCGCGGCCGGCTCAGCCGCCGCAGCAACAGCAATTGCGGCCGAACGTGGCGCCGGGACAGCCGCAGCGGCCGAACGGACAGCCCGGCCAGAACAACCGTCCGGGTCAGCAGCAACCGGGCACGCCGGGCCGGCAAGGATCGCAGCCGGGCGCCCAGCCGCCGCAACGGCAAGGACAAGGCGGCGCCGTGCAACCGGACACACCGCGTGCAGGCCAGGGTCAGCAGCAACAGGGCCAACGGCAACGCGGTCAGCAGCAAGGCGCAGGACAACCGGCAGGCGTCCCGCGCACCGGACCAGGCACGCCGCCCGGCGGCGCGCCGCAGACGCCGCCGTCACGCACCGGCCAGCCTAACGTGCAACCCCGCGGGACCCTGCCGCCGCAGCCGGCTACGACGCCACAGCCACAAACTCCGCGCAGCGGATTGCAGCCGGGCCAACCGCCCGCGGCTCAACAGCCGGGCGTACAGCGACCAGGCGGCTTCCAGCAGCGCCTCCCCGCCACACCACGCCCCGCCGCGCCGCGCAGGCCGGCGCCGCCACAGAAGGAGAAGGAGCGGCGGTGATAGTGCCGCTCCTCACCCCTTGAAGGTCGACGTCGCGCGCTCCGCTCTCTCCTCCGTCATTGAGAGCACAGCGAAGCAATCCAGAATCTTTCCGCAGAGGGACTCTGGATTGCTTCGCGGTGCTCTCAATGACGACCGAGAGAGCTAAGGCTCCCACGAATCATACCAACTCGTGGATGTTTCCAAACCCGCAAGCAGAGTCACCTGAAGAAAACTCACGCCTCGCCGCGCAGCCAAGCCTTCACCTTCTGCAGCAGACCATGCCGCATCTCGTCGACGGAGGCGGCTTCGGCCGGCGTCAAAGTCTGCAGCGTTGCGTCGATATCGTCGGCCGCAAGCGTCGGCGTCGGCTCGGTTTCGGGGGACGACGCCAGCCGCGCTGCTGCAAGCGCGATCGGGCCGATCTGCGTCAGGAACACGCGCTCATACTCACGCGACAGGCGCGCAAGCGCGTCGTCGAGCGTCAGCCAGTCGACCGCCTTGATGTCGTTCATCAGCTTGTGGACCGGACCACCCTCGGCTTCCATGCGCCAGAAATGCACGACCTTGGACCGCCCGCCGGACTGGTAGACCAGCGTGCCCAGGAATTCATGGATGGCGACGTCATGCCCGGTCTCCTCGAGCACCTCGCGGTGCGCAGCCTGTTTCGGCGTTTCGCCGTTGTCGAGCTTGCCCTTGGGCAAAACCCATTCGTTGCGCTTGCGCTGGCGCACGACCGCGATCAGCGGCGGCGCACCACGCCGCAGCACAATACCACCCGCCGCCATGACCGGCGCCCGCGCCATCACCTGAATCCGTATCGATCTGTCATCCCCACTGAGGATATAGGCTGCGGGGACGGCGGATTGAAGGCTAGTTTCGCTTCAACAGCGCTTGACCGGCGCGGATGCGTGTCCCCTCGGCAATGGCGTCGCAGAAGGTGAAATCGCCGGGCGCGAGGATGATGATGGTCGAGCCGTGCTCGAACCAACCGAGCTCCTCGCCTTTGCTCACGTCGACGTCGCAGGGAAAATTGACCGGGCCGCGGGTCTGCGCGTTCAGCACCATGTCGAGGAAGTGCAGCCGGATGCTCGCGACCAAGATCGCGGCGACCGGCACCAGCGTCACGGCTTCGCCGGTCGACAGACGCGTCCGGATCACCGCGCGCTCGTTCTTGCAGAACAGACGCTCGACCCGCTTCAAGGCGATCGGGTTGACGTTCCAGACGTCGCCATTGATCAGCGTGACCCGCTCGATATGCGCGTCGTAGGGCGCATGGAAACGGTGATACATGCTCGAGGTCAGCCGCAGTGTGACGAAGGAGCCGTTGCGGTGCTGGTCAACCAGCGCGGAATCTCCGAGCAGGTCGAGCAGCGAATAGGGCGCTCCCTTGACCTGAAAAAGCTCGGTGTCGGCGATCCGGCCATGCGCGCCGACGATGCCGTCCGACGGACTGGCGACGACGGACGGATCCGGATCAAAGGGACGCAGGCCCGGCTTGAGCTCCCGGGTGAAGCAATCGTGCAGGCTCGTGAAATGATCTTTCCGCGCCTCCGACAGATCGAGGTCGGAGAACAGCTTCCACAGCGCGATCGAGGCGTCCCGCACCAGCGGGTTCTCGACCTTGGAGAACCAGCCCATGAAGCGGGTCAGGGCCGCGCGGGGGATGCGGTTGGTCAACAGGAAGTTGAGGTCTTCCTGCTGGGTGAAAGAGGCGATGAGGGCTTTGACTGTCATGAATCTGTCAGCTCACAGTATTAGCGCTTGTTGTCATGGAAACGACACTCCCGATTCTCTCGATGTCCGTGGCCGCCGCAGTGTCTGCTGCCGCCGTCTTCCCGAAGATCAAGGCGCGGGTCGAACTGTCCCGCGCCAAGCACCGCTCGCTCGCCGGGCACTCCAAGATGTCGCGGCGGGTGGCAAAGCTGCTGCCGTTCTACGAGTTCGAAGGCGACAGATATTTCAGCTGCGACGGCGCGCCTGATGATGTGGTGGCGCAGCGCAAGAATGCCTTCTTCCGCCTCGCCAGGCTTTACGCCCAGCGCTACCCCAAGGGCCGCGCGATGACGAAGGAAGCGGCGGAAAAGATTTCCGACCTGCACTTCACCGAGACCTATCGCGTGCCGTTCCAGTTCTCGCGCCTCGTCCGCGAGCATCTGGGCACCTCGACCTTCGTGGACTCCTCGAGCGGCGTCACCGTCACCGATGTCGACGGCAACACGTCGTACGATCTCACGGGGTCCTACGGCGTCAACATCTTCGGCAACGACTTCTACAAGGAGTGCATCGAGGGCGCCGAGAAGCGCGCGCATGCGCTGGGTCCCGTGCTCGGCCCCTATCATCCCGTTATCCTCGAGAACGTGCAGCGGCTCTGCCGGATTTCCGGCCTCGACGAAGTCTCGTTCCACATGTCCGGCACCGAAGCCGTGATGCAGGCGGTGCGGCTGGCGCGCTACCACACCAAGCGCACGCATCTGGTTCGCTTCGCCGGCGCCTATCACGGCTGGTGGGGCGACGTGCAGCCCGGCGTCGGCAATCCGATTGCCGCGCACGAGACCTACACCCTCGCCGAGATGTCGGAGAAGACGCTGCACGTGCTGCGCACGCGCCGCGACATCGCCTGCGTGCTGGTCAACCCGCTGCAAGGCCTGCATCCGAACGGCAACGCGCCCGGTGATTCCTCGCTGGTGGACTCGTCCCGCCGCGGCCACTTCGATCGCGCGGCCTACACCGAATGGCTCGCGAGGCTGCGCGACGTCTGCACCGAGCGCGGCATCGTGCTGATCTTCGACGAAGTCTTCGTCGGCTTCCGTCTCGCCGCCGGCGGCGCCCAGGAATATTTCGGCGTCAAGGCCGACATGGTCACCTACGGCAAGAGCCTCGCCGGCGGCCTGCCGGTCGGCGTCGTCTGCGGCAAGAAGGAATTGATGCGCCGCTTCCGCGACGATCGTCCCGCCGACATCTGCTTTGCCCGCGGCACCTTCAACTCGCACCCCTACGTCATGACGGCGATGGACGAGTTTTTGAGCCGGCTCGCCAGCCCGAATTTCCGCGCTGTCTATGACGGACTGGAGGAAACCTGGAACGGCCGCGCCGAGAGGCTCAACCAGATGATGACCGATGCCGGCCTGCCGGTGCGGTTCGCAAACTTCTCGTCGATCTGGACGGTGCAATACACTAAACCGTCCCGCTACAACTGGATGCTGCAATTTTACCTGCGCGCCGAAGGCCTGGAGCTGAGCTGGGTCGGCACGGGACGGCTGATCTTCAGCCTCAACTAC
Organism: Bradyrhizobium sp. MOS003; assembly: GCF_003020125.1. Lineage (GTDB taxonomy): Bacteria > Pseudomonadota > Alphaproteobacteria > Rhizobiales > Xanthobacteraceae > Bradyrhizobium. The sequence continues at coordinate 1,951,419 of NZ_PYFW01000001.1, read as the reverse complement.
ACCGACGCCGACTTCACCGAAGTCGCCGACCGCTTCGTCCGCGCCGCCGAAAAGATGAAAGCCGACGGCTTCTGGTGGCACGACGGCGTGCTCACCAACAAGAACATCAAGCGGCAGATCCTGAAAGAGATGCTGGCCAAGCGCTTTGGGCGCTGAAGCTTTCTTCGCCAACGCCGTAATGGCCGGGCTTGTCCCGGCCATCCACGTGTTTCCACACGACGGCCCCGAGACGTGGATGCCCGGGACAAGCCCGGGCATGACGTAACGATCAGACATCGGAGTGTTGGCTCTGCGCAATGCGCTCAGGCGTGCTGCTCTTCGAGCGTGGGCTCGCCGATGAGGCCCAGCGTGTGCTCGGGGTTGAGGTGCAGGCCGGGATCCATCAGTTCGCCGCGCATCAAGGCGAGCGGCGCGCTGCGATACAGCATCAGATCGTGGAAGGGGTCGGTCAGGATCTTGGTCATCCAGACGAGGCCGGTCTCGACGTCGCGGATGAAGAACAGGTGCACGGTGCGGAACAGCAGACCGCCGCCGCCGACCACGAGCCAGATCTTGGCAACCTGACGCATGAAGTCGGTCGCACTTGCCCAGGGCGTGAACAGGCCGAACAGCGTGGGATCGGCGATCAACACCAGCGGCGACAGTGCCCAGATCGCCATCAGCACCACCTTGCGCTGCAGATTGTAACCGACCTTGATCTCTTCCTTGTACTCGTGGGTCGCCTGGTTGACGTGATCGTACGTGTGTGGCTCGAAGAAGAAATGACCGGCCTGGCGCGAGGTCATTGAGACCAGCCATCCGACCAGCGCGGAGACGACGGGATCGATGAACAGCCAGACATAGGCAAAGAGAAAGCTGAGCGCGCTGATGAAGTGCAAGCTCTGATTGATGCGGCTGTGGTGATAGTAGCGATGGTCGTCCCAGCGCTGGATCCGCAGCTGTTCGAGATAATTCTTGATCATGCTCTCCCCCAAAATGCTTTCGGGTACGGGATTACGGGGATTCGATGTAGGCCGTGTGACATCATCATTTTGTCATGTAACGATGCGCAGCGGCGCGATGCGCATGCGAGGCGCAAGCTTCAGCTCACGCCGCTTTCGCGACGTCGACCTTGCGGCAGCGCACCAGCGAGAAATGACCGAGCGGCGGAATCAGGCGGCGCTCGGCGAGCTCCATGCCATGGGCGCCGGCCAGCCATTTGGCATAGCGCGACCAGGCGAACTCGGCGGTCCGGAAGCCGAGCGGACGAACCACCGGCTGCAGCTTCTGCTCGATGAAGCGGCGCATGCCCGCATCGGCGCTGACGCGGGTGAGGATGATCAGCTCGCCGCCCGGACGCAGCACGCGGGCGAATTCGTCGAGCGCCTCTTCCGGGTTCGGTACGGCGGTGACGACATATTGCGCCATCACGACGTCGAAGGAGTTGTCGGGGAATTCGAGCTTCTCGGCGTCCATCACCGCGAGGCCTTCGACGTTCTTCAGCTTGCCCTCGGCGACGCGCTGGCGCGCCTTGTCCAGCATCGCTTCCGAGATGTCGGTGCCGAAGATGCGCAGGTTGGGCGCATAGAGCGGCAGCGAGATGCCGGTGCCGACGCCGACCTCGAGCACGCGGCCGCCGATCTTATTGGTGGCCGCGATCGCAGCCTGCCGGCCCTTGGCGAACACGCCGCCGAACACGAGATCGTAGACGGGCGCCCAGCGATCGTAAGCCTGCTCGACCGTGCCACGGGTGAGATCGAGCTGCTGGGTGCCGTCAAGGTTCATGATCTTAGCCATCGATGAGGTTCTCGCTGTGGGTCAAAGAATGGATCAGCCGCGCACCGGCCGCCGCGCCACCCGAGGCGTGGCGCGCAAGACGCGGCTGGGCTGAAGTGAGGTGAGGTTGCCGACGAACTGGCGCGCGCTGTTTTCCCAGGAGCGCTCCAGCGCGAAGTTGCGGCAGGTCTCGCGCGAGATGGTGAGCGCGCGCAGGCACGCGGACCGCAGATCGTGGTCGATCGCACCGATCGGATGACCGGCGATCACATCCTTGGGCCCCGTCACGGGGAACGCCGCGACCGGCGTGCCGCAGGCCAGCGCCTCCAGCTGCACCACGCCGAACGTATCGGTCAGGCTCGGAAACACGAACACGTCAGCGGCGGCGAGATGCGCGGTGAGATCGGCGCCCTTCTTCTCGCCGAGGAAGACCGCATCCGGATATTTCTTCTCGAGCGCCGTCTTCTGCGGGCCATCGCCGACGACGACCTTGGTGCCGGGCAGATCGAGCGAAAGAAACGCTTCGAGATTCTTCTCGACCGCGACCCGGCCCATGGTCATGAAGATCGGGCCCGGCAGATCGAGGCTGGCGGGATCGTCGGGATGGAACTGCTCGGTATCGACGCCGCGCGTCCAGAAGCCGAGCCGCTTGAAGCCGCGCTCGGCGAGTTCCTGCCGCAGCGAGGGCGTCGCCACCATGGTCATCGCGGCGGCATCGTGGAAGTGGCGCAGCACGACATAGCCGACGGCCGCGGGGATGCCGGTCCGCACCGCGACATATTCGGGAAAGCGCGTCGTATAGGAGGTGGTGAAGGCGAGCCGGTTGCGGCGGCAATAGGCCCGCGCCGCCCAGCCGATCGGGCCTTCGGTCGCGATGTGCAGCGCGTCCGGCGCCGCCTTCTCGATCCGCCGCGCGATCTCCTTTCCGCTCGGCAGCGCGATGCGAAGGCCCGGATAGGTCGGCAACGGCCAGGACGGAAAGCCGTCCGGCGTCAGGAAGTCGATCTCGACATCCAGCGCCTTGGCGGCATTCGCCAGCGAGGTCAGGGTGCGGACCACACCGTTAACCTGGGGATGCCAGGCGTCAGTCGCGATTAATACCCGCATCGGAAAATCCCGAGAGTTTGATGATTCTCGGTTTCCGACCATCAACGAAGGATATTTCAGGCGTGTGACGTCACAGAAGTGTCGGCCCACCGTTTTGTTCGTCAACGAGCGCCTGCGGCCACGAAACTGTCATGAAACAATCCTTTCCGCGACGAAACCGTTTTCGGTTTTCCGCGCAAATGTCCCGAAACGTTTTGCCGTTAGTGATCCAGGCAACGGAGCACCGCAATGGTGCCGCGGTGGCCGAGACCACCGAGCAAACAGGGGCGATCACATGTTCAATCTGGACACGTTCAGGATTTTTTCGCGCGCCGTTGCTTTTGGCGCAGTCGCGGTCTCCGCAATCGCATTCGCGGGTGCAGCCAAGGCCGCGCCGGTGCAGCTCTTCCCCTTCTTCCAGCCGCTGCCGCCGTTCGCTGCGCCGCAGCCGCTCCAGCCCTACCAGCCCTACCAGGCGCCGACCTATCAGACCGAGCCGTCCGAAGATCAGGACGCCGTGGAGATGCCGGCGCGCTTCCGCCGCCAGACCGTCTCCTACGCGACGCGCGAGGCGCCGGGCACCATCATCATCGACACGCCCAACACCTATCTTTATTACGTGCTCGGCAACGGCCAGGCGCTGCGCTACGGCATCGGCGTCGGCCGCGATGGTTTCACCTGGTCGGGCACCCAGTCCGTCACCAGAAAGGCCGAGTGGCCGGCCTGGACTCCGCCGCCGGAAATGATCGCCCGCCAGCCCTATCTGCCGCGCCACATGGCCGGTGGCCCCGGCAATCCGCTCGGCGCCCGCGCCATGTATCTCGGCGGCACCATCTACCGCATCCACGGCACCAACGCCCCCGACACGATCGGCAAGCGCGTCTCCTCCGGCTGCATCCGCTTGACCAATGAGGACGTTTCCGACCTCTATTCCCGCGTCAACGTCGGCACCAAGGTGATCGTGCTGCCGATGACGGAACGGAGAGCCGAGCTCGGAACTGCGACGCGCTAACGCGACAGGACATTGTGACGCAAACGGCCCCGGAACCTACCGGGGCCGTTTCCGTTTGCCCTCGACATCCCGGTGCGCTCGCGTGTTGCGGCGCGAACTCCGATAGAGGCGCAGATGCAATCACGCCTGCCGACGCCACGAAGTTCATGGCTGCGCACGATCGCGGCCACCGGAGCGGTAACACTGCTTCTCTCCACCCCCTCCTCGCGCGCGCAGCAGCCTGCGGGCGACGAGTCGGCCCACCAAGCCTTCAACAATTCCTGCCGCACCTGCCATTCCGTGAAGGAAGGCGACAACCGCCTTGGCCCCAACCTCGACAAGATCCTTGGACGCAAGGCCGGCTCGCTGCCGGACTACAATTACTCGTCCGCAATGAAGGATGCCGGTTTCGTCTGGGACCAGGACAAGCTCACGCGCTTCATGGTCAAGCCCGACGAGGTGGTGTCCGGCAACAAGATGCAGCCCTATGGCGGCATCTCGGCAGAGGAGGCGGCGAAGGTGGTGGCATATCTGCAGGCGGCGGGCGGGCAATAGCGGCCCTGACGCAACGCTTTGACTTGCGTTGGAAATCGCGGTGCATCCTCGAGACGCCCGCCTTCAGCGGGCTCCTTGAGGAGCGCGCCCTTGCGCGCGTCTCGAAGGATGGGGCGTTCATTCCGACGGCAGCCGCTCCGCGATCACCCGCAGCCACGCGGCCGAGTGAAACGCGCTCATCAGAAGATACATCGGCACCATGCCGCCGAGCAGAGAGCCCTGCCCGGCGCACAGCATGTCCGCCGGCCCACTCCCGACCACGGCCGTCAGCAGCGCCATCATCGCAAAGGTCGGCGAGGCGGCCAGACCAAGCCACCCGGCGAGACGGCGCGCCGCCGCCACGCCGTCGCGGCCAGCGCCGGCAGTTATGCTGACGGGACTAGTCACGCCCTTCCGCTGCCTCCTCGCGAAAGGCCTTCTCGCCGGCATCGGAGATCTCAACCCATTTTTGGTCGGGCGCAGCACCTTCCGTATAGCTGTCGTGCCAGTTCCACCATTTGTAGGTCGGTGTCTGCGGATAGCCCTTCGGCGAATCCTCCCATACCTCCTGGCGGCCGAGCGGGGTGATATCGAGATAGTTCCAGGTGCCGCCCATCTGCTCGTCGCCGCGGCTCTTGACGAAATAGGTGCGAAAGATTCGCGTCCCGTCATGGTAGAACACGTTCGTGCCGTGCCATTCGTCAACGCCGAAATCGGCGTCGAAGCTGTCGGTGATCGTGACCCACGGCATGGTCCAGCCCATCCGCTTCTTCAGCCTACTGATGTCGGCCTGCCGCGCCCGCGAGGCAAACACCAGCGTGGTGTCGCGGGCATTCAGATGCGAGACATGGGCGACCTGGTCGGCCACCATCGAGCAGCCGCGACAGGCATGATCGGGCCAGCCGAACACGCCGGGCTCGAAGAAGGCGCGGTACACGATCAGCTGCCGTCGCCCCTGGAACAGGTCGATCAGGCTGACCTTGCCGCCGGGCCCCCCGAACGCATAGGTTTTGGCAACTTCCATCCACGGCATGCGCCGGCGCTCGGCGGCGAGCGCGTCGCGGGCACGGGTATGCGCCTTTTCATTCACCAGCAGTTGCTGACGGGCGGCCTCCCAGTCCTGCAGCGACACCACCGGCGGCGTCTGCATGGCGGCCTGTCCGTTCGTCCCGGCGTTGTCTATTGATGTCATCATGGCTCTCCAAACCTCTTGCTCGACGTCCTGCCAACGAATTCTGGCACCTCGCAGTTGCGCGGTGAGAGTAACAAGTGTGGCGGGATTGACATGGAGTCGCTGATCAATGCCGCAGCACGTGCGCTCGAGGCCGGCGATCCGCTCGGCGCGCTGAACCGCGTCGCGCTGCGCAACGACGCGCCGTCGCTGGCGCTGCGCGGCATCGCGATGGCGCAGCTCGGCGACCTCGCAAAGGCGAAGACGCTGCTGCGCAGCGCGGCGCGCGCGTTCGGTCCGCGCGAGGCGGTGGCGCGCGCGAGATGCGTGGTGGCCGAAGCCGAGATTGCACTGGTCTCGCGCGACCTGAGCTGGCCGGCGAAAATGCTCGCGGCGGCACGGACGACGCTCGAAAAGCACGGCGATGTCGCCAATGCTACGCACGCAGGCCACATCGAGGCGCGCCGCCTCCTTCTCGTGGGACGGCTCGACGAAGCCGAGCGTATCCTCGCCGAGCTCGGCCCCTCCCCGCTGCCGCCTGCCCCGCAGGTCATCCGTGAGCTCGTGGTCGCCGGCATCGCAATCCGGCGGCTCAGAACCAAAGATGCGCGCGCGGCGCTTGCCCGGGCGGCTCGCGCAGCGAGCCTGGCAGGCATCCCCGGGCTTACAGCGGAGGTCGAGAGCACGAACCGCGTGCTCGATACGCCGGCAGCGCGCCTGATCACGCGTGGCGACGAACGTCCGTTGCTGCTGGAGCAGGTCGAGGAGCTCGCGGCTTCGGACGCACTGGTCGTGGACGCCTTCCATCATGCGGTGCGCAGGCGGGACAAGATCGTATCGCTCGGGACCCGCCCGGTGCTGTTCGCGCTCGCCCGCATCCTGGCGCAGGCTTGGCCCACGGACGTCACGCGCGAGGCGCTGATGGCAGCGGCGTTTCGGGCGAGACACGTCGATGAATCGCACCGAGCGCGCCTGCGGGTGGAGATCGGCCGGCTCCGCGCCAAGCTCAGGCCACTCGCCGATGTGGCCGCGACGAAGCAGGGTTTTGCCCTGACGCCGCGCAAGACGCGACAGGTCCTGGTGCTGGCGCGGCCAGTCGAGGAGAAGCACGCGGCTGTCCTCGCCTTCCTCTCCGACGGCGAGCCATGGTCGAGCTCGGCGCTCGCGCTAGCGCTCGGGACCAGCGCGCGCACGGTGCAGCGGGCCCTCGACGAGCTGGCGCGATCGAAAAAGGTGCAGTCGTTCGGGCATGGGCGGGCGCGGCGCTGGATGATGCCGCCCGTCCCGGGTTTCCCGACAGGCTTGTTACTCCCGGGACCGCTTCTGAAGACGTAAGGTAGGAGCACATCACAGGGAGCGAGCACATGAAGCGTTCAGCCGCCGAGATCGTCAGGGAGTACGGACCTTTTGCCGGCGTCGAGGCCGTGCATGGCGTGACCTATGACGGCACCCATGTCTGGTTCGCGTCCGGCGACAAACTGAATGCGGTCGATCCGGAGAGCGGCAAGGTCGCGCGCTCCCTCGAAGTCGCGGCCCATGCGGGCACCGCGTTCGACGGCCGGCACCTGTTCCAGATCGCCGAGGATCGCATCCAGAAGATCGACGCCGCCTCAGGCAAGGTGCTCACCAGCATTCCGGCGCCGGGCGGCGGTGGCGATTCCGGCTTGGCCTGGGCCGAAGGCTCGCTGTGGGTCGGGCAATATCGCGAGCGCAAGATCCACCAGGTCGATCCTGATACGGGAAAGGTCCTTCGCACCATCGAGAGCAAGCGCTTCGTGACCGGGGTGACCTGGGTCGACGGCGAACTCTGGCACGGCACCTGGGAAGGCGAGGACAGCGATATCAGGCGGATCGACCCGGAAACCGGCAAAGTGCTCGAGCAGCTCGACCTGCCTGCCGGGACCATGGTGTCAGGGTTGGAATCCGACGGCGGCGATCGCTTCTTCTGCGGCGGCGGTGCTAACGGCAATGTGAGAGCGGTCCGCCGTCCCCGGCAAGGCTAGACCTGACGATGGTCTGAATGCGCAGCAACGATCGGTCGTGCCGTTAACCCATTCGCCCCAATTCCACCCCACGGTTACGCTCTAGCGCCCTCCGCGCCTGCCCTGTAGAATTCCTGCCGGGGCGGCCTGGGGGATCGATGCGACTGACGTTGAATCTGAAGACCATCATGATCGCCGTCGCGGTGCTCGCGGCGTCGTTCTTCATCAGCTTGAAGGCGATGGATCTGCTGTCGCCGCGCGCGACGAATTCGGCACCACCCGTGGCGCAATTGCCTCCGCTGCCGCCGGCGTCGAAGAGCTCGATCGTGATCGCGCCGGTCGCCATCGCGCTGTCGGCGATCCGCGACCAGGCCGAGAAGGCCGCGCCGCGCAATTTCGCCGGGAAGGCCGACAACCCGATCTCGCAGATCCTGGAGAACGCCGACATCGGCTGGACCGCCGTGCGCGGACCGATGGCGGCTGCCGGCGACAGGGACGTGCTGACGATCTCGACGCCGCTCAACGGCAAGCTGAACGTCACGGGCTCGCTGTCCTCGAAAGCCACCGGCGCGCTCGGCGACGCGCTCGGCAGCGTGCTCGGCGGTGACGCGGCGAAACGGATCGGCGCCGTCAACATCAAGAATTTGAACGCCAGCGCCGAGATCAGGGGCAACGTCGTCGTCACCTCGCGCCCGAAGCTCGCGGCCAACTGGCATCTCGAGCCCAATCTCGGCGCCCAGGTCAATCTCGGCGACACCAACCTCAACGTCGCCGGCGCCAAGGTCAACGTGCCGGCACAGGTGAAGCCGCTGATCGACAAGAATGTCGGCGAGCAGATCAACATCGTCTCCGAGCGGATCCGCAACGATCCGGGCCTGCGCGAGAACGCCAAGCAGCAATGGGCCAAGGCCTGCCGCTCGATCCCGCTGCAGGGCTCGGGCGCCTCGGCCGCACTGCCGCCGCTCTGGCTGGAGATGAAGCCGATCCGTGCCATCGCCGCGCAGCCGCGGGTCGATGCCCAGGCCGTGACGCTGCTGATGGGCCTGGAAGCGGAGACGCGCGTGACGTCGACGCAGACCAAGCCGGACTGCCCGTTCCCCGACAAGATCTCGATTGTGCCGCCGAGCGGCACCGGCGTGAACATTGGCGTGCCCATCGACGTGCCCTTCACCGAGATCAACAAGCTGATCGCCGCGCAGATGGTTGGCCGCACCTATCCCGAGGACGGCTCCGGCCCCGTCGATGTCACGGTCAAGAGCGTCAACGTGGTCCCGTCGGGCGAGCGCCTGCTGATCTCGCTGCTGGTGCGCGCCAAGGAAAAGAAGAGCTGGCTCGGTCTCGGCGCCGAGGCGACCGTGCACATCTGGGGCCGGCCCGTGCTCGACCAGGCGCAGCAGACGCTGCGGCTCACCGACATCCAGCTAGCGGTCGAGTCCGAAGCGGCCTTCGGACTGCTCGGCGCGGCGGCGCGCGCGGCGGTGCCGCAGATGCAGCAGGCACTGCTGCAGAGGGCCTCGCTTGACCTGAAGCCGATCGCCGCCAACGCGCGCGAGAAGATCGCTGGCGTCATCGCAGACTTCCAGAAAAGCGAGGACGGCGTCAAGGTCGACGCCAAAATCGACAGCCTGACGCTGGCCGACATCGCCTTCGATTCCAAGACGCTGCGCGTGGTCGCGGAAGCCGGCGGCTCGCTGAATGTGTTTGTGAGCAAGCTGTCGGGGATGTAGCTCGCCTTCACTCGCCGCGGCTGGGTGCCTCTCGATCGGTTGCGCCGCTGGCATTCTGATCGGAGGGTGCTAAGCTGATCCTCGCAACCTCGAATGAGGTGCTGACAGCACGATAGTGGGTAACGCGAGGTCAACATGGAAGCCGGCATGGTCACGCCTGCGCCGGCACTGGTGCGCTTTTCCGGCATTCAGAAGACCTATGATGGCGAGCATCTCGTGGTGAAGAACCTCGATCTCGACATCAGGAAGGGCGAGTTCATCACCCTGCTCGGCCCGTCGGGCTCGGGCAAGACGACCACGCTGATGATGCTGGCCGGCTTCGAGGTTCCGACCCAAGGCGAGATCTACCTCGCAGGCCGGCCGATCAAGAACATGCCCCCGCACAAGCGCGATATAGGCATGGTGTTCCAGAACTATGCCCTGTTTCCGCACCTGACGATCGCGGAGAACATCGCCTTCCCGTTGTCGGTTCGCAAGATCGGCAAGGCGGACGCGCAGGAGCGCGTCAATGCAGCGCTGCGCATGATCAAGATGGAGACAATGGCGCACCGGCGGCCGGGGCAGCTGTCCGGCGGCCAGCAGCAGCGCGTGGCATTGGCCCGCGCACTGGTCTTCAATCCGCAACTCGTGCTGATGGACGAGCCGCTCGGCGCCCTGGACAAACGCCTGCGGGAGCAGATGCAGTTGGAGATCAAGCAATTGCACGAGACGATGGGCATCACCGTCGTCTACGTGACCCACGATCAGAGTGAAGCGCTCACGATGTCGGACCGCATCGCCGTGTTCAACAACGGCATCGTGCATCAGATCGACAAGCCCGCCGCGCTGTATGAGCATCCGGTGAACAGCTTCGTCGCCCATTTCATCGGCGAGAACAACGTGCTCTCAGGCACCGTCGAGACGGTCGACAAGGATTATTGCCGCGTCGCGCTGGCCGGCGGCGGGGCCGTCACCGCACGGACGGTCAATGTGTCAGGCGCGGGCACATCGACCTCCCTGTCGGTACGGCCGGAGCGGATCACCATCGTTCCGGGCGGCGCCTCCAGTGACGGACCGAACCGCCTGCCGGCCACGGTGCAGAACACCATCTATCTCGGCGACCACGCGCTGGCCGTGCTCGATGTCTCGGGGAATGCCGAGTTCATGGTCAAGCTTCAGCCGGGCGCGCATGACAGCCTGACACATGGTGCAGACGTATTCGTCACCTTTCGCCCCGAGGACTGCCTTGCTCTCGATCCGGTCTGATCCGGCGATCAACATCAACGCAACTCATATGAAGAAGGAACAAGGACCATGCTGAAGCGCAAGATTGGCAAGATTGCTCTGGGTTTCACCGCGGCCTTCGCCGCCAGCGCCGCGCTGGCTACGGTCGCGCAGGCGCGTGATCTCACCATCGTGTCGTGGGGCGGGGCCTATCAGGATGCCCAGAAGAAGGTCTATTTCGAGCCGTTCAAGAAGGCGGCCGGAATTGCCATGAACGACGAGTCCTGGGACGGCGGCGTCGGAGTGCTGCGTGCCAAAGTGCAAGGCGGCGCCGCCACCTGGGACGTCGTCCAGGTCGAGAGCGACGAACTCGCAGTCGGCTGCGAGGAAGGCCTGTTCGAGAAGCTGGACTACACCAGGATCGGAGGTGAGGCCGCCTACATCCCGCCGTCTGTCAATCCTTGCGGCGTCGGCGCCATCCTCTACGACTTCGTTCTCGGTTACGACAAGGACAAGCTGAAGGAGGCCCCGAAAGGCTGGGCCGACTTCTTCGACACCAAAAAGATTCCGGGCAAGCGCGCCCTGCGTCAGGGCCCGAAGACCACGCTCGAGATCGCGCTGATGGCCGATGGCGTCGCGCCGAAGGACGTCTACAAGGTGCTGGCGACCGACGAGGGCATCGAGCGCGCCTTCAAGAAGCTCGACACCATCAAGGGCGACATCGTCTGGTGGAAGGCCGGCGCCCAGCCGCCACAACTGCTCGCCTCCGGCGAGGTGACGATGACCTCGGTCTACAACGGCCGCATCGACACCGCCAACAAGAACGAGAAGAAGAATTTCGGCATGGTGTGGGACGGTGCGCTGTTCACGCTCGACAGCTGGGTCATCCTCAAGGGCAGCCCGAACAAGGACGCCGCCTACAAGTTCCTGGACTTCGCCGGCAAGGCGGAGAACCAATCGAAACTGTCGGAGAATATCGCCTACGGCACCTCGAACAAGGGCGCAGCCGCTCTGATCGCACCGGCCTTTCTGAAGGACCTGCCGACGGCCCCCGACAACATCAAGAACGCGGTCGAGATCAACGTCGGCTTCTGGCTCGAGAACATCGACCGCCTGACCGAGCGCTTCAACAAATGGGCCGCAAGGTAGCGCGCGGCCCCGCACGGCTCAAAGCATGACGGACGCGTCCCTGACCGGCGCCGACGCCCGGACAGAAGTGCCGCTCAAGCGCCGATTGAGGCGTGCGGAGCGCGCCCGCCAGGTCAAGGCATTGGCGCTGGTGCTGCCGCTCCTCGTCTTCCTGCTCTTCACCTTCGCAGGTCCCATCGCCGGCATGCTGTGGCGCGCGGTCGATGACCGGGAGGTGCGTCAGGTTCTGCCGCAAACGGTTGCGGCTCTCGCTGATTGGGACGGCAAGGACCTGCCGAATGAAGACGCCTTTGCGGCGCTCGCAAGCGACATTTTGGCGGCGCGCGCCGCCGGCACCATCGCGACCGCGGCCAAGCGGCTGAACTACGCGCTGAACGGCTTTCGCACGATCCTGACCAGCACGGCACGCAACCTGAAGGCCGCGCCCGAGCGAGGAGCCGCGAAGGAGACGCTTGGCAAGATCAATGCGGCCTGGCGCGAACGCGCGACCTGGACGACGATCAAGGACGCCGGCGGTCCCCTCACCGGCTTCTACCTTCTGTCCGCGCTCGACCTGACGCGGAACGTCGACGGCGCGATCATCGCAGCACCGCCGGACCAGGCCATCTACCGGGAGGTTTTCACCCGCACCTTCGTCATCAGCCTCAGCGTCACCGTTCTCTGCCTGATGCTTGGCTTTCCGGTGGCCTATTTGCTGGCGACGCTGCCGCCTGCCAGATCGAACCTGCTGATGATCTTCGTCCTGCTGCCGTTCTGGACGTCGCTGCTGGTCCGCACCTGCGCCTGGATCGTGCTGTTGCAGAGCAAGGGCGTCGTCAACGACAGCCTGCTGTGGCTCGGCATCATCGACCAGCCGCTGCGCCTGATCTACAACCGCTTCGGCGTCTGCGTGGCGATGACCCACGTGCTGCTGCCATTCATGATCCTGCCGCTCTACAGCAGCATGAAGGCGATCTCGCCTGCCTACATGCGCGCCGCCGCCTCGCTCGGCGCGCCGCCCCTGACCGCTTTCCTAAGGATCTATCTGCCGCAGACGCTCCCCGGCATCGGCGCGGGAAGCCTGCTCGTCTTCATCCTGGCACTCGGCTATTACATCACACCCGCACTCGTCGGCGGCGCTGCCGACCAGATGATCAGCTACTTCATCGCGCTCTACACCACCGAAACAGCCAATTGGGGACTTGCTTCAGCGCTCGGGGCGGTGCTGCTGCTGGCCACCCTTCTGCTGGCACTCGTCTACGGCAAGCTGGTGCAGGGGCAGCAGGTCACGGGAGGGATGAAGAATTGACCGACAATGCTTCCCTCCGAACGCCCAGCCAGCGCATCGCGTGGACCGCGACCATCGCCGTCTCCACGCTGGTGTTCATCTTCCTGATCACCCCGATCCTGGCGATCATGCCGCTGTCCTTCAGCTCGGGCTCGTATCTGACCTATCCGCTACCAGGCCTGTCGTTGCGCTGGTACGACGACTTCATCAATTCGCCGCGCTGGATGAATGCGCTGAAGAACAGCATGATCATCGGCGTCGCTTCGACGGCGCTGTCCATGGTGCTCGGCACGCTGGCCGCGCTGGGGCTGGCGCAATGGAAGAGCCGGTTCAAGCCGCTCGTGCTCGCGTTCGTGCTGTCCCCAGTGGTCGTGCCCGGCGTCATCACCGCGGTCGGCCTGTATTTCTTCTTCGCGCCGATCGGACTCACCGGCAGCTATCTCGGCCTGATCCTGGCCCATACCGCACTGGCGACGCCCTTCGTGGTGATCACGGTCGGCGCGACCCTGCAGAGCTTCGACACCAATCTGGCGCGCGCCGCCGCCTCGCTCGGCGCCTCGCCAATCTACGCCTTCCGCCGCGTGATCCTGCCGCTGATCCTGCCCGGCCTAGCCTCGGGCGCGCTGTTCGCCTTCGCGACCAGCTTCGACGAGGTCGTGATCGTGCTGTTCATGGCAGGTCCGGAACAACGCACCCTGCCGCGCGAGATGTTCAGCGGCATCCGCGAGAACATCAGCCCGACCATCACCGCAGCGGCGGTGATCCTGACGACGGTGTCGGTGATCCTCCTCGCGACGCTGGAAGGCCTGCGCCGACGCAACGAGCGGCTGAAGGGCACCAGCGCCTGATTGGCCCCCCTGTCATTCCGGGGCGCGCGCAGCGCGAGCCCGGAATCGGGCCGCAGCGACAGTGGATGAATGGATACTCGGATGCGCAAATGCGCGTCAGGGCGCGCGCCGGATTGACGACAGATACCCCTACTTATTTCTCATTCCTCCTCACCCTTCCTTGGCTTTGCCCCCGCGACCGTTTGTCGCTAGAACAGTCCCCGCAACAAAGCCCAAACAACAACACACAGGGAGAAGAACAACCATGCAAAAACTCATCGCCACCGTCGCGGCCGGCCTTGCCCTCGCCGCCACATCCGGCGCCGCGCAGGCGCAGATTTCCGACGATGTCGTCAAGATCGGCGTGCTGACGGACATGTCGAGCCTCTATGCGGACGCGACCGGCAAGGGGTCGCTCGCCGCCGTCGAGATGGCGGTCGCCGATTACGGCGCCAAGGTTGCGGGCAAGCCCGTGCAGGTGGTCGCCGCCGATCACCAGAACAAGCCCGATGTCGGCGTCAATATCGCTCGCAACTGGTACGACAACGACAAGGTCGATGCGATCTTCGACGTGCCGACGTCCTCGGTGGCGCTGCCGGTCTCCGCGCTGACGCGCGAGAAGAACAAGATCAACATCAATTCCGGCGGCGGCTCGTCCGACATCACCGGCACCGCCTGCTCGCCCAACACGGTGCACTGGACTTACGACACCTATGCGCTGTCGAACGTCGCCGGCAAGGCGATGGTCAAGCGCGGCGAGGACACCTGGTTCTTCGTCACCGCCGACTACGCCTTCGGCATGGCGCTGCAGCGCGACGCCGCCAACGTGGTCAAGGAAAGCGGCGGGAAGGTGCTCGGCGAGGTCCGCCATCCGCTCAATTCGTCGGACTTCTCCTCATTCCTGCTGCAGGCCCAGGCCTCCAAGGCCAAGGTGGTCGCGCTCGCCAATGCCGGCGGCGACACCACCAATGCGCTGAAGCAGGCATCCGAGTTCGGCCTGGTGCAGGGCGGCCAGAAGATGATCGCGCTGCTGCAGGAGATCACCGACACGCACTCGCTCGGCATCAAGGCGACGCAAGGCCTGATCGTCACCGACGCGTTCTACTGGGACATGAACGAAGAGACCCGCGCCTTCTCCAAGCGCTTCAACGAGAAGGTCGGCCACATGCCGACCATGATCCAGGCCGGGCTCTATTCGGCGACCATGCACTATCTGAAGGCGATCGACGCCATCAAGACCGACGAGGCGCCGAAGGTGATGGCGCAAATGCGCGCCACGCCGGTCAACGACTTCTTCGCCAAGAACGGCAAGATCCGCATCGACGGCCGCATGGTCCACGACATGTATCTGTTCGAGGTGAAGAAGCCCGAGGAGTCCAAGGGCGAGTGGGACCTCTACAAGCTGATTGCTACCGTGCCCGGCGACGAGGCGTTCCGTCCGCTCGACAAGGGCGGCTGTCCGCTGGTGACGCACTGAGCGGTGACGAGCGGGCAAGGTCAGAAAAGACACGACAGCGCGCCCGGTGAGAACCGGGCGCGCTTCGCTTAGACAGTTAGGTGAGCCGCATTACTCGGAGTACTTGAACTCGGGCATGTTCTTCAGCTCGTCCTTGGTGGCGTTGAACACGGCGTGGTCCGGGTACCACTTCGAGGTCGTCGCCGTGGTCGAAGCGGCCGGGGCCATCGTCGTGGTCTTTTCAGTGCCGGTCGCGGCGCCCGTCGTGGTGGTCGTGGTCGCCGGCTTGGTGGTGGTTGTCGAAGCCACGGCCTCGTTGACGAACTTCAGCTTCTCGTAGGGCACGGCGACCAGATGTTCGCCCAAGCCGAGGAAGCCGCCGACACCGATCACGGCGATCTTGATGTCGCCGCTCTTGTCCATCAGGAGGTCGCTGATCGTGCCGATGTTCTCGTTGGCGTCGTTGTAGACCTTCAGGCCGTCCATCTTCGAGGTGCGCCACTGGCCCGACGCCGTCGTGGTGGTCGTCGTGGCGGTGGTGGCAGCGGTGGGGGTCTTGTCGGTGGTCGCGGTCGGCGATTGTGCGAACGCAACGGTAGCAAGCAGGGCAGTGCCGGCAAGACCGGCGGCGATCGATTTCATCATATTGTCCTCTCCTTCTCAAAAAACTCGTGTTGAGAAAACAGCGATGACCACCCGCAGTTCCGTGCGCGCCGCAATTTCGTCGCGCGATTCGCGAATGCGCCAATTTTGCCAGAACTGTTCCTGCGTCACCCAGGAACATTTGCGGCGCACGGTTCCCCACCGGCAATCATGCACTATGGGTGAAGCACGATCGCGGCGAGGACCCGCACCGCCCCGCGCCGCTCAGGGTCAGCTCTTGTAGTCGATCAGAAGCGCGGAGAAGTCGGAATTGCCGGACGAGTCGCCGTTGGCGCCGTAGGACGAGCTCGACGATTGCGACTGCTGCAGCGCCTGGAGAAACTGCTGGAGGATCTCGGCGGTGGTGGCATCGGTCGACGTGCTGCCGGTCGAGTCCGTGGACGACGCCGAATCCGAAGAGCTGTCGTCCGGCGGCGGACCGGGCGGAGGTCCGCCTGCACCACCGGGGCCGCCCGCCCCGCCCGGACCGCTCGCGAAGGCGGACTGAAACACATTCTTCAGCTCCTCGGCCTGGTCCGAGGTCAGCGTCCCGTTCGACACCTGGTTCGAGATGAGGTCGTCGATCTTCGACTGCATCTCGTCCTTGGAGGGGCGCGTGCCCCTCGACTGGTCGCTCGACCGGCTCTGCTGGAGTGCGGTGTCGATGTCGGTCAGTGCCGTCGAGAGCGCCGACTGGTCCGACGACGAGATCGTGCCTGCGGACACTTCCGATTGCAATTCCTGCTGCAGCCTCTGCAGCGGCGACTGGTGGTTGCCGGCGGAGGCCGCCGAAATCGAGGTCATGATGGCTCCGTGAATCTTGCGGGTTTCGTCGCGGACCACGCCACGGTATGGTTAACGGCCTTAACGAGACCTTGCCGCTCGGCAACCCGGCGATTGCCGCTTGTTGCGGAAAGCCAGACAGAAACAGTCCGAAACAAAAATCTTCGCCATTTGGCCCGAATCTTGGACAAACAAAGCGCATGGCCATTCCCAATCCCAACATCCTGGTCGTCGAAGACGACCGCGAAACCCGGACGTTGATTGCGAAGTACCTGCGCAACAACGCCTGCAACGTCACCGCCGTGGGCGACGGCCGCGAGATGTCGCGCGCCATGGCTGATCACCGCATCGACCTGATCATCCTCGACGTCATGCTGCCCGGCGAAGACGGTCTCAGCCTGTGCCGCAAGGTGCGGGCCGAGGCACAGACGCCCATCATCATGCTGACCGCGCGCGGCGAGGACGTCGACCGTATCGTCGGCCTCGAAATGGGCGCGGACGACTATTTGCCGAAACCGTTCAACCCGCGCGAGCTGCTCGCCCGTATCAACGCGGTGCTGCGCAGGCAGGCCGCAGCTCGAGCGGCAAGCTCGATCGAAGGCGTCTCCACGCTCACCTTCGAGGGCTGGCACATCGACCTGCGGCTGCGCGAGCTGCGCAATCCCGAAGGCGCGCGCGTCGCGGTGACCAGCGCCGAATTCGATCTGTTGCGCACGTTCTGCGAACGGCCCGGCCGCGTGCTGTCGCGAGACAGCCTGCTCGACCTCACCCAAGGGCGCAACACCGGATCGTTCGAACGGTCCATCGACGTGCTGGTCAGCCGCATCCGCCGCAAGATCGAGCCCAATCCCGCCGATCCCATCCTCATCAAGACGGTCCGCTCCGGCGGCTATCTGTTCACGCCGAGAACGCAGGCTGCGAGCCCTCTGACGGCAGGCAATGAAGCGGTTGCGGCGCCCCTGAGCAGTTGACGGGGGCGCCGACGATGAAGTCGTTCGGGTTCTTCCACCTCAAGGGGATCGGCGGGCAGATCGCCGCGCTGGTGCTGGCTTCGACCGTCGCGCTCCATCTCGTCGTCACCACCGCGTTCCTAATCAGCCGGCCGGACCGCTCCGACACGCCGCCGGACGGCGCGCATCAGCTGGCCGATGCCGCGCTGCTGCTCGGTTCGGCCGAGGCCGGCGAACGTCCGCGCCTCGTCGCCGATCTCGCCCGCGCCTTCCCCAAGCTCGGCATCGAAGTACTCGCGCCCGGCACCGCAAGCGTCGAGGAGAGCGACAACCCGCACCTGCACGGGATGCGCCGTCATCTCGGGCGCGACTACAAGGCGGTGCTTCTGACCCCGAGCGTTGCAGGATCGCGCGTCGGCGTCGAGTTGCCCGACGGCACCATGATCGCCGGACGCGTCGAGGGCGGGCCGCGGCCATGGTTCTGGGGCGGCCCGTGGCTGATGGCGTTGATGACCGCTTTCATCTGCGTCAGCGTGCTCGGGCTGTGGGCGGCGCGCGCGCTGGCGGCGCCGCTATCGTCCTTCGCCAAGGCCGCCGAGAATTTCAGCGTCGACGGCGGAGCGGAGCCGCTGCCGGAGCGAGGCCCCGAGGAGATCCGTTCGGTGGCGCGCGCGCTCAACCGCATGCACGAGCGGATCGCGCGGCTGATGTCGGACCGCACCCGGATGCTGGCCGCGATCAGCCACGATCTGCGCACGCCGATCACGCGGCTGCGCCTGCGCGCCGAGTTCATCGAGGACGAAGGCAACCGCAAGCGCATGCTGATCGATCTCGACCAGATGCGATCGATGCTGGAAAGTGTGCTGTCGCTGCTGCGCAACGACCGCAAAGTCGAGGCGGTGACGCTGGTCGACATCGCCAGCACGCTGCAGCTCATAGCCGACCAGTTCGGCGACATGGGCCATGTCGTGCATTACGATGGGCCGGCGTCCGCGACCGCCGCCGCGCGGCCCGACGATCTGCATCGCGGCATCACCAATCTCGTCGAGAACGCGGTGCGCTTCGGCGCCGAGGTGACGATCCGCCTCGACATATCGGGCACCATGCTCGTCATCGACGTCGAGGACGACGGCCCGGGCATTTCGGACGCGCGCAAGCAGGAGATGCTGGAGCCGTTCGTGCGCGGCGACGATGCGCGCACCATGGACGAGTCCACCGGCTTCGGGCTTGGCTTGTCGATCGCGCGCGCCATCGCACTCGCCCATGGCGGCGAGCTGTCGCTGCACGACCGCGAGCCGCACGGACTGATCGTGCGGATGCAATTGCCGCTCTGGCAGCAGCCGCGGCTGGCGGCCTAATTCACGCCGCGAGCGGCGGGCGCTCGACGGCGACCTCGTCGAAGATCGCCACGGCCTCGAAGCGATAATTGCAGGCGTGGCAGGTCCAGATATAGGACACGCGCCCTTCGCCCGGCTCGATCCAGTCGGGCCGCGGGATCGGCGTGCCGCATTGGGCACAGGGGTTTTGCCTGGGGGTCTCTCTGAGGATTGCTTTTGTCATGGCACCTCTCCCGATTTGCTGCCGCTTCCTACTCGCTTTCGCGGGCTCGCGCGACTAGACAGCCTTGCTGCCGCGAGCGGGCATCCGCCTGAGGGAACCCGTAGCCCGGCATTGAGTCGTAACAACGGCTCGGCGCCGCCAAATCGTTAACGGCGGCGTTTGGTCATATCATCGCCGCGTTCGACTGGCCTATCGGCCATCGGGCGCAGGTCACTTCATAGGACCTCAGGAATATCTGATGAAATTTTTACGCATTGCCGCGCTGCTCGCGGCCGGATTGACGTTGCCGCAGGCGGCCTTCGCGGGTGAAGCGGACTATGCCGAGATGGTCGCGGCCCATGCCCGCGCCAACGGCGTGCCGGAAGCGCTGGTGCACCGCGTCATCATGCGGGAGAGCCGTTATCAGCCGCACCTGGTCGGCCGTGGCGGCACCATCGGGCTGATGCAGATCAAGCTCGCGACCGCCCGCGGGGTCGGCTACACCGGCGATGCCGCTGGCCTGCGCGATCCCAACGCCAACCTCACCTATGCCGTGAAATACCTCGCCGGCGCCTATCGCGCCGCCAACGGCGACCACGCCCGGGCCGTGCGCTATTTCGCCGGCGGTTATTACTACGCCGCCAAGCGCCAGCGGCAGGAGACGGTGCAGGTCGCCAACATGGGCGACACCATGGGTCAACCTTGGCTCGAGTCGAACGGCAATCCGCAACCGATGTTCGGCAACGTCCCGCACCGGAAAATGGCCCAACGTGTCCGCAATGCGCGGGCGCAGGCGGCGCAGTAAGCTCGCGTGTCCCGGACGCGCTGCGACGCGTAGCGTTGCTGCGCAGAGCCGGGACCCAGCCTATCCGACGCAAAAACGGGCCCCGGCTCTGCGACGCATCACGCCGCCAAGAGGCGGCGCGCTGCATCGCGTCCGGGGCACGGGCGGTGGGTTCCGTCTGTAACGCGTTGACACTAGCCCCCACTGTCCTACATTAGACCTGTTCCGAGGGGTGCTCCGAGGAGGAGCTGAGATACCGCTAAATGGGCAATACCGCCCAGGACCGCGGTGACCCTTTGAACCTGATCCGGGTCATGCCGGCGAAGGGACAGGGATGTTGCAAACGACCAAGCGACCGGAGTCTCCGGTATCCATCATCGGCGCAGGCATTGCGGGAGCCTGGCAGGCCCTGCTGTTCGCGCAGGCCGGCCATGCCGTGACCCTGCACGAGCGCGGTGACGAGGCGATGACGGACGCCACCAGCCATTGGGCCGGCGGCATGCTCGCGCCCTATTGCGAGGCCGAGGTCGCCGAACCCATCATCAGCCGCCTCGGGCTGCGCTCGCTCGACCTCTGGCGGCGCGAATTGCCCGACACGCCGTTCAACGGCTCGCTGGTCGTGGCACATCCGCGCGAGCGCAACGATTTCGAGCGTTTTGCCCGCATGACCGAGGAGCACCGCCGGCTCGATGCGGCAGGCCTCGCCGCACTCGAGCCATCGCTGGAGGGCCGCTTTCGCGATGCGCTGTTCTTCCCGGCGGAGGGCCATGTCGAGCCGCGCCGCGTGCTGCCGCAGTTGCATGATCGCATCCGCGCCGCCGGCGGCACCATCAAATTCTCGAGCGACGTCACCGTGAGCGATCTCGCTGGGGATACCGACGGCATCGTGATCGACTGCCGCGGCCTCGGCGCCCGCGAGGAACAACCCGAGCTTCGCGGCGTCAAGGGCGAGATGATCCTGATCGAGACAGCCGAAGTGCAGCTGGCCCGCCCGGTGCGGCTGATGCATCCGCGCTGGCCGCTCTACGTGATCCCGCGCGAGGACAATCTGTTCATGCTGGGCGCGACCTCGATCGAGACCGAGGACAGCGGCGTCAGCGTCCGCTCCGCGCTCGAACTCCTGGGCGCCGCCTACACGGTGCATCCGGCGTTCGGCGAGGCCCGCATCGTCGAATTCGGCTCGGGCCTTCGTCCCGCTTTTCCCGACAACCTTCCGCGCATCGGCATTCGCGGCAGCACGATCTCCGTCAACGGCCTCTACCGCCACGGCTTCCTGATCGCGCCGGCCCTCGCCGAGCTGACGCTGGCCTTTGTCGAGCGCGGCCAGATCGACAACGAGGTGATGCGATGCGCGTGATCGTCAACGGCGAGCAGCGCGAAATCAATGCGGCCAGCGTGGACGCGTTGCTCTCCGAGCTCGACTACGAGGGCACCCATTTCGCCATCGCGCTCAATTACGACGTCGTGCCGAAAAGCCGCTGGGCCGAGACGAGCCTGAAGGCCGGCGACGAAATCGAGATCATCACGCCGCGGCAGGGAGGGTGAGGATGGTGCTCTCTCCACACTCTCCGCTGTCATCGCCCGGCTTGACCGGGCGATCCAGTACGCCGCAGCGTCTCGGTTCCTGCCGCACGGCCGCGGCGTACTGGATCCCCGCCTTCGCGGGGATGACAGCTACCTCTAAGGAGACACCTCCCACATGGTGACCTTCTACGGCAAGACCTTCGCCTCCCGCCTGCTGATCGGCAGCGCGCTCTACCCGTCTCCCGCGATCATGCAGGACGCGATCCGCGCGTCCGGCTCCAACATCGTCACGGTATCGCTGCGGCGCGAATCCGCCGGCGGCAAGACCGGCGATGCGTTCTGGAAGCTGATCCGCGAGCTCGACGTCACCGTGCTGCCGAACACCGCCGGCTGCCGCAGCGTGCGCGAGGCCGTGACCACCGCCAAGCTGGCGCGCGAATTGTTCGGCACGAGCTGGATCAAGCTCGAGGTCATCGCCGACAACGACACGCTGCAGCCCGATGTTGTCGGCCTGGTCGAAGCCGCCGGCATCTTGATCAAGGACGGCTTTGACGTATTCCCCTATTGCACCGAGGATCTCTCGGTCGCGAACCGCCTGGTCGATGCCGGCTGCAAGGTGGTGATGCCGTGGGCCGCTCCGATCGGCAGCGCCAAGGGCATCACCAATCGCGACGCGTTGAAGCTGCTGCGCGAGCGACTGCCCGATGTCACGCTGGTGGTCGACGCCGGCCTCGGCGCCCCCAGCCACGCCGCCGAGGCACTCGAGCTCGGCTTTGATGCCGTGCTGCTCAACACCGCAATCGCCAAGGCCGCGGACCCGATCGCAATGGCCAACGCCTTCCGCCTCGGTGTCGAGGCCGGCCGCACTGCATACGAAGCCGGGCTGATGAACGCCCGCGACTTCGCCTCCCCTTCCACCCCTGTCGTTGGGACACCTTTCTGGCATGCCGTATCCTGATCGCTTCTATCCCGTCGTCGACAGCCTGGCCTGGGTCGAGCGCCTGACCAAGCTCGGCGTCGGCACCATCCAGCTGCGCGCGAAAGAACTCAACGACGCCGACGCGCTGCAGATCGTCAGCGACGCGCTGGCGATCACGAAGGGCTCGCAAGCCAGGCTGGTCGTGAACGACTACTGGCGCGCAGCGATCGTCGCCGACGCAAAATATCTGCATCTCGGCCAGGAGGACCTTGCCGATGCCGACCTCGAGGCCATCCGCGAGGCCGGCCTCTCGCTCGGCATCTCCACCCATGACGATGCCGAGCTTGAAACCGCGCTCGCGGCCAAGCCCGACTACGTCGCGCTAGGCCCGATCTTCTTCACCACGCTCAAATCGATGCGCTTCGAGCCGCAGGGCATTCCGAAGATCACGGAGTGGAAGAAGCGCATCGGCACCATCCCGCTGGTCGCGATCGGCGGCATCAAGTTCGAGCACGCCGCGGAGATTTTTGCGGCGGGCGCGGATTCGATCGCGGTGGTCAGCGACGTCACCCAGAATGCCGACCCCGATGCCCGCGTGCGGCAATGGCTCGGTGAGTCGAAGGCTGTGGCATGATGCGCCTCGCTCCCACCCCACCCTCGCTGTCATCGCCCGGCTTGACCGGGCGATCCAGTACGCCGCAGCTCCTCGATTCATGCCGCACCGCCTCGGAGTACTGGATCCCCGCCTTCGCGGGGATGACACCTGTTATCGACGCACGCTCAGCGACATCAACGAATTAAACCGGAGGATTCCCATGAACATCCGCTCCAACCCCGACAAAACCGTCCCCGCCGTCACCACCGGCCCGCTTCCCTCCTCGCGAAAGATCTTCGCATCCCCCGACGCCGCGCCCGATCTGCGCGTGCCTTTGCGCGAGATCATCCTCTCCGAGGGCGCCGGCGAGCCGAACCTGCCGGTGTACGACACCTCCGGCCCTTACACCGATCCGTCCGTGACGATCGACGTCAACGCCGGCCTGCCCCGCAACCGTCAGGCCTGGGTGCTGGAGCGCGGCGGCGTCGAGGAATATCAGGGCCGCCAGGTCAAGCCTGAGGACAACGGCAACCTCTCCACCGACAAAGCCGCGCGCGCGTTCAGCGCCTATCACCAGCCGCTGCGCGGCCTCGACGGCCACAAGATCACCCAGCTCGAATTCGCCCGCGCCGGCGTCATCACCAAGGAGATGATCTACGTCGCCGCCCGCGAAAACCTCGGCCGCAAGCAGCAGCTCGAGCGCGCGGAAGCAGCGCTCGCCGACGGCGAAAGCTTCGGCGCCGCGGTGCCCGCCTTCATCACGCCGGAGTTCGTCCGCGACGAGATTGCGCGCGGCCGCGCCATCATCCCCTGCAACATCAACCACAGTGAACTCGAGCCGATGATCATCGGCCGCAACTTCCTGACCAAGATCAACGCCAACATCGGCAACTCCGCGGTGACGTCGTCGGTCGAGGAAGAGGTCGAGAAGATGGTGTGGGCGATCCGCTGGGGCGCCGATACCGTGATGGACCTCTCCACGGGCCGCAACATCCACACCACCCGCGAATGGATCCTGCGCAACTCGCCGGTGCCGATCGGCACCGTGCCGATCTACCAGGCGCTGGAGAAGTGCAACGGCGATCCGGTCAAGCTGACTTGGGAGCTTTACAAGGACACGTTGATCGAGCAGTGCGAACAGGGCGTCGACTACTTCACCATCCACGCCGGCGTGCGCTTGCAATACATCCACCTCACCGCCAGCCGCGTCACCGGCATCGTCAGCCGCGGCGGCTCGATCATGGCGAAGTGGTGCCTGGCGCATCACAAGGAAAGCTTCCTCTATACGCATTTCGACGAGATCTGCGACCTCATGCGCAAGTATGACGTCTCGTTCTCGCTCGGCGACGGCCTGCGTCCGGGCTCGATCGCGGATGCCAACGACCGCGCACAGTTCGCCGAGTTGGAGACGCTCGGCGAGCTCACCAAGATCGCGTGGGACAAGGGCTGCCAGGTCATGATCGAAGGCCCCGGCCACGTGCCGATGCACAAGATCAAGATCAACATGGACAAGCAGCTCAAGGAGTGCGGCGAAGCGCCGTTTTACACGCTTGGACCGCTGACCACCGACATCGCGCCGGGCTATGACCACATCACCTCGGGCATCGGCGCGGCCATGATCGGCTGGTTCGGCTGCGCCATGCTCTGCTACGTCACGCCGAAGGAGCATCTCGGCCTGCCCGATCGCAACGACGTCAAGGTCGGCGTCATCACCTACAAGATCGCCGCCCACGCCTCCGATCTCGCCAAGGGCCACCCCGCCGCCCAACTGCGCGACGACGCGCTGTCCCGCGCCCGCTTCGACTTCCGCTGGAGCGACCAGTTCAACCTCGGCCTCGACCCCGAGACCGCGAAAAACTTCCACGACGAGACCCTGCCGAAGGAAGCCCACAAGGTCGCCCATTTCTGCTCGATGTGCGGCCCAAAGTTCTGCTCGATGAAGATCACGCAGGACGTGCGGGATTACGCGGCGACGCTGAACGATCCGGCGGCGGTGGGGATGTCGATGAGCGGGACGGCTGAGGATGGCATGAAGCAGATGAGCGCGAAGTTCAAGGAGATGGGCTCAAGCGTGTATCTGGATGCGGAGAAGGTGAAGGAGAGTAATCGGGTGCTGTAAACGAGTTGAATTGCGATTTGGATTGCACGTCGGAAGGGCGGCGGATCGCCCTTCCGCTAGGCATTTAGATCCATCTTCTTTCGAAGGCGACTGATTGCATTAGCTAGCTGGTGGGACCGCCATCTGTTGTCCAAGCGAAGGTCTAGTCGATACTTTAACAGTATCGACAAGGGATCAACTTGAAATTTTGTCTGCGACGGCCGCCCCAAATTCCGGTCCCGAATGACGTAGAACAAGCTCATCAAGATGGCTTGAGCCTTTTTCGTTTCCCCATTTTGCAAAAGATCATCGATGAAGACATCGAGTATTATGACCGCCGCATGAGCAGAACTGATGGAATGGGGATCCGTTCTCTTCAGATCGTTGATATTTGAAAGCCTGCTCCGCAAGCAATCCAAGGGATGCAGAATAAGTATGTCGATTTGGCTGCCTTGGCCTTGGCTCGGTCCGGTGAGCGTTACCACGTTGTTCTTGAGCGATCGCGGATCAACGCCAAGGACAAGCCCCTAAACCACTTAATCGAAGGCTTACTGAACCCGGAAGGACGAAGTCTGGAGAAAAGGGAAGACCAGAGGCAGCAATTGGGCTGCATCGCACTTCCTTTCACAAGGCCAATTAATCGTGGTCGCCGACGCGACGCCAAAAACGTCTGATTTGCTCTTGCCCACCCCCCACCGCCTCCCCGACCAGTTCCGCCCCGACCTCCGCCTCGTTTTCGTCGGCACCGCCGCCTCGACGCGATCGGCCGAGCTCGAGCACTACTATGCCCATCCCGGCAATCGCTTCTGGCGCGCGCTGCATGAGGCCGGGATCACGCCGCGGCGCTATCAGCCGGGCGAGTTCGCAGCGCTGATCGAGTTCGGGATCGGCTTCACCGATCTCTCCAAGACCGGCGCCGGGATGGATCACCAGATCGCGGCGGAGACGATCGACGTGGCTGGCTTCAGGGCGAAGATGGAGAAGTACCAGCCGCGGACGATTGCGTTCACGAGCAAGAAGGCGGCGAGCTTGTTTTACGGCCGGCCGTCGTCAGCGATCGCGCTGGGGCGGCAGCCGCGCGATGCAAGCCTACCGGAGATATTCGTTCTGCCGTCGCCGTCGGGCGCGGCGTCCGGGCACTGGACGATCCAGCCGTGGCGCGAGTTGGCGGCGTGGATTGCCTTGTAGGGTGGGCAAAGGCGCGTCAGCGCCGTGCCCACGATTTGTCCGTAATTCCCGGCAGTGCGTGGGCACGGCGCGCGAGGGGCGCGCCTTTGCACCCTACGGCACCGTCATTCCCTCACCTCGCATAGCCTTGTCGAGGTCCGCAATCACGATCTTCCGCATCCCCATCATCGCCTGCATGACGCGGTTCGCCTTGGCTCGATCGGCGTCGCCGAGATAGCGGCCGAGCGCCGATGGCACCACCTGCCAGGACAGGCCGAACTTGTCCTTGAGCCAGCCGCAGCGGGACTCTTCACCGCCGTCCGCAATCAACCGGCTCCAAAAATAATCGACTTCCGCTTGCGTCTCCACGCTGATGAAGAACGACACCGCTTCGTTGAACTTGTATTGCGGCCCGCCGTTGAGCGCGTTGAAGCGCTGGCCTTCGAGTTCGAATACCGCCATGAAGTCGCTGACAGTCTCGACCTCCGCGTTGGGAAACACCGATTTGTAGAAGGCGACAGCCTCCGGAACGTTGTTGTCGAACCAGAGAAACGGCGTGATTGACGTCATGGACTTTGATCCTTTTGCCTCGGGCGGGACGCGCGACTGCCGCATCATCGCTCCAAGGACGTGCGGCAGAACGGTGTTCCGACACGGTCGCCGAATTTTTTACGGCCCCTGCTGTCGGAACCCGCGCCGGCCATTCGTCCTTCGAAGGCAAATGCGAAATCGAGCGGCACGCGGCCGCAACCCCGTCATTGCGAGGAGCCCTTGCGACGAAGCAATCCAGACCGTCTCCTCGGTGGTAGTCTGGATTGCTTCGCTACGCTCGCAATGACGACGAATGGAGCCCCCGATGATCCCCACCATCACCGCCTTCGCAAACTCGCCCGACCGCGGCAGGGGGCAGGCCCGCGACATGCGGGTGCGCTGGGCGCTCGAAGAGGTGGGGCAGCCTTACGATGTCCGCCTCGTTTCATTCGCCGAGATGAAACAGCCCGCCCATCTCGCCGTGCATCCATTCGGGCAGATTCCGACCTATGAGGACGGCGACCTCGCCCTGTTCGAGTCCGGCGCGATCGTGCTGCATCTCGCGGAACGCCATGCCGGGCTGCTGCCTGACGACGCCAACGCCAGGAGCCGCGCGATCGCGTGGATGTTCGCCGCGCTGAACACGCTGGAGCCGCCGATCGTCGAGCTCGGGATGGCCACGATGTTCGAGCGCGACAGGAGCTGGTTCGCGGAGCGCCTGGCCATGCTCGGGGATCGCGTCCGTACCAGGCTCGGCGAATTGTCCCGCCGCCTCGGCGGTGCCGACTGGCTCGACGGCGCGTTCAGCGCCGGCGATCTGATGATGGTGACGGTGCTGCGCCGGCTGCACATATCGGGCCTGCTCGACGAATATCCTGATCTTTCCGCCTATGCCGCCCGCGGCGAGGCGCGGCCGGCGTTCAGGCGGGCGTTCGATGCGCAACTGGCGGTGTTCACCGCGGCGTCTCGTTCGTAGGGCACTCCCTCATTGCGTCCGCCACGGCTCCCCTGCATGCTGCCCCCAGCGCAGAGGAGCGTCCCATGCTGACCCTCTACTCCTATCCCGAACTGTTCGGCGTCGCCGACAACAACGGCTACGGCCTCAAGGTCTACGCGTTCCTGAAGCTCGCCGGCGTGCCATTCGTGCATGAACACGTCTTCGATGCTTCCGCCGCGCCGCGGGGGCAGCTGCCTTACGTCGTCGACGACGGCGAGACCATCGGCGACAGCGAGACCATCATCGCGCATGCGATCGCAAAATATCGTCTCACCATCGATGCGGCGCTAACTGAGCAGCAGAGGCGGACCAATCATTTCGTCACGCGCATGCTCGACGACCTCTATTGGGTGATGTCGTATTCGCGCTGGAAGGACGAGCGCTTCTATCCGGCGTTCCGCGACGGCTTCATCGCGCAGCATCCGCAGATCGATGCGGAAGGATTCGAGAAGGCGAAGGCGTACAATTCACAGCGCTATCATTATCAGGGCATCGGCCGCTACACGCCCGATCAGGCCTACGCGCGAGGGCTCGCCGATTTGCAGGTGCTGGCCGAGATCGTGCCGGCGACAGGCTTCGTGCACCGCGAGCGGCCTACCAGCGCCGATGCCGGCATCTACGGCTTCATCGCCAACATCTACTACTTTCCGATCCCGACCCCGCTGAAGGCCTTCGTCGACGCGCACGCAAATCTAGTCGCGCATTGCGAGCGGATTCACGCGGCGGTGAGTGGATCGTAGTCCGGGCTTCGTATCTCGTAGGGTGGCAAAGCGAAGCGTGCCCACCAACTGTTTCGTGTCGTACTGGCACCGATGGTGGGCACGGCGCTTGCGCGCCATTGCCCACCCTACGCGACCTGCGCTACCGCATCGTGATCGCAAGCCCGCTCAGATCCGCATTCGCCATCAGGCCGGTCTGGGTGCCCGACAGCTCCAGCACGGCGCCCTTCTGGTTGGAGAGCACGATGGCGCGGGCGCCGCGGCCGATCGCGAGGCCGGCTCCGGCGGCGCCGTAGACGCCGGCAACGTCGGAGGGACGGTTGATGTTGGAGACGCGGCCGCGCAGCACGGTCTTGGAACCGCCGAACACCAGGCCGTAATCGAGTCCGCCGGTCGACAGCGCATAGGAACGGCCGCGGAAGTTCAGCGTGCCCGAGCCGCCGGAGCCGCCGATGATCCAGCCCGCCTTGTAGATGGTCAGCACCACGGTGCCGCCGTCGGCCAGCGCCGAGGTCGAGAGGCCGGCCAGGGCGGCGATGGCGACCAGCGCGGCGCGACAAGTGGATGCGAACGTCATGGGTGTCTCCGGGGGCTATTTTTTTAAGGGGAGGATTCGAATCAGACGCAGCGAATGTACAGGATGGATCGGGGCGGCAACATGATGGGGCGGAGGACGTGGGTCGCGGACTTAGCATCCCCCAGTCATCGCCCGGTCAAGCCGGAGCATGACAGCAGAGATCAGGGCCGCACACACAACGTAGCCATGATCTCATTCTGCCCCTGTTTTGCCCGACGGAGCAACGTGAGTTTTTCTCGATTTCCGAATCCTAAAAGCTCAATGATTTCCGCATCATCCCTACTGTGCATGGGGTTGTTTTCGCATTTTTTGGTTTGAGCCCCCCTCGCCTGCCGCTACGCTCATGGACCACGAGAACACTGTTCGAGGTGATCCCATGCCGATCCAGCATTTCGCGCCCCCGCCGCACGTCAAGGCGCCGCCGCTGTCGTTTGCGACGCGCGTCGGCGATCTCCTGTTCGTCTCCGGCATTCCCGGCTTCGACGCCAACGGTGCGCTGCCCGGGAGTTTCGAGGCGCAGTTCGCCAATGTCGTCGTCAACATCAAGCGCGTGCTGGACGAGGCCGGCGCCACCTTCCGCGACCTCGCCAAGGTCAACGTGCTCCTGACCCGCGCCGCCGACGTCGCCGCCATGAATGCGCTCTACGCCGGCGCCTTCGGCCCGCCGCCTTACCCTGCGCGCACGACCTGCGTGGTGCAGGCCCTGCCCGATCCGAAGATGCTAATCGAGATCGAGGCGGTGGCCTCGCTGGCGAAGTGAGCGACCTTCGCGTGTGGCTTGTCGGGCACGCGGCCCAACCAAATGCCCGGGGAACAGCTGACATGTCCGTGAACGGCAGCTCCCCGGCTTGCCAAGGACCTGCTTTTACCGCACGAATTTTGAGATCGTACGTCCCTCAAGGAGATATTTCATGCGTCGCGTTCTCGCCCTCTGTGCCGTTGCCGGCATCGCCACCTCCGTCTTCGCCGTGCCGGCCTCGGCGGCCGTCGGCTATTACGTGATCCGCTGGGACAACACCGGCATCTGCCAGGTCTGGAACGAAGACCTGAAGTACAAGCCGTTCCAGTTTGGCGTGTCGACCTACAAGGTCGTCAGCAAGCCGCTCCCGACCTTCCAGGCCGCTTCCGACGTCCAGATCAAGCTGCGCGCCGAGCGTCGCTGCACGCTCTGAGCTTTCGCAACGAACCGGATTTCGAAGGCGGGTCGCGCGAGCGGCCCGCCTTCTTCTTTCTGCGGGACCGCACGTTTTCCGGCCGAGATCAGCCATTTCCCGTCCGCGCGCTTTGAACCTGATCAGCACGCGGAACTACTCACATCTTGTCCGGCGCGCATCCCCAAGCGTCCGGCACCAAGCCCTCCCCGTGATTGCCGGGAGGCGCATCACATCATTCATTTGAGGAGCTGATCATGCGTCGTATTTCCGTGCTGTGCGCTGCCGCCGGCCTTGCCGTCACCGCCTTCGTCGCGGCGAGCCCTGCACAGGCCAGCTATCACCTGATCCGCTGGCAGGACACCGGCCTGTGCCAGATCTGGGACGAGAGCATCCCGACCACGCCGTGGCCGGCCGGCTATCATCGCGCCAGCGCAACCGTGCCGACCTTCATCGACGCACTCGGATTGAAGGATGCCGCGCTGAAGTACGGCCATTGCAAGTGGTGAAATAATCGATCGGCGGACGAAGAGCGGGCAAGGACGCGGGCATGCGTCCTTGCCCGTTTGTTTTCGTAGCCCGGATGAGCGAAGGCCGTAGGGTGGGCGACGCGAAGCGTGCCCACCAATTCCATCCACCACGAAGATGGTAGGCACGACACTTCGCGCCTTTGCCCACCCTACGACATCGCTACGTGAGCAGCCGAGACGCTCTCACGCGTCCCTATGCGCGCCGGGATGGATCAGGAGGTCGCGTGCGGCGGCGAGGTCGATGAAGGCTTGAGCGCTGCCGCCGCGGTCGGGATGCATGCCCTTGGCGGCGCGGCGATAGGCCTGGTTGATGTCCTCGCAGGTGAGCTGCACCGAAAGCGGCAGGCCGAGCACCTTGCGGGCGCGATCCTCGCTGGATAGTTGCTTCGGCGTGGCGTTGCGGCGGCCGAAGCGCGGCGCGGTCAGATCATGAACGACTTCGAGCACCACGCCGAGACGGCGCTGGGCCGCCAGCGTGACGCCGTGATCGTCATTGTCGACCGCCTGGCGCAGCACCGGAAGCGCCTGCTCGGCCGCCTGGCGCAGCGTGGCATCCGGGCTCATCCGCGCGATCTCGGCCACGAGCCGCCCCGCCTCGGCCCAATCGGCCGAATGCGCCGACCGCAGGCGTTCGAGGGCGGGTTTCCAGGAGTCGAGCCGGTTGTCGAGCCGTTCCATCATGCGCGCAACGTTTAGCAATGAAGATCAGTATGCCAAGGCCGCCGTTTCCGACCCCTTAATTTCGAGTTAGCGTTTCGTGAAACTTCGAAACGAAATCGGGAGGAATATGTCATGGCATTGCTCGCAAACCATATCGCCGTCGTCACCGGGGCCGGCTCCGGCATCGGCCGCGCGATCGCCGCCGGCTATGCCCGCGAGGGCGCGCAAATGGTGCTGCTCGACGTCAACGCCGACACCGTCGCGGAGGCGGCCCAGGAGATCCACAAGGCGGGCGGCAAGGCCGAGAGTTTTGCGCTCGACGTGGTCAGGCGCGAGGATTGCTTCGCGCTGGCCAGCCAAGTCGCCGACAAGGTCGGGCAGGTCTCGATCCTCGTCAACAATGCCGGCATCACCCGCCGCAACGCCTTCACCGCCGAGACCGAGACGGTGGCGAAGGACTGGAACGACATCATCTCGCTCAACCTCAACGGCGTCTTCAACGTGACGCAGGCCTTCCTCGCACCCTTGCGCGCGAGCAAAGGCCGCATCGTCAACATCGGCTCGATCCAGTCCTTCGTGCATCTGCGCACGCCGAGCTCGGCGGCCTATACGACCTCGAAGCACGGCGTGCTCGGCTTCACCAAGGCGCTCGCGGCCGAGCTCGGCAAGGAAGGCGTGCGCGTCAACGCGATCGGGCCGGGTTTCATCGAGACCAACATCAACGCCAATGTGCGCGCGACCAATCCGGCGCTGGTGCAGGCCTTCGTCGACCACACCCCGCTGGCGCGCACCGGCAAGCCCGAGGATATCGTGGGTCCCGCGATCTTCCTGGCCTCGGATCTGTCGGCCTATGTCACGGGAACGATCGTGATGGTGGACGGCGGCTACCGCACGGTGTGAGGGCCATCACTGAGCCGCCGCCAATCGCGGCGGCTTCGCGGCTTTCCCGAGGTCATCTGGTGCGATCGGCTTTGGTTAACCTCTCGTTAACCAAAGCCGCGCACCGTAGATCTACGGCTTGGGGGTCGTTTGTTCTCGATCCGCTTCCAACGGTGGCAGCGGGCGTTGATCGGGGAGTATGTCGATGACCACTGTTCATGTCGCCGCGTCCGAACCGGGCGCACAATTCCTCGCCCCTCACCAGATCGTGCCGCTGCTGATCGGCGCCACCGTCGACGAGGTCGAGCGCGAGCTCGTGCTCCAGACGCTCGCGCGCTGCGACGGCAACCGCACCCGCGCATCGCGCGTGCTCGGCCTGTCGGTGCGCACGCTGCGCAACAAGATCAGGATCTACGCGGCGTCCGGCATCGACGTGCCCGCCTATCAGGATTAGCGTTCGAGGACGCGCCGCTGAATCAGTCCGCCGATGATGACCGCAAGCGCGACCATCGCAGCAGCTGGCCGCACCATCGATGACACAGCGGCGCATGCCGCCGATTCATGTTGATCAAGCGTGGTGAGCTGTCCCGGCGGAATTGCTGCTGTCGTCAAACGCCGCTAAGTAGCTTGCTTCCGGTCAAGGGAGCAGCGGCGTGGCAGACGAACAGAAGCGGCAGGGACCTCAGGGTCCGCGCGGACGGCAGGGCGAGCCGGGACGGCCGGGACCGCAGGGTCATCCGGGCCGACGCGGACCCGATGGCGCGCGCGGCAAGCCGGGGCCGCAGGGCAAACCGGGGCCGATCGGAAAGGCAGGACCTCAGGGCAAGCCCGGTCCGCAAGGCAAGCAGGGCGAGGTTGGCCCGCGCGGCGCCGCCGGCGCGCAGGGTCCTGCCGGAGCGCAAGGACCTGCCGGACCGCAGGGGCCGGCGGGGCCGCAAGGCCCGCGCGGCGAGGCGGGGCCGGCCGGTCAATTGCCCTCGATCGAACAGGTGCTGCCGTGGCTCGAGCAGCTGTTCGACGCCTGGGACGAGCGCCGCCGCAAGCGCGAGCGCGACGCCGCCGAACGCGAGGCACTGGAGGCCGCCGAGCGCGCCGCGCTGGAAGCCGCGGTGCGGGAGACCGACGAGGAAATGCTCGACGGCGAGAGCGACGACGCCGAAGGCGACGAGCAAAGGAAGAAGAAGAAAAAGAAGAAGCACGGCCACAAGGATTAGTGGCTTCGACGCGCTGCAGCGCGTACGGGACGCGCTGGAGGATCAAGACGCCCTGGTGGAATCGTCCTTGTGCGGCAGCATGCCCATGCGCTCGAACTGCCAGCGCATGGCGCGATACCAGAGATAGCCGACCGCTGCGCCGCACAAGGCCAGGATCACCACGTTCGCGCTCGAGAACGAGCCGCTCCACCACATCATCCACGCGGTCCATAGCAGCGTGAAGACGATGGCACCTGCTTTCAAGGGAAGAAGGGGGCGGCTCATGGTCCTGCTCCGGGCTGTCAAAAACCCCGGAAGCCATCATCGCAGAGCGTGGCGCCTCATTCCGTGAGCCAAATCACAGAAACGCGAAGCTGCAGCCCCTTAGCCAAATCGCAGCCGCGAGCGCTCCCTGGCCCTTTCCGCCTCGACCTCGCGGTCGCGCGCCGGCGCATGGGTGTGCAGCGAGGTCAGGAGATTTCGCGCGGCCTGCGAGACCTCGGCCACTGCGCGGTCGAACGCCGCCTCGTTGGCCTGCGACGGCTTGTTGAAGCCGGACAGCTTTCGCACGAACTGGAGCGCGCTGGCGTGGATCTCATCCTCCGTCGCCGGCGGCTCGAAGTTGAACAGCGTCTTGATGTTGCGGCACATGCAGGGGCCTCCTCCGGATGTTTCCTTGAAGACGATCGACGGAGCCAAAATCCTACATCCGTCCGCGCAGTTCTGCTAAGTTCCGCCGCAACGCGGCCGCCGACCATGAGCCGCACTGGGGAGAGAAACATGAGGGCTTGCTACGCCGTACTGTCAGCTGTCGTCCTGACCTTTTCGACGCCGGTCTTCGCCGCCGATTATCCGGCACTCAGGCAGGGCGACTGGATCGCCAGGGACTTCAAGCTTCACACCGGCGAGACCATGCCGGAGCTGAAGCTGCACTACACCACGGTCGGCGAGCCCTCAGGCCAACCGGTGCTGGTGCTGCATGGCACCGGCGGCTCCGGCACCGGCATGCTGGGACCGACATTCGGTGGCGAGATGTTCGGTCCGGGTCAGCCGCTCGATGCCACCAAATATTACATCCTTCCTGATGGCATCGGCCACGGCAAATCGTCGAAGCCCTCCGACGGGATGAAGACGGGTTTCCCGAAATACAATTACGACGACATGGTCGAGGCGCAGTATCGCCTGGTGACGGAAGGCCTCGGCGTCAAGCATCTGCGGCTTGTGATCGGCAATTCGATGGGCGGCATGCACACCTGGCTATGGGGCGAGAAGTATCCGACCGCGATGGACGCGCTGGTCCCGATGGCCTCGCAGCCGACCGAGATGGCCTCGCGCAACTGGATGATGCGGCGGATCATGCTCGACACCATCCGCAACGATCCCGACTACAATGGCGGCAATTACACCAGCCAGCCGCGCATGATGAAATACGCAGCCACCGCCTATGGCATCGCCAGCATCGGCGGCACGCTGGCCTATCAATCGCAGGCGCCGACCGCGGCCAAGGCCGACAAGATCGTCGATGAACGGCTGGCGACGCCGATCACGGCGGACGCCAACGACTTCGTCTACCAGTGGGAATCCTCGCACGACTACAATGCTGGCGATAAGCTCGAAGCCATCGAAGCATCGCTGCTGCTGATCAATTCCGCCGACGACGAGCGCAACCCGCCCGAGACCGGCATCACGGACGCGGCCATGAAGCGGGTCAAGAACGGCCGCCTCTATTTGATCCCGGCGAGCGCCGAGACGCGCGGCCACGGCACCACCGGCAATGCGAAATTCTACAGCGAGCAGGTCCGGCAATTGCTGGAGAGCACGCCGCAGCGAATGATCGAATCGGCACGCCGCTGATTTTGCATCGCATCATGTGCGGCGCCTCGGAGCCGCATATTATTTGGGCATGCAATGCGCCGACAGCTCGGGCTTAATCGCGTCAACGATGGAATCGACGCGGGCAAGACGCGCGCGCGAATAGCAGGACGCGACGAGGAGGGATCGCATGCACAGGCTCGCACTGTGCGTCTGGCTGGTCGCGATGACGGCGCTGACCAGCGCCGCACTCGCTTTCGACAACGGTCAATACGACCACGTCCCGCCCGACATCCGCGCATGGTTCAAGAGCGTCATCGCGCCAAACGGCGTTCCCTGCTGCGACGTCTCCGACGGGCATCGTACCGACTACGACGTGCGCGGCGGCGCCTATTGGGTGCCGATCGAAGGACAATGGATGGAGGTTCCCGAACGCGCCATCATCCGCGATCGCGGCAATCCGGTCGGCCAGGCCGTGGTGTGGTATGTCCACCACCGTGGCGCCATCATCATCAGTTGCTTCGTGCCGGCGGACGCAGTCTAGCGCACGATGGCGTCCTCGTTCCGCGCGTGCTAGTTCGAGGAATGGCGTCCGAACCCGACCGCAGGCGCGCGGTGATGCGCTTCGCTCTTGCCGCACTCTATATCGCTGCCGGGTTTGCGCATCTGGCCATCCCCGCCAAGTTTCTCGCGATCACGCCGTCCTGGGTTCCGTTCCCGATAGAGGTCATTCTCGTTGCCGGCGTTTGTGAAATCGCGGGCTCGATCGCATTGCTGACGACGCCACTGCGCCGGTGGGCAGGCGTGGCCCTGGCGCTCTATGCGCTTTGCGTTTGGCCGGCGAACATCAAGCACGCGCTGGAGGGCATCGACCTTCCGCCCATCCCCAACAGCTGGCTTTACCATGGACCGCGCCTGATGCTTCAGCCCGTGCTGATCTGGTGGGCACTCTACTGCGCCGACGTGATCGCATGGCCATGGCGGCGACAAAGGGGATAGCGGGGCGGCCGGAGAATGATAGTCTCGGCGCGTCAATCAAGGAGACCTTCGTGACCCAGCTTCGCGCCGAAGACCTCGCCACGATCTATGCCGAGCCAAGCCCGCGTGTGATCGCGAAAGCGCGGCCCGCGATCGATGCGCATGCGAAGAAGTTCATCGAGATGTCGCCGTTCTGCGTGCTCGCGACGTCGGGCGCGGACGGCAGCGTCGATGCCTCGCCACGCGGCGGCGGCATCGGCTTCGTCCACGTCGCCGGCCCCAACCAGTTGTTGATGCCGGACCGCTCCGGCAACAACCGGATCGACAGTTTTCGCAACGTCGTCGAAGGCTCGGGCTTCGTGCATCTGTTGTTCTTCGTGCCCGGGATCGACGAGACTCTACGCGTCGGCGGACGCGGCACGCTGTCGGCCGATTCGGATCTGCTCGCCGCAATGGTCGAATTCGGCAAGCCGCCGCGCGCGGTGCTGAATGTCGCCGTCAGCGAGGTCTATTTCCACTGCGGCAAGGCGCTGATGCGCTCGAAGCTATGGTCGCCCGAGAAAGTGGAGCGTTCGGTGATGCCCAGCATCGTCACGGTCGTTCACGAACAGACCGGGCTTGGAGAGCCCGCGAGCCAGGAGGCCGTGGAAGAGATCTACAAGACGCAGTTGTAGGTGGGGCGTCGTCCCGCGCACGACTTCATGCCAGGGCTTGTCCCGCCTGCGCGGCCGAAGCGGCTTCGGCGAGGCGAAGGCCCGGGCATCCACGTCTTCGTTGTGCGGCAACACGTAGATGGCCGGGTCTAGCCCGGCCATGAGGAATGGAGGGAGCGGGCCGGAGCTTAGTGCCCCTCGCCCTCGAGCCCGCCAACATGCTTCTGGGTGTAGAGTTCGAGGCCGATGCGGCCGATCAGGTCGAGCTGGGTTTCGAGGAAGTCGATGTGGTGCTCCTCGTCGCTCATCAGCTTCTCGAACAGGTCACGCGTGACGTAGTCCTTGACGCCGTGGCAGTAGGTCGCCGCTTCCTGGTAGAGCGCACGCGCGCTCATCTCGGCGGCGAGGTCGCACTCGATGATTTCCTTGACGTTCTGGCCGATGCGCAAGGGATCGAGCACCTGCATGTTCGGAAAGCCGTCCAAGAACAGGATGCGCGCGGTGAGCTTGTCGGCATGCTCCATCTCCTCGATGGACTCCTTGCGCCAGACCTTGGCCATGTCGAGGAGGCCCCAATTGTCGAGGAAGCGGTAGTGCAGCCAGTACTGGTTGATCGCAGTCAGTTCGTGACGCAGTGACTTGTTGAGATAGTCGATGACTTTTGCGTCGCCCTGCATGGTTCACTCCAGCTCTTGCAGTCCAAATCGGCACTAACCGAATTTAGAACGCTTCTAAGTCAGTTTACGAATGAGGGCAACTGGCTACACAGACGCAGCCGGGGAAAAGCTCAGCCATGGCTGGCGGAAGATTCAACAGGCCGCGAGGGCGAACTGGGCGGGCTCAGCCGCCTCATCATTGGCAGCCACGGTGTGGTTATGCGGGCAGCCCGAGCAGCAGGATTGAGCGCAGGGGCCGAGGGCTTCGTCGATGATGGTCTTGATCGTCCGGGCGCAGCGACCGCATTCGGCGCTGCAGCCCAGGCATCCATAGACCTGCTTGGCATGGCGCACGGCGTCGTCGGACTCGGCGACGGCGGCGCGGATATCGTCATCGCTCAGCACGTTACAGGAACAAACGATCATGGAACCGGCAGGCCCTTCGGTGATGCGTCATCATCGATATTTAACGGGCCGGCCGGATGCAAAAGGAAAAAGCGGTATTTGAAGCTATTCCAAACTGGCCCCGAAGCAGCCTAGAACGGCTCTAAATTTCAGTGTTGCGCTGGATCAAGATTGGAGGAGATCTAATCGCCGCCGCCTCCCCCACCGTCGCCGCCGCCTCCGCAATCGCCGCCACTATCGCTGCTGGAACAGCTGCCGTTGTCGGTCGCGTTGCCCGAACTGTCACTGGAAAACCAGCTTCCCAGTGAGAAGCCGTCATTGCTCCCCGAAGAGGTGGCGCCGCCGCTGCTGCCATCGCCGCCCGCCCCCGCGCGGGAGCGCCGCTGGCCGCGGTTCTGGAGATGGGCGACCAGTCCGTAGCCGATCGCGGACACGACCCCGGCGGCAATCAATGCATTGACCATCGCGCTACCCATCATCGTCTCCAAGCCGAGCTGCGACCGATATCGATTGGTCGCGCCCGGCAAAGGCGCCGTTCATTGATCATTCAAACGAAGTATGGAACTCTGCCCCAAAGCGTTCCCGCGTGTTTGTACGAAAGGTCAAGCCAATGAAGAAGTCGCTCCTGGCGGTCGCCGCCGTCGCCACCATGGCCCTTTCGGCCGGAACACCGGCCCATGCGCAGCGTGGCGTCGCGGCCGGCGTGGCGGCCGGCATCATCGGCGGCGCCATTGTCGGCGGCGCGCTGGCCTCTCCGTATTATTACGGACCCGGCCCCGGCTATTACGAGCCGGGCTATTACCCGCCCCGCTACTATGCGCCGGCGCCCGGCTATGTCGCCGACGGCTATTACGGCGGCGGCTGCGTCTGGCAGAAGCATCGCTTCTGGGACGGCTATGCCTGGCGCGTCCGCCGCGTTCGGGTCTGCGGCTAACGCGCCTCGAACCGGTTCACCGCGACGCGCAGCTCTGGACCGGTTCACTACGGATGCGCCGTTCATCTCAGAGCCCGAAAAAGACCGCTTTTTCTCGTCACAGCTCCGTGTGCGTTTACCGTGGGTTGACCAATTGCGCGCTTCCTAGCTGCACGGCCAATTCCACCAGCGTGTGTGAACCTTTGAAACCCGGGCGCCTCTAACAAGAGGAACCCATCTCCCAGGAGAGCCAAGAGCATGAAGAAGACTTTGGTTGCCGCCCTCACGGTTGCGACGGTCGCCGGTTCGCTGGTGACAGCAACCCCGCCGGCGAAAGCCGGTGACAACATCGGCGCCGGTATCGCGGCCGGCCTGATCGGCGGCGCGATCGTCGGCGGCGCCATCGCGTCGAGCCGGCCCGCCTATGGCGGCCCGGTTTACGTCGCCGAGCCCGGCCCGCCGCCCCCGCCCTGCTACTGGCAGCGTCAGCGTTATTGGGACGGCTACGGCTGGGTCGTTCGCCCGGTTCGCGTCTGCTACTGATCCGATCGCACCGGCGCTCGTGAGCGTCGCGATCGAAGCCCGGCCGAGCATCTCGGCCGGGCTTTTTCTTTGCTCTCGCGCTATCGCGCCGCCTGGATCGCGCGCAGCACCTCTTCGCTCGGCCAGCAGTCGACCTTGAGGCCCGCCGACTTCTGATAGGCGCCGAGCGCGGCGCGCGTCTGCATGCCGGCCTTGCCGTCGATCTTGTCCTTGTAGAGCCCGGCGCGCGTAAGCCCACGCTGCATCGTCTCGACGTCTTTCGTGCGCAATTGCTTCGAGGCCGCCCAGGGCATTGCGAACGGCAGCGGGCTCGTCATGCGGTCGGCCAGGTGCCCGACGAACAGCACATAGAGGTCGGAGAAATTGTATTCCTTGATGACGAAGTAGTTCTTCGTGGTCAGGAATGACGGGCCGTAGATGCCCTCCGGCTGCAGCAGCGAGGCCGGCTGCGCCTGTTCGGTGGCGCTGAGCTTCTGACCGCGCACCGGCACGAAACCTTCGCGCAGCCACTGTCCGATCGGCTTCGTCACCTCCGGCACGCCGGTGGTGCAATCGACTTTAGCCGGCGCCTGCACCTCGTAGGCCCAGCGCACGCCGCTCTGCCAGCCCTTGTTGACGAGCTGTTGCGCGGCCGAGGCCAACGCATCCGGCACCGAATGCCAGATGTCGATGCGTCCATCCCGATCGAAATCGACGCCGTGCTTGTAATATTCGGATGGCAGGAACTGCGTGAGCCCTGTGGCACCTGCCCAGGACGAGCGCATGTCCTTGCGCGTCACCACGCCCTCACTGAGGATCTTCAGCGCGAGGATGAACTCGGTGCGGTATTGATCCTTGCGGCGCCCGACATAGGCCTGCGTCGCCAGCACGCGAACCAAATCGTAAGGTAGCGTGTAGCGGCCATAGTCGGTCTCGCGGCCCCAGATTGCGAGCATCACGGTCGCGGGCACGCCGGACTTGTTCTCGATCTCGCTCAGCGACGCGCGATATTTCTGCAGCAGCCGTTGCCCCTCGCCGGCAAGCCGCGCGATCGAGGCTTCCTTGACGTAGTCGGCCGGCACCTGCACGAACTCGGCCTGCGAAGGCGCACCTAGCGCGGGGCGGCCGGGCAGGATCAGGTCAGGCAGCTTGTAATCCGGCTCGAGCCCGCGCGTCTGTTCGTCGAACGTCTTGCGCGAGACGCCTTCAGCCTCCGCCTCCGGCCAGAGCGAGGCGATGAACTGCGTGAAGGCGGCATCGGCCGCGCGGGCGGACGACCAGCCGCAGGCGACCACGATCACCGCAGCGATGAGCGCCCGCCGCATCATGCCGACATCACCGCGTCAGCTTCTTGTACTTCACGCGGTGCGGAATGACGCTGTCCTGGCCGAGCCGGCGCATCTTGTCCTTCTCGTAATCCTGGAAGTTACCTTCGAACCATTCGACATGGCTGTCGCCTTCGAAGGCCAGGATGTGGGTCGCGATACGGTCGAGGAA
Source organism: Bradyrhizobium sp. MOS003 (assembly GCF_003020125.1). Taxonomy (GTDB): domain Bacteria; phylum Pseudomonadota; class Alphaproteobacteria; order Rhizobiales; family Xanthobacteraceae; genus Bradyrhizobium. The sequence continues at coordinate 1,910,597 of NZ_PYFW01000001.1, read as the reverse complement.
CCAGCGATCATGGCTGATGATGACGGCGCACCCGGCGAAATCCTCCAGCGCCTCTTCGAGCGCGCGCAGCGTGTCGACGTCGAGGTCGTTGGTCGGTTCGTCGAGTAGCAGAACGTTCGAACCCGACTTCAGCATCTTGGCGAGATGTACGCGATTGCGTTCACCGCCCGAGAGCGCGCCAACCTTCTTCTGCTGGTCGGCGCCCTTGAAGTTGAACGCCGAGCAATAGCCGCGCGAGTTCACTTCCTTCTTGCCGAGCAGGATCAGCTCGTTGCCGCCGGAAATCTCTTCCCACACGTTCTTGTTGCCGTCGAGCGCATCGCGCGACTGGTCGACATAGCCGAGATGCACGGTCTCGCCGACCGTGATGGTGCCTGAATCCGGCTGCTCCTGCTTGGTAATCATCTTGAACAGCGTGGTCTTGCCGGCGCCGTTCGGTCCGATCACACCGACGATGCCGCCGGGCGGCAGCTTGAAGGTGAGATTGTCGATCAGGAGGCGATCGCCAAAACCTTTGCTGAGACCTTCGAAGTCGACCACGTTGGCGCCGAGCCGCTCGGCGACGGGAATGATGATCTGCGCGGTCTGGGTCTGCTTCTCGCTCGCCTGCTTGAGCAGATCCTCGTAGCGCTGGTAGCGCGCCTTGGACTTGGCCTGCCGTGCTTTCGGCGACGAGGCGACCCATTCCTGCTCGCGCGCGAGCGTCTTCTGGTGCGCGGCGTCCTCGCGGCCCTCCTGCTCCAGCCGCTTCTGCTTCTGCACCAGCCAGGACGAGTAGTTGCCTTCGTAGGGAATGCCCTTGCCGCGGTCGAGTTCGAGAATCCAGCTCGTGACGTTGTCGAGGAAGTAGCGATCGTGGGTGACGATCAGGATCGCGCCGGGATAGTTACGCAGATGACCTTCCAGCCACGACACGGATTCCGCATCGAGATGGTTGGTCGGTTCGTCGAGCAGCAGCAGCTCTGGCTGGTCGAGCAGCAGCTTGCACAGCGCGACGCGGCGGCGCTCGCCGCCGGAGAGCTTCGTGACGTCGGCATCGTCAGGCGGGCAGCGCAGCGCGTCCATGGCCTGGTCGACCTTGCTGTCGAGATCCCAGAGGCCCTGGGCCTCGATCTCGTCCTGCAGCTTGGTCATCTCGTCGGCGGTTTCCTCGGAATAGTTCATCGCCAGCTCGTTGTAGCGATCGAGGATGGCCTTCTGCTTGGCGACGCCCAGCATGACGTTCTCGCGCACGTTGAGTGCCGGATCGAGATGCGGCTCCTGCTCGAGATAGCCGACCCGGGCGCCCTGGGCGACCCAGGCCTCGCCGTTATATTCCTTGTCGAGGCCAGCCATGATCTTGAGCAGCGTCGACTTGCCCGAGCCGTTGACGCCGAGCACGCCGATCTTGGCGTCCGGGTAGAACGACAGATGGATGTTATCGAGCACCTTGCGGGTCGGGTAGCTCTTGGTCAGGCCCTGCATGAAATAGATGAACTGGCGCGCCATGGGTCCCGTGACACCTTCAATTTGAGGAGATTTGCTGCCGCCGATGTAGCGATCCCGCCCCCAAAGGGCAATGTTTTCCGTCCGTTCACCACGGATGAATACGGAACGGACACCATCCGGGCCAGATCCGGACAATTGAAACCATCTTTTAATCAATCAGGCCGAATGCTCGGTCTCGCGCGGCAACAGCGCCACCCGCTCAGAACAAGCGAGAGCATAGCGAGACAGCGTCATGGCTCTGATCGACACCCATTCACTCCCTGTTCCGGCCGAAGCCGGCAGCTCCTCTGCGCTCGGCTCGGAGATCAAGGGGTTCTTCAAGCGCTTCTTCGCCACCGCCTTCAATCCCTACCGGCCCGAACTGCACTACATGCGCGGCCCCGGCCCCGCCTGGCGCGCCAAGCACGGCATGAACGCGCCGTTCCGCCTGAAGCCCCGCGACCTCTGAGCCCATCTCCTGCTATCGGAGTTTTGAAGGCGCGAGCGGCTTGCGCGCTGTCCTGATTGCGCGCAACCATGGCCTGGTTTCGACGATGGCGCGCGCCCAGCGCCGTCCCCTCTCGCTATGGATGACCACCGATGAGCCGGCTGCGCTGTGCAATTCTCGACGACTATTTCAACCTCGCGCTCGACGTCGCTGACTGGCAGAAACTGTCCGACCGCCTCGATGTCACCGTGTTCAGCCATCCCTTCGCCTCCGGGCAGGCCGCGGCCAGCGCGCTGGCCGATTTCGACATCATCTGCGCGATGCGCGAGCGGACGGCATTCCCGACGAGCCTGTTCGACAAGCTGCCCAAGCTGAAGCTGCTGCTCACCTCAGGCATGCGCAATGCCGCGATCGACATGGAAGCCGCGAAGGCGCGCGGCATCACCGTCGCAGGCACGCAATATTCGCGCGATCCAACGGCGCCGCTTACCATGGGCCTGATCCTGGAGCTGACCCGCGGCATCGGCCGCGAGAACGCGCGCATGCATGCCGGCGAGCCTTGGCAGACCTTTGCCGGCGTCGAGATCGAGGGCATGACGCTCGGCATCGTCGGGCTCGGCAAGCTCGGCAGCAGGATGGCCGGGATCGCCAAGGCGTTCGGCATGAACGTGATCGCCTGGAGCCCGAACCTCACGCCGGCGAAATGCGAGGCTGCCGGGGTCGGATATGCCACCAAGGAGGAGCTGTTCGCCAAGGCCGATATCGTCACCATTCATGTGGTGCTGAGCGAGCGCTCGCGCGGGCTGGTCGGCGCTGCCGATCTGGCGCGGATGAAGCCGACAGCCTTTCTCGTCAACACCGCGCGCGGGCCGATCGTGGACGAGCAGGCGCTGCTGGAAGCGTTGCAGCAGCGCAAGATCGCGGGCGCCGGCATCGATGTGTTCGCAGTCGAGCCGCTGCCGGTCGACCATCCCTTCCGCAAGCTCGACAATCTCGTGCTGACGCCGCATCTCGGCTACGCCACCGAGGACGGCCTGCGCATCCATTACGGCCAGATGGTCGAGGCGATCGACGCCTTCACCGGAGGCGGTGAGCTGCCGCGCAAGCTGGCCTGAAACGAGGAAGGGCGCGCCGGTGGCACGCCCTTCGCAATTCTGAATTGTCGGTCGACGCTCAGCGCACGGTGACCGGCGCGGGCAGCGGCGGCACCACGGTCGGCTGCGTGCCCGGGACCGGGCCGGCCTGAGCGGCCATCGGAGCGGGACCGGGAGCAGCGCCCGGCGCCGGCGCAGCGGAAGCGGTCGCCGTTCCCGGCGGCGGGCCACCCGGCATCACCACCACGCGGGTGCCGACCTTGACGCGATCGAACAGGTCCGAGACGTCCTCGTTCAGCATGCCGATGCAGCCGGACGAGACGAACTTGCCGATGGTCGATGGCTGGTTGGTGCCGTGAATGCGATAGACCGTCGAGCCGAGATACATCGCGCGGGCGCCGAGCGGATTGCCGGGGCCGCCTGCCATGAAGCGCGGCAGATAGGGCTGGCGCTCGATCATCTCTGTCGGCGGATGCCAATCCGGCCACTCGGCCTTGCGGGTGATCTTCTGGACGCCGGTCCAGGTGAAGCCGTCGCGGCCGACGCGGACGCCGTAGCGGATCGCACGGCCGCCTCCGAGCACGTAGTAGAGATAGGTGTTAGGCGTATCGACCACGAGGGTGCCGGCTGGCTCCTTGGTCTGGAACGAAACCTCCTGGCGGCGCAGGTTCGGCGGCAACTGCACCGGCGCAGCATCGGGCTGCTCCTCGGGGGGCAGCGCGGCCATCGTCATCGGCCGGCCATCGGCACCGACAGGCGGCTGCCCGGCCTGAACCGTTCCGGTCGCGGCGGGACCACCAACGGCTTCCGGCGGACGAAGGCCGTCACCGGCGGGAGCCTGTCCCTGCTGGCCCGGCCGATTGGCGTAGATCACCGGCGGCGGACCGGCGGGGCGGCCGTAGCGGGGATCGTCGGGCGACATCACGGGACCCTGCGGCGGCGCGGCCGAATAGACCGGCGGAGCGCCAGCCGGGCGGCCATAACGCGGATCATCCGGCGACATCACCGGACCCTGCGGCGGCGCGGCCGAGTAGACCGGGGGAGCGCCGACCGGGCGGCCATAGCGCGGATCGTCGGCCGGGCCGGGCGGCGGCAGCGACGTGTGCGGCATCGCATCGTCGTCATCGTCCAGCGCGTCGAAATTCGGCGCGCGGTCGCCGGGCCGATATTCAGCCGGGGCGCCGTAGCTCGGCGCCTGCTGGACCGGATAGCTCTGAGCCTGTGCGAGCGAGGTTCCCGCCGCAGCGACTGTTGCGGCAGCGCATATCGTCAGAAAATGTTTGATCATCATCGCTCTTGCAGTGTCCCCGGGCCCGTCAGGACCGACAACGGCCAGATGGCCGAAGATAGCGGCACATTCAAGACATATCAGGCTTATTTGCGCAGGACTTGCCGATTTGTGATCCCGCAAGACTACCGTTGCCCCGTTGCATCACGGAGCGGGAAATCAACTCATGCCGTCAATTGCCGCAGTCTTCGCCTCCGAATTTAAGGGAACGGCTCGGAATCGTTGCGGTATGTTCGAATCAGCCTGATTCGCCACCCATTTGAATTCCCGATCCCCGCGTGGCGAACGCGGCAAAGCAGTACCGTCACCGCGTTCAGATGGCTCATGGGCCCTGGCTACTTCGCCGCCGGGGCGGAAATTCGCAATCCTTCGATGCTTCCCGGCTTTCGCTTCCTGTTTGCCGCGATCCTGCTCTCAACCTCCATCCTGGTGTTCGGTCTGGGCGCCGCCGCACTGCTGCGGGCGAGCCACGAGCAGTATGTCAGCAACCCCTCCTGGCGGAACGGCCCGCAGGAGCGGATGTTCGCGCAAGCTCCCGAGCCGGTGCTCGCGGTCTTGCGCGCGGAGCCGGAAGCGGCCGAGCCCGAGCCGTCACTACGAGACCAGGTGCCGACCATTGGACTGCCCGGAAGCGAGCCCGAGCAGATCGCCGCGCTGACGACCGAGGCTCAGCCTCCGGCTGCCACACCTCCGGCCGACGTCCCGGGCGCCGAACCCGCCAACTCCGAGATGGCGACAGAGGCCGCCGCGCCGGCACCCGCCGATACGCTCACCCCGGCCGACACCACGGCGTCGATCCCCGCACCCGAGCCCGCCGCGACCGTCGGCGAGCCGGCGCCGGCGGACAGTGCGGCGCTAACCTCGTCCGCACTCGACGTCGCCTCGGCCAGGCTGGCCGCTCTGAACGAGCCGGCGACGACGGCCGTGAAGGATGCGCCGGCGAAGGCCAAGGCTGAGAGCAAGGCTGAGAGCAAGCCCGATAGCAAGGCCGACAAGGCGACCAAGCGCAAAGCGAAGGCCAAGAAGCGGCATCGCGTGGTGCGACGTCCGCCGCCTCAGCAGTTGCAACAGCAGCTCGATCCGTTCGGCCAGCCACAGACCTTCGCGACGACCGCCCCGCGCACGCGGTGACGCGCCTCCTTCGCCTCTCCCCGCTTGCGGGGAGAGGCCGGAATTCGCGCCAAGCGCGGATTACGGGTGAGGGGGACTCTCCGCGATTCCCACTGTCACCGTCCCCGTGAAGACTCCCCCTCACCCAACCCTCTCCCCGCAAGCGGGGCGAGGGGGCGCACCGTCGTCTTAGCTACTGCGTTTACGCCGCCCCGGTCGCGATGGCCGGGCCGCCCTCCTGGCCCCATTCCGACCAGGAGCCGTCATAGAGCGCGGTGTCGGTGATCCCCAGGCGATACAGTGCGAGCGTCAGCACGCCGGCCGACACGCCCGAGCCGCAGCTCGTCACGATCGGCGCATCGAGCTTGACGCCGGCACTGGTGAAGGCAGCGCGCAGATCCTCGAGCGGCTTCATCTCGCCGGTCGCGGGGTCGAACAGTTGATTGTAGGGCACGTTGCGGGCGCCGGGGATGTGACCGGAGCGGATTCCCGCCCGCGGCTCGGGCGCGCGGCCCTCGAAGCGGTCGGCGGCGCGGGCGTCGATCACCTGCTCGGCACGGCTTTCGACGTTGGCGATCAGCTGTTGCATGCTGCGCACGCGCTTTGAATCATAGTTCGCCTTGAAGCTCGCGGGTTTCGGCTTCACCTCGCCGGCTTCGACCGCTCGCCCTTCGGCGCGCCACTTCTTCAAGCCGCCGTTGAGGATGCGCACGTTGTTATGGCCGAAGGCCAGGAACATCCACCACGCGCGCGGCGCTGCGACCCAGCCGCCGGCATCGTAGAGCACGACGGTGTCGGCGTTGGAGATCCCGAGATTGCCGATGTCACGGCCGAACTGCTCGGCGCTCGGATACATGTGCGGCAGCGGGTTGGAATGGTCCGACACCGCATCGACGTCGAAGAACGCGGCGCCCGGCAGATGCGCGGCGAGATAATCGTCCTTCGGCAGCGGCAGCACGCCAGGGAGCTTGAAGCTGGCGTCGAGGACCTTGACGTTGGCGTCGTTGATATGGGCGGCGAGCCATTCGGTGGAGACGAGGGGGTCGGTGGCGGTGGTCATGCTTCTGTACTCTCCAATCGTCATTGCCGGGCTTGACCCGGCAATCCATCCTTCTTGAGATGATGGACACGCGGGTCAAGCCCGCGTGTGACAAGTTTCACCCCTTCTTCTTCGGCACCCACTGTTCAGTCGGCCCGCCGGCATCGCGCCAGGCGGCGTAGCCGCCGGCGATGTGGGCGACCGGCTTGAGGCCCATGTCCTGCGCGGTCTTGGCCGCGAGCGCGGAGCGTAAGCCCCCGGCGCAGTGGAACACGAACTTCTTGTCCTCCTGGAACACCGGCTTGGCATAGGGGCTCTCCGGATCGATCCAGAATTCCAGCATGCCGCGGGTGCAGGCGAACGCGCCGGGGATGCGGCCGTCGCGCTCGATCTCGCGGGGGTCGCGAATGTCGACGATGACGACGTCGCCGTTCTTGGAGATCTCGATGGCGTCCTTGGCGTTGAGCGTCTCGATCTCGGCATTGGCCTCGTCGATCAGCGCCTTGATGCCGCGGGTGATGTTTTGGGGCATATGGTTCTCCCTCGTTATTTTATGGCTGTTGGTACGGCACTCACTCGCCGCATACTCGGTCTAACCTCTCCCGCTTGCGGGGGAGGTCGCGGCGCGAAGCGACGCGGGTGGGGGCTCTCTCCTCTTGGGGAGCGTCGCCCGCGGCGACACCCCCTCCCCAGCCCTCCCCCGCAAGCGGGACAGGGAGCGCACTTCCGTTGCCGATCGCACCGGGCTGGTCATAAGCTAGTGCGTCAATTCCTTCATCGCACCTTCCAGCCCTTCAATCGTGATCGGATACATCCGGTTCGCGAAGATGCGTTTGATGATGGTGGTGGATTCCGAATAATCCCAGTGCTTCTGTGCGACCGGGTTCAGCCACACCGCATGCGGATAGGTGCGGATGATGCGGTCGAGCCAGACCGAGCCCGGCTCCTCGTTGACGTGCTCGACCGAGCCGCCGGGCACCATGATCTCGTAAGGCGACATCGAGGCGTCGCCGACGAACACGATCTTGTAGTCGTGCGGATACTTATGCAGCACGTCCCAGGTCGGGGTGCGGTCGGTGAAGCGGCGCTTGTTCTGCTTCCACACGCCTTCATAGAGGCAGTTGTGGAAGTAGAAATACTCCATGTGCTTGAACTCGCTCTTCGCCGCCGAGAACAACTCCTCGACCTGCTCGATATGCATGTCCATGGAGCCCCCGATGTCGAAGAACACGAGCAGCTTCACCGCATTGCGCCGCTCGGGGCGCATGTGGACGTCGAGATAGCCGTGATTGGCGGTCTCGCGGATGGTGGTGTCGAGATCGAGTTCGTCCGGCGCGCCGGTGCGCGCAAACTTGCGCAGGCGGCGCAGCGCCACCTTGATGTTGCGGATGCCGAGCTCGACATTGCCGTCGAGATCCTTGAACTCGCGCTTGTCCCACACCTTCACGGCGCGGTTGTTGCGGTTCTTCTCCTGGCCGATGCGCACGCCCTCGGGATTGTAGCCGTGGGCGCCGAACGGCGAGGTGCCGGCGGTGCCGATCCATTTCGAGCCGCCCTGGTGCCGCCCTTTCTGCTCCTCGAGGCGCTTCTTCAAGGTCTCCATGAGCTTGTCCCAGCCCATGGCCTCGATCTGCTTCTTCTCTTCTTCCGTCAGGTATTTTTCGGCGAGCTTCTTCAGCCACTCCTCGGGGATCTCCGCCTTCTCCATGGCGTCGAGCAGGTTTTCCAGCCCCTTGAACACCGTGCCGAAGACGCGGTCGAACTTGTCGAGGTTGCGCTCGTCCTTCACCAGCGCGGTGCGCGACAGATAGTAGAAATTCTCGACCGAATAATCCGCCAGATCGGCGTCGAGCGCCTCGACCAGCGTGAGGTATTCGCGCAGCGTCACGGGGACCTGCGCATCGCGCAGAGAAGTGAAGAATTGCAGGAACATGGGTGACAGATTGCCCGTCGGGGGACGAACGTCAAGGGGCGGAGACCGCCGCGGGGCGCTGGACCGGGAAGCTTTTTGCTCTAGAATTGGGGCCTTCACGGGGTTGTTTTGGGGACGTTTGCAATGGGAATTGTCGCAGCGCTCATCATTGGCGCGATCGCAGGCTGGCTTGCGGGCAAGATTGTCCACGGGGCGGGATTTGGACTGATCGGCAACATCGTCGTCGGCATCATCGGCGCGCTGGTCGCAAGCTGGGTGTTGCCCCAGCTGCACATCCAGCTGGCAACTGGCACGGTCGGCGCCATCGTGGACGCCACCATCGGCGCGGTGATTGTGCTCGTCATCCTTTCGCTGATAAAACGGGTCTGAAAGCCTGACCGAACCAGGAACGGCCGCCGTGCGCGGCCGTTCGCTTGTCGCGACCGGGGCCGCACCTCGCGCCGACGATTACCCAAGGACACGCAATGAAATTTACCGGCACCAAGGACTATGTTGCGACCGACGATCTCAAGGTCGCCGTCAATGCCTCGATCGTGCTGGAGCGCCCGCTGCTCATCAAGGGCGAGCCCGGCACCGGCAAGACGGTGCTGGCCGAGGAAGTGGCGAAGGCTCTGAACGCGCCGCTGCTGACCTGGCACATCAAGTCCACCACCAAGGCGCAGCAGGGCCTCTACGAATACGACGCGGTGTCGCGTCTGCGCGACAGCCAACTCGGCGATGCGCGCGTGTCCGACATCAAGAACTACATCAAGCGCGGCAAGCTGTGGGAAGCCTTCGCGGCCGAGCAGCGCCCGGTGCTCCTGATCGACGAGATCGACAAGGCCGACATCGAATTCCCGAACGACCTGCTGCTCGAGCTCGACCGCATGGAATTCCATGTCTACGAGACCGGCGAGACGATCAAGGCCAAGCAGCGCCCGATCATGATGATCACCTCCAACAACGAGAAGGAGCTGCCGGACGCTTTTCTCCGCCGCTGCTTCTTCCACTACATCAAGTTCCCCGACGCCGATACGATGGGCCGCATCGTCGACGTCCACTTCCCCGGCATCAAGAAGCGCCTCGTCGAGGAAGCGCTGCGCATCTTCTTCGAGGTGCGCGAAGTGCCCGGGCTGAAGAAGAAGCCGTCTACCTCGGAGCTTCTGGACTGGCTCAAGCTGCTGCTCAACGAGGACATGAGCGTGGAGCAGTTGCGTGAGCGCGACCCGCGCAAACTGATCCCGCCGCTGCACGGCGCGCTGCTCAAGAACGAGCAGGACGTGCATCTGTTCGAGCGGCTGGCGTTCTTGAGCCGACGGGAAGTGTAGGCTTCTCGTGCCCCGGACGCGCTGCAGCGTGCAACGCTGCGGCGCGGAGCCGGGACCAGAAGGCGACACTGATTGCTCGGAGACATGGGCTCCGGCTCTGCAGCGCACCGCGAGAGCGCTGCGCTGCGTCCGGGGCACGAGAGCAGTGTTTGGCCCGACGCTCATAAATCGCGGACGCACCTTCGCATTCTCGCGGCGCATTGCGCCCGAGCTCTGCTTCAACTTGCACGTCCTCTTGTGAAAGAGGGCGCAGGGAAGGCCGGGCGCCGACCGGCACCCGCGGTCTGCTGCGCAAAGCACACGCAACAAAAACCGCACAGCAGCATACAGGTGTGGCCGAACGCCCGGCCTTCCCTGCGCGATGGTCGGACGGCTTATGCCGTGATCTCCCGGGAGCCGAACTTTCCTTCTGGCCTCCCTCGCCCCGCGAATTGCCGATGCCGTCCGCCCGGTTGGGCTCGCGCACATCTCCGCGACAGGCTTGACCGTGGCAACGACGGCCAGGACCACACGGTTTTGCCGTACGCAACAGCGCCGTTCGTCTTCACGCGGCCGCGGACTCACAGGGGCTACCCGCCCTGCCCGCACCTCTCGTGCCGACGCTGCTGCGTCCACCGCAACCCGGCCCGCGTTTCGAACGACTCGCGAACCGCCCCTCTTCGTCGGGCCGGGCTGCGTCGATGTATGCCGCAATTCCGAATTTCGGTAAAGTGGAATATTTTTGCAGGGAGGGGTTGACGGGGTGCGGGGTGTTTTGCCCGACGGGTCACGAGCCTCGCAGCGTCAACATCCACTCCAGAGCCGGCAGTACGGTGCCAACAAGCACGCCATACGAAAATGCCTTTCGAACTGGTGTACCCCGAGGAAACCATCCGATCCCGCCCAGGAAGTACATGACCACCCAGAGGCCGGCGAAGAGCGTCTAATCGCGCCAGCCTTCGCGCAGTAGCAGGCCAACCGGAATAGCCGTGCGGGCAAAGACGAGGCCGCAGATAGCAATCTGACCAACTGACTGCCGCTCGGCGCCTGGTTGCATTTGCAGTCTGTCCATCAGTGGCCGTAGGGTGGGTTAGCGTCAGCGTAACCCACCTCTTTCGTTTCCGCATCGGCAGAAGCGGTGGGTTACGCCGCGCGAGTTGCGCTTCGCGCAATCGCGCAGCTAACCCACCCTACGAAACCTCACGCCACCGCAGCGTCCGGAATGCGCGCGGCTTCCATCGGCTGCTTGCCGCGGATCAGGTCCGAGGCGCGGTCGGCGATCATCATCGTTGACGCGTTGAGGTTCGCCGAGATCATGCGTGGCATCACCGAGGCGTCGATGACGCGGAGGCCTTCGAGGCCGTGGACGCGGAGTTGGTCATCGACCACAGCCCAGCTCGAATCCGCCGGGCCCATGCGGCAGGTGCAGCCGGGGTGGAAGGTGGTGGTGCCGCGCTCGGTGGCCGCGGCCAAAAACTCGTCGTCGGTGTTGATGTTGGGGCCGGGGAAATCCTCGTAGGCGTAATAGGGCGACAGCGGCGCGGACTTCAAAAGACGGCGCGCGAGCTTCATGCCGCCGACAATGACGCGGCGATCGAGCTCGGCGTCGAGATAGTTGGTCTGGATGATCGGCGGCGCGAACGGATCGCTGGAACGGATACGGACATAGCCGCGGCTCTCCGGGCGCTGCTGCCAGGACGCCACCGTCATGCCGGGCTCGTCCTCGAGCTGGCCCTGCACGCCTTCCTTGTAGGACGCGGGCGTGAAGGTGAGCTGCAGGTCGGATGAGTCGGCGCTCTCGCCCGAATGCCAGAAGCAATAGACCATGGTCGGCGACAGCGACAGCAGGCCGCGGCGCGCGGTCGCCCATTTCAGCGCCTCGATCCAGAGCGAGACGCCGCGGCGAAGCTCGTTGATGGTCTTGATGTCCTTGACCCGCGCCACCGTGCGCGGGGCGTAATGGTCCTGCAGGCCCTCGCCGACCGGCAGCGCGTGACGCACGGCGATACCGTGTTGCTGCAACAGATCGGGCGAGCCGATGCCGGAGAGCTGAAGCAGCTGCGGCGAGTTGTAGGTGCCGCCGGACAGGATGACTTCCTTGTTGGCGCGCACCTCGATCGGCGTGCCGCCACGTCCGCCCTTGGTGTAGCGGACGCCAACGGCGCGCTTGCCTTCGAAGATGATCTCGGTCGCATGCGCGTGGGTGTGCACATGCACGTTTGGCCGCTTCATCGCCGGCTTCAGGAACGCGGTCGAGCCGGAAACGCGCAAGCCCTTGTCGATGGTGCGCTGGCAGTAGGAGACGCCCTCTTGTATGGCGCCGTTGTAATCGGGATTGCGGGGAATGCCGAGCGACACCGCGCCTTCCATGAAGGCTTCGCACAGCGGATCGCGCCAATCCATGGTGGTGACCGTGAGCTTGCCGTCACGGCCGCGGAACGTGTCGTCGCCCTCGCCGACCCGCTTCTCCAGCCGCTTGAAGTAGGGCAGCACGTCGGCATAGCCCCAGCCGCGATTGCCCATCTGCGCCCAGGTGTCGAAATCCATCCGCTGGCCGCGGTTGTAGATGTGGCCGTTGATCGAGGAGGAGCCGCCGAGCGTCTTGCCGCGCGGCGCGTAGATGCTGCGCCCGCCGGTCCAGGGCCCCGGCTCCTGCTGGTAGGCCCAGTTGATGCTCTTCATGTGGAAGGTCTTGATGAAGCCCGCCGGCAGATGGATGTAGGGATGCCAGTCGGAGGGCCCCGCTTCCAGCACGCAGACGCTGGTTGAGGGGTCTTCGCTCAGCCGGCTGGTGAGCACGCAACCGGCAGAGCCGGCGCCGATGATCACATAATCGAATCTGTCCATGGTGCCTCGGCCGCCGCTCAGCGCGGCTTTTCGTTGAGTTGATATTCGAGATGCGTCCGCACCGTCGGCCATTCGGCCGCGGTGATGCTGTAGACCACGGTGTCGCGCAGCGTACCGTTCGGCGCGACCTGATGGCTGCGCAGGATGCCGTCCTGCTTGGCGCCCAGGCGCTCGATGGCATTGCGGCTCTGATGATTGAAGAAGTGGGTGCGGAATTCCACCGCGATGCAGTTCAGCGTCTCGAAGGCATGGGTGAGCAGCAGCAGCTTGCACTGGGTGTTGAGCGGGCCGCGCTGCGCGCTCTTGCCGTACCAGGTCGAGCCGATCTCGACGCGCCGGTTGGCGGCATCGATGTTCATGTAGGTGGTCTGTCCCACGATCTTGCCGCCGGCGTCGAACACGGTGAACGGCAGCATCGAGCCCGCGGCCTGCAGGCCCAGGCGGCGGTCGATCTCCTTGGCCACGTTCTCCGGCGTCGGGATCAGGGTGTACCAGATCTTGTGGATCTCGCCGTCCTTCACAGCCTCGACCAGCCCGTCGTAATGCTGCTGCGACAACGGCTCGAGACGGGCGTGCTGTCCACGCAGGGTGATGGGATCAGGCCAGGGCATTCGGGACTCTCTCTTTTGTCATTGCGAGGAGCTCGTGACAAAATTGCAGGGCAATTTTGCACTGGAGCGACGAAGCAATCCAGACGGTCACCGCGGACGCATTCCTGGATTGCTTCGCTTCGCTCGCAATGACGGTCACTAGCACCGTTTACTTGTTCAGGAAATTGAGCGGCAATCCACCGCGCGGCCAGTCCATAGCGACCAGCTCGCCTTTGCCTGACAACGTGATGTAGGCGGTCTTCAACTCGGGGCCGCCGAAGGCGATGTTCGTGGTGACGCGGTCGCCGGTCGGGACCTGCTCGACCAGCGTGCCGTCGGGCGCGATCACCGAAATGCAGCCGGAAACGAGGGTGGCGACGCAAACATTGCCGTTCGCTTCCACCGCGAGCGAGTCGAACATCTGGTAGCCGCCGAGGCCGCAGATCGGTTTTCCCCGCTCGCCGCGATAGATCACGTCGCGCGGCTTCAGCGTGCCGGGCGCCGAGAGCTCGTAGGCCCAGAGCCGGCCCGTCGGCGTCTCCGCGATGTAGACGGTATTCTCATCCGGCGACAGCCCGATGCCGTTGGCCGGCAGGATGCCGTGCACGACCTCGACCAGTTCGTTCATACCGGGCTTGAGATAGTACATGCCGCCGACGTCCATCTCGCGATGGCGGCGCTTGCCGAGATCGGAGAACCACAGGCCACCCTGCTTGTCGAACACCAGATCGTTCGGCCCGCGCAGATCGTGCTCGCCGCATTTGGTAACGACGGTCTCGACCTTGCCGGATTGCAGATCGACGCGCTGGATCGAGCCGCCGAGATAATCGTCGGGCTGCGGACCCGGCATGATCATGTTGCGGGTCGGGATCCAGGAGAAGCCGCCATTGTTGCAGATGTAGATCTTGCCGTCGGGGCCGAGCGCCGCGCCATTCGGGCCGCCAGGAATCTTCGCGACGATCTCCTTGCGGCCGTCGGGATAAACGCGCGTCAGGCGCTGGCCGCGAATTTCCACCAGCACCACCGAACCGTCAGGCATCACGACCGGCCCTTCGGGAAATTCGAGGTCGGTGGCGAGAACGCGAACGTTGGACATTGTGGGACCCTCCCAGCTGCTTGTTATGACTTGCACGGGATGTCCGGCACGGGCCCCACACGCAAGATTTGCCTGCGGTTATGGCAAAGTCGCCTCGGCTTGCCAAGCAAGCGGGATGGTATGCCAGCGTTGCGCGCATTCTTTCGGCGCCGCGACAAGACCGCGCCTGAACGGCCACTGGCAACGAGCCGGCGTTCGTGGCTACACTCCGCAGAACCGCTCACCAGAAAGCCCGGAGGAACCGCGCCATGGAAATCACCGATGTGCGTGCGCATCATATCCGCATCCCCTATGATGCCGGTGTCGCGAGCTTCCGTCAGGGCGCGTCCGCGATCTCCGCGCTCGACATGGTGCTGGTCGAGGTCACCACCGATGCCGGACTGACCGGCTGGGGCGACGCGTTCGCCTATGTCTGCCCGCGCACCACGCGCAGCGCCGTCGCGGAGATGATCGCACCGCAGGCCCGCGGGCTGAAGGTGCCCGATGCGGCCGGCATCCCCGCCGTGATGGAGCAGATCCAGCGCAACCTGCATCTGTTCGGCCGCTACGGCATCACCATGTTCGCGATTTCGGGGCTCGACATCGCGCTCTGGGACCTTGCCGCCAAGGTCGAGGGCGTGCCCCTGCATCGCCTGCTCGGCGAGACCAGGCGCACGGCCATTCCCGCCTATGCGAGCCTGCTGCGGATCGGCTCGCCCGAGAACATCGCCGGCGAATGCAAGAAGGCGCTCGCGCTCGGCTATGGCGCGATCAAGCTGCACGAGACCACGGCGCCTGCGGTATTCGCCGCGCGGGAGGCGATCGGGCCGGCCATTCCGCTGATGGTCGACATGAACTGCCCCCTGACGGCCGAGCAGGCGATCGCGTTCGCGATGACCTGCCGCGACGCGCGGCCGATGTTTCTGGAGGAGCCGGTGTGGCCGCCGGAAGACTTCGACGCGCTCGCCGAGGTGCGCAGCAAAGGCGGGCTCGGGATCGCCGCCGGCGAGAATGCCTGCACGGAGTATCAATTCCGCCAGATGATGGAGGCCGGCGCGGTGAGCCACGCCCAGCCGTCGGTGATCAAGGTCGGCGGCATCACGGAATTCGTGAAGGTCGCAGCGCTCGCCGACCGGCTCGGCGTCAAGATCGTGCCGCACTCGCCGTATTTCGGCCCGGGCCTGCTCGCGACGCTGCATCTGCTGGCGACGCGCGACGATGGTCTCGTCGAACTGTTCTATCTGAAACGCGAAGCCTGCCTCTGGGGCGGCCGCGCGGATAGCGATTCCACCGGCCATGTCGCGGTGCCCTCGGGTGTGGGGCTCGGCTACGAGCCCGATCGAGAGGTGATGGACCGATATCGCGTGACGTGACCGGCGCGCTTATTTCGCGTCCTTCGCCGGCGGCGCGTCCTGCTTCTTCTTCAGGTCCTCGGTCGTCTTCACTTGCGCGGCCTGGAGATCGCCAAGCGTCTTCTGCAGGCCGGCAAGGCTCGTCTTCAGCGCGTCGATCTGGCGGTTGGCCGCGTCCAGCTTCTGCTGATGGTCGAGCGTGAGCTTGGTGATCGTCTTCTGCAGGAAGTCGACATTGCTTTGCAGACAGCTGGTGCGCCGCTCCATGGTCTTCTCGACCGTGCAGATCTCGATGCCGGGCACGTCCTGCGCGTGC
Source organism: Bradyrhizobium sp. MOS003 (assembly GCF_003020125.1). Taxonomy (GTDB): domain Bacteria; phylum Pseudomonadota; class Alphaproteobacteria; order Rhizobiales; family Xanthobacteraceae; genus Bradyrhizobium. Next base: position 1,894,752 of record NZ_PYFW01000001.1, on the reverse strand, counting down.
GTCGGCGCATTCGCCAGCGTTGCGAGCAGTAACATCGCGAAACAAAGGCCGGCGTTTCGAAGCAGCATGCAGGTTCCTCATCCAATGATCACGGCAATGTGCGCTGTTTGCGCACAGTCACCAAAGGCTACCACACTCGTACCGCATTCTCGCGTTGAGCTTGTATCGTTCCCTTGGACGGGGAACGATGATCCGCGCGCGGAAGAAGTGGGCGCTCTTTCCGCGGCTTTGTTTAGGGGAGATTTTTGGAATGGCAACGCGCGATAGACGTCTGGCGGAATTCGACGGCGCCGGAGAACCACCGCCGGGCCTCGCACTGGAAGTGCTGTGCGAGGACCACAGCGGAACGTACCAGCTGCCGTTCGCCTGCCGTTACGTCGAGGGACGATGGCAGAACCACGAGGCCGGTATCGCGGTCGAAGCGACCGTCATCGGTTGGCGCCTGCCGCGCGTGAGGCAGCGCGGGGCGGCCTGACGCCTGCATCTGTTTCAAAATGCAACGGGGCCGCGCTCCGCCTTAACCTTCGGAACGCGGCTCGAACGAATCACGTCCGAATCAGCCGAACGGCCGCGTACGCAGCTGTTCACGGCTAGATGTCGATGTAGCTCTGTCGGCGCGTACAATATCTGTGCAGCGTGCGGGCCGAACACGGGCGCCAAAGGTTAATCGCGACAAGGGCATGGGCGCCGGAGCCGCTGTAGCCGGTCCCCGCCCCCGAAACAGGCAGGGCCATGGAATGCCTGCCTAATATTCGACCTCGAGTTCCTCGATCTCGGCCGGCTCTTCCCGCGCCGCGGCGATCCATTCCTTCATCTCGGGCATCGCCATGATGGTATCGGCATAGGCCTTCAGCTGCGGCTCGAGCTTGACGTCATAGGTTACGAAACGCGTCACCACCGGCGCGTACATCGCATCCGCCATGGTGCGCCGCTCGCCGAACAGGAACGGGCCGCCCGACATCTCCAGGCAGTCGCGCCAGATCGACCAGACCCGGTCGATGTCGGCCTGCGCGCGCGACCAGATCTTGAAGCAGGGAAAATGGCCCTTCAGATTGACGGGCAGCGAGGCGCGCAAGGTGGTGAAGCCGGAGTGGATTTCGCCGCAGATCGAGCGGCAATGCGCGCGCTGCACGCGGTCATCTGGCAGCAGTCCGGCTGACGGCATCACCTCGTTGAGATATTCGGCGATCGCCAGCGTATCCCACACCGTGGCGCCGTCGTGGCGCAGGCACGGCACCAGGATCGACGACGACAGCAGGAGGATTTCGGCGCGCGCCGACGCATCATCCGGCGCGGTGACGATTTCCTCGAAATCGAGCCCGGAGAATTTCGTCAGCAGCCAGCCACGCAGCGACCAGGACGAATAGTTCTTGCTGCTGATGGTCAGTGTCGCCTTCGCCATATCGGCCCTTCCCTGTGACCTGCACCCCGCCCGGCTCGCGCGTGCGCCCGTGACCCGTACTTTCTGCGAAATGAGCAGCAAGCGACGTGCCAATTTTCGGGGGCGATCTGGCTCCCGTCTGGCGTCGATATTGCATGACAGCAGGGGAAGGTGGGCATTTCAGTATGATGTCGATGTATTATCAGGCCTTTCAGAACCATATGGACCTGACCGCGCCATGGCGGGCCGGGGCGTCTTCCGCGCTCAAATTCCTCAATCTGGTGCCCGAGGGCGTGCCGGGCCAGGTCGTCAACCGGCTCTCGGCGGCGCTGGAGCTGATCTCGCGCTCCACCCTCACCTATCATCGCCCGGCCTACGGCATCGACAGCGTGACGGTGGGCAATCGCGAAATCGCCGTCACCGAGGAGATCGCCTACGCGACACCGTTCGGCTCGCTGCTGCATTTCAGGAAAGAGGGCGTGTCGGAGCAGCCGCGCATGCTGCTGGTGGCGCCGATGTCGGGCCATTTCGCCACGCTGCTGCGCGGCACTGTGAAGACGCTGCTGCAGGACCACGACGTCTACATCACCGACTGGCACAATCCGCGCGACATTCCGCGCAGTGAAGGCCGTTTCGGGCTCGACGACTACACCGAGCACCTGATCGATTTCCTCGGGCAGCTCGGCCCGCGCCCGCACATGGTGGCGATCTGCCAGCCCTCGGTGTCGGCGCTCGCGGCCGCCGCGATCATGTGCGAGGACAATCATCCCGCGCGCCCGGCGACGCTGACGCTGATGGCGGGGCCGATCGACACGCGGATCCAGCCGACCAAGGTCAACGACTTCGCCAAAAGCAAGCCGATCGAATGGTTCGAGCAGAACCTGATCAACTACGTGCCGATGCAATGCCGCGGCGCCTTGCGGAAAGTCTATCCCGGCTTCGTGCAGCTCACCGCCTTCGTCTCGATGAATCTCGAGCGCCACATCAAGCAGCACATGGATCTCGCCAACCACATCGCCAAGGGCGAGAAGGACAAGGCTGCGACCATCAAGACCTTCTACGACGAATATTTCGCCGTGATGGACCTTCCGGCCGAATTCTACATCGAGACCGTGCGCGACGTCTTCCAGGAGCATCTCCTGCCGCAAGGCAAGCTGATGCACCGCGGGCGTCCCGTGAACACCCGGGCCGTCGGCCGGATGGGTCTGATGACGGTCGAAGGGGAGAAGGACGACATCTGCTCGATCGGCCAGACTCTGGCGGCACAAGACCTCTGCACCGGCGTGCGCGCCTATCGCCGCGTCCACCACATGCAGGCCGGCGTCGGCCATTACGGCGTGTTCTCAGGCAAGCGCTGGAATAACGAGATCTATCCGCTGCTGCGGGATTTCGTGCACGTCAATTCGTGAGGCGCCTCAGGCCGACCATTCCTCGCCCCAGACCTGCACGACGTGGCCGGGCGAGACTTCACGATATTGCCGCACCGGCGGCTGGTAGTTGGGCGCACGCACCGGGCTTCTGATTTCGTCGTATGCGACCTCGCGCTTCGTGGCGCGACGCGCCGGATCCGGCACCGGCACGGCGGCCATCAGCTTCTTAGTATAAGGGTGCTGCGGATTGCCGAACACGGCCACGCGCGGTCCGATCTCGACGATCTCGCCGAGATACATCACGGCGACGCGGTGGCTCATGCGCTCGACCACCGCGATGTCGTGGGAGATGAAGAGATAGGCGAGCCCCATGCTGGCTTGAAGATCGAGCATCAGGTTGACGACTTGCGCCTTGACCGAGACGTCGAGCGCGGAGACCGCCTCGTCCGCGACGATCAGCTTCGGCCCAAGCGCGAGCGCCCGGGCGATGCAGATGCGCTGGCGCTGGCCGCCGGAGAATTCATGCGGAAAGCGCGCGGCCATGTCGGCGGCGAGACCAACGCGGACGAGGAGGTCAGCGACCTTGTCCCGGGCCTGCGACGCCGAGGCGAGCCCGTTGGCCAGCAGGGGTGCCGCGATCGCCGTGCCTATCGACATGCGCGGATTGAGGCTTGCGAACGGATCCTGAAAGACGATCTGCATCTGCTTGCGGACGTCACGCAAGGTGCGGCCGGACATCGCCAGCACGTCCTGGCCGTCGATCAGGACGGTCCCGCTGTCGGGCTCCGTCAGTTTGAGAATGGAACGGCCGGTGGTCGACTTGCCGCAACCGGACTCGCCGACCAGCGCCAGCGTCTCGCCGGCGCGCAAGGTGAAGGAGACGTTCTCGACCGCATGGACCCGGCCCGAGACCCTGCCGAACAGGCCCGAGCGGATCGGAAAGCGTGTGGTGAGGTTTGCGACTTCGAGCAGCGGTCGCTCGGCCGGCGAGACCGTATCGGGCGTCTCCGTCGGCTCGTCCGAGGTCCCCGTCACCTTGTCGACGATGGGAAAGCGCATCGGCCGCGCCCGTCCGTCCATCGAGCCCAAGCGCGGCACGGCGGCGAGCAACGCGCGTGTGTAGGGATGCGAGGGCGCGGCAAAGATGCGTGAGGTCGCATCGAGCTCTACCGCCTGCCCGCCATACATCACGACAGTCCGGTCGGCGATCTCGGCGACCACGCCCATGTCGTGGGTGATGAAGAGGATCGCCATCCCCTCCTCCTGCTGAAGCTCCTTCAGCAGTTCCAGGATCTGGGCCTGGATGGTGACGTCGAGCGCGGTGGTCGGCTCGTCGGCGATCAGGAGTTTTGGTCTGCAGGCGAGCGCCATCGCGATCATCACGCGCTGGCGCATACCGCCGGAGAAGCGATGCGGATGCTCGTGGAAGCGCGACTGGGCCGCGGGGATACGGACACGATCGAGCAGCCGGATGGCCTCGGCCTCCGCCGCCGCCCGCGACAGGCCGCGATGCTGGATCAATGCTTCCGCAATCTGGAAGCCGATGGTGAGCACCGGATTGAGGCTCGTCATCGGCTCCTGGAGGATCATCGCAACATCGTTGCCGCGAATGTCCGTCATGCTCGCTTCCGGCAGCGCCAGCAGGTCGCGGCCGGCAAGCATGATGCGGCCCTCGACGCGGCCGATCTCCTTCGGAATGAGCCGCATGATCGACAGCGCAGTGACGCTCTTGCCGGAGCCGGACTCGCCGACGATCGCAACGGTTTCACGGGGAGCAACGTCGAAGGAGACGTTGCGGACGACGGGAAGCCATTGCCGTTCCAGCATGAAGGACGTGGTGAGGCCGGAGACCGACAGCACCGACGCGCGGTCTTGGGCGTGGTTTTGGGTCTGGTCGGGCTTGGTTGCGCCGTTGCTCATGAAAAGTGCCCGACCCTTGCCGCAAAGACGGTGCGCCCCCTCTCCCGCTTGCGGGGGAGGGCTGGGGTGGGGGTGCCTCCACGAGCGAGGGCCGCCAAGAGGAGAGAGCCCCCATCCGGCGCTTCGCGCCGACCTCCCCCGCAAGCGGGAGAGGTAAGAGGAGCCCGGGGCTGCACCGATGTTACGACCATCATCTCGACCTCAATAGCCGCGACTACGATCGACACGCCCCGGCAGCTCCTCGCCGCGGCGGTGACGGTCGATGACGTCGAGCACGAAATCGACGGCCGTGTCCGGCGTCGTCATGCTGGCATTGTGCGGCGTCAGCAGGATGCGCGGGTGGCTCCAGAACGGATGTCCCTCAGGCAGCGGTTCAGGATCGGCGACATCAAGCACGGCGCCTGACAACGCACCGCTGTCGAGCGCCGCAAGGAAATCGGCCTCGACGAGATGCGGGCCGCGGCCGACATTGACGAGGGACGCACCGCGCGGCAGGCGTGCGAACAAATCGGCGTTGAGGATCCCGCGCGTCTCGTCGGTCAGCGGCAAGAGGCAAACCAGAATGTCGCTTTGCGCCAGGAAATCCGGCAAGGTGTCAGGGCCAGCGTAACAGGTCACTCCCGCGATGTCGCGCGGCGAGCGATTCCACCCCAGAAGCGGGAAGCCGAACGCCTTGAGGCGTTCGAGCACGGCCTGGCCGAGCTGGCCGAGCCCCATGACGCCGACACCCCGCCGTTTCGCCGGCGTGATCCGGATCTCGCGCCAGAGCTGCTGCTTCTGCTGATCGATGAAGTGCAGGAGGTCGCGATGCAGGGCCAGCACGACCATGGTGACGTACTCCACCATGGTCTCGGCGATGCCGGGCTCCAGCATGCGGACCAGCGGAATGTGCGCCGGAACTTTCGTGGCGTCGAACTGATCGACGCCGGCGCCGACCGAGAAGACCAGTTCGAGATTGGGGAACGTCGTCGCGATGTCGTCCGGCGGCACCCATGCGACGAGGTAGCGCACATCGGCGGCATCGCCGATGTCAGGCCAGAGCCGGAACGGGACGTCGGGTGCGCGCTCCGCGAAGAAGCGCGCCCACTCGGCACCGCGAACCATGTTGGCCTTGTAGAGAACCGTCATGCGGCCCTCAGAACGGGCTGACCGGCGCGAGCCGCCGGCCGTCGATCATGCGCTTGTGGCTGTAGGGCTCGGGATCGACCAGCGGCGTCGCGCCGGTGACGATGTCGGCAGCAAGCTTGCCGGCGGCGGGGCCGATGCCAAAGCCGTGGCCGGAGAAACCGGTGGCGAGGAAGAAGCCGGGCAGCGCATCGATCGGCGAGATCACCGGGATCGTGTCCGGCGTGCAGTCGATGGTGCCGCCCCAGGCTTCCGCGATCTCGATGTCCTTGAGTTCGGGATTGGCCTTGATCAGCGACGCCAGCGCAGCGTTGACCAGCGACATGTCGGGCGCGGGATCGCGCACGCGCTCGGTCTCGAATGGCGACGGCTTGTCGAAACTCCAACTGGTGCCGCGCATGATCTGGTCGAGGAAAGACTTGCCGAGCGACAGCTTCAATCCGTTCTTGCGATGAAGATAGGTCGGCCAGAAGGTGCGCGCATAACGGAACAGATCGGGCGACAGCTCGACAGTGCCGCGGTTGCGCAGCGCCAGCGTGAAGCCGCCGTCGAGGCGACGGCGGATGCAGTAGAAGTCGGTGCCGAGCGCACCCGAGGTGATCTCCGGACCCGGCGTGGTCCGGCACGCGGTGGCGTTGACGAGACCGATCGGCAGCTCGATGCCGTGACGGCGGCAGAACAGCGACGACCACGCGCCGCCCGACAGCAGCACGGACTGCGTGCGGATGGTGCCCTTCTCGGTGACGACGGCGCTGACCTTCCCGCCCGTCGTCTCCAGCCCGCGCGCGGCGCAGCCCTGATGGATGGTGACGCCGTGCTTTCGCGCGGCGGTGGCGAGCGCGGGCACCGCCATCGACGGTTCGGCCCGGCCGTCACTCGGCGTGTGCAGCCCGCCGACCCATGTGTCGGTATTGCCCGGCATCCGCTCGGCGACCTCGGCCGGCGTCAGCACGGTGGAGTGCACCTGCATCTCACGCGCGACCGCGGCCCAGCGCTCCCAGCTCGCAAGCTCGTCCTTGTTCTTGGTCAGAAACAGCACGCCGGTGCGGCGGAAGCCGGCATCGACGCCGGCGTCGTTCTGCATGTCTTCCCACAGCCGCAGCGCCTCGCGCGCCAGCGGAATCTCCTCGCGCGCGCGGCCCTGCTGACGGCACCAGCCCCAGTTGCGGCTCGACTGCTCGCCGCCGACATGGCCCTTCTCGACCAATGCGACGGAGAGGCCCTTCTTTGCCAGATGATAGGCCGCGGAGACGCCGATCACGCCGCCGCCGATGACGACGACATCCATCTGTGTCGGCAGGCGTTCGTCGCTGTTTATACGGTTGAGCGGCGGGGACATGGGCACTCCTGGAGTTCAGTTCGACCGAGACTTTGCTCGTCATGAGTTTACAGATCACGGGATGTTCATGCGCGGATCGAGCGCATCACGCAGCCCGTCGCCGAGGAAGTTGAAGCTGGTCACCGCCAGCGTGATGGCGAGACCCGGCGCGATCGCGAGCCACGGCGCGCTGGTGAGATAGATCTGCGCGTTGTTGAGCATGTTGCCCCAGCTCGCCGCCGGCGGCTGGATGCCGTAGCCGAGATAGCTGACGTAGGATTCCAGCAGGATCGCTTTCGCCACGTTCAGCGTTGCCGCCACCACGATCGGCGCGATCGCGTTGGGCACCAGTTCGCGGAACATGATGCGCAGGTTCGACGAGCCGAAGGCGAGTGCGGCGACGGCAAATTCGCGTTCGCGCAGCGAACGGACCTGGGCCGCGACGACGCGGGCTACGGCCATCCAGGCCGTCGCCGCGATCAGCACGGTGGTGGTGACGAGACCGGGCTCGGTGAGCGCTGCCAGCGCCAGCAGCAGGAAGATGGTCGGGAAGCACAGGACGGCATCGACGAGCCGCATCAGCACCGCGCCGACCACGCCGCCATAGAAGCCGGCAAAAGCGCCAACGACGATGCCGACAGCCATCGCCATCACCATCGCGACGATGCCGATTGATAGCGAGACGCGTCCACCCATCATCAGCCGCGCCAGCACGTCGCGGCCGAGCTCGTCGGTGCCGAGGATGTGCGCGCCGGAGAGCGGCGGCGCGAACCGCTTCATGATGTCGATATAGGTGTCGTCGAACGGCAGCAGATACGGGCCGAACGCCGAGCCGAGCACCAGCACCAGAATGATGACGGCGCCGGCAAGCGCCAGACGATGCCGGCGGAAACGCCGCCAGGCCGCCTGGCCGGGCGCGAGCTGGACGGTGGAGAGGGTTGCGGTCGCCATCGCCTAGCCCACCCGGATGCGCGGATCGACGACGGCATAGAGGATGTCGGCGAGCAGCGAGCCGATCAGCACCATCGTCGCCGAGAACATCAGGATGCCCATCACCACGGGATAGTCGCGATAGCCGATGGAATCGAGGAACAGCCGCCCCATGCCGGGCCAGGTGAACACGGTCTCGGCCACCAGCGCGCCGCCGAGCAGCGTCGGAAACTGCAGGCCCGCGACGGTGATCATCGGCAGCAGCGCGTTACGCAACGCGTGCACGGTGAGGATACGCCATTCCGGTATGCCCTTGGCGCGCGCGGTGCGGATGTAGTCCTGGTTGATGACCTCGAGCATCGAGGAACGCATGAAGCGGCCCCACATCGCGGTCTCGACCAGCGCCAACACCATCGCCGGCGCGATCAGATGATGCAGCAGGTCGAGGAAGGAGCCGTCGCCGACGGTCTGCCGGTTGCCGGCCGGCAGCCAGCCGAGCTTGACCGAGAACACGTAGATGGTGACGAGGCCGAACCAGAAGGTCGGGATCGACAGCGCGATCATGGCGCCGACGGTCGCGAGCGTGTCGAACAGCGAGTATCGCCTCAGCGCGCCAAGGATACCGATCCAGCATCCCAGCAGCACCGCGATGATCGTCGCCGTCGCCATCAGCTCGAGCGTGGCGCCGAGATGCGAGGAGATCACCGCCAGCACCGCCTCGCCGTCGCGATAGGACTTGCCCCAATCGCCCTTCAACATGCGGCCGAACCAGTCGAGATACTGGACCGGAAGCGGCCGATCCAGCCCAAGCTGTTTGGTGACGCGGTCGAGATCCTCCTGCGTCATCTGCGCGGAGGCCGCGAATTGCGACAGCGGCCCGCCCGGGGCCAGATGCAGGATGGCGAAGCCGATCGCGGACACGATCACCAGCAGCATGATCGCCTGTGCCAGGCGGTTGACGACGTATCGGGCCATCTCAGGCTGCCCAGCGAACCCTGTGCATCAGGCCCAATACCATTCGCGGATGTTCCAGCAGTTGCTGGAGGTGTTGATGTTGGGTCGGAAGCCTTGCAGCCCCTCCTTCACGCCCTCGGCGATGAAGCCCTGGAACAGCGGCAGGATCGCAAGGTCGTTGCGGATCAGTTTCTGCAGATCGCCATAGATGGTCTTGCGCTGCGCGATATCGAACTGCCTGGCGCCTTCGGCCAGCAGGCGATCGGCTTCGGGGCTCTTATACTGATAGGTGTTATAGCCGCGGCCGCCCTTGGCGGGAATCGCGCCGGAGCCGAAGCGGGGCGTCACGTCGGGATCGCTGCCTAGCATGAAGTTCACACCAACGATCACCGAATTGAACTTCGACTGCTGCCAGAAGTCGCCCCAGATCACCGCAGCCGGCATGTTGTTGACGCGCATCGCAGCGCCGATCGCGCGCCAGTCCTGGATCAGGAGCTGCTGGGTCTGCTCGCGAACCGCATTGCCCGAGGTCGTCGAATTGGTGAATTCGAGCTTGACGCCGCCTTTCTCGCGCACGCCGCCGGAGCCGCGCGTCCACCCCGCCGCATCGAGCAACGTGTTGGCCTTGGCGGGATCGTATTTGTGCTGCGGCAGCCCCTGCTGGAACGACCAGGCCTGCTGCGGCACGCAGCTCTCGGTCTGCGTCGGCAGGCCGTAATTCAGCGCGTCGATGATCGCCTGCTTGTTGATGGCGAGATAGAGCGCCTCGCGCACCGTCCGGTCGGCGAAGGGGCCGAACTCCAGATTGGGCGCGATGTGCTCGACCGACGACGTCGAGGAGACGAATATCTTGCGGCCCTTCAGCGTCTTCGCTTCCTGCACGAAGTTCGGCAGGATGCCTTGCAGGCCGGTGTAGTCGACCTGCCCGGTGCGGAACTGGGTGTAGAGGACGGTGAGATCCGGAATGTATTTGAAGACCACGCGTTCGACGTACGGTCCCTTGCCGTGATAGCCGGCATGGGCGTTCAACTGGATGTGGTCGCCGGGCACGCGCTCGCCCCAGCGGAACGGCCCGGTGCCGATGGGCGCATTGTGGAACGGCGAGGCATTCGGATCCGACAGCTTCTCCAGGATGTGCTTGGGCACGATGAAGGTGAGCGACAGGATCGACATGTAGGGCGAATAGGGCGCTTCCATCCGCCAGTGGATCTCGTCGGGCGCGACGACCTTGATGTCCTTGACGAGACTATGGCCGACGCGGTTGCGCACGCGGAAATCGGGATTGTTGATCAACTCCAGCGAGAACTTGACGTCCTCGGCCGTGAACGGCGTGCCGTCGTGCCACTTCACGTCGCTGCGCAGCTTGAGCTTCCAGGTCAGGCCGTCGGCCGACAGTCCGCCATTCTCGATGGTCGGGACTTCGCGCGCGAGGTCGGGTACGAATTTGCCGTCGGGCTCGATGTACCAGAGCGGCGAAAACACCTGCCACCAGATGCCCTGGTCGACCTCGATGCCAGGCATCAGCGGATGAAAGACGGTCGGCTCCTGCGACAGCGCCGCAATCACCTGTCCGCGCGGCTTGTCCGGCGGATTGGAGGGACGCTCGGTCTGCGCAAAGGCGCTGCCTGAAAGGCTCCATCCTGCGGCGGCGCCAGCGCCGAGCTGAAAGAATTGTCGGCGATTCGGAATGCCGAGATGCAGTGCCCCAACGCCGAACTTGCCGGTGTCGTCTGCCATGACCACTCTCCGTTGTCGCACGCGGCACCGTCTCCCGCGCCCCCGAAAACCCCGGCAAAGGGACAGGAGTGGGCTTTAGTGCTTCTAAATTTTTGCTTCAAAAGTTCATCATGACTAAATACAGCTGTCAATCACATTGCTAGGATGCACGACGTTTTCACTCCGACTAAAGCCCTGGACCGATCTGGCCCGGGCCATGATGATGCATGGGAGAGCGGCATGGATGGTCGCGGCGATACCAACGGTGCGAAGGACGCCCCGACGATCGAGGCCGACGATACGGTCGACCAGCGCCTCGGCGAGACCGTGCGGCTGCTGCGCCAGCGCGCCGGGCTTTCGATCCAGGATGTCGCCACCAGGACCGGCCTCTCCAACGGCATGATCAGCCAGCTCGAACGCGCGCGCGCCATGCCCTCGATCCGCACGCTGCGCCTGCTCAGCATCGCGCTCGACGTTCCCATCTCTTACTTCTTCGAGACCAGCGATCCCGCCGACGTGCAACGCTATATCGTGCGCAAGAACAGCCGGCGGCTGCTGCGGCTCACTGCCAGCGGCGTGGTCAAGGAAGCGCTGACGCCGGCGGACAAAGGCCAGCTCGAGCTCTACGAGCTCACGCTCAATCCGGGCGCCTCCTCCGGCACCGACTTCCTGCAGCACACCGGCGAGAAAGCGGGCTACATCCTCTCCGGCAGCCTGCGGCTGTGGCTCGACAACCAGGCCCATGTGCTGGAAGCCGGCGACAGTTTCCGCTTTCCCAGCACCGTGCCGCACATGTTCGACAACCCGACCCAGCAGGTCGCGCGCGCGATCTGGGTGACGACGCTGCGCCAGACCGACTCGCCCGCAGGTTGAATCGCTGCCGCCCGGTACCGCCGGATTTACCCTCGACGCCGCCCCATTGAATCTGTAGCTCACGTGAGACCGGAGTCGTCTGCCGGGCGGACATGGGGGTCCGTACCGGACGTCGTTGGTAGGAGACCATGAGACCCAGGGGGCTTCTGACACTCGCGATGGCTGCACAGGTCGTCGTGACCGCAGCGGCCCTCTTCGCCTCCTATGCCGTGTCCGGACCCGGGTTCGGCATTGCCCAGGTCGCGGCCTTCATCGCAAGCGCCGCCGTTGCAATTGTGCTCGTGCGGCTCTGCATACGCGCGATCGAGCGGTCGGAGGACAAGCGCGCCGCCACGCAATCGGCCGAACTGGCGCAGGCCCGCAGCGACACCGCACAGATGATGCAAGCTGTCATCAAGACAGCGCTCGATGCCTTCATTCAGATCGACGACAGCGGCGCCGTGCTGGAGTGGAGCTTTCAGGCCGAAGCCCTGACCGGATGGACGCGCCAGGAGGCGCTCGGCGCCGACGTCGTCGATCTCATCGTCGCCGGGCCGCTGCGTCCCGCCTTGAGGCAGCGCATGGCGCGGTTGGTTCCGGAGTTGTCGGACGCACCTTCCGGCCTGCGCTTCGAGCTCAACCTGATCCACAGGAACGGCGACCAGATCCTGGCCGAGGCGTCCAGCACGGTGTTGCGGCTGGGCGGACGCGTCATCGTCAACACCTTCGTCAGGGACATCACCCGGAAGCGCGCGGCCGAGGAGCAGTTGGTGCAGTCCCAGAAGATGGAGGCGGTCGGGCAGCTCACCGGCGGCATCGCTCATGAATTCAACAACATGCTCACGGTGATCACAGGCACGATCGAGATCCTCGCCGACGCCGTCAGGGACAACCCGCCGCTTGCGACCATCACCAAGCTGATCAGCGAGGCCGCCGATCGCGGCGCCGCGCTGACGTCGAGCCTGTTGTCCTTTGCCCGCAAGCAGGCGCTGCAGCCGGCCGAGATCGACGTCAACCAATTGCTCGAAGAGCTCGCAAAACTGCTGCTGGCGACCTTCGACAAGAAGATCGAGATCGTCACCCGGCTCGACCGCAACGTCTGGCTCGCCTACGCCGACCGCGGTCAGCTGAGCTCGGCACTGCTCAACCTCGCCATCAACGCCCGCGACGCGATGCTGGACGGCGGCAGACTGACCTTCACGACACGCAACGTCGTGTTCGGCGTGCGCGAGGCGGTCGCGGTCGGCGCCGGCTATGCCGGCGACTATGTCGAGATCGAGATCGCCGATAGCGGCAGCGGCATTCCCCAGACCATCCTGGAGCGGATCTTCGATCCGTTCTTCTCGACGAAGGAGGTCGGCAAGGGTACGGGGCTCGGGCTCAGCATGGTGTTCGGCTTCGTCAAGCAGTCCGGCGGCGGCATCAAGGTCGCGTCCGAAGAAGGACGCGGCACCATCTTCACACTCTATTTGCCGAAGGCGGAGGTGAGCGCTCTGCGCCCGACCGGCTATGACGACCGCAAGATCGTGGGGGGCAAGGAAACCGTGCTCTGCGTCGAGGACGACCGCGACGTCCGCAACTACGTCATGGTCCAGCTCGAAGGCCTCGGCTACAAGGTCATCCCGGCCGCCAATGCGACCGAGGCGCTCGCGATTGCGGCCGAAGGCACGCCGTTCGACCTGCTCTTCACCGACATCGTGATGGCCGGCGGCATGAACGGACGCGAGCTCGCCGAACAGATGGTGGCGACGCGGCCGTCACTGCGCGTGCTGTTCACCTCGGGCTACGCCTACGATTCGCTGCACACGCAGGGCCGCGCCACCATGGGCGCACCGCTGCTCCGAAAGCCCTATCGCAAGGCCGAACTCGCCCGCATGCTGCGCCGCTGCCTCGACACGGCGGTGGATTCCGCAGGCGACGCCATCCCGACGCCCTATTCGGTGCAGGCGGATGTCGAGGCGTTCCTGCGCAGGCAGGCGGCGGAGGACGACGGCACGAGGAAGCCGAGAAAGACATAAATTTCCGCCCACGGTCCCGAAGCGTATCGGCGCCTGCCTATTCACGATTTTTCTCTTGCAACCTTTGCGAGCGCCCTGAATATTGTATGGCGCCAATCTACTATTTCGGATGCCACCCCTTATAGAATCCAAATTTTTATTCAGCATCATTCAAGGATCAGCCCATGACGAGCGTCGCTGACCAAAATAGCCAGACGAACATGCAACAATTTAAGGAGCAAACGCCGAACACCTATAAGTGGGCACTAGGAGCAAGTGGTCTGGTCGCGGTGGCGACTACGGCCGCGCTGTCCATAGTCCCCGAAGTTGCCGGTTACGCGATGGCTGGCCTGTTATTCTTCATCTTGTTGATGTTCATCGTGGTCAACTTGGAAATTGGAACGACCACAATAGCCAGCACCAATCCTCTTGCCCAGAATGCGCAGCTTCAAGTGAAGGTTTTATCGTGGTTTGCGACCGTCGCTCTCATCTTGGGAGCGACATCGATCATGTCGTCGATCCTCTTCGGATGGCCACTGCAGATATCAATTGCAGAAGACACGGGTTCAAAGAAATTCCTCGATTCCATCAAGCGCTATGATCTTCCGAAAAGCACCATAGAGCGACTGCCGAACGGTGTCTGGCAGGAAAAGCTCCTGCGGGATAACTCCATTATGTATAAATACACAGAGACAAACTTTACGCCGCAATTTCTGACATTGTGGGATGAAAAGCGGAACGTAACTGTCAGGATCCCGACACGAGGTGGCATGCTCGAATGGTCAATCAACGACAAGTTCAAGGACTGCGACGGTCAATATTGCTGGGGCGACGTGAACCAAGCGACAATGTTTAGATGATCTGTATAATCTAGCTCCAACCTTCGGCGCTTATCATCTGGAAAAGCTAGCTCCTCAGCTCATCCGCCGCCGCAGCGTCGCCGAGGGTGTCTCGCCGAATTTTTCGCGATAGGCGCCGGCCATGCGGCCGAGATGGGTGAAGCCGAGATCGAAGGCGATGTCGGTGATGGAGGTGTCGGGCGATCCTTGCGCGAGGCGGGCGTGGAGCCCGGCGAGACGCATATCGAGCAGCATCTGCGAGATCGACAGGCCGAAGTGACGGCGGAAGCCGAGCTGCAGCGCGCGGATGCCGATGCCGGAGGCGCAGGCGAGCTGCGCCAGGTCGAGCGGCTCGCCGGCATTGTCGGCAAGATGGTCGCGCGCCGTGCGGAGCGCGCGCGGCAGCCGCTCGGCCTGCCCGGAGAACGTTTGAATAGCATCCGACAGGCCATGGCGCTGGCCGTTGAGCAAGCGATCGAGCAGCAGCTCCCGCCAATCGGCCATCGCGACCGCCGACAGCCGGCCGGAAGGGCCGAGACGCTCGGCAAGCATCATCAGCTCGGCGAGGCTGGTTCGCAGAGCCCGCCCGCCCGGCGCGTCCAAATCGATCATTGGACCGAACTCGACCGTGCCCGACACCCTGCCCGACAGCGCCGCGGCGCGCTGCTCGACCATGCGGCGGTCGAACAGCAGGATCGCCTGCGCGCAGTCGCGCCACATCATCCGCGTCGGGATCGTCGGCGACAGCAGCGACGCTGTCCGCCCCGGCACCGCCTCGAGCCCGGTCGTCCCGGCGCGAATACAGGCCGTGCCCGCGAGTGGGACTTGCACCAGGAAGAAGCGCTCGAGGCAGCCGGGATCGATGCCGACCGATCCGCCATAGGCCACGTAATTGATGGAGAAGCCGTCGAAGCCGGCGCAATTGTGCCGGGCGGAGAAGCCGGAGGCGCGCAGCCGTGCCGGCTTGAGATCGTGCGGACAGAAGATGCGTCCGATCTGCTCGGCCGCCTCGTCGACATCGTCGGTGGTGACGCGGGCGAAATCCGCGAGCCGTTCCGCCGCGGGAGTCCTTGCGCTCATTTCCAGCACGGCTGCGGACATGGTCGACCACGCTTCGCGTCACGGAATTGCTTTAAGCCTATAATAATCCCCCGGATCCGGAAAGGGCGGCGTCGGCAAAATCGTCATGCTGCACGGCAGCAGGCTCTTCGCGGATTCGTTTAGCGGATAGACAGGCGCCCCTTTGATGGCCGAAGCTCCAACCTCGCCGGAATCCAATGGGAGCATGCGATGACTGCACTCGAAAAAGGCATTACCGCTAACGGCACGGGCTATGGCGGCAAGAGCTGGAACATTCTGGGCCAGGTCTATTTCCCCAAGGCCGTCACCGACTCCACCTTCGCGTTCGAGACCAACAGCGATCCCGGCCAGTTCGTGCCGGTTCACATCCATCCGACCCAGGACGAGTTCATCCTGGTGCAGGAAGGCACGCTCGACCTCAAGCTCGACGGCGTCTGGGTCAAGGCTCACGCCGGCGATCTCGTGCGCCTGCCGCGCGGCATTCCGCACGGCTATTTCAACAAGTCCGACAAGCCGGCCCGCGCGCTGTTCTGGGTCTCGCCGATGCAGAAGCTCGAGGCGCTGTTCGAGCAACTGCACAATCTGACCGACCCTGCCGAGGTCGTGCGCATCTCGGCGCTGCACGAGGTCGATTTCCTGCCGCCCGAGGCCAACGACTAGCCTCCTCTCCATTCATCGGCTCGCAGCACCGCCGGCCGCACCTTGCGGCCGAACGAGGCCGCTTGCGCGCGAAACACACACATCGATTGCGAGCAATCCCATGGTCAGCCCCAAGCATGTCTGCGTGATCGGCGCCGGCGTCTCCGGCCTTGCCGCCGCCAAGGCGTTCTCCGGCCGCGGCCATCGCGTCACCATCGTCGAGCGCAGTGGCGATCTCGGCGGCGTCTGGGAGCCGGCGCGCTCCTACCCCGACGTGCAGACCCAGAGTCCCAAGGAGCTCTATCGCTACACCGACCGCGCCATGCCGGAGGCCTATCCGGAATGGCCGACCGGGCCGCAGGTTCACGCCTATCTCGCCGACTACGCCAGGAGCTTTGGTCTCGACCGCATGCTGCGCCTGGGCACCGAGGTCGCCGGCATGGCGCGGCGCGCCGACGGCAAGCCGGGCTGGACGCTGGCGCTGAAGGCCAAGGACGGCACGAGCACGAGCGTGGATTTCGATTTCGTCGCGGTCTGCACCGGCCAATTCAACGAGCCGCGCGAGCTGCATTGCCCGGGCGAGGACGGGTTTGTCGCACAGGGCGGCCAGATGCTGCATTCCTCGAAATACGGAGATCCCACGCTGGCGAAAGGACGCCGCATCGTCGTGCTCGGCGGTTCGAAGTCCGCGACCGACATCGCGGTGAACGCGGTGAAATCGGGCGCGCGCGAGGTGACCATCGTGATGCGCGAGCCGGTCTGGCGCATCCCCTATTTCATCGGCGGCCTCGTGAACTTCAAGCGCATCCTCTACATCCGCGCGCAGGAGGAGATGTTTCCGGGCTGGGGCATCAGCGCGATGGGACGGCTCGCGTATCGCATCGCCGCGCCGCTGGTGTGGGCGAACTGGCGCGGGCTGGAGAGCCTGCTGAAGGCGCAGCTCAAGCTCGGCCGCTGCAACAGGGGGCCGAAGGAGCGGATCGAGGACGGCGTCAACTGCTCGGTGCCGATCGCAACGCCCGGCTTCTATCCGATGGTCGCCGACGGCCGCATCAGGGCCGTGTTTGGCACGTTCGACCATTATGACGGCGACAGTATCGTGATGAGCGGCGGCGAGCGCGTGGGCGCGGACGTCGCGGTACTCGCGATCGGCTACAAGCTCGGCGTTCCGTTCCTGCCCGAGGCCTACAAGCAGAAGCTGGTCGATGCTGACGGGCAGTACCGGCTCTACCGCCTGATCGCCAATCCTGATTTGCCCGAGCTCGGCTTCGTCGGCTTCAACTCCTCGTTCTGCACCGTGCTCTGCGCCGACCTCGCTGCCAACTGGCTGGTTCGCTATGCCGACGGCCAGCTCGCCAACCAGCCGACGGCGCGTCAGATGCACGACAACATCGAGATGATGCTGCACTTCAAGCGCGTCGAACGGCCGGCCGCTGGCGTCTATGGCGGCCTCTGCGTCGCGCCCTATCACTACCGCCATTTCGACGAGCTGATGGCCGACATCGGTGCGAAGAACCAGAAGCGCGGCGGGCTCAAAGGACACTTCCAGCCGCCGGATGCGGACGCCTATGCGAAATTCCTGGCGACGGCGCCGGAGTACCGGGCGGCATAAGAATTCCGGCTGAGCGGGATTTGCATCTCGCCAGCCCTTGCCTCTGACGCTTACGATCTCCCTGGCCATCGAATCGACAGGAACAGCCATGGGATCCAGATGTCTCGCAATCTTCGCGGCTGTTGCCTTCTTCGTCGCGGGGCCCGCCGTCGCACAACAGCGCGCACTTACACCGAAGCAATCCGAGGCGCTCGCCGCCTATGAGCGGGCGCTCGCCGACTTCAAGTCGGTCCTCGCCGAGCGGCGGCGCCAGCTCGAGGCGAAGCAGCCGCTGCCGAACCTGCCCGGGCAGGCGCTCTATCTCGCCCGCGTCGCCGTGATCAGCACTTACAAGGATCTCACCGATGCCATTCCGTCGCGGATCGGGCGGCCCAACAAGTTCGAGATTCCGCCGGCCTATTTCGACGCCGAGATCGAGCCCCTGATCGACGAATATTCGAAGTTGTTCGACGTCATGGAGGCGCCGCCGGCCAATGCGCAGAATTCGGCGACGCCGTTCAAGGACGTCGTCGATCTCGCCACGGTGATCGCGCGCGCCAAGGGACTTGCGCCTGACCACGCAGCAGCCGCGGGGCGCATCAGCCTCGGGCTGTTCTTTGCCGAGACCAACGGCAAGCAGAACGCCCGCAACGGCCGCTCGAACACCTATATGGGCAGCTTCCAGACCGGGCCCTCCGAAGACCGCAACGGCTACAGGAAATGGCAGGCCATCAAGGGCGATATCGTCGCGATCGATCCGGCCTTGAGCGCGCGCGACGAGAAGGAGGAGGCCCGGGCCCGCGGCACCGATCTCCGCTTCAACCACTGGACCAACGTGCGCGACGGCTTGATGAACGCGCATGCGGATGTGTTCCGCGAGATTCCTGGAATCGTGAAGACGCTGCCTGACCCGATCGACCAGATGAAGCTGTTCGAGCTGATCCAGATCGTGCCGACGCCGACGCGCGCGGCGCTGAAGTCGGGTGATCTCCTGAACTATGGGGTCTCGAGCCCCACGGTCATGAAGCACCTGCGCAACAACAGCATCTTTGCGTTTGGACAGGCCGACCGGGCGAAAACCTCGGCCAGCTACCGCGAGATCCTCGCGGCGATGTGGCTGTTCAACCGCAAGTTCGAGAAAGCGATGGCGAAATACGCGGAGATCAGGGGGCGGTAGTATCGCGCCATGGAATCTTGCCGGTTTGCCATGGCCGTTCGTGCGAAGGGCGACCGGCTTGACCGGTCGCCCTCCTCCCCATTTTCACGTCGCCGGGATCAATGATGACAAATCCGCGGCCGGACCAGTGGTCCTCAGTAACGCGACAAGCCCGGCCCGCCGAAGCGATAGTTGATGCGCGCAGTGACGATATCGAGGTCCTGACCGATGCTGTTGGTCGTGGCAACCCCGGCAGGGGCGGCCGCAAAGCCCAGAGTCCGACGATCGAGGAAGATGTGATCATATTCCACGCCAACCGACCAATTGGGAGCGAAACCGTACTCCACGCCGGCGCCGACGGTAGCTCCCCACCGCGTGTCGCTGCTGGAGTTGATCAACGCATTGGTTGCCGTGAAGGTGTGGGTGTAGCGACTATCCACCACGGCCGCGCCGCCCTTCGCATAGAGCAGCATGTTGTTCCAAGCCCAACCGACTTGGCCCGTGAAAAGACCGAAGGCACGCACCCGGGAATTGATGGTGAGGTCGCCCGGCGCGAACACGAAGGCAGGCGACGACACCCGCGATCCGTTCAAGTCGGCCCAATCACCCTGCGCCTCCAATCCGAACACCCAGGACGCCGACTGCCAGCGATATCCAACCTGACCGCCCGCGACGGCGCCGTCTGCATCGTGACATCCCTCGCTTGCCGCAGCGGGCACACCTGCGAAGCTCACGAAGTCCCAGCAGTTGCGGCTGGTGCCGTATCCCCCGTTGCCGCCGATGTAGAAGCCGCTCCAATCGTAAACCGCCGCGACCGCGGGCGGCGGCGCTTTAACGTAGGGCCTTGCCGCCATATCAGCGGCGTGAGCCTGGGTACTCAACGCCAGTGCCGCCACTGCGACACCGGCAAGCATTATTTTTTTCATGTCTGGTCCCCTTGGGCTGAAATGCCATAACAACTAGACACCATTGAGCGGCGCTTCGCTGTAACCGTGAAAACACGGACATACTGGACGTTAGGCCACGAGAGTTCCTCCCAGCTCTAAACTTTCAGAGCGAAAAGCCGAAATAAATCAATGAAGCACGGCGCCGGCGTGCCGAACATTTCGGAACCCAGATTTGGCAGAGGCAGCGCTATCTGTCTTTACGCACCGAAAAACGGTTCTTTCGCTTTTCGAACGCGAGGTATTTTTCGATCGTAGCTTGAAATTCATCGGCCAATTCCAACCGCCGCTCAGGTGTGTTGAGGCCACGCTGAAGCTCGAGCACCCGGCCGGCCATTTCCTGGCAGATCTTCGCAAGCGACGTCTGGTTCATAGGACAGCTTCCCTCGGTGACTAGAACGAGAGGAAGTCGATCTTGGATCACATCCAGTCCGAGACAAGGAGAACTCTCGTCCGGGCGAAGCGATCCTGCGGATGACAGTAAAAGACAAGGCGACCGATCGCGCGTCTCGCCCCACTCAAGCCTACTCTGTCCGGATCGGCGTGTCCTTCAGGCCATTATCGTCATAGGCCTTGCGCAGCGTGCCGTTCGTCGTCGCGTCCGTCATGAACTTTGTGACGAAGGTCAATGCCTGCTGGTGGCCGAGCGGGACGGCGACGGCGGTCACCGTCTTCTTGAACGTCTCGTCCAGCACCTTTGTCCCTGGAATCTTCCGGGCCATCTTGTTGAGCTGATCGCGCGACAATGCGAAAGCGTCGATCTCGCCGCTCCTGAGCAGCCCGAAGATCTCGTCATAGGTCTGATAGCCCGTGACCTCGGCATGCTTCAGATGCGCGATGGCACCGCGCATGGTGGTCGTGGCGTTGACGGCGGCCACCTTGATGCCTGGTCGGTCGAGCGTCGCAAAACTGGTGACGTTCGAGCCGGGCTTGACGATGTAGGTGGCATCCGCGACCTCGTAGATCGGGCCGAACATCATCCTGGTCTCACGCTCGGGATCTTTGGGCAGCCAAGTGACGTCCCAAGTGCCTTTGCCGGCCGCATCGGTGATCTGCCCGGAATTCTGGTGCGCGACATATTCGACGGGGACGCCGAGCTGTGCGGCCATCGCCTTGCCGAGATCGACGGGGACGCCGGCATAGCCAGCTTCGGTCTTGGTCGACCAGAACGCCCCGCCTGCGGGGCTGATGGCGATCGCGACCCGCAGTCTGCCGGTCGGTGCGATCTCGTCCTTCAAGCCGTCCGCTAGCGCCGGCATGGCGACCATCGCTGCGAGACCGAGGCCGACAAGGGCCGACTGAAGGGACGTTGGCATCTCATGGTCTCCTCACCTTTTCTTCTTGGCTTTTCCCGGCTGGCTCATGCGGCCTTTGAGACAATTGTGGTCGATCGTGCGCCCAGTGAAAAGCGATTTGTCATGACAAAATTCTGTCAAAGGCCACACCACCCTGTGCAGCGCAAGGCCGGAGACTGCCATGGCTATGGTGTTCCACGGCCGGACATTTGTTGATAGCCTGCCGCACCGACAGACGATACTCGGGGGCTACCGAATGACCTCATCGAATCCCGCCTCTCCGGCGCGGCGCAATGGAGCGTGGAGACTGGCCGGGCGGAATACTCTGGCCGCCGCTGCGGCCATGGTCGCGCTGGCGGGCTGCGAGGACAAGAACACGTTCGTGGCACCGCCGCCGCCCAAGGTGGACGTGGCAACGCCGGTGCAGCGCGCCGTGACGCGCTACATCGAGGCCACCGGCAACACCGCGCCGGTCAAGAGCGTCGACCTCGTCGCGCGGGTGCAAGGCTTCCTGCAATCGATCGACTATCAGGACGGCACCTTCGTCAAGCAGGGCGCCCAGCTGTTCACGATCGAGCCGGAGACCTATAAGCTCAAGCTCGAGCAGGCGCAGGCGGCCGAGGCCGGCGCACAGGCCTCGCTCCGGCAGTCGGAAGCCGATTACAAGCGCCAGGCCGAGCTGGTGCAGCGCCAGGCGGTCTCGCAGGCCACACTCGAAAATTCCACCTCGGCGCGCGACAACGCCCAGGCCAATCTGCAGCAGGCGCAGGCCAACACCAAGCTCGCCGAGGTCAATTACGGGTACACCAAGGTTACGGCACCGTTCGACGGCATCGTCAGCGCCCACATGGTCTCGATCGGCGAGCTCGTCGGCGTCTCCTCGCCGACCCAGCTCGCGACCATCGTCGCGATGGATCCGATCTACGTGAACTTCACCGTCAACGAGCAGGACGTGCTGCGCATTCGCGCCGAAGCGAACCGCCGGGGATTGACGCCGGCCAACCTCAAGCAGTTCCCAATCCAGATCGGCCTCCAAACCGAAGCCGGCTATCCGCACGAGGGCCATCTCGACTACGTCGCGCCGACCCTCAATCAATCGACCGGCACGCTGGCGGTGCGCGGCCTCATGCCCAACGACAAGCGGGTGCTGCTGCCCGGCTATTTCGTCAGGGTCCGCGTGCCCTTCGACCAGGAGAAGACCGCGCTGCTCGTCCCTGATACCGCGCTCGGCAGCGACCAGGGCGGCCGCTATCTGCTGGTGGTCAACGGCGACAACGTCGTCGAGCAGCGCAAGGTGCAGATCGGCCCGGTCGACAATGGGCTGCGCGTCATCGAAGGCGGCCTCAAGGTGGAGGACCGCGTCGTCATCGCGGGGCTTCTGCGGGTGATCCCGGGTCAGAAGATCGATCCGCAGGTGACGAAGATCGAGCAGCCGCAAGCCTCGAACAAGTAAGGGGCCGCAGCCATGATCTCGAAGTTCTTCATCGAGCGGCCGGTCCTCTCGAACGTCATCGCGCTCTTGATGATCCTGATCGGTGGCGTCGCGCTGTTCAATCTCGCCATCGCGCAATATCCAGATGTGGTGCCGCCGACCGTGCAGGTCACCACCCGCTATCCCGGCGCCAGCGCCAAGACTGTGATCGACACCGTCGCGCTGCCGATCGAGCAGCAGGTCAACGGCGTCGAGGACATGCTCTACATGCAGTCCTACAGCGGCTCCGACGGCACCTATACGCTGACCGTGACCTTCAAGATCGGCACCGACCTCAACTTCGCGCAGGTGCTGGTGCAGAACCGCGTCTCCAGCGCGCTGTCGCAATTGCCAAGCGCCGTGCAGAACCAAGGCGTCACCGTGCAAAAGCGGTCGACATCAATCCTGCTGTTCGTGACGCTGACCTCGCCGGACTCAAAATTCGACAGCCTCTATCTGAGCAACTACGCCACGATCAACATCCGCGACGAGCTCTCGCGTCTGCCCGGCGTCGGCAACGTCACGGTGTTCGGTGCCGGCCAGTATTCGATGCGGGTCTGGCTCGATCCCAACAAGCTGCAGGTCCGCGGCCTCGTGCCGCAGGACGTCATCAACGCGATCCAGCAGCAGAGCCAGCAGGTCGCAGCCGGCCAGGTCGGTGCGCCGCCGACGCCGCCAGGCCAGGCGTTCCAGTACACGCTCAACGTCAATGGACGGCTCGACGACACCAGCCAGTTCGAGAACATCATCGTCAAGTCGGGCAGCAGCGGCGACGTCACGCGCGTCCGCGACGTCGGCTGGGTCGAGCTGGGCGCCCAGACCTACAGCCAGATCTTCTCGCTCAACAAGCAGCCAGCCGTCGGCATCGGCGTATTCCAGTCGCCTGGCGCCAACGCGCTCCAGGTCGAGCAGGCCGTCGAGAAGAAGATGGCGGACCTCGCCAAGCGCTTCCCCGAAGGCATCAAATACGACACCCCGTTCGACACCACCAAGTTCGTCGAGGCCTCGGTGCACGAGGTCTACATGACGCTGATCGAGGCCGGCCTGCTGGTGCTGGTCGTGATCCTGGTGTTCCTGCAGGACTGGCGCGCGATGCTGGTGCCGGCGACCACAGTGCCTGTCACCATCATCGGCGCCTTCGCCGCGATGGCGGCACTCGGCTTCACCATCAACATGTCGACGCTGTTTGCGATCGTGCTGGCGATCGGCATTGTGGTCGATGATGCCATCGTCGTGGTGGAAGGCGCCGCGCACAACATCGAGCAGGGCATGAACGGCCACGATGCAGCGATCAAGGCGATGGACCAGCTGTTCGCGCCGATCGTCGGCATCACGCTGGTGCTGATCTCGGTGTTCCTGCCGGCCTCGTTCCTCGCCGGGCTGACCGGGCGCATCTATTCGCAATTCGCGCTGGTGATCGCGGCGACCGCGCTGCTGTCCGCCATCAACGCGGCGACGCTGAAACCGACGCAATGCGCGCTGTGGCTGAGGCCGACGGTGCCGCCGGAGCAGCGCAATTTCTTCTATCGCGGCTTCAACGCGGTCTATGACAAGGTCGAGCGCGGCTATACAAGGCTGATTACCTTCCTGTGCCGGCACGCCACCATCTCCGTCTCGTTCGCGCTGCTGGTCATCGGAGCCAGCGGCTATGGCCTCTCGCGGGTGCCGACGGGCTTCCTGCCGATCGAGGACCAGGGCTATCTGATCGCCGCCGTGCAGCTGCCGGACGGCGCCGCGCTGGAGCGGACGCAAGCCGTGCTCGACCGGGCCAGCGAGATCATCAAGGAGACACCCGGCGTTCAGCAGGTCATCACCATCGCCGGCATCTCCGCACTCGACAACAGCGCCAGCCTTGCCAATGCCGGCGTTGCCTACATCATCCTGAAGGACTGGGACGCGCGCAAAGGGCCGGGCGAGGATCTGCGTTCGCTGGTCTATGGCCTCAACGACAAGCTCGCGACCATCATGGAGGCTCGCACCATCGTGCTGCCGCCGCCCCCGATCCAGGGCATCGGCAACGCCGCCGGCTTCTCGATGCAGGTCGAGCTGCGCGACGGCAACAGCGATTTCGCCAAGCTGCAGGCGATCACAGGGGCGATGGTCTCGAACGGCCAGAGCCAAAGCGCGCTGCAGCGCGTTCAGTCCTCGTTCCGCTCGTCGGTGCCGCAGTTCAACGTCGAGATCGACCGGGTCAAGACCCAGACGCTGCACGTGACGACGGACCAGGTGTTCTCGGCGCTGTCGACCTATCTCGGCTCGTCCTATGTCAACCAGTTCAACAAGTTCGGCCGCGTGTTCCAGGTCTACACCCAAGCCGATCCTGCCTTCCGCGTCACCGAGCGCGACATCGCCAACATGATGGTGCGCAACTCGAACGGCGACATGATCCCGATCGGCACCGTCGCCAAGATCACGCCGGCCACGGGGCCGTCGCTGATCAGCCTCTACAATCTCTATCCGTCCTCGACCGTGATCGGCCTGCCGGCGCAGGGCTATTCGTCCGGCCAATCGCTGAAGCTGATGGAGGAGATCGCCGACAAGACGCTGCCGCCTGGCACCGGCTATGAATGGACCGCGATGTCCTATCAGGAGAAGGCGGTCTCGAACCAGATCTACTGGGTGTTCGGGCTCGCCATGCTGCTGGTCTATCTCGTGCTCGCCGGCCAGTATGAGAGCTGGTACGCGCCGATCTCGGTGATCCTCGCCGTGCCGCTGTCGCTGCTCGGGCCGATGCTGATCCTCTCCGGGCTCAAGATCGACAACAACCTGTATTGCCAGATCGGCCTGATCTTGCTGATCGCGCTGTCGGCCAAGAACGCGATCCTGATCGTCGAGGTCGGGCTCGAGCTGCATGGCCGCGACGGCAAGCCGGTTTTGGAATCCGCAATCGAGGCGGCGCGGGCGCGGTTCCGGCCGATCCTGATGACGTCCTTTGCGTTCATCCTCGGCGTTGTGCCGCTGGTGCTCGCGACCGGCGCCGGCGCCAGCGCCCGCAAATCGATCGGTATCACGGTGTTCTCGGGCATGCTCGCCTCGACCTGCCTGGCGGTGCTGTTCGTGCCGGCCTTCTTCGTGGTGGTGCAGCGGTTCGAAAACTGGCGCGCCTCGAAGAAGGCGCCGAAGCCTGAGGCGGTGGCTGAGGTGAAGCCTTAGGCTTTCTCCGCAGAAGCCTTCCGCGTTTCGCCGCTGGACACCAACAGCACGGAGGCTTTCGACTGCCGCAGCACGGCGTCGGCGACTCCGCCAAAGGACAAATGATCGGCCTGGATCCGGTCGACGCCCATGATCACGAGGTCGACGTCGGTCGTGTCGATCTCGCGGAGGATCGCAGCCTCGGGCGCCCGGTTGACGCGCAAGGTCGTGGTGATGTCGACCTCGTAGCGGGCCGCGAGGTCGCTGGTATCCTTCAGGATGCCCTCCTCCTGACTGAGGCCTCGGGAAGCGCCGCGCTGCGCACCCTTGTCGCGCGTCGTCGCCACATAGATCACGCGAAGCGAGCCCGATCCAGCCTGCGCCAGCGCGACGGCGACTTCGGCGCCGCGCTTGGACACACTGCTCCCGGAAACCGGAACGAGGATGTTGAGGGCGTCAGGCTTCGGCTGCTTCAGATGCTTGCCTTTAACCGCCACGATTGCGAGCGAGCCATCGAACTCCGCCGCGATGTCCTCGATGCTCCGGTCGAAACGATCCTTGGTGGCAGTGACCTTGTCGACGCCGACCACCAGGAGATCGAATCCCTTCTTTGCCTCGTCTCCGATCGCCTCGCTGAGCGCGGCCTTCCGAACCCGGGTGGTGACGTCGACGCTGCCTGCATCCTTGTCTCCATCCGCCGCCACCTTCTCGGCAGCCTTCTTCACCACCGCCTCGTGGCTGTCCTCGTCGCCCTGCTCTTTCACGCGGCTCCCGATATGCAGCACCGTGAGCGGCAGTCCGCGCATGCCCGCGATGAGACCTGCGATGTGGGCTGCGAAGGTTGCGTTGACGCTCTCGTCCACCGCCAGCAGGAAACGTTCGAGATTGGCGACGAAGCCGCGCTTCTCGAACTCCTCGCGCTCGAGCCGTTCCTTCTCCTCCTCGTTCATCGGCAATCTGGCGAGCGCTGCGCGCAGCATCGGCGGCATCGCCATGGTCGTCACGATCGCCATGGTCACGATCATCGTGAACAGGTTCTGGCTGAGCACTCCCATGGTGAGGCCGATGGTCGCGATGATCACCTCGGTCGAGCCGCGCGCATTCATCCCGCTGGCCAGCGCGAGCGATTCCCTCGTGTTCAGGCCTCCGACGGTGCCGCCGACGAAGGCGCCGCCAAATTTCCCGACGCTGGCAATCAGAACGAGCAGTGCGGTCAGCCCCAGCAGATAGGGGTCGCGGAGCGCCGAGAGATCGGCGCTCAGTCCGGCAAGGCCGAAGAATACCGGCATGAAGAAGCTCGAGATCAATCCGCGCAGGCGCTCGTCGATCTGCCGCGTCAGGATCGGGGACTCCCCGACCAGGATGCCGGCCACGAAGGCTCCGAGCACGGTGTGCACGCCGATCAGATGCGTGACCAGCGCCATGCCGCCCATGAGCAGCAGGATCACGGTGATGACGGGGGCGGTGCTGACGAGCGTGTCGTTGGCCCAGCGGATCAGCTGGAACACCAGCCAGCGCCCCACGGTGAAACTGACGGCGAGAAAGGCCAGTGTCCCGAGCACCGCCTTGGCGACCGCAGCGATGTCGAGCGTGCCGTGCGAGGCGAGGCTGAAGATGACTGCGATGATGATCCAGCCGATGGTGTCGTCGATGATGGCAGTTGCGATAATGATCTGGCCGACATTGCGGCGCATGAAGTTCATCTCGCGCACGACGACGGCGACGATCTTCACCGAAGAGATCGACAGCGCCGTGCCCATGAACAGCGAGGCGACCAGCCGGGCCTGCGGGTTGGGGAGCAGCGCGTCAGGCAGGAATTCGCCGAGCGCGAAGCCGCACGCGAACGGCACGAGGATGCCGGCGATCGAAATCGATATCGCCGCCTTGCCGACCTTCTTCACCAGCTTGAGGTCGGTCTCCATGCCCGTCAGCAACAGGAGCAACAGGATGCCCACCTGCGCGATGCCGTCGATCATCGCCTTCTGCTCGGGCGTTTTGGGGAAAATCGCGTGCTGCGCCTCCGGCCAGATCCAGCCGAACAACGACGGGCCCAGGATGATGCCGGCGAGCAATTCGCCGATCACCGAGGGCTGGCCGATCCGCTGCATGATCTCGCCGAGGCCGCGGCCGACCGCGATCAGCAGCACGATCTGCACGATCAGCAGGAATTCGGACGGGCCGGACGCTTTGCCAGCCTCCGCACTAGCCGCAATGGTGGTGAAGACAAGCGCCGCGAGAACGAGGCCGACGGATCGGAGCAGGCGCGATGGCATCGAGGTGGCTTTTCCCCTGCATCTCCAGCCAGCAGGGTGCCGGGGAGCGACTGGGGAGAGAAACCGCCGGAGCCACGGGGAGTTCCCGCTCTTCGGCCGAGCGACCGGCGCCAAGGCAAAAAGTGCGAAAACAACCCCATGCACAGTAGCGACGGCGTTGAAAAGGCTTGAGAAAATTTCGGCTTTGGCGAAGCAATTTGCGTCGTCGGGCAAAACAGGGGTAGAGTTCATGATCGGCGGCGTGCGTGACGTGCCGCTCAGTCTCCTGTCATCCGGGGCGTCGCGCAGCGACGAGCCCGGAATCCATTTCTCTGCAGTCTCTGCCGCCCGATGGATGCCGGGTTCGCGCTTACGCGCGCCCCGGAATGACAGGACCTCACGCCGGCTGCGGCGTCCGGATCTCGCGCGGCAGGATGATGGCGGCTGCGATGGCCAGCAGGCAGAGCGCTGCGAAGGCGTGCAGCATCGTGACGAAGCCGCCCTGCTCGTAGAGCCAGGCGACCAGGCCGACCGAGGCGCCGGCGGCGGTGAAGCCGATGAAATAGCGCACCGCATAGGCGCGCGAGCGCCATTCCTCGCTGGTGTATTTGCCGACCATGGCGTCGTTGACCGTAACCTGCCCGAACGCGCCCATGACGATGCCGATCGAGACCAGGATCAGCGGCAGATTGTTCAGGCTGGCGGCCAGATACAGGAACGGCGCCAGCATGAAGGACAGCGGCAGCGCCACCGTCTTGAGCGAGTAGCGGTCGAGCAGACGGCCGATCGTGTACTGCGTCATGGCACCGAACACGTAGACGCAGGCCGCGATGATTCCGAGCAGCGCCGGACTGCTGGTCAGATCCGCCAGCCGCTCCGCAAACAGCTTCGGCAGGGCCACGGTGACGGCGTTGAACGTCGTGGAGATCGCGATCACCACGATCAGCAGCGACAGCACCACGCGCCACATGTCCTGCTTGGCCACCCGCGCCTGCGCCGCCGCCTGCTTCGAACCCTTGCGGTCCTCGTGCACGACCAGCATCGCAAAGGCGATGCCGATCAGGATGGTGACTATGCCGGGCACGACGAAGGCAAACCGCCAGCCGAAATACTGGCCGATCACGCCTGTCACCAGCGCCGAGGAGGCCACGCCGAGATTGCCCCAGACGCCGTTGATGCCCATCTCGCGGCCGAGCCGGTCGGCATAGGACACGATCATGGCGGTACCGACGGGATGGTAGATGGAGGCAAAGATGCCGATCGCGAGCAGCGCTGCGCCGAGTTGCGCCGGGGTCTGCACCAGGCCGACCGAGATCATGGACGCACCGATGCCGACGAAGAAGATCAGCATCATGTGGCGGCGGCTCCAGCGGTCCCCGAGCCAGCCGGTGAGCAGCGAGCCCGCCCCGAAAGCCACGAAGCCGGGCGTCGCATAAGGCAAAAGTTCCGAATAGGCCATGCCGAGCGCCGGCCCCATGATGATGACGGCGGCGGCGAAGATCAGCATCGCATAATGGTCGATGAAATGGCCTGCGTTGACGAAACCGATGACCCGGCTGGGGCTGTTCATTTCCCGAATCCTCTCCTGCTCCGAAATGAGTTATATCTCCTCCCCATGACGGGATGCTGCCAATGACTGTCTTGGAAAGGCCAACCTTGGAAACGCCAACCCTGCGGGAGGTCCGGAGCAACCACCGTTCGCCCGCGGGCGTCCACCTGGTTGCGCGCGACTATCCCAGGGGCATGCGGATCGATCCGCATTTGCACCGCGAGGCGCAGCTGATCTATGCGGCCAGGGGCACCATGCAGGTGACGACGCCCGGCGGCCGCTGGCTGGTGCCGCCGGACCGCGCCGTATGGGTGCCGGCCGGCCTCGAGCACGCCATCGACCTGCTCGCCGACATCGAGATGCGCACGCTGTATTTCGACCTGTCCTGGCTGAAGCGCGAGCAGCGCTATGACGGCCTGACCCGGGAATTCGTGGTGCGGGTGTCGCCGCTGCTCAACCAGGCGATCCTCGCGCTGTTCGACGCCCGCAACACCGAAGAGCGCACCGAGCTCTTGGTGCGGCTCGTCATGCTGGAATTGCACCAGGCTGAGGATTCCGCGACCTTCGTGCCGCTGCCGCACGAGCCGCGCTGCCGCCGCGCCGCCATGATCGTGCTCGACGATCCCACCGGCCTGCACGACATCGACACGCTGGCGCGCGAGGTCGGAACCTCCGCGCGCACGCTGTCGCGGCTGTTCTCGACGGAGACGCAGCTGAGCTTCAAGAGCTGGTGCCAGCGCGCCAGGATCGCGGCCGCGATCCAGCGCTTGTCGACGGATGCCGGCGTGTCGGTCAAGCAGCTCGCGACCCAACTCGGTTACGCCAGCGTGCCGGCGTTCTCGGCCGCGTTCCGTCAGGTGACGGGGCGGACGCCGACGGAGTTTGCCACACACTCGGTGTCATCGCCCGGCTTGACCGGGCGATCCAGGACTCCGAAGCGACTGTGATTGACCGATGGGCCGCAGCGTACCTGATGCCCCGCCTGCGCGGGGCATGACACCAGTGGCCGAACGCGACGCCGCGCCACGGCATGCCGCCATTCTCCAAACGCACGGCCCGACTAAAGTTGCCGCATTTCCTCCGCTGGATTGTGATCGGCTTCCGCCCAAATCGCGTGTAAGCTACCGCAACGCACAATCTTGATCCGAAAGTCCCGATGGCCAACGCCTTTTTCTCCGACCTGCTCGCCACCATCTCCGAGCGCGGACGCACGCTGCTTCGTCGCGGCGATTCCGCCGGCTCCAGACGGGATGCCGATGGGCTGATCGAGCTTTGCGATGCGCTGCTGTCGGGCCGGGGCGAGGCATCGGGCATTGCCATCGCGCGTGAGGTGCTCGACATCTACCGGGAGCTGGATGAGGCGGGACGCCGCGCCTTCTTCGACGGACTGGTGCGCGATTTCGGCCCGGATCGCGAGCGCCTGTCCAAAGCGATCGAGAAGTGGCGCGCCAAGCCGAGCGACGAGGACGCAAGCGCACTGCATTTCGCCTCGGAGCCGCGCCGGCAGGAATTGATCCGCCGCCTCAACCGTGCGCCCGGCGGTACCGGCGATCTCGTCGCCATGCGTGCGGACCTGCTCGGCATGATGAAAGGCCACACCGATTTCGCCGCGCTCGATCGCGACGTCTCGCATCTGCTGTCTTCGTGGTTCAACAGGGGGTTTCTCGTGCTGCGCCGGATTGACTGGTCGACGCCGGCCAACATCCTCGAAAAGATCATCCGTTACGAAGCGGTTCATGAGATCAGCGACTGGGACGATTTGCGCCGCCGCCTCGATCCGGTCGATCGCCGCTGCTATGCCTTCTTCCATCCCGCCATGGTCGACGAACCCCTGATCTTCGTGGAGGTGGCGCTGACCGAGACGATCCCCGGCGCGATTCAACCGCTGCTCGCCGTCGATCGCCAGCACCTGCCGATCGAGCGCGCCCGCACCGCCGTGTTCTATTCGATCTCCAACACCCAGCGCGGGCTCGGCGGCATCTCGTTCGGCAGCTTCCTGATCAAGCAGGTGGTCGAGGAGTTGCGCCGCGAACTGCCGAAGCTCGACACCTTCGTGACGCTATCGCCGGTGCCCGGCTTCATGCAGTGGGTGAAGCAGGACAAGGACCTGCCGCTGACGGACGAGGATCGCGAGGTCCTGAAGCGCCTCGACGATCCCAAATGGTTCGAGAACCCCGAGACGACCACGTTGCTGCGCGCCGTGATCGAGCCGCTTGCGGCGCATTACTTCCTGAAGGCGCGCACGCCGAAGGGCAAGCTGATCGATTCCGTCGCCCGCTTCCATCTCGGCAACGGCGCCCGGCTCGAACGCATCAACTGGCTCGGTGACCTCTCGCCGAAGGGCGTGCGCGAGTCGGCCGGCGTCATGGTCAACTACCTCTACCGCCTCGACGACATCGAGAAGAACCACGAGGCCTATGCCAATGACGGCGAGGTCGTGGCGTCGAGCGCGGTGAAGAAGCTGCTGAAGGGCGAAGGGCGACGGCTGCTGGATATGCGGTTGTCGTAGGGCGCATACACCGCTGTCATCGTCCGCGAAGGCGGACGATCCGGTATTCCAGCGGCCGGCGTTGAAGAGCTCGCTGCCGCTACATCCGCCGCGGCGTACTGGATGCTCCGCCTTCGCGGAGCATGACCGTGGAAGGCTTGGCGAGGTCCAGGCGCTACTCCGCCAGCGCCTTCATTTCCTTGTAAAGATCCGACTTGCCTTCGAAACCGATGCCGGGGAGATCCGGCATGGTGATGTGGCCGTTCTCGACGCGCACGCCATCTGGGAAGCCACCGTAGGGCTGAAACAGGTCGGGATAGCTTTCGTTGCCGCCGAGACCCAACCCCGCCGCGATGTTGAGCGACATCTGGTGGCCGCCGTGGGGGATGCAGCGGCTGGGCGACCAGCCGTGCGTCTTCAGTACTTTCAGCGTGCGCTGGTATTCGCACAGGCCATAGGACAGCGCGCAGTCGAATTGCAGCCAGTCGCGGTCGGGGCGCATGCCGCCGTAGCGGATCAGATTGCGGGCGTCCTGGTGGCTGAACAGGTTTTCGCCTGTGGCCATCGGGCCCGGATAGAATTCGGCGAGTGCTGCCTGCAGCGCGTAGTCGAGGGGATCGCCGACCTCCTCGTACCAGAACAAGGGATAGTCGCGCAGCATCTTGGCGTAGGCGATGCCGGTCTCGAGATTGAAGCGGCCGTTGGCGTCGACCGCGAGCTGCGCGTCCTTGCCGATCTCCTTCAACACCGCCTCGATGCGGGTGCGATCGTCTTCGATCGACGCGCCGCCGATCTTCATCTTGACGACGTTGTAGCCGCGATCGAGATAGCCGCGCATCTCGGCGCGCAGCATCGAGAGATCCTTGCCGGGATAGTAATAGCCGCCGGCGGCGTAGACGAACACGCGCGGATTGGCTTTGACGCCGTGGCGTTCGGCGAGCAAACGAAACAGCGGCTTTCCCGCGATCTTCGCCACCGCATCCCACACCGCCATGTCGATGGTGCCGACCGCGACCGAGCGCTCGCCGTGTCCGCCTGGCTTCTCGTTGGTCATCATCGCGGACCAGACCTTGTCGGGGTCGAGATTGTCGCCGGCGGCATTCAAGAGCGACTTCGGATCGGCTTCCGTGATGCGCGAAGCAAAGCGCTCGCGGATCAGGCCGCCCTGCCCGTAGCGGCCGTTGGAGTTGAAGCCGTAGCCGACGACGCGCTTGCCGTCGCGCACCACGTCGGTGACGACCGCAACCAGGCTCGTCGTCATCTTGGTGAAGTCGATATAGGCGTTGCGGATCGGCGAGGAGATCGGCTTGGTGATCTCGCGGACGTCGACGATGCGGACGGACATGGGGTGGCTTTCGCTGGCTGGTTATGCTCGTCATTGCGAGCGAAGCGAAGCAATCCAGTCTGTCTCCGCGGAAATAGTCTGGATTGCTTCGTCGCATCTGCGCAAAATTGCTACGCAATTTTGTCGCTGAGCTCCTCGCAATGACGAGGAGGAAGCGCGCGGCGCTTACTTCTTGTCCCTGAAATACGGCTCCACGGGACCATGCACCTTGATGGTCAGCGGGTTGCCGTGGCGGTCCTTGGCGTTTCCTGCAGTGACGCGGACCCAGCCTTCGCTGATGCAGTACTCCTCGACGTTGGTTTTCTCGACGCCCTTGAAGCGGATGCCGACGTCGCGGGAGAGAATATCCGCGTTGTAATAGGGGCTGTTCGGATCGACCGACAGGCGGTCCGGAAATTCGTCGCTCATGATTGTCTCGCTCATAGCAGGGCCTCGATTTGATTGCGCAATCCTTCGGGCCGTGCGGTCGGTGCGTAGCGCGCGATCACCTTTCCGGCACGGTCCACCAGGAATTTGGTGAAATTCCATTTGATGGAGGCGCCCAGCAGGCCCGATTGCTGGCGTTTCAGGTACTCGTACAATGGGTGCGCGTTGGCGCCGTTGACGTCGATCTTCTCGAACAGGGGAAAGGTGACGTCGTAATGGGTCGAGCAGAACGCCTGGATCTCATCTGCCGGCCCCGGCTCCTGCGCGCCGAACTGGTTGCAGGGAAAACCGAGCACGGAGAGGCCGCGCGGCGAGAGATCGCGATGCAGATCCTCCAGACCACGATATTGCGGCGTGAAGCCGCATTTGCTCGCGGTGTTGACGATCAGCAGCACCTGCCCTTCGAAACGTTTCAGGGCGACCTCCTCGCCCGCGAGCGAGTTGGCCTTGAAGTCGTAGATGGCGGACATCGCTAACCCACGGGGTCGATCGGCGACGGCGGCACGCCGCCGGCCTCGATCGCCTCGCCCGCAAGCAGGCAGAGATCCTCGCGATAGCGGCCGGAGACGATATGCACGCCGACCGGCGCCTTGCCGACGAGGCCGGTGGAGACCACGAGGCCTGGCAGCCCCATGAAGGGAATCGCAATCTGCGGCAGCTGCGCTTCCCAGACGCGCTTGAAGGACTCCTCGTCCTTGCGGTCGAGATGATCGGGGAACGGCAGCTCGCCGGACACCGGCGTCAGCAGCACGGCGTATTTTTCGAAGAACAGCATCCAGTCGCGGGTCAGCGTGGCTCTTCGGGTCAGCGCCTTTGCGTAATTGGCCTGATCCATCGGCGTGACCCTGGCGCGGTTGCCGCGCAGGCACGCCAGCGCGCCGGGATCGCCCTCGCGCTCAGCCATTTCCAGCTGGGCCTCATAGCCGTCACCGAGCCAGAGCTTGATCTGCCACTCGACGGCTTCGCGCATCGACGGCGTGTTTTCGATCGTCTCGACCGTCCAGCCGGCACGCTCGAGCCGCTTGCCGGCATCGATCACCGCGGCCTTCACCTCAGGCGTGGTGGCAAGGCCGTCCGGATTGAGGCAGAGCGCGGCGCGCTTGTCCCGTGCGGGACCTTCCAACGGGGCCGGCACAAACCAGGGGTCGCGGATGTCGCGGGCCGACATCGCGGCCAGCGAAATCCTGATGTCGTTGACGGTGCGCGCCAGCGGGCCCGAGACCGCCATGATCTGCGGCCCGATCGGCCGCTCCGGCAGCGCCGGATTGAAGGCGGGGATGCGGCCCAGCGTCGGGCGCAGGCCATGCACGCCGCAGGCATAGGCGGGGTAGCGGATCGAGCCGGCGATGTCGGTGCCGTGGGCGATATGGCCGATGCCGGCCGCGACCGCCGAACCGGCGCCGCCGGAGGAGCCGCCCGGGGTCAGCGAGGCATCGCGGGGGTTCTTGGTGTCGCCATGGACCAGATTGGTCGTGAACCAGCGATAGGAGAAGGCCGGGCAATTGGTGCGGCCCAGGAGGACAGCGCCCGCTTTCCGGAAGTTGGCGACCACCGGATTGTCCTCGCGCGCGATCAGATCGCGCTGGAGCTTCAGGCCGTTGGTGGTGGCAAAGCCTTCCTGGTCGACATTGGCCTTGATGGTGACGGGCACGCCGGCGAGCACGCCGGGGTCCTCGCCCCTGGCGATGGCGGCATCGACGGCGTCGGCCTGCTTGAGCACGTCCTCCGGCCGGTGGTCGATCACCGCGTTGAGCTTGGGATTGACGGCATCGAGCCGGGCGAGCCCAGCCTTGGCGGCCTCCCTGGCGGACACCTTTTTGGACTTGACGAGGGTGGCGAGGTCGGCGGCCGACAGGCGCCAGAGATCTTGCATGGCTTGCTCCGTGTAACCGGCGTCTTTTAGCGCCGGGAACGCGGCAAAGCCATGCGGATTTCGCAGGGATACCTCCGTCATTGCGAGCGGAGCGACGCAATCCAGACTGCCTCCGGAGGGGCAGCCTGGATTGCTTCGTCGCAAGGGCTCCTCGCAATGACGGGGGGAAGCGGCGAGCCTCTCTTCGCGTCGCAGACCGGTCCGGCTAATGGCGCGTCGCGGACTTGTCGGGGATGTCCAGCAGGGCCTCGGTGAAGGGGAACTCCAGCACGACCTCGCCTTCGCCGTCAGTCACCTCGATCACGGCGTCCAACAGGGCGCGTTGGGTACCCTCGGACTTCACCACCTCCAGGATCATCTGGCGGGCGACCTCCCAGGCGTGGTCGGGATTGCGCAGGTCCTCGCCTTCAGGATCCACGATCAATTCGTCGTCGATACGGGTGTTGAAGAAATATCTGGGCATCATCGAGATCCAGTTGGGTCGCCTGTACCGGAATGAAAGCTGCACTGCACTCACAATTGCTTTATCAGGACAGGGTTCACGACCGAATGCGCCGGACGCAAGGCAGTGCCTCAGAAGTGGTGTTCCCGAAGTTATTTTTCGCGGCGCAACATGGACTTCTCGGGAAAATTTCACTGGCGAACTTCTCAGCGCGCACTAACTTAACGGGTGGGCGGATACGTCCGAATTCGCGAAAATGGAGTGCCAAAAATGGCTTGGAAAGCCCCGAAGATCGTCGAAGTGCCCTGCGGCATGGAAATCAACATGTATGTGAGCGCCACCCGCAAGTAAGCGGTTGGTGAGTTTGCGTTCTGCGCAGGTGGATCTTCCGGCCCGCGTTCTTTCGGTCACGATAGGTTTCCGGAAGATAAGAAGCGTGTTGGCGTAAGATCCACCTGGCGACGTTGCTTCCAGGAGACGGATCATGCTTCGCGTCGTCGTCCTGGGCGCCGCAGCTGGCGGCGGAGTGCCGCAATGGAATTGCGGCTGCGAGGGCTGCCGGGCGGCCCGTGCGAACGGTCACGAACTCCAGAGAACCCAGGCCTCGGTCGCCTTCAGCGGCGACGGCGAGCACTGGTTCCTGATCAATGCTTCCCCGGATCTGCGCCAGCAATTGAATGCCACGCCGCAATTGCACCCCAAGGCCGGGGCGCTGCGCCATACGCCCGTCGCGGGCGTGATCCTGACCAACAGCGAAGTGGATGCGGTGGCCGGCCTGCTGTCGATGCGCGAGAGCTCGCCGTTCACGATCTACGCGCACGACAAGGTGCTGGCGATCCTTGCCAGCAACAGCATCTTCAACGTGCTGAACGAGAAGCACGTGCGGCGCCAACCGATCGGCATCAATGAGCCGTTCGAGCCGCGCCTCCCCGACGGTGCGCGCTCCGGACTGGAAGTGCTGCCCTTCGCCGTGTCGGGTAAGTCGGCCTGGTATCTGGAAGGCAAGGCGCATCCCGGCGGCGAGAGCGGCGACGGCGACACACTGGGCCTGAAGATCACCGACAAGACGACCGGGAAGTGTTTCTACTTCATCGCCGCCTGCGCCGAGGTGACCGACGCGCTCAAGGCCGAGATCGACGGCGCTTCGCTGGTGTTCTTCGATGGCACGGTCTGGCAGGACGACGAGATGATCAAGGCCGGATTAGGCCACAAGACCGGCAGGAGCATGGGACACGTCGCCATGTCCGGGCAGGACGGCGCCATCGCGCGGCTGGCCGACCTTAGTATCGACAGGAAGATATTTCTGCATATCAATAACTCGAACCCGGCGCTGCTGCCCGCTTCACCCGAGCGCAAGGCCGCTGAACAGGCGGGCTGGCAGATACCCGCCGACGGAACGGAGATCGTGCTGTGAATGCCGCGTCCATGACAGGAATGACCGCGCTCTCTGTTGGCAAGGACATCAGGCTCAACTCCGCCGGGGAGTTGGAGGCGACGCTGCGCCATATCGGCGCGACGCGCTATCACAGCCTGCATCCGTTCCATAAGCTGTTGCACGGCGGCAAGCTGAACAAGGGCCAGGTGCAGGCCTGGGCGCTGAACCGCTATTATTACCAGAGCACGATCCCGATCAAGGACGCGGTGGTGATCTCGCGCTTCCGCGATCGCGCCACGCGCCTGGAATGGCGTCACCGCATCGAGGACCATGACGGCGACGTCGGCAGCGAGGGCGGCATCGAGCGCTGGCTGAAATTGACAGACGGCCTCGGCCTCGACACGGCTTACGTGGAATCCACCGAAGGCATCCTGCCGGCGACGCGCTTTGCAGTGGAGGCTTACGTCCACTACTGTCGCGAGAAGAGCCCGCTGGAGGCGATCGCTTCCTCGCTGACCGAGCTGTTTGCGCCGAACCTGCACGAGGAGCGCATTGCCGGCATGCTGGAGCACTACGACTTCGTCAATCCCGACATCATGAGCTACTTCAAGCGCCGCCTGGCGCAAGCGCCGCGCGACGCCAATTTCGCTCTCGACTATGTCAGGACTCACGCGAGAACGCCGGAGGAGCGCGCGTTGGTTTGCAATGCGCTGATCTTCAAGACCAACGTGCTGTGGGTGCAGCTGGATGCGCTCCAGCACGCCTATGTCGAGGGCAATATTCCGCCGGGCGCGTTCGTGCCCAAAGCCGGCTGAAGAGGAGCTGGAATGGCCGGGCCGCGGAACATCAGCGTCAGCGAGGCGAGCCGCCCGGTGCTGCCGCGGCACGCCAAGCTGAAATATGACGAGACGCGCAAGGTCTGGGTCATCCTGGCGCCGGAACGCGTGCTGGCGCCGGACGAGATCGCGGTCGAGGTCTTGCAGCTCTGCAATGGCGAGCGCAATGTCGGCGACATTGCCGACCTGTTGGCAGCAAAATACGCGGCGCCACGCGAGGCGATCCTCGCCGACGTCATCGTCATGCTGCAGGATCTCGCCGACAAGGGCTTCCTCACCGAGCTCAGGGAGAAGACGCCATGAGCGATGTGCTCCCGACCATCCCGCCTGACACCAGCGACAGCCTCGCGGTGCTGGAGAAGAGCCGCTCGACGGCAGAGACGTTCGGCATTCCGCTCGCCGTGCTGCTCGAGATCACCCATCGCTGCCCGCTGCAATGCCCCTACTGCTCCAACCCGGTCGAACTCGACCGCTCCGGCAAGGAGCTGACCACCGATGAATGGAAGAAGGTGCTGAGCGAGCTCGCCGAGATCGGCGTGCTGCAGGTGCATTTCTCCGGCGGCGAGCCGACGGCGCGCAAGGACCTCGTCGACCTCGTCAAGCATGCCAGCGACGTCGGCCTCTACACCAACCTCATCACTTCGGCCGTGCTGCTGACGCGCGAGAAGCTGAGCGAACTCGCCGATGCCGGGCTCTGCCATGTGCAGATCTCTTTCCAGGGCATCGAGGAAGGCCTCGCCGATCGCGTCGCCGGCTACAAGGGCGGGCACCGCAAGAAGCTCGAAGTCGCAAAATGGACGCGCGAACTCGATCTGCCGCTCACCGTGAACGCGGTAATGCATCGCCAGAATTTGCATCAGCTGCCCGACATCATCCAGATGTCCGTCGATCTCGACGCCGACCGGCTCGAGGTCGCCAATGTCCAGTATTATGGCTGGGCGCTGAAGAACCGCGCCGCGCTGATGCCGACGGTGGCGCAGTTGGATGAGTGCACGGCGATCGTCGAGGCGGCGCGCGAGCGGCTGAAGGGCCGGCTGACGATCGACTACGTGGTCCCTGATTACTACGCACTGCGGCCGAAGAAATGCATGGGCGGCTGGGGTCGGCAGTTCTTCAACATCTCGCCGGCCGGCAAGGTGCTGCCCTGCCACGCCGCCGAGAGCATCACCGGGCTCGACTTCTTGTCGGTGCGCTCCAATCATTCGATCGCCTGGATCTGGCAGAACTCCGAGGCCTTCAACCGCTATCGCGGCACCGGCTGGATGAAGGAGCCGTGCAAGAGCTGCGAATTCCGCGAGATCGATTTCGGCGGCTGCCGCTGCCAGGCCTTCGCGCTGACGGGCGATGCCGCCAACACCGACCCCGCCTGTGCGCTGTCACCGCTGCACGAGACCATCTTCAAGCAGGCGGAGGCCGAGGCCGAGGGCGAGACCAGCCGCTTCCTCTATCGCAACTTCGCCGGCGGCACCCTGGAATCCGAGAATGGGACCTGACGCCGACGCGGCCGCTTCCATTAGACGTGCCGATCCCTTTGCGCCGCTGACCTCCGACATGCTCGATGTCGGCGACGGCCATGAGGTCTATGTCGAGAGCGTCGGCCGCAGCGACGGCCTTCCCGCGGTCTATCTGCATGGCGGGCCCGGCAGCGGCTGCCAGCCCGACCATCGCCGGCTGTTCGATCCCGAGCGGATGCATGCGGTACTGTTCGACCAGCGCGGCTGCGGCCGCAGCCGGCCCAAGGGATCGCG
This sequence comes from Bradyrhizobium sp. MOS003, assembly GCF_003020125.1. GTDB lineage: Bacteria > Pseudomonadota > Alphaproteobacteria > Rhizobiales > Xanthobacteraceae > Bradyrhizobium. Next base: position 1,854,708 of record NZ_PYFW01000001.1, on the reverse strand, counting down.
CCAGCACAACACCACGGCGCATCTGATCGCGGACATGGAGAAGATTCGCGAAAAGTTCGGCTTCGATCGCTGGATGGTGGTGGGTGGCTCCTGGGGCGCGACATTGGCGCTGGCGTATGCGCAAGCGCATCCCGAGCGCGTCTCCGGCATTGCGCTCCGCGCGACATTCCTCGGGACCCGAGCGGAAGTCGAGACGGCCTTCACTTCGCGCCTGTCGCAGTTCTATCCTGCGCTCTACGAGGATTTTCTCAGCGTGCTGCCGCCAGAGGAGCGCGAGCACCCGGTCGAAGCCTATTATCGCCGCATCCTCGATGCCGATCCGGCCGTGCACGGACCGGCGGCCCGCGCCTGGCACGACACCGAGCGTGCCCTGTCGGAGCACAAGCCGGCAAAGACGCGGCTGGACCTGGCGTCGCTGAACGTCTGGCGCACGCTGCCGGCGACGCCGTTCATGGAGGCGCATTACTTCATCAATGACAGCTTCATGAGCGAAGACCAACTGCTGCGGAACGCGGACCGGCTCGCCGGCATTCCCGGCATTATCGTGCAGGGCCGCTACGACATGTTGTGCCCTCCCCGGACGTCCCACGCGCTCGCGAAAGCGTGGCCGAGTTCCGAAATTCGCCTCGTGGAAGAAGCCGGACATTCGCTCTATGATGCCGGCGTGAGGGATGCGGTGATGAAGTCGATCGCGGACCTCGCGTCGAAGGCCGCGCGTTAATGCGCGAAAGAAGGACAACAAGAAAATGCCGCTCGCCGGAAAGGGCATGCTGCTGACGTCGATGAACATCGACGCGGCCGATGAGGCCGATTTCAACCGTTGGTACGATCGCGAGCATCTGGAAGAGCGCGTCGCGATCGACGGTTTTCTGGAAGCGCGGCGCTATGTCGCGCACGCCGCCGATCCCAAATATCTCTCGCTGTACTCGACCGTGACGCTCGACGTGCTCGACAGCCCCGCTTACCGGGCGCGGCTCGCCAATCAGACCAAATGGTCGCGCCGGAGCATGGCGCATTTCAAGGACATGCTGCGCGTGGTCGCGCGCATCACCGTCAGCAACGGCACCGGCCGGGGCGCGGCGCTCGGCGTGGTTCGCCTGCGTCCGACGCCCGACAATGCAGGCGCATGGCGTGATGCACTGCAAGAAAAGCTGGCGCCGGAGCAACGCGACGGCGTCATCTCCATGCATCTACTGGAGAGCGAGCCCGAACTGTCCGGCGCAACGGCAGACATTCCGGCGGTGCGCAACGAGGGCGCGCGCGACTGGTTCGTGCTGATCGACGGTACGCATGTCGGCGCGGTCTCGGCCGTGATCGCCGAACGCTTCACAGGCCCTGCTGCATCGCCCTTCCCGCTGCCCGTCTCGGTCGGCACTTACAGCCTGATGTGGGACCTCGCGAAGAGCGACATCGGGCGCGGCTGACATCAGCCGTCATTGCGAGCGCAACGAAGCAATCCAGACTGCCACCGCAGCGACACCCTGGATTGCTTCGTCGCAAGGGCTCCTCGCAATGACGCGGATGGAGCGCATCGCACATATTGCACCGCACGCATCGTGCCGCCGTTAATGCTGTGCGCGCTTGGCTCCCATGAAAGCGGGGAGGCGCAGAACTTTGCCGTTGTACTTCGGAAAGGTTCTAATAAGCTAACCCAATGACGTCATTCAGAAACCAGATCAAAGCGCGTTAAGCGCTCGCCAAGCTCAAACAAAAGAGGCCGCCGGGTCTTTGAGCCTGCGCGGACAGGGTAGGAATGAAACCGACCGATATCGCGGCCCCCGACTACTTTCACAAGGTGGTCGATTGCCAATGGGCTTGTCCTGCGCACACTCCCGTTCCCGAATACATCCGACTGATCGCACAAGGCCGCTACAGCGACGCCTACATGGTCAATTGGAAATCGAACGTGTTTCCCGGAATTCTGGGACGCACCTGCGATCGTCCCTGCGAGCCGGCGTGCCGGCGCGGGCGCGTCGAGGAGACACCGGTCGCGATCTGCCGGCTCAAGCGCGTTGCAGCTGATTTCAAGGACGACATCACGCAGCGCCTGCCGCGCCCCTCGGCGAAGAACGGCAAGCGCGTCGCCTTCGTCGGCGGCGGCCCGGCCTCGCTGACGGTGGCGCGCGATCTCGCGCCGCTCGGCTATCACTGCACCGTGTTCGATGGCGATCCCCGGGCCGGCGGCATGATGCGCTCGCAGATCCCGAAATTCCGCCTGCCCGATTCGGTGATCGACGAGGAGACCGGCTACATCCTGGGTCTCGGCGTCGAGTTCAAGGGCGGGCACCGCATCGAGAGCATGAAGGCGCTGCTCGCGGAGAAATACGACGCGATCTTCGTCGGCACCGGCGCGCCGCGCGGCCGCGAGCTCGACATTCCCGGCCGGAAAGAGGCCGCCGCCAGCATCCACATCGGCATCGACTGGCTGTCGTCGGTGTCGTTCGGCCACACCGACAAGATCGGCAAGCGCGTCATCGTGCTCGGCGGCGGCAACACCGCGATGGACTGCTGCCGCACAGCCCGCCGCCTCGGCGGCGAGGACGTGAAGGTGATCGTGCGCTCCGGCTTCGAGGAGATGAAGGCCTCGCCCTGGGAGAAGGAAGACGCCATTCACGAGGACATTCCGATCCTCAACTTCCTCGTCCCCGTTGCCTTCATTCACGACAACGGCAAGCTCACCGGCATCACCTTCCAGAAGGTGAAGGCCGAATACGGCGCCAAGGGCCGCCGCAACCTCGTTCCCTCCGGCGAGCCCGACCAAACCCTCGCATGCGACGACGTGCTCGTCGCGGTCGGCCAGGAGAACGCTTTCCCCTGGATCGAGCAGGATTGCGGCATCGAGTTCGACAAGTGGCACATGCCCAAGGTCGACTCGAAGACCTTCGTCTCGACCAATCCGAAAGTGTTCTTCGGCGGCGACGCCGCGTTCGGGCCGAAGAACATCATCTGGGCGGTGGCGCAGGGCCATGATGCCGCGCTGTCGATCCACAAGATGCTCTCGGGCGAGGACATCACCGAGCGACCGCTGCCGGAGGTGCATATCTCCTCGCAGAAGATGGGCATCCACGAATGGAGCTACGACAACGACATCTCCAACGACAAGCGCTTCAAGGTGCCGCATCGCGACAAGGTGATCGCGCTGAAGGACATCCGCACCGAAGTCGAGCTCGGCTACGACGTCAAGCTCGCGCTTGGCGAAGCCGAGCGCTGCCTGAACTGCGATGTCCAGACCGTGTTCTCGACCTCGCTCTGCATCGAGTGCGACGCCTGCGTCGACATCTGCCCGATGGACTGCATCACCTTCACGCAAAATGGCGAGGAGGCAGATCTACGCCAGCGGCTGAAGGCGCCATCGCTGCATCCCGACCAGGACCTTTACGTTTCCAGCGACCTCAAGACCGGGCGTGTGATGGTCAAGGACGAGGATGTCTGCCTGCATTGCGGGTTGTGCGCCGAGCGTTGTCCCACCGGAGCCTGGGACATGCAGAAATATCTCATCGAAATGACTCACGCGGGATCATCATGTCCGACAAAAAGCCGCTCAGCAGCGTAAACGACTTCGTCGTTCGTTTTGCCAACGTCAACGGCTCGGGCTCGGCCAGCGCCAACGAGATGTTCGCGCGCGCGATCCTGCGCCATGGCGTGCCGGTCTCCCCTCGCAACATCTTCCCCTCCAATATCCAGGGGCTGCCGACCTGGTACGAGGTGCGGGTGACGGAAGACGGCCATCTCGGCGCCCGCGGCGGTGTCGACATGATGGTGGCGATGAATCCGCAGACCTGGGACAAGGACGTCGCCGGCATCGAGCCCGGCGGCTATCTGTTCTACGATTCCACCAAGCCGATGCCGTCGACCAAATTTCGCGACGACATCACCGTGATCGGCGTCCCCCTCACCGCCATCACCAACTCGACCTATACCGATCCGCGCCAGCGCCAGCTGTTCAAGAACATCATCTATCTCGGCGCACTCTCGGCGCTGCTCGACATGGACCCGAAGCTGATCGAGCAGTTGATCGGCGAGCAGTACAAGGGCAAGGAAAAGCTGCTCTCCTCCAACGTCCACGCGCTGCATCTCGGACGCGACTGGGCGCTGCAGAACTTGAAGTGCCCGATCGGGCTCAGGGTGAAGAAGTCCGACAAGGTCGGCGACCGCATCTTCATCGAAGGCAACAGCGCCGCCGCGCTTGGCGCCGTCTATGGCGGCGCGACCGTATGCGCGTGGTACCCGATCACACCATCCTCATCGGTGGCGGAGGCTTTCACCGCGCACTGCAAGAAATTCCGGCACGATCCTCAGACCGGCAAGGCGAAATACGCGATTGTACAGGGCGAGGACGAGCTGGCTTCGATCGGCATCGTCATTGGCGCATCCTGGAACGGCGCACGCTCCTTCACCGCGACGTCAGGACCCGGCATCTCCCTGATGACCGAGTTCATCGGCCTATCCTACTTCGCCGAGATCCCGGCCGTGATCATGAACATCCAGCGCGCCGGCCCTTCCACGGGCATGCCGACCCGTACCCAGCAATGCGACATCATCGCCTGCGCCTATGCCTCGCACGGCGACACCAAGCACGTGCTGCTGTTCCCCGAAGATCCCGCCGAGGCCTTTGAGTTCGCAGCCGCCGCGTTCGATCTCGCCGAACGGCTGCAAACCACGATCTTCCTGATGCTCGATCTCGACATCGGAATGAACCATCGCCTCTGCCGGCCGCTGAAGTGGGACGATTCCAAGCAGTACGACCGCGGCAAGGTGATGACTGCGGAGATGCTGGACGAAGGCCGCGACTTCGGCCGCTATCTTGACGTCGACGGCGACGGCATCCCCTATCGTACCTATCCCGGCACGCATCCGACCAAGGGCTCCTACTTCACGCGCGGCACTTCGCGCGACCGCTATGCGCGCTACTCCGAGGAAGGCTCGGTCTACGCCGACAACATGCAGCGCCTGATGCGCAAGTTCGAGACCGCGCAGGACCTGGTGCCGCGACCGTTGCAGGCGAATGCGGAACGGCCGACCAAATACGGCGTGATCTATTTCGGCTCGACCTCGCCGGCGATGGACGAGGCGATCGGCCTGTTGGAAGCGCGCGGGCATCAGCTCGACCGTCTGCGCATCCGCGCGTTCCCGTTCCACTCCAGCGTCGCAAGCTTCCTCGCCGAGCACGATTTCGTCTATGTCGTCGAGCAGAACCGCGACAGCCAGCTGCGCCAGCTGATCGTGAACGAGAACGGCATCGATCCGGTGCGGCTGGTGCCGATCGTGCACTACGACGGCACCCCGATCACCGCCCGCTACATCGCAAAAGCCATTGGCGACCACCAGGATCACCTCAAGGTGACCCCGCTCCGCAAGGCCGTGTCATGACCTACATCGCAAAGCCGAAATTCCATCATCCCGGGCTGAAGAAGAACGAGCTCGGCTACACCCACCGCGACTACGAGGGCAAGATCTCGACGCTGTGCGCGGGGTGCGGCCACGATTCGATCACGGCCTCGATCATCGAGGCCTGCTACGAACTCTCGATCGAGCCGCACCGGGTGGCGAAGATTTCCGGCATCGGCTGCTCGTCGAAGACGCCGGATTATTTCCTCGGCAATTCACACGGCTTCAACTCCGTGCACGGCCGCATGCCCAGCGTGCTGACCGGCGCCAATCTCGCCAACCGCGATCTGATCTATCTCGGCGTCTCGGGCGACGGCGACAGCGCCTCGATCGGCTTCGGCCAGTTCGCGCATTCGATCCGGCGCGGCGTCAACATGACCTATATCGTCGAGAACAACGGCGTCTACGGCCTGACCAAGGGCCAGTTCTCGGCGACCGCCGACCGCGGCTCGAAGTCCAAGAAGGGCGTCACCAACACCGACAACGCCATCGACCTCGTCGCGATCGCGCTCCAGCTCGGAGCCACCTTCGTGGCGCGCTCGTTCTCGGGCGACAAGACGCAGCTGGTGCCGCTGATCGCGGCCGCGATCCGCCACAAGGGCGCGTCCTTCATCGACGTCATCAGCCCCTGCATCGCTTTCAACAATCACGCCGGCTCGACCAAGAGCTTCGACTATGTCCGCGAGCACAACGACGCCGTGAATCGGCTCGACGTGCTGGTCGGCCGCGATCCGATCGCGGTGGACTATGCGCCGGGCACGGTGCAGATGGTCGAGCAGCACGACGGCAGCAAGATCGCGCTCCGCAAGATCGACGCGGACTACGATCCGCATGACCGGTTAGGGGCTCAGACTTTCCTCGCCAGGCACGCCGCCAAGGGACAGATCGTCACCGGGCTTTTGTACGTCGACCCCGATGCGGAAGATCTGCACGAGCATCTCAACACCGTCGAGACCCCGCTCAACACGCTGGAAGCCGATACGCTGTGCCCGGGCTCGGCGGCGCTGGACAAGTTCAACGCCAGCCTGCGGTGATCATTTGCCCCGCGCCGAAGCCGGCGGCCTGACGCGTATCGTGATCTTCTCCGACACGACCGGCGGCTCGAACGGATAGTGCTTGGCGTCGCCGAGCACGAGCTGCAAGGTGTGAGGGCCCGGCGGAAGGTCGAGCATGGTTTCGGTCTGCCCGGCCCCGAAATGCAGGTGTGACTTGTCCTGCGGGATCGGCTCCTTGGGATCGATGGGCTCGCTGACGTCGACCAGCAGATGATGATGGCCGGCATTCTGGTAGTCGTCGCCGGCATGTGTCACGCCCATGTTGCGCAAGCCGAACCGGACCCAGAATCCGCCGCGCACCTTCTGCCCATCGTGCGGCGTGATGAAATAGAGCTTCGCGTCCTTTGGCGCGGCCTTCCCTTGCGAGTAGGCTGCGCCCGGGAGCAATGCGATCGTCGTCGCCAGTGCCACGCCATGAATGATCTTCATCGAAGCTACTCCAGCACTTACGGACTGAGCACGACGCGGAATCCATGCGTTGGGTAACGGACGTTGGTGTCGTAACCATCGCGGTTGGACGGCCGCACATATCTCGAATCGTTCTTCCACGAGCCCGAGCGCAGGACGTGCGATGAGCAGTCCCCACCGCTCCATGCCGAACCATCGAGCGGCGCACCCTGATAGTTCTTGTGCCAGCAGTCTTCGACCCACTGGTCGATGCCACCGCCCATGTCGTGGAGCCCGAATGGATTCGGCCTGAAGCTGCCCACTTTCGCCGGCTGCTCGGCCGCGAGGTCGCCGCAATCCTTGCATCCGGCCATGCCCGGCTGGAGCTTGTCGCCCCACCAATATTTTGTCTGCGTTCCGCCGCGCGCCGCATATTCCCATTCCGCTTCGCTCGGAAGCCGGTACGGCTTCTTCGTCGCCTGCGCGAGCCAGGCGGCATATTGCTGCGCGTCCGCCCAGCTCACATTGCTGACCGGGCTATCGTCCCTGCCGATGGCCGTGAATCCGCACGCCTTGGCGGCGGCGCATTCGTTCCACTCCTGCACCGTAACCGGATATTTTCCGATCGAGAACGGCTTGATCGTGACCTGGTGGACGGGGCGCTCGGTTGGATCGTCATTGCTTCCCATCGCGAAACTGCCGCCCCGAATGGAGATCATTTCGGGCTCGCGCAGCGGCGTTGAGGACGGACTTGGCGCCGGTGTCGGCGAGGAAGGGGCCGAGGCCAGTGAGGTAGATGGTTGCGGTATCTGCGTCGCTGCCTCGCTGGGCATAGGCTGCGGGATCGGTGGCCTGGCCGGAGCTGCTGTTGGGGCAGCGGAAGGAGCGGTTGGCGCGGCGGCCCGCTCGCCCTTCCCGCCGGATTGCGCCAGCAAATACCAGAGCGCGCCGGCAGCGATGACGAGCAGCGTGATGGCCAGGAAAAAGATCAACGCGTTCTCGCGCCGGCTTCTCGTCTTACCGACGGCATCTGCATCCGGTAGCACGCGATAGATGCGCACCGGATCGGTGATGTTCTTGACCTTGCGGTCTCCAAGCGACTCGTAGCCGCACACCACCTTGTGCTTGATCTGCTCGTAGATCGCGCCCGAAATGTAGACTTGGCCGGGCTCGGCAATGCCCTCAATACGCGTGGCGATGTTGACGCCGTCGCCATAGACGTCGTCGGGCTCTACGATCACATCGCCGAGATTGACGCCGATCCGATATTCCAGCCGCGAGTGCTTCGGAAGCGTGGCATTGCGACCGATCAAGTTCTGTTGAATGACAATGCTGCAGCGAACCGCCTCGACGGGGCTGTCGAAAATGGCGATGAAACCATCGCCCGTCGTCTTCACCAGAGCTCCATGGTGCTCGACGATGCTGGGCTGAATGAGGTCCCGCTCGATCCGCTTGACGCGAACATGCGTGCCTTCCTCGTCGGCCTGCATCAAGCGGCTGTAGGAAGCGATGTCACCGACAATGATTGCTGCGAGACGACGAGGCATAACGCCGTGCGGAGGCGGCTCGTCCTGATTCTCGGATCTGAAGTTGCGAATTTCGCCCATTGCGCAGGGACTCCACAAACTTGCAAAGGCAGCCCCACCTTACGACCTCGAGACGCGATCGCTTGTGAAGGCTATCACATTGACGAACTGGAACAACGTCGAAGGACTGCCAATATCGAGTTCCAGAGAGCGAGAGCCCTGAACCGCTCTGGCCCCAGGAGCGACTAAGGCATCGCCCGCACATCCGTCTCAGGTCGATCCGGTGACGACGATGCCGAGGAGCAGCGAACGTGAACGCGCCGCGCCTGGCCCGCGACTAACTGCCAATCGGCCCCGATCGTCCCGCCGCGGGCCGTCAACGGCTCACGCGTTCGGTGCGACCATGAAGCTTACCCTCATCCTGCCGCTTGTCCTTGCCGCATTCACCGGCGTCGCCCATGCCGACGAGGCTGACCCGGTCCGCGAGACAACGAAGGCCGAGGCCGATGCCTTCAATGCGCGCGTGTATGCGGGCACGCCAGGCAAGACCGCCTATGCCTGCTTCGTCCGCCGCTACGATGCCGAGCACCTGGCACGACACCCCAAGCAGCGGGTCGCCACGATGAAACTCCTGGTCTCGGCGGAGACTTTTGAAGCGGACATGCAGCTGCACAATTCCTTCAGGCTCGGCTTCCGCTATCGCGACCGGAGTGGTGATTTCGACTCCAGCGGCTCTTGCCGCCACACGGTCTTTACCAGAGAGGGCAACGAGGTCCGCCTCGGATGCGGCGTCGACTGCGAGGGCGGCGGCATCGGCATTGCGCTGTCGAAGGACGACAAGTCAGTCATCGTGCGGCTCGAAAGCATCAGGGTCTGGCTGCATAACAAGCCTGATGACGAGGCCGAGAGATCGCTGGTCGCGGGCAGCGACGACGGGATCTTCCGGCTCGACCGGACTGACAACAGCGAGTGCGCCGCGCTCGTGACCGATCGCAAGGAACTCGCCGCGCTGCGCCACAAATGATATGCCTGCGGCAAGTTGAAGGAGATCATCATGAACCGCCGCAACATCCTTTGGAGCACCGTCTCGGCGCTCGGCGCAGCGTTGGCCGCCTCGCGCGCCAAGGCGGCGGCCGACCCGGCCAAGTCGGATAAGCTCAAGGTCGTCTACCATCTCAGCGATGCCGAGAAGGTCAACTTCGTGCTCGGCAACATCCAGAACCACATCGACGGCGTCGGCGGTCCCGACCACGTCACGATCGCGCTGGTGATTCATGGGCCGGCGCTGAAGGCGTTCCACGCGGCGCAGGCCAACCCTGACATCAGCAAGCGGGTCGGCGAATTCTCCAAGGACGGCGTCGAGCTCGCCGCCTGCGGCAACACGATGAAAGCGCAGAACGTGACGCTGAAGGAGTTGCTGCCGGGCTTCGTCAGCGCGGAAAGAGGCGGCGTGGTTCGTTTGGCTGAGCTGCAGTCGCAAGGGTATTTGTACTTGCGGCCTTGAGGCGCGCAACGACCATAGAGATATCTTGCTTGACACACCCATAACCCCACGGCTATGAGTTAATCCATAACTTTATAGTTATGGATCATCCATGTCTCCGGCCCCCGATCTCTTGTTCAGAACGCTCGCCGACCCCACGAGGCGGGCGATCTTCGAGCGGCTGTGCCGCGAAGGCGAGCAAACCGTCGGGGCACTGACGGCACGCTCCGGCGTTTCCCAGCCGGCCGTCTCGAAGCATCTCGGCGCGTTGAAGCAGGCGGGCCTGGTGCGCGACCGCCATGAGGGACGGCAGACGCATTACAGCGCGCAGCCCGGCGCACTCGATCCGCTGATCGACTGGACCAGCCAGATGACCTCCTTCTGGCAGAGGCGGCTCGACGCACTCGACGATCTCCTGAAGAGGATGGACCAATGACTGAGGCTTCGAGCCAAACGCGCTCCGTCGTGATCGAGCGCGAATTTGCCTTTCCGCCCGAGCGGCTCTGGCGCGCGCTGACGCAGCCGCATCTGATCGAGGAATGGCTGATGAAGAACGACTTCAAGCCATCCGTCGGTCATCGCTTCAACCTTCGCGGTGAGTGGGGCGGCGTGCTGGATTGCGAGGTGCTCACCATCGAGCCGCAGAAGACCCTCGCCTACACTTGGAATTTCTCGCATGAAGACGCCGCCTTCGACCTCAAGAGCGTCGTGACCTTCACGTTGACGCCGACGAGTGCAGGCACGCATCTGCGTGTCGAGCAGGCGGGCTTTGGCCCGACACAGAAGCAGGCTTTTGGCGGCGCCCACGCCGGCTGGAAGCAGTTTTTGGCCAAGCTGGACGAGGTGCTGGCGCGGGCCGCGTAAGCGCATCCATTCAACCATCGCAAGGAGGTCCGTTGAACATGTGGATTCGACAAACTCATCGCTGGCTATCCATCGCCTTTACCCTCGCGGTGATCGCCAACATCGTCGCCATGATAATGCAGCTCGATGCGGCCTGGATCGGTTTCCTGGCGCTGGTGCCGCTGATCCCGCTGCTCGCGACCGGGCTCTATCTGTTCGCGCTCCCGTATCTCGCCCGGCGTGGTACGCATGGTGAGGCCAGGCCATGAAAAAAGCGGAGGCGAAGAAGAACGCCGCGAAGGTGACGGACGGACCCTCGCCCTCCAAGTTGATCGACGGCAGGATCAAGGAGCTCGGCGACTGGCGCGGCGAAATGCTGGCGCGCGTCCGCGGCCTGATCAAGCAGGCCGATCCTGAGGTCGTCGAAGAGTGGAAGTGGCGCGGCGTTCCCGTATGGGAGCACGACGGCATCATCTGCACCGGCGAGACCTACAAGGAAGTGGTGAAGATGACCTTTGCCAAAGGCGCCGCGCTGGATGATCCCGCCGGCCTGTTCAATTCCAGCCTCGACGGCAACGTCCGGCGCGCAATCGATATTCGCGAAGGCGAGACGATCAACGAGAAAGCGTTGAAGGCGCTGATCCGCGCGGCGGTGGAGCTGAATGCGAGCAAGGTGAAGAAGGCGGCGAAGCGATCGAGTTAGGTGCTATCGATTCACGTTCATGCCCTTATCAGCCTCGGGCTGGCTGTAACCTCTCCCGCTTGCGGGAGAGGTCGGCGCATAGCGCCGGGGCCCTCCCCCCCCGCGGGCGGGGGAGGGAGCGCACCGCACTCGCGGGAATTCCATCGCGTTCCAGGAGTCGCCGACCAGATCACGCCGCCGCGGTGATCGGGCGCGGGCTCACGACATATTCGCGCAGGACCTTGTCGTTGGCATCGACCTCGATCAGCGACACGTCGTAGGTCCAGAGATCGGCGAGATGTTGCAGCACCCGCTTGGCGTCGGTTTCGTTGAGCTGCGCGCCCTTGATGACATGGTGGTGCAGGATCAGGCGGCGGTCACCGGAGAGATCGACGTCGACCACCTCGATGTTGGCGTCGATGTAGCCGACATCGTGCTGCCGCGCCAACTCGCGCCGCACGCGGCGGAAGCCGCGCTCGTCGTGGATCGCATCGACCCGGATGCCGGCGCGCTCTTCGGGATCATCGTGCAGATGGAACATGCGGAGCTGCCGCATCAATTTGGGGCTGAGGAACTGGGCGATGAAGCTTTCGTCGCGATAATTGGCCCAGACGTCGCGCAGCACGCCCATCACGTCGTTCTTGCCGGCGATATCGGGGAACCACTCGCGGTCCTCGTCCGACGGACTGGTGACGATGCGCTCGATGTCCTGCATCATCGCGAAGCCGAGCGCATAGGGATTGAAGCCGGAGAAGCGCGGATCGTCGAATTCGGGCTGGAATACCACATTGGTGTGCGATCCCAGGAATTCGAGGAAGTTGCCGTCGCTGATGCGGCCCTGCTGGTGCAGCTGCGTCATGATGCGATAGTGGACGTAGGTCGCCGTCCCCTCGTTCATCACCTTGGTCTGGCTCTGCGGATAGAAATATTGCGCGATGTGGCGGACGATGCGCAACAGCTCGCGCTGCCACGGCGCCAGCCGCGGCGCGCTCTTCTCCAGGAAGTAGAGCAGGTTTTCCTGCGGCAGGCCGAGCAGCTTGCGGCGCCGTTCGAGCGAGATCGCGGACCGGGTCTTCGAGGCGCCCTTGGGCACGGTGCGCCAGAGGTCGTTGAAGACTTCCTCCTCGTGCTGACGGCGACGCCCTGCCCGCTTCTCCTCCTCGCGCAGATCGAGTTTTTTCTTGCCGGGATAGCGATCGATGCCGTGTGACATCAGCGCATGCGCGGCATCCAGCGTGCGCTCGACCTCGATGCGGCCGTGACGCTCCTCGCATTGCATGACGTAATTCTTGGCGAAATCCAAATAGTCCAGAATGCCGTCGGCATCGGTCCACTGCTTGAAAAGATAGTTGTTCTTGAAGAAGTGGTTGTGGCCGAAGGCAGCATGCGCGATCACCAGCGTCTGCATCGTCGCCGTGTTCTCCTCCATCAGGTAGGAGATGCAGGGCGAGGAGTTGATCACGATCTCATAGGCGAGGCCCATCAGGCCCTTGCGGTAGGACGCTTCATGGTAGGCGAACTGCTTGCCAAAGGACCAGTGCTTGTAGAACAGCGGCATGCCGACGGAAGAATAGGCATCCAGCATCTGCTCGGCGGTGATGACCTCGATCTGGTTCGGATAGACGTCGAGCCCGAGATCCTTCATCGCCACCGTCTCGCAGGCGTCGGTGATGCGCTGCAAGGTGTGGAAATCCCAATCCGCGCCTTCGAACAATCGTTCCGTCATGGAGCGGCTTTCTCCTGGGCAGTGTCGCGGCGCTGGAACAGATCGTGGAACACCGGAAAAATCTCGCTGCGCTCCGAGACCTTGCGCATCGAGAGCGGTGCGCCGCTGTTGCGCAGGCGCTCATAGAGGGTCCAGAGCGAAGAGTCGGAGAGATCGAAGGCGCTGCCGCCGGATTCCCCAACCTCGAGATAGGCAAAGAACTGGCAGACCGGCAGGATCTTGTCGGTCAGCAGGAGCCCCGTGAGCTCACCGTCGGAATAGGAATTGTCGCCGTCGGAGGCCTGCGCGGCATAGATGTTCCAGTCCGACGGGTTGAAGCGCTCGCGCACGATCTCGTGCATCGCCTGCAGCGCACTGGAGACCAGCGTGCCGCCCGAGGCCGGGCCGTAGAAGAAAGTCTGCTCGTCGACTTCCTCGGCGCGGTCGGTGTGGCGGATGAAGACGATGTCGACGTGCTTGTAGCGGCGTTTCAGGAACACGTAGAGCAGCATGTAGAAGCGTTTGGCGAGATCCTTCATGTGCTCGGACATCGAGCCGGAGACGTCCATCAGGCAGAACATCACGGCCTGCGCCACCGGCTTCGGCACCGTCTCGAAGCGGCGATAGCGGATGTCGAGCGGATCGATGAAGGGAATGCGCTTGGACTTCGCCTTCAGCTTTTCGAGCTGGGCAAGAAGCACCAGACGTTCGTCGTCGTCCGTGCAGGCCTCGATCGCGGCTTCCAGCTCTTCGATCTCCTCCTTGCTGGGACGCTTGAGCGCGATACGGCGCGCCAGCGCGCGCCGCACAGTCCGGCTCACGGAGATATTGGCGGGCGAACCCGACGTGGTGTATCCGGCACGCTGGATGCCTTCGCTCTCGGTCTGCGCGACCTTGCGCTTGGCAAGATCGGGCAGTTCGAGATCGTCGAGAAAGAGGTCGACGAATTCGTCGCGGGAAAGGACAAAGCGGAAGGCGTCTTCGCCGTCGCCTTCGCCGGGGCCGGAATTCTTGGCGCTGCCCTGGCCCGAGCGCTGCAGATAGTCGCCCTCGATGAACTTCTTGTTGCCGGGTAGCACCATGTCGCGCGTTCCACCTTCGCGGCGGAAGCGCGGCTCGTGCATGCCGTCGAGGGGGATCGTGACTTCCCCTCCCTCCAGGACGTCCTTGATGTCGCGTTCCTGCGAGGTCTTCTTGACGGCGCCCTGCACCAGGGATTTGGCCCGACGCAAGAACCGCTGGCGGTTCTCAAGACTCTTGCCGCCCGGATTCAGGCGCCTGTCAATAATGTGAATGGGCACTTTACCATCCGCCTCCCATCCGCCTCACCCGGCCTGCTTCACGCGCATGTACCATTCGACGAGCCGGCGAACCTGACGCTCGGTGTAGCCGCGCTCCACCATGCGTGCGACGAACTCGCCGTGCTTCTTCTCCGTCTCGCCGTCCTTCTTCGACCCGAAGGAGATGACCGGAAGCAGGTCCTCGACCTGGGAGAATATCCTCTTTTCGATCACCTCGCGAATCTTCTCGTAGGAGATCCAGCTCGGATTCTTGCCGCCGTTCTGGGCCCGGGACCGTAACGAGAATTTGACCACCTCGTTGCGGAAGTCCTTGGGGTTCGCGATGCCGGCCGGCTTCTCGATTTTGGTGAGTTCCTGGTTCAAGAGTTCGCGATCAAGCAACTGGCCGGTATCGGAATCCTTGAAGTCCTGGTCCTCGATCCAGGCATCGGCATAGTCGACGTAGCGGTCGAACAGGTTCTGGCCGTAATCCGAGTAGGACTCCAGATAAGCCTTCTGGATCTCGTTTCCGACGAACTCGGCGTAGCGCGGCGCCAGGTCCGCCTTGATGAATTCGAGATAGCGCTTCTCGACTTCCTCCGGCAGCTGCTCGCGCTTGATCGACTGCTCCAGCGCGTACATCAGATGCACGGCATCGGCGGCGACCTCCTGGGGATCGTGGTTGAAGGTTGCAGCCAGGATCTTGAACGCGAAGCGGGTGGAGACGCCGTCCATGCCCTCGTCGACACCGGCGGCATCGCGGTATTCCTGGACGCTGCGCGCCTTCGGATCGGATTCCTTCAGGCTCTCGCCGTCATAAACCCGCATCTTGGCGTACGTCGTGGAGTTCTCGTGCTTGCGCAGACGCGACATCACCGAGAACCGCGCCAGCGTCTCCAGCGTCGAGGGCGCGCAGGGCGCGGCCGCGAGCTCGGAGCCCTGGATCAGCTTCTCGTAGATCTTCTGCTCCTCCGTGATCCGCAGGCAGTAGGGCACCTTGATCACGCAGATGCGGTCGATGAAGGCCTCGTTGTTCTTGTTGGCCTTGAAGCTCGACCACTCGGCTTCGTTGGAGTGCGCGAGGATCACGCCGGTGAAGGGGATCGCGCCGATGTTCTCGGTGCCGATGTAGTTGCCTTCCTGCGTCGCCGTGAGCAGCGGATGCAGCATCTTGATCGGCGCCTTGAACATTTCGACGAACTCGAGCACGCCCTGGTTGGCGCGGTTGAGGCCGCCGGAATAGCTATAGGCGTCGGGATCGTTCTGCGCGTAGGTCTCGAGCTTGCGGATGTCGACCTTGCCGACCAGCGAAGAGATGTCCTGGTTGTTCTCGTCACCGGGCTCGGTCTTGGCGATGCCGATCTGGCGCAGCCGCGACGGCTGGATCTTGGCGACGCGAAACTGGGAAATATCGCCGCCGAAGGCCTCCAGCCGCTTGTAGCACCACGGGCTCATCAGGCCGGTGAGACGGCGGCGCGGAATGCCGTATTTCTCTTCCAGCATTGGACCCAACTGATCGGGATCGAACAGGCTGAGCGGGCTCTCGAACACCGGCGAGAGTTCGTCACCGGCCTTGAGCACGTAGATCGGATGCACTTCCATCAGCGACTTCAGCCGCTCGGCCAGCGAGGATTTACCGCCACCGACCGGGCCAAGCAGATAGAGGATCTGCTTGCGCTCTTCGAGGCCCTGCGCCGCATGACGGAAGAAACCGACGATGCGCTCGATGGTCTCTTCCATGCCGTAGAAGCCGGCGAAGGCCGGATAGGTGCGGATCGTGCGATTCAAAAAAATACGGCCAAGGCGTGGGTCCTTGGCCGTGTCAATCGTCTGGGGTTCACCGATCGCCGCTAGCAATCGCTCCGCCGCATTGGCGTATTTCATGGGATCGCTTCGACACGACTCCAGATATTCCGCCATCGACATGTCGTGCTGGCTTCTCGCCTCGAACGACCGAGCGAAAGCGTTGAATAGAGAATCGTTGTACATGATCCCTCTCCGCGTGAGTTCCGCTACACAACTGAACTAAAGCAGCGACTGGACCGTTCCGTAGCGCCACTCTCGAATCAGCGTGAGCACATGACGATCATTGGACACCCGGGTGCCGACTTGACGCAACGCACAACGTAGGCACTCGTTGAGTTACGAACAGGCACCTGCCTGTTATTTGTGCGAATCTATATCCATCATCGCTCATTTCCAGAAAATGTCACTCGCTCGCAACATCCGGGCATTACCGGAGGAAGAGTCCATTCGGCACTGCCGCAGTGAGCGATCCGCGAGCGGCGATCTTATGACGCTTGTACGGCGAAGCCCTGAGCGCCACCCTGGGTGCCGCGTTCATCTTTCTCCTGCTGCAGTGCGGCGCGGAGACCGCTCGCAGCATGACAATCGCGGCAAGCGCGCAGCAGTGTCTCGAAATCGGTCGCCAGGCCCTCCGACGGGATGACAATGCGATCGTTTTGCGCGCAACGGGCCAAATCGGGGATGCAGCGGAGCTGCCGCCGCAAGGCCGGCGTCGGGGTCAGCACGATCATGCGGTGGCCGCGGCTCTCCTCAGCCGAAATCTCCGCAATCGAATCCCACAGCAGAAATTCATTGCCGATACGGAGGTCCCGTATGCCGTAGGGGGTGACCACCACCACCGCTCCCCGTTCGGCGGGGAGCATCCAGATCAGCCAGCATGTCACCAGGCCGAACAGTGCGACACCGGCATAGCCGAGCGTCGTGTCGTAGTCGCCGAAACCGTCCCACCAATCGAAGGCGAGGCTCGCGCTGAGCAGGGTCATCGCAAAGCCCGACGCGACCAGCAGCCGCAACTGCGTCACGCATCGACTGATCTCTAGATCGCGGGATACGTCGATGCTCGCGGCCGATTGCCGGCTGTCGGCAACAGCAAACGCCAAACCATCAGGATGAGCGTGCATGCTTTTCCCCAGCATGGCCATTCGCGACCGAGCCATGATGTACCAGACGGATCGGAATCCGCTGGTGGCACTCCACGCAGCCACTGGCTGACGACGAGCGGCCGACGTTACGCAACCAGACCCGGCCAAACTTCCGGCCAGCGACTTTTTACGCAACAACCGCTACTGCCGCCTGGATCGCCATGATCGCGACGGAGTTACACAGGAGGGTATGACGCCTGTACCCTTGATTGGTTCCCTCAGGCGCGCATGTAAGCTAGAGGATAGCGCGTCAGGACCGGCGCGGAAACCCCTCGCCCGCAGGCTTGGAGATAAATAAGCATCATGAATCCCGTCAAAGAACTGGAAAAGCACGGACAAGCCGTCTGGCTGGACTTCCTGGCTCGTGGCTTCATCGCCAAGGGCGACCTGAAGCGGCTGATCGAGACCGACGGCGTCAAGGGCGTCACCTCCAACCCCTCGATCTTCGAGAAGGCGATCGGCAGCTCGGACGAATATGACGCCCCGATCGGCAAGGCGCTGAAGCGCGGCGACCGGACCGTGGCCGATTTGTTCGAGGCCGTCGCGGTCGAGGACATCCAGAACGCGGCCGACGTGCTGCGCCCGGTCTATGACCGCCTCAAGGGCGGCGACGGTTATGTCAGCCTGGAGGTCTCGCCTTACCTCGCGCTCGACACGCCCGGCACCGTCACCGAGGCGCGGCGGCTTTGGAAGAGCGTCGCTCGCAAGAACCTGATGGTGAAGGTGCCGGCGACGCCCGAGGGTCTGCCGGCGATCGAAGAGCTGATCGGCGACGGCATCAGCATCAACATCACATTGCTGTTCTCCAAGGCGGTCTACCTCCAGGTGGCCGAAGCCTACATCGCCGGGCTCGAAAAATACGTCGCCGGCGGCGGCGACCCCTCGCATGTGGCGAGCGTGGCCAGCTTCTTCGTCAGCCGCATCGACTCCGTGGTCGACAAACAGCTCGACGACAAGATCGCCCGCGCCAACGACCCATCCGAGAAGGAGCGGCTGGCCGCGCTCAAGGGCAAGGTCGCGATCGCCAACGCCAAGGTCGCCTACCAGGATTACAAGCGCCTGTTCTCGGGTGCCCGCTGGGACAAGCTCGCCGCCAAGGGCGCCAAGCCGCAGCGGATGCTGTGGGCCTCGACCGGCACCAAGAACAAGGATTACCGCGACGTCCTCTATGTCGAAGAATTGATCGGCCCCGACACCATCAACACCGTGCCGCCGGCTACGCTGGATGCGTTCCGCGACCACGGCAAGCCGCGCGACAGCCTGGAGGAGAACGTCGAGTACGCCTACCGCGTGCTGGAAGAGCTGGAGCGCTCCGGCGTCTCGCTCGACGCCATCACCGAAGAGCTGGTCAAGGACGGCGTCAAGCAATTCGCCGACGCCGCCGACAAGCTCTACGGCGCGGTCGCGCATAAGCGGGTGACCGTGCTCGGCGCCGCGATCGACCGCCAGCAACTTTCGCTCGGCGACGGGCTCGGCAAGGCGGTCGCCAAGAGCACCGAGGAATGGCGTGCCTCCGCCAAGATCCGCAGGCTGTGGCAGCGCGACAAATCGGTCTGGACCGGCGCGGACGAGGACAAATGGCTCGGCTGGCTCGACAGCGCCGCCAAGGCCAACGTCGCCGACTATGAGGACTATGCTGGGCGCGTGAAGGGCCAGAAATTCTCCGACGCCGTCGTGCTCGGCATGGGCGGATCGAGCCTCGGGCCGGAGGTACTGGCCGAGACGTTTGGGAAGAAGCCCGGCTTTCCGAAGCTGCATGTGCTCGACTCCACAGACCCGGCGCAGGTGCGGGCGATGGAGGCGAAGATCGACATCGCCAACACCGTGTTCATCGTCTCCAGCAAGTCCGGCGGCACCACCGAGCCGAACGCGATGAAGGACTATTTCCATGAGCGCGTTGCGCAAGCGCTCGGCCCGAAGGCGAAGACCGGCTTCCGCTTCATCGCGGTGACCGATCCCGGCTCATCGCTGGAAAAGGCCGCCAGGAAACTGAACTATGCCCGCATCTTCCACGGCGAGCCCTCGATCGGCGGACGCTATTCCGTGCTGTCGCCATTCGGTCTCGTGCCGGCGGCGACCGCTGGCATCGACGTCAAGACCTTCGTCAAGCATGCGCTCTCGATGGCGCGCTCCTGCGGACCGGACGTGCCGCCGAGTGAGAACCCGGGCGTGCAGCTCGGCCTCGCCATCGGTCTCGCCGGCCTCGAAGGCCGCGACAAGGTGACGATCCTGTCGTCGAAAAAGATCGCCGATTTCGGCGCCTGGGCCGAACAGCTCATCGCGGAATCGACCGGCAAAGAAGGCAAGGGCCTGATCCCGATCGAGGGCGAGCCGCTGGGCGATCCCTCGGTTTACGGCAACGACCGGTTCTTCATCGACATCCGCGTCGAAGGCGAAGCCGACGCCGCCCATGATTCCCAGCTCGCCGCAGTCGAAGCGGCCGGCCACCCCGTGGTGCGCATCGTGATGAAGTCGATCGACCATCTCGGCCAGGAGTTCTTCCGCTTCGAGATGGCGACGGCGGTGGCGGGCTCCATCCTCGGCATCAACCCGTTCGACCAGCCGGACGTGGAGGCTGCCAAGATCAAGACCCGCGAGCTCACGGCGTCGTTCGAGAAGACCGGCACCTTGCCGGAAGAGCAGCCGGTGGTCAGCACCGATGAGGCCGATCTCTACACCGACGAGGCCAACGCGACCGCGCTGCGCGCCGCCGGCGCCAATGGCGACCTCACCTCGTGGCTGAAGGCGCATCTGTCGCGCTCCAACCACGGCGACTATGTCGCCCTGCTCGGTTATATCGCGCGGGACAAAGCGACCATCGACGCGCTTCAAGCCATGCGGCTGGAGGTGCGCGAAAAGCGCCAGGTCGCGACCTGCGCCGAGTTCGGCCCACGCTTCCTGCACTCTACGGGCCAGGCCTACAAGGGCGGACCCGACAGCGGCGTGTTCCTGCAGATCACCGCCGACGATGGCCAGGACCTCGCGGTGCCGGGCCAGAAGGCCAGCTTCGGCGTGATCAAGGCGGCGCAGGCACGCGGCGATTTCGACGTGCTCACGGAGCGGGGCCGGCGCGCGCTGCGCGTGCACCTCAAGGGCGGCCTCAAAAAGGGTCTCGCGGCACTCAATGCGGCGCTCAACGACGCGCTGAACTAAGGGAATATTGCAGATGCAACTCGGCATGATCGGCCTCGGCCGAATGGGCGGCAACATCGTTCGCCGCCTGATGCGCCACGGACATTCGACCGTGGTCTACGACAAGGACGCCAAGGCTGTAGCTGGCCTCGCCGCAGACGGCGCGGTCGGCTCGGCGACGCTGGAAGACTTCATCTCGAAGCTCGAGCGGCCGCGCACGGCCTGGGTGATGCTGCCCGCGGGGCACATCACCGAGACCACGATCAACACGATCGCGGGCGTGATGCAGAACGGCGACGTCATCATCGACGGTGGCAACACCTTCTGGCAGGACGATGTCCGCCGCGGCAAGGCGCTGAAAGAACGCGGCATCCACTATGTCGACGTCGGCACGTCCGGGGGCGTCTGGGGTCTCGACCGCGGCTATTGCATGATGATCGGCGGCGAGAAGCAGGTGGTCGACCGGCTCGATCCGATCTTCGCCGCGCTCGCGCCCGGCGCCGGCGACATTCCGCGCACCGAAGGCCGCGAGGGCCGCGATCCCCGCATCGAGCAGGGCTACATCCATGCCGGCCCGGTCGGTGCCGGGCATTTCGTGAAGATGATCCATAACGGCATCGAATACGGCCTGATGCAGGCTTATGCCGAGGGGTTCGATATTCTCAAGAATGCCAACATCGAGGCCTTGCCGGCGGACCACCGCTACGATTTCGATCTCGCCGACA
Source organism: Bradyrhizobium sp. MOS003 (assembly GCF_003020125.1). Classification (GTDB taxonomy): domain Bacteria; phylum Pseudomonadota; class Alphaproteobacteria; order Rhizobiales; family Xanthobacteraceae; genus Bradyrhizobium. The sequence goes on along the minus strand of NZ_PYFW01000001.1, from coordinate 1,833,554 downwards.
TCGCCGAAGTCTGGCGGCGCGGCTCCGTGATTCCGTCCTGGCTGCTCGACCTCACTTCGACCGCACTCGCCGACAGCCCCCAGCTCACGGAATATTCCGGCTTCGTGGAAGATTCCGGCGAGGGACGCTGGACCGTCAACGCCGCGATCGACGAGGCCGTGCCGGCCGAAGTTCTAACAGCGGCGCTCTACACACGTTTCCGTTCCCGCCGGGAACACACCTTCGCCGAAAAAATTCTCTCCGCGATGCGCGCGGGGTTTGGCGGCCACAGGGAGCCGAAGCAGCCGGGCGCGCCGAAGCCAAAGTAGTCAGTAACAAAAGCGAAGGCCGACAATTCGTGACAAAAGACCCGCAAGCCAAGCGCAAGCCCGAAAATTGCGCCTTCGTCATCTTTGGCGTGACCGGCGACCTCACCCATCGCCTGGTGATGCCGTCGCTGTACAATCTCGCCGCCGAGAACCTCTTGCCGGAAAAGTTCTGCGTCGTCGGCGTCGCCCGCAAGGGCCAGTCGGATAACGAGTTGCGCCAGAGCCTGATGAAGGGTTTGCGGCAGTTCGCGACGCGTCCCGTGGACGATGACATCGCCAAGCAACTGCTGCAATGCGTCACCTTCGTCGAGGCTGATCCGAAGGACCCGCCGTCGTTCGATCGCTTGCGCGAACATCTGGATTCGCTGGAATGCGCGCAAGGTACCGGCGGCAATCGCCTGTTCTATCTCGCAACCCCACCCGCCGCGTTCGCGCCGACCGCGCGCGAACTCGGCCGCACCGGCATGATGAAGGAAAACGGCGCCTGGCGCAGGCTCGTGATCGAAAAGCCGTTCGGCACCGACCTCGCCTCGGCGCGCGCGCTGAACGCCGAGCTGCTGAAGATCATGGACGAGCACCAGATCTACCGGATAGACCATTATCTCGGCAAGGAGACGGTGCAGAACATCCTGGTGCTGCGCTTCGCCAACGGCATGTTCGAGCCGATCTGGAATCGCAACCATATCGACCACATCCAGATCACCGTCGAGGAAAAGCTCGGCGTCGGTCATCGCGGCGGCTTCTACGACGCGACCGGCGCGCTGCGCGACATGGTGCCGAACCATCTGTTTCAGCTGATGTCGCTGGTCGCAATGGAGCCGCCGACCCGATTCGACGCCCATTCCGTGCGTTCCGAAAAAGCCGACGTGCTCTCGGCGATCCAGCAGCCCACCGAAGAGGAAGCGCTGCGGCGTTCGGTGCGCGGGCAATATCTCGCGGGGCAGATCGGCGACGACGAGATTCCGGACTATCGCAAGACTGAGGACGTCAAGCCCGACAGCACCACCGAGACCTATGTCGCGCTCAAGCTCCTGATCGACAATTGGCGCTGGGCGGGCGTGCCGTTTTATCTGCGCACCGGCAAGGCGCTCGGCCACAAGCGCACCGAGGTCGCGATCAAATTCAAGCAGGCGCCGCTGTCGATGTTCTCGGGCACGGATGTCGACCGCCTGTCACAGAATTTCCTCACCATCGGCATCGCGCCGACCGAGACCATCGAGCTGCAGTTCAACGCCAAGATTCCGGGACCGAGCATCACCATCGACGGCGTCGAGATGAAGTTCCGTTACGGCGATTTTTTCCGAGCGGACCCCAGCACGGGCTACGAGACGCTGATCTACGACTGCATGATCGGCGACAACATCCTGTTCCAGCGCGCCGACGGCGTCGAGGCGGGATGGCAGGCGGTGCAGCCGTTCCTGGACGCCTGGAAGAAGGCGGGCACCAACGGCATCGAGACCTATGAAGCCGGCAGCGACGGCCCGGCCTGCGCCGATGAGTTGCTGCGGCGCGAGGGCCGAAGCTGGCGGAAATTTTCGTGATGGCAACGGCGGGCCTGCCGAAGCTGATCGTCGCGGCCGATTCCGAGGCGCTGGCGCAGACCGCAGCCGAGCGCGTGACGACGCGGATATCGGCCAATCCCGGACGGATCGCCATCTGCCTCACCGGCGGGTCGAGCCCGAGGAAACTTTATCAACTTCTCGGCAGCGATTCCTGGCGCGGCAAGATCCCGTGGGACCGCGTGCACTGGTTCATCGGCGACGAGCGATTCGTGCCCGAGAGTGATCCCCTCAACAACATGGCGGCCGCGCGCGCGACATTTCTCGATGGCAATGCGCCCGCCGGCCATATCCACCCGATCCCGACCATTGCTGACAATCCGGACCGAAGCGCGGAAGCCTACGCACGCGAGCTGCAAGCCTTCTACGGTGCTGAAAGCCTGGATCCGGCCAAGCCTCTGTTCGACGTGGTTCTGATGGGCGCAGGCCCGGACGGCCACACCGCCTCGCTCTTCCCGGGCTTCCCCGCAATCGAGGAGACCGAACGCTGGGTCGTGGGCGTGCCCAAGGCCAATGTCGCGCCTTTCGTGCCGCGGGTCTCGCTCACCCTGCCCGCTCTCGCCTCCTGCCGCGAAATGCTGTTCGAGATTGCCGGGCACGACAAGCAGCCGATCTTGACGCGCCTCCTCAATGGCGAGACTCTGCCGGCATTACGCGCGCGCTCGAATGGTGAGACCGTCTGGCTGGTCGACCAGGCCGCGCTTCCGGAGGGAATTCGTGGGCCGCGTTGAAGCACCTTGTGCATTGATCGTGATGGGCGTGTCGGGTTCGGGTAAGAGCACGGTTGCGGAAGCACTCGGCGAGCGGCTCGGCTGGCGTTTCGAGGACGGCGACAGCTTCCATCCCCCCAGCAATGTCGAGAAGATGCGGGCCGGCCATCCCCTCACCGACGAAGACCGCTGGCCCTGGCTCAACGCCATCGCCGACGAGATCGCGCGGGTCTGCGACAAGGGCGGGCATGTCATCATCGCCTGCTCGGCGTTGAAGCACACCTATCGCGACGTCTTGCTGCGAGGGCGCGACGACGTCCGCTTCGTGTTCCTGAAGGGCACCAAGGAGCTGATCGCCGAGCGGCTCGCGCAGCGTAAAGGCCATTTCATGCCGCCCGGGCTGCTGACGAGCCAGTTCGACACGCTGGAACCGCCGGAAGCGGGCGAGCACGTCATCACCGTCTCGATCGACGAAACCGTCGAAGCGATCGTGGACGGCGTGGTGCGGCAATTGAATTCAAGCGGGACGAAGCGCTGAGACCTGGAAAGCTGAAGGCTCTATCATGACGCAAATCTCCCTCGTGGTGTCCGACGTCGACGGCACGCTGCTGACCAAGGACAAGACGCTGACGGATCGCGCGAGGTCTGCAGTGCAGCGGCTGCACCAAGCCGGTATCGGCTTCACCATCACCTCCAGCCGTCCCGCGATCGGCATGCGCTTCCTGATCGAGCCGTTGGCGCTGTGGCTGCCGGTCGGCCCGTTCAACGGTTCCTCGATCGTCGATCCCGAGATGAACCCGGTCGAACAGCACCTGATCCCCGCAACTGCCGCCGAGCGCGCCTTGCAGATCCTGCGCGAGTTCGGCGCGGACATCTGGCTGTTCACCTACGACAAATGGCTGATCGACAACCCCAGCGGCAAATACGTCGCGCATGAGCAGCACACGATCCGCTCCGACCCCACCATCGTGACGGACTTTTCTCCTTACCTGTCGAGCGCCTGCAAGATCGTCGGCGCCAGCGCCGATGCGGCAGGCCTGGAGGCTTGCGAGAAGGCGATGCAGCAGGCGCTCGGAAGTGAGGCCACCGCGGTGCGCTCGCAGACCTATTATCTCGACATCACCCCGCCAGGCTTCAACAAGGGCACCTTCGTCCAGGCGATGGCCAAGCGCCTGGGGATTACCACCGACGCGGTCGCCACCATCGGCGACATGCAGAACGACCTCGCGATGTTCGCCGTCAGCGGCGTCTCGATCGCCATGGGCAATGCCACCGACAGCGTCAAGGACCAGGCCACACACGTCACGGCCAGCAACGAGCAGGACGGTTTTGCCGAGGCGATGGAGATGATCCTGAAGCGGAATGGGGCGGGCTAGGGCGATCAGCCCTCAATCGGTGCACGAAATGACGACTGAACACCCGACCTTTCAGGATGACGGTGCGCAGCTGTTCCGGCAGGCGCTGACGTCCAATCAGCTCCATCAGCTTGAAGCAACCTTGTCCCATTTGCCGCCCGATCAGGCCGGACTCAGGCTGAGAGGTGTCGAAGGTCTCGCGCCGTTCCTCGTTTCAAGTGGGCATGTTGGTCGCTGCGCCGCGTCAGTGCTCGGCCACGGCTGTCGCCCCGTCAGAGCCATCCTGTTCGACAAGACGGCCGCAACAAACTGGGCTCTCGGCTGGCATCAGGATCGGACCATCGCCGTAAAGGAGCGTGTCTCCATCGATGGTTTTGAGACCTGGAGTGTCAAGTGCGGCATGCTGCATGTTGAGCCGCCCTTTGCATTGTTGTCGGGCATGGCGACCCTGAGGGTTCATATCGATCCGGTCCCGGCAAGCAACGCGCCGCTCCTGATCGCTCGGGGCTCCCACAAACTGGGACGGATTCGCGAAAATGACGTACGGGACGTCGTCAGGCGTTGCGGCACGATTGCGTGCCTGGCTGACGCTGGCGACATCTGGCTCTACGCGACGACCATTCTCCATGCTTCGGATGCAGCGGCCACGCCGATGCATCGCCGCGTTTTGCAGGTCGATTTTGCCGTTGGCGAGCTCCCCGGCGGCCTGGAATGGCTCGGGGTCTAGGACCTGAGCGGCCGTCCCTACTTCGACCGCTGCACCGCCGGCTTGTCGCACTCCTGCCGCGCCGCCGACAGATTATGCGCGGTATTGATCAGCGCGATGTGAGTCAGCGCCTGCGGGAAATTGCCGGTCTGGCGCCGCGCGACCGAATCATATTCCTCGGCCAGGAGCCCGACATCGTTTGCGATGCCGACCACGCGATCGAGCAGCACTTGTGCCTTGTCGAGACGGCCGGCCAGCACATGGGCGTCGGCGAGCCACAGACTGCAGGCCAGGAACGCGCCCTCGATCGGTTGGGTCTCCTCGGAAACTTCGCGCGGATCGTGGCGTAACACGAAGCCGTCGCGCATCATGTATTGTTCGACTGCGGCGATGGTGCCGCGGATGCGCGGATCGTCGGGCGGAAGGAAGCCGACGGCCGGCAGCAGCAGCACGCTGGCGTCCAGCATCTTCGAGCCGTAAGATTCCACGAAGGCATTTTCCTCGGCGTCAAATCCCTTGTTGCAGACGTCGCGATGAATGGCCTCACGCAGGGCGCGCCAGTGCAGCAGCGGCGCCTTGAAGCCGAAGGTCTCGGCGCTCTTGATGCCGCGGTCGAAGGCGACCCAGGTCATCACCTTGGAGAACACGTAATGCTTCGGCTCGCCGCGCCGCTCCCAGATGCCGTGGTCGGGCCGATCCCAGACTTCGGCCAGATGCTTGAGCACGGCGCATTCCAGCGCCCAGGTCTCTTTTTCGAGCTCGAGCTTGGCCATGCGGGACTGGTGGAAGGCGTCGATCAGCTCGCCATAGACGTCGAGCTGTAGCTGGGCATGCGCGGCATTGCCGACGCGCACCGGCTTGGCGCCTTCATAGCCGGCGAGCCAGCCGGCCTCCCATTCCAGCAATCGTCGCTGGCCCCAGATGCCGTACATGATCTGCATGTTCGCCGGCGCGCCGGCCGCCGCGCGCAGCAACCAATTGTGCCAGGCCAGGGCTTCCTCGGTATAGCCCGAGTTCATCAGCGCCAGCAGCGTAAAGGTCGCGTCGCGCAGCCAGCAGAAGCGATAGTCCCAGTTCCTGGCCCCGCCGAGTTTTTCCGGCAACGAGGTCGTCGGCGCCGCGACGATGCCGCCGGTCGGGGCGAAGGTCAGCGCTTTCAGCGTGATCAGCGAGCGGAGCATCAGGTCCTGATACTCGCCATCGTGGGTGCAGCGGCTGCACCATTCGGTCCAGAATTTTTCGGTCTCCTCGAGCGCGATCTCCGGGTCGATCGCTTCAGGAGGATCGAGATGAGAGGGGCCGTAGGTCAGCACGAACGGCACGGTTTCGCCCGCCTTCACCTCGAACTCGGCGACCGTGGTCAAGTCCTCGCCGCGGGTCTTCACCGGCGTCCGCAGCACCGTCATGTCCTGGCCGGCCACCGCCAGCAGCGAATGGTCGATCCGTCGCACCCAGGGAATGTCCACGCCGAAGCCGAAGCGGATCACGAGCTCCATCCGCATCTTCACCGTGCCGCTGACGCCGCGGACCAGCCGCACGATGTCGGACGCCTTGCCGCGCGGCGGCATGAAGTCGATCAGCGCGACGGTCCCGCTCTCAGTTTCAAAGCGTGTTTCGAGGATGAGAGTGTTGCCGAGATAGCGGCGCGAAATCTTCGTGACGCCCTCGCCAGGGGCAATCAGCCAGCGCCCGTTCTTGTGGGTGCCGAGGATGGCGGCAAAGCAGGCGTCGGAATCGAAGGCGGGCCAGCACAGCCAATCGATCGAGCCGTCGCGCCCGACCAGCGCCGCGGTCTCACAATCGCCGATCAGCGCATAGTCTTCGATTCTCTGGGTCAATGTCTTTCGCGCCTGGAAATCCCCGCCCGATCAACTCCCGCCATTCCGCGAACGTTCCCGCGTTGCCGCTCGCAAGGCCGTGAGGTCGACCTTCGAGGCGATCTTGTCGAGCGCGACGGGAAGACGCTGGCGCCAGTTCGGATGCTCGTCGATCGTGCCGGGAATATTGGGCTGGTCGAGCACGCCGAGCAGGTCCTCCATTGACACCGCCAATAGCCGCGACGGCGTGCGCGACAGGAATGCAAGCACCGAATAGAGGTCGTTGGCGGTAATGCCGTTCTGGCGCAGGATCTCATCGAGCATGCCGAGCGCGTCCCAGCGGTCCTGCTCGTTCTCGCCGGGATCGAGCCCGAGCGAGCGCTTTACCTTGAGATCGCTGAAGGAGCGCCAGCCCGCATAAGTGCACAGATCGTGCGTGTTCAGCGTTACCAGCGCGTTCGGCCTGTAGAAGTCGGTACTGCGGAAATGTCCGACATCGTCACGCTCGAACATCATGACGAGATAGGACCAGATGCCAAAATCCTGCATGGTTTCGCGGAAACCTTCCGGCACGGTGCCGAGATCTTCACCGATCACGATGCACTTATGCGCCGCGCTCTCGCGCGCGATGGCGCCGAGCAGCGCCTCGAACGGCATCTGCACATAGGCGCCGTTGTCAGGCTTGAAGCCGCGCGGCACCAGATAGAGCCGCTTCAGCCCGAGGACATGGTCAATCCGGATGGCGCCGGCATGGCGCATCGAGGCCGCCAACATATCGGCAAAGGGCACGAAGGACTGCGCTTCCAGGCCACCGGCATTGAAGCCGGCGAGACCCCAGTCCTGACCGGCGGTGTTGAGCACATCGGGCGGCGCTCCGACCGCGAGATGACGCGAGATCGCAATCTGCTCGTTCCAGGCATCGAAGCCGTTGGACTGCACGCCGACGGCGACGTCGAGATACAATCCGACCCTCATACCGAGCCGGCTCGCAAGCTCCTTGGCCGCACGCAATTGATTGTCGGCCGTCCATTGCACGAATTCGACGAACTCGACCTCGCGCTTGTCGGGACCGTTGCGCAGCTCCGCGCATTTGGCGTCGTCCGGCTGCTGCCATTCCACCGGCCATTCCCACCACGGCGACAAGAAACGATGGCGCAGCACCTCGAAGCAGGCAAAGCGGGACAACAGCGGCGCGCGGTCGGCGCGGAATGCGTCGAACTGATTGCGGCGGGCGCCGCTCGCCTTTGTCACGAAAGCGTCAAAGGCGGCGCGCAAGGCCCGCCATTTCAGCACCGCCATGTCGGCATAGGGGACCCGGTCGCCCTCGCGAAGCCGCGCGGCGGTCGCTGCGGCATCCGGCACGAGGTCTGCCGAGAATTCGGGGATCGCCTCGACGTCGATATAGAGCGGGTTGAGAAACAGCCGGCTGTTGGGCGAATAGGGGCTGCAATCAGCCGGATGGTCGTCGAACAGGACATGCAGCGGATTGAGTCCGACGCCGTCCGCCCCGAGCTGCTTGGCAAGCCGGACGAGACCAGCCAGATCGGTGAAATCTCCGATGCCCCAATTCCGGCCGGAGCGAATGCTGTAGAGCTGCACGGCGAGCAGCCAGCCACGGTCGAAATCACCGCCGTAGGCCCGCTCGGGCGCCACGATCATCGGGACTTCTTCCGTCGCACCTTCGGCGTCGGTCAAGGTCAACCGGTGGTAACCGAGCGGCAGGTCAGAAGGCCATGCGATCACGGGCTCGCGCGTCTCGCCTTGCGCGATCACCTTCGCGTTGCCGGTGATTGTCCATTTGAGGGGCACCCGGCCGGTGGCCGCCAGCTCGGTCCGCGAATGCCTCAAGGCGCGAAGCACCACGGGTCCCTCGACGAAGCGATAGACCCGCTTTTCCGGCAGGGCGTCGAGGATGGATTTGAGGGCCACGGGATCGGTGACCCGCAGCTTTCCGAGGGCATCGACGAATTCGGATTGAACGCCCTTGATCTGGGCTTGAGCTAAAAGATCCATTCGGCACGCAGCTTGCAGGCCGTTCTCTGGCCGGGGGCATCGATTCTAGAGGTCGCGGAAGAGGTTAGTCGGGGTTAAGTCGCGAGCCGCGCCTGCCGTTCCCTTGGGAACCAATGACACACAAGCGGCTTTCTATTGTGGTACCAAGCGTGGTTCCCGGCAAGGGAAACGGGCTCCTGCTTTCTTGTCAATGGCATCACCGTGAACAAGACAATTCAAACTGTCGAGAGCGCCGCTGCCGGCAGCGCTTTCCTCATCGAAGACATCTATCCCCTGATCGATGGCGGCCGCTTCGCCGTGAAACGGATCGCGGGCGAACGGGTCGAGGTCTGGGCGGACATCTATCGCGACGGCGACGCCGTGGTCGGAGCCGCGTTGATCTGGCGACAGGAGCAGAACCGGGAATGGCGGAGCGAGCCGATGATCCATCACGGCAATGACCGCTGGTCCGCCGCATTCACGCCGGTCGAGCCCGGCCAGTATTTTTATGCGATCGAGGCCTGGACCGACGAGTTCGCCACTTGGTCGCACGGAGTTGCGCGCAAGCAGCGCATGGGTGCTGACGTCAGCCTCGATGCGATCGAGGGGGCCGGACTCCTGACCAAAGCGCATGGCGCGGGACAGGACGCCGCGACGGTCATCGTCAGGCAGTGCGAGGATTATCTTCAGACCGGCGATGTCGCCCCGCTGCTTGCGGCCGAGCTCGGCGATGCCATGGCGGAAAGCCAGTCCCGGTCTGACCTGACCCGCTCGCAGCTCTTTCCGCTGACCGTCGACCGCGACAAGGCGCGCTTCGGCGCCTGGTATCAGATGATGCCGCGCGGCCAGAGCCAGGTCGCAGGCCAGCACGGCACGCTGCGCGACTGCATCGCGCGCGTGCCCGATATCGCTGCGATGGGCTTTGACGTGCTTTACTTCTCTCCCATCCACCCGATCGGCAAAACACGGCGCAAAGGCCGCAACAATGCGCCGGTGGCGACCGCAGGCGATCCCGGCTCGCCCTATGCGATCGGCTCCGCCGAGGGCGGCCACGATGCACTACATCCCGAGCTCGGCACCATCGAGGATTTCCGCGCGCTGGTTGCAACCTGCCTCGAATATGGCCTCGAACTCGCGCTGGATTTCGCCGCGCAGTGCTCGCCGGACCATCCCTGGCTGACGCAGCATCCGGAGTGGTTCAAATGGCGACCGGACCGTTCGGTGCGGGCGGGCGATGGCCCTTATTCGGACATCGTGATTCCCGATTTCGCATCGGTCGATCGGGCTGGATTGTGGAATGCATTTCGCGACGCCATGCTGTTCTGGATCGACCATGGTGTCACCATCTTCGCCCTCGACAATCACGACACCGCGCCCTTCCCGTTTTGGGACTGGCTGATCCGCGACATCCGCCGCCGGCATCCCGAGGTGATCCTGTTCTCGAAGACGTTTGCCCGGCCGAAATTGATGAAGGGCCTCGCCAAGCTCGGCTTCGCGCAGTCCTTCACCTATTTCCCTTGGCGCACGACAAAATGGGAGCTGGAGCAATATCTCGGCGAGCTGACGCGCTATCCCGAGCGCGACTTCTATCGCCCGAACCTGTTCGTCAATACGCCCGACCTGCTGCCCTATCATCTCCAGAGCGGCGAGGCCTGGGCCTTCAAGTCGCGTGTTGCGCTGGCGGCGACGTTGTCGGGCAGTTACGGCCTCTATAGCGGGTTCGAACTGCTGGAACATGAGGCGATCCCCGGCCGCGAGGAATATCTGGATTCAGAGAAATACCAGCTCCGGCATCGCGACTGGGACCGGCCCGGCAACATCAAGTCCTACATCGCCGCGCTCAACCGCGCCCGCAACGACAATGCCGCGCTTCAGCAAACGGCGAACTTGCGTTTCATCGGCATCGAGGACGGCGAGACGATCGCCTTCGTCAAGGACGCTGCCGATCCCGCCAACACCGTCGTGGTGGTGATCGCTCTGTCGCGCCATGTGCGCGAATTCTGGCTGCCGCTCGGCGAGGTCACGGTTGGCGCGAGCGGTCAGCGGCACCCTATCACGACACTCGAAAACCTTGTCACCGGCGAACAGTCCCGCATCGAATGGGGCGGGATCAAATTGCGTATCGATCCCGACCTCGATCCCGCGCTCCTGTTCCGCTGCCTGGCGTAAGGGTTCACGCCATGAATGTTCTGTCTTCCGTCGACACCAATAAAGCCGAGGCTGCCGAGATCGTGGACGAGCTCTGGTACAAGGACGCCATTATCTACCAGCTCCACGTCAAGGCCTTTGCCGACAGCAACAATGACGGCATCGGCGACTTTGCCGGCCTGACCGAGAAGCTGCCTTATCTGCAGGAGCTCGGCGTCACCGCGCTGTGGCTGCTGCCGTTCTATCCTTCGCCGGGCCGCGACGATGGTTACGACATCGCCGACTACGGCTCGGTCAATCCCGATTTCGGGACCATGAAGGATTTCAAGCGCTTCATCCAGGAAGCGCAGAAGCGTGGCCTGCGCGTCATTACCGAGCTCGTCGTCAACCACACCTCTGACCAGCATAACTGGTTCAAGCGCGCGCGCCGTAGCCCCGCAGGCTCGAGCGCCCGCAACTGGTATGTCTGGAGCGACACCGACCAGAAATACCAGGGCACGCGGATCATCTTCACCGACACGGAGAAGTCGAACTGGACCTGGGATCACGAGGCCGGCGCATTCTACTGGCATCGCTTCTTCTCGCACCAGCCGGACCTCAATTTCGACAATCCGCGCGTCGTCAGCGCGCTGATCCAGGTGATGAAGCGCTGGCTGGACGCCGGCGTCGACGGCTTCCGGCTGGATGCCATTCCGTATCTCTGCGAACGCGACGGCACCAACAACGAGAACCTTCCCGAGACGCATGCGATCATCAAGCGCTTGCGTCAGGAGCTCGATTCCTACTCCAAGGGCAAGCTGCTGCTGGCCGAGGCCAATCAATGGCCGGAGGATGTGCAGGAATATTTCGGCCGTGGCGACGAATGCCACATGGCCTACCACTTCCCGCTGATGCCGCGCATCTACATGGCGATCGCGCAGGAAGACCGCTTCCCGATCACCGACATTCTGCGCCAGACGCCCGACATTCCCGCGAGCTGCCAATGGGCGCTGTTCCTGCGCAACCATGACGAGCTGACGCTGGAAATGGTCACCGACGTCGAACGGGACTATCTCTGGACCACTTACGCGAACGATCCCCGCGCCCGCATCAATGTCGGCATCCGCCGGCGCCTCGCGCCGCTGATGGACAACGACCGGCGCAAGATCGAGCTGATGAACTCGCTGCTGCTCTCCTTTCCCGGCACGCCGATCATCTATTACGGCGACGAGATCGGGATGGGCGACAACATCTATCTCGGCGACCGCAACGGCGTGCGCACGCCGATGCAATGGAGCCCGGACCGCAATGGCGGCTTCTCACGCTGCGACCCCGCCCGCCTCTACGCGCCGCTGATCATGGACCCGGTCTACGGCTACGAATCGGTGAACGTGGAGGCGCAGTCGCGCAGCCTGTCCTCGCTGCTCAGCGCCACCAAGCGGCTGATCTCGGTGCGCAAGTCGACGCTCGCTTTCGGCCGCGGCACCATGACCTTCATCCGCCCGGCCAACCGCGCCGTGCTCGCCTATGTCCGGCAATATCGCGACGAGGTGATCCTCTGCGTCGCCAATTTGTCGCGCGCAGCACAGGCCACCGAGCTCGATCTGTCGCCCTGGAAGGACCGCATTCCCCAGGAGATGCTCGGCCGCACCCGCTTCCCGGCGATCGGCGAACTGCCCTACATGATCACGCTGGGGCCCTACGGCTTCTACTGGTTCCAGCTTCAGGAGCGCGACAAGTCCGAGCCGGTGACGCCGCGCGCGGTGCCGGAGTTCGAGACGCTGGTGGTGCCTGTGAATTCCAACTGGGTGTCGCTCGCCCGCGAACGCGGCGTGTTCGAGCGCGACGTGCTGCCGGGATTCCTGTCGCGGACACGGTGGTATCCCGAACACAATCCCAAGCAGATCAAGACCACGCTGACCTCGGCGGTGCCATTCTGCGACATCGGCGACAACAGGCCCTGGATCGCATTCTTTCAGGCGACAGAGCAGGACGTCGCGTCGCGCTACGTGCTGCCAATGCAGATCGAGTGGGTACGCTTCGACCGCGAGCGCTTCAACCCGAGGGCGCTGGCCGCCGTGCGCCAGGGCGCGCGCGAAGGTACGCTGCTCGACGTCGCCACCGACCAGATCTTCATCGGCCTATTCCTCCGCAACCTGTCGCAGAATCTGGTGGTGGATGAAAACAATATGCGGCTCGAATTCAAGGCGACCAGCCGCTTCGCCGATTACACCATCAAGGAGCCCGAACGCATCCGCGCGATCGAGCAGGCGAACAGCACCGCGCTGGTCGACAACCAGTACGTCGCCAAGATCTATCGCCAGCTCGAAAGCGGCATCAATCCCGAGATCGAGATCGGCAACTATCTTACCGAGGTCGCGCGCTTTGCGAATACGCCGGCGCTGCTCGGCAGCGTCGAGCTGGTCGAGGGCGACCAGCGCAGCGCGCTCGGCGTGATGCATGCCTATGTCGAGAACCAGGGCGACGGCTGGGCCGTGACCACGGGCTATCTCGATCGCTATATCGACGAGCAGCGCGTGCTATCGGCAGGCGAAGCCCCCCGCGAGACCCAGGAGCAAGCGCCTTATCTGCACTTCCTCGCGCAGATCGGCAGGCGGCTCGGCGAGCTGCATGTTGCCCTGGCGGCGGCAAAGCCGGACGATCTCGCCCCGGAGCCGATCGGCCCTGCGCACGTGAAGCGACTTGTGTCCGACCTCAAGGCGCGGGCCGAGCGGGTTTTCGAACGGCTGGCCGATGGCCGCGCCGACCTGCGGGAAGCAGACCGGCCGCTGATCGAGCAGCTCGCCGCCGCGCGCGCATCCCTGCCCGACCACCTGGATGCCCTATTGCCTTCCGGGATCGGCGGGCTGAACATCCGTCATCATGGCGACTTCCGCCTCGGGCAGACTCTGATCGTGAAGGACGATATCTTCATCATCGACTTCGACGGCGATCCGCGCCTGCCGCTGGCCGACAAGCGGCGCAAGCTGCCTGCCGCGCGCGACGTCGCCGGCTTGATCCGCTCGATCGACCTTTCGGTCAACGCGGCACTGAGCCGCGCGCTCACGGGTGCCTCCGACGAGCAGGGCCGGATCACAGCCGCGCTCGACGAATGGCGCGAGCGGGCCGCCGCGACCTTCCTGTCCGCCTATCGCGAGGCCATGACCGATCGACGGCTGTGGCCGGAGGATCGGAAATCCGCGGAAGGCCTGTTAAGGTTCTTCCTGGTTGATCAAGCGTTCAATGAAGTAGAGTACGAGCTGTCCAACCGGCCTGAGGGGCTCCATGCGCCGCTGACCGGACTGCTTCGCATTCTGTCCAGCACCGGGAGCGAAGCCCATGCCTAAACTGCCTGCCGAGGCCTACGCGATCATCGAAGGCCGCCACTCCGACCCCTTCCACTATCTTGGGCTGCATCCCGAGGGCGAAAAAAGAGTGGTGCGTGCCTTTCTCCCCGAAGCCTCGAATGTCGAGGCGGTCGGCGAACATGGCGAAGTCGCTCCGCTCGACCGCGTGCACGATGCCGGGCTTTTCATCGGGGCCCTGCCCAATGGCTCGAAGCACTATCAGTTACGCGCGAAATTCGCGGGCAATGTCGTCGAGTTCGAGGACGCCTACCGGTTTCCGCCGATCCTGACCGATTTCGACCTGTATCTCCTCGGCGAAGGCACCGATCAGCGCCTCTACGACAAGCTCGGGGCGCATCCGATGCGGCTCGAAGGCGTCGACGGCATCGGCTTCGTGGTGCTGGCGCCGAACGCACGGCGCGTGTCCGTGGTCGGAGATTTCAATTTCTGGGACGGGCGGCGCCATCCGATGCGGGTGCGCGGCGCCGGCTATTGGGAATTGTTCGTTCCGCATGCCAAGGCCGGCGACCACTACAAGTTCGAGATCATCGGGCCGCACGGTCATCTGCTGCCGCTGAAATCCGATCCGCTGGCATTTGCGAGCGAAGTCCGTCCAAAGACGGCCTCCATCGTGTTCGACGAAGCGCATTTGCCGCGGCCACGCCCGGCGCCTGACGGCATCAACGCGCTGTCGGCGCCGATGTCGATCTACGAGGTCCATCTTGGCTCGTGGCGTCGCAAGAACGGCGATGAATGGCTGACCTATCGCGAGCTCGCCGAACAGTTGCCGGCCTATGCCCGTGACATGGGCTTCACCCATCTCGAATTCCTGCCCGTGAGCGAGCATCCCTTCGATGGCTCCTGGGGCTATCAGCCGACCGGCCTCTATGCGCCGACCAGCCGCTTCGGCACGCCGGAGGATTTTGCCGCTCTCGTCGATGCTTGCCACCGCGAAGGAGTCGGCGTGCTGCTGGATTGGGTGCCGGGTCACTTCCCCGACGATCCGCACGGGCTCGGCAGCTTCGACGGCACCGCCGTCTACGAGCACGCCAACCCGCTGCAGGGCCGCCATCTCGACTGGGGCACCTTGATCTACAATTACGGCCGCACCGAAGTGACAAACTTCCTGGTATCGAACGCGCTGTTCTGGATGGAGCGCTATGCCATCGACGGCCTGCGCGTCGATGCCGTCGCGTCCATGCTCTATCTCGACTACAGCCGGCCGCCCGGCGCCTGGATTCCGAACCAGTATGGCGGCCGTGAAAACATCGAGGCGATCAATTTCCTGCGCCGCGTCAACACCGAGGTTTTCGCGCGCTTCCCGCAGGCGACCACGGCGGCCGAGGAGTCCACTGCCTGGCCGCAGGTCTCGCGCCCGGTCGAATTCGGCGGGCTCGGCTTCGGCTACAAGTGGAACATGGGCTGGATGCACGACACGCTGAACTACATCAGCAAGGACCCGATCCACCGCAAGCACCACCACGGCGACATCCTGTTCGGCCTGCACTACGCCTTCTCGGAAAATTTCATCCTGCCGCTCTCACACGACGAGGTCGTGCACGGCAAGCGCTCGATCCTCGGCCGCATGCCCGGCGACGAGTGGCAGCGCTTTGCGAATTTGCGCGCCTATTACAGCTTCATGTTCGGCCATCCTGGCAAGAAGCTGCTGTTCATGGGCGCGGAAATCGCCCAGAGCCGCGAATGGAACCACGACCAGTCGCTCGACTGGCACCTGCTCGAATACAAGCCCCATTCCGGTATCCAGTCGCTGATCCGCGACCTCAACCGGGTCTATCGCGCGGTGCCGGCGCTGCACCAGATGGACTGCGACCAGGCCGGCTTCGAATGGGTCATCACGGACGATGCCAACCGCAACGTGTTCGCCTGGTTGCGCAAGGGCTTTGACGACCATTCCCGTTGTCTGGTGATCGTCAACTTCTCACCCAACGTCTATCGCGACTATCGCGTGCGCGTGCCCATTGCCGGCAAGTGGAAAGAGGTGTTCAATTCGGACTCCGCCCATTACGGCGGCACCAATGTCGGCAATATCGGCGAGGTCCAGGCCGCCGACGGCGAGCTTCGTCTCACCATTCCGCCGCTCGCCGCGATCTTCCTCGTTCCGGAAAGCTGAGACATGCGCCTGACTGCCGGATCGCCCGCACGTCTCGGCGCAAGCTGGGACGGACGCGGCACCAACTTCGCGCTGTTCTCGGCCAACGCGCGGAAGGTCGAGCTATGCCTGTTCGACAGCCAGGGCCGCCGCGAGCTCGAGCGCGTCGAACTTCCGGAGCGCACCGAGGACGTCTGGCACGGCTACCTCAACGACGTCTCGCCCGGCCAGCTCTACGGCTACCGCGTACACGGCCCTTACGAGCCCGAACACGGCCACCGCTTCAACGCCAACAAGCTGCTGCTCGATCCCTATGCCAAGCGTCTCGCCGGGCGGCTGGTCTGGAGCGATGCGCATTTTGCCTACCGCACCGGGAGCCCGCGCGAGGATCTATCGTTCGACCGCCGCGACAATGCCCGCGGCATGCCCAAGGGCGTCGTGGTCGACGAGACCTTCAACTGGGGCCGCCGCGAGATCCGTCCCAACATCCCATGGGAAGACACCGTCATTTACGAGGCGCACGTCAAGGGTCTGACCCAGAAGCGCGACGACGTGCCGCCGAACCTGCGCGGCACCTATGGCGGGTTGTCCTCTCCGGCGATGATCGAGCACCTGAAGAAGCTCGGCGTCACCACGGTCGAGCTGCTGCCGGTGCACAGCTTCGTCGACGACCGCATCCTGGTGGAGAAGAAGCTCGCCAATTATTGGGGCTACAACACGCTGTCCTTCTTCGCGCCCGAGGCGCGTTACGCCCAGGACAACGCGCTCGACTCCTTCCGAACCACGGTGGCGCGGCTGCACGATGCCGGCATCGAGGTGATGCTCGACGTCGTCTACAACCACACTGCCGAAGGCAACCATCTGGGCCCGACGCTGTGCTATCGCGGCATCGACAACGCCTCCTATTACTGGCTCAATCGCGAGAACCCGCGCTATTACGACGACTTCACCGGCTGCGGCTCGTCGGTCAACCTCACCCATCCGCGCGTGCTGCAGATGGTGATGGATTCCTTGCGGTACTGGGTCGAGGTCTGCCACGTCGACGGCTTCCGCTTCGACCTCGCCACAACGCTGGCACGCGGACCGAACGGTTATGACCGAGGCAGCTCGTTCCTGACCGCGATCCGGCAGGATCCGGTGCTGGCGACAGTCAAGCTGGTTGCCGAACCGTGGGACCTCGGCCTCGGCGGCTACCAGGTCGGCGCATTCCCCTCGCAATGGTCGGAATGGAACGATCGCTATCGCAGCGCCATGCGCCGCTACTGGAGCGGTGAAGGCAGCCTGATCGGCGACATCTCCAGCCGGATGACGGCGTCCTCCGACCTGTTCAACCACGACGGAAGACGGCCGCGCGCCAGCATCAACCACATCACCGTCCACGACGGCTTCACGCTCGCCGACCTCTTCAGCTACAACGAGAAGCACAACGCGGCCAACGGCGAGGACAACCGCGACGGCTCCAACGACAACCACAGCAACAATTGCGGTGTCGAGGGCCCGACCGACGATCCGAAGATCCTCAGCCTGCGCCGCCAGCTTCGCAAGAACGTGCTGGCCTGTCTGATGCTGGCGCAGGGCGTTCCGCTGATCCTCGCCGGCGACGAGGTCGGCAACTCGCAGTCCGGCAACAACAACGCCTATTGCCAGGATAACGAGATCGGCTGGGTCGGCTGGGACAATCTCGGCAAGGAGGGCGACGACATGATCGATTTCGTCAGCCATCTCGCCGACATCCGCCGCCGGTTCTCGCAACTTCGCAGCCATCGCTGGCTCGACGGCCGCCCGGCCGACGGCGTGTCCTACGGCGCATTGTGGCTCACGCCTGCGGGCGACGAAATGACGGAGAACGACTGGAAATTCCCGGAAGGGAGATTCCTCTCCTACGTGATGGGGCCGGTGGAACCGGGCGGGGCTGCAATCTTTATCGTACTGAACGCCGCCCCCGAAGAGATCGCATTCAAATTGCCCAAAATGACCGAATACAAAGGCTGGCAGCAGATCCTGAACACGACGGATACCAAGCTGACTACGATCGACTTTCTGCCCGGCAGCGACAGCAAGGCGCCGCCGCGGTCCGTGCTCGCCTTCGCGGGGGCGCTATGAGGCCGTCCTTCGGGGCGAAGCCGACGAAGGACGGCGTGTCATTCCGCCTCTGGGCGCCTGCCGCGCGCCGCGTCGACCTCCTGCTCGAACGAAGGCACGCGATGCAGCGCCGGCAGGATGGCTGGTACGTGGCAGAGATTTCCGGCCTCGCCGCCGGAAGCGCCTACAAGTTCAGGATCGACGACGAGATCGACGTGCCGGATCCCGCTTCGGCTTTCCAGCCCGAAGATGTGTTCGGTCCGAGCGAAGTGATCGATCACGACGCCTTTGCATGGCGTGCGCGCGATTGGCGCGGCCGTCCCTGGGAAGAGACGGTCCTGATCGAGGCCCATGTCGGCACGTTCACGCGGGAAGGCACTTACCGCGCCATGATCGACAAGCTCGATCATCTCGTCGCAACCGGCATCACCGCACTGGAATTGATGCCGCTGGCTGATTTTGCAGGCCGCCGCGGCTGGGGCTATGACGGTGTGCTGTGGTATGCGCCTGACAGCGCCTATGGCCGGCCCGAAGACCTGAAGACGCTGATCGACGAGGCGCATCTGCGCGGGCTGATGGTCTTCCTCGACGTTGTCTACAATCATTTCGGCCCCGAGGGAAATTATCTCGGCCGCTACGCGCCGGCCTTCTTCACCGATGCGCACACGCCCTGGGGCAGCGCGATCGACTACCGCGTGCCGCAGGTGCGCGCCTTCGCGGTGGAGAACGCGCTGTCCTGGCTCACCGACTATCGCTTCGACGGCCTCCGGCTGGATGCCGCCAACCACATCGTGGCGATCCCGGGCGAGGTATCGATGCTGCAGGATCTCAGCGCTGCCGCCGGCGAGCTTTCGAAGGCGACGGGCCGGCACATCCATCTCGTGCTGGAAAACGGCGACAATCGCGCCAGCCTGCTCGACGCGGCGCAGGAGCCCCCCAACGGGAAATATCGGGCGCAGTGGAACGACGATTATCATCACGCCTGGCACGTGATGCTGACCGGCGAGCTCGCCGGTTACTACGCGGATTATCAAACGCCGCGCCTCGATCTCGCGCGCGCACTGGCCTCCGGCTTCGTCTATCAGGGCGAAATTTCGGAGTTCTGGGGCAAGCAACCGCGCGGCGAGCCGAGCGGCGGGCTGCCGCCGGCGACCTTCGTCAACTTCCTGCAGAACCACGACCAGATCGGCAACCGCCCACTCGGCGACCGGCTCGAAAGCCTAGCACCGCCGCGGCAGATCGAAGCGGCGCTCGCCGTGACCCTGCTCGCACCGATGGTGCCGATGCTGTTTCAGGGCGAGGAATGGGGCTCGACGGTACCATTCCCGTTCTTCTGCGATTTCCAGGGCGGCCTTGCCGACGCCGTCCGCAAGGGGCGCAAGCAGGAATATGCCTGGGCCTACGAGACCTACGGCGACGAGGTACCCGACCCGCTCGATCCAGCCACGCTGCAATCGGCGGTGCTCGACTGGACCGGCCGCACGCAGCAGCAGGACGCAAGGCTCGCAATGGTCCGGGAGCTGCTCGCGCTCCGCCGCAAGGAGATCATGCCGCGACTGAAGGGCGCGAGCTTCGGCGCGGCCGAGGCGGCCGACAACGGCCTGCTCACCGCGCATTGGCGCATGGGCGACGGCACAGAGCTGCGCCTGACCGCCAATCTCTCGGACCACGAGATCGCATTCAGTGTCAGCGCGGGCACGGCGATCTGGGGCGAAGAGACCGGCGACCGGCTTCCGCCCTGGTCGGTCATCTGGCTGCTCGGAGGTTAGCATGCCCCCGGCCATTCCGCTCGCGACATACCGGCTTCAACTCACCGCGGAGTTCGACTTCGACAAGGCCGCCGCGGTCGTGCCTTACCTGAAGGGGCTCGGGATCACGCATCTCTACGCCTCGCCGGTAATGAAGGCGCGCAAGGGCTCGACCCACGGCTACGACACTGTCGACCACGGCCAGTTCAATCCGGAGCTCGGCGGCGAAGCCGGCTTCGCCCGGCTGAGCGAAGCGCTGACCAGGCACGACATCGGCCTCATCATCGACTTTGTGCCCAATCATGTCGGTGTGCATTTCGCCGACAATCCCTGGTGGCTTGACGTGCTGGAATGGGGCCAGGCTTCGCCCCACGCCGTGTCGTTCGACATCGACTGGGACCTGCTGCCCTACCGCGCTCGCGGCGGCGTGTTTCTGCCGATCCTCGGCGCGTCCTATGGCGAGGCGCTCGAGCGCGGCGACATCGGGCTGCGCTACGATCCCGATGAGGGAAGCTTTTCCGCCTGGTATTTCGAGCATCGCTTGCCGATCGCGCCGGAGCGCTATGGCGAGATGCTGCGCATGATCGTGAAGGAGGCCGACGCCGGCGAGACGGACACGGGCAAACGCCTGCTCTCGCTTGCGGCGCGCTATACGGGCTTGCGTCGTCCCAACCGCAAGGAAGCCCCTGCGTTCAAGGCCGAACTCAGGGAAATCTCCGGTGCCGCCGAAATCATCGCACGCGGCCTTGGCGCCTATCGTGCCGCTCAAGATCGGCCAGCGCAGACGCTGGCGCTGCATCATCTGCTCGAGCGTCAACATTACAAGCTCGGCCACTGGCGGCTCGCCTCCAGCGATATCAACTACCGCCGCTTCTTCGACGTCAACGGGCTCGCCGGCCTGCGCGTGGAGGACGCGAGCACCTTCGCCGCCACGCACCGGCTGGTGAAGCAGCTTGTCGCCAGCGGCAAGCTGCAGGGCATTCGTCTCGACCACATCGACGGCTTGCGCGACCCCGCGCAATACTGCCAGCGGCTGCGCCGGCTGGTCCGCGACGCGCAGGGCAACACCAAGCCGTTCTACACCGTGATCGAGAAGATCCTGTGCGAGCACGAACGCCTGCCGCATTTCGCCGGCGTTCAGGGCACCACCGGCTACGAGTGGATGAACGTCATTACGCAAGTGCTCGTCGACCCAAAGGGGCTGGAGCCGCTGGACGAGACCTGGCGGCAGGTCAGCAACCGGTCGCCGCAGCTTGCGCCTTACGTCAAGGACGCCAAGCGGCGCGTGCTGGAAACCCTGCTCACCAGCGAATTCACCGTGTTGACCCGCCTGCTCGCGCGCATCGCCAACGGGCATTACTCGACTCGCGATTTCTCCGCGGACAGTCTGCGGCAGGCGCTCGAGCTCTATGTGCTGCACTTCCCGATGTACCGCACCTATCTGACCAACAGCGGACCGACGGCGTCCGATCGCAAGCTGATCGACGACACCATCGCGCGCGCCCGAGCGGAATGGTTCGCCGCGGATGAGGGCATCTTCGACTTCTTGCGCGATGCCCTGACCATGGACCTGCTCAAGCCCGGCCGCCCTCCGCACAGCGCCCCGCGCGTGCGCCGCTTCGCGCTGAAGGTGCAGCAATTCACCGGGCCGATGATGGCGAAGTCGCTGGAGGACACCGCCTTCTATCAATTCCATCGGCTGCTCGCGCTGAACGAAGTCGGCGGCGATCCCGCCAGTTCCGGTCTCACGATTTCCGACTTCCACGAGACCATGCAGGCCCGCGCCAGGGAATGGCCGCTTGGAATGACGGCGACCGCCACGCATGACACCAAGCGCGGCGAGGACGCCCGCGCCCGTATCGCCGCGCTCAGCGAGATTTCGGGCGAGTGGACCAGCGCGGTTTCGCGCTGGAAGGTGTTGAACGCGCCACACCTCACGCTTCACGGCAATTACCGCGCGCCGTCGGCGACGTTCGAATACATGCTCTACCAGACCCTGCTCGGGGCCTGGCCGCTGCAGGGGCCGGTCGATGCCGGCTTCGTCGAACGCATCCAGGCCTATGCGCTGAAGGCGGCGCGCGAGGGCAAGGAAGAGTCCAGCTGGCTCAACCCGCATGAAGCCTATGAGAACGGTGTCAACGGCTTCATCGCGAAGATCCTCGATCCCGCACTATCAGGCGAATTCCTGGAGTCACTGCAAACGCTGGCCCGGCGCGTCGCGCTGCTCGGCGCCCTGAACTCTCTAAGCCAGCTCACCCTCAAGGCGACGCTGCCCGGCGTGCCCGACTTCTACCAGGGCACCGAGTTCTGGGACCTGTCGCTGGTCGACCCCGACAACCGCCGCCCGGTCGACTTTGGCGCGCGGCACGCGGCGCTGAACGCGTTGGACGATCCCGATTGGCGTGGCCTGACCCCGAGCTGGCCCGACGGCCTGATCAAGCTGGCCTGGACACGGCGTCTGCTCAAGCTGCGCAATGAACTCGGCGACGTCTTCGCGGAAGGCGACTATCAGCCGCTGGCGGTGCGCGGCGCACATGCCGACCATGTCATCGCTTTCGCCCGCCGCCATGGCCGCGCTGCGGCGATCGTCGTGGTCGGGCGCCATTTCGCGCCGTTCACCGAGGCCGGCCGGGATTGGCCTGCGCTGGATGGATTTGATGCGGCCGTCGATATCACAGGTTATGCCGTCACGGGCCATGAGAGCCACGAACTGCCGGTCACTCAGGCCTTCCGTGATTTTCCCGCTGCCGTCATCGAGGCTCGCACGGCAACCGCCATCAGGCCCTCGCGACCGCGCGTGCGCGGCTGAAGCTACTTCCCCCCGTCCTTGGTCAGCAGCAACTGCCCGCGCTTCCTGATCGTGGCCTGCGCCATTTCGGCGAAACGCTGCAGCAGCCAGGGCAGCACCACCTCGACCCGGACTTGATCATCGCCGACGTCGACCTGTCCGCTCGCGATCTGCCCGAGCGCGCGGATGCGGAAATTCATGCTGTCGCCGGTCCAGCGCTCTTCCTCGACCTGCATCACGGGAATGCTGGCGGCGGCGCGACCAAGCCCGGTCTTGAGCCGGCGTACCGCCTCCTCCCGGCCAAGACGGTGCGGAATTGAAACAACAAGCGGTGCTGACATGGCCCTGCCCTATGGTGACGGATACTCACATAGTCATGCCGGCGGCGTACCCAAGGGTTCCATGCAAGTTGATGCGCCGGCCGTGTTTCAAAGATGGAACTTTAAAACCTGCGGCAAGTTGCCCTCGCACAACGAGACAGGTTTGTAACGACCCTTTTGAGGAAGGGCTGGAGGAGTTTCGCATGTCTATCGGTACGATCATTCTGATCATTCTCGTCATCGCCCTGCTTGGCGGCTTCAGCGGTATCGGCGGCGGTCCGTTCTACGGCACCGGCTATTACGGCGGCGGCGGCCTCGGGCTCGTCATCATCATCCTGCTGATCCTGCTCCTGATGGGACGCATCTAGCAAGCACGACCGCTTGGGCTTGTAGGTGGGCAAAAGCGCTTTTGCGCCAGCGCCCACCTATTCGTCGTGAGGAAAAGATCGCGGTCTCGGGAAACCACCCTACTTCGTTTTCGCCGCAAGCTTTTTGATCGCCGCCTTGATCGAGGCGGCCGCCTCGTCATAGCCATCCCACGCCTTCGAGCGCGCCAGCAGGCCCGGCACGGTTCGCACCGTATATCGCTTCGGATCGAGCTCGCTCTTCACCTGGGCCCACGTGACGGGCATCGAGACCGTGGCACCGGCCCGCGCCCGCGGCGACAGGGGCGCCACCGCGGTCGACATCCGGTCGTTGCGGAGATAGTCGAGGAAAATCTTTCCCTCGCGCAGCTTCTTCGACATGTTGAGGAGATAGCGCTCCGGATCGTCGTCGGCCATCCATTGGCAGACGCCCTGGGCAAAGGCCTTGGCCTCCTTCCAGCTCACCTTGTCGCGCGCGCCGTGAAGCAGCGGCACCACCACATGCAGGCCCTTGCCGCCCGTGGTCTTGCAGAAGCTCTCCATGCCGAGGTCGACGAGCCGCTGGCGCATGTCCTTGGCGGCCTCGACCACATCGGCAAATCCGACATCCGGCGCCGGATCGAGATCGAACACCAGCCGGCCCGGTGTATCGTAGGCATCAGGCGCACAATTCCAGGGATGCAGTTCGACGCCGCCGATCTGTGCCACCGCGGCAAGCCCTTCGACGCGATCGATCTGCAAATACGGCTTGCGATCACCCGAGACCTTGGCGAGTTCGAGCAGGTTCGAGGTGCCCTGCATGGCATGACGCTGGAAGAACGTCTCGCCGCCGATACCGTCGGGCGCACGCACGATGGAGCACGGACGCCCCTTCAGGTGTTCGATCATCCAGCTCCCGACCGCCTCGAAATAGCGCGCGAGATCCAGCTTGGTCACGCCCGCGCCGTCACCGCCGTCCGGCCACAGCTCCTTGTCCGGCTTGGAGATGACGACGCCCATCACCTCGGCCGGGCCGGAGTCCTTCGATCGCTTCGCCGTCTTTGCCGCGCGCTTACCGGTTGTGGGCTTGGCGAGCTCGGTATCGACAGGTGTCTCCGCCTCGACCTCCTCGGCCGGCTTGTCCTGCCGCAAGCCCTTGAACGCGGCCTGGCGGATATTGCCGTCGGCGGTGAAGCCGGCGAACTCGATTTCGGCGACGAGCTCCGGCTTCAGCCAGTACACCTCGCGGCCTTTCTTCGGCGCGTTCTTGCCTCCGAACGGACTTGCCTTGGCCGCCATCGCCTTCAGCGACGGCATCAGCCGCTTGACCTTGTCGGCGCCGAAGCCGGTGCCGACCATGCCGACGAAGGCGAGATGATCGCCGCGCTGAACGCCGGCCATCAGGGAACGGAATTTGCCGTTGGTCGTCTTGTAGCCGCCGATCACGACCTCATGGCCGGCGCGACATTTCGATTTGACCCAGCTCTCGGAGCGGCCGGAACCATAGGGCGCGTCCAGCTTCTTCGAGACCACGCCTTCCAGCTCGAGCTTGCAGGCCGATTGCAGCACCGCATCGCCGCCGCTCTCGAAATGCTCGACATAGCGGATCTGGGTCGATTTCCGTTTGCGCTTCTCCAGCAGCTTCTTGAGCTGCGCCTTGCGCTCGGCAAGCGGCAGCCGCCGGTAATCCTGCCCCTCGGCGAACAGAAGGTCGAACGCGAAGAAGATCAGGTCGTCAGTCTTGCCATCGGACAACGCAGCCTGAAGCGAGGAGAAGTTCGGCGCGCCATTGTGGTCGAGTGCGACGATCTCGCCGTCGATCACCACGTCCGGCAGCGCGGCGGCCTCCTCAGCGATGGAGCCGAACTTCCCGGTCCAGTCGAGACCCTTGCGCGTCTTCAGCGTCGCCTTGCCATCCTCGACCCGGAGCTGCACACGATAGCCGTCGAACTTGATCTCGTGGCACCAGCCCTCGCCGGCCGGCGGCCGTTCGACCAGCGTACAGAGCTGCGGCGGCACGAAGTCCGGCATCTCGGCGACCTTCTTGGCATTCGTCGCTGTCGAGGCCTTCTTCTTCGCCGCCCTTGTCTTGACGATATTGCTGCCTTTCAACGCCTTGCGCGGCGCCGGCTTGACCGTCTGCCCCTTCGTTTCCTCGGAGCGGTTGGATTGCCAGACCGCATCGGCCTTGGTCTTGGCGCCCTTGGCCAGCATGAACGGCTTTGGCGCGCGTCCCTTGCCCTCGGCGATCTGCTCCATGGCTCGGCCGGAGGCGACTGACTTGTCCTGATCGAGAATGTCGTTCTTGGCACCTTCGCGGACAAATTCGTCGCGGTGCTTGATCAGGAGCCAATTGGTGCGCTTGCCGCCGGTGCGGTCGTTGCGCATGCGGACCAGGACCCAGCTTCCGTGCAGCTTGTCGCCATGCAGGGTGAACTTCAAATCGCCCTTCTTGAAGCCGCGTTCGGGATCTTCCGACTCCCAGGTGCCGCGATCCCACAGCATCACCGTGCCGCCGCCGTACTGGCCTTCCGGGATCGTGCCTTCGAAATCGCCATAGTCCAAGGGATGGTCTTCCACCTCGACCGCCAACCGCTTGTCGTGCGGATCGAGCGAGGGACCCTTGGTCACCGCCCAGGACTTGAACACGCCGTCGAATTCGAGCCTGAGATCGTAATGCAGCCGGGTGGCATCGTGCTTCTGGATCACGAAGCGTCGCTGCTTTGAGGGCGTCACCGCCGTCTTGCCCGACGGCTCCGGTGTCTTCTCGAAGTCACGCTTCTTTCGATAGGTTGAGAGCTTCTGCAGCACGGCCTGTCCCGCTTTTCATTCGGGGATTCAAGCCTATCACGGCCCAAGTCCCATCCGGAACCAAAACCCCACGGGGCGGTTGGGGTTCCAATTCGCCCTGCAAACACCGGAGAATGGAATGGCACCGCGCGCCTACTGGAAGGGAACGTTGAGGCTGTCGCTGGTCAGCTGCCCGGTCGTGCTCTATCCGGCGACCACGTCGGCCGAGAAGACGCGGTTTCACATGATCAATCGCGAGACCGGCAACCGGCTCAAGCAGCAGATGATCGATTCCGAGACCGGCGACGTCGTCGAGAGTGACCAGAAGGGCCGCGGCTACGAATTGCGCAAGGGCAAATATGTCGAGATCGAGCCGGAGGAGCTCAAGGCGGTGCAGATCGAGAGCAACCACACCATCGACATCGAGAGCTTCGTGCCGAGCGAGGAGATCGACGAGCGCTACCTCAACCACCCCTATTACGTCGCGCCCGACGGCAAGGCCGCGGTGGATGCGTTCGCAGTGATCCGCGACGCCATGAAGGACCAGGACCGCGTGGCGCTTGCCAAGATCGTGCTCACCAACCGCGAGCACATCATCGCGATCAAACCGCTCGGCAAGGGCCTGCTGGGCACCACGCTGCGCTTTCCTTACGAGCTGCGCGACGAGGACGAGTTCTTCGACGACATCAAGAGCCCGAAGATCACCAAGGACATGGTCGAGTTCGCCGGCCACATCCTCCACACCAAGGCGGCACATTTCGATCCCGGCAAATTCAAGGACGAATATGAGACCGCGCTGAAGGCGCTGGTGAAGCGTAAGGCCAGCGGCAAGACTATCGAGCTGCCGAAGCCCGAGGAGCGGCCGAGCAATGTCGTCAACCTGATGGATGCGCTGAAGCAAAGCCTGAAGGGACGCGGCGGCAAGAAGGCGGCGGCGAAGCCGCACGCGCGCCGTGGTACCGGGCGGCGGCAGGCCGCGAAAAAATCGACTCGTTCAACGGCGCGGCATCGCAAGGCGGGCTAACTGCTCGCCCGGCACGGGATATCGTAGGGTGGGCAAAGCGAAGCGTGCCCACCACTTGATCGGAACGAGAAAATGGTGGGCACGGCGCTCTGCGCCTTTGCCACCCTACGGCCCTGTAAGCGTCAATCCCCCGCCTTCAACCGATACCCGATCCCCGTCTCGGTCAGCACAAATTGCGGCCGCTCCGGATCGGCCTCGATCTTCTGGCGAAGCTGGCGGACATAGACGCGCAGATATTGAGCGTCGGTCAATTCGTCCCAGAGCTCCTTCAACAGGAAACGATGCGTCAGCACCTTGCCGGCGTGCTGCACCAACACGCGCAACAGGTCGTATTCCTTGGGCGATAATTTCACATCACGCTCGCCGACTTTGACGATGCGGCGGACGAGATCGACCGAGAGATCGCCGGTGCGGAACACCGGCCGCTCGCCCTGGATCTGGAGCTGGTGCCGGAGCGCCGCCCGCAGGCGAGCCAGGAGCTCTTCCATGCCGAACGGCTTGGTCAGATAATCGTCGGCGCCGAGATCGAGCGCCTGCACCTTGCCGGCTTCGTCGCCGCGGCTCGACAGCACCACGATCGGCACGGCTTCGTTGCGGGCGCGGATCGTGCGCAACAGCTCGTGTCCCTGCACGTCGGGCAGGCCGAGATCGAGGATGATCAGCGCCGGCTCCTCGACCAGCTTCTCCAGTGCCATCCTGCCGTTCGACGCTTCCAGGATTTCATAGCCTTGCGTCGTCAGCCCCATCCGCAGCAACTTCCGGATCGGCGGCTCGTCGTCGATGACCAGGACCTTGATCGGGGCAGCACTCATGCGGCGGTATCCAATGCGCGGCTGTCTGCCGGAACGGGAAGACGGATGGTGAGGACGGCGCCACTGCGGTCGCGGCGGTTGGCGGCCGAGATCGTGCCGCGCATCGCCTCGACGAAGCCGCGGGAAATGGCGAGGCCGAGCCCCGTGCCGGGACGGACGTGATCGCCCTTCTGCACGCGGTAGAACTTGTCGAACACGCTCTCAAGCTCGTCAGGCGGGATGCCGCCGCCTTCGTCGGCGACATCAAGCACGATTTGATCGCGCTCGCGCCTGCTCTTGATCGAGACCGTGGTGTCCGGCGGTGAGTATTTTGCCGCGTTGTCCAGCAAGTTGAACAGCACCTGCTCGAACAGGACGGCATCGAGCTGAAGCATCGGCAGATCGGCCGCGAGCAGCAGCTCCACCTTGTGGGCGGTCAGGATCTTGCTGGCGCGCCGCAGCGCGCTGCCCACGATCTCGCCGAGATCGTGCAGCGCCGTGTTAGGCACGATCGCTCCGGATTCGAGCTTGGTCATGTCGAGCAGATTGGCGATGAAGCGGTTGAGCCGCTCGGACTCGTCGATCACGGTGGCAAGCAGATCTCGCTTCTCGGTGTCGGAAAGCGCCCCGGCGAGATCGCGCATGGTGGAAGCCGCCCCCAGCACCGAGGCGAGCGGCGTCTTCAAATCGTGCGAGATCGAGGTCAGGAGCGCGGAGCGCAGCCGCTCGGACTCGACCGTGCGCTTGACACGGTCCATGTCCTCGACCAGCAGCACGCGCTCGATCGCCAGCGCGCCCTGGTCGACCAGCGCATCCAGCAGCCGGCGCTGGTCCGGCGTCAGCAGCGGCCCGGTGCGATCGTTGTCGATGCCGATCACGCCGATCGGGCCGCGCCCGGTGCGCATCGGCAAGAACAGCTGTTTGGCACCCGGCAGCGTATCCGAGCCCCGGCCGGCGGGGCGGTCGTTGCTCCAGGCCCAGTTGGCGGCGGCAAGATCGGCCTGATCGAGCTCGTCCTCGGGCGGATAGCCGGACTTCACCGTAAGGAGGCCTTCTTCCGGCAGCAGCAGCACCACCCGGACTTTCAGCATCAAGGCGATCTGGTAGGCGCTCGCCCACAGCACGTCGTCGAGTGTCGCTGTGCCGGCGAGCTTGCGGCTGAAGGCGTAGAGCTGCTCGCTCATCCTGATCCGGCCGATGGCGGCATCGGCCTGGGTGCGCACGCGCGCGGCGACATTGGACACCAGGAATGCGATCAGCATGAAGAAGAAGAACGCCGCGACGTTGGTCGGATCGGTGATGGTGAAGGTGTAGACCGGCGGCAGGAAGAAGAAATTATACGCCAGCGACGCCGCAAGGCTCGCCAGCAGCGACGGCAATAACCCATAGCGGACGGCCACGGCAACCACCGCGGTGAGGAACATGAGATCGACGTTTTCGATGCCAAAATACGGCTTGATGGCCACCGCTGCGGCAAGGCCGAGCGCGGTGATCCCGAGCGCCTTCAGGTAAGGAACCGCGTCGAATGGCTCGGACCGTGCAGCGGTCTGTACCGTCGTCTTCGGCGCCGGCTCGCTCGTCAGTTCGTCACCTGGAATGACGTGAACGCTGATATTGCCGGCCCGACGCACCAGGTCGTGCACGACCGAGCCCCGCGTCATCTCGAACCAGCGCGAGCGCGTGGACTTGCCGATCACGATCTGGGTGACGTTGTTGCCCTGAGCGAAGCTGACGACATCGTCGGCGATGCGGCGGCCGACCGCGGGAATGGTCAGCGCCTCGCCGCCGAGCGATTCCGCGAGACGCAGCGTATCGGCCAGCCGGTCGCGCTGCTCGTCGGACAATTGCAGGGATCGCCGCGTCTCGATCGAGACCGCGGTGAACGGCGCATGCAGCCGGTCGGCCAGCCGCTTGGTGTAGCGCACGAGCCCGGCCGCGCGCGGGTCCTCGCTGACGCAGACGAGGATGCGCTCGCCGGCAGCCCAGGGTCCGGCAATGGCATTGGCCTGCATGTGGGTGAGCAATTGCTCGTCGACCCGCTCGGCGGTGCGCCGCAAAGCCAGCTCGCGCAACGCGGTCAGGTTGCCCGGCGAAAAATAGTGCTCAAGCGCCCGCTCGGCCTGCCTGGACACATAGACCTTGCCCTCCTTCAGGCGCTGAATGAGATCGTCGGGCGTGAGGTCGATCAGCTCGATCGCGTCGGCGCGGTCGAACACGGAGTCGGGGACCGTCTCGCGCACCCGGACGTGAGTGATCTGGGCGACGACGTCGTTCAGGCTCTCGATGTGCTGGATGTTGACGGCGGTGTAGACGTCGATGCCGTGGGACAACAATTCCTCAACGTCGAGATAACGCTTGGGATGGCGGCTGCCGGCCGCGTTGGTGTGGGCGAGCTCGTCGACCAGTGCAATCTGCGGCCGGCGCGCGATCACCGCGTCGAGGTCCATCTCCTCGACGATCTGCCCGCGATAGTCCAGCCGCTTGCGCGGGATCACTTCGAGGTCGCGCACCAGCGCCTCGGTCTCGGCACGTCCATGGGTCTCGACGAAGCCGACCACGATGTCGATGCCGGCCTTGCGCCTGGCATGAGCGCTTTGCAGCATCTCATAGGTCTTGCCGACGCCGGGCGCGGCGCCGACGAAGATCTTCAGCTTGCCGCTCGCGCCTTCCTCCCGGCGCGCTGCTTCCAGCAGCGCCTCCGGCGACGGACGTTGTTCAAGATCGCGGCGCTCTCGGACCATCAATGCAATATAATCATCCTGCCGCCGCGAGCCTAGACCGCTACTTCGCCGAGGCGCGGTCGAGCGCGAGATTCAACGCCAATACGTTAACCCGAGGTTCGCCCAGCAGGCCGAGCAAACGGCCCTGGACGTTGGAGGCCACAAGCTGTTTCACTGCGTCCTCCGGCATATTCCGTGCCTTGGCAACGCGCGGGATCTGGAATTGCGCGGCCTCTGGGGAGATGTCCGGGTCGAGACCACTGGCCGAGGTGGTAATTAGGTCAACCGGCACGGCGGCATTCGGGTTCTCGCCCTTCAGCTTTTCCACATCCTCCTTGAGCCGGTCGGACAGCGCCTTGCTAGTCGGGCCGAGGTTGGAGCCACCCGAATTCGCGGCGTTGTAGGGCGCCGAAACCGTCTTGGTCGGATCGTTCGGATCCGGCGCAACCGTCGCCGAGGGACGGCCGTGGAAATATTTGTCGTCCTTGAATTCCTGCCCGATCAGGGCGGAGCCGACCACCTTGCCGTCGCGCTCGATCAGGCTGCCTTGGGCCTGCGCCGGGAAGAGTGCACCGGCGATGGCCGTCATGGCCAGCGGATAGGCAAGGCCCGTGATGGCGGCGAGCACCAGCAGGAGGACGATGGCGGGGCGGATTTCTCTGAGCATGTTGTTCTCCTAAGTCTTCGTCATGGCGCGCGGCGCCTTGCGCCGCACGATGACGCTCAAGCCAGGTGCAGGGCGACAACCACGAGGTCGATCGCCTTGATGCCGATGAAGGGAATGACGATACCGCCGAGGCCGTAAATCAAGAGATTGCGGCGGAGCAGCGCACCGGCACCGACGGCGCGATAGGCGACGCCTTTCAAGGCCAGCGGGATCAGCCCGATGATCACAAGCGCGTTGAAGATGATCGCCGAGAGAATGGCGCTCTGCGGGCTCGACAGGTTCATCACGTTGAGCACGCCAAGCTGGGGGTAGAACGCCAGGAACATCGCCGGGATGATCGCAAAGTATTTTGCAACGTCGTTGGCGATCGAAAAGGTCGTCAGCGCACCGCGCGTCATCAGCAGCTGCTTGCCGATCTCGACCACCTCGATCAGCTTGGTCGGGTTGGAGTCGAGGTCGACCATGTTGCCGGCCTCACGGGCGGCCTGCGTGCCCGTGTTCATGGCGACACCGACGTCGGCCTGCGCCAGCGCCGGCGCATCGTTGGTGCCGTCGCCGCACATCGCTACCAGCTTGCCCTTGGCCTGCTCGTCGCGGATCAGCTTGAGCTTGTCCTCGGGCGTTGCCTGCGCCAGGAAGTCATCCACGCCGGCTTCCGCCGCGATCGCGGCGGCCGTCATCGGGTTGTCGCCGGTGATCATGACGGTGCGGATGCCCATGCGGCGCAGCTCGGCAAAACGCTCGCGGATGCCGCCCTTGACGATGTCCTTGAGCTGGATGACGCCGAGCAGCTTGCCGTCCTTCGCAACCGCAAGCGGCGTTCCGCCGGCCTTGGCGATCTCGTCGGCGATGGTCTGCACCTCGCGGCCGAGGTCGGAAAGCCCCGCCGGCTGGAGGGCGCGGGCGGCGTTGCCGGAGGCAACCGCCAGCGTCGTACCGCCCGCGACATAGTTGAGCATGGCATCGACCGCGCCCTTGCGCACCGACGAGCCGCCGGCATCAACGCCGCTCATGCGGGTCTGCGCGGTGAACGGGATGAAGGTGGCACCGAGCTCGGCCATGTCGCGGCCGCGGATCCCATATTTCTCTTTTGCCAGCACGACGATGGAACGGCCCTCCGGCGTTTCGTCGGCGAGCGAGGCGAGCTGGGCTGCATCCGCCAGCTCCTGCTCGGTGACGCCGCGCACGGGCCGGAAGGCGGTCGCCTGCCGGTTGCCGAGCGTGATGGTGCCGGTCTTGTCCAGCAACAGCGTGTCGACGTCGCCGGCAGCCTCGACCGCACGGCCGGACATCGCCAGCACGTTGAAGCGAACCAGCCGGTCCATGCCGGCGATGCCGATCGCCGACAACAGCGCGCCGATCGTGGTCGGGATCAGCGTCACGAACAAGGCGACCAGCACGACCACGGAGATCGAACCGCCGGCATAGGCCGCATAGCTCGGAATGGTGACGGTGGCGAACACGAAGATGATGGTGAGGCCGGCCAGGAGAATGTTGAGCGCAATCTCGTTCGGCGTCTTCGCCCGTTCGGCACCTTCCACCAGCTTGATCATGCGGTCGATGAAGGTCGAGCCTTGCGCCGCCGTGATGCGGACGCGGATCCAGTCGGATAGCACCTGCGTGCCGCCGGTCACGGCCGACCGGTCACCGCCGGACTCGCGGATGACAGGCGCGGACTCGCCGGTGATGGCGGCCTCGTTTACCGAGGCGACACCTTCGATCACCTCGCCGTCGGAAGGAATGGTGTCGCCGGCCTCGACCAGCACGATGTCGCCGACCTTGAGGCTCGTGCCCGGCACCAGCTTGAAGGCCTGGCCTGCGCCGGTCAGGAGCTTGGCCTGGCTCTCGGTGCGGGTTTTGCGTAATGATTCGGCCTGCGCCTTGCCGCGCCCTTCTGCCACCGCTTCGGCAAAATTGGCGAACAACACGGTGAACCAGAGCCAGAGGATGATCTGGAAGGTGAAGCCGAGGCCAGCGCCGCCCGTAGCGACATCGCGCAGGAAGATCACCGTGGTCAGCGCGGCCACGACCTCGACCACGAACATCACGGGATTCTTCACCATCAGCCGCGGATCGAGCTTGGTGAAGGAGGCGCGGATCGCGGGCATCACGATCCTGGGATCCAGCATTGCCGACACGGCAGCACGTTTTTGCAGTTTCATCGTATCCATGGAAGTCACTCCAGACTCTCAGAAGAGGTTGCCGGCGTTCATCGCCAGGTGTTCGACGATCGGGCCGAGCGCGAGCGCCGGAAAGAAGGTCAGGCCGCCCATGATCAGGATGACGCCGACGACGAGGCCAACGAACAGCCCACCCGTGGTCGGGAACGTGCCGCTGGACGGCGGGATCGACTTCTTCTCCGCAAGCGAGCCCGCGATGGCCATGGCCGGGATGATCATGAAGAAGCGGCCGACGAACATCGAGGTTGCGAGCGTCAGGTTGTAGAAGAAGGTGTTGCCGGTCAGGCCAGCAAAGGCCGAGCCGTTGTTGCCGGTCGCCGAGGTGAAGGCGTAGAGCACCTCGGTGAAGCCATGCGGTCCGGCATTCGCCATCGAGGCGACGGCCGCCGGATAGACCACGCCGACGGCGGTCCAGCCAAGGATCATGAGCGGCAGCACCAGGATGGCCAGCATCGCCATCTTAACCTCGCGCGCCTCGATCTTCTTGCCGACATATTCCGGGGTGCGGCCGACCATCAATCCGGCGACGAAGATCGCGAGGATGACGAACAGCAGCATGCCGTACATGCCCGCGCCGACGCCGCCGATGATGATCTCGCCGAGCTCCATGTTGATCAGCGGGATCATGCCGCCGAGCGCGGTGAAGCTGTCATGCATGGCGTTGACGGCACCGCACGAGGCCGCCGTCGTGACGACCGCGAACAGCGAGGACGCCACGATGCCGAAGCGGACCTCCTTGCCCTCCATGTTGCCGCCGGTCAGGCCCAGCGCATGGAGCATCGAGGTCCCGTTCGCTTCCGCCCAATAGGTGATGGCGACGCCTGCGACGAACAGCACACCCATCACGGACAGGACCGCCCAGCCCTGGCGCTGGTTGCCGACCATGCGCCCGAACACGTTGGTGAGCGCGGCGCCGAGCGCGAAGATCGAGAGCATCTGCACGAAGTTGGACAGCGCGGTCGGGTTTTCGAAGGGGTGCGCCGCGTTGGCGTTGAAGAAGCCGCCGCCATTGGTGCCGAGCATCTTGATCGCGACCTGGGAGGCGACAGGGCCGACCGCGATGGTCTGCTTGGCGCCCTCGAGCGTGGTCGCCTCGATATAGGGGCCGAGCGTCTGCGGCATGCCCTGCCAGACCAGGAACAGCGTGTAGACCACGCAGATCGGCAACAGGACGTAGAGCGTGCAGCGAGTGACGTCGACCCAGAAATTGCCGACCGTGCGCATCGAGGCGCGCGAGAAGCCGCGGATCAAGGCCATCGCCAGCGCGATGCCGGTCGCCGCCGACAGGAAGTTCTGGTGCGTCAGGCCGAGCATTTGCACGAGATAGGACAGCGTGCTCTCGCCGCCGTAGTTCTGCCAGTTGGTGTTGGTGATGAAAGAGACCGCGGTGTTGAAGGATAGATCCTCGGCGACCGCGCCCTGGCCTGCCGGATTGAAGGGCAGCACGGCCTGGAGACGCATCACACCGTAGATGATGAGGAAGCCGCCGACATGGAACAGCAGCATGGCAACGGTGTAAGTCAGCCAATGCTGCTCGCGCTTCTCGTCGACGCCGGAAATCCAGTAGATGCCGGCCTCGATCGGGCGCAGCACCGGCGACAGGAACGTCCGCTCGCCATTGAACACGCGCGTCATGTACCAGCCAAGCGGCTTGGTCAGCGCGACGATGATCGCGCAAAAAAGAATGATCTGGAGCCAACCGATCATAGTCATGGCATTAACCCTTCAGACTTTGTGGCCGCCGAAGAAGCGGCAGCAGCAACGCAAGCAGGCAGGTGACGAGCGCGGCGTCGGCCAGCAGCAATTCGAGAAGCAGCAGCACCGGTCAGAACCGCTCGGGCCGCAGCAGCGCATAGGTGAGGTAGGCCAGCAGGCCGAACGAGACGGCACCGGCGAGCGCATAATCGAAGATCATGGTTTGCTCCGTCACAGCCGTTCGCAGGCATAGGTGTAGCCGATCGCAAGGGCGAAAAAAGCGAAGCCCAGCGCCAGCATCAGAATGTCCATCATGGGAATGCTCCTCGTTGCGCCATCCAATCCGGCGCAACTTTCTTTCGGCGACCCGGCGGCGCGCGAAGGAAATGCAACGCATTTCAGCTGGCACAGCCGGGATTTTTACCGTGCTGAAGTGCCATCCCGGACATAGGTTTTCGAGATGAGGGCTATGGCGAGAATATAGGAATCTCATAAAGGCCGGCGGTGGTGCTCGCTTTCGGCCTCCTCCACCCCGCCACTTATGACATCCCTATATCTCCGCCCTATTCTCCATCTCGTTTTCCAACGCCCATTTGGCCATTTTGAAGCCGCCGGCCGACTGACCGACGCCAACTCCAGGAGGCCTGACATGACCGTCGCTCTTCGACGCTTCGACCCACCTTCCCTTCGCCGCCAGCTTCGTGATGCGGCCGCAATGACGCGGCCGTTGATGCTCGACGTCATTGCGCGTGCCTGCCGGCGCGTCCCCACGCCCGGCGGAGGCGAACGCACCGAACGCATCATGCGCCTGATCGAAGTTGAGGCCTGGGCCGATGCGGCCCTGGCGCTGATCAAGCTCGAGCTGCCGCTGTGGCAGGTCCGCCGCATCGTCTATGACGAGGGTGAGTGGCATTGCGCACTCTCGCGCGAGCGCGAATTGCCGGACTGGCTCGACGCCGCGGTCGAGGCGCACCACGTTGACCTCGCGCTGGCTCTGCTGTCGGCCTTCCTCGAGGTCCGTACATTCGCTGCAGACGTGCCGCGGCCGAGCGTTCCCACGGTGCCGCCTGCTCCGGACCCGTTCTACGAGCCCGTCGGCTGCGAAAATTTCAGATGAACCAGCGGGAGATTCGCACCTTGCCGCAATCGTCGGACATGTCGCCGGTCCTGAGCCCGAGACGCGCAATCGCGCGCTTTGCCGTCCGCCTCGTACTCTTCGCCGCCTTTGCCGCATTCGGCAGCATCGGCTTCGGGCGGAGCCTCGCAGCGCTGCTCTGGATGTCGATCGTCCTGTGCGCCGCCGTCGCCCTCCTACGGCGCGAGCCGCTGTTCGGGTGCGCCCTCAATCATTGGGACGAATGCGCCGCATTCGGTGCGCTGTTCGCGCTGGTTCGTGTCGTCAACGAGCTGACCTGAACCCCCGCCTTTATGGCGCGCTTATGAGATCGCCGTGCAGCCTCACTCGAAATCATATCTGCTTGAAACGATATGGATCAGACGGTTGCGGGACATGCGCCCGCCGCCTCTGTCAATGGAAGGAATAAGTCCGTGAAACTCGTCGAACCTCCCTCGTGCATCTCGCCCTCGACCATCGTCTTCATCGGCCGCAACCACAGCGGACAGTGGGTCGCGCAGGAACAGAACGGCCTCTATGGCGGCCTGTTCGTCAGCCGCGTCCAGGCCATCAAATACGCACTGTTCGAGAACGGCCATCATCCCGAAACCATCGTCGAGCTGCCACGCGAGATCGAGCTCGACATGGGCAAGAGCCCCAGCAGCAATAGCGCACGCCGCGCCGCCTGAGCCGGCGCATACGGGCGAAGCATCATGTTCATCCCTCCCTCAGCCTGGTTCACCGGCTTCATTCCGGACCTGCCGACGCCATTCGATGCGGCTGACGCGATCGATCTCAAGGCGTTCGCAGCTCTCTGCGAGCACCAGGTCGCGGCCGGCGTTCCCGCCATCGTGGTCTGCGAGACGGCCGGCGAGGCACCGACGCTCTCACCCGCCGAACAGGGGCTCGTCATCCGTACCGCGGCCGATGTCGCCCGCGGCCGCGTGCGGATCATCGCGGGCGCGATGTCGAATGCGACCAGCCATGCCATCGAACTCGCGCGGCGGGCGGAGGCGGCCGGGGCCGATGCCGTCATGGCGGTGGTGCCCGCCTACAACAAGCCGATGCAGGAGGGCATGCTCGCGCACTTCCGCGCGATCGCCGGTGCGATCGGCTTGCCGGTGATCCTGCACGACGTGCCATCCCGCACGCTGCGCCCGCTGGCCGACGAGACGCTTTTGCGTCTGGTCGAATCCCGCCAGTTCGTGGGCCTGCGCGATGGGAGCTGTGACATCACCCGCCCGATGCGGCTGTCCCGGCACCTCCCGGCCGGATTTCGCTTCCTATCCGGCGACGATACCACCGCCTTCAGCTTCATCGCCGGCGGCGGCGATGGCGCGATCTCGGAAGTTACCAACATCGCTCCGGATCTCTGCCGCACGATCTTTTCACATGTCAGGCAAGGCCGGCTGCAATCCGCACGCTATCTGCACAAGCGCCTGATCCCGCTCATCACCTGCCTCTCCAGGGAAAGCCCGGCGGCTCTCAAGAGCGCCCTCGCCATGCTCGGCTTGCTGCGGCCGGACACGCGGCTGCCGATCGTGCCGCTCAACGCCGCCGGCCGGGCGGAGATCGCCAGGGCCTTCGCCGCGATCGCCGACGAGGAGCTGATCGATGGCGTCGGAGCCTGACTATGACATTCCTATAAAACGGCGCCAGCGCTCATCTCGCAATCCTACGCCGGGATCATCATCCTACGAGACGGATTAGGACGGCTCTCGCCGCACTACGGACAAGGACTTCCGAAGATGTCGATGTTGACCCACGACCTTGAACGGCCTCTCGCCTGGGCTGAGCGCCCGGTGCGAATCCCGACAGCGCGCAAGGCACAGCTCAAGCGCCTCGCGATCGGCGCGCTGACTTTGCTCTCGATGGGCAGCGTGCTCACCGCGCTCATTGCGCTGCGGACCGCAATCCATGTCTGGCATCTCCACCCCTGACCCGCCGCGGCAGACATCATGACCCTGCAGATGTGTGAGGAGGCCGCCATGGCCGCCATTGCTCTACAAGCCGTGCACCGCGCATCGAAGGCACGAACCGGGGCGCCTGATATCGGCGCGGCGACGGCGCTCAAGCCGCTCGATCCCGATGTCGTCAACCCCGCCATTCCCGCCTTCTTCATTGGACATAATCGCGCCGGCCTCTGGGTTGCCCGCGAGGCGCAGGGCCGCGCCGGCGGTCTCTTCCTGTTCAAGAGCTCCGCGGTCGAATTCGCCCACCGCCGCAGCGCGCCGGCCCGATGCGCACTGGTGTTTCCGGCCGAGACCTTCGAACTCGACATCGAGAACCAGGGCAGTCCGCTGGTCGCGCTTGCGACACGATGGCTGGACGCGGTGAAGCGACATCTGGCCCGCCTTGCGAGGTAACGACATGATCGAGCTCAAGATCGTCCTCCTGGTCGCAGTGATGAGCGCATTGCTGCTGGGCACGCGCGTCACCGCGCGCCCGGCCTCGGACGGCTAGCATGCCGCTCCTCAAGGAAAATCTCGAGCATGCGGTCGCAATGACCATCCTGACCATGACGCTGAGCCTGATCTGGGGCGCCATCCTGACGCTCGTGATCACGCTTGTCGCGCGCGGGCTCGGCGTCTAGCCCTTTTGCTCCGACCGTTAGTTGATCTCAGTTGCCTATGCGGCGAGCAACCCGACCCACAGTGCGGTGACGGCGTCCGCCGAGGCGGCCGTCCCGCGGAAAACGCCCCGCCGATCTGGCACAATTCCAGGGAATTGTGTAGAGCGGTTTCATGAGCACAGGCAATGTCAACGTCGTCGCCCACCCCCTGGTCCAGCACAAGCTCTCGCTGATGCGGGAGAAGGATCGCTCGACCAAGAGCTTTCGCGAGATCCTGAACGAGATCGGGATGCTGCTCGCCTACGAGGTGACGCGCGATTTGCCGCTGGAGCTGGTCGAGATCGAGACGCCGATCGCGCCGATGCGGGCGCCCAAGATCGCCGGCAAGAAGCTCACGCTGGCGCCGATCCTGCGCGCCGGCGTCGGCTTCCTCGACGGCATGCTGGCGCTGATGCCCTCGGCGCGCATCGCCCATATCGGGCTCTACCGCGACCCCGAAACATTGCAGGCCGTGGAATATTACTTCAAGGCGCCGCAGGACCTGTCCGACCGCACCGTGATCCTGATGGACCCGATGCTGGCGACCGGCAACTCGGCCTGCGCCGGCGCCTCCCTGCTCAAAGCCCGCGGCGCCCGCGACATCCGCTTCGTGTGCCTTCTGGCCGCGCCCGAGGGCATCGCGCAGTTCCAAAGCGAGCATCCCGACGTGCCGATCT
The DNA here is from genome assembly GCF_003020125.1 of Bradyrhizobium sp. MOS003. Classification (GTDB taxonomy): domain Bacteria; phylum Pseudomonadota; class Alphaproteobacteria; order Rhizobiales; family Xanthobacteraceae; genus Bradyrhizobium. Next base: position 1,793,972 of record NZ_PYFW01000001.1, on the reverse strand, counting down.
GGACCGCCGCGATCGACGAGCGGCTCAACGACCACGGCTATATCGTGCCGGGCCTGGGCGATGCCGGCGACCGGATGTTCGGCACCAAGTAGACAGGTTGGCGCGATCGGGTTACTCCCCTTGCCATGAGTGCCAACGCGTTTTCGCTGCAATCGCTGATCCGGTCGGAGGCCGTTGCCGATCCTGCCTTCGTATGCGACGGCACGCCGGTCTCGCGCGCGGAGTTCACCGAAAGGATCGAGCAGACCGCGGCCTGGCTTGCGGCACAGGGGATCGGCAGGGGCGATGTGGTCGCAGTCTGGCTGGTCAACCGGATCGAATGGCTCGCGCTGCTGTTCGCCGCCGCCCGTTGTGGAGCGATCGTCGCGGCCGTCAATACGCGCTACCGCAGCGCGGAGGTCGCGCATCTGCTTCGTTTGTCCGGCGCCAGGCTGATGGTGGTCGAGGCCGCATTCCGCGCGATCGACTTTGCTGCGATCCTCTCCGATGTCGCAAAGGACGAGCTACCGGCGCTGCAACGGCTCGCCGTGGTCGGTGCGGATGCGATCCCGGCGCACTGGCCCTGCGTACGCTTCGATGCATTCGACACGAACTATCCGCCCGCTCCAGCTCAAGATGATTTCGATCTTCCGGTGCTACTCTACACGACCTCAGGCACCACCAAGGGGCCGAAGCTCGTTGCGCATTCGCAGCGGACGCTGGCCACACACGCCAATTCCGTTGCCCGTGCGCTGCAGCTTGATCCGCAGCGTCATGCGCTGCTGGCCATGCTGCCGTTCTGCGGCACTTTCGGCATGACGAGCCTGCTCGGCTTTGTCGCAGCCGGTGCGACCGTTCACGTGCTTGACGCCTTCGAGGCGGCACCGGCACTAGAGATCCTCAGCACACAAGGCATCACGCACGCCTTCGGCTCCGACGAGATGTTCCGCCGCATCCTGGCCCTCACCGATGCACCACGCCCGTTTCCGCATCTGGAAGTCTGCGGCTTCGCCGCGTTCCAGCCCGGCTGGCGCGAGCTTGCCGCAGAGGCCGAGGCGCGCGGCCTGCCGCTGTTCGGCTTGTATGGCTCGAGCGAGGTACAGGCCCTGTTCTCGATCGCCCGCGCCAGCGACGCGTTCACCGACCGGATCGAGGGCGGCGGCTGGCCGATGTCGGCCAACGCAAGGGTGCGCGTGCGCGACACCGAGACCGGCGAACTCGCAGCGCCCGGCGCTTCCGGCGAGATCGAGATCAGCGCGCCATCCCAGTTCCTCGGCTACTTCAACAATCCCGATGCGACGCGCGATGCGTTCACAGCGGACGGTTTCTTCCGCACCGGCGACATCGGCCGGCTCCGCGGCGACGGTTCCTTCGTCTACGAGACCCGCGCCGGCGATGCCATGCGGCTCGGCGGTTTCCTCGTCGCGCCCGGCGAGATCGAGGACGAACTCAAATCGTGCAACGGTGTGGCCGACGCCCAGGTGGTTGCAGTCGATCTCAAGGGCCAGGCACGCTGCGTCGCCTTCGTGATCCCGGCGAAGGAGCGGCCAATGCAGGAGACGCTGATCGCGCGCCTGCGCGAGCGGCTCGCCGGCTACAAGGTCCCGGCCCGGATCTATGTCGTGGAAGCCTTTCCCGTCACCGACAGCGCCAACGGCGTCAAGATCCAGCGCGCCCGGCTTCGTGACATGGCGATGGAGCGCATCGCGGCCGAACATTCGGGCTTGGCCCAACGCTGAACGTCACGTCACGCGAAGCTGCGCCGACAGAGCATCGCGGTGTTCGGGCGCGGCGATCGCGATCATGCGGCGTGCCCGCTCGGCAAGACCGCAGCCGCGCAACTCCGCGATGCCCCATTCGGTGACAATGGCATCGACGTCGGCGCGCGGCGTCGTTACCGTCTCGACATGGGCGACGATCCGGCTGGTTCCGTCGGACGCCGTCGCCGGCAGCGCGATGATGGCTCTTCCTCCGGGAGAGGCATTGGCGCCCCGTACGAAATCGAGTTGCCCGCCAATCGCGCCGATCGCAACGCCGTTCAGCGTCTCGGAATTGACGCTGCCGTCGAGCCCGACCTGAAGCGCCGAGTTGATCGCGACCAGCCGTCTGATCTGCGCCAGCACGCTCTGGCCGTGCGTGTAGGACGTCGGCCGCACCGCGATCGTCCTGTTCTCATGGACGAAGCGGTAGAGCCGCTGCGTGCCGATCACCTGGTTGGTGACCGTGAGACCGGGATCCATCCCCTTTTCCGCGTTCGTCACCGCGCCGCACGCGATCAGATCGACGACGGCGTCGTTGATCAGGCCGGAGTGGATGCCGACGTTGCGCAGGTGCGACAACGACGAGAGAATTGCCTCCGGAATCCGCCCGACGCCAAATTGAAGCGTGCTGCCGTCGACGATCAGGCTCGCCGCATGCGCCGCAATGCACCGGGAGACGTCGTCAAGCGGCGTCGAAGCCAGTTCGACGGGCGACCGGCGCGCTGCCACGCGCATGTGGATCGGCAAGCCCTCGGGCCATTCCGCGCCGAACGTAAAAGGCGCATCCGGATTGATCTCGGCGATGACGAGGCGCGCAGCGCGGGCGGCGTCGATGACGTAGTCGTTGGAGAGGCTCGCGCTCGAGCGGCCGTCACCGGCTTCCGCAAGCTGCACCAGAACGACATCTGCTCTGTGGCGGCGGGTGGCGAAGTCGGCACAGAAGGCGCTGTAGTTGCTCGGGATGACTTCGAGCCGTCCGGCCCTGGCGAGCCGCCGCGCATTTCCGATCACGCCATAGCTCTGGAAAGAGACGTTTGGTGCGCATGTTGCCGGGAAGGTTTCGGAGAATACCGGCCCAACCATCATGTGGAAGGGTGGCAGATCCGCCGCCTGAGCGATCAGCGCCTCGGTCAGGGTCACCGGCTCGGCGGTGGCCTGCCCGCAAACCACGAGATCGCCCTCACGGATCAGGCCGGAGAAATCGATCGGTGCCGGGGTACTGGGCACGCTGAGCCTAGTACGACTTGGCCTGCCCAAGCACCTTTTCCGCAATGAAGCTCAGCGCCAGTTGCGGGCTCACGGGTGCAATGCGAGGGATCAGACTTTCACGCAGATAGCGCTCGACGTGATACTCCTTGGCATAGCCGAAACCGCCATGAGTCATCACCGACTGCTCGCATGCGTGGAAGCCGGCTTCGCCCGCCAGATATTTGGCGGCGTTGGCTGCCGCTCCGCACGGCATGCCCTTGTCGTACTGCCAGGCCGCCGACATCACCATCAGCCAGGCGGCTTCCAACTCGACCCAGTTCACCGCGAGCGGATGCTGGATGCCCTGGTTCTTGCCGATCGGACGGTTGAAAACAATTCGTGTCTTGGCGTATTCGCTGGCGCGCGACAGCGCGACCTTGCCGAGACCGACCGCCTCCGCCGCGATCAGGATGCGCTCGGGGTTCATGCCTTCTAGGATGTACTGAAACCCCTTGCCCTCTTCGCCGATGCGGTCCTCCATTGGGATCTCGAAATCCTCGAAGAACAGCTCGTTGGAATCGACGATCTTGCGGCCCATCTTCTCGATCTCGTGGACCTTGATCCTGTTGCGATCGAAATCGGTGTAGAACAGGCTGAGACCGTGGGTCGGCGAGCGTACCTCTTCCAGCGGCGTGGTGCGCGCCAGCAGCAGGATCTTGTGCGCCACCTGTGCGGTCGAGATCCACACCTTCTGGCCGTTGACGATGTAGCGGTCGTTCTTGGCGACCGCGCGGGTCTTCAGCTGCGTGGTGTTGAGGCCGGTGTTCGGCTCGGTGACGGCGAAGCACGCCTTCTCGCGGCCCTCGATCATCGGCGGCAGCATGCGCCTGCGCTGTTCCTCGGTGCCGAACACGACGACGGGGTTGAGCCCGAACACGTTGATGTGCACCGCGGAGGCACCGGACATGCCGGCGCCGGATTCCGCGATGGTCTTCATCATGATCGCGGCCTCGGTGATGCCAAGACCGGAGCCGCCATATTCCTCGGGCACGCAGATGCCGAGCCAGCCGGCATCGGCCATTGCTTTGTGGAAGTCGTGCGGGAAGCCGCCATCGTGGTCCTTCTTCAGCCAATAGGCGTCGGGAAAGTCTTCGCAAACCTTAGCGATGGCGTCGCGAATGGCTTCCTGCTGATCGGTGAGCGCGAAATCCATGTTCTTGATCTCCTTCTTGGGAGCCGCGAGCTCCGATCCTAGCGCCCCATCTGCGAGGGCAGCCAGAGAATGATAGACGGAAACGCCACCAAAATCGCGATCGCGATCAGGTGCGCGATGAAATGCGGGAAGGTGCCGTGGAACACCTCCGCCACCGGCCGCTTGGCATAGCGGGCGACGATGAAGCAATTCAGCCCCACCGGCGGCGTGATCATGCCGACCTCGGCGGTGACGATCTTGATGACGCCGAACCAGATCGGGTCGAAGCCGAGCGTCTTGATCAGCGGCAGCACGATCGGCACGGTCAGCACCAGGATCGCGATCTGATCCATGAACGAACCGAGCACGATGTAACCGAACAGGATCAGGGTGATGATGACCCAGCGTGAGGTCGGCAGACTGCCAATCCAGGCGACGAGGTCCTGCGTCACATGCGTGAGCGTGAAGAAATAGCCGAAGATCGAGGCGCCGACGAGGATGGTCGCGATCATGCAGGTGCCGTGGCAGGCACTCAGCAGCGCGCGGTAGAGCGTCGCCGGGGTCACTCTGCGCTTGGCGATGGCCAGCACCAGTGCTCCCGCGGCGCCCAGTGCCGAGGCCTCGGTCGGCGTCGCAATGCCGAGATAGATGGTACCAGTGACGAGCGAGAACAGCAGCACCATCGGGCCGACCTGCCACAGGAGCGAGAATTTCTCGCGCCAGGACACCGGCTCGACGCGCGGGGCCCGCGACGGATCCTGCCAGACCAGGAAGTAGATCGTCGCCATGATGGTCGCGGTCACGAGCACCGCCGGAAGGATGCCGCCGATCAGCAATTGCCCGATGTTGACTTCAGCAAGGAGGCCGAAGATCACCAGCGCGACGCTCGGCGGGATCAACATGGCCAGCGTGCCTGAGATGGCGACGACGCCGGCGGCCATTTTCGGTTCATAGCCCTGCTTGATCATCGCAGGAAGGCTCGTCGACGACAGCGTCGCCGCAGAGGCCGTGGAGGTGCCGCAGATCGCTCCGAAGCCGGCGCCGGCCAGGGCGGTCGCCATGCCGAGCCCGCCGGGAACGCGGCCGATCCAGGCGGATGCGGTCTTGAACATATCGTCGGCGACGCCCGATAGCAGGACCAGCTCGGCCATCAGCAGGAACATCGGGATCGTGATCAGTTCGTAGGACGAAACCGTCGACAGCGGCGCCGTCTGGAGAATGCCGAACAGCGTGCCCGTGCCGCCGACCATCAGGAGACCGACCGCGCCGGCGAAGCCCATGGCGAAGCCGACCGGCGTTCCGGTCGCAAGCAACAGGAAGAGGAGGCCAAGTACGATGATGACTGTCATTTCAGGCCGCTCTTATTCGAAGCTGCGGGATTCGTCGGTCAATGGCGGCAACGGAAACAGATCGCGCCCCGAGGCAAGGCTGAGCAGATTGCCCACAAGTTGCAGCGCCAACCGCAGCACCAGCACGCCGCAGCCGAACGGGACAAGCGCTGCAGAAATCCAGGTCGGCCACGGGATGGCGCCGGCAAGCACGTCGTGCTGCTCGTAATTGTCCAACGCGCGTTCGAATCCGACCTTCGAAATCAGGACGAAGACGAACAATCCCGTAAGTGCGGTGACGATCTCCGACAGACGCCGCCCGACCGGCGGCGCGCGCGACAGCAGGATGTCGACACCGACATGCGCATGGACACGCAGGGTATCCGATAGTGTCAGGAAGAACACGCCGGCCATGAGATACAGCCCGATCAGATCGTAGGTGAACGAGAGCGGGCTGTTCATGACGTAGCGCATGAAGACGTCGGCCACCACCAGCGCCATGATCGCGAACAGCGAGATGGCCGCAATCACCGTGAGCGCGCGTTCGAGCACGCCGAGAACATCCGTTGCTCGCCTGATCACCTCTGACGCCCCTTTGCCGTGTCGGATCGAGTTGCTTGGCGTGTTGTTTTCCGAGTTACTTGGCGCCGCCGGCGGCGAGCAGACCTTCGAACTCCTTCAGGGCAGCGGATGCCTGCTTGCCGCGGCTGTCGAGACCGGACGCCCATTCCTGACTGACGCCCTTCAGCTTATCCTTCATCTCGGCGCGCGTGGCATCCGGCAGCGGATCGAAGCTGATGCCCTGGTCCTTGAGATGCTTCGTGGTCACTTCGCCTTCCTTGTCGACGTCGGCGCAGGCCTTCGGCGTGATCGCTTCGGAGGCTTCGTCCATCGCCTTCTTCACGTCCTCGGGCAATTTGTCCCAGACCGACTGATTGATGGAATAGGCGACGATGAAGCTGCCGAAGCTGACGCCTTCGGTAGCGTGCTTGACGAGCTTGTCGAGACCGTAGGAGACGACGCTGTCCAGAGGGAACAGCAGGCCGTCCATCGTGCCCCGCGACAGCGACTCGTAGGCGTCGGGCGCAGCCATGCGCACCGGCACGGCGTTGAGCGCGCGCAGCGTCAGGTCCTGCGCGCCGCCGGTCGTGCGCAGCTTCAGGCCTTGCATGTCCTTGATGGACTCGACCTTCGACTTGACAGTCCACACCTGATAGGGCGGCAGCACCACGGCCATCAGCAGCTTGATCTTGTTCGGCGCGTATTCCTGCTTGGCCAGGAGGCCTTCGCGCGCAATCTTCCAATAAGCGAGCGTGCCCTGGCAACTGGTCGCGAACGCGCCCGGCAGTTGCGCAACTTCCGACAGCGGCATCTTGTCCGAGACATAGGACGGCGCGATGTAGCCGATGTCGACCACGCCCGACTGCGTCAGCCGGAGCATGTCTGCTGCCTTGCCGATCTGCTGGTTCGGATAATACGTGAAGGTCACCCCCCCATTGGTGCGCTTGGTGACGTCGTCCATCCACGGCTTGAGCATCAGACGGACGAGATAGTGGCCGGCAGGGAAGGAGTCGGCGACTTTCAGCTCGAGTGCCTGCGCCTGCAGTGTCGAGACCGGCAGCGCGAGTGTGAACGCCGCGGCAGCCCAACCCAAAGTCTTCTTCATTTCGTTCTCCCTAGACGCGTCCCCACGCCGAAGGCGGCGGCTTGCGCCGCCGACCGTTCGGATCTCTCCAAATTCTTTCTTGAGATAAACGTACATATATGTGAATTTATATGTCAAGCATATGAACTACGCATAGGCCTATGCACATTTCACCGCCGAGAGCGAATTGACATCCACTCTTTATGAATTCTAACTCCACCTATATGAATATCTCCAACGAGGCCTCATGGGACCGCTCGCCGGCTTCACCATTCTCGACCTGACCTCGGTACTGATGGGCCCCTACGGCACCCAGGTGCTGGCGGACATGGGCGCCGACGTGATCAAGGTCGAAAGCCCCGAGGGCGACATCGTCCGCCAGATCGGTCCCGGCCGCGCGCCCGGCATGGGCGGCATGTTCAACAACGTCAATCGCGGCAAGCGCAGCATCGTGCTCGACCTCAAGAAGCCGGAGGGGCGCGAGACGCTGCTGCGGCTCGCGAAGCGCGCCAACGCGCTGGTCTATAACGTGCGTCCGCAGGCCATGGCGCGGCTCGGTCTCGACTACGAGACGCTTGCCGCGATCAATCCCGCCCTCGTCTATGTCGGTGCGTTCGGCTATGGCCAGTCCGGCCCCTACGCCGCCAAGCCTGCCTATGACGATCTGATCCAGGGCGCGTCCACGATTCCGACATTGCTCGCAGCCGCCGGCGACGGCACGCCCCGCTACGTGCCCGTCACCATCGCCGACCGCATCGTCGGCTTGATGATGGTCAACGCCATCATGGGCGGGCTGATGCACCAGCAGCGCACCGGCATCGGCCAGCGCATCGACGTGCCGATGTTCGAATCCATGACGGAATTCGTGCTGGTCGATCATTTGGGCGGCCTCACCTATGACCCGCCGCTCGACCACGGCGGCTATGCCCGCCTGCTCTCGCGCTATCGCCGTCCCTACAGGACCAGCGACGGCTATCTTTGTGTCCTCATCTACAACGACAAGCACTGGCGCAGCTTTTTCGAGGCGATCGGCCGGCCGGAGTTCCTGCAGCAGCCGCGCTTCGCCAATCACGCCGCGCGCACCCGGCACATCGATGAGATCTACGAGGAGATCGGCCATATCTTCGCAACGCGCGCGACCGGGGAATGGCGCGAGTTGCTGGAGCGCGCCGACATTCCGGTGATGCCGATGCACACGCTGGAGACGATCCTGGACGATCCGCATCTCAATGCGGTCGATTTCTTCCGGACAGTCGATCATCCCGTGGAAGGCCGGATCCGCCAGATGCGCGTGCCCTCCACCTGGAGCGTGACCCAGCCGGAACCCGCCGGCCCAGCGCCGGCTCTCGGCCAGCATGGCCGCGACATCTTGCGCGAGGCCGGCTTCTCGGCGGAGGAGATCGAGCAGCTGGCAGAGCAAAAAGCAGTTCACCTGGCCGCGCCGCCGTAACGGCAGCGCAGGCCAAATCGCACCGATACAGGGAGGAAACCGCGATGGCCGGACTTTATTTCGAAGACTTTTCCGTGGGCCAGGAGTTCAGGCATCCGCTGACCCGGACCGTCACGGAGATGGACAACACCATGTTCAGCCTGCTCACCCTCAATCCGCAGCCGCTTCATATCGACGCGCATTTCGCCGAAAAGACCGAGTTCGGCCAGCGCATTTTCAACAGCCTTTACACCCTCGGCATCATGATCGGCATGACGGTCTATGATACGACCATGGGCACCACCGTCGCCAATCTCGGCATGACCGACGTGACCTTTCCAAAACCGGTCTTCCATGGCGACACCTTGCGGGCGACGACGAAGGTGCTTTCGTTGAGGGAATCCAAATCGCGCCCGAAGGCGGGCATCGTCGAGTTCGAGCACCATGCCTTGAATCAGAACGACGAGATCGTCGGAAAATGCCGCCGCATGGCGATGATGCACAAGAGGCCGGTCTGATGCGTTCGATGTTGTTCGTGCCGGGCGATTCCCCGCGCAAATTCGAGAAGGCGAGCGAAGGCAAGGCCGACTCGCTGATCATCGATCTCGAGGACTCCGTCGTTGCCGAGAGGAAGCAGGAGGCCCGCGGGCTGACGCTGGCGATGCTGAAGGGCCGCCCCGGTCAGCACCAGCTCTATGTCCGCGTCAACGCGCTCGACACCGGCATGATGCTGACCGACCTCGCCGCGGTGATGCCGGGCAAGCCCGACGGCATCGTGTTGCCGAAGTCGCAAGGCGGCGACGATGTGCGCCAGGTCGCAACCTGGCTGGAAGCCTTGGAAACGGCGGCCGGCATCGCGATCGGCACCACCCGCATCGTCTGCGTCGCGACGGAGACCGCCAGCTCGATCTTTGGCCTTGGCAGCTACAAGGGCTGCTCCCCTCGCCTCGCCGGCCTGATGTGGGGCGCGGAGGATCTTTCGGCTTCGCTCGGCGCCACCGAAAAAGCGTCGGGCGGCGTGTTCCACAGCCCCTATCGTCTCGCGCGCGATCTCTGCCTGATGGCGGCGGCCGCAGCCGAGGTTGCGCCGATCGACACCGTCTATACCGACATCGACAACCTCACCGGTCTCGAGCAGGAGACGCGCGCGGCGCGGCGCGACGGCTTTTCGGCCAAGGCGCTGATCCATCCGAAGCACGTCGATGTCGTCAACGCCGCATTCGAGCCGACGGAAGCCGAACGGAGCTGGGCGGAGAAAGTGATCGCGGCGTTCGCCAGCAATCCCAATTCCGGCACGCTTCGGCTCGACGGCCAGATGATCGACAAGCCGCATCTTCGCGCCGCGAAGAAGATCCTCGGCCAGCCCTAGAGAAGCAGGACGCAACGCCACCATGATCGTTCGGCAAGCCGCAAACGTCCTGGAGATCATGGAATTCTTCGCGCAAGTGAAGAAGCCGGCGACGCTTGCCGAGATCGCCGATCATTTCGGCTGGCCGCGCTCCTCGACCTTCAACCTGCTCGCGACGCTGTCGGAGAAAGGCTATCTCTATGAGCCGCGGCCGCGCGCCGGCTTCTATCCGACGCCGAGGTGGCTCGCCATGGCGCGGATGATCTCCGAGGTCGAGCCGCTGCCGCAATGGACGCATACGCTGATTGCCGATCTCTCCGCCGAGACCGGCGAGACCGCATCGATCGTGGCGCCGGCCGGCGTGATGGCCGTGTTCATCGACGTGGTCGAATCCCAGGCTGCTATCCGCTATTTCGCCACCATCGGTCACCGCGTGCCGATCCACGCGACCGCGAGCGGCCGCGCGCTGCTGCTGCAATATTCACAAGAGGAGCGCGACTCGGTCTATCGCAAGATCGAGTTCAAGCAATATGGCCCGTCGACGCCGATCAGCATAGAGGCGGTGGAGACCGAGCTGCGCAACTCGATCGCGCGCGGCTATTGCCAGAGCTTTGCCGACTACAGCCGCGATCTCGCCGGCGCGGCGATCCCGCTGCCGATCGGCGACCGCCGTCTCTCGGTCGTCGTCGCCGGGCCGGAATTCCGGATCGGGCCGAAGGTGGCTGAGGTGGCCGCACTGATCGCCCGGACAGTCGATCGGCTGCGACCTAAGGCAGCGGCGTAAGTTACGGTGCACCGACAGTCCGCCCCCTCACCCCGCTTGCGGGGAGAGGGGGCGAAGGCCGCCGCTACACGATCTTGATCGACATGTCCGGCAGGCCCTCGAGCTTGCACAGCAGCACGTCGCCCTTCACGACGGGACCGACATTCTCTGGCGTTCCGGAATAGATGATGTCGCCGGCTTTCAGCTCGAACGCTTCCGACAGCTTTGCGATCTGCTCGGCCACGCTCCAGATCATCTTGCTGAGATCCGAGTTCTGCTTCACGGTCCCATTGATCGCCAGCGAAATGGCGCCCTTCTCGAAATGGCCGGTCTTGCTGGCCGGGTGGATCGGACCGAGCACCGCGGCGTGATCGAAGCTCTTGCCGATCTCCCAGGGCTTCTTCTCCGCAGCCATGCCGTTCTGGAGATCGCGCCGGGTCATGTCGAGGCCGAGCGCGTAGCCATAGACGTGGTCGAGCGCCTTATCGGCCGGAATGTTGGTGCCGCCTGATTTCAGCGCGGCAACGAGCTCGACCTCGTGATGATAGTTCTTGGTCAGCGACGGATAGGGATGATCGGCGACCTCGCCGGTCGCGACGTTCTGGATCGCATCGGTCGGCTTCTGGAAGAAGAACGGCGGCTCGCGGTTCGGATCCGAGCCGCGCTCGATCGCGTGCGCGGCGTAGTTGCGCCCGATGCAATAGATGCGGCGGACCTGGAACACCTGGCTTTCGCCGACGATCGGGATCGTCACCATCGGCACCGGAAAGATCGGCTTCGGTGCAGCCTGCGCAGCGGCCGGCGCCGCTTCGGCGATGCCCGCCGCCGTCATCGCGGCTGCGGCAGTGAGCACGTCACGTCGAGACGTCTTCGTCATGGTTCTATTCCCTGGCTTTGGGGGATTCGTTTCCTCGGAGGCGGTCTTAGAACCAAACGGTCGGCAGGCCAATGCCGCAAGGGATCAAACGCCATCGTCGAACAAAACCACGCCATCTAATTCGCCATTGACAAATTAATTCGCTCATATCTAATTTACCTCCGAACCAGCCAGCCGCGCCAAGCGGCCAATAAAACAGAGGGAACAACCATGAGAGGGCATCTCGCCTGCGCCATGCTCGCGGCCATGACTTCGGCTGCCATGACCACAGCGGCGACCGCGCAAGTCTCCGACGACGCGGTGCGGATCGGCGTGCTGACGGATCTGTCGAGCTGGGGCCGTGACAACTCAGGACCTGGCTCGGTCGAGGCCGCCAAAATGGCGGTGGAGGAGTTCGGTCCGACCGTGCTCGGCAAGCCGATCGAGATCATCAGCGCCGATCACCAGATGAAGACCGACGTCGGCGTGCAGATCGTGCGCGGCTGGTTCGACAACGGCAAGGTCGATGCCGTCGTCGACATCCCAAATTCCGGTATCGCGATCGCCGTGCACAACATGGTGCGCGAGCGCAACAAGATCGCCCTGCTCTCAGGTCCCGGGGCGAGCTCGCTGACCGACGAGCTGTGCAGCCCGAACACCGTGCATTTCACCTATGACACCTACGCGTTGTCCAAGGTGACGGCCTCCGCCGTGATCAAGGAAGGCGGCAAGTCCTGGTACTTCATCACGGCCGACTACGCCTTCGGCCAGCAGCTCGAAAAGGACGCTACGCGCTTCGTCAACGAGATGGGCGGCAAGGTGCTCGGCGGCGTCAAGCATCCGACCAACACCGCGGACTTCTCCTCCTTCGCGCTGCAGGCGCAAAGCTCGAAATCCGATGTCGTCGCCTTCGCCAATGCCGGCCAGGATACCGACAACGCCATCAAGCAGTCCGGCGAGTTCGGCCTGGTGCAAGGCGGCCAGAAGCTCGTCGGCCTCCTGATGTTCGACACCGACGTGCACGCGATCGGCCTCAAGGCCGCGCAGGGCACCTACATGACGACGGCATCGTACTGGGCCATGGACGAGGCGACCCGCGCCTGGTCGAAGAAATTCTTTGAGCGGACCAAGGTGATGCCGACCATGATCCAGACCGGCGTCTACGGCTCGGTGCTGCATTATCTCAAGGCCATCAAGGCCGCCGGCACCGATGATCCCGCCAAGGTGATGGCCAAGATGCGCGAACTGCCGATCGAGGATACATTCGTCCATGGCGGCAAGTTGCGCGAGGACGGCCGCGTCATCCGCGACATGTATCTGGCCAAGGTAAAGACGCCCGAGCAGTCCAAGGAACCTTGGGATTATCTGGAGATCGTCAAGACCGTGAAGGGCGAGGACGCTTTCCGCCCGGTCTCCGAATCCAAATGTCCGCTGCTGAAGAAGTGAGGTTGACATGACCGGCAACGCGCACGACGCAAGCGAAACATACGAGTGCGACGTGCTCGTGGCCGGATCGGGTTGCTCCGGCATGTCGGCCGCGATCACTGCGCGCCATCGCGGTCTCGACGTGCTGATCGTCGAGAAGGAGCCGCGCTTCGGCGGCACCACCGCCCGCTCCGGCGGCTGGCTGTGGATCCCCGGCACGTCGCTGGCGAAGGTTTACGGCATCGCGGAAACGCCGGAGCAGGCCCGCACCTATCTGCGGCATGAGGCCGGTAACAATTACGACGCTGCGCGCGTCGATGCATTCCTCAGTGCCGGCCCCGAGGCGGTCGATTTCTTCACCAGCAAGACCGCGCTGCGCTTCGACATGCCGCTGGTGTTTCCCGACTATCACGCGGAGGCGCCCGGCGGCGCACAGGGCGGCCGCTCCATGGTGACGCGCCCGTTCGACGGCCGCGAGCTCGGCGACCTCGTCAAGACGCTGGGCATGCCGCTGCCCGAGCTCACCGTGTTCGGCATGATGCTGGGAAGCGGCAAGGAGATCATCCATTTCATGCGGGTGACGAAGTCGCTGACATCGGCGGTCTACGTCGCCAAGCGCCTGTCGCGGCACCTGATGGACGTGCTGCGCTATGGCCGCGGCATGACGTTGACCAACGGCAATGCGCTCGCCGGGCGCCTCGCGAAATCCGCGCTCGACCTGAAGATTCCGATGTGGCTGTCCTCGCCCGTGCGCGAGCTGACGGTCGAGAACGGCACCGTGACCGGAGCCATCGTGTCGCGCGAGGGACGCGACGTGCGCGTCCGCGCGCGGCAGGGCGTCGTGCTGGCCTGCGGCGGCTTCCCGCATGATGTCGAACGGCGCAGAAAGATGTTTCCGCACGCGCCGACCGGCAACGAGCATTTCTCGCCCGGCCCGACCGGCAACACCGGCGACGGCCTGCGTCTGGCGGAATCCGCCGGCGGACATGTCGAAGATCGCCTGCCGAACGCGGCGGCCTGGGTGCCGGTGTCGCTGACCACGCGCAAGGACGGCACGAAGGGCGTGATGCCGCATTTCATCGACCGCGCCAAGCCCGGCGTGATCGCGGTGATGCGCGACGGCCGACGCTTTGCCAATGAGGGCAATTCCTATCACGACTTCGTCCAGGCCATGGTCAAGTCCGCCAAGCCCGGCGAAGAGATCGCGGCCTATCTCGTCTGCGATCACCCGACGCTGCGCAAATACGGCCTCGGCTGCGTGCCGCCCTTCCCGATGCCGCTGGGTCATCACCTCAAGTCCGGCTATCTCATGCGCGGCGACACGCTGGAGGCGCTGGCGGCGAAGGCCGGTATCGACGCCAACGCCTTCGTGGAGACAGTCAGGCAATTCAACGCGACGGCGCCGCTGGGACACGACGCCGCCTTTGGCAAGGGCTCGAAGGCCTATAACCGCTACCAGGGCGACGCGATGCACGGCCCCAACCCTTGCGTTGCGCCGCTCGAAAACGGGCCGTTCTATGCCATCAAGATGGTGATCGGCGACCTCGGCACCTATGCCGGCATCGTCACCGACGAGAACGCGCGCGCGCTCGACGCCGAGGGCCGCGTGATTCCCGGCCTCTATGCCGCCGGCAACGACATGGCGAGCATCATGGGCGGCAATTATCCCGGCGCCGGCATCACGCTTGGGCCGGCGCTGACCTTCGGCTACATTGCCGGTCGTCATCTCGCCGACAGCGCCGCAAAGCGCAGCGCGGCGTAGCGCAATCGGAGGCGCATGAAGAGAGAGAGCCGCGGCATCCAGTCGATCGAGGTCGGCGGCGAACTGCTCCGGGCGCTCGCCCGCAGCGGCGAGCCGATGATGCTGCGCGATCTCGCGCGCGAGGCCGGCATGTCGCCGGCCAAGGCGCATCCCTATCTCGCCAGCTTCTCCCGCATCGGGCTGATCGAGCAGGACGAGACCACCGGCCGCTACGAGATCGGCGCGCTGGCCTTGGAGCTCGGCCTGATCAGCCTGCGTCGGCTCTCCGGCGTGCGCATCGCAAGGCCGAAGATCGCCGCGCTCGCAAGTCAGATCGGACACGCCGTGTCTCTCGCCGTGTGGGGCACGCACGGCCCGACCGTGGTGCAGCTCGAAGAGCCGGCCCAGCCCGTCCACATCGTGATGCGCGCGGGCTCGGTGATGGCGCTGCTCGAGACCGCAACCGGCCGGGCCTTTGCGGCCTTCCTGCCGGAAAAGACGATCAACGCCGCGCTCGAGAGCGGACTCGATCGTCACGGCGTCGGCTACAATCCCAAGCGCATCTTGAAGGGCACCAAGCTCGCCGAGATGCTCGCCGAGGTCCGCAAGCACGGACTCGCCCGCGCGCTCGGCGATCCCCTGCCGGGCGTCAACGCGTTCTCGGCGCCGGTGTTCGACCATTCCGGCCATGTCGCGCTGGTCATCACCGCGATGGGCCCGGAAGGCACGTTCGATGCGCGCTGGGACAGCCCGATCGCGCATGCCTTGCGGGACTGTGCGGGCGGGATTTCGAAGCGGCTCGGTTACGGCATGACGATCGCGGCGGAGTGAGAGCCCTACTTCTCTTTCACCGGCACCGTGTAGTTGAGGACTAATCGCCCGCCATCCGGATAGATCGTCTGCCCGGTGATGTAGGAGGCATCGTCGCTGGCCAGGAACGCGACCACCGACGCCACCTCGCTCGGCTCGCCGCCGCGGCCGGCCGGCGTGCGGGACATCACGGTCCTGCGGGCGTCCTCGGAGGTGTAGATCGACGACGCCACCATGTCGGTCAGGATCGTGCCCGGCCCGACCGCGACGACGCGGATGTCGTGCGGGGCGAGTGCGACGGCGGCGACCGAGGTGAGCTGCTTCATGCCGCCCTTGGACATCGCGTAGGTCGCCAGCGCGGGGATCGCGAGCAGCGCATTCACAGAGGACATGTTGATGATGACCCCGCCGCCGCCTTGCGCGATCATCTGCCTGGCCGCGGCCTGGACGCCGAAGAACGCGCCCTTCAAGTTGATGCCGATGATCTCGTCGAATTCCTCTTCGGTGATCTCCAGAATGTCGCGATTGCGGGCGACGCCGGCATTGTTGACCATGATGTCGAGCCGGCCGAACTCCTTCACGGCGGTGGCGACGAGCTGATCGACGTCGGCGCGCCTGGCGACGTTGCCGACGACGGTGCGCAAGGCATCGGGATGTCCGAGCTCGGCGGCAGTGGCGGCGAGGCCGTCGGCATCGACGTCCGAGATCATGACCTTGACGCCATCATCGAGGAATCTCTTCGCACAGGCCTTGCCGATGCCGCGCGCCGCGCCGGTGATGGCGGCGACCTTTCCGGATAGCTTCATGGGGTCACTCCAGGAATTGGAACGATGTCACCGTCGAGTTACGTGAATACGCGCGGGCGCAAGCCCGCATGAAACCAGGTGATCATGGAATAGATGTCGTAGACGGGCAATCCGACCTCAGCTTGAAGCGCTGCCGCATAAGGCGGCATGTTGGTGCATTCCAGCACGATCGCGCCGACATTGGGATTTTTCGCCACGAGTTCCTGGCCCGCCTCGACCACGTCACGCTCGGCCTGCGCGATATCCATGTCGTCCTTCTCGGCCTTGATCAGCACGCGGAAGAATTCCTTGCCGTGCTCGGTGCCGACCAGCGGTGTGTCGAGCGGCACCCCGGCGCCTTCCAGATGGGCCGGCGTCAAGGTCGAGCCCGACACGGTCACGAGGCCGACGCGCTTGCCCGGCGGTAGGGTCGCCTGCACCCACGGCACCTGCATCAGCGACGAGGTCGCAACGGGAACGCCGACGGCCTCGGCGATCTCCTTCTGGAACAGCGAGAGGAAGCCGCAATTGGTGGTGATGGCTTCCGCGCCCAGCCGCACCAGATCTTTGGCCGCATCGATGAAGTCGGGCAGCAGGCCGGCCGCACCCTTCAGCACCACCTTCTCCGGCGAAGCGCCGCTCACTACGCGATACAGCACCGGGAATGGCCAGGTCGTGCCGTTGCCCATGTCGCCGGGAATGCGGGGGAAGCGCGCTTCCAGCATCAAGATGCCGAGCGGCGCGCCATAGATGGCCTTGCCGCCGCGGGCAATGCGTAGAGGGGAGTTGGCTGAAATGGTCATGCTGCGACCTCAGAGGAAACGTTCAGGCGCAAACGGCGCCAGCGGAATCTCCGGCGGCTTGCCGCTGAGGAGCTGGGCAACGAGCCGGCCGGTACGGGCCGAACCGACCAGGCCGACATGGCCGTGGCCGAAGGCATAGACGATGTCGCGCGAGGCGCGCGCATGGCCGATGCAGGGAATGCCATCCGGCATGCTCGGCCGGTGCCCGAACCAGGTCTTGATACGCGAGGCTGGAATGTCCTTCGGCAGTTTTGGAAACATGCTGATGAGATGATCCCGCAGGATCTCGGCACGCTTCCAGTTCGGCGCGGCCTCAAGGCCCGCGATCTCGACGGTGCCGGCGGCGCGCAGGCCCTTGTTGGTCCAGTTCACCACCATCTTTGCATCCGACGCCATCATCGAGCTGCGCGGACCCGATTCCGGATGCTCGATCATGACGTGATAGCCGCGCTCGGTCTCCAGCGGCAGTGAATCCCCGACCGATGCGGTGAGCCGTTTTGAATGCGCGCCGGCGGCGACGACCGCGGCGTCGCAAGCGATCTCGCCGGTCTCGGTAACGACGGCGACGAGCTTGTCACCATTCAGCCTCAAGCCGGTCGCCTTGGCGCGCACGTGCTTGGCACCGCCGGCTATCGCATGGTTGGCGAGCGCTGCGACATACGCGCCGGGATCGCGGCAGCGTCCGGCCTCTTCCACCACCACGCCGAAGGTATAGCGCGGATGCAGATCGGGCTCACGCTGACGCATCTCGTCGGCGTTGAGCTCCATCCACTCCACGCCGACCTTCTTGCGCAGGCGCCAGCCGAGATCGTTGTCGAAATTGCCGCGCGACGGAAACACATGCATGACGCCGTTGCGCTCAATCAACTCAGGTACGCCGGCTTCCTCGGCGAGCGTCCGGTGCAGCAGCGGCGCGTCCTTCAACAGGTCGCGCAGCGCAAAGGCGGTCCTCTCGACCCGCGCCTCGGTCCAGCCTGCGAGCAGATATTTGACCAGCCAGGGCAGCGCCGTCGGCAAATACGACCAGCGGATTGCCAGCGGCCCGAGCGGGTCCATCAGATATCCCGGCACCTTCTTCCAGATGCCCGGCTCGGCCGGCGGGATCACCGAATGCGACGACAGCCAGCCGGCATTGCCATAGCTCGCCGCCTGTTCGCCTCCGGGCTCGCCCGGGTCGATCAGCGTGACGCGGTGGCCTTCGCGCAGCGCCTCGATGGCGCTGATCACACCGACCGCGCCGGCACCGATGATGGCGACGTGGCGGCTTCCTGACATCGCCTAGGCCTTCACCGCCGGCGCAAAATCCTTGCCGACCGAGATTGCCCTGGGATCGATGATGCAGTGAAGGATCGATGGCTTTCCCGAGGCCAGCGCACGCTCGAAGGCGGGTGCGAATTCTTCGGTGCGCTCGACGCGCTCGCCATGGCCGCCGAACGCCTTCGCGTACATCGCGAAATCAGGGTTCTTGAGCTGGGTGCCGACGACGCGGCCGGGATAGTCGCGCTCCTGGTGCATGCGGATGGTGCCGTATTGCGAATTGTCGACGACGATCACGACCAGCGGCGCGTCGTACTGCACGGCGGTCGCGAATTCCTGGCCGTTCATCAGGAAGCAACCGTCACCGGCGAAGGCGACGACAGTGCGATCCGGATATTGCCGCTTCGCAAGCACCGCCGCCGGCACGCCATAGCCCATCGAGCCCGAAGTCGGTGCCAGCTGCGAGGCAAAGCTGTGGAAGCGGTGATGACGATGGATCCAGCCGGCATAATTGCCGGCGCCGTTGCAGACGATGGCGTCCTTCGGCAGGCGGTCGCGCAGCCAGGTCATGACCTGACCGTACTGGAACGTGCCCGGCAGCTCGCGCGCCTTCTCGGTCCAGGCGAGATAATCGGCATGCGCCTTGGCAGCCTCGCCCTTCCAGGCCACCGCGCTCGACGGCTTCAGCGTCTCGACGGCGGCGGCGAAAGCGGCAGGCGTCGCCTGGATCGCGAGCGTCGGCTGATAGACGCGGCCGAGCTCTTCGGAGCCCGGATGGACGTGGATCAGCTTCTGCTGCGGGTTCGGAATGTCGAGCAGCGTATAGGACGAGGACGGCATCTCCGACATGCGGCCGCCGATGAGAAGAACGACATCGGCATTGTCGATGCGCGCCTTCAGGCCCGGGCTCGGCCCGATGCCGAGATCGCCGGCATAGTGCGAATGATCGGCGTCGATCAGCGAGGCACGGCGGAACGAGGTCGCGACCGGCAGGTCGAAACGCTCGGCAAAGCAGGCGATGCTCCTGGTGGCTTCATCGCTCCAGCGCGAGCCGCCGAGGATGACGAGCGGCGCCTTGGCGCTCGCGAGCATTGCGCCAAGCTTGTCGATATCGGCCGGCGCCGGCCAGCTCACGGCCGGCTCGATGCGCATGGCGTCGGCAACGGCGGCGGTCTCGGTCAGCATGTTCTCGGGAAGTGCGATCACCACGGGACCGGGGCGGCCCTGCATGGCGACGCGGAAGGCGCGCGCCACCAGCTCTGGAATGCGATCGGGGCGATCGATCTCGACCGTCCATTTCGTCATGGTGCCGAACACCGCCTTGTAGTCGAGCTCCTGGAACGCCTCGCGCTCGCGCATGCCGGTATCGACCTGGCCGACGAACAGGATCATCGGCGTCGAATCCTGCATCGCGATGTGGACGCCGTGGCTGGCATTGGTCGCGCCGGGGCCACGGGTGACGAAGCAGATGCCGGGCCGGCCCGTGAGCTTGCCATAGGCCTCCGCCATCATCGCAGCACCACCCTCGGCCCGGCAGATCATGACGTCGATCGGGCTGTCATGCAGCGCATCGAGCGCGGCGAGATAGCTCTCGCCCGGCACGCAGGTGACGCGCTCGACGCCTTGGGCGACGAGCTGATCAATCAGGATCTGGCCCCCGGTGCGGGTGTTGCGGATGGTCATGTCGGCTCCCTCAGGGGTCTGGCGATGCGTCTTTATTCGGAGACTGCGTAGGACAGGCCGAGAGGGCGCGCAAGATCGAAAGGCCCTGGTAGCCTGCGCAGAGGTCATGCCCGTCGGTACCGTTTGCACGACCGCCCATTCGCGATGATATGACGGCGAGCGATCGAGCGCAGCCCCCGGCGAGATGGGCCCCGGCTCTCCCCACTCGTCATTGCGAGGAGCCCCCGCAACGAAGCAATCCAGAATCCCCCCGCGACAAAGACTTTGGATTGCCTCGTCGCTTCGCTCCTCGCAATGACGGAGCATGTGGCTTGGTGCGTCTCTCTCGGGTCCCGGACGCGCTGCAACGCCCTTCGCGTTGCTGCGCAGAACCGGGACCCAGAATGCAACGGGGTTTGCTGCTGCATGGGCCCCGGCTCGCAGCGCACCGCTAAAGCAGCGCTGCGCTGCATCCGGGGCACGACCTCTGTCCGATAGACACACCTTGACCTTCTCGCGGCGCTTCCGCCCGAGTTTTGCTGTCCGCTTCACGCCCTCTTCGAAGAAAGGGCGCAGGGAAGGCCGGGTGCCGGCTGGCACCCGCAAGACCCCCGTGCGAATATATTGCACACGCAATGCACGAGGGAGACACAGGGCAGCCGATCATCCGGCCTTCCCTGCGCGATGTTTGACGGCGTATGGCGCGCTCTCCCCGGAGACGAATTCCTGCTTGCCTCCGTCACCCCGCGAATTGACGGCGCGCGTTGCCCGGTTGGGCTTGGCGCACCTCCGCAAGGCTTGGCTGTAGCAACGACAGCCGGGACCACGCGATTTGGCGTACGCTTCAAGCGCCGTTCGTCCGCACGAAGCCTGGAGCTCACGGGGTTCATCCCGCCCTGCTCCCACCTCTCGTGCACGACGCTGCCGCGTCCACCGCTCCCCGATCCGCGGCTCGTGACGACGTACGACCGCCCCTTTCGCCGGATCAGGATGGCCGACACATACGCCGAAACCAAATTTCGGTAAAGTGGAATATTTTCGCACGCGTGGATTGACAGCGGGCGACACAGCCGCGATGGCCCAGGCCGGATGGAGCGCCAGCGCCATCCGGGACGGTGGGAGATGCCGATTAAGCGGCGCCGGCTGCGCTGCGCGCATGAGGGCCTCGCTATTGAGCCTGGTCGTTTTGGTCTACGATGCGTCAAACACATCGTCGAGGACACCGGAATGCAAACCATCGGCCTGATCGGGGGCATGAGCTGGGAGAGCACGGCGCTTTATTACAAGCTGATCAACGAGCGGGTCCGCGATCGCATGGGTAAGCTGCACTCTGCCCCGCTGTTGCTGTATTCCTACGATTTCGAGGAAATCAAGCAGATGCAGTATGCCGGCCGCTGGAGCGAGGCGGCAGCCAGCCTGGCGGAGGTCGCGCGCCGTCTCGAAAGCGCCGGCGCACGGGCGATCGTGCTGTGCACGAACACGATGCACAAATTGGCACCCGACATCATCGCCAGCGTGACCGTGCCGTTCATCCACCTTGGCGACGCGACGGCGCAGCGGATCCGGGCGAAAGGGTACCGGCGGGTCGGGCTGCTCGGCACCAAATTCACGATGGAGGAGGACTTCTACATCGACCGGCTGCGTGCGCATGATCTCGACGTGCTGGTTCCTCCCACCGAGGCGCGCGCCGACGTGAACCGCATCATCTACGACGAGCTTTGTCTTGGCGTTGTCGCCGATCCTTCCCGCCGCCGCTATCGGGAGGTGATGGCGGCGCTGGTCGCCTCCGGCGCGGAGTGCATCATCCTCGGCTGCACCGAGATCACGATGCTGGTCGGCCCTGACGACACCTCCGTCGAGACCTTCGACACCACGGCCATTCACGCCGAGGCGGCCGCCGATTTCTCGATTGGGCATCTCTGAATCGAGGGCGGTCGGTCACCGAGCGGCGGCCTTCGCGTGATGGCCCTTTTCCTCCACGTCATTGCGAGCGCAGCGAAGCAATCCAGAATCCCTCCGCGGAAAGACCCTGGATTGCTTCGCTGCGCTCGCAATGACGATATGGATGGAGCAGTGCCCCCCTACCGATGCTCGATCGCGCGAATCGCGCCGCGGAGCTCGGCGAGGCCGCGGAGGCGGCCGATCGCGGTGTAGCCGGGGTTGGTGCGCTTGGTCGCGGCGAGGTCGTCGAGCATGCGGTGGCCGTGGTCGGGACGGAAGACGATCTGCTTGTCGGGCGCCCGCCGCGCGTTCTCCTTCAGCAACGCCTTGAGCACCGCGACCATGTCGACGTCGCCGTCGAGATGATCGGATTCGTAGAACGACAGCCCGTCGGCCTCGCGCTTGGTCGCGCGCAGATGGGCGAACGCGATGCGGGGGCCGAAGCGTTCGGCCATTTCGGGCAGATTGTTTTCGGCGCGCACGCCGAGCGAGCCCGTGCACAGGCATATGCCGTTGGCCTTGGACGGCACGGCGTCGAACAGCGCCTGATAATCGTCCGCCGAGGAGGCAATGCGGGGCAGACCGAACAGGGGACGCGGCGGATCGTCCGGATGCAGGGTCAAGGACACCCCGAGCTGCTCGGCCACCGGCGTCACGCGCGCGAGGAATTCGGCGAGATGCTGCCGCAGGATATTTCGCGTGATGTCGCGATAGGTTTCGAGTCGGTCGCGGAATTGCGGGATGGTCATCGGCTCGGTGGTCGAGCCCGGCAGCGCACTGGCAATGACCATGACGAGATAGTCGATATCGGCCTGGCTCATCTGCTCGAATAGCGCCTTGGCGCGGGCCTGCTGCTCGGGCGAGTATTCCTGAGCTGCCGCCGGGCGCTTCAGGATATGCAGCTCGAAGGCCGCAAAGCGGTCCTGGTCGAAGCGCATGGCGCGGGCGCCGTTCGGCAGCTCCCATTCAAGATCGGTGCGGCACCAGTCCACCACCGGCATGAAATTGTAGCAGATGATCTTGATGCCGGAAGCCGCGACGGCTTCGAGGCTCGCGATCCAGGCCTCGATCGACCTGGTCGCCTTGCCGCCGAGCCGCTTGACGTCGTCGGGGATCGGAATCGATTCCACCACCGACCAGGTCAGCTGCGAGCGGCCGGGCTGGCCGTTCTCGATGAAGTTCTTGCGCTCCTCGACCGCCTTGCGCGTCCAGGCTTCGCCGATCGGCACCTGATGTAGCGCCGAGACAATGTCGGTCGCGCCGGCCTGCCTGACGTCGTCGAGCGAGACCGGATCGTCGGGACCGTACCAGCGCCATCCCTCCAGCATCATGGATCTCTCCCTTCAATTCGCGGTCAGCACGACCTTGACGCTCTGCGAGCGGTCGAGCGCCAGCCGCAGCGCGTCCGGCGCGGTCGACAGCGGACGCTCGGCCGTGACCAGCGACAACACGTCGACGCTGCCGTTGGCGATCAACTCCACGGCCGTCGCGAATTCGAAGCCGAAGCGGAACGAGCCGCGCAGGTCGATCTCCTTGGCCATCACCGCATTCGACGGCGTCGGGATCTGGCCGCCCGGCAGATTGCCGATCTGCACCACCACGCCGCCCCGCCTGACGATTCCGATGGCGCTGGCAAGGCCGGCCGCCGTGCCCGAGACCTCGAACGCGACGTCGTAAGGGCGCGTCGCCGCCTGCGCCTTCAGCCCCTCTTCGCCGGCCGAGACGTTCTCGACATGGGAGGCGCCGAGCCGGGTCGCAAACGCCAGCGGTGCCGGCGCGATGTCGGCGACCGTGATGTCGGCCATGCCGGCGCGCCGCGCGGCGAGCATGGTCAAAAGCCCGATCGGGCCGGCGCCGAAGATGATGCCGCGCTTGCCCTCGATGTTGCCGGCGCGCGCGACCGCGTGCAGGCAGACCGCCAGCGGCTCGGCCAGCGCCGCGGCCTGGTAGGAGACGTGATCCGGGATCTTCACGCACTGCGCGGGGATAGCATCGAAGTAATTGGCAAAGCCGCCCTGCATGTGCGGCGTCTTCGAGGCCGAGCCCATGAAGTAGATGTTCTCGCACAGGTTCGGCCGGCCCTCGCGGCAGGCGACGCAATGACCGCACCAGCGCGACGGATTGACGGCGACCCGGTCGCCGACTTTCAGATTGGCGGCAGCGCCCGAAATTTCCACGACCTCGCCCGAGATCTCATGTCCGAGCACCAGCGGCCACTTCACCACGAAATCGCCGGTCCGGGCGTGGCGGAAGTAATGCATGTCCGAGCCGCAGATGCCGCCGGCGCCGAAGCGGATGCGCACCATGCCCTGACCAAGCTTATCGAGCGGATGCTCGACCATGCGCAGATCTTCGGGCCCGAACAGGGTGGCGGCGAGAGCTGTGGAGGTCATTTGGAGAGTCCCATGTATTTTGGCAGCCAGAGGGTCAGTTCGGGAATGTAGGTGATCGCGATCAGCGCCAGCATCAGCGGCACCAGCCAGGGCAGGATCGCGACCGTGGTGCGCTCGACCGAGAGTTTTGCGACACGCGCGAGCACGAACAGCACCATGCCGAGCGGCGGATGCAGCAGGCCGATCATCAGGTTCAGCGTCATGATCAGGCCGAAATGAATCGGATCGATGCCGAGCTTGAGCACGATCGGCAGCAGGATCGGCACCAGGATGGTGATCGCCGCCGTGGTGTCGATGAAGCAGCCGACGAACAGGATCAGCACGTTGGCGAGCGCCAGGAACACCCATTTGTTTTGGGTGACGCTGAGCATCCAGTCCGACAGCGTCTGCGCCGCCTGCGACACAGTCAGCAGCCAGGCAAAGATCGAGGCCGCGGTTACGATGAACAGCACCGAGGCCGTGGTCTCGATGGTGTCGAACGTCGCCTTGGCGACGGTCTGCAGCGTCATGGTGCGGTAGCGGACGAGGCCGAGGAACAGCGACCAGATCACCGCGGCAACCGCGGCTTCCGTCGGCGTGAACCAGCCCAGCGTCATGCCGCCGATCAGGATCACCGGCGCCATCAGCGCCATCACCGCGGAGAAGTCGAAATACCAGTCGATCACCAGCAACGTGCCGAGGCCAATCACGACGGCGACGTTGACCGAGAGGCCGGCCAGCACCATCAGCCAGATCGCCATCGGGAAGGACAGCACGACCAGGATCTCGAGCCCGGCCGAGCCGAGCTGCGGCCAGGAGAACGGCGTGTCGCTGCCCCATTTGTTCTTGTGCGCGAAGTAGGTGACGGTCGCCATCATGAACAGCGTCAGCACGATGCCCGGAATGACGCCGCCCAGAAACAGCGCGCCGATCGAGACATTCGCCATCATGCCGTAGATCACGAAGGGCAGCGACGGCGGGATGATCGGCCCGAGCGTCGCCGAGGCCGCGGTGACCCCGACCGAGAACTCGGTGGAATAGCCGTGGTCCTTCATCGCCTTGATCTCGATGGTGCCGAGGCCGGCGGCGTCCGCGATCGCGGTGCCGGACATGCCGGAGAAGATCACCGAGCCGATGATGTTGACGTGGCCGAGGCCGCCGCGCATCCACCCGACCAGCGCGACGGCGAATTTGTAGATCCGCCCGGTGACGCCAGCAATGTTCATGAGATTGCCGGCCAGGATGAAGAACGGCACGGCAAGCAAAGGAAAACTCTCCACGCCGGCGATCATGCGCTGCGCCAGCGTGACGTCGGGCGTCACGCCGCTGACCAGGATGTAGAGCAGCGACGACGCGGCCATGGCGATCGCCACGGGAACGCCGAGCAGCATCAGGACGAGGAAGCCTCCGAGCAACAGCAGCATGATGTCAAATCTCCGATCCGTCGTAGGCGCCGGGTCGTTCGAGGACCGAGTAGCCTTGCCGCCAGTGTTGCAGCGCTGCCTGCAACGAACGCAGGAACATCAGCACGAAGCCGAACAGCACGGCGTAATAGACGTAGTTCTTGGGAAAATTGATCGTCGTCATCTGCTCGTCGCCGATGATCTGGATGTAGACCCAGACCAGCTTGACGGCGTAGCCGAAGAAGGCAATCCGGATCAGGTCGATCAATGTCGACAGCACGCGCCCCACGGGTTGGGGCAGATAGCGGTAGAGGAGATCGACCTGGATGTGTCGCGACAGCCGCACGCACATCGAGGCGCCGATGAACACCACGCCGATCAGGCAATAGGTCGCGATCTCCTCGGTCCAGGCGTAGCTGTCGTTGAGCACGTAGCGGGTGAAGAACTGGAGGAAGACGGCGAGCGCCATCACCCAGAAGATCGCAAGCGCCACCCAGTCCTCGAACGCGTAGATGCCGAGGTCGACCTTCGGCGTCGCCTCCTCCTCGAAGGTATGGGCGATCTCGTCCGCGGTGATCTGCCGGTGTAGTTCGGCGGTGGACATGGGGGACTCCTTAGCAAACACGTCGTTCCGGGATGATGCGTAGCGCCAGACCCGGAACCCAAAGAAAATTCGACTGCGTCAGACTTGCTCCGCTTCTCATCCTGAGGAGCTTGCGAAGCAAGCGTCTCGAAGGATGGCCCCGGGCGACATAGGGGCCTTCATGGTTCGCCCGGCGATGCGAAGCATCGTCTGGAGCGCGTTCCGCGCTCCTCACCATGAGGATCTGATAGCGGAGCAAGCGTCAGTCACTTCACCGCCTGGATCTTTTCCCAGTCGGCCTTGCGATAACCGAAGGTCTCGAACGCGACGTTCTTCAGCACGGTGTCGCGGAACTCGTTCTTGTCGACCTCGGTCACGCTCAGGCCCTTCTCCTTGAAGAAGGCGACCAGCTTGGCCTCGTTCTGCTTGATCTCGCCCGTGGCCTTGGCGGCGGCTTCCTGCGCCACGTCGGTGAAGATCTTCTTGTCCTCGTCGCTGAGCTTCTTCCACAGCGCGCCCGCCACCACCGTGTTGAGGTGATCGACGATGTGGCCGGTCAGCACGATGTGCTTCTGCACCTCGTAGAACTTCTTGGCCTCGATCGTGGTCAGCGGGTTCTCCTGCGCCTCGACGGTGCCGTTCTGGAGCGCGAGATAGACTTCGGCGAAGGCGATCGGCGCGGTGTTGGCGCCGCAGGCGCGCGGCATCGCGAGATAGGCCGGAACGTCGGGCACGCGGATCTTCAGGCCCTTCATGTCGGCGCAGGTCTTGATCGGCTTGTTCGACGAGGTCTGGCGCACGCCGTAATAGGTCACCGCGACGATGTGGTGGCCGCTCTTGTCCTCATAACCCTTGGCGAGTTCCTTGAAGATGTCGCTCTTGGTGTAGGCGAGCAGATGGTCGGCATCGCGGAAGGTGTAGGGATAATAGGTCACGCCGATCGGCGGGAAGCTCTTGGCCGCGAAGCTCGAGCCGGAGATGATGATGTCGACCGAGCCGAGCGACAGGCCCTGGTTGATGTCGGCTTCCTTGCCGAGCTGCGAAGCCGGATAGACGTCGATCGCATAGCGCCCGTTGGTGCGCTTGCCGATCTCCTGCGCGGCCCACACCGAGGCGGTGTGGAACGGCTCCGAGGTCTCGTAAACATGAGCCCATTTGAGCTTGGTCTGCGCCATGGCGGCCTGGGTGGCGGCCAACAGCGCGGCGGCGGACATCACCGCGGCAATCGTCGTTTTCTTCAACATCGACTTTTCCTCCATCGTTCAAGTCTGCTTCTTGTTCACCCGCCCCGACTGGAAGCGGGCCGTACAATCTCATCGCCGCCGCGCGCTGCCGCTCCTGGCCCGCTTCTTCTTCGACGCCGGTTTCGCCTTCGATGGCTTGGCCGGCGCGCGCGCCGGCCGGCTCCGCCCCGAAGACGATATCGCTGCTGTCTCGGCGCCGAAATTCTGCGCGAAGCGCTCCTGCGACCGCACCAGATGGGCGCGCATCGCCTCGCGCGCGGCTTGCGGATCGTGCGCCGCGATCGCCTCGCGCACGGCGCGATGCTCATCGAGCGCGGTGCGCCAGGTGCCCGGACTTTCGAAATAATGCGCAAGCTGCGCGAAATAGGGATTGAGGCGCTGGTCGAACAGCTCGCCGACCACCCGCACCAGCACGGCATTGCCGAGGCTTCCCGCGATCGCGACGTGGAACGCGCGGTCGTGCACCATCGAGGCTTCGCCGGGATGCGCGACATTCTCCATTGCGAGCAGCGAAGCGTCGATGCGGGCGATATCGTCTTTGGTCGCAACGCGCGCGGCCTGCTCGGCAATGGCGCTTTCGAGGAATTCGCGGGCGCGCAGCAGCTCGAACGGGCCTTCAATGACAGCGGCGGCAGGCACGGCCATTGCCGGAGCGGCGGGCTCGATTACATAGATGCCGGAGCCGACGCGAATGCGCAGGCGGCCCTCGACCTCGAGCGCGATCAGGGCTTCGCGCACCGTCGGCCGCGAGATCTTCAGCTGCTCGGCAAGCTCGCGCTCGGTCGGCAAGCGGCTGCCGACCGCGTACTCGCCGCTGTCGATCAGGCTTCGCAATTGATCGGCGACCTGGCGATAAAGCCGTCTCGCCTCCACAGCTTCCAGCGGCACGCTGGTCCTCCCGAAAGGGTCACGCCGGGCACTCGAATGCCGGCGGCCCGCCAATTTTTGGAAAATTGGTCTTACCAATTGACCGGAGCATTGACCGAGGAGGAGCGCCATGTCAAGCAGCCGCAAAACAAGGGGAGACGTCCATGGGCCCAAGTTCAACGCGCCTTGGCCTTGCCACTCTCGACCGGCTGCCACGCAGCGTCCGCCGCCCGGCCTACGACCGTTCGCGCGTCACGCCCGGCATGGTGCATCTCGGCCTCGGCGCGTTTCATCGCGCGCATCAGGCCGTCGTCATCGACGATTGCCTCGCGGCAGGCGCCGCATCCTGGGGCATCGTCGGCGCCAGCCTGCGCAGCCCGGATACGCGCGACGCGCTCGCCCCACAGGATCACCTCTACACGGTTGCCGTGCGTGCGGCCGAGGGCACCGAGCACCGCGTGATCGGCGCGCTGCTCGACAGCGTCGTCGCGCGCGAAAACCCGGCAGCGCTGGTCGAGCGGATGGCGGATCCCGCCATTCGCATCGTCTCGCTCACCGTGACCGAGAAGGGCTATTGCCACACGCCGCAGACCGGCGATCTCGACGAGCGGCATCCTGACGTGGTGCACGACCTCAACAATTTCGACGCGCCGCGCTCGGCGCCCGGCTTCATCGTCGCGGCGCTGGCGCGGCGGCGCGCGATGGGCGCCCTGCCCTTCACCGTGATGTGCTGCGACAACCTGGCCGCCAACGGCCACACCGTGCAGCGCATCGTGACTCAATTCGCCGCGCTCCGCTCCAGGGACCTCGGCAAGTGGATCGCGGACAATGCAGCCTTCCCTTCCACAATGGTCGACCGCATCGTGCCGGAGACGACGGATGGCGATCGCGATGCGGTCGCCAACGCGCTGGGCTCGCGCGACGCCTGGCCTGTGATGACCGAGCCATTCACGCAATGGGTGGTGGAGGATCGCTTCACCGCAGGCCGGCCGGATCTCGCCGCCGCCGGTGTCGAGCTCGTCACCGACGTCAAGCCGTTCGAGCTGATGAAGCTGCGGCTGCTCAACGCCAGCCATTCCGCGTTGGCCTATCTCGGTTACCTCTCGGGCTACGAGACCATTGCCGACACCATGCGGGATCCGCACTTCGCGCGTCTCGCCGCACAGGTGATGGAAGATGCCGCAGTGACGCTGACGATGCCGGCAGGTACGGACCTCGCCGCCTATCGCGCCTCGCTGCTCGAGCGCTTCGCCAATCCGGCGCTGCATCACCGCACCTGGCAGATCGCGATGGACGGCTCGCAAAAGCTGCCGCAGCGCCTGCTCGGCGCAATGCAGGACCGCCTCGCCAGGGGCCTGCCGATCGCGACGCATGCACTCGCGGTGGCCGGCTGGATGCGCTATGTCAGCGGCCTCGACGAGCAGGGCCGCGCCATCGACGTGCGCGATCCCCTTGCCGCCGAGTTTGCCGCGCTGGCGCGCGAGGCCGGGCCCGTTGCGGAGCGGCTCGCGCCCGCGTTGCTCGGGGTTCAGACGGTATTCGGACCGCTCGGGTCGGAGCCGCGCCTGCGCGAGGCCGTGACCACGGCGCTCGCCTGTCTCTACCGGGATGGTGCGCGGCGGGCCGTTGAGACGCTGGTCTCGGCCTGAACATTAATCAGGCAATGCTGCACTGCGGTCCAAATCGGACACAAAGTCGAACGGAAGTCGCGCTTGATTTTTGCCTGTCCTTGCCCCACCCGAGAGCGATGGCAAAGGACAGCAAGATCATCGCCGCAAACGCGGCCTTTTACGCCGCGTTTTCGACCGGCGATTTCGACGGCATGGAACGGATGTGGGCGGCCGACGACGCCATTTCCTGCATCCATCCCGGTTGGCCGGCCATCATCGGCCGCGCCACCGTGATCGGAAGCTGGCGTGACATCCTGCAGAACCCGGAGCGTCCTCAGATCCTCTGCGCCGAGCCGCAGGTCATCGTCGACGGCGATAGCGCCCGCGTGCTCTGCATCGAGATCGTCGACGGCACCGCTCTGGCCGCCGCGAACCATTTCCGCCGCGTCGGCGACGAGTGGCGCCTGGTGCACCACCAGTCGAGCCCGATCGCGCAGATTGTCGAGCAGGCTGAGGACGATAGAGCGAGCCACCGGGTGCACTGACCGCCGCTGACAGGCCGGCGTGATCTACTGTGCATGGGGTTGTTTTGCCACTTTTGGGTTGGCGGCAAGTTCCGACAAGTCGTCCAGCACGCACCCCGCCGCGGAAAAATCGTCATCCGCAAAGAACATGCTGCGGGTGATCAGCACCGGAATGCCGGCGCGCGAGGCCGCAATCAGCCCATTGGCGGAATCCTCGATGGCGAGGCAGTCAGCCGCGCCCAGCTTCAGCCGAGCCAGCGTTTCGACGTAGACGTCCGGCGCGGGTTTCTTGTGCCTGACGTCGTCGCCAGCGACGATGGCGTCGAACCCTGTAGCCCAGCCCGGCCCCAGCGCCTGCGACAACAGCGCATCGATATTGCCGTGCGAGGTCGTGGTCGCAATCGCAAGCCGCTGGCCGCGCGCCTTCGCCGCATCGAGCACCTCGATCACGCCCGGCCTGAGGGGGCAGCAGCCGGTCTCGATCAACCCGGCGTAATGCGCGGTCTTGATGCGGTGAAGTTCCGTGATGTCCGCGTCCGACAGCGGCGGGGCGATTCCGAGCCTTGCGTGATAGGCGCGCATGCGCTCCTTGCCGCCGGTTATCCGCAGCAGGTCCTTGTAGAGGGCGCGGTCCCACTGCCAGTCGAGACCGTGGCGGGCGAAGGCATGGTTGAAGGCCTGCCGATGCAGCTCCTCGGTCTCGGCCAGCGTGCCGTCGACGTCGAAGATCAGCGCGGCGGCGCGCCGGATCAGTTCGTCCGCCGGCGCCAAGGCGAGCGCCTCCGCTTGCATGATCGGTGCCTCCCTGTGACAGCCAAACATCGCCCGGGGCAGGAGGCGAGACAAATCGCAATATCTTTTGCCGGACCCAAAAATCTCTTATGAGCAAAGGACGCGCAGCTCGCGCGGGAACTTCGACCTGCGCGGGAGACGCATGCGGCTCTTCATCCTCGGCCTCGGCTACAGCGCCCGGCACTTTGTCCGCCGGTTCGGCGGCAGCTTCTCGCATATCGCCGGCACCGTGCGCGATCCCGCAAAGCGGGATGACCTCACCGGCATCGAGATGCACGCCTTTTCCGGCGGATCCCCCGCACGCGATACGGCCGAACAGGTTCGTGACGCCGACGTGCTTCTGGTGTCGATTCCGCCCGGCAGCGGCGGCGATCCCGCCATCGCGGCGTTCGGCGACGTGCTGGCGGCGGGCCGCCGCAAGATCGTCTATCTCTCGACCATCGGCGTCTACGGCGACCACGACGGCGGCTGGGTCGACGAGAGCACCCCGCCGCAGTCGACCCTCGACCGCGCCCGCATGCGGATTACCGCCGAGCAGGCCTGGATGGACATTGGCGATCCCGCGATCCTGCGGCTTGCCGGCATCTACGGCCCCGGCCGCAACGCGCTGGCGACGCTGCGGGCGGGAACGGCCCGGCGCATCATCAAGCCCGGCCAGGTCTTCAACCGCATCCATGTCGACGATATCGCGGGCGCGATCATGGCCGCCATTCAACACGGAAGCGGCGGCATCTGGAACGTCTGCGACGACGAGCCGGCGCCGCCGCAGGATGTGATCGCCTATGCGGCTGAGCTGATGGGCGTTGCGCCGCCGCTCGAAGAGGATTTCGCGACGGCCGAGATGTCGGCGATGGCGCGCAGCTTCTATTCCAGCAGCGCCCGCGTTTCCAATGCGAAACTGAAGCGCGAGCTCGGCGTCGCACTCCTTCACCCGACCTATCGGCACGGGCTCGATGCGCTGTGGCGCGCAGGCGAAGCACGATAGGTTCCGGCATCTCCGACGCGTCCCAGACATGCCGCGCCCGCGCTTGACTTCGCGCCGGTGCAGTCGTGATCTAGGTCCAGCGAGCCACTCTCACAACGAGCTCGCGGGGGAGGACATCATGAACAAGACGATCGCTGTGATCGCGGCGGCGGCGGCCGTCATCACATTCGGCACGGCCAACGCCGCGCCGCTGCCCGAAGCCAAACCCGACGACGTCGGTTTCTCCAGTCAGGGCCTTGCGCGCCTCGACAATTTCTTCGCCCGCGAGATCGCCGCCAAGCGCGTCCCCGGTGCGGTCGTCGCCGTCGCACGCGACGGAAAGCTCGTGCACTACAAGGCCTACGGCATGCTTGATCCCGACAAGGGCACGCAGATGCCGGTCGATGCGATCTTCGCGCTGGCCTCGATGACCAAGCCGATGGCGGCGGTCGCGGGCCTGACACTGATGGAGCAGGGACGGCTGCCGCTCCAGGCCAAGCTGTCAAATTACTATCCCGGCTTTGCCGATATGAAGGTCGGTGTGACCGAGGCCAATGGTTCGCTCAAGCTGGAGCCGCAGGCCACGCCGATCTTCATCCACGATCTCTACCGGCACACCTCCGGATTGATGTATGGCGGTCGCCCGGATTCATCGAGCCCGGTGGCACGGCAATACCCTGATGGCACAGCGCCGGCGATCGAGGGTGATACCCAGACCTTCATCGACCGCATCACCAAGCTGCCGCTGGCGCATCAACCCTCGACCGAGTTCGAATACGGCTTTTCGATCGACGTGCTCGGCGCCGTCGTCGAGAAGGTGAGCGAGCAGAAGCTCGGCGAATATCTGGCCGCCAATGTCTGGCAGCCGCTCGGCATGAAGGATGCGACCTTCCACCCGACCGACGCGCAGCGCCCTCGCCTCGCCCGTCCGTTCGCCAAGGATCCGCTGACCGGCAAGCCGCAGGCAATCAAGCTGCTGGACACCCCGACCAAGTTCGATTGCGGCGGCGCGTGCTCGTTCGCGACGGTCGGCGACTACATCCGCTTCGGACAGATGCTGCTCAACGGCGGCGAGCTCGACGGCCAGCGCATCCTCGGTCCGAAGACCGTGCATCACATGACGACCAACCATCTCGGCCCCGAGATCAAGAACAACGTGGCCAATGTCGAGCCGCATCGCGCCGGCTTCGGCTTCGGCCTTTCAGTCGCGGTTCGGACCAGTGAGGGCCTGTCGTCGGTCCCCGGCAATCCCGGCGAGTTCACCTGGAACGGCGCCTACGGAACCCAGTTCTTCTGCGATCCGAAGGAGCGTCTCGTGGTCGTCGTGGGAACGGCCGCGCCCGGCGAGCTCAGAAAGTATCATCGCGAGCAGGTCCAGGACATCGTCTACGGCGCGATGACCAAGTGAGACGGGCTTGACCCAAAAGAGAAAGAGCGGCCGATCAGGCCGCCCTTTTGCTTGTCCAGGCGTCAGCTCAGGACGCCGTACTTCTTGAACCACGCCTCGGCCTGCTTCCAGGCATCTTCCGCGGCGTCCTTGCGGTAGCTGCCGCGGTAGTCGGCATGGAAACCGTGCGGCGCCTCCGGATAGATCTTGAATTCGGCCGTCTTCTTGTTCTCGGCCAGCGCGGCCTTCATCTGCTCGACCTGTGCGACGGGAATGCCGGTATCGGCACCGCCATAGAGGCCGAGCACCGGCGCTTTCATTTCGGGCGCGAGCTGCATCGGGCTCTTCGGCCAGAGCGGATTGGCGGGGTCGACCACCGTCCCGTAGAACGCCACGCCGGCCTTGAGCGTACCGCTGTGGGCGGCATATTCCCAGACCGTGCGGCCGCCACGGCAGAAGCCGATGATGCCGAGCCTGGCGGCGTCGCCGCCCTGCGATCCCGCCCACGCCGCCGTGGCGTCGAGATCGGACAACAGCTCGGCGTCCGGCTTGGCATTGACGACCGGCAAGAGGTCCTTGATGTCGGTGATCTTGGTGAGGTCGACGCCCTTGCGGAAATAATAGTCGGGCGCGACGGCGAACGCGCCGAGCTTTGCGAGGCGCCGCGTCACGTCCTTGATGTACTCATGCAGCCCGAAAATCTCCATCGCCACGATGATCACCGGCGCCTTGGTGTTGCCGGCGGGACGGGCAAAATAGGCGGGCATCTCTTCGGAGCCGACCTTGATCCTGGCGTCGCCGGCCTGCAGGCCATTGGTGTCGGTCGCGATCACCTCGGCGCGCACGGGCCCGGCCGCAAGCGTGTAGCCGGCGGCGACGGCCGCGGTGGCACTCATGAAACCGCGGCGCGAGACCGGGGCGATTTTCGTCAGCCCGACGACGTCCGAAGTCATGGTGGTTTCGAAGCTCATCAATCTATCCTTCCTGCTGCGCATGGTGCCCTCCCCGGGGCGACGCATTCGCCAATAATCGCCGGCGAAACGCAAATCACCAGCCTGCGAGCGCGCGCTTTCGGCCCGGGTCCCGCCATTGCTTCAGCGGCGCGCCTCGGCCTTCAGGCCCATCGCGACAAAGTCCGGCGACTGCGGGACGCAGGAGGCGACGGTGGCGGCCATTGCCGCACTTTGACGTTGCCGGCGCTGCTTGCGCGATGCCCAACAACACTTCTGGCATTCGGATCGCTGGCGTGCCGGACTTAACCGTCTAGCTGCACCGCATTGCAACATCCATTAACCGAAAAAACAGGGTTCTCTCCCGGCCGGCCGCACCGCCAGGTGCTGCAGGTGATGCACGTTCGACACGCTCACCCGCAACAAATGGATACCACAGCGGTCGCAACGACACATCATGTTGCTCGCACACCGCATATCATCGTCGATCGGGCGCAAGCCGTCGTGATTTTGATTGAAATTTTCAGAGGACTTGAGCCGCGCGATTTACTCGAACTTTCTTCGTGACGCCGTAGTTCCACGGCCGGAAGTTCCATCTCCGCAACAGAGAGCTTCTTCCCACGCGCGCTCCGCCATCCCGCAACGGACGAAGGGGCATGCGAGAACTTCATTCTCGTCCACACAGATTGCGCACCCGAAGGCTCAATTGAATAAAGTTTATCCGATCTGGAATTGAAATGAATTTGGCTCGCGAATCGATTGAACTGCTGGAACAGGTTGCACGAATCCTGTGGTTTGAAGGCACCAAGCACGGCTTGCGCGACCGCGAGTGGATGGCGCTGCGCTTCCTCTCCCGCGCCAACCGCTTTTCCCGGACGCCTTCGGCGCTCGCGAGCTACGTCGGCACCACGCGCGGGACCGCCTCGTTCATCATCGGGGAGCTCGAGCGGCTGGGCTATATCGAGCGAAAACGCTCGGCCACCGACAAGCGCTCGGTGATGCTGAGTGTGACGCAGCAGGGCAAGAAATTCCTGGTGCGCGATCCCGTCAACGTCCTGGTCGAGGCGATCGACGTCCTCGACGATGAGGTCAAGGTCCGCTTCCGCGACACGTTCCGTCACGTGCTGGATCAGTCGGACGCGGCCGAGCAGCGGCACCACACCGACGTCTGCAAGCGATGCATCTTCCTCCGGGAGGAGCGCACCGCCACCGACAGCAAGGCAGCGGCCGAGTTCAGTTGCCGCCTGTTTCGCTCGCCGATCGCTGAATCGGAGGTCGATTTGCTATGCACCAGCTTCGAGCATCACCGCCAATAGAGGACAGCCATCGATCAGGGCGCTGCCTTGCGTGACGAATAGATGACGCCGCCGCTCGCCTCCACCACCAGGCGCCCGTTCTCGCTCCTGATCTCCTCGATGCGGCCAAGGCCGGGCACCTGCTGTCCCAGCACCGCCTCGATGACGCCGTTCGGACCCTGCAGGATCGCAATGCCTTCATAGGCCTGGCGGACCGACCAACCCTTGATCACCTTGCGCGGCGCCGGCGCGCGCTCGGATGGAGACACCGAACCCGTGAACTCGGGCGCCGCCACCGAGGCCACCATCGCCCCTTGCTGTGGCGCGGGCTGCGATTGGACCATGGCCGGCGCCGGAGCCTGAACCTGCGCTTGAGCCAGCTTGTCGAGCTTCACCGTCGAGGACGAGCTCACTCGCTCGATACGATCCAAATTCTCGGCAAACCTGCCGAAACGGTCATTGGTCGCCTTGCTCGATTGATCCACCGCGGTGCGCAGGCCGTCGAGATTTTCCGACACGCCCGACACCTGCTTGCGCAGATGCGCGACGGTCTCGCGCAGATTCCTGATCTCCGTATTGGCTGCAACGTTGTTCTGAGCGGGCTGCGTGGTGAGATAGGCGATCACCCCGGTGCAGGCGCAAACCACCAACATGGCGGCGACCGCCAATGTTGCGAGCGGCACAACCCATGTCGGACGGGGCGGCGGGGGCTTGGCGACGATCATGGCCGGCTTGATCACGGTCGGCGCCGGCTTGGGGATCGCCATCTTGTCGAGACGCGCCTTGGCGCGAATGCGTTTCAGCCCCTCGAGTGCCTCCTTCGCGAGAACTTCGTCGCTCGCCGCGGCCGACACACGCTTTGCGCCCGCAGCAGGCTTGGTCGCTCGCGCCGTATCGTCCTTTGTCTCGCGTGCTTCGGGAGCCGGCTTCGCCGTTGCGGAAACATCAGCGGTCGCGCTGGGACGAGCTTGTCCATCGGACAACATGTGAGAATGCTCCGTTCGGTTCGATCTATCGAACGGACGTTATGTGCCCAAGCTTGCCTGAAACGTGCGCATCGAAAATCTTTCATCGCGCGCGATGCGACGTCACATCAGTCAACCGCGTCATGCACGTGGCGAGAGTGCGACTCGAAAGACACACACTCGCCAAGATTTCGCCAAGCTGGAGTCTCGCCGCCACACGTGAGTCGAATTGTCGCATGTGGAAAACCGCGCACGCGAGTCAATCCCGGGTTGAAAACCGCCTGAGATGCCTGATCCCCAGCACCACCTAAAATAGCTGTAATTGTACGGGGATGCGGAACCTTAGAACCGCGGGGTGCAAAACTAGTTTGGTTTCCGAAGCAACTGATGCGATTGAATATATCAAGAAACAACCAGAAACAAACCAACAGCATCAAGCACACGTAGCAAACGCTTTGTTACGCACGCTTGATCGGAAATCGGCAATTGTTACGGTCCTACTCAAGTGATTCTCGCCAGTTGGCGAGGAGATCGACAGAGATTCAGTAGCGTTCGGACGCGATGAGCAACTTGGCGCAACCGTTCTAGGTCGTTTCTCAATCCGCTCCGCGAGGTGATCCGTAAGACACCCGCCGGGCCTCACGCAGTAAGCGTTCAGTATCGAGTTGAAGTACCAGGCCTGCGAGACGCAGGCACTGAATGCGTAGGGCTGCCCGCGAATATCGAAACCATAACAACGGTTCGCGGGAAGGAATGTCGTCAAACAGCATCGTTGCCGAGCCGGGCATCATAACAACCATCCGGCCGCGACAGGTGCGAAACAGGGGCGAAAGACTGATGTATATTATCGTTGATGATCGCGAGAGCGTCGCGAACAGCTATGTCGGAGGGCTCGTTCGCGAAGGCGTATCGTCGATCGGCTTCTCCTCCGGGGAATTCTGGGACTGGCTGCAATCCGCGAGTGAATCGGATCTGGCAGCGGTGGACGCCTTCCTCCTCGGGGACTGCGATGCCCGGGGAAGCCTGCCGAGGGCGATGCGCAAGCGTTCCTCCGCGCCCATCATCGCCATGAGCGGCCAGAGGATGCTCAAGAACACGCTGGAGCTGTTCGAATCGGGCGTCGACGACGTCGTGCACGTGCCGATCCACCTGCGCGAGATCCTGGCCCGAACGGCCGCGATCGCGCGCCGCCGGGTGGGCGAATTGCCGAGGCCCTGCGAGAGCAGGATCCAGGTCTTCTTCAACGGCCGTGACCCCGAGATCGCGGGACACGCCCTCACCCTGCCCCGCCGCGAACTGCGCATTCTCGAATATATGGTCAGCAATCACGGCAAGTGGATCACCAAGACGCAGATCTTCAACGCGGTCTACGGCATCTTCGAGTCCACCTTCGACGAGAGCGTGATCGAGAGCCACGTCAGCAAGCTGCGCAAGAAGCTCCGCGACCGCCTCGGCTTCGACGCGATCGTGGCCCGGCGTTACGTCGGATACCGCCTCGACATCCCCGCCGGCGAGACCCTCGACGTGCCGATGCAGGAGCTCGACGAGGTCGGCATCCTCCTCAACAGGGCGCATGCCGTCCCGGCGGCCTACCCGGCCGGAAACTGACAAGCCTGCGGCGAAATCGACAACGGCCTCTGCGAAGCACCTTCGCGGAGGCCGTTTCGCGTTTGGCGGCGGCGAGCAAAGCGCACGCCTCGTCCTTCGAGACGGCGCTGACGCGCTTCCTCAGGATGAGGCTAATCGGTCCCCGGTGCGCCTGAAACTAGAGCCGCCCATTCCGTCCTCATCCTGAGGAGCCGCATAGCGGCGTCTCGAAGGATGGCAGCAGAAAGGAGCTACGGCTTCTGCTGGAATTCTTCCTTGGAGACGTAATTGAAGTCCTCGACCAGGACGTCCTGGACGACTTCAGCCTGCATCCGCTCGTTGACGCGCTGCTTGATGGCGGTCGTCAGGATGGAGAGGTCGTAACGAGCGAGCTTCCTGAAATCGAGACGCTCGTCGGCATAGATCCTGCGGAAGGCCTCGTCGACGACGAACGGCTCCGGCGGAACGTTGAGCTGATGCAGGGTCCGCGCCTCCACGGTGTAGACGAAGCGCGCGACGATATAGCCCTGCACGTTGCCGTTCTCGACCATGGGCACGCTCAACGCCCGCGTCTTCTGGTATTGCAGGCCGTCGAGATATTCGTCCTTCGCCGGCAGCAGGCTGCCGATTTCCTTCCAATAGGCCACGCCATAGCTCGTGCCCGCGGTGAGGATGCATACCCAAAGCCCGGCCAGCACCAGTCTGATCATGTTCCGTCCTGCGCCGCACGACCGGTATAGGTGCCGTCGGACTCGGCTTCCTTGATCGCCTTGACGATGACGCTCGCGATCTCGCGCACCGCGTCGTAGTGCATTTCGAGGATCGAGCGATTCCGCTCCAGCTTCTCGCGCAGCCGCTGGATTTCCTCGGTGACCTCGACGTCGCCGCCGAGATGCATTCGCGCCCGCATCAGGCGGATGAATTCGAGCATGCTGCGGCTCTTCCGCGCGCTGAAATCGTCGAAGTCGATCTTCTGGCGCGTCGCGAGCGCGACCGTCTCCTCCTCGACGATGCTCTCGAGCCGGCGGATCGCCGACAGCAGGCCGCGCACTTCATCCGATCTCGCCGCATCCGCGCCGTCGACCACGGCCTCGTCGCTCACGACCGGCAGCAGCACGGGCAGCAGCGCATCGCCCGCTGCTGCCTCCGTCGTCGTCACCCCGGTGTCCGCGACCGGCTGTTGGATCACCATGGCCGCCGCGCTGTCTTGTGCCTGCATAGGAAATTCACCCTTCAACTTCTGTCACCCGTTCGCCGATCATCATCCGGCCTTGGCGCCACCGTTCGGCGCCGCCGCATTCGCGGCCGCCAGTTGCTTGGCGATGCCAATGCCGTTGCCCTTTGCCAGCTGGCTGCCAAGTTGCTCCGCCAGCATCGACTTCCAGACGCCGCCGGCCGTGCCCTTGCCAAAGATCTGCTCGGATTCCTTCGGCAACATCGTCTCGACGAAGGTCTGGAGGATGAATGCCTCGAACTTCCGGTACACCTCGCCGGATGCCGGCGCCTTGATCATCCGCACCGGCGCCCCGTTCACCGCATCCGACGGCGCCTCGGAGACCTTCGTCGCGGGCTGCTCGGCAGCAGCCGCCACCTTGCCGGCCTCCGCGTCCATCGTGGCGGCGAAATCGGCGCCTGAGGATTTCAACGCGTCGAGTTTCGCGGTCGCCGCGCGCTGGGTCACGGGATCGGCGGCGTCGAGGACGTCGAGAACGAGATCGGGTGTTGCGGTCACGATCATGGCTTGTTCCGGTTGGCTGGCGGTGGCGTCCACGCGCGCACGGCTGGGCTTATTCCCGTCATCTCCTCGAGGAACCGCTTTTCCGCGTCACGGAGCTTGTCGGCCAGCGCCGCCTTCGCGACCTGCTCGAGCTGCTTGACACGGCGGCTCTCGGCGCGGATCTGGTCGAGCTGCTGAGCGGCCTGCGCCTGAATCGCGCGCGCACCGACGCTCGTCCTGTTCAGGCGCCGCGCGATCGAATCGCTCGACGAGCCCGCCGGCGGCTTGCCGTCGTTCAGGGCGCCCACCAGCCATTCCTGCTCGTCCTGCAGGCTTCTGTCCTGCTGCCGCAGCTGCGCGAGCTGCCATTCGGACAGCCGGAGCTGGAGCTTCACCAGCGACACCATCCGGCCGAGCTTGTCCGCGCGCGAAATGGTCACGGCGTCACTCCGCCAGCCAGGTCGAGAGGCCGAGCATGAATTGCGTCAGCAGCTCGTCGCTCGTGAGGTAGAGCAGCAGGAACCCGCCGAACAGCACGAAGGGCACCGAGATGAAATAGACCGGGATCGCCGGCGTCAGCTTGTTGATCAGGCTGACCGCCAAATTGACGATCACCGAATAGACGATGAAGGGGCTCGCGATCCGCAGCGTCAGCACGAACGCTTCCGACAGGCGGCCGACGAGCAGGTCAAGCGCCATGCCACCGCCGAGCCTGTCGCCGGGACGCCAGACGTCGTAGGAATTCATCAGCCCGCGCAGGACCTGCCAATGCTGGTCGGTCATGAAGAACAGCGTGGTGACCGACACCATGATCAGCGGCACCAGCGCCGGCGCCGGATCGCTGTCGGCGACCGGCGTCCCCGGAATGTTGCTGAGCCCGATCGCACTCGCCATCACGGTCGCCATGGTCTGGAGCGCGAGGAAGAACACCCGTCCGCCGAGCCCGATGACGCTGCCGACCACGAGCTCTGAGCAGATCAGGAGCGCCAGCGTCAGCGGCGCGGCGTTGTCGGTGAGAGGTTTCAGCACCGCGATCAGGATCGGCGTCAGCGCGAAGGTGGTGACGAGCGCCACGAACAGGCGGACCTGGGCCGGAACGTTGACGCTGGAAAAGCCGGGCACCAGCATCAGGCAGGCGCCGATGCGGCAGAACACGATGAACGTCACCAGCACGCTATCGGCAAGGCCGCTGATCACGACACGGCTCCGAGCGCCCTGATCTCGGCGCTGCGGGCGACCTCGACATGCGACAGGATCGGCAGGGTCGGAAACACCCGCTCCAGGATCATCCGGACATAGGGCCGCGCTTCCGGCGTCACCGCCAGCACGACGCTGGTGCCGTTCTCGGTGAACTTGCGGATCGCGGCGCTGGCTTCGGTCGCGAACTGCTCGATCAGGCGCGGATCGGCGTCGAATTCGACGACGTCGCCCTTGCCGTCGCGCTTCAGGCTCTGGTGAAACGCCAGGTCCCAACGGTTGCCGAGCCTGACGACGTTGAGCACGCCGTTGTCGGAGAGGTCGCCGCAGATCTGCTGCGCAAGCCGGGTCCGCACGTGCTCGGCGACCTGCTCGGAGCGCCGTACGTGAGGCGCGATCTCGGCGATCGCCTCGAGGATGAGGTGAAGATTGCGGATGGAGACGCGCTCGGCCAGCAGGATCTTCAGGATCGCCAGCAGGCCAGAATAGGAGATCTGCGACGGGCACAGATCCTCGACGAGGCGCTTATACTCGGGATCGAGCCGGTCGAGCAGGGCGCGCATGTCCTTGTAGGACAGGAGCTGGGCGAGGTTCGCTCTGAGCACTTCACTCAAATGCGTGAGCAGCACCGACAGATTGTCGACCGGCTTGCAGCCCTGCCGCTTGACTTCGTCCGTGAAGGCTTCCGTCACCCACAGCGCCTTCATGCCGAAAGCGGGTTCGACCACCTCTTCGCCGGGCACGTCGGGCTTGCCGTCCTTGTCGACCAGCACCAGCACCTCGCCGAGCCTGAGCTCGCCGTGGGCGACGCGGGTGTCGTGGATCCGGATCTGGTAGCCCTTGGGGTCGATCGACAGATTGTCGCTGAGCTTGATCTCGGGAATGACGAAGCCGTACTGCTTTGCGAACTTCTTGCGGATCTTGGCGACGCGGTGGGCGAGC
This sequence comes from Bradyrhizobium sp. MOS003, assembly GCF_003020125.1. Lineage (GTDB taxonomy): Bacteria > Pseudomonadota > Alphaproteobacteria > Rhizobiales > Xanthobacteraceae > Bradyrhizobium. The sequence continues at coordinate 1,751,661 of NZ_PYFW01000001.1, read as the reverse complement.
TCGGTGCGCGAGCCCAGCAGATGGACCGAAAGATGGCCACCGAGCGAAAGCTCGATCTCGGCCGTCTTGAGCTGGTCCTTGACCGATTCCTTGGCTTCGGCTTGGGCGCGCTCGTCGGCCTTGCGCACATCCTCTTTCCGCTCCCGCGCGGCCTGTCGCCTCGGCAAGGTGTAGCCGACGAAGGCCATGACGCCGCCCAGCAGCACGAACGGCGCCATCGGCAGCCCCGGCATCAAGGCGAGCACGAACATCATCAACGACGCCGCCGACACAGCGCGCGGATAGCCGCCGAGCTGCCGCAGCACGGCCTGCTCCGCCGAACCCCTGGTGCCGCCCTTTGAGACCAGCAGGCCCGCCGACAGCGACACGATCAGCGCCGGCATCTGCGTGACCAGACCGTCTCCCACGGAGAGCTTGGTGTAGACGTCCGCGGCGCGCGAGAGCGACAGCCCGTGATGGGTGACGCCGATGACGATGCCGCCGAAGATGTTGATCGCGGTGATGATCAGGCCGGCGATGGCATCGCCGCGAACGAATTTGGAGGCGCCGTCCATGGCGCCGAAGAACGCGCTTTCTTCTTCGAGCTCGCGGCGCCGGCGCTGGGCTTCCTTGTCGTCGATCAGGCCCGCCGACAGATCGGCGTCGATAGCCATCTGCTTGCCGGGGATGGCGTCGAGGGTGAAACGGGCGCCGACTTCGGCGATACGCGTCGCGCCCTTGGTGATCACGACGAAATTCACGGTGACCAGGATGGCGAAGATGATCAGGCCGATGACGAAGTCGCCGCCCATGACGAATTTTGAGAAGCCGGCGACGACGTGGCCGGCGGCCTGCTCGCCCTCCCCGCCGCGCGACAGGATCAGGCGGGTGGTCGCGACGTTCAGCGCCAGCCGAAGGATCGTCGCGATCAGCAGCACGGTCGGGAAGGCCGAGAAGTCGAGCGGCCGCTGGATCCACAGCGCGACCATCAGGATCAGCGCCGACAGTGCGATCGAGAACGCAAGGCCGAGATCGATCAGGATCGGCGGGATCGGCAGGAACAGGATCGTGAGCATCGCCACGATACCGCCGGCGAAGAAGGCGTCGGCCCCCAATCGTCGTGGGGTCGGCAGGCTAGCAGCTAACGTATCGGCCATGGGTCACCGGCAGAGGGTCCACCTCCAATCTGCCCCGCAAAGCTTACGCGGGGATGGTGCCGGGTCCCGCGCGGATCAGAAGCCGCGCTCGATATGCGAATAGACCATCTCGGTGAAGGTGGAGAGATGCGCGCCGATGAAGGAGCCGGAGATGGCGACCACCACGAGAATGACGATGATCTTCGGAACGAAGGTCAGCGTCACCTCCTGGATCTGGGTCAGGGCCTGGATCAGCGCGATGATGGTGCCGACCAGCATCGCGGCGCCGACCGCGGGCCCGGAAGCGACGATGATGGTCCAGATCGCCGCCTGGACGATGTCGAGAGCGTCCCGTTCGTTCATGACTGGCTGATCGTGAGTCCCGGCCCGACCGCGACCTTGGTGCCGTTCTCGAGGGTCGCGATGGAGCCGTCGGCGTTGATGGAGACCGAAACGACCTTGCCGCTGAAGCTCGCGCCGGTGGCGTCGGTGAAGCTGACGGTCTTGCCGATCAGGCCGTTGGCCTGCGACAACGACTGCGAGGACAGCAGCGCATCCAGCTTCGAATTGGTCTGCATGGCCTGCTCGACCGTCGAGAGCTGCGCGAACTGGCTCATATATTGCGAGGTATCCATCGGATTGGTCGGATCCTGGTTCTTCATCTCGGCGACGAGAAGCTGAAGAAACGTGTTGTAGTCGACGCTGTTGCTCGCGGTCGGATTGGGGGAGCCGGTCGAACTGGATTTGTCGGTCGCGCTGGTGACGTTCATGTGCCTCTCCGCTGTCAGGCAGCCTGGAATGGGGACTCGGTGATGGTACCGGCCAGGATGGCCTGCTCCACCGGGAACAGGGCCCGGATCCGCTTGAGCGCCTCGAAGTAGCGGGTCGCCCCGACCAGTTCGTCGACAGCGCCCAGTCCGTCCAGCATCTCGCGGCTCTCGCACACGGCGCACAGCGCCGCGTGATGCTGTCCATAGAGCGCCGCGGCGTCGCGGATATCGGTCGGGTTCATCAGCATGAGCTGGACGATGAAGTAGAGCTGCCGCAGCGCCGTGGTGGCGTCGGAGGCTTGCATGACCTGCCCTTCGAGCAGGAACATCACGTCGTTGACGAGCTCGACGGAGACCTTGCGGTCCACGCGCAGCACCGCGCCGTTGATGTAGATCCGTTCGCCCGCGCGCAAGGAGATCTTCATCAGAGAGCGTCTCGGATCAGGCGGTTGATCTCGATGAGCTGCATCACGTCGTTCGACCTCTCCTCGCGAAGGCGATCGGCTTCCTTGACGACCCACAAGCCGATCGAGATGATGTCGGCGCGCAGCTTGTCCGGGAGACCGTTTTCCGGATGCGAGAGATCCTCGATGAAGATCGTCCACAGCCGCCGCACATAGAGCAGGCTCTCGACCAGATCCTCGAGGCGGAACACGCCTCGCTGAAGCCGCTCGAGCCGGTCGATGCCGAGGCTGAGCGCCTGCCGCTCGCGGCCCCGGGCCTCGTAACCGCTCTCGTCGACGACCGATTCATAGGCTTCAAACGTCATCAGCATCACTCTGCGCAGGAGACCGGATAACAGGACGAGGCTGCGAGCCTCGGCTCTAGAGATAGTTGATGAGGCTGATCTGCTGGAGCTGCGAGGTCAGCGCCAGCGCCGTCTTGATCTGGGTCTGCAGAGTGTTGACGCGGACCGAGGCCTCGGTCGGATCGACCGCCTCCAGCTTGACGATCTGGTCGTTGAGGATGTCCTTCTGGATCTTCAGCTTCTCGGTTGCGCCGGTGACGCGTTGCTGGATCGAGCCGACGGTGCCGCCGAGCACTGCGAGATCGTTGATCGCACCGCTGACCAGACCGATCGCCTTGTCGACGATGACCTGAAACGTGTCCTTGCTCAGGCTCGTGTTGCCGAGATCGGTGAGCATGGTGTAGGCCTCGGCGAGCTTGCGGAAGCCGGGCTGGTTGGCACTGACCGAGCTGTCGACGACCTCGGTCGTGGAGATGCGGCTCGACAGCGTCTGGTCCGTGGCCGACGACCAGTTGGTGTTCCAGGCCGGGCTCGCGAACTCGGCGTCAAAGGTAGTGTCGAGGAAATTCTGCATCTGCGCCGGCGTGATCGTGGTCACGCCGGGGGCGGACTGCGAGAAGCCGAACGATGCCAGGAAGTCCGCATCGACCTGGTTCTTGCTGGCCGAGCCGGCCGTGTAGTTCGTGATGGGCACGGTCTGCGTGTTGATCCCGCCGAACAGATACGACCCGTTGTAGGAAACGTTGAGCGCGCCGATGACGTCCTGAAGGTTCGCGGACGCGCTCGGCATGATGATCTTCGCGCCGCTCTCGGCGTCGCGGGCCGCGATCAGGTTCTTGAGGAATTCCGACGCGGTCTTGCCGAGCTGCGTGATCCGGTTCTGGGTCACGTCGAGCCGCCCCGCAACCAGCTCGTTGGTGTCGACGAGCTGATCGGCGAAGTTGAAATCGGCCCGCAGCGCCACGTCGCGGCCCGTCCCCGTGCCGAGCTCGAGGCCGACATCCGCGAAACGGCCGGTGGTCGCCTCCTTCGAGGCCTTGGTCAGCGCGCTCTGGTTGTTCGTGATCGACGACCTCAACGACGAAGACAGCATCAGGGTCGAGACATAGTTCGCGCTCATCATGACTTAGTTCCCCACGGCAGCCAGCAGGCTCTGCAGCATCTCATCGACGGTGGAAATGATCTTCGACGACGCCGAATAGGTGCGCTCGACCTGGAGCATCAACGCCATCTCGTCGTCCATATTGACGCCGCTGACGTTGGACAGCGCCGCGGTGCTGCGGTCGAGCAACGTGTTCTGGTACTGGACGTTGTCGTCGGCCGTCTTGCGCTGGCTTTCGATCCAGCTCGCCGAAGAGGACGCGAACTCGATCACGCTGCCGCTCGGCTTGCCCTGAGCCGTGGCGTCGAACGGCTGCGAGGCGCCCATGTTGTTGATCAGCTGCTGGAGCCGCGTCGAGAAGCCGGCATTGCCTGTCGTGTTGTAGTTGAAGGCCGGAAGACCGCTGATGGCGCCGTCGCGCAGCAGATTCGGGTTTCCGCCCACGGCCGGATCGGCCGAGGCGGCGACCGCGATCTGGCCCGCGAGGCCCACCGAGATCGTGGCGCTCGCAGGCATCGCGGGCGCGCCGGGATAGGTGAACAGGCCGGGCCGGTCCGCCAGCGTCGGGACGGCCGACTGGTCGCTTTCCTTGAAGGCGTCGATCAGGCCGCGCGCGATTTCGTCGAGCTGGCTCTGATACGTGACCGTGTCCTTGTCGCGCAGCTGGGCAAGGCCGGCGAGCTTGCCGGACTTGAGCGGCATGACGGAATTGGCGCCGGTCACGGGCACGCCGTCGATGAAGACGGCATTGCCCGTGGTGCCTGCAGTGTAGGCGTTGGTCGGCGCAAAGCTCACGGTCCGCGCAATCTTGTCGAACAGCACGACGCCGCTGTCGGTATAGAGCGCGGCGTCTCCATTGGCCCGGATCGACATCGAGACCCCGGTCTCCTGCGACAGCCTGGAGACGATGCTGTCGCGCTGGTCTAGATAATCGGTGACGTCGTCGCCGGAGATCGTGCCCTTCACGATTGCCGTGTTGACGGTCTGGAACTGGGACAGCAGCTGGTTGATGTTGGCGACCGAATTCGCCATGTCGGCGTCGGCGCCCTCGCGCACCGACTGCACCGTCTTGGTGGCCTGGTTAAGTGCGGTCGCCATGTCCTTGGCGGACGTCACGGCGGCCTGCGCCAGGGTCGCGTTATCGGTGGAGTTGGCGTATTGCTGCAGCGCCTGCTTCAACTTGTTGAGCTGAGCAGTCGGCGACTGCTCGAGCTCGGGATCGTCCACCGTCGCGGCCGCGATCTTCTGCAAACCGTCATAGATCACGCTCTGCTTGGCCGACGACGAGGTCGCGGTCAGCACGTTCGAATACAGGCCAGAACTGGCCGCACGCTGGATCGCCGCGACATAGACGCCGGTGCCGGGGAGGTTGTCCAGCACGGCGATCTTGCGCGAATAGCCGGTGGCGCTGGCACCGGCGATGTTGCGCGAGATCGTCGACGACTGAATGCCCGACGCCATGAGCGAGGCGCGAGCGGAGTCGAGAGCGGCGGTAAGGGACATGATCTGCTCTTGCCGGGGGTGAGCGCCGAAAAATCAGCGCTTCAGGTTGACGACGACGTCGAGCAGGTCGGCGCCCGTCTGGAACGATTTCGAGTTGGCGGTGAAGCCGCGCTGCGCCTCGATCATCCCGGTGAGCTCGTCCGCGAGATCGACGTTGGAGTCCTCCAGTGCGCCGGACTGGACTGTGCCGAGCCCGCCGGTGCCGGCATTCCCGGCCTGCGCATTGCCGGAGTTCATGTTGGTCGAATAGACGTTGCCCGGCTCGGGCGTCAGATTGTCGGGGCTTGCGACGTCGGCGAGCATGATGGTGTAGAGCGTCGTCTGCTGCCCGTTCTTGAGCACGGCTGTAACGTATCCGTTCTCGTCGACATCGATCTTGTCGATCGCTGAGGGGACGCTGCCGTTGAGGGTCGCCTTGAAGCTGAAGTCGGCACCAACCTGTGTCATGTTCGACAGGTCCATGGTCAGCGCGGCACCGCCCGGGACTGTCACGGTGAGGCCCGTCGGGCTCGCAGCTGCCAGCGCGCCCTTTCCGGCCGCGGTGGTGTCGAAGGTGAACGTGGTGGCGGCGCCGAGCGAGGTGCCGGTTGCGGAATCGTAGAGCTGAACCTGCCAGGCGTCGGAGCCGGCAGCCGTCGCGGTGTGGGACATATAGACGTCGAGCGTAACCGCCTGACCGATGTTGTTGTAGGCGACCATCGAGCTCTTCGACGAATATGACGCCGGACCGGGCGGACCGGCAATGACGGCCGCCTTCGGATCGAGATTGCCGGTCGTGAGCGTGCCCGCCGTCGACGGCACCGGCACCTGCGAGACCTGGGCGATGTTGACGATCTGCATTCCAGCCAGGCTGTTCTGCGAGAAATTCGTCACTTTGCCGGGCTGACCCAGAAGGTAGTAGCCGGCCGCGTTGACGAGGTTGCCCTGAGCGTCCGGCACGAACGAGCCGGCGCGCGTCAGGAATTGCTGCGTGTTGTTGGCGTTCGCGACGACGAAGAAGCCGTTGCCTTGCACGGCAAGGTCCGTGGACGACGTCGTGAACTGCGTATGCCCGGCATCGCTGATGGCGTAACGGACGGTGGTCTCGACAGCGCCGGAGTCGTAATTGCCGGAGCCGCTCTTCAGGATCAGTGAGGAGAATTCGGTCGAAGCCCGCTTGTAACCTGTGGTGTTGACGTTGGCGATGTTGTCCGAAACCGTCGACAGCTTGTTGGACTGCGCGCTCATGCCGGAAACGCCGGTGCGCATAACACCATACAGGCTCATGAAGTGGGCTCCTTTGCTAGGTTGCAGTTACAATGGGGGATCTTGCTTGCGCGGGGCTGATGGTTCGGGACCATTCACAACTTCAAATCGTCACGTCGTTTTCGGCTGACAGAACGAGCGCGCCTTGTCGGTCCAGGCGCCGAAGCCGCTCGACACCAGGTGAGCCACGATGTGACAGACATAGCGCTTCTGCGCCGGCTGGTTGTTGGGGCCGGCATTGTAGCGGGCCACCGCCATGGTCCAGCTGCCCTCGCGCTGCTTCAGCTCTTTCAGGAAGCGCGCGGCATATTCGACGTTCCTGGCGGGATCGAACATGGCGCGCACCGAGGCGAACTTGTCGCCGTGATAGTAATGGTTGATCTGCATGCAGCCGAGATCGATCAGCTTGATGCCCTTGCTGCGCATGGCCTGGAAATTTGCGATCGCATCATCCATGTCCTTGGCGAATACGGTCTGGCCGTCGGCGCCGAGGGCGTAAGGATGCAGCGCGCCACGACGGCCGGTCTCGGTGAGGCCGACCGCATAGAGAATGCCGAGCGGAATCCCATGCTGCTGGGCCGCGCGCGCCATCTCGCGTTCGCAGGGGCGCGCGCCGTCGGTGGCCGCGGCCGCAGCGCCCGCGTTACAGATAAACAGGGCCGCGACGAAGATGCGGCGCCACGTCCTGGTCATGACGGGTCTCCTGACTGGGCTGGTGCTCCTGGCGGGCCTGCTTCGCGCCGCCGTCGGATTGGCCCGACGACGTGCCTGCGCCGCCGAACGTACCTTGCGACTGCGACGAGGGCTGTTGCTGGCCCGAGAGCTGCGGCTGCGACTGGCCGGAGCCGCTCGGGAATCCGTCCAGCGAGCCGTGTTGCACGGGGGCGACGTCGGCGACATAGCCCGCCGACTGCATGAGATCGCGGATCTGGTCGCGCTGCTGATCCAACATCTGGCTGGTGTCCTTGCGCGCGGCCGCGAGGTGGACCGACACTTCGGTGCCAACGAGACGAAGGCGCACGGTGACGTTGCCGAGCGCGGGCGGCTCGAGATTGATGGTCAGGATCTTGAGCGGCTGATCGGGCGCATTGGTCTGGGATGCCGAGAGATCGGGCGCTGCGGACGCCGCCGGGCCCGTGGAGTCCTTCAGCTCGGCGACGACCGCATTTGCGACCTGTTGCGGAGCGTTGAACTGCGCCGGAGGCAGATGCGTCTCCTGCTGGACCACGGTGACCTTGGTCGTCTCGGGTAATGCGTCACGCGTCGAGACCTTGGCGGCGCGTTCGACATTGGCCGTGACGGCCTCGAAGCCTGATGCCGCGGGCATGGCTTTGGCGGAGGCATCGCTGCCCGGCTGTGCGGCCGCGGCTTGCGAGGTCCCGCCTTGCGCACGCGCGCCGGTCGGAACTGCGGCCGATGGCGCGGAATCCGCCGTACTTGCCTTTGCCATGCCGGCGGCCGGAGCTTCGCGCCTCGCGCCGGATGAGCGCTCCTCGCGCGCGTCTTTCTTGTCGCCCGACTGCGACGGCATCGACGTCTTTACAGCCGATGCAGCAATGAGATCCTGTCCCACGATCGCGGCAACGTTCGGGCGATTGGAGACGTCCGGCTTCGGCTCATGGCCGACCGGACCTTGCGTCTCCGAGGATTTGCCGGTCGTCTGGTCGCCGGACCCAATCACGTCAATCGCCTCGGTGCGATCGTCCGTCTCGTCTTTCGACTTGTCCTTGCCCGCCGGGTGGGCGAGACGCGTGCGCAGCGTTCCGGCCTTCGCGGTCGTGTCGCTGCCCTCATCGTTCAGTGCCTGCTTGGCAAGGCTCGAGACGGTGTGGAGCAGATCGTTGAACGACGAGCCGCCCTGCGATTTGGCCCCGGCGCTTTTCGCCGACCGCGACGTCCCGCGAATGTTGAGGCTCTCGGCGAGACCCGAGAAAATTTGGCCGGAGGTTCCACTGAGCTTGGTCATGGACGGCGGTCCCTGGTCAGGAGTTCGAGTTCGCCGAGTTTCTTATGCGCGCGCGCCAGCGTTACGGTCGATGACGCCAGATCGAGACGCGCCGGCGTTGCCGGAGGTTTATCGGCAGCAGTGGCGGATCCGCCCGGAAGCGGCTTGCGAACATCGAGCGCGAGCTGCACCGTGGCATTCAGAAGGGGGACGTCCCGCTCGGGCAGCTTCGACCGGTCGAGTGCCTTCAGCTCGGCGAGACCGCCCTCATATTCGTCGGTGAGCGCCCGTGCGACGCCGCGGAAGAAATGCGCCCGCTCGCGCTCCGCCGAGGCGTCGGCGCTGAGCGTCAGCGCCCGTTCGCCGGCAAGCCGCGTCACGGCCAGCTGTCCGCGCAGCATCGCCGCGCGCGCGATCACGAGATAGAGCTTGAGGCGGCCCGCGCGCTCGATCTGCTCGAGCAGCGCTGCGATCCGCGCGAAGCGACGCTCGTCGAGCGCAAGACTCGATTGCGCCAGTCCTGTGGAGAAGCGCTGCCAGAAATCGCCGGCATAGATCGAGTTGCGGTAGTGGCGGATATAGGCCAGCGTCAGGAACTCGAACTTGTCGAAATCCTCCGCCTGCCCCACCAGCAGGATCTCGCGGCGCAAGGCCGCCTCCTCCACCAGCGTGCCGGGCAGGAGCAGCCGGGCGTCGTCAAGACGTTCGATCGCGAGTGATGCCTCGGCGCGCGCGAACAGCGCGCCCTGGACCAGCGCGACCTGTCCGCCGAGACCCGATGACAGCGTCCGCGGCTTGACATCCTTGAGCAGCTCCCGCGCCTCCTCCTGACGACCCTCGACATAGGCGAGCGCACCGTTGAACAACCGCTCGTCGATGTTCATCCTGTCGCGCGGCAGCTTGCGGACGATTTGCGGCGCGCCGCCGCTGAGCAGATAGATGACCGCAGCCTGGCTGTTTTGCGCATTGCTCCACACGCCGGGATCGGCGGCGAGAAATCTCTCTCCGATCTGCCGGATCAGCGTGATGTGGCTGCCATGCGCGGCGGTGTCACCATTGGCGATGCCGTCCTGCACCGCCTGCAACCCGCGGACGAGCTCATAGGGCTCGCCCGACTGGCGCGCGGGCTCCGCAAGCACGTTCGCTGCCGTGAACGGCAGGAGCAGCAATGCGACGCGGAGGAGCAGCCTGATCAAGGGCGCTTCTCACGGATCAGGATCTCGATCCGGCGGTTCTGCGCGGCCGCCGGATCGTTCGGAAGCTTCGGCCGGCGGTCGGCATAACCTTCGACATGCTCGATCCGCAGTGCGTCGACGCCGGAGCGAACCAGCATGTAATAAGCCATCTGCGCACGTGCGGTCGACAGCCGCCAATTGTCGTAAGTCTCCGAACGATACGGCCGGCTGTCGGTATGACCGCGGACGATGATCATGCCCTGGCGCTTCGTCAGCAGCGGCCCGATCTTGTCGATCACGCGGATCAGCTCGGGCCGCGGCTCGGCCGAGCCGACCGCGAACATGCCGAAGCTCGCGTCGTCGGTCAGGCTGATCAGGAGGCCCTCCTCGACCTGACGCACCTCCGCCGCCGGCCCGGCGCCCGCCTTGATGTCCGACAGCGCCTCCGCGACGGCGGCCTGAAGCTGCTTGACGGTCGGCTGCTGGGCTTGCGCCGCATCGCGCGGCTCGGGCTCCTTCGTCGAATCGCCGGGACGCGCCTGCGCGGCGGCGTTGGCTTGAATGGTGGCTTGGGCGCTGCCCTCGCGCGAGGCTTGCGCCGGCGCGGACCCGGGCGGCAGCAATGGCGACGGGTTTGCCGACGACGCATCCGCGTTCGGCGCCAGGCTTCCGCCGGCATCGTCGGCCTTGGCACGACGCTGCTGCGGCTCGCCCTGATTTGTGCCCGGCGCACCGGCGCGCGCGGAGGCATTCGGCCTGGGCTCGCTCTCGATCATGCGATCGGTATCCTTGGACGCTTGCGGCGCCAGCTTCCAATAGCCGGGGTCAAAGGGATCGCGGTAGGCATCGCCACCCTTGAAGCCATCCTCTTCGGCGGATGTCAGCGCGCCGGCACGGCGCTGTCCCGAGGATTGGTTCGCGCTGTTCGCGATCTCGGCGAGCGTCGCGTAGGGATCGCGGAACAGGACCTTCTCTTCATAGGAGGCCGGCTTCTCGGCCGTCGGCGAGTCACCGCGTCGCTCTTCGTTCGAGCCGGCCGGCTGACGCTTGCCGTCCTGACCTTCGAACGACGTCGGCTCCTTCTTGGAGAGATTCTTCAGGCCCTTCGGCGCCGGGGCATTTTCCGCGAGCTGGATCGGATTGAAATAGCTCGCGACGACCTGCTTCTGATCCTGATTGAGCGCGTTGAGCAGCCACATCACTAGGAAGAACGCCATCATCGCGGTCATGAAGTCCGCATAGGCGATCTTCCATACGCCGCCGTGATGCGCCTCTTCGGCGAAGGCACTGCGCCGGCGGACGATCACGAGCTCCTGCTTGACCTCTTCCATGGCGGGTTACCGGCGCGCTTCCTTCAGGCGTTCGCTCCAGGCCGTGATCTGCGTCTCGATCACGGTCTGGTCGGCCACGACGCGAACCTCCAGGGTATCGGCCGCCTCGTACTCGATACCGGTTCGCCTCGACGCCTCGAGCTGCGCTTTCACGAGGTCGAGCAGCTCGCTCGGTCCGGTGACCTTGAACACCGGCACCGGCGAATTGCCGATCAGCGCCGCAACCTGCTCCACCAGCGATCCGATCGCCTTGTCGCGGACCGCCTCGGTGAGGAACGGCAGCAATATGCGCGCCACGGCGCTTGCGATGTTGGTCTCGATCTCGCGGCAAGCCGTCTCGAAACCGCCGACGATCGCGACCGCCTGCTGGTCGGACCATTTGGCGCGTTCCTCCCCGAGCCGGATCGCACTGCGAACGCGCTCCTCGGCGAGCATGGCGTCGCCTTCCGCGACGCCGGCCGCGTGGCCGCGACGGTAGGCATCGTCCAGCAGACCGGCCGGCGGGGCTTCCGCCTTCGGTGCCGATAACGGCGACTGCGGTTGCGGTTGGGGCTGGGCCTGAGGCTGCGGCGGAGGCTCGCGCATGACCTCCTTCGGCCTCGTCAGCACGTCCTGTATCCTGGGCGGCGGAGGCGGCGGTGATTTGGCCCGACCGTTCGCGTCGAACTGCGTCAGGAGTTTTCCGATTGCCGCGTTCATGCCGCCTCCTCGCGTCGCATCCAGTCTTTAAGGATCGCAGCAGCCTGCGCCTGATCGAGCCGGACGATCTGCTCCAGTCGCTTCTGCGGCGTTCGCTGCATCTTGCCTTCGAGGTCTTCGACGAGATTGAGCTCGGCCTCCTCGCTGTCCGGCAACGCGAGGGCGGCGGCGGCGGCTTCGAGCTCGGCGACCTCGGCAGCCTCGGCCTGTTCCTGCTGCGCGCGATGGGTCAGAATGCCGTTGACCGCGGGCCGCAATCCGAACCAGACCAGCATCGAGGCGACGGCCAGGATCGTCACCGCGTTGACGACGCTGCCGAGCTGCTTGTTGATCATCTCGACGAAGCTGATCGGGGGCACCGGCGCCAGTTCGCGCGAGCCCTCGATGAAGTCGACGGCCGTCACCTGGATCTGGTCGCCCCGCGTCTTGTCCAGTCCGCCGGCCGTCGCTGCGAGCTGGCTGATCTCGGCGAGCTTGCTGTCGACGATGGCTTGGTTGGTCTTGTCGCCGAGATCGGCGACCAGCCGTGCGCGATTGACCAGGACGGCGATGAAGAGCTTCTTGACGGAATAGCCGTCGCTCACCGTCGTCGTGGTCTTGGACGAGACCTCGAAATTGGTGACGTCCTCGCGGCGGGTCTTGTCCTCGCTGGAGTTCTTGCCGCCGCCGGCGTTGACCTGCTGATCGGGAAGGTTTTGCTGCACCGTCGTCGGCGTCGAACGGTCGGCGTTCTGCGACGATTCCTTCTCGCGCACGTTCCGCACCGAACGCTCGGCCCGGCTCTCGGGATCGTACACGGTCTCGTTGATCTGCTTCTTGTCGGTGGAGAGCTGCGGCGAGACGCTGACCTCGAAATTGTCGAGGCCGAGATACGGCGTCAGCGCCTTGCGGATGTTCTCCTGCACCATGCCGCCGACGGTCTTCTGCAGGCTCGCCATCTTGGTCGGGGCGGCGCTCGCCTCGTCCTCTTCGGCAAGCAGCATCGAGCCGTCGGCATCCAGCACCGTCACCTTGTCACGGCTCATGCCGGGAATGGCGGCGGCGACGAGATGGCGGATCGACTGCGCCGTGCGTGCCTCGATCGCGCCATCTGTGCGCAGCACGACCGACGCGGACGGCGGTTGCTGCGTCGCGCGGAACGAACCGCGCACCGGCAGCACGATATGCACCCGCGCCGCCTTGACGCCCTTCATCAGCTGCACGGTGCGCGCGATCTCGCCTTCCAGCGCCCGGAGCTTGGTGACCTCCTGCATGAACGAGGTCAGCCCGAGCGAGCCGATCTTGTCGAACAGCTCGTACCCGGAATTGGCGCTGGTCGGCAGCCCCTTCTCGGCGAGCAGCATACGCGCCTGCATGGTCTGGCTCGGACGCACCGAGAGCGCATCGCCCGCCGTATTGACGTCGAAGGCGATATTCTGCTCGCGCAGCGCCGCGCCCATGCGCGTCACGTCCTCGCGGGTGAGGCCGGTATAGAGCGTCTCGAATTCAGGCCGGCTCAGATAATACGCGCCGCCGACGACGGTCACGAGAACGGCAAAGCCGATCAGGCCCAGGGCCATCAGGCGTCGCGGCCCAAGCTCCAGCAGATTGTTGAGCAGTTGCTGTACCTGCGCACGACTGAGCATATGACCTCGTACCAATGCGAACGTATAGAACACTCCGCTGCCAACCTTGTCTGAAGGTTGCGCGAGGACGCGAATGTGTCAGTTCGCAGGCGAGGCGTTGCAATTTTACAAGAAGGCCTATTTTACAACAGGCTCATCTCAAGAAGCCTTGGCGATGCAATCAGGTCGGCGGCAATGCACGCAGGGACGCGCGATCGCCGCGCGTGTCGCATGAAAATTCGACGTCGGGAGTTCGATTGCGGGCACGTCGTGCCGTTACGTCCGCCGGTCACGGCGGGGACCGTGCTCCCTCAAGGGAGCACGGTCGTTTTCGAAAGCGCCGCTTAGCCGCGGAACAGCGACAGGATGCTCTGGCTGTTCTGGTTGGCGATCGAGAGCGCCTGAACGCCGAGCTGCTGCTGTGTCTGCAGCGCCTGGAGCCGGGTCGATTCCGCGTTCATGTCGGCGTCGACCAGCTGGCCGATACCGCGATCCACCGAATCCATCAGCGACTTCACGAACTCCGTGTTGTTGGAGATGCGGTTCTTGATTGCGCCGAGGTTGGCGGCGGACTGGCTGACCGTGTTGATCGCGGCGGTGACCTGCGCGATGTAGGTGTCGATGATGGCCTGGTGGGCCGTCGAGTCGGTCAGTGCACCGATGTTGAGGCTGTCGACCGACGCGCTGCCGCTCACCGTGTCGAGGATGCCGCCCGTGGTCGCGGTGTAGAGCGAGTAGTTGGCCACCGTCACCGTGATGGTGTTGATCGTCGGCGTGGCGCCAACGCGCGAGAACGACGACACCAGGTTGACGGTGGTCGGGGTGGAGGCGTTGGTGCTCAGCCAGTTGACGCCGTTGAAGGTTGCCGCGTTGGCGACGTTCTTCATGTCCTGCTGGATCTGGGTGATTTCAGCCTGGATCTTGGTACGGTCGATACCGGCGGTCTTGGCTTCGACCAGCAGCGCCTGGAGCTTGGTCAGGCCGGAGTTCTGGTCGCCGATGACCTTGTTCAGGGCGGTGTATTCGGTGTCGACGGTCGCAGCCGACAGACCGAGCGAGTCGGAGACGGCGGAGAGCGCGGCGTTGTCGGCACGCATCGAGGTCGCGATCGACCAATAGGCCGAGTTGTCCGACGCGGTCGAGACGCGCTGGCCGGTGGAGATCCGGTTTTCGGTCGTCTGCAGGCTGGCGCTGACATTCCGGAGGGTCTGGAGCGCAGTCATTGCAGCAGAGTTGGTAAGCAGGCTGGAAGCCATCGTTGATGTCCCTTTGAAAACAGATTGGATGGGGACATACCGGACTTGCACCGGTACGACAGGGCGGCGTCATGCCTTTGGGCTGCGGAAATGCGCGTGGGCCCAACCTGTCGTAACGGCGAGGATAGCCAGCGAAGCTTATGCGAGGCTTGTGGGGCTGTGATCCCGTTGCAACAGCACGGCCGAAACCACGGTGCGCGCGTCAGGCAAACGAAAGGGCCGCGCTTCGCGAGAAGCGCGGCCCTCCCGAGATCCTTGAAGGCTTAGCGGAACAGCGACAGGATGCTCTGGCTGTTGTTGTTGGCGATCGAGAGCGCCTGAACACCGAGCTGCTGCTGGACCTGGAGGGCCGCCAGACGGGTGGACTCCTGGTTCATGTCGGCGTCGACGAGCTGGCCGATACCGCGATCCACCGAGTCCATCAGCGACTTCACGAACTCCGAGTTGTTCGAGATACGGTTCTTGATGGCGCCGAGGTTGGCGGCACCCGACGACACCGTGCCGATCGCTGCGGTGACCTTCGCGATGTAACCATCGAGAATGGCCTGGTCGGCGGTCGAGTCGGTCAGCGAACCGATGTTGAGGCTATCGACCGAGGCGCTTCCGCTCACCGTGTCGAGGATACCGCCCGTGCTCGAGGTGTAGAGCGAGTAGTTCGCGACTGTCACGGTGATCGAGCTGGTGGTCGGCGTAGAGCCGACGCGCGAGAACGACGACACCAGGTTGACGGTCGCCGGCGTGGAGGCGTTGGTGCTCAGCCAGTTGACGCCGTTGAAGGTCGCCGCGTTGGCGACGTTCTTCATATCCTGCTGGATCTGGGTGATTTCCGACTGGATCTTGCTGCGATCGATACCGGCCGTCTTGGCTTCGACCAGCAGCGACTGCAGCTTGGTCAGGCCGGAGTTGCTGTCGCCGAGGACCTTGTTCAGAGCGGTGTATTCGGTGTCGACGGTCGCGGCCGACAGACCGAGCGAGTCGGATACGGCGGAGAGCGCGGCGTTGTCGGCGCGCATCGAGGTCGCGATCGACCAGTAGGCGGCGTTGTCAGCGGCCGTGGCCACGCGCTGGCCGGTGGAAATCCGGCTCTGCGTGGTGGAGAGTTGCGAGCTGACAGACCGCAAGGTCTGGAGCGCGGTCATGGCGGACGAGTTCGTGAGCAGGCTTGACATTGCGAATGTCCCTTTATGTACGCGTTACATTTTCATCAGGGGACATACCGGACTTGCACCGGTACGGAGGGGCGGCATCATGCCTTTGGACTGATAGGGGTGGGGTCCAACCCGCCGTGCCGCATTGCTAACACGCCGAATCTTGCCGCCGGATTAAGGGCGGCTTGAATTCCATAGCAATATCAGATGGTTAATATTACCCAATGCTAACCATAGCGCGGCACGTTTCGCTAACCATGACGGGGCGCCAGGCGATCGCCGCCGCTACGAGAACGAGCGCACCAGTCCGGAGGCGAGCAGATTCCACCCGTCGATCAGTACGAAGAACAGCATCTTGAACGGCAGCGCCAGGATCGTCGGCGGCATCATCATCATGCCCATCGACATCGTCAGCGTCGCCACGATCATGTCGATCACCAGGAACGGCAGGATGATGAGAAATCCGATCTCGAACGAACGCCTCAGCTCGGAAATCATGAAGGCCGGGATGATCACGCGCAAATCGACGCGCTTGTCGTCGAACTTCTTGCGAAAGCTCTCCGCGGCGAGCGACTCGAAGGTCTGCAGATCCTTGTCGCGGACATGGGCCAGCATGAACTCGCGGAACGGATCGGTGATCTTCAGATAGGCCTGCTCTTCCGAGATCTCGTTCTTCATCAGCGGCTGGACGCCGGTCTCCCAGGCGCGATCGAAGGTCGGCGCCATTACGTAGAAGGTCATGAACAGGGCGAGGCTGATCAGCACCAGATTGGCCGGCGTGGTCTGCAGGCCGAGACCGGCGCGCAGGAACGACAGCGCCACCGCAAATCGCGTGAAGCTCGTCACCATGATGAGCAGTCCCGGCGCCACCGACAGCACCGTGATCAGCGCCACCAGCTGGATGATCCGGCCGCTGGTCGAGCCGTTTCCGGGCGGCAGCAACGAGTTGAGGTCCGGAATCTGGGCGAGCGCCACTTCGGGCAGCACGACCAGAACCAACGCGAGGAGCAGGGTTTTCACTCTCACTGAATCACCAGGGTCTCAATGATCAATTCGCGCACCTTCCCCGACGAGCGGATAGTGGCGCGCTCGGTCAGGTCGTCGCGCAGATGCTGAAGCCCGCGCGATCCCTCGAATTGCGTCACCGTCGCCGACCGCAGATAGGTGACGATGTCCTCGCTGATGTGGGCGGCCAGGATGCCTGCGTCCTCGTCGCTCATGCTCTCGGTCACCATGGAGGCTTCGACGCGGGCCCAGTTGTTGGCCGGCGCGGCCAGATTGGTCACGATCGGAGACAGCTTCCTGAGCCGAGCGCTGCCGGCGTAGCTCGAGGCAAGCGGCGGCGGCGTGGCGGTTTTCTTCGCGTCGGCGACGCGCTCGGCCGCCGCGAACAGATGCAGGCCCGCCAGCGCGCCCGCACCGATCGCGACAAGGGTCAGCACCATGATGGCCGCAATCAGGCGCATCACGTCCCCTGCCCTTGCGGCGCGGCCAGACCGGCGCGGACTTCAGAACGGTGCCACGGCGTCATAGATCCGATGTCCCCATCCAGGCTGTTGCACGTCGGACAGATTTCCGCGACCGCCATAGGACACCCGCGCCTCTGCGATCTTCTCGTAGGAGATCGTGTTGGTGCGTGAGATATCGCGCGGACGCACGATGCCGCCGACGTTGAGCACGCGCATCTCCGTGTTGACGCGAAACTCCTGCGAGCCGCTGATCATGATATTGCCGTTCGGCAACACGTCGGTGACGATGGCCGCGATCGACAGCTTGATATCCTCGGTGCGATCGATTTGGCCGTTGCCCTTGATCTGGGTGTTGGTGCTGAGGTTGGCATTCGCCGATCCCTTGTCGTTCCATCCAGCGACGTCCATCAGCCAGTCGAGCCCGAACTTGACCTGCGAATCGCGCGAGCGGCCGGTCTTGTTGTCGAGCTTGGCCTTGTCCTGCATCGAGATGATCACCGTCACGACGTCGCCGGTGCGCCGGGCGCGGGGATCGCGATAGAGATCGGTGCCGTCGTCCCAGGTCGAGCGATAGCTGACGGGCGTGCGCATGCGCGGCGTCACCGGGATCGGATCGGCCTGGGTCCTGAGGCCGCTGCCGACCGGCGACATTTGCGGGCCGGTCAGGACCTCGGACGGATCATGGAAGCATCCGGCCAGGGGCACGGATGCCAGCACGAGCGAGAGGACGAGGATCGGCTTCTTCATCTATTTGGTCTTTCCGTCATCCACGCGACGCATTCCGCCAAGCAGGTCGGCGAGGTGCGCCGCGCGTGCCGTATCCATCTCGTTGAAGATCGCGCTCGAGTTCCTCGGACTGAGCTTGGCGAGCACGGCGGCGGCGGTCTCGTCGGCCATGCCGGCAATCTGGGTCGCCGCGGCTTCGGGCTTCATGCGCGAATAGATCTCGACGACGCTGGCTTCGGCCTTCTTCAGGAAGTCGTCGCGCAGCGCCATCCACTGTTCGTATTCGGCGCGCTTGGCCTCGACCTCGGCGATCCGCTCGCGGAGCAGGCTCTCGGCCTTCTCCAGCTCCTTGAGCTGCCAGGCCAGCCTCGCATCGACGGCCGGATCGGCGACGCTGTTGCAGAACAGGGCGACTTCGTTGTCCGCGGCGACTGCGGCCTGCGGCGGCGCGGGTTTCAGCGGCGCCGTGACGCTGCCGGGCTTGGCCGGGCGCGCCGGTGAAGATGTAGGCGGTGCTGCAGGTGCAGCCGCTGGCGCCTGGGAAGCGGGTACCGCGCCGGTGGTCGCAGGTCCTTGGTCTTCGGCGGCCCAAGCCGTCGCCCGGATCGACGCATTGTCGCCGGGCATTGCCGTGACCGGCTGCGGCTTCTGCGGGCCGGAGGCGCGGGCGCGCGCGAAGGAGAGCAGGTTGAGCGGCTTCGACGGCTTGGCCTCGTCCAGGGCCAGCACGGGCGAGGCGCCCGCGAGCACTGAGGCCGCGACCAGCAGGAGGAATTTGGCTTTGTGATCCAGCTTCAGCATCGGGTCGCGTGCGATTCTCGCTTCAGACCCGAGCATTGAGCGAGCATGCTTGCACGACGCTTGCGCATCATTGCACGATGACATCGGCCTGGAGCGCACCAGCCGTCTTGATCGCCTGCAGGATCGCGATGATGCCCGACGGCTTCAGGCCGATCTGGTTCAGCCCGCGCACCAGACGCTGCAGATCGACCCCGCTGAGGATCGCCACCTGCGATCCCGCCTCGTTGGCCTCGACCACGGTCTGCGGGACCACCACGGTCTGCCCGCGCGAGAACGGCGCCGGCTGTGATACCACGGGCATCTCCGTGACACGAACCGACAGGTTGCCATGCGTCACGGCGACGGTCGATATCCGCACGTCGCGCCCGATCACCACGGTGCCGGTGCGCTCGTTGATCACCACCCGTGCCGGCGTATCCGGCTCGACCGTCAGCTCGCCGATCTCGGCGAGGAAACGGACGGGGCCGATGTGGCGCGGCTTCGACAGCACGATGGTGCGATAGTCGCGCTCGAAGGCGATCTGCGCGCGGTAACGTCCGCCGGCGAAGCGGTTGATGGCATCCAGAATGCGCGTCGCGGTGACGAAGTCGGGGTTCTTCAGCTGCAGCACCAGGAACTCCATCTCGTGGAGACTTCCCTGCACCTCGCGCTCGACCAGCGCACCGTTCGGGATGCGGCCGGCCGTCGGCGTGCCCTGGCTGACGTTCTGCGCCTGGCCTCCGACGCTGTAACCGGCGACCGTGACCGCCCCCTGCGCCACCGCATAGACGGCGCCGTCCGCCGCGCGCAGCGATGTCATGACCAGCGTCCCGCCGAGCAGGGACGTCGCATCGCCGAGCGACGACACGGTCACGTCCATGCGCTCGCCGGGCCCGATCGAGGGCGTCAGGTCCGCAGTCACCATCACGGCCGCGACGTTGCGCGTGCGCAGCGTCGTCGGGCGCGGGGGGTTGTTGGTGCTCGTGGTCTCGTTCCTGACGTTGATGCCCATGTTCTCGAGCATCGATTGCAGGGACTGCTCCGTGAACGGAGCGTTGCGCAGCGTGTCGCCTGTGCCGTTCAGGCCGATGACGAGGCCGTAGCCGACGATCTGGTTTTCGCGCAGACCCTTGATGTCCGCGATGTCCTTGATGCGGACGGCGGCATGGGCACAGGCGGCCGAAAGCAGCAGGACGAGCGCAAGCAGGATTCTGGTCATGACCCGTCCATGACCTTCACGGTTCCGTCGGGCTGGACCACGCCCTTGATGATCACCCCGGTATCCGTGTTGCGCACCGGGATCAGCGCGCCGGACGCGCCCGATTGCATCGCTGAGCCGTAAGTGACGATGGACAGGCCGCTGTCTTCCACCACGACCTTGACCATGGCGCCGCGCGCAACGGTCCAGGGGTCCTCCACCGCGTTGGTCGGAATGGGCTGGCCCGGCAGCAGCGCACGCCGCGCCATGCGGCCGACCAAGACCTGCCGTCCTTCGATGAACATGGCGACGCCGAGGACGTTCGGCGCGAAGGCGCGCTCCGTGATCATGTCGTCCCGGATCAGCTCGCCGGCGCGGATCGACACCGCCGGCACGGGAAGCCGCTTCTCCTCGGCCATGGCGAGGCGCACCGAAGCCAAAACCAGCAGCACGGCCGCCAACCCGCGCACGATCAGACCCACCCTGTTCAACATCTGGACATCGGACCTAGCGCATGCCCTTCGATACCGTCTGGGCCATTTCGTCCGAGGCCTGGATGACCTTGGCATTCATTTCGTAGGCGCGCTGCGCCGAGATCAACTCGGTGATTTCCTTGACCGGGTCGACGTTCGAGGCTTCGAGCCATTTTTGGTTGATCTTGCCGTATCCGGAGTCGCCCGGCAGGCCGACGACCGGCGTGCCCGACGCCGTGGTCTCGCGATAGAGATTGCTGCCCAGCGGTTCGAGGCCCGCTTCGTTGGCGAAGTTGGCGAGGTTGAGCTGGCCGATCTGACGCGGGTTCACCTCTGTATCCAGCTTGGCGAACACTTGCCCGGTCTGGTTGACCGTGACCTCGACGGTTCCCTGCGGAATCGTGATGGCGGGATCCAGCAGATAGCCGTCCGTGGTGACGAGCTGGGCGTTGGCGTTGGGAGTGAACGAACCCGCGCGGGTGTATTGCACCTCGTTGTTCGGGCCGAGCACCTGAAACCAGCCCCGGCCGTTGATCGCCATATCGTAGGGGTTGCCGGTCTGCGTCAGCGCGCCCTGGATGTGCAGCTTGCGAATCGCCGCCGACTTGACGCCGAGACCGAGATTGGCGCCTTCCGGGATCGGCGAGGAGCCGTTGACGTTGGCGACGCCCTGCATGCGATCCATCTGGTAGAACAGATCGGTGAACTCGGCGCGCGCACGCTTGTACGACGTCGAGTTGATGTTGGCGATGTTGTTCGCGATGACTTCGATGTTGGTCTGCTGGGCGTTCATGCCCGTGGCCGCAATGGCGAGCGATTTCACTTATCCCACTCCTTCAGATCAAATCGACATCCGGACGACTTCCTGGTAGGCCTGCACGACCTTGTCGCGAACCGCGACAGCCGTCTGCAGGGCCTGCTCGGCTGACATCAGCGCCTCCACGACCTTGCGGGTCGATTCCTTGCCCTGCATCGCCGAGATCGACGCCGCCTCGCCCGCCTTCAGCGTCCCGATCGCGTCGTTCGTCACCTGCTTCATCACCGATTCGAAGCCGACATCGTCGGTGGACTGAATGGCGGTCGGCGCCGTCGGCGCGATGGCCTGTGCCTCGGTCGCGCGGCTCGCTGCCTGTCCCGCGGAGACCGCCGTGGATGAAATCGCCTCAAGCATTGTCAGCTCCTCAAGAGATCGATGGTCATGCCGAGCATCGACCTCACCTGTTTCACGACCTGGAGATTGGCCTCATACGACCGGTTGACTTCCCGCATGTCGGCCATTTCGATCATCATGTTGACGTTCGGCATCTTGACGTAGCCGGCCTTGTCGGCGGCGGGATGCCCTGGATCGTATTCGACACGGTACGGTGTGGTGTCGACCCCGATCTCCTTGACTTTCGCCAGCTGCGAGCCGGAAGCACGGTCCATTGCGGCGTCGAAGGTGATGGTCTTGCGCTGGTAGGGATCGGCACCGGTCGTGCGCCCCGTCGAAGTCGCGTTCGCGAGATTTTCCGAGACGATGCGCATGCGCGTCGACTGCGCTTCGAGCCCGGAGCTCGCGACCGTCAATGACGCTTGCAATGAGTCCAGCATGTCAGGTCACCTCAGGCTTTCGCACTGGACAGGACCATGCGGTGGAACGACCGCACGATCGCCGAATTCATCGAATAGTCGCGGCTGACGTCGCTGCCCTTGATCATTTCCTGCTCGAGGCTGACCGAGTTGCCGGAATGGACGACTTCCCAGCTGTCCTTCTTCGCGGTCGCCCGCGTGTCGGTCTCGGCTGCGGCCAGCTGCATGTGCGAGGGTGACGTCGTGGCAAGCCTCACCGGCATGCCGTCGAGCACCTTGTTGAAGGGCTCGACGTCGCGCGCCTTGAAGCCCGGCGTGTTGGCGTTGGCGACGTTGGTGGCAATGGTCGACTGGCGGAGCTCGAGGTACCGCGCCTGCGACGATGCGAGTTCGAAGAGATAAAGCGGTCCCACGACAGCCCCGTTCTGGTCCATTCGGGAGAAGCCTAGGGCGTTAAGCTTTCGTCAAGCTGTTGGGCAGGACGTCGTCTTCGGAAATCTACTGGACCTTCTCGGTCCGAGGCGCCTGCTTCGACTGCAGGAAGTAGATGATCTCGGCCACGGGCCGGAAGAACTCCGCCGGAATCACCTGATCGACCTGGACGGCCTCGTAGAGCGCGCGCGCCAGCGCCCTGTTCTCGATCACGGGAATCCGGTTCTGCTCGGCGACCTCGCGGATCTTCAGCGCGATCACGTCCATACCCTTGGCCACCACGAGAGGTGCGGGATTTTCCTCGCGGTTGTAGCGCAGCGCGATCGCGAAATGCGTAGGGTTCGCGATCACCAGTGTCGCGCGCGATGCAGATGCAATCATCCGCTGCCGCGAGCGGTCGCGCGCCAGCGAGCGCAGGCGCGCCTTGATCAGGGGATCGCCTTCCGCCTGCTTGTGCTCGTCCTTGATCTCCTGCTTGGTCATGCGGAGGCCGCGCCTCCAGTGGAAGCGCGCCCAGGCGAGATCGATGGCCACCAGGACGATGGTCGCGATGCAGATCGCCGAGACGATCCGCATCGCGATGTTGAGAATCATCTCCGGCAGCGCAACCGGATCGGTATACATCGCCTCGAACGCCTTCGCCTCGGACGAGCGCAGCACGAAGGCGACCACGGAGGTCACCGCGGCCAGCTTGAACAGCGACTTGGCGAACTCGACCAGTCCCTGTGCCCCGAACAGCCGGCTCCAGCCGCTGATCGGTGAGATTCGTGACAGGTCGGGCTTGATGCGCTCCAGCACCAGGCGCGGGGCGTTCTGCAGCAGCGAGGCGGCGAGCCCAAACGCGCCGAGGGTGACGACCAGCGGCACCAGGAAGCGCAGCGCCTCGAGGCCGACCACGGTGAGCAGGTTCTGCGCGTCCGCGCCGGTGGAGAGCCGGAAGCCGTCGGGATCGTCCAGCAGGTTCTTCAAGGTCGGCGTCAATTGCTGCACGCCCTGGCCGATCAGGAACGCCTGAATGACCATCAGCGCGGCCATCGAGGCAAAAATGGAGGCCTCCCGAGAGACCGGGATCTTGCCCTGTTCGAGCGCATCACGGACTTTCTTCTCGGTCGGCTCTTCTGTCTTGCTCTCCCGATCGGATGATTCTGCCATGCCCGTTCAGCGGTCAGCGGAAGACCAGCTCATCCTCCTGGTCGGGGTTGAGCTCGATTTCGCCCTTCTCCGCGAGGTCGAGCGCGAGGTCGGTGATGACGCGGCGCGCCTCCAGCACGTCGCGCTGGTTCGACGGCTCGCCGATGGCGAGCTCGTGCTCGACGACGCGACGCACGCGCGAGGCGACCGCGGACAGGATCAGCTCGCGGAAATGCTTGTCGGTGCCCTTCAGCGCGACGACGATACGATCGGTCGGCACCTGGTCGAAGATCATGGTGCGCGCCTTCGGCGCCAGGTTGATGACGTCGTCGAAGGTGAACAGCAGCTCCTTCAGCACTTCGGCCGATTTCGGCCGCTTCTCCGACAGGCTCTTGAGCATGTCCTCGATATGTCCGCGCTCCATCTTGTTGATGATGTCGGCGACCCGGGCGTAAGTATCGGCGCCGAGGTTGCGGGCGAAATTGAGCGTCAGATCCTCATGCAGCGTCTTCTCGAGAACCTTCATCGCGTCGTCGACGATCGGCTTGAGGCTGAGCACGCGCCGCATCAATTCGTTGCGCAGGCTGGAGGGCAACTGGCTCATGACCTTGGCGGCGCAGGCCGGCTTGACCTTGGACAGGATCAGCGCGGCGGTCTGCGGATGCTCCTTGGACAGGTAAGTCGCCAGCGAATTTTCCGACACCGACGAGACGCGATCCCAGACCGACCGGCTCGAATTGCCGAGCAGATCCGACATGATCGCCGTGACCTGATCGGCAGGAAGCACGTCGCCGAGCACGGCTTCGAGGCCGCCGAGGGTACCGAGAATGTTGGCGCCCATCGAGAACTGCTGGGCGAACTCCTCGACGATGGATTCGAGCTCCTGCGCCGTGATCGGCCGCAGCTCGGCCGCGGCCTTGGTCACGATGCGGATGTCCTGCGGCTCGAATTGCGCGAGCACGCTCGCGGCCGCCTGCCGACCCATGGCCAGCAGAAGTGCCGCGACCTTTTCCGTGCCGCCCAGCGTAGCAACGCCTCGCTGCTTGACGGGAGCGATGCCGACCTGTGCCGCCATGGTCAGCTGTCACCCTGCCCCAGCGGCCCGACGATCTCGGTCAGCGAGACACCGAAGCGGGAATTGTCCTCCTCGACGACGACCACCTCGCCGCGGGCGACGATGCGGCCGTTGACGACGACGTCGACGGGCTCGCCGACCCGGTGGTCGAGCGGGACCACCGCGCCGCGCCCCAGCTTCATCAAATTCGCCACCGGAATGGTCGCCGATCCCAGCACTACCTGCATGGTGACCGGAATGCGCAGGATGGCATCAACATTGGCGAACTTGCCGGTCTCCTCCGCCGTGCGCGCGGCGATCTCCGCGAGCCGCTCCAGCGGGGTCGTGTCGGTGTGCCCCTCGTCGGCGGCAGGTGCTCGCGTGGCAGAGTCATAGTCGAAGGATTGCGCCATCTGGTATCGCCTCTTGGTATTTCCGCTCCCGGAGCGCCCTGGCGTTCCGCTCGTATTGGTTCTGCCGGCTCTCGCTTCAGTGCTTGTTCGCCTCGGGGCCGCCTACCGTCGCGGGCGCGAGCCCGTTCCTCGCATCGAGCGCCGCGATCGCCTCGTGGGCCTGATCGATCTTGGTGCTCAGCACGTTGGCGAGGCGCCCGAGATTGGCGGTGGAATCATGCGCTGCGGAGATGACCGTGTCGAAGGCGCCCGCCGTCTCGTGGACGATGGTGGAGAATTCGCCCTGGTAGCTGCGCAGCCGCGCCAGCTCGCGGTGCATCCGGGTCACCCGCATGCTGGTGAAGGCGAGCGCGATCAACAGCACGGCATCAACGAGATAGGATATCATCGACGAACTCCCGTTTCTGATCCACGGGATCGGCCACCTGCATGGCGTAATAGCCATCGAGCTGGCCGATCTGACACCAGAACAGCACCTGGTTGTTGCTTTCGAGACGGGCCAGCGTGCGCGGCGTGGCCTCCAGCTCGATCACCTGTCCGACCCTGAATTTCACGACGTCCTCGAGCGAAATCATCTTCTCGTCGAGCACCGCGCTCAGCGTCACTTCGGTCCGCTGAACCTCGCTCTCCATCTGCTCGCGCCAGCGCGGATCGGTCGCGCGTCCGTCGCTGACGACGACGTGAGCGAGCTTCTGCCGGAGCGGGTTGAGCGCGGAGTGGGGAATGATCAGGAACATCTGGCCGCCGCGATAGAGCGCCTGCACCATCATGTTCGCGCAGATCGACATGTTGCTGGCCCGCCCGATCGCCAGCGAGGCCATCGCCGTCTCGACCCGCTCCACGCGGAAAGTGACGTTCGACGTGCCGGCGAAGGCGCTCTGCAGCGCCTTGGCGAACCGCTCGAACAGCGCCTGGACCAGGCGGATCTCGATGTTCGAGAAAGTGCGTTCGACATCGAGCGGCGGTTCAGCCCCGTCGGATCCGAACATCGCCTCGACCATCGTAAACACGAAGTCGCGGTCCAGCACGATGATCACGCGCGAGTCCCACTGCTCGGCATAGAGCACGGCCGCGACCGCGTTGCCCTCGTAGTCCTTGATGATGTCGCCGAGCGGATCGTTGGTGATGCCGTTGACCGAGAAATAGCACGGCGTTCCCGCCATCGGCTGCAGGCTGTCGGTGCACGATGCCGCCATGCGATCGAAGATCACATTGAGCATCGGCATGCGTTCGATCGATATGCCGGCGGCGTCCAGCAAATAATTCGGGAGCTGCTTGCGCTGATCGACCTCGACGTCTTCCATCATGCGCGGGCAGCCTTGGGTTCGGGCTCGGTGACGACGGCCTTGGGACCCGCGATCGTCTCATTCTCGACGACGTCGATCGACGGCCGCTCGGTGCTCGCGATCATCTTGCGGCCGTGCTCGACGGCGATCTGCGGCATGGCGCCGTTCATGAACGCCAGCAGCGTCTGCTTGACGATGATGTAGGGCCGGCACTTCTTTTCGCGCGTCATCTTGATCTTGATCGCGAAGGGCGAAAGGACGCCGTAGGACAAGAAGATGCCGGCGAAGGTGCCGACCAGGGCCGCGCCGATGAAGCCGCCGAGCAGCTTTGGCGACTGGTCGAGCGCGCCCATCGCCTTGATGACGCCGAGCACCGCGGCGACGATGCCGAGCGCCGGCAGCGCTTCGGACACCGTCACCAGGGCATGATAGGGCGCCAGCTTGCTCTTCACGATGGTGTGGATCTCCTCGTCCATCAGCGCCTCGATCTCGTGCGTGCGCGCGTTGCCCATGATGATGAGGCGGACGTAGTCGCAGATGAACTGGAGCAGCGAGGGATCTCCGAGCACGCTCGGAAACGCCTTGAAGATCTCGGAGGACGCGGGATCGTCGATATGCGCCTCGACCTCGTTGCGGCCCTTGCCCCTGAGCTCGCGCATCAGGGCGTGGAGCGCGCCGAGCAGATCAAGGTAATAGCGCTGGCCGGGCACCGCGCCGGTGATGGCCTGCATGCAGGCAACCCCGGTATCCACCACCGTCTTCCACGGATTGGCCACGATGAAGGTGCCGACCGCGGTCCCCATGATGATCACGAACTCCCACGGCTGCATGAGCACGGCCAGATGCCCGCCCATCGCGGCAAATCCGCCGAGCAGCGCCGCTACCGTGATGAAAATCCCCACGAAACTGCCCAACGCGCCGCTCCATCGCCGATCCCACCGGAAATATCTAGTCGGCGAGCCTTGCGCGAGGCTGGCTTCCCGCGTCGCCAGCCCCGCGCAAGCAATCGGCGGCAGCTTGGGGCGGCGTCGCAACAGCGGCCAGAGGGGCGCGTGTCATGCTATCCACCATCGCGGACTACACCAGGCTGACCAAGGACATGGGCAAGTCGCTGACGCAGGTCGCGACGCAGCCGGATGTCAGCCGCGAGACCGACTATTTCCTGAGCCATATCGGCAACGTGAAGACGATCGACGACTTCCTGAAGGACTACCGACTCTATTCCTACGCCATGAAGGCCTTCGGCCTCAGCGACATGACCTACGCCAAGGCGTTCATGCGCAAGGTGCTGACCGAAGGTGTTGGCAACAAGAACACCTTCGCCAACAAGCTGACCGACACCCGCTACCGGGAATTCGCCACCGCCTTCAATTTCGCCGCCCTCGGCGCCAACGCGACGAAGACCGTCCAGGCCACGACCGGGACGGCGACCCATTATGTCACGCAGACGATGGAGCAGAAGGCCGGCGACCAGAACGAGGGTCTGCGGCTGGCGCTCTATTTCACTCGCAAGGCCTCCACGATCACGACCGCCTACCAGGTGCTCGCGGACAAGGCGCTGACGCAGGTGGTTCAGACCGCGCTCGGCCTGCCGGCGACGATCAGCTCGGCCGATATCGACGCCCAGGCCAAGATGATCACGAACAAGGTCAAGCTCACCGATTTCCAGGACCCCGCCAAGGTCACCAAGTTCGTGCAGCGCTTCGCGGCGATGTGGGACGCGACCCAGGCCCAGAGCGACAGCTCGACCAATTCCGCGCTGATCCTGATCGGCGGCGCATCCTCGGCCAGCATGGATACCAATATGCTGGCTACTCTTCAGAACATCAGGTTCAACAGGTAAGTCATGCAATCGGCCCTCTATGTGGGATTGTCAGCCCAGGTCGCCCTCGAAAAGCGCCTCCAGACGATCGCCAACAACGTCGCCAACGTCAACACGGCGGCATTCCGCACCGACGTGGTGAAGTTCGAGACCGTGCTGTCCAAGGCCGGCGCGAACCCGGTCGCGTTCTCCTCGCCCGGCGACAACATCATCTCGCGCGAGCAAGGCAACATCACCGAGAGCGGCAATCCGCTCGACGTCGCCGTGGTCGGCCAGGGCTGGATCGCCTTCGCCGGTCCCAACGGCACGGTCTATACCCGCGACGGCCGGCTCCAGATCGGCGCCAACGGCGATCTACAGACTGTGAGCGGATTTCCCGTCGTCGATTCCGGCGGCGCGCAGATCACGCTGGACCCGAACGGCGGACCGATCTCGATCGCGCGCAGCGGCGCGATCACCCAGGACAACAACGAGATCGGCACCATCGGTCTGTTCAGCATCCCCGCTGACGCCAATCTCGAGCGCTACGGCAATTCCGGCGTGACGCCGGACTGGCCCGCGACCGCCATCGCCGATTTCTCCCGCGACGGCTTCAAGCAGGGCTATGTCGAGGGCTCCGGCGCCAACCCGATGATGGAATTGACCAAGCTGATCGCGGCTTCGCGTGCCTTCGACGGCACCAATTCGATGATCGAGGGCACCGAGAGCTCGCTGCAGAACGCCATCCGGACGCTGGGCGAACCCGGCAAATAGGCTGCGCCCCGCGCGCATTGAGATTGAGGTTGGACGGATTCCTTGAACGCTCTTCGGCAACTCGAGTGGGCGCTGCTGGAGCTTCAGCAGAGCACTCCCCTGGCAAGCGTCAGCGGCGCGATCTCCGAGATCGCGCCGACGCATTTCCGTGTCTCCGGCCTGTCGCGCTTCGTCAGGCTCGGCGAGCTCATCGGCGTCAATTCGGGCGGCAAGCCGCAGATCGGCGAGGTGGTGCGAATCGACAGCGAGGGCATCATCGCCAAGCCGTTCGACCGCCAGTTCGCCGGTGGACTCGGCTCGGTCGCCTACCGGATGCCGCCCTTGTCCTTTGCACCCGATCCGAGCTGGAAGGGTCGCGTCATCAACGCTCTCGGCGCGCCGCTGGATGGATTGGGGCCCCTCACGCCGGGCCCCCAGGCGGTCTCGGCAGAGGCTGAGGCGCCGTCGGCCATGAAGCGCGCACGCGTGCACAAGCCGCTGCGCACCGGCGTACGCGTCATCGATTTGTTCGCGCCGATCTGCGCTGGCCAGCGCGTGGGCATCTTTGCGGGCTCCGGCGTCGGCAAATCGACGCTGCTTGCGATGCTCGCCCGCAGCCAGGGTTTCGACACCGTGGTGCTGGCCCTGGTCGGCGAGCGCGGCCGCGAGGTGCGCGAGTTCATCGAGGACGTGCTGGGCAACGATCGCCAGCGCGCCGTCACCATCGTGTCGACCGGAGACGAAAGCCCGATGATGCGGCGGCTGGCGCCGAAGACGGCCATGGCGGTCGCGGAATATTTCCGCGGCCGGGGCGAATCGGTCCTGCTCATGGTCGATTCGATCACCCGCTTTGCCCATGCCGCCCGCGAGGTCGCGCTCGCCGCCGGCGAGCCTGCGGTCGCGCGCGGCTACGCGCCGACGGTCTTCACCGATCTGCCGCGCCTCCTGGAGCGGGCCGGGCCCGGCGAGGAGGGTTCCGGCACCATCACCGGGATCTTCTCCGTGCTGGTCGATGGCGACGACCACAACGAGCCGATCGCCGACACCATCCGCAGCACGCTCGATGGGCACATCGTGCTCTCCAGGCACATCGCCGACCAGGCGCGCTATCCGGCCGTCGACGTTCTGGCCTCGGTCTCCCGCCTCGCGCATAACGTCTGGGATCCCGAAGAGCGCGAATTGGTCAGCAAGCTGCGCGCCTTGATCGCCAAATACGAGGACACGCGCGACCTTCGCCTGATGGGCGGCTATCAGTCGGGACGTGATTCGGGCCTCGACCAGGCGGTCGACATGGTTCCGAGAATCTACGGCGCGATGCGGCAGGACGCTTCGGCGCCCCCGAGCGCCGATCCGTTCCGCGAACTGCGTGACATGCTGAAGGGCGAATAGCAGCGCCGCCGCAAGTGACAGGACGGGCGATTTGGCAGGCATCAGGACGACAACCGGCGCGTGTAATTCCTGCGAGTTCTCCCAACAATTCCGTGGCTCCACGCACAAGTTGTGGATGACGCGCCGAACTCTTCGTCATCGTGCACAAGCTTCGATCAATCCGCGTCGATCACGGACAGCACGACGCTGTGCAATCATGGCGCCGCAGAGTCGAGTGAATGTTGCTTGCCTGACAGCGTATTGCGTTCACCATCATGTGTCCCGAGCAATGGGATTGTCTTGAACTTTACATTCGCCTGCAGCGACATCCGCACTCCGCGAGCGTCTCTACTTGATTTTGTTGAGAAGCTCATTCATCGTTTCGGCGGAACATAAGAAACGTCTGCGTGTGACTTGAACTCAGGGGCTTCGGTTGAACTATTCCGATCCATCGTCCGTTGACGACGACAACTCGGGCTCCCGCGCGACGAAGACGCTGTTGGCATGTCAACGACGCGGTTTCTCATTCCGGAGCACGCGAGCTCCAGCGATCCAGGCCGGACGTGCTGCAATTCGTTCTTTCGAACGAGAGCTCGACACGATTCGCTCCCCGGGCAGCAGCCGTTCGATGTCTTTCGATCGATTCGCAGGCCGGAGCGCAAAGCGGCTCCGGAGCGCCGCAGACGAAGTTTCGGGGGCGGGGTAGATTGATGCCATTGGCACGAGAAGCCGTCGAGCTGCTGGTCCAGGCGGCGAGGGCTTGGTATTTCGAAGGCAATCAGCATGGATTGCGCGATCGCGAATGGATGGCGCTGCGCTTTCTCGGCCGCGCCAACAGATTTTCGCGCACGCCTTCCGCACTCGCCGGCTTCATCGGCGCCACCAGAGCGACCGCATCGCAGATCGTGAAGACGCTGGAGGGCAAGTCCTTTCTGGTCCGCAAGCCGTCGCAAGAGGACAAGCGTTCCGTCGTCCTACACATCACCGCCCAGGGCGAGAAATGCCTGAGCCAGCACGACCCCATCAATCACGTGGTCAATGCAGTCACCTCGCTCGGGAACGACGAATGCGTCAGGCTGCGCGATTCGCTCCGCGAGGTCCTCAACCATCTCGATGCGGCCCACCAGCGGCTCGACGCCAGCATCTGCCGCGACTGCATGTTTCTCGCCGAACGCAGCCCGGCTACCTCCAAGGGACGCGCGAGCGCCGAATTCATGTGCCGGCTGTATCGCGCTCCGATCTCGCTCGATGAGACCGAACTGCTGTGCACCAGCTTCGAGCGCACACGCGACCGCCCGAAGATCGAGGAGCATCTCGACCGCGCTCGGGTCGCAAGCCAGGGCTGAGCCCACGCAATTTCCGCGCGAGTGGTTCGCGGCGGCGTCTGCGTACAGCTAGTCGCGCCTGTCTTTGAACGACGCCCCCTATCCTCTCGTGTCCCGGGCGAGCCGCAACGCGGATAGCGTTCCGGGGCAGGGCCGGGACCCGGAAGACGACCCGCTGCGATGCAGATCGATGGGCCGCGGCTCCGCACCGCCGACGTTTCGCGCGACCCGTCGGCTCCATCCGGGCTACGGGGGCAGGCATCACGCAGGATGCGCGCACACAAAAACACCCGGCGGTTTCCCGCCGGGTGTTCGTCAGATGGTTCGAAAGATCTTACCAGTTGCGCTGGGCGCGGAGCAGCAGGGTGATGCTGTCCTGATCCTTCAGCTCGTACAGGGCGGCCGGCTTGGCCGTCGTGCCGGCACCGGCGTAACCAACCGTGCCCGAGTACTTCTGGTCGAGACGGGTCCAGTTCAGGTCGCCCGAGAACGTCAGGTTCTTGACGGGGGTCCAGCGGGTGATCACGCCGATCTGGCCGACGGCGAAGTCAGGGTTACAACCCGTGACACCGGCGAGACCGCCGAACACGCCGCCTGCACCGCCAGCACCGCACAGAGCGGTCTTGGCAGTCGAGCCGTACTGCGCCTGAGCGTAGGCACCGTAAAGCGCGGTGTTCCAGTAGGCATCCCAGTTGTGGGTGTAAGCACCACGGAAGCCCCAGGTCTTGACAGTTTCCTGCTGGCCGCCCGTGACGAACACGGTGTCCGGAGCATAGGCGAAGCCGACGCTCTGATAGGCAACGCCCGAGCTGCCGAACATCGAGTAGCTGCTGCCCGCCAGGTTCTGGAAGTTGTAGCGGGTCGCACCGTCGGTGTAGACGCCCTGGATGTTGATCACGTCACCCGCACCGGTCGGGATGTTCTTGATCGACAGAGCGAGCTGAACAGCCCAGCCCCACTTGTCGTCGGGGTGGCCGGTGGCTTCGGTGGCGCCGTAGTAGGCGACGTGGTTGTCATGCGCAGCAACCGACGCCTGGAACATGCCCCAGGCCTGGTCGACACGGACCATACCGACGAGGTTCGGCGAACGCGAACCGCCGATGGCGTTGGTGCCGTACGAACCACCGATCATGCTGCCCGCGGTCGCGCCGGTCAGGTTGACGTTGCCGGCCTGGTAGTAGGCCGTCGCGTCTTCAGCCGAGAACGACGCCGTGATGCCCTGACCGAAGTCCGCGGTGTAGGTGAACTGGTTGACACCAGTGACCGTGCCCGAACCACCGACGAGGCTGTCGATGTTGTTGCCGGGATAGTTGGTCCAGGGCGCGTCGAACTGCGACACGGCCTTACCCATGGTGAAGCCGGCGAACTGGATGAAGGCGTAGTACACGCCAAGCGAACCGCCCGAGGTGTTGCCGTCGGTGCCGTTGATCGACGAACCAACGAGCGCCGGGGTGGCGCCGGAGGTGTTGAGGCCGAGGTTGCCGGTATAGACCGTGCCGCCCGTCGCCGAGCCGGAGCCCTGATAGCCACCGGTGGTCCAGGTGAACACGCCGTCGAAGAAGGTACGGACGACGCCGTATTCGGTCGCGGTGCGCGTGTCGATGTTGAGATCTTCACGAGCGCGCATCGAGTAGGTGTTGCTGAGGCGGTTGTGCGCACCAGCCGGCGAGCCGTTCGAGATGCCGTACAGGCTGTTGGTGTTGAACGCGACTTCAGCGCGCAGATAACCACCGAGCTTGATGCAGGTGTCGGTGCCCGGGATGTAGTAGAAGCCCGCGCCGTAGAGCGAGCAGATCTTCACGTATTCGACGGCCTTGGCCTTCACGGGAAGGTCGGCTGCGAACGCTCCGGAGGCGGCCATCAGGCCGGCAGCCGAGCCGAGCAAAAGCGTCTTCGTCAACTTCATTAGGTAAACCTCCAGGTCGATTCAGGGGGTTCGGCTTCCTGGGCGGACACCGCGTCACCCTCACAATTTCCGTTCAATTCAGATCCGCACCGAAGGTCCGGACTGAAACGACAGTGAGGTGCCCCCCCTCCGTCGTGCCTCACGTATAGTTTATAAAAACAACGGCCTCAATTTATTGATTTAATGAATCGTAACTTCGGCGGGCGATGTTGCTCAAGGGCAACAGAGGCCACCGGAACGGTAACTAAGTGATTAATCCAAAACGAAAAAGCCCTCAGGGGGCATCCCGAGGGCTTTCTTGGAGGTCTCACATCGCCGTCCATCGACAGGGTCAAGAGCAGCAAAGATTGAGTGAGAGGATACGTAATTTAATTAATTGCTTTTTGCAAGTACCAAACCAACGAACCGTTTCCACCGTGCGGTGCCCGCCACCATTGTCTATGCGCGATATGCGAGACGATTCCCCAATATCCCATTAAAAGACTGAACCGAGGGAAACGGGGGGCAGCCACATGATCGAGAAAAAACTCGACAGGGCGATTACGGACTTCATCTGGAACGTCGTCGAAATTCACTCCCAGTTGGAGGACATCCATACCTGCTGGGCCGGACTGCTGGGCATTACCGAGCCGCAGTGGCTGATTCTGATGGCGATCACCGAACTGGACGACGGGCGCGGCGTCGCCGGCATCGACATCGCGAACAAGTTGCGTGTCCACCCGGCCTTCGTGACCAACCAGACCAAGAGCCTCGAAAAGAGCGGCTTGCTATCGCGACGGCCGGCAGCGAACGATGCCCGCTTCGTCCTGATGACGCTGACGGAGAAGGCGACGACCGAAATCGAAAAACTGTCCAAGAGAAAGCTGGCCTTGAATTCGACCATCTTCAACGAGTTCGACGAGAAGACCCTGGTTGAATTGAATGCCGCGCTCGCAACCATCGCCAGGAACACCCGGCTGGCGGCGCGATTGCTGGCTATCGACGTGTCGTGATCCGCCGATGCCCTGCATATGACTTCTGGCAACGCCTGAACGCAGCCTCGCCTTTCGGGACCACCGCCTCATGCGATGCCCCTGGGGTTAGAGATAGGTCACGGGATCGAGTTGACGGGCCGATCCGAGCTTGCTGTCGAGCCACTCGAAAACGAAGTCGTCGACAGCAATGAAATTCTCGACCTCGCCGAGCGGGTGCCGGACGTTGTTCGGCACGACGACCGAGCAGTCGGCTCCGGTCTGCCGGTAGCCGGCTTGCAGATCGAGGGCGTCCTGCTCCCATATCATGGAGCGGCTCCCCACGACCATCAGCAGCGGGCACGGCAGTCGACGCGACGGCGGCAGCAAACCCGTCGAGGCCCCGTCAGGGATCGCCTGCCCGACGCCGGTCATCCAACGAAGCGATGCTCGGCGCATCACCGGCGTCAAAAGGCCGCCGTCGCACACGGCGGCCGCGATCCTGCGATCGGAGAGGGCAAGGCGGGACGCATGACAGGCGCCCTCCCCCTCGCCATAGATTGCGATCCGCCGCGCATCGACATCGGGGCGAGCCTCCAGATAGTCCAGCCAGTACTGAAGCCTGTGCTCCGGCTTGAAGGAGCGATGAACGGTCGAATTGCCGGCATCGACGAGCAGGAGCGACATGGTCCCGCAGAGCGAGGCCGGCAACAGCCTGCTCATCATCGAGCCCAGGGTGATGTCCTCGTCACTGAGGCAGATGACCGTCGGCGCTGAAGCCTCGCGACGGAGCGCCGGCAGGAAGAAGCCGGCCAACGCACCTTGATCGAAGCAATCGATCTTGACGCGCTCGATCGCCAGGCCGGCCTCCGCCTCGAAACCCCTCAGGCTGATGCCGACCTCGTCTGCGAGGCCTGCACTTTCGACATCTCCAGGACAAGACAAGCTTCTGACGACTTCGAGGGCGGTCAGCGAACACAGCCACGCTTCCCGCGCAACCCAGGCGGAACGGTTTTGATGCGCGGATTCAGCCAGTGTCCGGTAGTCGTCCGAGACCCTCAACCAGTCCGAAATCCACAGATGCCGGTGCGTCTCACGCGCAAGCTCCGCGACGGACAGGCCTTCGAAGAATTGGGACGCGCGATCCCGCAAGCGCGCCAGGCTTTGCCCGGCGCCGTCGCACGAGCCGTGAGGCCAATGATCACCTTCCATGTCAGTCCCCACGCGGCGCCGTCGACGATTGCCCGGACTTGCGCCCGGACCCGCTTGGCTTCGCGCTCTGTGCAGCGCCCTGCGCGTCTGTTCGATGCGATCGCCGCCGCCCCTGATCGCGTCCGTCGCGCTTGCGTCTGCCGATGCTACCAGCCGCGTCGACGTCTTTCGCCGCCATTCCAGACCAGCCCGCATGACCCCCAGGTCCGGGCCGGCTCAACCCAATCGTCACGTCCCAGCTCCATCGCTGAACACAGTTGTTTGCCGCGCATGCCGCCACTCCAGCGATGCGGGCCTCGTCGTTTCTTGTTGTGGTCGGCGAACCGATGATGACCTTTGCTTCGCCGACGTAAACTACATGCCTGCGTACATCGGCATTGTGAAAGCACGATATGGTGAGGGCGGCGGTGGATCGCTGCTTCATCAATGTCGGCCGGCAATGTGACCGTCAGATAACAGCGAACCAACCAGCGCACCGATCGTCGGCACGCAACGTGTGACGCCATGCGCTCGCACCCCACGCCGAGCCCACACCGGCGAGACATCCGACAAATCGGATTGAGTAGGTCGTATCGTGTTGCGCGAGCCAATGAGAGCCACATGTACCGGCACGGCGAAGAGGAACGGGCGACCAATGAGAGTCCCGAGCGGACCAGCGCTCGCGAGCCGGCGAATAGATTGCGGAATAGTGCTTCTGTCCGACCCGGCCGCCGGGACTCCGGCGCTGCCTTGTATGCATTATCCCAGTTGCCATCCCCGCGGACTTCGCTTTAGATGCCGGCAACTCGCCCGCGGATGACGACCGGGGCTTAGAAATCACAGACATTGTCAAAGGGACGGAATATGGCGCGCAACATATTGATTCTCGGGGCTTCTTACGGCTCGCTGCTGGGCACGAAGCTGCTGATGGCCGGGCACAATGTGACCTTGGTTTGCCGCGCCAAGACCGCCGAGCTGATCAACCGCGAAGGTACCGAGGTGCGCATCAAGCTGCGCGACGAGGCGGTGCACCGGGCGATCTTCTCGCGCAACCTGCCCGGCAAGCTCGACGCCGTGACCCCTGCCAATGTCGACCTCTCTTGCTACGATCTGGTCGGCCTTGCGATGCAGGAGCCGCAATATACCAACCACACGGTGCGCATGCTGATGGTGAAGATCGCCGCGGCGAAGCTGCCGTGCCTGTCGATCATGAACATGCCGCCGCTGCCCTATCTGAAGCGCATCCCGGCGCTCGCCGGCATGGATCTGGAAGAGGCCTACACCAATGCGCAGGTGTGGGAGCGGTTCGAGCCGGGCCTGGTGACGCTGTGCTCGCCCGACCCGCAGGCCTTCCGTCCGCCGGAAGAAGCTGCGAACGTGCTGCATGTCGGCCTGCCCACCAACTTCAAGGCGTCGGTGTTCGCCGACGACAAACACAACAAGGTGCTGCGCGAATTGGAGGCCGACATCGACGCCGTGACGCTCGATGGCCACGACGTGCCGGTGAAGCTGAAAGTGTTCGATTCCCTGTTCGTACCGCTGGCGAAATGGTCGATGCTGCTGACCGGCAATTACCGCTGCATCACACCCAACGAGCCGCAGTCGATCCGCGACGCCGTGCACGGCGACCTCAAGCGCTCGCAGACGATCTACGACCATGTCGACAGCATTGCCCGCAAGCTCGGCGCCGATCCACAGGACCAGGTACCGTTTGCGAAATACGCCAAGGCCGCCGAGAGCCTGCTCAAGCCTTCCTCGGCGGCGCGCGCCGTCGCGGGCGGCGCGCCCTTCATCGAGCGCGTCGACCTCTTGGTGAAGCTGATCTCGCATCAGCTCGGCATGCCCAACGCCGAGATCGACCGCACCGTCGAGACCGTCGATCTCAAGCTGAACGAGAAGATCGTGCAGGGCGGATCCGGCGCGCAGTAAGCGCGCCGCATCCGGCGTTATCGCGCTGCGCCGGAGCGCGGACTGTTCCCGGTGTGACGCAAATTCAACGAGCGCGACCACTCCGGTCTGAGCGTGAGCAACGTAGCCTTGTAAGTAAGCCTGTGTTACACGGCGTTTTCGGCATGGATGGTCCGTGCCTGCATCGGGATCCAGACGGACAGAGAAGACGACGTAATGGATCAGACGATGCTGAGCGTCGTCCGCGCGGTCGAGGCAGGCGCGACGACCATGAAGGGTGTGATCGACGCCACCGGACTATCTCGTCTCAAGATCGAACGTGCGTTGAACGCGCTGGAGAAGCAGAAGCTGCTGGCTCGCGACGGCCAGGGCATTCGTGCGACCGGCGTGCCGAAGACGGCACCGCTGACCCGGCAATGCGGATCGTGCAACGCCTGCTGCGATATTTTGGAGGTCGCCGCCGTCGACAAGCCGGTGAACCAGCTCTGCAAGCATTGGCAGACGGGCACCGGCTGCACCATTTACGACCGCCGTCCGCAGATGTGCCGCTCCTTCGTCTGCGCCTGGCTGCAGGGGCATCTCGACGACGACTGGTTCCCGGCGAACTCGGGGATCATCGTCCATTTCAGCCAGGATGCCGTGAACGTCACGGTGGACGACCATTGCCCCGATCGCTGGCGCGAGGAGCCGTATTTCAGCAAGCTCGCCGAATGGTCGGTGAATGGCATCAGGCGGATCGGAAACCGGGGCTATGCGACCCTCATCGTCTCCGGCGCCGACCGCTTCCTGCTGCTCGGGCGCACGGTCGTTCCCGAACCGACGCTGTTTGGCACGGCGTTCGTGCCGCTGACGGCCGACACGTTCCGGTTCTGGCGGGCGACATCGCCGGAACATTTGCAGCGATTGCACGAACGCATCGCCGAGATGGAGCGGATCAGGCAGGAATTCGGCTCCTGCGTCATCCCGGAGAACGAGGACGACGATCCGCAAGCCCCCTATCGGCCCGCACTTTTACGGCTATCGAATCACACCTGAACGCCGCCGTGGGCAACGCGGCCTGATCAACGCCGTGCCGCTCGACGCGCCGCGACGGGATTGATAAGCCCCTGTCCGCGAATGACGGGGACTTGAGTCGGGCATGACGGTTGCGATCGAGATGGGGCAGACCACGGCGGGCGCCCCGGCCGCCATGGACCTCGAGGAACTCCTGGCGACTCGCCTCCTCGTGCAAGGCAATTCGGGCTCCGGCAAATCGCATCTGCTGCGGCGGCTCCTGGAACAGAGCGCGCCCTGGGTGCAGCAGGCCATCATCGACCCCGAAGGCGATTTCGTCACGCTGGCCGAGCGCTTCGGTCATCTCGTGATCGAGGCCGAGGATCACACCGAGCGCGGCCTTCAGGTCGCCGGCGAGCGCGCGCGGCTGCATCGCGTCTCCACCGTGCTCAATCTCGAAGGCCTCGACGCCGAGAACCAGATGCGTCGCGCCGCCGCGTTTCTCGGCGGGATGTTCGAGGTCGATCGCGACCATTGGTATCCGATGC
Source organism: Bradyrhizobium sp. MOS003 (assembly GCF_003020125.1). GTDB lineage: Bacteria > Pseudomonadota > Alphaproteobacteria > Rhizobiales > Xanthobacteraceae > Bradyrhizobium. Next base: position 1,712,746 of record NZ_PYFW01000001.1, on the reverse strand, counting down.
TCGTGGTCGTCGACGAAGCGCAATTGTTTGCGCCCGCGGTTGCCGGCGAAGTCTCGGACGAAGCGCGCAAGCTGTCGCTCAGCGCCATGACCAATCTGATGTGCCGCGGCCGCAAGCGCGGGCTCGCCGGCATCATCGCCACTCAGCGGCTGGCGAAGCTCGCCAAGAACGTCGCGGCGGAAGCTTCCAACTTCCTGATGGGCCGGACCTTCCTCGACATCGACATGGCGCGCGCCGCCGATCTGCTCGGCATGGAGCGGCGGCAGGCCGAATCCTTCCGCGATCTCGAGCGCGGCCAGTTCATGGCCCTGGGGCCTGCGCTGTCGCGCCGTCCGCTGCGTTTGCACATCGGCCCGACCGATACGTCCCCGCGTAACTCCACGCCGCGGCTGATGCCGCTGCCTGAAGCGGCCACGGAAGATATGCGCGCCATGATCCTGGCCGCGCCGCCGCCCGATGCCAGCCGGCCGCAACGACGGCCGGCGCCGGATCTGCTCGAGCAGCTCCGCGCCGCGAAGGCCGCCGCGCCGGTGATCCAGCCGGAAGTCGACGAGGTGCCGGTTAGCGCCGAGGAACTCGCCGAGCGGCGCGAACGCGTCGATCGCACCCTTCGTGCCGTGCTCGCCGCACCCGACGCCGGCTTTCGCGCCGTCGGCGTGCTCTATCAGGAGTTCGTGGTCCGCTGCCGAATCGAGGGACTAGGCTCGGCCGTCCCAGACCTCACCGAATTCCGCCGTATGCTGACGCGCGCGCGCGCGGGGCTCGGCGCCGAACATGCCGAAGACGACGCCTGGCAGGACGTGTCGCTGCGCGCCTCGATCCTGCCCGACGACATGCAGGGCGTGTTCATGATGATCGCGCGCGCGGCCAAGGAAGGCTGGCCCTGCCCCGGCGACGCCGCGATCGCGCGGGCCTATGGCTCGCATTCGCTGCGCCGCGCGCAGCGGCTGCTCGGCTACATGGAGGAGCAGGGCCTGATCGTCGTCCAGCTCGACGGCGGCGGACGCCGGATCGTGACGCTGGTGGAGCTGGCCTGGGCCACCGCGCCTGGCGATCCCAATGGCGATGATCAGCCAGCGGAGCCGGCCGCGAGCGCGGCTTCGGCTTGAACGTTACCACGAATGAGGTGCGCTCCCTCTCCCGCTTGCGGGAGAGGGTTGGGGAGAGGGTGTCTCCGCAATGGAACAATCCCCCAGAGGAGACAGCCCTCACCGCGCCTTAAGCGGGAGAGGTTCAAACTCCTAGGCCGCCTCGGCGCCGCCGAGATAGGCGTCGCGGATTCGGGGGTCGTCCTTCAACGTACGTGCCGAGCCTGACAGCACGATCTTGCCGGTCTGCAGCACATAGGCTTCATGCGCGATCTCCAGCGCGAGGCTGGCATTCTGCTCGACCATGAACACCGAGACGCCCTCCTGGTTGATGGTGCGGATCAGCTCGAGCACGCGGTCGACATAGAGCGGCGACAGGCCCATGGTCGGCTCGTCCATCACGACCATCCTGGGACGGCTCATCAGCGCGCGCGCCATCGCGACCATCTGCTGCTCGCCGCCCGACAACGAGCCCGCGCGCTGCGACAGCCGCTGGCCGAGCTTCGGGAACAGCGTCAGCATCTTGTCGAGATCCTGTGCGATCGCCTCGCGGTCATTGCGCACAAACGCGCCCATCAGGATGTTCTCGCGCACACTCATGTCCGCGAACAGCCGCCGCGCCTCCGGCACCGAGGCGATGCCGCGTCGGACGATCTGCGGCGTGGTCAATCCGACGAGCGAGGCGCCGTCGAACGTGACATCGCCCGATCGCGGTTTTACCAGACCCAGAATGATCTTCATCGTCGTCGACTTGCCGCTGGCATTGCCGCCGAGCAGGCAGACGATGTGACCGCGCGCGACCGTGATCGACAGGTCGAAATGCACCTGCGCCTGGCCATAGAAGGTGTTGACGTTGGATAGCGCCAGCAGCGGTTCCGGTGTGCTCGCCGTCATGCCGCGCTCTCCTGCTCCGACGTCCCTGACAGCCCGTGGCCGAGATAGGCCTCGATCACCTTGGGATCGCTCCGCACCACCTCGCCCGGCCCTTCCGCGATCTTCTTGCCTTCGTCCATGACGATGACGCAATCGGACAGGCGCATCACCATCTCCAGCTTGTGCTCGATCAGGAGGATGGTGAGGCCTTCCGCCTTGAGCTCGGCGACGAGCGCCTGCATCTCCGCAGTCTCGGTCGGGTTCATGCCGGCGGTCGGCTCGTCGAGCAACAGCAGGCGCGGCTGCAGCGCCAGCGCGCGTGCGATCTCGACACGGCGGCGGTTGGCGTAAGACAGACTGTAAGCAGGCTGGTCGATACGCGGCAGCAGCCGCTCGCCGAAACGGGCGAGAATGGCCTTCACCTCCTCACGCAGCCGCTCTTCTTCGTTCCTGACGCTGGAAGGACGCAGCAGCGCGAGCCCCAGCTCCAACAGCGGACCGATTACCGGCACGGTCGGTTTCACTGCACGCAGGCGCGTGTGCGCACCGATTAGGACGTTGTCCATGACGCTGAGATTGCCGAAGACGCGACCGAGCTGGAAGGTGCGTGCGATGCCCTCGCCCGCAAGCCGCTCTGGCGAGAAGCCCGTGACGTCCTGGCCTTCGAAGCGGACCTCGCCAGCGTCGGGCCGGTCGAGCCCGGTGATGAGATTGAACAGCGTCGTCTTGCCGGCGCCGTTGGGGCCGATGATGCTGACGAGCTCGCCCTTGGCGAGATCGAGGTCGATGGCGTCGACCGCGGTGAGGCCGCCGAAGCGCCGCGTCAGCCCGCGAAGGGACAACATGGAATTGAGCTGCTCCGCCATCAGATCGTCCCCAACAGGCCCTGCGGCCTGAACCGCACCAGCAGCAGGAGCACGATGCCGTATATCAGGATGCGGTACTCCGCCGCGATCCGGAACACTTCGGGCAGGCCGACCAGCGCCACCGCCCCCAACATCGCGCCGACGACATTGCCGAGACCGCCCAGGATGACGACGGTCAGCGCCAGGATCGATTGCTGCGTGTTGAAGGTTTCGTGGTTGATGTAGGAATAGAGATGCGCGGCGATGCCGCCGCTGACGCCGGCGGCAAAGCCGCCGAAGATAAAGGCGAGCGATTTGTAGCGATTCAAGCTGAGGCCATAGGCACGCGCGGCGATGTCGTCGTCGCGGATGGCGCGGAAGCTGCGGCCGAGATGCGAGGTCAGCAATCGCCCCTGCAGCAGCGCCAGCACGACCATCACGGCGAAGCTGAACCAGTAGATCGAGGTCGGGCTGATGAGCTCGGTGCCGAACAGCGACAGCGGCGGGATGCCGGAAATGCCGATCGGGCCGCGCGTGACGCTTTCCCAGTTCAGGATCACCAGCGACACGATCTCGCCGATGGCGAGCGTCGCGATCGACACGTAATGCCCGCGCAGCCGGAACGACGGCGAGATCAGCAACGTGCCGAGCGCCGCACTCATCAGGCCGCCGCCGATGATGGCGAGGCCGACCGGAACGTTGAGAGTCAACGATAGCAGCGCGGAGGTGTAGGCGCCGATGGCGAGCAGTGCGGCGTGACCGAGCGAGACCTGGCCGATCGTGCCCGCCACCAGCGTCAGGCTGAGCGCGAGCATGCCGAGCAGCCAGGCATTGATCAGGGTCTGCAGAACGTAGAACGACACCGGGAACAACGGCAGGATGGCGAAGATCGCGGCCGCAACAGCCAAGGCCCAGCGCGGAATGCGCACCGGGCGGCTCGGCGCGATGAAGGTGCCGGTGAGTGGCTCCGGCGGCGCCTGCCGCGCACTCGCGAACAGGCCGTTCGGCCGCAGCACGAGCACGACGACGAGCAGCAGGAACGCGAACAAGTTGCGATAGCTGGTGCCGAACACGGCGACGCCGTAGCTTTCCACCAATCCGAGCAACAGACTGCCGATCACGGCCCCCGGCACGTTGCCGGCGCCGCCGACCACTTCCGCGACGACGCCCTTGAGCGTCGCCTGCAGGCTCATCGCGGTGTCGATCTGGTTGTAGTACATGCCGACCAGCAGGCCGGAGACGCCGCCGAGTGCGGCGGCGATGCCGAACACGGCCTGATTGACGCGATTGACGTCGACGCCCATCTGCATTGCAGCGTCGCGGTCCTGCGCGGTGGCGCGCACCGCCCAGCCGAGCTTGGAGTAGCGCAGGAACACGAACAGTAGCAGCGCGCTGGTAAGGCCGACGCCAGCTATGAGCAGGTCAAGAGGCCCGATGGTGCCGCCGCCGACCTGGAAGCGCACATCCGGCAACTGGCTCGGCAGCGCGCGCGGATTGGGCGAAAAGGTCAGCATCACCAGCTGATCAAGCACGAAGCTGATGCCGATGGTGGCGAGCAGCGGCGCGATGCGCACCGAGTTCTGCAGCGGCCGCAGGCCAAATCGCTCGATGATAAGGCCGACGATCGCCGCGGCCACTGCGACCACGATGATGGTGAGCGGCAGCGGCGTATGCAGCTGCACCACCGCGACCCAGCCGATATAGGCGCCGACCAGATAGATCGAGCCCTGCGCGAAGTTGATCAGTCGGCTGACGCCGAAGATCAGCGCGAGCCCGACCGCAACGAGGGCGTAGACATTGCCGACGATCAGGCCGTTGATCGTGTAATCGAGCCAGGAAGACACGCAGCGTTCCTACTGAGGGGAGAACGGGCCGGGGCGAAATGCACCGGCCTCAGGTCAGGTCGGTTTGCCGTCCCACAGCGCGAACTGGCCCTTGCGCACGACGAGCTCGGCGTTCATGGCGCCCTTGACGCGGCGGCTCGCGACGTCGAACGTCGCCGAGCCGAAGATGACGCTGGAGACGTCCTTCACTTTCGTGAACGCATCGCGGATGGCCTTGCGGTCGGTGCCGCCGATCTTGACCACGGCGGCCGCCATGTTCATCGCGTCATAGGAATAGGCGTTGAAGGCGTCGGGCTCCTGCCCGTTATATTTCTTCTTGAAGCCCGCGATGAACTTCTGCACCTCGGGCCGCGTATCCTCGGGGAAGTAACGCGTGCCGACGTGAACGTCCTCGACTGCCTCGCCGCCGAGCTCGATGAATTTCGGCGAGTAGACCGAGCTCGCAGCGCAGATCACCTGCTTCAGGCCGACCTGGCGTGCCTGACGGGCGATCAGGGCGCCGTCGGAATAGTAGGAGATCAGGATCAGCCCGTCCGGATTGGCGTCGCGCACGCGCACCAGCGTCGAGCGGAAGTCGCGCTCCTCCGCGATGTAGCCCTCGGTCACCACGATCTCGGCGCCGTATTCCTTGGCCGCGTTGCTGAAATAATCGCGGCTGGTGCGGCCCCAATCGGTGTTGAGGTGCAGTACCGCAAGCTTCTTCAGGCCGAGGCGCTTGACCGCATAGGCGGCCAGCAGCGGCTGCTCGTCCGCCTGGCTGACCGAGGTGCTCCACATGAAGTCGCCGCCCTTGGTGAAATCAGGATGCGAATTGGTGAAGCCGAACTGCACGAGGCCACCGCGCTGGTAGATCGGCGAAGCCGCCATCGAGGCCGGGCTGGAGAAGTCGCCGAGCTCCATGACGATGCGGGGATCAGAGACGAACTTCTGGGCGATCGCGACCGACTGGCGCGGATCGCTCTGGCTGTCCTCGAACTGATAGGCGAGCTTGCGGCCGTTGATGCCGCCGGCCGCCATGATCTCGTCGAGCGCGAGATCGAAGCCCTGCTTCCATTGCGTGCCATATTGCGCATTCGGTCCCGTCAGGGGGCCGCTGACGCCGAGCAGGATCGGCTCGGAGGTATCAGCGAAGGCACCGCGCGAGGAGGCGGCGCCCGCCATCATCGCGGCAAGCGAGCCCTTGACCAGGGTACGACGATCGATGTTGCTCATGCACGGCTCCATCCACTCAGGTGTTGAAACGCCAGTTCAATAAGGCAGCAATTCTCGTGCCGGTGAGATTGCCTATTTCGAGGGCTCGCCGAGCGACAGCATCAGCCGGTTCGCCCAGTTGAAGAACGAGGCGCCGTTGATGACGTCGACAATCTCGGCATCGTCGAGACCGGCGCGGCGCAGTTCCGCGATGTTGTCAGGGCCGAACGCGATCGGGGTTGCGGCCAGCGCGACCGAGGCCTTGACCACCGCGTTCCAGCGCTCGCCGAGATCCGCCTTGACGCCCTCGTCGAGCAGGCGTTGCACGTCGTCGCGGCGCTTGGAATAGGTGCTGGCGAAGCGAGCATGGACCGAGGCGCAATAGATGCATCCGTTGTAGCGCGAGGTCGCGGCCGCCGCGAGCTCACGCTCGGCGCGCGGCAGGCCGTCGGCGACGTTGTAGAAGATGTCCTTGTCGGTCTTGGTGCGGGCTTCCAGCACTTCGGGATCGCGCACCAGCAGGCGGAAATATTCCGACTTGGCGCGGGAGCGATCGACCAGGCCGGCGTAATGCCGCTCGGTGAGTTCGGCCTCGGGGAGCGGATCGATCCAGGAGACCCAGCCGAGCTCGTCCTGGGTGAAAGCAACGGGTGGATTGACGGTGGCGCTCATGATGCAGCCTCCTTTTGCGCGTTCACGGCGGCGAGCGTGCGCAGGCCGCTGACGACACGCACCTGGAACGACAGGAACGCGACGAGCTGCGAGAACGTGACGATGCCGGTGGTCGACCAGCCGGCGTCGAGCAGGGCCTTCATATCGGACGAGGCCGCATCGCGCGGACGGAACAATAGCAGATGCGCATGTTCGAGGGCTGCTGCGAGCCTCGCACCAAGCGAAGGCTTGCTCGCGGCGCTCACGCGATAGATCAAACCGGCGGTGTTCTCGACCGACAACGGGCCCGCGGGGTACGAACCATACGGACCCGAGGTCTTGCCGCGCAAGATCTCGGCGTCGATCGATTCAAGCAGAGCCGCGCCGCCCGCGCCCGCCGCGAGCTTTTCGCGATAGAAGGTGGCAACCGGGGATTCGCCATGCAGCCCGGTCACGAAGGCCGCGACTGCGGCGCGTTCGAGCAGCGAGACATCGCCGGCGTCGATCGGCTCGAACAGCGAGAGATAGCTCTTCTGCGCATTCTCGCGCGCCTGCAGGCGGCGGGCGCGGATGGCGTCCAGAGCCGAGCCCGGCTCGATCCCGGCGAGTGTGTCGATGATATCCTGCATACTCATCATTCAGCCTCGTGCAACGCGATGCTCTTCATGTCCGATCAGCCCGCCAGCGCCACATCGGGCGCCGTCCGCGTCCAGCCCAGCGCCGGCGCGACCTTCTCCGCGACCAGATCGATCGAGCGGAGGACATGGGGATGCGGGGCATCGACCGAATGCACCTGGAAGACGAGATCCGTCACCCGCTCCAGCGTGGCATCGGCGCGGAGCGAGGCGACGACGTGATCGGCATCGCCGACATGGGTATCGAACGCCGTGATCATCTCCTGCAGCGTCTCGCCCGGCAGAAGGTGGCCGCCCTTCATGAACTGCGGCAGCGCGCGGCGCAGGCCGATATCGGCAAGTCGCAACGCCTCGCGATGATCGTCGGCGACGAAGACGCTGCGCGAGGCCATGATGCGCGGCTCGGCTCCCTTGGGCAGCGCCGCGAGATAGGCGTCGATCACCGGGTTCTGGATCTCGGCCAGCGTCGCCTTCGGCGCCTCCTTGGTTCGCGGCTGGGTGCGCGACAGCAGCAGGCCATCGCCTGCCTTGCCCGCCCGCGCGCCGCCGGCGACCGAGAACGTGGCCTGCCATATCCGCTTGTCCAGTTGCGGCCGCTGCGGATAGATCGTATCGCCGCCTTCGAGCGGCTTGCCGACCAGGGCGGTCCGGACGACCTCGAGATTGCGCGCAAAGATCTCGTTGCGCTGGGCGCTGTCGAGGCCGAAGGCGGCAAAGGCCGAGGGATTGCCGCCGGTGCCGACGCCGAGCTCGAAGCGCCCGTTGCAGATGAGATCGAGCACCGCTGCGTCCTCCGCCACCCGCACCGCGTTCTCCAGCGGCAGCGTGACGATGCCGGTGCCAAGCCTGATGCGCGAGGTTTGGGCTGCGACGTAGCCGAGGAAGGTGAAGGGCGACGGCAGGCCGCCTTCGCGCTCGTGGAAATGATGCTGGGCGATCCACGCGGAATCGAGCCCCGCCTTTTCTGCGCGCACGATCTGCTCGGCCGCGAAGCGATAGCGCTCGGCGGGCGGGGCCTCTTCCAAAAGCCGCGTGAAAAATCCCAGGCGTTTCAGATTTGCAAAGCGTTTCATGCGACCCCTGTCGGGCGAGGATGGCCAGGCTGCCGATGATGTCGGTTACTTCTGCTCCAGACAAGCGGACAATGCGCAAGGCTCGTACGCAACGTCGTCCGCCGGGGAGCGCTGCTGCGCTGCAGCTGGGCAGATTGCCTACCAGCTCGGCAGCACTGCGCCCTTGAACTTGGCGAGGACGAACTCCTTGACCTCCGGCGAGTGGTAGCTGTCGACGAGGATCTTGACCCAGGGCTTGTCCTTGTCGGCGGCGCGCACGGCGATCAGGTTGACATAGGGGCCCTTGGGGTCCTCGCGCAGGATCGGATCCTTGACCGGATCGAGGCCCGCCTGGGTTGCATAATTGGTGTTGATCGCGGCGGCATCGACGTCGTCGAGCGCACGCGGCGCCTGGGCGGCATCGACCTCGATGAACTTCAGCTTCTTCGGGTTCTCGGTGATGTCGAGCACCGTCGGCTTGAAGCCGGTGCCATCCTTCAGCTTGATCACGCCCTTGTCGCGCAGCAGCAGCAGGACACGGCCGCCATTGGTCGGATCGTTCGGGATCGAGACCTTGCCGCCCGCGGGGATGTCGGCGAACGCCTTGTGCTTCTTCGAATAGACGCCGATCGGGAAGTTCACGGTCAGCCCGACGGCTGAGATCTTGTAGCCGCGGTCGGCTTTCTGGTTGTCCAGATAAGGCTGGTTCTGAAACGAATTGGCCTGGATCTCGCCGGCATCGAGCGCGGCGTTCGGCACGACGTAGTCGGAGAATTCGAGCAGCTGGATGTCGAGGCCCTGCTTGGCGGCGATCGGCTTCACCGCCTCGAGGATCTGCGCATGCGGGCCCGGCGTCTCGCCGATCTTGATGGTCTCGGCGGTGGCGGCTGCCGACCAGGCGGCAAGCGCGGTTGCGAGGATCAGGGGGAGGCGAAACGACATCTTGGTCTCCATGGCACGGCGAGAGTGATTGGAACCGTATTCGCTTCTCTACGGCGCGAAATCAATGAAATGGAAAACCAAATTTGCCGCTTGGTGCGGACGACGCTTCTCCGTTCGATCCCAGATGGGGAACGAACGCGCCTGCGCAAGCGTGAGGCAGATCACGGCACGGCGGTGCCCGCCGGGCGAGATTGCCGGCACAACCAGCCCGGAGTTTCGTCATGACCACCCTCGCCGCTCCCAAGCTCACCGGCCGAAACCGGCTCGAATGCTTTGCGCTCTATGCGGTGCTGCAAGGCCTGCCGACCTATTCCGGCGTCGCGCTGCTGATGAAGCTGATCAACGGGTCCGAATTCGCCGGCAAGCCGTTCGGGGCCGCCATCTTCGTGGCGACCGTGGCGATCCTCCATGGTCTCATGATGCCATGGCTGGGGCCGAAATTCCCGCATTTCTTCAGGCACAATTTCGAACCGCTGTTTGCCGACACGACGCTGTCCTTCTCCGAGAAGGTCGCGCGCTGGCTGGCACAGCCGAACACGGCGCTGCAGCTGTTGAGCAACGCGCTGCTGCTGTCGGTGCTGGCGATCGGCGTTGCCGGCATCGGTTAGGCGCCGGCTCGCCAGGCTTCGCTCGATGAGTTCATCTGTGGCGACGCCGTGGCGGCTGCAATGAATCTCCGGGTGCCGCAACATCACGAAACTTGATGCGCCCGCAACGACCGGGTTAGCGTTCCGGCGCGACCTTTGAACTTCCCCAAGTTCACCCAAGTTCGCACTGGGTCGCCGCCCGGGTCTCTCGGGCGGCGATCCGGCTCCTGGCCTGCAACACAACAGCTCTCCCCATCGTCATTTCGTCGCATGGCCTTGCGGCCACGCCGGCATTGCCGCCTCCTGCATGATGCCACATGATGCCGGCGACCGATGTCTTCGAGGTGGAGGGTTAGCTGATGGACGAGAACGAGATCCGGGGCCTGGTCGCGGAGGTCAAGCAAGGCACGCTGTCGCGGCGCTCGTTCATCCGGAAGGTGGCCGCGGTCGGAATCGCGGCGCCCCTCGCGAGCCAGATCCTGGTCTGGCACGATGTGGCAATGGCGGATGCCACGCTCGACTACAAGCCGACCAAGGCCGGCGGCGGCGGGGCGCTGAAGATCCTGCTGTGGCAGGCCCCGACCCTGCTCAATCCGCATTTCGCGCTCGGCACCAAGGACCAGATCGCCTCGCGCATCTTCTTCGAGCCGCTCGCCGGCTGGGACAAGGAGGGCAACCTGATCCCGTGTCTCGCCGCCGAGGTGCCGACCAAGCAGAACGGCGGGCTTGCCGCGGACGGCATGAGCGTGGTCTGGAAGCTGAAGCGTGGCGTGAACTGGCACGACGGCAAGCCCTTCACCGCAGACGACGTCGTCTTCACCTGGCAGTACGCCGCGGACCTCGCAACCGCGGCTTTCACCTCCGGCTCCTACAAGGACCTCAAGGTCGAGAAGATCGACGACCATACGGTCAAGGTGATCTTCAAGGCGCCGACGCCGTTCTGGGCCGACCCGTTCGTCGGCGGCCAAGTCGGCCAGATCCTGCCAAAGCATCATTTCGGCGACTATATCGGCGCCAAGTCGCGCGAAGCCCCCGGCAATCTGAAGCCGGTCGGCACCGGGCCGTACAGGTTCGTCGAGTTCAAGCCGGGCGACATGATCCGGGCCGAACGCAACCCCGATTACCACGTCAAGAACCAGCCGCATTTCGACACGATCGAAGTCAAGGGCGGCGGCGATGCGGTGTCCGCGGCGCGCGCCGTGCTGCAGACCGGCGAATACGACTTTGCCTGGAACATGCAGGTGGAGGAGGAGGTCCTCAAGCGCATGGAGGCGAGCGGCAAAGGCAAGCTCGACATCACGCCGTCGGGCAATGTCGAGTTCATCATCCTTAACACGACGGACCCGTGGACCGAAGTCGACGGCGAGCGTTCCAGCGTCAAGACCAAGCATCCGACGCTGTCCGATCCCGCCGTGCGCCGGGCGATCAACCTCCTGATCGACCGCGATTCGATCCAGAAATTCATCTACGGCCGCGGCGGCATCGCCACCGCGAGCTTCGTCAACGCGCCGAAGCAGTTCAAGTCGCCCAAGCTCAAATACGAATTCGACATCGACAAGGCCAACAAGATCCTCGACGAGGCCGGCTGGAGCAAGGGCGCGGACGGCATCCGCGAGAAGGACGGCAAGAAGCTCAAATACGTGTTCCAGACCTCGACCAACGCCCCGCGCCAGAAGACGCAGGCCATCATCAAGCAGGCCTGCCAGAAGGCCGGCATCGAGATCGAGATCAAGGCGGTCACTGCCTCGGTGTTCTTCTCCTCCGACGTCGGCAATCCCGACACCTACTCGAAATTCTACGCCGACATGGAGATGTACAACACGACGCAGCCGCAGCCCGATCCGGAGCGCCTGCTGAACCAGTGCGTGTCCTGGGAGATCGCGACCAAGGACAACAAATGGCTGGGTCGCAACAACTCGCGCTATTCCGATCCCGAAGCCGACAAGGCCTACAAGGCCGCGCAGAACGAGCTCGACCCGGTCAAGCGCGCCGCGCTGCTGATGAAGGTCGACGAGATCTTCTGCGAGGCCCACGTGTTCCTGCCGCTGCTCTCGCGCCCCGTCGTCAACGCCGGCGTCAACAATTTGATGGTCGACATGTCAGGCTGGGACACCATCACGTGGAATCTGGCGGCGTGGTACCGCGCCTGAAGGGCGCGGAGGGAGCGCGGCGAGCGCCGGCATGACATCGTCACGCTGTTTGCGCGCGCATCAGCCGCGGGCGTCGAACTGGCCCTTCCGGCCGGATGCCGCGGCCTGCTGCGCGGCGTAGGCGGACGCCGCGTTCGATGCCGGCGAATAATGCCCGAGCGAGTCGGCGAGCTCTTCGGCAGCGTCGGTGAGCTGCTTCATGATCGCGGCACTGTCGGTCGAATTCTTGCCTGCGGAATGCAGGATCTCGAACGAGATTCCGTTGGGAAGATCGACATGGATCTTGTCGATCCCGACCGCATCCGGCGTTTCGTCATGGCCGGCCTGATCGGCGCTCGCTGCCGGCTGCCCGAACGTCTGCTCGTCCGCGAGCCTCCGCACGAAATCCTCGATGGATTTGAGTGACTCGCTGTCGAAGCCGCCGCCGCCGAAATGGACGATGCCGACCGACATGCCGTTCGGCAGATCGACCTTGATCTCGTCGTAGGGCGTGCCGTCCTGCAGCATGGACGAGAAGGCCGAGGCGTCGTTCTGCGCGCCATCGGTGGATTTCGATTGGCCGCCTGCGAATGGCGAACCCGCCGCGCCGCCGCCACCGATGCTGCTCATGCTGCCGACACTCATACCCGAACTCCACTGTTCATTTGCGAACGCAGCTCTTGCGTGCAACGTGCATGCCAGCTCGCGGATTCATGTTCATCAAGGACTTATCGCGAATTGCGGAGTGCAGCTCCGTCATTCCGGCAAATCCGTCCCGGCAGAATCTGCCGATCCGCGATGCAGTGCCGTAGGGTGGGCAAAGGCGCTTGAGCGCCGTGCCCACGATCTCCCTCTATCAGCAACAAAGACGTGGGCACGCTGCGCTTTGCCCACCCTACGAGATCGAGCTTGTGGTTGGCAGACACGCCTTCGCAATCTCGCGGCGGATTTCGCCCGAGCTTTGCCTTGGTCTCGCTACCCTCTGATCCAAGAGGGCGCAGGGAAGGCCGGGTGCCGGCTGGCACCCGCGGTCCGCTGCGCGAATAATGCGCAAGGATAGACCGCACAGCAGCATACAGGTGTCGCCGATCACTCGGCCTTCCCTGCGCGATGGCTGGACGGCTTATGCCGTGATCTCCCGGGAGCCGACCATTCCTTCTGGCCTCCCTCGCCCCGCGAATTTGGATGATGCAGTCTGCCCGGTTGGGCTCGCTCGCACCTTCGCGAAGACTTGACCGTGGCAACGACGGCCAGGACCACACGGTTTTGCCGTACGCACGGCCCGCCATGTCGCCGCAGTATTCCCGGCCCTGTCGACGGAGCCGGAAACTTACAGACGAGACGAAGCCTGACAGCGCCGTCGTCCGCACGAAGCCTCGGGCTCACAGGGACTACCCGCCCTGCCCGCACCTCTCGTGCCGACGCTGCCGCGTCCACCGCAAGCCCGGCTCGCGAACATGACGACTTCAAGTCGCCCCTCTTGGTGAGCCGGGATGGACGACACATACGCCGAAACCGAATTTCGGTAAAGTGGAATATTTTTATGAGGGTGGATTGACAGAGGGCGACACAGCAAGATGCGGTGGCCAAAAGCGGCTTGTCCGCCATAGCTCGAAGAGCGACGGCGGAAGCGTACCCACGTTTTTTTACCGTCATCGAGAGATCGTGGGCACGGCGCAAGTGCGCCTTTGCCCACCCTACGAGAACTCACTACGCGTCCTCCACGCCACCTCGTCATGGACATGACCGTGGCCGAGCAGCGTGCCGGATCTCTGGCGTCGCTACCCATCCTACGAACTATTTGGGTCCCTTCTTCCGGAACGGATCGGCGGAGTCGTCGTAGCCGCGCCGGCTGCTGTAGAACATCAGGGCCATCAGGCCGCAGCCGATGACGAGCGAGAACAGCGAGCCGAGACCGAGCGCGATCCAGCCGTTCTCGTCCATGGCGGCGTCGTCCACGCCGTTGGTCGCATTCCAGGCCCAATGGATGCCGAACGCCGCCAGGCCGAGCATGACGAGCAGCGCGGCGATGAGAAGCACCTGACCGGGATTGAGGCTTCGCATGGCTGGCTCCCTTCAGCGGGCAACGGCAGCGGGACGCGACGGTTCCTGAGGCTTGCGGAATGGCGCAGGGCTGTCGCCATATGAGGTATCGGCTAGGGGCACACAGCATCCACATCGTCATGGCCGGGCTTGTCCCGGCCATGACGACCTCTGCGAGCGGAGACATGATGGGTTTCGCGAGGGCTCAACCCATCCTACGATTGTCGCAGCGATCGCCACGGCGCAGCAAACACGCGGGGCACAGCGACGACTGCCGCTGTGCCCCTTTTCGCAAGTCGCAAAGGCGCGCGTTCAAGGCGCGCGTTACAGCAATCCGACCTTGTGCATGATCTGCCGGATCTGGGCCGGATCAGGATCCATCATGGTGGGGACGAAGGCCGCGCTCGCCGTCTGTGCGGGACCGCGGGCGACGTAGCTCGAACCGCTTTGCGTGGGATCGACGGACTGCAGCGTCATCGCGCCCGCCGTTTGTGCCGGACCGCGCGCCACTGCACCGGCACCGGCCTGCATGGAAGGAGCGGATTGCGGCGCCGGGGCGCTCGCCGGAACCACGCTCGGTGCTTCGGCCGGCGGCAATCCGAGCAGACGACGCAGCGTTACCAGCGCAGGATCGGTTGCGGACGCAGCCGCGGCGACCGGGGCGACGCCGGTTTCGAGGCCGAGCGCCCGCATCGCGTTCGGCAGGCCTGCGCCGGTCCGGTTGGGGTCACCGAATTGCAGCGGCGTCGCGGTTTCCTTCAGGATCTGGAACAGCCGCTCGACACGGCGTGCATCGCGATTCTGGAAGTTGCCCTTGGTGAAATCAGGGTGATGCGCCAGCACGAGTGCGGCAAGGCCCGTGACATGTGGCGTCGCCATCGAGGTGCCGTCCCAAGCACCGAAACCATCGGCGGGAAGCGACGAGACGATGCCGACACCGGGTGCGCAGACGTCGACCTCCGGTCCGAAGCAGGAGAACTTCGCCGGGAAATACCCGTCGCGGCTCTGGAAGCCATCGAGCGCCTGCTGCGAATGATAGCTGTCGTCGGGGAACTCGCCCCATTTGCCCAACGCGGCAACCGCGAGGCAATGCGGCGTCGAAGCGGGAAACTGCACCGGTCCCGAGGAATTGCCGGCCGCGATGATGCAGGCCATGCCCATCTGCTTGGCGCGGATAATGCGTTCCTCGATGATCTGCGAGGGGTCGCCGCCACCGAGGCTCATATTGGCGACGTCGATGCCGTGCTCCATGCAGTAATCGAGCGCAGAGACGAGATCGCTGAACCGACCGCCGGGGAAGATGCGGCAGACATGGATTTCCGCCGCCGGCGCGAAGCCGCGGATTCCGCCGCCGGGGCCGACCGGACCGCCGGCGATGATCCCGGCGCAATGCGAGCCATGGCCGATCGTGTCGACGGTCCACGCCGCCTTGTCGTTGCCGACGATGCTGGTGCCCACCGTGATGCCGTGCAAATTGCGATGGGTCGGCGCCAGGCCGGAATCGATGATCGCGATCTTGATGCCGGCGCCATTGAAGGACGGCGGCAGGCGATCGAGCCCCATCGCGCGCTCGCCCCAACCCGTCAATTGCTGGCCGGGGAAGTTGCGCAACACCGCGCCGAGCGCCCTCACGGCGATCCGGTTGACGCTGTTGGGAACGAGCTGCGGACGATCGAGCCAGAAGGTCCAGTAGTCGATCTTGGGTTTGACGAGGATCGAGCGGATGGTCTCCGGCGTTTCGCCCTGCAGGGTCACCGTGGCACGGCCGGTGCCGTCGGTGATGCCCTGTGCCGGCCACATGCTGCCGAACACATAGACCTCGGCTTCGGGCAACGGGCCGTCCTGGCCCAGCACTTCGATCGTCGTGGTGAAGCCGTCGGCCAGCGGCGTCAGCACGCCCGGATTGGGAAGCTGCGGCGTGGAGGGGTCGAGCATGTAGGTCAGCCGCTCGTCACGCTCCACCGCGCAACGCCCTTGGGCCTGGGTCTGCAGCAGCTTGGCCTTGTCCGGAGTCATCTTGGCGAGAACCAGCGGACTGAGCGGCACCTGTCCGAACTCGGCGCTCTGAAATCCGAACAGGCGCGGCGGCGAGACCGTTTTCACCACTTCGATGTCGGGGCTGTTGGTGAGCTGCTGGGTCAGGAAGTCGACGCTGAAGGTCGCAAGCCCGGGCTGCTGTTGCGGCGCGATCATGAATTGCGACCGGCGCGATGCGATCGTGACGGGCCCCTGCCCTGGTGCCGGCGACGGGCCCGCCTCGTGTGCGGGATGCGCGCCGTTGCCGTTGGTCGCCGGTTCGGTCGCATTGTTCTCAGCCTGCCCGGACGTTCCTGGTTTGCCTCTCGTGGCCATTGCAGCCTCCTTGATGTTTTGCGTGTCCAATGTTTGCTGACCGACATCAGTCGGCATCGAATGGCTTCAGCGCTGAATCCGGTTCGACCACGAGCGTGGCAAACGTCGATTTCAGGCGATCGGCCTGTGTCTTCGTCATCGAAAGGACGACGACGTCGGGAGCGACCTGCGCTATTCGCGTCACGCCGGGTTCACGCCGCAGGTGTTCGTTGAGCTGACCGGACCGGACCGGGTCTCCCTGCACGATGAATTGCTGCGATGTGTTCGAATCCGTCATCGGGTTTCCCTTCATACTGAGTGCAGGGGCGGGCTTGCGCCCGCCCGCTGCGTGTCGGGTCTAGTGCATCGTGCCACCGGGCTGGCCGGCGCTGAAGACGCCGAGCTGGCGGCCGATATCGAGGCCGGTCTGGGCGCCCTGGCCAATCTTTTTCAGCACGCTCCAGAAGCTCTGCAGCTCCATGTCGGTCGGCGGTGCGCTTGCTGCCGGCTGCAGGCCGGGCTGGTCGGCGCTGAACACGCCGAGCTGATGACCGATATTCACGCCGGTCTGCACGCCCTGGCCGATCTTCTTCAGCACGCTCCAGAAGCTCTGCAGCTCCATGTCGGTCGGCGGTGCCGCCGCCGGCTGCAGGCCGGGCTGGCCGGCGCTGAACACGCCGAGCTGGTGGCCGATATCGAGGCCGGTCTGGGCACCCCGACCGATTTTCTTCAGCACGCTCCAGAAGCTCTGCAGCTCCATGTCGGTCGGCGGCGCGCTTGCTGCCGGCTGCAGGCCCGGCTGGTCGGCGCTGAACACACCGAGCTGATGACCGATGTTCACACCGGTCTGCACGCCCTGGCCGATCTTCTTCAGCACGCTCCAGAAGCTCTGCAGCTCCATGTCGGTCGGCGGCGCGCTTGCTGCCGGCTGCAGGCCCGGCTGGTCGGCGCTGAACACACCGAGCTGATGACCGATGTTCACGCCGGTCTGCACGCCCTGGCCGATCTTCTTCAGCACGCTCCAGAAGCTTTGCAGTTCCATGTCGGTCGGCGGTGCCGCCGCGGCCGGTTGCAGGCCTGGCTGGCCGGCGCTGAACACGCCGAGCTGGTGACCGATGTTCACACCGGTCTGCACGCCCTGGCCGATCTTCTTCAGCACGCTCCAGAAGCTCTGCAGCTCCATATCGGAGACCTGGGCGGAACCTTGCGCCATCTCCGGACCGGCGGAAAACGGCAGAAAACCTCCGCCGATGTTTCCGACGATACCGCCGATGTTCTTTCCCTTCTTGCCGCCGAGCAGACCACCGATAACGCGCCCTGCCGCGCCGCCAAGGATGGAGCCGAAAATCCCCTGCGGGTCCAGTTGGCCGTAATCCTCGTACTGCTGCTGTGTTCCAGTCATGATCAAAATCTCCTGATGAAGTGCCTGACCCGCGAGCGACAATTGCTTCCCGAAGGAGTCGGGATCACTGGTGCGAGCGGCCAAAGCTACGACAGGGATCGTGATGCAGGCGTCACGTGGAGCGTGAAAGTTGCGTCAAAGTTTTTCGCGCGGGGCAATTTGAGCGAGACCGATCTCGGCGACGGGCAGAACATGTGACGAATTTCGCGCTGCAGCTGTTCGGTCTCCTGTTCCGGCGCTGCACGAACGTCCCGCCACAGCACGGAGCGGCAAAGATCATACTGACGCAACGCGTCGGCACGGCGGCCTTGCTGCGCATAACAGCGCATCAAGATGCGGTGGACATTCTCCTGAAGCGGGTCGATCGCGAGAATCCGCAGCGCGACTGCGATCGCGATATCCATGTGTTCGCGCTTGTCGGCGTCCAGCAGGCCCCCGAGCGCCTGCATCACCAGAGTTCTCAGTCGCTGGCGCTCGGCAGAGAGCCAGGCCTCGAATTGGCAGGAGGTCGAGCCGATGCCGTCGAGAAGGTCGCCTCGATAAAGCATCGCGGCACGGGCCAGCCGTTCGGGATCGCCCTCCCGGAGCAGGCGCTCGAATTCCCCGACATCGGTACTGATGGCGGCCGGGCAGATCCGGATGTCGTCGCGATCGGCCGTGATCACGTCGGGATATTGCGGCAGCACGCGCCGCAATGTGAGCAGAGCTTGTCGAAGGCTGGCGCGCGCGCGATCGCTGAAGTGACCGTCCCACAACAGCGTCGCGAGCTTGCCGCGTGAAATGGCCCGAGGGGAACTGAGCGCGACATAGCCCAAGAGAGTTGCAGCCTTGCGGCTGGGGATCAGCACCGACTCACCGGAAGCAGAAACTACCTCGACACCGCCGAAGAGATTGATTTGGAGCAGCGACATTGTCCTTGTCCTTCGGTCATTGTCCTCTGTCCCTCACTTCATGCACGCGCGAACATTCTTATTCTGACCATGATCGCCAACGATGCGGACAGCACCCACCGCCCACACGTCATCGACCGGGTCGAAATGCTCGTGGCCACCATACAACCTGAGTTAGACAAAGCAACGGATGACGCTTGGCATCGCGTCAGCAAATTGTGAGGCCGCTAATTTTCGATGTGTGAGATAGCCCATAGGCAGATTGCGAAATTGCAGGCGCGGTAATCGCTCGCATTTGAAACATTATCGGCTGCGACGACGGAACGACTGCGTGGGGTGCATGACATGTCACGCTGAACACTGTGCAAATGTCGTTGCGTCGCTGCGAAGGTTGCGTGCGGCGTTCGACGCACGCGAGCATGCTGTGCACTTGCCGTGCTCGAGCTCGAACGGCCGTGCCGGCACCGCGCACCAGGTCGTGCGTCAGAAAGCCGCTGCGCCTGCGTCAGCCACCGTCACCGATTTCGTCTGGATGGAAGCACAGGCGACGGCGAGGAGGGAGATGTTCCCTCATTCCAGAGCACAGTTCCGAACTTTCTCGATGCAAGCAGCGTCGAGGACCGACCGATGTTTCGCATCGCCCGGGCGCTGCGACCGGGCACGACACGCAGCTATGAGCCACTCGTGCCCTTCCGCTCCTCGCGCTCGGCCTCGACCTGCCGTTCCGCTTCGAGCCAGAACTCGAGGTCGCGATGGCTTGGCCGGCCCGCATGCTCCCAGAGTTCGTAGGCGCGCGTGCGCACCTGGCCGCGCCGCATCATGCGACGGAGCTTTCGCTTCAGCTCTTCGGCAAAACTTCGGAAGCGCTGGCCGGTGGTTTCGTCCCTGACGAGCGCGGCCGCTCGCGTGGCGAGTTCGATCTGGTGCTCAATCTTCTTCTGCTCGTCCACCGCCGGCCCCTGCCGTGGGAAAGGATTGTTTTTCAGCGCCTTTGCCGTTCTGTGATTGAATTCCTTTCGGGGAGGGTCCGTTCCCTCGGCAACGGCGACGGGGGAAAGTGAGGCGAAGCCGGTCGGGTTCGGGCGGGACAACGCAGCTCAGTGCCACGTCGTGTCGGCTTCGACGATCACGACGCGCGTTTCCGGATCTTCGGACGTGTTGCAGGTGCAGGGCATGCCCTCACCGCAGCGGCAGCCGCCGAACTGTTCGCTCCAGGCCCGGAGCGGATGGTTTTCGCAGACCCAGCCCAGCCCCTGGCAGAACGGACAATTCTTGTCGGTCACAGCGTATCCGGCGTCCGCAGCGTGTTCGACTTGTCCTCGTTGCGCAGCTCCTGCTCGGCCGCGCTCCAAAACTCTTCATCACGGCCTTCGGGCCTGCCGGCTTGCTCCCACAAGCGGTGCGCGCGTTCTCTGATGTCTTGCTCGGTCGGCTCGGACAATTTTCGTCTCCTCTGGTGAAGCACGGCCCCACCCTGGGGGGCATGGGGGCTTTGGAGGCGGGGCCGTGCAGGCCAGCGATCGGCGGCGATTCTGGCCCACCGATTCAAGCGTCGATCGTGTGCGAGAGTTCCAATGCGGGCTCGCAGAGACGCGGCGCGGGACCAAGCCTAAGTCCTAGCCTTGCGCGGCAGATGTCCGGAGTGGTTTGAAATTGATGGTAGCGGGAGAGGGACTCCCTACCAAATCAAGAATTCGCTCGGCAATTCAATGATTTCGAAGGCGTCGGCGAGACCTGTGCTCGGTGTCGGTGATACACCGACGCGAGCGCAAGCTCCTGCGGAAGGCTGGCTCGATCGGTCTGGGCCGGCCAGCGGAAATAGAACTATGCCGAGCGGCGCTTCGATGACGGGTCTTCGGCACAAGCGGCCCACTTCAGCGCTTGGCGCGGCGGCCGACCGGCACGATCGGCAACCGCCTGGCGCCGGGACGCGAAGTCGTCGGCAGGCGCCAAGTGCGGCATGATAAGGCTGGTCTCTTCGGACTAAAGCAGGGAACTCGGTTTGCAACAGTCAAAGTCGCTGCCCTCCGAGATCTCAAGGACGATCTTTTGCGCAAGCATGACGTCGCCTGGGACGAGCGCACCGACCGGCGCGAAGCACCAGCCGATCCCCTCCGTGCCGTTCCGATCGAGCTCCTGAACATTTGCCGCGGTTCGCGGCATCTCAACCGCCGACCAGGCGGGGAAAGAACACCGTCGCGTCCGCCTGCGGATCGAAGGAAGTCAACCGGCGCACCTCGCCCGGGCGCGTCCGAACTGCGGCCGTAAAGCCCGCGGGGACCAGGGTCTCGAAGCGGTGCCGCGCCTCGGCGCGTGCCTGCGCGTCTGCGGGGTCGAAATGGTGACGCATGTCACCTGAATGATCCATCACGATATGAGTTGCCATCGCAGGATCCTCCTTGTGTTCAGACGAAAACTCTAGTCCGGCAACCGAGTGAGCCGAGGCCGCCACACGCCAAGGGCAATGTTGGCCATCGCAATGGCCAAAAACACCCAAAGCGCACCACGACGTGTCCCTAATTCCCCGGCGAGCGTTGCGGGATCGATTTCGCCGGCAAACGCTCGCGCGCTTTGCTCTGCTTCCTGCTGGAGCGGTCCGACCACAGAGACAAATCCCCATTCAAAAACGAGGACGCCGGTCGCCAGCTTTGCCCATGCCCAGCCCGCATTGTGAAAGGCTCTATTCAGGGCTATGGCCAACAAACCGGCGATCAGGGTAAGCCCGAGAGACGGCATGAAGATCCAGGTCGCCACTGCCCCTGTCGCGATGCTGAGCGGCGCGTATTGCGCGATCGCGCTAGGCGCGGGCGCGTAGCCGGCCATGACAAGAAAGCATGCGACCGCGCCGACAAGGCCGATCGCTCCCAGCGTGTGAAGGAACTTCATCAACTTCCGCATGATCGACCGCGGTTCGTAAAAAACCTGGCCTATCGGGCCATTGACCAACTCCAAGCATCCGGATCAGTCAACACGCATCAGCAGATCAAGCTGCCTTGGCGAGCCCGACCTCCGCCCAAATCTCTGCCAGGGCCTGCACCAAATGCTCGATATCAGCGTCGGTATGATGCGGTGACGGCGTGATGCGCAGCCGCTCGGTGCCGCGCGGCACCGTCGGGTAGTTGATCGGCTGCACATAGATGCCGTAGCGGTCGATCAGCACGTCGCTGATATGCTTGCACAGGACGGGATCGCAGACCATGACCGGCACGATGTGGCTGGGATTGTCCAGATGGGCAACTCCCGCCTCGTCGAGCCGCCTGCGCAGCCGCGCGACGCGATCCTGATGCCGCTCGCGTTCCGCCGCGCTCGATTTCAGATGACGGATGCTGGTGAGCGCACCGGCGGCGACCGCGGGCGGCAGCGAGGTGGTGAAGATGAAGCCGGAAGCGAAGCTGCGGATGAAGTCGCAGATCGTCGCCGATGCCGCGACGTAACCGCCGATGACGCCGAAGGCCTTTGCCAGCGTACCCTCAATCACCGTCAGGCGATGGCTGACGCCTTCCCGGTCCGCAATGCCGCCCCCCTTCGGTCCGTAAAGGCCGACGCCGTGGACCTCGTCGAGATAGGTCATGGCGTTGTGGGCATCCGCGACGTCGCAGAGTTCGGCGATCGGCGCGATATCGCCGTCCATCGAGTAGACCGACTCGAATGCCACCAGCTTCGGCGCATGCGGGTCGAGATCGCCGAGCTTGCGTTCGAGATCGCGCGGATCGTTGTGGGCGAAGATGCGCGTGTCGCTGCGGCTGTGCCTGATGCCCTCGATCATCGAGGCGTGATTGAGTTCGTCCGACAGGATCGTACAGCCGGGCATCCGCGACGCCAGCGTGCTCAGCGACGCCATGTTGGAGACATAGCCCGAGGTGAACAGCAGTGCGGATTCCTTGCCATGCAGGTCGGCCAGTTCCTTCTCGAGCAGCACGTGATAGTGGTTGGTCCCGGCGATGTTGCGCGTGCCGCCGGCCCCGGCGCCGCAACTGTCGAGCGCCTCGTGCATCGCCTTCAGCACCGCGGGGTGCTGGCCCATTCCGAGGTAATCGTTGGAGCACCAGACGGTGACCTCGCCGGCGCCGCCCGGCTGATGATGTTTGGCGCGAGGAAACGAGCCGGCCTTGCGTTCGAGATCGGCAAAGACGCGATAGCGGCCTTCGCGATGAAGACCTTCAAGTTGCCGGCGAAAATAGGCTTCGTAGTTCATGACGTCCTCCCGTTAATCGTTGCCGCCGGCTCGGAGCCGATGTTGAGAACCGTGGTCAGGCCATCCCTTGCCTGTTGCTCGCGGAAACTCTGGCGAAATTGGTCTTCGAGACGCTGCCGTGCGCAGGCGGCCTGCGACAGCCTGGGAGGTGCCGCATCGGGGCGCACATCCGCGAGTACGACGAGATTGGGCGGCGCGGCGGCGGTCTTGGTGTCTCGTTCCTGTTCCATGGTGGTGTCCTCCGGCGGGAAACCCGAGCGCATGCCCCAGCCCCACAGCGTGATCGCCGGCAGCGGAAGCAGCATGAACCAGTGCTCGACAACACCGAGCGCAAACAGGGTCGAGACCAGCGTCAGGCCGACGATGTCGAAGGGCGTGATCGCGACTTCGACGATCCGCTGGATCATGATGACGAGGGCTCCGGTCGCAAGCGTCACGGAGACGGGAAAGAAAGCGCTGACCGGGCCGCGCGTGAAAAACGTCTTCAGGAAACGCACCGCGTCGGGCATCAGCTCGTCGTTGGTGACGGGAACGCCGAGGAAGAGATTGATCTTGGCGCTTTGCCTGAGTACCCAGAGCGCCGCAAACGTCCACAGACCGACTTGATTGGGGCTGCCCCAGGTCAGCGCAACGACGGCCGCACCGCACGCCAGCAGCGCGAACTCGTGATAAAGGATGGCCTGCAACGCGAGGCCGAGGCGCGAACGGCCGGTCGCGTTGACCGGACAAGGCTCCGGCCGCGGCCCGGTCAGCCATCCCGCGAGAAACGCAATCTCCTGCGCGCCCCATAACAGGATCGTGCAGGTGAAGGCCGTATACGCGCCGCCAACGCTGGTATCGCCGGCCGTCAGCGCGAGGCCGCCGAGCGACCCGGCGAGCAAACCAACCGCCAGGAACGCGCGCGACAGTTCGAACCGTCCCGAACGTCCCACCAGCAAAAGCACGGCCCCGGTGCTGAACCACCACACGAAGGCAGCGTAGATGGGAGGGACCGTGTACGCGGCTATCAACGTCCTCTCCTCACCACGCGGGTTGCAGGCAGATTTCGCGCGGGAGCGCATTCGGCTTTACCGGCAGCAGGAACAGCCTTGCGAAGGTCAGCGCAGCCTGGGCCGCAAGGCCTGCGCGCTTCAAGCTCGATAGCAAGCCGCCCTGCTCGCGCGCATCCGCAATCGCTTCCGAAATCAGCCGCAAGCGCTCGAGGCCGGCGAGGAAGCGCGGGTTCTCGATATCCAGCGTGACCGGAAATACCTGCCTGGAAATCTCCGAGGTGATGCGGAACACCCGCATGTCGTACTCGGTGGGATCCATGCCAAGCGCCTCGTGGAAAGCGGGGCGCATATGATCGCGCACATACATGGTGGCGAACACCGCGAGCAGGAAGAACCGGATCCAAAGCTTGTTGAGGCCGCGCAGCAGCGACGGATCCGCGCGCATCAAGAGCGCGAACGCTTCGCCGTGGCGGAACTCGTCGTTGCACCACAATTCGAACCAGCGGAAGATCGGATGGAACTGCCGTTCGGGATGACGCTCCATCTGCCGGTAGATCGTGATGTAGCGGGCGTAGCCGATCTTCTCGGACAAATAGGTCGCGTAGAAGATGAACTTGGGACGGAAATAGGTGTACTTCTTCACCTTGGTGAGGAAGCTCAAATCCACCCCGATGCCGTGATCCTTCAGGATTTCGTTGATGAAGCCGGCGTGGCGCGCTTCATCGCGGCTCATGAAGCTGAACAGCTCCTGGATGTCCTTGTTCTTGATCCGCTTCTTGATCTCCGCGTATAGCACGCAGCCGGAGAATTCGGCGGTGAGCGATGAGACCAGGAAATCCTTGAACTCCTTGCGCAGCTCGGGCGGCAGCGATGCGAGGTCGTTCTTGAATTCGTCGGTCTTGACGAAATGCGCCTTGTTGTGATCGGCGCGCAGCTCCTTGATGACCGCATTCCATTCGGAGCGCACCAGGCTGACATCGAGGCGATCCATCGCCTCGAAGTCCGTGGTGTAGAAGCGCGGGCTGAGGATGGTGTCTTCGCGCGCCTTGTCGAGACTTTCGCTGCTGCCCTTGATGCCGGGGCGCGTTTGCAGATTGCCGTGGGTGCCGCCTTCCATGTTGATCATGATGCCCTCCCGTCCGAGAAGCTGACTTCGTAAAGCTCGGTCAATTCCAGGTAGCCCTCGATCCGCGCCCATAGCCGGTCGAGTGGACCGGCGCGGACCACGGTTGCGGTTCTCCGCACGACCAGACGTTCGCCAAAGGCGACTCCGGTCGGCGCGTCGTGAACCCTGACCTCGTCGCCGGGCTCGATCGCGATGTCGCCGTCGAGCACGACGTGGGCGTGCAATGTCTCCGAGGTCTGCTCGATCTCGACCGTGCAGGGGACGTCGAACGTCTTGCGTGAATTGCTCCAGAACATTGTCATGACGAACTACCCTTCAGCGTCATCAGCCGGGCAAAGGCCGCCGTATTGGCCGATCCGAAGGCGTCGAGGTCGATCTGCTTGCCGGTCGAGGTGTCCGTCAGCGTGATCTGGCCGTTGACGAAACGGGTGACGCGAAATGGCGGTTGCTTGCCGATGTCGCCGAGCTTGCGTTCCCGCGCGAGACCGCGCAGCACGACGCGAATGAAGCCGTTGCTGCCCGGCGCCAGCGTATCCACCAATTGCCGGCTGCCGGCGTCGTACACCAGCACCGCGCCATTCTGGCCGTCCTCGAACTGGAAGTCGCGGCTTTCGACGGCGGCCGGGAGCGTCATGTGGACGCCGCCCGTCCCCGTCAGTCGCGCCGTCGTCACCGTCGCGAGCGAAAACAGGACAAGGGCCGCGGCCGCGATGATGCCGCCTTTGGGGACCACGGGTTCCTGGATGGCATGGCTCATGAGTGTTCTCCGTTCAGGCAGCCGCAGTCGACGGCGAATTGGCCGCGACGTCCGAGACCAGATTGCGATTGGCAGGGGCGGAAAGTGCGACCGCCGTCGGTGCGGGCTGCCCGCCCAATGCGTCCGAGAGTTTCGCGGCGACGATCGCGGCGTTCGGCAATGCGCACAGCATCGGCTCCGGCAGGCGCAGCCGCCAGGGCCGGATGTGCGGCCAAAGCAGCAAGTACGACACCCGTTTGCCGTCCGACACGCCCAGCGGAATGTCACCCGTGCCGTCGCGATGGATCTTCAGGGCGGCGTTGGTGATCTTGCTCAGCGGAACGTTCATGGTCATCGGCAGCGCGACGCCGAACTGGAACAGGACGCGCTTGCTGGTGATCGTGTAGCAGGCCGCCCGGCGGAACAGCCATGCAAGTGCCGCCAGCACGGCGATGGCGCTGATCGCAGGAGCGATTAGCCAGAGCGCAGAAATCGCGGCGTCGCGTCCTGGCATGCCGTTCGACCAGTTCGACCACAGTCGCCAGGCCAGCAGGACGCCGAAATAGATCGCAACCTCGCGGATGTGGAACGACCGCAGCGCCAGTCCCTTGAAGCTCGGCTTACCCTGCCAGATCACGCGCTCGCCGACCGGTAGCGGCGCCGGCAGATCGTTGAGCGGCACATTCTTGAACTGCTGATGATCCTGTTTCACAGCAGCGGCTCCTGTCGTGCCGGCGTGGCGTAGAGCGTGCCCGCGCCGTAATATCCGACGATGCGATCTTCCTCGAGCTTGGTGACCTGATCCGGGCTCTTGGTGGCCGGGACATCGGCGAATTGGCTGCCGAGGATGGCGTCGACCCAGACCCGGCTGCGGCGGCCGTCGATCTTGGCGAATGGCATCGGCAACAGCACACGCTTCACGCCGCCAATGATCGTGACCTCCACTTCGAGATAGCGGATCAGGGCCTCCGCGCGATCGACCCAGACATCGGTGACGATGCCGCCCATTTCACTGTCCGCGCCGTTCACCCGCATGCCGCGCGGATCTGGATCGCGGGACTCGAGATAGGTGCCTTCCGCAAGCCGCAGCGGAACGATGCAGGGGATATTCTCCATCGTGAGTTCGGGAACGTCCTCGCGATTGGCGTAAGACCCCGGCCCGACGCCATCGAGCATCGGATTGCCGGTCGGCTCCGCCGGGGCGCCCGGCCACACCGCGATCGGCGCCAGCGCGACGTCGGGGCGATCGTTCTTGTGGTTCGGAAGCGTCGCGGTGTGTCCGTCCCGCAGGAGATACGTCTTGAGATCCGGCATGCGAGGGAAGCCGTGCGCGACTCCGCCGTTGATCCCCGTCGATTCGAGCGGATAGCCCTCGCGCTTGTCTTCGCGGCGAAGATAGAAGATCAGGCCGGCGAAGAAGATCCAGAAGACGTAAAGCGTGACCTGTGCCAGGTCCAGGTATGAGTCGGGCTGCATGGGCGACCTCCCTATCGTTGACTAGCCTGGAAATTCTGCCAGGCCGAACTTCGTGGATGGCTGCGGGAAGCTCGCGCGTGACGTGCGCACGAGCGGACCGATCGCAACCAGAGTGGCGAACAACAAGGCAATTTCGATGTGGTAGACGACGCTGTATCCCGTCGACGGGTCCGTGAGCGCGCGGCCAAGCGCGCCGTTCGACGCGAGCGACGTTACTGCATCGCGGATGCCACCGCCGAGCGCGATTCCGCCGCCGGCCGCAGTCGCCTGCACGGCGCCCCACGTGCCCAGCGCCAGCCCACTTTCACCGTCACGCGCCAGCGCCATCGCGGCGGTCAGCGTTCCCGCCGCAAACAGCCCGCCGCCGAAACCGATCAGCGCGGTACCGATCCGAAACAAGAGCACCGAGCCCAGGGGCGCAGCAAATATCACCGTGGCGAACGCGAACACGCCCGCCACGGCGCCGAAGCCTGCGATGCGGTAGGGATCGGCGTTGCGTCCCAGCGTCCTTGCGGCGAGGCCAAATCCCGCCAGCGTGCCGAGCGCGAAGAACGCCGTGAGCGCCGTGGTCTGGCCCACGGTCAGCTTGAGAATCTCGGCACCATAGGGCTCGAGCAGAATATCCTGCATCGAGAACGCCGACGTGCCGAGCGCTACCGCAACGAGGACGCGAGCCGAACCGCCGGCGTTGCGGAACCGGGCCCAGGAGTGCTGGAATTCGGGTCGCGCGCGCGAAGCCGATGTCAGTGCGGGATTGCGCGCTTCCTGCTTCCACAGCGCGGCGATGTTGAGTAGCAACTGCGTGACCGCAACGCCCTGGATCACCTGGATCAGACGGATCTCGTTGAAGTTGCGCAACAGCTCGCTGAAGATCAGCGCACTGCCGGCCATCCCGAACAGCAGCATCACATAGAGGAAGGCTACCACGCGCGGCCGCGCATCGGCCGGCGCCAGATCGGTGGCGAGCGCGAGACCCGCGGTCTGGGCCGTATGCATGCCGGCGCCGACCAACAAGAAAGCGAGCGCTGCGCCGAATTGACCGTAGACAGCGGGATATTCGCCGGTGCCCGACAGCACCAGCAACGCAAACGGCAGGATGGCGAAGCCGCCGAACTGGATCAGCGTGCCCATCCAGATATAGGGCACCCGGCGCCAGCCCAGTACCGAGCGATGATTGTCGGATTTGAAGCCGATCAGGACGCGGAACGGTGCGAACACCAGCGGGATCGACACCATCAGCGAGACCAAAAGCGTGGAGACGCCGAGCTCGACGATCATCACGCGATTGAGCGTGCCGTTCAGCAGCACGATCGAAATGCCCGTCGACACCTGGAACAGCGACAGACGCAGCAGCCGCCCCAGCGGCAGCTCCGTCGTTGCCGCGTCGGCAAAGGGAAGAAAGCGGGTTCCGAGCCGCATCCAGCCTTTTGCCAATGTCGACGAAATCCGCGTCATCGGGGCGTCATCTCCAAAGCTTGCGACTTGTAGAATCCGCTGGCGACGCGATGGCTACGGCCGAGCTGCCATCGTTCAAGCCCTTCCTCCGATATCAGTAACCGTCGCAATTTCTGCTCACCCACCGGCTCGATCGCCGGTGCGCGATCTCCACGCGGGAAAAACCGGCCGACGGCGTGCATCGCGGCTAGCGCCGGCGTCTTCGGCGCGAACGTCACCAGCAGGGCTTCGGAGGTCCGCGTCGCCAGGCCGGCCATGATCCGGCAGGTATCAGCCGGGCGATAATGGATCAGCGAATCCATCGCGACCACAAAGTCGAACTTGCCGAGCTTGGGGTCGAGCATGTCGCCGGACCGGAATTCGATGGTCGAGCCATCGAGATCCGACGGTAGCCGCTCGCGCGCCACCGACACCAGCGTCGGCGACAGATCGATTGCGACCACGCGGGCGCCGCGCCGCGCCGCCTCGATCGACAAAGCACCGGTGCCACAGCCGGCATCGAGCAATCGCGCTCCGCTCATGTTCTGGGGCAGCCAGGAGAGCAGCGTGTTGCGCATCTCATCTCGCCCCGCGCGCACGGTCGCCCGGATGCGGCCGACCGGCGCATCCGACGTCAGTTTGGCCCAGGCATCGACCGCGGTCCGGTCGAAATAGGTCTCGAGCTCGCCGCGCCGTTCGAGATAGGTTGCAATCGACATCAGTCGAACCCCAGCAGATCGAAGATTTCACGGTCCTTGAGTGACTTGCCCGGCAATGGCTCGATCGTGCCGGCCCAGAGCTCGGCGGCAAGCCGCATGTATTCGTCGGTGACGGCCTTCAACTCCGGCGTCTCGTCCATTTCGAACAGCGTCGATTTCTTCAGGCGGCTCCTGCGGATGACGTCGAGGTCCGGGAAATGGGCGACGCGCTTCAAGCCGGCCTGCTCGGCGTAACGATCGATCTGATCAGTATCCTTGCTGCGGTTGGCGATCACGCCGCCGAGCCGGACGCCGTAGTTCTTCGACTTGGCCTCAATCGCGGCCACGATGCGGTTCATCGCGAAGATCGAGTCAAAATCGTTGGCGGCCACGATCAGCGCGCGGTCCGAGTGTTGCAGGGGTGCCGCAAAGCCGCCGCAGACGACATCGCCGAGCACGTCGAAGATCACCACGTCGGTGTCCTCGAGCAGATGGTGCTCCTTGAGAAGCTTCACGGTCTGGCCGACCACGTAGCCGCCGCAGCCGGTGCCGGCCGGCGGGCCGCCAGCCTCAAGGCACATCACGCCGTTGTAACCTTCGAACACGAAATCCTCTGGGCGGAGTTCCTCGGCATGGAAGTTCACGGATTCCAGCACGTCGATCACGGTCGGGACCAGCCGCTTGGTCAGCGTGAAAGTCGAGTCATGCTTGGGATCGCAACCGATCTGCAGCACGCGCTTGCCGAGCTTGGAAAATGCGACCGACAGGTTCGACGACGTCGTGCTCTTGCCGATGCCGCCCTTGCCGTAGACCGAGAACACCTTTGCGGTGCCGATCTTGAGCCTGGGATCGAGCTGGACCTGCACGCTGCCCTCGCCGTCGCCGCAACAGGACGGGCTCTTGAGCGACGATGGTTTGGTCTGGATGTTCATGCGGCAACTCCCACGCCTTCGAGGCGGTCTTCGAGCTCTTCGCCTGCCCTGCGCAGGACATCGAGCATCTCCGGATCGGGCGACCAGTATTTGCGTTCGTGCGCTTCGATCAGCCGGTTGGCGACCTTTGCGGAGGCGACGGGATTGAGCGAGGCCAGGCGCTCGCGCATTTCGGGATCGAGCATGAAGGTCTCGGTGAGCTGCCGGTAGACCCAGGGCGCGACCTCGCCCGTCGTCGCCGACCATCCCATGGTATTTGTGACATGCTCTTCGATCTGGCGAACGCCCTCATAGCCGTGCTTGAGCATGCCCTCGTACCATTTCGGATTGAGCATCCGAGTGCGCGTTTCCAACGCGACCTGCTCCGACAGCGTCCGGACCGTGCCCGCACCCCGGGTCTGGTCGCCGATATAGACCGGCGCCGACTGGCCGCCCTTCGCCATTCGCACGGCGCGGCTGATGCCGCCGAGCGTGTCGAAATAGTGATCCACGGTGGTCACGCCGAGCTCGACAGAGTCGAGGTTCTGGTAGGCGAGATCGACAGTGGCGAGCGCCTTCTTGAGTAGCGCTGTCTGCTGCACGGGCTGACCCTTGAGGCCGTAGGCAAAACTCTTGCGACGGGTATAGGTCTCGGCCAGTTCGTCCTCGTCCTCCCAGCGGCCG
The DNA here is from genome assembly GCF_003020125.1 of Bradyrhizobium sp. MOS003. GTDB lineage: Bacteria > Pseudomonadota > Alphaproteobacteria > Rhizobiales > Xanthobacteraceae > Bradyrhizobium. The sequence goes on along the minus strand of NZ_PYFW01000001.1, from coordinate 1,681,991 downwards.
TTCTCGACCAGATGATTGACGTTCGAGCCATAAGCACCGTCGGCATTGCCGAATACGCGCAACGATGCGGTCTCGAGATCGCAATGTTCTGCGGCTTGGTAGGCCAGTGCGTGCTTGCGAACGAAGTTATGTTCGATCGGCTCGTCGGCGGATGCGGCGAGGAAGCAGGCCTCGGCCAGTAGCTTGATCTGCAGCGGCAACAGATCGCGGAAGATTCCGGACATGGTGATGATGACGTCGATCCGCGGCCGGTTGAGTTGATCGAGCGGAATCAATTCCGCGCCGGTCAGGCGGCCATAGCCGTCGAAGCGCGGCTTTGCTCCAAGCAAGGCCAGCGCCTGCCCGATCGGCGCGCCCTCGTTCTTGAGGTTGTCGGTGCCCCACAGCACGATCGCGACCGATTCCGGAATCCCATGCCCTTCACCTGCATGCTTGTCGATGAGACGCTGCGCCTGGCTCGCACCGTCCTGCACCGCAAAGGCGCTGGGAATACGGAACGGATCGAAGCCATGGAGATTGCGCCCGGTCGGCAGGATGGCCGGCGTGCGCAGAAGATCGCCGCCCGGCGCGGGACGAACGAACCTGCCGTCCAGCGCATGCAGGATCGCGGGCAGCTCATGATCCTGCTGAAGGATGCGATCGATGCCGGCCAATTCCGTGTAGAGCGTGAGCGCGGCATTATCCCTCGCGGCCAGTGCTTCGGGCGCCTCGCCCTTCACCAGCGCTTCGAGGATCGATTTGTCGGGACGCGCGCCATGCGAGGCATCCGCTACCGCTTGCAGCATTTCGGCGCGTTGTTCGACCGACGGCGTCTCACCAACGACATGCAGACCATGCGGGATCAAGGTGTACTCGAGCTCTAACACGGCTTCCGACAATTTTCCGACCGCCTTGACCGGATCCGTCCAGGCGGGGGCGGCTTCGGCCAGCTCCAGCGCGCCGGCCTGGGCCTGAATCAATATTGCGAGATCACCGCGCTCCGCATCGTCATCCGGAGCAAGTCCACGCCAACGCTCGATCGAGGCCTTCAGCTCGACCAGGCCCTTGTAGAGCCCGGCATGAGCGACCGGCGGCGTCAGATAGCTGATCAGCGTGGCCGCCGAGCGGCGCTTGGCGATGGTGCCTTCCGACGGGTTGTTCGAAGCATAGAGATAGAGATTCGGCAGGTCGCCGATCATGCGGTCTGGCCAGCATGCGCCGGACAGACCAGCCTGTTTGCCCGGCATGAATTCGAGCGCGCCATGGGTTCCGAAATGCAGCACCGCACCGGCGCCGAAATCTTCACGCAGCCAGCGATAGAAAGCCGAGAAGGCATGCGTCGGCGCAAAGCCCTTCTCGAACAACAGCCGCATCGGATCGCCTTCGTAACCGAATGCAGGCTGGATCCCGACGAAGACGTTGCCGAAGCGCTCGCCAAGCACGAAGATCGAGCTCCCGTCGCTCTGCTGCTTGCCGGGCGCCGGCCCCCATTGCGCCTCGATCTGACGCAGCCATTTTTCGTTCCGAACGTGATCACCAGCCGGAATTCTGGCGTGAACGTTGGCATCGGCGCCGAACCGGGCGGCATTGCCGACCACGATACGATCGCGCAAGGCGTCGGCACTTTCGGGCACCTCGACCTGATAGCCCTCGCGCTTCATTGCGGAGAGCGTGCGGTGGAGTGATTCGAAGACCGAGAGAAACGCCGCGGTACCAGTGTTGCCGGCATTCGGCGGGAAGTTGAACAGGACGATCGCGACCTTGCGATCCCGGCGCTCGGAACGGCGTGTCGCGACCAGGCGCGCCGTCCGCGCCGCCAGCATGTCGGCGCGCTCGCTGCACACGTGCATCTCGCCGCCGGTCTCGGCCGGTACGAAAACACAGGCACGCTCGCAGCCGGTGCAGGGAACGCCAGCCCCGTCGGAGCGGCCGCCATAGACCATCGGTCCCGCCGCACCGTCGAGTTCGGGGATCGCCACCATGATGGTGCTCTCCACCGGCATCAGACCACGATCCGAGGCCCCCCATTGCTCCAGCGTCTGGAATTCAACGGGATGCGCCGAAAGATAGGGCACGTCGAGTTGAGCCAAAATGTCCTCGGCAGCCCGGGAGTCATTGTAGGCGGGCCCGCCTACCAGCGAGAAGCCGGTGAGCGACACCACCGCATCGACCACGCTGCTTCCGTCCTTCATGAAAAAGCGTTCGATCGCCGGCCGCTGGTCGAGGCCGCTGGCAAAGGCGGGGATCACGCGCAGCCCCCTCGCCTCGAACGCCGCGATCACACCGTCATAGTGACCGGCGTTTCCGGCGAGCAGATAGGAGCGCAGCAACAGGAGGCCGACGGTGCCGCGCTCGGCGGCCAAGACGGGTAGTCGATCTGCGGTATCGGCGATGCGTCCCTTGAGGCGCGGGTGGTAGACGCCGATGTCGGAATAGTCGACGGGCGCCTCCGCCTTGGCGATGCCGCGCAGGCCGCGGCGCGGTCCCTCCGCGTACCGGTCGACCAGCAGGCGGATCATGTTCGCGATGTTCTGCTCGGAGCCGGCGAGCCAGTATTGCAGCGTCAGGAAATAGGCGCGCATGTCCTGCGCGGTGCCGGGGATGAAGCGCAGCAGCTTCGGCAGTTGCCGCAGCATCTTCATCTCGCCCTTGCCGCCAGGGCTGCCCTTGCGATTGCCGCGCAGCTTCTTCAGCCACGCGATGGCGCCGAGCGCCTCGCCGCTCATGTCGAACTTGCCGACGCGTGTCAGCTTGACGATTTCGGCCGCCGACATGCAGCAGATCATCGCGTCGCAATGGCCGCGCCGGGCAACGAGCGCCGGCATCACGGCGCGAACGTGATCATCGAGGAACAGCATGGTGGCGATCACGATGTCGCCGTGGGCAATATCGGCCTTGCAACGATCGAGCGCTGCGTCGTCAGTGCCCCATTCGTCCGCGGAATGCACCGTGAGCGACAGCCCCGGGAAGTTACTCCTCAACAGCGCCTGCGCACGCGCAGCCGCGCCGGACAGATGACTGTCCATGGTCACGACGACCACCCGGAGAGGCGTCGCGTCAGCGGGCGTAATGCGCTTTGGCATAGTAGAGGGTCTCGATGGTTATGGTGGCCACGCCGTTTTCATTGGCGAAACGTTCGGTGTTGCGGCGCGCTTTGCCGCGAACGAAGAACGGAATTTTGTACAGCTCCTTCTCGGCATCGACGGCCCAGACGACCGCGATATTCGAGGCATTCGGAGGTGCCTGAACCGGCCCATCGGCAACAGGCGTTGAATGACCAGCGCCCAGATGCGAAGGCACAGCGCCATCCTTGAATTCGAAATCATCCTTGAACATCGCCAGCAGATGCTCTTCGAGGCCCATCATCAGCGGATGCACCCAGGTATCGAAGATGACGTTGGCGCCCTCAAACCCCATCTGCGGCGCATAGCGTGCCGGAAAGTCCTGCACATGGACCGGCGCCGAGATCACCGCGCAGGGAACGCCGAGACGTTTGGCGATATGCCGCTCCATCTGCGTCCCCAGCACCAGCTCGGGCTGCAGCTCCGCGACCTTCGCCTCGACCTCCAGATAGTCGTCGGTGATCAGCGGTTCGACGTCATAGCGTTTTGCCGCGTCGCGGATTTCGCGGCCGAACTCACGGCTATAGGTGCCGAGACCGACGACCTTGAAGCCGAGTTCGTCGGATGCGATGCGTGCGGCAGCAACGGCATGGGTGGCGTCGCCAAAGATGAAGACACGCTTGCCGGTCAGATAGGTCGAGTCGACCGAACGCGAGTACCACGGCAGCCGGGTACAGGCCGAAGCCAGCGTCGCCGACGCATCGACACCAGCGAGCTTCGCGACCTCTGCGACGAATTCGCGGGTGGCCGAGACGCCGATCGGAACGATCTTGGTAAAGGGTTGTCCGAAAGTCCTTTGCAGCCAGGACGCGGCCTGACCCGCGATTTCGGGATACAGCACGACGTTGAAATCGGCCTCGCCCAGTCTTGCGATATCGGCCGGACTCGCTCCCATCGGCGCCGTGACATTCACGTCGATGCCGAGCTTTGTCAGCAGCGACGTGATCTCGACAATATCGTCGCGATGCCGGAAGCCGAGCGCGGTCGGGCCAAGCAGATTGCAGCGAGCAGGCACGCCGGCTGCGCGCTCAGGGCGCGATGTTCCCGGCGCCGGCGCCGAGGGCCCTGCGAGCGCGCGCACCAGTTGATAGAACGTCTCGGCTGCGCCCCAGTTTTCCTTGCGCTGATAGGCCGGCAGATCGACGGCGACAACGGGAATCGGGAGATGGAGCGCACGCGCCAGCCCGCCGGGGTCGTCCTGGATCAACGACCCGGTGCAGGACGCGCCGACCAGCATCGTCTGAGGCTTGAAACGATCATAGGCGTTTTGGGCGGCTGTCTTGAACAGTTCGGCGGTGTCACCGCCGAGATCCCGCGCGGAAAAGGTCGTGTAGGTCACGGGCGGGCGCCGGTCGCGGCGTTCGATCATCGTGAACAGCAGATCCGCATAGGTATCCCCCTGCGGAGCATGAAGGACGTAATGCAAGCCTTCCATTCCGGTGACGACGCGCATTGCGCCAACGTGGGGAGGTCCTTCATATGTCCACACCGTGAGCTGCATGATCAGGCCACCAGTTTTGCGCGACGCACCAGGGGGCGCGCAAACAGTTCGGCCAGATCGGCCGCTTGCTCGTAGCCCTGGATCGGTGTGAACACGAGCTCGATCGACCATTTCGTGGTCATGCCTTCCGCCTCCAGCGGATTGGCGAGCCCAAGCCCGCAGACCACGAGATCGGGTCGCGCCATGCGGCAGCGATCGAGCTGCAAATCGACGTCCTGCCCTTCCGACAGCACGACATCATCCGGCAGCAGCCTGAGTTCTTCGGCGAGATGCTCGCGGTGCAGATAGGGTGTTCCGACCTCGACCAGTTGCATCGACAATTCGCGCGACAGGAACCGCGCCAGGGGAATTTCGAGCTGGGAATCCGGGAACAGAAAGATGCGGCGGCCGCCGAGGTGATCGCGATAGCGAAGCAGCGCCCGCTCCGCCCTGACGCGATGGGGCTGGGTGACCGCCTCGAACAGCGCGGGCGCGACACCTGACGCATCGGCCGCTGCACGCAACCATGCCGTCGTGCCCTCGACGCCCAGCGGGAACGGCGCGGCCAACCGGACGGCGCCGCGATCTTCCAGCGCGCGCGCCGTGTCAGCGAGGAAGGGTTGGGCCAGGAGAAATCGGGTGTTTGGTCCGATCGCGGGAAGCGCGCTCGCCTTGCGCGGCGGCAGGAATTGCACGCGCCCAATGCCCAGCGCGTCGAACAGCCGGATGAACTGGTCCTCGACCACGTCGGCCAGCGAGCCGACGATCAGCAATTGGTCCTCGCTCGTCCGGGTCGGGGGGGCCGCGGGGACGAGCGAGGCGAGACAGGCATCCTCGCCTTGCGTGAATGTTGTCTCGATTCCGCTGCCCGAATAATTGAGAATGCGGACTGCAGGCGAAAACTTCTGCGATAGCCGCAGTGCGGCGCGGGACAAATCGAGCTTGATGACTTCGGACGGACAGGAGCCGACCAGGAACAGCAGCCGGATGTCCGGCCGCCTGGCAATCAGCTGTGCCACGATGCGGTCCAGCTCGTCGTTGGCGTCGGTGAGCCCGGCGAGATCTTTCTCCTCCATGATCGCAGTCGCAAATCGCGGCTCGGCGAAGATCATGACGCCGGCGGCGGATTGAATCAGATGCGCGCAGGTTCGCGAGCCCACCACCAGGAAGAACGCATCCTGGATCTTGCGATGCAGCCAGACGATGCCGGTCAGCCCGCAGAACACCTCGCGCTGGCCGCTCTCGCGGCGAACCGGCTTGGGCGCGACATCTGCCGCAACCGGACAATCCTGCACGTGCACGTTCATGCGCGGCTCCCGGGAATGGAGGAAGCCGCCGAAAGTGCCAACCGCTCGTCGCGGCGCGCGGCGCGAAGCTTGAGGACGAACTGCGTGGCGTTGACGAAGTAGGACGCATAGGCAGCCAGTGCGAGCAGCATCTGCTGGCGCGGATCGCCGAGCCCTGCGAACAGCGCGACCAGATAGGCAGTGTGCAGTGCCAGCACCAGGAAGCTGAAGACGTCTTCCCAGAAGAACGCCGGTGCAAACAGATAGCAGCCGAAGACTTCACGTTCCCAGATCGAGCCTGTGATCATGATTGCGTAGAGCACGAGCGTCTTGATGACGATCGACGCCGTTGCGACGCCCCATCCATCGCCTGTCGAGAGATAATGGAGCACCAGTACGAGGCTCATCAGGAAAACGGCAAACTGAACCGGCGCGAGAATGCCCTGCACCAACGTCCACTTTGTTGCATCGCGGCGCATGCGCTGTTCGGGGGTGTACAGCGCCTTAAGTCCTTGCGCCGTCGAACGCCCCGTGGATGCAACATCGACAGCTTTCGAAATTTCATTCGCAGGCGCAGCGACGGATTCCACCGCGCAACTGTAAAGATTGTTTGACAGTCCTCCGTCGCAGTGATGCGATATCGGCTGGGGAAATCGAGCAACTACCGGCGAATGGTTGCCGCGTTCGCGAAACTGGCCGGTTTTTGCTTCTCGAAACTGCACCGCGCCACTCCCTATGTGCGGGCTTGATGGACAGAAGGCTAAACCTCGCTTCAGAAACTGTCAACTAAACTATACGTAAATTCAACTTGACGGTTTTTTGACTCGGGGACTTAATGTTGGGGGGAGTGAAGAATGACCGATGTGAACGAGCAATCCTTCTCAGCCGGCAGCACCACCGACACCGCTTCGCCGCGTCGTACCAAATCGCTTCGACAGCGGCTCCCGACGCCGATCTGGCGCTTTCGGCCGTCGTTGCAGCCCGTCGCCGTGGTCAGAACCATCAAGACCCAGATCATTCCCAAGATCGTGCTGGCGTTACGCAGCACGCCCATTGCAAAGCCTGCGGCAAACACCGAATCGACCACGCCGACCGAAGTGGAAATGTTCGCCGCCCTGGCGCTTGGCGCCGATGACGGTGCGGCGTTCGCCTATGTCGTGGAGCTCCAGGCGAAAGGCGCCTCGGTCGAATCGATCTTTCTCGAGCTGCTGGCGCCCGCAGCGCGACAGCTCGGCGCGCAGTGGGAATCGGACACGACGGATTTTGCCAGCGTGACACTCGGTGTCGGTCGACTGCAGCTCATCATGCACCGCCTCGGCGACAGCTTCGTGCAGGAAGCCAGTGACAACCACGGCGGGGAATCTGCCCTGCTGACGATCATTCCCGGTGACCAGCACAGCTTCGGACTATCCATGGTGGCCGAATTCTTCCGTCGCGCCGGCTGGAATCTATGCACCGGGCCGTTTTCGTCGCACCAAGAGCTGACATCCTTGGTGCATAATCACTGGTTCGACATTGTCGGCTTCTCCGTGAGCAGCGACCGGCGACTGGACGAGCTGAAGAAAGACATCCACGACATCAGGCGCGATTCGCGCAACCGGCAGGTCGGCATCATTCTGGGCGGCCCGATGATAACCGCCCAGCCCGGCCTTGTGGCGTCGATGGGAGCCGATATGATGTCGGCCGATGGGATCACCGCGCCGCAACAGGCACATGACCTGATCGAACAGATGAAGGGGCGGACGTGACCGGCCTCGGTTCACAGGGGCGACGCAGATTGACCCGACGAAGTTTACCTGCCAACGGCTTTGCTGAGCCGAAGGAGACACCGGCGGATGATCTCTCCCTGCCCGGCGTAGTGACCGCGCTTTATCTCCGCACCAAGGCGCTGCATGCCGAAGCCGAACGGACTGGCATCATTCGCAGCCTGCTGCGGGGTGAAGCCAGCCGCGCAGGCTATGTCCTGTTGTTGCGCAATCTGCTTCCCGCCTATCGGGCGATGGAGCATGGCCTCGAACGTCATGGCGGTTCACCCGGCCTCGAATCGCTCTCGCGATACCGGCTTGGGCGTGCACGCGCGATCGAATCCGACCTCGTCGCCCTGTGCGGCGAGCGATGGATGGAAGACGTTCCGCTGCTTGCGGCCGGAGAGATCTATGCCGAAAGGATTGCGCATGCCGCGGAAGGTAACGGCATGCGATTGATCGCCCATGCCTACACCCGCTATCTCGGAGACCTCAGCGGAGGGCAGATCCTCCAGCGATTGCTGGCGCGCACGCTGGAGCTTTGCCCTTCCGAACTGGCATTCTACGAATTTTCGCACGTCCCAGATTTGGATCTGCTGAAGGCCGACTACCGTAGGGCACTCGACCAGGCCGGTGCGTTTGCGCCCGACCAGCAGGCCGTGGTGGAGGAAGGCGCGATCGCTTTTTCCATGAATATCGACCTCTCCTGTGCCGTCGAGGCTACGTTGCCGCGGGGATCGGCCTTGGTCGCGGCCGCGGAATAGGCCGACCGCACGTCGCGTTTCAGGTGTTCGGTTTACCGCCGCCCGACGTCCGCGACGCATGCCAGATGAGATGCTCAAGCACTTCGGCCGTGCGAAGAGTAGAATTGCGGACGCTCTCGAGCATCTCGGCGATTCGGCCGGTTTCCACACCATAGGTAATTTCGAGCGCAGCGAGTTGGGCGTTCTCGATCACCGACGACAGCAGGTTCTGGTAGACGAGGTCGGTCTTGGAATCGAGCCGGACGCTGCTGATTCGATTGCTCTGAACGATCCCTTCCTGGAAACGGCTACGCGCAATCTCGGCGGCCTTTCGATCGGTGATATCGGAGAAGATCAGCACGAAGCCGAGCACCCGGTCCCGCGACGGATGCACGGGATCGGCCCTGATCATCAATGGCTTTTCCCGGTTGCCTTCGCTGCGCAACAGCAACTCACCTCGCCACGGGCGATGGTGACGAATGAGGTCGGCAACATCGCGAAGGAAACGGTCCGATTGCTGAAATGCTCCCGCCAGTTCGTCCAGATGGTCGAACGCGGCATGATCCTTCGGCAACAACGTCTTGAAGGCCTGGTTCATCAGCAGGACCTTGCCGTCGATATCGGCGATAATCACCGGCTGATCGGACACGCGCACCTGGCGACTGAACTGCTCGAGCTGGTCCTGGGCGATCAGCGTACGCACCGCGCGGAATTGTAGAACAATGTCGCCAACCGACTGACCGATCAGGCGCGCAGCGGCGAGATCGGCCGGCGTCCAGGGGTCGGACGTTCCTTCAACCTGCTGGTGCCACTGCGCGAAAGACCGGCGCGGTGACAAATCCGTAGGGCTGTTGCCGATCACGAAAGGTTTCAACGGATCGCCGCCCCAGGTCACCGTGCGAATGCGCTCTGGGCGGAACCAGATCAGGTATTCGCCGGGATTGCTGGAAATCGGCGTCACTGCGATGCCGCTTGCGACCTTCGTAGTCCCCGCGAACTGGGGCAGATCGAGCCCGAGCGACGCCGTCGCCATCACCGAGCGATCGCGATGCGAGTCCAGCCACGCGCCGATCTCCCTGATTTCCTGTGTTCCGGGGACTTCACCAGTCGAAATGATCTGGCCCTCATAGATCAGAGCGCTTCCGCTTGCCCCGAGCGGCTGCAGGATCGATTGCGAGCTGTCGAAGATCGCGCCTCGCCAGTCACCTTCGCGCGACATCGCCTCGATCATCCGCTGCTCGAGCCGTTGCACGAAAATCTCGGATTGGCTTTGCGCAAAGCTTTCGAGCGCCGCGATGCGTGTCGCGATCGCCTCGGCAAGCAGTTCGCAAACCGCCCGCAATTCGAAATGGATGAAGCGCGGCTCGTAATGGTGACAGGCGACGAGGCCCCACAGCTTTCCGCCAACCACCAGCGAGATCACCAAGGTCGCGCCCACCCCCATGTTCTTCAGGTACTGAAGGTGGATCGGCGACATGCTGCGCAGGAAGCAGAGCGACATGTCCAGATCGCGTCCGGTAATCGGCGAAAGCCGGGGCTGCAACGGGACGGGCTCATAGTTCACATCCACAAGCACGCGAACTCGTGTGCGCTCATAGAGCCGCCGCGCCATCTGCGGAATATCGGTCGCAGGGTAGCGATTGCCCAGATACGCCTCGAGCTCCGGCTTGCGGCGCTCCGAAAACACTTCGCCGTGGCCCTCGTCATCGAAACGGTAGACCATCACCCGGTCGTAGCCGGTACGATCCTGAAACAAGGTCGCAGCCTCTTCGCAAAGCGCGCGGATCGAGGAAGCGGTGCGGATCTTCTCGAGCGCCTTGGCGATGTATCTGGTCAAATCGTCCGACGGTCCGGCCCGCTCCAGCTCGATGACCAAACCTCCTTCGGGCGGACGATGCAAAAGCCCGTCATAGTCGGCACCGGGGCTTCCGATCCTGCAGCGAACCGCGATCGGCATTCCCTGGGCGGTCGGGTCGAGATGAGGAAGAATTCGAACCAGCAGGTCGCCATCGAGATCGGCGAGCGCCATGCCGTCGACTTGCTTCAGATTGAGAAAGGCCGCAGCATTGGCGCTGGCCTGAACGACGCGGTGATCAGGCTCGCTGACGACCAACAGGGCGCCGTGGGGCTGTATCGAGCCCGCGAGATGGATCTCTTCCCGTTCGCAGTTCGAAAGGTCGGCTTTTCCGAATGCTGGTGTAGCGAGCGAATGCAGCGCCAACTCAGTCCTCTGGGGTTTCCTCGACGTCCGGCTCCTTGTCGTCCAAGCCGTAACGATTCAGCTTTGCATAAAGGCTCTGTCGGCTCAATCCCAGAAGTTCAGCCGTCGCCGTACGGTTGCCACCCGAAAGCTCGAGCGCCTGCTTCACGTAGTGCTGTTCGACGACGCCGACCGTATTCTTGACGAGCTGGCGCAGCGACGATTTGCCGATCTGCTCGCTCATCGAGCCCAGCGCAGTGCGCAGAAAATCACTCTCGCTGCCCGACGGCAGCCGACGGGCCACATTACGAAGCAGCACGCCGATCTGCCCCGGCTCGCCCTCCCCGGTTCCGGCCGATATCTCGACCTCGGTCTCGGTCCCGAGTTCACCGCGAACCGACGTCGTGAACAGCCTCACGGTCTTGTGCCGCTGGATGTTCGAAAGAAGCGCATTCAGATCGGCACCGGGCTGCCACAGCCACCGGCCGAGCGATTCCCCGATTGCGGACGCCTTCGAGCCCAGTTGCACCAGATCGAGGAAGGCCTGATTGGCATGGCGAATGATGCCGGCTTCATCGAGCGCCACGAACCCGTCCGGCAAATGCTCGACCAACTCTTCGATGGTCGAAGGCTCGCTCTTCTCCTTCGAAGCCGACAGGTCGGTCGCTGCGGTGAATTGCAGCAGAAACACATGGCCGGGCTCCGCCGTCATCAGCGACCCCCGCAGCATCCAGGGCTTCGCTTCAGGGCCAAGATGCACAAGGATGCTCAGCGCCTTGCCGCGCTCGCGGATGCGCGCCAGCACTTCGCGAACCGCATCGCGGTCTTCAGCGGCGATGTCATGCAGCAGTTCGCGTCCCGCGATGTCCTCGTTGCGGCGACGCGGCGAATTCAGCGCTTCAATCGCAGTACGGTTGGCTTCCAGGATGCGCAGATTGGCGGCCGATACGATCAGGACGGCTTCGTTGGATGCGTCGAAGACCAGACGGTAGCGGGTCTCGATTTCGCGCAGCTTCCAATAGTCGCGCTCCATCGTCTGCTGGGCCGCGATCAGGCGCGACTGCAACTCGGCAACCGCCTGCAGGTTCTTGCCGATCGCCAGCATCCCGGCACGGCCGCCCAGCAGCACCGTGGTGTATTCCATCGGAATTTCGAGACCGCTCGGAAAGCGCTGATTGATCTGGCGGAACGCCGAAATGCCGGTGACGCGCGCGTCATCGACCATGCGCTTGACCTTCTCTCCGCCCATCTCACCGGCAACTTCGACCCACGGGCGGCCGAGCCATCCGTCGACGCTCTCACCGCTCATGGACGGAGACAGCGTCGCCTCGCGGATCACCCCCTCCATGTCCAGCAGGAGGGTGATGTCGGGCTGTACGGTCGGTAATGCGGCCATTCTGTTATCTGCCGATCATTCTGTGCGGAAGCGTGAAGCTGTCGAAACAACGGCAGTCGGGCCGATGCACCCGGCGTGCCAACGTTTCCTGACACTCGGCAACCGAAACTGAAGCCCTATCTGGTAGGAATGCGCAGAATCCAGCGCGAAGTCAAGAAACACCTTTGTTTTGAAGGTTTTAGTTGTCTTATTTGCCTGACACCGGCTGCGCCCGTCGCGACCCGGATTTGTGCTGACTTAGACTCCGCTAGCATAATCCACGGGGAACTGGTTTGACGCCGCTCAAAGAACGTCAGGAACCGACAACTTCGATTGATATTTATAACTGTCAATATATCCTAACACTCAAATCGGAGCCAACTAGACGTCAGGGAGAGCAACGTGCCGGTGAAATCTGCAATTTTTGGCTGTGTCGCAGCAGCCATCGTCTTTTCGAGCAGCGCGACCTTCGCACAGGACGCCGCCAAGGGTGAGCAGATTTTCAAACAGTGCATGACCTGCCACCGCATTGGACCGGACGCCAAGAACCTGGTCGGACCGGTCCTGACCGGCGTCATCGGCCGGCAATCAGGAACCGCGCCAGGCTTCGCCTATTCGGCGTTGAACAAGGCCGCCGGCGAGAACGGACTGGTCTGGTCCGATGAGCTGATCATGCAATATCTGCCCGATCCGAACGCGTTCCTGAAGAAATTCCTGACCGACAAGGGCAAGGCGGATCTGGCAACCGGCTCGACCAAGATGGCGTTCAAGCTCACCGACGAGCAGCAGCGCAAGGACGTCATCGCCTACATCAACAAATTCTCGGAAAAGAAATAGTCGGCTGCGATAGGACCGGCGCGGCGGCTAGTTGCGCCAACGCCGGGTGACGTCTGTCAGATGCGCGAGACCGGCGGCCGCGAGAAAGAGACTTGCCAACATCCAGCCGCTGCCGGCCAAGGTCGCGCGTAGCGCAAGCAGAAGAAATGCGCCGGCGCATAGATTAGGTAACAGATCGAGTGGCGCGACGCCTCGCCGGGCGCGCGACCAATATATAAGCAAGGCAGCAGCCTCGAAAACGACCACGACGAGAATGAGATCGACGAGCCGTCCGCTCGCAAACAGGTCAGCCATTTCCAAGGATCACATGAACGGCCGGTCCAGGCAACCGTCCGTCACGAGAACGGTGCATTGAGACGGACGACCGTGAGATTGAGAAATGCGGCGAACGACACCCACAACAGGTAAGGGACCAGATAAAGGCTCGCAGGCCTGGCGAAGCGCCAGAACGCGATAATCGGCAACAGGATCGAGAGCCACAGGAACACCACCTCGATCAGTGCCCAATCCGGACGCTTCAGCGCGAAGAACAGCGTGCTCCACAACACATTGAGAAATCCGTTCAGGGCAAACAGCGCGATCACCCACTCCCGCTGCGCGCGGCTGTCGGCGTTGCGCCAGGCGTCAACCGCCGAGGCCGTCGCCAGCGCGAAGATCACGGTCCAGGCGGGGCCGAACAGCCAGTCCGGCGGCTGCCATGACGGCTTCAGCAGGCCTTGATACCAGACCCCGGTATCGGTCAACGAGCCGCCGAGCGCCGCAATGAAGATCGCCACAGAAGCCGCGATCAGCACGGGCTTCCAGAAACTGCCGCGCGTGGCCATTACGCCGATGCCAGCCCTGCCATGTGGGCAAGGTTCTTGAAGAAAATGCGCACATGGGCGACCGGCTTGGCGCGAACCAGTTCCTTGTTCATGTACGCATCCCACGTCAGCTTCTGGACGTCGCGGTCGCGGCAGATACTGACGAAGCGTTCGCGACGGCGATCGTTGGAATACCAGTACCACTGCATCACGCCGAGAATCCAGAACACGACGCCGTGCAACCGCATGAAGCGCTTTCGCGCATTGCGCAGGGCCTTGACGTTGCCGGTCTCCAGAAACTCGTCGACCGCCTCCGCCGACAACCGTCCACCGATCATCGCGTAGTAGATGCCCTCGCCCGACGCGGGAGCAACGACACCCGCCGCATCGCCGGCGAGCAGGACGCTGTGCCCATCGTCCCACCGCGGCAGCGGGTGCAGCGGGATCGGGGCGCCTTCGCGGCGAATGGTCTCGGACGCACCAAGTCCCGCGGCCTCGCGCAGACCTCCTACCGAATCCCGTAATGAAAATCCCTTGCGAGCCGATCCCGTTCCGACGCTGACGGTGTCGCCATGCGGGAAGACCCAACCGTAAAAGTCGGGAGACACGCTACCGCGATAGTAGACGTCGCAACGCGTACCGTCGAAGCTGGACGCCGCCGGCGGCGCGCGAACGATCTCATGATAGGCAAACACATAAGGCAACCGATCAGCACCGGGCAGGCACTGCCGTGCCACCGCCGACAAGGCGCCATCGGCGCCGATCAGCGCACGGGCTCGAACCGTGCTTTCCATCGAAGTCCCATCGGCAGAGCGTTCTTCATAATGGACGACGGTGAGGCCTGTTTCGTCGCGTTCGAAGCGCTTGAACAGGCCGGTCCGCCGCCGCGCACCGGCCTCGGCGGCGCGGGTCCGCAGCCATTCGTCGAACACATCGCGGTCGACCATGCCGACAAAGCCGCCGTCGATGGGCATGTCAACCTGCTTGTCCGATGGCGACACCATTCGGGCGGAGTTGACGTGCGCGACCAACAGGTGATCGGGGACGTCGAAGTCGCGGATCAGCCGCGGCGGGATCGCGCCACCGCAAGGCTTGATGCGCCCGGCACGGTCGAGCAACAACACGCTCCGCCCGAGCTTTGCAAGATCGTGCGCGGCCGTCGCGCCGGACGGCCCGCCGCCGATCACCACGACATCGAAAATCTCCGAACTGGTCATGACCGCGCTCCTTCTGCGATAGCGGCTACCGGCGAATCCAAAAGGCGCTGCTGCATCGCGTCCTTTGCCGGAGCACGATGAACCCAAACGGCCATCACGGCGGCAACGACGAACAATCCTGCTTCTGATGCGAACACCGCAGAATAGGACAACGCCACCGACGTCAGGACGTAGCGCGCGATGTCGCTGGCCAGCGTTCCCAGGAATCCACCGATTCCGAACGCGAATGCCTGCGCCGCGCCCCACAGACCCATGCGCACGCCTTCACGCTTCTCGCCGCCCGCGCCGACCAGCGCCATCATCGAGCCGATCGCCGCCACGGCATAGGCCCCATTGGTGACACCGAGCATGAACACGGTCTCGCGCAACGGCCAGGACGGCCCGACGACGGCCGCTGCCGCCAAACACAACAGCGCGATCGCCGAAGCGAGGCATCCCCCGATGGTCCAACTCTGCAGGTTGCCGCGAGAACTCGGAGAGATGGCGCCGATCAACGGCACCAATGCCATGCCGATCAGCGTTCCCGCATGCTGGACACCCGAAAGCTTCGTCGTCTCGCCGGGCGTGAAGCCGAACACCGCGCCAGCGAACGGTTCGAGGATCAGATCCTGCGCGCTATAGGCAAGCATCGAGACGAAGACGAAGATCGCGAACCGCCGCGATCTTGGCTCCGTCCAGACTTCCAGGAAGGCTTCGCGGAACGACGCTTGGCGCGGCGTCCGCTTCGAGACGAGTTGGGCGCTGGTAACCTGCTCTCGTTCGACGCCCCATACGCCGATGACCGTGAGAACCATCGCCGCAACGGATGCCGATCCCGATACCACGATCAGTCTCATCGGGGAAAAAGGATCGAGCAAATGGCCCGCCAAACCCGTGGTCACGATAAAGCCCGCGATCATCATCACCCAGACGATGGTCGCCGCGGCCGCGCGGCGATTGTCGTCGGTGCGCTTCGCAAGCAGGACCAGCAGCGACGTACCGGCGGCGCCGACCCCGACGCCGATCAGGCAGAAGGCGGCCACCGCAAGCGCAATGCCGAACAGCGGATGCATCGTCATCCAGGCCGTCGCCACCGCCGCCATCAATCCGCCGGTTGCGAGCACCGCCATGCCACCGACGATCCAAGGCGTTCGGCGGGCCCCGAGATCCGAGCCATGGCCCCAGGCCGGCCGGAAAACCTGAAGGGCATAGTGAACGGCGACGAGAGCGCCCGGCAGGATCGCCGGCATCGCCAGTTCGACCACCATGACCCTGTTGAGCGTCGACGTCGTCAAGACCACGATCGCACCGAGACCGGTCTGAACCAGACCGAGCCTGATAATGCCCAACCATGAAAGAGCCGGACTGTTCATGCTCAGCTCGCTTTCAGTGCCGCCAGCGCGAAGGCGCTGACGAGCATGCCGACGACATAGCAGCTGATCCCGGTTCCGTTGTACCAGGGGGCGCGCTGGCGCGGGCTCTTCAGAAAATGCGACATCAGAAGCAATTGCGAGAGCAGCAGGACTGCGACCGCCGCCGCATAAAACGGACGCTGCCATACCAGTAGAAGTGCCACGACCGCCACCTGGGGCGCTGCCATCACCACGCAGGCAAACCGCGCGGCATTGTCGACGCCGAGCAGCACCGGCAGCGAATCGATACCCATCCGCTTGTCGCCTTCGACCGACTTGAAGTCGTTGAGCGTCATGATGCCGTGGGCACCGATACTGTAGAGCAGCGCGATCAAGACGATGTGCCAGTCGGGCGCGGATGCGCTCATCACCGCGGCACCCGTGAACCAGGGCAGGCCTTCATAACAGATCCCACATGCCGCATTGCCCCACCAGCCGTTCTGCTTGAGGCGGATGGGCGGCGCGCTATAGGCCCAGGCCAGCACGAGGCCGACGATGGCGGCAACAAAGCCCCAAGTGCCGAGCACGGTCGCAAGCAACAGTGACAGCGCCGTCCAAAGGATTGCGATGTAAAGACCCCAGCGGCCGGGAATTCGTCCCGACGGAATCGGCCGGTCCGGCTCGTTGATGGCATCGACATGCCTGTCGTACCAGTCGTTCACGGCCTGGCTGGTGCCGCAAACCATCGGTCCGGCCAACAGCACTCCCGCGACGATCATCGGCCAACGCTGGCCGGGCGAAACGCCGGACGACACGATCCCGCATCCCAGGGCCCACATCGGCGGAAACCAGGTGATTGGCTTCAGCAGTTCGAGAACGACCGAGGGCGCGGGATGACTGACAACGGCACTAGTCATCTTCGGTTTCCCCTTCGCCCGTGTGCTCGGCAAGCCCAAAGCGCCGGAGCTTGACGTAGAGGCTCTGACGGCTGAGGCCGAGCATTTCCGCAGCCGACGCGCGATTGTCGCCGGTCAATTCGAGAGCAGCCTCGATCGAGAGCTTTTCAATGACGTCGGTCGCCTCGCGCACGAGATCGCGCAGCGGAACACGGCCGATCCGCTCGGTCAGTTGAGCCACAGAGCGCGGTAGCTCGCGGGCCGAGGACGGCGATGCCGAAAGACGCTTCTCGACATTGCGGATTGCGAAGCCGAAACCCTGCTTGCGGTCGTCGTGGGTCAGAGATGCCGCTGAGACCTCGACATCCGTCGTCGCGCCATGTTCGCCGCGCAGCGAAGTCGAGAACAATTTGATAGAGCCGGTCTGGCGAAGATTGGCGAATGCCACTCCAAAGTCGACACCTGCACGACCGAGCCAGCGGTCCAGCAATTCGCCGCGAGCCTGCTCCGCACTACCGAGCTGCGCCATCTCTGTGAAGGCCGGGTTAGCCTTGACGATGCGGCCGTCATGCCCAGTGATGACCAACGCGTCGGGCGCGGCGTCGAAATACTCCAGCAAGCTCGATGTCGCCTTCAGCGCGCCGGCTTGCGCCGGCGTCTGCTGCGACGACAGGCGGACCAGAAACAAGGTCGCGTTCTCCTGCCGGAACTGGGACACGGCGACAAAGCACTCCCGGTCTCCCTTCGCAAGCCGGGCACGGACGTTGCCGTCACGACCGGTGGCGCGAACATTGGACAGCAGGGTTTGAACCGTTTCGGCATCCGCCGAAACGAAATGTGAGGCGAGATTCGATTTCAGAACCTGCGGTGCGCTCTCGTCGAATAGCGCCAGCGCGGCAGGATTGATCTCAAGAATGGCATTGTTGGCGGCATCAACGATCATGACCGCCTCCGACGAGACCTGGAATAGCAGCCGATAGCGCGTTTCGGCTTGGCGCAGCCGGACATAGTCGCGCTCCATCGATTGCTGGGCGTTGACGAGCCGCTGCTGCATCGCTGCCAGCGGACGCAGATCGCGACCGACCACGACAAATCGATCGTTGCGTCCGATGTTGACAGCCGAATACAGCACCGGAATATCCGCGCCTCCGGGCGACGGATGGTTCACCTGACGCCAGATCGAGGACTTTCGGTTCACCGCGTCCTGGAGCAATTCTCTGGCTTTGGGACTGGTTTCGGAGGTCACGATGTCGGCGAGCTTCGAACCCAGCCAGCGGCCGTGGGCATCGAGCTCGAGCGACAGGTCTTCCTTGTTGAAGGCGACATCGCGAATGATCCCCTCGCCGTCGATGATCACAGCGACGTCGCTGGCTGCCGCGATCAGGTTCGCGGCTGGCAATGCGCCGAGATTCCCCAGCGACTCCTTCGGAGATTTGAACACCTGAACCAGGGCAAATATCCTCCAACAACCCGTGATATCTCACCTAGCGTTCCTCGAACCCGTTTTTTGTTGGCGGACGACCAACGCACGGAGCCCGGATCAGGCCGTACGCCGCCGCGTCGTCTCGGACAGCCGAGCCGGGAAGACGATGAAAGCGTGCGCGCGCCGCAGCGGCATGTTGCAATCCGGCGCGCGCCAGATCTCCAAATGAATTATCGCGGCAGTGCCAGGCCGTGCTTGACGCCCCAGTCGAACCAGTTGTCGACGACGGTACCGGAAAGCAGGATCCCGATGCCGCCCGTGAGCGGGCAGAGAACCGCAAACCACCAAGCCCAGCGGTGGATCGATTCCGCCGTCGCGTTGAAGCCCATGGTCCAGCGCCAGAACAAGGCCGCCCGCTCGAGCGCCGTGCCTCGGTCGACGATCTGCTCGATCTCGCGCTCGCCGCCATAGCGGCTGACCGCCAGGATCGTCGCACCGTGCATGGCGAACAGCAGTACCGAGCCATACAGGAACGCGATCGAGAGCATGTGGAATGGATTGTAGAAGAGATTTCCGTGGGTGATCGAGAAATTGTTGGTCCAGTCGAGATGCGGGAATATCCCGAACGGAACGGCTTCGCTGAAGTGTCCCATCAGCAGGGGCCGGATGAAGCCAAGCACCAGATAGAGCCAGATCGCGGATGCAAAGGCCCACGACACGTGCGTGCCCATGCCGAGCGCCCGCGCCCGCCGATACGTGCGTCCCCACCACAACAGGATCGAGGTGGTGAGGAAGAAGCCGGCCATCAACCACCAGCCACCTTCCTGCAAGGGCGGAAAGCTGATGCCGTATTCGGGCTTTGGCGGCTCCAGCGAAAGCCAGGGCAGCTGCCTGACGAATTCGATCGGGCTCCAGTTCACCGAGGCCATCATGTTGAGGCCGATGATCTCGATCGCGACGATTCCGCAGGCGATGGAGGCCAATCCGAGAAATCCGAGATAGACCGGGCCAACCTGGGCGTCGCCGATCTTTCCGAGCCAGTAGTTGAACCGGCCCTCACTGGTACGAACCCATATTCCAGGCTGGATCGGAATGCCGGGGTAGATGGTGCTGCGCACCTGCACCTGCGTGAAGAAATTTTGATATTGGGCCATGGCTCAGGACTCTCTCTGATGACCGGAATTAGTTGGAGGACCAGATCGGAAGATTGCGCCACCAGTTCCACCACTCCGACCAGGCATTGCCTTCCGACCATAACGGCCCGCTGATCACGATGCAGACCGCGCTGAAGAACACCGCGGACAGCGCGATGAACAGTCCGACGCGATGGATGCCGATGGTTCCGACCGAATAGCCGATCAGGTCCCGGAACATCGTGTTCTCGTGCTCGGGCGTTTTTACAGCCTCCCCTTTGTCGGGATTGGTTGACGACAGGATCAGACCGCCGTGCAGGGCCAGCGCCAGGCACGTCGTGAAGAAGAACGTGATGGCGATCATGTGCGCGGGGTTGTAGTGGAAGTTGCCGTATTGGTAGCCGGTGTTCGACACCCAATCGAGATGGGTGATGATGCCGTAGGGGAAGCCGTAGCTCCACGAGCCCATCAGAACCGGTCGGATCACCACCAGGGTGAAATAGGCGAAGATGGCAAAGCCGAAGGCGAACGGCACGTGATAGCCGATCCCGAGCTTCCGGCAGATCTCGACCTCCCGAAGCGCCCATGACACGAAAGCGCCGAGCGCGCAGATCGTGACGATTTGCCAGATCCCTCCTTCCTGTAGCGGCGCGAAGGACAAGCCGTATTTGACATCCGGCGGATTGACGCTGATTTGCCAGAGATTCCAGGTGGGTCCGAGCGCAGTGTTCCAGAGGATCATCGCGATGCCGACGAACGAGAAGAACACCGTCGTCACCCCGAAGAACCCGACGTAGAACGGGCCGACCCAGAAGTCGAACAGGTCGCCACCGATGAGCGTTCCGCCGCGAACGCGATATTTTCTTTCAAAGCTGAGCATTGCCATCGTTCGTTCCTCCGCCTGCGAAAGCCAGCGTGACCATCATCTCCGGGTCGCTACCGGAAGCGGACGAGGCGGGCCGCTCGATCCTGCCTCGTCCGTTCCGGTACGCATTTCGTCATGCCATCAGGACGGCATGCTTGGTGGTGTGTACGGCAGAGTGATCTCTGACGTCTTCGCCTTGCGAGGCCCGTCCAGCCAGTTGAACCGGTCGGTCGAGAGCAGGATGAAGTGGATCACGATCGCCAGTCCGAACAGGAACGTGAAGAGCGCGACCAAGGCACGGCGCGGATCGAACAGAAGCCAAATTCGCCACATGATTGCCTCCCTCTATGTCAGGTACGAAAGGGCGACGCTGGCGACGTGCTGGATGCTATCCACCGCCGTCGTCTTGTAGCCGCCCGGGCCGGGCAACCAGGGACGCCACATCCAGGCGAGGATATGGGCAACCACTGCGACAGCCGTGAAGAGCAGGAAGCTCGTCATGAATATCGAGTGGAATTCCTTGGCTTCAGCTTCGGATAGCCCCGATAAGGAACCGTCCTTCATTTGGGATCCTCCTAGTGATGGCCTTGCGGCCGTTCGCCGCCCGAGCGTGGGCGACAGCGATTGCCGAATCCATCGATACGGCAGTTATCCGCCCGGCAACCGGCCGGACGGAATCCCGGTTACAGTCCCATGAACGATGACGTCACGATCGTGCCGGCAGCACTGCGGGCCTCCGCGAAGATCGACTCGCGATTCCTGGAATGGTCGAAGACCGCTCGTTTGCGCCAGGGTGTCAGCCGCGAGAGCGCAGCCCGCAACAGAAAGGCCACGTAGCAGGCGCCAAATACCGCTTGGGATTCGATAGTCTTGTTCTCGCCGTGCGCTTTCGCTCGATCGCCATAAGCATAATCGGACATCGACATCACCTCCCGCATATCGTCCTTCAGGTGCAGATACGGAATCACCGGAAACAAGCCGGCTTCGATAATTCTCATGCTTGCGCTCCACTCATCAGCACCGCGCGAGCCCTGTTCACGAAATCCGTGGTGACGCGCGCTTCACCGGCCTGGCGCGCACCGCTCTCGGCGGCATCGCGCAGGCGCTTGGCCGCCGAGATGCGCACCAGTACGGGATGGGCCTCCAGCACCTCGTCGAGCAGCGCCTTGGCTTCGTCGCTCCAGAGAATTTCCTCGTGCAGCCGGGCTGGCGTCGGGTCGACGCGATCGAGATCGGCCGCCAGAGGCAGGATATTGAACAACGCGTCGAACAGCGCGTTGCAGACCTCCTGAACGAGGTAAGTCGCGCCCGAATAGCCCATGAACGGCGTGCCGGTGTGACGCCGGATCACCGCGCCCGGGAAGGACGCCGGCACATAGATCGCCCGGCCACCTGCCTCGGCCAGGTACATGCGTTCGTTGTAGCTGCCGAACAGGATCAGTGGCGGCTTCTCGCGCACCGCAGATCGCACCGCATCGTTGTCCGGCTTAACTCCGGCCTTGCGCGCGAAGGAAAAGGTGCACGGCAGGCCCATTTCCTTCTCCAGGAAGTTTCTGACGCCGCGCGCATAAGTCTCGTTGGCGACGATGGCGAAGCTGGCCGTGCCGAAAAAGTCCTGGGTCACCGATCGCCACAGATCCCAAAGCGGCTTGATGGTGGTGTGCTTCTCGCGCGCGATGAACGGCTCGGGATCGAGGCCCAGCATTTCGCCGAGCTTGCGCAGGAATCTAGTGGTGGAGTGAAGCCCGATCGGCGCCTGCAGATAGGGACGCTCCAGCGCCTCGCACAGCATGCGGCCGAACTCGCGGTACATGCAGACGTTGACGTCGGCGTTCACCAGCTTGGGAATGTCGGCGAGGTGGCTTCCGAGCGGGAACACCATGTTGACGTCAGCACCGATGCCTTCGACCAGGCGGCGGATTTCGGCAAGGTCGGACGGCATATTGAAGGTGCCGTAGATCGGGCCGATGATATTCACGCGCGGCTTGACGCCCTCGGCGCGCGGCTTTCGTTCGGGAATCTTCTTGACCCCATATTCCTTCCAGAGCCAGACGATGGCGCGGTCAGCGCTCTGCCATTGGTCCTCGTCGATGGTGCGCGGCAGGAAGCGCTTGATGTTGGTTCCCTCCGGCGTCACGCCGCCGCCGATCATTTCGGCGATTGAACCGGTGACGACGACGGCCGGCAGATAGGGATCGAGCACGCGGTGAGCGCGTTTCATCGCGCCTTCGGTACCGGTCTGTCCGAGCTCTTCTTCGCCGAGGCCCGTCACCACAATGGGCAGCTCGTGCGGCGGCAAAGCGTCGGTATAGTGCAGCACCGATGTGACCGGCAGATTTTCGCAACCGA
This sequence comes from Bradyrhizobium sp. MOS003, assembly GCF_003020125.1. Classification (GTDB taxonomy): domain Bacteria; phylum Pseudomonadota; class Alphaproteobacteria; order Rhizobiales; family Xanthobacteraceae; genus Bradyrhizobium. The sequence continues at coordinate 1,659,207 of NZ_PYFW01000001.1, read as the reverse complement.
CCGGTCCATCGATGATGACTTGCATGCCCTTCACCGCGGTGAAGGCATAGACAGCTCCCCAATAACCACCCGCGCGATCATGATCCAGGACGAGCATCAGATCATCTCCTCGGCTTTGCGCTTCTTGGCCTGGGCTTCGATCTGCTTCTTGTATTTCTCCCGGAAAGCCACGTTTTCGTTCGGCGTATTCTCCCAGATACCGGCGGCGTGGCCTTCGCCGACATCGCCGAAGAATTCCTTCATTTCGTCGAAGCGGCCTTGATTGGCGAGCGCGGCGTTGACGACCTGCGCCAGAGAGCCGGCACCGGCGACGCCGAACAACGGCCGCGCCGAAATCAAATTGGTGAAATACAGCGCCGGGATCGCGAGCTGTTTGGCCTTCTGCACGATGGGCGTGGTGCCGATGGCCAAATCGGGCTTGAACTCGCCGACGGCGGCCAGATCCATTTCGAGCGATGCGCGATACTGAACCCGCGTACCCCTGGCTTCCAGCCATTCGCGGTCGACATCGGACCATTGCGTCCTCGGGCACGCCGTGCCGACATAGGGTACGCGTGCACCGCTCTCGACCAAGAGCCGCGCAACCAGCAGTTCCGATCCCTCGTAGCCGGAAACCGTAATTCGCGCGTCGATCGGCTTCGTTGCGAGTGCAGCTTTGATCATCGGCAGGAAGCGGTTCTTGGCGCCGTCGATCTTCTCACGTGCGACGTTGCAAGCCGTGCCGATGGATTCGAGCCAGGCCTCCGTGCCGTCATGTCCAACCGGTGCTGAACCTACGATCTTTCGTCCGGCCAGATCGAATTGGCGGAAGCTCGCCGTGTAGAACGGATGGATCGCTGCGATGACGGAGCCATCGAGCGCGGCATAGAGTTCACGCCACTCCCGCGTCGGCACCACTGGACCGGCCGCCAGCCCGAGCGGCTCCAGCATCATGCCGATGCCGACCGGATCGGCGGGGAACATTTCGCCGACCAGCGTGACCGTCGGCCGCTCACTCTTGCCGCCCCGCGGCGCCTGCACCGGCCCATGCTCCACTTCCTTGCGGGCATATTCGAGCATTGCCGCCGCCAGCACGTCCTTCGCCTCGGCATGGGTCGGCACACCGAAGCCTGGTACGTCTATGCCGATGATGCGCACGCCGTTGATTTCATCCGGCAACAGATCCAGCGGAACGCCGGACGCCGTCGGCACGCAGAGATTCGTAATGATGATGGTGTCGTACAGCTCGGGGTCAGCGAGCTTGAAGACGGCTTCGCGAATGTCCTCGAACAGTTTCCCGGTGACGAGCGTCTCGGAGTTGAAAGGCACATAGCCGACGGTGCGCCGCGCACCGTAAAAGTGCGAGGTGAAGGTCAGGCCGTAGACGCAACAGGCCGAACCCGACAGGATTGTCGCAGTGCGCCGCATCCGTAGGCCGACCCGGAGCGAACCGAACGCCGGGCACATGCTTTGCGGCTGGTCATGCGGGCCTTTGGGATAATCGGCGGCATACTGATCGAGGATATCGCTCTTTCCCGCGGCGCTGGCGGCAGCCTTGAGTTCGGCAGCGCCGGCATGACAGCCCAGGCCGTCGGTTTTCGTCGCCGCGGCGTTGATGGTCGGCGGTGCAACGACAGTGTCCGTCTCGGCCACCTCGACCTCGACGGGCTCGTTCACGACAGACTCGGCTATCGCGCCGGCGTATCGCGGCAGAATGACGTTCATGTTGCGCTCCGCGTCATGCTGCCGCTCACGCCGCGTCGTAGACGACTTCGAGGGACGGCTTGTCGACCACCGATTTGCCGCACATGTCTTCCATCGTCGCAGGCTCGAGCACGACGCCGCGACCGACCACTTCGCCCTTGAACAGGCCGAGCAAGCCGTCCTGCGTCAGCGGCGTCGGACGAACCGGCGGCGCCAAGCCGACATTGGTGGCGAGTTGCTCGAACAGCGAACTCCACTGCCCGCCCGGCAGGCCGATGATCTCGTAATTCGCGCTCTTCTTGCGGATGTCGTCGTCGGCCGGGATTGCCGCAAGGACAGGAATGCCGACCGTCTGGGCAAATGCCGCCGCCTCGCCGGTGCCGTCGTCCTTGTTGATGACCATGCCGGCAACGCCCACATTGCCGCCGAGCTTGCGGAAATATTCGACTGCCGAGCAGACATTGTTGGCGACGTAGAGCGATTGCAGATCGTTCGAGCCGACGACGATGACCTTCTGGCACATGTCGCGCGCGATCGGCAGGCCGAAGCCGCCGCAGACCACGTCGCCGAGGAAGTCGAGCAGCACGTAGTCGAACCCCCACTCGTGGAAGCCGAGCTTCTCCAGCAACTCGAAGCCGTGGATGATACCCCGGCCACCACAGCCGCGGCCGACCTCGGGGCCGCCGAGCTCCATCGCGAACACGCCGTCGCGCTTGAAGCAGACGTCGCCGATCTTGACCTCCTCACCGGCGAGCTTCTTCTTCGACGAGGTCTCGATGATGGTCGGACAGGCACGGCCGCCGAACAGCAGCGACGTGGTGTCGCTCTTCGGGTCGCAGCCGATCAGCAGCACTTTCTTGCCCTGCTGGGCCATCATGTAAGACAGATTGGCGAGCGTAAAACTCTTCCCGATCCCGCCCTTGCCGTAGATCGCGATGATCTGGGTTTCCTTGGTTGCCGGCGTCGTCAACGGTGCATCCGGCTCGATCGACGCTTCTGCCCGCAGAGCGTCCTTCATGTTGATGGTCGGCACGACATTCATGACAGCGAACTCCAGTTCAGGACCATTTTCAGGCAAGCCGAATCCTCGAACGCGACGCGATAGGCGTTCGAAGCATCACGGGCATCGTGGTGGTGGGAGATCAGGCCATCGAGCGAGAGCCGTCCGGATTCGATCAGGGCCTTGATTGCGACAAGATCAGAGGGCTGCCACTCCGCGGCAACGCGAAGTCGCGCCTCGCGCATGAACGCGGGCGGAAACGCAAAGGACAGCCGCTCGCTGTAGAATCCAGCCAGCACGATCTCGCCGCCTGGCGCGATGCGGCCAATCAGGGAATCGAGCAGGCTGGCATCGCCGCTGACGTCATAGATGCTCTTGTAGTCGCGCCGCGTATCATGCTCGGGATCGATCACACCGTAGTCGACGGCACCGCCGACGCGCGCCGGATTCTTCTCCCATACGATCGGCGGCTCGTTGCGAACCGCGAGAGAGATGCGCGCCAGTAGTCGCCCCAGCACGCCGTGACCGACGATGCAGTCCGGTGCCGAGGCACCCGGCGCCGCGATGGCATGATAGGCCGTCGCCGCCAGCGCCAGCAGAATTCCACGTTCGCCGAGGTTTTGATCGAGCCGCACCACGCGTTTCGCCGGCACTACCAGGCGCGAGGCGGAGGCGCCGAACAGACCGCGGACCTCGCCGAAACACTTCGCGCCGGGAACGAAGACCCGCTGGCCAGGATGCAGATCAGTGGCAGATCCCGCTTCGACGACCTGCCCGACCGACTCGTAGCCTGGCACCAGCGGATATCCCATGCCCGGGAACGAGGGCATTCGTCCCGACCAGAGCAACCGCTCCGTGCCTGTGCTGACGCCACTCCAGTCGACATCGACGACGACGTCGTCGGCGGTCGGAGGAGTCAAAGCAAGCCGACTGAGCTCGATCTGCTCCGGCTGCTTGAGAACTACCGCGATGGTGTCCATCGCTCACTCCGATCTTCGGCGGATACTCCGCAGGTGTCATGCTAGACTTACATTCTAGACTGTCAAGTTTGATTAACGTCAATATCGCTTTTTCGCGCCGCTATCACGCTGGCAAGCATGGGCATCGCCACCGGCCGCAGCGCAATATCGCCAAAGCCGGCCTCGGTGAGCATGTCCCGCAGCCGCGCGAAGGTCCTGGGCCGGCCGCTGCCCATCGCGAGGAGGTAGAAGGCGAAATACGCATCGCCGATCGGCTCGGCGCCGCGAACGCCGGAGATGGGCTCGGCAATCAGCAGCGTGCCGCCGATTGGCAGGGATAAGTGAATCGCGCGAAGCAGCGTCATGACGTCGGCGTCGTCGTGATCGTGGATCACGCGCACCAGCGAGACGATATCGGCACCCTCGGGAAGACGGTTAGCAAGAAAGCTCCCACCGATCGCGACCGCGCGCGACGACAATCCCTCGGCACGAAACCGTTCGCTTGCCTGGTCGGCCACCGCGGGCAAATCGAACAGAACGCAGCGCAGTTTGGGCGTCTCGGCTGCGACGGCGGCGATGAAGGATCCGTCGCCGCCGCCGACGTCGAGCAGACAGCGATGTCGACGAAACGAATAAGCCGACAGTACCTGCTGCGAGATCATCGGCTGCGACGCAGCCATCAACACGGTGTAGGGTGCTATCGCCTGACGCGGCAGATTGGCAGACTTGCGATTCGCCGCGTAAGGCCAATAGGCGGCGAGTTGCCCCGCGCCCACGTCACCGCGCAGCAGCGCGATCGGATCCCTCAGGTCGTCGTACAACATCGCATGATGCTCGATCATGGCGACGACGCCGGGATTGCCCCTGAGGGCCGCGCCGCGCGAACCAAGACCGTAGCGGCCGTCGCTGCGACGCTGCAGCAATTGCAGCGAGACCGCCGCATCGAGCAACGTCAACGTCGCGTCGACTGACAGCGGCAGACGCGATGCCAGCTCTGCCGAATTCAAAGGACCATCTGCCACTTGATCGAACAGCTTCAGGCGGACGCAAGAAAACAGAACCTGCGAATAGACGAAACCGGCACAGAGATCGAACAGCGCGCCTGCCCGACGCCGCGCGATCGGTCGCGTCAGCGCGAAATTCCCGACAAATCGCTGAAAAGACTGGTTTGAAAGGATCGAATCTCGCCACCCGAGCATGCGATCATGCAACGACGGCCGGGGCACGCCGTGTCCTGAAGGGACGACACCCGCACCGGACGGCGCCTTGGATGTCTCACCTCGGCCGTCACGATGCGCGATCGCGGCCATCGTGGCTACGCGGCGAACTGGGCAAGCTTGGCCGGCACAAGGCGCTTGGCTTCCGAGAGCATCAGCGACCGCAGCTCCGCGCCATTGGGGCATGGCGGGATCGCATCGATGGCGCCACGCACGAGGTCGTGCAAGCGGTACAGCGCGCCATCGAGGCCGAGCTCAATCACCGCGCTCGGACGCCCCAGCGCGAGGTCGCGGCCGACGGGCTTGCCGATCTCATCTTCCTCGGAGGCCGCGTCACGAATGTCGTCGGCGACCTGATAGGCCTCGCCGAGCTTCTCCCCGACCATCCGCCACGATTCGCAATCGGCGCCAGCCGACGCTGCGCCTGCAACGGTCGCCGCAGCGAACAGCGCGCCGGTCTTGGCGCGGTGATAATGTGCGAGATCGATCTTGTCTTCGCACTCCCAGGCTTGCCCCGCGACGATCCCTGAAGGCACGCCGACGGATCGGGCCACCGTCAGGGTGAGCGTCGCCAGCCGCTCCGGCGTGCATTGAAGACGCGCCAGCGTCTGGAATGCGAGCACGATCAACGCATCTCCAGTGAGAACCGCGAGCGGCTCGCCAAATGCCTTGTGCACCGATGGACGGCCGCGCCGCGTCTCCGCCGCGTCGAAGCACGGTAGGTCATCGTGAACCAGCGAGGCACAATGCAGAAGTTCGAGCGCCGCGCCGGCAGCGTCAGTGGCCGCGGGATGATCCTCACCGCAAGCCGCTGCGACGCTATGGACGAGCCTCGGCCGCACCCGCGCACCGCGGGGAAACACCGCGTAACGCATGGCCGCCGCCAGCCGGGGCGGACAACCGGGAAGCTCGGCCCGGTCAATCGCGTCGTTCAGTGCCCGTTCGATCCGGCTGGTGACGTCCATGGCAGGCTCCCGTGTTTGACACAAGGAATGTCAAGTTGACTTGTCTCGACGAGTGTAAATAAATATAGACACATGTCAATCGACAACCGGAGCCGGCGCGCCTATGCCCAGAGATCGAGTTGTCGTTGTCGGCAGCGGCGTCGCGGGGCTGGTTTCCGCCTTCGCGCTCGCAGCACGCGGACTGGACGTCACTGTTCTCGAACGCGCCGCCACGCCGGGCGGCAAGATGCGCGAGATCGCGATCGGCACCTCGCGGATCGACAGCGGTCCGACCGTCTTCACGATGCGCTGGGTGTTCGACGAACTGTTCGCAGCGGCCGGCCTGAATTTCGCGGACCATGTCTGCCTGCGCCCGCTGGAAACTCTGGCAAGACACGCCTGGGACGAACATGGCCCGCTCGATCTGTTTGCCGATCAGGAACGCACGGTCGATGCAATCGGGGACTTTGCGGGCGCACAGGAAGCGGACGGATATCGCGCCTTCTGCCGGGACACCAAGCGCATTTACGAGATTCTCGAAAAGCCGTTCCTGCGTGCCGCACAGCCGAGCATGGGCGGACTGATCGGCGCCGACGGCATTCGCGGGCTCATGCGACTGCCGCAGATCAAGCCGTTCTCGTCGATGTGGTCGGCGCTGAGGCGATACTTCGCCGATCCGAGGCTGCGGCAATTGTTCGGACGCTACGCGACCTATTGCGGATCGTCGCCGTATCTGGCGCCCGCGACGCTGATGCTGGTCGCGCATGTCGAGCGCGAAGGCGTCTGGAGCATCGATGGCGGCATGCATGCGCTCGCCAAAGCGCTGGCGGATTGCGCAAGGTCCTTTGGCGCGACGATCCGCTACGGTGAGGACGTCAGCGAAATTCTGGTCTCGGGCGGCCGCGCCAGCGGCGTCAGGCTCGCAAGCGGCGAGCGCATTGCGGCGGACGCCGTGATCGTTAATGCGGATGTTGGCGCCGTCGCGGACGGAATGTTCGGCCCGCTCGCCCGTCGCGCCGCAACAGAGATCCCGCTCCGCGAACGCTCGCTGTCAGCCATGACATGGAGTGTCGTCGCGAAGCCTGATGGCTTCCCGCTCCACCGGCACAACGTCTTTTTTTCGGGCGACTATGCGGCCGAGTTCGACGACATTTTCGCGCACGGCCGGCTGCCGCGCGAGCCGACGGTTTATATCTGCGCCCAGGATCGCAACGGCCATGACATCGCGGCGACTGGTCCCGAGCGATTTCTGGTGCTGGTCAACGCGCCCGCAAATGGCGACCGGCATGTCTACGATACAATGGAGGTGGCACAATGCGCACAGCGGACATTCGGCATGCTGGAGCGACGCGGCCTGCGACTCCAGGCGCAAGCGGATGCGATGCAAGTGACGACGCCAGAGGATTTCAACCGGATGTTTCCGGCCACCGGCGGCGCGTTGTACGGCCGCAGTTCGCACGGATGGACGGCCTCGTTCCAGCGTCCGGGAGCACGAACCAAAATTCCGGGGCTATACCTGGCGGGGGGCAGCACGCATCCGGGTCCGGGCGTTCCCATGGCGGCCTTGTCGGGCCGGTCGGCAGCAGCCAGCCTGCTCGCGGACCTGACTTCTCGCGGGTCGTTCCGGCAAACGGCTATGCGTGGTGGTACGTCGACGCGCTGAGCGACGACGGGCAGAACGGCATCACCATCATCGCTTTCATCGGCAGCGTGTTTTCACCCTATTACGCGTTCGCGCGGCGCAAGGGACCGGCCGATCCGCTCAATCATTGCGCCGTCAATGTCGCGGTATATCGCAGCAGCGGCAATCGCTGGGCGATGACGGAGCGATCACGCGACGCAGTCAACCGCACGACGGACACATTCACGGTAGGTCCGAGCCATTTGTCCTGGGACGGCAGATCACTAACCATCGATGTGGATGAAATTACCGTTCCGATTCCCGGACGCCTGCGCGGTACCATCCGACTGGTACCCACTGCGATCACGCAGCAGGCCTTCTCGCTCAATCGGAGCGGCAATCATCAGTGGTGGCCGATAGCGCCATGCGCGCGCGTCCAGGTGCGGCTCGATCATCCGCGCCTGAGCTGGCAGGGTGACGGCTATTTCGACATGAATCACGGTGACGCGCCGCTGGAGCAGGGCTTTGCCGACTGGCAATGGTCGCGTGGCGCCATGCGGGACGGCACGGCGATCCTTTACGAAGCCCAGCGCCGCGACGGCAACAAGGTCGACCTAGCGATGACGTTCGATCCGAGCGGACGGATGCAAGCCTTCGATCCGCCGCCAACGGTGGACCTGAGGCGAACCGGCTGGCGCGTCGCCCGCAGCGTCCGTAGCGAGAGCGCCGCCAAGATTGTCAAAACGCTGGAAGATGCTCCGTTCTATGCCCGCTCGGTAATCTCGGCGAAGCTGCTCGGCGAGCCCGTGACTTTGATGCACGAAAGCCTCTCGCTCGATCGCTTCAAGATGCCGGTCGTGCAGGCCATGCTTCCATTCCGCATGCCTCGGGCATTGCGGTAGCAGCGGATCGCGTCAAGGCGACTGCGTCCCGTTGCGCTGCTTTGCGCGTTCTGCTGCCTTCTGTCTGTCGAGCCGCCGGCAAACCAGTTCGAGGATGCCCCAGGCCGCCGCGAACATGAGCACCACGAAGAATTCGATGAAACAAGATAGCTGTCCATGATGTCGCCCCCCGCGCAACTCTCCGCAGCTACCGCTTCAGTGCAGAATTGATTTCAGCCGAAAGCTACGTCCAGCTCACCATTGGCGGCATAGAACTCAGGATAGTCTCGATGTTGCCTCCGGTCTGAAGGCCGAACATGGTACCGCGGTCGTAGAGCAGATTGAACTCGACATAGAGGCCCCGGCAGGCAAGCTGCTGCGCGCGCTCCGCTTCGGTCCACGGTTCTATCATCCGCCGGCGCACGATCCGTGGATAGACCTCCAACAAAGCAAGTCCGACGTCGCGCGTGAATGCAAAATCCTTCTCGAAGTCGCCAGTGTCGAGATGATCGTAGAAGATGCCGCCGACGCCGCGCGCCTGACCGCGGTGCGGCAGGAAGAAATAGGTATCGGCCCAGGGTTTGAACTTGCCGTAATAATCGGGATCATGAGCGTCGCAGGCCTGCTTCATCGCCGCGTGGAACGTCACGGCGTCACGCGCATCCTGGTTTCTCTGCTCCGGCAGCATCGGCGTGAGATCCGCACCGCCGCCGAACCACCCCTTCGCGGTCGACAGAAACCGCGTATTCATGTGCACCGTCGGCACCCGCGGGCTGCGCGGATGCATGATCAGGCTGATGCTAGTGGAAACGTAGTCGAGCTGAATGCCGTCGCCCGGCAACGCTTTGGCCATCTCTGGGGTAAGCGTGCCGTTGGCCGATGACGTATGGATACCGATCTTCTCGAACAGTCTGCCACCGCTGAGGAAACCACCGATACCGCCGCCGCTGCCGGTCGCGCGCTGCCACGGCTTGTAAGTGAAGGTGGCGGGCTCCCCGGGAAACAGCTCCGCTGGCGCCTCGCGCTCCAGCACCTCGACCTCGGCGCAGATCCTGTCGCGCAGCGATTCGAACCAGACTTTCGCTTCTGCACGCCGCCGTTCGGCGAGACTGTTCTCGGCTTCCCGGATGGGCTCGGTCCCGTGCATCTCGTCTGCTCTACCGGTAGGAGGCCGTCCGTTGCAGCTGATCGCGGCGTTCCAGCCGCTCGAACAGATCGATGACCCAAACCACGCGGTCCTCGATCGGCCGCCGCCGCAGCTGCGCGCTTTCGCGCAGCGGCATTGCCTCGACGGCCTCGACCAGGAAACGGGTCTCTTCAATATCGGCGGTCTTGACGTCGAGCTCTCTCGCGGGTGCCCATTCCGTTTGCGGCAACAGCAGCGTTCGCGCCAGGACCGCGAGCTTGCGTTTGGTCGAGACGACCGCGCGCCTCGACACCGAATCCAGCCCTCCCCGCTCCAGCTCGCGGCCGATCTCGGCATAAAGCGCGCGGGCCGCATAGATGCCGGGACGGCAGCCGATCGGCAGATTGGCGATCCCCTGCGTCGCGCGGGAATAGAAAGTATCGGCCGTATCGAGCAGCCGCTGTACGATGGCCGCGACCTCAGGCGTGAAGCAAGGGCTCGCCAGCCACGCGTCCGGATCGATTCCCCCCTCGCGAAGCCACGACTGCGGTAGATAGAGCCGGCCGGCACGGGCATCTTCGCCGAGATCACGCGCAATGTTGGTAAACTGCATCGCGACGCCGAGATCGCAGGCACGCGCAACGATCTCGGGCGCGCGCTGCCCCATCACCAGCGTCATCATCGCGCCGACCGCACCCGCAACCCGCGCGGCGTAGGCAGTGAGATCCTGCAACGTCTCATAGCGGCGGACCTCCGCATCCCAAGCCAGCCCTTCGAGCAGGGCTTCAGGGAGTTCGCGAGGAATGCAGAATTTCGTGACGACATCGGCGAACAGGCGATCCGCAGCGAGGTCCGCCGGCTGCTGCCGATAGGCGCGATCGAGCCGATCCCGCAGGCGCGCCACGGCCGCCGCGCGGTCGTTGCCGAGATCGACGGCGTCATCTGCCAGGCGACAGAATGCGTAGAGCGCGATGGCGGGATCCGCGACGCTGCGCGGCAGTACCTTCGACGCCGCATTGAAGGTCCGCGAGCCGCCTTTGAGCAGCGCACGACAGGCGGACATATCGACGGGATCGAGCCGTATCGTCATGCGGTCACCAGGCTTGCAAGGTGTGAGGCATCGGGTACCAGGGAATCCAGGACGCGCGCCGATGACAGCACGCCAGGAAGACCCGCGCCGGGATGCGTTCCGGCACCGACGAGATACAGATTCTCGATGTCTTCACTCTTGTTGTGCGGGCGGAACCACGCGCTTTGGGTGAGGATCGGCTCCAGCCCGAAGGCGGCGCCCCGGAATGAGCATAGGCGATCCTGAAAATCTTGCGGCGTCAACATTCGCGAACTGATGATCTCCTTGTCCAGGCCGGGCAGCACGGTCCTGGAGAGTTCGCCGGCGATCGCCAGGCGATAATCTTCGGCCATCACACTCCAGTCTGTTCCGCTCTGGAGATGCGGGACAGGCGACAGCACATAGAATGCATCGCAGCCATCCGGTGCAAGCGACGTATCGGTGGCAGTCGGACGATGCAGGTACAGGCTGAAATCGTCGGCCAAAACCTTGCGATCGAAAATGTCGGTCAGCAGACGCTTGTAGCGCGGCCCCAGCAGGATCGTGTGGTGCGGCACCCCTTCATATCGGCGACGCGTGCCGAAGTACCAAACGAACAGGCTCATCGAATAGCGCGCACGCTCGATTCGCCTGTCGGTCCAGCGAGACCGCGCCGACGCGGGCACGAGATACCGGTAGGTCCAAGCCGAATCGGCGTTGGACACAACGACATTGGCATCGATGGTCTCGCCCGAAGCCAGCCTGACGCCGCGCGCAACGCCGTCGTTCACGATGATCTCGCGGACCTCATGGTTGCAGCGGAGCCTGCCGCCCTGCCCCTCGATCAACCTGACCAGCCCATCGACCAGTCGTCCGGTGCCGCCAAGCGCGAAATGCACGCCCCAGCGCCGCTCCAGAAATGCGATCAAGCAGTAGATCGAACTCGCAGTGAGAGGATTTCCGCCAATCAACAGCGGATGAAAACTGAAGACGACACGCAGGCGAGTATCCCGGAAGAACTTCGAAACCAGCGAATAGACGCTGCGATAGCTCGACAACCGCAGCATCTCAGGCGCGATCTTCGCCATGTCCGTCCATTTGCTGAATGGCACGTCGCCAAGCCTCTCGAACCCGACCTTGAATATCTCCTCGCTGGCCTTCATGTACGCGTCGTAGCCGTCGACATCATCAGGCGAAAATCGCGCGATCTCGCGGCGCATCGCGACGGGATCGCCGGAATAGTCGAAATGCGATCCGTCCTGAAACCGGATCCGGTAGAAGGGCGACACCGGCACCAGCGTCACGTCGTCGGACAGCTTCCGTCCGCACAGCTTCCACAATTCTTCGAACAGAAACGGCGCGGTGACGATGGTTGGTCCAGCATCGAACGTGAAGCCGTCTTGCCGGTAGACGTAGGCGCGGCCGCCGGGCGCATCGAGCTTCTCGAGGACGGTGACACGATAACCCTTGGCGCCAAGCCGGATCGCGGCTGCCAATCCGCCAAAACCGCTGCCGATCACCACCGCATGCGGCTGGCGATGCGGTGGTGCTGATGGTGTTGTTCGGACTGAGGTCGAGTCCAGCATAAGACCACTGTAATTATTTCTTGACAGTTGCCTAGTCTGAAAGTGTACATTACTTGTTACATTTCTTGCGCCGTTTCTTCGGCCACGTTTGCGTGGGCGTGTTCCATGATGAGTTGCGCGATCAGGTGTGGCTGCTCTTCGTGCGCGAGATGGCCAAGGCCCGGCAGTCGCTCGATCACGGCACTCGGAAGAATCTCGCGAACCTGTCGCGCGACCTCAGGCGATATCGAGCGATCATTGGTGGCGGCCATCAGGACCAGCGCCGTCTTCAGTCGTGGCAGATCGTGCAGCAGCGGTTCGAGCTTCCAGTTCGCCATCATCCGTAGTGCGGCCGCGACATGCACGGGATTCCGCACCAGCTTGCGATAGAGCGCAATGCCATCCTGATCGATCGTCGAACCGGTGTTGGCAATCAACCGCTCGACCGCGCCGGCATGGGAGGCCTGCCAGGCGAACACGCGCGGCACCAGCGGATTCATCACCAGCAGATTCGCCAGGGGCGAGAACAGATGGTTGGCGATACCGCCGAACGGCATGAAGGCGCCATTCAAGGCGATCAGCAGGCGCGGCGTCATGCGGCCGGCAAGACACATGCGCGCCGCGATCGCCGCCCCTGCGGAATGACCGACCGTGATCTCCGGCTTGACCTCCAGTTTGCGCAGCAGCGTACCGAGGTCCGCCGCCATGCCGGGCAGCGACAACCGATATGACGGTGGCGATTGGGTAAATCCGTGTCCGGGCAAATCCGGCGCAAGCACCGAGAAATGCTGGGCCAGCAAAGGCAACAATTTGCGCCAGGAATGCGTTGCGGCGCCGGTGCCGTGTATCAAGAGCAGCGATGGCCCCTCGCCCATTCGCTGCACATGCCAGCGGATGCCGGCCGCTTCAACGAACGCACTGGCATTCCGATTGGGCCAGTCCGTACCATCGCGGCTCCAGACGAGACCGGACACGGCAGTGTCTTACGCGGGCGATGCCGACGGGACGCCGGCAAGGAACGCGTCGTAAGCCGCAATGAATTCGGCCTCGGCTTCGAAATGCGGCATCGCACCCGTCGAGAACACGCGAATGGTCCAGTTGGCGCGGCCCTCGACTTGCGTCTTGTTGGTGTAGTCGACGAAATCGCCGCGCACCCCGTGACTCATCCAGACCGGAAGTGTCAGCGAACTGTAGATCTTGGGGATGTCCTTGCTGAACAGGAAGCCAGACACGAAATAGTACGGTGCGTGCTGCGCTCCAGGTTGGTGCGTTGTAAGATAGTCGTATTCCAGCAAGCCCTCGTCGATATTGGTCGAGCCCCAGGTCTTGTTCAGGAAATAGCGGATGATGCGACGGCTGGTCAGCAGCCGGAAGAAACCCTCGCTCCACAAGGGAAACTCGAAAAATCCGTGCAGCCACGGCTTGCCACGGGTTCCCGTACGCGAGGTGGTGCTTTTGTCGAGGGTGGTGAAACCGGTCGGGCTGACAAGCGCCAGGGAGCGGAATGCCAGTGGCGACTCCGAGACGGCCCTAGCAAGGAATTCGGATGACAGCGATACCGCCAATGCATCGATCGGGCTGCGACCGTGATCTTTCTGGATTTCACGTATCGCGATCAGGATCGCGTCAGTCATCATGCGGACGGAGTATTCGCGCTTTTCGCGCTCGGAATGACCAAAGCCCGGAAGCTCCAACGCGTAGACCGTCCGGCTTCCGCGGTAGTGTTCGTAGAGCGGCTTGACCTCGTAAGCCGAGGCAGCAGCATTAATGCTGTGAACTAGCAACAGCGGCGGAAATTTGCCGGGAGCGTCGGGGCCTGCCGAATAATAGGTCAACCTCCCGACAGGGCTCGCGATCTCGTGACGCTGGCCCGAGACGGGCGCGGGCAATTCCTCCGCGCCACGCAACGCGGCAGGACGGATCGCCGGGGCGGCTGCGCTCATTGTTGGTCTCCTTTTCGAACCCGATCGCATCTCGCCGTGGCCAAGACCGTAACAGCAGTGTATCACGACTGACAATCACAGTTGTCGACCAGCAACGGAAATGCCGCTTGACACAAGCCTCGCCCGTCAAACCGTTCCTCGAAGTGCTCTCCGGCCGACGGCAACCAGTTCCGCCGCTCTGGATGATGCGCCAGGCGGGACGATACTTGCCCGAATACCGCGAGGTTCGCGCCAAGGCCGGGGGCTTTCTCGATCTCTGCTTCACACCCGGGCTCGCCGCCGAGGTAACGCTGCAGCCGATCCGCCGTTTCAATTTCGATGCTGCAATCATCTTCTCGGATATTCTGGTCATCCCCTATGCATTGGGCCGCGATGTCCGGTTCGAAGTCGGCGAAGGACCGCGGCTCGATCCCTTGGACACGCCGGACAAGGTTGGCACACTCTCCTCGACCGGGGATTCCACCAAGCTCGAGCCAGTGTTCGAAGCACTCCGCCGAGTCCGCCAGGAACTCGATCCCAGCATCGCCCTGATCGGATTTTGCGGCGCGCCGTGGACTGTTGCGACCTACATGGTTGCGGGACACGGCACTCCGGATCAGGCACCGGCACGGATGATGGCCTATCGCCATCCCGACGCGTTTGCGCGGATCATCGACACCATCGTCGAGAACTCGATTCGTTATCTGCTGGGACAACTCGCTGCCGGCGCCGACGTGCTTCAGATCTTCGACACCTGGGCCGGCATCCTTCCACCGCGCGAGTTCCAGCGCTGGTCGGTCGAGCCGACCAGGCGCATCGTCGAAGGCGTCCGCAGGACGGTGCCAGATGCGAAGATCATCGGCTTTCCACGCGGCGCCGGCGCGTTGCTTCCTGGATATGTCGATGCAACCGGTGTCGATGCAGTCAGCATCGACTGGACGGCAGAGCCATCGCTGATCCGGGAGAAGGTTCAGAACCGCGTTGCGGTGCAAGGCAATCTCGATCCGCTGGCTCTGATTACAGGCGGGGACGCGCTGGATCGCGCGATCGACGACGTGCTGGCGAATTTTGCAGGTGGCCGACTGATCTTCAACCTTGGCCACGGCATCCAGCCGGAAACCCCGATCGCGCATGTCGAGCAGATGGTGAAGCGGGTCCGTAGCTACAAGGCATCGCTCTAGCCGACGCTCGCGAGCACGGCCTTTGACAAGGTGGCGGCGTCGGCGTGCGGCAGCGGCAGATAGCGTGCGCCCATCTCTTTGGCGATAGCTTCGCCTGAAGCGCCCGGGCGCGGCGAGGTATCGACCAGCACGACCGCGACACCTGCGGCGCGCAACTGTCGCGCCGCGCTCATCGCGTCGTCCTCGGCGCGCGGCCGTCCCTGTCCGCCATCGCGTGCGATGTTGGCGCGGCCATCGGTCAAGACGATCACGGTCGGCGTCTGTCCCTTGCGGCGGACCGAGTCCGACAGCATGAAAGCCGCATCAAGCCCTGCGGCGAGCGGCGTGCCGCCGCCCCCAGGCAGACCTGCAAGGCTGCGTTTGGCGCGCGCCAACGAACGGGTCGGCGGTAGCAGCATGTCCGCGGCGCTGCCCCGAAACGCAATCAGCGCCACCTGGTCCCGCCTGACGTAGCAATCCGCCAGAAGCAGTTCGACCGCACCCTTGGCCTCCGCCAGTCGATGCAATGCTGCGGAACCGGACGCATCGACGAGGAAAATCGTGACCGTTTCCGTGCGCTGCCTGAACCGTGAGATGCGGAAATCGTCCTTGCGGATCAGAATGCGGGGCCGCGATTCCTCGCGCGATCCGCTCGCCTCGCGACACCGCAAAGGTTGCCATGGCGCCGCTGCGCGCAAGGTTTCGATCAGATTGAGCCTGGCACCGGCGCGCAACGCGCCGCGCAGCACACCCGCCGGCCTGCCGCGCTTGCTGGATTTCTGCAATGCGCCGGCCTTGCCAGACGACCGACTGCGCGATCGTCCAGCGGCACCAAGGGCTGCGAGCACGTCGTCTGGGATTGCCGCCTGCACCGCGGCCAGAATGACCTCGTCGAGCGCGCGATCGGTGTCGGAGATTTGATCCTCAGCACCGGGCTCATTAGCTTCATCCTCGGTCGGCGGCGGTTGCTCCGGCGGGGCCGCCTCATCTGCTGCCGGAAACACCAGCGCACGGGGCGCCAGCACCAGCCGTGCAGCCAAAGCGAGATCTTCCCGTTCGACGCTGGAATGACCTGTAAGCGCGGCACTGGAGCAGGCGATACGCAACGCCAGCAGGGGCGCACGCAACGAGGCGATCCCAAGCGCTGTGGCCGCGGTACAGACGGCCTCGATCTGGGCCGCGTCGGGCTTGAGGGATGGCAGCCTTGCGCGTGCCGCTGCCGTTTCTCCGGCATCAAGCGTGAACTCCTCGGCGTCACGGATGCCGATAGCGTTAAGATCGAGGTGGAGCGCCAGACGATCGCGCAGCGATGCCGGCGCGAATTCATCCTCGACGCCTTCATCCAGGGCGATGACGCCAAAGCGCGCAGGCATGCGAAGAGACAGGCCGTCGCGCTCCACGATGGTCTCTCCGGCGTCTATCGCGGCGGTGACATGGACCGTGGTTGCTGCGGACAGCCGCTCCGCCATCGCCAGCATGATCACGCCGCCATCGGCTTCGGCCAGGAGTCCGCGTTCGGCAACGGGGCGCCCCGCCAACAACGTCGCGTTGAGGTCCAGCCCACCGAGCAGCCGGCCTTCAGCGATATTCAGCGGCACCTGCTTCACGTTGCACGATGGCGGCAGTTCCGCACGAAGCAAGGCGAGCCAACGATCCCGCACCGGGCCTGCCCGTGATCTCAACAAGACGCCACCGGTTCCCGACCGGTCCACGGCGAACAATCGCGCCGCCGTCACCGCGTCGGACCAGACGGCGGCGCCAGTCATCGCAGCACCTCCGATATCGCACGGTCGACCCGTACCGAGGAGCCCGCATCATCAAGCGGATTGCGCCGCAAGCGATGACGCAAGGCCGAAGGCGCAATCCGGCGCAGGTGATCGTCGGTCACGGTCTTTGCCGAATCGAGCGCCGCCAGCGCACGGGCAGCACGCATCAAGGTCAATTCACCGCGCAGGCCGTCGGTGCCGAGCGCCATGCAGAGTTTTGCGGCGCGCTCAAGCGTCACATCAGGCACCGAGACCGAGGACAGTTTCTCCCGCGCTATCATGATCTTCCTACGAAGTTTGGCCTCGTCCTTGGCCCATTTGGTGACGAAGGCATCACTATCGCTTTCAAAGGCGTCACGACGCCGCACCACCTCGATCCGGTCGGCGAGATTGTCGGGGGTCTTCACCTCCACCGACATGCCGAAGCGATCCAGCAATTGCGGCCGCAACTCGCCTTCCTCGGGGTTTCCCGTACCGACCAGCACGAACCGCGCCGGATGGCGTATGCTCAGGCCTTCGCGCTCCACGACATTTTCGCCGGACGCGGCAACATCGAGCAGAAGATCGACCAGATGATCCTCCAGCAGATTGGCTTCGTCGATATACAGGAATCCACGATGCGCGCGGGCCAGCAATCCCGGCTCGAACGCCTTCTCTCCGCGGGCCAACGCCCGTTCCAGATCGAGCGCACCGACAACGCGATCCTCGGTCGCGCCGAGCGGTAGATCGACCACCGGGACAGGCACTTGCGCAGATTTCAGCGCGCCCTTGGCGGCGCTAACACGACACTCCTCGCAAAACTCCGCCGGCCGATCCGGATCGCAATTATAGCGGCAGGCGGCAACGACCTTCATCTTCGGCAGCAACGCCGCAAGCGCGCGGACCGCCGTGGACTTGCCTGAGCCGCGATCGCCAAAGGCCAGCACGCCGCCGATCTTGGGATCGACCGCGGCAATCAGCAGCGCGAGTTTCATCTCGTCCTGCCCGACAATCGCGGAGAATGGAAACGCTGTTGCCATGCTAACCTTTCATGGCGCCGGCCGCGTACGCGCAATGATATCGGCTGCACCCTTGTGAAGCAGTTCCAACCCGACCGCGCGACCGAGCTCGCGCGGTCGACTTGCGTCTCCCGAGCGGGTCACTTCGATAAACTCCATGCCCGCTTCATCCAGCACCGAAGCCGTGAGCGTCATCTGCGAACCATCGATCGTCGAATATCCTGCGATGGGCGAGTTGCAGTGACCGTTTAGGATCCACAAAACCTCTCGCTCCGCGTCGCAACTCAGATGGGCCGCGGGATCGTCGATCAGCCCGAGATATTTTCGCGTCGGCCAATCGTTGACCGCGCACTCGACCGCGACGATACCCTGCCCCACCGCTGGCAACATTTCCAAAGGTGAAAGCTCGCAAGCAATGCGATGGCCGAGGCCAATCCGTTCGAGCCCGGACCGGGCCATGATCAGAGCGTCCGCCGGCCCGACCTCGCCGCCACCGGGCAGGCGTTGCATGTCTCGATTGTCCAGCTTGCGAACTCTCGTATCGGCCGCGCCGCGAAAGTGAATCACCTCGATGTCCGGAAACAGCCGCCGGGCATAGGCGGCGCGCCGCACCGCGTTTGTGCCGATCCGGTAACCCTTGCCGCGCGAACGCCTGATATCTTCGATAGAGACACCAGGCCGCAACACCAGCGCATCCGTTGGTGGCGCGCGCGGCAGTGTTGCACCGATCACGAGCCCGGGCGTATCCTCATTGCCGGGCATGTCCTTGAGCGAATGCATTGCTGCATGAAGCCGGCCCGATGTGACCGCGGCGCGGATTTCAGCGACGAACGCACCGCCCTTGCCGCCATGGACCAACAGCTTGCTGGTCTGATCGCTATCGCCGGTGGTCTCGAACCTGACGATCTCGACGGCTAATTCGGCCGCGGCCCCGGACAGCCGCTGCGCAATATCCTCGGTCTGGGCCAACGCCATGACGCTCTTGCGCGTGCCTATCCGCATCGAGACTGCCACCACCGCGCTCCCATCCGCCACCGCATGATGCCCCGCGGCGCGGGCAGAGATTAGGGCCGACCATTGCCGGAATGCAAACCAGGGCCAGCGTGCGGTGCACACTGCTATATCAAGACACAGCACCGCAGCAGATATACGAGCCAATCATCCGGCGTTTCACGGCACGACAAACTTTTTTTGCCGAGGCGCTCTAGACCTCTTCCGGCTTCTGCCCGGCACGACTGAGTGTTAATCGTATCGCGGTGGCCCTCGGAAGCAACGACCCCACCGGAGATCGAGATCGCGATGAGCGCGGATGTCCTTGTAGGTGACGGCGAGGCGGTGCGGCTGACACCTCATCCGATGCGCGCAGCCGTACTCGGCGAGGTTCATGCTCGTCCATTCACACCGATTTCGGTGCCATCGCGCGTCGTGCATTTTGCTTTCGATACGTCGGGACCACGCGCACAGGCCGACCGCGCCAACCTGGTCGCGTTCTGCACGTCGCGCGGGCTGCAGCCGCCGTCGCCCGCCGAAAAGCATCATCGCGCCCCGTTCGGAACCACCGTGCTGCGGTGGGAGCAGCACTCCGAATTCACCACCTACACCTGGGAAATGCCGGCCGATCCCGCGGCCGCGCCATTCCATCCGGATGCGGCCTCGCTGGCGTTGCCGATGCGGCTGCTGCCACAGCCAGGCCCACTGCTGGTCGCTGTCGACCTGCATCTTCTGACGGAGGATCTGCAACGAACCGCGCCGGAACGCCTGTTCGACAACGCCAGTCTGGCCGTCGCCGAGAACTCCGACGGCGCTGCGCTCTACGCGACCGACTTCCAGCCTGGACCAACGGGCTTTGTCCGCATCCTCATCGCCAATCGCAAGATGTCGCCGGAGCGCGCCGGAGCGCTGGTTCAGCGGGTGATCGAGCTTGAGACCTATCGTACGCTTGCCCTGCTTGGCCTGCCGGAAACGCAACGGCTGTCGCCGTCGATCGCAGCCGCAGAGCGCCGCCTTGTCGAAGTCACCGACCAGATGCGCCAAGCCGGTGACCTCGCCGCCAACCACAAGCTGCTCGACGAGCTGACTGCGCTGGCCGCCGAGGTCGAAGCCGGGGCGGCCGCCAGTGTGTTTCGCTTCGGCGCCAGCCGTGCCTATGAGGAGATCGTCGAGCAACGCTTGCAAACCATCGGCGAACGCAAGGTCGGTGGCCTCCCGACATGGTCGTCGTTTCTGGCACGCCGGATGAAGCCGGCGCTGCGCACATGCGTCACCACTGAGGCGCGGCAATCGAGCCTGTCGTTGAAGCTCGCACGCGCAGCAAACCTGTTGCGCACCCGCGTCGATGTCGAGCTGGAGCAGCAGAACCAGGAGCTTCTGAAGTCGATGAACGCGCGGACGCGGCTTCAGCTTCGGCTGCAGGCCACGGTCGAAGGCCTGTCGGTCGCGGCGATCACCTATTACGTGGTGAGCCTGTTCGGATACATCGCCAAGGCAGCGCATGACAGCGGCACTCTTCATGTCGAGCCCAGCGTCGCGACGGCTGCCTTCGTTCCGGTTGCCGGCTTTGCGATCTGGTGGACCGTGCGCGGCATCCGCAGGAAGCACATCGCCGGCGAGGATCGATGAGGCTCGTCGCTGGGTTTCTTGCGATCACCGCGATCCTGATCGGAATGTTTGCATTGCATGAAGGAAGCCGGGATCTGAATATCACACGGACCGTCGTCGGCGACACGCCGGTCACGATCTTCAGGCGACAATCCGCCGCGCCCGCGCCAGTCGTTGTGATCGCCCACGGTTTTGCCGGTTCGCAGCAGCTGATGCAGCCATTCGCCGAAACGCTTGCGCGCAACGGCTACATCGCCGTGACCTTCGATTTCCTCGGCCATGGCCGTAACCCGGTCCCGATGCGCGGCGATATCAACGAGGGGCTGACCATCACCAACGCGTTGCTGAAGGAGCTGACCGACGTCGCGGCGGCGGCACGCAGGCTGCCTGGGAGCGATGGGCGGCTCGCGGTGCTCGGACATTCGATGGCGTCCGACATCGTGGTTCGGTACGCGCAAGCCCACCCCGACGTCGAGGCAACCGTCGCGGTCTCCGTATTTTCGCCCGTCGTGACACCGGCCAGTCCGCGCAATCTGCTCGTTATCGTCGGCGCGCTGGAGCCCGCGATGCTCCGGAACGAGGGCCTGCGCATCGTCAATCTCGCCGCCGGCGGCACCGCGATCCCCGGCGAGACTTACGGTCACTTTCCTGACGGCTCTGCCCGCAAGCTGGTGTTGGCGCACGGCGTCGAACACATCGGCGTGCTCTACAGTCATGACAGCATGGTCGAGACCTTGCGCTGGATGAATGCGGCGTTCGGCGACCGGCCTTATGAGGCGGTCGACAGCCGCGGGCGCTGGCTGGCGCTGGCGTTTGCTGGAATCGTCGCACTGGCCTGGCCGCTGTCGGCATTGTTGCCGGTGGTGAGCGCGAGTCCGGCCGGCGCAAGCCTGGGCTGGAAGGCGTTGATTGCGGCAGCGCTGGTGCCGTCGATCGTGACCCCGCTGCTACTCTGGAAGATGCCGACTGACTTCCTGCCGATCCTGCTCGGCGACTATCTAACGCTGCATTTTCTGCTTTATGGCGCACTCTCGACCGCAATCCTCGTCTACTTGCGCAAGGCGCCGGCCTTCGGGAATGTCGCCTGGACGCGGGTCGCGATCGCGGCAGCCGCAATATTCGCCTACAATGTCCTGGCTTTCGGCGCTCCCATCGACGCCTATGTGTTCTCGTTCCTGCCCATCCCGGCGCGGCTACCGCTGATCGCCGCAATCGCTTGCGGGACGCTGCCCTACTTCATTGCCGACGAGTGGCTGACACGTGGCCGCGAGTCCCGGAGAGGCGCTTACGCACTGACCAAATTCTGTTTCTTGTTCTCGCTCGCGCTTGCCGTGGCGCTCAATCCGATGAAGCTGTTCTTCCTCGTCATCATCGTGCCGGCAATCCTGTTGCTGTTCCTGGCCTTTGGGCTGATCAGCCGCTGGAGCTACGCGGCGACCCGCCATCCGCTTCCTGGCGCACTCGCCAACGGCGCGGTGTTCGCCTGGGCAATCGCTGTGACCTTTCCGATGATCGTGCGATGAGTATTGCCCGCACGACATCCTGCTGGAGTTGATGAGACATGTGGAGACCCAAGCGCATCGAACCCTCGGCCGGACAGGAGTCCGTCTGGGATTATCCCCGCCCGCCGAGGCTGGAAAAAATCAGCGTGCGGCTGCGCGTGGTTTTCAACGCACACACGGTCGCCGATACGACGGCGGGCTATCGCGTCCTTGAGACCAGTCACCCGCCAGTCTACTACATTCCGCCCGGCGACATCGCGCGGCAATACCTGCTGGATGCGCCGGGTAACTCGTGGTGCGAATTCAAGGGGCACGCAAGATACTGGTCGCTCGATGTCGACGGACGCACGTCCGAGCGCGCGGCTTGGAGCTATCCTTCGCCATCGCCCGCATTTTCCGATATCGCCGGTCATCTGGCTTTCTATGCCTCACGCGTCGATGAGTGCTGGGTTGATGATGAACGCGTACAGCCTCAGGAAGGCGACTTCTACGGCGGCTGGATTACCTCGCGCATCGTCGGACCGTTCAAGGGCGGCATCGGAACTCGCGGATGGTAGAGCCCGCGTCTTCGGCCAGCCATCCTTTACTTCGGTAGTCCCGTCGAACCGTTCTCGGGCCCAGTCCCGGTATTGGACGAGGTCGGGGCAGCGCGGGTGTCGGGCGCGGGATTGACCGGCTGGTAGGGTTTCGACTGATCAGGCGTGCCGACCGGCTGCGCCATGCCTGTGGTTGCACCACCGACCGGCGCGGGCGCTTGAGCTGTTTCGACGCGGGCTTTGCCGTTGTAGCCGACCGTGAGCAGGCCCATCACCGCGAATGCGAGAACCGCGAAACCGATCAGTTCGGGCCCTGCCCCGCTCGGCGCGACGCCGCGGCTGCTTCCGTTGCCTTCAAGCGCGTTCGCCGCGATTTCGCGATTGGTGTGGGACCGAAGGAAGTAGATGAACGCACCGGCAATGATGAACGTCGTGGCCGCGAGGGTGAAGAACATCAGCCAGCTGATTGCGTTGTCGCCTTGCATAGGAAGCCTCCGTTGTATGATTTGGATGACAATGGAGGCCTCTAGACTTTGTTCCTAAGGGTCGTCTGCCGGCACGGCTCATAGCGAAGAACCATTTGAACACACAACTATATCCTTCGAATTTGGTGCAGCATTGTCAGATTCACGTGTAAACTTTTATTGACACTCACTCCGACATCGGAGAGCTTGGTCGGATGGAATTTCCGGCAACCCGGGGAATGACATGGCAATGACAAGCAGCCTCAGCGCGGTCGAGTCCACCGAGCTTGAGCACCTCCTGCTGTGCATGGCGGGCGGGAATGAGCCGGCGTTCGAAAAGTTGTACGCGGCGACGAGGCGCAAGCTGTTTGCCACTGTGCTGCCGGTCGTCAGGCGCCGGCATCTTGCGGAGGAGATCGTGCAGGAGGCCTATGTCCGCATCTGGCTGAACGCGTCCGCCTACCGTCCGGCGCTGGGCTCTCCCATGCTGTGGATGATCACGATCGCCAGGAATCTCGCGATCGATGCCGCGCGAAGGCCGTCGCGGGAAATATATCGCGACCATTCGATGCTGCTGGAATTCCCCGCCGACGCACCCACGGCGCTGGAGAGCATGGAAAGCAGGGAAAGCGAAAGCGACACCGCCAGGCTGCAGCAGAGCATGCTGTCCGCCCTGCAGACGCTGGACCCGGCACGGCGTCATCTGGTGATCGCGGCCTATATCCACGGTGAAAGCCGGGATCGGCTGGCCGAGCAGTATGATGTGCCGGTCAACACCATCAAGACCTGGCTCCGGCGTGCGCTGCTGCAGGTGCGGGAGCAGATCAGAGCCTTGCCGCCTGGCGATCATGACGTCGGCGCGCCCGTGTCCGCACTCGGCCTTTAACTCGTGATCCGCACCCACTTGCATCGGTCTCCCCAAGACGTCGTGCGCTGAACGAGAAGCCGAAGCGCAACGGCGCGAGGGTGCGCCGAGCGCCGTACCGGCGGGGAACTTATGTTCACTTTGTAACTTGGGTTTCGGGCTGCAGAGGGGAATGCATCGTGCCGGAGATTGAAATGCCAGTGGTCCTTGTCGTCGAAGACGAGGCATTGCTGCAGAGTTTCGTCGCAGACGCTCTGCGTGACGGCGGCTTCGAAGCGGTCATCGCATCGTCTGGGGAAGAGGCGGTCACTTTGCTGAAAGCCCACAACGGCCAATATCGCGCGCTGGTGACGGACATCGACCTCAAGGGCAAGATGGACGGCTGGGAGGTCGCCCAACACGCCAGGGAGATCCATCCGGAATTTCCTATCATCTATATGAGCGGGGCCGCAGCCTCGGACTGGACCTCCAAAGGCGTTCCCAACAGCGTCATGCTGCCCAAGCCGTTTGCGCCTGCGCAGCTTCTCACCGCCCTCGCCAATCTTCTCAACAGCGGGACGCCGACGACCTAGGACGGGCGTTTTCAATACCACAAACATGGTGACGCGTTCTCGCGGCTGAAATCGCCCGAGCTCTGCCTTGTCGTTTCGGTTTCGTGCTGCCCTCTTGTTCACAAGGGCGCAGGGAAGACCGGGCGCCGACCTCGCACCCGCGGTCCGCTGCGTGCAAAGCACACGCAAATAGACCGCACAGGAGAGAAAAGGGGCGGCAACGAAGTTTGACTTGCCTCAAAGGCAGAAGGCCGCGACGTGGTCTGCTGTCATCATGTCCGGGTACATTACACCTTTCCTTGAAATTGGACTGGAGGACGTCGGCTTGGTGGGCGGTAAGACCGCTTCGCTCGGCGAGCTGTACACGACACTCGCGTCGCAAGGGATCGCCGTCCCCAACGGCTTCGCCATCACGGCCGAGGCCTACCGCGACGCGCTGTCACGTCATGATGTTGCGGACGAGTTGCACCGACTCCTCGACAGGATCGACAAGAGCAAGATAAAGCAGCTCGCCAGCAGGGCGGCGAAGGCTCGCGAGATCATATACGAGGCCATGGACACGCCCCTCCTCCGCAAGCAGGTCGTGGACGCGTATCGGCAGCTCGAACGGGAGGCCGGAAAGGGGGTAGCTGTCGCCGTGCGAAGCTCCGCGACGGCCGAGGATCTGCCCACAGCGAGCTTTGCGGGCCAGCACGAGAGCTTTCTCAACGTGCGCGGGCCCACGGATCTGTTCGAAGCCTGCCGACGTTGCTTCGCGTCGATCTTCACCGATCGGGCGATCTCCTATCGCGTCGACAACGGCTTTGATCATTTCAAGGTGGCACTTTCCGTCGCCGTCATGAAAATGGTGCGTTCCGATCTGGCCACCAGTGGCGTCGTCTTCACGCTCGACACCGAATCCGGCTTTCGCGACGTGGTCTTCGTCACAGGCTGCTACGGTCTGGGCGAGACCATCGTGCAGGGCCAGGTCGATCCGGACGAGTTCTATGTTCACAAGCCGACGCTGAGCCAGGGATATCGCCACGTGCTGCGGCGTCGGCTCGGAGCCAAGCAGATCCGCATGATCTACGGCAAGCGCGGCGGCGAGCATGCAACGCTCACCCGCAATGTCCCCGAAGCCGAACGCCGCAAATTCTGCATCTCCGACCCAGAGGTGCTCAGCCTTGCCGACATCGCGGTTCGTATCGAAGCCCATTACTCCCAACACGCCGGTGCCGCGATGCCGATGGACATCGAATGGGCCAAGGACGGCGCCGACGGGAAGCTCTACATCATCCAAGCCAGGCCCGAGACGGTCGCCTCGCGGCGCTCCGCGGACGTCTACGAAACCTACAATCTGAAGGGAAGCGGTCCGCTCGTCGTCACCGGCCGTGCGGTGGGCGAAAAGATTGCCTCAGGGCGTACCCGGCGCATCGTGACCGCACGCGATCTTGCCTCCTTTAAGCCCGGTGAGATCCTGGTGGCGCCGGCCACCAGCCCGGACTGGGAGCCGGTGATGAAGATCGCGGCCGGCATCATCACCGATAAGGGCGGCCGCACCTGCCATGCCGCCATCATCGCACGCGAGCTGGGCATTCCTGCGGTGGTGGGCGCCACGCTCGCGACGGAGAAGATCAAGACCGGCATCGAAGTGACGATCTGCTGCGCCGAAGGCGACGTCGGCAAGGTCTACCAGGGAAAGGTCGGCTTTGAAGTGACCAGAACTCCGGTCAGCGAGCTGCGACAGCCGCGGACTGCCATCATGGTGAATGTCGGCACCCCGGAAATGGCCTTTCGGACCGCAATGCAACCGCAGGCTGGAGTCGGGCTCGCCCGGATGGAATTCATCATCAGCGAGCATATCGGCGTTCACCCGATGGCGTTGCTGAAGCCGGACAAGATCAAGTCGGCCAAAGCGAGGGCCGAGATCGCGCGCCTCGTGAAGGGCTTCGCCAGTCCGGCCGACTTCTTCGTGCAACGACTTTCGGAAGGCGTCGGCACCATCGCTGCGGCATTCTATCCGAAGCCCGTGATCGTGCGGCTTTCCGATTTCAAGACCAACGAATATGCCAGCTTGATTGGAGGCGAAGGTTTTGAGCCTCGGGAAGAGAACCCAATGCTGGGCTTCCGGGGCGCCTCTCGCTACAGCCATCCCGCCTACGCTGAGGGGTTTGCCCTCGAATGTGCCGCGCTTCGACGGGTGCGGAGGCAGATGGGCCTCTCCAATCTGCGTGTCATGGTGCCGTTCTGCCGGACCGTCGCGGAAGGTCGACGCGTGATCGCCACGATGGCTGCCAATGGACTGAAGCGCGGCGAAGACAGCCTCGAAATTTACGTGATGTGCGAGATCCCGAACAACGTCATTCAGATCGACGCGTTCGCTGAGCTCTTCGACGGCTTCTCGATAGGCTCCAATGATCTCACCCAGCTCACGCTCGGGGTCGATCGGGACTCCGACATCGTGGCGTTCGACTTCGACGAGCGCGATCCGGGAATGCTAGAAATGTTCCGGCAAGCGGTGGTCGGCGCCAAGCGCAACGGTCGCCATATCGGCATCTGTGGCGAAGCGCCCGCGAACTATCCAGAGATCGCCCGGTACTTGACGGGACTGGGCATCGATTCCATCAGCGTCAATCCCGCGAGCGTGTTTCGAACCATGACCATCGTATCCGAGGCCGAGGCCGATCCGCCGAAGTCCGACGCGCGACGCCTGACCTCGCTGTAGCGATCAGATCACAGCCGGCACAGAAGCGGCGTGAATGCGCTCTGCCGCTGCGTTGACCCTGGTCATGGTCTTCGTCAGCTCTTGATAGACCTTGTCGTCGATGGTCACGGTGCCGAAATTCGAATCTTCACCGTCGAACCGCCCCTCCGCCGGCTCATCGGCATGCTCGAACCAGTGATAGCCGACCACATTCGGCTTGCTGAGCGCTGTCACAACGTAGCCCTCGAAGGCCTGGGCACGCTCTGTCTGGGTCGCCACCCGGGGTCCCCCTCCCTTGGTATTCGGCAAGCCTGCGTCGTCGCCTCGAAATGAGAATTCGGTGATCAGGCATGGCTTCGCGCCGGCAGCATAAGCGTCAATGACGGGACCGGGGTCAAAGTCGTAGCAGTTGAACGAGATCACATCGAGATGGCGGCCGGCAGCCGCGATGACACCTGCCGGTGGCTGATAGCCGAACCGGGATCCGAGCACGAGATGATTGGGATCGGCCGCCTTGATGGCCGAGACGCAAAGTTCGAAATATCTGTCAGCCACGATAGCCACGAAGGCGTCGCAATCCGCCGAGAAGGCTTCGCGGGCGGGATCTGCCAGATTGGCCTTGGTCTCGAGCGCATCGGTCAGGACGCCGGGGCGAAGCCTGACGAAAGGTGCGGCGACATGTTCGATCCTGCCGAGTTCCTGCCAGGATCGCGCCGGTGTGCGCCATACCGCATTGAATTGAGCAAAATCCCGGTAACGGGCCTGCAGACCTGAGACGGCGACGACCTTGCCGGGTCGACGCGACGGCAGGTTCAGGAACAGCGTCAGAAGCTCATCGGAACCGCGCCAGTCGGGTGACCAGTAGAGCTCGTTGTCGATGAAGGTGCCGAGCAAGCCGGGATCATTGCGCCGATGCCAGCAGCGCTGGTTGGCACTTGCGCGGATGTGCGCCGAGAATTCGGGATCGAAGACATCAGGGAAGACCTGACCCGGCCGGTGCAAGCGGAAGGATGCGCCTAGCTCCGCGATCGGCGTGGTTGCCAACAATCGCGATCCCGAACTGGCGACGAGCTCGTCTGACCAGCAGCCGACGGTGTTGAAGGACCAGCTCGCCAGACGGTCAGATACCGCAGTACGCCAGATCTGCAGGCTGCCATATTTGGCTCGGCAGGCCTCCGCGTAGGGGAAGCGGTCGGTCCCCGCAATGCGTTCCTGATCGAAGCGGACCGTATTGACCCCCTTGGAGATGAAACGGCCCCCGTCCGGATCGACGACCCAGAATACGCCAGAACGCTCGACAATGCGAAAGTAGCCGCTCCCGCTGAGATCGCCATCAACGACCCCACCCCATCTCGTTCTTTGCACGGCAGACCCCAGCAATGGTCTTAGGATCCCAATCCTTTGCATGGCCGCGCCGGGGGTCATTGAGATATCTCAATACCGCCCGGACCAGCATGACTACCATGTCACAAATAATCATTGCGGGCTGGACCCAGCAGATTGTTCATGTCGACAACGCAATTGCCGCACACCACGAGCCTGCGCCCAGATTTCATCTGGGGCGTTTCTACCTCGAGCTTCCAGATCGAGGGGGCGGCGCGGGAGGACGGCCGCGGGCTCAGCATCTGGGATACCTACTGCCGAAGGGGCGCCATCAAGGATCACGACACCGGCGATGTCGCGTGTGACCATTATCATCGCTATCGCGAGGACGTGGGCCTGATGAAGGCTCTCGGCGTGCAGGCTTACCGGTTTTCGGTAGCCTGGCCGCGCATCTTGCCGCAAGGGTGCGGATCCGCCAACGAGGCCGGCCTTGCATTCTACGACCGGCTCATCGACGCGCTTCTGGCTGCCGGGATCGAGCCATGGCTATGCCTCTATCATTGGGATCTGCCCCAGGCTTTGGAGGAGCGCGGCGGCTGGCTTAATCGAGAGTGCGCAGCATGGTTCGCCGATTACACTGCCGTAGTTGCCAGCCGCTTCTGCGACCGCGTCAAGCGTTTCGCGACATTGAACGAACCCTCAATTTTCACTTTGTTCGGTCGGTCGCTCGGCAAGCGGGACCGCGGCAGCGAGGACGAACTCCATCGCATGATCCACAACGTCAATCTCGCGCATGGAGCCGCTGTGGATGTGCTGCGCGCGCGCGTCGCCGGCGCCTCGATCGGATGCATTCACAACCGGCAGCCCTGCCGTCCCTCCAGCCCAAGCGAGGCCGACGCAACGGCGGCATCACGGCTGAACGTCTATTGGAACGATGTCTTTCCAGAGCCGCAATGCCGTGGCGCCTATCCGCCGTCGATGCGGACGGCGATCGAGCCACACATGCAATCGGGCGACATGGCGCGCATTTGCCGCCCGCTCGATTGGTTCGGGCTCAATCACTATAGCCCGGTCTATGTGAAGACGCGTGCGGACTCGATACTGGGGTACGATTTCGGCGACAAGCCGGCCAACGTTCCCTTAACCCCGATCGGATGGCCTATCGAGCCCGAGGCTTTCCGGTCGACTCTTGAATCCGTCCATGGGCGTTACGGGCTGCCAATCTACGTCCTCGAGAACGGATATGGCAGCTTCGACCAACCAGATCAGACGGGCGTGGTGAATGACAGCGGCCGAATTGAATTCCTGAAGACCTATATCGAGGCGATGAATGCCGCCGCCTCAAGCGGCGTCGATGTGCGCGGCTATTTCATCTGGTCGCTGCTCGACAATTTCGAATGGGATTCCGGCTACAGCACAAGGTTCGGCCTGACATATGTGGACTATGCCTCTCTGCGACGGATACCAAAGGCTTCATTCGGCTGGTACGCCGGGCTGATCAAGGAGAGGTACTCGTCATGACAGCAGCCTCTTCGAGAGCAACCACTCTGCTCGCCGACATCGGTGGGACCAACGCTCGCTTCGCCCTGCTGGCCGACGGCAAGATCGGTCCGATCTCCCATATGGCCGTCGGCGATTTTGGCACCTTTCAGCAGGCTCTCGCGGCCTATCTCGGCGATACAGCACCGTCCGGTACCATTCGTAATGCCATTTTCGCCGCGTCTGGCCCGGTTCAGAATGGCCGCTGCGCCGTCACCAACAATTCCTGGATTATTGATGCAGCAGAGCTTTGCGCCGATTACGGGTTCTCCTCGGTACGTCTGATCAATGATTTCGAAGCGATAGGGTGGGCCTTGCCCCACCTTCCGCCGCGCAGCCTGCTGCCGCTTGGCGGGCGCGAGCGTGTCGCGGGAACGCCCCTCGCTGCGCTTGGCCCCGGCACCGGCCTCGGCATGGTGAACAGCATACCCCATGCCGGCGCCCCGATCGTGCTTCCTAGCGAGGGCGGCCATTGCACGATGGCGGGCGGCTCGCTTCGCGAAGATACGGTCGTTGAGCACTTGCGGCGACGCTTCGGACACGTCTCTTCCGAACGCGTCCTGTCGGGCGCGGGGCTGGAAAATCTCCATGACGCTCTGGCATCCCTCGACGGCGTGACGGTCCCGAGACGCCGCGCGGCCGACATCACCCGGACCGGAATCGAGGGCTCATGTCCGATCAGCCGGTCGGCGGTCGACATGTTCTGCGGCATGCTGGGCTCCGTTGCGGGCAATCTCGCGCTCGCAATCGGCGCAAAGGGCGGCATCTTCATCGCCGGAGGCATCTTGCGACACATGCCGGAATATCTTGCCGCATCTCAGTTTCGCGCACGCTTTGAAGGCAAGGGACGCCTTAAGGCATAC
Source organism: Bradyrhizobium sp. MOS003 (assembly GCF_003020125.1). Lineage (GTDB taxonomy): Bacteria > Pseudomonadota > Alphaproteobacteria > Rhizobiales > Xanthobacteraceae > Bradyrhizobium. The sequence continues at coordinate 1,628,393 of NZ_PYFW01000001.1, read as the reverse complement.
CTCGCGCCGATACCTGCCTATCTCGTCCTCGATGAACACGTTGCGTTCGTTGGCCTGCGCGCTTTGACGGAGGCTGAAGGCCTTGGCTGAGACAGCGCCCGTCCAGATCGTTACGCTCACGATCAACCCCGCGGTCGATATCTCGACTTCGGTCAAGAGAATGCAGCCGTTCGTCAAGATGCGCTGCGCGGAGGCTCAGCGCGATCCCGGTGGTGGCGGCATCAACGTCGCCCGCGTTCTGAAGCGGCTCGGCACGGAAGCAACTGCCATTTACCCTGCCGGAGGCGCCAGCGGGCAAACCCTGGCGGCACTGGTCGAGCGCGAAGCGGTGCGTAGCATCGTGATCCCGACGTCGAACGACACCCGCGAGGACATCACCGTCTTCGACGAGACGACCCGCGAGCAGTTTCGCCTGGTCTTTCCGGGTGCCTTCCTCAGCGAGTTCGAATGGCAGCAGTGCCTCGACGCGATCGCCCGCACCAGCTGGCAGGCGGCATTCGTGATCGCAAGCGGCAGCCTCCCGCCAGGCGTGCCGAATGACTTCTACGGCAGGGTCGTGCGGGCATCGAAGGGCGCCGCCAGGGTCATTGTGGATACGACGGGCGTCGCGCTGAAGGCGGCATTGGAGGCGGGCGTTTATCTGATCAAGCCCAACCTCCGGGAGTTTCAAGATCTGGCCGGGATCAGCAGCACTGACGAGCCTTCTCTCATCCAAGCGGGGCGCCGCCTGTTCGATCGCTACCGCGTCGAGATCATCGCGCTCTCGATGGGGGCCGAGGGCGCGCTGCTGTTGACGCGCGATATGACCCTGCGCGCGAATGGGCTCCCGATCGAGCCCGTCAGCGTGTCCGGCGCCGGCGACAGCTTCCTGGGAGCGATGGTGTCGAACCTGGTCCATGACAACAACCTGGAAAGCGCATTTCGATACGCCGTTGCCGGCGGCTCGGCCGCGCTGCTCAGCCCCGGCACGGGACTTTGCCTAGCCGAGGACATTCATCGCCTCGCCACGAGCGTGAATGTCACATCCATCGCCGGCCCTCGTGCCTAGCGACGCGGGATATCTGTCCCCCGACGAGCGGCAGTTGCTGCTGCGGTTCTGGAGATGCGCGAGCGGCTTTTGGCGGGGAAGGTCGGCGAGCTGGGCCTGGACGCTCACCATCATGCTCGTTGCAACGGTCGTCCTGCAATTGCTGACCCAGTACTTCCTCAACTACTGGAACCGCGATTTTTTCACGGTAACGGACGTGTACAATCGTGTCGATGGCAGCAGCGAGAAGTTTTCCTACAAGGCCTGCATCGACGGTTAGCGGAGCAGGCACATTCCATTTCGCCCACGCTCCGAGTTGCGGACCTAATCCACCGAAGGGGCCTCTACGGTCAGCCTATATCTAACTTCGCTTGTACGGATCTTGTACGAGACGATTCTCAAGGGGCGAGCAAGCCTAAATTTAAGGGCCCACAAAGGATAAAATCCAAATGGAATCAATTTGGTAGCGGGAGAGGGAAACGCTACCAAGTCCAAATGGAAGCGAAATCATGATATTTTCCAGCATGTTGGCCGGATTGGAGTAGCGGATTTGGCAGTGTTACATCTCACCCGGATGTCTCGCGCCGGCCGCCTCCGGAAGGGCTGCAAACGTGTCTCGTCCCTCCTACCTCGCCCGGCGCGGCGACGGTCGCTATTTCCTGCAGATTCGGTTGGGGAAACAGGCGGCAAAGCTCTTTGGTCTCCCCCTCCTCCGTGTCAGCCTCAGGACGGGGAATTTCAACGAAGCGAGGCGCCGGCTGATGGATAATCTGGGGTGGGTACAGGAGCTGATCGAGGCTCCGGACCTAGAGGCGTTGGGGAGCATCCTCGACGCCCGGCTGCGCGTCTATGTCGACCGCGGTCCCCCTGACAACGAGCGGCTCCTCGCCGAGCGGTGCGCCTTCGAGCACGAAGTCCGTCGCTTTCTCACCCGGGCGCAGGAGCGCGGCTACGCCTACGCCCAGCGTTTTCCCCGGATGCCGAGCACCTGGGTCGACTTCGTCGACCAGAACAAGGCGGCCGAAGGCGCAATCGCGCGGCTGAACGTCCGACGCGCCCATGAGAGCGGCCGGCATGAGGCGACCGAAGCGATCAAGGAAGGCTGGACCGTCCCGGCCCCCTCGACGACCACGCAGCCGTTCGATCCCATCGCGATGATCGATCGTCTGGTGCAGGATGCCGTCGCCCAGAGGCTTCGACTGCTGCCGGCGCCTGAGGTCGGTTCGATCTCGCCCGCATCCGAGCCGACAATGTCGTCCGCCACCGTAGAGCCCTCCGATAGCTCTTCCAGCCGCATGTCGGAGGTGCTGGCGGAATTCCTCAAGCCGCTGGACCGCAAGCGCAAGCACACCGCGAAGGGCCGCGGCGAAGCAGCATCGATCGTCCAGTTCGCGATCGATCTTCTGGGTGATCCCCGGATGGACGAACTGATTGAAGCCAAATGGAAGTCGCTCGACGAGGCCCTGCCGGACATTCCCAACCGCGACAACATTCCGCGCAAATTTTCGCAGACGCTCTTTCAGCGCTACAAATATGCTGAAGAGACGAAGTGGTCGAAGCTGGAGCGCGTGACCACCACGACCATCAAGAGCCGCTATTGGGCCGGGCTCTACAAGTTCGTCGACTTTTCGATCGCGGAAAAGTTCTATCACGGACCGAAGCCTAAGTTCGTCTGCATCGACCCTGAGAATTTAGCCCCGCTGCCGCGCGATGCCTTCGACGACGATGAGTTGCTGACGCTGCTGAGGCTGCCGCTCTTCACCGGTTGCAAGAACCGTGTACACGTCTGGCAACCCGGCGAATACTTCGTGCAGTCGCACATCTATTGGGGCTTCCTGATCTGCATCCTCACCGGGATGAGGCCCGGCGAGGTCGGTCAGCTCAAATGTGCCGACATCCGTACCGATGGCGAGTTCTATTATTTCGATCTGCGCCCGTTCGATGCACGCAGCGGACGCGTCGCGGTCAAGGATCTACGCAATCTCAAAACCAACGCCGCGGGTCGCGTCATTCCGATCCATCCGCTTCTCATCGAGTTGGGGCTGCTCGATCGGATGCAAGACCTGATGGATCAGCAGGAAGCGCGGCTTTTTCCCGAATGGGATGCCTATACCCGTAAGGACGGCACGATCAGGTGGTCGCAGCCGCTCAGCAAGGCGTGGCAGTACGTGAAGGCCAAGCTGAAGCTCGATCGCGCGGACCTAACGCTCTATTCTACAAGGCATCTGATGGCTGACTGGCTGGACAATGAGGCGATTGCGCAGCGCACGCGCGATCGGATTCTCGGGCACGCCAGCGATGTTCGTGGCCGCTACGGCCGCAAGGGCGTGCTCGATCCGCAAATCGCCTCCGCGATCGAAGCGCTTGAGCCGCCGGTTATCAAGCAGATGAGGACGTTCCTGGTCGCCGCAAAAGCCCGGGCGGACAACGGCGAACTCACGACGCCGCTACGGCCGCAAGGGCGTGCTCGATCCGCAAATCGCCTCCGCGATCGAAGCGCTTGAGCCGCCGGTTATCAAGCAGATGAGGACGTTCCTGGTCGCCGCAAAAGCCCGGGCGGACAACGGCGAACTCACGACGCTAAAAACCTACTGAGGGCGCCTGCACCGAGAGACGAACTGGTGCAAGCTGGGCGCGCGGCTGACGAGAGCAGGACTCGGCCTGCGCTGCTCTAGCAAGGCTCCCGGCTCATCGGACAGTTTACCGTGGCCGGCCATTTCCTCCTAAGAGTCGGATGGATCCGGCTCAGGCATCTCATCCTGTGTCTGGCTCCTCCTCCACATCATCAAACTCAGCGCTCAAGGCGTCTTCGGGATCCTCCTCACTGGCGAAATCGCCGTTCCGGATGCTGTGCCTCGGCTGTCTTCGACGCCTGGCAAGATCGATTGGCTCGGGGAAGCCGTTGGTGCTGGAAACGAGGAAGTGTTCGGAAGCCTCCTCGGGCTCGGGAACACCGAACTGAGACGGCTGCGAGCGGAAGGAGTGATCTAGTGTCGACGGTCTCTGAGGAACGACCGCGCAGCAGGCCGTGGCCGTCGCGACGGCAGGACAGCCGTCCGTGCTTCGAACTCTAATAAAATTGTCCGCCCCGGCTCGACGGTTTCGAAACCGATTTGTGTGACGATGTGATCACGTGAAACTGTGATCGTGTGAAGCAGCAATCACGTTAAGTAGCGCCCGCTTTGTGTTCGAGGCTTAGCGTGATCACGTGACGTCGTCCCAAGGGGCATTAAGATGGCCAAACGAAACAGACTCGGAAGCCTCGCCAATTTCATTGAGCCGCCGCTGAAGCGAGAGTCGCCGATGAAAGAAGGACCGCACCCCAAAAGGTCTTTCGAAGGCACCGGCGCCACCCGACTGGCCATGGCCAAGGACTCACCGCCCCGCAAACGGGCTCAGCACTTGAACGCCGTCAGTCCTCTCAAGGCTTTAAATGAGGAGCAAGTGGAGAGAGAGGCCGTTGAAGGTGTGCGCGTGGTCGGGGCTCCCTCGACCACGCCGGAGAATCCACTGCCCGGCACGGAGTCTCGATGTTCGGCTACGGCCGACCTTCCTGAAGAACTTGATGGGGATTTGGCAGAAGGCAATTCGGGCGCAGATGGAACAGTAAAGCGAATGAGCTTGTACCTTGATGCAGATCTTTACTGGCGCATCAGAGAATACGCTCATCGGCATCGCACCAGGATGCATCCCATAATCGTGCGCGAGTTAAAAAGGATCATGAATGAGCTCGAGGCGGCCGATGCAGCGGCTTCTCGCTGAAAACTTTCGATCTGCACGGGGCAGAACAACCTAGCCAGGCTTGCCCGACCGGCGGTCGCGCGACCTGCGCGCTGACGATTCAGTTTGCCGATACACCCGTAATCCAAAACCAAGCGCCTAGTGAGGCCGCCCAGACGCTCAGTCCTTGAGCGCGACCCCTTCCCCGTACCCCTTACCCCCGTAAAGAAACACAATGCCGCGTCTCTGGAGCGCATCGCGCATTTTCTCATAGGTCGCAATCTTCAGCGGATTCACCGGGACGTCCTTGTCGGCCTCCAGTCGCGACACCGTGCGACGATCAACACCGATCTGTTCGGCGAGATCGAGCTGCTCTATCCCGGCCAGCGCCCGGCCGGCCCGGATCATGCGCCCCGATGGAATCTTATCTCCGGCCATTACGCGCCCCGAATCGAAATTCGGTTAACCATACCACCGGTTGTCGACCAGCACGACAGAGGCTCTTGTAATGTACGTCATATGGGATATATCTCATATGACGCACATTACTTACAGCGAGGTCGGCGAATGCGCCAATTCAGCTCCGTGGCGGCTCTGACGGAAGCTCTAGCGACAGCAGGAGTGCCCCTACATGCCTGCCCGCGAGCCTTCTCGGTTTCGACGGTATTCCTCGAGGGGCACCCCGGCGGTATGCGCCTGATCAAGTCGTGTGGATCGCGACTGTCCCTCATCACGGCGCCGTTCAAGGCACTCGAACGCATAAAGGCTTGCCTTTCCCCCTGGCAGTACGTCGCATACGTGATCGACGATCCCCTATTCGTTGCCAATGGGACGACCTACATCGGTCACGGCGACGGCGAGCGCGATTTCGGAGACCGACTTGGCGATGCCACCGCGAACATGCAGATCTACGTCATCATCGCTGACGAGGAGACGTTCGACAAATTCACCACAACCTATCTCGAGTCGCGGCTGATCAGGATTTGCACCGAACTCAATATCCCTCTGATCAATGGAGGGCGTCCTTTCGGCAGAAGCCTGACAATCAGAGACGATCTCGAACAATTGGTCGGGCACGCTGAGATGCTGCTCTTCGCTGCGGGCTTCGCTCGCATCCACCTCGCCCGGATGAGGCCGCCCGAGCAGTGCCGCAGGCTCTCCGTGACCGCAGATCTCGACGAAATGGTCGCCATGACCGATGACGAGAAAGCCATCGTGACCGCCGAGGGCGAGGCCTATCGGCTCGCTTGGCGTGACCTTCAAGTCGTGGCCTACGAATGGAACGACAGGTTCTACTTGATCGACGGATCCGACTACGCCAGCCGGACGCGCACCAGCCTGTCGCACGATCACCGGGGCAGGCGCGAACTGCTGGAAGCCCACGGATGGGTCGGCCCGAGAATCGATGCGCCAGACAAGATGACGGTCAAGTTGGGCTTCAGCTGCCGCAGCGGCGCGTTCGCCGCCAAGATTCTCTCGGGAGAAAAGCTGGACGAAAAGCATTGGGTTGCGGTCGAAAGTTCCCCCTCCGCCGACTACGGAGATCTGGCATGACTTTGCGCACACTTGCCGCATCGGTCCGGCCGCTCAGCGAGGTGTTCGCCGGCATCGCACACGGAGGCGGTGGGTTCTCGCAGCTGGCTCGATCCCACTCCGGTGGAGAGGCAGACGACGATCATGACATCGCCTCCGACGGCGGAGGAAGTCCGCTCCACACGACATCCAGATTTTTGCCCGACACCGCGGCCGCCGCCCTGCTGCTCGGCCGCGCATTCGAAAACGCGCGCCCTGTATTGGCTAAGATGTTGGACCGGGATTCCATTGTAGTCATTCAGGTTCCCCACCCCGACCTTGCGGATCCGATCCGACGCTTTCTGCGCCTCCTGCTCCCACGCGACATCCGCTTAATAGACGGCAACGAGCTCACTGGTTTCAACGCGACGTGGGTCGCAAATACCGCTATCGTGTTCAGCGAAGGGACCAAATCGAAGGTCTCGTCCGAGAAGGATGATGCCGCCGCCGTTGCAACAACCGTACGACTGCACTGTCCCATCATCGGCATCGCAACACCGTTTGGGCGGTTGCCGAAGCCGCTGGTCCGCCTCGCCGAACACCGCGTGATCGTGCCCTCCTTCGACGCCGACATCGTGGCCGACGTCATCGAAGCCGTGACAGCAGCGAGACCCGCTACGGTCGACGCTTCGATGGCAAGCCGCGTTGGCATCGTTGATCTCACGATCGCCGTACGCAGCGACATTGGTGCCGAACGTTCTCTCGAACGACTGCAACGCCTCGTCGACCCTAAGCACATTTACGACATACCGTCGCTCTCCGAGCTGTCCGGTATGGGCGCTGCGAAGACCTACGTCATGGAGGTGGTCGATTCGATGCGGGCCTATCTTGCTGGACGTCCCTGGAGCGAATGTCCGCACGGACTGCTGGTGTCGGGCCCTCCGGGCACCGGCAAGACCTCGCTGATGCGCTCGCTGGCTCGAGAGCTGCCCGGCGTGCACTTCATTGCCACCAGCTATGCGCAGTTTCAGTCCCATAAAACCGGGCACCTCGGCGACGTGACCTCATGTATTCGCGCAACCTTCGCCGAGGCGCTGCAGCGCCGTCCCTCCATCATCTACATCGATGAATGTGATGCAATTCCAGCGAGACATTCTGGCAAAGACAGCTCTTGGTGGAACGCTATCGTTGCAACTCTGCTCGAGTGCATGCAGGGATTCGAGCAGACCGAAGGCGTGTTTTTGTGCGCGTCGTGCAACGATCCGGACCGCCTCGATCCTGCACTCATTCGGGCCGGGCGCCTCGATCACCACATCCGGATCGAACTGCCCGATATCGAAGGGCTGATCGGAATTTTCCGCACGCACCTCCGCACCGACTGCGTCGGCATCGATCTGCGCGAGGCGGCGGTCGCCGCTCGCGGACATACTGGTGCCGACGTCGAAAAGTGGATCCGTATGGCTCGCCATGCCGCGCGCACAGCCGGAAGGAAGCTGGTTCTTGCGGACGTTCTCCAAGCGGTCCGCAACGGAAAGCCCAATCTGCCGCAGGACCTCCGCCGGTGCATCGCTTATCATGAAGCCGGGCATGCGATCTCGCATCTGGCTCTCGGCACCGCCATTCCGACGTCACTCTCGATCGGCGACGATGGCGGGTTCTCGGAAAGCGCGCCGGAACAGCTTCAGCTCCCCACTCAAGACTATCTTGAAAGGTTTCTCATCACCTCGCTTGCTGGCCGCGCGGCTGAAGAGCTGAAGTTCGGTGAAGCAACGACCGGCTCCGGCGGCACGTCCGCGAAATGCGATCTGGTTCGCGCCACGAGCCTAGCCTTACGAATCGAGAGTGCATACGGCTACGGACATACGGGTCTCGTCACGCTCAGCGAGGACGAAGTCACCGACAGCGACCTGCTCATGAACGGACCGCTGCGTTTGGCAACCAACGAGACGCTGAAGCGCGCCTACGCCAAGTCGCTGGCTCTCCTCAAGCACAACAGCCGGTCGTTGCACGCACTCGCGGAAGCCCTGTTTGCTGCTGGTTATCTCGACCAGTCTGAGATCGCCGCGGTCATCGCCGCTAACCCGCTCGTCCCAGCCGCCGCCCTCACGCGTGAAACAACCTCTCCGTCTCTCGACTAATTCACGCTGCTAGAGACCTAGCTCGTTCGATACTAAAGACCATGCAGAGCGAAATCAACGAAACCTTGGCAAGGCAACTCGAGGCGACCGGGCAGTACAGGGTGCTGCGCCGCGTCGTACCACCTAGCGCAGACTTCCGTCCAGAGACCGGGACGAGGATCGGCATCGCGCTCGATGTCGAGACAACGGGTCTCGATATCGTCCGGGACGAGGTCATCGAATTGGCAATGATCAAGTTCGCCTACTCGGCCGATGATCGGATTTTAGGGGTGGTCGATGTCTTTCAGGCTTTGCAGGAGCCATCGTCCCCGATCACCCCCGAGATCACGGCGCTGACCCGGATCACCAACGAAATGGTTGTCGGCCAAGCGATCGACCCGGTAGCGGTCGATCGTTTCGCGTCGGATGCAAACATCGTCCTGGCGCATAATTCGGCGTTCGATCGAAAGTTCGCCGAGAGACTTTGGCCCGTCTTCGTGCACAAGCCATGGGCTTGCTCGTCGAGCGGCATCACGTGGAAAGAGTATGGTTTTGCGAGTGCGAAACTTGAACACTTGCTGGCCGCGCACGGTCTCTTCTACAATGCCCACCGTGCCGTCGACGACTGTTTCGCCCTTCTGACTCTGCTTGATCAAAATCTGGCAGGGAGTTCGAAGGCTGCTTTCGCTTTCCTGCTTGAGCGGGCACGCCGCAAGACCGTTAGGATCTGGGCGGAACAGTCTCCATTCGAATTGAGGGGAGCGTTGAAACGACGCAATTATCGTTGGAATGACGGCTCCGATGGCCGCCCGAAGTCATGGTATCTCGACGTCGAGGAAGCGGCCTTGGATGCCGAGCTACTATACCTCCAGGCAGAGATCTATCAGCAGGAGATGGACCTCCAGCGCCAGGAGTTCACGGCTTTGGACAGATATTCAAACAGAACCTAACGTCACGTGCGCGTTTCTGTCCCGCGCGGCCCCACGTCCATTGCAGGAGACGTCAGCCTCACGATCGCCGAACGCCCTGTCACCACTTGGCATTCGCTACAGCGTACGTCTCCGAGCCCCTGAGTTTCCTTGGCCGTTGGCGCGCGTCTAGACGGATCGTCGACCACGGCATCCCCGCCAGTTCGCAGGCGAGTACGGCAAATCCGAGCAATGGGAAGGAGAACCTTGACGCTGGAGAACTGGCCAGAGAACGGCTTCTCGATGCAGGCGCCGATGTAATCCCGTCCGACGAAGCGCTGGGGGCCCCGTGTACGCCGAGCTCAATCACGATCGGCGTACTTGCAGTCCGACCGGCTTTGCCCCTTCAAAAATGAACTCCAAACCCCGGGTCTCGAACGCCTGGCGGATCTTATCGAGCGTCCGCTCGGTCGCTCCTCGAAACCCGCCTTCAATGCGGTAAATGGTCCGCACCTCGACCTTCGATGCGTCGGCGAGTTCTTGCTGCGAAATATTCAGCCAGGCTCGCGCTGCGCGAATTTGTTCTACTGATATCATATCTTAGGACCTTATTAACCTCGATTTGTCGAACCAACTGACATTCCAAGCCAGCCATGGGAAGGTTATTCCGAACCTCAACGCGCGTCCTCGCGGAGCGTCTCTCAAGCGCTACTACCGCGACGACGCCGTCAGCGAAAGGACGTCGACATGAAGGAAGTGAACAAGGTGCCTGAGCGCGATGGAAAGGCTGCGCTCGGGCTTCGCAGGGATGGCGACCGCGCCGATGGGCACGGCGTCGGAATTCCCCTTCCCTCTCTCGGAGATCAGGCGGCGTGGAAATTCACGGTAGCTCCGACTTGGCCGTTCTCCCCGAACGACAGCACGCCGCTGACGTGGTGGCGCACGATGCCCGCGCATGTCCTTCGCGACCAGGAGCGTGCGAAAATCAGCGAGACGCTGCGCTACGTTGACGTGCTTCGTTCTGACGACGAATTCCGGGCTGCCCTGAACGGTGACGCCGATGCTGCCATCGCGACGGCCCTGGCGATGATGCCGATCAAGACCATCGATTATCACACCGACATCGCGATGACGGCACTGCTGCGCTGCGCGCTTGCCGGCCAAGCATCCGCCGCACTCGTCCTCGCACAGATCGTCGGGCTCACGGACGTGGGTCACGCCCTCACGAGAGAACTCTCGGTGTCGTGGTTGGGGTGGGGCTTCCGCTACTCCACCGAACCCGAGAAATTCGGTGAGGCTGGCGCCGTGGTGTTGTCGGCGATCAAAGCGCACGAGAGTGGGACGAAGGAAGGCTAAGCTTGGCAGCCTTCGCCGATGCGGCGCCCCATCGCAGGATGCCTGAGGTGTAAGACAGCGTGCGATCGCACCGGCCGGTTACCGGTACGCTGACGGTATGTTACCGTGCGATAACCGGTATCAAGACACCATAAGCGCAACTTGCTTCCTGCCGTCCGCAGAAACCCGAGGCCCTGCGGGACCAACCTCCTGCTCACAAGTGAGACTGTTGCCCGGTTGGGATTTAGGTCGCCTAGAGGTGGGTTTTGCCGACGCCATCTGCGCCGCTGTTGGGGACCGTGGAGACGTATCTGACCGCTCGGCATCACGGCGTTCCACAATGCGAGTTCCAGTGTGGGAGGGCGGGGCCTTCCTTCGGACGCCCCCCGTTACACCGCCCCGACTGAGGCGCTACAAAGCCAGGGTGTGGCGATAGATAGGACAGCGTTACCAACTCTATGATGGCAAGCATTGGCGCGCCTGCTGCCGCCTCAAAACCTGGGATCTAACGCCACACTCCCGGTTTCTAGCGCGCCGGCGACGGGGAATCTTCCGACGCCTTTTCGGCCTTCTTTTTGAGGTCGGCCAGCTCCTGCTTGGCCTTCAGGACCTGGCGCTTCTCCAGCTCGGCCATGTGGGCCTGGACCGGCGCGACCTGGTCCGCCAGCGCGTGCGGCACGTCGAACGGCTCCTTGACGCCGCCGAGCCAGCTCGAGCGCTTCTTTCCGTAGTGCTCGATCTGGGTCTCGATCGAGATGTGGCCGCACAGGGTGGCGACGACGGCGGCGTCCCCGGTGGCCGACTTCATGTTGGCGATGAACTGGTGCCGCAGCGAGTACAGCGAGTAGTTCTCCTTCGGGCACAGGATCGAGCAGGCGTGGTAGAACAGGTCGGCCACGTCGGCCTGTCGCTGCGCGAACTTGCCTTCCAGCGTCCATTTGTGGGCGCGCTGCACTTGGCGGCCGATCGCCTCCAGGGTCGAGTCCCGGAAGTCCGAGATGTCGAGGGTGCGGTACTCGCCGTTGCCGCGGCCGTGGGTGGCCTTGGCGTTGACGACGTGGAGCCAGATGCGCCGGCCGCCGTCCGGGACCCTTCGGGTCTCGATGTGCGCCAACGCCCACTCGCCGGGGCGCAGGCCGGTATTGACGCCGGCCACCATCCAATCGTCCAACCAGTCCACCGCCTGGGCGCGGCTGATCTGGCCGAGACTCTCCCGGATCTCCTTGAAGTGCTTGGCGCGGATGCGCTTCGCCCGGGGCTTCGATTCCTTCACCTGGCCGCGACGGTAGGTCGATCGGGCCTCTTCCAGGAGCCGTCTACCGTCGGTGTACAGCAGGGCGACGGCGTCGGGACCGGAGTCGTGCGGGATGGTGAGGATGATGGCCGCCCCGGCCTGGCGGTAGGTCCGCCACGCCGACTTCCTCAAGCCGGGGCGCAGCTCGCTCATCCATCCGGCGAACACCATCGGGTCCAAGTCCTCGAGGCTAACCTGCAGGCGGCGCTCCCGGCGGTAGCGATCGACGAGCTGCCGACCGCGGCGCAGGTATTGTCCTTGGGTCTCGGTCTCCTGCAACAACCTCGCCATTCGCTCTTCCTCAGTCTCGTCTTCCTCGGTCTCGTCGGGGGTCTTGCCGGCCTTGGCAGCCTTGCGGTTGCGGCGGGCGCGCTGCGAGGCCTCGAACTCGCGCGCAATGGCCTCGTCCAAGGTGCGGATGCGGCTTGGGTTAGGGCCTGCGGGGGGAGCGTCAGGCGTAAGCGGCGCCGCCGCCCCCGGCTCCGGAAAGACGTCAAACGGCTCGGCGGCCGGCGGCTTCGACATGTTCGCGCACGGCACCGCCGGCGGACGGACGGGGGAAGAGGGTTCTGTCATGGCGAGTATCCGAGTTCTGCGACGCTACAACGGGAAATATCTTGGCCCAAGACGGGGCTGATCTCGATCGTGGCGATCGATCGCGGAGCCGGATCGATCAAGATTGCTCTAATACCTTGCGTGCTTGTCTCCTCCTCACTCGGTGACAGCCCTCACCTCCGACCGACGGCACATTCCACGCTGCGCACGGAAAAGAGGGAAAGGAAAGGTTCCCTTGCGTACGATGGCCAGAAATGCGGGGAAAGCGAAACGGTGGGAAGCTAACTCGTCAGCGATCCCGCACAGGTTGATGCAATCTGATTGCTCAATTGCATTCGGTGCGGCGATCGCGGCCTGCGTGCAGGCGGCGCCGTAGCGCGGCAACCGGAGAGATCGAAATGTTTCACAGTCAGATCGCGCGCAACAAGTCGGATCCCTCAGCTGTTCTGTTCTCGTCTTTCGTCCGCGCAGCGGGCCTTGCGACTTCGAAGCCCGACAATAGCCCAATCGCAAGTGAAGGCGAAGGCGCAAAGTCTTGGTCTAGCTTGCCTTTTTGAGCCTGTCGCGGCCGCTGCTTGCTAGGGAATCGAGCAGAACGTGCAGAACGGAAGCTATCTTTCGAGCCAGAAGTGACGGAACCGCATTGCCAACCTGGACGTATTGTTCGGTGCGATTACCCTTGAAGAAGTAGTTGTCTGGAAACGTCTGCAGACGCGCAGCCTCCCTGACCGTGAGGCTGCGGCACTGGGCGGGATCCGGATGAATGAAATAGTGGCCGTCCTTGAATATGACTTGTGATCGTTGTCGCGGGCTGCTTCCAGACCTGAAATGAGAAGTTGCCGCCGTGTCTAGTTGGGATCGAGGCTTGCGCTTCATCGCACCATTGGTCCCGCGAGCTGCAGGCGTTGGGGCATACGGTGCGTCTGATGCCTCCGGCCTATGTGAAGCCCTACGTTAACGGCAGAAGAACGACAGCACCGACGCGGAGGCTATTTGCTAGGCGGTCACAAGGCCCAACATGCGGTTCGTGCCGACCAAGACGAACGAGCAACAGAGCTGTCTGATGCTTCATCGCGTACGCCAACTCGATCCGCGCATATCTGGCCGAGTTCGGGATTGTTGCCCCCGTCGGGCGCAGGGGTGTCGAACAGCTGTTGAAAGTCGTCGCCGATCCAGCCGACCGCCGGGTCCCGGAGGTGGCCCGCGCGTGTCTTGCGGCTCTCGGCGGTCAGTTGCGGGCACTGAAGGCTCAGATCCTGGAGTTCGACAGGCGCATCATTGCCTGGCATCGATCAAACGCGACGAGCAGGCGACTGGATGCGATCCCTGGCGTCGGTCCAGCACTGGCAACGGCGCTAGTCGCAAGCGTTGCCGATGCCGGAACCTTCCGGTCGGGGCGGGACTTCTCGGCCTGGGTCGGGCTCGTGCCGAAGCAGAACTCCAGTGGGGGCAAGGACAAGCTTCGCCGTATCAGCAAGCAAGCGATCGCTATATACGCAGCCTGTTCACAGCGGGCGCACTCGCCGTGATCCGCTATGCCAAGATCCATGGCACGAGCCATCGGCCTTGGCTCACTGCGTTGTTGGCACGCCGCCCCACCAAGGTCGCAGCCATCGCACTCGCCAACAAGCTCGCCAGAATGGCATGGGCGATGATCGCCAGGAACGAACCCTACAAGGAACCCGCCGGCCTTACGGCGTGAACGAGATCACAGCCGGTCACCGGCTGTAACGTAACGGTTGGAAGGGCGAACAGCACTAATGCAGCGCCGGTCGATCCGGCGATCAGGACAACCCACATGGGCCATGGCATCTTCGAATGCGTGCTTTTGATCGGGACCTGATAGCATCATCGCGTTCGCGGAGAGAGGCATGAACAAGTTCAGTTTGCAAAATCCGATATTCGCCACCTACGTCATTGCCGCAACGATCATGATACTCAAAGCACTCAGTATGTCGTGGCTGACTGTGTTTCGCATGATGCAAGCGAAGGGCGGGTTCCGTTCGCCCGAAGACCTCAGGAAGACGCTTCTCAATCCCGCGCCCGATCCCAAACAACTTGAGCCCAATGAGCACGTCGAGCGCATCCGACGTATCCAACTGAATGATCTCGAAAACCTGCCCTTCTTTCTCGTGGCAGGCCTACTGTTCGTTCTAACTGAGCCTTCTCTACTGATTGCCCGCTTGCTTCTGTACGGGTACGTAGTATCGCGCCTTCTCCACTTTGCGGCCTATTTCACGGAGCGCACCCACGACACGCGGGCGACTTTCTGGACCATAGGTTCTCTGATCCTTGTCTACATGACTTGTCAGACGTTAGTGACGGCATTGCAGTGACAACAGCTCAAGCGGCCAGCTTCCACATCTGGCCCATGGCTGCCTCCCCTCTTCGCTTCGTGCTGAGAGGCGCATTTGACCCATCTCGGACATTGCGTCTTTTTAGGATTCTCGCCTCTCATTATGTAATAAATAGACGATGCTTGATTGGGATCGGACGCTCTTCCTGATATGCTGTAGAGCTTTCAGAAAATCGCTTTCCTTTGGAGGTCGCCAATGCGTCGCATTTCGCTCCTGTGGATTCTTGCCGCACTCCTGTTTGGCCCTCTTACGGCGATCAGCATCGCGCAAAACATTGGGACCTCTGAAGATGAAGAGGCCATAAAAGAACCTCATGGCCGAAATGACCAATGGTTTTAATAACCACGATGCGAAGGCAGCTACTCGAATGTATGCGCCAGACGGCGATTTTGTGAGCGTCCGCGGAGAGGCAGCAAACGGCGCTACCGAAGTCGAGGCCAAGCTCGCGGCTATCCTCGCAACGAGAGCTAGGAACGCTTCCCTCAAGACTTTGAAAATGACAATACGCTTCGTTCGGCCCGACGTTGCACTTGTCCATGTTACCAACGAGCTCGGCGGCCTTGTAAATGCAAACGGGCAAACGCTGTTGGCCCACCAAGAACTGAGTCTGCAAGTGCTAGTGAAGGAAAACGACGGTGCGTGGCGACTCACGGCGTTTCAGAACACACTGGTTGCGCCGTTTGATGAATCCAGGCCAAAGTGAAAAATAGACGATTTAACGACGGGGTCATTGACGGCGGACGTCGTTTTCGCGACTTCCGCACATGGCCCGATGCTGACCCGGCCGATCTCGCAGGTAGTATCCGCTTTCAAGGTGCGACAACAGGCAGTCGCAAACTTGGTGGCGCTCGTCCGCCCGTGACCCGAAGCTGTCTTCGACCCTAGCCGGAGGGCCGGTTCGTATAATCAAATAGTTCGTGATCGTCCAAACGCGAAAGCAGTCCTATGGACAAACTCAGCTTTCAAAACCCCCTTTTCCATGCCTATGCAATTGCTGCCTGCATAATGATTCTCAAAGCCGTCGTGATGTCGTGGTTGACGGTTGCTCGAATGATGCAGGTGAAGGGCGGGTTGAACCGCCCCCGGGTTTGCCGGAGGCTCCAACTCCTGAGAGGATGGAGCCATGACGAGCAAGACAACGAACGCCACGGCCGAATGTTCTTTGGCTCTCGGACTTCACCTATGTGGCGAACTGGACCGGCTTCGTCTACGTCGCCTTTTGTGATCGACGCCTATGCTCGCAGGATCGTGGGCTGGCGAGCCTCGCGAACGGCGCATGCAGGCTTCGTGCTCGATGCTGGAGCAGGCCCTGCGTGATCGGCAACCGGTCCATGGCGGCGGCTCGTACACCATAGCGACAGGGGCAGCCGATACGTATCCATCAAGTACACCGAGCGCCTGGCTGAAGCTGGTGTCGGGCCTTCTGTCGGCAGTGTCGGAGATTCCTATGACAACGCCCTCGCCGAAACGATCAACGGCCTCTACAAGGCCGAGGTGATCCACAGGCGCGGACCCTGGCGTAGCTTCGAGTTCGTCGAGGTCGCGACGCCGGAATGGGTCGACTGGTTCAACAACCGACGGCTCCTCGAGCCCATCGGCAACATCCCGCCAGCCGAGGCCGAACAACGCTACTACGCCATGCTGAAACAACCCGCCATGGCGGCATAACTTAAACCAAATGGCCTCCGGCAAACCCGGGGCGGTTCACTACCCTTTTGTGCACGAGTTAATCAATTTTTAAGTGGCTGGGCCCACGATTCTGGTATGAGGATTCTAGGCGCAATTCTTGATGCTCTCCTCGCTGTCAATTTCGTGGACTAGATTACAACAATGGTCGCTATTGACCAGGAGCGACTATGATGTTGTCGCACATAACCAGATCATTTAGTTGAGGGAGTGATGCGAACGGGCCCGCTTCCGTCGCTTAACCGGTATAATGCAATCATTGCAGAGCTAGACCAGTTGGTCAGCGTACTGCCGCCATCGAGACCGCTGTACAGCAAAGAATTAGCTCAGCACATTGGCACGTCGGTGCGAACGTTGCACTCGGCATCGGTCTCTGTCTGCGGCATGGGCTTGCATTCCTATCTTCGTCGGAAGAGGTTATCAGAGGCGCGGCTGCAACTTTCGACGGGCGCGTTTAGCGTCAAGGCGGCGGCTCTTGCCAATGGCTTTTGGCACTTGGGCGATTTTTCGCGCGTTTACCGTCGCACTTTTGGTGAGATGCCCTCGCAAACGCTTGCCCGTGCACAAGCAGCTAACAATTGTTACCTTGGCCACGAGCTCAGAGAAAGCAAGCCGAAGCTATAGCTAGTCTTGCCTCTTTTAAGACACCCATAGCTCGACCTCTGCGCGCGGGTCGCCACAATGTCCCTTATTGGCCGATTTTGTTGCAAAAGTCGGCTGTTAGCGATGGATCGTTCGGCCATTTCTCTAAGCACAACCGGCTTTGATCCGCCGGCCCTGACGCTCTCTACCCAACTCGAACGCTACGCAATGCACAGAGCCCGAGCAGGTGGCGGACGAGCGCCCAGCCACGCGAGCCGCCGCGGGTTCTGGGCGATGGCAGCAAGAACAAACTCGTCCTGAGCGCCTCTTGGTCCCCGCAGTCGGAGCCGACCGAGCTTCAGGATGCGCTTCAAGTGTGCGAACCGCATTTCGATCGTCTTGCGCTCACGCCGTGACTTCTCAAAGTCTTCGGTGTCGGCAATCGACCGGGCAACGTCTCGGGCGTATTCATGGATGTCGCGCGGGATCTTGCGCGATGGTTCTTTTGGACAGCACTGCGATTTAAGCGGGCATACATCGCAGTCGAGCTTGCTTGCTCGATACAGCAGCGTCTTGCCTTCATGCACGGTACCGCTTGTCCCAAGCTGCTTACCACCCGGGCAGTGATAGACGTCGCCGGCCGGGTCATATCGAAAGTCGCTCCGCGAGAAGGTACCGTCATCCCGCTTCGACTTATCGAACACAGGGATATGCGGCGCGATGCCCTTCTCCTCGACCAGCCAGTTCAGCATCGGAGCAGCTCCGTATGCGGTATCTCCGATTAGCCGTTCTGGCTTGAGACCGAAGCGCTCCTCGGTCCGTTCGACCATGGTCTTTGCTGCGCCGACCTCGGCCTGGCGAATGGCGCGGGAGGCCTCAACATCAACGATGACACCGAACTTCACGTCGATGAGATAGTTATCGGAGTACGCGAAGAATGCCGCCCCCTTGTGAGCCCCGGTCCATTGCGCTGCCGGACCGGATGGCGAAATAAACTTCGCGATGACATCGCTGGCGGCGCCCCACGCCGTATCGTTGAGGGTCGCCAGATACTCCTTCACCGCGCGTCTAGACTTGGCTGGATCGCGATCCCTGCGCCAGTCCGGACCTGCGATCGAGCGCTGCTTGTTCGCGTCGGCCGCATTCAGGCTCGCATCGACTGCAAATCCCTCGCCACCAACCAAATCCATGCATGTCTCGACGATCCGTTCGAACACGCGGCGGAGAACATCGCCATCGCGGAAGCGCTCGTTGCGGGCGCGCGAGAACGCAGACTGATCCGGGATAGCGTCCTCGATGCCGAGCCCGCAAAACCAGCGATAGGCGAGGTTCACCTGCACTTCACGGCAGATCAGCCGTTCGGCGCGGATCGAAAAGACATACCCCACGCCCAGCATCCGGATCATCAATTCCGGATCAATCGAGGGGCGCCCCATCGACGAATAGTGAGATGCAAGTTCGCGCCGCGAAGCCAGGACAGATCGAGAGCAGCATCGATCCTTCGCACCAGATGATCTTCCGGAACCGCGTCGCCAAGACGAAACTCTTAGAACAGTTGACCTTGGTCACTCTTCAGACGGCCCATCATGAATCGACCTCGCCGAGAATCGCGTCACATAACGGAATCACGCTTCGCGGTCTGTCTCAACCGACTTTTTGCAACAAAATCGACCCAAAGCGGACCGTGGCCCTGCTTGGCATAAGCTGATGGAGTGCCCGACCAGTCTTAGTTTCGATCCAAAATTTCGCGGACCTTTAGCGCCAATCTGGCCTGAGTGACGGGCTTTTCCAGAAGGTCAACGCCATCATCAAGCCGCCCATGGTGAACGACCGCGTTGCGCGAATAGCCGGTCATGTAGAGAATCCTGAGATGGGGTCTGATCTCCTGCGCGCGTCTTCCCAACTCGCGTCCGTTGATGCCGGGCATGACCACGTCGGTGAGAAGGAGATCAACATGGTGATTCTCCTGTAACAGGATTGTCAAAGCAGCCTGCGCGCTGCCGGCGGACAGAACTTGGTAATTGAGCTCGCGCAACACGTCCGAGATGTAACCTCTAAGGTCGGGATCATCTTCGACGACGAGAATCGTTTCGACCGAGCTGCCTTCCGATATGAGTTCGTCGTCTCCTTCCGGAGCAGGCTGCGGGTTATTGCCGGCGTAGCGAGGGAAGTACATCCGGATGCTCGTGCCTTCTCCCACCTCGCTGTAGATTTTCACATGTCCGCCAGACTGCTTCACGAAGCCATAGACCTGGCTCAGCCCAAGGCCGGTCCCCTGGCCCGGGTCCTTGGTTGTGAAGAATGGCTCGAATGCATGGTTTAGAACCTCAGCAGTCATGCCAGATCCTGTGTCACTCACGCAGATGATAACATACTGTCCGACGGACAGCTCCGGGTTGGCCCGTGAATAGCCCTCGTCGGCAGAGACGTTCGTAGCCTCGATAGTTAGCTTTCCACCACTTGGCATCGCGTCACGGGCATTGATCGCGAGATTGACAATCGTAGATTCCAGGTGGTTCAGGTCTGCCTCGATCTGCCAGAGGCCTGCGCTGCCGACGGTCTGCACTTCAATGCGTTCGCCAAGCGTGCGCTGAAGAAATTCCTGCAAACCGCTCAAGAAGCTGTTGAGGTTGATCGGTTTCGGGTCGAGCGCCTGGCGGCGCGAGAAGGCGAGCAACCGGCTGGTTAGCGCCGCAGCCCTTTGCGCGCCGCGCTTCGCGTTCGCCAGTGCGCGCTGGAGGTTTGGCCCTCCGACATTGCGGCTGCTTCGCTCCGCATTTTCAAGGTTGCCGAGGACGATCATGAGCAGGTTGTTGAAGTCGTGAGCAATGCCGCCGCTTAGCTGTCCGATGGCTTCGAGCTTCTGCGAGGCGGCAAGCTGATCTTGGACACGTTGGAGCTCTTCCTGCGCCTGCTTCCGCTCGGTCAGATCGCGCGTGATCTTAGCAAAGCCGACGATTGCACCGTTTTCGTCGGTAATCCGGTCGATAACCACTGAAGCCCAGAAGCGGGTGCCATCCTTTCGCATGCGCCAGCCCTCGGCCTCGAAGCGGCCCTGTGCGGCAGCCTCGGCCAATGCCGTTTTCGGCACTTCCTTTTCAAGATCCTCAGGCGTGTAGAACGTGCTGAAATGCCGACCGATGATCTCTTCCGGCCGATACCCTTTGATACGCTCGGCGCCGGGGTTCCACGTCGCGACATGACCTGAGATGTCCAGCTGGAAGATAGCGTAGTCGACAACGGCCTCAACGAGCCGGCGATAGCGTCGCTCGCTTTCCAGTAGGTCGTTATGAGCTTGCTGCCGTTCGGTGATGTCGCGCGTGACCTTCGCAAACCCGATCAGGCCGCCGTCGTCGGCACGTATAGCGTCAAGGACGACGAGGGCCCAGAAGCGAGAGCCATCTTTTCTGACCCGCCACCCCTCTGAAGCAAAGCGCCCCGTCGCTGCAGCCGTTGCCAAAGCCTTTCTGGGGAGGTCCTTTTCTCGATCTTCCGCCGTGTAAAAGGTCGAGAAAGACTTCCCTATGATCTCGTCAGCAAGATAGCCTTTAAGCCGCTCAGCCCCTTTGTTCCAGCTTCGGACCACGCCCTCGGCATCCAGCATGAAGATGGCATAGTCAACAATGGAATTGACTAGCAGATCGAGGCTCGGGGAACGCGGGGCGGCAGCCGTGTGCATTTCGATTGAACTCGGAAGGAGGGGAAAGTTAAAGTCCGGCCTCAGGAAACGTTCCACATTTATAGCGTCACGGCGTCAAATGCATTTCCCCGGGCCAAGGGGATAGCGGACTGATCCAAAGCCTCTCGGCTGTCGTACCATCGCCGGAGGCCCGAATGGAACACGATAGAATCTTACAATTTCCATGCCCCGTCCACGACCTTTCGCCAGAGGAGTTCGCTTCCCGCCTAACAGGCCTCACCGAGAAGTTGGATCTAGAACTTTCTGACGAGGATAACACTTATGGCCAGCGACTGGCCCGCATTGAGCGAGCAAGCATTAGGCTGATGGAGATCAGCCTTCTTGTTGCTCGGGGGAGAGACAGGAAGCGCGCAGCCGAGACGTTCAAGCGGCTCACGTGTTCAATAGCCGATTTGCGATCAAGGTTGAAGGACGCGTAACTTGGGATTGACCATTAGCTCGGGGCTGCACAGTCCATTCGCGCCCCGAGCAAATTTACCTAACGACTCAGCTGGAGTCCGATAGCCGCTCCTAGCGGACTCCAGGATTTTGCAGCGCGCTGGCGAGCTGCTGGCCGACGGTCGGTCCCTTGATCGGCCGGCGCGCGAAGACTTGCCAGCAGTCGGCGCTATTGGAACTTTGCTGCAATAGGCTGATTAAACGGACATGCCGGCTTTCTACTTTGATACTCACCGTGGAAACGACATCACGATCGACGACGAAGGGATCGAGCTTGCCGATCGGGTTGCTGTCGAAAAGCTGGCCCTGGAATCATTGGCCCAGGCCATACTCGACGACGCGCGCAAACACAGAACAGGCGTGACCAAGATCGAAGTTCGCGACGCCGCGAGCCAAATCGTTCTGAGAGCCTCCGCCGCCGTCTCTATTGAATGTTTGGGCCCCTAGTGGGAGGACCTGGCCTGAAGCTAATTTCCCGGGTTCGGCCCAAACGAACCCGCCTTCCAAAATAAAGGCGTGCTACCGTGGGTAGTCGCTAGGGCCTGCCAAGCGATCGAGAGTGCACTACGCTCCCGCCCAAACAAGCGGAACGCACTCGATGCCCTACACAAGATTGATCGCGCGGCTGGCGGCGACGGCCGATCTTACCCAAGAGGACGGTCAACGGCTGCTTGCGCTTCCCTCAACCGTCAGGACATTCGAACACGGCGCTTACGTCCTGCGTCAGGGTGATATGGCGACGCAGTGCGCCGCGGTCATGCGCGGCGTGTTGACCCGTGAAAAGGTGATTGCCGATCGGAACCAAATTCTTTCAATTCATGTGCCCGGAGATCTGCCGGATCTCCACACTCTTCTCCTGCCGAGGATGGACCATGACCTTCGCAGCGTCGGACCTTCCACGATAGCATTTGTGCCGCACTCCGTGCTCCAAACTGCCGTACTCGCATCTGCAACATTGATGCACACGCTGTGGCGTCAGACGCTCGTTGACGCGGCGATCTTTCGTGAGTGGGTCGGAAACCTCGGTTCGCGAGATGCACTCGCAAGAGTGGCCCATCTTTCCTGCGAGCTGACAGCTCGGCTAGAGGTTGTCGGCCTTTTTATTGTTGAAATTCTCGACCGTAATGCCCTAGAAAAATTGGCCGAGTTTGATCCCGATTACCTTCATCACAGTCGACAAAAGGGCTTCCAGCCTTAAGTCGCCGACTGCCTTTATGGCTTTGGATAGTGGTATGCTGCGGTCCATGGATTGGCACCGGGTTTCTATCGCGACGGCTCTTATCTGGGTGGCCCTACCCGCCGCCCTGCTCTACGCGCTGTTGGCTCGCTGGCCGCTCTTTGGTGGGAGCGTGCCGTCGCCCTGAGGGTGAGTGGCTGGAAAGTGGCCCCAAGTTGACACTGCCAAGCGCCGGTCGAGCGTCAGCTTTTGACCCTAGGCTGTCATTTTTCGCTGTTGAAGCAGCTCGAAACGCGTTTGCCCTCGCTGAGGCAGTAACCCTGACGTATTGAAAGGTGAACGTGCCCGCAGTAGATTGCCACTTTTCCCGTTTGCTCGGCAGCAGTCCTAGTAGTGTTTTTTGACTGTGGAGAACATTTATGCGAAGCTCTCGCGCAATGCTTTATCTCCAACGACTGGGCGAGCTCGCCTCTCAGCTCTCAGAATTAGAGAATCTTCGAGGTCTAGTCGAAGATGCAGAGCGAAGCGCCCGCGGTGCGTCTCCATGGCGCTCTAGACGCCATGCTTGGCGTCGCCGTCGAGGCCGCGATTTCGGCGCCCTGTCTGTTCGCTCCATCGCTACCCGCCAGCAAGCAGAGATGTAGGAGCTGTCAGTCCCTCTGAGAACCACAATCCAATCGACGGGGCGCTGCTTGAGCCATTTCCCAACGGATGGTGGCTTTCCCCTAAAGCTCCTCCACGCCGCTAGGGAATCAAGTTTGCTCGTCTGCTAATGGCCCTTCGGCGAAGTGGCAGCGTCGCTCGACGAGGTCCGCTTATTGAGGCACGGCGGACTGAATATGCTCAGTTTGAGTTCTTCGCATTGTGACCCTGGCTGTGTGAAAAGCCACGAGCCGGCTACGATTCCTCCGTTTCCTGATGCAGGACACGGATGGGACGCTTCGTTGAAGGCGCGGACAGATCCCAGCTGACGCTCTTGCCGGAATGTCTAGAGGATTGGGCACCGAAGAGGATTGGGCACCGAACACCATATGATTATTACGCCCGAGTCATAAATGTCGGCAACGACCGAGGGCAGCTTGCTCGGATGTCGAAGCAAGCCAAAGAAGTGCTCGGAGTGGACAAACTCGAGGCAGTCGCCGACCGCGGCTACCTCGACGGAGAGGAGATATTGCTGCGAAGAGGCTGGCTGTCAATCGGCGTTCGACTGGGACCCCCTATCGGCATCCAAAAGGGGCTCTGACTCATATGTGGAACGACCCGGGCTGCAAGATCTTTCTCTGGTTGAACAAGGGATGACGGTGCTGTCATATGTTCGGCCTGTGAAGCGGCGCCTGGCCGCTGGCCACGATGATATCCGCGGAAGCAATCGCCCAATCAATCTCTCGCGCTCGAAGCGCAGTGAGTCAGGCGGTCTGATTGCTACCGGGAATGACGTCATTCGGGGGTCATCCAGACTTGCACCTTGCCTCCTCGGCAGCTTTCTTCTTCCGCCGGAGAGCTCTTAAGATTAGGATTTCAGCATTGCGGCCGGCGCCTGATAGATGCCGCCTCTGACCAGCAAGGCCCAGATCGTGCGCGCAATCTTATTGGCGAGCGCCACCGATACGACCTTGACCGGCCGTCTTTGCAGCATGGTCCGAATCCAGAGCGGGACTTTCAAGCCTCGTTTAGCAAGCTTGATGATAGAGGTCGCACCAACGATCAAGAGCGTCCGTAGTTGCCGATTTCCACCCTTTGATATCGCGCCGAGCCTTTCTTTTCCGCCGCTCGACTGTGCCCTCGGTGTGAGCCCCGTCCAAGCCGCAAAATCTCGTGCAGTCGCAAAATTGCGAGCATCCAAAACCGATGTCCGAACGGTAGCGGCGATGAGAGGACCGACACCCGGAATGCTCATCAGACGCCTTGCATCGGGGTCCTTTCTGACGGCAACCAAAATCTCTCTGTCGAGCTTCTCTATGCGGGTTGTAAGCAGCTCAATCTGTTCAGCGAATAGGATCAGGGCAAAGCGGGCGGCGCCGGGGATCCTATTGTCTTTTTCGTCCCGGAGAAGAACCAGGAGTTTTGCGATGCTTGCCATGCCTGTGCCGGCGATAATGCCCAATTCGGCCATATGAGCACGTAGGGCATTTGCAGTCTGGCTGCGCTGCCTCATCAGCAGTTCTCGCGTTCGCAAAATCATGCTGGCCGCTTGTTGTTCGGCAGTCTTCACCGGTACGAACCGCATTGTCGGGCGGGTGACCGCCTCACAAATGGCTTCAGCATCCGCCACGTCGGTCTTGTTTCGTTTGACGTAAGGCTTCACGTAGGCTGGCGGCATCATGCGGACAGCGTGGCCCAGCGCCGCTATCTCGCGTGCCCAGTGATGGGCGCTCGCACAGGCCTCCATACCTACCAAGCAAGCTGGAAGGCTCCGAAAGAAGGGCAGAACCTGCGATCGCCGCAATGTGCGACGAACCAGACTTCCCCGTTTTCGGCGATGCCGTGAACTTGAAAGATCGACTTGGCCAAATCCAAACCCACCGTGATAATCTTCTCCATGGAACGGTCCTTCCCTTGGCCGCCTCTCCAGGCGACCACGTTAGGCACTTTTGATGCCGGTTCGAAGGGCCGTTCCACACCATCACTTTTGATGCAATTCGAGGGATGTCTGGCGTTTTGATTGGAGGAGAATCAGCGCCATGCAGCAAGCGCTCCACCGCTCCAGTCTGGTGCCGCGTGGGTTTCTTGTAGAGAGTGCGTGCTACGAGGGTGATAAGGCCGTCATCACGGTCCGGGCATCCGGAACTGACGGCTTGTGTCCATCGTGCGGGACGGTTTCGCGGCGTATCCATAGCCGGTATCAGCGACGCGTGACCGATCTGCCGCTGTCCGGGCGGGTCGTAGAGCTCCTGGTGGTCGCCCGTCGCTTCCGCTGCGACGCCGTCCGGTGCGGACGCCAGATCTTCACTGAGCGTTTTGATGAGATGCTGGCTCCATCAGCGCGACGCACGGCGAGGCTGGACTCTATTGTCCATCACCTTGGCCTGGCGCTTGGCGGTCGACCGGCGGCAGGCTTCGCAAAACGGCTTCACGGTGTTGATGAGAATGAGGAAGTGGTCGTTCGGCGTCAGTTTCGGCGAGCCGAGATGATCCGCTACTTCGAACGGATTCCGCCAGTTCTCGTCGCCATAGAGTCTTGCGGCAGCTCGCATCATTGGGGGCGCCTGCTGCAATCGTTTGGACACGAGGTAAAGCTAATCTCACCTCAGTATGTGAAGGCCTACGTGAAGCGCGGCAAAAACGACGCGGCCGACGCCGAAGCGCTGTGCGAGTCGGTCACCCGGCCCAGCATGCGGTTCGTACCGGTAAAATCGAAGGAACAGCAAGCGGCTTGCATGTTGATGACCGTCCGAGAACGCCTGGTCACCGTGAAGTATCAGCTCTCCAATGCTTTCAGAAGCTATGCCGCTGAGTTTGGTATCGTCGGCCCCGCTGGCCGACAGAACGTAGCCGCACTCATCAAACGTGTGCTGGAAGACGATAGCCTGCCGGAAATGGCGCGGGATCTCTTCCGATTTCAGGCGGACGAGTATGCCGGTTGAAGCCCGCCTAGCGAAGATCGAGGCCAAGCTGATGAAGTGGCATCGCGAGGATGAGATCAGGAGGCGCATTGCGACAATTCCCGGCATCGGTCCGATTGGGGCGTGAATTCTGCCTATCTCTTCGGCCAGCGTGATTGAACTAGACTGCAGCTCACATGCTTCAATGGTGAACTCGCCGCGACACGCTCCGCAGCTCTTCGGCCGTCGCCGTCCTAAGAACACAAGGCACGAGCTTGGCCTTTGAACAATGCATTGCTTAGACGGCGTGTCATACGGGTCAATTTGCGCCGTAGAGGTTCCCGATCACCGCTTCCCGACAAGCCGACCAACATTCGGCCAGCGACATGGCCGCGGAGGGCACCGAAGCGGACGTAGGTCCCGAGTGAATGCAGGCTCTAAGAGCCGCTTTCCCGCAAACACCCGGACTGATGCGCACTGTGGATCCGGTGCCTCAAGAACGCACTTCGAAGATCATATTGAACGGCGTCTCGGTCGCGCGGCGGAAGCGCCTGAAGCCCGCTTCAGTCGCCACCTGACGCAATCTGTTTTCACCCGCCTGCGCACCGAGACCCAACCCCACTTCTTGCGAGAGCGATGCCGGCGTGCAAATGAATGTCGAGGCGTGATAGAAGATGCATCCGACCGGGTTGAGATTATCCTTGAGATTGTCATGAGCAAACGGCTCGACGATCATCCACGCCCCGTCCTTGCCTAGTGTTTCCTTGACATGTTTGCCTGCCCCGACGGGATCGCCCATGTCATGCAGGCAATCGAAGAACGCCACCAGATCATAGTCTTTAGCCGGAAAATCCTTGGCGCTGGCCTGCGCGAACGTGATGCGATCTCCAACTCCCGCTTCTTGCGCCAGGACCTTCGCCCGTTCGACCGAAGGCTTGTGGTAATCGAACCCGAAGAACTCTGAATTGGGGTAGGCCTGCGCCATCACAATCGTAGAGGCGCCGTGGCCGCATCCGACATCGGCCACCTTGGCACCGGCTTTCAGTTTCGCTTCGACGCCTTCGAGCGTGGGAATCCAGTTCGAAACTAGATTGGCGTTATAGCCCGGCCTGAAGAAGCGTTCGGTGCCAGAGAACAGACATTGCGAATGCTCGTGCCAACCAAGGCCTTTCCCGGTTCGAAACGCATCGGCGACTTTGGGTTCGTCGAGGTACGTGGACTGCACGACATCGAATGCGCCCGCAAAGAAGGCTGGCGACCCCTCTTCGGCGAAAGCCATGGCCTGCTCCGCCGAGAGTGAGAATGCATTTTTTTCCGGATGGTAGTCGATGTATCCTGAGGCGGCCTGCCCGGACAGCCATTCGCGCAAGTAACGCTCATGCAGTCCGGTCTTCTTCGCAAGCTCGGACGGAGTGATCACGGCACCATCCGCCATCGCCTTGTAGAGCCCGAGGCGATCGCCGAGCAGTATGCTTGCACCGCCAAGTGAGATGCCAAGGTCGCCGACCAGCTTTCCTACCAGCGCGTTCAATTTTTCGACGTTTGGTTCACGCATTTCAGCTTCCTCCTCTTGAGAACAACCCAGCCTTAGTCAAACTAGCGTGGGATGACCGGCAGATTGCGAGTGAAGGAGTTCACGTTTCCACGAGTGGCCTGCGTCGCTCGATATCAGCTTTGGGTCATCGCGTCTGTCGTTCGGCAGTCGAGCGGCCTCCGCTCTGCTCCCGCGCGGCCAAGCAGCGGCGGCACCTGCCAGGGGCAACCAAAACTCGTGGTACTATCAGAATTGCCTCAGCCGCAGATATCGCGTAAATGCTCCAGGCCAAGCGATTATCCGGGCATCGGTTTCGAACGTATGTAGCTGCCCAAGCTTGGTTGGCTCAGTTCG
Source organism: Bradyrhizobium sp. MOS003 (assembly GCF_003020125.1). GTDB lineage: Bacteria > Pseudomonadota > Alphaproteobacteria > Rhizobiales > Xanthobacteraceae > Bradyrhizobium. The sequence continues at coordinate 1,600,555 of NZ_PYFW01000001.1, read as the reverse complement.
TCTTAGCGAACTTGTACGTTCCCTTCTTGTGGCCAATGACCTGACTGACGCCTTCGAAGTTGCTCTTAAGCGGGTCTATGGTGACGACGAGCGCAGCCTGGAGACCTTCAAATTTCCCCGTTCCACCAGTGATATTGCAATTGTTGGGGAATCCAGGCATCCAGTCGCACTGCTCGAACAACTGATCGCCGTCCTTGTCGACGTAAGTACAGAACCCGTGAATCTCTGCGGTCTTTGCAGACGAATCCGTAAGTCGGCTCAGCTGGCAGCGTCCACCCATGTTGTTGAGTACAGGGTTTCCAGCCTCGTTCGAGGCTGCCATGGCTTGGTTGATAAAAACGAACTCTTTGCCGCCGCCGATGGACATTGGCTTGGCGCTGGAATCGGCGTAGCGGTGAATATGACTGAGACCGAACCTTTGCGAGCGAGCAGGGTATGCCCTGAGGAACGCTCCAGCAAGAGTTACAGACCAAACGAAGAGTAGCACGGTGTCGCAGGCGGAGCTCAGCGGGCGAAGGTGCGTCAGTAGAGCTGATCCACTCTAAACGTTTGAGCGGCACATCCGGCTCGAATGAACATTACCGCGTCGGGTCCATTCGGATCGGTGTTGGTTGAAGTGAGGCTAAATACTTGTGATCGCCGAGGATTAATCATGCGGGTTGACAACCCACACTTACCCCAATTTCCGAAGTGCGTGAAGTTGACAACTCCCGCACTTCGAAGATGCCAAAGACCATGAAAGATCTGAAGAGTATGCTTCTTAGTTTACAACCAATTGCTTACCCCATTCTAGAACGGGTAAGTCCTCGCGGTAGACCGGCACAAAGAGACCGTCGGTTTTAGCGCTTGCTTACGTAAGGTGTGCTGGTTGATTGACCTGGTCGAACTTGTAACGGTCACTCATTCAACCCTTCGTTGATGATGTCGTCAGCCGCGCCGCACTCCCCAGTTGCCCGGAGCAAAGCCGCAGCATCGCTTACGTTCAGTTGTGTTGTCCAGCTGTTGAACCTTTGCCCGAATTAGGGGACCCACTTCTGTACGCATCGGGGACGAAGGTCTCCCATGACGAAGCATCGCAGATTGTGGCTGTCGCGCTCATCGCCGGGTCGCAGCTGTAAGCGCCATCTTGTTCTCCGGACGGCGTCAATCGCGGAGCAAAGAGATGTTTTCAGCAAAAGCTGGGGCGCTGTTGCTCGGTTTAGCGATGCTAGTGACGCGAGCGCTCGCGGGCGATGATGGCCGACACGACAACTCTCCGCTGAAGCCATGGTTTGAAAGCTTGCAGAGCCAGTTCGGAAAGTGCTGTACCGATTTTGACGGGTACATAGTTTCCGACGTGGATTGGGAGTCCAATCGCGGGCGTTACCGCGTCCGCATCGACAACGAATGGGTAGACGTGCCTGACGGCGCCGTTGTCACACAACCAAACCGTTTCGGCCGTACAATGGTTTGGAGGCATTACATTGACGGCCATCCGCGCGTTCGATGCTTCATGCCTGGCAGCATGACTTGATGCGTTTAGAAAGTAGTCCGCTTCGGGCGAAAATGGGAACAACACAACGTGAGCAACACTGGTCCGCCAAACCTCACCGAGCGGACCTAACCGAGGCATGCCGCGACTTCGCTGATGGGCCAGCTACGGACCTAGACCATGAGAAGCTGGCGCCGGCCCGCCAAACTGGCTCCCGTGCATCAGGCCAGCTCATCGAGGAGTGCTCTGCCCTCGATGAGATCGCGCGTGTCGAAACCTTCGGTGAAGCTGCCGAGCACCGGCGCCAGTAGGGCACGCGCCTCGTCGATCTTGCCAGCTTCGCGCCACAGCCGGGCAAGTCCCTTCGCCGCGCGTAGCTCCCACATCCGCGCCGACTGCGCCGTCGCAAGCGTGAGCGCTCGCCGGAATTTTACCTCGGCATTCACCTTGTCCCCTTCTGCAAGCGCAAGTTCGGCGGAAAGTCGGTGTAACTCCGCCTCATACCAGCGTTCGTCCGTGGCCCGCACTAGGCGTAGTCCCTCGCCGAGCTGTTCCTCCGCTTCCGACCACCGACCGGCTTGCAGACAAATCTCGGCCAGGATTGATCTCTTATAGGGATGCTCGACCTTCTGCTCCGTCGCGACGAGCTTAGCCAGCGCGTCACGCATCAGCTCTATCCCACCTTCGGGTGCGCCGCGACAAGCCCGTGTCCAGCCTTCGAAAAGGCGCATCTGCGCGCGGAACACGACCCCTTTCTTCGCCGCAAGATCGAGCAGCCTAGCAACGTTCGCCTCCACGGCCGCACAATCTCCGCACATATGATGCAGATAGCAACCGTTGCTAAGTGCCATTGCATAGTAGAACTCTGAGCCCTTCCTTGAAGCCGCAATGGCTTCTGCGGCTAAAGCGTGCCCCTGGTTCGGAAATCCAAGCACGAACATGGTCCATGCCAAGTATGTCAGTGGCCAAGTGGGATACTGGCCGTGCGAGTAACGATTGACGCGCCCATGGTCTACGTTATCGACGCGCAGCGACTCTTCCAAATGTTGGCGACCGCGCACAAGGTCACCCAGCAAAAATGCTGTGCTGCCAATCAAATACTCTGCTACCTTCAGCGCTGAAGCATTCTGGTCAATCTGCGCAACCTCCATGAACTCGCTCGCATAGAGCTCGGCATCATGAAGCTTCGGCCGATTGAAAGCACCGACAAACTGACCATACATGACTTCCAACAGCCGATCGGCGTCGCCAATCTCCTCACATAGTGCGCGGGCACGCCTATAGCTGATCTCAGTCTGCAGTGAGCCCGAGCCACGGAGGGCACGATACACTGCGCCTAGCGACATCTGCAGGTCAAGCTCAGTACGCTTCCGCGCCTGGTCGGGCAGTTGCGGCACAAGTGCGACCGCCGCGGTAAAGGCGTGCTCAGCCTCGACGTAGTTGGAACGTTCGCGCGCACGCGTGCCGGACCGCTGCCAATAGGCGATCGCGCGATCGTATATGCCGGCGGCCGCGTAGTGGTGTGCCAGCAGTTGGGGCTCCGCTTCTGCAATCTCCGGGAATTGCTGCTCAAGTACGTCGGCGGTCCGCGCATGCAGTTGCTGTCTGGTGGTGAAGAGCAGGGTTCCATAGGCGGCGTCCTGCACCAGCGCGTGCTTGAAGACGTAGTTGTTTTGAGGGGGCAAGCCGCGGCGGAACAGTAGTCCCGCGTGAACCAGCGCATCCAAGGCCGCGGTCAGTGCGTCTCGCTTCGGTGGCAAGACAGCCGTCAGGAGGGCCTCGCTGAATTCGCGGCCCAGCACCGCCGCCACTTGCGCGACTTCCTTCGTCCCGGCTGTCCGGTCCAGCCGCGCAACGAGGGCGTCCTGCAGCGTCACCGGAACCGAGAGCTGCAGTCGCCCGGCACGCCCGCTAGTAGTTTCGCCGTCGGCCAAGCCGGCCTCAAGTACCGCTTTGGTCAGCTCCTCGATGAAAAGCGGCACGCCGTCCGCTTTTGCGACGATCTGTTGAATTATTTCCGCCGGCAGCGCTTCGGTAGCAGCAAACGCACCAACCATGTCAGCTGCCTGCGCTGGGCTTAGCCGATTGAGCGTAAGCATGGTTAGATGGGGGCGGCCGCTCCATGGCGGTACGTAGTCGGGTCGGTAGGTAATCAGGATCAGGACCCGAGAATCCTGCACACGATCCATCGCGGCCGCTATTAAGTCTGCGCTCGAAGCGTCGATCCAATGCGCGTCTTCCACCACGATCAGCACCGGCTTCCGGGTCGCCAACCCAAGCATTCGATCGACCAATGCTGTCGCCGTTCTCTGCTTAAGGGTCTCTGCCGTCAGCTCCAGCCTCGGATAGTGCGAAGCAACAGGGATCGACAGCAAACCTGCGAACAGCGAAGCGTTCTCGGGCACTGCCTGTCCAGATTCGGTCAACATCTGCTCGAGCTTGTTCAATTTAATCGCGGGCGGATCGGTTGGCAGGAACCCGGCCGCCTGTATCAACTGGCGCGCGAAGGGATATAGCGCGCTGTTCGCGAAATATGCCGAGCATTGGCACCGCAACCGTGCATGCGGCAGGTCCGCTATTCGCTCGATGAGCGCCTCGGCAATCCGCGACTTGCCAATGCCAGGCTCCCCACAGAGCAATACGACCTGGCCCTCGCCTTGATTCACCTGCTCCCAGCGGCGCAGCAATAAATTGACCTCTTCCTCGCGACCGATCAGCGGGAATGGCCTGCCAGGATGCAGCGCCTCAAAACGACTCTCGGTCAGACGCTCGCCGGTCACGCGCCACGCCTGCACAGGACGGGCGACGCCTTTCAGCTGGTGGACACCAATGTCTTCGTAGGTGAAAAAGCCAGCGACCAGCCGCTGTGTGCTGGAGCTGATCACTAAGGCATTGGGGGCGGCCAGCGACTGTAGCCGCGCAGCAACATTCGGTGTTTCACCGACAATCGCCATTTCCTCGCGTGCGCCACCCGCACCCATCTCGCCTGCCACGACAAGCCCGGTGTGCACGGCAAGGCGGACACTGAGCTCGATACCGAATTTCTTGGACAAGTCTCGATTCAGCAGGACGACCGCCTCGACAATATCCAGCCCAGCACTCACCGCACGTTGGGCGTCATCCTCATGCGCACGCGGAAGACCGAAATAGACCAGCAGACCGTCTCCAAGGTATTTCGCGAGATGGCCGTCATAGCGGTCAATGACGGCGACGCAAGCTGCTTGATAGGCGAGCAGTAATTCTCTCAGCTGTTCGGGATCGACAGTGCTGGAGAGAGCGGTAGAATCGACGAGATCGCAGAACATCACCGTCAGCTGACGACGTTCCGCCTCGGATGTGCTCGGAGGAATTGCCGCTAAGGGCTTGGTCCGCATGAGCGCGGCGATTGCCCTGAGCAGACGCTTGCGGTCACCTAGCCTTGCAATCCCGAGATCTTTCAGATCGCTGTTACTGAGATCCGGCAGCAGATCAAAATCGACGCCGCTCTGTGCGAACGTTTCGGCATATCGCCCGAGTCCGAGATGCTCAAGCCAAGCTCCTACGTCATGGCTCATTGCATGTCCTCACTGCACCCAGGGCGTCTTAGAGTTTGCCAACTAGCTACTGAAGCGGACGAACCTGGCTCCGTGGATGAGCAATCCTATCTCATACGACGTCATCTGTGGGAACAGTTTTCGGCCATAATTCTGCTCATTGGCGAGATCGGAGTACGTCCCGACGCACGATAGGCCGACGCGGCTGGCCTCTTTCGTGTCCTCGCAATTGAGCAGTCGCACGCCACGGAGACGTTCTAAAATCCTCATCTGCTACGGCTCGAAAGCGACGGTCGACGCGAGTGCAACTCGGCACCCATTCTACCACCGAAAGCGGACATCACGTTAACTGAGGCGCTCTTCGGCTTGGGGCCATACCGCAAGTTCTAGATTGTCTCGCGAACACTCGCCTCGATGCCGGCGGAGCCGCGAGCGGGCGCCTCGTCTTGGCCTTGGTCAACGTAGCTCGGGTAAAAGACTGGTGAAGTCTCTAGATTTGCAACGGGGGCGGTGAGACGGCAAGTGAGCCCGCTCGATCCGTAGGACACAGTAACCGTCCCTCGGAGATCGTCTTCCAGTGTTCTCGAGATGAGGCGTGAGCCGAAGCCTTTAACGGCTGCGACACCAGCCGCTCGCGCACCCGATGCAGCGCCTGCAGATCCAGTTGCTCCGCAGTCTTGGTCTTCACGAACTTCATCGTCGGGCGCTGCACGGCTTCGGCAATCGCTTCGGCATCATTGAAGTCGTTCTTCTGTCCCTTGCTATATAGCGACGCGCGGCGTCGCCTTTGGACGCACTTTCCCGCTTTTAAGTGGTGCGGATGGCTGCAATCAGGCCCGGTTTGCCGACGATCTTCATCGCGCTTGTGAGGTGATTCTTACTGAACAGGCAGTCAGCGAAAGATGTAGCTATATCGCCTCCGGGCCAGGTGCATCGCCGCCCACGGTAACGTGTCGGCGCTGCCGTGCACGAGCAACCACACGGGCGAATCGGCTGCCGCTTCCTGCTCGATTCCGCCCCAACATCCGAAACACATCGTGACTGAAGTAGTTGCATACGCAGCAATTTGACGGCGGCCGGGGCCTGCTTCAGTTCGTTCCGTATCCGGAACGAACTGAAGGAAAGTCGCTGGCGTTGCAGATTTACAACCCGCACAGCCGACCGAAATACTAAGCTCGGCCATTGAGACAACCGAAACATATTTCATTCTTAGTTCAAATATGGTCAGCGGGGGCGAACGATGTTTGATGTCTATCGCAATGACAAGCGCGGCTTGCTCGTTCTAAGTACAGGCTCTGCCGTACCTGCGCTTTACTCTGCACATACCTGGCGCAAGAGTCGAAAACGAGTTCTCAAGGTTAGCAACGAAATCAAGTCAGCCGTTCAGGCACAAGGCTATTACATCCGCAGCCTGGGGACCACTAGGACGCGGACTCATTAAGGCGCAGCCACAAAGCGGCGAGCACTGGTGGGATGCGGAAATCTCCCGGGTGCGAGGGTTGGTGGCACTATCTCGCGGCCAGCTCGGAGGGAGCAAATGGCTGCTGAAGTCCCTACAGATCGCTCGGCAACAACGGGCGAAATCACTTGAGCTCCGGGCAGCGACGAGCCTTGCCCGCTTATGGCGCGATGAGGGCAAACGCACCGCGGCACGTGATCTGCTGGCTCCGGTTTACGGCTGGTTCACTGAAGGGTTCGACACGCTCGATTTGAAAGAGGCCAAGGCGTTGCTCGACGACTTGGCCTCGTGAGCCAGTCGAATGGTCTAGCGACTTCCGAGCTTGGCCCCTCTTGAAAGACCGACAACTTTCGCGCCGCTATTGGGGACAAGCGGACATTGGTTCACGCGGTTAATTTATGAGTACGCGCCGTAAGCAACGAATGATCTACGCCAAGTAGGTCGGCGCAAATCTCTATGACATCGGCAGAAGCCAATCCGCCGCTATCGCGCTTCGTCAACTGTCGACGACCGCGCTTCCGTGATAGCCTGAAACTCGCGGATACGACGCCATGGGCAAGCCCATTTGGTCGATTGGGACTGATCGCCGCTTGCTCGGGTTCGAACAACGACCGACAACGTGACCGCGCGCTGGGGCGGGAAGATTGGCGAATTGACCATGAGCGCATCGGCCATGCCCGGAGTGCCGCAGATGGCCGAGGCCCGCACGACGTCGGCGAGGAAACGGCTTTGACGGGCTTGACGCTTTACGAATCGAGAGCTGCGCAAGCACCGCGCAAGCGAAGCGTAATCTTCCCGGCGCGACCTAAAAACTGGCACGGCCCGTTCAATACTCCGACCATTTGCCGCAAGGGTTCCCAGTGTGGAAGGTCGACGCAGCAGCCCCGCCGGCCTCCTTCAACAACGGAACTGAATGCCCAGTAACCACATTTCGGTTCCAGCGAATTATTTTCGCCATCCGGACCAAGTTAGCGCTAGAATCTTCGACACCGGGGCTGGCCCGATATTTTACTTGTCCATTTTGACCCGGCTTTTTGACCACGCGCGGGCCGCAGCGAGTTTCCCTCGCTGCGGCCTTCGTGCTTTTCCGCCGCGTGGACCGGCGGCCTCGCTTAGAAGTCTCAGAGTATCCTGTCGACGGTTTGCAGTGATCGCTCACGAGTCCGTAGCTCACCCTCACGTCCTGCCAAGCTGCTGAAGCCCTCCACGGCGGAAATTTACGTCCGTCCCCCGTCCCGCTTGCTGCTTTGAACCGACTCACAGACGCACACCTCCCGCTGCAAAGTGCAGTCGCGAACTTGCCAGGGCGTAGTGAGGACGAGGCAGCCGTCGAGCTGGGGTTCGGTTACATTTTCGAGGTGAGAAGCCGCCAGCGCCACATCAGGTTGACTCTCCCCTTCACTCGGCCAGTTCGCATGATCCGCGTTAACCCTGTCTTTGATCTCCTCACATAGCAGCGCTTCCCGGTTCACCTCTGCCGCTAAGCGGCCTTATTGGACCTTTGCAATCTTTCTTGATTTCTAGAGCTCATTTCTAAGAGGATTTGAGTGAGGTTTCTCGTTCGGGGAGCGTGAAATCAGATGAGAGTGGCTCTCTTTCTAATTGGCCTCGGTACACTCGCCGTGATGGAGCTCGCGGCGCCGCCGCGCATCACAGAGCCTGTGAACGAGCCTCCGGCTCTGGCAACCGTCGGATTAGGTCCCTCACACGATACACTGACCAAGGCAGACCGGCTCGAAATTCCGCAATTCGAAGCGCCACCGCAGCCACTTTCGTCGAGCGAACTAAAGAATCCGCCGGACCACGTTGAGATCGTTGCACGAGCACATTCGAAGATCATCGAGCAGAAAGGCAACGCAAGCGGAAAATCCGCGATCATGCTGCCCAGACCTCGGCCCCGCCACGGAATTTCCAAGGCAAGCGCAGGTGCCAGTCGCGCCAAACCAGTCGCGGAGGCGAAGCCGTGCCTGTCAGGTGCCTTCGATGGCGTTTTGAAAGCATTGAACCTGCAGACGCGATGCCAGACCTAGCGCACCGATTCCTCTGCGTTGGAACGACAGCCGACCCGCGGCTCCCGCCGCATGTGTCAGGGCAAATACGCCGTGCCGAGGAAATCCGACCGCCTCGCCCCGACGAGCGTGGATCCGTTGTCGCCGCGCGGAAGCGGTTGTCCGCGGAATTCATCTCGCTCGTTGTTGGAGTGGCAATCGGCCTGGCTTTCGTCGCAAGTTTCGTCCTGTTTCGCGATGCTCAATTGAAGGGGAAATCGATCGACAGAGCGGCTGCGAAGGCATTGGTCGAGCGCATCATCATAGCCGAGTCCAACGGTGACCCGAATGCAAAGAACAAGCGGTCGAGCGCCACCGGCGCCGCCCAGTTTCTCGGTGATACGTGGCTCGAAGCCGTTCGAAGGCACCGACGGGATCTGATCCAAGGCCGCAGCGACAAGGGAGTCTTGGACCTGCGGGGAGATGCCGAGCTTACGCGGGACATTGCCGCACGGCTGCTCGAGGAACATGCCGCGATGCTGACCAAGCGCGGTCTCCCCGTGACGCCCGGTTCTCTCTACCTTGCCCGTTTCGCGGGACCGGCGGGCGCCGTGGCGCTATTATCCGGGGCAGAAGTGCCGACGCTGCTTTAGTTATGGCCGCCGCTGACATGACGGGTCGGACCACACGCGAAAAGCTGGTCAACGCCAATACGTTCCTCAAGGCGATGACAGTCGGCGATATCAAGAGCTGGGCCGATCGCAAAATGGCGGCAGGCACTCGGCCTGGCCGGTAGCGGCTTAGGAAACCGGCGATTTGGGGTCGCGAAGCTCTCGGCCAGAAGCCAGTTTGAGCATCCGATCCATCGCGTTGAGGACGGCGCGCTCGTCCTGGCGTCGAACCTTCCACACAGAGCGGGAACGGCCTCCGGCGCCGGCGCGGCTGCGCCCTACCGGCGCCGCGCCAACACGCCCGGCATGTCCCATGCACTTGGGTGACGCAGAACAGAAAACCATCCGGCAGCGCCCCGGCTCAGCTCCGTCGGTACGGCGATCGAAGAACCCTTCCCGCATCCCAGTGCAAATGAGTGGTTCGCCAGTCTACTGGCCCTGGCATTTGAGCGATAGAGAATAGTGCGTCAGCTTCTGATCGATCTCGGCAAATGCCGAGCCATGCCGCTCGCACACGCCGCCCTGCCCGGCCAAATCGGCCATGGACCCGGGCGCTCCCGGACGCCGGCGGCCGGTCCGGCAAGCCTTTGGGAACGAGCCTTTACTAAAACGTCGACTTTTGGAAGATTGGTCGGAGTGGCAGGATTCGAACCTGCGACCCCTGCGTCCTGATCGGATTTCTCGCCCTGGGAACCTTTGATTTTACTACGGTTTTTGGGTGACTTCCCAAGCATATTCACTCTTTGTTCGCGATCAATCTTGGGCTTTCTTGGGCTCTAGAACATCCGTTCACCGTACCAATAGAGTGCCGTCCTGGTCCGCAGATAGGCGTGCTGATGAAATGAAGCGCAAGCTAGTTGTCCCGCCATTGGTTTAAGATCGCCTCATGCACTCTCACTGGAGAGGCGTTCGCCAGAGAGGGTCCCGAACAAGCCACAGCGGATCCAGTCGTGCAGATTACAACGCGAACTAATCTATTTGGTCTGCCCCTACTCCGATCCTCCCAAGGCGGTTCGCTTGCTGCGATTCAAACAAGCAACGAAGGCGGCAGCGCTCTAATCCGATCGTCTTTGGCCCCCATAACGATGAAGCATCCAATAGACATCGAACTCACCGGATCGAGCACTCTCGGTTCCGATTTTTGGGTCGCCTTCGATCAACATTCATGGAGCGCTACGACGTGTTCGTGCTCCTCCCGCTGGACGGATGGCGAAACAGACACGGGTGTTTGGCGGAAAATCGCTTACTTTCATTCTGCAGAAAAGCCACTGACGCTTTTGAATGACGATTAGGCGCTTCGCGATCTCACAGTTGTCGTTGATCGCGCGATTGGCGGAAGCTTCCGGCACACAATCTCGCTGGCTACTAAGCTATCCAGGATCGACCCGTCCAGACGGGGAATGTTTGAATTTGCCACGGCGACGAACCTATACATATCGCTTCATTTGCAGGTAAAACTCACAGTCTTCATTCCTTCCGGAGATTCCGCGCCGCGTCTCTGGCCAGCAAGGCAACACTCGAACAATCGGACAATTTCATTGCATCGCTCGTCGCGGCTGCGTCTAACGCGCTCGCCGGCAACTTGGACGCGGCCAAAAGGGCGACGGAGCTAGTGCGTGCAGTGACCCGGGTTTTCGAATACAGAACGTAAAGTACCGCCTGCCGCACAGGCAGCCCGAGGTGCTGGCGCGATGGGAAGATGCCCTACGTAGGGCTGGCATGCCCGAATAATCGAAAGAGTTTGGTACGCCATGCCGGCGTATGACACGTCGGCTAGGGGTCACAAGCTGCCCTTGGCCGGCTGCTTCACCCTGGTCGGCTCACTCCTGGGAGCAGACATTTCGGCTCTCTGAGCGAAGGTCAGCAACGGGCCAAATCCAGACTCGTGTGGCTCAGCAAAATTGGTCCGGGCTACCGATCAAGTCCGCCGGTGGATTCAACCTGGATTAAGGCTTGGCGGGTCTTCGGACCTCAACCTTCTCACCCACCTCGATTACCATGAGATCTTCACCGAGTTCCAATGGACCTGAGTAAGTCTTCCGCGTCGGTGGAATCACATCTTGCTCGGTTGCATTTGGCATCACGAGGTGTGAATAGACCGCGAGTTTCGGCTTTGTCCGCCCGAATACCTCGCCCGCCTGTTCTGGAGTCGTGTGATGGGCGATTATGCTCGCGGTTCGTTCTGGCGGGACTCCGATCCGCTGAAATGTCTCGAGCGAAGCAACTTCATGAATCAACAGGTCAACATTTTGGGCATGTCGGATGAGGTTCTCAGACAGACGGGTGTCTCCGGAGAGGACAACCGAGCGACCGGAATAATCGACGCGATAGCCAAACGCCGGCTTCACGGGCGTGTGGTCTACCTCGAAGGCGGTGATCTTTACGTCATTGTTTTCATAAACAAGTCCCTCGCTGATGTCCTTGGCCAGAATGACCACACCGTCTGGCGCCGCTCGGTCGTCGTATAGTCGAATCCGGATGTCATATTCGAACGCCTGCTCGAGAAACGACATCATGCGCACCGTCCCCCTTGGTCCCCACACCTCCAATGGCCGATCCCGCCCGGGCCGTCCAAAAAGCCAGCCGGTCAGCCACAGATCTGGAAAACCAACCACGTGATCCGAGTGCAAGTGGGTAAGAAAAACGCCGTTGATATCATGCCAAAACACGTTGACCTGAGTCAGCCGCTGAAGAGCACCGCGGCCGGCGTCGAAAATGAACTTTTGCCCACCCGCTTCGATGAGGATGCTCGGGCCGAACCGGTTCATAACAGGTGGAGGGCATCCTGTGCCTAAGAGCGTAACTTTGATCTCTTGCGCTTGGGCGGACACAGGGACAATAGCGAGCAAGCTTGCAAAGAGTGTGATGCAGGGAAGACAGAAAACCGACCTCTTGGAAGCCGCCATGACTGACTCCACGAACCGCTGAATAAAAACGGCCCTCGCGCCAGGCAAAATTTCGCATTTCAACCAGTAGTGTTGCAAACGATCTGGCGCTCGTCAATCGTCGCCGTGAGGTCGGCTTCCGGCCAACAACAGACGTCGCGGCATTGGGCCTGAGTCTGCTCCCCCCAAACGGCCATGCCGTCCTTTATCGAAGACATCAGCAACGGGCGGATGGTGTCAAAAAGAAAGCAGCGTCAGCGGCTGTCGATGCTGCTCAGAGTAGGTTGAAAGACCGCTGAATGAATTCGCTCAACGGTCCCACGTCCCAAGACGCCGAGCACACCAACGGCTCTTGAAGAGTTTCCCAACGCCGGACCGAACTCTTTCAATACAAGCGACCATCAACTGAAGTCGCGCTTTATGCGATCATCTCGTCCCAACGGGCAAGCATCTTTCTGCGATGGTCATTCGGTAAGCCCGGCCCGTCGCAATGCTTCTTCGTATCGCGAAAGGTCAACGGCTCGACGATAAGGGCCAAGCAAGTCCTTAAGACCGGAAACACGTTGCGCGGGATCGAGTTGCCGTATCCGAGCCACTGCCTTTTGTGCTTGCTCCGGCCGTCCGGCCATTGCATTGCTTGCGGCGTCGATTCTTAATCCCGGTTGATAATCCGGGCTGTCCTGCAATGCCTTTGCCGCCCACGATGCCGCTTCGTCATAGCGACCCAGGAAGAAATGCGCATGCGCGACTCCGCTACTTCGCATTCTTGACTGCGACGGATCAAGCGGGCTCAGGCGCATGGCACGCGCGAAGCACTCGAGCGCCGCTTCCGGCTCGCCGAGCCAGTTTTTTACCCAGCCACCGCAAGCCCATGCCTCGGCCAAATTGGAATTGAGCACAAGCGCTCGATCGACTAAACCGGCCCCTGTCTCCAGATCACCAACAAGAAACGCTAACGCATACCCGCCGGCGGTGACCGCAAACGCGTCATCCTTGCCCAAGTCAATCGCCCTATAAGCGAGCCTCTTCACTTCGGCAATCTCGTCCGGAGTGCTCGAAAACCAGCCATTGACCTTGGCGAATGCGTAGCAAATAGCGGCACGACCGTAGGCGGACGCAAAGTCCTGGTCGAGCTCGATCGCACTGTTAAACAGGCGAAGTGCCTCGCTGTTCGTTTGCCGGCTACCATACTGGTAATATTTAGCCAAACCGCGTAAATGGAGGGCATAGGCGTCGAGGCTCTCGGTCGGCTTGCGCTTGGCACGCTCGATCTCGGCCTTTTCCACCGCTGGCGCGATCGCCCCGACAACTCTCTCAGTCACCTGGTCCTGCAGATCAAAGATGTCGCCGAGCCCGCCATCAAACCGTTCCGCCCAAAGATGTGTACCAGTGGTGGTATCCACGAGTTGTCCCGTAATGCGTACTCGGTTTGCCGCCTTGCGGACGCTTCCTTCCAACACGTACCGCACTCCAAGCTCGCGTCCTACCTGCTTCACTTCGACGGGCCGCCCTTTATAGGTGAAGCTCGAGTTGCGCGCGATCACGAACAGCTGTCGGAAATGCGACAGCGCGGTAATGATCTCCTCCACCATGCCATCAGCAAAGTAGTCCTGTTCTGGATCACCGCTCATGTTGGTGAATGGAAGAACAGCAATGGACGGGTTGCCCGGAAGGGTGATAGGTTGTGCAATCTCGGTCGGCGGTTTGGTTAGCCTAGCCGGCGCAGAGCTCGAGCCGATGCGCACGCGCCAAGCGCGCATTGGTTCGGCGATATTCTTCAACGATTGCGAACCCATATCCTCAAAGGTGATTTCTACCTTGCCGCGGACTTGTCGGTAAGCATCGTTAGAAATGCTAACATCACCGGGTTCTGCGATCCCTTCGAGACGCACTGCGATGTTGACGCCGTCACCAAAGATATCATCGTCTTCGATAATGATATCACCGACGTGAATGCCGATGCGAAATTCGATCCGCTTGGCCTGCGGTACGACTATATTTTGTTCTGCCATGCCGCGTTGAATTTCGACGGCACATCGCACGGCATCGACCACGCTGGCGAACTGAATAAGAGCGCCGTCCCCGGTATTCTTGACGATACGTCCGTGATGCTGAGCAATTTTGGGATCGAAAAGCGTCTTTCTGAGAGTTTTCAGTTGCGCCAGCGTGCCTTCTTCGTCGATCCCTATTAAGCGGCAAGAATCCACGACATCCGCCGCCAGAATAGCCGCCAATCGCCGCTCTACGTGCTCGCTGCTCAAGATGCACCCCTGGGCTCGGGGAAAACCAATGTTCAATAGCATAATTGTGAGCCGATGTCCGGCTGTGCCCGCGTCCTAAACGGGGCATCAGCGCCGTTTGGAAGGTTAGCTGGCGGCTTCCGGTCTACCCCAACGAGCCGACAACTGAGAGCGCCGTTCGAAGCTCGCCTTCGGGCCAATAGCGGAAATGGTCCTACGACCTTCACCGCATCGACTAAGGAGTGGGATCGCGGTCTCTGGGACGCGCCCGGTCAATTAAGGTCTCAACTATTGGGAGTATCTGCGCGACGATCGCCTTGTCTCCAGCTGCGTTAGGGTGGAGACCGTCCACCGCCTTGAGCTGAGCATCGTCGATAACTGCCTCGTTGATAGCTGGAAAAAATAGAACGTTGTATTTGCGGGCAAGGCCAGCGAACATAACGGCAAACGCTTTCTCGTGTTCGTCTCCAAAGTTTGTGCGCGCTCGCACTCCGCAAAGGAGCACGGCAATCCTCCGAGATTCGAGATTATCCAGAATTGCTGCGAGGGCCGCGCCGATCTTGGTTGCTACCGCCGCGACGCCGTCCCACCTGATCAGCGTCGAGATGCAGGCCGCTAGGCGCTGGCTGCCGTGGCTGTGCGCATACTCGGGCGCGCGCGTCAACGAGCTCACGTCGCTTTACCCACGCGACATCACGCGAGACCCTGCGAGCAAGGTCTGGTGCATGGTCATCAAGCCGAGAAGACCTCCCAGTGAAGGACAGTGCCGATCCACAGTCACGTCATCGAGCAAGGTTTTCTCCATTACGTCGAAGAGCGTCGCAAGGCGGGTCTGCCGCTGTTCTAAGACCCTGCGCGCGGGCGCGGCGGCACCGCCGGCAATCCGCAGTTCAAAAAGTCGGCGAACGGGTCGGAGAATGGGTGCACGGGCTAGGCATCCCGATTGGTGTCCAGCCGAACCATGCTTGGCGGCACACGTTCAAGAGCGTTGCGCGCCATGTCGGCATGGATCGCGAGGTCGAAGGCTTCATCACGGGTCACCGACCGAAGAACGCGAATGCCGGCCACGACTACGGCGACCGTTGGGTCGCGACCATGGCCGCCGAGATCGAGAAGTATCCGCGGTACAAGATCGCGGCGCTGAAGAAGGCGCCGGCGCCCCACAAGCGCCAGCGTCGGACGCCCGCGCAGCTTGCCGCCGCGGCGGAAGCGAAGACGATCCGACAGGCATCGAGGGCCAAGCGGGCGGAACAAACGAAGTAGGCGGGAGAGAGAGTGGGACTCCCTCCCCCATGCTAAGTTTGCGCGAAAACTGCCGAAAAATAAGGATTCCTGAAAAGACCCGCTGGGAATTTGTGACCACCGCTGTGTACCACTCTGTAGGCCTGATTCGGCAGTCAAACTCGACCGATTTCGAGACGATTGAGGCTGCCCACGCTCTACCCGTTCTATGCGGACTTCCCGGCGTCTATGCCATCAAGACGTAGTCGGTGCCGATGGTCAGTCAGCAGGCGTGCGCCGCCCAGGACGGCGGCCAGCGTTCCCAGCCCGGTCCCGCCAGCGATCAGGAACATGATAAGCAATTGATATTTGACGGCATCGACCGGTTCGACACCCGCAAGGATCTGGCCGGTCATCATCCCCGGCAAGGAAACGAGGCCGATAGCCGCCATACTGTTCATGATCGGCATGAAGCCGCTTCTCAAAGCGTCCCTTACGACCGGCAGCAGGGCTTGGTGTCGGGTGCCGCCGAGCGCGAGACACGCTTCGACGGCGGCCCGTTCGCGGACCAGGCTGTTCGTCAGCACGTCCAGGCCCAGGCTTATTCCGGTCATCGTATTGCCGAGCATCATGCCCAGCAAAGGCAGCGCATAGCGAGGATGATACCAAGGATCGGGGCGTAGCTCAGTCAGAAGTGCGAACATCGTGACGGTACCAGCTGCGAGCAGCGTGCACCCGGCGCCAAGACCGTACTTCCAGATGCCCTGAAGGCGGCGCTTCTGCCGCGCGACGATCTCCGCGAGGCGAAGAAGACCATGATCAGGGCCGCGAGAGCGGTCCAGAGCGGCGACACCGCGGCAAACAGAAAAGTCAGCACGTATCCGACGAGGACGAGCTGGACCACCATTCGGACGGTCGCAATGGCCAGTTGCTTCTCAAGTTTGAGGCGGAGAACAAGCGAGAAGACTCCGTCCATGACGACAAGGAGCGCGGGGAGGACCAGATTGCCATACGATATCTGGATGTAGGTCACGGCCGGTTTTCCTCGATCCCGCCGTCGTGCCTCATCGCAAAAATCCTAGTCCCGACGCGGCGGGCTTGGGCGTTGTTGTGGGTACTCCAGAGGACGCTCATTCCCTCCGCGACACGTTCGGCGATCAAAGCCTCGACGGCGGCGGCGGATGCCGAGTCGAGCGCCGAAGTCGGCTCATCCAGTAGCAGGACGCGCGACCGCAGCATCAGCCCCCGCAGAAGTCCTAACCGCAGTCTCTCGCCCGTCGAAAGTCTCTGGATCGGCCACGCTCCGCAGTCGTCCGGCAACCCCAGCCGCGCGACCAGCGGAAGGGCAGCCTCCCAGGCTGAGAAATGCTCCTGCACAGCGTCGGACCACCAGCCCGGCTCGGCGGCGAGGTAGGTCACCCGTCTTCGCCACTCCGGGGCGGGCATCGCCTCTCTGAGCATGCCGTCCAGCTTGACCGTTCCTTCGTTGGGATCGAGATCCGCGATGGAGCGGAGCAGCAAGGCCTTTCCGACCCCGGAAGGCCCCTGCAGGGCGACACATTCGCCGTCCTGCAAGTCGAACGACACGGAGATGTGCAGACGCTTGAGCTCCCTGACCGTCAGCATGCGTCAGAGCTTGAGCCGCAGGCGATCTGCGACGCATCGAACAATCTCCGCCGGCGCCTCGGCCGGATAGGGATGCACCGAGCTCACGTTGATCTCGCCGAGCACGTAGCCGTCGCTCCCATCGGGCTGGAAAGGGCCGAGCATGAAGTCCGCATCCCAGATGGCTGGGAGGTCACCTCGGGCGATGTCCAAGAGTGAAACAAGCTGCGGCGTCCACTCGTTTTCCATCAGCCGCCGCAACCGCTGGAAGCGCGGGTCAGCGTTTGACGTGTAGAGCCGCGGGCCGACCCCGGCTCGCGCGGCCGGCGACTCAACCAGGGCTTTGACCTTGTGGTGACCGAAGCCGGCGCAGCGGTCGCCGGCCATGTAGCAACGCACGACGCCCTCGTCTAAGCGAGGTTGGAATGCTTGGTCGACCACGCTGCCGTTCTCGAAATACTCCGCACAGCGGCGGAGAAAGTCGTCCAGCGTCAGTTCCTCCGGCGTGTCTTTGGTCGCGTCCAGCACCCTGATCAAGGATGAGGTCGGCAGCTTCTCGACCTTCCAGACGCCCTGGCCACCGTTGCCCCGGTTGCGCTTGATGACGCGCGGACCGGAGGCGAGCCGCGCCGGCAGCTCCGCGCGCATCGCAGCGGCGGTTTGGTACAGCGCCGTGTCGCTTCCCCAGCCCATGGAGCGGGTGCGATAGAGGACCTCCTTGGTGCCCATCTTAAGGATGACGTCCGGATGAGCGCTTACCCAAACGCCTTGCGCGGCGACGTCGCGCAGCAGGGCATCGAGACCGGCCCGATTCCGACCGTCTTGGATAGGGTTGACCCAGACGAGTACGCCGTCAACCGCGAGCAGCTGTTCGTGGACGGCGTCTGCGCAGCTCTCGTCGTAGATCACGGGAAGCCCTTGGACGCCGACGGCGGCAAGCGCATCGAAAACGTCGACGAAGCGGCCGCTTTTCGGGGTGGCATCTCGACGCGCGGCGGCGTCTCCTCGCGAGAGGATGGCTACCGTGCGTCGGGCAGAAGAGTGTTTTTCGGTGTCCATGCGCAAGCTCCACGTGTTGCGTGCTGCGCAGAGCTTGGACCGAAGTCTCGCCGGGAGTCTGCTTAATCCCGCCCAGGCAGTCTACGTGATATCGCGAGGATCCTTCAAGCGGCGGCTTTCTTGACTGGCGTGTTGACGCAGGGAAGAGGTCGCTTCCGTTCCGGACGGCGTGAAATTTTCGTGACGTTCGGTTTCACGCGCCCGAGCGATCGCGGGTTGACAGCCTGGCCGAGTGAGTTTTTATTCGCGTGACGGGGATATGCGATCTCCCCGCGAGGCGTCATGCTCAAGAATCGCGTCCTGATCACCAAGGGCGCAGCATGTCAGCATTGTACACCTACCTTTCACCCGACAAACTATCTCGATCGTTAGGCTCGGCGGCCGCGCCGACGCTGGGCCGGCTCGCGGCTTTGCGCTGCGCTTCGCGCATGTTCGACGACGCCATCGAGCGGATGAACCCAGGTCTCTTCCTACACGACCGATGTTGCCGCGACACGATCAGGGGATCGCACGATGGTCCGGCCAACAAGGTCAGGTGAGGCCGGATGCGGGACTACTTCTGGGGCTGGGACAACTAGGAGATCAGACATGCGAACATCGACGATCTATCAGGTAGCGATAATCGTGACCCTTGCGGCGGGACTCGCGCCTTCCCGCGCCCTTACCCAAGACGAGCTTGTCGCCAAGATCCAGGCGGCCGGCTACTCGCAGGTAACCGACGTCAAATCGACCGCCGAAGGCATCACCGCCAAGGCGGTGAAGGACGGCAAGCCAGTGACGCTCGTCGTCGACAGCAGCGGCCAGATCAAAGAACGAAACTGAGGTGGAGGATGAGTAAGATGAAACGCATAGTCTGGCCCATGACCGTGGTCGGCCTCGCTCTCGCCTACCTGCCCTTCGTCTACATGGCACGCGCGCAAGCGATCGATTGGCAAAAGGTCGACGAGACCCTCGGCCGGAAGGCCGCGGTCTCCGATGACGTCCACCGCTACGGTTTCCCACGTAGCGACCTTTCGGTGACCTTGGACGGCGTGACGATCAAGCCTTCACTGGCGCTTGGCGGATGGGTCGCCTTCAAACCTGGGCACGGTGGCGCCATGGTCATGGGGGACCTTGTGCTGCTAGAGACCGAAATTAACCCTGTGATGGCGAAGATGATCGCGAGCGGTCTCGAAATCACAGCCGTGCACAATCATCTGCTGCGCGCGAGCCCGGCGACGTTCTACATGCACGTGGCCGGTCACGGCGACCCCCTCAAGCTGGCCTCGGCGATCCATGATGCGCTGGCCGAGAGCACGACGCCGCTGACTATCGCGGCCCCCGCGAGCCCACCGCCCGCCGTGGACCTCGATACGGCGAAGCTCGACCAGATCATCGGCGTTAAAGGCCAAGCAAACGGCGGCGTCTACCAGTTCAACGTGAAGCGGCTCGACCCGATCACGCAAGACGGCACGCCGTTGACGCCCGTCGGCCCGATGGGCGTGGCGATCGGCATCAATTTCCAGCCGACCGGGGGCGGGAAGTCCGCCATCACGGGCGACTTCGTGCTGACGGCCGACGAGGTCAACCCCGTCATCGTGGCGCTCCAGACGCACGGCATCGAGGTGACGGCGCTGCACAGTCACATGCTCGATGAGCAGCCGAGGCTGTTCTTCATGCACTTTTGGGCGAATGACGGCGCGATCCGGCTTGCCGAAGGCTTGCGCGCTGCACTGGACAAGACGGCGAGCACGAAGAACTGAGGCGAAAATCGCAAAGGAGGCGATCCGATGTCCTACCGGGCCAAGCCGCTGCTCGCCCTAGTGTTCATGTCGATCTCGTTGATGGGAGCGTCCGCCGTGGCTCAGACCTTAAATTTTGATGACGCTCCTGCGGGAACGTCGCCCCAAGGCTGGATTTCTTACGAGGACAGGAAGGGGAGAGCCGAAATGGACCGTTGAGCCAGAGCCCACCGCACCGAGTAAGCCGAACGTCCTCAAACAATCCGGCACGGCGACTTTTCCAGTGGCGCTCAAAAGAGATACCGACATCCGCGACGGCTTCGTCGAAGTAAAATTCAAAGCGATCACCGGCTCTGAGGATCGCGCTGCGGGGGTCATCTGGCGCGCAAAGGATGCCGACAACTACTACGTCGTCCGGGCAACCGCTTTGGAGGACAATGTCGTACTTTACAAGACGATCAAAGGCGTTCGAATGTCTCTGAATATCGTGGGTCGCAAGGGCGGATATGGCGTCAATGCGCCCGTGGCGTCCGGCCAGTGGCACGTGCTGCGCTGCGATTTCGCAAGAACGCGGTTCAGGGTGACGTATGACGGACGCCAGTTGTTCGACGTTGAGGACGCCACGATTGCTCAATCGGGCATGATCGGCCTGTGGACCAAGGCGGATAGCGTGACCCTGTTTGATGATCTGACGTATGGTGACTTCAAATAGGTCTCTGCCCTTCCTTGCCGGAGATAACCATGAACTTTCGGCGCCTAACGGTCGCGACGGCCTTGGGGATCGCGTCCATCTGCCCGCTGCGGGCGGAAGAAAACTTGGTCGCCCACAAATCACTAACTCCGGAGTTGGCATTCGATCTCGCGCGCGCCGCGTTGAACAGTTGCCGCTCCCGGGGGCTCCAAGTAGCAGTCGCTGTGGTCGATCGCTCGGCGTGACGCAGGTGATGCTGCGTGATCGCTTTGCAGGTCCTCACACCTCGCCAACGGCGACAGGCAAGGCTTGGACGGCTTTCGTTCAGGACCAGCACGACAGAGCTCAATGCGATCAGTCAACCCGGCACAATGCAGTCGGGCATTCGCCATCTTCCTGGAGTAGTCATCATAGGAGGGGGACTGGTGGTCGAAGCCACCGGCTCGCTGATCGCAGCGGTAGGTGTCTCCGGAGCTCCGGTTGGCGACGCTGACGATGCATGTGCAAGGGCCGGTATCGATGCCATCCGTGACAGGTTGGATTTCTGACCCGACCAGGTTTCGGGCTCTTGTGCGAGGATTGGAACTCGACGGTCTAAGAACCGGTCGCCGCAGCGGGCCTTCTCGGTGCAGTTCTGAAAGAAGAGCAATCTGTGAACTAGCTCATTTTAGGTTGAAGGAGATCGTGGCTTAACACGCAGGCGAGTCCGAGGATTGCACCAGGAGACGGGCAATGCCGATCACTACGGAAACGACCTCGTTCACCAAAGACATTCAAGGCCGCTATCTCTGCAACAATCTCGCGGAGGTAGACGCCTGGAAATTAGCAGGCGGGCGTCCATTCGATTTCATCATCGTAGGAGGCGGGACGTTCGGTTCGGCGATCGCAGAGCATTTGTGGTTCCGGCAGAAACAGACGGGCGGCGGATTGCGGACGCTGGTCGTCGATGCCGGGCTGTACACCGTTCCTGAGCACGTTCAGAACACCGGCATCCAAGGGTTTGCTGATCCGGCCAATCCGTTCTTTCTGAACGAAAACCTGCCGCAGCCGGAGCCCCCACGCAACGAGGTCTGGGGAATTCCATGGAAGTCGACCATTCCCTTCAAGGGACTGGCGTATACGCTCGGAGGCAGATCGCTCTATTGGGGCGGCTGGTCGCCTCGTCTGCTGGACGAGGAGATGTCGGGTTGGCCCGCGAATACCGTAACCGATTTAAACCGCCGCTATTTCGATGAGAGCTCTCGGCAGATCGGTGTCGACGAGGCGAACGACTTCATTTTCGGCGAATTGCAAAACGCGCTGCGTCGCCAGCTCTTCGACAGTTTATCCAGCGTGCCCGGAGCGTTCGCGCTCGACGCGCTCCCGCCGTCTCCGCTGCTGAAGCCGGGTGCCGACGCCGCACAGTTGCTCGGTCTGACGTCAAGCGGCGGGCTTTCGCAGAACGACCTGCTTAACCTGCTGAAGCTGGAAGCGCCGCTCGCTGTGCAGGCGCGCCCGCCACACGTGGGGTTCTTCCCGCTGAACAAGTTCAGCGTCGTTCCGCTGCTGATGAAGGCGGCTCGGACCGCGGCGAGCGACTCCAACGGCAATGATTCCGTCAAGGAATTCATGGTGCTGCCCGACACGCATGTGCTGACGCTGCGCAGCGTCCCTACCGCGGCAGGGACCTGGCGCATCTCGGGCATCGACACCAGCCGAGGTCCGATAGATCTGGCACCGGGTGGTGCCATCGTCATCGCGCTCGGTACGATCGAGAACGCGCGGCTGGCTCTCGCATCTTTCGATGCCACCGGACTTCCGACCCTGCCGCTCATCGGCAAGAACCTGATTGCGCACCTTCGCTCGAACCTTGTCATCCGCGTGCCGCGGTCGGCGATTTCCGGGCTTTCGCCCGCGGTGAACGAGCTGCAGACCGCGGCCCTGTTTTTGAAGGGACGGGCCACGCGCCCGAATGGTGATCTGATCGGCCACTTCCACCTTCAGATCTCCGCCAGCGGCGGCGGCAACACCATCGGCGCCGAGGACGAGCTCTACCGGAAGGTGCCCGATGTCGACTTCTTCGACCAGCTGAAGACCTCGACCGATACGCTTGTCGCAATTGCAATCAGAGGACTCGGCGAGATGGAGCCCGCCGATCCGGCCAATCCCGCCGCTCATCCAAGCCGCGTCGATCTGAGCGCGCGCACCGACGAATACGGCGTTCGTCGCGCATCGGTTGCTCTGACCCCGACGCAGCGCGATCAGGATCTTTGGGCCGCCATGGACGCGGCGATGCAGAAGGTCGCCGCCATCTTCGCCAACGGGCAGCCCATGCAGGCGCTCCAGAGCAATCAGGACGGGCTCGGGACAACCCATCATGAAGCCGGGACGCTTTGGATGGGCACCGATCCGACCGCGAGCGTCACGGACGGCAACGGACGTTTCCATCACACCGAAAACCTGTATGCGGCCGGCCCGGCGCTGTTTCCGAGCATCGGTTCGCCCAACCCGATGCTGACCGGGATAGCGCTCTCGCGCCGCACCGGCGACCTTATCATGACGCCGCCGGCCGTCGCCGCCGACGCGGGTTTCGAGACGCTGTTCGATGGCGCCTCTCTCGGTGACTGGACAATGTCGACGATCAGCAACCAGCCCGGTCGGGACGCCCCTGGCTCGTTTAGGGTCCGGCGCGGCGTTCTCGAGGCACGAACGGGGACGGACCTGGGGCTGCTCTGGCTGAAGCGCCCGACGCCGCCTCGCTACGTCTTGCGGCTGCAATGGATGATGACGGCGCCGGACGACAATTCGGGCGTCTTCATCGGCTTCCCGGACCCTCGGAACGAGGGCTTCGACAACACGGCTTATGTCGGCGTCAACTTCGGGTTCGAGATTCAGATCGACGAACTGGCCCGGCCGGATAATGCGCCCATCCACAGGACGGGTGCGGTCTACGCCTTCAAGGGGCCGACCGACGGTCCGCTGAATGTCCATCCGGTCGGAGAGTGGAACAGCTATGAGATCACGGTCGACGGTGCCGACATCACCGTCGCGCTGAACGGGCAGACGGTGAACATTTTCCATTTCGCGGGCGATCCGCAGTCCCCGCGCCGCGGGCTGCCGTCCACCGCGCAGGACCCGCGCTTCATCGGCCTGCAGACGCATACGGGCCGCGTGCTCTTTCGCAACATTCAGTGGAAGTCGTTGGAGGGTGTTGTGGCATGAACCTGATGCCACTCGGATCGTTGGGCGCCGTGGAAACCAACGGCACGGTGACGTTCGGACTCTGGATGCCCTGGTTGTCGGCGGCCGACGGCAACGTCGTCACCGTGAAGATCATCCATGAGGCGGACCAGTTCCTGCAGGAGATGCCGGCCCGGGAGTTTCGGCTCGCGCACAGCGTTCGTGCTCCCTATGGCGACTTCTGGTCGGTCACGGTCCCCGTCGCCGGGACGCCGCCCACGGTGCCGGGCTCGGCCTGGGGCAGCCCGGGTCGCTATGTCTACCGCTACACCATCACGAACCCGAACGTCGGAATGCTCGACTGGATCATCGACCCTTTTGCGCGCGAGTTCGGTGTCGGCAAGCAATCCGCCTTTACCCTGGGATATCAACCCTACGTCTGGAGTGCCGGCGAGGCGCAATGGCGGACGCCTGAGCTGGCAGATCTGATCCTTTATGAGGTGAGTATCGCCGAGTTTGGCAACGACCTCGATCGCGCCCGCGGGCTCTTGGCCTATCTCGCCGACCTCGGGATTAACGCCATCGAGATCATGCCGCTGTCCAACGTCGGCAATTCAATCGACTGGGGCTATCTGCCGATCGGCTATTATGGTGTCGACGAGCGGTTCGGCAAGCGGTCGGATTTCCAGCAGTTGGTCGACATCTGCCACCAGCATGGGATCGCGGTGATTGTCGACGTCGTCTATGGCCACACGGGGGTGGATTTCCCGTACTACGACGCCTACAGGCGGTTGCGGTACCGCGACAATCCGTTCATGGGGCCGTTTGCCAAGGACTACTTCAGCAATTTCGGCAAGAGCACGGATTTCACTCGCGAGATCACCCGGGATTTCTTTCATACGGCCAATCACCATTGGCTCGAGGTTTATCACGTCGACGGCTTCCGCTACGACTGCGTCCCGAACTACTGGGACGGGCCGATGGGCGTGGGCTATGCGAGCCTCGTCTATGAGACGCACCAGCTGACCAAGGCGAACATCGCGGCAGGTCGCCCGTACTGGAGCCGCTTCGACGCAGGGGCGGGCAAGCCGCTGACGCTGGTGCAAATGGCCGAACAGCTCGAAGCCCCGGAGGACGTGCTGCGCTCGACCTATTCCAACTGCACCTGGCAGAACGGCACCTATGGCGCTGCGCGCGCGGTTGCCCATGGGGATCACGGCCGGCTCGCCGACCTCGGTCTGCAGCTGGGCCTCTTCGGCTACCCCGACCGGGAGACTGTCAATGGCGACGATATCCCCAAGACTGCGCTTCAATACGTCGAGAACCACGATCACGAACGCTTCCTCTGCAATTTCGGGACCTCCAATCCCGACGAAGCCGGCAATCCGCTGTTCGCCGAGGGCGACCGGACGCTTTGGTACATGCTGCAGCCCTATTTGATTGGCCTGCTGATGAGCAAGGGCATTCCGATGCTCTGGCAAGGCGAGGAATTCGCCGAAAACTACTTTCTGCCCGACTTTGGAATGGGCCGGGTCTCGCTGCTGCGGCCCATGCGATGGGATTTCTTCTACGATGAGTCCGGCCGACCGATCGTGAGCCTGATCCGCAGGCTGCTGCGGATCCGGCGGCAACGTGACCACATTCGTCAGGGCGCGTACTTCTTCTTCAACGATTGGGATCGCTATCAGCAGTTCGGAGTTCTGCTGTTCGCGCGCTACGCAGGCGCCCAGTACACGTTGGTTGCTGTCAATTTCAGCGACACCGACCGGACCGTCCCCTTCTGGTTTCCGATGGCCGGAGACTATGTCGAAGAGCTGCATGGCGGCGCTCTCGACCTGAGGAACGTGCTTTCGCTCCGGCAAGTAGATCTAGATATCCCATCTCATTATGGACGGATCTGGACGCTGATGTAGGCTCGGCGACCGCCCTTACGCCCAGTTCACGGCAGGGTCGATATCCGATCGACGCGGTCGCAACGGCAACTGGTCTGAAAATATTACGGGCGAACGTTACAGAGTCTTTGAGAAACGGTAGGGATCGCTCAAAATCGCAAGGCGGAGGTCGGATCAACCCAATCGATGCTTCTCTCACGGTGATTCTGCCTCACCTAGAGGCGCGGCGCGCCTTGGCTGTCTTGACACTCGCGATTTCGGCGATCGCAGGCCAGGGAGGTCATATCGACCGTCACACGGCTTTTCGATGTTCGGCCCGCTGCTGCGCCCCATATTATGCTCCGCAAACCCGCGCGGGCGCGGCCCGGCGGCGATGGGTTGGCTATCGCGCGGACAGAACCCGCGTTGCGGCCGCCGGGGGGCCGCGACTGGGCTAACTAAACCAGGCGGCTCGCGGTAAGGGCCCCGCTCTTCGGCGGTGATCTTCCAGATGTCGAGACGGGCGCATTTAAGACGTTCGTCGACCCGTTATTTCTTCGGCGCAGAGCCATCCTTCAACGAAGCGTCGTAATCGGCCTGCGAGCTATTGATGTTTGATTGATTGCCTGTCGCACGGCTACCGGTTGTCGTCCCGACCGTGTTGGTTGTCTCGCCCGGGGCGTGGGAAGCAGCGCCAGGCCGGTCCTGGTTGCCGACGTAGCCAGATTCGCCGGAATTGCGGGTTTTTATGCCTTTATCCGCTTCAGTCTGCACGCTTTGAGCAACACCGGATTGGGACTTTGGCTCCGTTTGCTGGGCGTCAGCAGCTATCGGTATGACTGGAAGTGCGAAAAGCAATGCCACAGACAAGTATCGCATGGCTGTTCTCCATCTAGGCCCCGCCGCTTCATCAACGTGCGAATCCCAGAACATTTCCGCCAAACTGATGAAAACTTGCGACTGCATCCTTGACGCTTCTCCCGCAGAAAACTGGCAGGAAGACCGCAGTCTTCATCCTTTGTCCGCCGCTACAGCCAAGTCTTCCAGCCCAAGAGCGGTTCGCGTCTCGCAGGAACGACTACGCGTCGGTTTCGTTGGTCGTTCTCCGAACAAAAAGGGAAAGATAATGGACCGTGAACATGTGAAAGGCGCCGCCGACAAGGCAAAAGGCGCGATCAAGGAGGGGGCTGGCAAGCTTACGGGAGACAAGGACCTGCAAGCCGAAGGCAAGATGGACAAGGCTAAGGGGTCCGCCCACAACGCTGCGGGAGACGTGAAGGACGCCGCGCGGGACGCCGCTGACGCCCTCAAGAAAAAATAAGTAGAAGAAGTCTGAACTAGCCGCGTCGGGGCGGCTCTTTCTTTATTTCAATTCGAGGTTCGGCGAACTCCCGATGCGAACCTTGCGGTCGGCCGCGTCAAGGTCGATGTCAGGAACGCAATCGAGGAAGCCGCATCTCTCTTCCTGTGAGATGGCAGCAGCCGTGATTACTGTCTAGGGGACCGACGGCGAGGTACGCATCCAGCGTGGTGTCCTCTCTTCGGTCCCGAACTGAGCCGTGGCGACCTTATCGGGCGGCACGCCCGATCCCTCAAGAATCGTCCGCAGAGCGCGAGGTTGGCGCCGGTCTTTACCGACCTTGTGTCACGCGAGATCGGCGATCTCACCGATCTTCGCGGCAGGCTTCTTTTTGAAGTCTTTGCCTGCTCTTCCGGAAGGCGACCATATTACGACGTAGTTCTTGCGCAGTACGGCGAGCGTCTGCGCGTCAGCCGGAATCGCAAGGTCGCTGCGTCCGACCGCCAAGTCGGCTTTGCTAGTGCCCATGAGGGCCAGGGATTCGGCCGCTCCTGGGGTGGTGAGGGTGGCAAGCCTGACGGTCCTGCGGCTCATCACGACTCTGAAAGCGGCGGCGGGCATTCCATGAGCGAGCAATATGATCCCAGAAGGCGTCGGTGGCCCGGGTCGGCCCCTCAGTTTCTCTTACCGGGCTCTGGCGTCTTGTGTTCTTGTGGAAGGGCCTCCAAACGTCGTTCGAGGGAACCCTTCAGAAACTTCGTCAGCTCAGGACCAACTACAAAATAGTAGGACGTGACGTCCGGCGGCGGCATCCGAACACGGAGCATCGTGTCAGGCTTTGACTTTTGGTAGACGACATCCACATTGTGCGCCTGAAGCTCTATGTTGATTTCTTCGCCCACAGGTGGGCCTGAGCGAACCGACTCGGCCATCGACAGGACGGGCTTGCCTTGCCCAAGCAATGCTTCGAACATGGCGATCGGCATCGAAAACTTAATCTGTTCGCCACCCGGCTGGGCGATAAAAGTTACTAGTACGACATTTCCATTTTCAGCGTAGCCGATTGGCTCAAATCCGATCAGTGGGATGGTGGTCATTTCGCCCCCTTGAAGCGCCCTCCGAGAAAAGTTTGCCCCAGCGTCCTCTGGGATTCGAGTCCCCGTCCACTCCCTTCAGGCAGCATGCGTCGGCGTCCACTCCTGAGGCGATTGAGACAGCAATGAGATAGCGAGAGGGACCCCAGCTTCAGGGCGGTGAAGCTGGGGCTTCTTTAGGCTGCCCCTTGGGGAAGGCAGCCACCCTTGGCAATGGGCAACGGGAAAACTTGGCAATCGGCAAGTCGTTCCTAAGTTCGACCATAAGTTTCGTCCGGTTGCCTAACTTCCCGCAGCTGCCTCGGGGCAGCTAACTACAGCAGCCCGTGCCGTGCTCCTGAACCGGCGGACAGGGAATGGTGCCGAAGGAACAGAACACGCAGCAGTCTCCAAGGAGCGGCTTCAGGCGCTCGCCGCAGCCTTTGCAGTCGTAGAAGAACTGGCAAGCGTCGGTCGGCATGACCTCGGCAGAAGCGTGACCGCACTTGGGACACGTGATCGTTGAGTTCAGGATCATTTACCTTCACGCGCGTGGCAGCACCGAGTAAAGAGCTGCCTTCAGATCGGTCGCCAGTTTTATTTTCTCTCTCAAAACGAGGATTTTGAAATATTCCTTTGCGATATCTGCGGGGATCCGAAGTGCTTCAAGCTGGCAGGCGCCCAATTTGGACATCGCGGCAATGTGCGTATTTTAGATGGGGTACATGGCAATCCAATCCGCTGTCAGGAAAAAACGGTAAGGAACGATACAGCCAAAAGCGTTGGGGCGTCGCTCGAAATAAACAGCCAGCGATGCTGTCGTTTTGGGCCCTCTGGGCTCCTCGATTTTAGACAACCCGCGCACAGCTTCAATGTGGACCCGCGCCCTTCGCCGTCCACTCCCTCAGAGACTGCCGTCGCAGCTCTCAGGAATGCCCGTCGTTCCAGACCTGCTCGCCACATCGGCTGCAACGAAAGAGTCGGACCGTCTTGTCATTGCGAACGTCAAGGATCTTCGTCACAAGTCGCAGGACGGTGCCGCCGCATCTCGGGCAGCTCTTCTCTGGGAGCGCTGGCGTATCAGTGGTCATGGCCGCCGATTTTAGAGCGCGCCTCGGTTCGGCAATGATTCTTAGTCAGTCCACCCCTCTCAGGACCGTGCATGGAAGGTCCGATTTCCGGTTAGGAGCGGACTTGACGCGGGCGTTTCGGCAAAGTCAGCAACGGGCCAGTTCCGGACTCACGTGCCGCAGCAAGCGAGACCATATTCTTTGAAGAATCCGCCCGTGCTAACCTCGCAGTGCGAACTCAAGGAGAGACACATGGCTCGTTCAGTAACGCGTCGTGCCTTGCTTACGACAGCTTCTTTAGTTGGCATTGGCGCCGTGGTGCACGCCCAGCGATCGCAGCCATGGCGCGTCGCGCTGGTTACCTCCGGACAAGGCGACCGGATCATCGGCTGGTTCAGAGAAGCTTTGGAAGCCAAAGGATATCGGGAGGGAAAGGACCTTATATTCGAACTGCGCGAAGCGAAGGGACACTACGCGCTGTTACCGAAATTAGTCGAGGATCTCGTCGCACTAAAGCCGGACATCATAATTGCCGAAGCGACGCCTGCTATTGCAGCTGCACAACGAGCGACCTCGACGACTCCGATCATCATGGCGCCAGCCACCGATCCGATCGGCTCTGGCTTCGTCAGAAGTTTTGCCAAGCCCGGTGGTAATATCACCGGCGTTGCAAATATGTTCGGTGATCTCACAGCGAAGACGCTCGACATTATTCGCCTTCTGTTTCCCAAGGTCCGGAAAATCGGTGTACTCACTTCAAACAACCCGACGCATCCGGCTTTGGCCGACGTAGCGGCCAGGTCGGCGGGCGTCATCGGCATTTCAGCCCAACGGTTCGTTGCGCCCAACCCCGAGGACGTCGAAAAGGCGTTCGCCGACATGCAGGCCGCGGAGTGCGAAATCGTCTACGTACTTGCGGACCCGCCGCGGCCGTCGTTGCCATCAATCGCACTTAAGTACCGCCTGCCGACAGTATATCAGGTCACCAATTACCCGGACCTGGGTGGGTTGATGGCTTACGGGCCGGACATCAAGGCTCTATTTGTTTTAGCGGCCGATTACGTGGACCGTATCCTAAAAGGTGCGAATGCAGCGGACTTGCCGGTTGAGCAACCGACGAAGTTTCAGTTCGTGATCAATCTCCAAACGGCCAAAGCGTTGCATTTGGCCGTCCCGGAGCAAGTGCTCCTGTTGGCAGACAGAGTGATCGAGTAGATTGAGGCACCGAAAGTCCGCTTCGGGTCAAAAGCGCTCGTTTGAATGGCGGCGTATCACTTCCATTGTGCCCCGATCAGCAGACCATATCTCAGCCAAACCGAACTTCGCCCAACGTCTCGCAGCTCGACACAGCCCTGGGATTGGATCCTAAATGGTGGAATCGGAACCGCTCTGGGGCCATTCGGTGATGATGGAAAGAAGGGGATCAGGCCTTGGTCTTGACCGGGAGCCGAAAGGGCGCCCCCAGCCGGTTGAACGCGTTCATGGCCGCAATCGTGATGGTGAGGTCCACGAGATCCTTTGGCGCGAAAGCCGCGCTTGCTGCAACATAGGCCTCGTCGGAGGCGTGCGTCTCGCTAACGAGCGTGACTTCCTCCGCCCACGCGAGGGCAGCGCGGTACTTGTCGGGAAACAGGTGGGGCACCTCGGCCCAGACCGGAACGAGTGCGACTTTTTGAAAAGGCATCGTGGCCAAGAGGTCCCGGGTGTGCAGGTCGATGCAGTGCGCGCAGCCGTTGATCTGCGAAACCCGCAGGAAGACGAGGTGGATCAGTTCGTGGGGCAGGTCGGTACCCGTGGTGATGTAGTGGTGGATGCCGAAGAGCGCCTTTGCACCCTGCGGCGCCACTTCGTTCCAGACCAGCCGCTTGTTCTCGCTCATGACGTGCCTCGTTGTTCGGAACGCCGGAGATTCGACGCTCGAAGCCATGACGGGCCAAGCGGTCAGGGTGTGACATGGCACTCGGCGGTTCCATTCAAAGCGGCCGATGTCACATCCAGGCACGTCCGATCGTCTTATCCTTGGGTTCGGGATGCGCGAGCGACGGTGACAGCGGATATGATCTGCGAGGAAACTGGGCGGATGGAGGCGATGGACGATCAGCGGACCACCGAGTTCGAAACGGAGCGCAGGCGCCTGACACGCCTGGCCTATCGGATGATGGGCTCGCTCACCGAGGCGGAGGACGTCGTTCAGGACGCATGGCTACGGTGGGTCGGGGTGGAGGGTGGCGTCGATTCGCCTCCCGCCTATCTGACCCGCATTGTCACACGCCTGTGCCTCGACCGACGCCGCTCCGCGCGGGCGCGCCGGGAAACCTACGTCGGACCGTGGCTGCCAGATCCTCTCGTGGGTTCCGTGGAGCAGGACGAGACGGTCGCCGACGACGTCACGGTCACGTTGATGCTGGCCCTTGAGCGTCTGTCGCCTCTGGAGCGGGCCGCTTTCCTTCTCCACGACGTCTTTGACGTGCCGCTGACCGAAGTGGCCATCACCCTCGGCCGCGAGCCGGCCGCTGTTCGTCAGCTCGCGGCGCGCGCCCGCAAGCACGTGCAGGCCGCACGACCCCGCTTCGACGTCGAACCCGCGGATGCGGATCGGATCACCCGTGCTTTCTTCGCCGCAGCACGCGACGGGGACGTGGCGGCGCTTTCGGCGCTGCTGGCAAGGAATGTCGAGATCCATGCCGATGGCGGCGGCAAGGTCCTTGCTTTCCGCAATGTCATTCGGGGGATCGAGCGGGCCCTGCGCCTTTTTGCGAGGCAGCGGCGCAAATATGTCGTACCGCCGACGCTGCTTCGTGTCGTCACTATCGACGGCCTGCCAGGCTACGTTAGCCTCGATGGACGCGGTTTTCTGCAGACGACTGCGCTCGAAATCCGCGAGGATGGGATCACCGCGATCTACATCGTCAAAAACCCGGACAAGCTGTCTCACTTAGCGACAGAAATGGACTTTCCAGAACGCATCTCGCCGGTACCGCCAGCTTTATGAACTGGCCGAGTGACTGTGGCAACGTGGAGAATCGTTTGATGGGCTGCATACGAGGCTCGCCCACGATCGACGTCCGCCGGACCGTGGAGATCCAGAAAGCAGATGCCGTCCGCCTGTACGGTCCCGAGGCGATCTGGAAGAACGTCGGTCAACGTTTGCTGGACAACACGTGCACGTCCCGCACGGGGCGTCATGAGGAAGACGGCTGCTGGCCGGAATTCGAATAGGCGTCCGGATGGCGCCGAAGCACCATCCAACTCCGCTCTCCGGAGGCGACCGCAAGGCGCTGCAGAAGGAGCTCGGTCGCGCCCGCGCGATGACGACGATTCTCGCGGCACAGTCCGGCGAGGCTCGGGCCAAGGGTGAGGCTTTGATCCGCCAAGCCGACAAGCTCTTGTGCGAGTCTGTCAACGAACGCTTGTGGTTGGACGGCGGCCCCATCGATCCGTTTCCGACGATCGACCAAGCCATCAACGGCGGCTATAGCTGGCTCCAGATCGAATGCTCGCGTTGCAGGACAAAGAGGGACGTCGACATGGCCGCGCTGCGCCATCCGCCCACCACATTCGTCCACGACCTGGCGAGCCGTCTCCGCTGCAGCAAGTGTGCTAAGGCCGGGCGGCGACCGCCGGCCACGCTGCTGCAGCTGGCGCAGCGGGCACGCCATCCGGACCAGGAGACCTGAAGATTGTGCAACCTGTACTCGATCACCACCAACCAGGCTGCCATCAGCGCGCTGTTCCGCGTCGTCAACCGGTACGTCGGCAACCTCGCGCCGATGCCCGGCGTATTTCCGGACTATAGGGCGCCGATCGTCCGGACGGGCGCCGAGGGCCGCGAGCTCGCAACCGCGCGCTGGGGCATGCCGTCCTCGTCCAAAGCGTTGATGGACGCGACGAAGAAGCGTGCGGAGAAGCTGCAAGCCAAGGGCAAGAGTGTGGACTTCAAGGAATTGCTCCGGATGGAGCCGGATTCTGGAACGACCAACATCCGTAATGTGAAAAGCAAACACTGGACGCGCTGGCTCGGCGTCGAAAATCGCTGCGTGGTGCCGTTCAACTCGTTCAGCGAGTTCAACAAGGCCGAGGGCGGCGACATCTGGTTCGCGATCGACGAGACCCGACCGCTCGTCTGCTTCGCCGGCATCTGGACCAACTGGACGTCGGTCAGGAAGGTCAAGGAAGGTGAGACCACCAACGACCTCTACGCGTTTTTGACCACGGAGCCGAACGCCGAGGTCGGAGCCATCCACCCGAAGGCAATGCCGGTGATCCTCACGACGCCGGAAGAGGTCGAGACCTGGATGACCGCGCCTCCGGACGAGGCGCTGAAGCTGCAGCGGCCGCTCCCGGATGGGGCGCTCCGGATCGTCGCCCGCGGCGTCAAGGAAGATACCCCGGCTTCGCCTTCCTGACTTCGCGGACACCGAGCGGTCGGCGACCAGGAGAGGCGCAGCCCGTCGAGGCGCTTGACTTCACCCATGCTATTCGAACGAAAATAGAACAAACGATTCCTGCCGCGAAGGTCCGCTTGGCCAAACTGCCGCAACTGCCCGTCTATTATTATCTCGACCATTTCGCCGAAATGCTCGAGTTCGTGCAGC
This sequence comes from Bradyrhizobium sp. MOS003, assembly GCF_003020125.1. Lineage (GTDB taxonomy): Bacteria > Pseudomonadota > Alphaproteobacteria > Rhizobiales > Xanthobacteraceae > Bradyrhizobium. The sequence goes on along the minus strand of NZ_PYFW01000001.1, from coordinate 1,566,943 downwards.
GAACGTACGAACCCGTGCTTGGTCCAAATCATCACGCTTTCATAGCGCGCTTCGAGGGACTTCCGAGAGATGCCAGATGCCTGTTGATCCGCATGATCAACCGGCGTGGTGCGATATTCAATCGGTCCCTGTTCGACTACCCCGAGATCGACGATATCGAGCAGGCGACGTCGGATCTGATGATGGTCGGCCATGCCCGGGTAATCGGTGAAACCGACTACGCGGGGTTCGTCGCGTCTCTTCCCAAAGATGTCCTCTTCACCGGAGCACAGGCGGCCGGGCGCAAAGACGTCCGCAAGTCCTGGGCCAAAGCCAAGTTCATCGATTATTATCTCGAACAGATCCCGTTTTCGACGGCCGCGCAGCACTGCGGCGCCCGGAAATTCATCGCTCTCGACGGCACGCGGCCAATCGAATTCCTGCTGTATCTCTACTTCGGCAAGACCGAGGTGAACCTCAAGAACTTCGCGCTGCGGGACCTGGGTATCCTCCGCACCAATCGCGAGACCGCGTTCAGCGCACGTTTCACCGATGCCGAGGAGGCGCTTGCCTCGTTCCACTACAACCAGATTCTCGACAGCCTTGAGGGCGGATCGGAGCCTGTCCACAGGCGGGCCGCCATCGACGTGCTGTCCGGGCCTGCCTGCGGGACACGGTACGCCAACGACCTCCGCAGCCGAGCGGCTCATCAGACCGGACTTTTCTTCGACAAAGCGGGTGAGAGCGATCTTGCGCGGCAGCTCTACCGCGCGGGGTGCTCGCCGGAGTGCAACGAGCGTCTGGTCCGCCTGCTTTACAATACCGGGGATCGCACCGGAGCCGAAGACCTGCTGCAGCGGATGATCGATGATCCCGCCAGCGACGGGGAGCACGTTTTCGCAACTGACTTTTACGCTCGCAAGTTCGGAGGGAGGCGCACAGGCGTCTGCACCGAACTGCTGCGGTCCGGGCGAACGATCACTGTCGACGATACCCATCGCGGCAATCCAGAAGCAGGCGTCGCCGGCGTTCTGCGGCGCAAGGGCACCAAGGTCTTTTTCACCGAGAATGTGCTGTGGCACACCCTGTTCGGCCTTCTCTTCTGGGACGAGCTCTTCGAGAGCACCCGAATGCCCAGCGAGTTCGACTGGCTACCCCATTGCCTAAAGGACCGCAGCTTCGGTCGGCTCTTCGCCGTGACGATCGACGAGAAACTGGCCGCCATCGCATCCGGAGCTTCTCTTCCGTTGATCCTCCGCACCGTCGCAACAAAAGGGGGCCGCCCGAATGGAATCTTCAGTTGGGATCATGTGCAAGTGGAGGCGCTCCGCGCGCTGCTCGAAGGATTCGATCCGACCGCCATAGCCAGCATCGTCCGCAGCATGTGCGACGACTTCCGCGGCATGCGGGACGGTTTCCCCGACCTGATGCTGGTGCAGGACGGCAAAGCGTCCTTCATGGAGGTCAAGGCCGAAGGGGACGTGATCCGCCGCAACCAGCTGACCCGCCTTCGCCAACTCGGCGCCGCCGGCATCATCGCCGAGATCGGTCGGGTGGATTATCGTTTCGACCCCGAGCAGGACTACGTGGTGGTCGATATCGAGACGACCGGCTCCTGGTCGAATGGCGATCGCATCACCGAGATCGGGGCGGTGAAGGTTCGCAATCACTGTGTCGTCGACGAGTGGCATTCTCTCATCAATCCTCAGCGTTCCATTCGGAACAACGAGCCAGTTACCCATGCACCCCTCCTGCCACTTCGGAGGTACCTGCGAGTGCAATTACACCGAGCAGCCTGCAGGGCACTGGGACGCGCCTCATGCCGGCACCGGAAGGTGGCGTTGCGCACAGCCCCGCGGAACACGGGGACAAACCTCAGCCCTGCCGATTGCGAATCCCTGCTGCGTGCTAACCGCCCGGAACGAGAAGACGGGCGAAGGGATTCGTCCCGGCAGGAGCAAGCTCGATGCTGATGACGAAGGAAACCGGAAGCCTCGAGCGTGTGCGAGACGTCGGATGCGATCCGAGGGTCATCCTCGACAAGAAGCACGCGCATCACTTCTCCTTCGTCCGCTCGACTTCGCCGCTCTTCGCATCGACGTGGATGTCGAACAGCCGGCCCTTGCCGTCCAGCACGCGAAATTCGTAGGTCCATGCGCCGCCTTCGCGCTCGAGCTTCACGCCAACAACCTCGCCGGGGAGCTTGCCCTTGACCACATCGAGCACGTCGGCGAGCGGACGTATCTCGCCGGTCTCGACGGCTCGTCGCGCGTCATCATGATCGCGGGCGAGCGCGGGCGCCCCGGCCGCAATCAGCAGCGCTGCGGCAAGGATCAGGGTGCGAAGCGGGTACAAGCGCAAATCCATGAAACACGTAATCCGGAAGATATGGATGGCAGATATCAGCTGACAAATCGCTGACTTGCCTCAACAGGCGTCAGTCAGGCCGCTTCTGGCAGGTTGCCCGGATCGCCGGGGCATGGTGTCCCGGCCACCGTCAGGAGATACCCATGCGCAAGATCGCCATTTTGACCGTCGCCGCCGTCGCCCTCGGGGCGGCTTCCGCCCAGGCCGGCAGCTTCGGCAAGCCCTGCACGTCGGCACCGGAGTCCCAGTGGCTGCCGATGCCTCAGTTGCAGGCCAAGGTGGGGGCCCAAGGCTACAAGGTCCAGAAGGCCAAGCTCAAGAGCGCATGCGGCGAACTCTACGCCTTGGACAAGAACGGCAGCCGGATCGAGCTGTTTGTGGATCCCACCAACGGCCAGATCATCGGCCAGATGTGATCGTCGCAAATGAAAACCGTTAGCAACACGATCCAGGCCGGCGGCGCGAGGCCGCCGGCGATGGTCAAGGTCTGGGATCCGTTCGTCCGGATCTTCCACTGGTCGCTGGCGACCTGCTTCGTGCTCGCCTACGCCACCGGCGACGAGATCGAGCGGGTGCACATCGCGGCGGGCTACACCATCGCCGGTCTGCTCTCGGCGCGCATCCTCTGGGGGTTCGTCGGTCCGCGGCATGCGCGATTTTCCAACTTCGTCCGGCCTCCGCGAGAGGTGCTCGCCTACGTCCGCGACGTCGCGCTGCTCCGGGCGCCGCGCTACATCGGGCACAACCCCGCGGGCGGGGCCATGATCATGGCACTCCTGGTCGCGCTGGCCGGGACCTGCGTCACCGGCTACATGATGATCACGGACGCCTACTGGGGCTCGAAGATGCTCGAGCATGTCCACGAATTCCTGGCCAACTCGACGATCGGCCTGGTCGTGGCGCATGTTCTCGGCGTGCTGATCGCGAGCTTCGAGCATCGCGAAAACCTGGTCGTCTCCATGATCTCCGGTCGCAAGAGGGCTGCCGACTAGGCAGCCTTCTTCGGACTCGACCATCAACTCCGTCAAGCAGGAGCATCACCGTGCCCGCCACGCCCCATGTCGAAAAGCACTTCACCGCCACCGAAAGCGTCCGCGACGTCGTGATCGGCATGGCCGACGGCTTGACCGTCCCGTTCGCGCTGGCCGCAGGTCTCTCGGCGGCCGTCGCCAGCACGGACGTGATCGTCACCGCCGGGCTCGCCGAAGTCGTCGCCGGCGCCATCGCGATGGGGCTGGGCGGCTATCTCGCGGCGCGCACGGACGCGGAGCACTTTGCGGCCGAGGAACAGCGCGAGCACCACGAAGTCGAGCACTTGCGCGAGCGGGAGATCGAGGAAGTCGAGCAAGTCTTCCGCGAGTACGGACTCGAAGGGGACGCGTTGAACTCCGTCGTCGGCGCCATCGCGTCCGACAGGCAGCGCTGGGTCGACTTCATGATGCGCTTCGAACTCGGGCTGGAGCGCCCCGACCCGAAGCGGGCGCCGATCAGCGCAGTCACCATCGGCGGCTCCTACGTGGTCGGCGGTCTGATTCCCCTGGTGCCCTACATGTTCACGAAAGACATCGGAGCGGCCCTGCAGATCTCGGTTGCCGCGACAGGCATGGCCCTGCTGTGCTTCGGAGCCGTCAAGGGGCACTTCACGGGCGTCAACAAGCTCAAATCCGCAGCGCAAACGCTGCTGGTCGGCGGCTTGGCCGCAGGAGCGGCGTACTGGCTCGCGCACCTCTTCGGCTAGGGGTCGCATCAGCGCCGGGCCGCGAAACGCGTGCCTGCTCGCTCGGAATGATGCCCCAGCGCGCCTGCGATGCACTTGATCAGCGTCAAGCAGTGCTCGCGTGGCCATGACAAAGAAGGTCAAGTCGGTTCTCATGGGCCCTTCGGCGACCAAAGAAAATGACCACTGAAACACGGCCGAAGCTGATCCGCTCACTAACGCTGACGCATGCGGTGCTCTATGGGCTGGGCGTCACGATCGGCGCCGGAATCTACGTCTTGGTCGGGGCGGCAGCGGCCCGGAGCGGTATGCACGCGCCTCTCGCGTTCCTCGCCGCCGCGGTCGTGATGGGCATGACCGCAGGAACCTTTGCCGAATTGGGCACGCGACTGCCGGTCGCGGCAAGCGAGGCAGCTTACGTCCAGGCAGCCTTTCACCGGAAATGGCTTAGCGGCGCCACAGGACTGCTCGTGGTGGCCGCGGCGACGATCTCAGGCGCCACCATCAGCGTCGGGAGCGCCGGTTACATCGGCGTCTTCGTGCCGCTCCCTGCTGCCTGGATCATTGCCGGCGTCGTGCTCGCGATGGGAGCCATCGCCTGCCTTTCCGCGGTTCAGTCCATCAGCTTCGCCGGGCTGATGACGGTCGTCGAGATCGGAGGGTTGATCCTCATCCTCGCCGCCGGCCTGTTCAATGGCGGCGCGCTCGTCTCTCGTCTGCCTGAACTTTGGCCTTCGCTGGATGACCCGGGGGCCTGGTCCGGCATCGCGCAAACTTCGCTGCTCGCAGTGTTTGCGTTCATCGGCTTCGAACACCTGGTGAACATCTCCGAGGAAATGAAGAATCCTCTCCGGACATTGCCTTGGGCGCTCCTCATCACGCTCGGCGTCACCGCGCTTCTCTACGCAGCCATCGTGTGGATCGCGGTCGTCGCCGTGCCGCCGATCGAGCTCGCGCGCTCCTCCGCTCCGCTTGCCCTTGTATTTCAGCGGCTGACGGGTCTTCCTCTGCAGGTCTTGGGCGCCATCGCGATCGTCGCGACGATCAACGGTATCATCGTTCACATGATCATGATCGGACGCGTGCTGTATGGGCTGGCCGACCAGGGTAGCCTTCCCGAACTTCTTGGGAAAGTGAACGCCAGAAGCCGCACGCCAATCGTGGCGACCCTCTTCGGGGTTGGAGCCATCCTGATCCTTGCGCTGGGCATTCCGCTGACGGGCTTGGCCGAGTGGACTTCGCGCCTGACGCTCGGAATCTTTGCCTTGGTCAATCTGGCGCTGCTTCGGATCAAGGCAGCCGAATTGACTCGTCCTGCCGGCGTATTCTTCGTTCCGAGGTGGGTGCCGGTCGCGGGACTGTTCACGACGGTTTCGCTGCTCCTCGTCGATCTCCTCGGGTAGCGAGAAACGGCACCGAAGCGCCGGCGTTGTTGGCACGGCCAAACCGACCGGAGGACCCTAGAATGACCACCCTTTGCTTGCGCTACGGGAGGACCGCAAAAATCCTGCACTGGACGATCGTCGGTCTCCTGGCCGTGCAGTATCCGATCGGCTGGTTGATGCCGGACGTCCACCGCGGCCAGGCACCGGGTGCTCCGATGACCTTCCACGTCTCCATCGGCATCGCAATCCTTGCGCTTATCGTTGTGCGTTTCGTCTGGCGATTGACCCATCCGGTTGCGCCGGAAACCTCGCTTGTGGCGTGGCAGCGCCTGAGCTCGGAGGTCGTGCACTGGATGCTCTACATTTCAGTGCTGGCGACGACCCTCACCGGCTGGCTGTTCGCGTCTTTCCGCGGTTGGTCGCTGAAGTTATTTTACCTCGTTTCGCTGCCGATGCTCGCGTCCGACAACGCGGCCGCCGGAAAGGCTATCGACGGGCTGCACCAGGCGGCGGAGTGGTCGTTGCTTGCGCTGATAGGGATCCACCTGGCTGCCGCGCTGGCGCACATCTTCGTTTACCGCGACCGCGTGATGCAACGGATGCTCCCCGGGTGAGATGGAGCGGCTCGCGAGGAAAGCGTGCGGGGGACGACGAGGCGGGTCCTTTAGGGGCGGCTCGATCTGGAACCGCGGCCTGCCCGCAGTGTTCCGGGTTAGGAACAAATTGCCGTTTTTTCCTGTTGTTGCTTGCCGGCCTAACTGCCGGCGTTCGCAAGGAGGAAGATATGGAGCTCAGGCCGTTTGCTGCCGCAGGTCTCGTTTTAGCTTCCGTCGCTCCGGCCCTAGCGGCCAACGAATTCTACATCGCTCAGGATATGAAGACGAAGAAGTGCACGATCCTCGACAAGAAGCCGACGGATACCTCCATGATCGTCGTCAGCCGGTCTGGCACCATCTACAAGACACGCGCGGAAGCGGAGACCGGCATGGAGACGGTCAAGGTCTGTTCATCCAACTGATGGACAATCGCCCGGAGGCGTCCACCTTCGCCCCACCCGGGCGCCGAACCGGCCCATCCCCATGCTGGATCGCAGTCTGACCGATACTGACTATCGACCACCGGCTCCCGTGCCGCCGCCGAGGCGGCTCGGGCTGATCGAGATCATCCAGACCCTGAGAAGGAACCCTCTCGAATGCTGGAGCGCCGAGTTTTTCTGTGAACCGATTGCCAAGGTCAGACTGCCCTTTGCCCGGGCATTTCTGGTTCACGACCCGGCCGCGATCAAGCGCGTTCTTCTCGACAACGCGGACAACTACCGCAAGGACCCAATCCAGCGGCGCATCTTATCCTCCGGTCTCGCCGACGGCCTATTGAGCGTGGAAGGAAGCCGCTGGGAGGTGCAGCGCCGGACTTTGGCACCGCTATTTGCGAAGCGGAGCGTCGCCTCCTTCAGCGAGGCGATGCTGACCGCGGCGGACGAGCTCGCGGGCAAATGGAGCCGCCTCGGCTACGGTACCGTGGTCGACGCTGTCGCCGAGATGACGTTGCTCACGCTCAAGGTGCTGGCCCTGACCATCTTCTCCGATGGGATCGGCGGAGACTTTGAAGAATTTCGCCTTGCCATGAACGCCTATTTCGGGGTCATCGGACGCATCGGCGCGCTCGATCTATTCGGCGTTCCGGAGTTCGTGCCGCGCCCAGGGAGGGCGAGGCTGCGCCGGACAATGAGCTACTTCGAGCGCGTAATCGACGAGATCATCGAAGCGCGGCGCCGTCGACTTGCCTGCTCGGCCGGCAAGGACGATCCGAACGACATCCTGACACTGCTGCTCCGCACGCCCGATCCTTCGACGGGACAGCCGATGAGCCTCGCGGAGGTGAGGTCGAACATCCTCACGTTCCTCTCCGCCGGCCATGAGACGACTGCCAATTCGCTGGCGTGGTCGATGTTTCTGCTCTCGCAGGCGCCTGCGTGGCGGGCGCGCGTTCGAGAGGAAGCGGAGCGCGAATTGAGCGGCCCGACGGCCGGGCTGGCCGATCGGCTCCTGGTGACGCGGGCGGTCGTGGAAGAGGCCCTGCGGCTCTATCCCCCGATCGCCGCGCTCAGCCGAATGTCCGAACGGCCGGACAATCTGGGATCTCATGAGATCGGCGCCCGGTCCCTGATCGTTATCTCACCCTACGTGCTGCATCGGCACGAGCGCCTGTGGGACCGGCCGGATATGTTCGATCCGTCGCGCTTCTTGCCGCCGGCAAGAAGCCAAGTGCCTCGTTTCGCCTACCTGCCCTTCGGCGCAGGTCCCCGCACCTGCATCGGATCATCCTTTGCGCTGCAGGAGGCGACGATCGTGTTGGCGGTGCTGATGCGACGCTTCGATCTGGACCTTCTGCCGGGCACCAAAGTCTGGCCGCTGCAGGGGATTACGTTAAGGCCTACGCACGCCCTACCTATGCGCCTCCGGAAGTGTCCGTGAGGTAGAGCCGACGAGGAGCGCGCCCCAGTCCGGCAATGAGCCCCGCGACACTCCTTCAGGTCCTCGTACCAGCATTGGTCATACCGAGTTGCGCCGCGTTCGAATGTCGGCATATATCCCTTCAATCCGAAGGATCAGCTTCGTGAACGTACTTCTCCTCGAAAACAGATTGAAGTCATTGCCGCGCTCTGTGAAGGAGTCGGTGTCCGCACCTCACACCGACGTCAACCGTGGCGCCGTCGCCCGCCTGGCCCTGCGCGTCGGCATGCATGGAGTTGCACGACCGCATCATGGTCGGCGTGCGCACCGACCAGCTTGAGCTTGACGAGCTTTGGAGCTTCGTCGGCAAGAAGCAAAAGAACGTCCAGGCGCCATGAGATCAACGCCAAGGGCGATCAGAAATTGCATCTACCGTGGGTTATCGAGGCGCGATGAGCCGGTCGGGAACAAACGAAGACATGTCGACTTCGCGGAACTGGCGGGGGTCTGAAGGGGCGCGGCGTCGGATGTCATCGTCCCTATCGCGAGGAATCACCGCACGACTTGCCGCAGCCCAAGTTCTCGACCAAGGCGAGCCAAACCTTCTCGCGGCCGGGCATTGGACTTGATCTGGGTCAAAGTGAACAACCGTATTTCGCTCCAGGCTGTGTTGTCGGTCGGCGCTTCGGCGCTCTCGATGCCGATGAAGCGGGCCCAAAACTCCTAGGCACTCCGGCAACGGGCGGCTCGCATGCGGGAACGCCATCATGTCACTCAGTGCTCATCCGGATGATCTGACTGCCGTCGTGCAGTACGCGCTCGAAACGACCCGAGCCACCGCCGTCTGTCCCTTCCACAACGAGGTGATCGTCCGCGTGGGCGACGATGCCGCCGAGAGCCACGCCTTCGAACGCGCCAAGAGGGTCGTCAAAAGCGACGGCTCGACTTGGGACAGCGAAGCACTGAGTCATGAGCTCGCACGCCAGCTCTCTTCTGCGGCGGACGGCCAGTGCCCGCGCTGCGCTGCCGCCTGAAACCGGAACGAGCCGCTACAGCAGCCTCCGTGCTTCGCGCGAGTTTCGAGGCCAGACCATCTCAGGAGGCAAACCCATGACCCGCTTTTCCACCGTGCTGATCGCCGCCACCGTGCTGTCCTTCCCGGCCGCGGCTCAACCGGGCTCGAACCCCAGAGCAAACGAACAGTCGACCACCGGCGTGAGCAAACCCGATGAGCGGGACCCAATCGGGCTCACCTCAACCCAAAGGCAGATGATCGCCTGGAGCATCGCAGGCATCGCTGAGAAGCAGCCTTCTCCGCAAGATTTCCAGCCGAAGCCCGGGGCGAAGCTGCCGGACCAGCTGAAATCCGCCCAGATTCCATCGAATCTCCATCAGGCGGCGGAGCCTGTCCGCAGCTACGAGTACGTGATGTTGGAGGACCAGAACCTGCTGCTGGTCAACCCGCAGGACCGGACCATCGCCGACGTGATCCATCTCGATCGCCGGCTTTGAAGTGGTGGCGGCGCTCGGGTGCCTTACTCCGCACCAAGCGAACGCAGCCAAGCCAACCTCAAGATTGCCCGCTCCGCCAGGTGCTGCAAGGCTTCGACCCGCTCGGCTTCGCCGGAGCGCTCGGCACCTTCGAGATAGGCGTCGGCCAGCGCCTCGGCGATCGTCGGCGCGTCCCGCTGCTCGAGCGTCTCCGGAAAGCTTCCGAAATCGCCGACCTCGTCGGCCATCCGCATGGTCGTTTCGCGGAGTTCGCGCGTGCGCACCGCAGCCGCCCCTTCCAGACGCCGCTCGAGCGCCGCAAGATGCGTCGCGAGGCAAAGCTCAAGCCTTCGCGCCTCGATCCGCTCCGCGGGTAGGCGCGCTTCGTTTGCCCACGCCTGGTCATGCTCTCGATGATAGGCTCGGCGCCGTTCCTTCCGCAGCGTCGCGACGTGGCCGAGCTCTTCCTTCGCCATCGCTTCGGCGGCCGTCTTGATCTCAGGATCTTTCGAATACGCGGCCAGATAGGACCAGAAGGCGAAGGCGCGTTCCTCGTTGCGTACCGCCATCGCGAGCGCGCGGTAAGGCGTCATCAGATTTGAAGCCTTGATCTCGGCTGTGGCATCGCGGTCGAACGTCTCCGGCGCCTCCCAGCGGACGAGGGCGGGATCCGGCCGCTTCCCGCGCCGCGACTGCGACCAGCGCTGCACGCTATCGACGTGTTCGCGCTCCGCCGCGGCCAGATCGGAGAAGACCGTCAGCAGGTCGGAACGGTCCTGACGTCGCATCTCTTCGGCGAGTTCCCCGTATTTGGTCGCGGCTTCCTGCTCCATAGCATTGGCGAGCGCGAACAGTTCGTCGAGCGACTGCAGGGTCCCTGCCGGTTCCATCTTTAAGAGCGTCGTTCGCAGCAACGGCATGATCATATTCCTCGGCTGTTTGATGCAGCGCAAATTGCGAGGCCATTCCTATTATTACATAGACCCTCTTGACGCAGCTCGATTTGCGTTGGCTCAATCGGTCCTCCCGTCCGGCGTCAACGACGATCCCGGGACATCAAACATCAAAAATTCGAATGGAATGAGCGTGCTCGGGCAGACCCGTTCCGCTTTGAGGTACTCCATGGTCCGGAGTTTTTTCGTCCACAGACGGCCTGCATCTGCAGCAGCATTCGCGGTCATTGTCGCGATCTGCACGACGTTGTGGGCACATGCGGCACTCGCGGCCGGCGATCTCGCCACTTATCTGCTGAAGGTCACGCCCGCCGACTTCTTCCAAGGCGCCGAGCGATTCGGTCCGCCGCAGGGAGATCCGCCGATCGTTCCGGTCTATCGCGGCGACCAGTTGCAGGGATTTGTCTATCTCAATTCCCAGTTCGCCAACGCGACAGGCTACTCCGGCAAGCCAATCCAGGTTTTGGTCGGCATCGATACCAAGGGCGTGCTCAAGGGGTTCAAGCTGGTCGAGCACAAGGAGCCGATTGTTCTCGTCGGGATTCCGGAGAAGAGGATCCTGGACGCCGTCAACAAGTTGATTGGTGCCGACATGAGCGAGGTGGCGCGCGGTGCCGCGCAGGCGCCCCAGGTCGACATCGTCAGCGGGGCGACGGTCACCGTCCTCGTGTTCGGAGACAGCATTGTCCGTTCCGCGACCAAGCTGATCAAGAGCGGCCGGCTCGGCGCCCAAGGCAATGCAGCCGCCAGCGCAGCGCCGCAAGCGTCGAAAGCCATCGATCCCGCAAAGAGCGAGGTTCGCGATTGGCAGACGCTCCTCGGTGACGGCTCGGTCCGGCGGCTGTTCCTCTCTGTCGCGGATATCAACAAGGCGTTCGAAAACACGGGCAACGCCGCCGCGACCGCGCATCCGGAGACGGGCGATCCCGACGACACATTCATCGATCTGTATGTCGCCGATGTCGCAGTTCCCACGATCGGACGCAGTCTGCTCGGAGACGACGGCTACCAACGGCTGGTGAGCCGTCTTAAGCCAAATCAGCAGGCGCTCATCGTTGCCGGATCCGGCCGCTACTCGTTCAAGGGAGCCGCCTACGTCCGCGGCGGAATCTTCGACCGCATCGAACTGGTTCAGGAGACCAACAGCGTCCGCTTCCGCGACCGCGATCACACCCGGCTCGGCAACCTTGCCGCCGAGGGTGCGCCCGACTTTCCGGAAATCGCGCTGTTCACGGTGCCGCCCGAACTCGCGTTCGATCCGATTGAACCATGGGTGCTGCGGCTCTTGGTGCAGCGCGTGGTCGGCGCGCGGGACAAGGCGTTGGTCACCTTCGATCTCGGCTATGCCCTTCCTGAGGCCTATCTGAAGCGCCAAGCGTCCCCGGCGCAGCCTCCACAAGCGGCGGCTCCGAAGGCGTCGACGACCTCCGTTGCCGAGATGCGCGAAGTCGGTACGCCGCCGCCCGCGTCGGACGAGGAGCCGCTGTGGATGCGGATCTGGCGCGCCAACACCGCCAAGGTAGGCTTGACCGTGGCGGCACTCGGCGCGCTCACCCTCATCTTCTTCTTTCAGAACGTGCTGGTTCGACGTCCCACGGTGTACGTCTGGGTGCGCCGAGGCTACCTGCTCTTCATCCTTGTCTGGCTCGGCTGGTATGCGAACGCTCAGCTCTCAGTCGTCAACGTCCTGACCTTCGCGAATTCCCTGTTGACCGGTTTCAGCTGGGACTACTTCCTCTCGGCTCCCCTGATCTTCATCCTCTGGGGATCGATTGCGGCCGGGCTGCTGTTCTGGGGCCGTGGACCGTTCTGCGGCTGGCTTTGCCCGTTCGGCGCCCTGCAGGAATTGCTCAACAACGTCGCGCAGGCGCTCAAGGTGCCTCAATTCCGCGTTCCCTGGGGACTTCACGAACGGCTCTGGCCGATCAAGTACATCATCTTCCTCGGCCTGTTCGGGATGTCGCTCTACTCGACCGCCTTCGCCGAGCAGCTCGCCGAGGTCGAACCGTTCAAGACCTCCATCATCCTGAAGTTCGCGCGGGAGTGGCCGTTCGTCCTCTATGCGCTGACCCTGCTCGCCGCCGGATTGTTCGTCGAGCGCTTCTTTTGCCGCTACATGTGCCCGCTCGGTGCGGCGCTGGCGATCCCGGGGCGTATCCGGATGTTCGAATGGCTGCGGCGCTGGCCGGAATGCGGCTCGCCCTGTCAGCGGTGCGCCAACGAGTGTCCGGTGCAGGCGATCCATCCGGAAGGTCACATCAACGTCAATGAGTGCATCTACTGCATGCACTGCCAGGAACTCTATTTCGACGACCACCGCTGCCCGCACATGATCCAGGTGCGGCTGAAGCGGGAAAAGCGTCAGGCGATGTCGTCGCCATCGATGCGCTCCGGTGGCAAGGGCCCGGACACGGTCATCACCGCCGGCGGGAAACCCGTCGGCGCCTCGCCCGCCGACGTCATCACTCCACCTGCAACCTGAAACCGAAAGCCGAGGAGACCATCATGAGCGACAACGAAGACGCAAAGGGCGTCAGCCGACGAACCCTGCTGGGGACCACCGCCGCGGCTGCGGGCGTTGGACTCGCCGGCGGAGCTGTGATGAAGGACGGCGGCTTCGTTTCGGTTGCCGACGCGCAGACCAAAGCGGGCGCGCCGAAGGCGCCGCCGGCGCGTCCGGCTGTGCAGAAGACGGAAGTCGCGCCGGGCGAGCTCGACGAATATTATGTCTTCTTCTCGAGCGGCCAGTCGGGCGAGATGCGCATCGTCGGCCTGCCCTCGATGCGAGAACTGATGCGCGTCCCTGTCTTCAACCGCTGCAGCGCCACCGGGTGGGGACAGACGAATGAAAGTCTCAAGGTGCTGACCGAAGGATTGCAGCCGGAGACACGCGAGTTTCTCAAGAGCCGCGGCGGCACCTACATGAACGGCGACCTGCATCATCCCCATATCTCGTTCACCGATGGGACCTATGACGGCCGCTACGCCTTCATGAACGACAAGGCCAACAGCCGCGTCGCGCGGGTGCGGCTCGACGTGATGAAGTGCGACAAGATCATCGAGCTGCCAAACCAGCACACGGTGCACGGCCTGCGCGTGCAGAAATATCCCCGTACCGGCTATGTATTCGCGAACGGCGAGGACGGTGTGCCGCTGCCGAACGACGGCAAGATCCTCGATGACCGGAAACAGTACCACTCGATCTTCAGTGCGATCGATGGCGACACCATGAAAGTGGCCTGGCAGGTGATCGTCGACGGCAATCTCGACAACGTCGATGCCGACTACCAGGGCAAATACGCCTTCTCGACCTGCTACAACGCGGAGGAAGGCGTCACCCTCGCCGAGATGACCGCCAACGAGCAGGACTGGGTCGTCATTTTCAACCTGAAGCGGATCGAAGAGGCCGTGAAGAAGGGCGACTTCAAGGAAATGAAAGGCGTGCCGGTCATCGATGGCCGCAAGGGCTCACCCTACACGCGCTACGTTCCGGTCTCGAACAATCCGCATGGCATGAACACCGCGCCCGACGGGATCCACATCGTTGCGGCCGGAAAGCTCTCACCGACGGTCACCGTGATGGACGTGCGGCTGTTCGATCAATTGTTCGACGACAAGATCAAGCCGCGCGACGTCGTCGTCGCCGAGCCCGAACTCGGCCTCGGACCGCTGCATACGGCTTACGATGGAAAGGGCAACGCCTACACCACCCTGTTCCTCGACAGCCAGGTCTGCAAGTGGAACATCGACCTCGCCAAGCGGGCGTTCAAGGGCGAGAAGGTCGATCCCATCATCCAGAAGCTCGACGTGCACTATCAGCCCGGCCACAACCACTCCTCGATGGGGCAGACCAAGGAGGCCGACGGAAAATGGCTGATCTCGCTGAACAAGTTCTCGAAGGATCGCTTCCTCAACGTCGGCCCGCTGAAGCCGGAGAACGACCAGTTGATCGACATCTCGGGCGATCAGATGAAGCTGGTCCACGATGGTCCGAGCTTTGCGGAGCCCCATGACGCCACCATCGTGCACCGCTCCAAGATCAATCCGATCTCGATCTGGGATCGCGCGGATCCGATGTTTGCGGATGCAGTCAAGCAGGCCAAGGCTGACGGCATCGACCTGGAAGGTGATTCCAAGGTCATCCGCGACGGCAACAAGGTGCGGGTCTACATGACCTCGACGGCTCCGGCATTCGGGCTCGAGCAGTTCCAGGTCAAGCAGGGCGATCAGGTCACCGTCTTCATCACCAATATCGATGCGGTCGAAGACCTGACACATGGCTTCAGCATCGTGAACTACGGTATCCAGATGGAAGTCGCGCCGATGGCGACGGCATCGGTGACGTTCAGTGCCGACAAGCCGGGCGTGTATTGGTACTACTGCTCCTGGTTCTGCCATGCGATGCACATGGAGATGAAGGGCCGCATGTTCGTCGAACCGAAATCGGTCTGATCGGGAGCGACCTCGTGGGCCTGTTGTCACGCATGTTTCCGGCGGCGCTGGTTGCCGCCGGATTGTCTGGCTTCGCCAATGCGGAGACGTTGACGGCTGCGCCCGGCCAGCCGCTGCAGGCGGTGCTGGACAGCGCGCGGGCCGGCGACGTCGTCAAACTTGCCCCGGGTGAATATCACGGCTCGATCCAGATCGATCGTCCTTTGGAGCTGGTCGGGACCGAGGGCGCGGTGCTGGACGGCGACGGCTCTGGCAACGTCGTCACCGTCAGCGCGCCCGACGTCACCGTCCGCGGCGTGACCATTCGCGGGTCCGGGCGCGATCTGCAGGCGATGAACTCCGGGATCTTCCTGCAGAAGACGGCCGAACGCGCGAAGATCGAGGACAACCGCCTGATGGGAAACCTGTTCGGCGTCTATGTGCATGGCGCCCGCGGCTCCCGCGTCGTCCGCAACGAAATCGACGGACTGCGCGGGGGACGTCTCAGCGAGGCA
The DNA here is from genome assembly GCF_003020125.1 of Bradyrhizobium sp. MOS003. Taxonomy (GTDB): domain Bacteria; phylum Pseudomonadota; class Alphaproteobacteria; order Rhizobiales; family Xanthobacteraceae; genus Bradyrhizobium. Next base: position 1,551,652 of record NZ_PYFW01000001.1, on the reverse strand, counting down.
GGCAACGGCGTTTCGCTGTGGAATGCGCCCGACGTCACCATCGCAAACAACACGTTCCGCTACGGCCGCGACGGCATCTTCTCGATCTCCAGCAGCAAGGACCGCTTCCTCGACAATCGCTTCGAGCAGGTTCGCTTCGCGGTCCACTACATGTACACCAACGACAGCGAAGTCAGCGGCAACGTTTCGATCGGCAACCATGTCGGTTACGCCATCATGTATTCGAACCGCCTCGTGATCCGCGGCAATTCCTCCGATCGCGATCGCGACTATGGCATGCTCTTCAACTACGCGAACTATGCCCAGATCAACGATAACCGGGTCACGGGCGGCCCGCTGAGCCCGATCATACAGAGGACGGAGGACAGTCCAGACGACGAGCGAGGCATGCTTCCGCAGCCGAAACGGGCGAACGCCCTCAAGAGCGGCCCCGAGAAATGCGTGTTCATCTACAACACCAATCACAACAAATTCCGCAACAACTGGTTCGAGCGCTGCGCCATCGGCGTGCACTTCACGGCCGGCTCCGAAGGCAACGAGATCACGGGCAACGCCTTCGTCGGCAATGCCAACCAGGTGAAATATGTCGGCACCCGGCACCTCGACTGGTCGATCGGGGGGCGCGGCAACTACTGGAGCGATAATCCGGCATTCGACCTGAACGGCGACGGAATCGCCGACACCGCGTATCGGCCGAACGACCTCATCGATCGCGTGCTGTGGACCGCGCCCGCTGCGAAGGTCCTGATCAACAGCCCCGCCGTCCAGGTCATCCGCTGGGCGCAGGCGCAATTTCCGGCGCTGCTGTCGGGCGGCGTGGTCGACAGCCATCCACTGGTGTCGCCGCCGCAGAACGCTGCGGCGAAGGAAGCGCGATGACCAGCACGGTACGTATCAGCGGCGTCACCAAGTCGTATGGCCAGATCAAGGCCGTACGCGACGCCTCGTTCACGCTCGATCGAGGCGAACTGGTCGCCTTGATCGGCCACAACGGCGCCGGCAAGACCACGCTCATGAAGCTCATGCTCGGGTTGATCCGGCCGACCAGCGGCGCCATCGAGGTTCTCGGAGACAATCCCGCCGCCGGCGAATTCGCAGGCCGGCGACAGCTCGGCTACCTGCCCGAAAACGTCTCCTTCGACCCCGCTTTGACCGGCCGCGAGACCCAGGCTTTCTACGCCAGACTGAAGCGAGAGCCGGTTGCCAGAGGCCTAGAACTGCTCGACGCCGTCGGGCTGGGCGCCGCCGGCCGCCGCCGGGTCAGCACCTATTCGAAGGGCATGCGTCAGCGGTTGGGGCTCGCGCAGGCGCTGCTTGGTCAGCCGCGTGTGCTGCTGCTGGACGAGCCGACCACTGGTCTCGATCCGGAGCTGCGCCAGACCTTCTACGACATCATCGCGCGGCTCGCCGCTGCGGGCGCGACCGTGCTGCTGTCGTCGCATGCGCTGACCGAGCTCGAGGAGCGCACCGGCCGGGTCATCATCATGAACCGCGGCATCAAGGTCGCGGACGGATCGATCGACGAGCTGCGTCGTCTCGCCCGGCTGTCCACGAGGATTCGTCTCAAGGTCGCGGGCCTCGCGCCGAGCGAGATGCCGCCCTGGGCTCCTCAAGACGCGACCTGCCGCCGTCTGAACGGCCACATCGTCGAGATCGACGCCGCACCGGAGCGCAAGATCGAGCTGCTGCATCGTGCGACGGCGGCCGGCAATGCCGTCGAAGACGTCGACGTGGTCCCGCCGACCCTCGACGAGCTGTATGCTCATTTCCTCCGGCAATCGGAACAGGCGCCATGAACGTCCTCATCATCGCCGCCAAGGAAATCCACCAGGCCATCCGCAATCGCTGGGTGCTTGCCGCAACGCTCCTGCTCGCCGGGCTCGCCCTGTCACTGTCCTTTCTCGGCAGCGCACCAATCGGGAACGTCGGCGTCCGCACGCTGGATGTGGTCGTCGTCAGCCTGTCGAGCCTGACCATCTTTCTCGTTCCCCTCATCGCGCTGCTGATTTCGCACGACGCCATCGTCGGCGAGATGGAACGGGGGACGATGCTGTTGCTGCTGAGCTATCCGGTCGCGCGATGGCAGGTGCTGCTCGGTAAGTTCCTGGGACACCTCGCCGTCCTCGCCTTTGCGACCTGTCTCGGCTACGGCGCGGCGGTCGGAGCGCTGGCGGCGACGGGTAGCCAGATTGACGGCGACAGTCTTCTCGCCTTCGCGGCAATGGTGGGCTCCTCGGTGCTGCTGGGCGCCGTTTTCGTCGCGATCGGCTATCTGGTCAGCGCGCTCGTGCGTGACCGCGGAACGGCAGCCGGCATCTGCATCGGATTGTGGCTGCTGCTGGTGCTGATCTACGACATGGCGCTGCTGGGCGTGCTTGCACTCGATCAGGGACGTAGCATCTCGGCGGCTGGGCTCAACGCCATGCTGCTGTCGAATCCGACCGACGCCTACCGGCTGATCAATCTGACCGGGTTTGCCAATGTCAGCACCTTCGCCGGCATGGCGGGCCTCGCTCAAAGCACATCCCTGACGATACCGGTGCTTCTGGCCGCCCTGCTGTGCTGGACGCTGCTCCCGCTGGGGCTGGCCGCGCTCGCCTTCTCGCGGAGGGAGCTATGAGGCGCCGAACGATACTTCTCGCTTTGCTCGTGCCGGTCGCGCTTGCGGGCTGCAACGACAAGCAGACTGCCAAGATCCCGCCGCCGCATCGGATGACGGCGGAGGACATCGGCCATTACTGCGGCATGAACGTGCTCGAGCACCCGGGACCGAAGGGCCATATCTTTGCCGCGAGCCTAATGGAGCCCGTGTGGTTCTCGTCGGTGCGGGACACCATCGCCTTCACCATGCTGCCCGACGAGCCCAAGGACATTTTGGCGATCTACGTGTCCGACATGGGCAAGACCCCCGACTGGGACAAGCCGGGCGCCGACAATTGGATCGAGGCGCGCAAGGCGCTGTTCGTGATCGAGAGCCAGGCCAAGAGCGGCATGGGCGGCGACGAGGCCGTTCCGTTCTCCGACCGGGCGGCGGCGGAGAAGTTCGCCGGTGAAAACGGCGGCAGGATCGTCGGCTTCAACGAGGTGCCGCGGGACTATGTCCTAGCCTCGGCGAACACTACAGGCGCAGTTGCGGCCGACGAGACGGCGGAAGGCCCGCCGGGCGAACGACCGAGGAGGACGCCATGACGCCAACCCTGACGCGCCGACGCTTCATCCGGATCAGCGCGGCGGCAGCGGGCTTCGGCCTGCTGTCTTCAGGTCATCCCACTCGTGCAGAGGTCGCGCCGGTGATCTGGCGCGGCACGATGCTGGGCGCGGTTGCGACGTTGGAGATTCACGACGAGGATCGCAGCCGGGCGGAGCGGCTGATCGCGCTCGCCTGCACCGAGGCGCGGCGGCTCGAGCGGCAGTTCAGTCTCTACATGAAGGAATCCGCTCTCGCCGAACTGAACCGGACCGGCATCCTCGTCGGCCCCGCCCCCGAAATGGTCGAACTGCTGACCGCGTCGCAGCGCTACGCGGCGCTGACCGAAGGCGCGTTCGATCCGACAGTGCAGCCCTTGTGGGAGCTCTATGCGGACCACTTTGCACGAGAAGGAGCGGATCCCGCCGGTCCGTCATCGACGGCGATCCAGGCCGCGCTCCGGCGCGTCGGCCACCGCCGACTGTCGGTCAGCCGCGACCGGATTGCGATGTCTCACGGAACGGCCGTGACCCTGAACGGGATCGCGCAGGGTTACGTGACCGACAAGATCGTCGAGCTGCTGCAGGCCCAGGGCATCTCGCACAGCCTGGTGGACATGGGCGAGATCCGAGCGATAGGGGCGCGGCCGGACGGCAGCGCATGGGAAGTGGGCGTCGCCGATCCGAAGGTCGCGGGCCGCAGCGCCACGATCGTTCCGATGATCGACCGGGCGGTGTCGACCTCGGGGAGCTACGGGTTCCGGTTCGATGCTGAAGGGCGCTTCAACCACCTGTTCGATCCGGCGACGGGAGGCAGCGCCCATCGTTATCAAAGCGTGACGACCGTCGCTCGAAGCGCCACTGCAGCCGATGCGCTCTCGACCGCGTTCAGCCTGATGCCGGAGGAGCGAATCCGTTCGCTGCTGCCATACGTCGATGTCGAACGCGTCCATCTCATCGATGCGGCGGGCAAGTCATCCGAAATCACGCTTGATCGATCGAATTCAAACCCAAGGAAAAGGAGAACTTGATGAACCGGACAGCACTTGTGGCCCTGTTTCTCGCAGCGGGTCTCGGCCAAGCCGGCGCCCAGGACGCCGCCGCGGGCGAGAAGGCCTTCGCCGTCTGCAAGGCCTGTCACCAGGTCGGCGACACCGCCAAGAACGTCGTCGGCCCGGTGCTCAACGGGCTGATCGGAAGGAAAGCGGGATCCGTCGAGGGCTACAACTATTCCGAAGCCAACAAGAAGTCGGGCATCACCTGGGACGAGGCGACGTTCTCAGAATACATCAAGGATCCCAAGGCCAAGATCCCGGGCACCAAAATGGCGTTCGCCGGCATCAAGGACGAGCAGAAGATCAAGGACCTGATCGCCTACCTGCACACGTTCGACAAGGCGCCCGTCAAGCTGACGCAGTGAGCACTTTGAGCCCCCAACAAAGGATACGGCACATGAGCGAAAATTGGCTACCGTCGTTGAAGACCGACACACCCCAGGCCGGCTTCGAACTGGCCGTAAAGCTCTCACGAATGGCGGTGAAGATCACGCAGCCATCGGACGAAGTCCGTACGCGTCTGCGGGCGGCTTATGAGCAGGACTCGGAGCAACTGATCGCAACATCCCACGTGGTGGCCGTCCACTTCCAGACGGTTGCCGCCGCCAACAACTGGTGGCGCTGATGAGACGCGGCCATCCCGCCTGCTCGGGACCCGCGCGCACCGCACACCGGAACGCCTGCTCGCGTTCGCGGTTCACCCAGTCCCGGCACGAACAGGTGCAGCGATGAGAGGTCTCAGTCCCGGTCAAATCGTCCTGCTGGTGGCCCTGGGCGCCGTATTGATCCTCACAGGCGTCTGGGCCGTGTCGGTGTGGAGTGCGAGCAGCGGCGTCGAGATGGGCAAGCACGGGTGGATCGCGTTGGGGCTAGGCACCTTCTTCTCGCTTCTCGTCGGGTGCGGGCTCATGGCCCTGATGTTCTTCAGTAGCCGCTCAGGTCATGACGACGCCGCCGATCCGTTCCGGCACCGGGAGCGCCGCGACCCGTAGTAGCCGTTGCCGCCGGGGACCGCTCATGTCTCGGGGCCCACCGGCGCCTTCAGCGGACTATTTGCCCACTTGAGAGCGGCCGGGTCGTGCAGCGGATCGTCTTCGCAGCGCGAACAGACGTAGTGATCGCGACCGCCCGCGTCGGCCGCAAGCTGCATAGGCCTCCCGCACGAAGGGCACGCCTTCCGGGTCCCCTGAAGCACAGACATTTGTCTTTCCCCTGCCCTTCCAGCTTAGTTGCACCCCAGCGTCCAGCACAAGCCTTCGCGCAAGGCCGTCCTGCGAAATGGACGTAACGGCTGCCGCACAGCCGCTTGACGGCACGTTGACAGCGTACCGAAATCCAGTGGTGTTGCGGGGTGGCGTCATGGAATTTCTACAGCGGCTTCGCGCAGCGCGCGCGATCTGGCGGAGAAGGCGGATCCGTTCAGCAGACATCCGTTGCTCGGCCTGGCGAAGCGGTAGGATACCAAAGGCAGGCCCGGATCGAGGCCTGGGCGGGCCGTGGGGACCGCGCCCGCATCAGCAGACGGCGCTCTTCTCGAATCCGGCGAAACATACCGGTAATTAGGGTAGATACAACGCCGCCGGGCGGGACCGGATCGCTCCAGGTGCCTCGGCTTGAACAGGGCCGCCTGAAGCGGTCGGGAGCCGGACTGTCGCCCCCCACGTCAAACGGTGAGAATTAGGGCATGTACTCGTATCGTCAGCTTCCGAGGGTTAAGCGGAAGTCGTCCCGCTCGGTCAGCGTCGCTGCTTATGGACCCACAGACATAGCGCCTCTAATGAGATGAGAGCCTCACGTACTTGCTCTTGAAAAGCTCGCGGCTATTCTGACCGAATGTTAAGCGTTTTGGGCAGCCGGAAAGATGCGCAAGGCAGTGGAGACTGGGTTGGCAACTCGCGGCGAACACCTACCGAGTGGACTTATTCAGTCAGCTTATGGGGCGAACGACGCCCAAGGAGCCTTCTGTCAGCGATGCTGACCTTGCACGAAGTCATAAGCCAAAGCTTCACGCAGGTGAGCGATGCACGGTTCCGAGAGATGGTCGAGATATCAACCGACGCCGCCCTCGCAGCTTACGACAGGGCAGTATCTGCCGGCGTTAGGTTTTCGCGATCCCGGCGCTGTACTGATTGTCCGGGAAAGCATCCCTGGCATCGCTCGGGAGCGTCGGACCGAACACGATGCTTGCCGGCACGTCGGCCGTCGGGGGTGAGACCGGGCCTTGCAAAGGCGCGGCCAACTTGACGCCAATGCCCCGTAGTTGACGTGCAGACCATGGTCGCTGCAATTCCGTTCCCAATGCAGACCGGACACCGCGCGCGCTGCCAAACCGACCGCTCTAACCCAGCCGTCATTCGTCGCCGTGCGCATCAGGAGTGGCCCGATCCGTTAACGCTTGCGCACCAGCAAAGTCCAAACAGGCGACGATCCGTCCCAGCCGCGAAGGCGCCCCGCCAGCCGCACCTTCAGCCCGGCCTCCGTGATCCGCTTGATAACGAGATGCAGCGCGATCACGTCGCCCTCTGCCAGCTCCACACAGCCCCGTTTCCGCGACCACACCGCTCCCGGGAAGCGAAACAAGTTCGCCTTCAGCCATCGGCCGCCGCGCTCCGACAGTGGTTGTAAGTCGACCTGAGCGCCGGCCCGAGGCCGCAGCCTGACATCTGCCCGCAGCCAATTCGGAATCCAACCCATCCGAATGACTAGCAGTTACTTTTCACGATTGTCTAGGCTTCGTCTGTCTGAATGGATTCGCCGCATGAGCCGCCGCGATGTCCGCTTTCGCTGGCAAACCGGAAGCCAGCTTACCTCACTTCCACCGACGCTTTTGACCCGGAGCGGAAGTGGAAACGAGCATCTGCGACAGAATGCCCCGCGAAGAGCGGCGATCTTGATTAAGGTCAAAGGAAAGAGCCCGCCAAACGTACATTTTACCACCGCGTGAGTGGGTTGCGGGTTCGCTTCGGCCGGGTTGGGTGGAGCTTGATGTCTTCAAATAAGGGCGTTGTTTTCGTCGTCGATGACGACCCCGGTATGCTACGAAGTATAGGTCGAATACTGCGACAGTTCGGCTACGGCAGCCTGCTCTTTCCGACTGCGAGTGCTTTCGAAAATCACGCCGATTTCGACGAGGTAATTTGCGTTCTGCTCGACATAAACTTGGGTGATGGGTCAGGGATCGAAGTGAGACGGCGTCTCAAAGTGGCCGGGAATAATGTACCGGTCATCTACATGACTGGAAACGACAGCCCACTCATTCGCGAGACTGCACTTCAATCTGGGTGCCTTGCCTACCTGGTAAAGCCGTTCTCGGCCAAGTCGCTGATAGAGCCGATTGAGCGAAGGTCGAGTACCCAAACCGGATATCCGCCCTAGCCCGACCGCCGATAGCGCTTTTTCTTGTCAATCATCTTATTGAGCCCTTATCGTTCCAACACTCGGGTTAAGTGCCCGGACTAGGATGGCAATGCGTTTCTGGCCGACTGCCTTATCATGGCGAAATTGTCGCGCGCGGAGCTTCATCGCTGTGCTGGCCATCGCTTTGTTGCAGGTGACGGTGCGCCAAAGTCAGGCGGCCGATCCAGCAGCCAAACGCGTTCTGATGTTGCATTCGTTCGGACCACAATTCAAGCCTTGGAGCGATTATGCTCGCACGATTCGAGCCGAAACCATTCGTCAGGTAAAATCGTCGATTGATTTCACAGACTTCTCGCTCACCAGCGCAAGATCGGACAACGCAGAGCCCGAAATCCCGTTGGTTCAGTATCTCCGGGCGCTCTATCTCAGGGAGCCACTCGACCTGATAATCGCGGTGGGAGCGCCCGCCGCAAGCTTTATCCAGAGGCATCGCAGCGAGTTGTTTCAAACGACCCCAATGATCTTCACGGCTGTTGACAGGCGCCGCGTCGATTTTAGTCAACTTTCGGAAAACGACACGGTCGTAGCCGTCGATCACGATTTTGCTGCCATTCTCAAGACTATCCTGCAAGTGCTGCCGGATACCAAAGCGTTAGCAATCGTGAACGGAGTATCTCCCAACGAAGTATTCTGGCACGCGGAAATACAGCGGCAACTAGCTCCCTTTGCGAACAGGATCGTCTTGAAATGGTACGATGAGTTGCCTTTTGCCGACATTCTCAAGGACGCAGCGAAACTGCCGCCACATAGCGCGATTCTCTGGCATTTGATGAATGTGGATGCAGCAGGTGTCTCTCATGAAGAAAACGAGTCGTTGAATGCGTTGGCTTCCGTAGCCTCTGCCCCCATCTTCTCTTACGACGGCTCCTTTTTTGAAGGCGCCCTCGTTGGGGGGCCGATGTTTTCCGTGTTGGAGAGCAGTGCAATCACGGCCAGTGTCGCGAACCGAATCCTTTCGGGGGAAAGGGCGGGGGCCATCAAGACCCGTCCGATTGAATTCGCGGCTGCAAAGTTCGATTGGCGGCAAATGCAGCGCTGGGGAATTAGCGAGAACAATTTGCCTGCTGGAAGTACCGTTTACTTCCGAGAACCGACGGTGTGGGAACGGTATGCATGGCAGATCGCATCTGTCGTCGCGATTCTTGTGATACAGGCCGGATTTATTATTATCCTGCTACACGAACATCGTCGGCGTCAACTTGTCGAGGTGCAGTATAGGCAGCGCACGGCGGAACTTGTCCATGTCAACCGCATCGCCACGGCTGGCGAACTGACCGCCTCAATTGCTCATGAAATCAACCAGCCGCTCGGCGCTATTCTGACCAATGCCGAAACCGCTCAGGTGATCCTGAAATCTCCGAGCCCCGACATGGCGGAACTGAACGAGATCGTCGGCGATATCCTGCGCGATGACCGCCGCGCCAGCGAAGTCATCCGGAGGATGAAGAGCCTGCTGAAAAAAGCACCCTTTGAACTGAAGAGCCTCGACTTCAATGATCTCGTTGGTGAGACTGTCGAACTCGTTCTTGGCGTTGGACGAAAGGTCGAACTGGTTAGTGTGATCACGCCGGAAGCGCTTCCGATCCTCGGCGACCGCATTCAACTCCAACAAGTCATTCTTAACCTTGTCACGAACGGGATCGACGCGATGAAGGAGATACCTACCGAAAACCGCATCATAAGCATCCGGACTGCGCGCGTCGAAAAATTTGCCGAGTTGTCCGTGTCGGATCGCGGGCCGGGCATTCCCGAAGACAAACTGAAAGAAGTCTTCGACCCGTTCTACAGCAGCAAAGCCGATGGCATGGGCATGGGGCTGTCCATCGCGCGCACGATTATCGAGGCCCACAATGGGCAGATAAGGGCAGAAAATCGGGATCATGGCGGTGCGTCGTTCCGGATCAGGCTTCCTATTGTCCAATAGTTCGTGAACCATCTCGCGACCCGTACGACCGTACTTCTGCTGACGGCCCAACGCGGAAGTCCTGCGACATTCCGATTTCGCGCCGCTATCAGGGGCATAGCGGACATCAAACGGCGTCCCCGGTTTATTGAGTCCACGCCCTAAATTGGCCACTGGCAGCGGACAGAAAATCGCCCGCAGCGATCATTCTATTGATGGTCATCACCAACCGGGTCGGCAGCACCGGTCGGAACAAAGACGCCCGATACTACGAGGCGCGGAGATGTCCGCACTGCAATAGTAAAATTCCCCTGGGAGGCATCTGTCCTAAGGGTGGGATGCCGCGCTGCGGCAGGACCGTCGGGCCTACCGTTCGACGAATCGATCCGCTGCGGACAGCGAGCCGCCGGTCTCGTCACGCGCGATGAACACGACATCGCGCTGCGCCGCTTGCGCCGCCGTCAAGGTCAGTCGCAGCTGCTCCGAGGAATCCGGCGCGACTTCGATCGGAGAGAGGCTCTCGTTGCCGACGATGGACAGCTTCGCGTCGATCCCGCCGACGGACAGCGTGTACCGATGGGCACTCGCCGACTTGTTGAGCAGCTTCACCGTGTAAGCATTGCGCAGGGAGCCGTCCGACAGGCGGACAGCGACGGGGTCGCGATCGTGCTGGACCGAGAGCGTCGCGGTGGTCTTCGTTGCGAACGCAAGGCCGATCGTGCCCGCCAGCGCAATGCATGCCGCGGTCAAACCGATCGTCTTCGGCCGCAGCAGGCGGTTGCGAGGAGCCTCCTTGTTGCGCCCCCGCTCGATGTTGGTCCAGCTTTCGTAGTCGATCAGGCCGCGCGGGCGCCCGAGCTTCGTCATCACGCCGTCGCACGCATCGACGCAGAGACCGCAGTTGATGCAGGCGAAGTTCGGGCCTTCCCTTATGTCGATCCCGATCGGGCAGACAGCCACGCACTGGCCGCAATCCACGCAATCGCCTGCCGGCTCCCCGCGAAGGCGCAGCTCGGCCGCCTTCTTCGCCGAAGTCCGCTGCTCGCCCCGGTAATCGCGGTAATTAACGGTATAGGCTTCGGGATCCCAGATCGCACCCTGCAGGCGAGGCCATGGGCACATGAACGTGCAGACCTGCTCGCGCGCGAACCCCGCAAGTCCGTACGTCGTGCCCGCGAACACCGCGATCCAGGTGAGGGCGTTGGCCGACACGTCGCCCACGATCAGACCGCTGAGCAGATCCGGCGCGTCCGTGAAATAGAAGATCAGCGTGCCGCCCGTCGCGAGCGAGATCAGAAGCCAGGTCACGTGCTTGGCCACCAACTGAAAAGCCCGCTTCGCCGTGAGAGGCGCTCCGATGTTCTTGAGGCGCTGGCGCCTGTCGCCCTCGATCAAGCGCTCGACGAGCAGGAACAGATCGGTCCAGACAGTCTGGGGACATGCGAAGCCGCACCAGAGGCGCCCCGCGAGCGCATTCGCAAGGATCAGGATGGTCGACGCGAGCACCAGAAGGCCGGTGACGAGATAAAGATCCTGCGGCCAGATCTCGATGAAGAACGCGTAGAGACGCCCGTTCGCAAAATCGAGCAACACCGCCTGCTCGGGCGCGTTCGGTCCACGATTCCAGCGGAGGAACGGCGTGACGTAATAAATCGAGAGCGTCAGCAGCAGGATGACCCATTTGAGCCTCCGGATCGGCCCCTTGACGGCCTGCGGCACGACCGGCAGTCCGGCTATCGCAGCGGCCCTTGCCCTGGTCTTCGCGTGATCGATCTCGATGGTGATCGCCATGGCGCGCCGTCAGTTCACAGCCGCAAAGCCGAGCGAAGCCCGGATCGACGACGCGATGAGGTCGGGGGTCCAGGCCGGCTCGAAGATCATCGCCACGTCGGCGGAAACGACCCCTGGGACGGCGGATGCCGCCGCCTGCGCCCCTTCCCTCAGGAAGGAGGTCGCTGGACATCCCGGCGTCGTGGCCGTCATCTTGATGCGGACGGCACCGCCCGAGGCCGCGATATCGTAGATGAAACCGAGGTCGACGATGTTCTCACCAAGCTCCGGATCGATCACGACGCGTAGCGCCTCGCGGACACGTTCGACCAGATGGTCCGTCACGACGGCGCCCTCACCGTGAGTTCGTAGGTTGCCCCGTCGGATGCGAATCCGCCAAGCCAGCGGAAGCCGCGCCTTTCGAGCTGTGGAAACAAGAACACCGGCTCACGCCGCAGAAGAGCCGAGAGGGTCTCCCCTGGCTCAAGCTTGTCGGCGGCAGCGAGGATCCGGACCATCGGCTCCGGTGGCTCCAGGTCGCGATTGTCAAGTTTGACGCGGGGCTCGGGCCACGCGCCGAAGTTGAAGCCGTTCGACAGAGCCGCAACTTGCGCCGGCTTCGCTGCCGCAGGCGTGAAGAGTACCTCCCATTCGCCGCCTTCCATTGCGTTCGCCGAATGAGCGAAGCCCTTGTCGGCCATCACGGCGAACAGCGGCACCGGCTTGAACGGCGCGTAAAGGCGTACGCCCTGCCCTTGTTCCAGACGCTCGAGCGCGGCCATGATGGCCGAGAACGGCTCGCCCCCGGCGCGCAGGATCGGACGAACATCGACGTCCAGGTAAGCGGTCATTGCGATCTCCTCAGGTTTTGGCGAACAACAGATGCGGCGCGACGGAGCCCGCCGGCAGGCGCAGCGGCGGCGCCACGTCTTCCAGCCGCCGGATTCGAATGATTTCGTGGATGATGCCAATGACGCCAACTGTCATCGCGGCCGCGGCTATCCGGAACGCGCTCGGTTCCCCCGCCAGAAGGGCGAGCGTTCCTGCCCAGACGGCGAGATAGTAGATGGCAAACCACTTCGTCGCCCTCTGCTCTGCGGCCAGATCCTGAACGCGAGGCGTCGCCGCGCGTCCCATCACCGGGCCGTAGGTCTCGAGCCAGGTGAGAAAGGCGACGATCTTGTAGAGTTTGGCGAGCACCAGGCCGGAGAGCCAGCCGAACACCGTCAGGAAGGCGAACGCGCCCAAATGTAGCGGCAGCGTCCCCATTGAAACGAGCGCGACCCCCAGCACGGCCGTCCCCGCCAGGCTCGCGAACGACAGCATTGCCATCCGCATGTTCAGCTCGAGGTGATGTCGCTTGCGGCTCCTGAAGACACCGGCAACGTCGCGCCCGTAGAGCGCGGCGCACGTCAGGCCGAGAAGTGCGGCGACAGAAAACACGGCATTCAGTCCCATCCCGAGCCCGATCGCGAAGGCTCCGCCACCAACGGCGGCCGCGACCGCGAGCCCGCCGGCCGCGAGCGTCTGGCGACTTTGGCGGTCCTCCACATCAGGCGCCAACATGAACATGGAGAGCAGTCGATAGCTGACGCCCATGGCCGTCAACGTAAGCCAACCGCCGAGCCCGGCGGTCGCGTGCAGCGGGATGCCGCGCGCCAGGACGGCATCCCCGACCGGCCCCGCCCATCCGGCCAGCGCGAACGCGAACACCGCGCCGAACGTGACGGTCGTGCAAAGAGACGCTAGGCCGACTAGGACAAAACGTGCCGGACCGGTCGGCCGCAGCCAGGCGGTCAGGCCGAGATCGACGATCACGAGGCCGAAGCCGGCGACTAGCAGCACGGCCCCGAGCGGCAGAAGCCACGGGGCGGAAGGCAGGCGGCCACCCAGAGCCATGAACCCGGCGAGCAGCGCGATAAGCCCCGCGGTCAACAAGCCCAATGCCGGCAAGGCCAGTCTTTCGGAGAAGAGGGGCTTGGCGAGGAGGACGGGAACGAACTGAAAAAGCGCTCCGCACATCGCGGTGCTCAACCAACCGACGCAGATCACATGCACCAGAACCAGCGTGTCCGGCGCCGCGACGTCCGTCGCAGGATGACCGATGCCGGCGGCCATCAGCGCGAGCGCGGCAAGCAACCAGGTCAACGCCGCGGCGAAGTAGGTCATGGTCCACCGGGAGATGTTGCCGCCGATCATGATCGTCTCTTCATCCGCTCGGTCGGGCGCGCGACGCGCGCCTCAAGAGCCCCGCGCGTCCGGTGTGAGCGATTTCCGGACCTGCTGGCGGTAAGCTAATTGAAGCCCCGCGCAGATCTTTGCGATGTCGCAAAGACCGGACAAGTTCCGCAGCGCAATATGCACATGTCGAAATATCGGAGTACGATGGATGAGGATTTTCGAAAGACTTCGGAGGCGCGTCCGAGTTCCCGTGCACGAGATTGATCTTGACGAGCTCGAGCGCAGGAGAGAGGCAAAACGAGTCGAATCCTCGTTCTATTCGGCTTCGCACGAGCGCAACGAAGCAGAAGACCCATGGAGGTCAATTCACGACGTAGCCTGATGCTGCACAGTTGCCCTTGCTTCGGACAGCAGGGGAGCTTTTTCTCTTCTCTCCCTCGGCGAACTTCTGGTGCCATCTGCGAGACCTGAGATGCGTCGGCCGGCGCTCTCCGCTCGAACTCAGCACGCGCTTGCAGGCAGACCCAGAGGCACTTTCCGCTTCTCTCAAGCAGCGTCGAGACCGCCGTGCGCGTTGATCTGCGAGGCGGCGGCATGGCGAAGCCGGCCCTCTTCCTCGCTGCCGCACCTCGGGCATCGGAAGCTGACCTCGCGATGCGCGATGATGTTCCTCTGAGATCCGACCGCCATCGGCCAGGCACCGCATTTTGGACATTTCACCAGAAGATCATTCGTTTCTAGCATCGCAGCGGCTCCTCACCTGGCCTCTAGGGCGAGCAACGACGACTTGGCGCAGCGGTTCCTCCAATGAGGCAGGCCAGGATCGGCCTCCAGCCCGCCGGCGCCGCAAAGGTTCGGCGTCCGAACTTCGATGCAGCGCGGCATGCCGCCATTCGCGTGGCGACGTGGCAAGGTAGGATGATGCGGTGCATACTGCGCACCCACATCACTCCGCTTATCCCGGACAAATGAAAAAATTCATCTGCGAGCAGAACATCGCGAACTTCGGGAGGCTGCTGGCCGAGGCGCGATCCATCCCTGCAGCGCACCCTCCAGGGGCTGCTGGCTTCCAACAGGCGCGAGCTCGCGCTGCTGGAGGCCGAAACGGATGGCGCCCAGCCGCCCCCGTTCGGGCAACGAAGCCGACCTCCCGCCGACGCGGCCGAACGCCGCGAGCAGTTCTTGTCGGACTTCGCCCGCTCGCCGCACGCCTACATGCTGCTCGATCCAGGACCAGGCCTGCAGATCGTCGACATCAACTCCGCCTACGCCCAGGCCACGTTGACCGACCCTGAAACCGTCGTGGGGGCGAGCCCTCTTCGAGGTATTTCCCGAGAATCCGGACGAACCCCTTGCCGATGGGGTCAGCAACCTCTTCGCCTCGCTCCGGACGGTGGTTCAGACGGGCCGTGCCCATGCAATGGCGGTGCAGCGCTACGACATCCGTGATCTGGACGGAGCATTCCTGGAACGCCACTGGCGCCCCATCAACTCGCCCATTCGCGACGAGGACGGACGATTGGCTTTCCTGCTGCACCAGGTCGAGGACGTGACCGATCAAGTCACGTCCTGAGCACCGGTCAACGGTGCACCGTCTTGAGGTCGCCAAGTGTCCTTCCCGTCGTGCTGTTGACGAGGTGGAACGAAGCGCAGGCCGGGCAAGAAACCGAGACATAGGTGTTTTCCGGCTTCCCGGACTCGACCGCCTCCTCGTCCAGGCGAAGCTGGACATTCATTCCCGTGCGCGGACACTTGAACAATATCTGGCGCTGCATGTCTCGACCGTGCGCCTTCTCGCCCGTCTGCGAAATTGCGGATGACTACCTACGGGCCTTTCCGGAATTCGAGACAGGTCACAGCATCGGCGGGCAGGTTCAGGGTTCGACCTACACCCGCCGCTCCGAGGCGGATGGACAGCGCTCAAGAACAAGATTCGGAGGCACGCCGACGCTGCGGCGAGCGGTCGTTTCCTGAAGAGAGACCCGCCTTCGGAACTCACCTTAGCCGAACCAGTTGTACCGAGTGGAACCGGGAGTGTCGGCATGTCGGTACGACTTCAGATCGCGGCGTTGGTCTTCATGAGCGTCCAGGCAGTGATGTTCGGCGCGGGAATGCTTGTGATTCTCCTTACGCCGATCCAGTCGAACGCAATGGCGGCCATTCCGACGATGATCGCCGTGAGCGTCGTCGCGTCGGCTGCGATCGCATGGTTGATAGCACCCAGGCTTCGCCAGCGTTATTGGCGCGCGAGAGGCGCTCCTGGTGACGCGATTTCCGGCTAACCGTTGGCCCAGCCGAGCGCCTGCCGCCAATTTATCCTTCCTGCTCCGAAAGGAGCCAGCGTATAGAGCCGGCAATGCCGTCGCCAATGAGGTCGCCATGCCGCGCTTCATCGTCAGCTTCATGAAGGAGGTCCTCGGCGACAACGGCCAGATGGGCGAGGTCTGCCAAACTACGATCGAGCTGGATGCCCGGAACGACAGGGAAGCCGAGCAGCAAGCGAAGGAACGGTTCTGCCAGATGCACGCCACGCACGACTGGTCCCTGCATGCCGATCGCCTGAAGATCGATCCCGCCGACTTCCCGTCGTAGTCCGGAATGCCGCCACCATGAAGCAGCCCAGGAGCCTTGGCATGTCGAACGCATTCAAATCCGTCGCGGTCGTATGCTGGCTGGTCGGCATCGTCACCTCCTCTTCGGCGGCAGACGCCGTCAACGGCAAGGATATCGCGAAGCGCTGGTGCGCAAGCTGCCACCTGGTCGAGCGCGGTCAGACCAGCACCACCGACCAGGCGCCGCCGTTCGCATCGATCGGGAAGGCGCCCGATTTCGACCAGAACAAGCTCGCCTTCCTGCTCCTCATGCCGCACCCGAACATGCCGAGTCTGTCGCTGAACCGGGCGGAAATCGCGGATTTGGCCGAATACATCCGGTCGTTGAAATGAAGAGCCAGCTCGAAGCCATCCAGGACGTATGGAGCCGCACAGAAGCACTCTCCTCATTCGAAACGCCAATCCGTGAGTTCGGCCGTCCAGACCGGATGCCAGTTTCCGTCGAAATGCCAGCCGACCTCTCCGTGAAAAGGTATCCATCGGCCATTGCGGAGGCGGTAGTCCGCGAAGCTGCCGCGCCAAGGCCGGTCAACGAAACGACGGGTCTCCATGCGCGGTCTGTCCTTCGCGGAGACTGATCCGATGCGCCCTGCCTTATCCAGTTGGATCTCGACCGAGATGCGCCCGTGAGCTGACGGATGAGAGACGCGAAAGCCGTCTTCGCGGACCTGCCACTCGAGCGACCGGTTACACAGGATCGCGTCGGGCGCCCACGCAAGCTCAGCCAAGTATCGCATGATCTGCCCCTTGCGGAGAGCAGTCTCGTCTGCCGGCGCGCCGCTTAGACGGAAGCCAAGAACCGAAGTTCCGATGCGGCACCCTCGGAGGAGAGCCGGTCCACCACCGTCAAGCAAGACAGCGGGCCAAATCTGGCTTCCCAATCGAAAGCCGTCGCCGAAGTCTCGATTTCATCAAGGGCACGGAAGCGCATCCAGCGGCTCGAGGGGCCGCTGCTCATACGCCCGAGTTGCGAAAGGTGCACCACGCGGCAGTCCCCGTCGGCGCCCAGCTTGCGCGCGAGCTCCGCCACCTCGGTTGGAAGCGACCCCGTCACGGGCGGCGGCATCGCGCCGCGGGCCAGTGCCTTGGCGGGCGACGTGGCATGGTTTAGGTGAGTGTCAGGACTTTCGTCAGACATGTGCACTCTTGTGGCGGCGCAAGCCGAGCTGGGTTCATGACCTCGCCTCCGGTGCAAGGATTCGAGGAGAGTAAGCGCGATGTGCGATGTCGATGCATACCGAGGTCGGCACATTCGAGCTTGAGATGCGTCAAGGCCAACAACGCCGCGGCGGCGTAGTGTTGATTCCGTACCGAGCGGCATCGTCTCGCGTCGGTGCTGTTACGGTTGCGGAGCTCGGACTCCTAGGCACTCCGGGCTTCGCGCCTCAATTTACGACCGCTATATGGGGCCGGCTCGGAGAGCGGCTCCGCCGAAAATGATCGGCGTTGCGGGTCGAAGGACACATCTTGCACTGACAAACCCGGCTTGGCGGCCATTGCCGCCGGGCCGGTTACGTCTTGCCATCCAAGCGTCGCTTCCCGCCGCGCCGCCTCAGTTCCGGCATCCGGAACAAATCTCGCCGTCCGACGTTGAGCCTCCTCATTTACGCAGCATTGGGGTGCCGCGTGCGGATGCGAATTGCGATGGCAGGGGTGGGGCTGGCGATCTCGGTCCACACTTTTCCCGTTCTAGCTCAGACACCTGGTCAGCCGCCCGATACCATGGAGGCGCGCATCGAAGCGTGCTCCCCTTGCCATGGCAAACAGGGCGAAGGCACCGGCGACGTCTATTTTCCCCGCTTAGCGGGCAAGCCCGCCGGCTATCTTTACAATCAGCTTCTCGCGTTCAAGAACGGCCGGCGGAAGTATCCGCCGATGAACTATCTGCTCGAATATCTCGGCGATCCCTACCTGCAGGACATGGCCGAATACTTCGCCGAGCAGCGTCCGCCGCTTCCGGCGCCAGCAGCGAGCGACGCCAGCAAGGAGGTCCTGCTGCACGGCCAGGCATTGGTCTCGCGTGGCGACCCGGCGCGGCAAATTCCGGCTTGCGGCAGTTGTCACGGGCCAGGCCTCACGGGCATGGAGCCCGGCATTCCCGGTCTCCTGGGGCTGCGTCCCAACTACGTCAGCGCGCAACTGGGCGCTTGGCGGTACGGCACGCGGACGGCGAAAGCTCCGGATTGCATGCAGCAGGTCGCGGCACGGCTGACGGAGGCGGACGTTACCGCGGTGGCGGCCTACCTCGCGAGCCGGCCCGCTCCGATCGTCATCGCTCCCGCTCCGAAGGGCGCCTACGTTCTGCCCTTCGCGTGCGGAAGCGAACCGGATTGAGGAGGCGGCGATGCTCTCACGCGCACGAATCCTTGGTCTTCTGTTCTGGTTCCTAGCGAGCCCGGCTTACGCGCAGCAGCAGAACTCCCCCAGCGACATCGTCAAGCGCGGCGAGTATCTCGCGCGCGCAGGCGACTGCATTGCCTGCCACACGGCTCCGGAGGGGCGCATCTTCGCCGGAGGGCGCCCGATGCCGACGCCGTTCGGCACGCTCTACTCGTCCAACATCACGCCCGACCGCGACACTGGCATCGGCAAGTGGACCACCGAGGATTTCTACAAGGCCATGCACACGGGCCGCTTTCCGGACGGCGGCCTGATGTACCCGGCGATGCCGTTCGCCTCCTACACGAAGGTGACTCAGGCCGACAGCGCCGCGATCTTCGCGTATCTGAAGTCGATCCCGCCCGTGAATCAGAAGAACCGGGAGCACGACCTCCGCTTTCCCTACTCCAACCGCCAACTGATCCTCGGCTGGCGCACGCTGTTCTTCAGCGAGGGCGAGTACAAGCCGGATCCTTCAAAGTCCGCCGAATGGAATCGCGGCGCCTATCTCGTCGAAGGGCTCGGCCATTGCGGCATGTGCCACTCCCCGATCAACGCGCTCGGCGGCACATCCCAATCTGATGCCTTCAAGGGGGGCCTCATTCCCATGCAAAACTGGTACGCGCCTTCGCTCACGTCGAACCGGGAGGCTGGCCTCGGCGATTGGAGCATCAAGGACATCACCGACCTCCTGAAGACCGGGGTGTCGGCCCGCGGTGTCGTGTACGGCCCGATGGCCGAAGTCGTGCACAACAGCCTGCAATATCTGACCGACGAAGACACCAAGGCTATGGCGATCTATCTGAAGAGCATCGCCGAGCCGACGTCGCGCACGCCGGCGACCTCGCCGGTCCTGCCGACGAGCGAGAGCAGTCTTCTGATCAGCCTCGGCAAGACCGTCTACGACGCGCGCTGCGCGAGCTGTCACGGCGCTCAAGGCGAGGGCAAGCCGCCGCATTGGCCTCCGCTCGCGAACAACCAGTCGATCGAGATGGAGTCCGCCGTCAACGCGATCCGGATGGTGCTGAACGGCGGCTACCCGCCCGGGACCGAGGGCAATCCGCGCCCCTACGGGATGCCGCCGTTCGCAGGCCTGCTCTCCGACAACGAGGTCGCCGCCGTTGTCTCCTACATCCGTACCGCATGGGGCAATCGCGGCGCGCCGGTCAGCGCCCGCGACGCGAACGAACTGCGCTCCGCGCCCCTGAACTGAGGCCCAGATGATCAACACGGATCTCCCCGAGCAGACCGAGTCGACCGCGGATGACCGCGTCGGTCGCATCGTGGCCGCCGGACCGGGCGGAGCACTGACGGTGGCCGGCATAGCTACCGCGCTGGTGGTAGGAATGTGGTTCGCGTTCTACCTCTTCGTCTTTCTCCCTCGCGGGGCCCTGCAATGACCGTCCATGACGGCCATCACGGCGCCGAGGTCGCCGCGCGTACGGAGCGCCGCTGGGCGACCGTCTCGGTGATCATCATCGTGGTGCTTGCTGTACTGGCGGCCTTCGCCGGCATCCACCAGGTCACCATGCCGCAGCCGCGCGTCGAGACCATCGATCCGACGCGGCTGCACCTCTCGGGCGAGTTCGTCGAATCCAATCTCGGCAGCATGCTGGAGCCGAACGGCGCCGTGACGGTCCGTGCCATCGGCCAGCAGTATTCCTTTACGCCGGCCTGCATCCTGGTGCCGGCCCAGACGCCGATCACGCTACGCGCCACAAGCGCCGAC
This sequence comes from Bradyrhizobium sp. MOS003, assembly GCF_003020125.1. Lineage (GTDB taxonomy): Bacteria > Pseudomonadota > Alphaproteobacteria > Rhizobiales > Xanthobacteraceae > Bradyrhizobium. The sequence goes on along the minus strand of NZ_PYFW01000001.1, from coordinate 1,531,420 downwards.
GTGGTTCACGGGATTCTCGTCCAGGGCACCAACGTCAACACCATGCTGGTGCCAGGCTACGTCTCCGAGCAATTGATGCGCTTCGAGAAACCCGGCGACCATCTGATGCCGTGCCAGGAATTCTGCAGCTTCGGCCACGAAGGCATGTGGGGCAAGGTGAAGGTGATCGAAAAAGCGGAGTTCGCGTCGCGCGCGAAGAACGGCGGGAGGCTCAGCTGTGTTGGTGAATAGGAAGCTCGTCCTCGCGCATTTCTGGCTGGCGTTTGCGGTGTTCGGGTTCGCGCTCTTCCTCGGCGCCTGGCAGATGTTCGTGCGCAGCCCGCTCTACACCTGGATCAGCAATCCGGAATGGTACTATCGCTCGCTGACCGCCCATGGGACCGTTATGGGCTACGTCTTTCCGACGCTGGTCGCGATGGGCTTCGGCTACGCCATCTCGGAATCCGCACTCAAGCAGCCCCTCGTCGGCGTGCGCTGGGCCTGGACGGGTTTCTGGCTGATCGTGGCGGGTAGCGTCATGGCGATGGTGCCAGTCGCGCTAGGCCGCGCGTCCGTGCTCTACACTTTCTACCCGCCCCTGATCGGCAGCGCGTTTTACTACATCGGTGTCGTGCTGGTCGTGGTCGGCTCCTGGATCTGGGTCGCACTGATGTCCATCAACCTGCGGGTATGGCGGCGCGAACACCCCGGAGAGCCCGTTCCGCTCGCGATGTTCGCCAACGTCGCCGGCTCGTACCTCTGGGCCTGGACCGCCGTCGGAGCCGCACTCGAACTCCTGCTGCAGATCATACCGGTCGCGCTCGGCTGGAGGACCACGATCGACGCAGGTCTCGCACGCGTGTTTTTCTCCTGGACCCTGCACGCCATCGTCTATTTCTGGCTGATGCCGACCTACATCGCCTACTACACCATCGTGCCCCGCGCGATCGGCGGCCGGCTCTACAGCGACACGATGGGGCGGATCGCATTCATCCTGTTCCTGGTCGTCGCGATGCCGATCGGCATCCACCACACCTTCGCCGACCCGCAGGTCGGCGCCGGCTTCAAATTCATCCACTCCGCCTTCACCGCGCTCGTCGCGCTCCCGACCCTGCTCACCGTGTTCACCATCTGCGCTTCGGTCGAGATCGCCGCCCGCCTGCGCGGCGGCCGAGGCCCGTTCGGCTGGATCGCGGCGCTCCCGTGGGACAATCCAATCATGCTGGCGGTCGCCTTCTCGTTCGTCCTGCTCGGCTTCGGCGGCGCCGGCGGGCTCATCAACATGAGCTATCAGCTCGACACCACGATCCACAACACGCAATGGATCACCGGACACTTCCACCTGATCTTCGGCGGCGCGATCGTGATCATGTACTTCGCCATCGCCTACGATCTGTGGCCCCATCTGACCGGTCGGGCCCTGCCGACCCTCAGCCTTGTGCGCGCCCAGCTTTGGCTGTGGTTCGTCGGCATGATCGTCACGACCTTCCCATGGCATTGGGTCGGCATCCTCGGCATGCCGCGCCGCATGGCCTACTACGACTATTCCGACCCAGCCATCTCGCCGCAGGCGTTCTCGGTCACGCTATCGGCGATCGGCGCTTTCGTCCTCCTGATCTCGGGCCTGCTCTTCCTCTACATTCTCGCGACCGCGCATCGCCAGCCGGCGACGGATGCCGGCGCATACCGCTTCAGCGTGCCAGTTCATCCGGTCCGCACCGTACCGCTGGCGCTGAACAGCTACGCGATCTGGGTGGCGCTGATGATCGGACTGACGATCACGAACTATGCGTACCCCATCCTGACCCTGGCCGCCCGATCCGACACCTCGGTGCCGGCGGTCTACGTGGGAGCGCAATGATGAGCGCCCGCGAACTGTTCACGTTCCGCAATCCATACTTTTCCGCCGGTGTGGGGCTCGCCGCGGGCCTCTTCTTCCTTACCGCGCTCGGCGGCTTCATCGTGCTGCCCTATGCTCAGACGGAGCTCAAATTCGCCGGGCTGTGGGACGCGATCTGCAGCGCGGCGGGCCTGCCGCAGCGCTCCGCCTCCGTTCCGACGGCCAAGGTGGGACCGCGCCTATCCGAGGCGGTCCTGACGCCGACGATGTTGGCGAGGCCCGGCCAGGAATCGATCGGCCGCGGCGCGACCCTCGCGCAGCGCTGCGCCATCTGCCACGGCCCTACCGGGATCAGCCGCGCGGACTCGCCTAACCTGGCCGGCCAGTACGCGAGCGTGATCTACAAGGAACTGCTCGACTTCCGCTCGGGCGCCCGCCGCAACGCCGTGATGTCGCCGTTCGCCGTCGACCTGAAGGACCAGGACATGGCCGATCTCGCGGCGTACTACGCATATCTGCCGCGACTGCCGGCCTACCACCCGACCCCGCAGCTGCCGCGACCGCGCATCGTGATCTACGGGGCCCCGGTCCGCGGCATCGCGCCCTGCGGCTCCTGCCATGGTAGCCTCGACAACAAGACCGGGAGCCCATGGCTCGAAGGGCAGTCCGAGGCTTATCTGAAGGCGCAGCTTCAGGCCTTCGCGTCCGGCCAACGCACTAATGACATCAGTCAGCAGATGCGCAACATCGCCCGCGCGATGACGCCCCAAGAGATCGACGAGGCGGCGGCCTACTACGCCTCGCAGCCAGCCGAGATCGTGAAGACGACGGACTGACTTGCCCCCGCACACGACGCCGCAGATACTACACGTGATTTTAACCGCAACGCGGCGTACGAGCACCGGCCGGTTCGCGATAGATTCGCCCGCATCTCGTGAGGTTTTATACAGCTTGCGAGACGCAGATCGAGAGTCAAAATCGAGTCGCTCTAATAAATCGGTCTCTAGTGGACACGCCACTAAACTTACCTTCAAACGCCGAAGGTCAGAGACAATGCATTCTTCCTTCGCCCGCTGAGGCGAGGGATGGAGATGATATCTGCTCCGTGAGGCCGTCGCTGGCACCTAGCAAGCGCGAAATTTCGGCGGCCGAAACCGGCCGACTGAACAGGAATCCTTGAAATTCATGACAGTTGAAATCTTTTAGAATGGCGTCTTGTTCGGCGGTCTCCACGCCCTCGGCAACTACAGTCAGACCAAGTGCCTGTCCGAGCGTGATGATAGCTGCGGAAATAGCGCGGTCTTGAGGGCTTTCACCAATCCCTCCAACGAAGCAACGGTCGATCTTTATGGTGTCAATCGGGAAGCTTTTCACTAACGAGAGAGACGAATAGCCCGTGCCGAAGTCGTCGATTGCCAGACGAACACCGCGATGATTGATGGCCTGCATGACCGCAGTCGCATGCGTGACGTTCTGCATCACCATGCTCTCGGTCACCTCGAGCTGCAGGAGCTCGGGAGCTAAGCCCGTGTCACGTAGGACTCCGTCGAGAAATCCGAGCAAATCATGATCGGTGAACTGCTTCGGCGACAGATTGACGGCCATCGAGATTGCCGGCAATCCCAGTGATTGCCACATGGTGCTCTGCCGGCAGGCTGTCTCCAGTACCCACCTGCCTATCGGAATGATTAGACCGGTTTCCTCGGCCATTGGAATGAAGGCTGCGGGAGCGATCACTCCTTTCTGGGGATGCTTCCAACGTAGAAGCGCCTCCACACCGACAATGCGACCCGCGTTATCTACCTTCGGCTGATAATGGAGAAACAGCTCCTCTTTTTCGAGCGCACGGCGCAGGTCGGCTTCGAGAACCAGGTGCCTCAGCGAATGCGACTGCAGCTCCGCCGAAAAGAAACGATATGCATTCTTTCCACCTGCCTTGGCCGCATACATTGCGGTGTCCGCCTGCTTGACGAGTTCCTCGGGATCCGAGGTATCATCTGGGAAAATCGCGATCCCGATGCTACAGCTGATGCGGCACTCGTGTCCGCACAGGAGGAAGGGTGACTCGAGCGCTTCCAGAAGCCGGTGGGCGATCGCAGTCGCCTGATCTTTGCCGGTCAGCTGGTCAACCAAAACCACGAACTCGTCGCCACCCAACCTGGCCAGCACGTCCTCCGCCCGAATATGCGCGCGCATCCGCTTGGATGCTTCGATAAGCAATTGATCGCCGGCAGTATGACCGAGCGAGTCGTTGATCATTTTGAAGCGGTCAAGGTCTATGAAGAGAACGGCAAGCCGGCGGCCCGGTGCGCTGCTCGCGCGCTGATGCGCATCAGAGAGCATTGTCGTGAACGTCGAGCGATTCGGGATGCTCGTCAAAGCATCGTGGGTTGCCAGGAAGCGGATGCGCTCCTCGGCCATTCTCTTTGCATCCGTCCGGTCAAAATTCTGGATCGCGAAGGACACGTTTTCGGCCAGCCTGGCCAGTAGCTCGACGATCTCGGAGGTGAAGATGCCTTCGTTGCTGGCCAGGAAGAGCAGGACTCCGATGGCTACGCCGTCGCTGAACAGAGGAAAACTTGCACCAGCGCGTGTCCCTCCTCTTTCCGCAAGCTGGTGCCAATGGCTTGTCCCGGCATCACGCAAGAATTCATTCTTGATGCAGGGCATTTTTGAACGGAACGAGGTGCCGGTTAGTCCCTTACCCTGAGGGTGGTCTGCCAAGACCGAAAACGCTGTGCTGCGAACCCGATCGGCATTCTGTCCTTTAGTGGAGACGATCTTCAAGAAATGATCGTCGGGCTGAGCCAAGGCAATTGTCGTCGAAGTAAAATGCCCGCCCAGAACCGCTGCCTCGCAAACAAGTTCGTAGAGCTCTTCGCGCGACCCGGCGCGCATCATGGCTTCGTTTGTCTTGCAAAGCGCGATGTACATGCGGTGCAACGCAGCTTCTTTGTTCTCTGCCTCGCGCTGCGCGCGCTCGGCTTCCTTTTGCCGTTCGGCCCCCTCAAAACGTTCGAGAGCGAATGCGACATTCTCGACGACCCGTTCGAGAAGCGCACTCATTTCGCCAGTGATAGACCCGGCTGCTGCGAAGCAGAACAGAAAGACGCCCATGCTTTGCTCGCGCTGAACAATCGGGACGGCCAGCGTTGAACCGACGCCGCAGGCTATCGAATGCTCTCGCCACGGCTTCAACGTGTCGTCATGAACCACGTCATTGCTGAGAGCGGCGAGCCCAGAGCGATATGCCCGTCCCGCAAGTCCGTGGCCGTGGACCGAAGTCTCGTCAACTGAAATGCTGATTTGCGGAATGAACCCCGTCTCGCTCGTTGCAGCAACAACGTTGAGCGATCCCGCATCATTTGGGATAAGGGCGGCCGTGATCCGAATGTGGCCGCCGTGGACCGCGGCATCACAGACTTTTTGGTAAAGTTCGGAGCTGTTCGCCGAACGTAGAATGGCTTCGTTCGTGGCGTTGAGTGCCGCGAACATGAGTTCGTGGTTCATGGTTTCCCCCACAAACATCCTAATGAGCTTGGGGAAACAACAAGTTAGAATCGATGCTTTAGAACAAGTTAACAGGTGACCGCTCATCGGATCACCTGATTCCCCTGGACGCCCACGCGAAGCGCAAGTCTCCCTCTCGCATGACGCTCAGCTGGATCAGTCCGACATTCTCACGAGCGACATCCAGAACTGCGTTCAACAATAGCCGCCGATGCAAGATCTTGAGCTCGGCCGGACGTACATGCGCCTCGGCCTGTCCGGTGTGGGCATTAGGCCGCCCTTCCTAGACAGGGGAGCCCGGCCTCCCGACAAGTCGCCGTTTCGCAATGCGTGAATAGGCGTCCAAGTTGGCCCCTTCGCCATCTGCTGGGTCAATAACTTAGCTCGCCGATCGGCCTCGGGGGACCCACGCCGACCTACACCAAGTATTGGGGAAGTGGAAGAGAGGTCGGGTTACCGCATAGATTGTGATGTTCCCGCAAACCAACGGGATGGCGCGTCCAGCCGGTGCGAGGCCGTATTGGCGACGAGGCGAAGAGCCGCGGGTGTCGTTCCGACGGTGCAGGCTTCGGCAAACAGCGAGGATTTGCCCGCGTATTGAGCCGCGTTACGTGATTCCTCGCATATGATGCTCGCTCAGTCAGACATCATGCCGCGTCGCCGCAAATATCATTTCACGGAATTTGGCGTGACGTTCGCTCACTGGCGACGACCGAGTCTTCGTGCATACTTGGACACACCCAAGAGCTCGACAGAAGCTTGGGAATGATCAGCGTCATGGGAGGACTGCAATGCATTTGACTTGCCGCAGACTGATCTACACCGCCACGATCGCATTCGCGATCGCGTCGAGTATCACCGGCGCAAACGCCCAGAAAAAATACGATACCGGCGCAACTGATGCCACGATCAAGATCGGCAACATCATGCCGTACTCGGGCCCAGCGTCAGCCTACGCCACTATCGGCAAGACCGAAGCCGCCTATTTCAAGAAGATCAACTCCGAAGGTGGCATCAACGGCCGGCAGATCGAATTCATCTCCTATGACGACACCTATAGCCCACCGAAGACGGTGGAGCAGGCCCGCAAGCTGGTGGAGAGCGACGAGGTGCTGCTGATTTTCAATCCACTCGGAACGCCGGGCAACACGGCGATCCAGAAATACATGAATACCAAGAAGGTGCCGCAATTGTTTGTTTCGACAGGTGCCGCCAAGTGGAACGATCCGAAGGACCATCCATGGACCATGGGATGGCAGCCGAGCTATCAGGTTGAGGCGCGGATCTATGCGAAGTACATTTTGCAAAATTATCCCGGCAAGACTATCGGCGTCCTCTATCAGAACGACGACTTCGGCAAGGACTATCTGATCGGGCTGAAGGACGGGCTTGGTGATCAGGCGGGCAAGCTGATCGTCGTGGAGGCGCCGTACGAAACCTCCTCACCAACCGTCGACTCGCAGGTCGTGCAAATCAAGGGGGGCAATCCCGATATCTTCTTCAATATCGCGACGCCCAAATTCGCCGCGCAGGCTATCAAGAAGGTGTCCGAGCTGAAATGGCATCCGGTCCAGTTTTTGACTAATGTCTCCGGATCGATCGGCGGCGTGATCAAGCCCGCAGGTTACGACAACGCGCAAGGCATTCTCTCAACGGCGTATCTTAAGGATCCCAAGGACGCCGAGTGGAAGAACGATCCGGCAATGAACGAGTGGCGTGCTTTCATGACCAAGTGGTATCCAGAGGGCGATCTCGACGATGCCGCCACAGTCTTCGGATACGGCGTTGCCAAGGGACTCGAGCAGGTCTTGCGTCAATGCAAGGACGACCTGACGCGCGAGAACGTGATGAAGCAGGCCGCCAGTCTCGATTTCGAAATCGGCATCTATCTACCGGGTACGCGCATCAAAACCAGCCCGACCGACTTTGCGCCGATCGAGCAGCTGCAGATGATGCGGTTCAAGGGTGAGAGCTGGGAACGCTTCGGGCCTGTCATGAGCGGCGAGAAGGGAGCGTAAAGTCATTTCTCTCCGGCCCGCAATCGTCTGCGCGGGCCGGAGCGTCTGCCAAAGAAAGAAACCGCTTCGCAGCTTGGCATTGCTGTAGAAAATGGTCTTAGGAACGGAGCGCTCCCGAAAATGCTCTGCAGCGGGAGCGGCATCGCCGCTGGCCTGGCCTGCGACATCAGCAGTTCCGATCAAATCGAGGCGGCGGTCGAGAAGGTGGTCTCCGCCTATGGAGGAATCCACATCCTGGTGAATAACGCATTCAATTCATCCGCGCCATCCTTGTCGGTGCTCGGCCTCTCGGCGGAGCAGTTGCGGCGCAACTTCGACACGGGCCCGATCGCCTATAGCCCACGATGAAAGCGGTCTATCCGCACCTCGGTTCGGCTGCGTCGTGCGCATCAATCCGGACGCGCACTCGATCCCGATTTCAGCTACATGCACTGGGCGTCGAGATCGCCAGGAATGGCGTTTTGAGACGTGCCCACCTGTCTGAGAATGTCCGTTCACCGGGGAAGAGACGAAGTACTTGCACTTCGCTTCTTCCTTGTACTCGCCGTAAGCCGACGTTAGGTACACGCCCAGTCCGGGGCGGCGGTGGTGGCGCACCGCTGCGCTCGGGGGCAGGTCAATTCCGCAGGATCGGGGCCTCGCGAAGCGCACTCCTGCCGATCTGCTTCAACCCGTCAACCGATGTCTCGCCCTTGCTGGCGGCTTCGAGGATCATGGAGGCCACGTGGGTGCGGGCAGAGGTCTCGTAGCGTGACACGCTTTCGCACACTTCGTCGAGAACCGCGCGCAAAAGCGCGGCGGTTTCAGCATCGAACATTGGAGGTCTCCCCCAGCGAAAGCAGCATTCTGCCTGAACCGGCCAGCCGGGGATTCACGCAAGTTACGGTCAACGAAAAATTCTGCGAGAGGACTGGGAAGAATGAGCGTGGCCCCGCCTTTTTGGGGGCTGGGGGGCTTGAGGGCGGAGCCACGCGGGCCGTGCATTCGCGCGGGCCCGCCATATCAACGGTGTCCGACCGAGCCCGTTCCATGCTCGACACCAACCGCGCGCAGCGAAGACCTAGGGCTCCGGAGGCCGCAAAGGGCCGTCCGCCCACTTGCGGGCGGCGGGGTCGCGTAGCGGGTCATCGCTGCAATTGGTGCACACGTACCGCGGCGGCCGTTCCGAAGCTTCCTCGGACACAGCTTTCATCGGCTTGCCGCACACCGGGCACGCCTTCCGGACCGCATGGAGCATGGCCATCTGTTTTTCCCCTGCGATGGCACTCTAGTTCAGCCGAGATCGCGAGCTCAAGCTGGCCGATAAAAATTAGGTCGGGTTCACGCACTGTTGCGCGCCTTCTCGACTCCGCCGCCGCACAGCACTCAACTCTGGGCAGTGATGTTGAGGGGCGTGTCATGGAGCAGGAGTTCTACCGAGGTCTGGCCCAAAGGGTCCGAGGTATGGCGGAGAAAGCCGATCCGTTCACCCGGCGTCGTCTCCTAGATCTCGCCAAACGGTATGACAGCAGGGGCGGTCAGCCCTCGGCATCCGGGCCGACCGAGCGGCCGCTGCCGGCGTCTCGCACGCCGCCGCCTGCAGCGACTTTCTCTGGACCCAGTGAGGCCTGACGCCCACACCCGTGTCGTTCTTGATGGTGCCGCACCGCGCACCCGATGAAGCCTGGCGCCGCAGCGCGCGAGAGATCTGCCGACAGACGCTTCCCCAGGGCCAAGCTCACGTACCCAGCCGGTGGTCCTGGCCTCACCGGCGAGGATTTGATGCCGTGAGCGGGTGGTGCGGCATCGCGTTGCCCTCTGAACTCGCTCCTAGCGCCTTGGAAGGGGGGTCCCGGAAGGCGCGGCGCCTTGCCTCGGTAACGAGCGGCCGCGTAGGCCACCCTTCCGGCACGTTGTGCTCGGCAGCCCCGCGTAGGCGAGTGAGCTCCGACCACGCCAGGGCGGCGGTGATCCATCTCTGCCGTTCTAGCCCATCGGCTTCGGCGGCAAACTTCATCGCCGCGGCGGCCTCGCGCTTGGGGTCGTACTCGAGATCCATAGATACAAATATAGCTGCAGATCGTAAACGATCACGCACCAGTGGGACCGTAGCAATCCGGGGTCGGCACGATAGGCGGACGCCTGTCTAGCCTTTGGAGCTGCTCCGCCGATCCGCCCGTTCATAGCGCGGACCTCTGGAGCGCTCGCGCTTGAAGCCCTGCGCGAGCGTCCCGCAAGGGGACCCAACTGCACCGACTCTCCCGAAAAGCCCGTGAATTGCTTGTCTTTCAGATATCTCGCGCCGAGCGGTCCCGGTATTGTGGGGCCTGACGGGACTACCTCATCGGCTCACCACGAGAAGAGATGTTTCAAGACGCATCGGATCTGGCCGCGATGGCCGAGGTACTAGGGCGATCGAGCGACTACCGGGTGCTCCGGCGCCTGGTGCCGCGGCCGAGGTCGATGGGGGTCTCCGGCACGAAATGAGGATCGGCATCCTGCTCGACACCGAAACCACCGGCCTCGACCACCGCAAAGACGAAGTCATCGAACTCGGCATGGTCAAGTTCGGCTACACGCCGGACGGGCGCATCATTGATGTCAGGGACACGTTCTCCGCCTTCAATGAGCCGTCCGAGCCGATCCCGGCCGAGATCACGGCGCTTACCGGCATCACCGACGAAATGGTGGCCGGCCACAGGATCGACGAGGCCGCCGTGAACGCCTTCGTCGATGATTCCGTGGTCCTGGTCATCGCGCATAACAGTGGATTCGATCGGAAGTTTTCCGAACGCTACTGGCCCGTCTTCGAGCGGAAGGCGTGGGCATGCTCCGCGACCGAGGTCCAGTGGCGGCAGCACGGCTTCGATGGAGCGAAGCTCGGCTACCTTCTGAATGGCGCCGGCTATTTTCACCAAGCGCACCGCGCGGTTGACGACTGTCACGCGCTGCTCGAGATCTTGGACTTCGACCTACCAACGACCGGCGCGCCCGCGCTCGCCGTCCTGCTCGAGACCGCACGACAGAAGACCATCCGGATCTGGGCCGAACAGTCGCCGTTCGAACTCAAGGATTCGCTGAAGCGGCGCGGCTATCGCTGGAGCGACGGCACGGACGGTCGGCCAAAGTCCTGGTACGTCGACGTCTGCGAGTCCGCGCTGGACACCGAGCTCGCGTTTCTCCGGACCGAGATCTACCTGCGCGACGTGGAGCCGCGCCTGCAGACGCTGACCGCCTTCACCCGCTTCTCCTGCAGGATCTGATGGCCGCCAACGGCCATGCTACGCGCGCGAACCTGCCCTCAGCGGCCGAGACGTTTCTCGACCCGCTTGCGGCTGTTGCCGACCTTCTTCACGGCCTTCTTCACCGCCGAGGCCGAGCGGCCAGTCTTCTTTGCTTCGTACCGCAATTCGTAGTCCTGGCCTTTACGCGTCCGGACGCCGGACCGCCGATTGGCTGAAGGTGAAGACCGCGCAGCGGCAGGAGGTAGTGATCGCCGGCTTCACCGCGCCGAGGCGAACCCGGCCCTTCTTCGGCGCCCTCGTGCTGGCGGTACGCGACGCCGATGCATGGCGGTACATTGGCCACGTCGGCACCGGCTTCAGCCACCAGGTTCTCGAAGAGCTTCACCGCAAGCTCGTGAGGCTGAAGACAGCCAAGTCGCCCTTCCCTGGCAAGGTGAAAAATGAGCGGGTTACGACCTGGGTGCGTCCTTCCTTGGTCGCGGAAGTGAAATTCGCGGAGTGGACCAGCAAGGGCGAGCTGCGCCAGCCGGTCTATCTCGGCCTGAGGTCCGACAAAAACGCCAAGGACGTCGTTCGCGAAAAGAAGTGGTCGCGAAAATAATGGCCCCAGACGCAGAGTACGACCTGTAGTTCAGCTGGCGGCGCGCTCGGATGCCGAAGGCCACGGCGGCAGGGGCGGCAATCCGAGGGCTTTGCGTACAGGTCCAAACGACCTCCGGTGAGCTGCGCATGCACCAAGCCTGGCGAGCGCCTCATAGTGAGCCGGCACCGGGTAGCCCTTGTGATCCGCGAAGCCGTAGCCGGGGTGACGCACGTCGAGTGTCCGCATGACCGTGTCGCGCTCGACTTTCGCTAGGATGGAGGCGGCGGCAATGCTGGCGGACTTGGCGTCCCCTTTAATGATCGACTGCTGAGGGATGTCGATTTCCTTCAACCGCTTCGCATCGATCAGCAAGTGCTGCGGCATCAACCCTAGGCCCCGGACCGCACGTTGCATCGCCTGGATGCCTGCCCAATAGATGTTGATTTCGTCGATCTCCTCGACCTCGACGAATGCTACACACCAACTCTCTGCCTTTTCCTTGATTTCCTTCGCGAGTTCTTCGCGAGCGGCGGCATCGAGCTTTTTCGAGTCGTCGATTCCGATTATCCGCGTGCCGGGCTTCAGGATCACGGCGCCAGCAGAGACTGGCCCGGCGAGAGGGCTCATTCCGGCCTCGTCCACGCCTGCCACGGCATGTTGGCCGCTTTCCCAGAGAGAGGTCTCGAAGCGGAACATCTTACGGAGGCGCTGCCCTTCGGACCTGTTTTCGGAGCGCCGCTTGTCGATTGAAGCCAGGATGGCACGGGCTCCCGCGCGGGCGTCGGCCCGCAAGATCTGCTCGACGTCGGCCTCGAGCGGTCTTTTCTCGACGACATAGCGCCGGCGCAACGCATCGAGCGAATACTGGGGCATAGGGGCCTTCGTGAAGACTGACTGTGGGAAGCGTGTCGGTGAAATTTGTGGCGATTGTCTGAAGCTAGACCATGCCGTCATCGACTGCGCAGCGCCTTGTCGAAAGGAACCGGACCGGCTCGCCATCTGAGGTCCCGCTATTCTGGAGGGCCACTGATCCAGAACCCCGCGTTCGACCTCAGAGCGGAACCAACAGGTGTCATCATCCCTTGAGAAAGAGTGGAGCCTCGATCCCCGGGTGCTTCCGAGGGGGCCGGCCCATGCTCCGACAAGCCAGCAACGAAGAAGAGGTTCTGGATCGCACCGCCGAGGTCGCGGCCACCATCGCGGAAGAAGGCCTCCGGTACGTCAGCGACTCCGCGCCGGGGTACACGCGCAAGCAGACTGGAACCAGCTTCAGCTACTACGACAAGGATGGCAAGCGCATCACCGATGCCGCCGTCATCCGACGCATCAAATCTATCGGCATCCCGCCGGCCTACGAGTCCGTGTGGATCTGCCCGTCGTCGAACGGCCACATCCAGGCAACCGGGCTCGATGCGCGGGGTCGCAAGCAGTACCGCTACCTCCGAAATGGCGCGAGCTACGAGACCAGAACAAGTATGAGCATATCATCCTGTTCGCTGCCGCGCTGCCCGCGCTGCGGGAACGGGTCGCCGCCGACATGAAGCGGGACGGACTGCCGCGCGAGAAGGTGCTGGCCACGATCGTTAGTCTTCTGGAGAAGACATTGATCCGGGTCGGCAATGCCGAATATGCCGAGAAAAACAAGTCTTACGGGCTCACGACCATGCGCCGCAAGCACGTCGAGGTCGGGCGCGGCGTCCTTCGGTTCGACTTCACGGGCAAGTCGGGCAAACAATGGAAGCTTCGCGTCGAGGACAAGCGGATAGCCGCGATCGTGAAGCGCTGCGCGGAGATCCCGGGACATGAGCTCTTCAAGTACCTGGACGACGACGGACAGCCCCGCACCGTCGATTCTGGCGACGTCAACGCCTACATCAAGGACATCACGGGCGAGGACTTCAGCGCCAAGGATTTTCGGACTTGGGCGGGAACCGTTCTGGCGGCGTTGGCGCTTGCCGAATTCAAGAAGTACGATAGCCAGGCCGAGGCGAAGCGCAACGTCGTCGCCGCGATCGAAAGCGTCGCGAAGCAGCTCGGCAACACACCGGCCATCTGCCGCAAGTGCTACGTGCACCCGGAAGTCCTGAACGCCTACATGTCCGGTAACCTCGTGAAGATGATTGATGCCAAGATCGCGCAGAAGTTCAAGCGCCAGTACGCCAAGCTTACTTCCGACGAGATCATGGTGCTGGCATTTCTCCGGAAGCGTCTCGATTCTCTGAAGGTGCCCGCCTAGCCTCGCGTACCCGGTCTCCGGATGCCTGCGTCTTCCTTGATGCCTCCAGGCAGGCCTCGGCTGGTGCTCTCGTCGGCAAATAGGCGATCGCGAAGCCCTTGTTGGATTCAAGGATCTGTTGCGTCGTCATGCCGGCGAAGTCCGACCGCTTGATCACGTTGGCGGGGAAGTGCTGCATCTTGTTGACGAAGGCCTGCAGGTCGCTCGGGAAGTACTTGTCGGGCGTGCGGTCGCCGACCAGGTCGATGAAGACTTGGCGGCGCAGGACGAGGCGCGGGATTTCGGGGTGATCCACGCCGTCTCGCGCGATGCGCATGTCGATGTAGGCTTGCGAGATCGCGCCGAAGAGCGGCAGGCCCGGCGTGCCGGCCGGCCGTGTGGACGCCGCGGTCGCGGTCATCGGCTCGAACGACGGAGCAACCTGATCGACGGCGGCGAGCGCCGCGAGCGCCTCTTCGGGCGCGGAGGCGAGCTTCAGGACATCGGTCAGCGCGGAGCGCGTCAGGGCTTCCGCGTTGGAGGTCACGGCGGCGATCCCCGCCTCGCCCCTTTCGACTTCCCGCCCGACGAGCTGCAGCGTGCTCAGCGCCGCCTCGAGACCGCGCGCCAGCCCGATCGCCTGGGCCGGATGCTCCAGGGCGCGGCTGATGGCGTTCTGGCACGCCGCCACCGTGTGCTGGACCAGCTCGTTCCGCCTGTCGTCGATCCGCGACGCGTCCATCGATATCCCCTTCCACATCTCTGCCGCGAAGCTGCTGATGGTCTGGCAAAGGGTCGCAAGCTGCGCCGCCAGGCGTTGGGCCTCGCGGCGGCTGCGCGGGCCCAACTGAGCCCTGACCATAGGGGCGGCGCCGGAAAGTCGGGATCCACCCGCAATACCGTTCTTGAAGAATTGCGGGGACAGCCGCAGCTGGAAGCGCCAGCCGGAGGGGTCGCCGGTCAGGTGCCGCGGCGGCCGCGAGCCGCCGACGCGCGCGCCGGCGGCTCGCCTCTTCGCTGATACTTTTGCTGGTACAGGTCCCGGTACAGTCACGCGTCACGCCTTAGTTTGGGGCGTCGGACCTGCGTGAAACGGGGCTTTAAGGGCCCTTAGGACTGCGAATTGGGGTGCGAGCTAATTGGCGGAGAGGGAGGGACTCTCGGACCAATTAAGCCCTATCCGCCAATTTCCTTGCAAAAACAACGCGAGCCGGCGGGTTACGGACTACACTGACGACTACAATGTGGACTACTGCAGCGGATCAGCGCCGCAGAATCGCGCGATCGTCTGCCTTGGTCAATCCTCAAAGAGGCCAGTCCAGCCTGTTAAGTTGATTCACGGTTGATGCGCGATGTTGCCGGGCGGTTGAGGCGGTCGCCGCGTGATGACGGCTGTGTTTCGGCGAGGGGTCTCGACCTTGATCGGCGTGGGCTCCGATCAATCAGATTCAAATACAATCAGTGACTTGAAGGGGTCCCGAAGAGGCCGATGGGGGTCACTTTTCGATCAGCATCCACACTCGCCCGCGTTTCCGCGGACGAGGGTGAAGGTGGAGTCCGCGACACTTAGACTAGCGCTCCTCGCTAACCCGCCGCACCGCGTGGCGTGTCGTCCGCGACCAGCAGCGTGCTTGGCTTAAGTCGTTGCAGGCGGCGGTGAACCGGCGGTCGTCGAGACGCTGCCCGTCGGCAAACTTCTCCGCATCGGACCAGCAAGCGCAAGATGAACTCGCTTAGTCTCTGCACTGGGCCCGACATGCGAACTCCGACGTTGGAGTTCATGCACGCCACTTCGGCAAGGACGGCGCTTACTTTCCGCCATCGGACGTATCCGATCATTTTGTCGGCGGCTTTCGCAAAGGCGTGTGGCGCGTCTAGCGCGGAGCATAGAGCCTCAGTACAAGGGCGCCGGGATGGGGACCAAGCGCCCTTGCACCACCATCGTTGGCCTACCCAGGTGTGAGTTCTAAGGGATCGTTGGACAAGCCCACGAACGCTGGATTACCGTGCGAATCAGTAGCTGAGTCCCTTGCCGCAATTGTGGCGGCTACATCTTTCAACAATGCGGCACCGACTTCGGTTGAACGCCGACGCAGACGCGCCCTGCAACGCGTCCCCGACGGTGCGCGGCAGTGCACCGGCCATCAGGTCGGCTGCGTCGCTCTCAATAACACGGGGGATACGGATAGTAGCCGCATTGACGGCGGTGATAGTACGCTCCCGTGGCCGCTGCTCCGACGGCAGCTGCACCCACCGCAGCTCCATAGTACGCGCGCCGATGTACTCGCCTATTAACCCCCGCAACGCTGCCAGGTGTGAGAGGACGACCGACACGAGCGTCAGCTTTGTCGACGGAGATAACGACAGTCCCTTCCGGCGACCGGTGAAACGACACGGGCGCCAAGCACAACATCGCTGCACCGAGGGCGGCGCCGAGCACTGTTGAACTTTTCATGTTCTTGCTCCCAATTGGTTTCTTGAGGCGTGCTGGTGGACGCGCGGCTACTTTTTCTGTTCGGCAGCACCGTCATGCCGCTCTTCGCGCCGCTCCGTGCGCCCCGTCCGTCGCTCCTGACGCCGTTCTGTTCGCCCTGTCCGTCGATCCTGACGTCGTTCGGTGCGCCCCGTGCGCCGTTCCTGACGCCGCTCCGTACCCGACTGCGGCGTCGCAGTGGAAGGCGCGGCGGGCGTGGTCGGTGGGGTCGAGGTCTGCGCGCCAGCATCTGACACCATTAGAATTGCAGGCGAGGCCACGAGTCCGAACACGGCTGCGTATCCACAAATGGCAAGGGCGCTTCGACGGCTGACCATCGATTCCAAACGTTTACCCATATCTCGAACTCCCGGTTTCCCGCCCTCTTGCGAGTCGCCCAAATTTCCGAGCGTGGCTATTGATCTAAATCAACCGGAAGGCATGCGCTTGGCGACGATGGACGGGCAAACGCTTGGCAGCGTTTGCACTCCACTCAGCGCTTGCCGCCAAGTCCGCTGTTGACCCTATTAAGGACATCGTCGGCGAGATAGGGCATGTCTGAAAAAGAGCCACGAACCGACATGCTCATTGCCACAGGGCTCGCGATCTGAAGCAAATGTCCTCACCGCCGCGCGCCAACGCGATTGACGCCGCCGTTTGCGTTGCCCCCGGCGTTATGACGGACGGCAGCGCGCGCCACTGGACGAGGCCTGAGCACGACGCCGGCCCGGGCAACGCACCCCGCCGGATATTCAACATACTGGCAATACACGACCGCCTTTGCGGGCGTTGGATTGAGCGTGAGACCTGCAAGCCCCAACAGGACGCTCGCGGCAATTCCGGCAACTGTCGCTGACTTGTTCGAAAGGCGTTTCCTCGGATACATGGCGAAACCTCCTCTGGCGCTGCTGACAACGGGCGCCGCTGCAATGCTGAGGGGCGTGAGCTCGCTGACGTTGACCTAGATCAAACGAGTGTCCGTTCGTTGGCGCGGCTTGCCCGGGTGTTCCGACAGCCTTGTGTGAGCTCGCTGCGTCTCTGGAGCTGGCCGCCTCGTGCAAGGCCACCAACAATTGCAGGCCGGAGCAGCCATGAAATTCTTCTGTCACGGGGACGTCGACCAGGCAGTCTCATATCTCAGGCGATCACCGCCACGGACTCACGCCGTTTGGGGCGCCCACGAGGTCATGCCAGTCGTCGGCTCGCCCTCGGGGCCCGGTAAAAAAGCTGATCGATGCGCTTCTGTGTCGGCTTGGTGTCCTTGGAGATGGCTATCTCCCGATCCTTATCGGTTCTCTTGGAGGCTGATGCTGCATCTCGGGTGCCGGATCAGTTGCTCCAGTTCGCCATCACGCCGTGGACGATCCGGGTACAGGCGTCAGATAGCCACTGGCCAGGGCAAGCAACAGCGCAACTAACCCCGTTTCGTCGCGGCGCGTCGACGAGGCGGTGGCGAAATCCATCGTCTTCATATCCGAAGCGTTAGCTCCCATGCCAGCGTCCCAAGGCGGCACGTTGCTATTGGCGAGGATTGATCTGGATCAAACGTCGCCAGGTTTCACGAACAAGATTTGCGTAAATTGCTGGAGGGCATGCGCCATGAACACCGTCAGGTGGATCATCTCCACCGCTCCGGAAATCTTCCTGTTGCTGTCGATCGCGCTCGGCACCATTCTCGGCCGCGTCCGGATCTTCGGCTTTTCGATCGGCACCACGGCGTGCACGCTCATCGTGGCCGTGCTGATCGGACAGCTCGGCACCTTCACATTTCCGTCTCTGCTCAGGGTTATTCTTTTTAGCCTGTTCGT
This sequence comes from Bradyrhizobium sp. MOS003, assembly GCF_003020125.1. Classification (GTDB taxonomy): domain Bacteria; phylum Pseudomonadota; class Alphaproteobacteria; order Rhizobiales; family Xanthobacteraceae; genus Bradyrhizobium. The sequence continues at coordinate 1,513,770 of NZ_PYFW01000001.1, read as the reverse complement.
CTTTACGATCGGCTACCGGTCCGGACCCGAGTTCTTCGCCTCGCTGAGCATTCGGACTTTAGCGCAGGTTGCACTCGCGCTGGTGCTCGGTGGCACCGGCCTCATTATCGTGCTCCTGTTCGCGAATGCGTTCGCTCTTGGTCCCGGCACCGCTTCTGGTCTTGCTGCGGGAGCCCTGACGCAATCCTCCGTCATCGGCACGGCGTCTGGCGCGCTGTCCCAGCTCGGGCTCGCCAAAGACGTGCTGGAGCAGCAGAACGCGAACATTGCCGCCGGTTACGCGGTCACCTACGTTCTCGGCTATATCCTCACACTCCTGTACGTGCCGTTTGTTGCGCCGAAGCTGATGCGGATCGATTTGAAGGCGGAAGCCGCAAAGCTCGAGGCGGAACTAGCGGGGGGGAGCCCGCCACAGACTGAAAATCTGCATTATCGAAAGTTCCAGGCGCGTGCCTATCGGGTGTCGGTCGCGGCCGGGCGGACTGTCGGCGCCGTCGAAGGCGAGATCGGCAGCCGTAGCGTGGTCGAGCGGATCGTGCGTCAGGGCGCCGATGTCGAGCCGCATGCCGACACAGTTCTTCAAGCAGGCGACGACGTCGTCATCGCGGGACGAACCGCTGCCCTCGTCGCTGCAAAACCGATCATTGGCGCCGAGATCGATGCCGACGAGATCCTGAAGGCGCTTCCGGGCAACGTGATTGATGTCCTCGTCGATAATCGCAAGCTCCATGGCCGCTCCGTCAAGGACGTGGCTGAGCGCGTCGGCGACAATGCGCGCGGCATCTTCCTTCGCACATTAACGCGGATGGGACGGCAAGTCCCATTGAGCGCGGACACCCGTGTCTATGTTGGCGACGTCATGACGCTGGTCGGCAGCACTCGCAACATCGAGCGTGCCGCAAAGGTGATCGGACAAATCTTGCGCTCCGAAGATCGCACCGACGTTGCATTCCTGGCCGCCGGCATTGCTGTGGGCCTGCTCGCTGGTCTCGCCAGCGTCAAAATCGGGTCGGTGCCGTTGACGCTGGGCGGCGGTGGCGGCGCCCTGATTGCAGGGCTATTCTGCGGCTGGCTGCGCTCACGGCGTCCCACGATGGGCGCAATGCCGCCCGCGGCGCAGCAGACGCTGAGCGATCTCGGACTCGGCGGCTTCATCGCGGCGATCGGCCTCGGCAACGGCCATGCGGCCTGGGTCGCGATCCAGTCGCATGGCATGCTGCTGGTCGGCATGGGTCTCGTCGTCACCCTAGTGCCGCTTATGTTGACGACCCTTTTTGCCCATCGCATGCTGCACATGAATCCGGTCATTATTTGCGGCGCACTGGCCGGCGCGATGACGGTCGACGCCGCCGTGACCGGCGCCTGCGAGGTCGCCGAGAGCCAGACGCCGGTACTCGGAGTCGCCGTGCCCTACGCGGTCGGTAACGTCGTCCTGACCGTGCTCGGTCCGATTATCGTAGCCAGTACGTTCGCCGGCTGAGGAGGAGGGTACGAATCTCCGACATGCACCAACTCCCAAGTCGACGGCCGCGGCGTTGCTCCTCCTGGCCTCTCTGCTCTCTCCGGCGCGCGCCGAAAACGACGTCCGTATTCAGAAGCAGGTCTGGGCGAGGCCGGTTCCGCTGCCGATGTTCGGCTAAGTGGTACGCCCCGTCGGCAACGGTCCTTGCCGCTCGCGATCATGAACCACGGCGTCTCGCTCAAGCCCGTCGATCGCGGCTTCTTTCTGCTGGTGGAATTCCGCGACGCCGCGAAGTGGTTCGCGCGATGCTGCTTGGTATCCGGAAAGATACTGATGCTAGGGCGGTCGCTTCCAATGTTCTGATCGTGACGACGTCATTGCCGCTGACGCAATTTGCTTCAGTCCACAAGGGTACGCTGGCAAACACGCTAGAGTAGCAAGTGCGATCAGCCTAGCCGCTGCCGACGCAGACTCGTTCGACCGATTCAATGAATGCATTCGCAGCAAACGGCTTCGTCAGGTAGGCGACACATCCCGACTCGATCGCTGCCGACCGGGTTGCTTGGCTGTCATTGCCGGTGATGTAGATGACCGGCACGGCAATGCCCTCCGTCCTCAGCATGCGGTGTAGGACGATACCGGATTCGCCATTCAGGTTGATATCCAACACAATGCAGCAGCCCTCGTGGAGATGGCCATATCGTAGCAGCGCGCTTGCGGAATCGAAGCATATCGCATTAAAGCCATGTTCTCGAAGCAAGCGCTCTATGCTTCGGCGCATGGACGAATCGTCCTCCACAACGAAAATGGACTTGCGTGCGGGCAACAGGCTGGCTTTCTCGTTCCCTGAAAATTCAAAGCGGCATCGCGAGCAGTGCGGCCGTTAAATAGTCCGTCTGCAAACTCGGCTGGCAGACACCGCCATGTAGGCAGCCTCCATCGGATTCTGTCAATAAACTTTCATATTGTCCCTTCGTACAGGTCGCGCGACCAGGGAAGTATTTACCGACTGGTACTTACGTCTTTTTGGAGTCTCGTAGACCCAACCGCTCGGCAATCGAAACCAGCTCGGCAAACGAAGGTACCTTCATCTTCTCCATGACTTGATGGCGATGCGCCTTCACCGTTCGTTCCGTTGTCCCAAGCTCGTAGGCAATCTGCTTGTTAATCTTTCCGCGCACAATCAGGTCGAACACCTGCCGTTCGCGCGGCGTCAACGATGTCAGAAGGACACGTAGCGATTCGAGCTTGCTCTGTTGGCCACGTGAGGCCTCCCAGCGAGCCAATGCCCGTTGGATCGCATCGATCAATTGTTCCGACGAAACCGGCTTGGTCAGAAAGTCTTCCGCCCCGGCCTTGATCGCGCGGACTGTCGTCGCGGTATCGGCATGACCGGTGAGGAACACGATCGGCAGCACCGAACCGAGTTCAACGAGGCGGGCTTGCAGTTCGGGTCCACTCAGACCGGGGATCTGTACGTCCAGCAGGATGCATCCTGGCTCTTCTGCGTCCGGCAAATCATCCAGCAAATCCTGCGCGGATGCGTACGCCACGACCTCATAGCCAACCAGCTTGAGCCGGCGCTCGATAGCCCTTCGAAACGATTCGTCGTCGTCCACGACGTAAACGAGGCCGGGCAATGTCCCCTCTTGGGCCGCTCATAAAACCGCAGTTAGGACACGCGATCGCATAGTTGCCAAAATGCTCGGGCGCTGGCTGCCGCACCGAAAATCAGAAATCACATATTGCAGCATCATATGCCGCAATATGCCGTTCGCGCCATACTCAGTTTACTCGGACAGCCCTCGTGACTGACATTTCATTCCGCGCCACCTCCCTGTCCCTTGGTACAATGAACCTAGAGACAATGGCTGCTAATGCTACCTCGTCGTAAACAACCTTTGCGGGACCTGAGGATATCAGCGGCCTCTTTCCCGAATGATGAAAACTCTCCTGGCGAGCTATCACGTCATCATCAGTTCGGGAGTTGGCCATGTACATACGCAACGCCGCCGATGCGTCCCCGCGCCTCAATTCGCTTCGCGAATTCGGGATGACCAGCGATTTAAATCCGATCATCAGTTTAAACGAATTTACGTACAGAAGGCGCACCGAGATCTACGGCGAGAAAGAACCGGCGGACTACGTCTACCAAGTCAAGCTGGGCGCTGTGCGAAGCTACAAGCTGCTGCCCGACGGCCGTCGGCAGATCGGCGCGTTTCACCTGATGGGTGACATCTTTGGGCTAGAAAACGGCAGCGAACATAGATTCACTGCAGAGGCAATCGTCGACACCACAGTGCGACTGGTCAGGCGGCAAAGCCTCGAGCTAGTCGCCGAAGGCGATGCGATGGTGGCTCGCAACCTGCTCACCATGACCAACAGCAATCTTCAGCATGCGGAAGACCACATGCTGCTGCTCGGGCGCAAGACGTCGCTGGAGCGTGTCGCGGCTTTCCTCCTCGAGATGGATAAGCGGCTGACCGCGGCCGGCATCATGGCGCTGCCGATGTCGCGGCGCGACATCGCAGATTATCTTGGATTGACCCTGGAGACCGTGTCCCGCGTACTGTCGCGGCTGCATGAACTCGGCGTCCTCAGCTTCATCGGCAACAATCAGCGCCAGATCGTGCTGCTCGACAAGCAGCAACTCACTAGCCTCGATCTCCAGAACTAAAGCCGGGCGCCGCGATCGCGGCGAGGTGTTCGACCGTCTTGCGCAACACTTCGAACAGGACGGCGGTCGACCAGCCGAACATCAGAATGCCGTTCATGGCGGTCATCGGTCCCGTCAGCCGCCATCTCTCTACGGGCGTGATGTCACCATAGCCGAGCGTGGTGTAATTCACAAAGGTGAAGTACAGCAATTCGCTTCCCTCCGGGGCCGCGCCGACGATGGCGTAAGCCAGCGCCCAGACCAATACCTCGACTGTGTGTGCGGCCATCAAAATGACAGCGATCGTGACCATGACGGCCATCAGGTGTGATCGAGGCCGTGAGGTATGCTTCAAGCCGGCGGTGCGGGCAATGTCGATCGCTGCAACAGTCACGAGCGCATGAATCATGATGTTGATCACGCTGACTAGGGTACCAAGTAGAAATTGAACGGTCATCGCCACGCACCGGTTCAAGTCTTGAGATTCAAGTCTTGTCTCTGAGCCGCCTTCATCACGGACTCGCTAATGCGTCGTCTGATCGGCGAGCAACTGCATCTGGGCCTGGAAGAAGTTCGACTGGTTCTTGAGCGCGTCCTGCATGTCCCCGGCCTGGATGTGCTTGTCGCCGAAATCGAATAGCGCGTTGACGTTACGCCGCATGGCCATAGGTACCGGCGACATGCCCCACCGGCAGGCAGGCATTTCAATCGACATGGTTCGATCTCATCGTCGTATCGACTCAATTCAAAGGCCTGCGCACGCCCCAATGTTGATTTAGGTCAACGCTGACAAGGTGCACCGGCGGGACACGTTCTGTGCGGATCCAGCCGACCGCCAGCTCCCAACCACCGACAGAACGAAGAGGCCGGTGATGCCATGGACGAGGGTGCCGGTCGATCGGACTGTCAGGCGCCGATTAGCCTGCGTCATCGACAAAGAGCGGCCGCGATTGCATTGGCGATTTTTAAAGGTCGCGCTTTGTCTCGTGGCCCGGAATCTCGTCGCCCTGGCCTTGCTCGATCCAGGACGGAATGTCGCTCGAGGGAATTAGTCGTCGCGGCAAGAGGGGATTGAGCGTGCCCGCGAAGACGATCAATCCCTCATTGAATTTCTCTCGCGCGAAAGTCCTCGCGTCCGCCTCGCTCTCGAACGTGCGCGTCTCTCGGGGGCTTCGCCGTTTCGGCAAGGTCCCGCGCTTGTGAACCTCGAAGGTGACGTACCAGGTCTGCGGCATGTCAGCTTCCAGATTGCGATCAAGCTGACGTGTGCCGGCCAACAATGTCCAGAGAGACCATGTCGGAGGCCTAGTTGCGCCGCTCTTCGCGTCGTTCGGTCCGTCCTTCACGCCGTTCTTCGCGCCGTTCGGTACGTCCCGCACGCCGCTCATGGCGCCGCTCGTGACGTGCTCCTCGCCTCTCTTGGCGCCGTTCCATGCCGACTGTTTGCGCCGATGCTTCAGTTGCGAATAGCAACAGGCCGCCATATGTCGCCATTCCAAGAGCAGCGGCCCATCCCAGCAACGAGAGAAGCTCGCGGCGTGCCAGTCGTTCAAACTTTGACGTTTCACTCATGTCAGCAACTCCCGGTCCTGAGGACGTTTCACTAGGCGATTCCTCACGTTGATTGGATTTAGCGATCGACGTCGTTGCCTGGCCGAACAGACGACGCAAACGGTGGTGGGACATGCTCACCACATTTGGGAGCCGAACCAGCCATATTGCGGTGGCCGCGCCACGAGCCGGATGCGTCTTTCGATGTACCTCCTTGCAATTTTGCTTTGACGCTGTCGTTTCGCGTCAGACTTTACTAATTGACGTGACAGAATTCGGCCTGCATCAGGCGATTCAAACTGAGCAAATGCGTCAAGTGCCTGGGTTTGAGTAGATTCAGCGCTGAGCGGAGTCCCGAACTCGCCCTTCGCGATCTCCTTTGGGAAGATCGTGATCTGGCTGGTGTCGAGAACGACCCGCTCTGGCACCTTCTGATCGGAATAGATGCGGATGGCGGGCGACAGACCCGAACGGGCGTGTCCAGCCGATCGATCCGGAACACAGGCATCCACAATAAAGAGCAGCGTAAGCAACGCGCCGCCGACATAGAGCAGATATTGCAAGACCGGCATCGTCGGCGCCATAGCCGCCGAAGACTTTCGCCTCGCGAGCAATGGACGGCGATAAAATGGGTGAAGCAATACAACCGGCATGGACGTGGCTGCCTAACTCGAACCCGCCGTCGTATTTTGCCGCGGCGCGTCCCTTGTGAAGCACTTGCGCTTGCTGAGGCTTGCGAAACGATCTGTTTCCTGCGCGCGGGCATGCACAGTGCAACTGCTGATCTTCACGGCGCTTATGCCCGGCTTCGTTTGACCCAGATCAACGAAAGGAATTTTTGGCAACCTTGCCTGGCGCAACATCGCGCGGCTTGGCCAGTCCCGATGACATGTCCTTTGAGACAATGACCACGAGGGCAATAGGCCGACCGAGACACGGGGCGTAAAGTTATGATTGCGTACATCGAACTTCTGGCAGGGAGATCCGTCGCGGCTTCCTGCAGCGAGAGCGCTATGCTCTAGAACAGGCTTTGCCCTATCTGGTGAAATGCGAAGGGTTCGGCGCATCTCGTTTTTTCCGATTCCTTTGATCTAGAGCAAGCCGCTGCCGTCGCGCGGAGTTCGAGTCATCCTATTGAAGTTCATTTTTGGAGAACGCACCCATGAGAAGGACAAGTACAGGCCCGCAACGGTTGCGTCCCCAGCTCATTGGCAAGGGCGGCGACGGCATCATGTACGTCTGCCAGTAGCCACCGAGTGAGTAATGGGCAGCGATTGCCGCCTATTGCTCAATTTTCGATGCGCGAGCGCCGCCTTCAGCTGGATCCGAAAGGATTGTGTGCCCCTAGGCCCGCGGGTTGGCGCTGAGGCTCATATTCCAATCTGCGAAGGTCGACCTGTAGTTGGTGATTGAGAGCGATTTTCGCCCACTGGAAAGCGCCGCCTTGTCACGGCGCACACCCTGAGCGGAGAAGGACCGTCCAGATCGGCCCCTGTTAATTGTCTAGTCGAGCGGGTACGATGCTCCTACTTGGATCAGAGCTGCGGACGAGGATGCGTGTCCGGTTGGGTGCCTTACCATGGCGATCGTCGTGCGCGCGGGCTTTCGCCGCAGCCCTGGGCGTCGCATTATTGCTGGCGACGCTGAGTCAAAGCCAGGCGGCCGATTTAGTTCCCAAGCGGATAATGATGCTGCATTCATTCGGTCTTCGGTTCAGGCCCTGGACCGATTATTCGGAAGCCCTTCGCGCCGAGTTAAGCCGACGAACGTCTGTGGAGTTTCAAGACCATTCGCTATTGAACGCCCGACGAAACAGCGACAAATCGGATGCTCCATTTGTCGAGTATCTTCGCACCCTTAACATTGACCAGCCACCCGACTTGATCATGGCCATCGGCGCTCCTGCCGCTAATTTCGTGCAGGCGCACCGTAAAGACCTTTTGCAACAACGCCTATGGTCTACACTCTGGTAGAACGACGCCGCGTAGACTTCAGCAATTTGACCGAATACGACACGGTCGTGGCGGCGTCCAACAACGATGCCGTATTCTTTGAAAACATCCTGCGCGTACTACCCCTCACGACAACTATTGCCATCGTTGTCGGTGCTTCGCAGAGCGAAACGTGGTGGCGGAACGAAGTCGCCAAGTCCACCGCACGGTTCAGCGACCGCGTGCAATTTCGCTGGTACGATAAGCTTTCCTTCGAAGATATGCTCAAGGACGCAGCTGACCTTCCGCCACACAGCGCAATTTTTTGGATCGGATTGAATGTTGATGCAGCGGGAGTGGCGCATGAGGGCAACAGCGCGTTCTCACGGCTTTATCGCGTGGCCAATGCACCGATCTTTTTTCACGACGAGACGTTTTTCGGAGAGGGCATCGTCGGCGGTCCGATGCAGGTCGTCGCAGGACAAACCAAGATGGCCGCAGAGGTTGCGCTGCGCATCCTTGACGGCGAAAAGCCGGGTGACATCAAACCGTCATTCGTTGAAGTGGCAGCGCCCATGTTCGACTGGCTACAAATGCAGCGGTGGGGAATTGCCGAGAGCAGTCTGCCACCTGGCAGCACCGTTTACTTCCGTGAGCCATCGTTGTGGGAGCGGTATTGGTGGCAGATAGCGCTCGTCACGGCCGTTATTCTGGCGCAGTCTGGGCTTATCTCTACCTTGGTAGCTGAACGTCGTCGGCGTCGACTTGCCGAAGTACAATCGGCGCAGCGTGCGAAAGAGCTTACCCACGTCAATCGCTTTGCCATGGCTGGCGAACTGACCGCCTCAATTGCGCATGAAATGAACCAGCCGCTCGGCGCTATTCGGACCAACGCCGAAACCGCGGACGCGATCCTGAAATCCCGGACGCCCGATGTCGCTGTGCTCAAGGATATCGTGCAGGATATTTTGCATGATGATCTTCGCGCCAGCGAGGTCATTCGGCGAATGCGGAGCCTTTTGAAAAAGGTGCCTTTCGATCCGAAAAACTTCGACCTCAACGAAGTGGTGCGAGAAACAGTCGATCTTCTTTCGGCCGTAGTCGCAGGACGGAAAGTCGAATTGAACTGTTCCCTTGCGCCGATCGCGCTCCCAATCGTCTGCGATCAAATCCAACTCCAGCAAGTTATTATTAACCTGGTCGTTAATGCAATCGACGCGATGAAGGATATTCCTACGAAAGACCGTATCATCAGCATACAGACTTCGCGCGTCGAGAATTTTGCCGAGCTCTCTGTGTCAGATCGCGGGCCGGGCATTCCCGAAGACAAACTACAAGAGGTCTTCGAGGCGTTTTTCACCAGCAAGCCAGAAGGCATGGGCATGGGGCTGTCCATCGCGCGCACAATTATCGAGGCGCACCGTGGGCTGATATGGGCAGAACATCGTGATCACGGCGGTGCATCGTTTCGGATAAGGCTTTCTCTTGTTCAGTAATCTGTGGCGCGCCCCCCTTCCGACGCAACCCGACTTCCGGTTTTTGGCCCTTCGCAACCCTCCGAGCGTTGCCCGTGATTTCTGAAATAGAGAGTAGACCGAGCCTGATTGCACACAGTCGAAACCCGTGTTGGTGACACATTTAAGGCATCGACCGATCGTAGCCGACGTCCGGTTGGCATAAGGCTATTTCACAACCAGATGCTTTGTGGGCGCTATGGCGGCAGACGCGGACGGGGAAATGGTGAACGTCAGCCAGGAGTTCCATCCTGACGGACGGTTGGCTGCACCGAATTCGCCATATCCCCTCAGGCTAAGGGAGCCCTGCATGTCTGCGACCGGGAAGCTGTACCCGATTTGCGAACCGACACCGAAGACGCGCGACCTGAAGCCACCGAGGATCGGGTTCTGGCCGGAATCGTCGGTGATTTGCTGGTAGGCATATCCGACAATGCCGACGAAAAGCTGCTTGGTGAGATAGTGCGATGCGCCCCAGTCGAAGTGGAAATCGATGCCGCTCCGGTAAAGGGTGTCGGGATTCCTGAAATTGTAGGTAAGGCCGGCGACGCCCGAGATTTCGTTTCCCAGCGCCGGGTCGAAATAGGTATAGGCGCCTCCGACGTCGATCGCGCCGTGCCCGAGCCCGATATTGGGAATCCGCGTCGGATCATAGTCGCCGACGGGAACATTGCCCGTAACGTAAGCCATGTAATTGTCGACGCCATGACTCCATAGCAGTTGCGCGAATGGCGCGAGGTCGCCGTAGGAGGTAAGCGAGCCTTCGAGCATTCCGGTGCGCATCACCACAATCGGTCCGGCAATCGCTGTCAGGGTCCCGGCGATACTGGTGGCGGCTCTTCCATATTGGCCGGAGATGCCCACGACCAACTGGCCGCCAAGCACCGCCGTCGCGAAAGTATACGATGGCGCTAGGGAGAACAGATCGGCCCGCCCGCTCAGACTCAGATTTAGATTAACGTTGACGTTCGCGGGGATTTTGCTGGCCAGGATCTCTTTGGCCGCAGCAGCGCCCCCCGCGGCGGCGACGCCGGAATGGTAATCGATGACACTGAGCGCCCAGCCCGGTGTCTGCTGTACGGCCACGAGGCTCGCAAACTGACCGGGAAACCAGAATGAGCTACCGCCCTGGTCGGCATGCGAAACATCTGCGCAAAGCACGAGAGCAACCGCTGCCGCATAGTTGATGACGCGGCTTCCCGGTTTGTTTGATCTCATTGCAAAACCTCTGGGCGGCATTTGCAAACAGTGGCGGCTACGGCAAAGCGCTCCGCGAACCGCGGGGGCCTCAAGTTACGGCGGCATTCAAGACTAGGGCACAAGCAGCGTCGAAATCCGTGACAGAATGGTAACAGCGGGAGATATTTCTATTACGGCGATGTCGCAGTCTCGGCTCGATCAAGTGTTGACTGGAGATGTTCTGTTTCTTTGCCCGTTCGAGGGCCGGTCCGGTGGGCCGTTTCGGACATGCCTCGTCGCGCTGACGATGTCCGTTGACAGGACAACAGCAAGCCTTGGGAGCCCGCGGGCTGGGCGTGAGAAAACGCTGATAGCGGCCTGCCTGTGTCGGGTTTGACTTAGATCACCCCCCACTCTCCAGAATTTGGGCGACCTGCAAGAGGGCGGGAGACCGGAGTTTGGGATATGGGGGAACGTTCGGAAGCGATGGTCAGCCGTCGAGGCCCTTGCTCTTTGTGAATACGCAGCCGTCTTCGGGTTCATGGCCTCGCTGCAATTCTGTTTGTGTCAGATGCTGGCGCCCAGACCTCAACCGCACCGACCACGCTTGCAGCACCTTCCGCTGAGACACCGCAGTCGGGCGGAGCGACGTCAGGAACGACGTACAGGACGCACAGAACAGCGTCAGGAGCGCCGGACGGGGCGCAGAGCGCGGCGCGAAGGGCGGTATGACGGTGCTGCCGAGGAGAAAAGTAGCCGCGCGTCCCTAAGCACGCCCCGACTGATTAAGAGCAAATACATGAAAAATTCAACGGTGCTCGGGGCGACCCTCGGTGCAGCGATTGTGTGCTTGGCGCCCGTGCCGTTTCATTGGTCACCAGCCGGGACTATCGTTATCTCCTTCGACAAAGCTGACGCTCGTGTCGGTCGCACGCTCACGCCTGGCAGCGTTGCGGGGGTTCGTAGGCGAGTGCATTAGCGCGCGTATCGTGGCGCGGTTACTATGGAGCTGCTAAGCGTAGCTGCCGACGGAGCAGCGGCCACGGGAGCGTCCTGCCGGCAATGCGGTTATCATCCACACCGTCGCGCAAGTGCTCTCGTGCGCTGTATTTGGCGATGTCCGAAATGTGGGCTCGTGTCTCGGTAGACTGGAAGTGCAATTGCCCCATCTGGCTCATGGGGCGCTGGCTGGCGGCGGTCGCTTGATCTGTGTCAAGGGCGCCGCGCGAAAGCGGCATCTAAGCGTATTGTTCGGCCAGCGCACCTTGACTCATGCGGACGCGCTCGCGGGGAGTCATGGCCTTGGTCTGCATATTGTCCACACTTCCGGAGCGGAGCAGCCTGATGATCACAGTTCCCGAACTGGTGTCGCAAGGTCTGGGCGCGTTTCTGACTACAGAAACCAAGGACCGGTTCGGGGCCTCGCATGCCGGTCTGACCGAACTGCTTCCGTTCGCAGCCAAGCTCACCATGGAGTGCATCGGCAATAGCGATGCCCTGTATCACAACATCGAGCATACTTTGCTCGTGACCCTAGCCGGGCATGATATCCTGACCGGACGCGCGCTGCTGCGGCCCACCACGGCAAACGACTATGCGAACTTCATTCTGGCGTGCCTTGCTCATGACATCGGATATGTGCGCGGGGTCGTTCAAGGCGATGAGGACGAGCAGTTCATTGCGAACGTGAACGGCGGTACCGTTCGTCTACCGCGAGGATCGTCCGATGCGGCCCTCGCGCCATACCATGTCGATCGGTCCAAGCTGTTCGTGCTGAAGCGGCTCGATTCTGTCGAGCAGCTGGATGCGGACCGGGTTGCCCGGGCGATCGAATATACTCGGTTCCCCTATACGATGTCTTCCAATGATAGCCTGATCGAGGAGGAGGGCTTGTTGCTGCGGGCCGCCGATCTGATCGGCCAGCTCGGCGATCCCAACTATCTGAGAAAGTCGAATGCGCTGTTCTACGAATTCGAGGAGATCGGGCTCAACAAGACGCTCGGCTATGCGACGCCTGCGGACATCGTCTACAAGTATCCGCAGTTCTATTGGAGCAATGTTGCTCCCCAGATTCAGGCGGCGATACGCTATCTCAACGTGACGTCGCGTGGCCGCCAGTGGATCGCAAGTCTCTATGGCAACGTATTCCGGGCCGAGCGTGAGATGAACCTGTCGGGACCGCAGCCATAGCAGCTGCTTACCCCGCCACTCGCTTGATTTGGATCAAGATCGCCGCGCGAGAGCGGGGACTAGGCTTGTCTGCAACATGCGTGGCCATGCCTGAAGGCGCGTCCGTGAGAACACTTCGCCAGATCATCTCCGGAGACGAGATCATCCAGCTTGTGATCCGGCTAGGGTTGCTCGCGGTCCTGATCGTCTGGACCCTGCTCCTGATCCGTCCATTCGTGCCGATCCTGGCCTGGGGTGTCGTGCTCGCCGTCGCACTCAATCCGCTGTTTCAGCGCCTCACCAAGCTCCTCGGTGGCCGGCCAAAGCTTGCGGCGGGGATCCTCACCCTGATCAGTCTCGCCATCGTGATTGGACCCGCGACCTGGCTCGGCATGGGCGCAGTCGATGGGATCAGGGAGCTTGCCGGGCAAATGACAGCGGGTGAAGTGCTGGTTCCTTCGCCGCCTCAGTCGCTCAAGAAATGGCCCCTCGTTGGGCCTCAGCTTTTCGATCTCTGGGATCAGGCCTCGACCAATCTTCGTTCGCTGCTGCGCGAAGTGGTGCCGTATCTCAAGCCCTTCGCGACGACGTTGCTTGGGTTTGCCGGCAATGCCGGTGTGGGAACGGTCAAGTTCCTGCTGTCCGTTGTCGTGGCCGGTGTTCTGTTTCCGTACGGCCCGCTGCTCGTCGCCGCGAGCCGCGACTTTCTGTCACGGATCGTCCCTGAACAGAGCGAGCACTTTCTCGACCTCGCCGGCACCACCATCCGCGCGGTTTCCCAGGGGGTGATCGGCGTCGCGATCGTCCAATCGTTGCTGGCCGGTCTTGGGTTCAAGCTGGCCGGCATCCCTAGCGCGGGATTGCTGGCGTTCGTGGTGCTGTTGCTCTCGATCGTGCAGATCGGCGGAGCGATCGTCATTTTGCCGGTCATCGTCTGGATCTGGACCGACAAGGATTTTTCGATCGCGCTTCTGCTGACGGTATTTCTCGTGGTCGTGTCGGTGCTCGATAACATCCTGAAACCGCTCATCATGGGACGTGGCCTGACCACGCCCGCACTCGTCATCCTGATCGGGGTGATCGGCGGAACCCTCGTCCATGGCATCATCGGCCTGTTCATCGGACCGATCATTCTGTCGGTGGCCTGGGAGCTGACGGTCGCCTGGATCCGCACCGAACGTGCTCCGCCGGCGCAGCTGGCGGTCGAGCGTTGACCTATAACCAGGAAGAATGACTGCCTTCCGTGGAATGTTCTCTACCCGCTCACGTCGCTGTTGTAACTAACGATCAGCGCGAGCGTCCAAAGCGGCCATTCTTCTCTGCACCTCAGGGCGAGCCAGCCATTCTTGAAGAGCTGTGCGGTCGAGCAAAAAAACAACCCCTCGCCAAACTGCTCAACAGCGGGCAACCACGTTGGATTACGAACAAGTGCGGGGGGACCGCTCGTCCCTAGCCGCTGGATCGGCGTTCTTGAGATTGCCGGAACTTGAGTATCTCGCGTGCACGGGTCGGCACCATGGTCCAGGTCGGGCGCCGCATTGTGATTGCCGAAAGAGCTGTGCCGAGGATCAGCGCTGGCAGGGCCATGTGAGAGAGAGTCTGCCTGGCGTCGCACGGCACAAACTTTCTCTCCGGCGGCGAGCAGCGCTGTGATAACCATTCTTCCGCTGGTCGCGCGCGGAAAATGGCCTGCTCAGCCAGAACGTAGTACAGCGCGACGGTTCACCCTCTGCGCCGGTCGGGCGTTCATCGCATAGAGTTCTGCGAAACCGGCAATGTCCGCGTCGGCGACCTCTATGGGCTCGGTGAGCAGTAGCCAGTCGACGGTTTCCAAACAGGGTGGTGTCGTCAGGGAGCCAGCATATCGATAGTAGGCGAGTCGTTTGGGCAAGAGCCCGTTCGGGTTGATAGCAGGGTCGGCCTTGACGGCTTCTCCTTCATGCCTTGGCATTGTAGCGACAATCTTGCTGAAGACCGGGTTGCGCTTTCCAGCCACCATCAGTGCACCAACGACCGCGAGCGCGCCAGACGCATGAGCATGGACAAAATGGGCCTCCATTGGGAACCGCTGACCGCGGATGAGGTGCTCGCTTGGACGATGGAAGTGAAACTGCAACAAGCCGTAAGGGCCGCCGAACCTGAGCGTGCTGCCGTTGGCAACATTTAATTGGATTGTGTGACCGTTATTGACGATCGTGTCTGCGGCCTTGGCCCAGGCGATTCGAAGCGGGGGCAATTGCGCTTTAATGGATGCTATTATGTCGATTGGCGATTGCTGACCCCCGATGGAGCAGACATTGCTCGCGGCGTCTACATCGCCCCAATGCTCAGGGCCATTGGTGCCTTCGTAGCTCCAATGTGCTCCTTCAGCGGCAACGCCGGTGGACAAGCACAGCGGGCACACCACGAGCCCAGTCAGGACTTTCAACGCGTGCCGACGGTTCATGCAATCCTCCTCGACGTTTACCAGGTCTGCCAGCTAGTCATTGACAATCCCGATGGGTAAGACCGGCTGTCAAGGCGAAACTTCGTCTATTTTATAGTTTGCCCCTCACGCTCCCGGGACTCAGTTGAGTTGCGCAGCTTTGTTTGTGCGCCTGGCCTGCCGCACGTAATACTTTCCGTTTCGTATGCAAAAGGATTTTCAGCTGACGCCTGAAGACCGGACAGATCCGTGCGGTCCAGATAAGCAATGGACCCGGGACGAGTGGTAACCATCTTGCCGATAGCGGAGTTGGGGATACCGTGCTCTGCCCAGAACCTCGCGTGTTTCATTGTGAGAAGCTTCGATCCTGTATCTTCGATATCTCGATCGTTGGAAATGGAATGAACGCCGATCTTCGAATCTTCCCCGAGAAAACGTTTTGCGGCGGCAAAAAACACATCTGCGCAAGCAGAACTACATTCGCCGACAACATAGACAACGAGTCATTTGCGGCGTGTGAGGCTCGCGATCCGAAGACCCTCTTCGAAATCGCCTCCTTCGGAACTTAGATCAAAACCAATGATCGCATCTTTTCTGAAATGCGACTTCAGCCGTGCGAAGTCCCCCTCTTTGATATCGCCTCGCAACCGCAAAACCGTCCCTGAGCAGGTCTTCAGCCGTTGTATATCCAGAGCGAAACATGCGATCGGCTGCACAACGATCAACAACAGATAGAGCGCGCTTCTGCAAAACCAACAGGCCCGTATCCTGAACTGTCGAAGTTGCAAGCTCGAGTCCATCGCTAATGCCCTCGATCGTCGACTTCTGAGAGTTGCTTCTCGCTGCGCGTGGCTCTTGATTTAAGTCAACTGAAGCTGTCACCCTCCGCAAGTCCACTTGGCCAGTTTGAGATCGTGCCGCGCTACAAACGAGAATTTTGGTCGGCCGGCGGAAGCTGGGCTACTTGCTGAACGGCGTCGGCTACTTCCACCAGGCGTACCGCTCCGTCGACGACTGCCATGCGCTGCAGGAGATCTTGGACTTCACGCTGCCGACGACCGGAGCGCCGGCGCTCGCCGCCCTGCTGGAGAACGCCCGCAAGCCAACGGTGCGAGTATGGGCCGAGCAGTCGCCGTTCGAGCTCAAGGATTCCTTGAAGCGGCGCGGTTACCGCTGGAACGACGGCAGCGACGGCCGACCTAAGTCCTGGCACACGGCGTCTCTGAGCGCCCTCGACGACGAGATCGCTTTGTCAGGACGGAGATCTATTTACGCGACGTCGAGCCCCGACTGCAGATGCTGAGCGCCTCGCGTTTCGAGCCGTATCGGAGGCGAGAGCAGAGGAGCGGAAGCGTCAGGAGGGCGGCGGGCTCCGCGACCTCATCGTCCTCGTCGAGATTGGGCGCGAGGCTGAAAACGTCCGGCGGCCAACACTTGCAGGATCGACCGCAGCATGTCCGACGGGATCGATAGGCGCACGCGAGCCGTCAGCTCGCCGGGAGCGCGGGAGCAGGATCAATCCTCACTTCGTCATGCGTCTTCGCCAGCCGATCCATGGGGTCTCGCCCAGCAGCGGCCCACGCCGTTACGCATGGCGAGGCCGCCTGTGCTTCGGGACACCGAGGCTGGAGATGTGCAGCGCTTCACCTTGTAGTTTTGTCGATTGACGACGCATTCAAGGACGTTGACTAAGATGATCGATCATTGGCCAGCAAGCCATATCGGGCAGCACTAGCCAGCGACTCTCTGTGACGCTGGAATTGGATGAGCGCAGCCACTAGGTCGGACGGAGTTGGTCGCGTGAATCTTCATCGAAGGTACAAAGCGGTTCACGATCAGACGACGGACACAACATCCCGCCAATGTCGGATTCTTTTTTGCAAGCTTTGATCTGGATCAGTGGAGCTACAAGCATGCGACACGAGCGTATCGCGTCACTTCGCTATACAGAGGAGAAGTTCGATGACGTACGTAAGTAAGGCTGCCCTTGCTGCTTCCGCCTTCGCGTGTGCGGCAATGTTCTCCCCCGGCTGGTCTGACCAAGGCGGGGTTTCGATCTCAATCGAGAGCGCTCAGGCGCGAGTCGGTCGTCCCCTGACGCCCGTGAGCGTTGCGGGTGTTGCGCGTCGCCATAATCGGCGAGCTATGTACGGATACGGGTATGGCGCAGGTGTCGCAGGTGCCGCCGCGGTTGGCACGGCTACCGCTGTCGCCGCTTCCTCAAACTGGGGAGCGGGCAACAACAATTGGGGCAACGCTTACGCGGCCCAGACTGATCCTTACTTTGGGCAACCGCTCTACCCTCACAGAGCCTACTATGGACATAGTCCTTATTACGGTTACGCCGGATGGGACGACTATTCGACACGCAACAACCTCAAATGCCACCCGGGAGGCATGATCAAACTCGACGACGGCCAGATGTACTACTGTCAGTAAGAGTTAATGGCAGTTGCACATTACGGGCCAATCAGACACTCGGTCTCGTCAAGCAACCGGCCAACGGCCCCGGACATGCCGGGGCCGAGGTTTGCGGAATTGATGGTCCTGCCAGCGTTGATGCGCGAGGTGGTAAATCGTTCGCATCTCTGGCGTGGCCGAGTTGATCCGGGCGTCGCCAAGAGGCGCGACTGAGGAGGAGAGAATGAAACGCGTCGTGCTAATGACGATCATTCTCGTCCTTGGGACAAATGGAGCTCGCGCCGAGCCCAAGGCCGGCCAGTGTTCGTCCTTCTACATCTCGGAAATCACTCTCGTATCGACGGCCGACGGCGAGGCGGGGCACGTTCAGACCTTTGTGGGGTTCGGCCCCTCCAAGGAAGAGGCAGAGAAGAGCGCCCTGGGATGGTGCTCGCATATCAGGTTCGATCTTGAGACTTGTTTGAATTCAGATCGCCTGACCGCTCGCAACTCGCCGTCAGACGGAGATGGCGCCGCACTTCATCTCAAGTACATGAAGGCAGTTGCGCGCATTACCGGCTGCAGTTAGAGCGCGTTCGCGAGCGATCGAACGCCCTTGATCTACATCAAGCATCAAGCAGCTCGTGGCCATCTTGCATGCCGGTCGCACCCGAACCCCCGAAACAATACCCCGGGTCCAGTTCTACGACGTTGTCTCATGCATGCTGCCGCTGTTCGCATATCTCTCGAAGGTCGGAGCGGCGTTGCTTTTACTGCTCTTTCGGGCGGACTATTATGTTCCGAGGGCGCCAATCCCCCAACAGGCGCCGACCGATCGAGCAACGATACGCATTCACTCCGATCACAAATGGCCGGAGCAAATTGGCTTCGATACTCGGTCGCCGACAATCGTTGCCGCCGCACCCGCGGTCAATATCCCCGATGTCGCGACGTCGTCTGACGTCATCGAACTGCCTGTTAGCCGGGTGGATAACTCGACAGTTGCAAATGCGCTCGCAATGCTGCCACGTCCGGATACACGACCGCCTGAAATCCATCGACCGCAAGCGACAACCCAAGATATCAAACGGCGGTCCGGCCAAGACGACACGTCAAGCCGCGGATGCTTCTAGCGGCGCGACAAGGGCAGTTCACTTGGCTTGGCGTCAGATCCTGGTGATCCGCGTCTGCACACGATCCGAACGCCGACGTCGTGGCGCCTATTCGTTCGCCGCACAGACCCTCCCTGCCATCGCAGACAACTGCGCGTGCCGCGACGGGGAAGCCCTTCGCCATCGCGTTAAGGCGGCGGCCCCTGTCGCGGGGCCTCCGTTATGGACGCAGGCACAGTTCAGTAGCGAGCGGTGACCGGCGCACCATAGCCACCGAAACGATAGTTTAGCCGAAGTGTGACCATGTCCACATCCTGGCTGACCCCGTTGCCGAGAAGGGTGATTCCCCCGGGCGTGACCACGCCTGCGAAGGACGTGTTGTCACGCCCCATCCAGAGATGGTCGTACTCGAGACCGAACGACCAGTTGGGAGTGAATCCATATTCCCAGCCGACGCCTAAGGCGCCGCCCCAGCGCGTGTGACCTGCCGACGCGAGCCCAACACCGGTGGCATTGTTGAATATGTCAAAGCGATTGCGCGTTACCGCAGCGCCACCCTTCACGTAGAACAGCGAGGCGTTCCATGCCCAACCGAGCTGAGCCGTGAACAGCCCAATGCCATCGATCTTGCCTGTGGTTGAGATCGAAGGATCGATCAAGCTGACGCGGGTGTTCTTGATCTCGGCCCAGTCGCCCTGCGCCTCCAATCCGAGGACAAACTGATTGGTTTGCCAGCGGTAGCCGAGCTGTCCGCCAGCAAGGCCTCCGGAGCGATCAGCGCAACCACCTGCAACTGTCCCTGCCGGCGTCAGGAAATCCACGCAACCATGGCTCTGCCCCCACCCTCCATTGGCGCCAATGTAGAATCCGCTCCAGTTGTAGATCGCCACCACCGGGGCCGGAGGCGGTGCTGCCTTGACAGCCATATCGGCGGCCATGGCCGGAGCCGCCATGTTGAGCGCCGCGAAGCTGATCGCAGCCATCGAAAGCCTTTTCATCGTCACGTCCCTTCGCTCTTTTTGTTTAGAAATGCGAATGCAGGCCGGCGTGCATAAGCACGGCGAACATCCACAAGTTACGTTGGACGAGACCCTAAGCCCGTAACATAATGGCAACACTCAAGAGCCGCGTATGTGCACGGAGACGTGCTTATTCAGTGTCGGGACCGGTATGTCGTTCAGTGTCTGATAGTTCGCCGTCAAGCCAGGCTTGGATGCGAGCCGACGGAATAAGCTGCCTAGGGACACTCGGATTGATCGTGCCTGCAAATACAGCGAGGCCTTCGTCGAGCTTTGTACGAACGAACACCTTGGCCTCTGCTTCCGTCGCGAAAGTCCTTGTTTCCCGCGGACTCCGCTGCTTCGGTAACGTGCCGCGTTTACGGACTTCGAAGGTGACGTACCAAGTCGGCGTCATCGCGCACCTGCCAGCGAATTGGCCCAGCCCGTCGATCCCCTGCTGTGTTGTGGTGCGGCCGTCTCATAGCAGGTTGATCTGAATCAAGATCGCGCACGATGCTGCCAGACAACAGCGAAGGTCTGCGCACCGTCCACGCCGACCGCCGCCGCACGATCACCTGGTCGTCGGCGGCGATGTCGTCCTTCGGCAGATATGAGGGGCCCAACCCGAAATTCTGACAGGTGCAAGGCAGCGCGTTCAGACGCCGCAGCCGTGACCTATCCCTCAGCATCGCAAGGGCCGTTCCGTGACGTGCCGCCGTTGATAACTCGATCAGCGCCGATCAGCACCAAACCCTTAATTCCAGTCCTTTGAACATCTAACAGGTCATCCCGGTCGCACACCTGCGGACGGCTCGACGGGTCTGGCGTACCGTCGTTCTCGCGACGCAGACCCCGTTAATGCGTGTCCTACCCGCGCCGCAGGCGGCAGCGATCTGTGTGACCATGGCGTCCGGTTGATAGACCATCGGTGCGGGAGCCATTCCCAGCGCCGGTGTTACAATCGACAAGGCGAAGACAGCAACGGAAATCGTCCTAACCATCTTGCTTCTCCCTGGGTTGGCCAATCGCCCCGACTTGTCTTGTCAATGGAGCTGATTCGGCTTTTTCGAGTGACATCCTTGGCCTACCGAGAGTTCGACTCTTGAGATGGATCAAAGCTTCAGTCGTAGCGGTCCGCCTTAGCTTCCTGCGGATCAGTTCGGGCGGATGCGGGCGGACGGTGGTGGTCAGCGGCCGAACTCATGTTTTCAGAGCCTCGCACCGGTCATTATGCGCGCATCGCCGGCTTTCTGGAAAACGTGCCCACTCTGATCGGGCCACTTGTGGGCAGCAACTCGACTTGCGGTCATTTGCATGAGATTGATCCCGCTTGATTTGAATCAAGCTCCTGACAAAAATTCGTTTCTTTTTCTTGGCGGCGACGGGGCCTCAATTACGTTCCTGGTCAGAAGCGATGTGGCCACGCTGCTCACTCAGGAAAACCCAAGGGGGAAGTCCAGATGTCTCTCTGGCTGATTCCGATGATATACGCTGCTGCAAGCTTCCTCGGTGGAATTACGCTGCCGCGACTCGAGCAGGCATACTTGCCCTACAATTCCGGCATTTCCGTCGCCTCAGCTCAGGCATTCCTTGGGGCGGTCGCTTCGGGCATGATCGCACTCACTGGCATCGTGTTTACCCTCGGCTTGGTCATGGTGCAGTTCAGCGCCATTGCATACTCACCAAGGCTCGTTCTCCTTTTGGCTCGCGACCCGAGGCTGTTTCATTCGCTGGGGGTATTCATCGCTACTTCCACGTATTCTCTTTCCGTTCTTCTCTATGTCGATCGCAATGGGTCTGGGATCGTCCCGATGATCTCCGGAGTTGCAGTGGCTGGATTGCTTTTGCTTAGCACACTGCTCTTTGCCGCCATGATGAAGGGTTTGATAGACCTTCAGGTCACTTACGTGCTTCACGTCATCGGCGACAAGGGCCGCGAGGTCATAGGCCAGACGTTTCAGCGTGTCGACGAGAAGGCGGAAATTGAATCAAAGTACCGGCAACGGATGCGCATCATTTCCGAATTGGGTCCGGTTGTCCAAACGTTGAGATATTTCGCCGCGCCACGCGTGATTAAAAGTTTTGATATCGACGACTTGGTTCGCCAGGCACAGCAGGCAGGAGCCGTCATAGTGATGGCCTGCGGGGTCGGCGACACTCTTGTCGAAAATACACTGCTGTTGCAGGTTCATGGGACTAAAGCTGTGTTGCTTGAAACCGACCTGGTGCGAGCGGTCCACTTCGGGTTTGAGCGGACGTCGGAGCAGGATCCAAAATATCCAATTCGGCTGCTGGTTGACATCGCCATCAAGGCGCTGTCGCCGGCGATCAACGATCCTACTACGGCGGTCCAAGCTATCGACCAGATCGAGGATTTGTTGCGTCGGCTGGGAGGGCGCGATTTGGACGCCGGCTATGTCTCAGATGTGGATGGCAATTTACGTCTCATTTTCCCGATGCCAAGATGGGAGGACTATCTCGTTTTGGCATTCGATGAGGTTCGCCACTACGGTGCCGACTCGGTGCAAGTTGTGCGCCGCCTGAGGTCAGCGCTCGTCGGGTTGGCCGATTCGATGAGGGACAGCGCGCGGATCGCCGCGGTCAACCGATATCTCAAGCAACTCGACTTGACTGTGGATCGCTCAATTCTGAGAGCGGACGATGAGGAAACGGCTAAGCAGGAGGATCTGCAGGGCCTCGGTTTATCTCGCCAACACCGAACTTCGTCTTGATTTAGTGATCTCAGCCTTGGCTAACCCTTGACGATGTCCTCGTTCGGCACCTCGCCGCCGGTGTCGGCGTCGACCTTGAGATACTTGATGCGGTGGCCGGTCTGGCGGTTGAGCTGGTTGAAGCTGATCTTCTCGCTCTCCGAGGTGGCCGGATAGAGCGCCACCGGGCAGGTGACCAGGGACAGACGCAGGAAGCCTTTCCAGTTGGCGCGGGGCCATGTACGCAGAACTCCGGTTCGATCGGCTCGGACTAGACGAACGGGCGCGACCGGTTCCGACATGCGCGACCGCCATCCGACCGATGATCAAGCCGGAGATACGGTCCCATTGCGTGTCGCTCAGGACGAGCCGATCCATGACACCCAAGGCTGCCTCCTAAAAGAAAGCCTTGAATCACGTTCCGTCTGATTTGAGAATCCCAAGAGTCCACACAGCCTAGTGCTCCTTACGGAGCTTCTTGATGATCGCCTTCTGGTCGTCCATGTGCTCTTGCACGGCTTGCCGCGCCTCGTCGGTGCGCTGCTCGTCGGCGGGTTTCTTCTCAGGGGGTGGAGCTTCCTTGTTCATCCTCTCAATCCAATCCCACGTAGTCGGTAAGGATTGGTTCACCTCAACGATCTGAGTTCCCTTTTCAAATCAGGCCACTGCGGTCGGAAACGGGCCAGCGCCGAAATTTGGGGAGGCTCACTTGACTCTACCAGAACGAAAAGGGAACATACGCCTATGAGCGCGACCTTCGAGCAGGCCGGGGCGGCCCCAACCGACCTCGACGCCGCCGCCGACCAGGCCATTGCTGCATGCGGCGGCGACGCCCGGGAAACCGTCAAGGCTCTGATCGTGGCCAACGACTTTCTCGAGACCCAGCTGGTCGAGTTCGGGAGGAAGGTGTCGACCGGCTACGCCTGCGGGCGGCTCCCAGGGGGGCGCGAACGCAAGGATGAAGCAGATGTCTGAAGTGACCTACTACGTCGCTCTGCCGTTCGTTTTCTCCGACGAGGGGCGGCCGCCGGCGAGGCCGCTGAGTGCCTGAGCGCCAATGCCGCGGTCATGCGGGCCGAGGCGCTCTCCCGCAAGTCTGGGCACGCCGGCGCCGTGGCATTCTCCCGGACCGGCGATCCATCAAGCGGCGACTTCAGCGACGCCAAGCTGATCAGGAAATTCGGGCGACGTGCCGGACGATCTCAGCACCCTATGAAATTCCACTGGTTGCAAAGCAACTTCCGTTCTGCCGGCGCAATCACGCTTAACTAGGCGGCGACCTCACCGTCAATGTCACCTGGTGTAGAGGCAGGGAATGCGAACGCCCCCCGCGAGCGCCTCCGGTCGTACGTCGCAAAAAGATAAGAACAGGCGGGCCATCTTCATTGCTCGAGGTCCTCATCAAAGTCCCCGGTCCCATTCGCGAGCCGGCCTGCGCTCTTTGTCTCTAAGATTTATGCGGCTGTTAATCGCTTGAATGGTCTGGCGCACGCGTTGCGCAATATCTTGTCTGATTTGGCATGCGCTGCCGATCAGCCGCCAAACGGGGACAGCGAGGGAGGTGTCAGCTAACATTTCGCGCGAGGCCTCCAACATCCGCCGTGCAGCCCGTGCAACTCGACCGACGTCCGGTGATCCTGTTTCGCGTCGCATTCGAAGCTGGCCCGTCCGGACGTATTCAATTCGATCGTCGACGAAATCCACAACGTTCACTTTTTCTGCGTAAGATTTCGCTTCGTGGAAAAGCCGCTCAAAAATTGCAGCCTCCCCTGGAGCCTTCCGAGGGTCGAGTTGGTGCTTCGCTACAGCAGCCTGAAGTCGATTTCGCTCGGCGACAACGTAAGCGTCGACCTTGTGTCGCGTAAGCCCGACATAAACTTCCCGTGCATCCGTCGGCTTCGCCACGTACAGCACGGCGGCAGCCGACGTTCGGCCCTGCACCGAATATGCCGTACCCGCATACGCCAGCGAAATACGTGGTGGCCGGGGTGGACCTTCAGCACGCGCGCGAGCTAGAGATCCCCACTCAGTTCTAATCACGCGACCGCCGTCAAGCCGAACGGCGACTTGCACATCAGCGTCATTTCGCGTCATGCGCTCGATTGTACCACGAGTGCCGTTGCGAATGCGGAATTCGGGCAGGTTTTCACTGAAGCGGATGCGATCACCTTGAGCAAGCTCAATCGTCCCAATTTTCTTGTCACGGCCAATCGCTGGAAGAGATAAATCCTCGCCTACTAGGCGCCCTTCCGTACGCAGGGTGGCACGCGCCGCTCCATTGAGAGCTGCGGCATCAGAATTCCGGCGTGTGACGATTAGAACATCATCACCATGCTCGCGGCGATATTTGCTCCAGATCTCGATGACGCGAGCTTGCGCCATAGCCTCGCCAGACACGAGTTCGAGATTTCGATGTTCCGCGTAGGCGCGCAGGCCAGCAAAGGAATCGCCTCTCGCCATCACCATCGAGGCCGCGCGCTGCCACTCCACCGTTTGTCGACGCACCTGCGATAGAACCGCACCCCGCGCAATCACATCGGCAATCGCTTTTAGCGCGCTGCCTCCAGGCACGGCCTGGAGCTGACGGCGATCACCGAGGCATACAACCTTAGCGTGTGATTGATGCGCTATGCTTAATATCTTTTCGAGATCCCGCACGCCGGCCAAGCCGGTCTCGTCGACAACAATCAGTGTATGGGCGTCGATCTTGGATCCGATTTCGCGCTCATGGTCGTATCGCCATTTGGCGACTGCGCATGCCTCAATACCGCAAGATTTTGAAAGTTCGTCGGCGGCTACCCAGGTGGGCGCTAAGCCCAGAATTTTGAGACCAGAGCGCCGGCCGGCTTCGACCAGTGCTTGCGTCATCACGGTTTTGCCGGTGCCGGCAGGCGCCTCGCATATGACTACCCCATCGCGATTGGCTGCAAACCTGACGGCATCGGCTTGTTCTTGAGCCAAATAGGGCGCGTCGGCGAGCGCTGCTTCAACTGAGTCGCGTCGAAACCAGTCCTGCTCATCAAGGCGGTCCGCGGATCGTAGCAGGCTTGCTTCGGCGACAGCGATGGCTGGCGTGGTCCAGTACTCTGCTCTCTTTTCGTCCGTTAGCTTACGAAGAATCCCACATTCCTCGTACGATCGCAGCTCTTCCCACACTTGGTCTATACCGCGCGCGCGGATACCTGCCTCGATAAGGGCACCATGCACCAACTCCTTACGGCTTATCACACTCTGATGCCGGAAGAGCTTTGACGCGGCAATCGCAACCGGACCTGCGCCCTCAATTTCCGGTGGGTCAAGGTCGCGTTCGACGGCCGCCGAGATCTCCCGAGCGGGCACGTAGTCCCGTGCCGCCTTCCATGGATCAGCACCAGTTTGTGCGAGCTCCTCTTTCCAGCGAGCTTCGAGGATCTCACCCACCGGGACTTCATCTTTTGACCCGCGCGTTGCGAGCGCTGCCATTTCCTTTTGCGCGCCAGTCGCGTCACGTCCGACAAGCTCCTCTATTTGGCGCGATCGCTTGGAAAACGTCTCAATCGTGCTTTGTGGAATGCCGGCAATCTCGAACTGATTGCGTCCAGCTTCGCGCAGCGAAAATCCGACAGCCGCTAAACGGTGAGCCAACGAGGCCCTAAACGCAGCTCCGATGACGAGCTGGTACTCGAACAACTTTTCGGGCTCAAGTGTGCGATATTTTGCACCGCAGCGAGCCGTGTTCATCAAAATGGCGTGGGTATGGATCGCTGGGTCAGCCAAGACGCCCGCCGTTGCGCCTCACGATGCGGAAGCACCCCAAGTCGCACCCGAATAGGAGCGCATGACGGCAGTCCTGCTGCAAGGCTAGAGGGGGGCCGAATCTGGAAGAAATACGTGGAAAGCCGGCACACCAGGTAGGTCGGGGCACGCCCCGGCCCTCTGGGCCGGCGCGTCGGAAGCTCGGACGCGCCGTTCTGGTGGACTACTTTGCTGACTACAATGCGGGATACACGCTTCGACACTTGCACACTCGGGCAGGCCGGAAGCGTTGTTTTTCGAGCTTTTCGCAGGTCCAGAAAGTGGCGGATGGGGCGAATTAACTGGCGGAGAGGGAGGGATTCGAACCCCCGTTAACCCACCACACTTTCAAATCGCAGTCGGCACGTCGGCTCTCCGCGGCGATGTTGATTGTTCACGGCGAGAATTGATCCACGACCGTCGAGGATGTATCAATGAGATATCCCTCGTGTTGAAACATCGATCGGCCAAGGCTGGGAAATCAACGGGTTACGCTGGAATTGGTAGCGGGAGAGGGACTCGAACCCCCGACCCCAGGATTATGATTCCCGTGCTCTAACCAGCTGAGCTACCCCGCCACAGGGATCGCGAACGGCTGCTACGGCCGATCTCGCGAACGCGCGGCATATAATGAAGGGGAAGCCGGGAAGTCAATCCGCCTTCGCTCAAGCTTCGGCGGGACAAGGCGGTGTGGGTGGAAAAGCGGCCGATTTTGGCGCCGGATTTTCCCGTTTTCGAGCACCAGACTTGCGGAGGAGCCCCTTCACCCGAAATCCGCGCTTTGCACAGATTTCACCTTCCCCGAGAGAGAGGCGAAGGACCGCAACCCGCGAAAATCTATTACTTCGGCCGGACCGTCTGATCGCCGCCGGGACTGCCAGGAGGCGGGATGACGGGGGTGTTGCCGCCGGTGTCGGGGGCCGGGGCGTGCATGTCGGGGTCGACGTCGGAGGGCGGGCAGAGCACGCCGTCGGTCTTGGCGAGCTTGTCGCCGAGCGGTTCCCGGGACTGGCCGGTGGTGGCGGTGCCGTCCGGGGCGGCGGTCATCCGGTCTGAGGACGCGCAGCCGGCCGCGCGTTGCGGAGACGGCGGCGCGGTCGCTTGCGGCGGCGTCGCGGGGGCGGGCGGAGCCTGCGCGATCGCGCTGCCTGAGGCGGCAATCAGGAGGATGGCCAGAATGATGTTCGATGTGGTGCGCATGGGAGGGAAACGCGCCGATCACGGCGCGTGTTCCCGCAACACGATCACGATTTGTGGTAGCGGATCAGCGAAAAGTGCCCCATCGGCGGCATGGGGCGGCGCTCGGCGAGCGTGATGCCGCCGTGTTTGGCGGCCCAGTTAACGAGGCGGGCCCACGGGAATTCCGGGCGCCAGCCGAGGCGGCGGGCGATGGGGGCGAAGGCGAGCTCGAACAATTTGCGCGGGCCGCTCTCGGCGCCGATGTGGTTGACAAGAATCAGCTCGCCGCCGGGCTTGAGCACGCGCACGAACTCGTCGAGCGTGCCTTCGGGATCGGGCACGGCGGTGATGACATATTGCGCCACCACCGCGTCGAAGAAGTTTTCGGGGAAGGCGAGGTTCTTCGCGTCCATCACCGAGAGCACTTCGACATTGGAGAGCCGCAGCGCACGCACGCGCGCCTGCGCCTTGCGCAGCATCGGCTCGGAGATGTCGACGCCGCAGATCTTCGTGGTGCGCGAATAGTCGGAGAGCGAAAGGCCGGTGCCGACGCCGACGTCGAGGATGCGCCCGCCGATGCGGTCGGCCTCCGCGATGGTCGACTGCCGCCCGGCGTCGAACACCTTGCCGAACACGAGATCATAGACCGGCGCCCAGCGGCCATAGGCCTTCTCGACCCCGGCCCGCGAGATATCTGCTGCCATGCCCCCTCGCCCCAGCTTATGTTCTTAGCCGCGCACCGCTTCCACCAGCGGCCTCGCTACGTTGCTCGCGACCTTGGCCGCGGCGCTCTGGATGAAACCACCGCCGAGCACGCGGGCCTGTCCCGAAGGCGCATCGTAAAACACGCAGGCTTGTCCCGGCGAGACGCCCTCCTCGCCACCGACGAGCTCGACCTCGTAATGGCCGTCGCTGCCGCGCAGCCACGCGGGCTGCGGCGCGCGGGTCGAGCGCACGCGCACGAACAGTTCGAGGCCGGCGCCGATGGCGCGGTCGATCTCGCCGCCGCCGATCCAGTTGACGTCACGAAGCGCGATGCGGTGCATCTTCAGGGCATCGCGCGGGCCGACCACGACGCGGCGGTTGGCGGCATCGAGGCGCACCACGAACAGCGGCGCGTGAGCCGCGATGCCGAGGCCGCGGCGCTGGCCGACGGTGAAATTGGCAATGCCGTTGTGGCGGCCGAGCACGCGCCCGTCGAGATCGACGATGTCACCGGGGTCCATCGCGTTCGGACGCAGGCGCGTGATGATGTCGGTGTAGCGCCCCGTCGGCACGAAGCAGATGTCCTGGCTGTCGTGCTTGTCGGCGACGCTCAGACCGAAGCGGCGCGCCAGCTCGCGCGTCTCGGGCTTGGTCATGTCGCCGAGCGGGAAGCGGAGGAAGTCGAGCTGTGACTGCGTGGTCGCGAACAGGAAATAGCTCTGGTCGCGGTCGGCGTCGGCGGCGCAGACCAGCGCGCGCGAACCGTCGTCGCGGCGGCGCGAGGCGACATAATGGCCGGTGGCGAGCGCCTGCGCGCCGAGCTCGCGCGCGGTCTTGAGGAGGTCGCGGAACTTGACGCTGCGGTTGCACTCGATGCACGGCACCGGCGTCTCGCCGAGCGCGTAGCTGTCGGCGAAATTGTCGATGACGGATTCGCGGAAGCGATCTTCGTAGTCGAGCACGTAATGGGGAATGCCGAGCTTGGCGGCGACGTCGCGGGCGTCGTGGATGTCCTGGCCGGCGCAGCAGGCGCCCTTGCGATGGGTCGCCGCGCCATGGTCGTAGAGCTGCAGCGTGATGCCGACGACGTCGTAGCCTTCCGCCTTCAGAAGCGCAGCCGTGGTCGAGGAATCGACGCCGCCCGACATGGCGACGACGACCCTGGTGTCCTCAGGACGGCCTTCGAGATCCAGACTGTTGAGCATGGGCCTTTGAGGGTTATGACGGCGGCGTGCGGCGATCCGCGATTTCATGCTTCTCGCGGGACGTGGTCGATCCCCGGGAACTTTGGTTCCCGCAAGGCACGACTGCCCGGTCGAAAGCGGCTGAGAGTAACCTCTTTAATATAGGCGGCATTCCGGTGAAGCAATCACGCACGCCGCCAGCTTAGGGCAATTCTTGCCGGGAGGCAGAAATGACGGGGTCGCGGCAGCTCCCGCGGCGGCTGGCTCGATATTTAACATATTGATTTCGCTATATAAATTTACATGTCGCAGCACTGGCCCGCTCCTTGCTCCCTTGGATGCCGAAGTTGTTTCCAAGGGGTCGCCTGTGGTCAGTCGTACGTCAGATGTCGTGGCCAGCGTGCCAGTTCCGAGCGCGCAGCAAAAGCCTGCGCGGTCGCAGAGCACCAGGGAGCCGTCCGCGAACGACGCCTTCGGCTCGCTGGTCGACAGCAACACCCAGGCGATCAACAGCAATGCGGCCACGCAGGCCCAGGATAGCGCGCCGCGGCGGAGCGATTCGTCCTCCGCCGACAAGGGCCCGCGCGACCCCTCGCCCACCGATCAATCCTCGCAGAGCAGGGCGAGCGACGACACATCCGCGGCCGCCAGGGACGACAAGACGAACGACAGGACCGACGACACGACCACCGATCCGGCCAAGGACGCCGGCAAGGCCAAGGATAAGGACAAGGCCGAGGCATCAGACGCCAAATCGGCTGATAGCTCCGGGAAAACCAAGGACGACAAGACCGAAGGCACCGACACGCTAACCGCCGCAGTCGATGCCGCAGCATCCGCGCCGGCCGACGCGGCGCAGGCCGCTGTGCCGGATCCGAATGCCATCGTGATTGCCGCGCCGGTCGTCCCTGCCGATCCCAACGCGGCTGCAGAACAGGCCGCCACCACCTCGCCGCTGACGATCGCCGCCGCCGGCATCGCCGCCAGCGCCTCGACCGCGGCGCAGATCGCGGGCACCAAGACCGACACCGCCACGCCGGCCGACAAGAACGCCAAGACCGCCGGTGCCAAGGTCGATGCCGACACCTCCGCGACGCTGGCCGATGCCGCAACCGGGGCGACCGACGCAGCCGCGACCGACGCCAAGCCGAACGGCGGCCTGATCCCCGTCAACCAGGGCACGCCGAAGACCTCGTTCCAGGCCGCCGTCGCCACCGCGCAAGGACAGTCCGACGTTTCCGATATCGGCCAGGACGCCGGCCAGGCGAACGCGGCCCCGACACAGGCGCCGGGCACTGCGACCGCCAACGCCGCCGCGCATCCGCAAGCCGCGAAGCCGCAGGCGGATGGCGCGGCGACCGAGGCCAAGGCTTCGGACCGCACTGCCGATGCGACCCAGGGCGCACCGACGACGCTTCCTCATGCAGGCGCGCAAGGCGCGGTCTCCCCGACCGACACCAGCGCGCAGGCCGCCTCCGCCGTGCAGGCGCCGCTCACCAATACGACCTCGACTGCGTCCGCTTCGAGCGCGACGCTGACCGCGACCGGGGCCAGTGCGACGGCGGTGCCGGTCAACGGTATCCCAATCGAGATCGCCGCCGCGTTCCGCTCCGGCAAGTCCCGCTTCGACATCAGCCTCGACCCGGCCGAACTCGGCCGCATCGACGTCCGCATCAATGTCGACCGCAACGGCAACGTCACCTCGCATCTCACGGTGGAGAAGCCGGAGACGCTGCAGCTACTGCGCCAGGACGCGCCGCACTTGCAGCGCGCGCTCGACGATGCCGGCCTCAAGTCCGGCAGCAACGGGCTGTCCTTCAGCCTGCGCGACCAGAATTCATCGGGCCAGAACTCCGGCCAGAACAACGACAATGGCGGCAATGCCCGCCGGCTGATCATCAGCGAGGACGACACCGCTGCTGCCGCACCCGTCGGGCGCGGCTATGGCCGCATGTACGGGCCGAGCAGCGGCGTCGACATCAGAGTGTGAGGGAGTATTCGACATGACCACCACGACTGGCGCTACCGCTCCTACCGTCGTCTCCGGGACCACCGACCTCCCGAAATCCTCCTCGTCGAACTCGCTGGGCTCGACCACGGGATCGACGCTCGCCGGCAACTTCCAGACCTTCCTGACGCTGCTGACCACGCAGCTGCAGAATCAGAACCCGCTGGATCCGCTCGACACCAACCAGTTCACCCAGCAGCTGGTGCAGTTCGCCGGCGTCGAGCAGCAGCTCAAAACCAACGACGCGCTGTCCCAGCTCGTCACCCTGCAGCAGACCACGCAGGCGACCCAGGCGCTGGGCTTCGTCGGCAAGACCGCTCTGGTCGACGGCACCACCGCGACCATGACGAACTCGTCCGCGACCTGGCACCTCAACGTGCCGACCGACTCCACCGTCGACATCACCGTCGCCAATTCCACCGGCCAGACCGTGTTCACCGGCAAATACACCGCCGGCGCGGGGACCGACGTCCCCTTCACCTGGGGCGGCATGGGCAATGACGGCACGCAATGGCCCGACGGCAAGTACACCATCACGGCTACCGGCAAGGACGTCGCCAACAACAATGTCGGCATCGCAGCCCAGGTGCAGGGCGTGGTGTCGTCGGTCGACCTGACCCAGTCGCCGCCCCTGCTCACCATCGACGGCGCCAGCTACACGCTGAGCCAGGTGAAGAGCATCATCGCCACCAGCAGCAATTGAGGCCCGCGCAAGAGCCACACCTAAGATGTCATCCCGGCGAAGGCCGGGATCCATAACCACCAAAGGCAATTTGGCTAAGACATTCTCGGTTCTGCTACCCGCGTCACATCGATAGATCACGCGGTATCGGTCCCGGCCTTCGCCGGGACAACTAAAAAGGCCTTGCAGCACCACCGCGCAGGCCCCGTTCGTTAGTAAAGTATTTACGAAGACCCCGCCCGACCCGCTTAAATTGCGTTTTCAGCGCCTCGGGCCGGTCGCGTTCCCGCAAGTTTCAACGAGAATTGTATTGAAGCCTTAGGCTTAGCGGATTTTTAAGCCGCGATGCGTAGGGTTGTGAAGTGAGTTCAGTGGTTGAGAGTTTGTGAGTACGCCATGACAGAACCCCATCGCCCGAGGGTAAAATACGTCATCGGGCCGGACGGCAGTCCGTTGACGATCGCGGACCTGCCTGCACCCGGCACCAAACGCTGGGTCATCCGCCGCAAGGCCGAAGTCGTCGCCGCCGTCCGTGGTGGACTTCTCTCGCTTGAGGAGGCCTGCAGCCGTTATACCCTGACGGTCGACGAATTCCTTTCCTGGCAGTTTTCCATCGACCAGCATGGTCTGGCGGGTCTTCGCACCACCCGCATCCAGCAATATCGCCAGTAGGCGATCCGGAAATCTGCGGCTTTTGACGAAAATCGGCCCCGCCCCGCGAGGCCGATTTTTTTCATATCCGCCATTTGCGCTACTTTTGTCCGACCTCTTAACCTTCGTTAACCATATCGAAACCATCACCTAGGCAATAATTGCCCAGTCGGCCTTTCCCGGTGAAAGCGGCCGAATCTGTTGGGGCGGTTGCTTGCAAGGTCTTGCGGACTTTCTGAAGAGTATCGGCGCCGCCCGGTTCGGGGCGATGATCGCGGTCACCGCCGCGCTCATCGGCTTTTTCGCGTTCGTCATCATGCGCGTCACCACGCCGCAGATGACGACGCTGTTCACCGACCTCAGCGTCGAGGACTCCTCCGGCATTATCAAGGACCTGGAGCGCCAGGGCATCCAGTTCGAGATCCGCAACGAGGGCAGCATCATCATGGTGCCCAAGGACAAGGTCACGCGCCTGCGGATGAAGCTCGCCGAGGGCGGCCTGCCCAAGGGCGGCGGCGTCGGCTACGAGGTGTTCGACAAGTCGGACGCCCTCGGCACCACCTCCTTCGTCCAGAACATCAATCACCTCCGCGCGCTGGAAGGCGAGCTCGCCCGCACCATCCGCGCCATCGACCGCATCCAGGCCGCCCGCGTCCATCTGGTGCTGCCCGAGCGCCCGCTGTTCGCCCGCGAGGCGCCGGAGCCGTCGGCCTCGATCGTGGTCCGGGTCCGCGGCGCGCTGGAAGCCCAGCAGATCCGCGCCATCCGCCACCTCGTCGCCTCCGCCGTCAACGGCCTGAAGCCGCAGCGGGTCTCGATCGTCGACGAGGCCGGCCAGCTGCTCGCCGACGGCGCCGCCACCGACCCGGAGCAGGCGGTCGGCGACGAGCGCCGCATCTCCTTCGAGAAGCGGATCCGCAAGCAGGTCGAGGACATCGTCTCCTCCGTGGTCGGCTCGGGCCGCGCCCGCGTCCAGCTCTCCGCCGATTTCGACTTCAATAAGATCACCCAGACCTCGGACAAGTTCGACCCCGAAGGCCGCGTGCTGCGCTCGAGCCAGACCCGCGAAGAGCAGAGCATGACCGCCGACAACAACGGCCAGGTCACCGTCAACAACGAGCTGCCCGGCAACCAGCAGAACAGCGGCGCCACGGCCAAGGACCAGAGCAAGAAGTCCGAAGAGACCAACAATTACGAGATCTCCCGCACCAC
Organism: Bradyrhizobium sp. MOS003; assembly: GCF_003020125.1. Classification (GTDB taxonomy): domain Bacteria; phylum Pseudomonadota; class Alphaproteobacteria; order Rhizobiales; family Xanthobacteraceae; genus Bradyrhizobium. Next base: position 1,480,264 of record NZ_PYFW01000001.1, on the reverse strand, counting down.
CAAGACCGAGGTGACCGAGGCCGGCAGGGTCAACCGCATCTCGGTCGCGGTGCTGGTCGACGGCATCTACGCCAAGAACGACAAGGGAGAGCTCGTCTACACCGACCGCACCAAGGAGCAGCTCGACCGCATCGCCACCCTGGTGCGCTCGGCGATCGGCTTCGACCAGAAGCGCGGCGACCAAGTCGAGGTCGTCAACCTGCGCTTTGCGGATGCGCCGTCCACAGCCCCGATCAGCGAGCCCTCCGGCTTCCTCGGCATGCTCCAGTTCACCAAGGACGACGTCATGTACTTCGTCGAACTCGGCGTGATGATGCTGCTCGGCCTGATCGTGCTGTTCCTGGTGATCCGCCCGCTGGTCAAGCGCATCCTGGCCTCCGACGAAGTCGCCGCTGCCATCTCCGGCGTGCTCTCCGGCCCGGCCGCCTCCGAAGAGACCGCGCCAGCCGGCCAGGCATTGCTGCCGAGCGGCGCCGCCAGCGCGATCGACGTCGCCACCGTCCAGGGCCAGGTCCACGCCCAATCCGTTCATCGCGTCGGCGAACTCGCCGAGCGCAACCCCAACGAAACCGTCGCCATCATCCGCCAGTGGCTGACCGAGCCAACCAAATAATCCTAGCCAAGAAACTTACCCAGTGAATCAAGAAGTGATCTGACATGGCCGGAAATCTGCAAAACGCCAACTCCAACGACATCACCAGCGTGATCTCCACGCTCGGCCAGCGTGCCGGCAGTCGCGCGGGGCAAACCGAGGCGGTGGCAGGACCCAAGCGCGCCGCGATCCTGATGCTGGCGCTGGGCGAGCAATATGGCGGCAAGATCTGGTCGATGCTCGACGACGACGAGGTGCGCCAGCTCTCGCTGGAGATGTCGACGCTGGGCACCGTCGAGGTCGACACGGTCGAGGACATGCTGCTCGAGTTCGTCTCGCGCATGTCGGCCTCGGGCGCGCTGATGGGCAATTTCGACGCCACCGAGCGGCTGCTCCAGCAGTACCTGCCGCCGGAGCGCGTCAACGGCATCATGGACGAGATCCGCGGTCCCGCGGGACGCAACATGTGGGAGAAGCTCTCCAACGTGCAGGAAGAGGTGCTCGCCAACTATCTCAAGAACGAATATCCGCAGACCATCGCGGTGGTGCTGTCGAAGCTGAAGCCGGAACACGCCGCGCGCGTGCTCGGCATCTTCCCCGAGGAGCTCGCGCTCGACGTCGTCAACCGCATGCTGAAGATGGAAGCGGTGCAGAAGGAGGTGATCGAGAGCGTGGAGAAGACGCTGCGCACGGAATTCATGTCCAACCTGTCGCAGACCCGCCGCCGCGACGCCCACGAGGTGATGGCCGAAATCTTCAACAATTTCGACCGCCAGACCGAAACCCGCTTCATCACCTCGCTGGAAGAGGACAACCGCGAATCGGCCGAGCGCATCAAGGCGCTGATGTTCACCTTCGACGACCTCGTGAAGCTGGATTCCGGCTCGGCCCAGACGTTGATGCGCAACGTCGACAAGGACAAGCTCGGCGTCGCGCTCAAGAGCGCCAACGAGGACGTCCGCAACTTCTTCTTCGGCAACATGTCCTCGCGCGCCGCCAAGATGTTGCAGGACGACATGGCCGCGATGGGACCGGTCCGCCTGCGCGACGTCGACGAGGCGCAGGCCCTGCTGGTCAATCTCGCCAAGGATCTCGCCGCCAAGGGCGAGATCATGCTGACCAAGAACCGCGCCGACGACGAACTGGTGTATTGATGGCCGCTCCGGCAAAATTCCTGTTCGATACCGACTTCGCGGCGCCCGAGCGGACGACGCGGGAGAAGGCCGCGACTGCCGCGGAGATCGCCCAGAGGATCGCGGAAGCCGAGGCGCGCGCCTATCAGGACGGCTTTGCCGCCGGCCAGCAGGAGGCCAAGGCCGAGAGCGACCGCCGCGTCGCGCTGGCCATGGAAGAGATCAACATCGGCATCCGCGGCATCGCGTCCGGCATCGGCAACATCGAATCCAAGATGGAGACCGAGGCGGTCGACGTCGCAGTGGCGGTCGCGCGCAAGCTGTGCGCCGACCTGGTCGCCGCCGAGCCGCTCGGCGAGATCGTCGCACTGGTCAAGGACTGCTTCTCGCATCTGGTCGCGACGCCGCATCTGGTGGTCCGCATCAACGACGCGCTTTACGACAGCGCACGCGAGAAGATCGAGCGGCTCGCCAAGCAGAGCGGCTTCGAAGGACGGCTGGTGATCCTGGCCGAGCCGGAGATTGCGACCGGCGACTGCCGGATCGAATGGGCCGATGGCGGTGTCGTGCTGGAGCGCGGCGCCATCGCGGCCAAGATCGACGAAATGGTTGGACGCTATGTCGCGTCCCGCAGGGGGAGCTAGGCCATGAGCGACACCGACGGACAGGTCCCGCTGCCCGATCTGAACGGCCCGATGCCGCCCAACGGCACGGATGTCGGCTACAACGAGGACGAATATGCGGCGCGTGCCGCCGCCGACCTCGAGGCGGTGTTCGACGTTCCCGTGCAGGTCTCGGCGGTGCTCGGCCGCTCGAAGATGGACGTCAGCGAGCTGTTGAAGCTCGGACCCGGCACCGTGCTCGAGCTCGACCGCCGCGTCGGCGAGGCCATCGACATCTACGTCAACAACAAGCTGGTTGCCCGCGGCGAAGTCGTCCTGGTGGAGGACAAGCTCGGGGTGACCATGACCGAAATCATCAAGACCGAACGCAGCTGATAGCGCGCGCGACCAGACGGACAGGAGACTGACATGCGGCTTCTCATCGTTGGCACACTGAAGGGCCAGCTCACCACCGCCACCAAGATCGCGATGGACAACGGCGCCACCGTGACCCATGCCGAGGATCACGAGCAGGCGATGCGCGTGCTGCGCGGCGGCAAGGGTGCCGACCTCCTGTTGGTCGACGTCGCCCTCGACATCCGCGACCTCGTGATGCGGCTCGAGGCCGAGCACATCCACGCCCCGATCGTCGCCTGCGGCATTACCAACGACGCCCGCGCTGCGGTCGCCGCGATTCACGCCGGCGCCAAGGAATACATCCCGCTGCCACCGGACCCGGAGCTGATCGCCGCGGTGCTGGCCGCGGTCGCCAACGATTCCCGCGAGCTGGTCTATCGCGACGAGGCGATGGCCAAGGTGATCAAGCTGGCGCAGCAGATCGCGGGCTCCGACGCCTCGGTGATGGTCACCGGCGAGTCCGGAACGGGCAAGGAAGTGCTGGCCCGCTACGTCCACACCCGCTCGGCCCGCGCCAAGCGTCCCTTCATCTCGATCAACTGCGCCGCGATCCCCGAACATCTTCTCGAATCCGAGCTGTTCGGCCACGAGAAGGGTGCCTTCACCGGCGCGATCGCCCGCCGCATCGGCAAGTTCGAGGAAGCGACCGGCGGCACGCTGCTGCTCGACGAAATCTCGGAGATGGACGTTCGCCTGCAATCCAAGCTGCTCCGCGCCATCCAGGAGCGCGTGATCGATCGCGTCGGCGGCACCAAGCCGGTCCCCGTCGACATTCGCATCATCGCGACCTCGAACCGCAATCTGGTGGACGCCGTGCGCGAAGGCACGTTCCGCGAGGATCTGCTGTTCCGCCTCAACGTCGTGAATTTGAAGATCCCTCCGCTGCGCGAGCGTCCCCTCGACATCCTCGAGCTGGCCCAGCACTTCGTGAAGAAATACGCCGAGGCCAATGGCGTCCCGATGCGGCCGATCTCGGCGGAAGCGCGCCGCGTGCTTTCGACCAACCGCTGGCAGGGCAACGTCCGCGAGCTCGAAAACACCATGCATCGCGCGGTGCTGATGGCACAGGGCGACGAGATCGGCGCCGACGCCATCCTGACGCCGGACGGCGACCGCCTCGACCTCGCCAAGACCGTGCCGGCCGTGGCGCATGCCACGATGGCCGCCGAGCAGGTGACGCGGGCGCTGGTCGGCCGCACGGTGGCCGATGTCGAGCGCGACCTGATCCTGGAAACGCTGAAGCACTGCCTCGGCAACCGCACCCACGCCGCCAACATCCTCGGCATCTCGATCCGCACGCTGCGCAACAAGCTCAACGAATATTCCGACGGCGGTATCCCGATCACCCCGGCGGGAACGCCGGGCGAGTATCCGCGCATGCCGATGGTGGGGGCGTAGGGCAGCGCCCCACTCTGCTTGAGACTGCGAATGCCCGGGCTGGTCCCGGGCATTTTGTTTTAGATACAGGCCGCCAATTTCGTCATTGCGAGCGCAGCGAAGCAATCCAGAATTCCTCCGCGGTGACAGACTGAATTGCTTCGCTACGCTCGCAATGACGGCATTGGGAGCATGCCTCGCATAACGGGACCGCGTCCGGTGACTAGGTCATCCGCACGCCAGACCCTATAACCCCGCATGAAGACCACGCGAGGAACCACATGTCTCAAGCTCAAATCACGGACTGGCTGGCGTCGCAGAAGCAGGCGATGATCGATCTGCTGCGCGACGTCGTGAATATCGATTCCGGCTCCTATGACAAGGAAGGCGTCGATGCGGTCGGTGCGCGGTTGGAGCGGCATTTTGCCGAGCACGGCATTCCGTGCCGGCGCGAGGGCGACGCCACCTTCGGCGACGCCATCCATGCCGACGTCGCAAAGCCCGGCAGCAACGAGAAGCCGGTGCTGTTGATGGGACATCGCGACACCGTGTTCGGCAAGGGCGAAGCGGAGCGGCGCCCGTTCACGATCAAGGACGGCCGCGCCTATGGGCCTGGCGTCGCCGACATGAAGTCCGGCGTCGTGATGAACATCTTCGTCGCCACCGCCTTCCACAAATTCGGCGGCAACCCGCATCCGATCAAGCTGCTGATCACCTCGGACGAGGAGATCGGCTCGCCCTCCTCCCGGCCCGTGATCGAGCGCGAAGGCCGCTCGGCCCGCGCCGTGTTCAATTCCGAGCCGGGCCGCCCCACCGGCAACATCGTGATCGGGCGCAAGGGCGGCATCTTCATGCATCTCGCCATCACCGGCAAAGCCGCGCATTCCGGCGCCAATTTCGCCGCCGGCGTCAGCGCGATCGGCGAACTCGCGCACAAGATCGTGCAGATCCACGCGCTCACCGATCTCGACAGGGGCATCACCCTCAATGTCGGCCTGGTCTCGGGCGGTCAGTCCGTCAACACCACCGCGCCCTACGCCGAGGGCCAGATCGACCTGCGCTACGTCGATCCGGCGGATCGTGCGCGGGTGATGGACGCGATTCAAAAAATTGTCGCGACGTCCTACGTGCCGGGCACCAGCGCGACTCTGACGATCAAGGGCGAGTTCGTGCCGGTGGTGCAAAGCGCGGATTCAAAGGCGCTGTTCGACAGCTATCAGGCCGCAGCCAGAGAGGCCGGCCTCACCACGCTGCAGGGCGAATTCTCCGGCGGCTGCGCCGATTCCGGCTTCACCGCCGCGGTCGGCACGCCGACCATCTGCGGCCTCGGCCCGGTCGGCGGGCTCGCGCACACGCCGGAGGAATATCTCGAGATCGACAGCATCGTGCCCCGCGCGCAAGCGCTGGCGCTGGCGATTTTGCGGGGGTGAAGGTGCCGTAGGGCCGTGGGCGTAGGGAGCGCAAAGCGACTTGTCCGCCGTAGCTCGAAGAGCGAAGGCGGAAGCGTGCCCACCGTCTCTGTCAACATGTAAAGATCGTGGGCACGGCGCAAGTGCGCCTTTGCCCACCCTACGAGACCTACCGAGTTTCTACGAATAACTCGGCGCGTCGGGCTTGCGGAAGATGTGGATGGGATCGCCAGGGATGATCACGGGCTGGCCCGAGAACATCGCGTAAGCGTAGAGCGCGAGATAGGCGATCGCCAGCGCGCCGATGGCATAAAACGCCCAGGTCGCGATACGCTTCATCGTTCCGCTCCGTTGCCGTCCCGGCGGGAAGGTTCAGGGCGCTTCTAGAGCGATGACGAAGAAAAGACCAGCCTCTGCGCCGACAGCCTGCGGCGGTCAAACGCCGCGCCGGCTGCGCGCGGGAACGCTGACATCCGCAAGCCTGGCCGCGACCTCGTCCTGGTCGACCGCCACATACTGGCCGTGCCAATAGGCCAGCGCCGCAGTGCGGGTCGAGCTGTTGATGCCCCTGACACGGCCGATGACGATGCCGTGCGAATGCCGCTCCACGATCTCCTCGACCTCGCAATCGAACGCCGACAGCGCGCCGACCAGCAGCGGAACGCCCGAGACCGCTGTCACCCACTCGGCACCTTTGAAACGGTCGGCACCCTTCAGCCCGCCCTTGCCGGCAAAGCGCTCGGCGACGTCGAGCTGGTCGGCATTGAGGATGTTCACGCCGAAGGCGCCGAAGCGGCGGATCAAGGGGAAGGACGAGGCATCGCGGTTGATGCTGACCAGCAGCGTCGGCGGCTCGACCGACAGCGAGGTCACCGAGGTCACCGTCATGCCGGTGATGTCCTTGCCCCGCCCGGCGGTAATGACGCTGACGCCGCCGGTGAGATGGCGCATGGCGCCGCGGAAATCGGCGGATGAGATGGCGGTTTCAGTCATGAGATCGCGAGGCACTACATTCATGGCATGGTCCCCGGCGCGGGGTCCTCCAATATCTAAGTACGATCTTCCGCCGACAAAAGGTTGCTCAAAATTGAGCCTTCGAGGCTTGCCAATTCGGCAGAGCCGCGTTCGCGGGGTCGGGCGGCGTTAATCGTGACGTCATGGGCGATCCGGCCCTCGTCGATCACCAGCACCCGGTCGGCCAGGGCGACGGCTTCGGCGACGTCATGGGTCACCAAAATCGCGGTAAAGCCCTGGTCGCGCCAGACGCGCTCCAGCAGGCGTTGCATCGAGATTCGGGTCAGCGCATCCAGCGCACCGAGGGGCTCGTCGAAGGCGAGAACGCGCGGACGGGAGACCAGCGCACGGGCGAGCGCAACGCGCTGCTTCTGTCCGCCCGACAGCACCGAGGGCCACTGGTCGCGCTTGTCGGCAAGGCCGACCTCGGTCAGCGCCTTCTCGGCGCGTGTATGCGCATCGCCGGAGGCACGATCGCGGCCGAGACCGACCTCGACATTGGAAAGCACCCGCGCCCAGGGCAGCAACCGCGGTTCCTGGAACATGACGCGGATGTCCTCGGGCTGGGTATTCTGGCCGAAACTGATGCTGCCGGCGTCGATCTTGTCGAGGCCTGCGATCAGGCGCAGCAGCGTGCTCTTGCCGCAACCGCTTTTGCCGACGATGGCAACGAACTGGCCGGCGGGGATGTGCAAATCGATGCCGCGCAGCACCTCGTTGCTGCCGAAGGATTTGCGCAGGCCGCGGATGCTGAGCGGCAGGCCGCTGCTCCGCGCTTGACGTTCTCCTTGGCGCTCCTCGCGCACAACACGGGCGTGAGGCGCGAAACCGGCGCGGCTGGCGAGCTCGGTTTCGGGAAGGGAGGTACGAAGCGCTGTCTGCATGGGATGCCCGTGTTTCTGTTCAACGTTTCTGGAAGGCGGGGTGCCAGGAGAGCGTCGCCCGCTCCAGCACGCGGGAGGCGCTGTCGGCGAGCTTGCCGAGCAGGGCGTAGATCAGGATCGAGAGCACGACGACGTCGATCAGCATGAACTCGCGCGCCTGCATCGCCATGTAGCCGAGGCCCGATGACGCCGCGATGGTTTCGGCGACGATCAGGGTCAGCCACATGATGCCGAGAGCGAAGCGGATGCCGACGAAGATCGACGGCAGCGCGCCCGGGAAGATCACCCGGTGGAACAGTTCGCCGTCGGTCATGCCGTAGATCCGGCCCATCTCGATCAGCTGCGGATCGACGGTGCGGATGCCGTGCAGCGTGTTGAGGTAGATCGGGAAGAACACGCCGAGCGCCACCAGGAAGAGCTTCGCGCTCTCGTCGATGCCGAACCAGAGGATGACGAGCGGGATCAGCGCCAGATGCGGCACGTTGCGTACCATCTGCAGCGTGGTGTCGGTGAGCTTGGCCGAGAGCTGCGACAGGCCGTTGGCGAGGCCGAAGGCAAAGCCGATACTGCCGCCGATCAGGAAGCCGATCGAGGCGCGCCAGAACGAGACCCAGATGTTGCGAACGAGTTCGCCGGAGACCAGCAGCTTCCAGCCGGCGAGCAGGACGTCGCTCGGTGCCGGCAGCACCCGGCTCGGCACGAAGCCGGTCACGCTGGCGACCTGCCAGATCGCGATGATGGTGAGCGGCACAATCCACTGGATCAGGCCGTCGACCCGCGGCAGACGGAGACGACGCGGAAGCGAGATGCTGTCGATCAGGCTCATGACTGCGACACCCGGTGCTGCGGACGGAAGTCGCTGCCGACCGTCTCGCCGAACGGACCGCCGTTGAAGTGCAGCCTGGTCACGTTGGAGGGCTGCTGCAGCGAGAGCAGCGGGAACACCAGTTCGGCGAAGCGATAGGCTTCCTCCAGATGCGGATAGCCCGACATGATGAAAGTATCGATGCCGATGTCCTGATACTCCCTGATGCGGGCCGCCACCGTCTCGGCGTCGCCGACCAGCGCCGTGCCGGCACCGCCGCGCACGAGGCCGACGCCGGCCCAAAGGTTCGGGGCGATCTCGAGCTTGTCGCGCTTGCCGCCATGGAGCTGCGCCATGCGCTGCTGACCGACGGAGTCCATGCGGGCAAAGTTCTTCTGCGCCTTGGCGATGGTGTCGTCATCGACATGCTTGATCAGCTCGTCGGCGGCGCGCCATGCTTCTTCGTTCGTCTCGCGAACGATGAAGCCATGCTTCTTCGTTCGTCTCGCGAACGATGACATGGAGGCGGATGCCGAAGGACAGTTTGCGGCCGCGGGCGCCCGCGACCTCCCTCACCTTCGCGATCTTCTCGGCGACCAGCGCCGGCGGCTCACCCCAGGTGAGATATTTGTCGACGGTGTCGACGGCGACATCGATGCCGGCATCGGACGAGCCGCCGAAATACAGCGGCGGGCGCGGCGACTGCACCGGGGGAAACAGCAGCTTGCCATTCTCGATGCGGATATGCCTGCCCTCGACATTGACGGTCTTGCCGGCGAGCAGGTCGCTATAGACATTCAGGAACTCGCGGGTGACCTCGTAGCGCTCGTCATGACCGAGGAAGATGCCGTCGCCCTTGTTCTCGACGGGGTCGCCGCCGGTGACGACGTTGACGAGCAGCCGGCCATTGCTGACGCGATCTAGCGTCGCGGTCATGCGCGCGGCGACACTCGGCGATTGCAGCCCGGGCCTGACAGCCACGAGGTAGCGCAGCCGCTCGGTGAACGGCGCGACGCTGGACGCAACGATCCAGGAATCTTCACAGGAACGCCCGGTCGGCAGCAGCACGCCGAAATAACCGAGCTGATCGGCGGCCTGCGCGATCTGGCGCAGATAGTTGAAATTGACCTCGCGGCCGCCGATGCCGGTGCCGAGATAACGGCCGTCGCCGTGGGTCGGCAGGAACCAGAGGATATTGGCGTTGGGTTGCTTGCTCATGGATGTGCTCCTAACCGTAGGTCGTGCCGACCGCGGCGGCGACGATGCCGATCGACAGCACGACGGCCGCGATCAGACGCTGAATGATACGCCTCATGTTCGAACCCCTCTGCGTGGGAAGGCTGGTCGGCACGATCAGGCTGCCGGATTGCGCCAGACGATGTCGCGGATCGCGATCGGCTTCGGGATCAGGCCGAGCTTGTAGAAGCGATCGGCGACGCCCTGCTGGGTCGCGACGATGTCGTCGGTGACGGGGCCGACGACGAAGGACGAGCGGTTGGCCGCGATGGTCTGGATGTCCAGCGGCATGCCCGTCACGGCGGCGAGCGACTTCGCGACCTCGTCGCGGTGCTGCTCGGCCCATCTGGCGGTCGCGGTGGTGACGTCGACGATCTGCTGCAGGATCGCGCCGTGATTCTTCGCGAAATCGCGGTTGGCGACGTAGAAGGAATTGGTCTTGGTGACCTCGCGCGCATTGATCAGGATGCGGCCGTTCTGCCTGGTCTCGCCGATGGCGAAATACGGATCCCAGATCGCCCAGGCCTCGATACTGCCATTGGCGAAGGCGGGGCCCGCATCCGGCGGCGTCAGATAGACCGGGCTGATGTCGGCATAGGTGAGACCGGCCTTCTCCAGGGTCTGCACCACGATGTTGTGGGCGCTGGACCCCTTGGTGAAGCCGATACGTTTGCCCTTCAGGTCAGCGATGGAGCGGATCGGCGAATCCCCGGGCACCAGAATGCCCTGGCCGTTGGTGATGGGCTGGCCCGCGGCATAGACGATCGCGGCGCCGGCGGCCTGCGCGAACACCGGCGGGGAATCGCCGACCGCGCCGTAGTCGACACTGCCGACATTCATCGCCTCCATCATAGGCGGGCCGGAGGAGAACTCGACCCATTTCACCTCGATGCCTTGCGGAGTGAAATGTTTTTCCAGGGCGGCCTGCTGGCGCGTGATGACCAGCACGCCGTTCTTCTGGTAGCCGATACGAATTTCCTTCACCGCGCCTTGCGCGATCGCAGGCGAGGCGAACGCGGCGGCGGCCGCGGTTCCGATTGACAGTTTCAGAAAGTCACGACGCTGCATTCCACACTCCCGGCCACATGCGGCCGTCATTCATTCGCGTTCGAGAATGATGGTGCGGCTTGTCGGAGGTGTCGAGACGTCCGGGAAAATAGCGATGCGAGCACTGCGCGCGCGGCAGCGCGCATGATTAATCTTTCAAGTAGCGACGACGATGCAGAGGGATTTTTTTCGCACGCGAATGTGAGCGCCGCGCGGCTCTGTCTCGGCGACGCGAGGCCCCCGACCTCAAAATTTGCGAAAACAACCCCATGCACAGTAGCCGGCAGTAGCGAGATCAATGACTTACACGGCGGCCCGACGGGTCCATTTCACCGGCAAATTCTGCAGCCCACGGAAAGCCCAGCCACCGATCCGCACCTTCTCGTCATCGGCAAGCTCGAGCCGCTTCGCCCGCGCGAACACGGTCGGCAGCGCGACGTCGGCGATCATGGCGCGGGAGGCGAAGGCGCCCGCGCAGAAATGCGGGCCGGCGCCGAACGCGACGCTCTTGGTCGTATCACGGCGCACGTCGAACTCGTCGGCGCGCTCGAAATGGGTCTCGTCGCGATTGGCGGAGCCGAACATCAGGAACACGCGCTCGTCCGTATCGAAGGCGACGTCGCGGATGCTCCACGGCCTGGCGATACGCCGCGGCGACATGCCGATCGGCGAGATCCAGCGGGCATATTCCTCGAACGCCTGGAGCCAGGACACTTCACCGCGCCTGATGAGATCAAGCTGCTCGGGATGAGTCAGCAGCGCCCACACCGTGCCGGCGATCGCCTTGCGCGGCTCGTTCTGGCCGCCCGAGATTGCGAGCTTGACGTTTGCGCGTACGCTCTCCATCGGCATGCCGGAGGCAATCAGCACACCGAGAACGCTCTGGTCGGGATGCTTGCGCATCACCGGCAGGATGTCGTCGATCGCAGCATCGATGCCCGAGGTCGCGACGTGGCAGCGCGCCTCGACCGCGGGGTCGCCGGCGTAATTGGCGATGCTCTCGATCATCCCTTGCGACCACGCGTCCATGTCCTGATAGCCAATGTTGGTGAGCCCGGTGATCGACTTCAGGCATTCGCCGGAGAACGGCAGCGCGAAGTCGCGCATGAAGTCGATCCGCCCCGGCTCGATCGCGTCGAGGATGCGGTCCGCATGGGCCTGGAACAGCGCGGTCCAGTGTGCCTTCACCGTCTTCGGCGACACCGTCGGAAACATCGCTCGGCGCTCGACCTGGTGCGCCTCGCCGTCCTTGCGCATCATGTTGTGGCCCATCAGCCGGTTCATCAGGCCTGCGGGCTGGTGCGAGGAGAACACGTCGATCTGCTTCTCGGAGATCGAGATGTCGTCGCGGCTGGTCAGCAGCGTCGAGCCGAGTTGCGGCACGAACGCGATCGGCGCCTCCTTGCGCATTTTCGCGAGCATCGGATAGGGATCGGCCCAGAACGCGACGGGGTCGATATCGATGCGTGGCGCGGTGCTCAAGGCGGCCTCCCGAGGTTGTCGTATCCTTCAGGCCAGACTAGCGAACCACAGCGCCGGCGTCAGTCCCTGGTGATGGGGACGAACGGCAGGAGGGCAATCAGGTGCAAGTCAGGCTGACGGGACAAAACGGCAAGAAGATCCCCGAATTTGCCGTGGCAACCGGTTCCTGTACTCTTGGTCTGCAGACTTTGACCTGCAAGGTTTGGCCTGCAAAGCCGGGACGGGATAGTCATGACCACAATGCTCATCTTGGGCGCAACGGGGCTGGTTGGCCGCCGCGCGATGACGCTCGCTCTCGCGGACCCTCGCGTTACGCGCCTCATCGCGCCAACGCGGCGTGCGCTGCCGCCCGAGGAGCGGGTCAGCAATCCTCGGCTCGATGATCTGATTGCTGGTGCCGGCGATGGGGAATGGCGAGCCGACGGCGCAATCTGCGCGCTCGGAACGACGCGGGCGGCGGCAGGGTCGGCAGCGGCATTTCGAGCGGTCGATTACGAACTGGTGCTGCTGATCGCGCGGCGGCTGCGCGACGCCGGAGTTGGCCGGTTCGCGCTGGTATCGTCCCTGGGCGCCGACCCGCGATCCCTGTTTCTCTACACGCGGACGAAGGGCGAGGTGGAGGAAGCGATCGGGGCGCTCGCTTTCCCGTCCCTGACGATCCTGCGGCCAGGATTCCTGGATGGCGAGCGTGCCGAAAGCAGGCCGGTACAGCGAGCAGTGCGGAACGTCCTGGGCTTTTTATCTCCCCTGTTGCCGCCAGTTGCGCGCATCAGTTCGGTGACCAACGTGGCCCGCCAGCTCATCGAGGCGGCTGTTGCCGGCGAGCCGGGAAGCCACGTCATTGGAGCCGGACAACTGGCGGAAGGCGGCAACTGACGCCGCCCGTCTTGGAGCTACTGAACCTGGGCGACCTTCGGTCCGGATGACGGCATCTGTGCGTTAGCCGCCAACGGCCGCTTCGACGGCGATGCCGGGTCCGGCAATCGGAAGGCGGCGTCGGCCGGCGTGCCCTGCGGTGGTCTGCGGGCGCCGCTTGCCGGAAGCACGATCACTTTCGCTCCGACCTTCACCCGCTCATAGAGGTCCGTGACGTCGTCATTGGTCAGCCGGATACAGCCGGACGACACCCGCTTGCCGATCGTATTGGGGTTGTTGGTGCCGTGAATGCGATATTCGGTTTCGCCGAGATACATCGCGCGCGCGCCGAGCGGATTGCCGGGGCCGCCCGCCATGAAGCGCGGCAGATAAGGCTGACGCCCGATCATTTCGGTCGGTGGATGCCAATCCGGCCATTCTGCCTTGCGGGCCACAGTCTGCTCGCCGGACCATGTGAAGCCTTCGCGGCCGACACCGATGCCGTAGCGCAACGCCTGCCTGTCGTTCAGGACGAGATAGAGGAATGTATTTCCGGTATCGATGATCACGGTGCCAGGTGTCTGGCGGCTGGCGTAGTCGACCACCTGCCGAACCAGAGCTCCGGGAGCATCAGCTTCGGCTTTTGGCGGCTCGGCCAGAGGCGCCGGAGCCGGGGCCGGTATCGGAGCTGCAGCCGGAACCGGAGCCACCGCTGCGGCATGAACCGGAGGCGCCACGTAAACCGGCGTCGACGATGCCTTGGCTTCCTGTGCGGGCGCCTTCCGGACCGGCTGCACGCTCGCCGGGCGAGACAGCAAACCGTACCCCAACGCCGCGACGGCCACGGCGCCAATTGCAACTCTCGCGGCCATGGGTATTGCGAGCGTCTCTGCCTTTCCGCGTTTTGCCCGCTTCTTCATCGCTTTCCCTCGGTCACCATGCCCAACAGAGGTATCCAGCAAGATTTAAGAAACATCGAAGCAATCCCGCCAGAAATGGAACCGCCAGCGATGGTTAACGCTTTGATCCTGATGCTTCACAATGCGCGCGCTACAGCGAGGCAAGCCGGAACAACAGGGCGCGCCAGCCGGGAGAATGATTTGCAGATTCTGGTCGTTGAAGACGAAGACCTGATCCGCGATGTGGTCGTGGACATATTGGAGGGTCAAGGGCACGAAGTTCTTCAAGCCGAGAGCGGAGAGCAAGCGCTGCAGCTATGCGCCGAAGTCGCTCCGGACCTCATCTTCACGGACGTGAAGCTGCCGGGACAGATTTCCGGATGGGACGTCGCAATAAGGTGCAGGCAGAGTCATCCCGCCATCCCCGTCATCTACGCCACTGGATACACTCAATCAGATCCGCGGCCGGTTTCAGGGAGCATCATGCTCCACAAGCCCTACCGACTCGAGCGGCTCCTGGAATCCATCCGCACCTTGACGCGCCAGTAACGCGGCATCCGAACGGCGGGCTTGGCCATAAGGACAGGCACTCACTCGGCCGCCATGCCGCGCAGGTAAGGTTGACCGGTGAGGTTAATTCGAGCCGCCGTTTGTCGATCGAAGCTGCCCTCGCTAGCCTGGCAACCAGGCAAGGATGAACATGCTCGAGAGAACCGACCAGCACACGCTGTCGAAGGCCAAGCGCCGCGAGGCCAACGACTACGCCGTCGGGCTGGCATTCCTCGGCGCCGTCGGCATCGCCATGATCGCATGGATCGCCGCAATCGCATGGGTCGGCTGGCGCCTGATCGAGTGGCTTTTTTTCTAGGTCAAGCGCGGCTTACCATGAGCGAATTTGCAGGACTTTCCGATCATTTCATCATGCGAATGCACGAGTTCATTCGCAACGAGGTGCAGGCCGATGCGTTGGCCGGCACCAGGTTGATCGGGCTACCCGCCAGACACCGCGCTGAACGTCTGTTCAAGGAGATCGAGCGTCGCGGGCTCGTCTGCAGGCCAATCGAATGGCCCGAGCACCTGGCTGATCCGTCGCGCGACCCGGCCGATCGGCCGCTTCGGACGATCGCAAATTGATTGCATTCGGCTCGCCTCGGTACGCATGAGACCGCCGGGATGCCGCAAGGGCATTCACGAGATGTAAAGCATCGAACAGAACAACGTCGCGCGAACGTTCAGATGTGAACATCGTGCGACGTGGAGGAAAGCCTAACCTCATCCGGCGTCGGTTGGATTCGCCTCCGTGCCGAAGCATCAGCGGCCTCAGCTTATTACCCTTCCCAGGCTGAGGCCGCTTGCCGCTTCAATTCAGGCTCCGCGAGGGCAGACCCAGCATGATTCAAAAGTTCTCCTGCTCGCGCGGTGTGCGATGCGGGAGTGGCCCGCGCGTTGCGAACGGGGCGGCAGGGTGGTGACGCGGCCGATGGGCTTCTCGAAGACGTTGCGACCATGCACCCGTTCGTCCGTCGTCAATCGGCAGCCTGTTCCGGGATGGCCGCTTGTCTGGCGTCGCCGCTGGATTGTCTGGCTGCCCGGTACCGACCGGGCGACAGGCTGTGATATCGATTGAACAGCTTGGAAAATGCCGCGGGCGTCTCGTAACCGACCCGGCTCGCAATCCGGGCGATAGGCTCATCGCTGGTTTCCAACAGGAACGCAGCCTCCGCCATCCGACGCTCGATCACATAACGGTGCATGGACTGGCCGACGAGCTTGGTAAAGCGCGCCGAAAACACCGAACGGCCGAGCCCAACACGGTGGCCCAGATCGCTCAGTGTCCAGGGCCGCTCGGGATTTTCGTGAATCAGCTTGAGCGCCGGTCCGATGTGAGGGTCGGATATGGCGCCAAGCCAGCCGCCCTGTCCGGGACTGAGAGATGCGATCCAACTTCGGAGCACCTCGACGAAGAGCACTTCGGTCAGTCGTGAAAGCGCGACGCGTTGGCCAGGACGCTCGAGCGCGGACTCGCTGACCATACGGCGCAAGATCGCTTCAAGCCAAACAGCATCGGTCGTCCGCTTCAGCAGCAGCACCGGTGGAAGCAGCTCCATCACACTGCCAAACAAAGGCCGTGACACGGTGAAATTGCCGCAAATCATCGTCGAGAGCGGCTTTGCGCCGGTGCCGTGACGAACGACGCCCAGGCGCGCCGACGTCCGGTCGATATCCATGATCCGCAAAGGCTTGGCGCGGCGATCCGAATAGAACACATGGGGCTCTCCCCGCGTGATGACGACGAAATCGCCCTCGGACATCTGGATCTGCTCTCCCTGGTCGAGGGCGAGAGTTGCCGAGCCTTGGCTCAGATAATGAAACAGGGCGTATGGTCGCGCCGGCAACTCGAGGTGCCAGGGATGGCCGAGCTCGAAGTGGAACAGCAGCGTCCCGCCGAGACGAACCCGATCGAGCACTTGGGCGAGTATGTCCATGTCGCCGAGATTAGTCCGCTGGACGATTGGACACAACATCCGGACGATCGATCTCTATCGTCCGGAAGGTCTGCGCCATAGGTCATGCCGGCGCGGGCCGACGGTACGAGCGGCAACCTTCGCCCAGGGGCGAATGAAGAACCGCGACCTTACCGGAAACGCCTGTCCATTCCTTCGGACCGTGTTCGTCCGACATGCCAACGGGAACGATTCATGCGAAATATTCTCCTCTCTGCCGCCACCGTACTTCTGGCCGGAACGACATTGGTCGGCTCGGCCCATTCCGCCGAACTGCCCAAGGGAGCGGCCCCCAACATCGTGCTCGTCCACGGCGCTTTCGTGGACCAGACGAGCTGGCAGCCCGTCGCCGAAATTCTCACGAAGAAGGGCTACAACGTCACGCTGGTCGAGAATCCGCTCACCTCGCTTGCCGCCGACGTCGATGCCACCAAGCAGGCGCTGGCGAAGCAGACCGGCAAGACCGTCCTCGTCGGCCATTCATGGGGCGGCGTGGTGATCACGCAGGCCGGCAACGATCCCAAGGTATCGGCGCTCGTTTACGTTTCCGCTTTCGCGCCCGACGTCGGCCAATCTCTGGCGACCCTCGCCAAGAGCGGTCCGGCCACCGAGGGCACCGCGGCGATCCATCCTGACGACAAGGGCAACCTCTACATCGATCCCAAGGTGTTCCCGTCTGCGGTCGCGGCTGACCTTCCGCCGAAGATCGCGGAATCCCTGGCCAACCATCAGCTTCCGCTGAACCACGTCGCGTTCGAGGCCCCGGTCGATGTTGCCGCGTGGCGCGACAAGCCGACTTTCTACGTAGTCAGCACGAAGGACAAGGTGATCGCGCCCGAGGTCCAGAAGCTCTTTGCCGCCGGCATGAAGGCCCAGACGACGGAAGTCGCCGGCAGCCATGCTTCGCTCGTCGTCCATGCAAAAGAAGTCGCCGCGGTGATCGAGAAGGCTTCGCTCGCAAAGTGACGACGCCGCTCCCGGCGCACACGTGCCGGGAGCGCGCGCTGCAAATGGCGCAAACCGGCCCGGGCTGCGGTCTCCGCATCGCAGCCTCGCGCAAGGCTGCGCCGCCCGCCCACCCCACGGCAACTTGTTCATCGAGGATGAAATGACTGAACTCGAGATCCCCAGCCACGATGGTGCCACGCTCGAAACGGCGCCGACCCGCTATGTCGAAAGCGGCACCATCCGCTTCGCCTATCGCCGCCTCGGCCCGGCGACCGGAACCCCGCTCGTTCTCCTGCAGCATTTCTCCGGCAACATGGATGCCTGGGATCCCGCCGTCGTCAATTCCCTTGCCGCCGATCGCCCCGTGATCGCCTTCGACAACGCCGGGGTCGGCCGCTCGGGCGGTCAAACGCCCGACAACGTCGCGGCGATGGCACGAGACGCGGTCGCGTTCATCAATGCGCTTGGTCTCGCGGAAGTCGACCTGTTGGGCTTTTCTCTGGGCGGCTGTGTCGCTCAGCAGATCGCCGCCGAGCACGGAGGGCTGGTCCGCAAGCTCGTCCTTGTAGCGACTGCGCCGCGAGGCGGAGAGGAACATCTGTTGGCGGTTTTGCAGGACGCGTTCTCCCAGGCGGACGCGCCCGACCCGCGCTTGCCGTTGTTCTTCACCAAATCCTCCAATAGCCGCGCTGCAGGATTGGCGTTTCTCAAGCGAACGCGAGTGCGTTCGGACGATCGCGATACCGACAACGGCAAAGCGGTGACGGATCCGCAGGCCAAGGCTCTGATCACCTGGTGCGCCACGCCTGATCCCGATCATGAGGTTCTGCGCGCCATTCACCAGCCTGCCCTGGTGGTCAGCGGCAGCCATGACACGATGCTGCCAGCGGACAACGCCTACGCCATGTTCAAGCAGCTCCGCAATGCGCAGCTGGTGCTTTATCCCGATTCAGGTCATGGCGCCCTGTTTCAGCACCACGACATCTTCGTCGACCACGTCCGGACGTTTCTGGACGCCGGCCGGTCTACGGCAGCGTGACTCCGACGTGGGTCTCGAGAGCATTGAAGAGGATGGAATGACAATCACGCAGATTCAAGTGTCGCGCTTCAGCATCATAAGCTCAAAACCGTTCGACGCGGTGGTGGCCAAGCTCAGGTCGGCGGTGGGGCAGCCCGACATGAACGAATTTTTCAGGACCACGCGGGCGACGAATGAATTCCGGGATCTGGAGCGTGTCGTGCAGAGCGGCCTTGGCCGCACCGGTCTCATGCGCTTCGCGGAATTCGACCTGGGCGACATTCTGCGCCGTGAGACCGGAGCCGCGACACCCAGGATCATGCGGTTTGTCATCGGCAATCCGCTCATCATGAAAGAGATGGTCAAGCACGTGCCCGATGCCGGATCCTACGCCCCCGTCACCATCCTGGTCGACGAGCGTCCCGATGGCGTGCATCTGTCCTACGACCAGATGGAGAGTTACCTGTTGCATTATGCCAACGCGGAAGCCCTTGCCGTCGCCCGGGATCTGGATGCCAAGGTGACGGGCTTGCTGCGCGAATGCGCGGGCTGACGATCTCCGCACGGCGCTGCAAGCGCTGAGATGCGCCGCCACACGATCGAAAGGGAATTCTGCGTGAACAGGTTGCTTCTTGCCATTCTCATGGCGTCGGCTGTTTCCTCCGGCGCTGTAGCCGCATCTCCAGGGGAGCCGCTGGATTCTGCCGAGCTGAGTGCGATCAAGTCAAAATTCGGCACGCTCATGGAATTGGCCAACAGGCACGATTTCCAGGCTCTGCATGACATGTTCTGGCAATCGCCCTCCGCTCTGCTGGTGGCAAAGAGCGCGATCCCGTCCGAAGGAAACTGGGCCGGGTTCTGGGGCAACGAGGCGATTGACCGGAAACTGCACGATATCGGCAGTTCCGGCCCGGTCGTGCTCGAACCGGACTATTCGAAGCTCAGGGTCGTCGGGCTGACGCGCGATGTCGCCGAGTCCTACGTGCCGATGAACATCACGGTGTCCTATGCGGGGCAGGATGGGACAGCGAAGCCGTTTCTCATGATCATCAATTGGCTTCGCATCGGAGCGGACTGGAAGATCGCCTCGGAAATCATTCTGCCGGTGCCGCCCGTACCCGCCACGAAACGCTAGGCGCCAGGTCTGGACGCGGTTTTGCGGAAGGATAGCAGCAACGAAGAATGTGCCGAAAGCCGGCGGCGCCGGCATATGCCGCTTCCGGGTCCCGGCGATGACGGTCTCGCGCCCCGGATGCAGAGCGCCTATCCCGCCTTCGCCGGGGCGACGTTGATCGCGAGCTTGCCGTAGCGATCCGTGAACGCCTCGGTGTCGATCTCCTCGAGCTCGATCTCGCCGCTCATGACGCCCTGCTTCCACACGTCCTGCGCCGGATCGTTCTGGAATTCCGGCATCACCTCGCGGCCGAACAGCTCGAGCGATTCGCAGATGTGCTCGTGGCTGTTCTTGCCGGCCTGGTTGAGCAGGATGACCTGGTCGATGTGCGAGGACTGGAAGCGCTTGAGCTTCTTGCGGATGGTTTCGGGCGAGCCGATCAGGCCGCCGCGCAAGGCCGCCTCCTGCGCTTCCGGATTGTCGCGCTTCCACTGGTTGTACTCGTCCCACATGTTGACGGTGTAGGGCGCGGGACGCTGGCGGTTCTGCGCGGCGCCGTAGAAGCGCAGCGCGAACTGGAAGAAGGTGGCGCCGTCGGCGCGGGCGCGCGCCTCCTCGTCGGTCTTGGCGCACATGAAGAACGACACCAGCGCCATGTTCGGATTGATCTGGTAGTCGGCGAGCTTGTGAAGCCGCTTGGTCATGGCGTTGTAATAGGCGTGGACCCAGGCATGCGCGGCATCGGCGCTGACGAACTGGAAGCCGAGCGCACCAAAGCCGTGGCGGCCGGCGCGCTCGATGGTCGGCAGCTGCGAGCACGCCATCCACAGCGGCGGATGCGGCTTCTGCACCGGCTTCGGGACCACGTTGCGCAAGGGGATGTCGAAATACTTGCCGTGGTGCTCGCTCCCTGCGTCCTTGAACATCGGGAAGATCGCGGCGACCGCCTCCTCGAACACTTCCTTCTTGGTCTCCATGTCGCGACCGAACGGCGTCAGCTCGGTGATGGACGCGCTCTCGCCCATGCCGAATTCGCAGCGGCCGTTGGAGAGCAGGTCGAGCACCGCGACCCGCTCGGCAACGCGCGCCGGATGGTTGGTGGTGAGCTGCAGGATGCCGTGACCGAGCCGGATGTTCTTCGTGCGCTGGCTCGCGGCGGCGAGAAAGGATTCCGGCGAGGGCGAGTGCGAATATTCCTCGAGGAAGTGATGCTCGACCACCCAGGCATGATCGTAGCGGAGGCGGTCGGCGAGTTCCATCTGCGACAGCGCGTTCTGGTAAAGCCTGAGCTCGTCGCCGGCCACCCAAGGCCGGGGCAGTTGCAGCTCGTAGAAGATGCCGAACTTCATGGCGTCGCCTTCCCCGTTTTTTTATGGTTAGGGTCATCTTAATGTGCGAGGCGCCGCTGTCTACGGAGCGACAATTCCGCCGCACGGGAGATTGATTCCCTTGCCGCGAATGGCGGCGTACACCTGCCTTGCCTTGCCTTGCGCGGCGCTGCGACATCAGTGCAGGCCCGCGGCTTGATCCAGATCAACGCCGCGCCGGCCCTTTTGCACCAGAAGTGCAGCAAGGCAACGGCCCGGATGCCGTCCCGATTCCCATCACATCTTGAGAGACCGAATATGTCGGCCCCTGACGACGCGATGTCGCGCGTGCGCCGTAAGCGCATGGAGATTTTCGCCTTCCTCTTCCTGACCGCGGTCGTGATGCCCGTCCTCGCGGTCGGAACCGTGGGTAGTTACGGCCTCGGCGTCTGGATCTACCAGATGTTTGCAGGCCCTCCCGGCCCGCCGCCCTCGCCGCATTGATCCCCCAACAGCGAAAGACAGGCATCATGGCCCAAGGCTTACTCGACAAAGCCACACTCAATCGCCGCGCCTTGATCACCGGCCGGGTGCTCAGCGCCGACCCCGTCGTCGCTCCGCCGGGCTGCGAGATCGCCAGCATCATCGTGCAGGCGCGCCCCGAGCGCCTCGCCGAGCTCGAAGCCGCGATCACGGCCCTCGCCGGCTGCGAGATCCACGGCCGCGATCCGCGCGGCAAGCTCGTCGTCGTGACCGAAGCCCCTGATTCCGGCAGCCTCGGCACCCTGCTCAACACCATCCAGTCGCTGCCCGACGTCTATTCCGCAGCGCTGGTTTTCCACGCCATCGAAACCGCCTGAGCAAAGAAGAGCCATCATGTCATCGCCAAAGCTCGACCGCCGCCAGATGCTGAAACTGGAGGCCGCCGCGATCGCGGCCGCCGCCGCGGGCATGCCGGTGCCGGCGCTCGCCGCCAACCTCGTCGCCGAGCGCGACATCGCCGAACTGAAATGGGACAAGGCCGCCTGCCGCTTCTGCGGTACCGGCTGCTCGGTCATGGTCGCGACCAAGGACAACCGCGTCGTCGCCACCCACGGCGACACCAAGGCCGAGGTCAATCGCGGCCTCAACTGCGTCAAGGGCTACTTCCTCTCCAAGATCATGTACGGCCACGACCGCCTGACGCAGCCTATGCTGCGCAAGACGAACGGCAAGTACGACAAGAACGGCGAATTCACGCCCGTGTCCTGGACCGAAGCCTTCGACATCATGGAGCTGAAGTGGAAGGAGGCGATCAAGAAGCGCGGCCCGAACGGCGTGGCCATGTTCGGCTCGGGTCAGTGGACGATCTGGGAAGGCTATGCCGCCTCGAAACTGTTCAAGGCCGGCTTCCGCACCAACAACATCGACCCCAATGCGCGGCATTGCATGGCCTCCGCGGTCGCCGGCATGATGCGCACCTTCGGCATCGACGAGCCGCCCGGCTGCTATGACGACATC
This sequence comes from Bradyrhizobium sp. MOS003, assembly GCF_003020125.1. GTDB lineage: Bacteria > Pseudomonadota > Alphaproteobacteria > Rhizobiales > Xanthobacteraceae > Bradyrhizobium. Next base: position 1,458,121 of record NZ_PYFW01000001.1, on the reverse strand, counting down.
GAGGCCACCGATGCCTTCGTGCTGTGGGGCTCCAACATGGCGGAGATGCACCCGATCCTGTGGACGCGCGTGGCCGACCGCCGGCTCTCCGCGCCGCATGTCCGCGTCGCCGTCCTCTCGACCTTCGAGCACCGCTCGTTCGACCTCGCCGACATCGGCATGATCTTCAAGCCGCAGACCGACCTCTACCTTCTCAACGCCATCGCCAACCACATCATCAAAACCGGCCGCGTCAACAAGGACTTCGTTGCCGCGCATACCGTGTTCAAGCGCGGCCAGACCGACATCGGCTACGGCCTGCGGCCGGAGCATCCGCTGCAGAAGAAGGCGACCGGCGCGGCCAAGGCCAACGACTCCACCGACATGACTTACGAGGAATACGTCAAGTTCGTCTCGGACTACACGCTGGAGAAGGCGGCCGAGATGTCCGGCGTGCCGATGAATCGGCTGGAGGCGATCGCCGAACTCTATGCCGACCCCAAGACCAAGGTGGTCTCGTTCTGGACCATGGGCTTCAACCAGCACACCCGCGGCGTCTGGTGCAACAACCTGATCTACAACATCCATCTGCTGACCGGAAAGATCTCCTCGCCCGGCAACAGCCCGTTCTCGCTGACCGGCCAGCCCTCGGCCTGCGGCACCGCGCGCGAGGTCGGCACCTTCTCGCACCGCCTGCCTGCCGACATGGTCGTGACCAACAAGGCGCATCGCGACCACGCCGAGCACCTCTGGCTGCTGCCGGAAGGCACCATTCCCGACAAGCCCGGCGCACACGCCGTGTTGCAGAGCCGGATGCTGAAGGACGGCCTGATCAACGCCTATTGGGTGCAGGTCAACAACAACCTCCAGGCCGGTCCCAACGCCAACGAGGAGACTTATCCCGGCTTCCGCAATCCCGATAATTTCATCGTGGTCTCGGACGCCTATCCGTCGGTCACCGCGCTTGCCGCCGACCTGATCCTGCCGACCGCGATGTGGGTGGAGAAGGAAGGCGCCTACGGCAATGCCGAGCGGCGCACACAGTTCTGGCATCAGCTCGTGGCAGCCCCCGGCGAGTCGAAATCCGATCTCTGGCAGCTCATGGAGTTCTCCAAGCGCTTCAAGATCGAGGAGGTCTGGCCCGAGGAGCTGATCGCCAAGAAGCCGGACGTTCGCGGCAAGACGCTGTTCGACGTGCTCTACAAGAACGGCCAGGTCGACAAGTTCCCGGTCTCCGACATCGAGGCGGGCTATCTCAACGACGAGTCCAAGGCGTTCGGCTTCTACGTCCACAAGGGCCTGTTCGAGGAATACGCCTCGTTCGGGCGCGGCCATGGCCACGACCTCGCGCCGTTCGACACCTATCACCGGGAGCGCGGCCTGCGCTGGCCGGTCGTCAACGGCCAGGAGACGAAATGGCGCTTCCGCGAGGGCAGCGACCCCTACGTCAAGCAGGGCACCGACGTGCAGTTCTACGGCCACCCGGACGGCAAGGCGCGCATCTTCGCGCTGCCCTACGAGCCGCCGGCGGAATCGCCCGACGGCGACTATCCGTTCTGGCTCTCGACCGGCCGCGTGCTGGAGCACTGGCACTCCGGCACCATGACGCGCCGCGTGCCCGAGCTCTACAAGGCGTTCCCCGAGGCCGTCTGCTTCATGCATCCGGATGACGCGCAGGACGCGAAGATCCGGCGCGGCGACGAGGTGAAGGTGGTGTCCCGCCGCGGCTTCATCCGCGCCCGTGTCGAGACCCGCGGCCGCGACCGGCCGCCGCGTGGGCTGGTGTTCGTGCCTTGGTTCGACGAATCCAAGTTGATCAACAAGGTGACGCTGGACGCCACCGATCCGATCTCGCTGCAAACCGACTACAAGAAGTGCGCCGTCCGAATCGAGCGGGTGAACCTGTCATGATGAAACGAACAGCAATCGCCCTGCTCGCGGTCGTGATCGCCGCGGGCGTCAGCTCGCTGACCGCGCAGACGGTGACCTCCGGCCTGCGCGGCCCAACCCCGCTCAACGACGAAGGCCCGGCGCCGCCGATGACGCCGATGCGCAACACGTCGGAACGGGAGGTGCGCAACTATCCGGAGCAGCCTCCGGTGATCCCGCATTCGATCGACGGCTACCAGGTCGACCTCAACGGCAACAAGTGCCTGTCCTGCCACGCGCGGGCACGCATCGCGGAATCAAAGGCGCCGATGGTCTCGATCACGCATTTCATGGACCGTGACGGCCAGTTCCTGGCCTCGGTCTCGCCGCGGCGGTTCTTCTGCACGGAATGCCATGTGCCGCAGAACGTCACCACGCCGCCCGTGAGCAACGACTTCACCGACATCGACACGCTGCTGTCGCGCTCGAGCCCCGGTGGACGGCGATGACGACGACCGCTGACGGGCCCAATGCAGAGTTGAAAATCAAGCGCGGCTTCATTGCGCGAAGCTGGGGCTTTGCGCTGGAGCTCTGGCGGGTACTGACCCGGCCGAGCTCAGTGTTCGCGCTCGGCACCCTGGTCCTCGCTGGCTTCGTTGCCGGCGTGATCTTCTGGGGCGGTTTCAACACCGCGCTGGAAATCACCAACACCGAGAAGTTCTGCACCGGCTGCCACGAGATGAAGGACAACGTCTTCGCCGAGCTGAAGTCGACGATCCATTTCAGCAACCGCTCCGGTGTCCGCGCGACCTGCCCGGACTGCCACGTCCCGCACAACTGGACCGACAAGATCGCGCGCAAGATGCAGGCCTCGAAGGAAGTCTGGGGCAAGATTTTCGGCACGATCAACACGCGGGAAAAATTCCAGGACCACCGCCTCGAACTCGCCGCGCATGAATGGGCGCGCTTCAAGGCCAACGATTCCCTGGAATGCCGCAATTGCCACAGCGCCGATTCCATGGACATCACCAAGCAGTCGCCGCGCGCCTCGGTCGCCCACCAGCGCTTCCTGTTCACCAAGGAAAAGACCTGCATCGACTGCCACAAGGGCATCGCCCACCAATTGCCGGACATGCGCGGCGTTCCAGGCTGGCAGTAGGCGGCACAATCGCCTCCGCAGCATCATGGCTGGGCCTGTCCCGGCCATCCACGTCTAGCCGCACGGCACGAAGGACGTGGATGCCCGGGACAAGCCCGGGCATGGCGACCTCTTGCGAGAGTCCACATGGGAGTAGCGGTCGGCAATAGCGGGGCGGCCCCGCTTGAACCGGCGGGGCGAATGGTTAGTTTCGGGGGGTGGCGAATCGCCTCGTTTCGCCCCTCCTCAAGACAGACATGGCCACTTTCACCCCGCATCAAGATGCCGCGCTCAAGGCCGTCGGCGACTGGCTCAAGGCCAAGCCGGGCCGTAACGGCACGCCGCCGGTGTTCCGCCTGTTCGGCTTCGCCGGGACCGGCAAGACCACGCTCGCCCGGCACATCGCTGACGGCGTCGACGGCGAGGTGAAGTTCGCCGCCTTCACCGGCAAGGCCGCCCTCGTGATGCGCAACAAGGGCTGCGACGACGCCTCCACCATCCACTCGCTGATCTACCGCGCCCGCGAATCTGGCGAGGAGCAGCCGAGCTTCGAGCTGTGGGACGACGCGCCGGCCTCCAAGGCCAAGCTGATCGTGATCGACGAATGCTCGATGGTCGACGCCGAATTGGGGCGCGACCTGATGTCGTTCGATTGCCCGCTGCTCGTGCTCGGCGATCCCGCGCAGCTGCCGCCGATCCAGGGCGGCGGCTTCTTCACCAACACCGAGCCGGATGCGATGCTGACCGAGGTGCATCGCCAGGCCCAGGACGATCCGATCGTGCGGATGTCGATGGACGTGCGCGAGGGACGCGAGCTCGACATCGGCCGCTACGGCGAGAGCGAGGTGGTCTCGCGCAAGGAGCTGGATCCCGACCGCGTCATGGCCGCCGACCAGGTCCTGGTCGGCCGCAACAACACGAGGCGCGCCTACAACATGCGTGTGCGCCAGCGTCAGAACATCGAGGACGTCTTCCCGGTCGCCGGCGACAAGCTGGTGTGCCTGCGCAACAACCGCAAGAAAGGCCTGTTCAACGGCGGCCTGTGGCGCGTGAAGTCGCGCAACACCTCCCGCTCGAAATCGCGCATTCTCAGCATGCGGCTGTCGCCGGACGAGGATTTCGGCCACAAGGTGACCAAGGTCTCGGTGCGCGCCGATTGCTTCGAAGGTGGCGTCGAGCAGATCGGCTGGGAACAGCGCAAGCCCTATGACGAGTTCGACTACGGCTACGTGCTCACCGTGCACAAGTCGCAGGGCTCGCAATGGGACGACGTCGTGCTGTTCGACGAGAGCTTTGCGTTCGGGGAGAGTCGCGCAAGGTGGCTGTACACTGGGATTACGCGCGCGGCGAAAAGGTTGAGCATCGTCGTGTGAGGACGTTGTAGCCCGGATGAGCACAGCGATATCCGGGACGAAATGACCCGCATGTCGCTTCGCTCATGCGGGCTACGAACCTACGACACAGCGTTCGCCCTCACTTCCCCGCGACGAAATAAAAATCTTCGCGGCCCGGCGGCGAGCCATAGGTGAACGGCTGCTGCCCGTGCTTCGTCGCGGCCCAGACGTCGTCGCGGATGATGTCGAACAGTTTCCTGATCTCGACGCGGGGCTGCTTGATTTCGCGGGCCAGCGCAGTGGCGAACGGGCTGTTGGCGCTGCCGTCGCCGTCCATAGCGGTCTCGCCGTGCTTGGCGGCGTAGACCACCATGAAGCCGGCGCCGGGCTCGATGTTGGAGAAGCCCTTGTCGACCAGCTTCAGCGACAGCGTGCGCTGCATGGCAGGCGCGAACGGATTGTCGCGGCAGGCATCCAGGACCACGAGACGCATTTTTCGCGCGGCACCGACCGCGGCGATCACCTGCTCGAGCGCGACCGCCTGCGTCTCGGCGTCCTTGTCGGCGGCGAGCCTGGCGTCGACGGGAACGAGATAGTTCACCCCGCCGATCTCGAAGCCGTGGCCGGCGTAATAGACCACGGCCCAGTCGGCCTTCTCCGCTTCCTCCGCGAAGGCCTTCAACGCGTCGAAGAACTTGTCGCGGGTGAGGTCACTGACGGAAATCACGGTCTGGAAGCCGACGTCGCGCAGCACGCCCGCGATCAGCTTGGAATCGCGCGGCGGATTGGGCAAGGCATGGACGTTCTTGTAGGCGCCGTTACCGATCACCAGCGCCACGCGGCGTCCGATTGCTCCGGCCGGCGCCTGCAGCGTCAGCGCGGCGAGCCGCTCCTGCGCGACGGCACGGGCACGGGCGACGTCGGGCTCGTCGAACTTCGTCAGCGAATAGGCGGCAGCGCGATAATCGGCGCGCGCCTGCGCGAGATCTTTCCTCCGCTCGTAGATCTGGCCGCGACCGGAATGCGCGCGGATATTGTTCGGATTGATCTGGATGGCCGTGTTGTAATCCTTCAGCGCGGCATCGAGGTCGCCCTTCATCATGCTGACATCGGCGCGGTTGTTGATTGCGTACACGTTCTTCGGCTGCCGCTCGATCAGGCCGTTGCAATCGGCAAAGGCCTGGTCGAACTTGCCCATCATGCCGTAAGTGATGCAGCGGTTGCTGGCGATCTGCGGCGCGGCCGGGTCGATCTTCTCGGCCTCGGCGAAATCGGCGATCGCACCGTCGAAATCCTTCATCAGCGTCCGTGCCCGGGCGCGATTGGTCCATCCGAGCAGGAATTTCGGCGTGTATTTGATCGACAGGCTGAAATCGTCGAGCGCGCTTTGCAGCGCGCCGCGGCGCGCGTAGATGACGCCCCGATTGTTGTAGGGGACACCGTAGGCCGGGCGCTTCTGGAGGGCGAGGTTGTAGTCCGCCATGGCGAGGTCGTCCTGGCCCTTGCGCTCGTAAGCGAGGCCGCGGAGGTTGAGGGCAATGACGTAGTCCGGATCGAGATCGACCGCGATGGACAGGGTCTCGATCGCGCGGTCGTAATCGCGCTTGTTGATCAGCGTGTTGCCGCGTACGGAGAGCGCGATCGCCTTGTCCTTGCCGCCGAGCTTGTCGGTCTTCAACAGATTGTCGCAGGCGCTCGCGCGCGCCTGGGTCTCGGCCTGGCGGTCGCGGCAGAGGGTGAGATCTTCGGCATGCGGGTCGGCCGCCGCGCTGAACAGTCCGGCGGCCAGGATGACGAGGGTCAGGGAAACGACGCGCAGCATGGGTCAGACCCGCTCCAGCCAGATTCTTCTCAAGTCGATCATCGATCGCACCGGCTCATCTAGCGCGGAGTTCCCGGTCTCGCCAAGCTGCCGGCGCCCGGCTCTCCCGCACGGCTCATTTCACGGACTCGTGTCCGTCCGGGCGTAACGATCGGCGACCGCGCCCGTACCTCGGATAGTGCGAAAACGCCGCCGGGCAACTGTTCGTCCGGCCCCGACCGCCCTAGACTGTCAGACCTTCCGAAAGAGGATCCGCCATGCGCCGACCCGCCATCCTGTCCCTGATCGCCGCCTCAACCGCCGCCGTGGCACTGGTTTTCGCCATGCCGTCGCGGGCTGCGGAAGAAGCGGTCGTGATCCCCGCCCCCGCCATGGATGCCGCACCTGCGAGCGGGATCCAGACCGCCGTGCTCGCCGGCGGCTGCTTCTGGGGCGTGCAGGGCGTGTTCCAGCATACCGCGGGCGTCGTCAACGCGGTCTCCGGCTATGCCGGCGGCACCAAGGCGACCGCCGACTACCAGACGGTCTCGACCGGCCGGACCGGCCATGCCGAGGCGGTCGAGATCAAGTACGACCCGAAGAAGATCTCCTACGGCAAGATCCTCCAGATCTACTTCTCGGTGGCGCACGACCCGACCCAGCTCAACCGCCAGGGCCCCGACACCGGCACGCAATATCGCTCGGCCGTCTTCACCACCTCGGACGAGCAGAAGAAGGTGGCTGAGGCCTATATCGCCCAGCTCAACGGCGCCAAGGTCTTCAGCAAGCCGATCGTGACCAAGGTCGGCGCGCTGGAGGCGTTCTACCCGGCGGAGGCCTACCACCAGGACTATCTGACGCTACACCCGAACCAGCCCTACATCGCGTATAACGACCTGCCCAAGGTCGAGAATCTGAAAAAGCTGTTCGCCGATAACTACATTGAAAAGCCGACGCTGGTGAGTGCCAGCAAGGCCACCAACTGATCGCGAGATCACCGAAGCAAACGGGAGACCCATGCCCGACACCAAAATGAAAACCACAGACGACAAGGTCATCAAGAGCGAAGAGCAGTGGCGGCGTGAATTGTCGCCGATGCAGTACGCGGTGCTGCGCGAGAAGGCGACCGAGCGTCCCTTCTCGGGCGAGTACGAGCACGACCACCGCGCCGGCACCTATGTCTGCGCCGGCTGCGGCAATATGCTGTTCGAATCCGACGCCAAGTTCGATTCCGGCTGCGGCTGGCCGAGCTTCACCCAGCCCGCGGTCGAGAGCCATGTCGACGAGGAGCGCGACGTCAGCCACGGCATGATCCGCACCGAGGTGCTCTGCTCCAAATGCAGCGGCCATCTCGGCCACGTCTTCCCCGACGGCCCCGGGCCGACCGGGCTGCGCTACTGCATCAACTCGGCAGCGCTGAAGCTGGAGCCGAAATAACATTGCGCGCGGCCGGGTTCCTTGATGGAACCCGGCCGCGCGATATGCTTTTCTTGTCTGGCGGTGCGGCCGATCATCGCATCTGGCGGCCGCCGGGAGGATGCCATGTCACTCGGGACCGTCCTGATCATCCTGGTGATCATCTATCTGCTCGGCGGCCTGTCCGGCCGCTTGGGAGGTTACGGCTATGGCATGGGCCATTCCGGCATGGGGATCGGCGGCGTCGTCCTGGTGGTGCTGGTCGTCCTGCTGCTTCTTGGCAAATTGTAAGCCATATAAGCCATTGAACATAATAAGATAATTTCGTCCGCGGGGCTGCCATGCGCGGATTCATCATCTCCCATCGCGGGGGTCGCATTTTTGTCAAATCGGCCTATATTAGAGGACGAAATGGCATGTGCGGCGGGCTCGCTCGGTTGCGGCCCCTGCCCTCCCAGACCCCACGCGCTTAAAGCCCCAGAGAAGATCACGAGGTCTTTGACCATGCGTCCACTGCGTCCGTTCAACTTCAACACTTCCGCCGAACTCTTTCCCGCCGCGATCCGCAAGAAGAAGCGTGCAGGCTTCACCTATCGCCGGTTCGGCACTGCCGCCGAAGCCGTGCAGTTCGCGATGGAGCAATTGCCGACGGACTCGCTGAACGGCGCCTATCTCCAGGTCGAGGAAGCGCGTTTCGACCAGAACGGCATCCGCTCACTCTATGAGAGCGAAGCCTTCCCGTTGGAGCGTCATCGCAAGCCCGAGCCCGTGGCCGCCGAGACCGACGCCGACGCGGCGTAAGCCGTTTCGCCCAGCCCGATGTGTGCGGAAAGCGCGATAGCCAAAAGGCTGTCGCGCTTTTTTCGTTTCTATTCCCTCCGCAAGGGGGAGAGGCGTAGAAGCGCTAGAGCCGCGGCTGCTTGTCGAGCCAGTGGCGGAGCAGACGCACGTTGCGCATGTTGGCGCGGAACATGACGTCGAAAGCGTCGCCCGCGAACGGGACCAAGCCGACCACGCCGTCGAGCGCGACGTTGCCGAGCATGCGGCCGGTGACATACCAGGGCGCGCCCAGCGCGCGGGCCTCGCGGACCAGCCACAGCGAGATCGCCGTGGTGATGATGTCGCCGACGACAGGGATCAGGCCGATCAACCCGTCGATGCCGTAGCGGATATTGGTGCCGGGCAGGATAAAGGCGACGTCGAGCAGTTTGGCGATCGCCTCGACCCGCGCGATCCGCTGCTCGCGCGTCAGATTACCGAACGGGCTCCCGGCGAACGGATTGTCCTTGCCAAGCTCGAAACGGAACTCGCGAAAGCCCTGCTCCAGCGTTTCGGGGCGGACTTCCCGGCCGTCCTGGTCGATGATCGGACCGCGCGCCCCCGCGCCGGATGAGGTCGTGCGCGAGCTTCCCGAACGGGATCTGCGTGGAGCAAGGATGTCGTCGTCGGACATGGTCATGGCCTTCAGGAAACGCGCGGACGCGGCGGAAGTTGCTGCGCCGCGCCCGAACGTCGCGCTCAGGTGGGCGCCGCCACTGGCTGCGGCTCCTTGATGTATTTATGCACGAGCCAGGACGAAATCACCGCCGGCACGAACCCGACCAGGCCGTACAGGATGAACTGCACCGAGCCCGAATCCGGCCCGCGCGAGCTGTAGGTGAACGAGGCCAGCACGAAGGCGAACAAGCCGACCAGGAGCATCCGCACGCCCGGGCCGATCCGCCTGATATGGACCAGAATGTCGTCGATCGCGCCGATCATCAGCGAAGGCAGGAAGCCGAACAGATAGCTGTATTGCAGCGTCTTGAAGAACACCACGAATAGCTTGCCGACCTCGCCGAGATTGGTCTGGGCCCAATAGCCGGACTGATAGGTCGTCGTCAGCAGCAGAAGGAAACCGCCGACAAACGGGCCGACCAGCGCAAACACCAGATAGCGTTTCATCAAACATCCTCACACGTCTGCGCCGATTATAGCAGTGCCCCGGGAACCTTGAATAGCGCGCGGTTCGGCCTTTGTCGGAACAAGTGGCAGCACGACGAGTTCAGACAGGGACCTGAATTTACCTTTGAAGATTGGAGTGCTGATGGCCCGCAAAATTCTCCTGGCGACGATCACGATGGCAGCCCTGACCGTTTTCCTTGAGCCGAGCGCCTACGCGCAAGGCCACATGGGCACGCCGCAGGAGCAGAAGGCCTGCTCGCGGGATGCGCAGCGTTTTTGTCGCAAGGACCTCGGCAATGACATGGCCGTGCAGGGCTGCCTGCAAGCCAACCGGGCAAAGCTGTCGAAGTCGTGTAACAAGGTTTTCCAAAGTCACGGCATGTGAGAACCGGCACCGTCCCGGCGAATGGAGCGTGAAGCCATGCTACGCGACGAACAACTCTCCATTCTCCGGGACATCAGCCAGTCCGTTGCCTTTGCCGACGACCGCCACGGCAAGATCGGCGAACTCATCGCCGACGGCTACGTGATGAAGGACGGCGATCTGTTCGAACTCACCGCCAAGGGCGCAACCGCTGTTGAGGAACACGCCGCCGCGCTCGGCACGATCGACGACGAACAGACGAACGCATCCTCCGATCAACTGACCTGATCGCGTGCACACGCTTGTTGCGTGACGTCCACGCAACAATTGCAAATTCCTTTGCGCCTGCCATTGCAGCCACGCGACAATGGCGCATACTTCGCTCGGGCGGCGCAGCACTTTTCGATTCGAGCAATCAAGAAATCGAGCGACCACATGCGGGACCAGAGGTCCCGACGTGACGGCTGTGACATGCGGCAGATCAAGCCGCGTGCGGCGCCCCAACAAAGTGGCTCAAGCCACGGAACTCGGGGATGCATTCTTCATGACACGCTACAGGACCGTCGTTTCGCTGTTCGCCTTCGCCACCACGGCGCTCGCACTCCAGACATCACCCGGCCTCGCCTTCTCGTCCGAAGCGCAGCAGATGTGCACCGGCGATGCGATGCGGCTGTGTTCCAGTGAGATCCCCGACATTCCGAGGGTTAGGGCCTGCATGGTGCAGAAGCGAGCGGAGGTCAGCCCCGGCTGCCGCGCCGTGATGGACCGCGAGCACGCAGCCGCCACGTCGCGCAAGCGGGAAGCGGCGGCGCAGTAGGACGCATCCGCGACGGAGGACCTAGTCGCCCCACTGCGCGAAGGCGTCGTTGAAGGCGCGTTCGCCGGGGGCGCCCTTCTCGATGGCGATGATGGCGCGGCGCTGGTTGGCGTAGACCAGCGGCACGTCGAACCACGAGCGCTCCTTCAGGAGCTGGACGTTGCGGGAGCGGTCGGCGTCGACATTTGACAGGCCGACCAGGAAGAAGCCGTCGGTGACCTTGACCGCGAGGCCCGCGAGCGGCGTGCCGCGCGCCTGCTCGTTCGACTTCATCAGGATGCCCGGCACGTTGGAGATGCTGCCGCCCGGGAAATCCGGCGGCAGGATGAAGGTCAGCTCCGCGGTGTGGCTCGCCGGCAGCGACGAATCGGTGTTGCGGCGGAACGACATCGTCATCTTGAACTTGCGATCGGGGATCTCGATGTCGGCGCGCACGGCGACGTCGGCCTTCTGGGCGCCCGAGGCCTTGATCGGCTCCAGCCGCCAGACTACCGAGCCGACATATTGCTTGCCCTTCGGATCTGACGGATCCTCGTCATAGAGCACGACCTTCTGCGCCACCGGCGCGACCGGCTGGTTGCTGGCCGAGGGCTGGCCGACGCGATCGGGAATCTTCGGCTTGCTCTGCGGCTGGGACGGATCCTTCGGCGCCTCCACTAATTGGGTCGGCGAGGACTTGAACAAAGTGGTCGCGGTCTGGACCAGCTGCTTGCCCCAGAGGATGCCGGCACCGACCAGGATCAGTACGATGCCGACGGCAATCGCGCTCTTGAACGGAAAGGCGGAACGGGTGCGGGCGCGCTTCTTGGCATCGCGTTCGGGCGCGATGCGCGGACGCGGCGACGGCGGCTGCGCCTGCGGCGCGTAGCGCTCGGCCTCCTCGATCGACTCGTCGTAGGAATAGGGCGCGTCCTGTTCGCCGACGCGGTTTTCCAGGCTCGGCTCGAGCCGGTCGAATTCCGGCGAGGGCGAGGGCACGTTGGCGTAAGTGCGGCGGGCGGCGCGGCTGGCCTGCGCGGCCGCACCGCCGAGTTCGTTGGCGTCGGCCGTGATGTCGCGGAAGCCGCGCACACCCGGCGCCGGCGGAGGTCCGACATCGGGCGGACGACGCGCACCGGCGCGATCGCGTCCGGCCGCCGGCTCCGGCATCGGGGGCGGGGCAGACGGTCCCGGCTGGCGCGGAGCGTCGAAACGGGGAGCGCGCGGCGGACGCGGAGCCTCGCTCTGGTCATCGACGTTGAAGGACGGACGGTCGGCGCGCGGCGGCGGCGGGGCCGGACGCGTGCGCGGCGGGGCCGGCGCAGCCGCAGCCGGGGCGCCTTCGGCGGCCCGGGTGCTGGCGCGGCGAAAGGCGTCGCCGCTGCTGCCGCTGCGGGCGCCGCCACCGGGGCGCGAGGCCTCGCGGGCGCGCTGGGCGGCCTCCGATTCGACCTTGCGGACGGCCTCCTCCAGCGACAACCTCTCGCGGGTGATCTCGGATTCGGAGAGCGGCGGCTGGACGCTGCGCAACTGGGCAATCAACGCCGTACGCGCCCGCTCATAGAGCGCGCGACGGCTTTCGCCGGGAGCGTTGGGGTCCAGGGCGGCAATAGCGCGGGCGATCAGCGGATAGTAATCAGCCATTTCAACTCAATTATACGCGCGTCCTGGTAAGAGATCGTTAAGCCTCAAACGGGTTTTGCACGAGGATAGTATCTTCGCGTTCGGGGCTGGTGGAAAGCAGTGCGACCGGGCACCCCACCAATTCCTCGATCCGACGGACATATTTGATGGCCTGGGCCGGCAGCTGGGCCCAAGACCGCGCACCGGCGGTCGGCTCCTTCCAGCCCTCGATGGTCTCGTAGATCGGCTCGACCCGGGCCTGGGCGCCCTCGCCGGCGGGGAAATGGTCGATCTCCTTGCCGTCGAGCTTGTAGCCGGTGCAGACCTCGATGGTGTCGAAGCCATCGAGGATGTCGAGTTTGGTCAGCGCCAAGCCATTGATGCCGCAGGTTCGGACCGCCTGGCGGACCAGCACGGCGTCGAACCAGCCGCAGCGGCGCGGACGGCCGGTGTTGGTGCCGAACTCGCGGCCGCGCTCGCCGATCCTGCGGCCGGTCTCGTTGTCCTGCTCGGTCGGGAACGGGCCCTGGCCGACGCGGGTGGTGTAGGCCTTGCACAGGCCAAGCACATAGCCGACCGCGCCGGGGCCAAGGCCCGAGCCGGTCGCCGCCTGCGCCGCCACCGTGTTGGACGAGGTGACGTAAGGATAAGTGCCGTGATCGACGTCGAGCAGCGCGCCCTGCGCGCCCTCGAACAGCATCCGCTTGCCTTCGCGGCGCTTGATGTCGAGCAGCCGCCATACCGTCTCGGCATAGGGCAGCAGCTCCGGCGCCAGCGCGCTCAACTCCTTCAAGATCACCTTGCCGTCGAATTCGGGCAGGCCGAGGCCGCGCCGCAGTGCGTTGTGGTGGGCAAGCAGCCGGTCGATCTTGTGCGGGAGCGTGTCGAGATCGGCGAGGTCCATCAGGCGGATGGCGCGGCGGCCGACCTTGTCTTCATAGGCAGGCCCGATGCCGCGGCGGGTGGTGCCTATCGCAGTCGCCGCATTGGCGGATTCGCGGTGGGCATCGAGCTCGCGGTGCAGCGGCAGGATCAGCGTGACGTTCTCGGCGACGCGCAAATTCTCCGGCGAGACGGCGACGCCCTGCGAGCGCAGCTTGGTAACCTCGTCGAGGAAGGCGGCGGGATCGAACACCACGCCATTACCGATCACCGAGAGCTTCTGGTCGCGCAACACGCCCGAGGGCAGCAGCGCGAGCTTGTAGGTCTTGCCGTTGATCACCAGCGTGTGGCCGGCGTTATGACCGCCCTGGAAGCGGACGACGATGTCCGCCTGCTCCGACAACCAGTCGACGATCTTGCCCTTTCCTTCGTCGCCCCACTGGGCGCCGACGACGACAACATTGGCCATTCGCGGGTAATCCCTCTGAAGATTTTAGATGCTGCCCAGCCCAAGTGACGGCCGGGGCCGCTCGCACGCGAGGCTGCCCAACCGGATAAAGGAAGCGGCCCTTCTAGGCAAGCAAGAACGGGGCTTTTTTCGGTCCCAAAGCGCTCTCCAAGCCTTTGATATCCCCTAAAAATCCGCTTCGCGGGGCGAGCTTTACGACCTTAGGCCCGGATACGGCCGTCGACCACTTCGATGATGCGGTCGCAGCGCCGCGCCAGGTCCATATTATGGGTCACCAGCAGAAAGCTCGTGCCGCTGTCACGGTTGACCTGCCGCATCAGCTCGAACACGGCATCGGCCGATCTGGTGTCGAGATTGCCGGTCGGCTCGTCCGCCAGAACGAGGTCGGGGTTCATGGCGAGCGCGCGCGCCACTGCCACGCGCTGCTGCTGACCGCCCGACATGTTGTTGGCGAGGTTCCCGGCGAATTTCTCCAGCCCAACCTGCCCCAGCAGGCGGTTCGCCCGCGCCTCGATCTCCGCACTGGGAAAGCCGCGATCGGCCAGCATCGGCATCATGACGTTCTCTCGCGCGGTGAAGGCCGAGATCAAGAGGTGATACTGGAAGACGAAGCCGATGGTGTGGCCGCGCAGGCGGGTGATCTCGGCGTCGCCGAGCGCGGCCGTGTCCCGTCCCTTGATCAGCAGGCGGCCGGAGGTCGGCCGGTCGAGCAGGCCGACGATGTTGAGCAGCGTGCTCTTGCCGGAGCCGGATGGCCCCATCAGCGCCAGGAACTCGCCGTGGTCGAGCTTGAGGTCGATGTCGTGCAGGACCTCGGTCTCGGTCGGCAGGCCGACATTGTAGGCCTTGCAAACCCTCTCGAGCTTCAGGATCTCGCTGGCTTTTTGTGACGCGTCTTCTTCCCGGTTAGCCACGGATCGCCACCACCGGATCGAGCTTCGCGGCGCGCACCGCCGGCGCCATTGCGGCCAGGAGGCCGGTGATGGTGGCCAGCAAGGCCGTGTAGATGAACAGGGATCGCTCCAGCATCAGGGGAAACAGTTCCGTGCCGTCGGCCTGGCGCGCCAACGAGTGCCAGTAGACCAGCGCGAACACGCCCATCACCGCGCCGAACAGCGAGCCGACGAAACCGAGCAGGCCGCCCTGCACAAGAAACACACGCAGCACTTGTCCCCGCGAGGTGCCCATCGCGCGCAGGATTCCGATATCCTTGGAGCGCTGGATCACCGAGACGACCAGCACGGCCGCAATGCCGAACGCGACGGACAGGCCGACGAACAGGCGGATCAGGGTGTTGGTGTTCTGCTGCGCCTGCACCGCGGTGAAGAATTGCGCATTGGTCTTGATCCAGCTGTCGGCCTCAACCGCATTGGCGGCCTGGATGCGCTGCGCGATCTCCTCGGCCGCATAGATGTCAGTGACCGTGATATCGATGGTGGTGACGCCGCCGATCATGCCGAGCAGCGATTGCGCCGTGCGCAGCGCGGCATAGCAGATGCGCTGGTTGACGCCTTTGTTGCCGAGATCGACGAGGCCGGAGATCGTCAGCACACGAGTTGCGCCGGACGCGGCGCGGACGTTGAGCTTGTCGCCGACGGTGGCGCCGAGATCCTTGGCGAGTTCGATGCCGATGATGATGTCCTCGCTGGTCAGGCGCGGCTCGCCGGCGACGATATAGTCCGGCACCTTGACGATCTTGAAATAGGAGTCCGGTTCGACGCCGGACAGCGTGACGGAACGGCTGGCGTCGCCGCGCACCACCAGCACCGAGCCGAGGATGGTCGGCGATACCGCCGTGACCTCGGGCATCGCGCGCATCTGGCTCGCGATCTTCGGCCATTGATCGATCGAGATCACCCGCTGGCTCGGGCGCTGCACCAATGCGTCTTCCAGCTCGCCCGCGCCCTTGCGCAAGGGCCGCGCGACCTGGTCCGGCGCGAGCAGCTGGATCTGCGGCTGCGAAGTCAGCACGCGCTTGATGAAGTTCGCCTGGAGCCCCGCGAGCATCGCCGACATGAAAACGATGACAGCGACGCCGATCGAGATGCCGCCGATGATGAAGATGGTCTGCAGCCGGCCCTCGCGCAGGAAACGCACCGCCATGATCCATTCGAACGGCAGCCAGCGGTTCATTGCAGCACGGGCCGCAGGCGCTGCCCGGTCAGGACGCCCGAATTCTGCGGGATCGCGACGTCGCCGGCGGCGAGGCCGTCGGTGATCTCGACATGGCTGTTGCCGCGCAGGCCGATCTTCACCGGTCGCTGGCTGGCGCGGCCGTCCTTGATGCCGAGCACCCAGGGGGCACCCGACAGGATGTCGTGCACCGAGCGCAGCGGCAGGACCAGCGCATTGTCCTTTGCGGCGACCTCGATATCCACCGAGACCGTCATGTCCTGGCGCAGATAGTCCGGGGGATCGGCGACCGTCAGTTTCACCTCGACCGATGCGCGCGAGATGTCGACGCCCGGATTGATGTAGGTGATGACGGCCGGAAAGCGCCGGTCAGGATAGGCATCGGCGGAGGCAATCGCCTTCTGCCCGAGCGCGATCTTGCCGAGATTGCGCTCGTCGATCTGCAGCACGAGTTGCAGGTCGCCGGCCGGCGCGAGCACCAGCAGCGCCTTGCCTGGCTGCACCACGGTGCCGCGTTCGACGCTGCGCGTGATCAGGACGCCGTCGCGGGGCGCGGCGATCGTCGCGTAATTGAGCCGGGATTCGGCGGTGTCGAGATTGGCGCGGGCCTGGTTGAGCAGGGTCTGGGCCATCACATAGTCGCTGCCGCCCGGGCTTGCCGTGTAGACCTGAAACTGCGCCGAGCGCATCTGGGCGCGGGCGACATCGAGCGTCTTCTGCGCATCGTCGAGCGCCGCGCGCGTCGCATAGCCATTGCGTTCGAGCTGCGCCGTGCGGTCATAGGTCTGCTGGGCGTTGAGCAGCGTCGCCCTGGCCTGCGTCAAAGCTTCTTCAGCCGAGGGCCGCGTCAATTCCTCGATCTGCCTGATGCGCGCCTCGGCCTGGGCCACCGCGCCTTGCGCCTGCACCACGCTTGCTTTCAGCTCGCGCGATTCCAGCGAGATCAGGGGCTGGCCCTTGGTGACCTTCTCGCCTTGCTGAACCAGCACATCCTGCACTGTGCCGGTGAGCTGGCTGCCGATCTCCACCCGGAACGGCGTTTCGACATGGCCGCTCGCCACCACCGTCTCGATCAGGTGGCCGCGCTTGACCTGATCGACCACGATCGCCGGTCCCAGGATCGTCCGCGCGCTTTGCCAGCCCCCGAGGCCGAGCAGAACGACGACCACGAGGATGAACCATTTATGACTGAGACATCCCGACCATAGCGACGCGACCGAGAACCGGCGCTTGGGCTGCGGCAGGATCATTGCTTGCTCGACCATGCCGGCGAAGCTAGCGCGCTCACAGCAGCCCGGATTGCGGCAGGTCAACACGTTACGCCGAATTTAGCGGCACGTAGCCCGGCAAGATGCCTTCAGATGGGAGACCCGCTTGCCGGACGGTCCAGCGCACGCCGACAACCACTTCTGGCGTCTGTCACCCGATGAGCTTTGTAGGCGACTGGACTGCACGCTCGCAGGCCTGGCTGCGGCGGACGCCGCCGGGCGCCTCGGCCGCTTCGGGCCGAACAGCGATGCGGCGCCGCGCATCGAAGGTGCGATGCGGGCGATCCTGCGCCGGCTGCTCGAGCCATTGTCGCTGATCCTGCTGGTTGCCGGCATCGTCTCGATGCTCACCGGAGACGAGATCGGCGGACTCATCATCGTCCTGATCCTGACGCTCTCGATCGGGCTGGACACCGTCCAGGAAGGTCATGCGATCCGCGCCGCGGAGATCCTCCGCCGCTCGGTGGCGCTGAAGGCCGAGGTCAAGCGCGACGGAAGCTTCCGCGAGATCGACGTCGATCACGTCGTGCCCGGCGATATCCTGCGCGTGCGCGCCGGCGACATCATCCCGGCGGATGCGTTGATCCTTCAAAGCACCGCGTTCACTGCCGGTGAGGCCGCGTTGACCGGCGAGCCCTATCCGGTGCAGAAGCGCGCCGGCGCGGTCACCGATTCCGACGATACATCGAATGCGCTGTTCCGCGGCGCCGTGGCGCAGACCGGAGAGGCGATCGCACTCGTGGTCAGGACCGGCCGCGACACCGTGTTCGGAACGGCCGCATCCGCCCTTGCCGAAGCGCAGGTGCCTTCGCCGTTCGAACGCGACCTGCGCGAATTCGGCCTCGTGATCGCGCGCGCCACGCTGGCGCTGGTGCTGGTCGTGCTCACTGTCCGCGTCGTGTTCGGCCGCCCGGTGATGGACTCGCTGCTGTTCTCGGTCGCGCTGGCGGTCGGGCTGACCCCGGAATTGCTGCCGATGATCACCACGGTGACGCTGTCGCGCGGCGCGTTGCGCATGGCGGGCCGCAAGGTGATCGTCAAGCGGCTCGCCGCGATCCACGACCTCGGCGCCATGACCATCCTGTGCACGGACAAGACGGGCACGCTGACCTCGGCCGAGATCACGCTGGCGAAAAGCCTCGATGCCTATGGCAAGGACGACGCCCGCGCGGCGCGGCTCGGCGCCATCGCCGCAAAACTCGGCGGGGATCGCGGCTCGCTCGATGCGGCCCTGGTCGCCGGCCAATCCAATGCCGCACAAGGCTGGTCACTTGCCGGCCGGCAGGCATTCGATTTCTCGCGCCGGCTGGGGTCGGTGCTCGCAACCGGTCCCGAAGGCGCGCTGCTGATCGTCAAGGGCGCGCCGGAGACGGTACTGGAATTGTGCACGACGCAGCGCAGCGGCGCGATGGACGACGATGCGCGAACGACCGCCATCGCGCGCGTGCATCAGCTTGCGGCAGAGGGGCTGCGCTGCATCGCCATCGCTTCGCGCCCCTGGAGCGGCGCAACGCGCGAGGTCGAAACCGAGGACGAGACCGGCCTCGTCTTCGAGGGCCTTTGCGCCTTCGCCGATCCGCCAAAACCGACGGCCGCGGCCGCCATCGCCCGGCTCGCGGCGAGCGGCGTCACGCTGAAGATCCTGTCGGGTGACGATCCCGTGGTGGTGAAGCGGCTCGCCGGCCTGGTCGGACTGAACGCCGACCGCGTGTTGTCGGGCGCCGACATCGCCGAACTCAGCGATGACGCGCTGGCCGTACAGGTGCAATCGACCGATGCTTATGGCCGGCTCGCACCCGACCAGAAGTCCCGAATCGTGAAGGCGCTGCAGGCCAGCGGCGCGGTGGTCGGCTTTCTCGGCGACGGCATCAACGACGCGCCGGCGCTGAAGGCCGCCGATATCGGCCTCTCGGTCGACGGCGCGAGCGGCGTGGCGCAGGCCGCCGCCGACATCATCCTGCTCGCGTCCGACCTCGAAGTCGTCGCCGACGGCGTCGAGGAGGGGCGGCGTACTTTCGCGAACATCCTGAAATATGTCCGCATGGGCGCGAGCTCCAATTTCGGCAACATGCTGTCGATGGCGATCGCCTCGATTGCGCTGCCGTTCCTGCCGATGCTGCCGACGCAGATCCTGCTCAACAATCTGCTCTACGACCTTTCCGAACTCGGCATTCCCTTCGACCAGGTCTCACCCGCAGCAACCACGCAGCCGCAGGTGTGGAGCATGCGGCAGCTGGCGCGCTTCGCCGCGATCATGGGGCCGCTGTCGTCGGTGTTCGACTTCCTGACCTTTGGCGCCCTGCTCTATCTGTTCAAGGCCTCCCCGGAGGAATTCCGCACCGCCTGGTTCATCGAATCCATGGCGACGCAGATCCTGGTCATCTTCATCATCCGAACCAATGGGCGGCCATGGCACAACTGGCCGGACCCGTTGCTGTCCGTCTCCTCGCTGGTTGCCCTGCTGGTCGCGATGGTGGTGCCCTTCACGCCGGTCGGTGCCTGGTTCGGCTTCGTCACGCCGCCACCAATCATGATGGCCGGCATCGCGCTTCTGGTCGTCGTCTACCTCGCCTGCGCCGAGTTGCTGAAGCCGTTTGCGATCCGCACCGGACGAAAGGACTGAGCGCGGTTCCGGCCGCAACGCACTGCGCATGGTCGCGATGCGCCTCGCACCATTGATATCGGGCGCATTTCCGTGTCTTTGAGCGAGGCCGGGCGATCAGCCGGCCCGGATCGACCCGGGCCGGGGTCTCGGCGCTATCGACGCGGGACCATAACAATCACAATGTCCGCCACCGGCCAGACCACGAGCACCGAAACATCCGGCCACAGCTGGATCGCCAACCAGCCTTATCTGCTGCTTTGCATCACGGCGCTGTGCTGGGCCGGCAACGCCATCGTCGGGCGGCTCGCCGCCGGCCACATTCCGCCGGTGACGCTGTCGTTCCTGCGCTGGTTCTTCGCCTTCCTCCTCGTGCTGCCGTTCGCCTGGAAACATCTTGCCCAGGACTGGCCCGCGATCCGCGGCAGGCTCGGCCTGATGGTCACGCTCTCTATCACCGGCATCGGCGCTTTCAATACGCTGCAATATTGGGCGCTGGAGCATACCCAGGCACTCAACACGCTGCTGCTGCAGTCGGCGGCGCCGCTGGTCGTGGCGCTGTGGTCGCTGGCCATCCTCGGCGTCAGGCTCACCGTGGCGCAGGCGTTCGGCGTGGCTCTCTCGATGTGCGGCGTGCTGACCATTCTGCTGCACGGAGATTTCACCACGCTGTCGAACATCGCGTTCAACAAGGGCGACCTCATCTTCATCGTCGCGCTGATCATCTTCGCGCTGTATTCGGTACTGACGCTGAAACGGCCGCCGATGCACGGCCTTTCGTTCCTCGCCTTCACCTTCGGGGTCGGCGCAGCCTGTCTCATTCCGCTCGAGATCTGGGAATTGTCCGCGCGCCCGGTCATGAAGCTCGACGGGCCTAACGTCTTGACGCTGTTCTACGTCGCCGTCTTTCCCTCGACGCTGGCCTATCTCTGCTTCAATCGCGGCGTGCGCCTGATCGGCGCCAACCGCGCCGCGCCGTTCTTCCATGTCGTGCCGGTGTTCGGCTCGATCATGGCGATGGCGTTCCTGGGCGAGCACCCGCAGGCGTTCCACTTCATCGGGTTTGCGCTGGTGCTGTCGGGCGTGTTCGTGGCGTCACGGAAGCAGGCGAACTGATTCTTCCTTCTCCCCTTGTGGGAGAAGGGGGCGCGAAGCGCCGGATGAGGGGTCTCTCTCGACGCATTCGCTGAAAGTTGGATTCGCGGAGAGAAACCCCTCACCCATCTCGCCGCTGACGCGGCGAGCCACGCTCTCCCACAAGGGGAGAGGGGAAGAGGCGCGCCGCGCCGCGGAGCATTCATCACGTCGTCCTCAACTTGCTGTACGCTTCGCTCGTCGCGATGATCACGTGTTCGGCGCAGCCGTTGACCCGGTGCGGGTCGGCTTCGCGCTCGTAGGCCTCCGACGTCATCATGTCCAAAAAAGCCGCGACGGCGGGGTAATGGACCAGCGCGACGAAATCCCAGTCGTTGCCGGCGTGCGGTCCCAGCGCGACGGCCTTGGCCTCGCCGGTCCAGAGCAAGGTGCCGCCGCGCGCCTTGATCATCGGCACGGTGACGGCGCTGTAGCGCAAATAGGCGTCCCAGCCGGATCCGTCGCCGTCGCGCGAGAGGGCGTGGAAACGCATCAGGTTCAGCATCACCACCGGTGCCTGCGGATCGAGCCCTTCCAGCCCCGCGATGTTCAACATATCAACCGGCAAAGGCGCCTCCTCAGGGTTTGCCTGCATTGTAGCATTGCGGCTGCGTGACTTGTGCCACGATGCCGATCTGACGCAAGCTCGTATCCAACGCCAATGACGACCGCTTCACCCGCGCCACCCGCCTCCAGTCCGGCCGGCTGGCTCAACAACCAGCCTTATCTGCTGCTCAGCCTGAGCTCGCTGTTCTGGGCCGGCAACATCGTGCTCGCCCGCCACGTCGGCGCGCATGTGCCGCCGCTGACGGTGACCACGATCCGCTGGTTCGGCGTTTTCCTGATCCTGTTGCCGTTCTCCTGGCCGCATCTCAAGCGTGACTGGCCTGCCCTGCGCAACAGCCTGCCGCTGATGCTGTTCCTGTCGCTGGTGGGCTTTGCCTTCAACAATGCGATCTCGTACTGGGCGATGCAGTATACGGAGGCGCTGAACGCGCTGCTGATCCAGTCGGCCGGTCCCCTGTTCGTGGCGCTGTGGTCGCTGGTGCTGTTCGGGGTGCGGCTGACGGGGGCCCAGTTCGCAGGCATCGCGATCTCGCTTCTCGGCGTGCTGATCATCATCCTGCGCGGCGATCTCGCCGCGCTCGCGAGCATCAGCTTCAACAGGGGCGACATCATGTTCGCCTCCTCGCTGGTCGCATTCGGGATCTACTCGGCCTTCATCCCGCGCCGGCCCAAGATCCACCAGCTCTCCTTCCTGTCCTTCACCACCTGCTGCGGCGCGACGATGCTGATCCCCGCCGCGATCTGGGAGGCGGCGAGCGGCCGCGTGCTGCAATTCGACGGGATCACGCTGGCGACGCTGGGCTACATCCTGATCTTTCCCTCGACGCTGGCTTATCTGTTCTTCAACCGCGGCGTCGCTCTGATCGGCCCGAACCGCGCCGCGCCGTTCTTCCACCTCGTGCCAGTGTTCGGCTCGGCGATGGCGATCCTGCTGCTCGGCGAAAAGCTGCAGCCGTTCCACCTGATCGGCTACGCACTGGTGCTGGCCGGCGTCGTGATCGCGTCGCGCCAGGGCTCGGCCGTGAAATAATTCCGCAGGGCGGATGAACGAGTGAATCTCGTGCCCCCGTTCAGCAGCGCACCACGCCGCAAAGGGCGGCACGCTGCACTGCGCCCGGGCACAGGAGCAAATTAACTCACCGCTTCCGATTTCGATGGAGAGACGCTAGGTTCCCCGCCAACAAAAAAGAGGGAACGACCAGACATGCTTTCAGCGTTGATTCGAAACCTGCGTGCCGTTGGCACGGCCGCACTTTGTCTTGCCGCCGCATCCACTGCCCAGGCCGACACCTGGCCGAGCCGCAACATCACGCTGGTGCTGCCGTTTGCGGCCGGCAGCGGCACCGACACCACGACCCGGCTGATCTCGCAGCACCTGTCGCAGGCGCTCGGGGTCGGCATCGTGATCGAGAACAAGGCCGGCGCCAACGGCATGCTCGCCGCAAGCTATGTCGCCAAGGCCACCCCCGACGGCTACACGCTGCTGGTGACCACCAACACCACGCATTCGGCCAATCCCTACCTGCTCAAGAGCCTCACTTACGATCCGGTCAAGGACTTCACCCCGATCGCGCGCACCGGCGATCTGCCCTTCATGCTGGTCGTCAATCCGGAAGTGCCAGCCAAGACGGTCGGCGAGCTGGTCGCCTATGGCAAGGCCAATCCGGGCAAGCTGAGCTACGCTTCGGGATCGTCCTCGGCGATCGTGTCGGGTGCGACCTTTGCGCACAATGCCGGGCTCGACCTGCTGCACGTGCCCTACAAGAGTTCGCCACCGGCGCTCAACGACGTCATGGGCGGCCGCGTCTCGATGATGTTCGTCGACATTCTCACCGGCCTGCCGCACGTCAACGGCAACGCGCTGCGCGCGCTCGCCGTCACCACCAAGGACCGCTCGCCCCTGGTGCCGAACCTGCCTTCGATGCAGGAGGCTGGCGTGCCGGATTTCGACATCTCGTCCTGGCAGGGCTATTTCGGCCCCGCCGGCATGCCGAAGGAGATCGTGACCCGGCTCAACGCCGAGATCCGGAAAATCGTCGAGAAGCCGGAGATCAAGGCCCAACTCGCCACTCTCGGCATGGACGCGTTCTCGGGCACGCCGGAGCAGCTCGGCAAATTCGTCGACGAGCAGCTGGTGCTGTGGGAGAAGCTGATCACCAACGCGAAGATCGAGAAGCAGTAGGTCTCGCGTACGACGCGAAGAGGAATCGCGACATACAATGCGGTTCCTTTTTGACGCGAATTGGAACCAGAAGATAATGATTTCCGGCCGTGTCCAAAAAGTAACAGACCTGTTGTGCCGTGATTGCTAGGCATCACAATCGATTGGCTTGAAAGCAGCCCAGAATTGCGGGCGAGAGTGGGCGTGGGCGTTGTTTGATGTGGTGAGGGCTCGTTTTTCGAGTTCGTTTTCGGCTTCCGGTTTGTTCGGAGGGTCGTTGCTCTCAGCGGTGGCTGCTTTGACGGCAAGCGGCGCGCAGAGCCAAACCTGCGTTGGAACGACGGATATCATCTGTACCTATACAGGCGTTTCCGGGCCGATCGGCGATCCACCCTCGGGGCCGGTGAGCGGATCGACCAACCTCACCAACGTCCTGACAACGACCGGCACAGCCACCAGCATTCGTACTGTCAGCGGCGAGCATGGCGATGCAACGTCGACAAACTTCGGTGCCGTGCAGGGACCCGTTACTGCTACAGCCGGCATCTTTTCCGGCAACAGCTTAACGGGAACGGCGACCGTTACCAATTACGGCACAGTGGGCGGAAACCTCGTGGCCCGCACCGACTTTGCGGCCGATGCCATCATCTACAACTACGGCGATGCCAGGAATTTGGTTGCGTTGCTCAACAGCACGGCATTTGGCTCCGCCCGGATCTTCAACTATGGCAGCACCAACATTATTCAGATCACGCTTGCCGCTTCGGTTTTTGGCGAGGCGCGGGTCGTGAACTCCGGAACGGCGAATCTGATTAATGTACATATGTTCGGCCCGGCCAACGTGGTCAACTCCGGTTCTGCTGAGGCAATCGCAAACGCGTCCGTCGGCAACAATTCGGCGAAAACCGTCAATACCGGCACGGTAGCGGTTTGGATTCGTACGGAGAACATGCAAGGCGTCACTTCGGGGGCAGAAACCATCAATGCTGGCTCTGTCGGCGATATCTGGACTTCTGCAGATAGCCTGGCCGGCAGCGCAATGGCCACCAACCAGCTGACCGGTGTGGCGGGCAGCATAATGACGGAAGTGAACGGTGCCGGTAACGCCACAACCATCAACTACGGCCGAGCTACCGGCTTGAAGAGCAGCAACAGCGGCAGCGGAAGCGCCGTCGTCAGGAATGCCGGCACAGTAAACGGATCGGTCGAGGCGAACGCAGATACGGGTCCGGCGTCCGTCACCAATTCGGGGGCGATCCACGGTGTCGTGAAGGTCACGTCCGCTTACAACGGCAGCTCCGGTCCAGGTTCGTTTCTCACCAACTCCGGATTGATCGACGGCACCAGCGACTACGCGGCCATCGACATGACGTCAAGCGCATCGGACAACGACCGGATGACGATCAACCTGCTGCCGGGCTCGCGAGTAATCGGACTAATATTGCTCACAGGCGACGCGAGCAATCCCGACAGAGTTGGGACGACGATCAATATCCAGGGTGGCCGCGGCGCTTCATCGGTCCTGACGTTCGGTTACAGCGATGGCGCATTCGGCCTTCTAGAGACGGCTTCACACGTCAACGTCAGCGGCATCCCCTACGTCGTCAGCGGCAATTCGGTCGCAATGGTCGATCCTTCGCCGTTCGGCGTCGCCGGCCGCAACGTTGTGGACGTGACGCATGCGATCGCCGGACTTGCATCGGGCCGACTTGGCGGAGCCGCACCGGTCACCAGCGAAGGCACCGCGATCGGTTTCGCGCCGTCAGGCAATGTCGCGCGCGACATGTTCAATGATTCCTTCGCCTCGATGCCGGGCATGGCTTATGCCGGCCAGGATCGCGTGATGGCGAGCAATCCCAATTTTACGGCTGCGGACGGCACCAGCGTGTGGGCGCAGGGTTTTGGCGGCCGTCGCGTGGCGCCGGAAAACGGCTTGATGCTGCGCTCGGTCAACGGCTTTTATGGCGGCGCGATCGGCGTCGACAAGTTCGTGCAGCCGCAGTTGCGGCTCGGAGCTCTCGTCGGCGGAGGCAATCTGCAATCGGACCTCGCCGTTGATGCCGGTCGCACGACCAGCGATCTCGGCTTCGCCGGCATCTACGGCCGCTATGCGCTGAGCGGCGCGTTCCTTGATTTCTCGCTGCTCGGCGGGGGCAGCAGCAATGCCGCTACCCGCCGGATCGACAACAATCTCGTGGCTGGCGGCGGCGAGTTCGCGCGGGGAAATTATTCGGGATGGTTCGTCAGCCCGGAACTGGCCTATGGGTTCGACCGGACGATCGCGGCTAACCTGACGATGACCCCGACCGCGCGGGTGCGCTATCTCGCCGCCGGGTTCGGCGGCTACCAGGAGAGCGGTTCAGCCGCCGATCTCAACGTCGGCAGCCGTATCAGCCACTATTTCGAGGAACGCGGCGGCGTGACGCTGACGCGCAGTTTTGCCGGTGTTGCGCAGGGCGCCCTGAAGGTTTCCGGATCGGCCGGGATGGTCGGGCTGCAGCGGACCGGCGATGCCAACGTCAACGCCGTCTTGCTCGGGCAAAATCTAGCATTTGCCGCGCCGGGCGGCGGCAACGCCGTCGGCTACTTCGTTGGCGCCGGCCTCGACTGGCATCACGCCTTCGGCGTCTCGTTATTCGCGGCGACTGAATTCAACGAGATGTCCGACGCGAGCCGGACCATCGCCGGGCGCGGCGGAATCAGGATCAGTTTCTGATCCGCCGGACGGCGTCGCATCCTTCTTCGAAAGGCGCCAATAACAAAAGCACCCGGCTGCGGGGCCGGGCGCTTGCATTGCTAGCGGGTGCGGCGTGTCCTTTATGCCGCACGCACCTTGGCGAGGAAGCCGTCGACCGCGCTGCGCAGCGCGCCGGACTGGTTGTCCAGCTCGCGGGCGTTGGTGAGCACGTCGGTGGCGGCAGAACCGGTCGCTTCCGCGGCCGAGGTGACACCTCCGATATGGGTGTTGATCTCGCTCGAGCCGGCCGCAACCGACTGTATGTTGCGGGCGATCTCGCGGGTCGCCTCGCCCTGCTGCTCGATCGATGCGGAAATGCCGGCGGTGATCTCGCTCATTTCAGCGATGGTCTGGGTGATGCCGGAGATGGCCGTAACCGCGTCGCTGGTCGAGGTCTGCATCGCCGCGACCTGCGCGGAGATCTCCTCGGTCGCCTTGGCGGTCTGGTTGGCGAGCGCCTTGACCTCGGAGGCGACGACCGCGAAACCGCGGCCGGATTCACCGGCGCGTGCGGCTTCGATGGTGGCGTTGAGCGCGAGCAAGTTGGTCTGCGCGGCGATCGAATGGATCAGCTTGACGACTTCGCCGATCTTCTCGGCGCCGGTCGAGAGCACCTGCACCGTGGCGTTGGTACGCTCGGCGTCGCTGACGGCGCGGCTCGCCACTTCGGTCGAGCGGGTGACCTGGCGGGAGATTTCCGCAACCGAACTCGACAGCTCTTCGGCGGCCGCCGCGACCGTGCCGACATTGCCGGAGGCCTTTTGCGAGGCGGCACCGACCGTCGCCGCGCGCGAAGAGGCGTCGCTGGCGGTCGCGGTCATCGACTGCGCCGTCGTCTGCATGCCAGCCGCGGCCGAGGAGACCGAGCGGACGATGCCGTTGACGCTGCGCTCGAAATCGTTGGCGATGCCCTCCATCGCGCTACGACGTTCCGCCGCAACGCGTTCCATTGCATCGGCTTCGGTCTTTTCGAGGTCGCGGATGCGGACCGCGTTGTCCTTGAATATCTGGACGGTGGCGGCCATCGCACCGACCTCATCGCCGCGGCCGACGCCGGGGATCTCGCCCTCGAGCTTGCCGTCGGCGAGCTCCTTCATGCGGGTGCCGAGCAGCGCGAGCGGACGGCTGATGCCGCGGCCGATCAGCCAGGCGACGCTGCCGGCGACGATGACGATGCCGAGCATGGCGAGGCCAAGCAGCCAGTAGACCGGCCCCATCTTGGCGTCGATGTCGTCGAGATAGGCGCCGGTGCCCAGATACATGTCGAAACCGGGGACGGCGACGGCGTAGCCGATCTTGCGAATCAGTGCTGCCTGGCCCGGCTTCGCATATTCATAATACAGAAGGATCGAGCCGTTGGCCTTGACGCCGTCCATCAGTTCGGCGGACAGCTTGCGGCCGTTGGTCACGACGTCCATGCGGTTGGTGCCGATCTGTTTCGGATCAGGCGCGAGCTGGGTGATGCCGTCGTAGGACGTTCCGAAGAGATAGCCCGAGCCGTTGTCATAGGTCATCGAATTGCCGTAGCGGCGAAGGTCGGCCAGCGCCGCATCCTTCGTCATCTCGCCGGCATCGACCCGTTTTTTGAGGGCGAGGGCGTAGTTGCGGCCCATATCGACGATCGACTTGGCCTGGTCGATGCGCGCATTCACCATCTCGCGCTTCATCAGATAGCCGGCAAGAACACCGGAGATGCAGAGGCCTAACAGCGTGACGCCGACAAGGATGCCGAGCTTGGAGGCGATCTTCAGATTGCTCAATTTCACGGGGATGGCTCCGGCAGCAAAAGGGATACGGGCACGCGAGGAATCGATCGAAATTCATTCAACTTTTAGTATGTGACCCCTTATCAAGCTGTTACGGGCGGCTCCGTAGAAGCCCGGACAAAACGCCCGAACGGCTGAATAAATCGCCGCAGCGGCAACCAGCGATTGTACGCATCGACCTCGATTTCGCGTAAAAGACGCAAAGGCCCGCCCCCCAGGGACGGGTCACAACAAGAACCGACAAACCAAATCGGGAGCAGGAAATGCCGAAATACAGGGTGGTGACGCCGAAGGGCGCGAGCTTCACGGTCGCTGGCAGCGACTATTCCTATGAGCGCGAGGCGCTCGATCCGATCGACGCCGAGATCATCGAGGCCCCCGCCGACGAGGCCGGGTTCATCGCCGCCGCAAAGACCGCGGACGCCATCTATGCCAAGGGCATCCCGATCTCCAAGACCATCATCGACAGTTTGCAGAGCTGCAAGGTCATCACGCTCGGCTCGGTCGGCGTCGACAGCGTCGACGTCAAGGCTGCTACCGCCCGCGGCATTCCCGTCACCAACATCCCCGACACCTTCATCGAGGAGGTCGCCGATCACGCCATGATGCTTCTGCTCGCAGGCTTCCGCCGCCTGGTCGAGCAGGACCGTATGGTGCGCAGCGGCCGCTGGGCCGAGGGCCGGCCGGCGCTTCTCAAGGTCCCGAGGTTGATGGGCCAGACGCTCGGCTTCGTCTCGTTCGGCCGCGTCGCGCGTGCGGTTGCGAAGCGCGCGGCGCCGTTCGGCCTGCGCATGATGGCCTACGATCCTTTCATCCAGGAAACGCTGATGTGGGACCACGGCGTGATTCCGGCGACGCTGAACGAGGTGCTGTCGCAATCCGACTTCGTCTCGATGCATGCCCCGGCAAGGCCCGAGGTGCATCACATGCTGACCGAGAAGCACTTTCGGCAGATGAAGAAGGGCTCGATCTTCATCAACACCGGGCGCGGCGCCACCGTGGACGAGGAGAGCCTGATCAAGGCGCTGCAGGAGGGCTGGATCGCACACGCCGCCCTCGACGTGCTGGAGAAGGAACCGCCCTCCCACAACAATCCCCTGCTCGGCATGGAGAGCGTGACCCTGACCGCCCACGTCGCCTCGGCCTCGGCACGGTTTGACGAAGCGCGCAAGCGCCGGGTGGGCTACGAATTGTCACTGGTGCTTCAGGGCATGTGGCCGGTAAGCTGCGTCAATCCGTCGGTGCTGCAAGACACCACGCTCCGCCGCTGGCAACCCGTCAGCATGGATCGCGGGCCGAACAGCTAGGCGGCCGGCGCAAGGCGCCGGAACCGGACGACCCTTCACCGGCGATCAACGCCGGGAAGGGAACATCATAGGGAGGTACTGATGAGGAACGACATCACACGTCGTGATGCCTTGGCGCTGGGCCTGTCCGCTGCAACGTTCGCTGCCACCGGTGCTGCGGCGCAAACATCCACTATCAAGGCGGCCGACGTTCCGGCCCCCAAGCGCGAGATCGAAAAGGGCGCGTCCCTGCGCATGCTGCGCCCGGTGCGCTTCGTCCAGGCCGACGAGGACGTCTTCCGCGCCAATGCGGCAAGGTTCACCAAGGACACCGGGGTCGAGGTCAAGGTCGACTTCGTCGGCTGGGAAGACATCAACCAGCAGACCGCAGTGACCGCCAATTCCGGCGCCGGCCCCGACATCATCATCGGCTTCTCCGACGCGCCGCACATCTATATCGACAAGCTGATCGAGCTGACCGACGTCGCCGATTATGTCGGCAAGCGCTATGGCGGCTGGCTGCCGCTGGCGCAGCGCTACGGCAAGAAGAACAAGAGCGACGCCTGGATCGGCCTGCCGTTCGGTGCGACCGCGGGCCCCCTGATCTACCGAAAGTCGATCCTGCAATCGGTCGGCTTCGACAAGGTGCCGGAAGATCATGCCGGAATCCTCGACCTCTGCCAGAAGCTGCACAAGGCCGGCAAACCGGCCGGCTTCGCGCTCGGCAACGCGAGAGGAGACGGCACCGGCTTCGCCAACTGGACGCTGTGGTCGCACAACGCATCCCTGCTCGACGAGGAAGGCAACGTCGTCATCAACAGCAAGGAGACGATCGCCGCGCTGAACTGGGTCAAGCAGATCTACCCGACCTTCATCGCCGGCACGCCGTCGTGGAATGACGTGTCGAACAATCGCGCCTACTCCGCGCAAGAAATCTCGCTGACCGCCAACGGCGTCTCGCTCTACTTCTCGCTGAAGAACGACCCGGCGACCAAGGCGATCGCCGACGACAGCGAGCATCAGCTTCTGCCCAAGGGCCTGGCCAAGGTCTCACCGATGGACGGGCTCACGCTCAACGCCATGGTATTCAAGCACAGCCAGTATCCCAACGCCGCAAAGGCCTTCCTGCAATACATGCTGGAAAAGGACCAGTACGAGCCGTGGCTCAACGCCAATTCCGGCTACTGGTCGCAGCCGCTGGCTGCCTATGCCGATGCCGCGGTGTGGTCGCAGGATCCCAAGGTGACAATCTTCAAGAACACCATGAACAGCACTTACTATAGCGGTTACAAGGGACCGATCTCGACGGCCAGCGGAGCGGTCACCGCCGATTACGTGCTGATTCAGATGCTATCGTCCGTTGCGACAGGCGCCGCAACCCCGGAGGCAGCCGCCGCGGAAGCCGAGCAACGCTGCAAGCGGTACTTCCGGCGGCAGAAGTAGAGATCGTCATTGCGAGAGAAGCGACGCAATCCAGTCCGTCCCCGCAGCGACAGTCTGGATTGCCTCGTCGCTTCGCTCCTCGCAATGACGACGTGGTGAAAAATTAGAACAGGACAACACACTAATGTCCGTGACCACCCTTTCCTCCCAAGGCCTGGCGCAGCGGCAGCCGTCCTGGCTGGTGCGGCTGTTCGACTACAAGCCGTTCCTGATCGTGATGTGCCTGGCGCCCGCGATCGGGCTGCTCTCGGTGTTCCTGACCTATCCGCTCGGCCTCGGCATCTGGCTCGCCTTCACCGACACCACGATCGGCCGGCGCGGCGTCTTCGTGGGCCTCGAGAATTTCCAGTATTTGCTCACCGATCCCCTGTGGTGGAACGCAGTCTTCTACAGCGTGGTCTATACGGGCATCGCGACCTTCGGAAAGTTCGCGCTCGGCTTCTGGCTCGCGCTGCTGCTCAACAACCATTTTCCGTTCAAGAGCATCTTGCGCGCGATCATCCTGTTGCCCTGGATCGTGCCGACCGTGCTCTCGGCGCTGGCATTCTGGTGGATCTACGATCCGCAGTTCTCGATCATCTCCTATCTGCTGGTCGACGTGCTGCACTGGCGGTCGAGCAATGTGGACTTTCTCGGCTCGGCTTGGCCGGCGCGCTTCTCGCTGATCGCCGCCAACATCTGGCGCGGCATTCCCTTCGTCGCGATCTCGCTGCTCGCCGGCCTGCAGACCATCTCGCCCTCGCTCTACGAGGCCGCGATGCTCGACGGCGCCAGCGCCTGGCAGCGCTTCCGCTACATCACCTTCCCGATGATGATGCCGATCCTCGCCATCGTCATGACCTTCTCGATCATCTTCACCTTCACCGATTTCCAGCTGGTCTATGCCATCACCCGCGGCGGCCCCGGCAACTCCACCCATCTGCTGGCGACGCTTGCGTTTCAGCGCGGCATTGCCGGCGGCGAGCTTGGCGAAGGCGCGGCGATCGCGGTGTCGATGATCCCGTTCCTGGTCTTCGCGACGCTGTTCTCCTATTTCGGCCTGGCGCGCCGCAAATGGCAGCAGGGAGAGAGCAATGACTGACACCGTCGCGCAAACCGCTGCCGTGGCCGACGCGAAGGCGGCACCAGATACCATGGCCTGGGATTCCGGGCTGCGGCGGCTGATGATGATCTACCTGCCGCTCGGCTGCTTCGTGCTGATCCTGCTGTTTCCGTTCTACTGGATGGCGATCACCTCGTTCAAGCCGAACGCGGAGCTGCTCAACTACAAGCAGCACAACCCGTTCTGGATATCTTCGCCGACGATCGCCCACATCAAGCACCTGCTGTTCGACACGTCCTATCCGCGCTGGCTGTGGACGACGATGACGGTGGCGATCGGGTCGACCACGCTGTCCCTGATCGCGAGCACGCTCGCCGCCTACGCCATCGAGCGCCTGCGCTTCCGCGGCAGTCCTTATGTGGGACTCGGCATTTATCTGGCCTATCTCGTGCCGCCGTCGATCCTGTTCATTCCGCTCGCCACCGTCATCGTACAGTTCGGCCTGTTCGATTCGCCGCTGGCGCTGATCCTGGTCTATCCGACCTTCCTGGTGCCGTTCTGCACCTGGCTCCTGATCGGCTATTTCAAGTCGATCCCCTACGAGCTCGAGGAATGCGCGCTGGTCGACGGCGCCACGCGGCTTCAGATCCTGCGCCGGATCACGCTGCCGCTGGCGGTGCCCGGGCTGATCTCGGCCGGCATCTTCTCCTTCACGCTGTCCTGGAACGAATTCATCTACGCGCTCGCCTTCATCCAGAGCGGTGCCAACAAGACCGTGCCGGTCGCGATCCTGACCGAGCTCGTCACCGGCGACGTCTACCAATGGGGCGCGTTGATGGCGGGCTCGCTGTTGGGATCGCTGCCGGTCGCGGTGTTCTACTCGCTGTTTGTCGACTACTACGTGTCCTCGCTGACCGGCGCGGTGAAGGAGTAGCCGGCCGCTGCGCGCGAGCGCAGCCGATCGTGCTATCGTGATAGACCGCATGCTGCATTGGCCTCACGCTGCATCCTGACAGCGGAGCCGATCATTGGCGCCGTCGATTGTCGCTCGAGAAAGCGAAAATTGCATGCGTTCGCCAAAGCTTCCCTCGTTAACCCGACGCGGTTTCTGCCTGTGTTGCGTCGGCGCAGCAGCGTCGGCCGCCACTTCGGGATGGCTTAGCCCGAGGCAAGCCTACGCCGAAGCGCGCGGGATCGTCAGCCTGATCAAGGACAGCGCGGCGACGTCGCCCATCACGACCTACAAGCTGCGCGGCAATATCAACGTGCTCGAAGGCTCCGGAGGCAATATTGCCGTTCTCACCGGACCTGACGGCAAGCTGCTGATCGATGCGGGCATCCGTGCCTCGCGTCCCCAGCTCACCAAGGCGCTGGCCGATCTGGGCGCCGATCCCGTCACCCACCTCGTCAACACCCATTGGCATTTCGATCACGCCGACGGCAACGAATGGCTGCATTCAGCCGGCGCCAAAATCATTGCGCAGGAGAACACCCGCAAGCACCTTGCCGAAGTGCAGCGGGTCGAGGACTGGGACTACAATTTCCTTCCACTCGGCGCGGGCGGAATCCCCAGTGAAGTCTTTGCCCGCAGCCACGAACTCAGGCTCAATGGAACCTCGATCGGCTTGAAATATTTCGGACCTGCGCACACGGACAGCGACATCTCCGTAACCTTTGCGGACGCGAACATCGTTCACGTCGCCGATATGTTCTGGAACGGCATCTATCCGTTCATCGACTATTCGACAGGCGGCAGCATCGACGGGATGATCGCTGCATGCGACGCCAATCTCGCGGCGATGGACAAGGACACGATCGTCATTGCCGGGCATGGCAAGCCGGTCGGCAACAAAGCCGAGTTCCAGGCCTTTCGCGACATGCTCGCCGGGATCCGCGACAACGTCGCCCGGCTCAAGAAGCAGGGACGAACGCGGGACGAAACCGTTGCGGCCAAGCCGACAGCGGCCTTCGACGCGATATGGGGTCAGTTCGTGATCGATCCCGGCTTCTTCACCCGGCTGGTCTACCAGGGCGTTTGAAAACGCCTCGCTGCCGTCGGCGAACTCACCGTTTTGAAAGAGCATTGACATGAAAACCGCAGAGACCACACACAAGCCAACGCTGCTCGATCGTCGACGTCTCGTTCTGGGGTTGTCCGGAGCCGCTGTCGCGGTTGCTTCGACGGCAGCATCCGCGAAGCCGGAGCGCGACGAACACGCCGCCGCCAGCGCCTATCCGGTCACCTACCATCGAACCGCAACCGTCGATGGCATCAAGATCTTCTACCGCGAGGCCGGGCCGAAAGATGCGCCGGTGGTGCTGCTGCTGCACGGCTTCCCGACCTCCTCGCACATGTTCCGCAACCTGATCCCGGCGCTTGCCGACAAGTACCACGTGATCGCTCCGGACTATCCCGGCTACGGCCAGAGCGACATGCCGCCGCGCACGACATTCAAATACACCTTCGACCGCTTCGGCGAACTGGTCGGCGGCTTGCTCGACCAGGTCGGCGTCAAGCGCTATGCGATGTATGTGATGGACTACGGTGCTCCGGTGGGCTGGCGCCTCGCGCTCAAGAATCCCGAGCGCATCACCGGGCTGATCGTGCAGAACGGCAACGCCTATGACGAGGGGCTGAAGGAGTTCTGGGATCCGATCAAGAAATATTGGGCCGACGGGTCTGACGCGAGCCGGCAGGCGTTGATGAAGCTGGTCACGCTGGAGACGACGAAATTCCAATACACTGATGGCATGTCCGACGTGAGCCGCATCTCACCGGACAACTGGGTGCAGGATCAGGCGTTGCTCGATCGTCCGGGCAACAACGAAATCCAGATGGACCTGTTCTACGACTACCGGACCAATCTGCCGCTGTACCCGGCGGTGCAGGCTTATTTCCGCAAGCACCAGCCGCCGACATTGATCGTCTGGGGCAAGAACGATTTCATCTTCCCCGCCGACGGCGCGCATCCTTACAAGCGCGACCTGACGCAG
Source organism: Bradyrhizobium sp. MOS003 (assembly GCF_003020125.1). Taxonomy (GTDB): domain Bacteria; phylum Pseudomonadota; class Alphaproteobacteria; order Rhizobiales; family Xanthobacteraceae; genus Bradyrhizobium. The sequence continues at coordinate 1,423,373 of NZ_PYFW01000001.1, read as the reverse complement.
GTGGAGTTTCATCTGGTCAACTCAGGCCATTTCCTGCTCGAGGACAGGTTCGACGAGGTCACTCCCCTGATCCGCGACTTCCTCGCCCGAAAGATTGTCTGATGCTTCCAAAGGAACGATCATGAACGCCGCCCTCGATATCATGGCCGTTCTGGCGGCCTCAACACTGTTTGCATCGGCGGCGATCGGCCAGAGCGCCCGCGACGTGCGCGGGCCCTCTCCGCTGGTTGCGATCGAGAACGAGCCGCCGGCCCGCCTGATCATCGATCCGCCGCTGGCCGAACAACTGGCGCACGGGCTCGTCTTCATCCAGTACACCACGGAAAATCTCCGTGTCGTGCCGGTGTTCGGCAAAGGCGCGCTCGACGTGTCGCCGCGCATCGGCCACCTCCATGTCACGGTCGACGATGCGCCCTGGCATTTCGTCGATGCCAGTGGCGAGACCGTGATCGTGGTCGGACTACCGCCGGGCCCGCACAAAGTTCTTTTCGAGTTGGCCGATCCCACGCACCGCGTGATCGACAGCAAGACCGTCAGCTTCGAGATACCGGTGCCCGCGCCGAGAAAGTAACCCCGCGGCTGCGGCGTTTGGCCCGGTTTCACAATACTGCAACACGCGATCCGCATAAGGCGTGCGTCCGCAAACAGGAGACGCACATGCGCGCGATTTTTCTCAGCACCGTCGCAACGGTCATTCTCGCCGCGAGCTCCGCGCTCGCGCAGAGCGAGGGTGAATTCCCCGCCAAGCTCGCCGGCCACGTGGTAATGCCGGCCGCGACTTTCATCGACGCCCCCGCCGATGCCCCTGCCGATCTCAAGACCTCCGGCAAATACACCACCGGCAAGCGGGTCGACGCGCTCGGCACCGTGATGGGCAAGTCGTATGAGCGGGCTACCGGCGTGTCGCTGCCGTTCAAGGGGCAGCCGCTGCAGGGCCATTCCGGCATCAAGCACATGCCCGACGGCAGCTACTGGGTGATCACCGACAACGGCATGGGCGCGCGCGCCAACTCGCCGGATTCGATGCTGTACCTGAACCGCTACAAGATGGACTGGGCCGGCGGCAAGATCGAGCGGCTGGAAACGATCTTCCTGCACGATCCCGACAGGAAGGTTCCGTTCCGCATCGTGCACGAGGACACCGAGAGGCGCTATCTCACCGGCTCCGACTTCGACACCGAAGGCTTCCAGATCATCGGCGACACCTTCTGGATCGGCGATGAGTTCGGCCCCTACATCCTCAAGGCCGACAAATCAGGCAAGATCCTCGGCGTGTTCGATACGGTTGCCGACGGCAAGCCGGTGCGCTCACCGGATCATTGGGCGGTGGCGACGCCGGGCGCGCCGGGTGCGACCTACACCAACGTCAACCTCCGCCGCTCCAAGGGCTATGAAGGCTTCGCCTCCTCCAAGGACGGCAAGTTCCTCTACGGCCTGCTCGAGGGACCGCTGTGGGACGCCGACAAGAAGGATTGGGAGAAGGTCGACGGCAAGGAAGCCTCCCGCATCCTCGAATTCGACGTCGCCGCCGAGAAGTTCACCGGCCGCTATTGGCAATATGTGTTCGAGCAGACCGGCAACGCCATCGGCGATTTCAACATGATCGACCAGGCCTCCGGCCTCATCATCGAGCGCGACAACGGCGAAGGCACGGCCGACAAGGCCTGTCCGCAAGGCACCCGCGCCGAGAATTGCTTCCCGGATCTCGCCAAGTTCAAGCGCGTCTACAAGATCGAGCTCACCGACGCCAACGTCGGCAAGCCCGTGCGCAAGATCGGCTATATCGATCTTCTGAAGATCAGAGATCCCGACAAGAAGGCGAGGAAGCCGCTCAATGACGGCGTCTACACCTTCCCGTTCTTCACCATCGAAAACGTAGATCGCGTCGACGACACCCACATCATTGTCGGCAACGACAACAACCTGCCGTTCTCCTCCAGCCGCGATCCCAACAAGGCCGACGACGACGAGTTCATGCTGCTGGAGGTCGCGGACTTCCTGAAGGCGAAGTAGGGCGGTCTCTCGTCTGCCTCTCCCCGCTTGCGGGGAGAGGATTGGAACCAACGTCGGCGTCTCACCCTCCGTCATTGCGAGCGCAGCGAAGCAATCCATAATCTTTCCGCGGAGGAAGCCTGGATTGCTTCGCTGCGCTCGCAATGACGAGGATAGAGTCCATTTCCGCACTCTCGATGAGTTCGAGGAAACGTCACCGCACCGTAAACTCCACCGGGATCGAAAAGCTCATCGCGCCGTTCCTGATCTCATCCGGGAACGGTGGAAACGGCGAGGCTTGGCGGATCATCGACATGGCCTGGGCATCGAAAGCGGCAACACCGGACGAACCGCCGATGCGGCTGGACGTAACCTGCCCGCTCCTGGTGAGGGTGAAGCTCAGCCTGGCGACGCCGCGCTGACCGCCGCCACCGCTTGGATAGGAGTGGAAGCGCATCAGATGCGCACGGACACGTTGATTGTAGGATGCGACCACAGAGGCCACCGCGCCAGCGCTCTGGGCCGATGCCAGAGGCGCCTCGCGCTCGGCGCGCGGGGCTGCGCTGGTGCGCGGCGCGGGCGTCGCATCGGACGGTTTCTTGGCCTCGCGGCGAACCACCTTGGGCTTCAAAGAGGCCGGCTTTTCGACCGGCACGATCTTCGCGGGCTCCGGCTTGGCCGGGGTCGGCTCAAGCTTCTGCTCCGGCGGCGCCACGACATCAGCCTTTTCCTGCGGCGGCGTCGGAGCAATGGTCTCGGCGACCATCTGCTGCTGCACGGGCTCCGGCGGCGAAGCGTCCGCCTCCTGCATCACCGGTCCCGGCGCGACATCGTCCTGCGTCGACTGCGGCGCCGAGGTCACCTGTGCCATGTCGACCATGATCGCCGGCAGGCTGACGCCCTGCTCCGGTTGCGACCTGATCCAATTCATCGCAAGCAGCGCGACGGCCAGATGCAACATCACGATTACCGCCGCCGAGAGGCCCCAGCGCGCGGCTTCGCGCTCTCGAAGCGGTTCGTGAAGGGCGAAGGCGTTGGCGCTCATCAACTGCGTCCATCGAGGCCGACGAGGGCGACCTTGAGATAGCCGGCATTGCGCAAGGTGTTCATCACCTCCATCAGGTCGCCATAGGAGACGGCCTTGTCGGCGCGCAGATAGATCCGCTCGTCCTTGCGGCCTTTGGTGGCGGCATCGAGCGAGGTGCCGAGCACCTCGCGAGCGATGATGTCTTCGCCGACCGCGATGGACAGGTCCGGCTTGACGGTGACGAAGACCGGCTTGTCGGGCCGCGGCGCCGGCTCGGCCGCGGTAGCCGGCAGATCGACGCCGATGTCGACGGTGGCGAGAGGGGCCGCCACCATGAAGATGATCAGCAGCACCAACATCACGTCGATGAACGGCGTGACGTTGATCTCATTGACGACGTCGAGATCACCCGGGTCGCCGCGCGAGCCGAGCTTCGATGCGCCGAGCTTTGCGCCCATGGCCTACTCCGCCGCCCGTTCCAGGCGGAATTCCCGGTGGTCGCGCTGGCGGCTGACCAGCAACATGAGCTGCGCCGAAGCGTCGCCGAGCAGCGCGCGATAATTGGCGATGCCGCGAACGAGGTGATTGTAGATCACGACCGCCGGGATCGCCGCGACGAGGCCGAGCGCGGTGGCAAGCAGCGCCTCCGCGATGCCAGGCGCGACAACCGCAAGGCTGGTGGTGTGGCTCTCGGAGATGCCGATGAAGGCGTTCATGATGCCCCAGACGGTGCCGAACAGGCCGACGAAGGGCGCGGTGGCGCCAATGGTCGCGAGCACGCCGGTGCCGCGCGCGATCTGCCTGGACATCGCCGCCTCGACCCGCTCGAGCCGCAGCGCCACGCGCTCCTGGAGACCATCGTCGAGGATGCCGCCGGAGAGTTCGGCTTCCCTGGCGCAGGACTGAACGAGTTGGGCGACCGCGTCGTGTGCGCCGCCGACCCGCTCGGCCGCCTCGGTCAACCTGATGTTGCCTTCGAGGGCGCGCGTTCGCTGTAAGGCTCGCGCGCCCTTGCGGCGGAGCTCGATGGACTTGGCAAGCCATACCGTCCAGGTCACCAGCGAAGCTATGGCCAGGCCGACCATCACCGCCTTCACGACGATGTCGGCTCCCATGAACATGCCCCAAGGCGACAGATTACGCGGCAGCAGCGCTTCGTCGATCGCGAAGGCGGGCGCCGGCGAAAGCGCCAGCGCAATTGCCACGATCATTCGCCGAAGCCCGAATATGCCCTGCATCCTGATCTCCCGACAGACAGAAAGACGCTACGCCGCGATCCGGTCCGCAAGCTGCCGGAACCGCGCGAGCTGGTCGCCGCGCAGCGCCCGCGTCTCGTCGCGGCCGACAAAGACCTTGAACATGATGCCGCCCTCGGCGTTGACGAACGCGACGAAGGCCGACGACTTCCCCATGAACGGACGCTCGACGAAGGCGACGCCTGCGCAGCGCTCGTGGCGGAGATGGCCGTGCAGGCCGTTCGGCTGCATCAGGTTGAAATAGCCGCGCCCGATCTCACCGGCGGGAATGGCGCCGGTGAATTCGAAGATCGCATCGTCGGTGTGCACGATTAGTGTGACCTCGCCCCACGCCGCGATATCCTGCATGGCGGCGGCGAAGTGCTCGCCGCTACCAATGCGCACCATCGCGGGCGGCAGCGCCTCGATCACGCTGCGCGGGGTAACGTTGAGCTCGCGCGCGACGTCCTCGATCACTGCGCCGGGATTGTCGGCCATGTGCGCCTTGAGGTCGGCGAGATCGGTGCTCGGCATGTCCGGCTCCTTGTCTTCGCTCAGGCCGCCGCGGCGGTGCGCTCGCTCTGGATCACCTCAAAGCCTTCGAATTTGGGATGGCCGAGATACAGGCTCTCGCCGGTCTGATTGTCGGCGCGGGCATGGGCGCGGCGAAATTGGTCCGAGCGCGTCCAGGCCTCGAACGCCGCCTTGTCCACCCAAGTCGTGTGCGACGAATAGAGCGTGTGGTCCTCCGCCTCCGGTCCCTTCAGCAGGTGAAACTCGACGAAGCCCGGCATGCTGCCGAGATAGGATTCACGGGTGGCCCAGACGGTTTCGAACGCGGTCTCCGCGCCCTTCTTCACCTGGAAACGATTCATGGCGATGAACATCAAAGTCTCTCCTCCTGATCAAAACAAAACGTGCCGAAGCCGCGCTGGAGCATCAGCGCGGCCCCGCGGGATTGGCGGTGTTGCGGGCCCTCGCCTACGCACCTCCAAAATGGATCTTCATGCCGGCCTTGTAGACCCTGCCCGGACCCGCGCTCGACCACAGTACGTCGTTCTGCGTGGTGCCGTCGGTCGAACTGCCGGGAATGGCGTAAGGCCGGTAGTACTGGTTCAAGAGATTGTCGATCGAGGCCGAGAACACGATGTCCCGAGTCGCATTGTAGGTCATGTACAGATTGACCAGCTCGTAGCCGGTCGCGGGCAGATAGCCGGCGGGCACGTCGTTGTTGGCGCCGTACGAGGCCCACTGCGCCGTCAGTATCAGGCTGCGATCGAGCAGGCGGACACCGCCGGTCGTGACGACCTTGCGCGGGGTGACGGTGGCGAGCCCGACATTGGTGACGGCGTTCTTGCCCTGGATGTAATGGCCGGCGACACCGATGAACCAGCTGCCGGCATCGTACATCGTCTCCGCCTCGAAGCCCTGGATGCGGGCCTGCGCGATGTTCTGGTACTGGTAGTACTGGCTGAAAGAGCCGAACGGCGGCACCGCGACCGGCGCCGAGGCGACGAGGTCGATATAGTCGCTGACGTCGTTGCGGAACAGATTGATCTTGCCGCGGAAGGAGTCGGAGGCCGAGAAGATGTTGTCGTACTTCAGATTGAAGCCGACTTCCTTGTTCTTGCCGACCTCGGGACGCAGGTTCGGGTTCGGCAGGAAGCAGAACAGGCCGACGGTGCCGTCGGGACAGGGGAAGAAGGCCGGTCCGCCGCCGGTCGCATGCGCGCCGGAGATCACGGTTTCAGTGATCGACGGGGCGCGATAGCCTTCGGCATAGCTCACATAGGGCTGGAAGCCGGGAACGGGCGTGACGCCGAGGGTGATCTTCGGCGAGAAACGGTCCCCGCTGCCGTTGGTCTTGTCCGACTCCAGATCGTAACGATCATAACGGATCGCGCTCACCGCCTCGAACCAGGTGCTGTAATTCTGCTTCAATTGCAGGAATCCGCCGGACACGGTGCGGATGCCGCTCGGCGTGGTGATGTTGGAATTGCCGCGGCTGTCGGTCGTGATCACGTCGTCCTGGAACGCGTCGAAGCCGACCGTGAGGGCGTTGCGCCAGTCGCCGACGTTGAACCGCGTGGTGTTGTTGGCGTCGATGCCGTAGGTATTGAGGACATAGCCGCGCTTGTCGCCGACGCAGCCGGAGATGTTGTTGCCGAAATTTCCGGTGCCGCACAGGGCCGCACCCGAGGTCGAATAGTGGTAGGTCTTGGTCTGGTCGTTGTCGACGCGGTTGCCGTAGACCGACATGTGCCAGTCGAACAGATTGTCGCTCGGCAGCGCATAATTCCAGGTGACCGTGCCGGTGTAGTTCTTGGCGTCGGAAGCGTAGACCGACGAGCCCTGATAGAGCGCACGCTGGGCTGCGGTCGCGACGGGCCCTCTGTTGAACTGGCCGACATCGTATTGATAGTCCTGGAAGATGGCGCCGAACTTCACCTCATGGCCGAGGGCGGGACGCACCGTGAGCTTCATCAGGCCGCTCTCGACCTGGTTGCCGGTGTTGCCGATCTCGGTACCGTTGCCGTCCTTGTAATTGCCCTGGGTACGATAGACCGCGCCACCGAAGATATCGACGTCCGGCGTGGCGCGCACGCCTCCGAACACCGAGCCGAGGCCGCGATTGTTGTTGGAGCCGTAGGACGCCGAGAGATCGACACCCCAGCGCTCGCCGGGACGCAACACGTCGTCGATGTCCTTGGTGCGGAACGAGACCAGGCCGCCGATCGCGCCGGAGCCGTAGATGTTCGCGGTCGGACCGCGCACGACGTCGACGCCGCCGACCAGTTCGGGATCGAGGAAGAACGAGCCGCTCGCATTGTGGCCGGTGCGCTGGTAATTCTGGCGCGCACCATCGACGACCACCGCAACGCGCCCAAATTCCTGCAGACCACGGATGTTGATGACTGTCGCGGGATCATCGCCGCGCTCCTGGAACGAGACGCCGGGCACCGCATAGAAGATGCCCGACAGCCGGTTGGGCTGAATTCCCTGGATCTGATCGAGAGAAATGGAGCTGACGGGCGCGAGCGAGTCGATGGCGCGCTCCTTGGTCTTCGTTGCGGCTGCGGTGATGGTGTCGAGCGCCTGGACCTGAGTCGTGCCGCCGGCCTGGGCCCGGGCGTCGAGGAGATCCGGCGTCGCCTGCTGCGCGACTGGCGGCTTGGCCTGCTTGCGCCTGGCCTGCTTCGGCCGTTCCGTCGACGCGCGTTCGGCTTGCGGCGATGCGGTCTGCGCAAGACCGCCCTCAGTCGTCAATGCCGCAAATGAAACCACCGACGCACCTAAAATCAAGGCACGCGAATACCTAGCCCCGTCAGCCATATCAGCCCCAGCCTGCACTTCACTCTAATTTTTCGGGTCTTCTGGCTGGCGTGCGTTCGCAACGCGAACGACTGGCTGGCTAATTTTCTCGAGACGCGGGCAAGTCGCCCCGCGCCATAATTGGTTACGTGGCAACCCTCTGACGGTCAATGTCACAAGGTTGCAATTTATATCGATTGTAAATTGCAGCCGTTGGAATGCGCTTCGTGCCGCCTGTACAAACGAGCAGCACTCCAGAGTTTCGAAAGCGCATCACACCCAACATGTCAGCAACATCAGGAGACGGCGGCAGCAGCGCGGCGGGGTCGGCAGCAAACCCTTCTGCGGCAACGAGAACGCTCACCATGCGCGGGAGCCGGATCGACAGTCGCGAGCTGTTTGCGGCCGAGCGCGAGATCATCATCGCGCATGGCGAGGACAGCTATCGGCTTCGCCTGACCTCGCAGAACAAGCTGATCCTGACGAAGTAATACGCAATGACATTTAGCCGCACCCTCAAATGCCTCCTGCTCTCCAGTGGGATCGCGCTCGCGCCAGTCGCACACGCCGCCGGCATCACCGTGCATGACGCGCGCAATCGCGACATCGCCGTGACCGACGTCGCGCGCACGGTTTCGATCGGCGGCGCCATCACCGAGATCATCTATGCGCTCGGGCTCGAGAACCGGCTCGTCGGCATCGACACCACGAGCCTCTATCCAGCAGCGGCGCTGCACGACAAACCCAATGTCGGCTACATGCGCCAGATCTCGGCCGAGGGCGTGATCGGCCTCAACCCCACCCTGATCCTGGCGATCCAGGGCTCAGGACCGCGCGAGACCATGGACATCCTGGAGACGGCGAATGTGCCGTTGGTGCTGGTGCCCGAGACCTTCTCCGAAGACGGCCTCGTCGAGAAGATCAAGCTGGTCGGCCACGCCATGGGCGTCGATGCGCGGGCAGAGTGCCTGGCGACCGCCGTCGGCGACGATCTCAAGCAGCTCCGCGCGTTGCGCGCCAAGGTGACGAAGCCGGTACGGGTGATGTTCGTCATGTCGCTTCTGAACGGGCGGGCCATGGTCGCCGGCCACAAGACCGCTGCCGACGAGATCATCCAGCTCGCCGGCGCCACCAACGCCGTCGACGATTACGAGGGCTACAAGAACATTGGAGACGAGGCGATCGTGGCCGCCAGGCCCGACGTCGTGCTGTCGATCGAGCGCGGCAAGGATTCGCTCCAGGCCGATGCGGTCTACTCCCATCCCGGCTTTGCCCTGACGCCGGTCGCGGCCAACAAGAGCTTCATCACGATGGACGGGCTCTATCTGCTCGGCTTCGGACCGCGCACGGCGGCGGCGGCACGTGATCTCTCGGTCAAGCTCTATCCGGCATTGGCCGAAGGCGGGGCGTTCACCTCGGCGCTGCCGGCGGCGAATTGCCGGCAATGAGCGTGGCGATCGGCACTGAAGCGCGGAGCTTGGGACGACGCGCCAGCGCGCGACGGCGGGCCGCATCGCTCGCCATCCCCCTCCTGATCGCGGTGCTCGCGGTCGCCGCGATCGTGGCGCTTGGCTTTGGCGCCGCCGGCATTCCCCTATCCCGCCTGCCTGCCGCACTCGGGCTGTCGGGCGAAGGCACGGCCATGACGGCCCGCGACCAGCTCGTGCTGTGGTCGATCCGCGTCCCCCGGATCGCGGCAACGGCAATGGTCGGCGGCCTGCTCGCCGCGGCCGGCGCGATCATGCAAGGACTGTTTCGCAACCCGCTCGCCGATCCCGCGCTGGTCGGCGTCTCCAGCGGCGGTGCGCTCGCAGCCGCAAGCGCGATCGTCTTCACCGATTCGCGCTTCGGCGAGATGCTGCGCTTCCTCCAGACCGAGCTGCTGCCGCTCGCGGCGTTCGCGGGATCGCTGGCCACGACCGCGATTCTCTACGGCATCTCGAGCCGATCGGGTCGCACCTCGATCGCGGTCTTCCTGCTCGCCGGCGTCGCCATCACCGCGATCGCCAATGCCGGCATCGGACTTCTTGTCTTCGTCGCCGACGACCGTCAGCTCCGCGACATCACGTTCTGGATGCTGGGCTCAATGAGCGGCGTGACCTGGACCAAGGCCGCCGTGCTCGCGCCGATCCTCATCACCGGGCTTGCCGCCTGCACCTTCATCGCGCGCGGCCTCGATCTCCTGGTGCTCGGCGAGGCCGACGCCTTTCACGGCGGCGTCGACGTCGAGCGTCTCAAGCGGATCTCGATCGTCTTGGTCTCCGCCATGACCGGCGTCGCGGTGTCGATCAGCGGCGTCATCGGCTTCGTCGGCATCGTCGTGCCGCATCTGCTCCGTCTCGTCATTGGACCTGCGCATCGGCTGCTGTTGCCGGCCTCGGTACTATCAGGCGCGATCCTGATGGTCGGCGCCGACACGCTGGCGCGCACCATCGTGGCGCCGGCGGAGATGCCGATCGGCATTCTGACCGCAGCGGTCGGCGCGCCGGTGTTCCTCTTCATCCTGCTGCGGCAGCGCGGGCTCGCCTCGCTATGACTGCCGTGATCGAGGCGCGGGCTTTAAGCAAGCGCGCCGGCCGCGCGACGTTGCTCGATGGTGTCGGCCTGACGGTTGCGGCCGGCGAGATGGTCGCAATCATTGGCCCGAACGGCGCCGGCAAGTCGACCCTGCTGCGGCTGCTCTCCGGCGATCTCCGCCCGAACGAGGGTGCGGTCCGCCTCAAGCAGCGCAATATCAGCAGCTATGCGCCGCGTGAACTCGCCGCGCGCCGCGCCATGCTGTCCCAGCACATTAATGTCACCTTCCCCTTCACCGTGGAGGAGATCGTGCTGATGGGCGCGGGCGAGCGCAGCGCGCGTGATGCAGGCTCGCTCGTCGACGCTGCCCTCGACGAGGTTGGGCTGACGCATTTCCGCGAACGGCAATTGCCGACGCTGTCAGGCGGCGAGCAGCAGCGCGCCCATTTCGCCCGCGTGCTGGTGCAGCTCGCCTGCGGCGAAGCCGAGCATGGTCCGGGACTTCTGCTGCTGGACGAGCCGACCTCGAGCCTGGATCTGCGTCATCAGATCGACCTGGTCGAGGCCGCGCGCCGCCGTGCTGCCGGCGGCACGGCCGTGATCGCGATCCTGCACGACCTCAATCTCGCGATCCGCTTCGCCGACCGACTCGTCGTGCTGAACCGAGGCAGGCTCGCCGCCGACGGTCCGCGCGCCGAGGTCGTCACAAGCGAGACCATCCGCGACATCTTCGAGATCGACGCGGTCGTCCATCAGGCCGACGACGGCGTGCCATACGTATTGCCGCAATCGATGCGCGCGGCGGTGGCGGGAACTTAGCGCAGTGCTTCTGCGGAGGCGGTCCGCTCCCTCCCCCGCTTGCGGGGGAAGGTTAGGGAAAGGGTGTCTCCGCAACGGGACAATCCCCTAGAGGAGGGAGCCCTCACCCCAGCCCTCTCCCGCAAGCGGGAGAGGGAGCCGACCTCGTTCGTGACGCGACTGATCCTACCCCGCCGGCACGATCGTTATGCTCTTGTCCTTCGGCCAGCGGATGCGCCAGGCGAAGTTGATATCCTTGACCTCGCCCGGCTTGGCGTCGAACGACCATTCCAGCACGCCGCGCTTGTCGCGGATGTTGCTGGCGGTCGGCGGCGTGGTCGCGGGCAGCATCTCGACGGCGATGTCCTCGCTCTCGCTGACCGGCAGCTGATCCTCGATCGCGACCTTGATCGGGAAGTCGTGGCCGTTGCGGATGGTGGTCTTGAACGTGCGCTCGTCGGTCTTGGACGTCGTGACCAGCAGGCCTGCCGACCCCTCGTTGCGCTTGAGCACGGCGCGCTCGATCTTGATCTTGTCGTCGGCGCCGAAGCCGAGCCGCACGATGTCGTCCTTGGCTGAAGCGGAGAGCTTGCCGCGACCGACGAAAACGCCGTCGCGGTAGATCGCGACCTTGCCAGGCAGCAGCGTCGTGTCGTCGGTCTGCTTGAAGTTGGCTTCGAGGAAGGCGGTGGGGTCGATCACCGGGGCCGCGCGCACCGCGAGATCGGCGGGCACGGTCATGGCCGCGATGCGCATGCTCTTGGCCCCCTCCTGCGCGCCGAGACTGACGCGGCCAGGGATCTTGAACGTGGCCTGGAAGCCGCCAATCTCGGCAACCGCCTGCTGCTCATCGGCACGTTCGCGCGGCTCGGCCGACTCCGCGATCTTGGCCATCGCTGGTGATTGCACCTGGCGCAGAACTGGTGCGGGCCGCGCCAGATCGGAGGCTGAACCCGCCGCCATCGACTTTGGCAGCTGAGGATATTGCGCTACCAGCGAACCGAGTTCCGGCGCACTGCCGCCGCGGCCGATCCGGACAGTGGAGACGCCAAGCGCAACGCTCGACCAATCCTCGCCGGTCGACTGCGTAATCTCGGCGCGACGAACGAGCTCGAGCTGCGGTTTGCGGTCCTTGGCGCCGGTGTCGAGCCGGGCATCGTACAGCGGTACCCAACGCGCATTGCGTACGGCATAAGTCACGCGCAACGTCGCCTTCGTCGCAGCCGACGCGGCAACCTCCATGCGAACCTCGAGCTTGCTCGGCGGCTTGGCCTTGCGCTCGACCTCGAATTGGGCGATCTGCCGGTCGATCTCCCGCATCTTGCGCGTGGCGTCACGGACGGCGGTATCGGCGCTCGCAATTTCTTCGCCGACCGCAGCAAAGGCCGCGCGCCATTCCGTGATGGGCCGCGCCTCGCCCTTGTCGCCGATACCCGCGGGAGAGGCTTCCGCAAAGTGCTCCGCAAACTTGCGCCGCGCATTCGCCGAGTCGATCGCGCCTTGCAAATCGGCGCGCTGATCGTTCAAGGCCTCGATGCGCTTGTCCAGCTCGGGCAGGTTGACCGGCGCGGCGCGCGGCGACCGCGCATCGATCGTGCCGATGGTGAGCTTTGCGCCGCCCTCACCCTCGACCCGGATGGAGGAGGTATCGAGACCAAGCGGGAAGTCCTTGGCAACCAGCGTCGAATCTCCGGACGGCAGGTCGACCGTGATGACACGGGTGACGGTGGCGCCGTCGGGGTAAACCGTGACGGTGTCGATCGCCGATGTGGCGTCCAGGTCGGCGGCCCATGACGGTGCCGCCGCCGCCATGGTGACCAGAACCAGACTAGTCGTCGCCAGATATCTTGCGGTGATGCGCATGAAGTCCCTCCTGCCGTATCGCCGCGCCGCCAGCCGGACGCGCGCGATCAAATGCCTCGCCAACATGGTTGGACGCGGCAGGGAAGGAACTGGTTCGATTGGGGTTTCCGTGGGGCGCCGCGACGGCGGCACCAAGGCCGCGGAACGTGTCGCAGTGCCGACAGGTCTTAGGCCTAAACCGACGCCCCCTGTCCGAAGATGCGGCGGAGCAGATCGGTCACGTTCCTGGCCCCGGCTTTCTTGAGGATGCCGGCGCGATAACCCTCGACGGTCCGCGCGCTCAGATGCATGCGCCGGGCGATCTCCTTGTTGGTGAGGCCGGCAGCGAGGTGCTCGAGCACGTCGCCTTCACGCTCGGTCAAGGGCTCGCAGCCGGGCAGCCAGCGCTGCCGGCTCGTGCCGGGTTGCGCGCATTCGTCGATGGCGGCGTCGATCCGGCCGATGATGTCGTGGGTGCGGAACGGCTTTTCGATGAAGTCGGCCGCGCCGCTCTTGATGGCGTCGACCGCCATGGCGATGCTGCCATTCGCCGAGGTCACCAGCACCGGCGCCATGCAGTTTTCCTCCCGCAGCCGCCTCAGCATATCGAGGCCGGAGCGATCGGGCGGCAGCTCGATCAGCACGCAGGCCGGCATCCGCGCCTTTGCTTCGGACAGGAGTGAGGCACCGTCAGCGAAGCAGATCACATCATAGGCGCTCTGTTGAAGCGCGGTCGAAAGTTGTTCGCGGGAGGCAGCGTCGGTGTCGACGACGAATACCTCACCCTTGGAAAGCGTGTTTCCCGGCATAATCCCGATCCAGCAATGTCTTGGTCAAATGAAACGAGACGGACGAAGGCCCCATCGCGCCCCGCCGTCGCAAGCACGGCATTGGCGCCGGTGCTTCGGTTTTCGTTATGTATATTCCGCCCTGTTCCCGGATTTGACGGATCGAGACAGAAACTTTACATTTCGGGACATCTGCGGGAATGGCTGGCAGGAACGGTTCGCATGACGGACCTCATTCGCAGCGCAGGCTTGAGCTATTACCCGGAGATCGCCCGGTCGGTCGGGCTCGATCCCAAACAAATGATGCGCAAGGCCAGGCTGCCGCTGGCCTGCCTCGACAAGCCCGACACACCCATCGCCGTCGCCGGCCTGCGCCGTCTGCTCGAATTGTCGGCAGAGACGTCCGGCGCCGAAGATTTCGGCTTGCGCCTCGCCGAGCGCGGCGGCCTGACCAATTTCGGCGCGGTCGGCCTGATCGTGCGCGAGCAGGCGACCGTGAGCGAAGCAATCGAAGCATTTTCGCGCTTCATCCACGTCCATCATGACGGGATGCGGCTGGATGTTGCCCGCGACGGGCAGATCGTGACGGTCACGCTGCACCTGCGGGGCCGGCAGCCGATCGCGCCGCGCCAGTCGATCGACATGGCGCTCGGCAGCATCCACCGCATCATCCAGTCGCTATACGGCCAAGACTGGCGGCCGCAGGAGGTCCACCTGCACTATCCGCCGCCGCGCGATCGCAAGCGCTACCGCGAATTCTACGGCTGCCGCGTGACCTTCAACGCCGAGCACGATGCCATCCTCCTCTCGGCGCGCGACATGGAGCGCCGGATTCCGAGCGCGCATCCCCTGATCGCGACTTATCTGCGCAAGCGGATCGAGGCGATCGAGACTCGGCCGGCAAGTTGGGAAGAGAAGGTCGACGAGGTCGTGCGGACCCTGCTCGCTGGCGGCGACTGCACCGTCGAGCGCGTCGCCGAGCATCTTGCCTGTACCCGCCGTACCATTCACCGGCATCTGGCCGAAGCCGGCACCAGCTTCTCGGCCATCTTGGATGCCCAACGCGCCGATCTCGTGATCCAGCTGATCGAGGATCCCGACCGGCCGCTGGCCGACATCGCGACCCAGCTCGGCTTCTCCGCGCAGAGCGCCATGGCGCGCTGGTTTCGCGGGCGGTTCGGCTGCACCATTACCGATTGGCGCAAGGGCGTGCGGCCACAGGGCTCGCCCGCCGATACGCCCTCGGCGACCGCAGCCTGAGCTCAGCGCGCCGGCGCCGGCACGCCCATCGTGGCGAGGGCACGCCGCCGGCTGCCCGCGAGCAGGGGGCCGAACGCAACGGCAAATCCGAGGAACGCGACCAGCCAGCCGCAGGCAGCGACGTGCAACAACGCATCGCTGTGCGCGGGCAACACCACGGCGGCGACCCGCGCCAGGGCTGCGATGATGATCGCCGCATAGATTCCCTGGACCGCCGGCGAAGCCGTCAACGCCTGTCCAGTATGGCCAAGGCTTGCGCGGGTCATCACCGCCAGCGTCATCGTTCCCGCCGCACCCGTCATCCAGGCGTGGATGCCGGCGCTCGGCGGCAGCGCGCCGAAAACCGCCAGCGTATGCAGGATGAAGCCGAGCGGCACGAAGAAATAGCCAATATGCAGGATCACCAGCAGTCGCTCGCGAAACGTGCGATCGCCGGCCCAGCGCGCAAGCCGCACCAGATGCAGCCCGCCGACCAGCGCCATCAGGACACCGGTGACGGCATTCAGCGGCGCCACGATCCAGCAGAGGAGCGCGAGCGCGCTGCATCCGATCACTGCGCCATCGAAGCGTCCGAACGGCACCGGCAGGCGGCCGGGATTGAACTTGACCAGCCAGTTGCGGGTGAAGCTCGGAATGATGCGGCCGCCGATCAGCGAGATCAGAAGCGTGACCACACCGATGCCGACACGAATGCTGACATCGGCGGCACCTCGGTAATGCGCCTCGAGATGAAACGCGACATTGCCTGCGAGCAGAACGGACACCAGCACCACCACGGGCAGGTTGCGCCAGTTGCCGCCTGCGATGATCTCGCGCGCCGCGGCGGCGACGACCAGTGCCAGGAAGGCGGCATCGACGAGAAGCGCGAATGCCCAGCCAGTGTCGGCCGACAACGTCACCGCGACACGCCCGGCAAGCCAGACCAACACCAATGCCGCGAGCGAGGTGCCCTGAATCGGCAGCCGCCCGGTCCAGTTCGGGATGGCCGTGAACAGGAACCCGGTGATGACAGCCGGCAGGAAGCCATAGAGCATCTCGTGGACATGCCAGTCGCGCGGAGCGAACGCGGAACTCACCGACAATTCGCCATAGAACATCGGCAGCCAGGCCAGGATCGACAGCCCCGCCTGGATCGCAGCGAGCAGGAAAAAGGGCCGAAAACTGTTCGCAAACAGCGGCCAGCCCTCATACTTGCGGGATCGTGTGCCAGCCATGGGGTCAACTCCAATAGATTCAGATCGTTGTTTGGAAAAATACTGCCAGTCGGCCGTTCCGTTTTGCGCTATCGCAAACATCAGGACGATTGCAGGTGCCATCACACTCCCGAGCGCCAAGGAGGCAGAATTGGCCAAGGTCGACACATCGCTGGTTGCGCATTTACCGCTATTTGCCGGGGTCACGCCGGAAGCGCTGGACGAGATCCTGCGTGAGGCCCGTTCGGCGCGTTATCCCAAGAACAGTGCCATTTTCGAGCAGGGTGCGGACGCACAGTCCTTCTTCCTGCTGCTGCACGGCCATGTCCGCGCTGCCAAGACCACGCCGACCGGCGAGCAGATCGTGGTCCGCTACGTCGCGCCCGGCGAAACGTTCGGGCTCGCCATGGCGATCGGGGCCGCGCGATATCCGGCGACCGCGATCGCGGTCGACGACAGCGTGGTGCTGATCTGGCCGACCTCCGCCTGGCCGCGGCTGGTCGAGCGATTTCCCTCGCTTGCCGCCAACACGCTCCAGACCGTCGGCACGCGCCTGCAGGAGAGCCACACCCGCATCTTGGAAATGTCGACGCAGCAGGTCGAGCAACGCGTCGCGCATGCGCTGCTGCGCCTCGCCAAGCAATCCGGCAAGAAGCTCGAGCACGGCATCGAGATCGACTTCCCGATCAGCCGTCAGGACATCGCGCAGATGACCGGCACCACGCTGCACACGGTCAGCCGCATCCTGAGCGGATGGGAGAGCCAGGGCCTCGTCGAGAGCGGCCGTCAGCGCATCATCCTGCGCGAGCCGCACAGGATCGTCGTGCTGGCGGAGCGGAGCGCCGACAGCGGCGCGGCGTGAGAGCCGCGCCGGGACATCTCCGCACAGGATAGGTCGAGATAGGGGTGAGGGCGCTTCCGCTTACGGCGAAAGCCGCCCCTCACCCGGGAATCCGCGCGCGCCTGCGCGAATTCCAGACCGCTTCACGCCGGCACGCAATCGCACAATGCGGCGAGGAATTTTTCGCGGTCGATGCCATGCTCGCGGCAGGCATCATCCACCGTGTGGAAGGTTGCGATCGGGCAACCGACACAAGCCATCCTGAAGGCCAGAAACACCCGGATCGTGTGCGGCGCCGTGCGCATGATGTCATCGACCAGATCGTCGGATCGGAAAGACATGGACACCTCCGTTCCGACACGACGATAATGGAGGGAAGCGGAGTTTCTTTGTGGCAGCGCAAGCTGGCGTGAGGTCCCTCAGAGCGTCAGTCCGGGGCGCGCAGAGCGCGAGCCCGGAATCCATCGCGCAGCAGATGACGTGGAGAAATGGATTCCGGGCTCGCGCCAAGAGGGCGCGCCCCGGAATGACAGAGCGAGGTTAAACCGCCCGGCTGTGCAGCTGCTTCGCCGGATTGAGATGCGCATCGAACGCGGCCGCGACGCTGCGGACCAGGAAGCGCGAATCCTTTTCAACTGCGAGGCGGTTGCCGTCCAGCCGCACGACGCCGTCGGAGATCAGAGGCTTCAGGCGCGATGCCGAGTCCAGCATCGCTCCTGCTTCTGCACCATGGCGAGCGCAGATATCACCGAGGTCGGCGCTGAACTCGCACATGATGCGTTCGATGATGTCGGCGCGCAGCCGGTCGTCATCGGTGAGCCCATAGCCCTTGGCGGTGGCGGGATGGCCTGCGGCGATGCTCTGCGCATAGGCGCCGATCTGCACCTCGTTCTGGACGTAACCCTGCGGCAGATGCCCGATCGCACTGGCGCCGAAACCGAGCAGGACCTCACTCTTGTCAGTGGTGTAGCCCTGAAAATTGCGCCGCAGCGTCCGTTCCTCGAAGGCCACCGCCATGGAATCGCCGGGTCGCGCGAAATGATCGAGCCCGATCTGCACGTAACCGGCCTCCTTCAATGCATTCGCGATCGCGCAGGCCTGGTCGTGGCGCGCGAGGCCGTCCGGCAGCACAGCCTCGTTGATCATCTGCTGGTGCTTCTTGAAGCTTGGCACATGAGCATAACCGAACACGGAGAAGCGGTCGGGCGCGAGAGTGAGGCTGCGCCGGACGGTATCCAGACACGACGCGACGGTCTGGTGCGGCAGGCCGTAGATCAGGTCGAAATTGAGTCCCTCGATGCCGGCGCGCCGGAGCATGTCGACCACGGAAGCCGTCTGCTCGAAGCTCTGCACGCGGTTGATCGCCCGCTGCACCACGGGATCGAAGCTCTGCACGCCGAGGCTGGCGCGATTGACCCCGGAGAGCCGCATGGCATCGACCATGTCGGCGGTCAATGTGCGGGGATCGATCTCGACCGCGATCTCGGCCGAGGGCAGCACGAAAAACTTCTGGCGCATCGTCGCCATCAACTCGGCGAAAGCTTCCGGCTGCATGATCGTCGGCGTGCCGCCGCCGAAATGGATATGCTCCACCTTGATGCGGCGGCCGATGGTTTCGGCGACCTGCGCGATCTCGTTGCGCAACGTCCGCTGATAGCCGGCGATGAGCTCGTCGCGGCGGACGATCTGGGTATGGCAGCCGCAGTACCAGCACATCTCGCGGCAGAACGGCACGTGGAGATAGAGCGACGCGCTGGCGCCCGCCGACAGCTCCGCCAACCACCGGGCGTAGGTGTCCGGACCAATGGCCGCCGAGAAATGCGGTGCGGTGGGATAGCTCGTGTAGCGTGGCAATCGCTCTTCGCCGTAGCTCGCCGCAAGATCAGCTCTCATATCTTACCCATTCGTAAATTTCCGCCGTGTGCAGACCTCAAGCAAATCACGGAATGCACTCCATTACCTTGGATCCGAGGGGGCGACCTTGCGCTCGCGCAAAGTCGGCCGGGCGTGCGCGCCGGAGATTGCGTTCGCGCAAAGCGCAGCGGCCGGTTCCGGGCCATGATCGCGACAATTCGCACTGCATCCGGAGCGTTTGCCCATGAGGCTTTTCGCACTCGAACTGATCTTCTCACTGCTCGACGTCCGCGGCCATATCCCGCGTTTCGACGATTTCCGCCCGGCCCCGGCCGCACCGGCCCCGGTCGGCGCCGCGCGCGTTCTGGCCGCCTTAATCGCTGTCCTCGTCGGTCTGTCGCTGGCCATCTGGGCGGCGGTCCGGCTCGCCGTACATCTCTTTTAGCCGCGTCTTTTCCGCGGCCCCGATCACGATCTCATCCAAGCGCGCATTCCCAGGCACGGTCATCCTGGCATGCCTTGTCGAGTCGCACGCCTTTGCAGGCCTCGACATCAGCATAACGCCGTCGCATGCGGCTAACCTGGTGTCACCGATCCTGCTCCGTTGAAACACCTAGGTGCTGTTGCGGAGCTGAATCCGGCAATACCTTGTCGCAGCGCAAACACGCTTGCCGCGATCGGCGCACACTGCATCCGTCATCAAAAACTTTTCCAGATGAAGGATGCTTCCGATGTTCACCCGCAGAGCCGCATTGATCAGCGCCGCCGCGACAGCTCTGATGCTGGCGACCCCCTCCTTGGCTGCCGATGATCTCAAACTGCCGCGCCAGAAGGTCGAGCTGGTCGCTCCGCCCTTCGTGCATGCGCACGAGCAGGCGACCAAGCAAGGCCCCAAAATCATCGAGTTCACGCTCACGATCGAGGAGAAGAAGGTCGTCATCGACGAGAAGGGCACGACCTTCCAGGCGATGACCTTCAACGGCTCGATGCCCGGCCCGCTGATGGTGGTGCATGAGGGCGACTACGTCGAAACGACACTGGTCAATCCCGCCACCAACACGATGCCGCACAACATCGACTTCCATTCCGCGACCGGCGCGCTCGGCGGCGGCGCGCTCACGCTGATCAATCCCGGCGAGCAGGTCGTGCTGCGCTGGAAGGCAACCAAGACCGGCGTGTTCGTCTATCACTGCGCCCCGGGCGGTCCGATGATCCCCTGGCACGTCGTCTCCGGCATGAACGGCGCCGTGATGGTGCTGCCGCGTGACGGACTCAACGACGGCAAGGGCCACGCGCTGAAATACGACAAGGTCTACTACATCGGCGAGCAGGATATGTATGTGCCGCGCGACGAGAAGGGCAATTTCAAGTCCTACGACTCGCCTGGCGAAGCCTTCACCGACACCGAAGAGGTGATGAAGAAGCTGATCCCCTCCCATGTCGTGTTCAACGGCAAGGTCGGCGCGCTCACCGGCAAGAACGCGCTGACGGCCAATGTCGGCGAGAACGTGCTGATCGTGCATTCGCAGGCCAATCGCGACAGCCGTCCACATCTGATCGGCGGCCATGGCGATTATGTCTGGGAGACCGGCAAATTCGGCAATGCACCCGAAGTCGGGCTCGAGACCTGGTTCATCCGCGGCGGCTCGGCGGGAGCTGCGCTGTACAAATTCCAGCAGCCCGGCATCTACGCCTATGTCACGCACAATCTGATCGAGGCGGCGGACCTCGGTGCCACCGCGCACTTCAAGGTCGAAGGCAAGTGGAACGAGGATCTGATGACCCAGGTGAAGGCACCTGCCGAAATCCCTGCCGCCAACACCAACTAGACGTGAGAAGGGGCCGGTCATCACCGGCCCCTTCTTCCTTCGGGGAACGACCATGCTGATCGCATTCAAGCTCAAACTGGCACTCGCCTGCGCCGCCGGGCTCGCAGGACCGGTCGCGGTTGCGCCGCTGGTCTCGGACGTGGCCGTCCACGGCACGGCGGCCGAGCCTGCGATCGTCAGGGTCGCGGCAGGCAGCCTGTCCTATCGCGAGGCCGGCGATTTCACGCGCGGTGGGCAGCAGGCGGAGGCGCCGTTGCGCGCGATGCGCATCGACCGTCCCCTGCACATCATGCGAAACCAGGTCTCCTCATCCGACTATCAGCTTTGCGTACAGGACGGCGCATGCCGCGCGCTCGATCGCGACGTCGCCATCGCTCCCGATCGCCCCGCGGTGCAGGTGAGCTGGCACGATGCCGAGGCCTATGCCGGCTGGCTGTCGCGCAAGACGGGTCACCATTACCGATTGCCGAGCGATGCGGAATGGGCTTTTGCGGCCGGCTCCCGCTTCAGGGATGATAGCGTACCGGTCGACGCAGACGATCCTTCGAAGCGCTGGATCAGCCGCTATGAGCGCGAATCGGAACGCGACCTCTCCGACACCACGGCCTATCCGTTCGGCAAGTTCGGCCCGAACGAGCACGGCGTCGAAGACCTCGCCGGCAACGTCTGGGAGTGGACCTCGACCTGCTTCGTGCGCTCGCGCGTCGACGCTTCAGGCAATGCCGACCGCCCGACCGTGAACTGCGGCGTGCGTGTCGCCGAGGGTGCCCACCGCGCCTATGTCACCGATTTCATCCGCGACGCCCGCGCCGGCGGCTGCGCCCAAGGCGTGCCGCCCGCAAATCTCGGCTTCCGCCTGGTGCGCGAGGAAACGTCCTGGGTCGCGAGCGTGTCGGCGCGCTGGGGCAAGGTGTGGGCGGTGAGGTCTTGATCGCGTAGCACGTAGCCCGGGTGAGCGAAGCGACACCCGGGGATATCCCGCGTGTCGCTTCGCTCATGCGGGCTACCGGCGCGCGCATTGCAAGAGCGACGGCGCTTGCTTCGACTCCGTCATTGCGAGCGTAGCGAAGCAATCCAGACTCTTGCCGCGGAAACAGCCGGGATTGCTTCGTCGCAAGGGCTCCTCGCAATGACGAGGCGGAGCAGGTGCCAACACCGGATGCCACGCATGAAAATGGCCGGGACGAAGCCCGGCCATTTCACAATGATTCGCGAAGACCTTACGTGTTCTTCAGCGCGACGCGGAATTCGGCTTCGGTCTTGGCCTTGACCTCGTCAAGCGAGACGCCGTCGGCAAGTTCGATCAGGGCCATGCCACCGTCGCCGTGCTTGTCGATGGTGAAGACGGCGAGATCCGTGACGACCATATCGACCACGCGCTCGCCGGTCAGCGGCAGGTTGCACTGCTTCAGGAGCTTGGAGCCGTCCTTGGCCGAATGCTCCATCACCACGACGACGCGCTTGACGCCGGCGACGAGATCCATCGCGCCGCCCATGCCCTTGACCATCTTGCCGGGGATCATCCAGTTGGCGAGGTCACCGTTCTGGGCCACCTGCATGGCGCCGAGGATCGAGAGGTCCATGTGGCCGCCGCGGATCATGCCGAACGAATCCGCGCTGGAGAAATACGAGGTCGACGGCAGCTCGCTCACGGTCTGCTTGCCGGCATTGATCAGGTCGGCGTCTTCCTCGCCCTCATAGGGGAACGGACCCATGCCGAGCATGCCGTTCTCGCTCTGCAGGCTGACATCGACCCCGTCGGGGATGTAGTTCGAAACCAGCGTCGGTATGCCGATGCCGAGATTGACGTAATAGCCGTCGCGCAGTTCCTTTGCGGCGCGTGCGGCCATCTGTTCACGGGTCCAGGCCATCAGATTTCAACTCCAGTGCCGGCGGCCGGCGCCTTGGTCGGACGCGGGCGGGTGTTACGGAATTCGATGCGCTTCTTGGCCGTGCCGACCTCGACGATGCGCTTCACGAAGATGCCGGGCGTGTGGATATGGTCGGGATTGAGTTCGCCGGCCGGAACCAGATGCTCGACCTCGGCCACCGTGACCTTGGCGGCGGTCGCCATCATCGGGTTGAAGTTGCGCGCGGTCTTGCGATAGATGAGATTGCCGGCGGTGTCGCCCTTCCAGGCGTGCACGATGGCGAGGTCGGCGAACAAGCCGCGTTCCATCAGATACTTCTCGCCGTCGAACTCCTTCACTTCCTTGCCTTCGGCGATCAGCGTGCCGACGCCGGTCTTGGTGTAGAAGGCCGGAATGCCGGCGCCGCCGGCGCGGATGCGCTCGGCCAGCGTGCCCTGCGGATTGAATTCGAGTTCCAGCTCCCCGGCGAGGAATTGCTGGGCGAACAGCTTGTTCTCGCCGACATAGGACGAGATCATCTTCTTGATCTGCCGGGTTTCCAGGAGGCGGCTGAGGCCGATGCCGTCGACGCCGGCATTGTTGGAGACGACCGTCAGCCCCTTGACGCCGGCCTCGCGGATCGCGTCCGACAGCTCCTCGGCAATGCCGCAGAGGCCAAAGCCTCCCGACATGATCATCATGTTGTCTTTCAAAATGCCTGACAGAGCCGACTTGGCGTCGGGATAGACCTTGTTCATGCAAATAACCTTCGACTGAACCTTCGGCTTGGAGGCGTCGCGCCCTATTGGCGGCGATTATTAGGCGAAATCCTCCAAAGCCGTCAATGATACGGGGTTCTCCGCACCGCGCCCGGGTGATAGAAGCTGCCCACACCGTGGGCAGAACCGTCCGCGGCCTTGAAAGCGACAAGAAAAACCATCAAGTTGCGGGGGTTGGGCGTGGGCACGCAGGTTTCCCGACCCGTCCTTCTGGCTCCAACGACCAACCCGATCAGGACATGCCATTGACCATGGCCCAAGGAATGAAGCGCCTCGGGACGCCGATCGCGGCGCTGCTCGGCGTTGCGCTGATCGCCCTGATCGCGACCTCATGGCTCATCAACCGCGACGCGCTGCGCAAGGCGGTCGAAGCGCAGATCCGCGACGTCACCGGGCTCGAGCTCAGTGTCGCGGGTGCAATCGACATCTCGGTGCTGCCGGCGAGCTACATTTCCTTCCGTGACGTCGGCCTCAAGGGCGGCGGCACCAGCGATCCCGCGCTCCAGGTCGACGTGCTCACCGCCAATCTGCGGCTGCTGCCGTTGCTGCTGCAACGGTTCGAGATCGCCGACCTGACGCTGCTGCGGCCGCGCATCCATGTCAGCCTGAAGCCGGACGGCCAGAGCAACTGGACGCCCTTCATCCAGACCATCGCGCGCACCATGAAGCCCGGTGCCGAGAACCAAGTCTCGTTCTCCGAAATCCGGATCCAGGACGGCGTGCTCGATTACGAGGACGCCGCCACGCACGGCACCGAGAAGTTCGAGGACATCGACCTGTCGCTGGCCTGGCCCTCGATCTCGCGTTCCTTCGCCGCGACCGGACAGTTCGACTGGCGCGGCGAGCGTGTCGACGGCTCGATCAGTTTTTCCGATTTCGTCGCCGCCCTCTCCGGGGAGCGCTCGGGGTTGAAGGCGCGGATCGCCAGCGCGCCGCTCAAGCTCGCCTTCGACGGCAGCGTCGCCAACCGCACCAGCCCGATGATGGAAGGTATGCTGACGGTCGACAGCCCCTCCTTGCGCAACGCGCTGCGCTGGACCGGGCAGCCGCAGCCCGCCAGCGGCGGCTTCGGCCGCTTCGTGCTGAAAGCGCGCGCCAACGTCGTCGGCGCCTCGATCGCGCTCACCAACGTCAATGTCGAGCTCGACGGCAATGCGGCCGAGGGCGTCATGACCTACGCCAATAACGGCCGGCAGACGCTGCAGGCGACGCTTGCCGCGGACGCACTTGACTTCACACCTTACATCTCGACCTTCCGCCTGCTCGCGAGCGGTGCGCGGGACTGGAACAGGCAGCTGTTCGATCTCAACGGATTGTCGACGACCGACCTCGACATGCGCCTGTCGGCGGCAAAGCTGACGGTCGGATCGACCAAGCTCGGCCGCACCGCGATCGGCGCCAATTTGCGCAACGGCACGCTGGCGCTCTCGGTCGGCGAGGCGCAGGTCTATGGCGGAATTGCCAAGGGCTCGTTCGGCATCGCGCGCTCCGACACCGTCGCCGACATCAAGGCGCAATTCCAGTTCACCGACGTCGATCTCCAGGCCTGCGCCACCGAACTTTTCGGCCTCAACAAGCTGTCCGGCCGCGGCAACATCAACGTGTCGCTGTTCGCCTCGGGCTCGAGCCCGTTCGGCCTCGTGCAGTCGCTCGACGGCAGCGCCACCGTCACCGGTCACGACGGCGCGATCGCGGGCTTCAATGCCGAGCAATTGCTGAAGCGCCTGGAGCGGCGGCCGCTGTCGGGCGGCGGCAATTTCCGCAACGGTTCGACGCCTTACAACAATCTCACCATCGCCGTGAAATTCTCCGATGGGGTCGCCACCGCCGAGGACATCCGCGTCGAAGGGCCGGCGGCGAAGATCACGCTCACCGGGACCGCCTCGGTGCCGACGCGCGAATACGACATGAAGGGCGTGGCGAGCCTCAACAGCACGTCGGGCTTCGAACTGCCATTCGTGGTGCAGGGCCCCTGGGACGATCCCCTGATCTTCCCCGATCCGGAAAGCCTGATCCGCCGCTCGCCGGCCTCCGCGCCGCTGCTCGACATGCTGAAGGACCGCAAGGGGGGCGACGCCGTGCGCTCCGCGATCGAACGCATCACCGGCAGCGGAAAGCCTCCTCCACAGGCGGATTCGCCGACGGCGGAGAACGCCAAAGAGAACCCGAAGGACAACGCGAAATCCAACTGAGGATCGCGATCATCTGCCGCCGCCCGACGAAAGCACGAATTGATCAGGGCGAATTGATGCGGCGATTGGATCGATGCACGCATTAAGCATCTCCGCAAGGCCCGCCACCACGACCTATGTCTGACAACATGCCGCTAGATCGAGCTTACGCCATGCGCTAGTGTTTTATACGACCGGTTAAAAACACCGGCCGTTTGAGGGAGAAAAACGTGAAATCCAAGGTTATTGGCGCAGTATCACTGGCGGTCGCTGCGGCCGGGCTGTTTGCAGCCGCTGCACCCGCATTTGCGCAGCAGAAGACGATCACAGTCTGGTGGGGCAAGGGCTTCTATCGTTCCGAAGACGACGCGCTGCTCGATACGATCAAGAAGTTCGAAGCCAAGACCGGCATCAAGGTCGAATTGTCGCAATACGCGATCCAGGACATGATTCCGAAGACGGTCGCAGCGCTCGATGCCGGCACCGTGCCCGATGTCGCCTATTCCGATTCTTATGACGTGCAGGCGCAGGGCAAGTGGGCCTATGAGGGCAAGCTCGAGGATCTCTCCGACATCATGGAGCCGATCAAGGACCGCTTTGTCCAGAACACGCTCGATGCGTCGATCCTCTACAACGACGTCACCAAGAAGAAGGCCTATTACGGCTTCCCGCTGAAGCAGCAGAGCATGCACGTCCAGATCTGGAACGACATGCTGGAGAAAGCCGGCTTCAAGCAGGCCGATATCCCGACCGACTGGGCGGGCTACTGGACGTTCTGGTGCGACAAGGTGCAGCCTGGCATCCGCAAGGCGACCGGACAGCGCATTTACGCCGTCGGCCAGCCGATGGGCGTGGAATCCACCGACGCCTTCCAGTCGTTCTACACCTTCATGGACGCCTACCACGTCAAGCTGGTCGACGATGACGGCAAGCTCACGGTCGACGATCCCAAAGTTCGCGAGAACCTGATCCACGCGCTGAAGGACTATACCGACACCTACATCAAGGGCTGCACGCCGCCCTCCTCCACGACCTGGAAGGATCCCGACAACAACGTCGCCTTCCACAACAAGACCATCGTGATGACCCACAACTTCACGATCTCGATCGCGGCGAAGTGGTACGAAGACTCGCAGAACCAGGCTCTCACGCCCGAGCAGCGCGAAGCCGGCAAGAAAGCCTATGAGCAGGACATCATTACGGCGTCCTTCCCGAAGGCGCCGGATGGCTCGACCATCCGCTACCGCTCCGACGTCAAGACCGGGCTGATCTTCACCGCGGCCAAGAACAAGGCCGAGGCCAAGCAGTTCATCAGCTTCCTGCTCCAGGAAGAGAACGTCCGCCCCTACATCGAAGGCGCGCTCGGCCGCTGGTTCCCGGTAACGAAGGCGAGCCAGGACAGTCCGTTCTGGCAGGCCGACAAGCACCGCAAGGCCGTCCACGCCCAGTTCACCGGCGGCACCGCGGCGTTTGACTTCACCAAGAACTGGAAGTTCACGATCCTCAACAACGAGAACGTGTGGGCGAAGGCGATGAACCGCGTCGTCAGCGAGAAGGTTCCCGTCGACAAGGCCGTGGACGAGTTGATCGCCCGCATCAAGCAAGTCGCGGGTTAAGTCGTCCCTCCCTCTCCCCGCCTCGCGGGGAGAGGTGCTAGAACAACCACCGGCCGCGCTTCGCGGCCGGCTTCTCTTTGAAGAGTCCGAAAAGAATGGCGATCACGCTCTCTGGCGATCAGGCACTCCCCGGCCCGCCCCTGTCGTCGCGACTGACCCCGGCACAGGTCTGGGGCATCGTACTGCTCGCGCCCTATCTGCTCGTTTTCCTGGCCTTCGTGGTCTATCCCGTCTGCTACGGGCTGTGGCTGGCGCGGGCCCCGTCGAACTATGTCGCGCTTTACAACGATCCGATCTTCGCGCGCGCCGCGGTCAACACGCTGATTTTCCTGGTCATCGGCATCAACATCAAGATGGTGATTGCCCTGTTCCTGTCCGGCTTCTTCGCCGTGCAGCGCCCCTGGATCAAATGGCTGTCGGTGATCTTCATCCTGCCCTGGGCGGTGCCGTCGATCCCGACCATCCTGTCGGTGCGCTTCATGTTCAATCCCGAATGGGGCGTGATCAACCACCTCATCTTTTCCTTCACCGGCGACGACGGCCCGAACTGGCTGAACGACCCGACCGTGGCGCTGACCATGGCGATCGGCGTGCACATCTGGAAGTCGCTGCCGTTCTGGACGCTGATCCTGATCACCGGCCGCCTCGCGATCCCGCACGATCTGTTCGAGGCCGCCGAGGTCGACGGCGCCAGCTGGTGGCAGAAGTTCCGCTATATCACCTGGCCGTCGATGCAGACGCTCTACATCACCTGCACGCTGCTCTCGATGATCTGGACGCTCGGCGACTTCAACAGCGTCTATCTGCTCACCGGCGGTGGTCCGGCCGACCTCACACATGTGCTGGCGACGCTCGGTATCCGCTATCTCCGGCTCGACCAGCTCTCGCTCGCGATGGCTTCCATCGTCTGTGCGATGCCGTTCGTCCTGCCGCTCGTGTACTTCATGATGAAACGGTTGTCGCGATGAAGCTTCCCTCTCTCCGTGACGTCGCGACGGAAGCGCGGCTGCTGCTGATCGGCATTCCCGTCTTCCTGTGGACGATGATCCCGATCTACCACATGTTCCTGTTCGCGATCTCCCCGAAGGAGGACGCGTTCTCGGGCAAGCTGTGGCCGGACCATCCGACGCTCCACAACTTCACGATCGTGTTCAAGCAGCAGCATTACTTCCTGCGCGACTTCTATGCCCAGTTCTGGAACTCGCTGGTGATCGCCGCGGCCGTCGGCGTCCTGACGCTGGTCATCGCCACGGCCGCGGCGTTCTCGATCTCGCGGCTTCGGGTGCCCGGCGGCCGCATCGTGATGAACCTCGCGCTCTTCACGTATTTCATCCCGGCGGCGTTCCTCGCCGTGCCGATGTACCGCACGATGGGCAATTACGGCCTGCTCAACAATCACTGGTCGCTGATCCTTGCGATGGTGACGATCGCAAGCCCCTACGCGATCTGGGTGCTGAAGCAGGCCTCCGACAAATTGCCCGTGGAGCTGGATGAGGCCGCGGTGATGGACGGCGCCACCACGCTGCAGATCTTCCGCATGGTCTATGTGCCGCTGATGATGCCCTCGCTGGTCGCGATCGGCACCTATGCGGTGCTGCTGGCCTGGAACGAATATCTCTACGCGTTCCTGCTGCTCTCGAACGACCGCGAGATCACCCTGCCCGTCGCGCTCGGCAACTTCCTCGCCGCCGACGACTCGCCGTGGGAGCTGTTGATGACGACCGGCTTCATCTACGCACTGCCGCCGGCCGCGATCTACTACGCCTTCCGCCGCTACATGGTGGGCGGGCTGACCGCAGGTGCGGTGAAGTCGTAGGGCAAACCATCATTCCGGGGCGAGCTGTGCGCGTCCCGGAATGACCTCCTCTTACAATGGCGCCGCGCTCTCGCCTTGCGAGCTCGAAAGCTTCGAGGCCAGCGAGGCGATCACGATGACCGCCGCGATCAGGGCGATCACCAGCGTGCAGATCGCGTTGATCTCGGGCTTCACTCCAAGCCGCACCTCCGAATAGATCCGGATCGGCAGCGTCGCCGAGCCCGGGCCGGTGGTGAAGCTCGCGATCACGAGATCGTCCAGCGACAGCGTGAAGGCCAGCATCCAGCCTGCGACGATCGCGGGCGCGATCAGCGGCAGCGTCACCGAAAGAAAAGCGCGCACCGGATCACAGCCGAGTTCCATCGCCGCCTCCTCCAGCGAACGGTCGAGCGAGCCGAGGCGGGACTGCACGACCACGGCGACGAAACACATCGTCAGCGTGGTATGGGCGATCGTCACGGTCCAGAAGCCGCGCTCGGCGTTCAGCGCGACGAACAACAGCAGCAGCGACAGCCCCGTGATCACCTCGGGCATCACCAATGGCGCGTAGAGCATGCCGGAGAACAGCGTACGGCCGCGGAAGCGCTCGCCGCGCGACAACGCGACCGCGGCGAGCGTGCCGAGCAGCGTGGCGATGGTCGCCGAGGAGGCCGCGACACGAAAGCTCATCCAGGCCGCCTCGATCATGGCGCGGTCGTTGAAGAATTCATGATACCAGCGCAGCGACCAGCCGCCCCACACCGTCACCAGCCGCGAGCCGTTGAAGGAATAGATGACGAGGATGAGGATCGGGAGATAGAGGAAGGCCAGCCCCAGTGCGAGCGAGGCGATGTTGAAACGGGACAGGCGGGAGACCTTGCGCATGGCATTAGCGCCCCTGTTCCAGCTGCCGCTTCTGCAGCCGCTCATACAGCAGCAGCGGCACCAGCAGCACCACGAGCAGCACTATCGCAGCGGCAGAAGCGACAGGCCAGTCCTTGTTGGTGAAGAATTCGAGCCACAGGGTCTGGCCGATCATCAGCGAATTGGAGCCGGCCAGAAGATCGGGGATGACGAATTCGCCGACGATGGGAATGAAGCACAGCAGCACGCCGGCGCCGACGCCGGGCAGCGACAGCGGAAAGGTGACGAGCCAGAACACCTGCCACGGCGGCGCGCCGAGATCGGAGGCCGCCTCTTCCAGCACAGGCTCCATCTTCGCGAGCGTGGCGTAGAGCGGCAGGATCATGAACGGAAAATAGGAATAGACGATGCCGATATACATCGCGCTGTCGGTGGAGAGCCAGACCACGGGCTGGCTGACCAGGTGCAGCGCCAGCAGGATCTGGTTCAGCAGGCCATCGTGCTGGAGGATGTTGATCCAGGCATAGATGCGGATCAGGAACGAGGTCCAGAACGGCACGATCACCAGCACCATCGCCACCGCCTGCCAACGCTTCGGCAGCCGCGCCATGCCATAGGCGATGGGATAGCCGACGAGCAGCAAGAGCACCGTTGAGGTTACGGCGACGGTGAGGCTGCGCACATAGGCGAACACATAGAGATCGTCGGAGAAGAGAAGCCTGAAATTGTCGATCGAGAGTGCGGCAAACCCCGCCTTCAGCGCGTCCCACCCCGCCGTCAGGTCGAATACCGGCTCGTAAGGCGGCTGCGCGATCGCCGTCTGCGACAGGCTGATCTTCAGCACGAAGGCGAAGGGCACCAGGAAGAACAGCACCATCCAGACATAGGGCGCGATCGCGGCAAAGCGCGCCGGCCGCGCGAAGATGCGGCGGGCGCTCATGACGGCAGCACCACGCAATCATCGGGCGTAAACCAGGCGACGATTTGCTGGCCCACGCTATAGGCGTCGACATCCAGGCGCGCGCTGTTGGCGACGGAGGCCCGTACGATCCCGCCGGTATCGAGCTTCACTTTGTAGGTGGTTGTGCCGCCAAGATAGCAGATGTCCGCGATCACGCCGTCCAGGCTGTTGATCGCGGTTTCACGGCCGGCTTCGCTCACCGGGGCGCGGCGCGACAACTTGATCTTCTCAGGGCGGATCGCGACCGAGAATTTTCCCGCACCGACCGGCTCGCGCGGCTCGGCCACCACCAGCGTACCCGCATCACGCGTGCCAATGACCAGGCGATGACCGTCGCGCAATTTGGTCTCGCCGTCGAACAGGTTGATGTCGCCGACGAACTCCGCGATCCAGCGCGAGTGCGGTGCCTCGTAGAGCTCGCGCGGGGGCGCGACCTGGGCGAGCTTGCCTGATTTCATCACGCCGATTCTATCAGCCATCGTCATCGCCTCCTCCTGATCGTGAGTGACGATGATGAAGGTCATGCCGAGCCGCCGCTGCAGCTCCATCAACTCGCCCTGCGTGCTCTGACGCAGCTTCTTGTCGAGCGCCGCGAGCGGCTCGTCGAGCAGCAGCAATTGCGGTCGTCGCGCCAGTGCACGGGCGAGAGCCACGCGCTGGCGCTGACCGCCGGAGAGCTGATCCGGTTTGCGCCTCTCGAGGCCTTCGAGCTTCACCAGCGCGACCATCTCGGCCACACGGGTGGCAATCTCGGCGCGCGCCATTCGAGCGCGCTTCAGGCCGAAGGCGATGTTGTCGCGCACGGAGAGATGCGGAAACAGCGCGTAGTTCTGGAACATCATGTTGATCGGCCGCTCATGCGGCAGCGCCTGCGCGATATCCTTATCCCCGAGCAGGATGCGCCCTTCGTCCGGCGCCTCGAAGCCGGCGAGCATGCGCAGCAGCGTGGTCTTGCCGCAGCCGCTGGGACCGAGCAGCGCGAAGAATTCGCCGGCCTTGATATCGAGCGAGACCCCGTCCACGGCGCGGAAAGTACCAAAGGTTTTAGCGACGCCCTCGATGCGCAGCAGCGGTCGGCGCGCTGCGGGAAGCGCATCTCCGCCGCCCGCATTGGCCACGCCGTCTGTTCTGGGCAACTCGTCCGTCATGTTCCTGCCAACCCCGATTCCGCCGCACGCTAGCCGCCGATTGTCCCTGGCTCAACTGCATCGGAAAGATCGTTCACATCACATTCGCCATGAACGTGGCAACTGCGTCGCGGTCCGCCGCAGGCATGGTCAGGCCCAGCTTGGATCGGCGCCAGAGGATATCGTCCGGAAAGCGCGCCCATTCACAAGCCATCAGGTAGCGGATCTCGGCACCCGTCAACTCAGGGCCGAAGGCCGGACCAAGTTCGTCGCGGGTCTTGGCGTCGCCGAGCACTGCCGACAACCGCGAGCCATAGGCCCCGACCAGGCGCTGCGCCTCCGGCTCCGACAGAAAGCGCCAGCGGTCGCGCGCGAAGCCGATCTCGGTGTCGAAACGGTCCCAGGCAAAATCTCCGCCGGGCAGCGCGGCGCCGGCAGTCCAGGGCGGCGACATCGGATAGAACGGCGTCAGCTTCGTCACCGCCCACTCCGCGCGCAGGCGCGAGGTGGTGACGTCGCCGCCGAACATCGTCAGCAGCGGCGCCTTGCGCCGGCGCGCATGGAACAGCATCGTGCCGTCGCGGCCGCGCGCGGACGCCAGCGTCAGGTTGACGCCGGAGACCGTCCGGACCACGTCGGTGGGGGCAACGCGCTCCCGAAAATAGCGGCTGGCGGCGTCGCAGAGATAACCGACGTCGGCCCCCGGTATCGCGACAATGGCGGGATCGCCGGTGAAGGCGTGCGTGACGGTGCCGATCAGCGTGAAGTCGCGCTCGAAGGGCCGGGCAAAGATCAGCCGTCCATCATTGTTCTGAAAGACGTAGACGTTCTCGGACTCGAACAGCCTGGGCACGATGATCTGGCTCAGCTGCGTGGCCGCCATGGCGGGCTGCGGCTGCCGCAGCACGGTATCGGCGACCATCGGCGTCCAGCCGCCGGTGGCGTTGGCCAGCGCCCGCGCCGTGATCGTGCGGCGATGGCCGCGATCGACCACCGCGAGCCGCCAGGTATCGGTTCTGTCGGCACGCACGCAACGCGCACCAGTCCGGATCACAGCGCCACGTTCGGCCGCATCCAGCGCCGTCAGCACCACTAGGCGAGAATCATCGACGACGCAGTCCGAATATTCGAATGCCGTGCCGAATGGGCGTTTCAGCGCGTTGCCGACCGCATGGTGCGTGATGTCGAGGGTCGCCGATGGCGGCAGGCCGCCCCGGTTCGTAAGACCGTCATAGACATACAGGCCGGCGCGCAGCAGCCATGGCGGCCGCTCGTCCGAATGCGCGGGGATCACGAAGCGCAGTGGCCGGACCAGATGCGGCGCGATCCGGAGCCAGGTCCGGCGCTCGGCCAGAGCCCGGCGCACCCGCCGGAACCCGCGCCGTTCCAGCACCGACAGATCGCCGTGGATCAGCCGCGGTGTCGCCGACGATGCCGCGCCGCCGAGATCGCCCTGCTCGAACAGGATGACCCGCAGGCCGCGGCCTGCCGCATCGCGCGCGAGGCTGACACCGTTCAGGCCGCCGCCGATGATCGCGAGGTCGTAATCCGCCATGAAGCCGTCGAGAAGGAGCAAAGCGCCCCATCATCACTAGAGCCATTTCCGTTCCGATGAAATCGGAACGGGGCTCTGGAGTTTCATTCTGCGCTTTTTCTTGACGCGGGCCGGCGGCCACTTCGCTTGAAGACACTTCAGCCGGTCTTGAGCGCAAGCTCCATGATCTCAGCGCGACCGACGAGCCCGGCATATTTTGCGATCGGCAGCGGCTTGCCGAGCAGATAGCCCTGCACGCCGTCGCAGCCCTCCTTGGCAAGGAAGACAAGCTGCTCGACGGTCTCGACGCCCTCGGCGACGATCGACATTTCGAGGCCGTGGCCGAGATCGATCACCGCGCGAACGATCGCAGCCGATTGCGGGTTGCGGCCGAGATTGGTGATGAAGGCCCGGTCGATCTTGATCTTGTCGAACGGGAACGCCTGGAGGTAGCTCAGCGAAGAATATCCGCTGCCGAAATCGTCCATGGAGATGCGCACGCCGAGCGCCTTCAGGCGGCGCAGCAGCGCAAGGCCCCGGTCGAAATCCTCGATCAGCACGCCCTCGGTGATCTCCAGCTCGAGCCGGCCGGGCGCAA
This sequence comes from Bradyrhizobium sp. MOS003, assembly GCF_003020125.1. Classification (GTDB taxonomy): domain Bacteria; phylum Pseudomonadota; class Alphaproteobacteria; order Rhizobiales; family Xanthobacteraceae; genus Bradyrhizobium. Next base: position 1,389,590 of record NZ_PYFW01000001.1, on the reverse strand, counting down.
GGCCGGTTTCGATCAGGATCGAATGGACCAGCCCGACCACGTCGCCGTGCATGAACTGCGCCGGCGACAGGTTGACCGCGACCTGGAGCGGCTTCGGCCAGGAGGCCGCCTCGCGGCAGGCCTCGCGCAGGATCCACTCACCCATCTCGACGATCAGGCCGCTCTCCTCGGCGATCGGTATGAATTCGGCCGGCGAGACCTGGCCGCGCACCGGATGCTGCCAGCGCGCCAGCGCCTCGAAGCCGATGATCTCGCTTTCGGCGACGCTGTGGCCCGCGGCGCCCTGAGGCTGAAACGCCAGCGAAAGCTCGCCGTTCTTGATCGCCACCGAGAGGTCCTGATGCAGCACGCGGCGATCGCGGATCTGCTGGTCCATCTCCGGCTGGTAGAGGCTGATGGTGCCGCGCGACTTCTGCTTGGCGCGGAACAGCGCCGCACCGGCATTGGCGAGCAACGAGGCGCCGTCGGTGCCGTTATGCGGGAAGATCGACATGCCGGTGGTCACGCCCGCGCGCACCGGGCGGCCATCGATATGGAAATCCCGGGAGACGGCTTCGCCGACATGCTGCGCCAGTGCGAGTCCCGCCTCGGGTTGCTTGCCGTCGATGATGAGTCCGAACTCGTCGCCGGACAGGCGCGCGACCAGGCCGCCGCGCGCCACGTCCTGGAGCCGCTGCGCGACCTCGATCAGGAGCTTGTCGCCGAGCGCATGGCCGAAGACGTCGTTGACCTCCTTGAGGCCGTCGAGGTCGATCGAGAGGACCGCGAACTCCTCGCCGGTGCCTTCGCAGGCCTCGATCATCTGGTTCAGCGCCTGCAGGAAGGCGGCGCGGTTCGGCAGGTCGGTGAGGCCGTCGTGATAGGCCATGTGCGCCATGCGCGACTCGGTCTGGCGGCGGTCGGTGACGTCCTCGTGGGTCTTGATCAGATATTGCGGCTCGCCGGCATCGTTGACCACGGTGGCGCGGCGGGTGAGGAACAGGCGCAAGCCCGCCTTGGTCGAGATCGGGTGCTCCTCGGAGATCATCCCGCGTTTCTTGATCGCGGCTTCGTCGCGCGCGATGATCAGTTTGGCTTCCTTGGGATTGAAGATGTCCGACGCGGTCAGGCCGGTTGCTTCCTCGCGCCGGCGGTTGAGGATCGTCTCCGCGCTGCGATTGGCGAGCAGATAACGGCCGTCCTTGACCTGTTCGACGATCAGCGCCACCGGGATGTTGTCGACCACCAGTTCGAGGAACTTCTTAGTGCTCTCCAGCTCCTTCGACAGCGAGCGGCGGTCGGTGACGTCCTCGAACACGAGCATCAGGAATTCGGGCTTGTTGCTCTCGTTGCGGACCACGATCCGGATCGAGGCGACCATGCGCCGCTCGCCGCCACGATCGACCTCGAATTCGTTGCGGAACTGACCGTCCGGCGAATCGAGCGCCGCCCGGTCGGTCGCCTCGATAGTGGCCGCCGAGACGGACGCGAACAGCTCGCGCGCATTCTTGCCGACGACCTGGTCTCGCGAGAACCCCCAGAACCGCTCATAGGCGCTGTTGGCAAAGATGTAGCGGCCGTCCTCGATGTTCTTCGCAGCCACGCAGGCCGGCACGTTGTCCAGCACCGTCTCGAGGAACTGCTTGGTCGAGGCGAGCTGTCGCGACAGTTTGCGCTGCTCGCTGACATCCAGATGGGTCGCCACCGAGCCGCCGTTGGGCAGCACGAAATATTTCACCAGGATGGCCCGCCCGTCCGGCAACTCGGTGATCAGACCGTTGGGGCTGGCCGCCTTCTCGTAGAACTCGTCATCGGAGGCGACGAGCACGCCGCGCTTGCGTCGCAGCGCGAGAAGCTCGTAGCCGTTCATGTCGGCCCAGAGGTCCGACCGCTTCAGGCCATAGATCTCGAGATAGCGGTCGTTGCAGAAAATGATGCGGCGCTGCGCATCCGTCATCACCACGCCCTGGTTGAGATTGTTCATGGCGGAGGAGACGAAGGCGTTGCGCCGGAGCTGCAAGCGCCGGGTCCGGCGCAGCGAGGAATGGATCCACAGCGCGATCGCGGCGAGGAAGGCGCAGACGACGATGCCCGCGATCAGGACTTCCCAGACCACGTTGGGATCGAGCTCGCCGAGATAGCTCGGCGCGGCGAAGCTGTCCGACAGCGCAAAGGCGCGCGCGGGCGCAACCGTGCCGGCGAGGCACACAACGGCCTGCACAGCAATCGGAAGCGTGCTGCCCTCGTGCCAGTTCTTCTCAGCCATCAGCCACCCGCGATTTCAACGTTGGATTGTCTGGCTTCACGGGTTTGGATCGGGTAAACGCCTGTACGCGCAACGGAAAAAATGTGACGTGAAATACGGCAATTGCCCTGACATGATAAATTCTTCCTTAACGGAAAATGGCCCCGCGCCATTCGCTCCAGGCCGGATGCCACCGGCGCTTCCAACGGACGTCCTGCACAGCCATGGATAGGGTCGATTGCGTCGTCATCGGAGCCGGCGTGGTCGGGCTCGCGGTGGCTCGAAAGCTTGCGCAGGCCGGGCGCGAGGTCATCGTGCTCGAAGAGGCCGAGGCGATCGGCACCATCACCTCCTCGCGCAACAGCGAGGTGATCCATGCCGGCATCTACTACCGCGCCGGGAGCTGGATGGCGCGCATGTGCGTCGACGGCAAGCACGCGCTCTACCGCTACTGCGGCGAGCGCGGCATCCCGCACAGGAATTGCGGCAAGCTGATCGTCGCGACCAGCCCGAAGGAGACCGAGAAGCTGCAATCGATCAAGGCGCATGCCGAGGCCAATGGCGTGCTCGACATGCAGCTGCTCGCGGGCGAGGCGGCACGCGCGCTGGAGCCGGCGCTGGCCTGCGACGCCGCGCTGCTGTCGCCATCGACGGGCATCATCGACAGCCATGCTTACATGCTCTCGCTGCGCGGCGAGGCCGAGGAAGCCGGCACGGCCTTCGCGTTTCACACGCCGCTGGTCCGCGCCAAGGCTGCGAACGGCCTGATCGAGATCGACGCCGGCGGCGAGGCGCCGATGACGCTGCAATGCAGCCTCCTCGTCAACGCCGCGGGACTCTCGGCGACCCACGTGGCGCGCAACATCGACGGCATGCCGCTGGACCGCATTCCGCGCGCCTATCTCGCCAAGGGAAACTACTTCAGCTGCAACGCCAAGGCGCCGTTCTCGCGCCTGATCTATCCGGTGCCCGAACCCGGCGGGCTCGGGGTGCATCTGACGCTGGACATGGCAGGCCAAGCGCGCTTCGGCCCTGACGTCGAATGGATCGAGACGATCGATTACGAGGTCGATCCATCACGCGCCGAGCGGTTCTACCCGGCGATCCGCAAATACTGGCCGACGCTGCCTGACGGCGCGTTGATGCCGAGCTATTCGGGTATCCGGCCGAAGATCGTACCGCCCGCGGTGGCGACGCAGGATTTCCTGATGCAGGGCCCGCGCGATCACGGCGTCGCCGGCCTGATCAACTTGTTCGGCATCGAATCGCCGGGATTGACGTCGTCGCTCGCGATCGCAGATCACGTCGCCGAGCTCGCAGAGATCTGAAGCGTTGTCGAGCGAGGCGGATACCGGCTCGCGGCAACAATACGAGTTCCGACAAAGTCAAGCACTGCGCAGACTTCTCTGCACGGTGCGCACCTTACGGCAGGGATGAGCGCGAAAGCTCCCACCCCTGCGAGATAAGGTACGATCAACTCAACGCTGTTACGGGGGTTACTAGTGGAGCGTGTCGCCGTGCCTCAAACGCTCGATCTGGTCCTTGACCATCAACTTCCGGCGCTTCAACTCAACAATTTGCAGGTCGTCTGTTGAAAGGTGCACGAGAGCATCGTGCAATTCGTTTTCGAGAAGTTTGTGCTTCCGCTCCAATTCAACGAGATGTGCCTGAATTGTCATTCGAAACCTCCTCGGTAGGGTTGAACCTTAGGATTCGATCCGGACAACGAAGTTTACATCACCGATTCGTTCTGTCGATGGGTATCCGTCGTCGCAGCTTCATTTTTGAAAATTCATATGTAACGAAGCGTGAGTAAAGGAACCGCGCGGGAAATATCCATGATATCAATGCGCTTGCGCAGCGCCGCAGCGATCAGCGGAAATATCTCGCTGGAGATCGGCGAACGATGGTCGCAGATCGCTTGCGATCACGCCGCGCAAGGACGATAATTTCCACAGGGCATCCACAGCCTTCATCCCACGCCTATCGGTTTTCGGCCACCGCAGACATGACCAATGAAGACGAGCGTGAGCTCGAAGCCGAGCTCACCCGGTTGCAGCAGGAACACCGAGATCTCGATGCGGCGATCGATGCGCTGCATCAATCGCCCGCCCCCGACCTGTTGCGGCTGCAGCGGTTGAAGAAGCGCAAGCTGTTGTTACGAGACCGCATTGCGTTCATCGAAGACCAGATCACCCCCGACATCATCGCCTGATCATCGCCTGATCCGCAGACCTGTGCGCGGCCAAGCCACGGTGGCTCGAATCCGCTTGACTCGAAAAGAACAAAATAAGAACATTCGATAGCCAACGCCGCCCCTGGAACGCACGAGGAAACGCAGATGTCGCCAGCCGCCCTTCTCGACAACAGCCATTATGAACAGGCCTGCGATCAGGCGATCGCGATGTGCGACGGCAATCTGCGCAGCACCATCAAGGCGCTGATCATGGCCAACGAATATCTGGAGGCCGAGCTGGAGGAATTGCAGGCGGCGATTTCCGCCGGCTGCATTTCGGACACTTCGCGCAGCAAGATGCGGAGCAAGAGCAGCGCCGCCTGAACCGGCAGCCCATCGGAGCCGACCATGCCCGACGTCACCTACTACGTTGCATTGCCCTTCCTGACCGACGAGGACGGCTCGCCGGTGGCAGGCGCGGCCGAGGAATGTCAGACATCGGCTGCCGCCCTGCGTCGTGCGGAAATGCTGGCGCGCGGCGCCGGCCATATCGGCGCGGTCGCCTTCAGCCGCAGTGGCGATCCCCTGACCGGCGAGTTTGGCGACGCAAAATTGCTGCGGAAATTCGGTGCCGTACCGCCGGATCTCAGCGCGCTTTAGCTGCCGACCAGCCTGATCCGCGGCTCGTGCCGCCGCTGCGCCTTGCGCACATACATGGCGGCATCCGCCTCCTCGAGGGCGCGGCCCGGGTCGGACTGCGCCCCCAGCAGCGCGACACCGGCGGAGGCCCCCGCGGTCACGTGCTGGCCGCGAAAGACAAAGGACAATTCGTCGACCGCCTGTTCGAAGGCGACCGCCTTCGCCTTGGCGTCGGTCCCGCTGAGATTCCAGAGCAGCAGCGCGAACTCGTCGCCCCCGAGCCGCCCGACCACGTCGGAGGCACGGACCTGCCGCGTCAGCGTGGCGGCAATCGCCTTGAGCACCTCGTCGCCGGCGCCATGACCGAAGGAATCGTTGATCGGCTTCAATCGATCGACGTCGAGCACGATCAGCGCCCCACTGGCGCGGTAGCGCTTCATGTAGGCGATGGCGCGCGCCAGCTCACGCTCGAAGCCGCGCCGGTTCGGAATCTCGAGCAGGAAATCGGTGTCGGCCGCAGCTTCGAGTTCCGCAACCCGCCGCTGCGCCTCCTTGAGCTTGGTCCGCAAGCCCCGGATCGTCGCCCTGACGGTATCCTTGACTCCATCATCGTCCGACGCGTCGCGCCGCGGCGGCTTCGCCGGACGCTTGGTCAACCTGGGAGCGGCTTTGGATCGGCCGGCGCTCGTCTTCCGGCCTTTTTTGGCCTTCGCAGCGCCCGCCCTTTTTGGTTTCTTCATGGGCGTCCTGCTCAATGAAGGCTTGCGGGGATTCACCAAGACAGGATAGTGGATTCCCTTCTCCTTGCCACCGCCTTGCGAGCCGCCGGCCGGAACCGTCAATCTGGCCTATCTTTCTGTTTTTCAGGCACAATTAACGACATGACCGCGCCGATCGCCATCATCATGGGAAGCCAGTCGGACTGGGACACGATGCGGCATGCCGCCGACACGCTGGCAGCGCTCGGCATTGCCGCCGAATCCCGCATCGTTTCGGCCCACCGCACCCCCGACCGCCTCTTTGCTTTCGCCAAGGGGGCCAAGGCTGCCGGGTTCAAGGTCATCATCGCCGGCGCCGGTGGCGCTGCACACCTGCCCGGCATGGCGGCGGCGCTGACCGAGCTTCCGGTGTTCGGCGTTCCCGTCGAATCCAAGACGCTCAAGGGCCTCGATTCGCTCTATTCAATCGTCCAGATGCCCGCCGGCATCCCGGTCGGCACCCTCGCCATCGGCAAGGCCGGCGCGATTAACGCCGCGCTGCTGGCGGCGTCCGTCCTGGCGTTGTCCGACCCGGCCTTGTCCGATCGCCTCGCCGCCTGGCGCGAGGCGCAAACCGAGGCGGTCGCCGAGCGCCCGGAGGACAAGGCGTGACCGACACCAGGCAGGTGAAGCTGAAGCCCGGTGACACCATCGGCATCCTCGGCGGCGGACAATTGGGCCGAATGCTGGCCATGGCTGCGGCGCGGCTCGGCCTGCGCTGCCAGGTGTTCTCGCCCGATCCGGACTCGCCGGCCTTCGACGTCGTATTGAACGCGACGTGCGCCGAATATGCCGATGTCGAAGCGCTCGAACTGTTCGCCAACGACGTCGACGTCATCACCTACGAATTCGAGAACGTGCCATCGGCCGCCGCGATGGTGCTGGACGCGCGTCGACCCGTGCTGCCCAACCGCAAGATTCTCGAGACCACCCAGGACCGGCTCGCCGAGAAAGATTTCGTGACGCGGCTCGGCATCGGCACCGCGGCCTATGCCGACGTCACCTCCGTGTCCTCGCTGCGCGAGGCGATCGCCAGGATCGGCCTTCCGGCCGTGCTCAAGACCCGCCGCTTCGGCTATGACGGCAAGGGCCAGGCCATCATCCGCGAGGGCGACGACATCGCCAAGGTGTGGACCAGCCTCGCCACCAAATCCGCGATCCTGGAAGCCTTCGTGCCCTACGAGCGCGAGATTTCGGTGATCGCCGCGCGCTCGGCCACGGGCCAGGTCGAGTGTTTCGACGTCACCGAGAACGAGCATCGCGACCACATTCTGAAGATATCCCGTGCGCCCGCCCGGATCCCCGACGCGCTCGCCGAGGAAGCCCGCAGCATCGCCGGCAAGATCGCGAGCGCGCTCGACTATGTCGGCGTGCTCGCTGTCGAGATGTTCGTGCTCGCCAACGGCACCGGCCCGAAGGTGCTTGTCAACGAGATCGCCCCGCGCGTGCATAATTCGGGGCACTGGACGCTCGACGGCGCGTCGGTTTCGCAGTTCGAGCAGCACATCCGCGCCATCGCCGGCTGGCCGCTCGGCAAGCCCGTGCGCCACGGCGAAATCGTCACCATGACCAATCTGATCGGCGACGAGATCAACGATTACGAGAAGTGGCTGAGCGTGCCGGGCGCGACCGTGCACATCTACGGCAAGGGTGCGCCGCGCCCCGGCCGGAAGATGGGCCACGTCACCGAAGTGCTTCCCAACACGGGCAAGTAACGGGACCGCAGCAATCGCTGCGATCCCGCTTTGCGGCTACGCCGTCTTCGCGCCTGCGACGATTCCAGCGGGCTCCTCGCTGAGCCAGCGATAGATCACCCCACCCAGCGCGCCGCCGATCAGCGGTGCGACCCAGAACAGCCAGAGCTGAGCGGTCGCCCAGCCACCGACGAACAGCGCGGGGCCCGTGCTGCGCGCCGGGTTCACCGAGGTATTGGTGACGGGGATACTGACGAGATGGATCATCACCAGCGCGAGCCCGATCGCGAGCGGCGCGAAGCCTGCGGGCGCGCGGCCATGGGTCGCGCCCATGATGATGAACAGGAACATCATGGTCATCACCACCTCGGTGAGGAAGCACACGATCATGCTGTACTGGCCGGGCGAATGCGTATCATAGCCGTTGGAGGCGAAGCCCTTGCCGACGTCGAATCCGGGAGCTCCGCTCGCGATGACGTAGAGGAGCCAGGCGGCTATGATCGCGCCGGCCACCTGCGCGATCACATAGGGCAGGATCTGCCCGGCGGGGAAACGGCCGCCGGCAGCAAGCCCGACCGTGACCGCCGGGTTGAGATGGCAGCCCGAGATATGGCCGATCGCATAGGCCATGGTGACCACGCTCAATCCGAATGCGAGGGAGACGCCGACCAGACCGATTCCGACCTGAGGGAAGCCCGCAGCGATCACTGCGCTTCCGCAGCCTGCGAATGTGAGCCAGAAAGTGCCTATGGCCTCAGCGGCGTATTTCTTGATATCCATGTGTCGTCCCCTGCTTCTCGAGATTCCGGAACAAAGCTCCGGAAACGGCCCCATCGCCGGCGTCGAATCGCCCAAATCAGGGCCGCGCAGAGGTATTTTCGCCTCATTTAATGGCTGAACTTGGCCCGAAAGCCCGCTTGGCCGGTGGACATCGCGGGATTTGTCTGATACATCCGCGCCCTCAAGGTTAAGGGCTTGCGCGTTTTCGCCATCCCCTTTGACTTACCAGAATTCAAATCCGATCCACTGAAGAGGATGCCGCGTGCAGGTTCTCGTTCGCGATAACAATGTCGACCAAGCCCTCAAGGCGCTGAAGAAGAAGATGCAGCGCGAGGGAATCTTCCGCGAGATGAAGCTTCGCGGTCATTACGAGAAGCCCTCCGAGAAGAAGGCCCGCGAAAAGGCCGAAGCCGTGCGCCGTGCGCGCAAGCTGGCCCGCAAGAAGCTGCAGCGCGAAGGCCTGCTGCCGATGAAGCCCAAGCCGGTGTTCGGCGCAGGTCCGGGCGGTGATCGCGGTGGCCGTAGCGGCCCGGGTGCAGGTCCGCGCGGACCGCGCTGATTTACCGAATCTTGCAAGACTTGGAGTTTTCGATGACGCGGGCCTCTGGCCCGCGTCATTGTTTGTGCGCAGTGCATTTCCGGGTCGGGCGCCAAGGACGCGACACGCAAGCGCGATGAGATTTGGATTGAACGTCGTCGCGCTTTGGTTTGTTGTTCGAGCATGATCTCTACGCAAACGCGTTCCGCCTTTGTCGCGAGGGAAAACCGCTGCATGCTTTTCGCCAACGCGGCCCTTTGGGTCCGGATCATGCTCTAGCGTGAGCGAACCGTAGATGGCCTCCCCCTTTCCCCAGCGCGGCTTGGCGCGGCTACGCCAGATCTGGCAGCCGCTCGCGCTGGCGTTGATGGGGATTACGCTGTGCGGCTGTTCTTTCGATCTGGGATCGCTGATGCCGGAGAAGGACAAGCCGCAAGAGGCTCCGAAGGCGGCCGCGCCAGCCGAGAGCGCGGTGAGCGCGGGCAACGTCGCCGAAGCCCAGGCCCACACCGCAAAAGCCCAATCCCTGGCCAAGTCGGGCGAGACCGCTGCCGCGCTCGACGAGTTCAATCGCGCGGTCGGGCTCGATCCCTACAATGCGCAGGCGCTATATGGTCGTGCCCTGATCTACCAGGGCAACAATCAGCACGATTTCGCGATCGCAGATTTCAGCGCTGCGAGCGGGCTCAATCCCCAGAAGGTCGAGCCGCTGCTCGGCCGCGCCTCCAGCTATCTCGCGCTCGGCAAGGTCAAGGAGGCCACGGCCGATCTAGACGAGGCTTCCGAGGCCGATCCGCACAACGCGCAGGTCTGGACCACGCGCGGACAGGCCTATGAGCGGCTGGGCGACAAGGCCAAGGCGGCGGCGTCCTACACCAGGGCTGTCTCGCTTCGCCCACGCGACGACGCCGCGCGCAACGGCCTCGCCCGCGTCGGCGGCTGACGGTTTTTAGCGGCGCGGGCGCCGTCTCAATCGGGGGTGGCGCCCTTCGGCAGGACCGAGTGGAACATCGACTTCATGCCCGACAGCATCTCGTCGGCGACATTGGTCTTCTTCGGCCGCGGAATGAAGCCACCGGCGTCGGCGCGCAGATCGAGCGGGGGAGCGATCACCGGCACGGGGATGTCAGCCGGCGGCGTCATCCGATTCGGATCATCGTTGCCGACCGAGGCGGTGTAAGGCGGATTGGCCGGCGAGGCGCCAGCCTTGTCATAGGCGTCCGGTGAAGGCGTCGATACCGTAATCGGCGGCGGCAGCGGACGGACCGTAGCCGGCTCCATGCTGATCACCCGCGGAGCTTCCGGCGTGCGGGCGGCTTCCCGCACGGCAGGCTCGGTCGGCCTCTCGGCTGACTTGGTCTCGACAGGCTTGTTATCGGACGGCCTGGTTTCGGCGGACTTGCTCTCCGACGACTTGCCTTCAAAAGCCTTGGCTTCAGAAGATTTGCCCTCAGGAGACTTGCGCAGCCGCTCGATCGCGGCACGCACGAGGTCGTTGGCGTCAGGGCCCGGAGCCGCAGCAGCCGGCGCCGAATTGGCCTCTACCACCGGAGCGGGGGTGCCTGCGGCCGGGGTTGACTTGGCCGCAGCCTTCTCGCGCGCCGACGGCTTGCCACGCGGGCTGGCCTCGGCCGGGGCCACGTCGGCAGATTTGTGCTCGGCGGACGGCTGCTCGGCCGCCTTTTCTGCCGCCGGCTTGTCCGTCACGCTCTTCTCGAGGATGCCCTTGGCCTTGACGCCGGGCGCAGGGAGATTGGCCAGATCGGCAGGCTTGCCGTTCTTGCCGGCCTCGGCAGGGGCCTCGACGGCCGCAGGGGCATCAGCCGCCGGCTTGGCGTTGATGTAGTGATTAACGATGTACGCCCCGATGATCGTCGCGAGCACCGAGGGGAAAATATCCATCGAGATTTTAGCGAGGTATTTCAGCATTCCGGCCACTCCCCGCGCGATCTGATGCGGGAACTTTGGGGCATTGTAAGGGATCAACTGCGACGGATCGATGGCAAGTTGCAGGGGCGGACTTACGGCTTTAGCTCGATCTCAAGGAACACGATCTCGGTTGAGGTTTCGTTAAGTACGTCATGTTGGACGCCGGCCTTGCGGAAATAGGATTTCCCGGCTGCCAGCTGCGCCTTGGACCGCTCGCCGCCAGGCGCGACGATGGTCATTTCACCCGCGACCACGGGAACGATCACATAGTCCATGCCATGGGTATGATGGCCGGTGGCGCCACCGGGCGGAAGGCGCCATTCCGTCACCCGGACCTCCTCGTTGTCGACCTGAACCTCGGACTTGGCGGCAAGCATCTGGAACCTCCTTTGGGACGTCGCGCTTCAGGGCACGAAAACCATGAACACGTAGACGGCAAATACCACCATATGGACCAGCCCGAACAGGAGATTGGTTCTGCCCGTGCCGAATGTCATCATGCTCAGGAAGAAGGTCAGGAGCAGCAGGACGCTGCCTTGGGCGCTCAGGCCGAGTTTAAGCTCCTTGTCGAGCACCCAGGTCGCGACGCCGACGGCGGGTATCGTCAGGCCGATCGTCGCCAGCGAGGAGCCAAGGGCGAGATTGATGCTTTTCTGGAGATCGTTCTTGCGGGCCGCCGTAATCGCGGCAACGCCCTCGGGCAGCAGGATCAGAAGTGCAACCAGCAGGCCCGCAAAGGCCGGCGGCGCGCCGATCTGAGCGCCGACCGCGTCGACCACCAGCGAGAATTTCTTGGCCAGCAGCACCACCGCCAGCAGCGACACCAGCAGCAGCACGACGCTGAGCGCGAGCATCCTGCCCGAGAGATGGGCGCTCGCATCCTCGCCCTCGCCTCGCTCATGGACGAAGTAGTCCTTGTGCGCAACGGTTTGGGTGTAGAGGAACACCCCGTACAGCGCGAGCGTGACGACGTCGACGAAGCCGAGCTGGATCGCAGAATAGACCGGGCCCGGCGTCGTGGTCGTGTAGTTCGGCATGATCAAAGCTATCGTTGCCAGCGCGAAGAGAACGCTGAGATAGACATTGGCGCCGGAGACCTGAAATCCCTGCTCTCCATATCGCAGCCCGCCGATGAAGATGCAGAGCCCGACCAGCCCGTTGCAGACGATCATGACCACGGCGAACACGGTGTCGCGCGCAAGTTCCGGGGCGGGCTTGTCGCCCAGCATGATCGTGGTGATCAGCGCCACTTCGATGATCGTCACAGCGAGCGTCAGCACCAATGTTCCGTAGGGCTCACCCACCCGCTCGGCGATCACTTCGGCATGATGAACCGCGGCGAACACCGTGCCGAACAGGATGACCAGGAGGACGATGGCGAAGACGAGCCCGCCGAGCGACAGCGTGAAGACGTAGCCGGTCGCGCTGGCGCCTGCGAACAACAGCACGGCCAGCGCCGGAAAGATCCAGGCCGACCTTGGCATCGAATTATGCGCGCTCATCCACCGGCTCCAATCGCTGAAGACGAGCAGTACCAAATCGGCAGGCAGATTCAATGCCAGCGCAGGATCGGCGCGACCGGGAGCAGCGTCAGCAGCATGAACAGCGGGATCAGCACCGCGCCGGCGCGCAAGAGATAGCCGAAGAAGCTCGGCATCTCGATGCCATTCTCGCTGGCAATGCTGCTGACCATGAAGTTCGGCGCATTGCCGATATAGGTGAGCGCGCCCATGTAGACGGCGCCCATCGAGATCGACGCGAGCGTGCCCGACAGCTGATGCATCAGCGTCTGCGGATCGCCGCCGGCGAGCTGGAAGAACAAGAGATAGGTCGGCGCATTGTCGAGGAACGCCGACATCAGGCCGGTGAACCAGAAATAGGCGACCTCGCGCGGCGTGCCGTCCGGTGCCGTCACTGCCGACAACAGCCAGGCGAAGGCACCGTGATGGCCGGCATTGAGCATGGCAATGACCGGGATGATGGCGACAAAGATGCCCGCGAACAGTTTCGCGACCTCGCGGATCGGCTCCCAGGTGAAGCCATTGGCCAGCCTGTGCTCGTCCGGCGTCAGCCACACTGACAGCGCCGCGATGGACAACAGCGCCAGATTGCGGGCGATGTCTTCGAGCTCCAGCCTCGTTCCGAGAATGTCGAAAGCAACAGCGGGCTTCCACATCGCCGAGGCTAGCAGGCTCGCGACGACGGCTGCGATCAGCACGAGGTTGACGAGACCGCGGATGCGGACGGGGGCGGCAGGACCGCCGTCGCCGAGTTCAGGCTCGCTGCGAAAGCGCCAGAGGTCGACGACGATGAAGATCGCGAGCAGCAATCCGGCGACGATCGCAGTCTGCAACCAGATGTTCCGCGTGGTCCAGAAGAAGTCGACGCCGTGCAGGAAACCGACGAACAGCGGGGGATCGCCGAGCGGGCTCAGCGCGCCGCCGACATTGGCGACAAGAATGATGAAGAAGATGATGACATGGGCATTGTAGCGCCGGGGCCGGTTGGCGCGGATCAGCGGACGGATCAGGATCATCGCGGCCCCCGTGGTGCCGACGATGCTTGCCATCAAGGTCCCGAGCGCGAGGATGCCGGCATTCGTCGCCGGCGTGGCCTTGATGTCGCCCGTAATCAGGATGCCACCGGCCACGACGTAGAGCGCGAACAGCAACACGATGAAGCCGAGATATTCGGCGAGCATGGCATGGACGAACGCCGTCAGCGTCGCCATGCTCCCGGCAAAAATGACGAGCGGGGCCAGCGCCAGCAGCGACCAGGCAGCAGCGATCTTGCCGTAGTGATGGTGCCAGACTTTCGCAAACAGCAGCGGCCCAAGCGCGATCGAGAGCAACAGGCCTGCAAAGGGAAGCGCAAAGGGCCAGCGCATCGCCGCACCATCGAGACCGGTTGCGGCCCATGCCTGCTGCGGCAGCAATGCGAGGATGGCGCCAAGGGATACGCTCCAGAGCCGTGCGACGAGCTGTCTATGATCCAACGAAGCGCCTTGCTGTTTCGATCGCACCGAACGCATCGAGATTGTCGTGTCCGCCACCCGCAAAGCGAACGAACTGCTTCGGTTCATGCGCGAGCGCGAACAGACGCTCTCCGAACACGATCGAAATGGCAAGGTCATTGGTGCCATGCATGACCAATAGCGGCACAGTGACGCGCGCGATCCGCTGGTCGGAAGGGAACGGATCGCGCATCAAGAGGCGCACCGGCACGAACCAGAACGACGAAGATGCAATGTCGGCCGTCGACGTATAGGGCGCCTCAAGGACGAGTTTCCCAACACGCTGTTCCGAGGCGAGCGCGACCGCCACGCCGGTCCCGAGCGAGAAGCCCCAGGCGACGATTCGTTCCGCCGTGTAGCGGGCCGTGGTGAAGGCATAGGCCGCCGCGGCATCGCGCAGCAGCCCCTCCTCGCTCGGCGCGCCACTCGAGCCGGCATAGCCGCGGTAGGACAGCGCGACGAGGCCGGTGCCGTCAGCCGTCATCGCCTTGAAGCGGCTGACACGGCCGGCGAGAAAATCGCCATTGCCCGGGAAATACAGGATCACGGGGCGACCGGGTCTCGCCGGCACGTGCCAGACGATGATCTTCTCGCCATCCGAGGTGGTCAGGACATGCTCTTCCGCCTCGGGACAATCCGCCGCCTCAGGCGGGATCCGCTTGGCGGTCGGTATCGGGAACAGCATCTCGCGCTGCCGGGCGTAGAGCGTGACGAGCCCGGCGAGATAGACGGTCGCGAGCAGGATGACGGTCCATTTGGCGACGGTGATCATGGCGGGGCCGGCCCCGGTTCAGGCTCGGGCCCTACGCTCCGCAGCAATTTCATGACGTCGGGCCGGAGGCTCGCCGGTATGTCTCGGCAACCGCACGCCGCCTTGTGGGCGGCATGCCATGCGACGCGTTGCTCGCGCGTCGCCTTGAGCGGCATGGGATGAGACCGGTGCCATTCCTTGTTGATGGCCACCGGTCGGTTTCCTTCGCGTGCTACATCGCCTTGACGATGTTCTCGGTGACCTTCTTGGCGTCGCCGAGCAGCATCATGGTGTTGTCGCGGTAGAACAGCGGATTGTCGATGCCGGCATAGCCGGAGGCAAGCGAGCGCTTGATGAACATCACGGTGCCGGCCTTCCAGACCTGCAGCACGGGCATGCCGTAGATCGGCGAAGTCTTGTCCTCTTCGGCCGCCGGATTGGTGACGTCGTTGGCGCCGATCACGAACGCGATGTCGGCCTGGGCGAACTCCGAGTTGATGTCCTCGAGCTCGAACACCTCGTCGTAGGGAACGTTGGCTTCGGCCAGCAGCACGTTCATGTGGCCGGGCATGCGGCCGGCGACCGGGTGAATGGCGTATTTCACCTCGACGCCTTCCTTCTTCAGGATGTCGCCCATCTCGCGCAGCGCGTGCTGGGCCTGCGCCACCGCCATGCCGTAGCCGGGCACGATGATGACCTTCTGGGCATTCTTCATGATGAAGGCTGCGTCGTCGGCCGAGCCGAGCTTGGCGGGCTTCTGCTCGCCGCCGCCACCGCCGGCCGCCGCGGTCTCGCCGCCGAAGCCGCCGAGGATGACCGAGATGAAGGACCGGTTCATCGCGTGGCACATGATGTAGGACAGGATCGCACCGGACGATCCGACCAGCGCGCCCGTGATGATCAGCGCGGAATTGCCGAGCGTGAAGCCGATGCCGGCCGCAGCCCAGCCGGAATAGGAGTTCAGCATCGAGATCACGACCGGCATGTCGGCGCCGCCGATCGGGATGATCATGAGTACGCCGAGCGCCAGCGCGATGATGACGATCAGCCAGAAGTCGAGCGCGCTGCCCGACATCACCAACCCGACGATGAAGACGACGAGCGCGATCGCCAGCGCGATGTTGATGACGTGGCGGAACGGCAGGATGATCGGCGCGCCGCTCATGCGCGCGGACAGCTTCAGGAACGCGATCACCGAGCCGGTGAAGGTCAGCGCGCCGATGGCGACGCCGAGCGACATCTCGACCAGGCTCTGCGGATGGATGTTGCCGGGAGTGCCGATGTCGAAGGCTTCGGGCGCGTAGAACGCGCCGGCGGCCACCAGCACCGCGGCCATGCCGACCAGCGAGTGGAAGGCGGCGACTAGTTCAGGCATCGAGGTCATCGGCACGCGGCGCGCGATGACCGCGCCGACCGAGCCACCAATAGCGATGCCGAGAATGACCAGCACCCAGGCGAGACCATCGGCCGGCGGATGGCTTGCCAGCGTGGTGGCGACCGCGATCGCCATGCCGATCATGCCGAAGAAATTACCCTGGCGCGACGTCGCCGGGCTGGACAACCCGCGCAGCGACAGGATGAACAGCACACCCGCCACAAGATAAAGAACTGCTGCCAGATTGGCGTTCATCTCAGGTCCCCTTTGTCTTCGTCACCCCGAGGTGCACGCCGGTCACTTTACCTTCTTCTTGTACATCGCCAGCATGCGCTGGGTGACAAGGAAGCCGCCGAAGATGTTCACGCAGGCGAAGATCAGCGCGATGAAGCCGAAGCCACGCGCCCATCCCGAACCGCTCGAGATCATACCGACGCCTACGGCGAGCAGCGCGCCGACCACGATCACCGAGGAGATCGCGTTGGTCACGCTCATCAGCGGGGTATGCAGTGCCGGGGTCACCGACCACACCACGAAATAGCCGACGAAGACGGCGAGGACGAAGATCGAAAGCCGGAAGACGAAGGGGTCGACGACCTGTGCAACATGCTCCATGGCGGCTCTCCTTAAACCTTCGGCTGGAAGTTCGGGTGGATCACGGCGCCGTCCCTGGTCAGCGCGGTCGCCTTGACGAGCTCGTCGTCCCAGTTCACGGCGAGCTTCTTCTCCTTCTTGTCGACCATGGTCTCGATGAAGGAGAACAGGTTGCGCGCGTAGAGGCTCGACGCCGACGCGGCGACGCGGCCAGCGACATTGGTGTAGCCGACGATCTTGATGCCATCGAGGTCGACGACCTCGCCCGGCCTGGCGCCCTCGACATTGCCGCCACGCTCGACGGCGAGATCGACCAGCACCGAGCCCGGCTTCATCGACTTGACCATCTCGCCGGAGACGAGCTTCGGCGCAGGCCGGCCCGGGATCAACGCGGTGGTGATCACGATGTCCTGCTTCTTGATGTGCTCGGCGGTCAGCGCGGCCTGCTTGGCCTGGTATTCCTTGGACATTTCCTTGGCGTAGCCGCCGGCGGTCTGCGCGTTCTTGAACTCCTCGTCCTCGACGGCGAGGAATTTCGCGCCGAGCGATTCGACCTGCTCCTTCGTGGCGGGACGCACGTCGGTCGCGGTGACGATGGCGCCGAGACGGCGCGCGGTCGCGATCGCCTGGAGGCCGGCGACGCCGACGCCCATCACGAACACTTTTGCGGCAGGCACGGTGCCTGCCGCGGTCATCATCATCGGGAAGGCGCGGCCGAACGCCTCGGCGCCTTCGATCACGGCGCGGTAGCCGGCGAGGTTCGCCTGCGAGGACAGCACGTCCATCACCTGCGCGCGGGTGATGCGCGGCATCAGCTCCATCGCGAAGGCGGAGACGCCGGCATCGGCGATCGTCTTCAGCGCGGCCTCGTTGCCGTAGGGATCCATGATCGCGATGACGAGCGCACCGCGCTTGTATTGCGCGAGTTCGGAGGCCTCAGGGCGCTTCACCTTGATGATGATGTCGGCATCCTTCAGCGCATCTGCGCTGACGGTGGCGCCGGCGGCCGTGAATTCGGAATCCGGAAGACCCGATTTGATGCCGGCGCCCGGCTCGACGGCGATCTCGGCGCCCAACGCCTTGAACTTCTTCACCGTATCGGGCGAAGCGGCAACGCGCGGCTCCGACGGATCGATTTCCTTGGCAACGGCGATCTTCATAGGCCCTCCGGCGACGCGGACAAAAACGCGCACGCGAACTTAGCGTTACTCCCGCAACGTTTCGATACCGGTTTTGGAACCGGCTTGTATGCAAATTTTATGAGCAGCCGCCGGCGCTGGCGGATGCAACCGTCGATGGATCAGGTCAGGAAGACCGCCATTAGGATCACGATGAGCGCGACCGAGATCGTGCCGTACTTCACCAGCTTGATGAAGCCCTCATAGGTCTGCTCGTGGGCAATGTAGTCGTTGCCGTCGGCGGTGGTGTAGGCCACTTCGCTATGGTCAGCCATGGAATGTCCCCAGTCGAAAGTCGAATTCTGGGGCTGGGATACCTGAAACCTGCGAGCAGGGCAACGGCAGGCAAGCGCGGTTTTCCCGCAAATCAGGTCATTTGGAATCCCAATTGTCGCGGATCCAGCGCGTCAGGCTCTTCTCGCTGACTTCGCCGGCGGCGAGCGAGCGGATGATAGTCGTTGCTTCTGCGGGATCCGGACTAAAAGCCACGCCGTTCTTGTGGAGGAAGACCATCATCGCCATGAAGTCGATGCGCTTGTTTCCATCGACGAATGCATGGTTTTTCGCGAGGCCAAATGCGTAAGCGGAAGCGAGTTCGGCCATCGGCGCCTGCTCATAGCGCCATTTGTTGACCGGCCGTTTCAGCGCCGAGCGCAACATGCCTTCGTCGCGCAATCCCGGCGCACCACCGAAGCGCCGGAGTTGGCGACCATGAATCACGACGGCCTGCTCGTAGGTGATCCAGAGCGGCTCCTGAAGTTCGCTCATGCGCGCAGCCGGCTATTTTGCGAGTGCAGCGAGCGTGTCGCGATATTTGTCCATCACCTCGTCGGCGATTTCCATCGTCCTCTCGAAGTCGGGGTCGTAAGGCAACAATTGAAAACCACCGCCGGGTAATTCCACGATGTGCAATTGCTGTCCGCGCTTGAGATCGAGCCGCTGCATCAGCTCGCGCGGCAGCAGCAAACCATCGGAATTGCCGATCTTCTTGATCTCGATCTTCATGGCTGTCCCGTCATCCAGTGCGTTATACATGTGTATAACATCTGAAACGACGGAAGTTCAACACATGTTTTACGCGGCTTTCGTGGCGATCGAGACAAACCCCCGCCTCAGCCCATCGCCTCCAACTCGTCGATCATGCCTGCGATGACCGAGAGCCCGCCGTCCCAGAACTTCGGGTCCTTGGCATCGAGCCCGAACGGCCGCAGCAGCTCGGAATAATGCTTGGTGCCGCCGGCGGCGAGCATGTCGAGATAACGCTCGGCAAAGCCCTCGGCCGCGTTCTCGTAGACCGCATAGAGCGAGTTCACGAGGCAGTCGCCGAACGCATAGGCGTAGACGTAGAACGGCGAGTGGATGAAGTGCGGGATGTACATCCAATAGCTCTCGTAGCCCGCCTTGATCTCGATCGCCGGACCGAGGCTCTCGCCTTGCACCGACAGCCAGATTTCGCCGAGCCGCGTCGCGGTGAGCTCGCCGTTCTTGCGCTCGGTGTGGACCGCGCGCTCGAACGAATAGAACGCGATCTGCCGCACCACGGTGTTGATCATGTCCTCGACCTTGCCTGCGAGCAGCGCCTGGCGCTGCTTTGCGCTCTTGGTCTGCGTCAGCAGCCGCCGGAAGGTCAGCATCTCGCCGAACACACTGGCGGTCTCGGCCAGCGTCAGCGGCGTCGGCGCCATCAGCGCCCCGTTCTTTGCCGCCAGCACCTGGTGCACGCCATGGCCGAGTTCGTGGGCGAGCGTCATCACGTCGCGCGGCTTGCCCTGGTAGTTCATCAGCACATAGGGGTGCGCCGACGGCGTGGTCGGATGCGAGAACGCACCCGGCGCCTTGCCCGGCCGCACCGGCGCGTCGATCCATCGATCGGTGAAGAAGCGCTCGGCGATATCCGCCATTTTGGGCGAGAAGCCGCGATAGGCCGTCAGCACCATGTTGCGTGCATCGGGCCAGCCGATCACATCGGTCGCGGCAAAGGGCAGCGGCGCGTTGCGATCCCAATATGCGATCTTCTTCTTGCCGAACCACTTCGCTTTGAGCGCGTAATAGCGATGCGACAGTTTCGGATAGGCCGCGCGCACGGAGGCGACCAGCGCATCCACCACCTCGCGCTCGACGCGATTACTCAGATGCCGGGAATCCGCGACGTCCCTGAAGCCGCGCCAGTTGTCGGAGATGTCCTTGTCCTTGGCGAGCGTATTGGTGATCAGCGCAAAGATGCGCTCATTGGCCTTGAAGGTTTTCGCCAACGCTTCGGCGGCGGCCTTGCGCTTGGCGCCGTCGCGGTCCTGCATGAGGTTGAGCGTCGGCTCGATCGCGAGCTCTTTCGTGCCAACCTTGAAGCGCAGGCCGGAGATGGTCTGGTCGAACAACCGATTGAAGGCGGAGTAGCCGGTCTGCGCCTTCTCCAGAAAAAGCTGCTCGAGCTTGTCGTCAAGCTGATACGGCTTCTCCTTACGCAGATCCTCGATCCAGGGACGGTAGTGCGCCAGCTCCGGGGCTTGCATCGCACGGCTCAAAATATCGTCATCGATACGGTTGAGTTCGAGCGCGAAGAACAGGAGATGCGTGGACGCCCCGGTCAACCGCTCGGAGACATCGCCGTAAAACTTTGAAATCTTGGGGTCTACGCTGTCGCCGGCGTGGACGAGTCCGGCGTAGGAACCGAGCCGGCCTGCGAGATCGTCGATTGCCTCATAGCGTCGCACCGCTCCCGCGAGCCATTTTCCGCCATCTTCGTTTGCTGTCCCTGTCTCCAGCTTGCCCTTGTAGTCGGTCTCGAATGCGACGCAGTCGGCATCCATCTTTTCGAGATCGCGCGCCACTTCCGGCGCATCGATCCCGGAATAGAGATCGGCGAGGTTCCACTCCGGAAGCTTGCTGGTCTTGCTCGCAGCCTTCGCGGGTGACGGCTTCGCAGATGACGGCTTGGCGAGTGACGGTTTGGAGGATTTGGCCTTGGCAGCAGATTTCGGATTGCGAAGCGCGGGCTTGCCGGAAGCGAACTTCTTGAGAGCGGAGGTTTTGAGAGCAGGCTTGGAGCGCGAATTCATTGTGTGGGAAACCTGTGTTCAACAATCGCAGCGGCGGGCGGGGGCATCAAGGTTTAAGAGTGCGTTAATCGGCTTCGGCCAGAGTGCCCCGATTCGAGACAGATAGTAGTAGCGTGCGGGGAACACCATGGCTGCCAGTATTTTGATCGCCGACGACGATGCCGTGGCCCGCCGGCTGGTCGAGAACATGGTGCAGAAATGCGGCTATGAAACGGTCGTCGTGGACTCCGGTGACGCCGCGATCGCCGCCCTCACCGCCCCCGATGCGCCGGCCATCGATGCCGTCATCCTCGATCTCGTGATGCCCGGCCTCGACGGCATGGGCGTGCTGGCGAAAATCCGCGAAGCGGGCCTCGGCGTCCCCGTCATCGTGCAGACCGCCCATGGCGGCATCGACAACGTGATCTCGGCGATGCGCGCCGGTGCGGCCGATTTCGTGGTCAAGCCTGTCGGTGTGGAACGGCTCCAGGTCTCCTTGCGCAACGCGCTCAACGCCTCCGCGCTCAAGGGCGAATTGCAGCGCATCCGGCACAGCCGCGAGGGCCGGCTGACCTTCTCCGACATCATCACCCGCGCCGAGGCGATGGCCGGCGTGATGCGCGCCGCGCAGAAGGCGGCGAACTCCTCCATACCCGTTCTGATCGAAGGCGAGTCCGGCGTCGGCAAGGAGATGTTCGCGCGCGCCATCCATGGCAGCGGCGAGCGCAAGGCAAAGCCGTTCGTCGCGGTCAATTGCGGCGCGATCCCCGACAACCTCGTCGAGTCCATTCTGTTCGGCCATGAAAAGGGTGCCTTCACCGGTGCCACCGAGCGGCACATGGGCAAGTTCGTCGAAGCCCATGGCGGCACGCTGTTCCTGGACGAAGTCAGCGAGCTGCCGCTGGCCGCGCAGGTCAAGCTGCTGCGCGCGCTCCAGGAAGGTGCGGTCGAGGCGGTCGGCGGCCGCAAGCCCGTCAAGGTCGACGTCCGCATCGTCTCGGCAACCAATCGCCGGCTGCTGGAGCGGGTGAAACAGGGACACTTCCGGGAAGACCTGTTCTATCGCCTACACGTGCTGCCGCTGACGATCCCCTCGCTCAGGAGCCGGCGCGAGGACATTCCGCATCTGCTCCGGCATTTCCTGGCGCGCTTTGCCGCCGAGGAGAACCGCCAGATCACCGGCATCAGCGGCGAGGCCATGGCCCATCTCGCCCAGCTCGATTGGCCCGGCAACATCCGCCAGCTCGAGAACGCGGTCTACCGTGCGGTGGTGATGAGCGAGGGCGACCAGCTCGGCCTCAGTGATTTTCCTCTGCTCGCCTCGCAGGCGCATCCCGCAACCGAGATTCCCACCGCCCCACTGATGCTGGAGCCGGCCGCGGCCCCTTCGATGGTATCAGGTAATGAAATACCGATCGCGCCGCTTCCGACCGTGGGAACTCTCGCCCTGCTCACCGCGACCGGTGACGTCCGCTCGCTGGAGGACATGGAGAACGAGATCATCCGCTTCGCGATCTCGCACTACCGCGGCCAGATGTCCGAGGTGGCCCGCCGCCTCAAAATCGGCCGGTCCACCCTGTACCGCAAACTCGACGAGGCCGGCGTTCCCGGACATGGCGGGAAAAGCGATCAGGAGACGCATTGAGCCTCATGCGAACGGAGGTTCGCAGGACGATATGCGACCGGCTGTAAGCCGTTCGCAGGACGACAGAATTCGGTTGCGGCTTGAACCGTGACTTGGAAGTGACAGACACAGGGAAAAGCGCGTCGGGCAAGCGCACAATCCGTTGCCAAGAGGCTCCCTTGAAGTCAGTTTGGCGTGAGTTGTCCCGGTTAGCGCTGGCTGCAAAACCGGGCCCTGTATATCGTCTGCGTAGGAATCGTTGCGTGCAGGCGTGCAACTTTCGAGAGGCCGGCGCGGTTTAGCCGAAGCTCAATAGGCGACAACAAAGCTGTTCCACGAGGGACAGTTCACCCGAGGGGTGCGACACAATGCGTGACTGTTTGAACCACCGTGCAGGCTTCGATCGTGTCTTGATGACGGTCGCGGCAACCTTCCTCACGGTGTCCGCCGGCTCGGCCCTGGCCCAGGATCAGGCGCGCAGCAGCGCCGCCGAGCTCGCAATCGAAGCCGCGATCCCGCGCCCCGAGCCGGCCAACGTCCCGCCCCCGACTGCGTCGGATATCAAGCTCGACACCACCGCCACGGTTCAGGACTCCGCCAAGGAGCCAGCGAAAGAGCCCGTAAGGGCCGATGTCGCGCCGGCCCCGGCCCCCGAGAAGGTCGAAACCAAGCCGTCCGACGTCGCCACCAAGCCCGCACCTGCGGCGCCGAACAGCGAAACCGCGAAGTCCGAGCCCGCATCCGCCACGCCGGCTGCGCCTGCGGCACCCGCCACGGCCGCGGCTCCTGCCGCTGAGCCCGTGAAGGCCGCAAGCAACGTTCCCGCCGCCGACCAGCCGGTCGCCGACAAGCTCAAGGACATCATCGGCGCCAAGACCTCGCGCCATTTCGATCGCAAGAACGAGCGCGCCGCCGTCGAAAAGTTCTATGGCGCACGCGACTTCGCGCCGGTCTGGACCCAAGGCGGCAGCCTGACCGCTGCGGCCAAGGGCGTCATCGCGCGGCTGAAGGACGCGGCGTCCGACGGACTCAATCCCGCCGACTATGCGGTGCCCGACTTCGCCAGCGCCACCACGCCCGATGCGCTGGCCGATGCCGAGCTCAAGCTCACCGCCAGCATGTTCGACTATGCGCGCCAGGCCCAGAGCGGCCGCATGCACTGGTCGCAGGTCAGCGGCGACATCCTCTATCCCGAACATCCGGTCGACCCGAACGAGGTGCTCGCCAAGATCACGACAGCGACCGACGCCTCTGCGGCGCTGGACAGCTACAACCCGCCGCACAAGCTCTACAAGGAGCTGAAGGCCAAGCTCGCGGAGCTTCGCGGTCAAGGCAACGGCCCGGTGATCGAGATCGCCGACGGTCCGGCGCTGAAATATACCCCGGCCCACAAGAAGCAGGCTGAGATCGTCGTGGAAGATCCGCGCGTGCCGCAGCTCCGCGCCAAGCTCGGCCTCGCCGAGAACGCCAGCGACACCCGCTATGATGCAGCGCTCGCCGACGCCGTGCGCAAATTCCAGAGCGGCGCCGAGATGAAGGCGACCGGCATCCTCGACGACAAGACGGTCAAGGCGCTCAACACCCCGAAGCGCGACAAGCAGATCGACGTGGTGCTGGTGAACATGGAGCGCTGGCGCTGGCTGCCGCGCGACCTCGGCGTGCCCTCGCTGGGCGATGCCTATGTCATCCTCAACATTCCCGACTACACTCTGAAGGTCATGCAGCGCGGCCAGCAGGTCTGGACCACACGCGTGGTCACCGGCAAGCCGGGAACGCATGCGACCCCGCTGCTCACCGAGACGATGAAGTACATCACGGTCAACCCGACCTGGAACGTGCCGCCGTCGATCGTCTACAACGAATATCTGCCGGCGCTTCAGCAGGACCCGACCGTGCTCCAGCGCATGGGTCTCAAGCTCGAGCAGAACCGCGACGGCTCCGTGCACATCTCCCAGCCGCCCGGCGAAGCCAACGCACTCGGCCGCATCCGCTTCAACTTCCCGAACAAGTTCCTGGTCTATCAGCACGACACACCGGACAAGAACCTGTTCTCACGGGACGAACGCGCCTTCAGCCATGGCTGCATGCGCGTGCAGAACCCGGATCAGTACGCCTCCGTTCTGCTCGGCATCGCGCTGCCGAACGAGAAGTACACGCCGGAGCGCATCCGCAGCATGTACGGCAAGAGCGAGATCGACTTGAAATTTCCAACCCCGATCCCGGTCAACATCACCTATCAGACCGCCTTCGTGGACGACGCCGGCAAGCTGCAGTTCCGCAAGGACGTCTATGGCCGCGACGCGACCATGATCAACATCCTGAAGAACAACCGCGGCAAGGATCTCGAAGCCGTCGTTGCGCACTCGCAGCCGAGCTATTCGCGCCCGGCGACGACCCTGCCCTCCGGCGTTGCGGTGGCCAATAATGGCGGCTCGTCCGGCCCGAACTTCTTCGAGCGGCTGTTCGGGGCGCCGACACCCCCGCCGGCTCCGGTCGGCCGCCGGCCTCAGCAGCAGCGGGTGTTCACCCGGTAAGCCTGCGGGGCCCTGGTTTTCTGAATTCCGCAACGAAATCAACGGCCCCATCCCATGGATGGGGCCGTTTAACGTTAACCATTGTCCACCTCGCTCGGGGCAGCGGGCGTTTTTTTGCCACACTCACCCGGTTAGGTCAGTATTCTGGCTTGGTTTGGGGGCGGGAAGGTCAACCTCGAATTAACCTTCTCGCTTTAAGAAAGCGTTCACCCTCTTTCGCGCGCTAACGGGGTTGGCGGAAGAGTCCATTTTGAACGCTGGTCGACTGGGTGGGCTCTCACGTGCTGACTAGTCTCGCACGCCGATTTACTGTGCTGTCGTTGTCCCACGCGGGCATGAAGGCCGGATCCCGGATCGGCCTCGCTGGCGTATTGCTGCTTGCTGCCGCGGGTTCGGTCCATAACGCCGCCGCGCTGAGCGAAACCAAGACGCTCTCCTTCCACCACACCCATTCCGGCGAAGACCTGACCGTCACCTTCAAGCGCGAGGGCCGCTACGACGAGGCGGCGCTGAAGCAGCTCAATCACTTCCTGCGCGACTGGCGCACCCAGGACGAGACGGTCATGGACCGTCACCTCTTCGACATCCTCTGGGACGTCTACCGCGACGTCGACGCCAAGCAGCCGATCCAGATCATCTCCTCCTACCGCTCCCCCGCCACCAACGCCATGCTCCGCCGCCGCTCCTCCGGGGTGGCACGCGCCAGCCAGCACATGCTGGGACATGCGATGGACTTCTACATTCCGGGCGTGCCGCTGGAGCAGATCCGTTTCGCCGGCCTGCGCCTGCAGCGCGGCGGCGTCGGCTTCTATCCGACCTCCGGATCGCCCTTCGTGCATCTGGACACCGGCAGTGTCCGGCACTGGCCGCGCATGACGCATGACCAGCTCGCCCGCGTCTTCCCGGACGGCAAGACGGTGCATCTGCCGACCGACGGCGTGCCGCTGAAGGGCTATGAGCTCGCCAAGGCCGAGATCGAGCGGCGCGGCAATGCCGACGATTCCGGCAGCAAGCCGAATTTCTTCGCCGCCTTGTTCAAGGGCAAGCCGGCCCCGGCCGCCAGCAGCGACGAGGATGACGAGGGCGCGCCCGCCCCGACCGTCAAGCCGGCAGCCGCGCCGACCGTGGTCGCAGCCGCAGCCAAGCCCGCCGAGCCGGTGCCGACGCCGCGCGCCAAGCCGCAGATCGCCGCCACGATCCAGCTCGCCTCGGCCGACGCGCAACTCGTTGCGCCGCCCAAGCCGAAGCCCGCGGCCGTGGCTGACAAGCCGGCCCCCAAATCTGCGGACGGCAAGCCGGAGACCCCGGCCGACATCATCAATGCCCGCGGCTTCTGGGATGATGTCCCGGCCGCGCCGCAGCAGGCGACGCCGGCGCAAATCGCGGCTCTGAAGGCGCGCCAAGCGCTCGCCTCTGCCACCGATCCGCAGGCAACCGCGAGCCTGCCCAACGCCGCCCTTCAGGCGCTGGCTTACGCACCGGCCGCCTCCCCGGTCGACCGCGCCAACGTCGTCGCCGCCTCGGCGCCGATCCCGCGCTCGGCCCGTCCCACATCGCGCAGCGTCGCTCAGGCCACCGAAATCAACACGGTGGTCGGCAAGAACGTCGACGGCGCGGTCGCGACCGCTACCCGCCTCTCCGCCGCCAAGAGCGAGAGCATCTGGCTCAAGATCGTGATGCTGTCCCCGAGCGCCAGCCGCGCGATGTCGGTCACGCTGTTGGGCGAGCTCGATACGGCCGCGCTGCGCGGCTATTTCGTCAAGCCGCAGGCCGTGATCGCGATGGGCTTCGCCGACGACCCGATGCACGGCCTGTCCTGCGACAGTTTTTCGGGCAGCGCGACCGCGAAGCTCCAGACGACGTCGTTCGTCATGCGCACGGCCGCGTTGCGCTGAGACGCCGAGCTCCCTCCGCGAATTCGTCTGGTAGCCCGGACGAGCGCGTAGACATCCGGGACAGTTGTGCGCGCTGACATCCGGATATCGCTTCGCTCATCCGGATTACAATTGCGCCGATTTCGCCTTCGTTCCCCGCCGGCCCAGATGATACGTCAGCGCCAACGACAGGCAGACGGATAATTCCCGCTTCGGCAGCCTGCCCGCCACCGGCAACAACACCGCCCGCGTCTGCCGGTACTCGAAACGATCGGGAAAGCGTTCGCGGAAGCTATCGATCAGCGTCGTCTGGCAATTGAACAGGATGGCAGCGTGTGCGGAGCCCTTGACGCGGCCGAGCCGGATCGTCGAGCCGCTGCCGGTCTCGTCGGTCAGATAAGCCGGCTCGCCCCATTTCAGAGTCTCGGTGAGCCGGCCGACCTCGTCATGCGCCGCGGCGGTCGCGAAGATGAGCGCGCGCACCTGAAGCAGCCGCTTGCCGATCGGTACGGGAAGAGCGCCGAAGGCGCGGCTTACCTCGCGCGGCGGCGGTGGCGCGGTCATTCACGTCTCCGTTCACGAACGAAACACGCGCAATTTGTAGCCCGGATGGAGCGCAAGCGTCATCCGGGAACGCGTCCCCACAGCAAGAACCCGGATTTCGCTATCGCTCCATCCGGGCTACGGCAGTGATGATCGAAGCGACGCGCCTCAGATCATGCCGAGCGCCTGCATGTAGGTCTCGAGAATGGTCTCGGCCTCGGCGCGCTCGTTGGGATCCTGCTTGCGCATGCGCACGATGGTGCGCAGCGCCTTGACGTCGTAGCCGTTGCCCTTGCTCTCGGCATAGACGTCGCGGATGTCGTCGGAGATCGCCTTCTTCTCTTCCTCCAGCCGCTCGATGCGCTCGATGATGGACTTGAGCTGGTCCTTGGCAAATTTCGTCGCGGGCTCGTCGTCGCGGACGGCGGCGGAGGTGGCCATCTAGGTACTCCCAATGGAACTGGCAAAACGAGGTGACGCCGGCATCCCTCACCGCGCGTGCTGGTAGACCCTTAGGGTCCGTACCGACTGCGTTCAAGGCAGCATCGCGCTCGTCCACAGCGCGCCCACACCTTCCTGCGGCGAGGCCGAGAAAGCTGTTGTGTGATGCGACTCAGGCGTGGCTTCGCAGGACCGCTTAGTGCCCGTGGCCGTGGCCGTGGGGGTGGACCTTCTTCATCGTATCAAGCTGCTCGGGCGTAGCTGAGCCCTGGTATTTCGACTTCCAGGTCTCATAGGGCATGCCGTAGACGGCCTCCCGGCTCTCGTCCTTGCTCAAGGCGACGCCTTGCGCGTCGGCGGCCTCCTTGAGCCAATTGGACAGGCAGTTGCGGCAAAAACCCGCCAGATTCATGAGGTCGATGTTCTGGACGTCGGACCGCGTCTTCAGATGTTCGACCAGATGCCGGAAAGCGGCCGCCTCGAGCTCCGTTCTGGTTTTGTCGTCGATTGCCATGGCTATATCCCTTGGGCCTGCCCCGGTGCTGGTCACCCTTACGGGATCAGGTGGGTCCTGTCACAGATTTTGCCATATCCCGGCGCAAACGGACCCGAACCCCTCGAGGCAGTTCCTCGTCCCCTACGCCAAATCGTCAATGATCTGATATAGCTTCCGCGACAATGATCGCCGAATCTCCCCGCTCCCCGCTTCGCCTGCTCGCCCGGTTGGTCCCGGTGCTGGTGGTTGCTTTGCTGTGCCTTTACGCCACCCCGGCCTCCGCCGATTTCCGTCTCTGCAACAACACCTCGAGCCGGGTCGGCATTGCGCTCGGCTACAAGGATGCCGAGGGCTGGACCACCGAAGGCTGGTGGAACATCTCGTCCCGCTCCTGCGAGACCCTGCTGCGGGGAACGTTGGTCGCCCGTTACTATTACATCTACGCGATCGACTACGACCGCGGCGGCGAGTGGTCGGGGCAGGCTTTCATGTGCTCGCGCGACAAGGAGTTCACCATCCGCGGCACCGAGGATTGCCTCGCGCGGGGCTACGACCGGACCGGCTATTTCGAGGTCGACACCGGCGAGCAGCGGGCCTGGACGGTGCAGCTCACCGACGCCAACGAGCAGCCGTCGCAGCAGCAGCGTGTGCCCGGCCTGCCGGGCCCGGTTGGCCCGGGTGGCGGGGTTCCGGGTTTGCCCAATGGCCCGCCCGGTGGTACGCCCCCCGCCGCGCCTGGCCTCCCGCCAGCTCCCCCGCCACCGTCTGGAAGTAAGCCATGAGGCGTCTTCGCCGTATCAAGATTCTCGCGACGCTCGGACCGGCCTCTTCAGACCTCGCGATGATCCGCCGCCTGTTCGAAGCCGGCGCCGACCTGTTTCGCATCAACATGAGCCACACGCCGCATGACAAGATGCGGGAGCTGGTGGCGACGATACGCAACGTCGAGAGCAGCTATGGGCGGCCGATCGGTATCCTGGTCGACCTCCAGGGCCCGAAGCTGAGGCTCGGCGCCTTCGCCGAAGGCTCGGTGCAGCTGCAGAACGGCCAGACCTTCACGCTGGATTCCGATAAGACCCCCGGCGATTCCACGCGTGTCCATCTTCCGCATCCGGAAATCCTGGCCGCGCTGCGGCCCGGCCACGCGCTGCTGCTCGACGACGGCAAGGTGCGGCTGATCGCGGAGGAGACCTCGAAAGAGCACGCGGTGACGCGCGTGGTGGTCGGCGGCCGGATGTCCGATCGCAAGGGCGTCAGCCTTCCCGATACGGACCTCGCGGTCTCGGCCATGACGCCGAAGGATCGCGCCGACCTGGAGGCCGCACTGGTGACCGGCGTCGACTGGATCGCGCTGTCCTTCGTGCAGCGCGCCGACGACGTCATCGAAGCCAAGAAGATGATCCGCGGCCGCGCCGCTGTCATGGCCAAGATCGAGAAGCCGCAGGCAATCGACCGTCTTGCCGACATCCTCGAAGCCTCCGACGCGCTGATGGTGGCGCGCGGCGATCTCGGCGTCGAATTGCCGCTCGAGCGCGTGCCGAGCCTGCAGAAGCAGATGACGCGGATGGCGCGCCGTGCCGGCAAGCCGGTGGTGATCGCAACCCAGATGCTGGAGTCGATGATCCAGTCGCCGGTGCCGACCCGCGCTGAAGTCTCCGACGTCGCCACGGCGGTCTATGAGGGCGCCGACGCCATCATGCTGTCGGCGGAATCGGCGGCCGGCAAATTTCCGGTCGAGGCGGTCTCGACCATGAACCGCATCGGCGAGGAGGTCGAGCGCGACCCGATTTATCGTTCCGTGCTCACCGCGCAGCGCCCCGCGCCAGAATCCACCGCAGGCGACGCCATTGCCGACGCCGCGCGGCAGATCGCCGAGACGCTCGACCTTCCGGCCTTGATCTGCTGGACCTCATCGGGCTCGACAGCGGTGCGGGTGGCGCGCGAGCGGCCGAAGCCGCCGATCGTGGCGATCACGCCGAACATCACCGCCGGCCGCCGGCTCGCGGTGGTGTGGGGCGTGCATTGCGTGGTGGCGGAGGACGCGCGCGATCAGGACGACATGGTCAGCCGCGCCGGCCAGATCGCGTTCCGGGACGGCTTCGTCCGCGCCGGCCAGCGCGTCATCATCGTCGCCGGCGTGCCGCTCGGCATCCCCGGCACCACCAACATGGTGCGCATCGCCTCGGTCGGCCCCGAGGGCGACGCGAACATGTAGGCCCCGCCAGGGCACGCCAAACTAAAAGTCGAAAAACAACCCCATGCACAGTAGCCGGAGGGTTCGGCGAGCCTGCTGCGATTTTGCGAAAAAGCTCGCTCGGTCAACGACCTGAGCGCCTCAGGCCGGCCACTCGTTCGCAAGGCGATTTTACGCCCCAACCAGCGCCTTTGCGGTCGGCAGCAGCGTCTGCTGCACCACGAGACCCCTGGCGCGGGCGTCCATGACGCCGACCGCACGCAGCGCCAGCAGGGTCACGGTCTGCACTGCGTCGCGCATCTTGACGGGATCGTCGAGATTGTCGGGCGCGAGTGGCCCGACCAGGGCTTCATGCAGCGCGCCGAGCAAGGCGGTGGCGGCGAGCGCGGTGTCCTGCGCCGGCAGGTGACCGGCGCGCACCGCAGCGTCGATCCGGGCAGCCATCTCGCCCGCGATCTCGCGCCGGCTGGCCACGCGCGAGGCACTGACATCGACATCGACGGGTTCGGCCAGAATGCCCCAGGCCAGCCGCCGCTGCGACAGGGTGTGGACCGCTACGGTCGTCACGGCCGCTGCCAGCGCCGAGGACGGCCCCGGCGCGGCATCGGCAGCCCGGCGGATCGCGGCGAGCTCGTCGCGGGAAACCTCGGCAATGAGTTCGGAGATCAGCTCGGCCTTGGAGGGGAAGTAGCGGTAGACTGTGCCCGCCGCGACATTGGCCCGGACCGCGACCGGTGCGATCTGCACGGCCGCCATACCGCCTTCAGCCGCAGTCTCCCGTGCCGCCGTCAAGATTGCACTGCGCCGCGCCGCAAGGCGCTTCACCACTTGATGCGTCCGCCGATAAACCATGGCGCGCTTCCTGTCCCACACGCCGCCGCACGCCCTGCGGCTAAACGCTTCGCCACTCAATTCGATGCAAATCGCCCCGCAAGGACTGAACAACTATTCAGGAGGGATGACAAGATGGGAAATGCTTGGAGCGTCGGCCCAGAGAGGCCGCGATTTAAACACTAAAAATAACAGGCAGTGGTTGTAAGTCCGATAACCACACTTCTTACCGGGATCTTAAAGCCGGTCCGTAACTGTACGGGGGCAATGCAATTCCCTCAGTGCACGATGCTCGACACGGACGCCCGGACCGCCTGGCAGCTTTTCCACCTCAACTGGTTTCCGATGCTCGGGATGGGGACGCTGCTGGCGCTCGGCCTTGCCTCGACCGGGCTGAGGCTCGAGCCGGTCGCCTACGGCGTGACCATGGCGATCGCCACGGTGCTGCTCGCGGTTGCCTATGGCCACCGGATCGTCAAAGGCGAGCTTGCGGATCCGAAGCTGGTGTTTTCACTCGGCACCATCGGACAAGTCATTCTCACCTGCGCGATCGTCGGACCATTGAGTTACGTCGCGGGCAAGCTGAACTGGCCGCTCGAGGACCATGCGCTGCTGGCGATCGACCGGGCGTTGGGCCTCGATCCGGAACCGATCGCGCGCTACGTCAACGATCATCCCTGGCTCGCGATCTGCATGGCGCGCGCCTACGCACTGATCAAGTTTCCGCTGCTCGGCATTCCCGTCGTGCTGGCGCTGACGGGGCGCTATGTGCGGCTGCAATTGTTCATGCTCGCGATGAGCCTCGCGCTCGCGGTCACCATCACGATCTCCGCCGTGGTGCCCGCGATCGGCACCTATTACGCACTGAATCTGCCGGCCGCGCATTTGCCCGAGATCGACACCACGGTCTATGCCGGACAACTGCGCGACATCCTCGCGCTTCGGGACGGCAGCCTGCAACAGCTGCGGCTGTTCTCGCTCTCCGGCATCGTCTCTTTTCCGAGCTTTCACGCGGCATCGGCCGTGCTGTACATGTGGGCGCTGTGGCCGGTGCGGTGGCTCGGCGGCATCGCGGCTGCGCTCAGTTTGTCGATGATCGCGGCGACGCCGGTGATCGGCGCGCATTACGTCATCGACGTCGCGGCCGGTGTCGCGCTCGCAGCAGCCTCGATCTGGGCCGCGAAATTCTACTTTGGCTGCAGGAGCGCGCCGCGCGCGTCGGCCGCAACCACGCCGTCAACCGGGCTGGCCACCCTCGCCCAGGAACACTGACTGATTGAACTGACGGCCGAACTGCCCAAGCTTCGCCCAAAAGAAAAGAGCCCCGTCAGGACGGGGCTCTCGAAAATCTCTGGTTCGTCCAGTCTTACTTGAGGCTGGTCGAGATCGCGGTGAACTTGGTGTTCAGCGTGGTGCCGAGGTTGTTGACGACGGTGATGATCGCCAGCGCGATGCCGGCAGCGATCAGGCCGTATTCAATGGCGGTGGCGCCGGATTCATCCTTCAGGAAACGCGCAACGAGGTTCTTCATAGAGTGCTCCAAATGAGTACACGAGGCTACAACTGATCTGGTCTTTCCGGCTTCCCAGCGCCGCCCGACCATGGAACCGAACGTAGAGGCAAAGAATTGCGCCGCAGTTAATTCGACTGCGTAAACACCAAGCGGTTTGCGTGTATTCGTCGATGGTAAATCGAAATCTAAAACAATCCGTTAAATTGTCGGGACATGAAGCCGGCGTGACCGGCCAGTTTACCCGAAGTTATGATCGCCCGTGGTCCAATGCCGCTCGCCCGGACTGACGCGCGACGCGATGAATCATTCATCGCGCTTCAGGTGATTGTTCGAGCATGATCCTCCCGGAAACCGCGCCGCACATTGCGCCAACTCCGGCTCCGGACCGTGCCCGACCGACAAGAACAACAGGACGACGAGGCGGCATGTCCCTTTCCCTTGCCAACAGCATCGCGGCGCAGAGCCGCGCGCGAGCGCTGGTGCCGCTGTGCGTCGGCGCCGGCGTCTATCTGTTCTTCCTCTACCTCGGCGACACCCGGCTCCAGGACTCCGACACGTTCTGGCAGGTCAAGATCGGGCAGTGGATCCTCGACCACCACGCCATGCCCACCACCGACTTCTATTCCTTCACGCGCACGGGCGCGCCATGGATGTCGACGTCGTGGCTGTCGCAGGTCCTGTTCGCCTGGTCCCATGCGCAATTGGACTGGGCAGGCCCCGTCATCCTCACCGCGGTCGCGGTCGCGATCACGGTCGCGATCTTCGTCTATCTGCTCGACGCGCAGATCGAGGCCCCACGCGCAGTGCTGTTCGCGATGCTGGCGCTGCTGCTGTCGACCCATCACGTGCTGGCGCGTCCGCATATCCTGGCGCTGCCGGTCATGGTGGCGTGGGTCGGCGTGCTGATGGCGGCTGCCGACCGCAAGAGCGCGCCGTCCTGGTATTGGCTGCCGTTGATGGCGCTCTGGGCCAATTTGCATGGCGGCTTCGTGCTGGGCCTCGCGCTGATCGGCCCGATCTCGCTCGAGGCCGTCGAGCATGCCGAGAAGGGACGACGTCTTGCCCTGTTCATGCGCTGGGTATTGTTCGGAATCGGCGCGCTGGTCGCGAGTTGCCTCACGCCGTATGGCTGGCGGACGCTGCTGGGCGCGACCAACATCCTCGGCCTCGGCGAGCTGCTGTCGCTGATCTTCGAATGGATGCCTGCGAACTTCTCCACCTTCACGGCGTTCGAAGGCGCCCTGCTCGGCTTGATCGCATTCGGCTATTATCGCGGCCTGGTGCTGTCGGCGCCCCGGATCTTCCTGATCCTGTTCCTGACCTGGAGCGCGCTGACCCATGTCAGGAGCATCGAGGCATTTGCGTTCCTGGTGCCGCTGGTGCTGGCAAAGCCGCTCGGCGAGATGTTCCCGCGCCCGGCGCCTGACGCCGCCAATGCGGGGCGCTGGCCGGCCCGCACTGTCACCGCGCTTGGCGCGCTGATGATCGTGGCGGCGAGCTGGACCTCGACGTCGCTCTACATGGGGCACCACCGCTTCGCCTTCACGACGACGCATACGCCGGTTGCGGCCGTCGATCTGCTCGAGCAACGCAAGGTGCAGCGCATCTTCAATGCCTACCAGTTCGGCGGCTATCTGATCTCGCGCAACATTCCGGTCTTCGTCGACGGCCGTGCCGAGCTCTATGGCGAGAAATTCGTCATGGATTTCTTCAAGGCGACGGAAGGCAAGAAGCCCGAGCTGCTGCCTCGCCTGCTCGACGAGTACAAGATCGACGCGACGCTCCTGGTTGCCGATGCGCCGGGCCCGCAGATCCTCGACCAGCTCAAGGGCTGGAAGCGGATCTATACGGACGACATCGCCGTGATCCATGTGCGAGACCATGCCGACAGCGCGCCCGCGACGCCCTTGAAGTGAGCACCCACGTGAGGGCACGCACGCGTAACCTTGAGCGAATGTGCCGCGGACACGACCCATGCGCTCAAACCCCGGCGATCCCGCGACATGTCTTCTTTTGACAGGCCGACTTTGACAATCCCGGCTCGGTTCGGCTCGGAGCGGTCCGTGGCGATCGCCGTTCTGGCGGTGCTGGCGGCCGTCTCGTTTCTGCCGGTGCTGATGACCCCCATTCCAGCGATGGTGGATTATCCCAATCACCTCGCCCGCATGTACATTCTGAGCCAGAACGGCACTCCCGACGCCAATCCGCATTACGAGGTGGCCTGGGCCTTCTATCCCAACCTTGGAATGGATCTGCTGGTGCCGCAGCTGGCGCGGCTGATGAGCGTCGAGAACGCCACGCGGCTGTTTCTGCTGCTGAGCCAATTGCTGATCGTCGGGGGTGCGCTGCTGCTGGAATGGGCCCGAAAGGGTCGGGTCCAGCTCGCCGGCTTCGCTGCGCTCGCTGTCCTCTATTGTCTGCCGTTCAGCTGGGGCTTCGTGAATTTCGAGTTCGGACTCGGCCTCGCTCTCTCAGGCATCGCGATCTACCTGTTGCTGGCCGAGGGCCCCTGGCCGCTGCGCTTCGTTGCCAACATGCTGTTCGTCGCCGCGCTGTATGCGGCGCATTTCTTCTCGCTCGGCATCTACGGCGCGACGCTTGGCCTCTACGAGCTCTCGCGCATTCGTCGGCAGGGAATAGCGTACCGGGTCGCGGCCGCGCGGCTCGGCGCGCTGGCCCTGCCGGCGCTCGTGTTGTTCGGGATCATGCAAATGACCGCGGGCTCGATCGGAAGCGAAGGGACGAGCTGGTTCTTCGGATTCAAGCCCGTCTGGCCGTTGCGCATCCTGAACGGCTACAATCTGACCGCAGCGGCCGCGACCGGCCTGGCGCTGATGATCTCCTTGCTGTTCGCCGCACGGCGCGGCGTCCTCAGGCTCGCGCCGGCCGGGACCTGGCTCGCGATCGGCTTTGCGCTGCTTTACCTCGTCATTCCTTCGAAGCTGTTTGGAACCGCGTTTGTCGACCTTCGCGTCATTCCCGCAGCAGCCCTGATCCTGCCCGCCTTCAGCTCGCTGACGCTGCCGAGCCGTGCCTGGAGAACAGCCGCGCTCGCCGCGATCAGCAGCATCATACTTATCAATCTTGCCATCGTCCTCGCGGTGTGGCTGCCCTACCGCGCCGACTATGCGGCGATCATCGCGTCGTTCCAGAAGATCGAGCGCGGCTCGCGCGTCCTCGTTGGCAGCATGGGCGACAATGGCGACCCGCCCTTCGCCGACCTCACCTCGTATCCGATGTATTATGCACCGACGCTGGCCGTGCATTACGCCAACGCGTTCGTGCCCAATCTCTTCACGGAAGCGGGCAAGCAGCCCGTGCGGCCACGCGAGGGCGTGCGCAATCTTGCCATTCCCTATGGGGGACCGGTGCCGTCGGAGCTGCTTGCCGCGATCGCGACGAACCAATCGCCGGCAGGCGTTCCGCCGTTCGTCCGCACCTGGTACCGGGATTTCGATTATCTCTACGTGCTTGGGCCGCCGGCTGCGAACCCGCTGCCTGACCTGCTTGAGGTGCTGGATACCTCGGAGCGATTTGTTCTCTACAAGATCCACCGCAGGCCCTCAACCGACGCTGCGGCGGCACCGCAAGGTTGATCATCAGTCATCGCGCCCATTCCGCCTCCCTCAGTCGCCCCGGCCGCCCAATCCTTAACGGTTGCAGCAAGGCGACCTTAACCACCGGTGAACTAGACTTCCGCCCCTGAACCCAGCCGGAATCTCTCGCATGGCGGCCAATTCCAGATCGATCCGCTACAGCCTTGTCATCCCCGTGTTCAACGAGGAAGCCGTGCTGCCGGTCCTGCTGCGCCGGCTCGACCTGGTCTTGTCGCGGCTCGACGGGGCTGCAGAAGCGATCTTCGTCGACGACGGCAGCAGCGATTCCAGCTCCATCGTGCTCCAGGCGCTCGCCCAGCGCGATCCGCGCTTCCGCTATATCGGCCTGTCGCGAAACTTCGGCCACCAGGTTGCCATCACTGCCGGCATGGACGCCGCGCAAGGTGAAGCGATCATCGTCATGGACGCCGATCTGCAGGATCCGCCGGAAGTGATCGAGCAATTGATCGCGAAGTGGAAGGAAGGCAACGATGTCGTCCACGCCCGCCGCCTGTCGCGCGACGGCGAAAGCCGGTTCAAGCGCGCGACTGCGCATGTGTTCTACCGGCTCCTCGGCAGGATGTCCTCCGTCGGCATCCCCGCCGATGTCGGCGATTTCCGCCTGATCGATCGCAAGGTGCTCGACGCACTCATGCAGATGCCGGAGCAGGACCGCTTCGTGCGCGGCATGATCGCTTGGCTGGGCTTCCGGCAGGCCGAGGTCGCCTTCCACCGCCTCGAGCGCGCAGCGGGCGAAACCAAATACCCTCTGTTCAAGATGGTGCGGCTCGCGATGAACGCCGCACTCGGCTTTTCCGATCTGCCGCTGCGGCTCGCAATCTGGTGCGGATTGACGGTTTCGGGACTGGCTCTGCTGTACGGCGGCTGGGTGATCCTGTTGTGGCTCAGCAATGACAGCCATCTGGTCACCGGCTGGTCCTCGACCATGGTCGTCGTGTCCCTGCTGTGCGGCATCAACATGCTGATGACGGGCATCGTGGGACTTTATGTCGGCCGCATCCATGCCGAGGTGAAGCGCCGCCCGCTCTATGTGGTGCAGACGCGCGCCGGCTTCGATCGCAACGAGGCGGCGGCCGCGCCTGCGATTCACGCCGTCAACGAGTGACCCTGCGCATGACTGAACTCTTCGACGGCTATCACGCCAACTATCGCGACGTCGTGCAATCCTCGATCGACTTCTCGGGCTTGCCGCATGATTTCTTCATGCGCGCGAAGGCCGATCTGCTGCGCGACCTGATCGCGCAGCGGCTCGACACGGAGAGGCCCGGCATGCTGGACGTCGGCTGCGGCGTCGGCAGCCTTCATCCGCTGCTGCACGGCATCGTCGGCCGGTTGAGCGGCATCGACGTTTCGTCGGCCAGCCTGGCGCAGGCCCGCGCGGCCAATAGCGGCGTCGAGTACCGCGAGTTCGACGGCCGCACTTTTCCTTTCGAGGACGCCAGCTTCGATCTCGTCACGGCCGTCTGTGTGATGCACCACGTCGTGCCGGCCGAATGGACGCATTTCATCACCGAGATGCGGCGGGTGGTACGCCCCGGTGGGCTCGTCTGCGTGATCGAGCACAATCCGTACAACCCGCTGACACGTCTTGCCGTTGCGCGCTGTGAATTCGACCGGGACGCCGTCCTGCTCAGTGCCGGCAAGACCCGAAAGCTGATGGCGGCGGGCGGCTTGCGCGAGGTCGGCGCGCGCCATTTCCTGCTGCTCCCCTGGGACACCAAACCGGCGCGCCGCCTCGAAGAGGCCCTGAGCGGCGTGTCGCTCGGCGGTCAATACGCAGCCTTCGGCACCGCCTGACTTTATCGCTGCGGCGGATCCCGCCGCTTGTGCACGACAGCTACATCGTCGCTGTAGACGCGCTGCCACTGCGGCAGCCGGTCGAGCATCGCGACTGCCGGTGTTTTCGGCGCGAGCAGCGTCGCGCCGATGTCGTAGTCGTCGAGCAGCTTGAGAAAATCTGCGAGGTCGACCAGCGCCAGGGCCCGATTGTAGCGGTCGATGAACGGTCCCCCGTACAATTCGCCGCGACCATCGATGAAGGTGGTAATGCCGGCGAAGATCAGATAGCCGCCGAAGGAATAATCGTTCAGCACGCGCCCCGCCTTGGCGAGTTCGGCCCGAGCGACGGCAACCTGCGGGGTGATGACGGCAGCCGGCCGTATCTCGCGCGCCAGCGCTGCCCCGCTCATCGCGATCAACACACCAAGCGCGGCCAGATTCAGGCCGCGCGACGCACCCGCCTCGTCGTCCGTGATCCGCCCGCCGAACTTCCGACCCAAGGGGGCCGCCAGATAGAGCGGCGCCAGCATGGCCAGAAGATCCGCATTGCGCACCTGTGCCAGCGCGAAATGCAGCAGGCCGATCACCACCAGCGCCCGCACGACCGGCAGCGTCACGCCGCGCGCGAGCGCGAAGATGCCGGCCAGCAGCAGCAGCTCGAATCCACCGACATGGCTGAAATCCTGCGGCCGCCATTCCCCGATCCAGGCGAGTGCAGAGCCGAGGCCGAGTGTCGTCAGCGGCATCAGCAGCGGTTCCGGCCCATGCGGCGTCAGGCAGGACGCAGCGAGGGCAAGGGCCGAGAAGGGCAGCCATCGCAGCAGCACGCGCGGCCATTCGCTCCGCCCCTCACGCAGCAGCGCCTCGAGCACCGCCGGGCCGATCAGCCCGAGCGCGAGCACCACGCTGCCATGCAGATTGGTCCACAGCACCAGCAGCGGCAGCGCCCAGTATGGCGGAGGCCCGCCGCGATCCATGCAGCGCACGAGGGCAGCCGCCCAGGTCACCATCACCGGCAGCACGAGGACATGCGGCCGCGCCAGCATATGCGGCGCCAGCAGGATGATGGCCGCGATCACCATGAGGGCCGTCAGGGCCGGCGAGAGCTCACGCAGCAGGAAGAACGTGAAGAGGCCAAAGGCGAGCGCAATCGCCGCTGCCGCGACGACGACGACGCCGGGCCAGCCGCACAATGCGTAGGCTCCGGCGTAGACGATTTCCGAGAGCCATTCGAACGTGATCCAGGGCGCGCCGTGCTTTGAAAACGAAAACGGATCGCTCTCCGGCAGCGCGCCATGCGCGATGATCCAGCGCCCGACCTCGATATGAGAATAGCTGTCGGGATCACCAAGCAGCCACGGCCCGACGACCAGCAGCAGGGCATAGACGCCGAGGCCCACGGCCCAGGGGAGCGCCGCACGTGCCGAAAACGGTTGAACCGCGCTGTGGACGACCTGGTCAGTCATGGCGGGCCAAAATAGGCCGCAAGCGTTAAGTTCTTCTTTAGTGATTCCCGCGTTTGCCCCGGGAGCCTCGCGCTCCGCTCGCGCCGGGGACGCCCTGCATCCGCGAACCACCAGCCAACGAAAAACGCGGCGTTTCCGCCGCGTTCTGCAATCTCATCTGCCGTTCGCGATTACGCCTGCGGCTGCGGCTCCAGGCCGGGATCCGCATCGGGCCGCGGACGCGGCGACTTGCCGGCCGGGGGCACCGCGGAGGCGCGCGGCGTGGTCGGCTCGAGCACCGATTCACGGTTAGGCTTCTTGCCCTTGAGCAGATCGA
The DNA here is from genome assembly GCF_003020125.1 of Bradyrhizobium sp. MOS003. Taxonomy (GTDB): domain Bacteria; phylum Pseudomonadota; class Alphaproteobacteria; order Rhizobiales; family Xanthobacteraceae; genus Bradyrhizobium. Next base: position 1,349,678 of record NZ_PYFW01000001.1, on the reverse strand, counting down.
TGATCTCGTCGCCGGAGAGCGTCTCGAACTCGAGCAGGCCCTTGGCGAGAGCTTCGAGATCGGCGCGTTTCTCGGTGAGAATGCGCGTCGCTTCGTTGTAACCCTCTTCCACGAAACGCCGGATCTCGGAGTCGATCTTCTGCACGGTCGCCTCAGAAGCGTTCTGCGTGCGCGAGACCGACATGCCCAGGAACACCTCGTCCTGGTTCTCGCCGTAGGAGACGGTGCCGAGCTTTTCGGACAGACCCCAGCGCGTCACCATCATGCGAGCCAGACGTGTCGCCTGCTCGATGTCGGAGGACGCACCCGATGTCACCTTCTCGCGACCGAAGATCAGCTCTTCGGCGACACGGCCGCCCATCATGATGGCGAGCCGCGAGGTCATCTGCTCCAGCGACATCGACAGCTTGTCGCGCTCGGGCAGCTGCATGACCATGCCAAGAGCACGGCCGCGCGGGATGATGGTCGCCTTGTGGATCGGGTCGGTCGCGACGACGTTGAGGCCGACGATGGCGTGACCGCCCTCGTGATAGGCCGTCAGCAGCTTCTCTTCCTCAGTCATGACGAGCGACTTGCGCTCGGCGCCCATCATCACCTTGTCTTTTGCTTCCTCGAACTCGGCCTGGGTCACCATGCGCTTGTTGCGGCGTGCGGCCGTGAGGGCGGCTTCGTTGACGAGGTTCATCAGGTCGGCGCCGGAGAAACCGGGCGTGCCGCGCGCGATGGTCTTGAGGTTGATATCGGGGGCCAGCGGCACCTTGCGGACGTGAACCTTGAGGATCTGCTCGCGGCCGACGACATCAGGATTGGGCACCACGACCTGGCGGTCGAAGCGGCCGGGACGCAGCAGCGCGGGATCGAGCACGTCGGGACGGTTGGTCGCGGCGATCAGGATCACGCCCTCGTTCGCCTCGAAGCCGTCCATCTCGACCAGCAACTGGTTCAGCGTCTGCTCGCGCTCGTCATTGCCACCGCCGAGGCCTGCGCCACGATGACGACCGACCGCGTCGATTTCGTCGATGAAGATGATGCAGGGCGCGTTCTTCTTGGCCTGTTCGAACATGTCGCGGACGCGGCTCGCGCCGACGCCGACGAACATCTCGACGAAGTCCGAACCTGAAATGGTGAAGAACGGCACGTTGGCTTCGCCCGCGACCGCACGCGCGATCAGGGTCTTACCGGTGCCGGGAGGGCCGACCAGCAGCACGCCGCGCGGAATGCGACCGCCGAGACGCTGGAATTTGCCGGGGTCGCGCAGGAATTCGACGATCTCCTGGAGGTCCTGCTTGGCCTCGTCGACGCCGGCGACGTCCTCGAAGGTGACGCGGCCGTGCGCTTCGGTCAGCATCTTCGCACGCGACTTGCCGAAGCCCATCGCCTTGCCGGCGCCGCCCTGCATCTGCCGCGACAGGAATATCCAGACACCGATCAGCGCGATGAAGGGCAACCAGGACACCAGCAGCGAGACGAACCACGGCACGTTGTCGCCGGGCGGCTTCGCGGTGATCTGGACCTTGCTGTCATAGAGGCGCTTCACCAGCGTCGGATCGCTCGGCGCATAGGTCTGGAAGCTCGAGCCGTTGGTGAAGGTGCCGTGGATGTCCGGCCCCTGGATCACGACGTCGCGCACATTACCGCGATCAACTTCGCTCAGGAGCTGGGAGAAGGCGATGTCCTGCGAGGAGGCGCGCTGCCCCGGATTCTGGAAGAGCGTGAACAACGCCAACAGCAGCAAGACAATGATGACCCAGAGGGCGAAATTGCGCAGATTGGCGTTCATCGATCTTCCTTCGTGGTCGCGCGGATCGCGGCCTCATCCTTGGGCTCTACGAGGAAATCCCCAAGGAATCCTCATCGTTAGACGAATACAATTTAGGTGCCGCCCCGGTCGCTGCCAAGGGAACGAGATGGGACTATTTATCCCATCTTAGAGCGATTCCCGCTGAAATAATGGCGACCCGGCCGGGGTTTTTCCTGCCTGGTTAAGGTGACCTGACGTCGGCCGCCCGGAAACGGCCGGTGTCATGATCCGCCCTCGTCCGTGCCTATCCGCCCTTGCGACGCCGGGCCGGCGCCGGCGCGATGTGGATACGCCCGCCGGCAAGGCTGATCAAGGCTCCCGCAAGGGTCTGCCTCAGGGCCGGCCGGCCCTTTGCGCCTGCGCGAGGGCTTTCGGCGATGGCCTGGTCGAGCACCACGAGGAGGGATTCAACCTTGCCGAGTTCCGCCGGCCCTTCATGTCCGAGCGCGTTGATGGCCCGCAACAGGAGCCGCAGCCGGACCTCCTCCGGCAGGCCCGCGAAGGCCGAGGCCTCGAAGCTTCGCACACCGTCCTGCGACGCATCGCCGCGATCCCGCAAATGGAGGAAACGCTCGGCGCCGTCGGCCAGCAACTCGACGGCCGCATTGGCCCGCGCCAGCCGGGCCGCGAGCCGCACCAGTGTGCGGGCATCGCCCCCCTCGGCCGCAAGCAGCGGCAGCAGCGCACGCAGCCGCGGCCGGGTGAAGGCGGTGTCGCGGTTGGTAGGGTCGTCGGCAAAGCCGATTCCAGCCCGCCTCAAGGTCGCGATCAGCTGCGCCTTCGGGACCTCGAGCAGCGGACGCGCCAGCACGATTCCGTCACGCTGGCTGTGGGAGGCCATTGCCGACAGCCCGGCAAGTCCGCTGCCGCGCAACAGGCGCATCAACAGGGTCTCGGCCTGGTCGTCACGGGTGTGAGCGGTCAGCACGTGGCTCGCGCCGGCGGCACGCGCGGCCTGCGCAAGCAGGTGGTAACGCGCCTCGCGCGCCGCCGCCGGCAGACCCGCCGTCGGCTTTGCGCCGCGCCAGCGCAGGGTCCGGTGCGGCAATCCGAGCTCGGCGGCGAGCCGCTTGACCTCACGCGCCTCACGCGCCGCCTCTCGCCGCAGGCCGTGATCGATCGTGACGACGGTGAGAACCGGGCCGCGCGCGAGGCTGCGCCGCCAGCGCGCTGCAAGCCACATCAGCGCGACCGAGTCGGGGCCGCCCGACACGGCGAGCACCAGCGCCGGCGCGCTCTTCAGGCCGGCGAAGAGCCGCCTCGCCTCGCGCGTCGAGATCGGAGAATTGTCGTCGTCTGACATGACGCTGCCCCAGCAATGCCGGCACCGTTTTAGCGCAACGCCATCGGCCTTGTCAGCGCTCGGCGCCGCAGGTCTGCGGTTCAGGTCAGCACTTCACCCGCTTCTGCTCGCGGTCGACCGCGGCTTTGACGCCGGCGGAGGCGCGCGGATATTTGCGGCCGATTTCGCCGAAGGCGGCGCAGGCGGCCTCCTTCTCCTTCAGCGCGGCGAGCGACTGGCCGAGCCGCAGCAGCGCATCCGGGGCCTTGGCCGATTTTTCGTATTTGGTGGTGACGGCGAGGAATGCTTCCGCGGAGTCGCGGTATTGCTGGCGCTGGAAGTAGCTTTCGCCGAGCCAATATTGCGCATCCCCGAGCAGCGGGTCGCTTGGATATTTCTGCGCGAAATTCTTCATGGTCTGCTCGGCGAGCGCATAGTCCTTGCGCTGCATGTAGCCGATGCCGAGGTCGAACTCGTCGCGCGGGGTGGCCGAGGGCGGCAGCGTCGTCAGGGCCGGAGCGCCGGCAGGTGCGGGATTGCCCTGCTGGACCGGCGGATAGGCAGGCTGCGCCGGCGCCGCGGCCTGCGGATAGCGACCGCCATTGTTGGAGAGATCGAGCGGCTCGCCCGCGTTGCGCCCACCCGGGGCTCCCGCGGGCATCGGCTGCTGGCCGCCGCCGAGCGCACGCGGCGCGCCAGGCGCACTCGGATTCTGGTTCGGGTCGAACGCATCGCCGCGGCGGCTTCGCCCGGGCGCGCCGGGCGCCGGCTGCTCCTGAACGATCGGCGCGGGAGACGCGATCTGCGGCTGCTCGTAATTCGGCTGCACCGCCTGCTGCTGCGGCTGCTGGCGATAGCCGGGCGCGACCTGACCTGGTCCGATCTGGGCGGGCGGCATCGCCGCGACATTGGGCGCCTGTCCGGGCGCGCCTTGCGCGCCGCCTTCGAGCGCCCGCAGCCGCTCCTCGAGCTGGCGGTTGCGGTATTGCAGCTCTTCGTTCTGGCCGGTGAGCTGCCGCAGCTGGTTCTCCAGCCGCTCGATCCGCATCTCGGGATCGTCATCGGTCTGGGCGAAGACGGGCGACCACAAGGGGAGTAGCGCGGCGATGGCCACGGTGCCGGTTAAGACCTTAAATCTGGATGACATCTTGCCCTGACGACGAAAGCGAAATGGCCTGCGACGGAACATGCGACGCGCCACACATTGAGGGGGAGTACGCCAAAAATGTGTCTGGCACCACGGGGATTCTGTCACGGATTGCTGAAACGAAACCGGCGCCCGAGAGGGCGCCGGCATAATCAGTTCTGCAAGATGAACGGCGCCTGACTGAGTGTCAGTCCGGCGTCAGGAGCTCGCGTTCAGCACGGTGACGGCGCGACGGTTCTGCGACCAGCAGGAGATGTCGTTACAGACGGCGACCGGCCGCTCCTTGCCGTAGGAGATCGTGCGCATGCGGTTCGGATCGATGCCGCGCGAGGCGAGGAACGAACGCACCGACTGGGCGCGGCGGGCGCCGAGCGCGATGTTGTATTCGCGGGTGCCGCGCTCGTCGGCATGGCCTTCAACGGTGAAGCTGTAGCGCGGATAGGTCTGGAGCCACTGCGCCTGCTTCTCCAGGGTCACGATCGCCTGCGGGGTCAGATCGGTCTGGTCGCTTTCGAAGAATACGCGGTCGCCCACGTTGACGACGAAGTCCTGCTGACTGCCGGGCGTCGCCGCATTGGCCATCGCGTCCGTCGCAGCATTCTTGTTGGCGCAGGCGCCCATCGACAGCGCGACGGCGAGTACCGCAACCAGCTTCAATCCCTGGAGGATACGCATAGGATGTTTCATTCCGGAGCCTCCACGCTCACGTTTCGTCCACTGCTGTCCGGTCTACAGGGGGTTGGTTAAGCGAACGTTCCGTCAACCTTGACGGAACCTTGCCTCAGCCGATCAAATGCCCCCAACCAGCGAAAAGCAACCGTCATGGTTAATGGGTTGTAAATGTGGCACGAGGGTGAAGGCAAGCCTCGCCAACCGGCAAAACCGCCGGCATTCGCCGGAATTTGGGCGCAGGGCGTGATGTGTGGCGACCCGTAGCCGGCCAAAACGCCCAGGCTCAAAAGCCTAAGCCGCATCCGCGCAACCGCCGACTCAGGCGTGCGCGGCGTCCGCCACGAGCACCGGCCGCTGCGGCACCTGGCGCTGGCCGCCGCGCCCGAACAGCATCCGCCGCTCGAAGGCGGTCGACCGCATGATCGGATAACGCTCGAACACCTTCTTGCGGAAGTTCGGGAAGTCCGCCGCCATCAATCCGAACGGCTTGGTGAGGCCGGGAACCAGCCGGGGCTCGGCGATGGTCTCGTGCAGGAACACCCGGCGGTAGAAGGCCTGATGCTCGGAACGCACGATGGCGAGGCCGAGATCGGCATTGAAGTGCTCGCAGGCCATGTAAGCGAGACGGGTCGTCAGATAGGGCAATTCCGGAACGCGCTTGACCTGGTCGGGATCGGCGACGAAGCGGGTCGGGTCGATCATGACCTCGCCGCGATCGAGCCGCGGCATCAGGATGTCCGGGAAGACATCGGCCGAGGTGGACTCGCGCCATTCCGACGTCAGCACGCTGATGCGCACCGAGCTGCAGAGTTCGCCATGGAGATAGACGCCGAAGGTCCACGCGTTCGGCAGTTCGTCGTAGCGGTCGGTGACGCGTTCGTCCGCCGAAGGCTTGACGGCGCCTTCCCGCAGATAGGCGCGGTAGCGGAGATTGTAGATCTCCTCTTTCTCCGCGGCGGTTTCCGCAAGATGATAGTCGACGTCGGTCAGGAGCTCCGCTCCTCGTCCAACAGCCGAAATGACAGATCTGGCTGAGGACTGCATTCCAACTCCCTACCCGCACTCACGCCACGGCATCCAAAGCCAATTGCGGCAAGACAACTTGCGCGCGCGTGGCAATTATTAACACCCTCTTAACCAGTATGCAAAGCAATCGAAGAGTTAGGGTTAACCCCCGTAGCACTACGGTGAGCTGCAACACCCTGAAATGACGGGAGGTTTCGAGAAACGGGCCTAAGCGAAGGAGCGCGAGCTGGCGATGTGGAGCTGACCTTCGCCGCGCCGTCCATGCGAGGCGTTGAGCAACTGGCGCATCCGCACGGCGGGCACCGGCCGGCTGAACAGATAGCCCTGCGCCTCGGAGACGGTGCCGTCGGCGCTGATCAGATCGAGCTGCTCGTTGGTCTCGATGCCCTCGACCACCACGGCCATGCCGAGATCGGCCGACAGCCGCGCCACGCCGCGCAGCAGCGTCAGCGGCCGGTCGGTGTCGATGCCTTCGAGGAAGGAGCGGTCGATCTTCACCTTCTGCATCGGGAAATTGTGCAGATAGCTGAGGCTGGAATAGCCGGTGCCGAAATCGTCGAGCGAGATGCGCACGCCGAGCGCGTGCAATTGCGACAGGATGTCGTGGGTGAGCTGGGTGTTGCGCAGCAGCGAGGACTCGGTGATCTCGATCTCCAGCCGGTGCGCCGGCAGGCCCGACACTTCGAGCGCGTAGCGGATTTCGCTCAGCACGTCGCGCTGATGGAATTGCTGCGGCGAGAAGTTGACGGCGACGCTGACGGTCTCCGGCCACTTCATGCATTCCATGCAGGCGCGGCGCAGGATCCAGCGGCCGAGATCCACGATCAGGCCCATGTCCTCGGCCACCGGAATGATGTCGACGGGGGAGACCGTGCCGCGCACCGGATGATTCCAGCGCAGCAGCGCCTCGCAGGTGGTGATCTTGCCGGACTTCAGATTGACCAGCGGCTGATAGAACAGCTCGAACTCCTCGTTGGCGAGCGCCTTGCGCAGATCGAGCTCGAGGATGCGGCGCGCCTCGACGGTCGCCGCCATCTCGTCACGGAAGAAGCAGAAGGTGCCGCGGCCGTCGGCCTTGGCGCGGTACAGCGCCATGTCGGCGTTCTTGAGCAGGGTGTCGGCGCCGACGGCTCCGTCCGCCGAGGTCAGCGCGATGCCGACGCTGGCGCCGATCTCGACCAGATGATTGTCGATGCGGTAGCGCTCGCTCAGCCGCTCGACGATGCGGCGGGCAAGCGCGGCGGCATCCTCCGCCGAAGAGATGTTCTGCTGGAACACGACGAACTCGTCGCCGCCGAAGCGGGCGACGAAATCTTCGGGGCGCAGCATCTCGCGCAGACGGTTGGCGACCGCGCACAGCAGCTGGTCGCCGCAGGGATGACCGAGCGTGTCGTTGACCTGCTTGAACTGGTCGAGGTCGACGAACAGCAGCGCGGAGAGCCGCTCGGCATGGTGCGAATTCTTCAGCAGGCGCTCGATCTCGTCGTGGAAGCTGACCCGGTTGGGCAGTGCCGTGAGCTCGTCATAACGGGCCAGGTGGGTGATGCGGGCTTCCGCAACGGTGCGTTCGGTGATGTCTTCCAGCAGCAGCACCGTGCCGCCGCCGGTCATCGGCTGGAACGTCCAGGCCAGCGTGCGGCCGCGCGAGGAATCCGGATCGGCGGTGACGATCTCGCAGACCCGCGCATGCTCGATCTCGGCCAGGATCTGGTCGCCGCTCTCCGCCGAGATCGATCCGGCGGAAACGCAGGCCGACACGATGTCGGCGGCGGTGGCGCCGCGCTTGACCAGGTCCTCGGGCAGCGCCATCAGCTCGCCGAAACGGTGGTTCATCACCGCCAGGCGGCCATCGGCGCGGAACATGCACAGGCCGTGCGGCATGTTGTTGAGCGCGGTGTCGAACTGGCTCGCCAGCGCGGATTCGCGGAAGCTGGAGGTCAACGCCTTGACGAAGATCGCGTGCAGGCTGAGGTTGATGTTCTTGAGCCCGATGAAGAAGAACACCAGCAGGATGGCGAGACCGATATGGTAGAAGCCGCCGTGCAGCAGCAGGGCGAGCGACATCGGACCGCAGGCCAGCGCGACGTGCCACTGGATCACCCGCGGCTGCCCGTAATTGCGGGCGGCGCCGCCCGCGGTGTAGCCGATGCCGATGGCGACACAGAGCATGTCGGCGACCGGATCGTTGTTGTTGTAGATGACGACGAAGGCCCACACACCGAGCACCGCCGCATAGCTCAGCGCGCCGATCCAGTAACGCGGCGCGAGGTGCTTGGCCTCTTCGAATGACAGCACTTGGGTGCGGTTTTCGTATCCGCGCATCTGGAACGCACGCGCGGTGCCGATCGCAATCAGCAGGAACGCAAGCGGCCACAGCCAGACGTCGCCCGTCTTCAACGCAGTCATCACCGCGGCCACGGCTGCGGAGGCCGAGCCGAGGAAGATCGCCCAGAAATTCTGCACCATGGAGTTGATGAGAGCGGCGTAGAGAATCGGCTCCAGCTCGTCTCGATCACTCTGCTTCTGGTCGGCCAGTTGCATTGGCTTGTTACGCATCCTGTTTGGCGCGTACTTTTACCCAGCCCAGATGAAGCCTTTCTGAGGGAACATCGTTAAAGTCGAGTTGTTTTTCGGTATCAGCGAACCGATTTCCGCTTAAATATCAAGCAACTAGGCAAGCCTTGCCGAGCCCAAGGTAAAGGAAAGATTGCTTTGCGTGGAGAGGTCGAAAAAATCGGCACGTTTTTCGACGACATCGCGCACCCGAACGCGCGATGTCTTAGTGCTCTCTCGTCATCCCGCCGTCGAGGATAGCAGCGGCGACCATGCCGGGTCGGAAGCGAAGCCCGGCGTCGGCACCTTGAGCTCATTGCGGCCGGAGATGTCGACGCTGTATAGCGACGGCCCGCCATTGCCGCCGGGATCGCGGAAGAACATCAGCACGCGGCCGTTCGGCGAGAAGGTCGGGCCTTCGTTGTGGAAGCCGGAGGTGAGCAGCCGCTCGCCGGAGCCGTCCGGCTTCATCACGCCGATCGAGAACTGCCCGCCGCCCTGTCTCGTGAACGCGATGTAATCGCCCTTCGGCGACCACACCGGGGTCGAATAGCTGGCGTTGGTATCGTCCTTGGAGAAGGAGATCCGCTGCGCCTGTCCGCCGCCCGCCGCCATCACATAGATCTGCGACCGGCCGCCACGATCGGACTCGAAGCAGATGCGCCCGCCGTCCGGCGAGTAGGACGGAGACGTGTCGATCGCCGGCGTGTCGGTGAGGCGCGTGGTCGAGCGCGAGCGCAGATCCATCACGAATAGATTGGAATTGCCGCCCTGCTGCAGGCTCATGATGACGCGCTGGCCGTCCGGCGAGAAGCGCGGCGCAAAGGTCATGCCCGGGAAGTTGCCGACGATCTCGCGCTGGCCGGTCTCGATGTTGAACAGATAGACTTTTGGATCGCCCTGGCCGAATTCCATATAGGTGATCTCTTGCGAGTTCGGCGAGAAGCGGGGCGTCAGCACGAGGTCGGCGCCGCGGGTCAGATAGCGCACATTGGCGCCGTCCTGGTCCATCATCGCGAGCCGCTTGACGCGGCGCTCCTTCGGACCGCTCTCGTCCACGAACACCACGCGGCTGTCGAAATAGCCCTTCTCGCCGGTCATCCGCTCATAGATCTGGTCGGAGATGATGTGGGCGATGCGCCGCCAATATTCCGGCGAGGTGAAATATTGCTGTCCCGCAAGCTGCTGGCCAGAGACCACGTCCCACAGGCGGAATTCGGCCTTGAGCCGTCCGTCTGACTGCCGCGTCATCCGGCCGGTCACCAGAGCTTGCGCGTTGATGGTCTTCCAGTTCTGGAATTGCGGCGCGACGTCGATGTTGCTGATGCGTTCGATGAAGGCGGCCTGGTCGATCGGTGCGAACAGGCCCGAGCGTTTCAGATTGTTGGTGATGACCTGGGTCACACCGTTGCCGACGTCGCCGTCGGACGGCGAGCCCGGCACGAAGCCGGTGATCGCGATCGGGATCGGCTGAAACTCGGTCGGGTCGATACGAATTCGCGGCTGGGCCTGCGCCAAGGCCTTTCCGCCCCCGAGCATCGCGAGCGTCGATCCGGTCAGGGTCATGAAGCGGCGGCGGTTCATCGATCGGACGTCATTCATTGCAAAATTCTTTTGTTCGGATGTCACAACATATCTTTCAGGCCGAAAGTCATCGGAATGAGCTTCCAGCTCTCGTACTGCTGCTTCGGCATGAACGAGTAGACCTGGCACTGTACGATGGCGCGCTTGGCACTCTCAGCGATCGCCTGAGCAATCGAGCGCGACGGTCCCCTCACCGCGACCACGACGGGTTCGGACGCCAGCGATCCGTCGATCTTCATGGGAATGTCGATGTCGGCCTCGTACTGATCGGCATCCTGCCCGTTATAGGTCGGCGTGAAGCAGCGCTTGACCGCGCCTTGAAACGCACCGCGCCAGGTCGCAATGTTGTTGGCAGCAGTCCCGGTCGCCGCTCCGAGCGAGGCCGAGGCGTTCAGCGCCGAGCCGGTCTGCTCGTGCCGGGTCGCGGCGCGCTTGTCGAGGTCGCGCTGGATCTGCGCAGGATCGAAGCTGCGCTCCTTGGGCTTGGGCTGCTGCTGCGGCTGCACCGCCGCAACCTTCTGCTCGACGGGCTTGGGCGGCGGCTTCTTGGTCTCCAGCTTCTTCTGGAGTTCGGCGATCGGATCTTCCTTGGCCGGATCAGGCTTCTTTTCCGGCGGCTTCGGCTCTTCCTTCGGCTTCGCCTCGGCCACGGGCTTCGGCGGCTCGGGCTTCTTCTCCACCGGCTTCTCGACCGGCTTCGGCGGCGGCTCCGGCTGCGAATTGGTCTTGATCAGCTCTTTCTTCTCGGTGACCTTGCCGACGGCGTCTTCCTCCGGCTTGGGCTCCGCGATCTTCTCGACCTTGGGCTTGGGTTCTTCCTTCTTGCCGGTCTTCTGCCCGGCCATCATCTTCGCGAGTTGATCCGTGGAGATGATGTCGATCGGGAGCGACTCTTCCGGCGCCATGTAGGCCTTGCTGCTGAAGGTGACGAGCCCCCATCCCAGCACGAGCACGTGGAGGGCAATCGACGCAACGAGTGTCTTGTCGACGTTCACCTTCACAGGCCTAGGACCCCTGATCCGCTTCCGTGACGAGGGCGAGCTTCTTGAACCCGGCGCCGGACAATTGGCCCATCACCTTGGCCACCGTGCCGTAATCCGCCTTCTTGTCGGCGCGCAGATAAATGCGTTCCTCGAGGCCGCCGCGGGCGTCGGTGATCGCCTTCAGCTTGGGTATCAGCTCGTTGATCGCTATCTCGGTGTCGTTGATGAACACCTTGCCCTTGATGTCGACCGACATCTGGATCGGCTTCTGGTCGTTGTTTTCGAGGCTCTTGGCCTGGGTCTGCGGCAGGTCGAGCGGCACGCCGACCGTCAGCATCGGCGCCGACACCATGAAGATGATGAGCAGCACCAGCATCACGTCGACCATCGGCGTGACGTTGATCTCGGCCACGACGGGCTTGCGCCGGCCGCGGCGCCCGCCGCCTCCGGACGAACTCGCAACGTTCATGCCCATGGCTTGGTGCCCAAATGACCCTTCACACTATACATGCGCCCGTCAGCCCCGCTCATCGATCTGACGTGACAGGATGGCGGAAAATTCATCGGCGAAGCCTTCCAGCCGCTGAGCCTGCCGGTTCACCTCGGAAGTGAACTTATTGTAGAAGATAGTGGCAGGAATGGCGGCGATAAGGCCGACCGCGGTCGCAAACAGCGCTTCCGCGATACCCGGCGCCACCACCGCCAAAGAGGTATTTTTCGACGCCGCGATCGACTGGAAGCTCGACATGATGCCCCAGACCGTGCCGAACAGGCCGACGAAGGGGCCGGCGGAGCCCACGGTCGCGAGCACGAGCAGGCGGCGTTCCAGCCGCTCGACCTCACGGGCGATCGAAACGTTCATGACCTTGTCGATGCGCATCTGCAGGCCGGCGACCGAGCGGGCCTGGTTCTCGAAAGAGCGCTTCCACTCGCGCATCGCCGCCACGAAACAGGCTGCCATCGAATGTGTCGGCTTGGCCGAGAGGGTGCGATAGAGCTCCTCGATCGATTCGCCGGACCAGAATGCCTGCTCGAAACGATCCATCGAGCGGCGGGTGCGGGCAAACAGGAATATCTTGTCGATGGCGATCGCCCAGACCCAGACCGAGCAGGCGAGAAGCCCCAGCATCACCGCTTTCACGATCCAGTGAGCCTGCCAGAACAGCGCGATCAGCGACACGTCCGCGGAAGCGGCAACCGGAAGGGCTGACTGAGCCACGTCGGCCGGATTCATAAGCAGTATCCTCTCAAGGCGATCGTCATCCGATGTACCGGCCAGCAAATGGCTGCCGGTTCCCCAATGGCCGCGCTAGAACCGGCGCGGCCGGCAAGCCCGCTCAAAGCCTTGTCTTTCTGGGTGCAGGGGCTCGTCCAAAGCCGGCCGTCTGCATTCCCTGCCAAGATGTCAAAACTATGGGCCTCGACCCCGAGACCTTGACCATGGCCCCGACTTCGGCTGTGGGCGCGACTGTCCGCCCTAACCAGAGCCCGGCGTTGGTTAATGCGGGGTTACCACAGGCGAAATTGGCTGCCGGAATGGTAGGCAGCGCAGGAGGTTGGGGCGAGAACCCCTCGCCAGGGCCAGGTGACCGGACATCCCGCAGACGATGTCTCCACCGTGATCGAGCCGGGGCCCGCCGCATCCCATGCCGCGATGGCGCGTCACGCCGCCGAGGCCTCGGGGCAATTGGTCAGCCGCGCAGGATCGCCGACTGCCGTGCAGCCGCTTGGCACGTCTGATGTCACGACCGTGCCGGCTCCGATTTTGGCGAAATCGCCGATTCTGATGTCGCCCAAGATGGTCGCGCCGGCGCCGATATAGACGCCCCGGCCGATACGCGGCGAGTGCGTCGGCAACTCGCTGCCGCGGCCGATGCTGACATTCTGGAGGATGGTGACCTCGTCGCCGATCACCACATCGGCGCCGATCACGATCCCTGTGGCGTGGTCGAGATACACGGACGAGCCGATGCTGGCCGCCGGGTGAATGCTGACCTGCAATAGGTTCGACGCCTCGTTCTGGAACAGCAGCGCCGCATCGCGACGGTCATGACGCCAGAGCCAGTTCGAGACGCGCCAGGCTTGCAGCACGACATAGCCCTTGAAATGCAGCAGCGACGCCAACAGACCGGCGACAGCGGGATCGCTGCGCTCAATCGCCTGCAAGTCGCAGGAAGCAGCTTCGATCAATTCCGGCGCGCCACGAAAGGCGTCGAGAGAAAAGGACGTGAAACGCGCTCCGCTAGCGGCGTTGCCGCCAAGCCTGCGCCCGATCAGATCGGCCAGAGCCGCGGCGAAACTATCATGCGCCAACACCGCATCGACGAGCGACTTGCCGAAGACGGGATCGAATGCGCACGCGCGCTGCGCCTCCTCGCGTATGTTCCGCCAGAGGCGATCGTCCGTTGCGGTCGCAGCTGCCATCAGGCCGCCTCCGGTGCTTGGGTGCTTCCTTCGCGTATCGAATATAGGCCGTTGGCAACCCGCGCGCCACGCGGCGCAGCGGCACTGCGACTACCCGAACACCATGCCGCAGCTCCCCGTGAGGCTACGAGCTTGCATGCCTGCCATCCGCGGCCATATAATTAGTAGAGTTTTCGGCCGACGCTGCTTTCGCCGGGATGTCGATGCAAAGCAGTTCGCTCAAGCCCGCGCGGTGGTCCGCCATCCGCGGGTTTTTCGTACCCGGCGATCTTCCGCGCTGCCGACGCGAATCCCGGTTCCCCGTTACTGAGGTCACGCCAGAATATGTCGCCCAACGCGCCCGCCGACGACCACCACGACGACGTCATGTATCCCTCCGCCATACCGTTCGTGCTGGTCCATCTCGGCTGCTTTGCGGCGATCTGGTCGGGCGTCACGTGGCAGGCCGTTGCGATCTGCGGTTCTCTTTACGTCGTGCGCATGTTTGCGATCGGGGCGGGCTACCACCGCTACTTCTCGCATCGGGCTTTCGCCACCGGCCGCGTGTTTCAATTCATCCTGGCCTGCCTTGCGCAAAGCACCGCGCAGAAGAGCGTGTTGTGGTGGGCGGCCAAGCATCGGCATCATCATCTGCATTCCGACACCGAACTGGACGTGCATTCGCCGCGTCAGCGCGGTTTCCTGTACAGCCATCTCGGCTGGATCTTCTACCGGGAGCACGACGCGACCGACCTCGTGAAAGTCGGCGATCTCACGGCCTATCCCGAGCTGATGTGGCTGCATCGGCTGGAACTGCTGCCTGCCTTCGTGCTCGCGGCGCTCTGCTTCCTGGTTGCGGGGTGGTCGGGCCTGATCGTCGGCTTCCTGTGGAGCACGGTGCTGGTCTATCACGCGACCTTCTGCATCAATTCGCTGGCCCATGTGCACGGACGCAAGCGTTACGTGACGGGCGACGACTCCCGCAACAACTGGCTGCTGGCGCTGGTCACGATGGGCGAGGGCTGGCACAACAATCACCACGCCTATCAGAGCAGCGTGCGACAGGGCTTTTACTGGTGGGAGATCGACGTCACCTATTACGTGCTGAAGGTGTTGTCCTGGTTCGGCGTCGTCTGGAACATGAAGGCGCCGCCTGAACAGGTGCTGCGCAACGAGCAGCCGCTCGGCGCCCGCGTGATCAATCGGGCAGCCCGCGAGCTTGCCGGGCGGTTCGACGCGCCGAAGCTTGCACATGCGATCTCTTCGGCGCTGCACCGGGCCGACCCGACCCAGCTGCAGCTGCCGACGCTGCACGACATTCTCAATCGCGCGCATGACGGCGTTGACGCGCTGACACATCTGCATCTGCCGAGAATCCCGACCCGCGAGGAGTTTCTCGCCGAGGCCAAGGCGATGTTCGCACGGACGCGATCACTCAACGAGATCGTGGATCACGCCTACGAACAATTCCTGGCTTCGGTTCGTGCACAGCTCGTGACAGCGCGCTGAACCTCGCGGCCATGCGATGGGATGCGCTCGGCCTTCATCGGCGACGCGCCTGCTTGCGCAGGCTGAGCGCATAGAGCCAGCCGCCCGCAGCGACCAGGCCAGGCAAAGCATAAAGCGCGAAATCACGGAGCAGGATCACAGGTCGAGGCTCCCTGACGCAAACGTGACCGCGCGCCTGAGCGCGAACGCGGCGAGCTGATAGAGGATGCAGCTGAGAAAGACTTTCCACGCGTTGCCGACCACGAAGTCAGGATAGAACTTGATCTCGGTCGGCCATCCGTTGAGGAACGCGATCGCCAGCGGCACCAGGCCTCCGAACCGGTCGAACAGGTCCGAGACGCGCTCGAGCAGCGCGATGCGTTGCGTGGTCTCGTTGCATCCAGCGGTGGCCATGGTCGTACCCGTCGGCGCGCGAAAGCGCGCTGCTGGGGCTTAGTCGGGGCTCGCGCGGATCGGGTTCTACGGCGCTTGGCGAGTTCGCGGTGCCCCCAAAACCAAACCGCCCGCCTGCGGGTTGCGCAGACGGGCGGCTCGGGGCCATCAGGACTTTGGGGGCATGCGCCTGAAGGCTTTGAGAGGCATCAGGCTCGAAGGTCAGCCCTGCTGCTGATCGGTCGGTGGCGGGGTCGGACGCGTCTTGTGCTGCGCCATGAACTGGTCGAACTCTTCCTTGTCCTTGGCGTGGCGCAGACGATCGAGGAAGTTCTTGAACTCGACCTGCTCCTCCTCGAGCCGCTGCAGCGTTTCAGAGCGGTATTCGTCGAAGGCGCGGTTGCCGGAAGACGGCGGACCGAAGCCAAAGCCGAAGCCGCGGCGCTCCATGCGGCCGCGCATGCGGTCCATCTTGTACTGCATCCGCTCCATCTTGTTCTGCCAGCGGTCCTGATTGCTCCAGCACGACATTCTTCTGCTCCCGAGTGTGAAAAAGAGAAGGGCGAGTCCGATCGGCCACCAGATGATGAAGCCGAGGATGGTCACGGCGATCCAGCCCGGATGCCAAGGCGTATCGAGCATGCGGGGACGCTCGTACTGTTGGTGTTGGTCCGAAGGGCCGCGCCAGCGATTGACATCAGCGGTGTAGGCCATTTCCTTCTCCATGACGGCATCAGCCGTTGTGAATGTAAATAACATTTACATAGCTAGACCATCCCGCGATTTTGTCAAGCCGGCCGCCTGACACGCCCGCGTGATTACTCGCGTAATTTTATTTCGGTTTGCCCCAAGGCCCGCCAGGCGGAACGCCTGAACCGGAGGACGCCTCCGGCGGCACCGGCGGCGGCTCGGCCCCCTTGGCCGGAGGACGACGGTCGGTCGGGAAGCCGAGACCGCGCAGATAGATCAGCACCTCGGCCTCCAACAGCTCGTCCGGCGACATCGGCAGCTTTCGTCGCGCGGCGTCGCCACGGGAGAACAGCGAGGCCACGCCGTGCGCCATCGACCAGATGTGCAGCGCCATCATCATCGCCGGCGGGCGCGGAATGCCGGGCGGCGCCAGCGCCGCAAGCCGCTCGGCGGCGGCGCGAATGATGTTGAATGCGCGCTCGCTCGCGGCCTGCAGGGCTGGATTGGCATCGACCGGCAGACCGGACTCGAACATCGCGGCGTAGAAGGCGGGCTCCTCGCGGGAGAAGGCGAGATAGGCCCTGCCGACGCGCTCGAACGCGGTGACCGTGTCGGGGCGCCCGTCATCCCAGGCCGCCGTCAGGCGCGCCTCGAATTGCTCGAAGCCGCGTTGGGCGATCGAAGACAACAACTCGTCGCGGTCGCGGAAATGCCGGTACGGCGCCGCCGCGCTGACGCCGGCCATGCGCGCGGCATCGGCGAAGGTAAAGCCGGCCGCGCCCTTCTCGGCGATCAGCCCGAGGGCGGCCTGCAGAAGTGCTTCCTTCAGATTGCCGTGATGATAGCCGCGCTCGGCGCGGCCCTGCTCCTTGCGCCAGCTCATGTGAACGAGCTTTACATGAGCTGGACGCGAAGGTCACTAGCGGGAATCGGGCGCGACTAACCCTATACGTCCACGGGGGATGTCGGGCCGTCGAGGCAGCATCGCACCCGGAATCGGCCTCGTCCGCAGTTACATCTGTGGAATCGGCAGCACTGGCATGACCTCAATTGCCTCGCCCGGGAAGATAGCAAAATGCGGATGGTTCTCGAACAGTTTGGCAGCGTCCTCCTGCGAGGCAGCCCGCACCACCGTGAAGCCGGTCAGCGCATTGCTGATCTCGGTGACGCCGCGCCCGTCGATCCTGCGGGTCTTGCCGAGCGGGCCGCCCATCTCGACGATGACGTCCCTGTGCTTCTCGACCCAGCCGTGCCAGGCGGCCATGCCCTCGCGCTCTTTCACCTTCCGTTCCGCCTCGGGCATCGCATGCCAGGCCTTCATTTTTTCGCCGCTCATGCTGCCGAGATAGACGGCGAGGAAGTTGTGTTGGGTGTTCATCGGTCTCTCCGCTGTTGAGTCTTGATGCAGCCGCGCTCTCATCGCGACCATTGCGGCTATTGCTTCAGGTCGCCAAACCCGGCGGCGGCGGCCTGCACGTCGGGCGGAAAATCGCCGATCTCCTGCACCTGCCGGATCTCGATGATCTCGTTCGGCGAGGCCGGGCACTGCCTCGCCCATGCAATCGCCTCGGCGCGTGAGGCAACCTCGATCATCCAATAGCCGCCCAGCACTTCCTTGGCTTCCGTGAATGGGCCGTCGGTGACGATGGGCTGGCCGGTCGCGAACGATACCCGCGCGCCCATCGACGGTGGATGCAGTCCGTCGAGCGTGATCAGCACGCCCGCGTCCTTCAGCGCCTCGTTGTAGCGCATCATCGCCGCGACGCGCTCTGGATCGAGCTGCACGTCCGGCGGCGCGGCCTCGTAGCCGAGCGGGATCATCAGCATCATGAATCGCATGGGAGTGGTGTCCTGGCCTCTGCGGTGGTTCCGGGATGCGCCGTGGGGCGCAGGCCTGCTCGCCTTCAAGACGAATGAACTCTCGCGGAACCGACACGCCCCCCGGAAATAATCCGGAGGCCCCCGGCCCTAGCGCGGATGCGGCAGGAAACGACCATCCTGCCGGGCAGCGCCGAAATAGACGTCGATGCGCCGGACCCTGCCGGCTGCGAAGGTAAGGAACTCCGTGTTGCGAAAACTCCTGCCATCCGTCGCAAGGCAGAGATAAGTGACGAAGGCCTCCTCGCCCCTGACGAAGATGCGCTCGATGTCATGCCGTGCGATCCACCCGGTGTCGCCCCAGCAGCGTTCGAAATAGGTCGCCTTGTCGATGTCGTCGTCGAAAGGGCTGGTGAAGCGGAAATCGTCGGCCAACGCTTCGGAGAACCGCTGGCGGTCGTTGGCGAGATAGGCGGCGAAGAGGTCTCGGATCAGGCGCTCGCAGTCGTCGGACATCAATCGTCTCCGCAAGGAGGCATTCCGTTGAAGACGGTTCACATTGGGACCGCGCCGACACCGCGGCTGCGCGCGATACCAAAAATATTTCGCTCGCCCCGTAAAACCACGGCCGCCCGTTTGTGAACCCCGACGTGCATATGGGCCGAGAACCGCTATTAGTTGAAGTACATGGTCGATACCCCGCAGGATTACGGAACCGCTTGGCCGACAACTCGTGGTTTACGGTTGCTCAATAAGAGAATGCAACTTTTCAGCTCTGGGGAAACGGTATGGAAATGCAGCCGATTCGCTGCTGAAGAATTGCGGGGGGACTTACGTGTTCAATTTCCAGAGCAAGAAGGTCAAGCACGCCGTCGCGGAGGTCGAGGCGCTCGACCGCTCGCAGGCTGTGATCGAATTCGGTCTGGACGGCACCATCCTCGATGCCAACGAGAACCTGCTCAACATGAGCGGCTACACGCTGGCCGAGATCAAGGGCAAGCATCATAGCATCTTCGTCAGCCCCGCCGAGCGCGAGAGCGCTCGCTACCGCGATTTCTGGGCCAGCCTGAACCGCGGCGAATTCCAGACCACACAATACAAGCGTTTCGGCAAGGGCGGCAAGGAAGTTTGGGTCCACGCCTCCTACGCGCCGCTGCGCGACGAGAGCGGCAAGGTGATCAGCTTCATCAAGTTCGCCACCGACATCACGGCGTACAAGATCAAGACCATGGAGGATTCCGGCAAGATCGCCGCGATCAACCGCGCGCAGGCCGTGATCGAGTTCAACATGGACGGCACCATCATCACCGCGAACGAGAACTTCTTGACCGCGATGGGCTATTCGCTCGACGAGATCAAGGGCAAGCATCACAGCATGTTCGTGACGCCCGAGGATCGCGCGAGTGCCGGCTATGCCGCGTTCTGGGCCAAGCTGAACCGCGGCGAATTCGAGGCGGCCGAATACAAGCGGCTCGGCAAGGGCGGCAAGGAGATCTGGATCATCGCCACCTACAATCCGATCCTCGACGAGACCGGCAAGCCGTTCAAGGTGGTCAAGTTCGCAACCGACGTCACTGCGCAGAAGATGAAGGCGGCCGACAGTGACGGCCAACTCGCCGCGATTCAGAAATCGCAGGCGGTGATCGAGTTCAACATGGACGGCACGATCCGCACCGCCAACGAGAATTTCCTGAAGGCGATGGGCTATTCTCTGGTGGAGATCAGGGGTCAGCACCATTCCATGTTCGTCGAGCCGAGCGAACGGAATTCGCCGGCTTATCGCCAGTTCTGGGAGACGCTCAACCGCGGCGAATATCAGGCCGCAGAGTACAAGCGCATCGCCAAGGGCGGACGGGATATCTGGATCCAGGCGTCCTACAACCCGATCTTCGACCTCAACGGCAGGCCCTACAAGGTCGTGAAATACGCCACCGACATCACCGCGCAGGCGATCGGCCGCAAAAAGGCCGACAATGCGCGCGGGCTGATCGAGGCGGTCGCGGCCGGCAGCGAACAGATGAGCGCCTCGATCCGCGAGATCTCCGAGACCATGGCGAAGTCGCGCGAGAATTCCAAGGTCGCGACCAACCGGGTCGAAGCCGCCGACGGCCAGGCCCAGCGTCTGAACACGGCCGCGCAGGCCATGAGCGGCATCGTCGAGATGATCGCCGGCATCACCAGCCAGATCAACCTGCTCGCGCTGAACGCCACGATCGAATCGGCGCGCGCGGGCGAGGCCGGCCGGGGCTTTGCGGTGGTCGCCTCGGAGGTGAAGAATCTCGCCAACCAGGCCAAGCAGGCGACCGACACCATCACGTCCGAGATCGATGCGCTCAACACCATCTCCGGCGACGTCGCCAGCTCCCTGACCGCGATCAAGGCCGCGATTGCCGGGGTCAACGAGTTCATAGCCTCGACCGCCGCAGCGGTCGAGGAGCAGAGCATCGTGACTTCGGATATGTCGGCCAATATGCAGCGCGCCTCGGCGGAGCTTTCCTAGGAAAACAGCCTTTATCGATCTCCGTCCTTCTTGCCGGAACGAAAGCGCAGTAAAAGGCGCTGGCCGCCCGTGCGGCTTCCGTTTCCGACAGAAGGACAAGATCAGCCCATGCCTGCTTCTCCGCAAAAAGTCGCCCTCGTCACCGGAGCCGCGCGCGGCATCGGGCTTGCGACCGCGAAAAAGTTCCTGGCCGAGGGCTGGCGCGTGGCGCTGCTCGACATCGAGGGCGAGTTGCTCGGCCGCGCCGTCGCCGACATCGACCAAAGCGAGACGACGCTGGCACTGACCTGCGACGTCTCGGATTCAGCCGCGGTGAGCGACGCAATGGAGGCCGTCGAGCGCCGGTTCGGCCGGCTGGATGCACTGGTCAACAATGCCGGCATCGCGGTGTTCGCGCCGCTGATGCAAACGTCCGAGACCGATTGGCGCCGCGTAATCGAGGTCAATCTCACCGGCCCGTTCCTCTGCACCAAGGCGGCCGTGCCCCTGATGCGCGAGGGCCACGGCGGCGCCATCGTCAACATCACCTCGATCTCGGCCGTGCGCGCCTCGACGCTGCGCTCGGCCTACGGCACCAGCAAGGCCGGGCTCGCGCATCTCACCAAGCAGCTCGCGGTCGAGCTCGCCTCCCTCAACATCCGCGTCAACGCGGTCGCGCCGGGACCGGTCGACACGGCGATGGCGAAGCAGGTGCACACCAAGGAGATCCGCGCCGACTATCACGACGCCATTCCGCTCAACCGTTACGGCCTGGAGGAGGAACTCGCGGAAGCGATCTACTTCCTGTGCTCGGGCAGCGCGAGTTACATCACCGGACAAATTTTGGCCGTGGATGGCGGCTTCGATGCGGCAGGTATCGGTCTGCCGACGCTGCGCGGCCAGCGCCGCAACGGCTAGGCACGGAAATTGTAGGGTGGGCAAAGGCGCGCAAGCGCCGTGCCCACGACTTCTCCGCATTTGCGGCGCCAATGGTGGGCACGCTACGCTTTGCCCACCTACGGATTCGAGCTTGTGGAGTACTCCATGCAACGCGCTGCTTTTCTCAACGCCCTGATCCTTATATCCGCGCTGCTCGCCACCGCGCCTGCATCAGCCGAAATCCGCATCATCCAGTCTCCCGGCGGGCAGGTCGGGCCGTTCCTCGATCTGTTCGAGAAGGTACGTGAGAGCGGCGAGCGCGTGGTGATCGACGGTCCCTGCCTGTCTGCCTGCACGCTGGTGCTGAGCATCGTGCCGGGCGAGCGCATCTGCGTCACCAAGCGCGCCGTGCTCGGCTTCCATGCGGCGCGTTCGGTGGACCGGCGCGGGCGCTTCTATGCCGAGCCGGAAGCATCGGTCGCGGTCCTTGCCGCCTATCCCGGCCCCGTGCGCGACTGGATCAGCCGCCGCGGCGGCCTGAGCTCACGGCTTCTGCTGTTGAAAGGCCGCGATCTCGCCGCGATCTATCCGCGTTGCCGGTGAAGAACCCACTCACCACGGTTTGGCCAGCTTCAATAAAGAGTCTGAATCACCGGCACCAGCTTCATGCTGGCGCAGATGAGCATCCCCCAAAGAGCAAAATTGATCTGTAGCGCCGTCGCCATCGGTCGCTCCCCCTCTAAGTGACGTCCATCCCGGTTTGAAGCTTTTATGAATCATGAATAGCGATTCTGACGTGCAGATCACAGCCCAATTTTGTGTCAATTGTTGTGCAATGCAGTCCGCGGGGTTTCACGAAGTGGCCTCACTGCGCCCGCAAAGTGATGCGATTCGTGAGTTCGTTCCCTCAGCCATGACGGCCCATCCCTTGAGTTCCATTTGATCGACGCAGGTTCTCCACACGCAGCCTTGCGGATCGTGCACCGAAATCTGGATCCGGTATGATGCGACATGGCTTCATCTTGCTCACTTTCTGCACGGCGCTGCTTGGCTGCGCAGTCGCACCGGCGCAGGAGCGCCGCCCGATCGCATGGGACGGCCTCGGCCAGGACCCCAACAACGGCTCGAACCACCCTCATGCCGCGAAGCGTCGCGCGACGAACCTCGCGCCCGCGGCGACTGATCCCAATCAGGAACGGGAACGCGTGCTGGGCACCTTGCAGCCATACTCGGAGGCGTGGTGGGCGGTCCATGACGAGATCGAAGCGGAGAACGACAGGAAGCTCGGCACCAAGCTCGTGATCTGTCCTCGCTGCGTTCAGGCGCCACAGCAAGGCGAGGGCGTGACCGGATCGATCCGTTGAGCGCTCGCGATGGATCCGGGTATGACGCGATAAATTCAAGCCCCCCCTCTCTCGCAACGCTGGAGAGAGGGATCGCGGCTCATCATGCAGGCGGTCGCGCCCGTCACATTCCTTCGGCCGGGCAGTTCACCATCCAGGGAATCCCGAACTTGTCGACGCACATGCCAAAGCCCTTGGCCCAGAACGTCTTGCTGAAGGGCATGGTGACGGATCCGCCGTCGGCGAGCGCGTTGAACTTGCGCTCGCCTTCCTCGGTATCCCTGACCGTGAGCGAGATCGAAAAGCCTTGAGGCTTATGGAAATGCTCTGGCGGCGCATCGGAGGCCATCAATACGCTGCCGTCGGGCAGCGACATCCGTGCATGCATGATCGTCTTCTCGCGTCCGGGCGCGGCGGGCACGTCCGAGGGTGCCTCCGATGACCGCATCATCGCCTCGATCTTGCCGCCGAGCGCCTTGGCGTAGAAGTTGAACGCCGCTTCACAACTGTCTTGATAGAACAGATAGGGGTTGAGCATCGTTTCTCTCCTCTTCGTTTGCAGTGAGGCTCATTGTTTCTCGGCGAGCTTCTTCAGGCCGGCGAGGCCGGCCTCGAAATCCTTGCCGATCATGCTGTCCATGTTGATGAAGACCTGCATGACCTTGGACAGGAACGGGGCCGGACCGGACATCGCCCATGTCACCAGTGTGGCATCGCCCTGCGGCACAAAGGTGAAATCGGCAGTGTTGTGGCCTTCGAACGGACGTTCGAAGTCGAGCTTGATGCGGAGCTTTGACGCGGGATTCGCCTCGAGGATCTCCATGTGGCCGGCGCCGACATTGTTGTTGCCGTCCCAGGCGTAGGTCGCGCCCTTCCCTGCCGCAGCTCCACCGAAGGTACGCTTCATGGCGGGATCGCGGCTCTCATAGGGGGACCAAGCGGTCCAGCGGTGGAAATCGGCGACCTGCGGATAGATCGCGCCCGGCGGCGCCTTCACCGCGAGGCTGCGCTCGACGCGAAAGGTGTCGGGTTTGGTCAGAGCAAAGGCGAGGACGCCCGCAATTCCAACGGCGAGCACGATGGCGATGACGGCAATGGCTTTCAGCATGGATCGCTCCCTGGATACGGACCTAGGACGATGCAAGGGCGCCGGGGCCGACAACTCGAAGCGAGATTTTTGCCCGCGTTGTCCCGGGTGTCACGTCGCCTTCGCGCCCTGCCTGGCGCCGCCATTGGCCTGCTTCGGCTGGTTGTCCCGGATCAGGCGATCGATGTGCATGCGAATGTGGGCGGCTTCTGCGGAGGTGTTGGCAAGCGCGATGGCGCGGTCGAAGGCGACACACGCCTCGTCGTTGCGGCCGAGTTGCATCAGGAAGGCGCCGCGCACGCCGTAGAAATGAAAATAGTTGGCGAGCTTCGAGGCCAGCGGCTCGATCAGATCGAGCGCGGCCTGCGGCCCGCGCACCTTGGCGACCGCGACCGCGCGGTTGAGCGTCACCACAGGAGACGGCTGCACGACCTCGAGCGCGCCGTAGAGCAGGTCGATCTGCGCCCAGTCGGTCTCCTCCGGCGTCGCCGCTCGGGCATGCAGCGCGGCGATCGCGGCCTGGATCTGATACGGCCCGCTGCGGCGATGGCGCATCGCCTTGTCGATCAGCGCCAGCCCTTCCGCGATCATGGTGCCGTTCCACAGCGAGCGGTCCTGGTCGTCCAGCAGGATCAGCGAGCCGTCCGCGGCAAAACGCGCGGCACTGCGCGCATGCTGCAGCAAGCAGAGCGCCGTGAGCCCCATGATCTCCGGCTCGCTCGGAAACAGCCTGAGCACCAGGCGCCCCAGCCGGATCGCCTCCTCGCAGAGCGGCTTGCGGATCTCCGCGGTGTCGCCGCTCGCCGAATAGCCCTCGTTGAAGATCAAATAGATCATCGCCGCGACACCGGCGAGCCGCTCGGACCGCTCGATTGCGCCGGGCGTTTCGAACGGCGTGCCGGCCTCCGCGACCTTGGCCTTGGCGCGGGTGATACGCTGCTCCATCGCCGCGTCCGAGACCAGGAAGGCGCGCGCGATCTGCTTCACCGTGAGGCCCGAGACGATGCGCAGCGCCAGCGCGATCTGCTGCGTCGCCGGCAATTGCGGATGGCAGCAGATGAACATCAACCTCAAAATGTCGTCGCGGTAGTGCGAGCCGTCCAGCCGCTCGGCCAGCGCGCCTTCGGCGTCGTCGAGATCGGAAATCGCCTGGTCGTCCTCCGGCAGCGGCTGCTGCTTGCGGGTCCGGCGCACCTCGTCGATGGCGGCATTGCGGCCGACCATGATCAGCCAGGCCGCAGGATCGCGCGGCGGCCCGTTCTGCGGCCAGCTCTTGAGTGCGCGCAGGGAGGCGTTCTGGAACGCCTCCTCGGCGGTGTCGATATCGCGGAAATAACGCAGCAGCGCGCCGACGGCCTGGGGCCGCGCCGAGGTCAGCGCGGTCTCGATCCAGCCAGTGTCGGCCTCGCTCACGCCGAAATTCCTCCGGGCCGGAACACGCCGACGGGACGCACCTCATAGGCGCCACCGGGATTGGCAGCACCAAGATCGCGCGCGACGTCGAGCGCCTCGTCGAGATTCTTGCAGTCGACGATGTAGAAGCCGAGCAACTGCTCCTTGGTCTCGGCATAGGGGCCGTCCAGCACCAGCGGGGGATCTTCCTTGCGCAAGGTCGCCGCTGCCGTGGTCGGCAGCAGTCGCGCCACCGGCCCGAGCCGGCCCTGCTGGGTGAGCTTCTCCTGCACCACGGCGAGCTTCTTCATCACGGCCTCGTCCTGCTCCTTGCTCCAGGAGCCGACGAAGTCCTCATCGTGATAGCAAAGGATGGCGTAAAGCATAGGCGGCGCTTTCCTCGAAGGCTTGATTTGAAGACGCGCCAATATGCCCCGCCCCGACAGCGCTGCGGAAATAATTTGCAGGAAAAGTCCAGCAGATCGTGCCAAGGAGGGCCGTTGTAAGCGGAACCCAACGAGGCACTTCGAATGACCAAAGGCACCCTGGCCGTCCTGATCAACAGCACGCAGCAGAACTGGCTGCCGGAGCGCTGGAAGGCCCGGTTCGACGCGGTCTGCGGCGGACGTCGCGTGGTGCTGCTGCCGGATTCCACGCTCGATCCGGCCGAGGTGCACTATGCCACGGTGTGGAAGCCGGTGCCGGGCGATCTCGGCACTTTTCCCAATCTGCGGGCGATCTTCAATCTCGGCGCCGGCGTCGATGCGCTGATGGCGGACAAGAGCCTGCCTGACGTGCCGCTGGTGCGCGTCGCCGTGCCCGACCTGACCGGCCGCATGACCGAATATGTCGTGCTGCACGTGCTGATGCACCACCGCCAGGAGCTCTACTTGCGCGACTCGCAGCGCGCGAAGCGTTGGGAGCCCAGATATCAATGGCCGGCGAGCGCGGTCACGGTCGGCGTCATGGGGCTTGGCACGTTGGGGGCGGATGCGGCCGAATTGCTGCGCCGACTCGGCTTCCGTGTCGCCGGCTGGAGCCGCAGCCCGCGCGCGATCGATGGCGTCGAATGCTTCCATGGCACCGCAGGCATGGATGCCTTCCTGCGCAAGACCGACATCCTGGTGTCGCTGCTGCCGCTGACGCCGGAGACACACGGCATCCTCAACCGCGACGTCTTCACCAGGCTCAACCGCAACAGTCCGCTGGGCGCGCCGGTGCTGATCAATGCCGGCCGCGGCGGCTTGCAGAACGAGGCCGACATCCTCGCCTGCCTCGACGATGGCACGCTGGGCGCCGCCTCGCTCGACGTCTTCGTGCAGGAGCCGCAGCCGGCGGACAGCCGGTTCTGGACCCACCCCAAGGTGGTGCTGACGCCGCACAACGCAGCCGACACCGACGCGGACGCGATCTCGGCCTATGTCGCCGAGCAGATCGCGCGCTTCGAGGCCGGCGGAGCGTTGGAGAACGTGGTGGATCGGGCGCGGGGATATTGAGGCTGAAGCTGACTCCCCACACTTGCGTCGTCCCCGGCTGGTGCGCTCTGCCGGTATCCCGTTCACTCTCTTTTAGCGAGAAACCGATAGTGCTTTTAACCGACGGTCAACGAACGAGTCGGACATGCGCGCGAGCCTCGGCCTCAGGATGCGGATTACGGTTGCCCTGGCGGTGACGGCGGCGGCGACGGCCCTGTTCGCCGTGCTGGGGGCGATGTGGATCATCGCGGGGATCATCGACCGCGCCGACCAGCGCGAATTGCACAGCCACTATGACGCTCTTCAATCGCGCATCGCCGAGGAATCGCACCGGGCGGCCGCCATGAGCGCGATCGTGGCCGCGATGCCGGCGACGCAGGACGCGATGGCCAAACAAGACCGCAACGCCCTGGTCGGGCTTTTCGGGCCGGTGTTCGCCGCGACCAAATCCGAATACGGCGTCGAGCAGTTCCAATTCCATGTGGCGCCGGCGACCTCGTTCCTGCGTGTGCACCAGCCCGCCAAATTCGGCGACGATCTTTCCGGCTTCCGCAAGACCGTTCTGGTCGCCAATCAGGAACATAAGGTCGTGATCGGCCTCGAAGGCGGCGTCGCCGGACTCGGCATCCGCGGCGTGGTGCCGATCGCGCAAGGGGCCAAGCATCTCGGCTCGGTCGAATTCGGCCTGACCTTCGGCCAGTCTTTCCTCGACGATTTCAAGACCAACCGCCATGTCGACGTCGCCTTCCACCTCGCCGACGGCTCCGGCTTCAAGCTGTTCGGCGGCACGCTGAAGGGCAAGAGCTTCTTCGACGCGGGCGACTACGGGCGCGCGACCGCAGGCAGCTTCACCGTGAAACGGGCCAAGCTCGACACCACGCCGGTCGCAGTGCTGCTCGGACCGATCAAGGACTTTTCCGGAAAGCCGCTCGGGGCCGTCGAGCTGGTGATGGACAATGCCGATTACGAAGCCTCGGCCGACCGCGCCTGGTGGCTTTCGATCGCGATCGCCGCGATCGGGCTCGTGCTTGCCGCCATCGTCGGCTATCTCATCGCCCGCAGCATCTCGCGCCCGATCCTCTCCATCACGTCGGTCATGCGCGAACTCGCAGACGGCCGGACCGACGTCACGATCCCCGCCAGCAAGGCGAACGACGAAGTCGGGGCGATGGTGAAGGCGGTCGCGGTGTTCCGCGACAACGCCGTCAACTTCGGCAAGCTCCAGGCCGAGCAGCTGGAAGCCAAGGCGCAGTCCGAAGCGGAGAAGCGGCGCGCCTTCGCCGCGCTTGCCGACAATTTCGAGGCCAGCATCCGCGACGTCGTCACCACGGTGTCCTCGGCTGCGGTCGAGATGGAGCATACGGCGCGGTCGATGTCGGCCATCGTCGAGCAATCCCGACAGCAGACGCGCGCGGTGTCGTCGGCCTCGACACTGGCCTCGGAGAACGTGCAGACCGTCGCGGCGGCGGCGGAAGAGCTGTCCTCCTCGATGACCGAAATCAGCCGGCGCCTTGCCCACGCGACCGAGGTGGTCGGCAAGGCCGCAAGCGACGGACGGCAGTCGAATGCGCGCGTGCAGAGCCTGGCGGAGGCCGCGCAGAAAATCGGCGACGTCGTCTCCTTCATCAACGGCATCGCCGGCCAGACCAACCTGCTGGCGTTGAACGCGACCATTGAAGCGGCGCGCGCGGGCGAAGCCGGCCGCGGCTTTGCCGTGGTCGCTTCCGAAGTCAAGGCTCTGGCGACGCAGACGGCGAAGGCGACCGAGGAGATCGGGGCACAGGTCACGGCCGTGCAGGGCGAGACATCCGGCGCCGTGGACGGCATTCAGTCGATCTGCGTGACGATCCAGCAGGTGGATGAGATCTCCGCCGCGATCGCCGCGGCCGTCGGCCAGCAGGGCACGGCGACGCAGGAGATCGCACAGAACGTCCAGCAGGCGGCGGCCCGCACCGGCGAAGTCTCGCAGAACATCTCCGGCGTCACGGCCGGCATCGCCGCGACGGGCACAGCGGCCGAGGAAGTGCTGGGTTCGGCGATCGAGCTGTCGAAGCAGTCGCAGCGGCTGCGGGACGAGGTGGATCGCTTTCTCGCACAGATCCGCGCGGCTTAGTGACGCGCGGGATCGCGCGACAGCTCAGGTCTTGGCGCCCGCTACCACCATCACGTCAATCGCCCCCTTCACGATCGCCTCCAGATCCTTGCGCGGCACGCGGGCACGCGAGCGGATGGCGATGGTGTGGACGGTGGCTGATGCGACCTGCGCCAGCACCACTGGATCGGCACTCTCCGGCAATTCGCCCTTCTCCCTGGCGCGGCGGAAGCAGTTCGCAAAGGCCTTGTCGAGTTCGGTGAGACCGTCGAGCACCATGGCGCGGATTTCGGGATCGCCAACGGCTTCCGACGCCGCCGTCACCACCGTGAAGCAGCCGCGCGGGCCGGTCTCGCCGGACAGATAGATGTTCAGCGCGGAGGCAAAGATGCGCTCCAGCCGCTGGCGCACCGGCATTTCCTCGCGAAAGATCGCGGCCATGGAAGCCCGCGCTTCCTCGCGGTAGCGCTGATAGCTCTTGATGTAGAGCTCGCGCTTGTCGCCGAAGGCACCATACAGGCTCGGGCGATTCATCCCGGTCGCTTCGCTGAGATCATCGAGCGAGGTCGCGGCAAACCCCTGCGTACGGAACAGATCCAGCGCCTTGCCGAGGGCTATGTCAGGTTCGTAGGCGCGCGGGCGTCCGCGACGCTTAGGTTCGCCGCGGCGCTCGGGTTCGCCGCGGCGCTCGGGTTCACTGGCAGCAGCTGGCGGCTTCGATTTTTGTACCATTTCGCAAACTAATCCTTGACCGGTCCCATATTATGCAAGATGGTACAAAAATCAATCTGGCCAGGTTGAGCGAAACCGCAAGAATTGCCCAAGGAGGCTACAGATGGATCTCTATTTCTCGCCGCTCGCCTGTTCGATGGCAACACGCGTCGCGCTGTACGAAGCCGGTGCCGAGGCGAACTATCTCGAGGTCGACCCGCCGACCAAGAGGGTACTGAGCGACGGCTCCGACTTCCGCTCCGTCAATCCGATCGGCCTGGTGCCGACGCTGCGCACCGACGAAGGCGTGATCCTCACCGAGAACGCAGCGATCCTGCAATACGTCGCCGACCGTTTCCCGCAATCGGGGCTCGGCGCCGCCGAGGGTATCGATCGCACCCGGCTGCATCAATGGCTGTGCTTCATCGGCACCGAGTTGCACAAGGGGCTGTTCGTGCCTGTGCTCGATCCCAAGGCGCCTCAAGAAGCCAAGGCCTACGTGCTCGCGAGGAACCTCTCGCGGCTCGACTATCTCGACGATTACCTGAAGGGGCGCGACTTCCTGCTCGACCATTTCAGCGTCGCCGACGCCTATCTCGTCACGGTCATCAACTGGACCATGGCGACGCCACCGATCGAGCTCTCGAAATGGCCGAACGTGAAGGCCTATTACGAACGCCTGCGCCAGCGGCCGTCGGTCGCGAAGGCGGTTGCGGAGGAGTTCGAACTCTACAAGGCCGAGCTCGCGCGCAAGAAGGCGGCGGCGTAGGCCGGGTTGGTCCACCTCTCTCGTGTCCCGGACGCGCTGCAGCGTTCTTACGCTGCTGCGCAGAGCCGGGACCCAGCTCGCTGAACATCCGCTGATGCATGGGCTCCGGCTCTGCAGCGCACCACGCCGCGAAGACGCGGCGCGCTGCGCTGCGTCCGGGGCACGAGACCGCTGTTGGGCGATGACACGATTGCTCATCCTCGCGGCCTGTTTCGCCCGAGCGTTGCTGTGGTCTTCGCCCTCTTCGAAAGCAAGGGCGCAGGGAAGGCCGGGCGCCGGCTGGCACCCGAAGTCCCGCGTGTGCTAAGAACGCGCACGGGGTGGACGACAGGTGTTGCCGGTCGCCCGGCCTTCCCTGCGCGATGGTTCTCACGGTGTCCTTCGTGCTCTCCCCGGGGAGCGTTGCACTATTGCCCCCGTCGCCTTGCGGATTTCAGATGTGCGCACCGGTCGGCGGCACATCACCACATGACTTGACGCACAGACCCCGGGCGTCAGGACCACACGACTTCTCCGTCCGCGCACGTCCCCATCCGCGTTCCCGACTGCTGGCGTGCGCTCGCCATCGAGACCGGACAGAGACGCTGTCAGCGCCGTGTCGTACCGCGCCTGCCGCTGCTCACGGTTTCCCGCCCTGCAACCACATTGCGCGCCGACGCCGTCGCGGCCACCGCATCCCGGCCCGCGTCTCGTGACGATCGCGAAACGCCCCTTGTGGCGGGCGGGATGGCACAGCTTGTACGGCAAAACCGAACTTCTGTAAATACGAATATTTTGACGCAGGGCTATCGACCCAGCGCTGGCGTGTTTTGCCCGTCGGGCACCACGACGGATGGTAGGCGTCGGTCGGTTTACCCGTACAGCACCCGCGGGAGGATCGTGACGATGCCGGGCCACAGCGTCAGCAGCAGCACGAAGCCGACCATGATCATCAGATAGGGCATCGTGACGCGCGCGATGTAGCCGAGGCCGTCCTCGGTCAGGCCCTGGATCACGAATAGGTTGAATCCGACCGGCGGGGTGATCTGCGCCATCTCGACGGCGAGCACGAGGAAGATGCCGAACCAGATCTCGTCGAAGCCTGCCCCCTTCACGATCGGCAGCACGATCGGCAGCGTCATCACGATCATCGAGAAACCGTCGAGGAAACAGCCGAGGATCAGGTAGAAGATGATCAGCACCACGATCAGCATGAAGGGCGACAGGCCGAGGCCCTTGACGAAGGCCGCGACCGCTTGCGGAATGCCCAGGAAGGCCGCGGCATTGCCGAGGATCGATGCGCCGAGCACGATCAGTGCGATCATCGAGCAGGTCACGACCGAGCCGATCAGCACGTCGCGCATCACCTGCTGCGACATCGAGCCTTGCGCCCAGGCCACCAGCCCCGCGCCGAGCACGCCGACGGCGGCGGCCTCCGAGGGCGTCGCGAGCCCGCCATACATCGAGCCAAGCACGCAGGCGATCAGGAACAGCGCGGGCGCAAGATCCTTCAGCGCCGCGAAACGCTCGACCCACGGCACCTGCGAGAGCTTTGCCTCAGCCTCCGGCACCATGGAGGGCTTGAGCGTCGTGTGCAGCATCACCCAGCCCATGAAGGTGGCCGCCAGCAGCAGGCCGGGCAGCACGCCGGCGGTAAAGAGCTTGAGAATGGAAACGTCGCCGAGCACGCCGTAGATGATCATGATGTTGGACGGCGGGATCAGGAAGCCGAGCGTGCCGGCGCCGGCGAGCGATCCGATCGCGATGTCGCGCGAATAGCCGCGGCGCAGGAGCTCGTTGAGCGACATGCGGCCGATCACCTGCGTTGTCGCGGCCGAGGAGCCCGAGATCGCCGCGAAGATGGTGCAGCCGATCACGTTGACATGCAGCAGGCGGCCCGGCAGCAACCCCGCCCACGGCGCGAGGCCCTGGAACAGCGAGCGCGACAGGCGGGTGCGAAACAGTAGTTCGCCCATCAGGATGAACAGCGGCAGCGCCAGCAGCTCCTGCGTGGTCAGGATGTTCCAGGCATATTGCGGCAGCAGCTTGTCGAGCGGGATCGAGCGGAACATGGCGAGCAGCAGCGTCGCAGTGAGCGCGAGCGTCAGGCCGATCCACACGCCGCAGGCCAGAAGCGCGAACAGGATCGCAAACAGGGCGACGACTTCGATGGTCATGGGAGCTTGAATCCGGGAGCGAGCAAAGCTGTCATTCGACGGGCGAGGCCTTCATGCGATGGTCCTCCAGCGGCAGGCCGAGCACGGCCTGGATCGCGCGCGCCAGGAATTGCAGCGTCAGCAGCAGCATGCCGAAGGTGACGACGGCTTCCGGAAACCACAGCGGCGTGTCGCTCGAGGTCGAGACCTGGCCGCGCACATAGGCGCCGAGAGCGAACTTCGCCATCGCCGAGGTCAGGAACGCCATGAAGGCAAAGCCGGCCGCAGCCGACAAGATCTCGAGCGCGCGCTGCAGCGGCGCAGGCGCGTTCTTGAGCAGCAGCACGACACGGATGTGGCCGCCGACGCGCAAGGTCATGGCGGCGCCGAAGGTGAAGGACGCCGCCATCAGGTAGGAGGAATACTCCCAGGCGATCGAGATCGTCGGAGGGAAGAACGGCAGGAAGTTCGAGAGGAAGCGCGTTGCGACCTCGCACAGCATCAGCAGGGTCAGCGTCAGCAGGCAGCCGCCGCCAATCCAGCCGTCGAGCCGGCCGAGCCGGTCGATACCGTCGAGCAGGATGCGCAGCGGCGCGGGCGCCGCTGCATTGAGGCTTTGCGATGCTTCGGACGAAACGCTCACCACGGTGCTGCCCTCAGCCCCGCTTCATTTCGGCGAGATAGGACCGCACCGGCTTGTCGGCTGCCGGCACGCGCTTGAGGAAGGCGTCGAGCTGCGGCGCGGTCTTGGCCCGGATGTCGGTCATCATCGCGTCCGAGACCGGCACCACCTCCATGCCGCCTTCCTTGAGACGGTTGAGGCTGTCGACGTCGGCCTTGAGCGAGTTGGCCCAGAAGCCGGGCTCCATCTTCGCCGCGATGTCCGCGACGAGCTTCTGCTGGTCCGCCGGGAGTGCCTTCCAGGAATCGAGATTGACGGTGAGCATCTGCGACGACCAGACGTGATTGGTCGGGTAGACATATTTCAGGAATTCCCAGAACTTGCCGTCGACGCCCGACACCGACGAGGTGGAGACGCCGGCGACCGCGCCGGAGGCGAGCGCGGGGATCGTTTCGCCCCAGGGGATCATCACCGCCGCCATGCCGATGGCGTTCAGCATGTCGACCGCATTCTTGTCGGGCACGCGGATCTTGATGTTCTTCAGGCCCTCGACGTCGGCGACTTTCGCCTTGAGATGCAGATACTGCGTCGGCCACGGCACGATGTAGAGGATCTTCTGATTGTTGCGCGCGGCGATCTTCTCGTATTCGGGCCGCACGTATTTGTGCAGCACCTTCAACTCCTCCACGGAGCCGCAGAGGAACGGGATGCTCTCGACGCCCATGAAGGGCTCGTCGCCGACCTGCTGGATGTTGAGGACGTCCGCAAGCGGCACCAGGCCGTCGCGCACGGCGCGCAGATGCTCCGGCCCCTTGAAGCCGAGCTGGCCACCGGCCTTCACGGTGATCGCCACCGCGCCGCCCGTCTGCTTCTTCACCTCTTCGGCGAAGGCAAAGGCGTTTTGGGTGTGGAAATTGCCGTCGGGCCAGACCGTCGACATGTCCCAGTTCGTCGTCGCCGCGCGAGCGCGGGTCGAGATGTGGCCGGCGGCGAGCAGCGTCGCGGCGCCCGCAGTGAAGTTACGTCGCGTGATCATAGAGCCCCTCCATTTACCAAACGCACCGACGCGTCAGCGCGCGTACCCATAAACTGCAACCGCATTGTCCGCGGAGACGAGCCCGCTTTCGACATCGGCCTCGACCGCCGCGCGATCGCGCGTCCCGGGCGCACCGATGCCGGCGCCGCCGGGCGTGAGCACCACCAGCCGGTCGTCCGGCGGCACCTGCTGGAAACCCTTGCCGCGCAGCTTCTTGCCGGACTTCAGGCCGACATAGCCGGCCTCGCCGTTCTTGCCGCCGTCGCGGCCGCGCGGCGGATGATCGATGCGGTCGAAGGCCGCCAGGATGTCGAACGGCGCATCGACGCCGCTTCCGACCTCGATGATCTGGCCGAGGCCGCCGCGGGTGCGCCCTGCCCCGCCGGAATCCGGGCGCAGCTCCTTGCGCCAGAAGATCAAAGGCGTCTGCGTCTCCGCGATCTCCACCGGCGTGCCGCGCACGCCGCTCGGATAAGCCGTCGCCGACAGGCCGTCCTTGGCGAACCGCGCACCGGTGCCGCCATTGGAGGTGACCGCCATCGAGAATCCGTAATTGCCGCCGACGCCGCTTCGCGTCTGGCCGCGCACATTGAGATTCCACAGGCAGGATGTGCCTTCGGCCGGCACACGCTCGGGAATGATCTGGCGCAGGCAGCCGAACACCACGTCGGGCAGCATCTGGCCGATGATGTGCCGCGAGGCGACCGGCGCCGGCTTCGGCGCATTGAGGATAGCTCCAGCGGGGGCCGACACCGTCAACGGCGACAGCGAGCCGGCATTGTTCGGGATCTGCGAGGCGACGACGCAGCCGAGCCCGAACACGGTGTAGGCGATGGTGTAGGACAGCGGCACGTTGATGCCGAACTTCGAGGCAGCTGACGTGCCGTCGAAATCGACATGAATGCCCGTGTCCGAAATCGTCAGCGTCGCGGCGAGGGTCACCGGCGCGTCGTAGCCGTCGACGACCATGGTGTTGCGCCAGCTGCCCTTCGGCAGCTTTGCGATCTCGGCGAGCACCGCCTCGCGCGAGCGGTCGCAGATGTAGTCGCCGAGCTCGTCGAGCGTATCGATGCCGAACTCGGTCATCATCTCGACAAGGCGCTCGCAGCCGACGTCGTTGCAGCCGGCCAGCGAATAGGTGTCGCCTTCGGTGTCGATCGGCAGCCGCGTGTTGGTGCGGATCATCGCCATCAGCGTCTCGTTGACGACGCCCTGGTCGATCAGCTTCAGCATCGGGATGTAGAGCCCCTCCATGAACACGTCGGTGGCATCAGGACCGAAGCCGATGCCGCCGATGTCCATGAGATGGCTGGTGCAGGAGAACAGCGCGACCGGCTTGCCGTCCTTGAAGCAGGGCGTGGTGACCACGAAGTCGTTGAGGTGGCCGGTGCCCATCCAGGGATCGTTGGTGATGTAGGCGTCGCCCTCCTTCATCGTCTCGATCGGGAA
Organism: Bradyrhizobium sp. MOS003; assembly: GCF_003020125.1. Lineage (GTDB taxonomy): Bacteria > Pseudomonadota > Alphaproteobacteria > Rhizobiales > Xanthobacteraceae > Bradyrhizobium. The sequence goes on along the minus strand of NZ_PYFW01000001.1, from coordinate 1,314,369 downwards.
GTGGTTGATGAAGTGCTTGACCGATTCCGCCATCGAATTGACGTGACCGGGCGTGCCGGTCACGGCCTGCGCCAGCATCCGCCCCTTGAGGTCGAACACGCCGGCCGAGAGATCGCCGCATTCGCGCACGATCGGGCTGAAGGCGGTGCGGAGCAGCACCTGCGCCTGCTCCTCGACCACGGCGATCAGCCGGTGCCACATGATCTGGAGATCGATCAGGCTCGCGCCGTTTGACTTGCTCATGATCAGGCTGCCTTTCGTTCCATGACGATGCTGCCGGCACCGTCGATATGGGCGTCGAAACTGTTGGAGACGAAGGTGGAGGTCTCGTCCTCCGCGATCACGGCGGGGCCGGCAATGGTCGCGCCCGGCGCCATGTCCTCGCGGCGATAGAGCGGGATCTCGATCACCTCGCCTGCCCGGCCGTCGAAGAACTTGCGGCTGCCGCTCGCCTTGCCGGCGGGCTTCCGCGCGACGGCGGCGACGGCGGATGGATTGCGGGCATCGGTGGTCGCAAGCACCGACCAGCTCAGCACCTCGATCGCCGCGCCCGGGATCGACCGCTCGAACATCGCGGAGTAATCCGCCTCGAATTTCTGGCGCAGACCGGCGAGATCGGCCGTCGTCAGCCGGCGGTTCGGCAGCTCGACCGAAATCTCATGGCCCTGGCCGACATAGCGCATGAAGGCGGAGCGACGTTCGCGCACCGGCGCACCGGCGGCGCCCGGCTCGACCAATGCGCGCGCCTCGGTCACCATCTCCTGCAGGAGATCCGACACCGCCTCGGTGTCGAAATCATCGAGCCGGACGTGGCGGCTGCGCACCAGTTCGTAGGCGATGGGAGCTGCCAGGAATCCAACGGCCGAGCCGACACCGGCATTCGACGGCACGATCACCCGGGAGACGCCGATCTTCTCGGCAACCCGCGCCGCATGCAGGGGCGCGGCACCGCCGAAGGCGATCAAGGTGTGCTGGCCGACGATCTCGCCGCGCTCGACCGCATGGACGCGCGCCGCACTCGCCATGTTCTCGCAGACGACCTCGTGCACCGCATAGGCCGCAGTCTCCGCCGACAGGCCGAGCGGCTCGCCCACGCTGCTCAGCAGAGCCTTTTTCGAAAGCTCCGGATCAAGCTTGATCGTGCCACCGGCAAATGCGTCGGGATCGATCATGCCGAGCGCGACGTCCGCATCGGTCACCGCCGGACGCAGGCCGCCACGGCCGTAGCAGGCTGGTCCCGGCTCCGAGGAGGCGCTCTCGGGGCCGACGGTAACGCGCTTCATCGCGTCGACATGGGCGATCGAGCCGCCGCCGGCGCCGATCTCGACCATCTCGATCACGGGAATGCGCACCGGCAGGCCGGAGCCCTTGAGAAAGCGCGCGGCGCGATCGACCTCGAACACGCGCGAGGTCTCGGGCTGGTATTTTTCGATCAGGCAGATCTTGGCCGTGGTGCCGCCCATGTCGAAGGACAGCACCTTGCTCTCGCCGAGCCGTGCCGCGATCTGCGCCGCGAAGATCGCGCCGCCGGCAGGCCCGGACTCGACGAGGCGCACCGGGAAGCGCCGCGCCGTCTCGATCGAGGTGACGCCGCCACCTGACGTGACGAGATAGATCGCGCCGCGGAACTGCTCGACCTGCAAGGCATCAGCCATGCGGGCGAGATAGCCGTCGATCAAGGGTTGCACATAGGCGTTCGCGACCGCAGTCGATGTGCGCTCATACTCGCGAATCTCCGGGCAAACGGCCGAGGACACGGTCACGGAGATATCAGGCATCTCCTCGGCCAGGATCGCGGCTGCGCGTCGCTCGTGCTCGGGATTGGCATAGGAGTGCAGGAAGGCGATCGCGACGCTCTCGACGCCCAGCTCACGCAATCTCGGCGCGAGTGCGCGCACCGAGGCTTCGTCGAGCGGGAGACGGACGGCGCCATGGGCGTCGACGCGCTCGGGCACGGTGAAACGCAGACTGCGCGGCGCCAGCGGCCTCGGCTTGTCGATGGTGAGATCATACTGGTCGTAGCGGCTCTCGGTGCCGATATCGAGCACGTCGCGAAAGCCTTCGGTCGCAATCAGCGCCGTCTTGGCGCCACGGCGCTCGATGATGGCGTTGGTCGCGAGCGTGGTGCCGTGAATGAAGACGTCGATGTCGCTGATATGGGCACGCGCGTCGGCGAGAATGAGACGCATTCCATCCAGCACCGCCTGCTCGGGACGCTGCGGCGTCGTCAGCAGCTTGCGCGTCTTGCGATCCAAACCCACGTCCAGCACGATGTCGGTAAACGTGCCACCGATATCGACGGCAAGCCGCACCTCGGCTCCCTCAAGCATTCCAAATTCTCCGGCTGATCGTCGAAACTGTCGTCGAAAACGCAGCAATTTCCATGCCATGGATGACTGGGAATGCCGCGCCAAGCCATTCTGCTTGGCACCCATGCAATAGGCAAGGCGTGTTCGCGAGCCCAGCGATCAGAGCAGGAATGCAAGCGCCGCCTCGCAGCGCTCCTCGACCTTGAGCGTGAGGAGATCGTCGGCGCGGGTGCGTCCGAGATTGACGGCCGCAATCGGGATATTGCGCTGCGCGGCAGCCTGTACGAAACGGAATCCGGAATAGACCATCAGCGAGGAGCCGACGACGAGCATGGCATCGGCCTGCGCCAGATGATCCTGCGCGGTGGCGACGATGTCGCGGGGGACGTTCTCGCCGAAGAACACGACATCGGGCTTGAGGATGCCGCCGCAGGCTTCGCAAGCAGGCACCTGGAAGGACGAAAAATCCTCGTGCTCCAGATCAGCGTCGCCGTCGGGTGCATCGGCCGCATCGAGCGTCAGCCATTCCGCATTCGCGCGACCGAGCGCCTGCTGAAATTCATCGCGCGGCATCTTGCCGCCGCAGCCCATGCAGCGAACCAGGTCGAGACGGCCGTGCAGGTCGATCACCTGGCGGTGGCCGGCGGATTGATGCAGCCGGTCGACGTTCTGGGTCAGCAGCATCCCGCACCGCCCGTTCGCCTCGAGCTTAGCCAGCGCATGATGCGCATCGTTTGGGCGAGCTTGGCCGAACCGCCGCCAGCCGATCAGGCTGCGCGCCCAATAGCGCTGGCGCGTATGCGCCTCCGACATGAAGGCCTGGAAGTTGACCGGCTGGGTCCGCTTCCAGTTGCCGTTGCTGTCGCGATAATCGGGAATGCCCGAATTGGTGCTGCAGCCGGCGCCGGTCAGCACGAACAGTTTTTCGTGACGATCGACGAAATCCCGGAGCGGATGGTTTGGCGGCGGAGCATTGGTCATGGCGCATGATGTAGTTCGCGTCGCGAAATTTGCCAGATCACGCCCGCCGGGCAGCGCGGCCGAGAGCGAAATCGGACCACCACCCCCGACCGTCGCGCTGCCGTTCTCGGCAGCCGCGAGCGCGTCGCGGAGTGTCCGCTGCGCCTCGGACGCGACTGCAGCCAAATTGCCGTTTCGCTCGGTCAGCAACGAGGCCTCGTCCAGCATGGCCCGCCCGGCGCATTGTTGAAGACCATGCGCCCGTTCGGGGCGACCAGGAAGACGGCCGCCGAAGCAGTTCCATTCGCCGATCAGTGCGTCGCTGACGGAGCAGACTGTTTCGAAGTCACGCCGGGTTTCGTCGTCACCTGCTTCTGCGAGACCACGGCATTGACCGCCGGCGCTTCAGGCGCAGGCGGCGCGACCGGCGCGGACTGACCGACCGACAGAGACACGCCGAACAGGCGCCATTGTCCTTCGACCGGTGCAAACAACAGCTCGAAATTCACCTGCGAGGGCACGGATGGAAAAAATCCTGCCATGTGCAACAGGCCGTTCGCCTCGATCTGCGGCAGCAGTGACAATTGTGGATCGATGACGGCGACGCCAGAGAGGTCGAGCTTGTCGCCGCGCTGCTTGACAAAAATCTCCGCTAGCCTCGCTGCGGTGTTGACCTGAAATCCGGGCGCGCCGAGATCGCGCAACACGGTATAGTTCCCGGTCTTGTTGGCGTGATCGAGCGCGAGCAGCGTCGACCGGATCAGCATCAGCACGCCGTTGCGGTCGATATTGGCCGGCTTTGCTGCGGCTTGCGGCTGCGTGGCCGGGTGTGGCTGCGGCTGCGGCGAGGCCTGCTGCGCAGACGTCGTCACCGCACCCAAAATCAGGAGCCCGAGAACCAATAGCCCAAGGCCTGCGCTTACCCAACGAAGCGTCATTGCAAACGCGTTCTTCCTACCACTGGATCGAGACAGCGCCGCGGCCGCCTGCAACGTTGCGCTCCAGCCCGATGCCGCCGCCGGCATTGGCGATGACGGCGTAGCTCTTGCCGTCATACAGCAGCGCGGTCGCGCCGAGCGCGAATGCGTTGGCACCCTCGAAATTTCCGTAACCCGCCGACAGCGCGAATTTGCGGCCGGCCTGCAGCGCCGGCATCGAGCCGGCGGCGAGGGCCACCGCCGTGCCGCTACGCGCCTCGAGCCGGTTGTCCATGACCTGCGATTGCAGCGAGGTCACCTGCGATTGCAAAGAGGTGATACTCGCCGGATTGAAGTTCGACGTCGCGAGATTGCCGGCAGCATCGGTGGTGACGAAGGACACTGGTCCACTCTGCGCCGCAAGGCTTGCGGCCGAGGCAACACCGGCCATGCGATAGGTGTTGCTTGCCGTGCCGATCGCGACCTGGTTTGCAGCCGTCGCCGTCGCGCCGGAGCCGATCGCGGCGGAGTTCGTGAAGCTCGCGGTAGCGTTGGTCCCGATGGCGATGGCATTGGCGCCCCCGCCGGCGGTTGCGCCATCGCCGATCGCGACGGCGCTCGCCCCGGTGGCGTGGGAGTTGTTGCCAGCCGCGAAGGAATTGCTGCCGCTTGCCGTCACCGCGTTTCCCAGGGCGACGGCATTTGTTGTGCTGGCACTCGCACCGCTTCCAATCGCGGTGGCAGATACCCCCGACGCGGCGCTGCTCACGCCGATCGCGACCGATCTATCGCCACTGGAACTTGCTCCGGTCTGGCCGGCTACGCCATCGCCCCCGCCGATCGCAACGCTGTACTTTCCGGACGACGTAGCGGCGGTGCCGTTAACACCGGCACCAATTGCAGTGCTCCAATCTGCGAAATCACTTTGGGTGTGGTTGGCGTATGCGCCGATGCTCGTCACGCCCTGTCCAGCACCGATGGAGGTTGCGCCGGCACTTCTGCCGACTGATGTGCTGGAGGCGGTCGCAGAAGCGTCAGCGCCAATCGCCGTCGCCGCCTGGTTGCTTGCGCCCGCATTATCGCCAAGGGCAGTCGCACCGGCTCCAAACGCGGCAGCGCCATTGCCGATTGCGGTCATTTGGCCCGGCCCCAACGTTGCGGCGTCACAGCTGCCCAGGAATCCACTCCCATTGGAATAGCAGGTCTGTGCGGCTACCGGAGAGATGCCCAGCCCAGACACGCCCAATATCAGGACGAGACCGGCGAACCCGGCGCAATGAACAAGCGCGCCGCCAGCGACGAACTGGATCAAACGGAATATCGACTTGATGATCGCAGGAGGCATTTTCGCTCTCACGTCTAGAGGCCGGGTCGGTCCCAACCGTCGAGAGCGTGGGGCAAAAGAAGGAGGCGAGCATCAACCGTACGGTCGAGTTCGCCTGGACGTCCTAGGCTGGAAGCTCGGTTTTTTTTGACTGTTGCCGAATTACATCCCGAAGTTTCCAGACGAGCGTCAGATCTTGTTGGGATCGGAGTCGTGCCTATGCTTGTGAAGAAATCGGGCGATCTGCCCACGGAGCGCCGCTGTGTCCAACAATGTTCCAACCGATCCGGCGGTGTCGAAGATCTCCCGCTGAAGCGTCATTGGCAGAGAGTTCCATTGCATGATGACGGCCGCGCCGAGACACCGCAAGACACGCTCTTCCTCGCTCGCGAGAGCTGCGCCGCGCAGTCGTTCCGTCTCGCCGGCGCTGACCGCATCCACGTATTGGTCCGCGAGGACCTGCTCGTTGTCCGCGCGCCATGCAAGGCTGTCCTGCAGTTTCTCGAATTTGCTGGTATCGGCCTCGCCTGCCGAGTTCTCTGCCAGTACGCCGTACGCAGCTGCTGTTGCGCGATACTGCAGGAATTTGAACATGCCGCCTCTTGGTCGCGGCGGGAGCGCAAATGCTCTCAGTCACCGATAACGGCCGAGGGGCGGGCGGTGATGAGAGATAGATAGTCACCTTTCGCCGAATAGCGAGGCTTGCGACGAACTATTCGTCGCGATCGGAACCGCACCGGGTTGTAACCCTGTCGTCAGAACATCATTTGAGTCAAAGTAGCATTTGAAAGAGGCGCAAGGCACCCTCAACCCGATCGGCCCGAACCATGATCGATTTTCCAAATCACAGCCGCTCATACGACCGGACACGGCGAGCCGTGCGATTCTGGGGGCACGACAGCGCCATCGAAGCCACGTTCTTCATCGACGAAGGCGCGTTGAAGCGGATTCAACCGGGCGCGCACGCGACCGAATCGGAATTCCTGAACGCGTTCGATTGCAATCGCGACTTGATATGTGCCACTGCGGCCAGGAAGTATGTCCGCGGCAGCAGGGGCTCCTACGACCTGCTCGCAGGAGATTTCTGAAGCGGTCAATGAGTTCGTGATTTCGTCCGTGGGCTCACGTGTCTAGCTCGCCCAGTTCTCGCGGAATTCGGGAAACAGCGTCAGGCCTCCGCAAGCATAGAGGGTCTGCCCCGTGATGTAGCTCGCATCATCGGAAGCGAGGAAGGCGAACACGGCGGCGATCTCTTCGGGGGTGCCGACGCGGCCCAGCGGAATATGGCTGGTGACCTCGCCGCGCTTCTTGGGATCGTCCCGCCAGGCCTCGTTGATCGGCGTGTCGATCGCGCCAGGACCAACCGCATTGACGCGGATGCCGCGGCCGGCGAATTCGAGCGCCAGCGTGCGCGTCAGATTGGCCATGCCGCCCTTGCTGATCGAATAAGCGAGATAGCCGGGCTTCGGGATGATCTGGTGGACGCTGGAGCAGTTGATGATCGAGCCCCCTCCCCCGCGCGCCACGAAATGCGCGAGCGCCTTCTGCGCGCAGAGCACGGCGCCGGTGAGATTGACGTCGATGATGTTGCGATAGGTTTCGACGTCGAGCGCCTCGCTCGGCGATTCCTTCTGGAAGCCGGCGTTGTTGACCAGGCAATCGAGACGTTTCCAGCGCGAAAGGATCGCCTCGAACATCGCGGCAATCTCATGCTCGTTGCCGACATCGGCCTTGACGATGAAATGATCGGCCTCGCCGTGGCCGCGATCGCGCGAAGCCGCCCGCGCCAGCGCGAGCGTCTCCTCCGCCCGGTCGTCGTTCTGGAAATAATTGATGGCGACCGTCGCACCCTCCTGAGCCAGCCTGACGGCGACGGCGCGGCCGATGCCTTGCGAGGCGCCGGTCACCAGGGCGTATTGGCCGACGAGGCGCGCGTGAAAGGAGGTCGAGCGATCGGTTTGCGGCATGGGTTTCTCCTGGGTGAATCATCATCGACGAGCGGCGCCCTTTGTTCCATCACATCGGCGCGTTGCAGTCGACATGGTCCCCCCAGCTGCGGTGCGGCGGCCAATCTTCGTGCGAACAGACAAAAATGTGATTGTCGCTTCTGCGGCGACCATCACATGATGCAAAGCATGCAAGTTCGAAATCACGCAAAATCAATGCGTTCCGGGGCCATTCTATGACACAAGTCGCGATCCAGCCAGCCATCCATCCCCGGCACCAGCCCTGGTACAAGATCCTCTACGTCCAGGTGCTGATCGCAATCGCGCTCGGCGTGATGATCGGCCATGTCTATCCCGATCTCGGCAAGGCCCTGAAGCCGCTCGGCGACGGCTTCATCGCGCTGATCAAGATGATGATCGCGCCGGTGATCTTCTGCACCGTGGTGCACGGCATCTCCTCGATGGGCGACCTCAAGCGCGTCGGCCGGGTCGGGCTGAAGTCGCTGATCTATTTCGAGACTGTCTCGACCGTCGCGCTCGCCATCGGCCTGCTGGTCGGCGAGGTGCTGCAGCCCGGGCACGGCTTCAACATCGATCCCGCCACAATCGATCCGAAATCGGTGGCGTCATACGTCACCAAGGCCCACGAAGACGGCATCGTCGCCCACCTGATGGCAATCATTCCCGACAGCTATGTCGGCGCGATCGCGCGCGGCGACCTGTTGCAGGTGCTGCTGGTCTCGATCCTGTCCGGCTTCGCCATCGCCTTTCTCGGCAAGGCCGGCGAGCCCATCGCGGATGCGATCGACAAGGCGGCGAAGATGTTCTTCGGCATCATCCGCATCATCGTGCGCGTCGCGCCGATCGGCGCCTTCGGCGCGATGGCGTTCACCGTCGGCGCCTACGGCCTCGGCTCGCTGCTCAACCTCGCCGCCCTGATCGGCACGTTCTATCTCACCAGCATCCTGTTCGTCGTCGTGGTGCTGGGTGGGATCGCGCGGCTCGCCGGCTTCTCGATCCTGCGCTTCATCGCCTATATCAAGGACGAGCTGCTGATCGTGCTCGGCACGTCGTCCTCGGAGACGGTTCTGCCGCAGATGATCCAGAAGATGGAGCATCTCGGCGCCTCGCGCTCCGTGGTCGGCCTGGTCATCCCGACCGGCTACAGCTTCAACCTCGACGGCACCAACATCTACATGACGCTCGCGACGCTGTTCCTGGCGCAGGCGACCAACACCCATCTGACGATCTGGCAGGAGCTCGGCATTTTGGGCATCGCCATGATCACCTCGAAGGGCGCCTCGGGCGTGACCGGCGCGGGCTTCATCACGCTCGCCGCGACGCTGTCGATCGTACCCGACATCCCGATTCAGTCGATCGCGATCCTGGTCGGCATCGACAAGTTCATGAGCGAATGCCGGGCGCTGACCAATCTGATCGGCAACGGCGTTGCCTGCGTCGTCATCAGCATCTCCGAAGGCGAGCTCGATCGCAATGCGCTGCACGAGACCATGGCGCATCCGCTGGAGATGGGCGAAGCGCTGGAACCGGGCGGGAGTGCAGCATCATAGGTTGCAGGCGAGCCGGCTCAACGCGATTCCGATGCGGTAGTTTCCCGGAATGGCCAATTGCTGGGGAACGAGTCAAAATGGTTGCGTTGGGATCACGGATTGATACTCATTTTTTCCACCCGACGCGCTGGGGGCAGGGCGTCGGGTTTTTGAAAATCACTGCCATCAGGACCGCCGGGCGGGATCAGGCGACCCCGCCATCGGTGTGCCGCACCTCAGCTGCAAGATCGATCCGCCGCGTCATCCCGATCGCCTGCAGGAACGTTTCGTCATGACTGACGACGAGAAGCGCGCCGTCATAGGCCCGCAAGCCTGCCTCGACCGCTTCGATGGACTCGATATCGAGATGATTGGTCGGCTCGTCCAGGATCAGCAGCGAAGGCGGCGACGCTCCACCCAACACGCAGGCCAGGCCCGCGCGAAACATCTGCCCACCACTCAGGCTGCCCGCGATTTGCAAGGCCGCATCGGCGCGAAACATGAACCGCGCCAGCGCGGCATGGCACTCGTTCGCACCCGCCTGCGGATTGAGCAACTGGAAATTGCCCAGAATGGTGAGCGCGGGATCAAGCAGGCCGACCATCTGGTCGAACAGCGCGAAATTCGTCCTCACCCGCACGGTGCCCGACAGCGGAGGCAGTTCGCCCGCGATTAGTTTCAGCAGCGTCGTCTTGCCGGAGCCATTGGGCCCGACCAGCGCGATGCGCTCGGGCCCGACGACAGCGAATGAGAGATCGCGCAGGACTGGTTGCTCCGGCCGATAGCCGACGCTGACGCCGTCGAGCCAAAGCACCTCCCTGCCCGCCGGCAAGCCGGTCGCGGGCAGCTTGACCGAGAGCGGCTGCAGAATTTCGACGCGCCGGCGCGCCACGTCGACGGCATGAAGCGCCTCCGCACGCTGCCGCTCGGCGACCTGTGCGTTCCTGCCGCCGCTATCCTCGCTGCGATCCTTGCGCGCCCCGGCCAGGATGCGCGGCATGTCCCCCTTGGCACGCTTCTTCCGACCGCCGCTGTCCTTGCGCGCTTTCTTCTCCACGGCTTGCTGCGCTTTCCCGTCGATCTCGGACAGGCGCCGCTCGGCATGCGCGAGGTCGTGCCTCACGGCGGCGAGTTCGACGGCCCTCTGTTCGCGAAACCTGCTCCAATTGCCGCCGTATCGCGTGGCTCCAAGCGATGTCAGCTCGACGATCGCATCCATCGCGTCGAGCAGGTTCCGATCGTGGCTGACGACGATTGCGCCACCGCGCCAGGCCGCAAGGAGATCGATCACGGCCTTGCGGCCGTCGTGGTCCAGATTGTTTGTGGGCTCGTCCAGCAGCAGAAAGTCGGGACCGGCAAAGACCAGCGCGGCGAGACGAACCCGCGTGATCTGGCCGCCGGACAGACACGAGAGTTCCGTATCGGGAGACGGATCGAATCCGAGGTGCGCGAGGGCCGTTTCCAATCGTCCCTCGAGCGTCCAATCGATCGAGGCGATGTCGTCGGCCGAGGCGTCGCCGCGCTCGGCGCGGCGCAGCAGTTCGAGTGCCGGCCGCACACCGAACAGATCGGCCACGGACGCGCCCGCGGGCAATTGCACGTCCTGGCGCAGCAGGCCGATACTGCCGTTGACCAGAACGCGTCCGGACTGCGGAAGATGCTCCCCCGAGATCGACGCAAGCAGCGTCGTCTTCCCGACGCCGTTGCGGCCGACGAGACCGGTTCGCTCAGCGGCGAATGTCAGATCGATGCTGGAGAGAAGAGAACGGCCGTCAGGCGTGGACAGCGAGAGGTTCGACAGGATGACTGAAGCAGGCATGGAATTCCCCGTGAGCAAGGCGGATGGGCGTTGCGGTCGGGGTGAAATCCATGGGTGCGAAGTTCCTGGTTGAAGTTCTCTCTAAGTAATTCGATTGGAGGGCGAGATCAAGGCGGCCGAGGAACGGCAGCGCGTTCGGCGCTACCGTCCTTTTTCCGCCCTGCGCGCTCAGCCCTTGAGCGCGGTCACCACCACCTCGATCAGCGCGCTGCCGCCGAGATCGGCGACGCCGACAGTGGCGCGGGTCGGCAGATTATCGCCGAAGAACTCGGTCCAGGCCGCGTCCATCTCCTTCTTCTTGGAGAGATCGGTCACGAAGATCGAGGCGCTGACGATTCGGCTCTTGTCGGTGCCGGCTTCCTTCAGATAGCCGGCGATCTTGCCGAGGATGTTGCGGGTCTGATCGCCCATCGAGACCGAGGTGTCGTCGGCGATGGTGCCGCCGAGGAAAACGAAGCCATTGGCCTCGACGGCGCGGTGCATGATGGGCGTGCGGATGCTGCGGGTGATGCTCATGAGGTCCTCTTGTTAGAGCGTGACGAGATTAGGTCGAGGTCGCGAAGGCGGTGCGCTCCCTCTCCCGCTTGCGGGGGAGGGCTGGGGTGGGGGTGTCTCCACAACGAACGCTCCCAGTGTGGAGAGAGCTCCCACCCGGCGCTACGCGCCGACCTCCCCCGCAAGCGGGAGAGGTTAGAGCGAGCCCGTTGTGAAATTGATCCGACAAATTGGCCTCATACACCGAGCGTCGTGGGATGGAAGCGGTCGATGCCGAGATCGCTGATGCGGGTCTGGCTGCCGCCATTGACGATCAGTTCCGCCATCACGGCGCCGGCGCCGGGGCCGAGCTGGAAGCCGTGCAGCGAGAACCCGAACTGATGATAAAGCCCTTTGTGACGGCTGCTCGGCCCGAACACGGGAATATCGTCCTTCATCTTCGCCTCGATGCCGGCCCATGCGCGGACGATCGTCGCGCTGCGCATCACCGGGAACAGTTCGAACACGGTGCGCGCGCTGGTCGCAAGGCTCTTCCAGTCCAGCACCGTCTCGTTGCGATCCTGGTAGGGCGTTGCGAGATGACCTCCTCCGATCAGCACGGTGCCGTTGGAGAATTGCTTGAAGGAGAGTTTGCGTCCGCGCAGGATCACGACGGGGTCGATGAAGTGCGGCACGCGCGAGGTGATCATCAGCATCGGCGCGACGGTCTCGACCGGCACCGGCTCGCCGAGTGCGGCCGCGATCCTGCCGGCCCAGGCGCCGGCGGCGTTGACGAGCACCGGCGCCGCAAAGGTCTCGGTGCCGACATCGACGTACCAGAGGCCGTCGCTGTATCGGATGTTGCTGGCCGCCACGCCCTCGCGCACGGTCGCGCCGAGCTGTTCGGCCTTGCGCCGGAACGCCGTCGTCGCCTGCGCCGGATTGGCGGCGCCGTCGCGGCGCGAGACCACGCCCCCGGGACAGGACTCGGCAACCGCCGGCACCAGCCGTCGCAGTTCGGTCGCGTCGATCAGCTCTTCATGGGTGAAGCCGAGCGCATTGAGTTCGGCCACGCGCGCGCGGCAGACCGCGAGCTCCTCCTCGTTCTCGGCGACCAGCACCTGGCCGTGACTCTCGAAGCTGCAATCGTCGTCGAGAAGATCCTTGATCTTCTCCCAGATTCCCATCGAGCGGATCGAGAGCGGGATTTCAGGGATATGCCGGGCGAGCTGCCGGACACCGCCGGCGTTGACGCCGGACGCATGGCGGCCGGCATAGTCCTTCTCGATCAGCACCGGCTTCAGGCCGGCGAGGCACAGATGCAGCGCCGTCGAGCATCCGTGGATGCCGCCGCCGACGACGATCGCATCCACGTTTCGGCTCATCCGCGCACCACTGCCTTGACGTCGGCCTCGCTCTTCGGAACGGCAGCGAGCTCGGCAAGCGTGATCGGCTTCACGGGCGCACGCAGGCGGTAATAGCCGATCTCCTGCGGGCTCTTGCCGCGCGCTTGCGCCATCAGCTCCGTGACGGTGAGGCCGCAGAGCCGGCCCTGGCACGGGCCCATGCCGGTGCGGCGATAGGCCTTGAGCTGGTTCGGCCCGGTTGCGCCGATCGCGACGGAATCGAGCACGTCCTTTGCCGTAACCTCCTCGCAGCGGCACACGATGGTGTCACCGGAGGGAATACGGAACTGCGGCGCGGGACGGAACAGCGTGTCGAGGAACACGCGGCCGCGCTCGGCCTTGGCGAGATCGGCGCGCAAAGCTGCCATCGACGGCAGCTTCGCAGCAGCCGCGGGTGCCAACGCTTCGACCGCTGCACGCGCCGCGATGCGTCCACGAACCACTGCTGCGTTCGCACCGCCGATGCCGGCACCATCACCGGCAATCGCAATGCCGGCGACCGACGAGTTGCCGTTCGTATCGAGCACCGGCGACCAGCACAGCTGCAGATCGTCCCAGCGATGTTCGACGTCAGCGGACATCGCCAGATTGACGTTTGGCACGACGCCCTGATGCAGCAAAAGAAGCTCTGCGGGAATGGTCTCACGCTTGCCGCCGGTGACATAACTCACACTCGCGAGTTGACCATCACCGGCCGCAGCAAGCTCGGTGACGCCGGAGACGACCTGCACCTTCGCCTTCACTTCGCGCATCATCGACAGGCCCTTGGCGAAATAAGGCGACGTCAGGAAGGCAAAGGCGTGCGGCAGGGCGGCGAAATAATTGCCACGTTCGGTCGTATCGAGGATACGGTCGATGCGACCGCCAAGGCGCAGGATCTGCGCGGCGAGCAACCACAGCAGGGGCCCCTGCCCCGCGATGACTGTGCGCCCATCCGGCACCAGCGCCGATGATTTCAGCATGGTCTGCGCGGCACCCGCGGTCATCACGCCCGGCAGCGTCCAGCCGGGAATCGGGAACGGCCGTTCCAGCGCGCCGGTCGCGAGGATCACGCGCTTCGCCTTGACGAAGGCGGATGCGCCGCCGATCGAGACGGCGATATCGAGATTGCGGTCGAGGCTCCAGACCGTGGCGCGATGAATGACCTCCGCGTTGCTCGCGCGCAGCGCCTGCACGAGGTCGGCACCGCCCCAATAATCGGCGCCGAGTTGGTTGCGATCGGTCACCGGCGTCGAGGAGATGGCGCGAAACACCTGACCGCCCGGGCCGATATTCTCGTCGAGCAGCAGCGTCGAAAGGCCAGCTTCAGCGGCGGTCGCCGCAGCCGCGAGGCCCGCGGGCCCGGCGCCGATCACCACGACGTCATAGTCCTCGCGCTTGGGAGCCACAGTCATCGTCCGATCTCCCGCTTGCCCTTCTGAATTTCGATTTGCATGCCCTCGGCCACAGGCACAAGGCAGCCTTGGCGGTTGCCGATGCCGTCGATGGTGACGAGGCAGTCGAAGCACACGCCCATCATGCAATAGGGCAGACGCGGCACACCGCTCACCGCCGTCGCGCGACGTGCGTCAACGCCGGAAGCGAGCAGTGCGGCGGAGACAGTGTCGCCCTGCCGCGCCGCGACGGCGACGCCGTCGACGAAGATCTGCACCTGCGGACGTTTGTCCTGTTCGGATCGCTTGAACATGGGATGCCTCTGGGCTCCTTGATATCTCTAATAGCCGCTACTGTTCGCGGCGCCCGCGCCGCCAAAGCGGCTCGCGGAGAACGCGCCGACCAGCTCCGGCTCGAGCGCGCCCTGCGCCACCATGCGCGCGATCTCGAAGGCGTGGTTGGAGGCGAGCGTCACGCCGGAATGGCAGCAAGCGACGAAGGCACCCGGATGGGTCTCCGATTGGTCGTAGATCGGAAAGCCGTCCTGCGGCATGACGCGGATGCCGGCCCAGCTCCTGACCACATTGAGCCGCGAAAGATGCGGGAACATGCGCTGCGCGCGATCGGTCATCACCGCGCTGATCGAATGCTTCAGCGCGCGATCGTCGAGCTCGTCCTCCTTGCTGTCGCCGATCATCACCGTGCCCTCGTCGGTCTGGCGGATCGTGGTCAGGGGATGCGGGAGGAACGGCATGGTACGCTCGGTCACGACGACCTGGCCGCGCGTGGGACCCATCGGCGCGTAGAGGCCGACCATCGGCGCGAGCGTCTGATTGGCATTGCCGGCTGCGAGCACGACCTTTGCGGCGCGCAGCTCGCCCTTCGGCGTCGTCAGGCTGAACTCGCCACCGTTCTTGCTGATCGCAGAGACCGGCCGCTCCGGAAAATAGTCGATGCCGAAGTCCCTGAAGCCGGTATGGAACGCGCGAAATGTCCGCAGCGAATTGACGTGGCCGTCGAGCGGACAATAGCTGCCGCCGGAAACTTCCGGCCCGATCAGCGGCAGCGACTTCTTCACCTCGGATGCGGAGAGCATCTCCATCTTGTAGTCGGCAGCACCGGTCTGGTTGTGCATGCGCTTGACCAGGTCGGTGCGCTGGCCGAATTCGTCCTCGCCGAGCGTGAGATGGAAGCCGCCGTTCTGCTGGAGCGCGACATCGAGTCCAGTCTGCAGCTTCAGCTCGGAAGCAAGCTTGCTCCACGCCTGCGACGCCTGCACGGTCCAGACCGTATAGGCCGGCATCCCGAGGCCCTTGCTCTGCACCCAGACCAGCGCGAAATTCGCGCGCGAGGCGCGTTTGGTGATGTCGCCTTCGTCAAGCACGGCCACTTTCTTGCCAAGCCGGCCAAGGCCCCAGGCAATGGCGGAGCCGAGCAACCCGCCGCCGACGACGGCGACGTCATAATCCGTTCGCATGGTTTCTCCTATCGTCCGGCGTCGCCACTCTTGCCGGCGAGCACACGGTCGAGCCCGTAGAAGCGATCGAGCAGAATGAGGGCGGTCATGGTCACAGCGATCACGCAAGCCGAGACCGACGTCACCAGCGGATCGATGTTGTCCTGGATATAAAGGAACATGCGCACCGGCAACGTTTCGGTGCCGGGTGCGGCGAGGAAGACGGTCATGGTGAGATCGTCGAAGGACTGGATGAAGGCGAGCGCCCAACCGCTGATGACGCCGGGCAGGATTAGCGGCAAGGTCACGCGGCGAAACAGCGTCCAGCCCCCGGCGCCAAGCGAGACCGCCGCGATCTCGATCGTGCGGTCCATGCCGGTCGCCGCCGCCAGCGTCAGCCGCAACGCGAACGGAAACACGATGATGACGTGCGCGATGATCAGCGCGGCGAAACTGCCGCCGAGGCCGGCCGAGGTGAAGAAGCGCAGGAAGGCGATGCCGAGCACGACATGCGGGATCATCAGCGGAGACAGGAACAGCGCGGCGAGCGCATCGCGGCCACGGAAGCGATAGCGCGCGATCGCCAGCGCCGCCGGCACGGCAAACAGCAGCGCCACGAAGGACGAGAGGGCGCCGAGGCCAAGGCTGACCCAGAAGGCATGGATGAATTCGGGGTAGTTCGCGATCGCCCTGAACCAGCGCAACGAGAAGCCGTTGGTCGGCAGCGAGAGGAATCCCTCGGGCGTGAAGGCGACGAGGCAGACTACCAGGATCGGCGCCACCATCACGATGACGAAGAAAGTATGGAAGACCAGCGCGAGCGGACCGTTCCGTCTCATCGGAACACCTCCGCGTAACGCCGCTCGATCAGTGCGTTGCTCCCGACGACGATCAAGACCAGCGCGACCAGCAGGAGCGTTGCGACCGCAGCACCGAGCGGCCAGTTCAACGTGTTGAGAAACTCGTCATAGGCCAGCGTCGCCGCGACCTTGAGCCGGCGGCCGCCGATGATCGCCGGCGTCGCGAACGCACTGGCCGAGAGCGAGAACACGATGATCGCACCCGACAGCACGCCCGGCATGATCTGCGGCATGATGATGCGGCGGATGGTCGTGATCGGGCCCGCGCCGAGGGACATCGCCGCGTTCTCGATCTGCGGATCGAGCCGCTGCAGCGCCGCCCACACCGACAGCACCATGAACGGCATCATGACATGCGCGAGCGCGATCACCATGCCTGTTTCGGTGAACATGAACGGAATTGGCGAGCGGATCACGCCTGCCGACATCAGCAGCTTGTTGACGAGGCCGTTATTGCCGCCGAACAGCAGTGCCCAGCCGAGCGTGCGCGCCACCACGGAAATCAGCAGCGGACCGAGGATGACGAGCAGGAAGAAGCTCTTCCAGCGACCATCCATGCGGTTGAGGATGTAGGCCTCCGGTGCGCCCAGCAATGCGGTGAGCAGCGTGGTCAGGATCGCAATGCGAAAGGTCCGCCAGAACATCTCGGCGTAATAGGGATCGGTCGCGATCTCGTGCCAGTTCTTGAGGATGAAGACCGGCTCGATGCCCTTGTACTGGCCCCAGTCGTGGAACGAGAGCATCACGGTCATTGCCAGCGGAATCAGCAGCACGCCCACGAACAGCATCAGGGCGGGCGCCGCCAGCGCCCAGGGCGCACGCGCGTCGCGTTCCTCGGCGACCGCGCTCATGCGCCAGCCCTCGCGCGCACGCTCATATCCTCGGTCCGCCAGGTGAGGCGAACCGCATCACCCTCGACCGGCTGCGCCTGTCCGTCGTTCTGGCGGATCACGATCGCCGTGCCGCATTCGCTGTCGCACTGGAACAGCCAGTGATTGCCCTGAAAGATACGCGTGATGATCTTTGCGCTAAGACCGGTATCGCCGAAGCCGATCCGTTCAGGGCGAACGCTGACGGTGACGGGGCCGCTGAGGCCCGCCGGGGCCGGCGCGCTCCAGGAACCCGCCGCCACCTGCGCTGGTGTGGCGGTTCGATCGACCGCCGCGGCAAAATCGTTGGTCTTGCCAAGGAATTGCGAGACGAAGGCCGAGGCTGGCTTCTCGTACGTCTCCTGCGGCGTGCCGATCTGCTCGATCTTGCCCTGGCTCATCACCACGATGCGGTCGGACAGCGACATCGCCTCGTTCTGGTCGTGGGTGACGAGGATGGTGGTGGTGCCGATGGTGCGCTGGATCTGGCGCAGCTCGATCTGCATCTCCTCGCGCAGCTTGGCGTCGAGGTTGGACAAGGGTTCGTCGAGCAGGAGCACGCTCGGCTTGATCACCAGCGCACGCGCCAGTGCCACACGCTGCTGCTGGCCGCCTGACATGCGGCGTGGATGGCGGTCCTCGAAGCCGGCGAGGCCGACCATCGCCAGCGCGGCACGAACGCGCTCGGCTCGCTCGGCTCGCGGCACGTTGCGCATCTCGAGACCGAAGGCGACATTTTCCGCCGCGGTCATGTGCGGAAACAGCGCGTAGCTCTGGAACACGATGCCGAGCCCGCGCTTGGCCGGATGGACCGCGGTCAGATCCTTGTCCTCCAGGCGGATCGCGCCGCGAGTGGGATCGAGGAAGCCCGCGATCATCTGCAGGGTCGTGGTCTTGCCGCAGCCGGAGGGGCCGAGGAAGGAGATGAACTCCCCCTTGCCCACGGCGAGACTGAAGTCGTCGACCACAGTCTGCGCCCCGAACTGCTTGGCGACCCGATCGAGCTCGAGATAGGCCATACGCTGTCTCCGCTGCGACGATCAGATCAACGCTCGACCTCGCGATTCCAGCGCTTGGTCCACTCCTCGCGCTTCTCGTTGATGACGGTCCAGTCCGGATTATAGAGCTTGGCGGCGCGCTCGCCGATCGGCGCCATCTTGCCGAGCTCCGGCGGCACCACCAGCGATTTCAGCACCGGGCCGTAGCCGTAATCCTTCAGCAACACGAGCTGGATCTTGGGATCGAGCAGCATCTTGATGAAGCTGGACGCGAGCGGGGAGGCGTTCGGCTTGGTGATCGGACAGGCCGTCGTCAGCAGCGTCGCAGCACCTTCCTTCGGGTAAACGAAGTCGACGGGGAAGCCTGTATTGGCAAAGCTCTGCACGCGGCCGGTGCCCCACACCGCGATCACGGCCTGGCCGGACTGGAACAGCTCGGTCATCTTGCCCGGAGACGGCTCGTAAGCGAGCACGTTCGGATTGATCTGTTCCTTGAAGATCTTGAAGCCGGAATCGACGTTGGTCTCGCCGCCGCCGTTCATCTTCGACAGCATCACCAGCGCTTCGAGACCGTAGGTGTTGTTGATCGGCGGGATCACCAGCTGCTTGGCGTATTTGGTGTCCTTGAGGTCGTTCCACGAAGTCGGCGGCGCCCAGCCCTTCTCCTTGAAAACCTTGGTGTTGTACATCAGCCCCGTGGCGACGATGCCGATGGCCACCGCGCGATCGTCCTTGAAGCGCGCGGTGTCGTAGAGATCGGCGGGCAGACCATCGAGCTTGCCGCAGAAGCCGAGCTGGATCGCCTGATACATCGGGCCGTCGTCGACGATGGCCACGTCGATCTGCTGATTGCCCTTCTGCGCCTGGAGCTTCGCCAGCGTGTCGGTGGAATTGCCGGCGACGTATTCGACCTTGACGCCGTTCTCCTTCTCGAAACCCGGGATCACCTCGTCGCGGATCGTCTTCTCGAACGAGCCGCCATAGCCGGCGACGTAGAGCGTCTTTTGCTGGGCCGAGACGGCCGACGGGACGGCAATGAGCGCTGCGATGCTGGCCGCGATCAGAAGGCTGAGAGTCTTCATATGGTCCGATCTCCAATACCGGGATGAGGTGACGTGCCCAAAATCTCCGACTGAGGCGCCTGCCGCTTTCCTTCCGCGCCAATCCGCTTCGGACAGGGCTCCGGCCCCTGTTCAGCGAGTTTTGCGCGATCTGGAGGTTTGAACCCCTCCAATCTGCCGAAAAAGCGGGCTGTCTCCAGTCCTGATGAAAAAGATCGCAACCTATACTTCTATCGTCCAATGAATAATGGCAAGCTATGTATGCCTAAATGTTATGGATGGATTGGGAATGGCGCGGATCAATTCGCGGCAGGTGGAAGCCTTCCGCGCGACCATGCTGACCGGCAGCGTCACCGAGGCGGCGGCGCTGATGACGGTGACGCAGCCCGCGGTGAGCCGGTTGCTGCGCGATCTCCAGGCGCTGTTGAAGATGGAGCTGTTTGAGCGGCGCGGCACCGGCCTCGTGCCGACCGCCGCGGCAATGGCGCTCTACACCGAAGTGGAGCGCTCCTTCGTCGGCCTCGAACGGATCACGGCAGCGGCCGAGGAAATCCGTGGCCGCCGCACCGGCTCGCTGCGCATTGCCGCGCTGCCGGCGCTGTCGAACGGCTATCTGCCGCGACTCACCGGTCACTTCCTGAAGGAGCGGCCGAATCTCAACCTGGCCTTCTTCGGCGTGATCTCGCCGATCGTGGTCGATTGGGTGCTGAACAATCAGTGCGACGTCGGCTTTGCCGAGGTGCCGATCGCGCATTCCGGCCTGCCGAGCCTGCGACTGCCGGCCCCTGCGCGCGTCGCGGTGCTGCCGACGGGTCATCGCCTCACGGAAAAGGAGGTTCTGGAGCCGCATGATTTCGAGGGCGAGACCTTCATCTCGCTGTCGGCGGGATCGTCGAGCCGGCACCTCGTCGACCAGATCTTCCACCGTCACGACGTCCGCCGCGTGCTGCGGGTGGAGACCGCCCTGTCCGAGATCATGTGCGGCATGGTGTCGTCGGGGCTGGGCGTCGCGATCTGCGATCCCTTCACCGCGCAGGAATTTTCGACCCGCGGCGTCGTCGTGCGCCGCTTCCTGCCACGCATCGATTTCGAGTTCTCCGCGGTGTTTCCCGCACAACGCAGCCCCTCACCGGTCGCGCTCGATCTGGTCGAGACCACGCGCAAGGCGCTGGTGGAGTTCGAGGGCGAGAGTGGAGCGGCGTCGGTTTAGATCGGCGCAAGCCGCGGGCGCTCAACCTCTCCCGCTTGCGGGAGAGGTCGGCGCGGAGCGCCGGGAGAGGGCTCTCTCCACCATGGGAGTGTCCCTGTATGAGAGAGCCCTCTCCCCGACCCTCTCCCGCACGCGGGAGAGGGAGCGCACCGTCGTCTAAGCCGCACTCACCCGCTGAACGCCGCCTGTGCCTCCGGCAGGTCCCAGATCTTGCCGATCGCGGCGCTGCCGGCCGCGGTGATCGCCGCTTCGTCGGCGCCGAGATAGCGCCCGGCATCGATCAGCACGCGGCCATCGACCATGACCTGATCGATATTGGCGCGGTTGGCGAGCGCGATCAGCGCGCGGCGGGGATCGAACAGCGGCTGGAGATGCGGATGGGCGAGATCAACCACGGTGAGATCAGCCGTCGCGCCGGGCTCGATCCGGCCGAGATCGGGCCGCTTGATGACATCGGCGGCCACCGCCGTATTCGCCTCGATCAGCTCGGGCGAATTGGCGACATCGGCGCGCTGCGAGGTGGTCTTGGAGATCAGCGAGGCCGCATTGAGCTCGCCCAGCAGGTCCATGTTGTAGCCGTCGGTGCCGACCACGGTGCGCACGCCGTGCTCGGCGAACCGGCTGAAGGCCGCGGTGACGCCGGCGCGCGCGAACACGCGCGGGCAATTCAGCACGGTCATGCCGCGCGCAGACATCAGCCTGAGATCGTCGTCGCTCGAGAACATGCAATGCGCCGCCATCAGGTCGGGCGCGAGCAGGCCGAGCCAGTCGAGATATTGCGCCGGTGTGCGACCGCCATAACGCTTGCCGATGGTCTCGACCTCGGCACGGCTCTGCGCCATATGCGTGGTGATGGGAACACCGAGCTCGCGCGCCCGCGTGGCGCAGGCTTTCAGCAGGTCGGGGCCGCAAGTGTCGGTGGCGTGCGGACTCATGGCCAGGCCGATGCGTCCATCCCCGCGATTGTTCCAGCGCTGGTAGAGCGCATCCCACGTCGCCATGTCGGCGACGCCGTCATCGCCGGAATACTGCACCACGCCGTCAGGGCCGGCCTTGGCATCCGACGTCGAGAACAGATAGGGCGCGCCGTAGAAGCGGATACCCATCTCCTCGGCCGCATCGAACATCTCCGGAATCGAATTGCGGAACGGCTCCATCACCGTGGTGGCGCCGCCCTTGAGAAGCTGGAGGATGCCGAGCCGCGCTACCGCCATGCGCTCTTCCGCCGACAGCAGATCGGCGCCGCGCTTGGTCAGCGGCAGCAGCACCGTGTAGACGATGCTCTGGTTGTTCTTGCGGCCGTTGCCGTCCTCGGTATGGCTGCGCGCCACCGCCTCGCTGAAGCAGTGATTGTGCAGGTTGAGCAGCCCCGGCAGCACGAAGCGGCCGGGACGGTCATAGACCTCGTCCGCGCGCGGCTTGTCGCGCGTGACCGCGGCGATCCTCTTGCCTTCGACGAGGACCCAATGGTCGCGCAGCACGTCCTGCGCACCGTCTTTTCGTGACAGCACGTAGCTGCCGAAGATTGCGATCGTGCTCATGCGGGGCGTACGTTCCAGAAGACGGCGGTGCCGTCGAGAATGCCGGTGATGGCTTTGCGATAGGCGGTCGGCTGCTTGTACAGGCCGATCGGGATGTAGGGAATCTCCTCGAACGCAACCGCCTGTATCTGGCGGCAGATGCGCTGCTGCTCGGCAAGCTCGGAGGCCGCCAGCCACTGGCTGCGCAACTCGCCCATCTTCTGGCTCGCATACCAGCCGGCAACCTTGCCTTCGCCGCGGATGTTGGTGTTGCCGGCCGGGTTGAGCCAGTCGATGCCCTGCCAGTTGCCGACCGCAGCACTCCAGCCGCCCTGCCCGACCGGATCCTTCTTGAGCTGGCGCTGCAGAACGACGGCGAAATCGAGCCCGGCATATTCGACGTTCATGCCGGCCTTGCGCAAGCTGTCGACCGCGATCTCGCCGAGCGGCTTCTGCGCCAGCGAATTGGTGGGCACGAGCACCACGATCTTCTCGCCATTGTAGCCGGCGGCCTTCAGGTCGGCCTTGACCTTGGCGTAGTCGCGCGGCCCGCGGAACACATCGAGCCCGACCTCGCTCGCCATCGGCGTGCCGGGCGCGAAGTAGCCGATCGGCGAGACCTGGAACGCCGGATCGACGCCGGCGACGGCCGTCATGAACGCGGACTGATCGATCGCACCCAGGAGCGCGCGGCGAACCGCCGGATTGTCGAACGGCGGCTGCAGGTGATTGAGCCGCAGCATGCAGGCGTAACCGCGGGGATCAAGAATGCGCGTCTCGATGTCACCGGCGGCCTTGATCACCGGCAACAGATCGTGCGGCGTGGTCTCCTGCCAGTCCTGCTCGCCGGTCTGCAGCGCGGCGACGCCGGTGCCGGCATCGGGCGTGGTGGTCCACACCACGCGATCGTAATGTACGATCTTCGGACCCGCGGTCCAATCCGGCTTGCCGTCGGTGCGCGGCTGGTAGCGCTCGAACTTGGCATAGGCATTGCGCGCGCCCTGCACGCGTTCGTCGGCGAGATAGCGGAACGGGCCGCTGCCGATGACTTCGGTGAGCGGCTTGAACGGATCCTGGCTCGCCAGCCGCTCCGGCATCATGAAGCAGGCATTGATCGCGGCCTTGCCGAGTGCCTGCGGCAGCAGCGGGAACGGGCGCTTGAGACGGAAGCGGATGGTGCGGTCGTCGGCGGCGGACAGCTCGTCGGTCGCCTCCATCAGCTCGCCGCCAAAGCCGTCGCGCGCCGCCCAGCGGCGGATGCTGGCGACGCAGTCACGCGCGAGCACGCGTTCGCCATCGTGCCAGAACAGGCCATCGCGTAAGCTGAGATCCCACTGGAGCTGGTCGCCGGAGATGCCGTGACCCGACAGCATCTGCGGCGAGACCTGGAGCGAGGTGCTCATGCCGTAGAGCGTGTCGTAGACCATGAAGCCATGGTTTCGCGACACTTGCGCGGTCGAGTAGATGGGATCGACGAAGGCGAGGTCGATCACGGGGATGAAGCGCAGCGTGGTCTGGGATTCTGCACGGACGATGCCCGGCAATGACAGCGCCGGAACTGCGGCAGCGGCCTTGAGCAGCGAGCGGCGGGAGATGGGCATTAGTTTAGAGCTCCAGATTTGACCACAGCATAGGTGCGCTCCCTCTCCCGCTTGCGGGAGAGGGTTGGGGAGAGGGTGTCTCGACAGGCGAGAACCCCCAAGAGGAGAGAGCCCTCACCCGGCGCTGCGCGCCGACCTCTCCCGCAAGCGGGAGAGGTGCAGCAAGCGCACGGCTAAGATGTTTCCAGACATCGAAAGTTGTCATTTGGCGTGTCACGTGTTCAGCAAGACCGCGCCGATCGCAGCGGCGACCGCCTGCTGCGCCGGCTCGACCACGGGCACGCCGATCGCATCCGCGATTGCCGCACGATGCGAGGCCATGCCGGCGCAGCCCATCACCACGACGTCGGCGCGGCACTGCGTGACCAGCGCGCGACCGGCTTCGATCAACCGTCCCCGGATATCGGCGCCTGCCGTCTCAGCCGCGCTCGCGCCGACCGACCAGCTTCCGGCATAGCGGCCGTCGACGCCCATGACCCGCACCATGCGCTGCTGACGGCGAATGCTCGACGGCGACAGCGCGATGATCCCGAAACGTTCGCCCAGCATCAGCGCGCGAAAGATGCCGCATTCGGCGATGCCCAGCACCGGGCGGCCACAGGCCGCCTCGCGCACCGCATGCAGGCCGGGATCACTGAAGCAGGCCAGCACGAAGGCGGCCGCATCGTCGCGCGAGACACGGTTGACGAGCGGCATCACGACGCTATCGGCATCGCGCTGCGACGAGATGCCGGGCGGCCCCTCGGCAAGGCCGACGACCTCGATGTCAGGCCCGCCGGCGATCCGCAGCGGCGTGACCGCCTCGTCGATGGCCGCCGTAACCGACGCCGAGGAATTCGGATTGATGACGAGGATGCGGGTCATGGCGCTCTCTAGCGGTTGCCGGCCTCATGGCGCAGGAAGTTCTCCGCGATCTTCTCGCCGGTGGTGATCCAGACGTCCGGGCAAGACTTTGCGTAGGTCAGGAACTCACGCAACAGCCGGAGCCGCATCGGACGACCGCTGCACTGCGGATGCAGCACCGTCGTCACCATCGCGCCCCAGTCTCTGGTCTCGTCGAGCTCGTCCTTCCAGATCGAGAGCACGTGCTCCCTGGGGAAGATCGAGCGCGGGCTGAAGCGCGCCGAGAGGCCGTGCATCCAGTCGTCATAGCTCGCGGTGACAGGCAGCTCGATCGTGCCCGGCTTGCCGTCGGCGAGGCGATGACGATAGGGCCGCACATCGTCGCGGAAAGAGGAGGTGTAGACGATGCCGTGGCGCACCAGCGCAACCCGCAGCTCCTCGGTGAACTCGCCGTAAGGCGCGCGATACCCGGTCGGCCTGACGCCGAGCCGGCGCTTCAGCGCCTCGAAGCCGCGCTCCAGCTCTTCCTCGATCCAGGGATCGCCGGGATCGGGCAAGAGATGGTGATAGCCGTGATGGCCGATCTCGTGGCCGGCCTTGAGGATCGATTCCGCCATCGCCGGATGCGCGTCGACCGACCAGCCCGTGACGAAGAAGGTGGCCTTGAGATCGAGCTGGTCGAGCAGCTCAAGCAGCTTAGGCGTACCGACCCGCGCCTCGAATCCACCATAGCTCATGGTGATGAGCCGCTGTGCATGCATGGCGTCCTTGCTGGTCCATGCGCTCTCGGCGTCCACGTCGAACGACAGGAACATCGCCGAGCTATACGGCTTCGGCCACGGATAGTCCGGTGCGGGATCCGCGGTGTTGGCCGGGACGAGCGGAATGCTCGCGAGTGCCTTACTGTCCAGCATTGATGGTTGCCTTTTCTAGTGCGTTGTCGGTGAGCTTCCATTTGGCAAGCAGCGTCTTGTAGGTGCCATCGGCAATCAGCCCGTCGACCGCCTCCAGCATCGTCTGCTGAAGCCCCTTCTCCTTGACCGGCACTGCAATGCCGACGAACTGGTCCGCGATGGCCTCGCCGACGGGCGTATAGGCGCTGGGCTCAAGATCCATGATGTAAGGCAGCGTCTCGTTGCCCTGCACCGCGGCGTCGATGCGGCCCTGCTTGAGCTGGGTACGGGCATCGGCAGAACCGTCGGTGCCAACGAAGACGACGGGATTGCCGGCGCAATGCTTCTCGCTCCAGGCCGCAATCTGCTCCGGGTACTTGGTGCGGCGGCTGGCACCGACCTTCTTGCCGCAGAGCGCGGCGGTGTCCTTGAACTCAGCCGCGCGCGATTGCTGGACGAAGAACTGCGGACCGGTGCGGAGATAGTCGACGAAGGTGGCAATCTCGTGCCGGCTGGCATAGTCGGTGAAGCCCGACAGGACCGCATCCACCCGGCCCGTGGCAATCGACGGCATGAACTCGGCGAAGCTGGTCTCCTGCCATTCGAGCTTGACGCCGAGCTTGCGGGCAATCGCCTCGCCAAGCTCGATGTCAAAGCCGGACAGTGCGTTGGTGGCGGGGTCGCGGAACTCCATCGGCGGATAGTTCGGCACCACCGCCAGCTTGATGCTGCCACGCTTGGTGATCTCCGCCGGCAACTCGACCGCCAAAGCCTGAACACTCATGGCGCCGAAAAGCGCCGTCGCGACGATAAGTCTCTTCATCAACATGCCCCCACTGCTAGATAACCGCCGAAAGAAATGCCTTGGTGCGCTCCTCGCGCGGAGTGCCCAATACGTCCGAGGCGCGCCCCTGCTCGACGATCGCGCCCTGGTCCATGTAGACGACGCGGTCGGCGACCTCGCGCGCGAAGCCGAGCTCGTGCGTCACCACCATCATGGTCATGCCGCTCTTCGCCAGCTCCTTCATGACCGCGAGGACCTCGCCGACGAGCTCGGGATCGAGCGCGCTGGTCGGTTCATCAAACAGCATCAGCATCGGCTTCATCGCCAGCGCCCGCGCGATCGCGACGCGTTGCTGCTGGCCGCCGGAGAGCTGCGCGGGATAGGCGTCCGCCTTGGCGGACAATCCGACGCGGCGCAGCAGTTCGAGCGCCTCCGCGCGCACCTCGTCGGATTTGCGGCCCTGCACCTGGAGCGGACCTTCGGTGACATTCTCCAGCGCGGTCTTGTGCGGAAACAAATTGAAGCGCTGGAACACCATCCCGGTCTTCAAGCGCTGCCGACCGATCTCGCGTTCGCTGAGCCGATGCAGCCGCCCGCCCTGCTCGCGCACCCCCAACAGCTCGCCGTCGAGCCAGATGCCGCCGGCATCGATCGCGGCGAGCTGGTTGATGCAGCGGAGCAGCGTGGTCTTGCCGGAGCCGGAGGCGCCGATCAGGCACATCACCTCGCCGGGCCAGACGTCGAGCGAGACGCTCCTGAGAGCCTGGAACTCGCCAAAGTTCTTGGCGACGGAGCGGATCGCGACGAGGGGCTTTGTCATCGTGACAACTGCAATGTGCCGCGCGCAAAACGGCGTTCGAGCAGCATCTGGAGCGGCGTCAGGATCGAAACCACGAGCAGGTACCAGAGCCCGGCGACGATCAAGAGCTCGATCACGCGGGAGTTGGCGTAATAGATGTTTTCGGCGTTGTGCAGCAATTCCGGATACTGGATGACGCTGGCGAGCGACGTCGCCTTCACCATGCCGATGAACTCATTGCCGAGCGGCGGGATCACCACACGCATCGCCTGCGGCAGCACGATCCGCCGCAGCGCGCGCAAGCGCCCCATGCCGATCGCCTGCGCCGCTTCGTATTGCCCGATGTCGACCGACAGCATGCCGGCGCGCATCACCTCGGAAGTATAGGCGCCCTGGTTGATGCCGAGCCCGAGCAACGCGGCGAGGAACGGCGTCATGACGTCGACGGCACGCGCGCTCCACAGGCCGGGAATGCCGATGGTCGGGAACACCAGTGCGAGATTGAACCAGAGCAGCAATTGCAGGATCAGAGGCGTACCGCGAAACAGCCAGGTGTAGCCGGCCGCGACCGTCTTCAGCACCGGATTGGGCGACAGCCGCATGATCGCGACGACGATGCCGAGGAAGATGCCGAGCGCCATGGCCAGCACCGCCATCACCATGGTGTTGACGATGCCTTCGAGGATGACTTTTGCGGTCAGGAAGCGGCTGACATAGGACCATTCGATCTGTCCGTTCGCAAACGCTCGTGCGATGGCCGCGAGCACAAGGGTGATCAGCGCGGCGCTGAGCCAGCGAAACCAGTGCGGCTCGCGCGCGATCTGCATCCCGGACAGATCGGGGAAACCTTCCGCGAGTGCCGGCTCCGGCTTCATTGCGGCGCCGCGTTCAGCATGGGCTGGGCGACCGCGTTGGCACCCAACCCCCATTTGTCGAGGACCGCCCTGTAGGCACCATCGGCGATCATGGCAGCGAGCTTCTCGGTCACGACCTCGCGCAGGGCAACATCGTCCTTGCGGAACATGATGCCTTGATAGCCCTTGGCGAACGGCTCGCCGACGACGCGGTATTTGCCGGGCTCCTGCGTTTGCGCGTAAGGCAGCGTCTCGCTGCCCTGCACGGCGGCATCGATGCGGCCCTGCTTGAGCTGGTTGCGGACGTCGATCGAGTTTTCGCCGGGCACATACTGGATCGCGGGCTTGCCGGCCGGCTCGCAATTCTGCTTGCTCCACTTCTCGATCTCGACCGGGAAGCTGGTGCTGCGGGTGGTGCCGACCTTCTTGCCGCAGAGATCGGTCGCGGCCTTGGCCTCACTCTCCGCCATTACGAAAAACTGCGGGCCGGTCTGGAGGTAATCGACGAAATCGGCGGTCTCGCGCCGCGAGGCGCGGTCGGAGATGCCTGAGATGATGAAATCGGCGCGCCTGGTCTGGAGCGAGGGGATCAGCTCGGCGAATGGCGTCTCGCTCCAGACGATCTTGAGGCCGCCGAGCCGCTTGGCGAGTTCGTTGGCAAGATCGATGTCGAGCCCGACCAGCTCGTTGGTCGCGGGATCGCGATATTCCATCGGCGCGTAGGTGGAGTTGACCGTGAGCTTCAGCGTGCCCGCCTGCTTGATCTCCGCCGGAAGCTCCGCCGCCTGCGCCGGCGTCACGGCAGCCAAGGCCGCGAGAGCGAGGAATTGCGAGAGGCGTGTCATGTCAGCTCCTTTGCCAACGCCGCGACCGGCCGTTTGAAATCAATCCGCATCGAGAACGGCCGGCTCGATGACGCCGGCACGTTCGGTGATCACCCTGTATTGCTCCGGCCGCCGGTGGGCGGCGAAGTTGAACATCTTGTCCTTGCCCTGGCGGCACATGTCGAGATCGATGTCGGCGACGATCACTTCGTCCGCGAGCGTCTCTGCCTGCGCGACGATGCGGCCATTGGGATCGACGATGCAGGAGCCCCCGATCAGCCCGGAGCCGTCCTCTTCGCCCGCCTTGGCCACCGAGATTGCCCAGGTCGCGTTCATGTAGGCGTTGGCCTGCGTCACCAGCGTCGAGTGGAAGGTGCGGAGTGCGCCGTCCTCGGTGGTGCCGCCATTGGGATCGTAAGCGGCAGAATTGTAGCCGATGCAGACGAGCTCGACGCCTTGCAGGCCGAGCACGCGCCAGGATTCCGGCCAGCGCCGATCGTTGCAGATCATCATGCCCATGATGGCATGGGCCCAGGCCGAGCCGGCACGGAAGGCGGGAAAGCCGAGGTCGCCATATTCGAAATAGCGCTTCTCGAGCTGCTGGTAGCGAGCGCCTGGGCGTGGCTCGACCGAGCCCGGCAGATGCACCTTGCGATAGCGGCCGAGGATCTCGCCGTCGCGGTCGACCAGGACAGCGCAATTGTAGCGGCGGCCGTCCGGCGTCAGCTCGGCATAACCGACATAGAAGCCGACGCGGAGCGCGCGCGCACGGTCGAACAGTCTTGCAACGGCCGGGTTCGGCATGCCGCGCTCGAAATAGTGGTCGAGCGCCTCGCCCTCGAGCAGCCAGCGCGGAAAGAAGGTGGTGAAGGCAAGCTCGGGGAACACCACGAGGCTCGCGCCGCGGCCGGCGGCCTCCTCCAGCAGTGCGAGCATCCGCGACAACGTATGCTCGCGCGTATCGGCTTTTTGCGTCGGCCCCATTTGAGCTGCGGCGGCGCGAAGAACACGAACCAAGATTGCCTCCAATCTGTGCGCAGTGCTGCCTCAATGGGCGAATGAACCCTTTGATGCGACGTGCAAATCCGCTGCCATTACGGGCGAGCGGGGCTGCAAAATCAATTCGTTCTGCTATGATGTTTTGGCCTCAAGTATAATTGGCAGTGATATGAACCTGCGTCAGCTCGAAATCCTGCGCGCCGTCATTCGCCATCGCACCACGGTCGCGGCCGCGGACGAGCTGGCGCTGTCGCAACCCGCGGTCAGCAATGCGCTGAAAACGATGGAGGCGCAGGCGGGCTTCGCCTTGTTCGAGCGGGTCAACAACCGGCTGTTTCCGACCGCGGAGGCGATGGCGCTGTACAAGGAGAGCGAGGCCATCTTCGCGCTGCATGCAAAGCTCGAGAACCGCGTGCGCGATCTGCGCGAGAACCGCTCCGGGCATCTCGCCATCGTGGCGACGCCGCCGCTGGCCTACAGCATCATTCCATCGGCGCTCTCCAGCTTCCTGCGCCGCCGCCCGGAAACGCGCATGTTCTTCGACGTGCGCCGCTACGAGGGCATCATCGAGGGCGTGCTCAGCCGCGTCGCCGAGCTCGGCTTCGCGCTCGGGCTGACGCATCATCCCGGCATCGCGCATGAGGTGGTGCATACCGGCGAAATGGTCTGTGTATTGCCGCCGCAGCATCCGCTCGCAGGCAAGCCGGTGATCTCGGCATCTGATCTGTCCGGCATGCCTTTCATCGGGCTCGAACGCGGCACCCGGCTGGGCGAAGCCGTGCGCGACAGTTTTGCCCGTGCCGGCGCGCCGTTCCAGCCGACCGTCGAGGTCCGCTACTGCAACACGGCCTGCGTGCTCGCCGCCGCCGGCGTCGGCGCCGCCGTGGTCGATCCCTACTCGCCGCGACAGAACGGCGGCAGCGGCCTCGTCGTCCGCCCGTTCACGCCGACGACGCACGCGGTCGCCTATATGCTATGGTCGGAAGCTGAGCCGCTGTCGCGCCTCGCCAAGGCCTTTCTCCACGAGGTGCGAAAGCAGAGCGCGCTGCTGGAGAGTACAGCGCCGCACCAGCAACATGGGGCAGAAAGCGACTGAGCTTCGCAACCTTTTGACCTTGGGGGGCAGATGGCACGCATCACCATCATCGAGACCGGACAGGTCCCGCAAAAATATCGGGAGCAGCACGGCTCGTTCCCGGACATGTTCGAACGCATGGTCCGCACCGAGGACCCCACGGCTATTGTGGACGTGGTCAGCATCCCGAAGGGCGACGCGCTTCCCGATCCGGGCAAGCTCGAGGCCGTGCTGATCACAGGTGCTGCCGCCGGTGTCTATGACGGGCTCGACTGGATCGCGCCGCTGGAGGATTTCGTCCGCACCGCCTACGCCAACAAGACGCCGATGGTCGGCATCTGCTTCGGTCATCAGCTGATCGCGCAGGCGCTCGGCGGCACCGTGCGAAAATCCGAAAAGGGCTGGGGCATTGGCCGGCACGTCTATCGGGTGCTGCCGGAGAATGGCGTCGTCGACGGCGAGGAGGTCGCAATCGCCGCCTCACATCAGGATCAGGTGATCGAGCCGCCGAACGACGCGCTCACGATCCTCACGTCCGACTTCACCCCACATGCCGGCCTGCTCTACGCCAACGGCACCACGCTGACGGTGCAGCCGCATCCGGAGTTCGACCTGGAGTTTGCGGAAGTGTGCTGCGAGCTGCGCGACGGCACGGCGCCGGAAGAGGTTGTCGCGACGGCGCGGGCGTCGCTGGCGGAGCCGATGGACAGCGCCAAGCTCGGTGCGGCCATCACGAGGTTTTTGACGAGGCGCACGGCTCCTTAGTTCACTGTGCTCGCGGCACGTTCCTCTTCCTTCTCCCCTTGTGGGAGAAGGTGGCGCGAAGCGCCGGATGAGGGGTATGTTTCCACGAGCGAGATGCTCACGAGCGGAGAGATACCCCTCACCCGTCTCGCCGCTACGCGGCGAGCCACCCTCTCCCACAAGGGGGAGAGGGTAGAAGCAGCGCCGCTTGTTGAAATCTCAGAACGGGTCAGTCCCCAATCCCGGAACATCCGCAGGGCGCGGCCCCGGCGCGGCCCAGTGAAACCGCCGGTCCTTCTCCGTGATCGCGATGTCGTTGATCGACGCCTCGCGCCGCTTCATCAAGCCGTGCTCGTCGAACTCCCACTGCTCGTTGCCGTAGGAGCGATACCACTGGCCGCCTGCGTCGTGCCATTCGTACTGGAAGCGCACGGCAATGCGGTTCTCGTCGAAGGCCCAGAGGTCCTTGATGAGGCGGTAGTCCTGCTCCTTCTCCCATTTGCGGGTGAGGAACGCGACGATGGCCTCGCGGCCCTGCAAGACCTCGGAGCGATTGCGCCAGCGGCTGTCCTCGGTGTAGGCGAGCGAGACGCGCACCGGGTCGCGTGAATTCCAGGCGTCCTCGGCCATGCGGGCCTTCTGCGCGGCGGTCTCACGGGTGAAGGGCGGAAGCGGCGGGCGCGACATGATGGCCTCATCGGTTGCTCGGAGGCCGCAATCTATCGCTCCGATGGGTGGAGTCGAGTGGCCATCACAAATCGGGTGATCACTTATCGGGCGATCACGAAATCAAATCGGCCTTCATCAACGCCCGGATCGATTTCGGGATCGGCTGGGCGCGGCCGCCGCTGATGAAGGCGACGCGGACCTCGGCCTTGACCAGAACCTCCGCGCCGCGACGGACTTCCTGCGCCAGCATGATCGAGGCGCCCTTCACAGCAACCGGCCAAGTCACGACGTCGAGCACGTCGTCCATCCGCGCGGATTTCAGGAAATCCAGATGCATCGAGCGCACGACGAAGGCAAAGCCCGCGCCTTCGGTCTCCACCTGATCGAACAGGGCCTGCTGCTCGGCGCCCATCAGCCTGAGATGATTGGTGCGTCCGCGCTCCATGTAGCGCAGATAGTTCGCGTGATAGACGATGCCGGAGAAATCCGTATCCTCGTAATAGACGCGGACCTGCATGTGGTGGCGGCCGTCGCGGATCTCGCCGTCGAGATGGGCAGTCACGTCGCGAGCCTCTTCGCTTTTTGCTACCGGCCCGTTTTGCGCAAAAACGGCCAGCCGCGCAAGCGCAGGTTACGCCACCGCCGGCGCTCGCCCCAGCGTCACCTCGACGATCTCGGGCGGCACGCCGACGCGGACCGGCATGATGCTGCAACCGAGGCCGCCGGAGACAATGAGGTCGCAGTTCAGCCGGAAGTGGCCGTAGGCGAGCCGCAGGCCGTTCTTCGGCGAAACCGCCGGCGACCAGCCGAGCAGGCGAACCTGGCCGCCATGGGTATGGCCGGACAATTGCAGCGCGACCCGCGCGGGTACGAGCGGCGCGATGTTGGGCTCGTGCGCGAGCAGGATGACCGGCGCATCATCGGTGACCTTCGCCAGCGTGCCCGCGAGATCGTCGGCGCCGAGCCTGTGCATGCGGCCATAGCGCTTTGCGGGATAGTAGGCCAGCTGATCGCCGAGACCGGCGAGCCAGAATGGACGACCGTCTTTGCTGAGGCGCAAGACGTCATTTTCGTAGACGGGAATGCCGACCGCCTCCAGCGCACGATGGGCGATGGTCGGCCCGTGCCCTGCCTGCTGCACCGTCCTGTCGTCCCAATAATCGTGGTTGCCCATCACGGCATGGACGCCGAGCGGCGCCTTCAGGCCGGCCAGCACCCTCGCCCATTCGCGCGACGGGATCAGGCGCGTGACTTGATGCACGCCAGCGACATAGTCGCCGAGCAGCACGATGATATCAGGCTTCAGCGCGTTGGTACGGTCGACGATCTCCGCGATCCGCTCCAGCGACATCCAGGGATCGCAGGCATGGACGTCGGCAATGGCGGCGATCTTCAGCGGAAAATCCGCCGGCCATTGCCGCGGCGTCGGATGATAGCGGGTGACGCGGAGCCGCAGCACCGGCTCGATGCCGACGCCGTAAGCTGCGGTCGAGACGCCGAGGGCGGACAGACCGCCGATGGAACGGATGAGATGACGGCGCGTGATCATGGAAACCCGATCGTAATGCGCCTCGTTGATGCGGTCCGATTGGAGCGGAATTGGGGTGCGTTCGTGCAGGCCGTCTGCACGAGATTACCGGAAGTTCATGACAGAAGGAGCGCGCTGCTTTGGCGCAGCTCAGTCGTCGTTCTCGTCTGTGCCGAACAGGCCGAATTGGGTCGCCGCATCGCGCGAGGGCTCGGCGATGCCGAGATGGCGGAAGGCGTGCGAGGTGAGCAGGCGGCCGCGCGGAGTGCGTTGGAGATAACCGCACTGGATCAGATAAGGCTCGATGATGTCCTCGATCGCATCGCGCGGCTCGGACAGTGCAGCGGCCATGGTCTCGACGCCGACCGGGCCGCCGCCATAGTTCATCGCGATGGTGGTGAGATAGCGGCGGTCCATCGCATCGAGACCCGCGGCGTCGACCTCGAGTGCGCTCAGCGCGTGGTCGGCAATCTTGCGATCGATCCTGTCGGCATCGGCGGCGGACGCGAAATCGCGCACGCGCCGCAACAGACGGCCGGCGATGCGCGGCGTGCCGCGGGCGCGGCGCGCGATCTCGTTGGCGCCGTCCGCGCTCATGCCGACATTGAGCACGCGGGCGCCACGGGTGACGATGCTCTCCAGCTCCTCGATGGTGTAGAAATTGAGCCGGACCGGAATGCCGAAACGATCGCGCAAGGGATTTGTGAGTAGGCCGGCGCGCGTGGTGGCGCCGACGAGGGTGAATTTCGACAGCTCGATCTTGACCGAGCGCGCCGCCGGCCCCTCGCCGATGATGAGGTCGAGCTGAAAATCCTCCATCGCGGGATAGAGCACCTCTTCCACGGCCGGGCTCAGGCGATGGATCTCGTCGATGAAGAGCACGTCGCGCTCTTCGAGATTGGTGAGGAGAGCTGCGAGATCACCGGCCTTGGCGATCACGGGGCCCGAGGTGGCACGAAAGCCGACGCCGAGCTCCTTGGCCACGATCTGCGCCAGCGTGGTCTTGCCGAGGCCGGGCGGGCCTACGAACAGCACGTGATCCAGAGCCTCGCCGCGCTTGCGCGCCGCCTCGATGAAGATCGAGAGGTTCTTGCGCGCCTGTTGCTGCCCGACGAAATCGGACAGCGATTGCGGGCGCAGCGCGGTGTCGCCGACATCGTCGGAACGGCGCTCGGGCGTGACGATGCGGGGGGGCGTGTTCACTCGTTGCCTCTGCGGTACTTGTTCGGCAGCAGTTCGCCGATCGTGACCACCTTCGGGGCGCTGCCATTGTCTGGCACGATCACTTTCGCCTTGGCATCGTAGTCATGGATCAGTTCGCGGCAGGTGCCGCAGGGCGAAACGACCGCGATCTTACCAGGCTCGCCGGGCTTCGGATGGCGCACGGCGACGATGCTCTCGATGCCGTGGTCGCCGGTCTCCGTGATCGCGCGCCCGATCGCGATCGCCTCGGCGCAGATCGCGTTGCGGCCGATATACGCATCGATATTGACGCCGGTCACGATCCGGCCGTCACGGGTGCGCATCGCCGCCCCCACCTCCTGCCAGTCGTTGCGGTAACGCTGGCTGATCGCGTCGGTCGCAGCGGCAATCAACTCCTTATCCTTCTTGGTCAGCATTCGCGAGATATCGTCCCTGGTCGGTCTGCGGCGAACATAGCCTATTTCGCCAGTTCCTTCAGGCCAAGCCGAATGAGCTGCGCCGTCTCGGCGTTCTCTCCCGCGCTACGCGAGGCCGATGCGATCGCCGCGGCGGCTTGCGGCTGACCGTAACCGAGATTGACCAGCGCCGAGATCGCATCCGCCACGGGCCGCGGCGCGCGCTGGTCGTCGACGGCGCCGGCAAGGTGCACGACGGCCGGATCCACATTGGCGAAGGCCGGCGCCTTGTCCTTCAGTTCGGTGACGATGCGCTCGGCGACCTTGGGGCCGACGCCCGGCGTACGCGCCACCGCGGCCTTGTCACGAAGCGCAATGGCATTGGCGAGATCGGCAGGTGCCAGCGTCCCAAGCACGGCAAGTGCGACCTTGGCGCCGACGCCCTGCACGGTCTGGAGCAGGCGAAACCATTCGCGCTCCTGGTCGGTGCGGAAGCCGAACAGCTTGATCTGGTCCTCGCGGACATAGGTCTCGATCGACAGCACGGCGGCCTCGCCCGGCGAGGGCAGATGTTGCAGCGTACGTGCCGAGCAATGCACCTGATAGCCGACGCCGCCGACGTCGAGGATCACATAGTCCTCGCTGTAGGAATCGATCAGGCCCTTGAGCTTGCCGATCATAGCCCCACCACCTTCAGCCGTAGCGCGTTGCTCTGGCGGTGATGGGCGTGGGTGATGGCGATGGCGAGCGCGTCGGCGGCGTCCGCCGATGGCGGGTCGGCCTTGGGCAGGAGAATCTTCAGCATCA
Source organism: Bradyrhizobium sp. MOS003 (assembly GCF_003020125.1). Lineage (GTDB taxonomy): Bacteria > Pseudomonadota > Alphaproteobacteria > Rhizobiales > Xanthobacteraceae > Bradyrhizobium. The sequence continues at coordinate 1,278,298 of NZ_PYFW01000001.1, read as the reverse complement.
TCGCGATCTGCTGCTTGTCGGCATGGCCGGCGCCGACCACGGTCTTCTTGACCTGGTTCGGCGCATACTCGGCGACGCTGATGCCGAACATCGCAGGCGCCAGCATGGCGACGCCGCGGGCCTGGCCGAGCTTCAGCGTCGCAACGCCATCCTTGTTGACGAAGGTCTGCTCGACCGCGGCTTCCATCGGCTGGTGGTTGGACAGCACGGAAGCGAGCCCCTCGTGGATCGCGAGCAGCCGGCTTGCCAGCGGCAGGTTGTCCGGCGGTTCCACCGAACCGCAGGCGACGTAGATCAGGCGATTGCCCTCAGCCTCGATCACGCCCCAGCCGGTGCGGCGCAGGCCGGGGTCGATGCCGATGATACGAACGGGGCCACGAATCGGGAGCACAGTCATCGGCCAGTGATAGCGGCTGACTGCGGTGGGCGAAACAGAAACAGAACGAAAGTAACAGGGGAAGTGGGCTCGTGCCCCCGGGCGCGGCGCAGCACGAAGTGATGCGCCGCTGAACCGGGGCCCATTGCGGCCCGCCCGTGAGGTACGATGGGTCCCGGCTCAGCGCAGCAGCGTATCACGCTGCAGCGCGTCCGGGACACGGCGGACTTCAGCCACCCATCTTCGCGATCAGTGCGTCCGACACCTCGAAATTGGCGTAGACCTGCTGGACGTCGTCGTGCTCGTTGAGCAAATCCATCAACTTGAGCAGCTTCTCGCCGGTCTCGTCGTCGACTGCGACAGTGTTCTGCGGCTTCCAGATCAGCGCGGCCTTGCGCGGCTCGCCGAACTTGGCTTCCAGCGCCTTGGCGACGTCGCGATAGCCTTCGGTCGAGGCGTAGATCTCGTGGCCGCTTTCGCCGGAGACGACGTCGTCGGCACCGGCCTCGATTGCGGCATCCAGCACGGCGTCGTCGGATGCGACGCTGCGGTCGTATTCGATGATGCCGGTACGGTCGAACATGAAGGACACCGAGCCGGTTTCGCCGAGATTGCCGCCCGATTTGGTGAAGAAGGAGCGGATGTCGGAGGCGGCGCGATTGCGGTTGTCGGTCAGCGCCTCGACGATGACGGCGACGCCGCCGGGGCCATAGCCCTCGTAGCGGATCTCGTCATAGTTCTCGCCCTCGTTGCCGAGCGCTTTCTTGACCGCGCGCTCGATATTGTCCTTCGGCATGTTCTCCTGGCGCGCCGCGATGATCGCCGCACGCAGGCGCGGGTTCATGTTGGGGTCGGGCGTGCCGAGCTTGGCAGCGACGGTGATTTCCCGCGCCAGCTTGCCGAACAGCTTCGACTTCTGGGCATCCTGCCGCCCCTTGCGGTGCATGATGTTCTTGAATTGGGAATGTCCGGCCATGCGTGGTCTCTCGGGGAATCTCAGCCAAAAGGTGATCGCGGGAAGCGCGGCCTTATAGGCCGCCAGCCGCCCGGAATGAAAGAGGTTCTACGACTTTAAGGTAGTATCGTAGCACATCAGCCCAAAAGTCAGGCAACGTTAACCCTGATTTCATTCCGGCTTGCGAAAATAGCGTTTGCTCGTCCTCCGACAAGAGAGACCTGATGGCGTTCGGACTATTTCGGAAGCGTCTGCCGGACGTGGCGGCGCCTGCGACCGCCCCGGCGGCTCCGCAGCCGGCGGCCCATTCCGAGCCCGTTCCCGCGGTCGAAACCGATTCGGCCCGGGAGATATTGGAGCTGCTTGAACTCGAACTCGGCGCGATGATCCGCCAGCTCGAGCGCGCCGCCAATTCGGTGGCTGGTGGCGCCGAGGCGACGGCCACGACGCTTGCCGCCATCCGCGATCGCACCGATGCCCTGACCGGCCGGACCAACGCCGCGCAATCGACCGCTTCCACCTTCGCCCAAGCCGCCGACAAGTTTACCCAGTCCGCGCTGGGCATCGGCGCGCAGGTTCGCGAGGCCGGCAAGCTCGCGGACGAGGCCAGCGCTGCGGCGCAGGAAGCCCGTGCCAATGTCGATCGCCTGCGCGAATCCTCCGCCGCCATCGGCAACGTCGTCAATCTGATCGCGCAGATCGCGCGGCAAACGACGCTGCTCGCGCTCAACTCGACGATCGAGGCCGCGCGCGCGGGCGCTGCCGGCAGAGGCTTTGCGGTCGTTGCGACCGAGGTCAAGGCCCTCGCGGTGCAGACGCAAGGGGCGACGGAAGAGATCACGAGGAAGATCGACGCGCTCCAGCGCGACGCGGCCGGCTCCGCGGAGGCCGTGCATCGCATTTCGCAGGCGATCGAGGCGATCCGACCGGTGTTCGAGACCGTCAACGGCGCGGTCGCCGAACAGAACGCCACCACCAGCGAAGTTTCCGGCAACGCCGCCAGCGCCTCGGAGTTCATCGTCTCGGTCGGCGAAAGCGCCGCCGAGATCGACGCCGCGACCAAGGCAGCCGAGAGCCACGGCGAGAACGTCGCCAGCGCCGGCAAAGCCGTCACCACCTTCGCACAGAAGCTGAAATCGCGCTGCGCGGTGCTGCTCGGCCAGAGCGAGCACGACGACCGCCGCAAGACCGAGCGGCTGCCCTGCCATCTCAAATTCGAGAGCGCGCGCGGCGTGATGCCGGTCTATGAAATTGCGATGGACGGCGTGCTGATCGGCGGCGCGGATGCAGGCCGGCTTGCACCGCAAGCGATCATCGAAGGCACCCTCGAAGCCGTCGGCGCCTGCCGCCTGCGCGTGATCGAGCAAGCCAAGGCCGGCGCGCGCGCGCAATTCGTCAGCCCCAATGCCGAGCTCCGCGAAAAGATCGAGGACAGGCTCTGGTCGATCCACGAAGAGAACACCGAGTTCGTCACCCGCGCCATGGAGGCGGGCAACGCGCTGACGAAGATATTTGAACAAGCGGTTGCGCGCGGCGAAGTCAAAATCGACGACCTCTTCGACACCGACTATGCCGAAATCGCCGGAACCGATCCGCAGCAATACCGCACGAAATATCTCGATTGGGCCGACCGCGCGCTACCACCTTTCCAGGAAGCCTTTCTGGCCAAGGACCAACGCATGGCGTTCTGCGCCATGGTCGACCGCAACGGCTTCCTGCCGGTGCACAACAGGATCTATTCGCATCCGCAGCGTCCGGGCGACGCCGCCTGGAACACGGCCAACAGCCGCAACCGCAGGATCTTCAACGATCCGGCGGGGCTGGCGGCCGCGCGCAACCTGCGCTCGTATCTGGTGCAGAGCTATGCGCGCGACATGGGCAATGGGAATACGGTGATGATGCGCGAGATCGACGTTCCGATCCGCGTGCAGGGCCGGCACTGGGGCGGATTCCGCACGGCTTACAAGCTTTAGAGCCTGGTCCGAAAATATGTGCCGCAGCTTCTCGAACGGAACAGGGAAATAAGGCGCGAAATGCGCCTGAGTGCACGCTCAGGCAAGACGCCGGCCGCGAATCATCCTTTTAAGCGGGATTGGAATGGGAATGCCGCCGTGAGCCGGGTTTACGGCTCTGTCTGGAGGACTCATCGAACATGTCCGTCGCACAACTTGCCGTCATGGACACCGGCTCCAACCGCACGCTGGCCGAGCGGCTGATTGACCAGCTTGCCGATCGCATCGGTGGCCTCGGCGTGGAACTCGCCGACATCGCCGGCAACGTCCAGGAAGTTGCCAACCGCGTCGCCAACCAGTCGGAACGGTTCCACCATCTCCAGGAGACCGCCGAGACGATGGTCTCGGCCAACCACGATATCGCCAATGCATCGCAGGCCGTGCAAACCACCACGTCCGCGGCGGTCGGCGAGATCGCGCAGTCGCGCGGCGCCGTCGACGCCGCGGTCAGCCACATCTCCGAGCTGGTCGCCGCGGTGGAGCGCATCGAAGCGCGCCTCAGCGCCGTCGGCTCGGCGCTCGCCCAGGTCGCGAAAGTCTCCGGCTCGATCGAGGCGATCGCGAAGCAGACCAATCTGCTTGCGCTGAACGCAACCATCGAAGCCGCCCGCGCCGGCAATGCCGGCCGCGGCTTCGCAGTGGTCGCAAGCGAAGTGAAGAACCTCGCGGAAGCCACCCGCCAGGCCACGCACCAGATCTCCGACACCGTGCGCGATCTCGACGGCCAGATCGAAGGCCTGATCGGCGAAAGCAGCGACGCCTCGCAGCGCGCGAAGACCGCCGGCGAAGGCGCCCAGCAGATCTCCGGCATCATCTCGCGGGTCCAGCAAGGGTTCGCCTCGGTGGAGGCGCAGATCGGCAGCGTCACGCGCGCGGCGACCTCCAATCTCGGACATTGCGACACCGTGATCAGCGAGCTGAACGAACTCGGAAAGGGCGTCGATCTCTCCTCGCGCGATCTCAAGAACGCCGACGAGCGGGTGGCCAAGCTGCTCGACACATCCGAGGGCCTGATCGCACTGATCGCCGACAGCGGCGTCGAAACGTCGGACACACCGCTGATCCGCATCGTGGTCGATACCGCCAAGCGGATCTCGGCCGAGTTCGAAGCCGCGATCGATCGCGGCGACATCACGCTCGCCCAGCTCATGGACGAGACCTACCGCGAAATTCCCGGCTCCGATCCCAAGCAATATCTCACCAACTACGTCGACTTCACCGACCGCGTGCTGCCCGCGATCCAGGATCCGCTCCAGAAATCCGATCCGCGCATCGTCTATTGCGTCGCCTGGGCGCGGAGCGGATATTTGCCGACCCATAACCCCAACTACCGCCTGCCGCAGGGCAAGGATCCCGTGTGGAATAACGCCAATTGCCGCAACCGCCGCCTGTTCAACGACCGCACGGTGAAGAAGGTCGCAGGCAGCACGAAGCCGTTCCTGCTCCAGACCTACCGCCGCGATATGGGAGGCGGCCAATTCGTGCTGATGAAGGACCTGTCCTCGCCGATCATGATCCGCGGCAAGCACTGGGGCGCCTTCCGGATGGGATTTCGGCAGGGCTGACGGGCGCGCGCGGCCCGTCCTGAATCAAAAAATCGGAAAACAACCCCATGCACAGTAGCCAGGGCGTGCGAAATCAATGATTTACGCCGACAGGCTCCGGCTCGTTTTGACTCGTCGGGCAAAACAGGGACACAACGCCATTTTTCCGAAGTTCAACATCTGAGCTTGGCAGGGCCGGAGCAAGCACCTCGTCCTTCGAGACGACCGTTTCGCGCTCCCCTCACAGGATGGGGCTTCACTGCATCGGTGTCCGATGAAACTGCTGCTGCGTACTCCGTCCTCATCCTGAAGGCCCGCTGAGGGCGGCGTCTCGAAGGATGGGCCGAAGGCAAGGCTCGCCCTTGCGGGACTCTCCGTCATCCGGCTTTCCCAATCGCACGACTTTCGTCATCGCATGATTTTGCGCATCCGCACGACAATCTCCGGCGGCCAACGACGCGCACGACGAAAATGCGTCAAAACATGACGATTATCATATCAATCCCCCCCAAAACGCGTGCAGCGAACGCCGCACGAATTCGTGATCATCATGGGCTGACGCGCCGGCAGCGCAAATATGCATTGCCGGAGATTGCGACGCTTCATCGTGTCGTATCGGTATGATTATTGTCGCGCGCGAATTCGCTGACTAGATCGCCGCAAGCGATCGAGCGAGCAAGGGGATGCACATGGCAACTGTTCTCACCATCAACGGCGAAACGAAATCGTTCGACGCGCCACCTGAAATGCCGCTGCTGTGGGTGCTGCGTGACATCCTCGGAATGACCGGCACCAAATTCGGCTGCGGCATCGCGCAATGCGGGGCCTGCACGGTGCATGTCGACGGCAAGGCGGTACGCTCCTGCGTGCTGCCTGTCAGCGCGGTCGAAAACCGCGCCATCACCACGATCGAGCACGTCGGCAGCACGCCTGCCGGCGCGAAGGTGCAGAAGGCCTGGCTCGATCTCGAAGTGATTCAGTGCGGCTATTGCCAGTCCGGCCAGATCATGTCGGCCGCGGCTCTCCTGGCGGCAACGCCCAACCCTGATGATTCCGACATCGACGCCGCGATGGCTGGCAACATCTGCCGCTGCGGCACCTATGTGCGCATCCGCGAGGCGGTCAAGCAGGCCGCCAACGGCCGTCAGTCGTGAGAATTGCCATGAATGCACACAACAGCGTCTCCCGCCGTTCGCTGCTGACCGGCGGTCTCGCTACCGGTCTCTTGCTCGCCTTCCATCTGCCGCTACGCGCGGCGGTCAACGAGCCCTCGCAGCCGGCGGATGCGACCGACGGCAAGTTCGCTCCGAACGCCTTCATCCGCATCGACGAGACCGGCCGCACCGTGCTGATGATGCCGCAGGTCGAGATGGGCCAGGGCACCTATACCTCGATCTCGATGATCCTGGCCGAAGAGCTCGATGCCGACTGGGCAAAGGTTGAGGTGCTGCACGCGCCGCCCGATGACAAGCTCTACGCCAATCCGGCCTTCGGCCTGCAGGCAACCGGGGGCTCGACCTCGATCCGTGCGTGGTGGAAACCGCTGCGCGCAGCGGGGGCGAGTGCGCGGGCGATGCTGGTGCAGGCCGCGGCGGCGCAATGGGGGGTCGATCCCGCCGGCTGTACGGCCTCGAAGGGCGAGGTCATTCACGCCGCGAGCGGCCGCAAGCTCGGCTACGGCGCGGTGGCACTCGCCGCACAAGGCCAGACCCCGCCGAAGGACGTTCCGGTCAAGGATCCCAAGGACTTCGTTCTCATCGGCCAGTCGCTGAAGCGGCTGGATACGCCGGACAAGGTCAACGGCAAGGCCGTCTACGGCATCGACGCGATCCTGCCCGACATGAAGATCGCCGTGATCGCCAACTGCCCGGTGTTCGGCGGCAAGGTCGGAAAGGTCGACGACAGCGCCGCGGTGAAGGTCGCCGGTGTGCGCAAGGTCGTCGTGCTCGATGACGCCGTCGCTGTGATCGGCGACCACATGTGGGCGGCAAAGAAAGGTCTCGAGGCGCTCAAGATCGAGTGGAACGAGGGAGCGAACGCCGCGATCAGCACCAGGGACATCTGGCAGAACCTGCGCGATGCAAGTGCGAAGGACGGCGTGGTCGCGAAATCGACCGGCGACATCGCCAAGGCGCTTGCGAGCGGCGACAAGTTCGAGGCGGCTTACGAGCTGCCGTTCCTGGCGCATGCGTCGATGGAGCCGATCAACGCTACCGTGCGGGTCACGAAGGACTCTTGCGAAATCTGGACCGGCACGCAGATCATGACGCGCGTGCAATCCGAGGCGGCGAAGGCCGCGGGTGTCCCCGTCGACAAGGTGATCGTCAACCAGCATCTGCTCGGCGGCGGCTTCGGCCGCAAGCTCGAACCGGACATGGTGGTCGCGGCGGTGAAGGTCGCCAGGCAGGTCGACTATCCCGTCAAGGTGATATGGACCCGCGAGGAGGACATCCAGCACGACGTCTACCGTCCGGTCTATCGCGACCAGATCGCGGCGTCGCTGGTCGACGGCAAGGTCTCGGGATGGAAGTACAAGGTCGCCGGCTCCGCAGTGCTGGCGCGCTGGCTGCCGCCGGCCTTCCAGAAGGGCATCGACATCGACGCGATCGATGCCGCCGTCGATGCCCCCTACGATTTCGACAACTTCCACGTCGAATATGTCCGTGCCGAACCGCCGGCGGTGCCGACCGGCTTCTGGCGCGGCGTCGGCCCCAACAACAACGTGTTCGCGGTCGAATGCGCAATGGACGAACTCGCCCGCAAGGCCGGCAAGGATCCGGTCGAGTTCCGAAGGTCGATGCTGACAAAGAATCCGCGCGCGCTCGCGGTGCTCAACCTGGTCGCCGAAAAGTCCGGCTGGGGCCAGCCATTGCCGCCGCGCGTCGGCCGCGGCGTTTGCGTGCAGCCGTCATTTGCGAGCTTCCTCGCCACCGTGGTCGAGGCCGAGATCGACGACATTGGCGAGATCACGCTCCGTCGCATCACCTCCGTGGTCGACACCGGCATCGCGGTCAACCCCGACACGGTGAAGGCGCAGATCGAGGGCGGGCTGATCTTCGGCCTGACCGCCGCGCTCTATGGCGAGATCACCATCGAAAAGGGCCGCGTGCAGCAATCCAACTTCCACGACTACCGCATGATGCGCATCAACGAGACGCCGAAGATCGAGGTGATCGTCGTGAAAAGTGGCGAGGCGCCCGGCGGCATCGGAGAAGCCGGTGTCAATGCCGGGCCGCCTGCGCTGCGCAACGCAATTCTCGCCGCGACCGGCGTGACGCTGCGGCGCCTGCCGATCGATCGGAAACTGCTGGCTGCGGGGAAGAAGGCATGAGCGGCAAGATGCGTATCCTCACAAGCCTGGGCGTGATCGCCATCGTCGCAGTGGCGCTCGGCCTCTGGATCGTCCGCGGGCCCGGCCCGCTCGACTTTGCCGGCGGCACCAAAGTGACGTTGGCGGATTACCGTGCGGGCAAGCCGAGCGGTGTGCCGGCCAAGCTCGAGAAGGCCAGCCTGGTCGAACGCGGCGAATACATTGCAAAGGCCGCCGACTGCATGGTCTGCCACACCAAGCCTGGCGAGAAAGAGTATTCCGGCGGGCTCGGCTTCAAGCTGCCGTTCGGCACGCTCTATTCGACCAACATCACGCCGGACAAGGACACCGGCATCGGCAATTACAGCGACCAGGATTTTCTGAACGCGGTCCAGCACGGCAAGCGCCGTGACGGCGCCCGGCTCTATCCGGCGATGCCGTACACGTCCTACACCTTCATGACCGACGAGGACGTACTGGCGGTGAAGGCGTATCTGTTCAGCCTGCCGCCGGTGCGCGCCAAGGCGCCGGAGAATACGCTGTCGTTCCCGTTCAACCAGCGCTGGGCGATGATGGTCTGGTCGGCCGTGTTCAATCCGGACACGCGCTTTGCGCCCGACACCTCGAAGAGCCCGGAGTGGAACAGAGGCGCGTATCTTGTCGAAGCGCTGGCGCATTGCGGCGAATGCCACACCCCGCGCAATCTCGGCTTCGCGCTGGACAACCGCAGGAAATTCGCCGGTGCGATCACGGCGGGCTGGCGCGCCTTCAACATCTCCTCCGACAAGGCGACAGGTCTCGGCAACTGGAGCGACAAGGACCTGATCTCGTATCTGTCGCTCGGCCACGCGCCGGGCCATGGGTCGGCGTCGGGTCCAATGGGTGAAGCCGTCGATCACAGTTTTAGCCAGTTCGCCCCCGAAGATATCCGCAGCATCGTTGCGTATTTGCGCAGCGTGCCGCCGCAGCCCTCGCCCGACCTGCCGGCGACCACGGCGCCGGTCGCGCCCGCCTCGCACAAGGACGGCATCACGGCGGACGCGCGCGGCAAGATGCTGTTCGCGGGCGCCTGCGCCTCTTGCCACGGCTGGAGCGGCGAGAGCCCGGTGTCGCCGATGGCGACGCTGACCGGCACCTGGGCGGTCAACGATCCCGCCGCCACCAACGTCGCGCAGATCGTGTTGTCAGGCACCAAGCGGCACACGCCGGATGGCGCGCTGTCGATGCCAGCGTTCGGCAATGCGTATACGGACGACGAGATCGCGGCGGTGGCGAACTACGTGACGGCGCGGTTTGGAGCGAAGGGCTCGAAGCTGACGGCGAAGGATGTGGCGGAGTTGAGGGAGCAGACGGCGGAGTAGGTGTCGCCACTGGTGCGGCGACCGTTGTTGCCATAGAAAGGCTGCCGCACATTCGGGGCGCGGACCCGAATCCAATCGACTGGCTTTCGATGTCCCTTCCACCCGCCCAAATCGGCGCGCCGTTGTCCGAGATCGATACGCCGGCGCTGATCATCGACCTCGACGCCTTCGAGCGCAATCTCGACACGATGGCGGCAGCGGTCGGCAAGCTCGGCGTCCGGTTGCGTCCGCATGCGAAGACCCACAAGTCGCCGATCATCGCAGCCAAGCAGATCGCGCGCGGCGCGGTCGGCATGTGCTGCCAGAAGGTCGCCGAGGCCGAGGTTCTGGTGGCGGGCGGGGTGAGCGACGTGCTCGTCAGCAACGAGGTGGTGGGCCTGCGGAAGCTGGAACGGCTCGCGGCGCTCGCGCGCCACGCACGCATCAGCGTTTGCGTCGACGATTCCGTGGCGGTCGAGCAACTGGCGCTCGCCGCGGAGCGGGCCGGGTCGCACATCGAGGTCCTGGTCGAAGTCGACGTCGGCGCCGGTCGCTGCGGCGTCAGGCCGGGCCCGGCGGCGGTTGGCCTGGCGCGGCAGGTAGCGGGGTCACGCTTCCTGTCGTTCGGCGGTTTGCAAGCCTATCACGGCTCCGCCCAGCATTTGCGCACGCCGGAGGAGCGGCGCGCGGCCATCACCAGCGCCGCGAACGCGACCACGGAGACGCTGCGCGTCCTCAAGGATGCGGGCTTTCAATGCCGGACGATTGGAGGCGCGGGAACCGGGACCTTCGAGCTCGAAGGCGCGAGCGGCATCTGGAACGAATTGCAGGCCGGCTCCTATATTTTCATGGACGCCGACTACGCCAAGAACGTCGCCGACGGGACGCGCAACGCCATTCCGTTCGAGCATGCGCTGTTCGTGATCTCGACCGTGATGAGCACCGCCTCCGGCGAACGCGCGGTCATCGATGCCGGCCACAAGGCCCTGTCGAACGACAGTGGATTTCCGGCCGTGCTGGGCCGGCCCGACCTGCGCTATCATATGCCCTCCGACGAGCACGGCGTGCTCGACTTCGACAGCGCTTCGTCGCGGCTGGCGACCGGCGACAGGGTGACGCTGATCCCCGGTCATTGCGACCCGACCGTCAATCTCTACGACTGGTATGTCGGCGTGCGCGGCTTCAATACGCCGGACGCCCGCGTGGAAGCGCTTTGGCCGATCGCGGCGCGCGGCGCCGTCACCTGAGATGGATGCGTGGTTGCGCGCGAAGTTTCACTGTCGTCCCGGACGAACGAAGCGCCAATCCGGCCCCATACTCCGCAGCACGAGTTTGACGAACATACGGAGCGAGCAGCTTCGCGAAACAACTGAGCCCTTGGGGTTATCGGTCCCGGCCCTCGTTCGCAATTGCGCACCAAGGAGTGCACTCATCATTTGGGACTGCCCGTTTCCAACGGATGAGCAGACGTTGTCTGGCCCGACCGGGTACGTCTGCAAATGACCCGAAGCGGTCCTTGGAAGCAACATGCGCTGACCTCTTATGGAGAGCGCACCTACGATCGATTAAAATCCACTCTCTGAGAGAGACGCGGGCGTTTGGCGCGGCAAAATGACGCCCGAGTACCGAACGAACGTAGGTTACGGTCGCCGCGCAGTGAGATCGCCCGGCGGCAATGTCGAAGATGTTGGCAAACTGTGAGCTAGTTTATATCCCTGCATTCTCGGCCCACGCTAATGGTGGCAGAGGCTTCTTACTTCAAAGGAGGCATCCAATGCTCGCCGCAGTCAAATGGAACTCCCGATATAGCGCTCGCGAATGGGTGATGATGGCTGGGGTGCTCGTCGTCCAACTCCGCGCACTGAATGCAAACCGACAGAAGGGTGAAAGCAAGCCATCGCGGCCACTCTGGAAACACTTCGACGACACTCATCATTGGGACTCAACCGCGGAGGAATGGGTCCCCGACAAGATCAGTGATAGTGCAACACGTTAGGCGTCCCGCAGGCCGAGTTACGAGACTCCCTCTCACTAGCGGGCCTATCGAGCGGTGCGGTCGCGCACAAGTAGCTGGATCGGTATGTGCGTGCCCCCCGGCCGCTTGATAGCGATCCAGCAATTGCTTGGGCCTTTGCCGGCCGCTTTGGTAAACAATCTGGATAACGAGGTAGGCCATCGCGGCGCGTCGAGCAAGACACTTCATCTGTCAAATGCGTCAACTGGCCTGTCTTTCCCGACCGCATTCGCCGCATTATCGGGAATGCCCGCCCCCGTTGTCGAGGATCAAGGTTGGCGCGCGCCAAGCCGTGCAAAATGGCATATACTCACAAGCCGCTGGTATTAAAGCCTAACGAAAGAATGCCCCTCGGAACAAATGCAACGCGACGTCCTACGTCAGGAGGACGTCGCGATGCAATTGTGCATCACAACCAGAGGGGAAGTTGCTATGAAGCGACGTTCATTGCTCTTGGCATTGTGTTCTTCCGCCTTCATCTCTGCACCGGCACTGGCCGATGAGGTCAAGCAGGAGGCCGAAAAATTAGCCGTCGCCTACACCGACTGCGTCGCCAAGAAAGACGCGACCTGTGTCGCTGCGCTCTATACGAAGGACGGGGTCCAGATCAACCCGGGCGGTGTGTTTTCCGATCTCAAGACCGTATATGAAAACAACTTCAAGAACGGCACCGACCATATAGAGATCAGAGTCGGCAACATGTCGGTCATCAACAACGATCTGGTCGTTGCCTACGGCGAGACCGACATCTTCGGTAAGGACCCCAAGAGCGGCGACGCCACCAAGGTCACAGTGTTCTGGGGCGCCATCGACATACGTGAAGGCGGCGCTTTAAAAATCCGCCAGTTGACCGTCGGCATGAAGCCGCCTCCAGCTAAGGAAGCCAGCGCCGAGAAGAAGTAGTACTTCATCATGTCGTAAGTCACCACGCGCCCATCCTCTTTGAGGGTGGGCGTTTGATCTTGCTGCACGTCGTCCGAAAGCGAAATACGGTTGCCTCGAAATGCACACCGCTCGCGCGATGTCTGCAAGTGGCCCAGAGGCGAAGATCGTGGTCGCGCTCGGCGGGTCAGCAGTTGAGGCTAGACCGGACGTGCCGAAATCGCGTCCAGATCGACGCGATTGACCCGTAGCGGACTCCGGAGCCGAAGCCAATTGTACGAGACCGCCTAGTCCGGGATGCTGACTTTGACGAACCAGGGCCGCGGAGATTGTCCGCGGCCCTCCGGGTTAAAAAATACCGTGCTGAAATTTGGACCCGGCGCGTCATTGTTGTTGCCAGTTTTTCCCCCGCATTGATCCAGCGCAAATCTCGCTGGTCGACCGCCTCCACCAATCATAGTCTCTGAGTTGACAACAACTCTTTCGATCGCCGGGCGCGCGTCGCTGAGCAACCTTAATGCACCGTCGGGGAAATAGAACACACGTAAGCGGCGATTAGTGTTCGCTTTCATCTTGCTTAGGCCCACGCAAGACGCTGTCGGAAGGCAAGCGTCTCTCGCGGTAGCGCCGGGGCGATCGGCGGAGATGCGGGCGATGCGGGGTCGCAATTCGACAATGTCCATAAAGACATCGGCCTGCCGACGAAGCGCATCTGCAATCATTGGTGGTTGGATGTCTATCGTGGAGACAACTGTGACATGGACCCCGCGTCGCTGCACCGCCTCGACCAACGGACGGAAATCGCCATCGCCGGAAAATAGCACCATTAGGTCAAGATGCTCAGCAAGCTCCATGGCCTGGACGGCAAGTTCAACGTCTAAGCTGCCCTTGATTTTGCGACGCCCGTGAGGGTCGATAAACTCCTTGGCCGGCTTAGTTACGACGGTGTAGCCATTGTAGTCCAACCAATCGATCAACGGTCGGATTGAAGAGAACTGCTCATGGTTGTCAAAGACGGCGGTGTAATAATACGCGCGAACAAGCGTCCCGCTGCCCTGAAAATCCTCCAGGAGTCGCTTGTAATCGATATCAAATCCGAGAGCCTTGGCGGTCGCGAAGAGATTTGCGCCATCGATGAACAATGCAATCTTGCGTGCTGTATCTGATGACATGAGGCGATACTCCGGCCCTGCGGATCGATTCCGATGGGCATCGCGATGTGGATTTTGGAATGGGGGCCGCAATTACCGGCTGACCTGAAAGTCCGGCACCATCTACCGCGCGTCTGGGTAAGCGCGCAGTGCGCCACCGCAAGCAACAGCAAAACGCTAACGCGTCGTTCCGCTTGCGAGTCTAGCCCGCACGAAATTGATCACGGCGGGCATCTGATAATGAAATCAGACTAAGTTGCAGGCGCCAAAATTTCAAAATTGAAGTACGTGACGTTACGTCGCATCAAGAGGTGCAATGGCACGTCGGCCAAACCCCCGTATCACTCAGTTCGGTGGAATTTCGCTTGTGGCCCGCGGCTGACTTCACCTCTTAGCATCTCAGGGTCGGCTTCCGAGCGTTAAGCGGAAGGTCTTTTTGGAGAGATGACGGCAGCCCATGACCCGAAGCGGACTTGGGATCGCAGCCAATGTTGCTGTCAGCCAAGCGCAGGGGCGTAGTGTGACCAGCGTCACTGAACCGAAGCTTGCGTTTCCGCAGCCTCTGCATACCCTGCGCACGTATTATCCGGGGCTATTGATGGGCGCGCTTCGCTGGTTTTCATTGGTCTTTTTTCTGTGGCTGGCCTGCGGCTCAGCCCAGGCCGAGCGGCGCGTTGCGCTGGTGATCGGGAATTCTGCTTACAAGAGCGTGCCCAGGCTGAGCAATCCGGCCAATGATGCCACGCTCGTGGGGGGCATGCTCAAAAAGGCTGGGTTCGACGCCGTCGATGTCAGGCTCGATTTGAGCGTCGTCGAGATGCGCAAGGCGCTACGTGAGTTCGGCAGTCGTACGCGCGAGGCCGAAGTCGCCGTCATCTACTACGCTGGTCACGGCATTGAACTGGACGGCAACAATTATCTCATTCCGACTGATGCGGTTCTGGAAACTGATACCGACGTCTATGACGAAGCATTTCAGCTCGATCGGGTGCTGGTGACGGTAGAGCCTGCCAAGCAACTTAGGCTTGTGATCCTTGATGCCTGCCGGGACAATCCTTTCGCCAAGACGATGAAGCGCACAATTGCTTCGCGGGCGATCGGCCGCGGCTTGGCCAAAGTCGAGCCCGCGAGCCCGAACACCATGGTTGCCTACGCCGCAAAAGCAGGGTCTACCGCCTCGGACGGTGACTCGAAGAACAGCCCATTCGCAGCGGCCCTCGTTGAGCGTCTCCCTACGCCCGGTCTCGATCTGCGCAAGGCATTCGGCTTCGTCCGGGACGACGTATTGAAGAGTACGGGCTACAAGCAGGAACCCTATGTCTACGGCTCGCTGGGGGGCGACGACGTTCCGCTGGTTGCTGCGAAGCCGGTTGCGGTTGGTCCGCAGCCCAACCCGCAGGACTCTGTCCGCCGGGACTACGAACTGGCACTACAACTCGGCTCGCGTGAGGTTTGGAATGCTTTCCTCGCGCAATACCCCGATGGGTTTTACGCCAGCCTTGCCAAGGGGCAGTTGAGTAGGATTGGCGCTGAAGAAGAGCGCGCCGCCGCTGCAAACAAGGCCCGGCAGGCGGAAGAGGAGAAGGCCCGTCTCGCCGCCGAGCGCGCCAACCAGGCTGAGCAGGAGAAGGCGGCGGCCGCAGCCAAGGCGGCCGAAGAGAAGCGTCTAGCAGCCGAGAAAGCCAAGCAGCTCGAGGAAGCCAGGGCTGCCGCAGCCGAGCAACGGCGGAAAGACGCCGAGGCGGCAGCAGCGAAGGCCATCGCCGACAAGCAAGCCGCCGAGAAAGCGCTGGCTGAGAAACTCGTGAGCGACAAGGCTGCAGCCGAGCTCGCCGCGAAGCAGGCCGCCGAGAAACAGGCCTCAGGCAATGCGGAGCAGAAGATAGCGGCGGTTTCGCCCTCTTCGACCGTGCCGGCGATGTCGTCGCAGGAAACGACGAAATTGGTGCAGTCGGAACTCCGCCGCGTCGGCTGTCTGACGGCGTCGGCAGACGGCGATTGGAAAGCATCGTCGCAGCGCTCGCTAGCGCTGTTCAACAAATATGCCGGCACAAAATTTGATGACAAGCTTGCGAGCTTTGATGCGCTGGACGCGATCAAGGCCAAGCCGGGCCGCGTCTGCCCGCTGGTCTGTGATCGTGGCTCCAGAGCGGATGGCGACACCTGCGTCAAGATTGCCTGCCGCGTTGGCTATCGCGTCAACGACGATAATGAATGCGAGAAAGTTCAGGACAAGAAGCCAGCAGTAACCCGTGACGATAAGGCCAAGAAAGACGAACAAAGGACAGCAAGGGAACCAACTTCATCCCGACCCCAAGCGAGCGGGCAAATCTTCTGTAACAGTTCAGGTTGCAAGCCTGTGCCTCAAGGCTGCCGCTTGGAGTCTGGGGGAGACTCAAGCAAGAACAGAGGAACTGGTGGGGCGCTGATCTGTAATTGACCGCACCGCGGGCGTCTCACCCGTGAACACCGATCTGGTGTTCGACAGTTCAGCGATTGTCTCGCCGATTGAGTAGCAGATGCGGCAGCCCTCTTGCCCCTCCCGTCTGGCTAGGCGTCGGCACCGAGCCCTCGCCGCGGCATCTGGTAGCGGGATGCGTCGGCTTCTGGCCCGAAGCGGACATCCCTCGGTTGCCCGCCGATGTCCGCTCATGACGGCAAAGCTGATGTGGTCGTCGGGGGACGACACCGGGTGAGTGGCTTCGCCTTTCAGCTCAACCAGAATTTCGGCGTCGCCGGCTCCAGTCGTCCGCCCACACGCACCGGCGCGATGCGCAGCGCAAGCCCCGTCGCGTCATCCGTCTCCACCGCGACGCCGCTGAGCGTCGCCGCGCCCGCGGCCGGCTCGAACCTGCCTGACGGAATCCCCGAGGTGAACCTGCGCAGCGGTTCTTCCTTCTGCATGCCGATGATGGAATCGTAATCGCCGGTCATGCCGGCGTCGGTCATGTAGGCGGTGCCGCCTGAGAGGATCTGGTGGTCGGCGGTGGGCACATGGGTGTGGGTGCCGACGACGAGGCTGGCGCGGCCGTCGCAGAAGAAGCCGATGCCCTGCTTCTCGCTGCTCGCCTCGCAATGGAAGTCGACGACGATGGCATCGGCGGCAACGCCGAGCGGGCAGGCCCCGAGTTCGCGCTCCAGCGCGGCGAAGGGATCGTCGAACGGGGTCATGAAGACGCGGCCGAGCGCATTGACGACGAGAGCATGCCTGCCGTTCTTGGTCTCGACCAGGGCGGCACCGCGGCCGGGCGTGCCGCGCGGATAGTTCGCGGGACGCACCAGGCGCTCGGCGCGCTCGATGAACACCAGCGCCTCGCGCTGGTCCCAGGAATGGTTGCCGAGCGTCACCGCGTCGGCACCGGCATCGAGAAACTCCTGATAGATCGCTTCCGTGATGCCGAAGCCGCCGGCGGAATTCTCGCCGTTGACGACGACGAAATCGAGCGACCAGTCCTTGACCAGGCCGGGCAGATATTCGGCGATGGCGTTGCGGCCGCTACGGCCGACGACATCACCCACGAAGAGAATGCGCAACTTCAGAACTCCGGAAATCGAACACGTCGGATTCCGTTAGCACATAATCCAGCGCGACGTCGTGGGCTAGTGCCGGAACCGCCTTGATCTCCTGCGCCGCAAAAGCGAGCCCGATGCCCAGGATGTTCTTGGTCTTGCGCAGATGCGCGAAGGTGAAATCGTAATGCCCCGCACCATAGCCGATGCGATGGCCGAGACGATCGAAGGCCGCGAGCGGCGTCAGCATGATGTCCGGAATGACTTCCGCCGCAGCCGGCGACGGCTCGGGAATGCCGAGCGGGCCCATCATCAGGCGGTCGTTCGGGTGGAAGATGCGGAAGATCAGCGACTGGCCGCGCGCCGTGACGCAGGGCAGCGCCAGCTTGGCACCCTGCTCCGCGAGCTTCTTCAGCAGCGGCATCGGATCGATCTCGCTGCGGATCGGCGAATAGCCGGAGACGATGCTGCCGGGCAGCAGGTCGAACGGCAGCCCGCGCTTGGCGAGCTTTGCGGCGGCGGTGGCGCGCTTCTTCTCGCTCAGCGCGTCACGCGCGGCGAGGGCTTTGGCACGGAGTTCGGCTTTGGTGTTGGGCATGCGCGCTTCCGCCCCGCCGTCATCGCCCGCAAAAGTGGACGGACATGACACTGAGAGTGAACTGGACCGCCGGTTGTCGTGGACGTAATTCGAAGAACGCAATTCAAGAAAGAATAAGTGCGAAGCCGCGTACGCCGTTGAAGCACTCGATCCCGGAGTTCCCTACGAAAGTAGGTGGGCACCATATGTCCGGGCCCACGGGCCCGGCCAGGGACAGTTCCCTAAAGGATCGATAAGGCCCCGGGGATATTATGGCTCCTGACGCGCGTCGCAGCCTCGCAGAGGCAATGTAACAACGATGCTGACGAATCGCCAGCCCGGCGAAAGTACCGAGCTTCGGCGTCATAAAGCGGCTGCGAGCCAGGACGGAGGTCCGCTCCCTCCCCCGCTTGCTGGGGAGGGTTGGGGAGAGGGTGTCTCCGCAACGGGACAATCCCCCAGAGGACAGAGCCCTCACCCGCGCCTTCGGCGCAACCTCTCCCGCAAGCGGGAGAGGTTGAGCTTGCCGCCGCCCCGAGGACGACAACTCAGCGCGTCATCGGCGCCCCTACCCGATCGCAATCCCGTTGCCGACGGTCCGGTTGAGGACCTGCGTCGACTTCTCGATGCGTTCGGCCGCCGCGTTCAGGGCATTCACCACCGCGGTCTGCGTCATCCTGGCGCGCTCGACGGCGGCGTTGCGGAAGTCCCTGAGCTCGGTCAGCTCCTGCTCCATGGTGCGGAGACGGTTGCCGGAATCGACCAGTTCGTCGCAGACAGTCAGCGCCGCCATCACGGTGAGGCGCGCATCGCCGATCTCGCCGAATTTTCCGCGCAGCGACTGGATGCGGGTCTCCAGGCTCTCGGCGAGCTTGAGCAGCCGCACTTCCTGGCCCTCTTCGCAGGCCATGCGGTATTGCCGGCCGTTGATGGTGACGTTGATGTGGCTCATCCGTCCTCTCCGGTATCGAGCACCGAGCGTATCGTGACGATCGCGGAATCCAGCCGGTCGGAAATCTCGCGGTTGCTGCGCTCGAGCTTGCGCGCCTTCACCAGCGCGCCGTCGAGCTCGTCGGCAAGCCGCGAGCGATCCGCGCCCAGCGCCTGAATGCGCGCTGCGAGTTCGTTCTCGTCGCGATCGGCATCGCGTCGTCGTTCCACCGCGCTTTCCAGCGAGTCGAGCGCCGCCGTCAATCTTCGGGTCGCGATCTCGATCTCGACCGCGGAAGACTCCGTCATGGCAGCACTGTTGGAGACGCGATCGTTCATGCAGTCAGCGGTGAAACCTTGCGGCCTTTGCCCAGTGGCCTTTTGCTGGGGCTCGCCGCCCGGCAAAAGACTCGGTTCGGCAAGCAGTTAGAAGCAGAAATTTACAAAGCAAGCTAGCCCAGCGCAACGCCGCCGCAAAACTATGCACCGATCAATCGGAACGATGCCGCGCCGGTGGTCAGTTCCAGCTCGTGCACCCGCATCGACGGCGATCCACAGAGGCAACTTTTACGGCCAAATCCGCGTTTGACTGCCTTGGACTCCCGGAACCGAGGTGCTATCCCAGCCCCGACCTTCAGGCCGCCAGGCTCCTCCCGCGCGGGCGCTCGTCGCCTCCAAGCGCCTCATTTCAGACGGATTTCAGACATGACGCAGGTCGACCACAACCGCATGGCCAACGCGATCCGCGGCCTTTCGATGGACGCTGTCGAGAAGGCAAAATCGGGCCATCCCGGCCTGCCGATGGGCGCCGCCGACATTGCCACGGTGCTGTTCACGCAGTTCCTGAAATTCGACATCGCTGCGACCGAATGGCCGGACCGCGACCGCTTCGTGCTCTCGGCCGGCCACGGCTCGATGCTGATCTATTCGCTGCTCCATCTCCTCGGCAGCCCCGAGATGACGATCGACCAGCTCAAGAACTTTCGTCAGATCGGGTCGCTGACCCCGGGCCATCCCGAACACGGCCACACCAAGGGCATCGAGACCACCACCGGTCCTCTGGGCCAGGGCATCTCGACCGCGGTCGGCATGGCGCTCGCCGAGAAGATGCTGGCCGCCGAGTTCGGCAAGAAGATCGTCGACCATCACACCTACGTGCTGGCCTCGGACGGCGACCTGATGGAGGGCATCTCGCAGGAAGCGATCGCGATGGCCGGGCACTGGAAGCTCAACAAGCTGATCGTGCTCTATGACGACAACGGCATCTCGATCGACGGTCCGACCTCGATCAGCGACTCCGTCGACCAGGTGAAGCGCTTCAAGGCGTGCGGCTGGGCCGCCGAGAAGATCGACGGCCACGACCAGGCGGCGATTGCCGCCGCGATCACCCGCGCGCAGAAATCCAGCAAGCCGACGCTGATCGCCTGCCGCACCACCATCGGCTTCGGCGCCCCTCACAAGCAAGGCACCGCGAAAGTGCACGGCGAGGCGCTCGGCGCCGAGGAGCTCAAGGCCGCCAAGGAAAATCTCGGGATTTCGCTCGAGCCGTTCTCGGTGCCCGACGACGTGCTGAAGGCCTGGCGTGCGGCCGGCAGCCGCGGCGCTTCCGCGCGCCAGGAATGGGAAGCAAGACTCGGTGAGCTTGGCAGCCGCAAGCGCGCCGAGTTCGAGCGCCGCCTGCGCCACGAGCGTCCGGCCGCGCTCGCCAAGGCGTTCAAGGCCTACAAGAAGGAGCTGCTCGAAAAGCCGATGAATGCGGCCACCCGCAAGTCCTCCGAAGCCGTGATCGAGGTCATCGCCGGCGCGATGCCGATGGAATTCCTCGCCGGCTCGGCCGACCTCACCGGCTCCAACAACAACAAGGCGAAGTCGGCGACCGCCTTCTCCGCCAAGACACCGAAGGGCCGCTTCATCCATTACGGCATCCGCGAGCACGGCATGTGCGCGGCGATGAACGGCATCTTCCTGCATGGCGGTTTCGCCCCGAACGGCGCGACCTTCCTGGTGTTCACCGACTATGCGCGGCCCGCGATGCGCCTTGCGGCGCTGATGGGCACCGGCGTCGTCTACGTGATGACGCACGACTCCATCGGCCTCGGCGAAGACGGCCCGACCCATCAGCCGGTCGAGCATCTTTCAGCGCTTCGCGCCATTCCGAACATGCGCGTGTTTCGTCCCTGCGATGCGATGGAGGTCGCCGAGTGCTGGGAGCTCGCGCTCAACCGCACCGACGGCCCGACCGTGCTGGCGCTGACGCGCCAGAACCTGCCGCAGCTGCGGACCACCGCAACGAACGACAATCCCTGCCAACACGGCGCCTACGAACTCGTGGCATCCCAGGGCGAAGCCAAGGCGACGCTGTTCGCCTCGGGTTCCGAGGTCGAGATGGCGGTCACCGCCCAGAAGCAGCTTGCCGAGCGCGGCATTCCGACCCGGGTCGTCTCCGTACCGTCGCTCGAGCTGTTGTTAGCGCAACCAAAAGAACGACGCGACGCCATCATCGGCAATGCGCCGATCAAGGTCGCGATCGAGGCCGCTATACGCTGGGGCTGGGACGCCGTGATCGGCCAGGATGGCGAGTTTGTCGGCATGCACTCTTTCGGTGCCAGCGCCCCGCTCAACAAGATTTTCCAGCACTTCGGTATTACCGCCGAGGCCGCGGTTAACGCTGTCCTGAAGCGCGTTTCCTGAGTGTTGAGCTTGCCCGAAAAAAGGACTAGGTAATCTCTCATATGATCAAGCACCGCCCGGCTGAACCGGGCGTCCGCCCCTAAAAAACCCTCGCAGGCGCGTATGGCGCGTTGTGCGGGATGACAACGGTCATTGAAGGAGACGAAACATGGCAGTCCGCGTTGGAATTAACGGTTTTGGCCGCATTGGCCGCAACATCCTGCGGGCTATCGCCGAGTCCGGCCGCAAGGACATCGAGGTCGTCGGCATCAACGACCTCGGTCCGGTCGAGACCAACGCCCATCTCCTCCGCTTCGACAGCGTCCATGGCCGCTTCCCCGGCACCGTCACCGTCGACGGCGATACGATCAATCTCGGCGGCGGCAAGATCAAGGTGACCGCCGAGCGCGATCCCTCGAAGCTGCCCTGGAAGGATCTCGGCGTCGACATCGCGATGGAATGCACCGGCATCTTCACCTCGAAGGACAAGGCCTCCGCGCATCTGACCGCCGGCGCGAAGCGCGTGCTGGTCTCTGCGCCCGCCGACGGCGCCGACGCCACCATCGTCTACGGCGTCAACCACGAGACGCTGACCAAGGAGCACTTGGTCATCTCCAACGGCTCCTGCACCACCAACTGCCTGGCGCCGGTTGCCAAGGTGCTGAACGATCTGGTCGGCATCGAGACCGGCTTCATGACCACCATCCACGCCTATACCGGCGACCAGCCGACGCTCGACACCATGCACAAGGATCTCTATCGCGGCCGCGCGGCGGCGATGTCGATGATCCCGACCTCGACCGGTGCCGCCAAGGCGATCGGCCTCGTGCTGCCGGAGCTCAAGGGCAAGCTCGACGGCGTCGCGATCCGCGTGCCGACCCCGAACGTCTCGGTGGTCGACCTCAAGATCGTCGCCAAGCGCGCCACCGACGTCAAGGAAATCAACGCGGCGATGAAGCGCGCCAGCGAGCAGCAGCTCAAGGGCATCCTCGGCTACACCAGTGCGCCGAACGTCTCGATCGACTTCAACCACGACCCGCACTCCTCGACCTTCCACGAAGACCAGACCAAGGTGCAGAACGGCACGCTGGTGCGCGTGATGTCCTGGTACGACAACGAGTGGGGCTTCTCGAACCGCATGGCGGACACCGCCGCTGCGATCGCGAAGGTGATCTGAGAAGGTCTCGTGTCCCGGACGCGGTGCGGCGCGCAGCGCTGCGCTGCAGAGCCGGGACCCATGCAACTGCGGGACTCGCTGTGATGTGGGTCCCGGTTCTGCAGCGCATCGCTCCGCGCTGCGCAGCGCCCGGGACAAGAGAGATGACCAACAAATTCCGCACCCTCGACGACGTCGAATTGAAGGGCAAGCGCGTGCTGCTGCGCGTCGATCTCAACGTGCCCATGGACAATGGCCGCGTCAGCGACACGACCCGGCTCGAGCGCGTCGCGCCGACCATCTCCGAAATCTCGGACAAGGGCGGCAAGGTCATCCTGCTCGCGCATTTCGGCCGTCCGAAGGGCCGCGATGCCAAGGACTCGCTCAAGCCTGTCGCCGAGGCACTGGCGAAAGTGGTGAAGAAGCCCGTCGCCTTCGCCGACGACTGCATCGGCGAAGCCGCTGCGAAGGCCGTGGCGGCGCTGAAGGACGGCGACATCCTGTGCCTGGAAAACACCCGCTTCCACAAAGAGGAAGAGAAGAACGATCCGGCCTTCGTCGCCGAGCTGGCAAAGCTCGGCGACATCTGGGTCAATGACGCGTTCTCGGCGGCGCACCGCGCCCACGCCACGACCGAAGGCCTCGGTCACAAGCTGCCGGCCTATGCCGGCCGCACCATGCAGGCCGAGCTCGACGCGCTGGAGAAGGCGCTGGGCTCGCCGACCAAGCCGGTCATCGCGATCATCGGCGGCGCCAAGGTCTCGACCAAGATCGACCTGCTCGAAAACCTCGTGACCAAGGTCGATGCGCTGGTGATCGGCGGCGGCATGGCCAACACCTTCCTGCACGCCCAGGGCGTCGGAATCGGCAAGTCGCTGGCCGAGAAGGATCTCGCCCCGACCGCGCTGCGGATCATGGAGAAGGCGGAAGCCGCCAACTGCGCCATCATCCTGCCGGTCGACGCCACCGTCGCCTATCACTTCGCCGCCAACGCGCCGTCGCACGCCTATGGACTCGATGCGATCCCGGCCGACGGCATGATCCTCGACGTCGGCCCGCAATCGATCGCCCGCGTCCACGCCGCGATCGACGATGCGGCGACCCTGGTCTGGAACGGCCCGCTCGGCGCCTTCGAGATGCAGCCGTTCGACCGCGGCACGATGGCGGCCGCCAGGCACGCCGCCGAGCGCACCAAGACGAAAAAACTGATCTCGATCGCAGGCGGCGGCGACACCGTTGCGGCTCTCAACCAGGCCCATGTGGCTGGCGACTTCACCTATGTCTCGACCGCCGGTGGCGCATTCCTCGAATGGATGGAAGGCAAGCCCCTGCCCGGCGTTGAAGTTCTGCGCATCAAGTAAGCAAGCGGCCTTTGAGGCCCCAACGGGAGAACAAGACAGATGGCTCGGATCACGTTACGTCAATTGCTCGACCACGCGGCGGAGAACGATTACGGCGTACCGGCCTTCAACATCAACAATATGGAGCAGGCGCTGGCGATCATGGACGCGGCCAACCAGGTCGACGCGCCCGTCATCATCCAGGCCTCGCGCGGTGCGCGCTCCTACGCCAACGACATCATGCTCAAGCACATGATGGACGCGGTCACCGAAATCTATCCGCACATCCCGGTCTGCGTGCATCTCGACCACGGCAACGAGGCCGCGACCTGCATGACCGCGATCCAGGCCGGCTTCACCTCGGTGATGATGGACGGCTCGCTGAAGGCCGACGGCAAGACCCCCGGCGACTGGGCCTACAATGTCGGCGTCACCAAGACCGTGACCGACATGGCCCATCTCGGCGGCATTTCGGTCGAGGGCGAGCTCGGCGTGCTCGGCTCGCTCGAAACCGGCATGGGCGACAAGGAAGACGGCCATGGCGCCGAAGGCAAGCTCAGCCACGACCAGCTCCTGACCAATCCGGACGAGGCCGTGAAGTTCGTGCAGGAAACCAGGGTCGACGCGCTCGCGATCGCGATGGGGACCTCGCACGGCGCCTACAAGTTCACCCGCAAGCCGGACGGCGACATTCTCGCCATGAACGTGATCGA
The DNA here is from genome assembly GCF_003020125.1 of Bradyrhizobium sp. MOS003. Taxonomy (GTDB): domain Bacteria; phylum Pseudomonadota; class Alphaproteobacteria; order Rhizobiales; family Xanthobacteraceae; genus Bradyrhizobium. The sequence goes on along the minus strand of NZ_PYFW01000001.1, from coordinate 1,253,818 downwards.
GGAGATCCACCGCAAGCTGCCGAACATGCATCTGGTGATGCACGGCTCCTCGTCGGTGCCGCAGGACCTCCAGGAGATCATCAACGCCAATGGCGGCAAGATGAAGCCGACCTGGGGCGTGCCGGTGGCCGAGATCCAGCGCGGCATCAAGAACGGCGTGCGCAAGGTCAACATCGACACCGACAACCGCATGGCGATGACCGGCCAGATCCGCAAGGTGCTCAAGGACAATCCGGAAGAGTTCGATCCGCGCAAATATCTGAAGCCGGCGATGGAAGCCATGACCAAGCTGTGCAAGCAGCGGCTGCAGGAGTTCAACACCGCCGGCCAGGCCGCCAAGATCAAGCGGGTCCTGACCACCGCCGAAATGGCCAAGCGCTACGCCAAGGGCGAGCTGGATCCGAAGGTGGCGTGATCCGGTACATACCCTCTCGGTCATTCCGGGGCGCCGCAAAGCGGCGAGCCCGGAAACCATAACCACAGCCTGGGGTTATGGATTCCGGGGCCTGCGCCCTCCGGCGCATCCCGGAATGACGGCTTTCTTGCAGCACGACACTCCCTCCCGCCCCCTACCCTGCGACGAACGTTAACTCGGCAATTGCCCGAGAACGGTCTAACTTCACAGGCAAGGGCAGAATCCTTTGGGAGGACCTCTCGATGAATCTGACTGAGCTCAACAAGGTCGCGACCGCCATGGTCGCATCGGGCAAGGGTATCCTTGCCGCCGACGAATCCTCCGGCACCATCAAGAAGCGTTTCGACGCGATCGGCGTGGAGTCCACCGAAGACAACCGCCGCGACTATCGCGAGATGCTGTTCCGCTCCAGGGAGGCGATGAGCCAGTATATTTCCGGCGTGATCCTCTATGACGAGACGATCTGGCAGGATGCCAAGGACGGCACGCCGCTGGTCAGGCTTATCGAACAGAGCGGCGCCATTCCCGGCATCAAGGTGGACGAAGGCACGCAGGCCCTGCCGATGTGTCCGGGCGAACTCGTCACCATGGGGCTCGACAGGCTGGCCGAGCGGTTGAAGACGTACTATCAGCGCGGTGCGCGCTTCGCCAAATGGCGCGCGGTGATCGACATCGGCAGCGGGATTCCTTCGATGACCGCGATCAGCGTCAATGCCCATGCGCTGGCCCGCTACGCCGCGCTGTGCCAGGCCGCGCAGATCGTGCCGATCGTGGAGCCGGAAGTGCTGATGGACGGCGACCACGACATCGACCGCTGCCATGAGGTTACCCAGCGCGTGCTCAACAAGACGTTCCAGGAATTGCGCGTGCAGCGCGTCGCGCTCGAAGGCATGGTGCTCAAGCCCAACATGGCGATCTCAGGCAAGAAGTCCCCGAAGCAGGCCTCCGTCGAGGAAGTCGCGGAGAAGACGATAAGGCTGCTGAAGGCTTGCGTGCCCGCGGCGGTGCCGGGCATCGCCTTCCTCTCCGGCGGCCAGTCGGATGAGGAAGCGACCGCGCATCTCAACGCCATGCACAAGCTCGGCCCGCTGCCCTGGGGCCTGACCTTCTCCTACGGCCGCGCGCTGCAGGCCGCGCCGCAGAAGGCCTGGGCCGGCAAGGCCGAGAATGTCGCGGCCGGCCAAAGCGCCTTCAGCCATCGCGCGCGAATGAACGGCCTCGCCTCCAGAGGCGAATGGCAAAGTAGCCTGGAACAGAAGGCAGCCTAGATCTTGTCGAACAAACCGCCTCCGCCGCGCCCGGCGCCGCGCCTTTATCTCGCGACGCCCGTCGTCGATGATCCCGCTGCGCTCCTGGCCGAGCTGCCGGGCCTGCTTGGCTCCGCCGATGTCGCGGCCGTGCTGTTGCGGCTGAAGGAGACCGACCAGCGCACCATGATCTCGCGCATCAAGGCGCTCGCGCCGCCGGTGCAGAAGGCGGGCGCTGCGCTGCTGGTCGAGGGCCATGCCGAGCTGGTCGCGCGCGGCGGCGCCGACGGTGCACACCTGCCCGGCATCGCCGCGCTGAAAGAGGCGCTGCCGTCGCTCAAGCCCGATCGCATCGCCGGCGTCGGCGGGCTGACGACGCGGCATCATTCCATGGATGCGGGCGAACTCGGCGCGGATTATTTGCTGTTCGGCGAGCCCGATGCGAAAGGCCAGCGTCCCCAGGCGCAGGCGATCGCAGAACGTATCGACTGGTGGGCAGAGCTGTTCGAGCCGCCCTGCGTCGGCTTTGCCATGTCGCTGCAGGAAGCCCGTGACTTCGCCGCCAGCGGCGCCGATTTCGTGCTGGTCGGCGACTTCGTCTGGGCCGATCCGCGCGGGCCCAAGGCCGCGCTGATCGAAGCGGACGCCGCGATCAAGCAGGCCCATGCGACGGCGACGGCCGACCAGGATCCTGCAGGCAGCGAGCACGGCTAGCGCCCGACATGAAGCTTCCCTGCATCACCATGCTGGCCACGCTGCTGCTCACGGGGCCGGCGGCCGCGCAGCTCCAGATCGCGCCGCCGGCGACAGTGCCGAGCGCGGCGCCTGAGAAGCAGAAGGCCAAGCCGCCCGCGCCTGCGAAAAAGAAAGAGGCCGCGCCGGCGCCGAAGCCGTCGCCCTCGCCAAAACCGTCCCCTTCGCCCAAGCCTGCCGCCACCGTGATCCCGGCGCCGCCGACCGACAATTCGAACGCCGATCTGGTGTTCGGCGCCTATCAGCGCGGCCAGTACAAGACCGCGTTCGACCTCGCCACCGCCCGCGCACAAGCGGGCGATCCCAAGGCGATGACCATGCTCGGCGAGCTCTATTCCAACGCCATGGGCATCCGCCGCGACTACGCCAAGGCCGCCGAATGGTACAAGCGCGCAGCCGACGCAGGTGACCGCGAGGCGATGTTCGCGCTCGCCATGCTGCGCATTTCGGGCCGCGGCGGCTCGGTCGACAAGAGTGAGGCGGTCAAGCTGATGGCGTCTGCCGCCAAGCTCGGCGAGCCCAAGGCGGCCTATAATCTCGCGCTGCTCTATCTGGACGGCCAGACCCTGCCGCAGGACGTCAAGCGCTCAGCCGAGCTGCTGCGGCAGGCCGCCGATGCCGGCCTGCCCGAGGCGCAATACGCGCTTGCGACCTTCTACAAGGAGGGCACCGGCGTGCCCAAGGACCCGGAACGCGCGGTGCGGCTGCTGCAGGCCGCCTCGCTCGCCGACAATGTCGACGCCGAGGTCGAATATGCCATCGCCATGTTCAACGGCACCGGCACGCCGAAGAACCAGCCGGCCGCCGTCGCCCTGCTCCGCAAGGCCTCGCGCCAGGGCAGCGCGATCGCACAGAACCGGCTGGCCTGGGTGCTGATCAACGGCGTGGGCGTTGCCACTGACAAGGTCGAGGGCTTCAAATGGCACCTGGTGGCCAAAACCGCCGGCAAGGGCGACCCCGAGCTCGACAAGCAGCTGTCCGACCTGCCGGCCGAGGACCGGGCCAAGGCTGAGGCCGCCGCCAAAAAGTGGCTCGGGACCAAATGACCTGACGCAATGACTTGACCTGAGGGCCCTCGCAGGGCACCCAATCCCTCAAACAAGCGCGATTTCGCGCCATTTCCCCCGATCAAGACCCAGAGCTCATGCTGTATTCCGCCACTATCAACGTCATGGTCAAGGCCGCGCGCCGCGCCGGCCGCAGCCTCAAGCGCGATCTCGGCGAGATCGAGCATCTCCAGGTCTCGCTGAAGGGCCCGGCCAATTTCGTCTCGCTCGCCGACAAGCGCGCCGAGCAGATCCTTTACGAGGACCTTGCCAAGTCCCGGCCCGGCTACGGCTTCATCGGCGAGGAAGGTGGCACCCGCGAGGGCTCTGACAAGAGCCACACCTGGATCGTCGACCCGCTCGACGGCACCACCAACTTCCTGCACGGCATCCCGCAATTCGCGATCTCGATCGGCCTGTCGCGCGAGGGCACGATCATCGCGGGTGTGATCTACAACCCCGCCAATGACGAGCTCTACATCGCCGAGCGCGGCAAGGGCGCCTTCCTCAACGACCAGCGCCTGCGGGTGGCCGGCCGCCGCCAGCTCAACGAATGCGTGGTGGCCTGCGGCCTGCCCCATATCGGCCGCGGCGACCACGAGGAATTCCGCCGCGAGATGACCGCGATCCAGGACCGCGTCGCGGGCCTGCGCCGCTTCGGCGCCGCCTCCCTCGACCTCGCCTTCGTCGCCGCCGGCCGTCTCGACGGCTACTGGGAGCGCAATCTGCAATCCTGGGACGTCGCCGCCGGCCTGATCATGGTGCGCGAGGCGGGCGGTACGGTGACCGACATCGACACGCCGGGCGACCCGGTGGTGACCGGGCATGTGGTGTGCGGGAATGAGTTCGTGCACGGGGAGCTGGTGAAGATTTTGCGGAAACCGGCGTAGCGCGCAGGCCGCGCTTCACACTCCACCGTCTTTCCGGGGGCACGCCACTTGGCGCGAGCCCGGAATCTATTGATCCGCATTACTGGCCGCACGATGGATTCCGCGCTCGCGCTACGCGCGCCCCGGAATGCCTGTGCCTTACGGCTTGACCTGCGCCGGCGGCCCATACGCCTCGCCTTCCCTCGCCGCCTTCGGCTCCCGATCCCCCGCCAGCACACGCTGCACCGAGACGAAGAACACCGGCACCATCAAGAGCGCCAGGATCACCACTGCGATCATGCCGCCCATCACGATGGAGCCGAGCGCCTGCTGGCTGGCTCCACCGGCGCCGTGGGCGATGGCCATCGGCAGCACGCCGCAGATGAAGGCGAGACCGGTCATCAGGATGGGGCGGAAGCGCAGGCGGCAGGCCTCGATGGTGGCGTCAACGAGCGGCTTGCCCTCTTTCCGCAGATCCTTGGCAAACTCGATGATCAGGATCGCGTCCTTTGCCGCGAGGCCGATGATGGTGATCAGGCCGACGGTGAAATAGACGTCGTTGGGCAGGCCGCGCAGCATGGCCGCGATCACGGCGCCGACGATGCCGAGCGGCACCGTGAGCAGCACCGCGAGCGGAATGGTCCAGCTTTCGTAGAGCGCGGCGAGACACAGGAACACCACGAAGATCGAGAGCGCGAGCAGGAACGGCGCCTGCGAGCCCGACAGCTTTTCCTGCAACGACTGCCCGGTCCATTCATAGCCGAAGCCGCGCGGCAGCCGGCCGGCAAGGGCCTCCATCTCGGCGATGGCGTCGCCCGAGGTGAAGCCGGGCCTGGCTTCGCCGGAGATGCGCACGGCCGGATAATAGTTGAAGCCTGCGATCTGGGTCGGGCCGCGCGCCCATTCGATCGTCGCGAACGACGAGAACGGCACGAGCTGGCCGCGGCTGTTCTTGACGTTGTAGTTGAGGATGTCCTCGGTCCGCATGCGGTCGCGGGCGTCGGCCTGCACCACGACGCGCTGCATGCGGCCGCGGTTCGGGAAGTCGTTGATGTAGTTCGAGCCGAGATTGGTCGAGATCGTGTTGTTGATGTCCTCGAAGGTAACGCCGAAGGCGCCGGCCTTCTCGCGGTCGATCACGAGATTGACCACGCCCGCCTCGGGCAGGCCCTCGACATAGACCTTCTGCAGCACCGGGCTCGCATTGGCCTCCGCGATCAACTGGTCGGCGGCGCGCATCAGGGCCGGATAGCCCTTCTGGCCGCGGTCCTGCAGGCGGAACGAGAAGCCGGAGGAGTTGCCGAGATTGTCGATCGGCGGCGGCTGCAATGCGGAGATCTTGGCGTCGCGGATCGACGACCCCAGATCGCGGTTGATGTCGTTGACGATTGCCGCGGCCGACTCGCCCGGACCACGCTCCGACCAGTCCTTCAGGGTGATGAAGGCCTGCGCCGTGTTCATGCCCTGGCCGGAGAAGCTGAAGCCGGTGAGGAAGGTGACGTTGTCGACGCCGGGCCGCTGCGCCAGATATTTCTCGACCTTCTCGATCACCGCCTCGGTGCGGCCATAGGACGAATCCGACGGCGTCTGCACGTCGGTGGTGATGAAGCCCTGATCGTCGATCGGCAGAAACCCGCCCGGCAGGCTGACGAAGGCCCAGGACAGGCCGACCAGCAGCGCGACATAGACCAGCATCATGCGGCCGGTCCGCTTCAGCGACGAGCCGACGGTGCGCGCGTAGCGAAACCGGCAGGCCTCGAGGAAGTGATTGAACCGGCTGAACACAAAGTTGGTCGAATGGCCGTGCCCCTTGGCAATGGGCTTGAGCAGCGTCGCGCACAGCGCCGGCGTCAGCGACAGCGCGAGGAAGGCGGAGAACCCGATCGCCGCCACCATGGTGACCGAGAATTGGCGATAGATGATGCCGACCGATCCAGGGAAGAACGCCATCGGCACGAACACCGCCATCAGCACCAGCGTGATGCCGATGATGGCCCCCGTGATCTGCGACATCGCCTTGCGGGTCGCTTCCTTCGGCGACAGGCCCTCCTCGGCCATGATGCGCTCGACGTTCTCGACCACGACGATGGCGTCGTCGACGAGGATGCCGACCGCGAGCACCATGCCGAACATCGAGAGCATGTTGATGGAATAGCCGGCGAGCAGCAGTATCGTGCAGGCGCCCAGAAGCGCCACCGGCACCACTATGGTCGGGATGATGGTGTAGCGGATGTTCTGCAGGAACAGGAACATCACCACGAACACCAGCACCACGGCTTCGACCAGCGTCATCAGCACCTTCTTGATCGAGGCCTCGACCACCGGCGTGATGTTGTAGGGAATTTCGTAGGTGATGTTGGCCGGGAAGAAGCGCGACAGCTCCTTCATCTTCTCCTCGACCGCGCTCGCGGTCGCCAGCGCGTTGCCGGTCGGCGACATCAGCACCGAGAGGCCGGCGGTCGGCTTGCCGTCGAGGCGGGTGTTGAACTGGTAGCTGAGACCACCGACCTCGACGCGCGCGACGTCGCGCAGGCGCACGGTCGATCCGTCGGCATTGGCGCGCAGGATGATGGCGCCGAATTCGTCCGGCGAAGAGAGCTGGCCCTTGACCAGAACCAGCGCGGAGGTGCGCTGGTTCGACGTCGACGGCTCGGCACCGATGCTGCCCGAGGCGACCTGGGCGTTCTGCGCGGCAATGGCCTTGTTGACGTCGTCGGCGGTGAGCCCGTAGCCGACCAGCTTGGCCGGATCGACCCAGACGCGAAGCGACCGCTCGGTCGAATAGAGCGTGGCGCGGCCGACGCCCGGGATGCGGCGGACTTCACCGAGCACGTTGCGGATCATGAAATCGCCGAGGCCGACCTCGTCGAGGCTGCCGTCCGTCGAGCTCAGCGTGATGATCTGAAGCACCGCGCTCGAGGCCTCCTCGATCAGGATGCCCTGTTGCATCACCGCGCGCGGCAGACGCGCCTCGACGCGCTTGATGCGGTTCTGCACCTCCACCGAGGCGTCGTTGGTATTGGTGCCCGGCTGGAAATTGGCGATGATCTCGACTTGGCCGAGCGAGTCGCTGGTCGATTCGAAATTGAGGATGCCGGAGGCGCCGTTGAGCTCCTCCTCGATCAGGCGCGTGACGCTGTTGTAGAGGTTCTCGGGTGAGGCGCCGGGATAGCTGGTCGAGATCGAGATCGAGGGCGGCGCGATGATCGGATATTGCGCGATCGGCAGCAGGGGCACGGCAATCGCGCCGATCAAGCAGATGAACAGCGCGATCACCCAGGCAAAAATCGGCCTGTCGATGAAGAAACTCGCCATGGCGCGTTACCGCGTCAGTTTCTGGGCGTGCCGGTTGTCCGCGGTCGCGTCCGCCTCCGACCAGGATTGCGGCTTGACCTTGTCGCCTGCGGCGAACTTCTGGAAGCCTTCGACCACAACCTTGTCGCCGGCCTTCAGGCCTTCGGTGACGAACCAGACACCGTCCTGCACCGAACCGGTGCGCACCGGCTGCACCGCGATGTGGTTGTCGTCCTTGACGACGAACACTTCACTGCCGCCGCCGCCGTTGCGCTGGATCGCCTGCTGGGGCACCGCGATCGCATCGGAGTCGAGACCCTGGTCGATACGGACGCGGACATACATGCCAGGCAGCAGCTCGCGCTTCGGATTGGGGAACTCGCCGCGCAACGTCACCTGCCCGGTGTGGGCGTCGACCTTGGCGTCGGAGAACAGCAGCTTGCCGTCGAGCGAATAAAGCGTGTTGTCGTCGAGCACCAGATGCACCTTGGCGGCATCGGAGGCGATGCGCTCGAGGTCGCCGGTCTCGAAGGCGCGGCGGAGCTGGTTGAGCTCGTTCACCGACTGGGTGAAGTCGGCATAGATCGGATCTAGCTGCTGAATGGTGGCAAGATTGGTCTCGTTCTGCACCGCGAGCGCGCCCTCGCTGACGAGAGCCGCGCCGACGACGCCGTCGATCGGCGCGCGTACGGTGGCGTAGTCGAGATTGAGCTTCGTGCGCGCGAGGTCGGCCTTGCGGCCCTCGACCTCGGCATGGGCCTGGCGCTCGGCGGCCACCGCCTTCTCGTTCTCGGCCTCGGGCGCGGCGCGCTGGCTGGTGAGCGTGGCGATGCGGTGCGCCTGCTGCTTGGCCTGCATCAAGGCAGCCTCCGCCTTGGCAAGCGCAGCCTCGTTGGCCATCACCTCGACCTCGAACGGACGCGGATCGATGCGGTAAAGCGCATCGCCGGCCTTCACCTCGCTGCCCTGCCGGAACAGGCGCTCGACCACGATGCCGGAGACCCGCGGCCGCACGTCGGAGACGCGCGTCGGCGCGATACGGCCGGGCAGCTCCCGGACCACGGCGCGCGGCTGCGGCTTGACGATGACGACGCTGACGTCTGGATAGGCCGGCGGGGCGGCGGAAACGGCGGAGCTGGATTCGTCGCAAGCACCAAGCAGCGGCGCCAGGGCCGCGAGCATCATTGCAACGCATGCCGATCGCGCGCGAAGTCCTGACATGAAGTTAAGTGCCCCGATATTGTTGAAACTGATCACGCGTCACACGCCGCCCGTTCTGGGCGATTCCGTGCGGCTGATGCCGTCAAAATAGAATGAGCCTGCTGCGATGCAACGCGTGCCGCGGGCGGCTCATTGTCACACAGCGTATCCTATTGATTTAATAAGGCGTTTATTGACTCACTCGATTGTGAGCGGGGTTCCATTGCCGCGTGCTGCGGCGGAACATCGCAATTACCCCGCAGCCTTCATCCGATAGTGGCTGATACCCCATTCGGTTCCATCGGCATGGCCGAACAGGCCCGATGTCGCGAGCAGGAACCAGCGCCAGCGCCGTATCCACAGGCCGGCCTCCTCGCCATGGACCTGGCGCAGGGACGCCTCGATCGCATCCCGATGCGCGTCGAAATTGGCGAGCCAGTCGTTGGCGGTGCGCTGATAATGCGTGCCGCTCCAGCACCATTCCTTCTCGACCGTGAAGATGTCGGCGAACTGCCTGACGAGATGATGGCTCGGTATCAGCCCGCCGGTGAAAACGTGCTGCGCGATCCAGTCATCGCGATCGAGCCGGTCGAACAGCTGCGAGCCGGAGCGATGGGTGACGATCTGCATGAAGAAGCGCCCGTCCGGTGCCAGCCATGATCGCAGGCGCGTCATCAGCTTTCGCCAGTTCATCATCTGCTCGAACATCTCGAGCGAGACGATGCGGTCGAACTGGCCGTCGGGCGCGAACACATTCATGTCCGCAGTGACCACGCGCAGGTTCAGCAGGCCGCGCCGCCGCGCCTCTTCCTCGACATGGGCGCGCTGCACCTGCGAGGTCGACACCGCCGTCACCTTGGCGTGCGGAAACTGCCGCGCCATCCACAGTGACAGCGAGCCCCAGCCGCAGCCGAGTTCGAGGATGGTCTGGCCGTCGGCGAGGCCGGCATGCTCGACGGTCTGGCGCAGCGCCTCCTCCTCCGCCTCCTGCAAGGTGGTCGCATCGGTCTTGTAGAAACAGCAGGAATATTTGCGGTTGGGGCCGAGCATTTGGGCGAAGAACGAAGCGGGCACCTCCCCGCGCCTGGCTTCCGCATTTTCGGCGATCGGCCGCAGCATCATCCGCCCGGCGAAGGCGGCGTCGGTGATCGCATCATGCGCCGCGAGGCGGGTTGCGCTGCGGGAGCAGAGGCGCTGGATCGCGGCGCGGAGGACGACGTCCGGCAGCGGCACGCGTTCGGCAGTCCCGATGATCGCGGAAACGACGCTCATGCGCCCCCTGACTGGCAAATCTCTGCAAGTACTGGCTTATCAAAGCGCCGCTTCCGGTCCGGGTTCCCCAACTGGCCCCGAAATCGGCGCATCCGGCGCTTTTTTTGGGCTGGCGCTGTGCCATAGTGCGCACCGCACGCAAGCTTTTGGAATGGATGATACCGGTCATGCCGTCAGGCACTTCGCCCCGCTCCACCATGGATATCGAGTACACAAAGCTGTCCTCACCCAGCGTCTTCCTGGTGCGGATGCTGGTCTTCCTGGTGCTGTGCGCGCTGGTCGGCGTGGTGCTCTACAAGCAGATCATCCAGGCCTTCTTCGCCAATCCCGGCCTCAATGCCCTGATCGGCGGCGTGCTGTTCATCGGCATCATCCTGGCCTTCCGCCAGGTCATCCGGCTCTACCCCGAGGTCTCCTGGGTCAACAATTTCCGCATCGCCGATCCAGGCCTGGCGCCGGCCCGGCACCCGAAGCTGCTGGCGCCGATGGCGGCAATCCTCGGCGGCGAGCGCTCGGGGCGGATGTCGATCACCCAGACTACGATGCGGCATCTGCTCGATTCGATCGCGACCCGCCTGGATGAGGCCCGCGACATCTCGCGTTACATGACGGGCCTCCTTGTCTTCCTCGGCCTGCTCGGCACCTTCTGGGGCCTGATCGAGACGGTCGGCTCGGTCGGCAAGGTGATCGACGGGCTCAAGGTCGGCGGCGATTCCGGCGCGCTGTTCGACACGCTGAAGGAGGGCCTTGCCGCCCCTCTCGGCGGCATGGGCATCTCGTTCTCCAGCTCGCTGTTCGGCCTTGCCGGCTCGCTGATCCTCGGCTTCCTCGATCTGCAATCGAGCCAGGCCCAGAACCGCTTCTACACCGACCTCGAAGACTGGCTCGCCACCACCGTGCGCGAATATGGCAGCGGCGAGGTCGCGGTCGCTTCCGGCGGCGGCGGGGTCGCCAGCGGCGAGCTCCAGGCCGCGGTCGAACGCTTGCGCTCGGTGCTCGAGGAAGGCAGCGCCAGCCGCGGCACCACGGCGGCGATGGCGAGCCTTGCCGAAGCCATCCAGGCGCTGGTCTCGCACATGCGCACCGAGCAGCAGATGATCCGCGAATGGGCCGACGGCCAGGGCGAGCAGAACCGCGAGATCCGCCGCCTGCTGGAACGCATCGCGCGGCAGCCGGAGAAGAGCTAGGCGCTAGCGTGCCCCGGCTCAGAGAAACGAGACATGGGTCCCGGCTCTGCGCAGCAGCGTTGCACGCTGCAGTGCGTCCGGGACACGAGGGAACGGAGAACTAAATGGCCTTAGCGCGCGGCCGCCGCGGCGATACCTCCTTCAACTACTGGCCCGGCTTCGTCGACGCGCTGTCGACGCTGGTGTTGTCGATCGTGTTCCTGCTGTCGGTGTTCCTGGTGGTGCAGTTCTTCCTGTCGCAGGAGGTCACCGGCAAGGACAAGGCGCTGGAGCAGCTCAACGCCAAGATCGCGCAGCTCAACGAGCTGCTGTCGCTGGAGAAGCTCGGCAAGCTCACGCTGGACGACCAGGTCTCGCAATTGAAGGCGGGCCTTGCGTCCGCCGAGACCGAGCGTGACCGCATCAAAGGCCTCTACGACGGCCTCGCCGCCGCCGGCAACGACGCGCAAGGCAAGACCTCCGAACTCGGCAAGGCGCTGGATTCGGAGAAGGCGGTCTCGGCGAGGGCGCTGGCGCAGATCGAGGTGCTGAACCAGCAGATCAGCGCTTTGCGCCGGCAACTGGCCGCGCTGGAAGAGGCGCTCGATGCCAGCGAGAAGCGCGACAAGGAATCGCAGAACCGCATCGCCGATCTCGGCTCCCGCCTCAACGTGGCGCTGGCGCAGCGCGTGCAGGAATTGTCGCGCTACCGCTCGGAGTTCTTCGGCCGGCTGCGCGCCATCCTCGGCAACCGACCCGACATCCGCATCGTCGGCGACCGTTTCGTGTTCCAGTCCGAAGTGTTCTTCGACACCGGACAGGCCATGCTGCTGCCCGAGGGGCGCACCGAGCTCGACACTTTGGCGACCGCGCTGATCGAGCTCGACAAGAAAATCCCGAACGAGATCCCCTGGGTGCTGCGCGTCGACGGCCATACCGACGTACGTCCGGTCAACGGCCCGAACTTCAAGTCGAATTGGGACCTGTCCGCGGCCCGCTCGATCTCGGTGGTGCAGTATCTGGTCTCGCTCGGCGTACCCGCCCAGCGTCTCGTCGCCGCCGGCTTCGGCGAATTCCAGCCGCTCGATCCCGGCAACACCGAAGAGGCCTACAAGCGCAATCGCCGCATCGAGCTGAAGCTGACGGAGCGGTAGTGAGCGCGATCCACCTCCGCCCCTATCGTGCCGACGATGAGACCGCCGCGATCGAGCTCTGGCATCGCACCTGGCAGCAGGCCTATCCGCAGATCGATTTCGCGGCGCGGCTCGAATGGTGGCGCGAGCGCTGGCTGAGGGATCTGGTGCCGAAGGCATCCATCGTCGTCGCCGAGCAGGACGGCGCGCTGACCGGCTTCGTCACCATCGACGGCGAGGGCTATCTCGACCAGCTCGTGGTCGATCCTGATCACTGGGGATCCGATGCAGCAAAGCTGCTGGTTGACGAAGCAAAACGCCTGTCGCCATCAGGCATCACGCTGCTCGTCAACAAGGACAATTCCCGCGCCATCCGCTTCTACGAGCGCAACGGCTTTGCCCATGCCGGCGACGATGTGAACCCGACCTCGGGCCGGCCGGTGCTGAAGATGGCGTGGCGAGCGTGAGGCCCGTCACGCTGGGATCCCGGGGCGTCTGCTAGTCGTTGATGCCAGAGCAGCGATGACAAGCGGATGGAGACGATCGATGAAGCTGCGCGATTTGGCCCAGGGTTCCTCGGTCTTTCTGGGCGTCATCGTCGCCGGATATCTGTCGACGACCTATGTCGACCAGCGCTTTGCGATGCAGGCCACCACGACGGGCTCGCCTGCTCCCACAAGCGGCCCTGCCCCATCAGCCTGCGTTGGCGAGGACGGCAGCTGGAAGAACTGGCCGTGGCCGAATGTGCCGGCGCTGTCGCCGAAGTGCCGGTGAGGGGAGGCAAAAGTGCGAAAACAACCCCATGCACAGTAGGCCACACAAGCAAAATCAATAGCTTACGCAGACCACCCGAAGGACCTTACGCCCCCTCGAACTGCAACCTCGCCAGCCGCGCATAGAGCCCGTTCGCGGCCACGAGCTCGGCATGCGTGCCCTGCTCGACGATCTTGCCCTGGTCCATCACCAGGATGCGATCGCAGGACAAGACTGTCGCGAGGCGATGCGCGATCACCAGCGTGGTGCGGTGGCGCATCAGCTCTTCCAGCGCGGTCTGAACCAGCGTCTCGCTTTCGGCGTCGAGCGCGGAGGTGGCTTCATCGAGCAGCAACAGGGGGGCATCACGCAGGATGGCGCGGGCGATCGCGATGCGCTGGCGCTGGCCGCCGGACAGCGTCACGCCGCGCTCGCCGAGCGGGGTGTCGAAACCTTCGGGCAGGCGGCGGATGAACTCGGCGGCGTGCGCGAGTTCGGCGGCACGCTCGACCTCGGCATCGGTCGCATCGGGCCGGCCGAAGCGGATGTTCTCGCGGGCGCTGGCGGCGAACACGTTCGATTCCTGCGGCACCAGCGCGATGCGCGCGCGGAAATCGCGGGGGTCGGCGGATCTGACCGGCACGCCGTCGAGCGAGATCGCCCCGCTGCGCGGGTCGTAGAAGCGCAGCAGCAGGTGGAAGATCGTGCTCTTACCCGCGCCGGACGGACCGACGATCGCGACCTTCTCGCCAGGCCGCACCGTGAATGAGACTGCATCGAGTACTTTGACGTCGCGTCGCGCCGGATAAGCGAAGCTGACCCGGTCGAAGCCGACCTCGCCGCGTGCCGGCACCGGCAGCGCGCGCGGCGTGGCGGGCGCCTTGATATCGGGCTGCACATGCAGGATCTCGAACAGGCGCTCGGCCGCGCCCGATGCCGCCGAGACCTCGCCCCAGACCTCGCTGAGCTGGCCGAGGCCGGCTGCGGCGAACACGGCATACAGCACGAATTGACCGAGCCGGCCCGGCGAGATCGCGCCGGTGAGCACGTCATGCGAGCCGATCCAGAGGATCGCGACCACGCTTGCAAACACGATGAAGATGATGATGGCCGTGAGCACGGATCGCGCCTGGGTCGAGGTGCGCGCGGCCTCATAGGCCTGCTCGACCTCGCCGCCGAACCGCTTCTCGGCGAACGACTCGCTGGTGTAGGCCTGCACGGTGCGGATCGCGCCGACCAGCTCGCCCGCATAGGCCGACGCCTCGGCCAGCGTGTCCTGCGCATTGCGCGACAGACGCCGCACCCAGCGCCCGAACGCGACCAGCGGCAGCACGATCAAGGGAATGGCCAGCAGCACGAAGCCCGACAGCTTCGGGCTCGTGATCACCATCATCGCCGTCGCGCCGAGAAACATCATGAGATTGCGCAGCGCGATCGACACCGAGGCGCCGACGGCCGATTTGAGCTGGGTGGTGTCGGCGGTGAGCCGCGAGATCAATTCGCCGCTGCGTGCGGAATCGAAAAAGGCAGGAGACAGCGAGAGCAGGTGAGCGAATACGTCGCGCCTGAGGTCGGCGACGATGCGCTCTCCGATCGTCATCACGAGGTAGTAGCGCGCGGCGCTGGCCACCGCGAGCACGCCGACCACCGCGAGCATCACCGAGAAGTAGCTGTTGATCAGCTCGATGCCCTCGGGCGTCAGGCCGAAATCGATCATCCGGCGCACCGCGACCGGCACCAGCAGCGTGGTCAGCGCCGCGACCGTGAGCGCGACGAAGGCCAGCGCCGCCCGGCCGCGATAGCGGCTGACATAGGGCGCCAGCGCAAGCAGCGGCCGCAGCTTGGCGCGACCCTTGGCCGGCTCTTCGATCAGCTCGGCCTCGATCGAGGGGGTGTCCGCGGCGTTCATTCCGGGCTGATCGACATACTGGTCATCAAGCCGTTCCACTGCGCTCATGAGATCCAACCCATTGCATTCGTTTGCTCCCAATAGGCCGGTGCAAGGGTAGTGGCAAATCCGGGATGTCCCTTAGGGGTAACCCCCGGTTCGCGACCGGAATGGCTTGTTTTGCGGGGTTTCGTGCGGTATAGAGCCGCCCAAATCCGTCATTCGCTAGCCACCCAACAAGGCGCCGGGGCGCCGAGGAATTGCCATGAAAGCCGAGATTCACCCGAACTATCATACGATTAAGGTCGTGATGACCGACGGAACCGAGTACCTGACCCGCTCGACCTGGGGCAAGGAAGGCGACACGCTGAACCTCGACATCGACCCGAAGTCGCATCCGGCCTGGACCGGCGGCAACGCCCAGATGCTGGATCGCGGCGGCCGCGTCTCCCGCTTCCAGAAGAAGTTTTCGGGCTTTCTCAAAAAGGATTGATCCGGCCCCCGCAAGGCTGGAGACGAAAACGCCCCCGCAAGCCGGGGGCGTTTTTGTTAGTGACCGTCATTCCGGGGCGCCCGAATGGCGAGCTAGGATGCGCAATTGCGCATCTGAGAATCCATAGCCACGATCGGGAGTTTGGATTCTCAGGTGCGCAATTGCGCACCTTAGCCCGCGCCAAGTGGCGCGTCCCGGAATGACGACCGAGATTGTCGATAGAGCCTACCGCTCGAACGCCGCCTTCAGCGCATTGAGGTGTGGCACCAGCGGATTGCCGATCGCGATGTGTTCGGCCGGCGGGGTGTGGATGGTGGTGTCGAGGCGGCGCACGCGGGTCTGCAGGCTCATCGAGCGATGGATCAGATCCTGGAGCTGCGAGGGCAGCTTCTCGATGGTGTCGGCGGGGCCGGGATCGGCGGCGCTGAGCTTGACCTTGGTCTTCTCGCGGTTGGCCTGGCCCAGCGTCATCTCGCCTTCCTTCACCGCGCGATGCAGCAGCAGCCAGGAGGCGAGCTGCATCAGGCGGGTGGTGAGGCGCATGCTCTCGGTCGCGTAGGTGAGGCTGACCGCACGGTCGAGCGCCTTGGCCTCGGTGCGGCCGGCGCCGTCGAGATAGGCGGCGGTTTCCTCGACGAGGTCCATGCCCTCGCGGAACAGGACGCCGAACGCCGCAGAATTGGTGAATCGCTCGCTGAGTTGAACGAGAGCGCCGTCGGCCTGCAAACGTTCCATGGTTAACGCCTCTTACGCAACTGTTTGACTGCCCGGCTTTGGCAGCCGGCTTATGATGAACAAATCATTGCGCGGGCGGGACGCCGAGTCCAGTGACAAGCGCGGATATGGTTTCCACGGGTCACTCCCCGGGAATTCAACCGCAACGCGATGCAAAAACGCAAAAAAGAGCCGCCGGAAGACCGGCGGCTTTGAAAGTTGATAACAGGGAGGCGTCAAACAGAGTGGACAGGAGCCACTCGGTGTCCAAACGAGGACAGTTCCAAGTCATAAACTCGAAAGCTTAATCGACCGTAAACGAGCGATTTTTTTGAGGGTTCGTTAGCCATGTCGGTCAGTGGCCGAGTGAAATTACGCGTTTCTCTCTCTGCCGTCATTCCGGGGCGCGACAACGTCGCGAGCCCCGGAATGACGGCAACGCAACGGTCTTGCGCAAGAAACGCAACGGTCTTGCGCAAGACATGGGTCCCGGTTCTGCGGAGCGTCCCTGCGTGCCGCACCGCGTCCGGGACACGAGAGCTGTGAAAATCTTACGACTTGAAAATGCTGTTGGCCGCATCGCGCGAGGCGCGCTTCCTGGTGGCGGCTTCTTCCAGTCTTGCGATCTCGGACTTCAGAAGCGTGACGCGCTCGGTCAGTTCTTCGACCGACAAGAGTGAGAGATCCTGTCCGATTTCATGGCTGATCTTCTTGCGCGGGCGGTCGTCGTCTTCGGTCGCCATCGTCGTTCCTCCTCTCGTCCGCGGACCGGACCATACGGCTGAGGCAGTTGCCAGTCCGGACCGCGCTGGCTAATCAAAGGCCTCGTTCATCCCGCACCTTCACCCAAGGACACATCATGGACAAGCTGCCCGCGCAAATGACCGTGGTCGCCATCTCCAAGCCCGGCGGACCGGAGGTGCTGATCCCGGAACAGCGCGCGCTGCCGCAGCCCGGCCCCGACGAGATCCTGGTCAAGGTGCGAGCCGCGGGCGTGAACCGGCCCGACGTGGCGCAGCGTTCGGGGGCCTATCCGCCGCCGCCCGGCGCGAGCGACCTGCCCGGTCTCGAGATCGCGGGCGAAGTGGTGGCGGTCGGCAGCAATGCCAAGCGGCACAAGATCGGCGACAAGGTGATGTCGCTCGTCGCCGGCGGGGGCTATGCGCAGTACTGCATCGCCCAGGACGCCCAGGCGATGAGCGTTCCGCCCGCGCTGTCCATGAAGGAAGCCGGCGCGCTGCCGGAAACCCTGATGACGGTCTGGCACAATGTGTTCGAGCGCGGTGGCCTCAGGTCCGGCGAGACGCTGCTGATCCATGGCGGCTCCTCCGGCATCGGCACCATGGCGATCCAACTGGCGAAGGCGTTCGGTGCGAAGGTGTTCGTCACCGTGGGATCGCAGGACAAGATCGATGCCTGCCTCAAATTGGGCGCCGACCGGGCCATCAATTACAAGACCGAGGACTTCGTCGCCGTGGTCAAGGAAGCGACCAACAAGGAGGGCGTCAATCTGATCCTCGACATGGTCGCCGGCGAATATGTCGACCGCAATTATGATGCCGCCGCGGTCGACGGCCGGATCGTGCAGATCGCGACCCTCAACGGGCCCAAGGTCACCGTCAACATCGCCAAAGTGATGGTCAAGCGCCTGACCCATACCGGCTCGACCCTGCGCCCCCGTACGAATGCGGACAAGGCGGCGATGGTGGCCGCAATTGAAGCGAAAGTGATGCCGCTTTTGCGCGAAGGCCGGGTCAAACCGCTGATGGACAGCAGTTTCCCGCTGGAAAAGGCGGCCGACGCCCACCGGCGCATGGAGACGAGCGCACATATTGGCAAAATTGTGTTGGAGGTCTAGGCCGCTGGCCCACCGGCGGCGGCGGAAACCCTTTGATTTTCCTCGCTTTCGTGGCATCTATCGCGACGCACCGAATGCACCCGTTCGGTCTGAAATCGTCTTCACCTGAAGAGTTTGCGTCGAACGCGGAGAACTGACCTTGCGTCTGATCAGGTGCCTCGCGCCCATCGCGCTCGGCTTCATGATTCTCGTCGCCGCGTATCCCGCGCGCGCGCTCGACGCTGTCAGCGTCCGCGGCGACGCGCCGGCGATCGACCTCACCGGCGTGCTCGAGCATCAGCGCAGCGATGCCGACCGCATCCAGGTCTCGACCGCGCCCGGCACCGACGGCATCGTCCGCCGCATCGAGGTGCGCGCCCGCGAAGGCGGCCAGAACTGGGTGGTATTCGCGCTCGCCAACAACACCGACGACCAGCTCGACCGCCTGATCGTCGCCCCGCATTACCGCATCGTCTCCTCGGGCCTCTTGTGGCCCGACCTCGGACTGTCGCGCATCGCGACCATCACGCCGTCCACAGGCGACCGGCCGGAGCGGCAGGAAAGCCCGACCGCCGACGTGTTCCGCGTCACGCTCGACCCCGGCGCCGTCATCACCTTCGTCGCGGAGCTGCGCACCGACAAGCTGCCGCAGCTCTATCTGTGGGAGCCGGAAGCCTACAAGGACAAGGTCAACTCGTTCACGCTCTACCAGGGCATTGTGATCGGCATCTCCGGCTTGCTCGCGTTGGTGCTCACGATCCTGTTCGTGGTCAAGGGCAGCATCATGTTCCCGGCCGCCGCCGCGCTCGCCTGGGCGGTGCTGGTCTATATCGGCGTCGATTTCGGCTTCTGGGGCAAGGTGCTCGACATGTCGAACAACGCCGAGCGCATCTGGCGCGCGGCGGGTGAGGCGATCCTGGCGGCCACGCTGCTGGTGTTCCTGTTCGCCTATCTCAACCTCAGCCGATGGCACGTGCGTTATTCGCACATCACGGTGGGCTGGCTGGCGTTCCTGGGCTCGCTGGTGGCACTGGCCCTGTTCGATCCGGCGGTCGCCTCCGGCATCGCGCGCATCTCGCTGGTGCTGATCGCCTTCGCCGGCTTCGCGCTGATCGTCTACCTCTCCACCCACGGCTTCGACCGCGCGGTGCTGTTGATCCCGACCTGGTTCCTGCTGGTGGTCTGGGTGGTCGCGGCCGGCATGACGGTGGCGGGTTCGGTGACCAACGACATCGTCGGCCCTGCCCTGCTCGGCGGCCTCGTGCTGATCGTGATGCTGATCGGCTTCACGGTGATGCAGCACGCCTTTGCCGGCGGCGGCGCCACCACCGGCGTGGTCTCCGACATCGAGCGGCGCGCCCTGGCGCTGGCCGGCTCGGGCGACCTGATCTGGGACTGGGACGTTTCCGCCGACAAGGTTTTCACCAGCCCCGAGACCGAAGCCCTGCTCGGATTGAAGCGCGGCACGCTGGAAGGCCCGGCTGCATCATGGCTCGAAGTGCTGCATCCGCTGGACCAGGACCGTTTCCGCGCCGCGCTCGACAGCGTGCTCGACCAGCGCCGCGGCCGCCTGGTGCAAGATTTCCGCCTGCGCACGCCGGACGGCCATTTCATGTGGTTCGCGCTCAAGGCGCGCCCGGTGGTCGGCTCCGACGGCGAGGTCTCGCGCGTCGTCGGCACGCTCACCGACGTCACTGAACTGCGCAACGCGGAAGAGCGCCTGCTGCACGATTCCGTGCATGACAACCTCACCGGCCTGCCCAACCGCAAACTGTTCATGGACCGGCTGGGTGCGGTGGCGCATTTCGCCAAGACCATGCCGACGCTGCGGCCGACGCTGATGGTGATCGACCTCGACCGCTTCAAGCAGGTCAACGATTCCGTCGGCATCGCGGTCGGCGATTCGATCCTGCTGACGCTGGCCCGCCGCCTCACCCGCATCCTGAAGCCGCAGGACACGCTGGCCCGGCTTGCCGGCGACCAGTTCGGCCTGATCCTCTTGTCGGAACAGGACCCGGCCCGCATCACCGCCTTCGCCGAGACCATCCGCAAGACCATCCGCGCGCCAATCGCCTTCAACGACCGCGAGATCTTCCTCACGGCGTCGATCGGCCTTGCGCTCTCCGATCCGCAAACGCAGCTGACGGACGAGATCATCAAGGACGCCGAGCTTGCGATGTATCACTCCAAGCGCATCGGCGGCGACCGCATCGACGTCTACAAGCCGGCGATGCGGGCGCGAAAGACCGACCGCCTGACGCTGGAGAGCGAACTGCGCCGCGCCATCGAGCGGCAGGAGCTTACCATCCTGTACCAGCCGATCGTGCGGCTGGAGGATCGTTCGGTCGCCGGCTTCGAGGCGCTGGTGCGCTGGGATCACCCGAAGCTCGGCCGCATGGCGCCCTCGGAATTCATCACCATCGCCGAAGAGACCGGCCTGATTGTCGACCTCGGCATGTTCGTGCTGGACCAGACCGCCAAGCAGCTTTCGATCTGGCAGCGCGCGATGCGCTCGCGCGAGCCGATCTTCGCCTCCGTCAACGTTTCGTCGCGGCAGTTGCTGCGCCACGATCTGATCCACGACATCCGAACCGTGCTGTCGCGCTCCTCGGTGGCCCGCGGCACGCTCAAGCTCGAACTGACGGAATCGCTGGTGATGGAGAATCCTGAGCACGCGGCGCAAATGCTCACGCGGATCCGCGAGCTCGGCACCGGGCTGTCTCTCGACGATTTCGGCACCGGCCATTCGTCGCTGGCCTATCTGCAGCGCTTCCCGTTCGACACCATCAAGATCGACCAGTCCTTCGTGCGCACGACCAACCGCGGCACGCGGCCCGTGATCCTGAAGTCGATCATCGCGCTCGCGCACGATCTTGGCATGGACGTGGTGGCCGAGGGGGCCGAGACCGATTCCGATGCGGTCGAGCTTTACCAGATGGGCTGCGAATACGCGCAGGGCTTCGCCTTCGGCGAGCCGATGGACGCGGACGCCGCGATGCGGCTGCTGACGGAAGTGCGGCTGGAAGCGGCGAGCTGATCTCTCTCTTCTTCCTTCTCCCCTTGCGGGAGAAGATGGCGCGAAGCGCCGGATGAGGGGTTGCATCTGCGAGTTCTAGTCTAACGTCCGAGATGCACGCGCGGAGAGATACCCCCTCACCCGTCTCGCCGCTTCGCGGCGAGCCACCCTCTCCCGCAAGGAGAGAGGGAAGAAGAAGGAGATCCCGACGCGTCAGCCCGGCCTGCGTCGCTCGCTCTTCATCTTCGTGAACCGCACGGTCTGGCCGTCCGGCATCCGCACGGCCTTGAAGCCTGCAGCGAGGCAGGCTTCGCGCTGCGGCATCTGAATATCCGGGCTGCGCGAGGTATCCCACCATGAGGCACGGTTGGCCGCGCGCGGGAGGGCGGCGCCGATGATCTCCTCGATCTGCTCGAAGCTCAGGACGAATTCGGCCTGCTTCTGCCGCAGCAGATAGTCGCGCAACGCGTCGTAGTCGTTCACAATCGTCCTCTCGCCCGAACCCCCGACGGTCCCATCGAGGTCTGCCCAAAACCGTGACCGGTGTAAACCGATCCTTAACTCATTGCGGCAGCGCCGTCCTTCCTTAAACACTACTCAAGCTTTCGGGCGCATCCATCAGGATCGGGAGCAAAAGATGCTGTCTGGATGGCGCGACGTCACGGCCCGGCGGCCGTGGCGGATTTCGGCGAAACTGCTGATCATCTCGTCCGTGGTGACGGTGATCGGCTTTTCCGCCATTTGCGTCAACGTCATGCTCGACATGCGCCGCGGCGAGGAGGCGCTCGCCCGCCAGACGCTGGAGAACCTGGCGACGACCATCGAGTCCGACATCGGCCGCAACATCGAGATCTACGATCTGTCTCTGAAGGCGGTCGCCAGCAACATGCTGCTGCCCGAGCTGGCAACCGTCTCGAAGCCGATCCAGCACCTGATCCTGTTCGACCATGCCATGACCGCCCGGCATTTCGGCGCCATCCAGGTGTTCGATGCCGGGGGCAGGCTGACGATCGACGCCTCCACGCTCGATCCTGCACCGGAGAACCGGAGCGAGGAGGACTACTTCAAGGTCCATCGCGACAACCCCGGAGCCGGACTGTTCGTCAGCCGTCCCATGCTGTTTCGCGGCGCCTATTCGATCGTGCTGAGCCGGCGCATCAACGACACCGATGGCGGCTTCATGGGCGTCGTCGCCGGTTCGATCCGCTTCAGCTATTTCCACGAATTGTTCGATCGGCTGAACCTCGGCCCCGAAGATACCATCACCGTGCTCAACCGCGACCGCACCATCATGATGCGGCGGCCGTTCGATCTCGACGTGATCGGCAAGAACCTCGGCACGCGCCAGGACTGGAAGGCGGACAATCTGCGCGTCGGCGGCGCCTATGCCGGCCAGGGTCCCGTCGACACGACCCCGAGGCTGTATGTTCGAAGCAGCGGCACCAGCCCGCTGTTCGTCGTTGCCGGCAAGCCCTTGAGCGCAGTGTTCGAGCTGTGGCGGAAGGAGGCTTACCGGATCGGTGCCGTGGTGGTGGCGCTCATCCTGTTCGTGCTGGGATCGACGCTCGTGCTCGCGCGCGAGATCGGCCGCCGCGCCGAGGCCGAGCGCAAGCTCGAGGAGATGGCGACGACGGACGCGCTCACCGGCCTGCGAAACCGCCGCAAGTTCGATTCCGTCATCGATGTCGAATGGCGGCGCGCCATGCGCCAGAAGGCGCCGGTCGCGCTGTTGATGATCGATGCCGATCACTTCAAGGCCTACAACGACACGTTCGGCCACCAGGCCGGCGACCAGGTGCTGGTCGGCATCGCCATCTGCATTTCCGATTCGGTAAGCCGGGCCGGCGACTGCGCCGCGCGCTATGGCGGCGAGGAATTCGCCGTGCTGCTGCCGAACACGTCTGCCACCGACGCCTTCAAGGTCGCCGAGACGATCCGCGCCAAGGTGCAGGGCTGGTCCGACGACGAGGTGATTTCGACGGTGTCCTGCGGCGTCGCCAGCCTCGTTCCCACCACCGGCATGGATTGGGCGATCCTGGTCGCTGCCGCCGACAAGGCGCTCTATGCGGCGAAGGCCGGCGGACGGAATCAGTCGGTGGTCGCGAGCCTGCCGAAGCTGTCGCTGGTGGCGTGAGACACGCTACTCAGCGCGGTTGAGCGCGACGCAATTCGCAACAGTCTCGGTGTCGTCCCCGCGAAGGCGGGGACCCATAACCCCAGGGAAAAGTTTGGCGAAGACTCGTCGTTCGGTACTGCTGCCAAACGCGATCGATGGATCACGCACTATGGGTCCCCGCCTTCGCGGGGACGACAGCGGAATGTGTGGCAGCTACTCGCCCAGATATTTCTTCATCTCCGCGATCAGTCCATCGCGCAGTTCGGGGCGCTTCAGGCCGTAGGCGATGTTGGCGCGGAGGAAGCCGGGCTTGGAGCCGCAATCATGGCGCTCGCCCTCGAACTCGACGCCGTAGAATTTCTGCGATTTGGCGAGCCCGATCATGGCGTCGGTCAGCTGGATCTCGCCGCCGGCGCCGCGCTCCTGGGTTTCGAGGATCTTGAAGATCTCGGGCTGGAGGATGTAGCGGCCGGTGATGGAGAGATTGGAGGGCGCGGTGCCCTTGGCCGGCTTCTCGACCATGCCGTCGACCTCGAACATCTTGCCGTTGCGCTTGCCGACGCCGCAGATGCCGTATTGATGGGTGAGATGGTCGGGCACCGCCTCGACCGCGACCAGGTTGGATTTCTCGCCGAGCGTCGAGGCCGTATCGATCATCTGCTTGAGGCAGCCGGGCGAGTTGAGCACGAGCTCGTCGGGCAGCACGACGGCGAACGGCTCGTTGCCGACGATGTCGCGCGCGCACCAGACCGCGTGACCGAGGCCGAGCGGCGCCTGCTGGCGGGTGAAGCTGACGGCGCCGGCTTCGGGCTGGTTCTGCGCCAGGACGTCCTGCTCGGCCTTCTTGCCACGCGCGGCCAGCGTGGCGTCGAGCTCGTACATCCGGTCGAAATGGTCTTCGATGACACTCTTGTTGCGGCCGGTGACGAAGATGAAGTGCTCGATGCCGGCCTCGCGCGCCTCGTCATAGACGTACTGGATCAGCGGCTTGTCGACGATGGTCAGCATTTCCTTCGGCATCGCCTTGGTGGCGGGCAGGACGCGGGTGCCGAGGCCGGCGACGGGGAATACGGCTTTGCGAATTTTCATGGGATTGTTCGAATACCTGGGGGGCAGATGGAACGGAGCCGGGAACGGAGCAATGGCATCTTGCTAGCCTGTTTGCAGCCGCCAACAAAGGCGGATGTGGGGCCTCATCCGCGCAGAGTTAAGAAAAAGGCCGCCACCAAAATTTCACCTTTGTTAAGCTATTGGCAACCGTAACCAGGCCTCCTGATGGCGGATTTTTGGAGCCGGCGGATAGGGCATGATGCAATCGGTAACAGGGCGGGCGAGACGGACGGTATCGGCGACCGGCGCGATGATGATGGCGGCCGCGCTGCTGCTTCCCGCAACCGCGCATGCCCAGGCGCAGAACGGCCTGTCCAACCTGTTCGGCGGCATCTTCTCAGGTGCGAACCCGGCGCCCTCGCAAGCCCCGCCCGGTCCCGGCGGCGCCCTCCCCTGGAGCGGCGAGGACGGCGCTTCCGGCCATCCGCTGATGACGGCCGCGGCGATCCGCGAGGCGGCCTCCAATTTCAGCAATTGCGTCGCCGGGATGTGGCCCGATGCCGCGCGGCGCGGCGTCACGCAGGAGAATTTTCAGCGCTTCACGGCCGGGCTTTCGCCTGATCTGCGCATCATGGACCTCATGGACTCGCAGCCGGAGTTCACCAAGTCGATCTGGGACTATCTCGACATCCTCGTGAACGACAACCGCCTCGCCAAGGGCCGCGAGGTGCTTGCCAAATACAAGGCGCAGTTCGACGCCACCGAGAAGGCCACCGGCGTGGACCGTTACATCATCGCCTCGATCTGGGGCATCGAGTCCAATTACTCGACGCAGATGGGCGATCGCAGCGTGCTGCAATCGACCGCGACGCTGGCCTGCATCGGCCGCCGCCAGGCCTATTTCAAGGACGAGTTCCTGTCAGCGCTGGAGATCGTCAACCGCGGCGATCTCAGGCCGGAGCAGATGCGCGGCTCGTGGGCCGGCGCCTTCGGCCCGACCCAGTTCATGCCGACCGCCTTCAAACGCTTTGCCGTCGATGGCGATGGCGACGGCAGGCGCGACGTCGTCGACAACCCCACTGACCTGATTGCCTCGACCGCCAACAACCTCAAGAAAGACGGCTGGCAGGCCGGCCAGACCTGGGGCTTCGAGGTCGTGGTGCCCCAGGGCTTCAACTACATGCTGGCCGACCGCGCCAAGGCGATGCCGATCGCGCAATGGGAGAAGCTCGGGCTCAAGCGGGCGACCAGCCAGCCATTCCCGCACCCGGCGGAGAAGGCTTACCTGCTGGCCCCCGCCGGCGCGCAGGGGCCGGGCTTCCTGATGCTGCAGAATTACCGGGTCATCATGAAATATAACCCGGCCGAGGCCTACGCGCTGGCGATCGGCCATTTCGCCGACCGCCTGCGCGGAGGGCAGCCCTTCGTGCAGCCCTGGCCGCGGCAGGAACGCGAGCTGTCCCGCACCGAGCGGCTGGAGCTGCAGCAGCTGCTGGCCCAACGCGGCTTCTACAAGGGCACCCCGGACGGCCAGTTCGGCGGCCAGACCCGGGAAGCCCTGCGCAATTTCCAGGCCTCGATCGGAGTGCCCGCGGACGGTTTTGCCTCCTCCGACGCCCTGGAACGGCTGCGAGGACGGTAAAATCGCCGCCGCGCCGGTGCTCAGCTGTCAACATAGTTCACGACGTCGGCGAGTTCGAACCTGGCTCCCGGGACCGACATGTCCTTCACCTTGGGCCGCCAGTTCGGGACCTGTACGAGATAGGACTGGCTGTCAGCGACCACGAGACCGATCAGGACCTCGGCGACGATACGGCCGCCAACGTCGCCCAGCCGGCTGCCGCCGAGCTTTGCCGTACGCTTCTTCTTGTTGTCGTCCTCGAAGGCGGTCTTGACCTGATCGGTTAGCTCAGCCTCGCGCAAGATGTAGTACCAGAGCGGCGCATTCTCATGCAGCTGGGCGAAATTCGCCTTGAACATCTCGCGGCGTGCCTTCACCGCGGCCTCGTCCGTCAGGTTTCCCTCGTCGATCCAGAGCTGCTCGTCGGTCAGCGGCGTCAAACCCATGCGCCGCGCCACCGCCTGCCCGCTGGGCAAGCCCAGCGCTATGCCGCGCTGGAGATTCAGGCTCGGCAGCGACCTGCGATCGGACCTTTCATTGCGCAGATCCGGCAAACTGGCCAGCGGGTCGACAAGCATCGAGTCGATCCGATAGGCCGGTTGCGGCCGGATGAAAGTTCCGAACGGGAGCTCTTTCGTCGGTTTCGGCAAGTCGCTTTTCACATCGGGGAGGAAGAAGCTCCAGTCGATGCCCCATTCCGGCGGCGCCGGTCGGAAGCCGTTCAGGCTCTGCACATCGTCGCAGGTGAAGTTCGGCTTGAAGATGGGCAGCCGATCCAGTGAATTCGTCTTCTGATGCGGTATCGCCGCGCTGAGCGAATAGCTCGGCCGGACCATGGAGTGACCGAACCGATAGGCCGCGACCGAGAATTCAACGGGCATGAACGGATAGCGCGCGGCTTCCGGCTTGTAGAACTGAATGTCCGGCTTGCCGCCATTGTAGACGGCGTGGAACATCTTGTCCCCGACGATGCGCCGCACGAAGTCGTGCAAAACCACCCATTGATAGTGCCAACGCACGATGCGTTGCGCCGTGTTGAAAGCCGCAAGCCCTGTGATGCCCGGGCGCTCGTTTCCCTTTGCAGTCGAGGGCTTGGCGAGATCGAGCATGGTCCTGTTGTGAAACCGCTGCCACAGCGCATGGATCTGTACGACAATGTTGTTCTCGTCGTTGCGCTTGTCGCCGATGATGGCACGGGGACAATCCTGGTGCGCATCGTCGACCTCGCCGCTCTCGTCGCGCGGTGCGCGCTGCACGTCGAAGCGCTTCTTGCCCTTCATGTAGGCCGGCGTCTTGTCGAAGCCCAGCTTGATCGTGAGGTCCGGATTGTACAGATAAGGCTGATCCGCCGGTCCGCGCCCGTAGATGGAATCGAGATCGAGCCGGGCCGTACGGAAATCCTCGGTCGCGTTGGGATCATTGTCACGGTCGAGGTCGGAGGCGGGATCGAAGGTGATGTCGTGGTCGATGAACTGCCCGAAATAGGTATAGCCCGCCGAGATCGCCGGATTTTCGTCCACCGGCTCTGCCTCGTCGATCGGAGCGCCGAGATCGCCGGTCTTGATCATAGTGGCGGCGATCGCCTTCATGACCTCCTGCTCCTGAGACAGGGTGTCGCCGAAACGGGCGCGGGCGAGTTCGGGGAACATCCGGCCGAACCGGCCAAAACCTTCCGGGTGGTAGGCCACCGCATCCAGACCGCGCTCGACTCGTCCATGGCCTTGCGGCCGCTTCGCCTTGGACTGCTCCGCTTGCTTATCGAGCAACTGCTCCGCTTGCGCACGCGACTTCGTCATGTCCTGCATGGCTAAGGCTCCACATATCGACGTTGCTGAAATGGAATAATTGCAATTACAGGAGGATTTTATACCGAAATTATCATTCAGGTTGTCGGATGGATCACAATTGGGGTCGATCCGCGCCGCCCCGGCTCCCGGCCGGTAACCGTTTCCATCGACGTCGCACGGCTCGGCCTTGACCCGCGGCCCCTTCGCGCGATTTATGGCGATGGAATTTGCCCGTTTGCGGCCTGATTCCGGTATTATATGGGACCTGTTCTAGACCCCCATTGCGCTGGCCCGAGATCGCATGTCGAAGCCCAAGTCCCTGTTCAAGGTGCTGACTGAGACCGGCCCGCTGATCGCGCTGGGGACGGCGCTTGCGATTCTGGTCTCGGTCGCGGGGCCCGCCTCGGCGCAATTCTTCAACTTCCCCGGCTTCGGCGGCCCGCCGCAACGCCAGGCGCCGCCGCCACAACGCGGCGGTGGAGGAGGCGGCGGCTGGTTTGGCGGCGACTTCTTTGCACCGTTCCAGCAGCAACAGCCGCAAGCGCCGCGCCAGGATTTTTCGCGCGCGCCCTCGCCCGCCAAGCGCGACACCATCCCCGAGAAGAACGTGCTGGTGATCGGCGACGCCATGGCCGACTGGCTCGCTTATGGTCTGGAAGACGCCTACACCGAGCAGCCCGACATGGGCGTGATCCGCAAGCACAAGACTACGTCGGGCCTGATCAGGTACCAGCCGCGCGGCGAGCCCGCGGATTGGACGGCTGCCGCAAGGGGCATCCTCGAGACCGAAAAGCCCGACGTGATCGTCGTCATGCTGGGCCTCAACGACCGCAGCGCGATCCGCGAGCCGGCCGCCGACAAGACGGACAAGCCCGCCGCAGACAAGGACAAGAAGAACGACAAGGGCGCGCGCGCCAAACAGCCAGCGAAGCCGGCGGACGCCAAGCCCGGCAACGACACCGCCGCCAAGCCGGACGACAAGCCTGCCGATGCCGATCTGCCGCAGGACGATGCCGACAACGCCGACACGCCGGCGGCCGCGCCGGAGAAGACCGCGCGCAATCCGAACGGCCTCTACGAATTCCGCGACGAGCGCTGGGTCGAGCTTTACGGCAAGAAGATCGAAGAGCTCGCGGGCGTCCTCAAGAGCAAGGGCGTGCCGGTGCTCTGGGTCGGCCTGCCTGCGATCCGCGGCCCGAAGGGCACCGCGGACATGCTGTTCCTGGATTCGCTCTATCGTGAAGGCGCAGCCAAAGCCGGCATCACCTATGTCGATGTCTGGGACGGTTTTGTCGATGAGGCCGGCCGCTTCCTGCAGAAGGGCCCGGACTTCGAAGGTCAGATCCGCCAGCTCCGCAGCGGTGACGGCGTTTACTTCACCAAGCCCGGCGCGCGCAAACTGGCGCACTATGTCGAGCGCGAGATTACGCGCCTCCTGGCAGGACGCTCCGGCCCGATCGCGCTGCCGAGCGAGCCGGCGACGCCGGACACCAGCGCCGAGCCCGGCAAGCCCGCACCGCGGCCGCTGGCGGGGCCGATCGTGCCGCTGGTTGCAGCCTCGATCTCGGCCGATCAATTGCTCGGTGGCCCGGGCTCGCGTCCCGCCGCCGTCGACGCGCTGGCTGCAAAGACGATGGTCAAGGGTGAGCCGCTGGCGGCTCCGGCCGGCCGTGCTGACGATTACGCCTGGCCCCGCCGCGAAGTCGGCCGCGAGCAGGCCAAGGGCGATACGCCCGTTGCCGCGACGACGCCTGATGGCGGTGCGGCTTCCCCCGCGCCGGGCGCAGCCGCGGTGATCGCGCCCCAAAAGCTCGCACCCAAGAAGCCGCCGGTGCAGCAGCCGGCACAGACCCAACCGTCGATGCGTGATTTCTTCGGCTTCGGTTCGCCACAGCCGGGGCCTGCGCCGCGTCAATTGGCGCCTGCGCCGCGCAACCCAAATCCGAACGCCAATCCGGGGATTCCGCGTCCGCCGGGTAACGTCGGGCGCTCGGCCGAGGTGTTCCGGTAAGCAAGGGCCCGTGTCCCGGACGCCCAGCTGCACATCTTGGTGATGTGAGGCAGAGCCGGGACCCGACTCGTCACCACATTCGCAAAAGAATGGGCCCCGGCTCTGCAAAGCGGCGTTGCACGCCGCATTGCGTCCGGGGCCCGAGAGACGTTGCCTTACTGGGGTCAATAACGCCAGCGCTGCGGCGGACGGCGGGCGGGGCGCGCCATCAGCAGCGCCAGCGCGAAGCCGATACCGCCGGCAACCATCAGCGCGCCGAGCGGGTTGTCCTTCACCTTCTGGGCAATCGCCTGCGACCCGTCGCGGAAAGTGTCGCCGCTGTTGTCATAGGCGTCCTTGGCGTAGCTGGCCGCGGTGTCCGTGGCGTCGCGCACGGCGTCCTTGGCCTGACCGTAGAGATTCTGCACGGTGCCCGCGGCTTCCCGCGCCTTGCCCGATGCCTGCGTCTTGGAATCGCCCGCGATGTCTCCGATCGCGCTTTCCGCCTTACCTGCGTAGTCCTTGGCCGCTCCAACAATCCGATCCGTATCCATGATGGTCCTCCTCGGGGGTCAGCCCAGCTAACCAATCAGGCCCAGCGCAGTTCCATCGCGGGACGAAAGTGAAGAAGGATTAAGGTCGGCTACAGAATCAGCCCGCCATCGACGACCAGCGTCTGCCCGACGATGTAGGACGACAGCGGCGAGGCCAGGAACAGCGCCGCGCCCGCCATGTCAGCCGGCGTGCCCAATCGCCGCAGGGGGATGCGCGCGAGCGCGCCTTCGAGCCGCTTAGGATTGTCGGTGGTCACCTTTGTCATCTTGGTGTCGACGAGTCCCGGCGCGATGCCGTTGACGCGGATGCCGTCTTCCGCCCAGGCCTCGCCCAGCGTCCGCGTCAATCCGACCGCGCCGGTCTTCGAGGCGTTATAGGCGGGATTGCCCATGGTGGAATGATAGGCCGCGGTCGAGGACACCATGATCAGCGCCCCCTTCGCATCCCGCAGCATGGAATGAAACCGCGTCGCGCAAGCCATCAGGCTCATCAGATTGACCTCGACCACCTTGCGAAAGCCGCTCATCTCGAATTCACCGCGGCGATAGAGTACGGCGCCCTGCGCCAGCACGAGCACGTCGAGCCGCTCGAAGGACGGCTTGAACGCCTCGATCGCAGCGGGGTTGCTGACGTCGAGCTGCGCATAAGCGAGACCGGTGAGGTTGGAGCCTTCTTCAGCTGAATATTCCGTCGCGTGAGCGCGCGTGCCGCAAACGGCAACAGCCGCGCCCCTTGTGCGAAACGCCTGCGCAATGCCGTTGCCGATCCCGCTCGAACCGCCGACCACCAGCACCTGCCTGCCTGAGAAATCGAGCTCATTCGCCATCGCGGCCTCTCCCTTTGTCTTGCTTGTTTGACCTGTCTGCGGATCGATGCCAGCCTTGTCAATCATAACAAGAACAAGCGGGCTTCCGAGGAAACAGCATGTCCGAGTTCAAGCAGCTCAGCCGGTCCGTCAAGGACCTGACCGTTCTCGTCACCGGCGCCGCCAGCGGCATGGGGCGCGCCACCGCGCGCGTATTCGCCGCCGAGGGCGCCCACGTTGCCGTCACCGACTATGACGAGCAAGGCGCGCTCGCCGTCGCGAAGGAGATCGCGGCGAGCGGCGGTTCGGCAAAAGCCTGGACGCTCGATGTTGCCGACGGTGGCGAGATCAAGCGGGTGGTGAATGATGCCGCGGCACATTTCGCCGGGCTCGACATTGTCGTCAACAATGCCGGCATCTCCGTGCGCGTCGCGATCGACGACGAAGCCTATGAGGATTCCTGGGCCAGGGGTATCGCGGTGATGCTGACCGCGCATCCGCGTATCATCCGCGCCGCGCTGCCGCATTTGCGCAAGTCGAATTGTCCGCGCATCGTCAACATCGCATCGACCGAGGCGCTCGGCGCCACCGCATTGCACAGCCCCTATTCGGCTGCGAAGGGCGGTGTGGCGAGCCTCACCCGCTCGCTCGCGGTCGAACTCGGCCGCGAGGGCATCACCGTCAACTGCATCTGCCCGGGTCCGATCCGCACCGGGATCACCGATCGCATCTCGGAAGAGCACAAGACGATCTATGCCAGACGTCGCACCGCACTCGGCCGCTACGGCGATCCCGAGGAGGTCGCGCACATGACGCTGAGTCTGTGCCTGCCGGCCGCGTCGTTCCTCACGGGCGCGGTGATCCCGGTCGATGGCGGCCTGATGGCACGGAACGCGTGAGAGGCATGCGCTCCACGCGTTGACAAC
The DNA here is from genome assembly GCF_003020125.1 of Bradyrhizobium sp. MOS003. GTDB lineage: Bacteria > Pseudomonadota > Alphaproteobacteria > Rhizobiales > Xanthobacteraceae > Bradyrhizobium. The sequence continues at coordinate 1,221,872 of NZ_PYFW01000001.1, read as the reverse complement.
GTCCGTTTCGGGAGTAGCTTTTTCACCGAAGAGCGGAGCAACCGCTCGCGACATGCGGGAGAGAACGTCATGACGATCGCCATCCGGCAATTTCACAAGCATTTTGTCGGCGAGGTTTCCGGCCTCGATTTGCGAAAGCCCCTCACCGAGGTCGAGGCGCGCGAGGTCGAGGCCGCGATGGACAAATACGCGGTACTGGTTTTCCACGACCAGGACATCACCGACGAGCAGCAGATGGCTTTTGCGCTGAACTTCGGTCAGCGTGAGGATGCGCGTGGCGGCAACATTACCAAGGCCAGCGAATACCGTCTCAACTCGGGCTTGAACGATGTTTCAAACCTCGGCAAGGACGGCAAGCCGCTGCCGAAGGACAGTCGCGCCAATCTTTTCAACCTCGGCAATTGCCTGTGGCACTCCGACAGTTCGTTCCGGTCCATCCCTGCAAAATTCTCGCTGCTGTCGGCGCGCGTGGTGAACCCGAAGGGCGGCAACACCGAATTCGCCGACATGCGCGCCGCCTATGATGCGCTCGACGATGAGACCAAGGCGGAGATCGATGACCTCGTCTGCGAGCACTCGCTGATGTATTCGCGGGGATCGCTTGGCTTCACCGAATACACCGACGACGAGAAGGAAATGTTCAAGCCGGTGTTGCAGCGGCTGGTGCGGACGCACCCCGTGCATCGCCGCAAGTCGCTGTATCTCTCATCCCACGCCGGCAAGATCGTCGGCATGAGCGTGCCCGAGGGCCGGCTGTTGCTGCGCGACCTCAACGAGCACGCGACGCAGCCAGAGTTCGTCTACGTCCACAAATGGAAGCTGCATGACCTCGTGATGTGGGACAACCGACAGACCATGCACCGCGTCCGCCGCTACGACCAGTCGCAGCCCCGCGACATGCGAAGGGCAACCGTGGCGGGAACCGAGCCTACGGTGCAGCAGCAGGCGGCGGAGTAGGCGCTGTCGTCATTGCGAGGAGCTCTTGCGACGAAGCAATCCAGACTGCCACCGCGGAAAGATTCTGGATTGCTTCGCTACGCTCGCAATGACGGCTGTGAGAGCGTCGCTGCACTCATCACCAACTACGCGTGCCCGGCCTCGTTCGAGAGCATGCCGGGATCGATGCCGATTTTGCGCAGGGCGCGTCCGTATTTGTCGTCGACGTCGTCACCGAAGATCAGATCCGCGTCCGCATCGCAATGCAGCCAGCCATTGCTCTGGATCTCGGTCTCGAGCTGGCCCGGCGCCCAGCCGGCATAGCCGAGCGCCAGGATGGCATGCTTGGGACCCGAGCCGTTGGCGATCGCGCGCAGGATATCGACGGTCGCCGTGAGGCAGACGCCATCGTCGATCCGCAGCGTCGCGTTTTCGATATAGAAGTCGCTTGAATGCAGCACGAAGCCGCGGCCGGTATCGACCGGGCCGCCGCGCAGCACCTTCATGCTTTCGGCATTCTCCGGCAGCCTGATGTGCTCGCCCTTCTTGATGATGCCGAGCTGCTGCAACAGCTCGGGAAAATCGATGCTGCCGGCCGGATGGTTCACGATGATACCCATCGCCCCCTCCGCCGAATGCGCACAGAGATAGATGACCGAACGTTCGAAGCGGGAGTCGCCCATGACGGGCATCGCGATCAGCAGCCGGCCGTCGAGATAACCGGCTGAATTGGGCAGCGCGGGCCCCGCGCTGCGGGTGCTTTCGCCCGTTCTCTTGCCTGTGGGAGCCATCGGTGAAGCACTCCGGTTTCAATTCCTATCCTGATGTCGGGCCGGGCTGCTGTCAAATCAAGGCTTGCAGGGACCGGATTCAAATGGCTCCATCACAAGCAATTCAATGGTTTGCCCAGGGGGGACCCTGTAAAGACGTATCATGCTCACAAGAGTTCCCCTGCGTGCGGCGATTGGCGTCGCGACAACCCTGCTTGCGTCGTCGCTTGCCATCGCAGCTCGCGCCGATGACGCTTCGCCGTGGCAGCGCGACGGACATTCCGCGGTACGGTTGCTCGCGGGATCGCGCAGCGGCGCGGTCCTGCTCGGCGGTATTGCATTCCAGATCCAGCCAGGGTGGAAAACCTACTGGCGCATGCCCGGCGATTCCGGCGTCCCACCGCGGTTCGACTTCTCGAAATCGGACAATGTCGAAGCAGTGACGGTGATGTGGCCCGCACCGCAAAAATTCGACGACGGCGCCGGCGGTCATTCGATCGGCTATCACGACCAGATTGTGCTGCCCCTGCGCATCGTCGCCAAGGCGGCCGACAAGCCGGTGACGCTGCGCGCCGAGATCAACTACGCGGTGTGCGAAAAACTCTGCATTCCCGTCGAGGCCAGCGTCGAGCTCGGCTTCAACAGCGTCGCCTCGACCGAGGACGCCAACTTGCGTGCAGCACTCGACACCGTGCCCAAGCCCGCCAATATCGGCGATCCCAATCCGCTCACCATCCGCGACGTCAAGCGCGACGGGCCCAAGAACGTGGTGGTGGACGTCGTTGTGCCCGACAGCGGCAACGTCAATCTGTACGTGGAAGGGCCCACGCCCGATTGGGCACTGCCGATTCCGGAGCCGGTCAAGGACAGCCCGGCTGGCGTGAAGCGTTTCTCGTTCGAGCTTGACGGGCTGCCGCCGGGCGCCAAGCCCGATGGCGCCGCGCTGAAGTTCACACTGGTCGGGCCTGAGAAGTCGTACGAGTTCAATACGAACCTGGAGTAGTCGTCGTCCTGACCGCAGGTGGATTGGGCAACGTCTCACCCAACCGAATCTTAACGAATGGTTGCTAATTCCCAGGCCTGCCGCAGCATGCGGGCGCCCTGGGGGACTGTTCGTGGCCGTGATGGATGCAGAACCCGCGACGACCGGACCGGCCGCGCTGATCGCGCGGCTACGGGCCAGGCTGACTGGCGGCTCGAGCGAGGCGTCGCTGACGCGGCGGCTCGCCGGCACCATCTTCATCATCCGCGTGATCAGCGCAGGCCTTGCCTATGTCTCGCAGGTGCTGCTGGCGCGCTGGATGGGCACGTCCGACTACGGCATCTACGTCTATGTCTGGACCTGGGTGCTGCTGCTCGGCAGCATGATGGATTTCGGCATCTCGGCCTCGGCGCAGAAAATCATTCCGGAGTATCGCGCCAGCGGCGAACAGGCGTTGCTGCGCGGCTTTCTCTCCGGTAGCCGCTGGCTGACTTTTGCGGTGTCGACACTGGTTTCGCTCGCCCTCGCCGGCATCGTCAGGCTGCTGTCGCCCTGGATCGACCCGGCCGAAGAGCTGCCGCTCTATATCGGCTGCATGACCCTGCCCGCCTTCGTCGTTGCCAACACCCAGGACGGCATCGCGCGCTCGCATGACTGGATGCAGCTCGGCCTGATGCCGCAATTCATCATCCGCCAGGGACTGATCATCTCGATCACGGGCGCTGCCTTTCTGCTCGGCTACCATCTCGGCGCGGTCGCGGCGATGGTTGCGAGCGCCGGCGCAGTCTGGATCGCGATGACCGGGCAGATGGTGGTGCTGAACCGCAAGCTGGCCGCCCATATCGCGCCCGGTCCCAAGACCTACGACATCGGCGGCTGGCTCGCCGTCTCGCTGCCGATCCTGCTGGTCGAGAGCTTCTACCTGCTGCTGTCCTACACCGACGTGCTCGTGCTGCAGCAATTCCGCCCCTCCGACGAGGTCGGCGTCTACTTCGCGGTGGTGAAGACGCTGGCGCTGGTCTCGTTCATCCACTACGCGATGTCGGCGACCACGGCGCACCGCTTCGCCGAATACAACGCAAGCGGCGACAAGGCACGGTTGTCGGCCTATGTCGCGCACGCCATCAACTGGACGTTCTGGCCGTCGCTGGCGGCGACCATCGCGCTGCTCGCGCTCGGCAAGCCACTGCTCTGGCTGTTCGGGCCGCAATTCGTGATCGGCTACGACATCATGTTCGTCGCCGCGATCGGACTCGTGGTGCGCTCCGCGATCGGACCGGTCGAGCGGCTGCTCAACATGCTTGGCCAGCAGAAGATCTGCGCGCTCGCTTATGCGCTGGCCTTCGTGATGAACCTGGTGCTCTGCATCGCATTGGTGCCGCGCTACGGCGGCCACGGCGCCGCGGCCGCAACCTCGATCTCGCTCAGCTTCGAGACGGTGCTCTTGTTCTGGATCGTGCGGCAGCGGCTGGGGCTGCACGTGCTGCCGTTTGGTAAATAGGCGGCACGGTTGCTCGCTTCCCTTGGGGAACGACTACTTCGCAGCGCGCCTTGGAACAACTGGAAACATCTTTCCATTTCCGACCGGCAGCACAATTTTTCTTATTCGACCCAAACGGTTGCGCCCCAGGGAAGGTTTATTCTACGTCGTGTTGCCCAACCGACGAGATCAACCTAAGATTCCCCGGATATGTTCGATCCACTCTACGTCGCTTCCGGATTTGGCGTCGGCCTCCTGGTCGGGATGACCGGCGTGGGCGGCGGTTCGTTGATGACGCCGCTGCTGATCCTGCTGTTCGGTGTTCATCCCTCCACCGCGGTCGGCACCGATCTGCTCTATGCCGCCGCCACCAAGACCGGCGGCAGCGTGGTGCACGGCTGGGCGCGCAGCGTGCACTGGCCGGCGGTGCTGCGCCTCGCCTGCGGCAGCATTCCCGCGAGCGCGCTGACGCTGCTGGTGCTGTGGAAGCTCGACCTCAGAAGCGATTCCGAGCGCAGCCTGATCAATCTGGTGCTGTGCTTCGCTCTGCTTCTGACCGCGACCTCGCTGATCTTCCGCAAGTCCATCATGGAGCGTTATCGCGGCCGTCTCGAACAGGTCGACGAGCGCACCACAGGGATTGCGACCGTCGTCACCGGCGTCGTGCTCGGCGTGCTGGTGTCGATTTCGTCGGTCGGCGCCGGTGCGGTCGGCGTCACCGTGCTGCTGCTGCTCTACCCTCGCCTGCCGATGGCGACCATCGTCGGCTCCGACATCGCCCATGCCGTGCCGCTGACGCTGGTCGCGGGCATCGGGCACTGGGCGCTCGGCGACGTCGATTGGGCGCTGATGGGCGTGCTGCTGATGGGCTCGCTGCCCGGCATCATCGTCGGCAGTTACAGCGCGACGCGGGTGCCGGAGACGGTGCTGCGGCTGACGCTCGCCAGCGTGTTGTTCGTGGTCGCCGGCAAGATCATGTTTGCGGAGTTGAACCTGTCGTCGGCGTTCGTGACGGCGCTGGCCTGGACGCATTGAGCGAGAACGGGAGCGGGCGCCTCGTTCTCGGTCTCGTAGGGTGGGCAAAGCGCAAGCGTGCCCACGCTCATTCTCGATCACCGAGAATGGTGGGCACGGCTCTAACGAGCCTTTGCCCACCCTACGGCACCTCGTTTCCGGCCCCTACTCCGCCGTCCAGCCGCCATCGATCGAGAGATTGGTGCCGGTGATCTGGGCGGCATCATCGCCGCACAGGAACAGCGCCAAGGCCGCGACCTGCTCGGATGTCACGAACTCCTTGGTTGGCTGTGCGTCGAGCAGCACGTCGTTGATGACCTGGTCGCGCGTCAGATTGCGCGCCTTCATCGTGTCGGGGATCTGCTTCTCCACCAGGGGCGTCCAGACGTAGCCAGGGCTGATGCAGTTGCAGGTGATCTTGTGGGTCGCAACCTCCAGCGCCACGGTCTTGGTGAGACCGGCGATGCCGTGCTTGGCCGAGACGTAGGCCGACTTGAAGGGCGAGGCGACCAGCGAATGCGCCGATGCGGTGTTGATGATGCGGCCCCAACCCTTCTTCTTCATGCCGGGCACTGCTGCGCGGATGGCGTGAAAGGCCGAGGACAGGTTGATGGCGATGATCTGGTCCCACTTCTCGAGCGGGAACTCCTCGATCGGCGAGACGAACTGGATGCCGGCATTGTTGACGAGGATGTCGACCGAGCCGAACGTCTTCTCGCCGAGTGCGATCATGCCGGCGATCTCGGCGGGCTTGGTCATGTCGGCAGGCGAATAGATCGCCTTGACGCCGAACTCGGACTCGATCTTGGAGCGCTCCTTCTCGATGTCCTCCGGCGAGCCGAAGCCGTTGATGACGACATTGGCGCCGGCGGCGGCGAAGGCGCGTGCGTAAGCGAGCCCGATGCCGCTGGTGGATCCGGTCACGACGGCGTTCTTGCCTGACAGACTACCCATTCTATTCGCTCCTTTTTGCCGGGGGCGCGGAGACGTCCCCCGTGAGATCGTAGGTCACCATGGTCTCGTCGGATTGCGGCCGCTCGAGCCAATCCTTGTGGCGCATCGACAGATGCACGTCGTGCACGCCGGCCTCCCAGTGCTCGACCATGGCGACATGCGAGAAGTCGTAATCCTTTGACGAGGATTCGTAGTTCTTGCTGCGATAGATCAGATGCACCACGGTGACGGTGCTTTCACGCGATACCTTCGCGAGGAATTCCACGGAAGGGTCGTTCTTGAGATAATCGGGCAATTTGGAAATCAGGTCGCGCACGGCCCTGCGGGCGTTGTGCAGCTGCTTGTTCTTGTCGGTATTCATCCGCGTGCGGCTGGAGAAGCGAATGTCCTTCTCGCGCTCGGTGGCCTCGAGCAGCGAGGTCGGCAAATCGCCGCGGGCGGAGAACAGGTCGACCTGGAAGATCAGCATGTCGCGATCGACCTCGGCATCGAGCACATAATCGAGCGGCGTGTTGGAGGCGATGCCGCCGTCCCAGTAATGCTCGCCGTCGATCACGACGGAGGGAAAGCCGGGCGGCAGCGCGCCGGAGGCCATGATGTGCTCGGGGCCGATGGTCTTGCCGAGTTTCTTGAACTCGTAATTGTCGAAATATTTGAAGTTGCCCGAGGTGACGCCGACCGCGCCGACCGACAGACGCGTCTTGAGGTCATTGATGCGGTCGAAATCGACTAGACGCTCCAGCGTCTTCTTCAAGGGCGCGGTGTCGTAATAGCTCTCGGCCTGCGGACTGCCGGGCGGCCAGAGCGGCGCCGGCGGAATCCGCGGCGTGAAGAAGCCGGGCACGCCGAAGGTCGCGATCAGCGCGGCGCTGGTGGAGTTGAACAGTTCGCGGCTGTGGTCGCTCTTGCCGATCGGTTTCCACGGCACCGGCGCGGAAACCATCTCCCAGAATTCCTTGAGCCGCTTGACGCGCGTCGGGCCATCATTGCCGGCGATGATGGCGGCGTTGACCGCGCCGATCGAGATGCCGGCGACCCATTCCGGCTCGAAGCCCTGGCCGCACAGCGCCTGATAGGCGCCGGCCTGATAGGAGCCGAGCGCGCCGCCGCCCTGGAGGACCAGGACGCGTTGCGCATTGGCGGGGATGCTGGCGGATTCCGGGCTATGATCAGTCATAACGAAACAATAGCAAATGGCGCGCCACCGTGGCGACCCTCCGCCGCGGCGTCAACGTATGCCGGGATCAAGTCTGGCTTACCGCTCCGTCGAGGCCAGGATCATGGTCCAGAACACCTTGTATTTGGTGCCGGGAGCATAGCTCGCCGCGATGCCCAATTTTGTGACACCGCTCTTGAGCATGTTGGCGCGGTGGGGTGGCGAGTCGCGCCAGCCGGAAAACGCTTCCGCCAGCGTGTGATAACCGGCCGAGATGTTCTCGACCGCCACGGTCGCGGGATATCCGCCGGCGGCCAAGCGCTTGGCCAGCGGCGCACGGACGTCGTGGTCCATCTTGTTGGCCGCCGCCATGGCATTGGACTGGGATTCGGCAAGCCGCATCAGGTCGGGGTCGATGACGACGGTGCCGAGCGCATTGTTCTGGCGGTATTGCGAGATCATGATCGCGGCCGCCTGCGCATCGAGCTTGGAGCCCGGGACCGCCATATCGGCATACATGGACGGCTGCTGCTGGATCGGCGCCTCATTGCCGGCACAGCTGGCGAGAAGCAAAGCAATGAGTATCGCGGCCGCAGCGCGCATAGAGGAGCCCCCGAATGAGGGGCCGTTGTTGCATACCAACCGTGGCTGAAAGGTGAATTTTGATGAAAATTCGACCCGACGCGACGGCTCAAGTGCCCGCAAATATCCGGTAACGGCGGGGCTCGAGGCCGATGCTGTCGCCGGCGTGCAGTTCCTTGTCGCGGGGGGTGTCGATCTCGATGGTCTCGCCGCCAGACAATGCGACCTCGGCGCGCTGCACGGGACCGAAATTGCGGACGTGCTGCACGGCGCCCTCGAAGGCGCCGCTGCCGGGGGGCCCGACCAGCATGTCATGTCGCCGCACGAACAGTTTTGACGCGCCAGGCGCAAGTCCGTCCGCCGCCAGCCGAAGCGGCCGGTCACCCAGCTTGATCACGCCGCCTTCGACCTGGACCGGCAGCTCGATGGATTCGCCGATGAAGCCGTGGACGAACGCGCTTGCCGGGCTTTCATAGACGTCGCCGGGCGAGCCGATCTGCTCGATCCTGCCCTTGTCCATGACAACGACACGGTTGGCGACTTCGAGTGCCTCCTCCTGGTCGTGGGTGACGAAGATGGAGGTGACGTTGATCTCGTGATGCAGCGAGCGCAGCCATTTGCGCAATTCCTTGCGCACCTTGGCATCGAGCGCGCCGAAGGGCTCGTCGAGCAGGAGGATGCGCGGCTCGATCGCGAGCGCACGGGCGAGCGCGATGCGCTGACGCTGGCCGCCGGAAAGCTGGCTCGGGTAGCGATCTGCGAGCCAGTCGAGTTGCACGAGATCGAGCAGTTCCTTGACCCGCGCCCGGATCGCCGCCTCGTCTTTCCGGACCGCACGTGGCTGCACACGCAGGCCGAAGGCGACGTTCTCGAACACCGTCATATGGCGGAACAGCGCGTAATGCTGGAACACGAAGCCGACATGCCGCTCGCGCGCGCCCTGCGCCAGCGCGTCCTCGCCGTTAATGAGGACTTCACCGGAATCGGGCCAGTCGAGGCCAGCAACAATCCTGAGCAGCGTGGTCTTTCCCGATCCGGACGGCCCGAGCAGCGCAACCAACTCGCCGCTCTCGACCTTGAGGTCGACACCGTCGAGGGCTTTGAAGCTGCCGAACGTCTTGACGAGATTTCTGACTTCAATGGTCACTTGCGTCTTCCCCTTCGTCGAGATGACGTTCCAGGACGGTCTTTGCGATCAGCGTGATCAGCGCCAGCATCGCCAGCAGCGAGGCGATCGCGAACGCGGCGATGAACTGGTATTCGTTGTAGAGGATCTCGACCAGCAGCGGCATCGTGTTGGTCTCGCCGCGGATATGGCCGGAGACGACGGAGACTGCGCCGAACTCGCCCATCGCCCGCGCATTGCAGAGCAGGACGCCGTAGAGCACGCCCCATTTGATGTTGGGCAGCGTGACGCGGAAGAAGGTTTGCAGGCCGGAGGCGCCGAGCGAGATCGCGGCCTCTTCCTCCTGCGTACCCTGCTCCTGCATCAACGGGATCAGCGCACGCGCCACGAACGGGAAGGTGACGAAGGTGGTGGCCAGCGCGATGCCGGGCACGGCGAACAGGATCTGGATGTCGTGATCCCTGAGCCAGCCGCCGAAATAGCCCTGCGCGCCGAACAGCAGCACGAAAACGAGGCCGGAGATCACCGGGCTCACCGAGAACGGCAGGTCGATCAGGGTGATCAGGAAGGTCTTGCCCGGGAAATCGAATTTTGCAATCGCCCAGGCGGCGACGAGGCCGAAGACGAGATTGAGACCAACTGAAATCGCAGCGACCAGCAAGGTGAGCTTGATCGCCGCCAGCGCCTCAGGCTCGGCGAGTGCGGCGAGATAGGCGGCGATCCCCTTCGAGAAGGCGTGCGTGAACACCACGACCAGCGGCAGCACGACGAAGACAGTGAGAAACGTGATCGCGATCGTGATGATGGCGATGCGCACGGCCTTCGGCTCGGTACGCAGATTGTCCCGCGTGAGGGCTTCACGTGCGCGGGCCCTCGCGTCGGACGAAATGAGCGGGCCTGAATGGGCGATCTGCATCGTCATAGTCCGCCCTCAGCGCACCGGAATCCGGCTCTGCGCCCAGCGCTGGAGCCGGTTGACGGCAAAGATGATGACGAAGGAGACGACGAGCATGACGACCGCGATGGCGGTCGCGTCGGCGTAGCGGAATTCGGACAGGCGGATTACGATCAAGAGCGGCGCGATCTCGGAGACATTGGGCAGATTGCCGGCGATGAAGATCACCGAACCGTATTCGCCGACCGCGCGCGCGAAGGCGAGCGCGAGCCCGGTGAGCAGGGCCGGCGCGAGCGAGGGCAGGATCACGCGGATGATGGTCTGCCAGCGGCTGGCGCCGAGGCTGCCCGCGGCTTCCTCGATCTCGGGGTCGAGGTCCTGCAGCACCGGCTGCACCGTGCGCACCACGAAGGGAATGCCGATGAAGATCATGGCGACGAAGATGCCGACCGGCGTGAACGCCACCTTGATGCCGAGCGCCGCGAGCGGCGCTCCCAGCCAGCCCTTCTCGGCGAACAGCGCGGTCAGCGCGACGCCCGCGACCGCCGTCGGCAATGCGAAGGGCACGTCGACGATGGCGTCGAACAGCCGGCGGCCGGGAAAGCGGTAGCGCACCAGCGCCCAGACGATGATGCTGCCCATGACGAGATTGACGCAGGCCGCGGCGAAGGCGAGACCGAAGGACACGCGCAACGCATTCAGGGTGCGGCGGCTGGAGAGGATGTTCCAGAACTGCTCGGGACTGAGCTCGAGCGATTTCAGGAACAGCCCGGCGAGCGGAATCAGGATGATGACGGACAGCCAGGTCAGCGTCAGTCCCATCGTGAGACCAAAGCCCGGCAATGTCCGGCGTCGTGCTGCGATTGCGCTCACCAGGCCCCCTGTCAACATCTCCAAGACAGCGCCGGATCAGTTCTTGTAAATCTGATCGAACACGCCGCCGTCGCCAAAATGTTCCTTCTGCGCCTTGGTCCAGCCGCCGAAGACATCGTCGATCGTGAACAGCTCGACCTTGGCGAAGGAATTCTCGTACTTCTTGGCGATTTCGGCATCACGCGGGCGGTAGAAGTTGCGCGCGGCGATCTCCTGCCCTTCCCTTGTGTACCAGTATTGCAGATACGCGTCGGCCGCGTTGCGGCTACCCTTCCTGTCGGCAACCTTGTCGACGATGGCGACCGGCGGTTCGGCGAGGATCGATTGAGACGGCGCCACGATCTCGAACTTGTTCGCGCCGAATTCCTTCAGCGCGAGGAACGCCTCGTTCTCCCAGGCCAGCAGCACGTCGCCGACGCCGCGCTCGACGAACGTCACGGTCGCGCCGCGCGCGCCGGTGTCGAGCACCGGCACCTGCTGGTAGAGCTTCCCGATGAATTCCTTGGCCTTGTCGGCCGAGCCATACTTCTTCTGCGCGAAGCCCCAGGCCGCCAGATAGTTCCAGCGCGCGCCACCCGACGTCTTCGGGTTGGGCGTGATCACGGCGACGCCCGGCTTGACCAGATCGTCCCAGTCCTTGATGCCCTTGGGATTGCCCTTGCGCACCAGGAACACGATGGTGGACGTGTAGGGCGAGGAATTCTGCGGCAACCGCTTCTGCCAATCCGCCGCCGTGAGGCCTTTGGCGGCGATCGCGTCGATGTCGTAGGCGAGCGCGAGCGTCACCACGTCGGCCTGCAAGCCGTCGATCACGCTGCGCGCCTGCGACCCGCTGCCGCCATGCGACTGCTTGACCTCAACGCTTTTGCCGGTCTCCTTCTGATAGGCATTCGCGAATGCCTTGTTGAATTCGGCATAGAGCTCGCGCGTCGGATCGTACGACACGTTGAGCAGGTTGATGTCAGCGGCGAGAGCCGCGCTTGCCCAGAAGAGCCCTGCAGCGAGCGGAACGATACGGCGCGTCATGTCCATCTCCATTCGCTTCACTGACGTCGGTGTCAGCGAAGGAAGGCGAAACTCGCGGCGAAACACGTTTGAGTCAACGAAACCGGATTTTCTTGTTCGCAGCGTGGCAGCGTGGCTGTGCTACGAAGTCTTCATCGTATGGATGCCGCATTCTGTCTTGGCCCGGCCGCGCCAGCGACCGGCGCGCTCATCCTCGCCTTCGGCGGTTCTGCTCGTGCAAGGCATACACCCAACCGACAGGAAACCGGAGGCGACCAGTGGATGACGCGGCAATTTGGCGCGGACGAAGATGGCTTCGAGTTCCTCGCGCGAGACGTTGGCGAAGGGGTTGAACTTCAACCGCACGCCATCGTCTTCGACCACGGGAATGTCGGCGCGCGCATTGCCCTGGAAGCGCTTGCGGCCGTTGATCCAGCCCGAGAACGGCTTCAGTGCCCGCGCCAGCGGCTCGACTTTACGAATGCGGCAGCAGGCATCGGGATCGGAGAACCAGAGCTCGCGGTCCGCGTCCTCGCGCGCCAGAGTCTCCTCTGCAGGTTTGATCGAGCGGACGTCCTTCAGGCCAAGCGTCGCGATCAACGTGTCGCGATAGACCAGCGTCTCCTCGAACAGCCAGCCTGTATCGAGGAAGATCACGGGGATCGTGGGGTCGACGTCCGCCATGACCTTTAGCAGCGTCGCCGATTCCGTGCCGAAGGACGACACCAGCGCCAGTTTCTCGCGCCCGACGGCCTTCAGCGCCCCGGCGATGATCTCCTCGGGCGAAGCATCGCGCAACGCGCGATCAAGCTCCGCCACGGAGGGCAGCGCGGAAACGGACACTGACGAAACCTGAGGCGCGATCGCGTTCACGTGCCGACACCTTCGGAATGACGCAACTGCATGCGCCGGTGCAAGGCCGTGATGCGGCCGTCGCCGGTGGGCTGGTAGAACACCGAATAACGCTTCGCGGTCTGCATGAAAGCTTCCGCGTCGGCCTGCTTCTTCACCTCGAACGAGTCGAAGCCCGCGCGCAACATGAACACGAACTGGTCGCGCAGCACCTGGCCGGTGGCACGCAGTTCGCCGCGGTAAGTGTAACGCTCGCGCAGCAGGCGGGCCTGGCTGTAGGCGCGACCGTCGCGGAAGGTCGGGAACACCAGCGCGACCACGGCGAGCTTGCCAAGATAGGGCACGAGTTCGCTGATGTCGCGGTTGTTCGGCCAGATCACGCCGACCTTGCCGGCGCGTTTGAGCAGCGCGTCGGCCTCGCCGATAAAGCGCTCGGCCGGCACCAGGATGTCGCCGCCCTCGGGCAGCGGCGTGTCGACGGCCAGCTTGACGAAGCCGTCGTCGGCGATCTTTCCGCCGTTAACGAGTGGCATAGACGCGCTCCTTGAAGGGTTCGACGCCGAGACGTTTCACGGTGTCCATGAACAGCTCGTCGGGCCGCTCGCGCAGCGCGAGATAGGCTTCCACGATGTCCTCGACGACGTCGGCGACCTCGTCGAACTTGACGCCCGGCCCGATCAGGTTCCCAAGCGCTGCGTTCTCATCGGCGCGGCCGCCGATGGTGATCTGGTAGACCTCCTCGCCGTTCTTCTCGACGCCGAGAATGCCGATATGGCCGACATGGTGATGGCCGCAGGCGTTGATGCAGCCGGAGATGTTGATGTGCAGCCGGCCGATCAGATTGGCCAGCTCGTGGTTGGCGAACCGCCGGGTCAGCTCCTGCGCGATCGGGATCGAGCGCGCATTCGCCAGCGAGCAATAATCGAGGCCCGGGCAGGCGATGATGTCGGTGATCAGGTTGACGTTCGGCGTCGCCAGCCCAAGCTTGTCGAGCGCCTTCCACAGCGCCGGCAGGTCGCGCTTGGCGACGTGCGGCAGCGCCAGGTTCTGCTCGTGACCGACGCGAATTTCGCCGAAGGAATATTTGTCGGCGAGATCGGCCAGCGCATCCATCTGCTCGGCAGTGGCATCGCCCGGAGGCGCGCCGATCGGCTTCAGCGAGATCGTGACGATCGAATAGCCCTGCACCTTGTGTGGGGCCACCGAGTTCTTGCGCCATGCCTCGAAATCGGGATCGGCCGCGGCCTGCCGCAGCTCGTCCGGCATGTGCGGCAGCTTTTCATACGCGGGATAGATGAAGCGCGAGCGGATGTCCTCGATCACCTCGTCGTCGATCTGGAGCGAGGAGTTGCGGATATGCTGCCACTCCTCCTCGACCTCGCGCGAGAATTTCTCGATGCCGAGCTCGTGCACCAGGATCTTGATGCGCGCCTTGTAGATGTTGTCGCGGCGTCCGTACTGGTTGTAGACGCGAAGGATGGCCTCGATATAGCTCAGGAGGTCGCGACCGTGGACGAAGTGCTTGATGGTTTTGCCGATGAACGGCGTGCGGCCGAGACCGCCGCCGACCAGAACCTCGAAGCCGGTTTCGCCCTTCTCGTTCTTGATCAGCTTCAGGCCGATATCGTGGACCTTGATCGCGGCGCGGTCGTGGTCCGACGCGGTGATCGCGATCTTGAACTTGCGCGGCAGGAACGAAAATTCCGGGTGCAGCGTGGTGTGCTGGCGGATCAGCTCCGACCAGATGCGCGGATCCTCGATCTCGCCTGGCGCGACGCCGGCCCACTGGTCCGAGGTGACGTTGCGCATGTTGTTGCCGGAGGTCTGCATCGCGTGGATGCCGACCTCGGCGAGATCGGCCAGTGCGTCCGGCAGATCCGACAGCTTGATCCAGTTGAACTGGATGTTCTGGCGCGTGGTGAAATGGCCGTAGCCGCGGTCGTATTTGCGCGCGACATGGGCGAGCGCCCGCAACTGGTTGGACGCCAGCGTGCCATAGGGGATCGCGACGCGGAACATATAGGCGTGCAGCTGCAGATAGACGCCGTTCTGCAGGCGCAGCATCTTGAATTCGTCCTCGGTGAGCTCGCCCGAGAGGCGGCGCTGCACCTGGTCGCGGAATTCCAAGACGCGCTCGTTGACCAGCGTGCGATCGATTTCGTCGTAAGCATACATGATTGAAGTGCCTTACAGCTCGACCTGCGATCAGACCGGCAGGTCGATTGTTACGCCGTCGCGGCGGATCTGTTCGCGCAGATTGCCCGGCAGGATCTTGCCGGCGTCGTCGACCTGCACCGGCGCGATATAGGGACCGATCGCGCCGACGTCATCGGCCACGGCCTCGGCGAGCAACGCTTTCGCCTCATCGGAGTTTCGCACGATCGCGGCATCGGTCAGTTCCACCGACCAGCCCTTGGCCGCGGTGCGATAGACGACGACGCCGTCCCAGGTGCGGTTGGCGGTCACGACGGAGGGACCCGCGATCTTCAGTTTCTGTTGCAGGGGGGAGGTCATTCGGCAGCATCCAGGAGGTCAGAGACGATTTGCTTGGGGGTTTGACGGCGAAGCGAGCCGGCATGCCGGACCACCTCGCCGATGATGAGAATGGCGGGACCGCCGCTGACTCGCCGCACAAGCTCGGGAAGGTCGCGCAGCGTGCCGATCGCGCCTTGCGCATCGGGACGCGTCACGCGCGCGAACACGCCGACCGGCGTCTCCGGCGAACGGCCTGCAGCGAACAGGCCTGCGCGCACTGCGGGCGCGGCAGTCATGCCCATATAGACCACGACGGTCATTTTGGCGTCGGTCAGGGTCGACCAGTCGACCGCTTCCGCATCGCGCGCCTTGTGCGCGGTCAGGAAGGTGATGCGGGTTGCCTCTTGGCGGTAGGTGAGCGGCACCTCGAAATCGGCTGCGCCGCCAAGGCCGGCGGTGATGCCGGGAATGATCGAATAGGCAACACCGGCCGCGCGGAGGGCTTCGACCTCTTCACCGCCACGACCGAACACGAAGGAATCGCCGCCCTTCAGACGCACGACGCGCTGACCGGCTTGCGCGGCCTCGATCATGCGCTGGTTGATGGCGTCCTGGCCGATGCCGGGCTTGCCGACACGGCGGCCAACCGCAACGCGCGTGGTGTCGCGGCGGATGCGGTCGAGAATCTCAGGCGAGACCAGCTCATCGTGAAAGACGATGTCGGCGTCTTGAAGCGCGCGCAGCGCCTTGATGGTGAGAAGGTCGGGATCGCCGGGACCTGCTCCGACCAGCGCGACCGAGCCTTCCGGCTGGTCGGCGCGCGCGAATTCGGACGGATCGGGAATCTGCTTAAGAGCCGCTTCCGCCTCGCTCCTGCGACCGGCGAGCACGTAAGCGCCGATCGGACCGTCGATAACGCGCTCCCAGAACCGGCGGCGCAACGGGAACTCGGCGATGCGCTCGTTGACGGATTTACGGAAGCCGCCGATGAACTCGGCGAGCTCACCGATACGGGCGGGCAGCAGTGCCTCGATCTTCTCACGCACGCGCCGTGCCACGACGGGCGAAGTGCCGCCGGTGCCGACCGCGACCACGACATCGCCGCGATCGACGATCGCCGGAAAGATGAAGCTGGAATGTTCGAGATCGTCCATGACGTTGACGGGCAGGCCGAGCGACTTGGCGCGAGCCGACATCGCCACGCCGACATCGCCTGCGCCGGCGCAGACCACAGCGATGACGCCTGCGAGATCGGCCGTAAGCGGATCCCCCGTCGCGATCTCGATGCGCGCCGCGTCCTCAGAGTTCAGACCCAAGTCCTGATTGCCATCGATCGCATGCACGCGGAGACGCGCACCGGCAGCAGAGAGCACGCGCAGCTTGGCACGCAAAAGCTCTCCCGCGCCGATGAGGACCACCGGACCGGCCTTGAGATCGAGAAATACCGGCAAGAACCGCATGCGATACTCGCTTCCCCCACATCCGGGGTTGACTGGAATTATTTTCTATATATGTGTCGTTTCGAGCGCGCAAAGAGAAAATTTTATCTGCTCTTGCGCGCCGCAAATTTAGAATTTTCGCCTCCAGACGCAAAGTAGCAGAGATGCATCTTCTCAGGTCCGATTCCGGCGCAGATGGGCTGGGCTTCACCGCGCCCGTTTCCGAGCAAATTCCGGTCGCGCAGACCGCCCCCAGCATGGACCATCTCGACCAGTTGGAGGCACAGAGCATCTACATCTTTCGCGAGGCATTTGCCCGTTTGAAGAAGATCGCCCTGCTGTGGTCGCTTGGCAAGGACTCCAACGTCATGATCTGGCTGGCGCGGAAGGCGTTCTTCGGCCGCGTGCCTTTCCCGGCCCTGCATGTCGACACCGGCAAGAAATTTCCGGAGATGTACCGCTTTCGCGATCACTACGGCAAAGAATGGGAACTCGATTTGCGCGTCGAGCCCTGCCCGCCCATCGATGCCGTCGATCCGACGCTGCCGCCGGCTGCCCGCTCCGCTGCGCGCAAGACCGAAGGCCTCAAGATGGCGCTCGCCAAATACGGCTTCGACGGCCTGATCGCCGGCATCCGCCGCGACGAGGAGGCAACGCGCGCCAAGGAGCGCGTGTTCTCGCCGCGCGGCCTCGAAGGCAATTGGGACGTGCGCGACCAGCCACCTGAATTCTGGGACCATTTCAACGCCTCGCCGCCGCAGGGCGCGCATTTGCGTATCCATCCGATCCTGCATTGGACCGAAGCCGACATCTGGGCCTACACCAAGCGGGAGAACATCCCGATCATCCCGCTTTATCTCGCCAAGGACGGCAAGCGCTATCGCTCGCTGGGGGATCAGGACATCACCAATCCGGTCGCATCGACCGCGTCCAATATCGACGAGATCCTGATCGAACTCGAGCAGACCAAGGTGCCGGAACGTGCCGGCCGTGCGCTCGACCATGAGACCGAGGATGCCTTCGAGCGTCTGCGCGTCGCCGGCTATCTCTGATCTCAGGACGCGAGCGCGACATGAACATGATCGTCACCCCGGCTTCGCCCGCCACCCCGAACGGCACGACGCGACCGCAGGTCCGCATCGTCATCGTCGGCCATGTCGACCATGGCAAATCGACGCTGGTCGGCCGCCTCCTGCACGAGACCGGCAGCCTGCCCGACGGCAAGCTGGAAATGCTCAAGGCCGTCAGCGCGCGGCGCGGCATGCCGTTCGAATGGTCGTTCCTGCTCGACGCGCTGCAGACCGAGCGTGACCAAGGCATCACCATCGACACCACGCAGATCCGCTTCCGCACCAATTCGCGTGACATCGTGCTGATCGACGCGCCCGGCCACGCCGAATTCCTGCGCAACATGATCACCGGCGCCTCGCAGGCCGACGGCGCTGTACTCATCATCGACGCGCTCGAAGGCGTGCGCGACCAGACACGGCGACACGGCTATCTCCTGCATCTGCTCGGCGTGAAGCAGGTCGCGATCGTCGTGAACAAGATGGACCGCGTCGACTTCTCCGCAGAGCGTTTCAAGGAGATCAGCGACGAGATTTCCGCACATCTGAACGGCCTCGGCGTGAAGCCCACGGCGGTGATCCCGATCTCGGCGCGCGACGGCGACGGAGTCGCTGATCGTACTGATCGGATCGGCTGGTACAAAGGTCCGACGGTGGTCGAGGCGCTCGACGCCCTCGAGCCGGCGCGGCCGCTGGAAGCGCTGGCGCTGCGGCTGCCGGTGCAGGCGATCTACAAGTTCGACGACCGCCGCATTGTCGCCGGCCGGATCGAATCCGGCAGCCTCATCGCCGGCGACGAGATCGTGATCATGCCGGCCGGCAAGATCGCCAAGATCAAGACGGTCGAAAGCTGGCCGGTGACGCCGGTGGCGGGACGGCAGGGCGCGGGCCGCTCGGTCTGCATCACGCTCGACCGCGAATTGTTCATCGAGCGCGGCGACATCATCGCGCATGTGAGCGCTGCCCCGCGCGAGACGCGGCGGCTGCGCGCCCGCATCTTCTGGCTGCACGACAAGCCGCTGGCCAAGGGCGACCAGCTGCTGGTTCGGTCGGGGCCGAAGGAAAGCCGCGCCACCGTGGTGGAAATCGAGAAGGCGGTCGACCCAGGCGAATTGTCGAGCGTCGAGAACAAGGCGATCGGCCGCAATCATGTCGGCGAGATCGACATCTCGCTGTCGAATCCGATTGCCACCGATCCCTACACCGAGAATCCGCGGACCGGACGCCTCGTGATCGAGGTTTCGGGGCGCATCGCCGGCGGCGGCCTTGTGCTGTCGGTCGATGCCGGCCAGCGCGCCGTGCCGGTCGACATCGTGCCGGTGGAATCCGCGCTGCGGCCCGACGAGCGCTCCGCGCGCTATCAGCACAACGGCGCCGTGGTCTGGCTCACCGGCCTGCCCGCCTCAGGCAAGTCGACGCTCGCCAAGGCGCTGGAGCGGCGGCTGTTCAGCAATGGCGGCTCGCCGATCCTGCTCGACGGCGACACGCTGCGCGCCGGGCTCAACAGCGATCTCGGCTTCTCTGCGGCCGATCGCAGCGAGAACATCCGCCGCCTCGCCGAGGTCGCGACGCATCTCGCGCGCAACGGCCACATCGCGATCGTCGCAGCGGTCTCGCCCGCGCGCGAGGACCGCGCCGCCGCCCGCCGCATCGCCGACACAGCGTTCCGTGAGATCCACGTCGCGACACCGGCAGAAGTCTGCGAGGATCGCGATCCCAAGGGGCACTACAAGAAGGCCCGCGCCGGCGCGCTGGCGTCGTTCACCGGCATCGGCAACGACTACGAGCCGCCGCAGGCAGCCGAGCTCGTGATCGACACCTCGACACGGACGGTCGCGGATGCGGTCGACGCGATCGAGCAGATGCTGAAGGCGACGGGTGTGCTGTTCGACGAGGTCGTGGACCTCGCCGCGAATATTTGAGTCTGTGCTACTCCCGCTGTCGTCGCCCCGCTTGACCGGGCGACCCATATTCCAGAGACCGCGTGGGGATTCAGAGAAGCCGCGGCGTACTGGATTCCCCGCCTACGCTGAAGCTTCGGCGCCCCTGGACCTCAACCCCGGCGAAGCCTTGGCGTAGCCGGGTCGCGGGGAATGACAACTGTGGGTGGGGCCGCCTCACTCTCCCTGACATTTTGACAAACCTTTAGGGGTCTTCTCACCGCCCCGATTTTGGGGCTAATAAGGCCCTGAAAGCCGTCCTTCATGGGCGCATTTTGCTGCTGTCGGGTCAAAAGCAGCCAAAAACAGCCATTTCCAACAAGAAAGCCCATCATGAAACGCGTCGACGCCCACGGATTGAAGATCGCTCCCGTTCTGTTCGATTTCATCGCCAAGGAAGCGACCCCGAAAACGGGGATCGCGCCGGATATCTTCTGGGCCGGGCTTGCCGCCATCATCAAGGATCTGGGGCCGAAGAATCGCGCGTTGCTGACGGTGCGCGACACGCTGCAGGCCAAGATCGACGACTGGCACCGCGCCAACAAGGGCAAGGCGTTCGACCTCAATGCCTATACCACCTTCCTGAAGGAGATCGGCTATCTCGTTCCGGAGCCGGCGACCCAGAAGGTCGAGACCGCCAATGTCGATGAGGAGATCGGCAAGATCTGCGGCCCGCAGCTCGTCGTTCCCCTCACCAACGCGCGCTACGCGCTCAACGCGGCGAATGCGCGCTGGGGCTCGCTTTATGACGCCTTCTACGGCACCGACGCGATCGCGCACGATCCTTCCGAGAGCGGCAAGGGCTACAACAAGGCGCGCGGCGACAAGGTGATCGCCAAGGCCAAGGCATTCCTCGACGCCGCCGTGCCGCTCGCCACCGGCAGCCACACCGACGTCACCGCCTACAGCGTCGTCGCTGGCCAGCTCGCGGTGAAGCTGAAGAGCGGCAACGCCACCGCGCTGAAGAACGCGGCGCAGTTCGCGGGCTTCCAGGGCGATGCGGCTTCCCCGAGCGCCGTGCTGCTCGCCAACAACGGCCTGCATGTCGAGGTCAAGATCGACCGCGGCAGCACGATCGGCAAGGACGATCCCGCCGGCGTCGCCGACATGATCATGGAGTCCGCGGTCTCCACCATTCTCGACATGGAAGACTCGGTCGCCGCGGTCGATGCCGAAGACAAGGTGCTGGTCTATCGCAACACGCTCGGCCTGATGAACGGCACGCTGTCGGCCGACTTCGAGAAGGGCGGCAAGACGCTGACGCGTTCGCTGAATGCCGACCGCAGCTACAAGACGCCGGACGGCAAGGGCGAGGTCAAGCTGCACGGCCGCAGCCTGCTGCTGATGCGCAATTGCGGTCACCACATGTTCACCGACGCGGTGCTGGACGAGAAGGGCGAGGAAGTCCCGGAAGGCCTGTTGGATGCCGCCGTCTCGGGGTTGCTCGCCATTCACGACCTCAAGGGCAATTCCAAGGTCAAGAACAGCCGCACGGGATCTGCCTATATCGTCAAGCCGAAGATGCACGGCCCGGAAGAGGTGTCGCTGACCTGCGAGATCTTCGACCGCGTCGAAAAGATGCTGTCGCTGCCGGAGAACACGCTCAAGGTCGGCATCATGGACGAGGAGCGGCGCACCACCGTCAACCTCAAGGCCTGCATCCAGCGCGCCTCCAAGCGCATCATGTTCATCAACACCGGCTTCCTCGACCGTACCGGCGACGAAATCCACACCTCGATGGAAGCGGGTCCGATGATCCGCAAGAACGAGATGAAGGCGCAGGCCTGGATCAAGGCCTATGAGGATTGGAACGTCGACATGGGGCTGATTTGTGGCCTGCCCGGCCACGCCCAGATCGGCAAGGGCATGTGGGCCGCGCCCGACAAGATGGCGGACATGTTGCAGCAGAAGCTCGGCCATCCGCAAGCCGGCGCCACCACGGCCTGGGTGCCCTCACCGACCGCCGCGACGC
Organism: Bradyrhizobium sp. MOS003; assembly: GCF_003020125.1. GTDB lineage: Bacteria > Pseudomonadota > Alphaproteobacteria > Rhizobiales > Xanthobacteraceae > Bradyrhizobium. The sequence continues at coordinate 1,200,354 of NZ_PYFW01000001.1, read as the reverse complement.
TGCACGCCCTGCACTACCACCAGGTCAACGTGACCGCGCGCCAGCAGGAGCTGACCAAGGGCGGGCCGCGCGCAAAGCTCGAAGACATCCTCACCATTCCGGTGTCGAAGTCGAACTGGGCGCCCGACGACGTCAAGCAGGAGATCGACAACAACTGCCAGGGTATTCTCGGCTATGTCGTGCGCTGGATCGACCAGGGCGTCGGCTGCTCCAAGGTGCCTGACATCCACGATGTCGGCCTGATGGAAGACCGTGCCACCTTGCGCATCTCCAGCCAGCATCTCGCCAACTGGCTGCACCAGGGCGTGATCACCGAGGCGCAGGTGATGGAATCGCTCAAGCGCATGGCCGTTGTCGTCGACAAGCAGAACGCCGGCGATCCGATCTACAAGCCGATGGCGCCCGCCTTCGACGGCACAGCCTTCAAGGCCGCCTGCGACCTGATTTTCAAGGGCCGCGAGCAGCCGAACGGCTACACCGAATACATTCTCACAGCCCGCCGTCGCGAAGCGAAAGCGGCCGGCTGAGGCCGTTGTTCGGAAGCCCCGGCTCGCGCCGGGGCTTTTTTGTTTGAGGTACCCGCAGCCGGATGAGCGAATCGACGTCCGGGGCACTGCCCCGCATATCGCTGCGCTCATGCGGGGCTACAGACCGCCTAGAACACAGCGAGATATTTCAGCAGCGACACGATGCCGATGATGATGACCACTACGCGCGCGATCTGCTTGGCGCGGCCGTCCATCGGCAGCATGTTGATGAGATAGAGCACGAGAATGACGACGAGAAATGTGACGAGTACGCCGACCAGCATCGCAAGGCCCCCTTCAGGCAAATGACCAACGAGGTCCTAACGCCTGCCTCGCCCTCCGGTTCCATAACGGCAACCCATTGCAACTTCTGGTAAATACGTAATTCTACCAGCAGGCCCGCTGCCTAAAACTTTACCCTTTTCGTTTTTGATATCGAAACCGTCCGCTGCCGTGAGCTGCGAACGGTATTGAATTGCCGATGCTCTACGCCCCTGTTTTCTCGATTTTGCCGGGCGCCTTTGTCGAACTTCGCAATGGGATTTTAGGGGACTTCGATGTTGAATCGCCTGACCGTATCCGCGCTGTTGAAGACGGTGATCGCGATCACATCGATCTGCGTGGTGATCGCACTTTCGCTCACCGCCTACGAGTCCTGGCATCGCCTCAAGACTGCCAGCCGCATCTCGCAGATCGCCGGCGCCTCCGCTGATCTGTTCAAGGCGATGCACAATCTGCGTACCGATCGCTCCACCACCACGCGGCTTCTGAACGCGACCGAGCCGATGGATGCCGAGATCGAGAAATACCTGCGTGCGCTACGTGATGCCCAGATGCCGGCGATGGCACGCGCACTCGAGCTGCTGCCGAGCATGGACTTCCCGCAATCGGGCACGCTGGTGCCGGAGCTGTCGCGTCTCTACAAGCTGCTGGTCGAGGAGCAGAAGCAGTTCTGGGAGGACGTCGCCAAGCCCAAGGATCAGCGCCGCGCGGGTCTGCCGAAGGAATACTTGGAGACGACGCAGGGCCTGCTCGACGTGCTTGACAAGCTATCGAACACGCTGGCCGCGACCGTCAACCACCAGGACGCCGAGATCGACCAATTGCTTTCGATCAAGCAGAACGCCTGGCTGCTGCGCAACACCGCGGGCGAAGCCTCGCTGATCGTCTCGATGGGGCTTGCGGCCGGCAAGATCACGCCGGAGGGGCGCTACAACTATACCCAATATGTCGGCGGCACGAGCGCGATGTGGAAGGCGCTCGAATTGTCGACCTCGGGCATGCAATTGCCGCCGGCGCTCTCCTCCGCCATGGCCGCCGCCAAGACCGCCTATTTCGATCCGCAATATCTGGCTTTGCGTGACCGTCTTGCGGATGCCCTGCTCAAGGGCGACAAGGCCGAGATGACGGCGAACCAGTGGAGCCCGATCACGGTCGGGCGCATGGCGAGCGCGGTTGCAGTTGCCGAAGCCGCCCTCGACGCTGCCAAGGTCCATACGCTGGATCAGCGTGGCGCCGCGGAGCGCGCGCTGAGCGTTCAGCTCGTGCTGCTGGCGCTTGCGATCGGGCTCGCCGTCGGCGCAATCATGCTGGTCAGCCGCCGCGTCATCAACCCGCTCAACACCATCCGCGACGCCATGCTCAAGGTCGCCGGCGGCGATCTCGCCGTCGACAGCGGCTATCTCGATCGCCAGGACGAGATGGGCGCGCTTGCGGGCGCGCTCGAAACCTTCAAACAGCAGGCCTCCGACAAGCTCAAGATCGAAGAGCAGGAGCGCCAGCGCAACGCGGGCGCGTCCGCACGCCAGCGCGCCGTCGAGGCCTATGTCGGCGAGTTCGAGGGCGCGGTACGCAAGACGCTGGGCGAATTGAGCGAGGCTTCCGGCGAGATGCGCAAAACCTCAGGCGACCTCTCCGCCGTGTCGCGCCAGACCAACGACCGCGTCCAGGTGGCCGGCAAGGCCTCCAACGACGCCTCGACGAGCGTCGATAGCGTTGCTGCGGCGGCTGAAGAGCTCTCGGCTTCGATCAACGACATCAGCCAGCAGGCCGCTCACGCCGCCGGCATCGCCGGCCGCGCCGTCACACAGGCGCGCGAGACCGACGGCACCGTGCAGGGCCTGCAGAAGTCCGCGGGACGCATTGGCGAGGTCGTCGGCCTCATCAACACCATCGCGCAGCAGACCAATCTGCTCGCGCTCAACGCCACGATCGAGGCCGCACGCGCCGGCGAGGCCGGCCGTGGCTTTGCCGTGGTCGCCTCCGAGGTGAAGTCGCTGGCCAGCCAGACGGCGAAGGCGACTGAGGAAATCTCCGAACAGATCGCCGACATCCAGAAGGTCGCGGGCGACGCCATCAACGCGATCCAGACCATCGGCGGTATCATCGGCGAAGTGAACGAGGTGGCGACTGCCATTGCCGCCGCCGTCCAGGAGCAGGGCGCGGCGACGCAGGAGATCACCCGCAGCACGCAATTCGCGGCGCAGGGCACCAAGAACGTCTCGGACAACATCACCGGCGTCAAAGCCGGTGCGGACGCGGCCGCCGCGGCCGCTGACCATGTGAAGCACGCCTCCGAGATGCTGGAGAGCCAGAGCCGCCAACTCGGCCACGAGGTCAGCGACTTCCTCGGCAAGATCCGCGCAGCGTAGGCCACGGCGGCACCACGCTGTCGATATCGTCCTGGCGAAGCTTGGACGATGACGGTCGCTCGACAGGCCCACAGACGCTCATGCATCCGTAATTTTACGGCAGCAACACTGTCTAAGTCTTTACCCTTTTCGGGCCAAATGCACCCCTAAGCGCGCCGCAAGGCGTCGGCGTTTGCTGCGCTCATTCCCTTGCTTCGAAGTTGGCGGGGGTTGCCGTCCAAAAACTTCAAGACGCGTACTCAGGTGTCCGATGCTCAACCGCTTGTCCGTATCCACGCTGCTGAAAGCGGTGATCTTCACCACAGCGCTGGTCGTCGTCATCGGCTTCTCGATCAGCGCATGGAGCTCGTGGATCCGGCTCCAGCAGGCCAGCCGGATCGTCGACATTGCAGCGGCCTCGGCCGACGTCTTCAAGGCCATGGCCAACATCCGGGCCGACCGGTCGACCACCAACCGCCAGTTGACCAGTGACATCCAGGTCGATCCCGACACCGAGAAATACATCCGTGGCATTCGCGACGAGCTGATGCCGGCCCTGGGGCGCGCAATCGACATCCTTCCCTCGATCGACATTCCGCAGCGTGACACGATCGTTACCGATCTGGCGCGGTTGAACAAGGCGCTGCTGGCGCAGCAAGCCGAGTTCTGGACCGAAGTCGCCAAGCCCAAGGCCTCACGCAGGCTCGCACTCGCCAAGGAATATCTCGAGAGCGAGGACGGGCTGATGACCATCCTCGAAAAGCTGTCGCCCGTGCTCGTAACCAGTGTCAACCACCAGGACGCCACGATCGACCAGCTTCTGATGATCAAGCAGATGGCCTGGCTGTTGCGCCAGAACGCCGGTGAATCATCGGTCATTGTTGGCAATGCCTTGACCAGCGGCAAGGTCTCCCCGGAGGCCCAGCTCGCCTTCACGAAATTTGTCGGTGCTACCGATGCGGCCTGGAGCGCCATCGAGCTGGCCGCCACCGGCATGCAACTGCCCCCGGCGCTGTCCGCATCCATGGCGGACACCAAGTCGGTCTATTTCGACCCGCAATATACCGGCACGCGTGATGGCATCATCGCGACGGTGGCCAAGGGCGAGAAAGCGTCGATGACCGCCAACCAGTGGAGCCCCTATTCGGTCGGCCGCATGGCAAGTGCGATCAGGCTCGCCGATGCTGCGCTTGCCGCAGCCAGGGATCATGCCTCTGCCCAGCGCGCCGGCGCGCTGCAATCGCTGCTGGTCCAGCTGGCCCTGCTCGTCGCCGCCATCGTGTTCACGGGCGCCGCCATGCTAGCGGTCAGCCGCCGCGTCATCAATCCGCTGCACCGGATTCGCGACGCCATGCTCAAGGTCGCCGGCGGCGATCTCGGCGTCGACAGCGGCTATCTCGACCGACGCGACGAGATCGGCTCGCTTGCCGGCGCGCTGGAAACCTTCAAGCAGCAGGCGCTCGACAAGCTCAAGATCGAGGAGCAGGAGCGCGAGCGCAACGCCGGCGCGGCCGCACGCCAGCGCGCGATTGAGGCCTATGTCGGTGAGTTCGAAGGCGAGGTGCGCAAATCGCTGGGCGAGCTGAGCGAGGCGTCCGGCGAGATGCGCAAGACCTCGGGCGACCTGTCCGAAGTGTCCCGCCAGACCAACGAGCGTGTCGAGGTTGCAGGCAGAGCTTCAAACGAGGCCTCCTCCAGCGTCGAGAGCGTCGCGGCAGCCGCCGAAGAGCTCTCTGCCTCGATCAACGACATCAGCCAGCAGGCCGCGCATGCGGCAGGCATCGCCAGCCGCGCGGTCAACCAGGCCCGCGAGACCGACGGCACTGTGCAGGGATTGGCGCAGTCCGCGGGACGCATTGGCGAGGTCGTCGGATTGATCAACACGATCGCGGCGCAGACCAACCTGCTCGCGCTCAACGCCACGATCGAAGCCGCGCGCGCCGGCGAGGCCGGCCGTGGCTTTGCCGTGGTCGCCTCGGAGGTGAAGTCGCTGGCGAGCCAGACCGCCAAGGCAACCGAGGAGATCTCCGAGCAGATCGCCGACATCCAGAAGGTGGCAGGCGATGCCATCAACGCGATCCAGGCCATCGGCGGCATCATCGGTGAAGTCAACGAGGTCGCCACCGCGATCGCCGCCGCCGTGCAGGAGCAGGGCGCGGCGACTCGGGAGATCACCCGCAGCACGCAATACGCGGCGCAGGGCACCAAGAACGTCTCGGACAACATCACCGGCGTGAAGGCCGATGCCGACACCGCCGCCGGTGCCGCGGAGAACGTCAAGCAGGCCTCCGAGACACTGGAAACCCAGAGCCGCCAGCTTGGCCACCAGGTCAGCGACTTCCTCGGCAAGATCAGGGCGGCGTAAAAGAAAGCGCAGTGGAGAGAGGATACCGCCACTATCCCAGGTGTGGTCCGGGAGCTCGCGACAACGCTACACCCGCGTGAAGCCCTACTCCTTGGCGACGACTGGCACCTGACGGAATCTTGCGCGCACCGAGTCCGGCAGCGGCGAGAAATTCATCGCGACGCCGTGGCGGTCGTTGGCATTGCGGCTGGCGACCACCAGCCCATTCGCGCCAGCGACGATGTCTCCCTTGCGCAGGGTGGGATCGTCCTCGCTCTTGACCGACGCGAGCCCGACCGGATCCTTGCCGTTGCAGGTACAACCCGCGACGATTTCGTTGCGGTAACGGAATGCATTGGGCAGTTCGGAATACGGTTTGCCTTTGTCGGTGGTGGCGTCGTCGATACCCCCGCCATAAACCAGCGAAGTCTCGGACGTCGGGCAGAAGCTCTTGCAGGATTGCGCCTTGCTCTCGGCATCGTTGCCCTGCGCCGGGAAGTAGCGGCCGTCGCAGCTCCGCACGCAATAGGCCGTGCCGCCGCCATAGGCGGCGCGCTGACGCGGAGCCTCATAGCGCGGAATGTCATCGCGGGGAAATGGCGTCCGGATCTGCGGAGGTCGCGCACCAAACCCACCGAACAACGCCGAGAAGAAATCTTCCGCATGTGCCGATGGTGCGAATGCCAGACCGGCAGAAACAACGACCATCATCGCCGTCGTTCCGCCAGCCACTTTGCCAATCAGGCGTCTGGTCATATGACTCACTCTTAGTTCACGGCGGTCGTGGTGACGTTCAGCGCCTGCCGGCCGGAAGGCAGCGTCGTCACGGCCGGACGCTTGCGCACGGGGTCGCCGCCTTTGGCCATCAGCGGAGCGTTCTTCGGCAGCACCACGACCTTGGCACCGACATTGACGCGGCCGAACAGGTCGGTGACGTCTTCGTTGGTCATGCGGATGCAGCCGGAAGAGACGAACTTGCCGATCGTGGAGGGATCGTTGGTGCCGTGGATGCGGTATTCGCTGGAGCCCAGATACATCGCGCGCGCGCCGAGCGGGTTGCCGGGACCGCCGGCAACGAAGCGCGGCAGATAGGGCTGGCGCGCGATCATCTCGGCCGGCGGATGCCAGTCCGGCCACTCCGCCTTGCGGCTGACACTCTGCACGCCGGACCAGGTGAAGCCTTCGCGGCCGACACCGACGCCGTAGCGAATGGCCCGGCCGTTGCCGAGCACGTAATAGAGATAGGTGTTCTTGGTATCGATGACGATGGTGCCGGCCGGCTCGCTGCGGTCGAAGCCGACGATCTGCTTGCGCAGGCGATCGGACAACTGGGCATCCTCGTCAGCCGCCTGCGGCGCGTCGTTCACTTCGCCCTGCGAGTAACCCTGGTCCTGCGGATACGCCTGCTGCTGCATCGGCGCATAGCCAAGTGTCTGCGCACTCGCGCCGGCAAACGGCACCGTAAGAAAAGTGGTTGCGAAGGCGAAAGCGGCGACGGCGCGCGGCGAGAAGCTGCGGCGGACTGCGGAGAACTTGGTCATGTGCTGCCCCGTGAGATGTCTGCATCATGGTGATGCGCTTGGCGATTAACGCCGCGGGGACGATTCAAGTTCCGGCCGGGCACGCGGCCGGCTTGTCACAGTCAAGAGAGCAACTGTTCACGAAGCCGCGATGGAACCGTTTGGCTCGTGCCGCATTGTCTCTCCTCAATGGGCGTGCGGATCGAGGCTTCCGTGCGGGAGATAAATAGTGCGCGTCCTTCCCGGTGAACGGCAGACGTCCGGCGGTGGCGAAGGCGCCCCGCTACCCGAGAGCCCTGCCGAGCTGCCGCCTGTCATTCGCCGCACTGAATTCGTCGCCTTCGCACTTGCCGGCCTTCTGCTGATCGCCATCGTGACCGTACTGTATGTTGGCAGGGCATTCTTTCTCCCGGTGGTGATGGCCTTCGTGACCGGCACCATGCTGTCACCGGCGGCGACCTTCCTTGAAAACCACAAGGTGCCGCGCGGATTGGGCGCCGCGCTGATCGTTATCGCGGTGACCGCCGTGGTTGCCTTCGTCATCGCGCTGATCGCCTCCCCCGCGATGGAATGGAGTTCGCGCCTGCCCGAGCTCGGCGCGCAATTGAAGGACAAGATGCACGTGTTCGACCGGCCGCTGGCGCTGTGGCGCGAGCTGCAAGTCATGGTCGGCGGCTCGGAAGGGCTGCCAAGCTTCCAGATGCCGAAATTCGAGTGGGTCCAGCCGACGCTGGAATTCCTGTCACCGACCTTTACCGAATTCCTGCTGTTTTTCGTCACCCTGATCCTGTTCATCGCGAGCTGGCGCGACCTCCGCCGGGCGCTGATCATGAACTTCAGCGATCACGATGCGCGGCTGCGCACGCTCCGCATCCTCAACGAGATCGAGGTCCATCTCGGCAACTACCTTTTGACCGTCACCCTCATCAATGTCGGCGTCGGTGTTGGCACCGGCCTCATTTGCGCAATCACCGGCATGCCAAACGCCGCCGGCCTCGGCGCACTCGCGGCGACCCTCAACTTCATCCCGATCATCGGGCCGATCGCCATGTTCGCGGTGCTGATCGTGGTCGGGCTGGTCGCCTTCCCGACCATCAGCGGCGGCCTGATGGCGGCGCTGGCATTCGGCGGCCTCACCTTCCTGGAGGGGCATTTCGTCACGCCCATGATCATCGGGCGGAGGCTGGCGCTCAATGCGCTCGCCGTGCTGCTTGCGCTCGCGTTCTGGACCTGGCTGTGGGGCCCGATGGGTGCATTCCTGTCATCGCCGCTCTTGATCGTCGCGCTGATCCTCAAGGAGCATCTGTTGCCGACGGATGCGCCGCAGCTTCCGCAGGGATGACGGTTTCCGTGAACGGAACTTCCCCGGCGACGAAACGTTCTCGGCTATCTCAGCTGTCAACAGTTTGGAGCTCCCGATGTCCACGACCAATGCCGAAGCCGGGATGAGAGACTGGACAGACAAAGCCACCAGAGAACGCCTCGAGAAGGATGTAGCAGCCGTGAAAAGCGATATCGCCGCCCTCACCGACCAGATCACCGACGCCATCAACACCTTCGCCAATTCCACCAGCAAGCAGGCCCGCCGCGGCTATCGCCAGGCCCGCGAGAACATGGATACCGCGATCGACGACGTTTCGGAGCGCAGCAGTGCAATGATGGGTGCTGCCCAGGAAGCCTATGGCTCGATCGAAGAGTCGCTTGAAGACGCGATCACACAGCGGCCGCTCGCGACCGTCGGCCTCGCGCTCGGCATCGGCTTCCTGATCGGTGCCGCCTGGCGCCGGTAGGAAGCGCGTCCGGATGTTGTTGAGCCGGCGGCGCTACTGCGCCGCCGGTACTTGACTGTGTATAGTACGGCTTGTGGGGATCTGAGGAGCAAGGCCATGTTTCAGCGCATCATCGATGGAATCAGTGCATCTACCGGCACAACCGTGCGCCTGACCTCCCTGGCCGCAGGCGCGGCGTTAGCGCTGTTTATCACCACATGCTTTCTCTGCGCTGCGGCATTCATCTCCGTGCTCAACAAGTATGGTCCGGTGCAGGCCTGCCTCGCGGGCGCCGGCGTCTTCTTTCTCCTGACTCTGGCGGCAGTGGTGAGCTACTGGGCCTACAAGCGGGAGCTTCGCAAGCAAGCTCAAATCGCAGCTGAGCGTGCCGCAAAGTCGTCGGCGCAGACCATGCTCGCTGACCCCATGCTGCTCGCCACCGGATTGCAGATCGTTCGCGCGATCGGGGTCAAGCGGCTGTTACCGATCCTGGCGATCGGCGGCGTCGCCCTCGGCATCATGGCGAGCCGCGCCGGCGCTCCCGACGAGGCCTCGGCCGAACCAGCCGAATAGCAGTAAGAGCGGGTTAGAATATTTCGTTTTGAGTCCTCAGCGCGCATCTATCGGAATTCGGCCCAGGGCGCGCAGCATCTTGCGTTAGGCGGCCCTCCGCCATCACGCAAATGCTACTCGGACAAGCAGGCGGTTGCCGCTAAAAGCGTCACCCTGATTCCCAAAGCTATTTTAGTCAATGAAACCGTCCGTTCAGGCGAACCTCGCCGCATTCAATCACGACGCCAGACTGTATCTGACACTCGGCATTGCCAACTGGTCGGTGTTCGTCGACCACATCCCGAACAATGTCGTCAATCTGCTGACGCTGCGCAATTTCGGCTTCAGCGGCGCGGCCGATCTGTTCGTGTTCGTCGTGGGCTACGGCGTTGCCGTCATCCACGGCCGGATGGCCCTTGAACGGGGCTACCTCGTGGCGGCCACGCGCATCTTCCGCCGCGTCTGGCGGCTCTACGCCGCCTATGTCGTGCTGTTCGTGATCTACATCGCCACCATCGCCTACGTCGCCTCGCAATCGATGGCGCCGGAGATCATCCACGAATACAACATCTCGGGCATTCTCGAACACCCGCTGCGGATCCTGGTCCGCGGCCTCGTGCTCCAGGAGGAGCCGCTGAACCTCGACCTCCTGCAATTGATGATCCCGCTGATGGCCTTCTTTCCCTTCGCGCTGTGGGGTCTGTTGCGGCGGCCGAACCTGACGCTGGCGGCATCGGTCGCGCTGTATGTTGCCGCACGCTGGTTCGACTGGAATTTTTGGATCTATCCGGACCAGGAATGGACCTTCAATCCGCTGTGCTGGCAGATGCTGATGGTGCTCGGGGGCTGGTTCGCCGTGACAGGCGCGCCCGGGCGCGTGCTACGCGACATGCCCTGGCTGCGGATCCTCGCCGGCACCTATCTCGTCTTCGCGATGGCCATCACCTTGCTGCGCCATTCGCCGGCAATGTCGGCATTTTTGCCGGACCTCCTCCTCGACAGCATCGGGCCGACCGACAAGGAAAACCTCGCACCCTATCGCGTGGTGCACTTCCTCGCGCTCGCCTTTCTGGCGACCCATCTCATTCCAGCCGATCACCCCGGCCTGCGGTTGAAGCCGCTCCAGGCAGTGATCGCGTGCGGCGAGGAATGGCTCGCCGTGTTCTGCGTCGGCGTGTTCCTGTCGTTCGCCGGCCACCTCATCCTGATCACCAGCGCCAATTTGGTGGCGATGCAGATTGTCGTGAGCCTTGCCGGCTTCGCCGCGATGACCGCGGTGGCTTACTACGTCGCCTGGTCGAAGTGGCAGGATCTGCCAACCGCCCTGCGGCAGCAGGCCTAGGTATCTCATCGTGCGTTAACGCATACGCCTTGTGATTTCCCCTAGGCCGGCCGATGAGGCTGCGCTATCCCGAGCAGGAGCGATTTGGCGAGGAGACCGGGCGTGGTGACGGCGAATGACGGGGGTGACGGGGTCGACGGCGCCCCCCGGCGCGGCCGGCCGCGATCGATCGAGACCAGCAATGCCATTCTCGAAAGTGCCTATGCGCTGATGGCTTCCACCGGCCTTGCCGCCACCACCATCGACGCAGTCGCCCGCCATTCCCGCGTCTCCAAGATGACGATCTACAAATGGTGGCCATCCCGCGAGGCGCTCTTGATCGACGCCTTTCTTCAACATGCCGCGCAGATGCTGCCGCTGCCCCCGGCGAGCTCCGGCAACCCCGCGGCGCGCGCCCGCCGCCATGCCGCGGCCTATGCCGAAGCGCTCCAGGGCGAGTTCGGCAAGGTCCAGCTCGCCGTCATCTCCGAGTGCATTTCCAGGACCGGCTCTGCCGAGCTGTTCTACGCCCGCTATCTGCAATTCCGTCGCGACGCGCTGGTCGAGATGATTGCGGCGGGCCAGAACGACGGCAGCATCCTGGCCAGCGGGCCGGCTGAGGATCTCTACGACGCGATCTATGGCAGCTTATTCTACCGCTACGTCTTCGGCATCGCGCCGATCACGCCGGCCTACGCCCGCAATCTGGTCGATCTGGTGTTGCGGCCCAAAAGTTAGCTCAAGGGTTAGCTATCGTGCGGGTCGCACCGGCGCCGAGATCTTGTCCGTGCGATCGCGCTCGGTCATGTCGACCACCGTCTCCATCGGCGCGGTCAGCTCGTAGACATAGGAAGCCTCGGTGAAAAAGCGCTTGGCGGTGCCGCCGAGCGCCTCGGGCGCGACGCGGTCGAGCAGGATCAGGCCGAAATCGGAATCGGGACGGCGCGTCGCTTCGCTGGTGTTAAGCTCCTCCCAGCGGAAATGGAAGACCTCGTCGGTGCCCTCACCCGTCACCGTCCAGCTGGCCGTGATGTGCGGATGCTTTCCAACCAGCGACAGGCCCTCGTCGGAATGCGAGGCAAGTTCGAAGAACAGCAGCGAGAGGCTCTGCGCCGCCCGCGCGCTGACTGCGATATCAGGCCCCGTGACGGCGATGCGGTCGGCGTGCGGGATGGCGCGCGCTTCGAACAGACCCTTCAGCTTGACGCCCTGCCACTGGCTCTCGCTGAGCAGCGAGACCACGTTCGACATGGCGTGAATGCGGCCGATCAGGAGCTCGCGCGCGCCGTCGATGTCCGCGCCATGACGCAAGGTGCGCGTCACGATCGACTGGATCACCGCGAGGATATTCTTGACCCGATGGTTGAGCTCGTCGATCACCGCGGTCAGCCGGCGCTCGAAGCCGATCCTGACCTGGATTTCCCGGCTGAGGCGCAGATTGTTGTAGGCGACATAGCCAAACAGGCCGCACACCATCGCAGTGATCGCAAAACCGATCGCAGCCACGATGATCGCGGTCTGCTCGGCGCGGCGCGCCGAGTTGGTCTTGGCGTAATAGCCGAGCTGCCAGTCCCGGCCCCCGAAGCTCACCGTGCGCGTTGCCGATGGCGCGGCCTCCGCGGCCGTCATCCGCGTCGAGACGATGCCCTGGTCATTGGCAACGAGTTCGCTACCTTCCTTGCGCGGGTCCCTGAGCGCGACCGAGAACAACGACATGTCGTCATTGGTCAGCATCAGCGAGGCGAGTTCGTAGGAGAACGTAACGAACCCGGCCGGCTCGGTCGCCCCCTCGGGAATGACGGGGGCTGCCACGATGATCCCGACCGGCCCGTTTCCGCGCAACAGCGGAATCGGGTCCGAGGCCACCGACCTCTTCTCGATCCGGGCGCGCGTCAGCATGGCGCCGCGGACCGGATCCTGGTCGTAACTTCGGCCCGGCAGAGCCTTGGTCTCGTCGCTGCGGGGCTCGAGATCCAGCAGCACGTCGATCGGCTGGGTGATCTCGGCCGGATCGATCGGCTTGTCGTCATAGCTGCGGATGGTGGGATTCGGGAATCCGGCGCCGGCAATGGCAGTCTTCGCCGCCGTGAGCTCGTTCGGCTTCAGCCGGGCGATCCAGCCGGCGACCACGAAATCGGTCTTGAAGGCGTAGATGGCCGAGCGCAGCGGCTCCAGCATATCCGGCTTGATCACCGATGGCGCGCGGAACAGGCCTGAGGCGACACGGGCGAGCAGTTCGCGCTCGGTGAGCCGGTCCTGCACCAGGCTGGCATGAACGTCGATCGCACGCGCGAGCGCGATCCGGTCCAGCGCCAGCTCCTGGTCGTGGACGCGATAGGCCGCAAGCCCGGAGAGCAAGGCCCCGAGCAGAGCAATGAAACCGATGATGAAACCCAGCCGGACCACGCGACTACTCAGGCGAAAGCAGAAGGTCGGCAATAAACAAGGGACATATCAACGCCGCTCGAACGGCCACGTGCCGAAACGGGGCAAACCCCGCTGGCAGAGATAATGAGGGAGGAGACATCGGTACGCAACGTGGGTCGCCTGAAAAGCTTAATCCGTCCGGCCGATGGTCTGACCGGGACGACTTGCCCGGGCTCCGGAGGTAGTCAATCGCCGTGTCCGAAATTTGTTCCGCGGTTGCGGCCTGGCCGCGGTTGCGGCCTGGCCTTACGGTTAACGCCGAAAAGGGCATGCGCCAAGTCGTCGCGCCGTCAGCCCGCCCGTTTCAAGCCGCCTTTGGCCTCGATGAAGCCGACAATGCGGTCAAGGCCCTCGCTCTTCTTCAGGTTGGTCATGACGAAGGGTCGCTCGCCGCGCATGCGCCTGGCGTCGATGTCCATCTTCTCCAGGGAGGCTCCGACATGGGGTGCGAGGTCGATCTTGTTGATGACCAGCAGGTCGGACCGGGTGATGCCGGGACCGCCCTTGGACGGGATCTTGTCGCCCGCGGCGACGTCGATGACGTAGATGGTGAGGTCGGCGAGCTCCGGGGAAAAAGTGGCAGCGAGATTGTCGCCGCCGGACTCGATGAGCACGAGGTCGAGCCCGGGAAATTTCGCCCGCATGTCCGCAACCGCGGCGAGATTCATCGAGGCGTCCTCGCGGATTGCGGTGTGCGGGCAACCGCCGGTCTCGACGCCGGCAATGCGATCCGGCGTCAGCGAGCCCGAACGCACCAGGAATTCCGCATCCCATTTGGTGTAGATGTCGTTGGTGATCGCGGCGATGTCATAGCGCTCGCGCATGGTCTTGCAGAGCAGGTCCATCAGCGCCGTCTTGCCCGATCCGACCGGGCCGCCGACGCCGACACGCAAGGGGCCGTGAGATTTCGACATGTGATTCGCTCTTTCTCGATTCGAAGGCCGCACCGCTCACGACCGGAACAGTCGCGTATATTGCGTCTCGTGCCGCAGACTGGCGAGATCGGCACGGAAGGTCGCGCCGCCGAGATCGTCCAATGTCGCATTCAGCGCACGATTGGCGGTGGCGGCGACGGCCGCTTCCAGCCTCACCAGCACGCGCTGGCTGTCGGTCTGACCGAGCGGAATGAGCCGGCTGGCCGCAGAGATCCAGTTCGAGACCAGCGCATGCAGGAAGGCGTGCAGTGTCGGCGCCAGCGGCACGCCGTGCATGGCTGCGACCACGCCGACGGCGACGGGATAGACCAGCGGCGTGCGGCATGCCGCAACCATGGCATCCAGGCCGTCTGCATCCCATGCTGCCCGGGAGATGTCGATGAAGGCGCGGCCCTGCGAGCTCGTTTCCAGCTGCCGCTCGCGGGACGGCACCATGGCCGCGGAGAGCTCGGCGATATCGCCTAAATTGGCCTCCTCGCCCGCCTCGGCGGCACGATAGGCGTGGACCAGGAACGTCGCGTCGCAAAAGCCGGAGCCATCGCCGAGCATCGCTTCGAGCCAGTCGGCCAGCGTGGCCGTATCGACGATGTCGCCGACCTCGACCGCCCATTCGATGCCGCTGGAATAGGAGAAACCGCCGACCGGGAATGCCGGCGACAGCCAGGTCATCAGCCGGTACAGCGCCGCTGCCTCGCGCTCGGCGAGGTCGCAGGCCGCGACCGGCTCATTTGTGGTCATGAGCATGCTTGTGGCCGTGGTGATGGTCGGGATGGTCGCAATGCTCGTCGTGGTGATGGTGGCCGTGATCATGCGCGGCATGATCGTGAGGGTGGTGGTCGTGAGCGTGATGATCGTGACTCTGATGATCATGGTGATCGTGATCGTGACCATGGTCATGATGATGTCCGTGATCATGATGCGCATGGTCGACGTGTCCATGCGCATGGCCGGCGTCGGCATAGGCGCCACCTTCAGGATCGAATGGCGCTTCGATCTCGATGACGCGCGCGCCGAGACCCTTCACCATCGCCTCGATGACGTGATCGCGGCGGATGCGCAAGGCCTTGGCCATGATCTGCGTCGGCAGATGGCGGTTGCCGAGGTGCCAGCCGACGCGGACGAGGTGGTGCGGATCGCGGCCGCGGATCTCGAGCAACGGCTCGGGCGCCGCGACCACCTCGACGAGCCGGCCGTCCTCCAGCACCAGCGCATCGCCGCCGCGCAGCGCAACGGCATTCTCCAGATCGAGCAGGAATTCGAGGCCGCGCGTCCCCGTCATGGCCATGCGGCGGCGGTGCCGGTCGTCGAAATCGAGCACGACCGTATCCGCTGGCGCGTCCGTGAAGCGGTGTTGTCCCCTGACCTGCGTCGCCCGGATCATGCGCTATACCTCAGAGCTTCTCGACCTTGCCGTCGCTGATGATCTCGATCACCGTCGGCGCTGTCTTCATCTGCGCGGAATATTCGCGCCAAACCTTCATGTGCGGCGCCTTGGCATGTGCGGTGAGATCGTCGCGGGTCTCCCAGCGCTCGACCACTACGTACAGATTGGGGTTGTTGACGCTGACATTGCCGTCATAGGAGATGCAGCCCTTCTCCTTGAGGGTCTCGACGGTGCAGGCCTTGTGCCCCTTGATGAAGTCGTCTTTGTTCTCCGGCTTCATGGGCGTGGTGGCGATGACGTAGATCATGGGGTTATTCCCTGTTGTTCTTGTTAGCGGACATCGACCTTCTCGGGCGTGATCACTTCGATCTTCGGCGGGGCCGTAAAGCACTTCACCGCGACGCGGCCAAAGGTCTTCATGTGCTCCATGCCGCGATGCGGCACCAGCGCCTCGGCATTCTCCCACTGCTCGACGAACACCATCTTGGCAGGGTCGGTGACGCTCTCATGCATATCATAGGCGATATTGCCAGGCTCTTTCCGCGTCTCCTTGATGCAGGCGGTGGCGGCTGCAATGAATTCGGCGCGCGTCTCGGGCTTGATGGTCAGGGTGGCAACGACGTAGATCACGAGAAATCCTCCCGGCTTTTCTTTTAGGGTTCGATGGCGGGCGGGACATTAGACCAGCCGGGATCGAACGCAAAACCGGAAAAGCCGCCCCCCGGACAAGCGCCATGACATGCGTTGAGGCGCTATTTCAGTACATGAAATATCGCTGTGCCATCGGCAGCACCTCGGCGGGGGCGCAGGTGAGCAATTCGCCATCGGCGCGCACCTCATAGGTCTCCGGATCGACCTCGATATTGGGCGTGGCATCGTTGTGGATCATGCTCTTTTTCGAGATCTTGCCGCGGGTGTTCTGGACCGCATAGAGCTTCTTCTCGATCCCGAGTTTTCGCGCGAGACCGCCAGTGATGGCTGCCTTCGAGGTGAACACCACTGACGACGCCGTGCGCGCCTTGCCGAAGGCGCCGAACATCGGCTGGTAATGCACCGGCTGCGGTGTCGGGATCGAGGCGTTTGGATCGCCCATCGGCGCGGCGACGATCATCCCGCCCTTGACGATGCAGTCCGGCTTGACGCCGAAGAAGGCCGGCGACCACAGCACGAGATCGGCGAGCTTGCCCTTCTCGACCGAGCCGATCAGCTTCGACACGCCATGCGCGATCGCGGGGTTGATGGTGTATTTGGCGATGTAGCGCTTGACGCGGAAATTGTCGTTGTCCTTGCCCTTGTCCTGCGGCAGCGACCCGCGCTGCTTCTTCATCTTGTCTGCAGTCTGCCAGGTCCGGATGATGACCTCGCCGAGGCGGCCCATCGCCTGCGAGTCCGACGACATCATCGAGAGGGCGCCGAGATCGTGCAGGATGTCTTCGGCGGCGATCGTCTCCTTGCGGATGCGGCTTTCGGCGAACGCCAAATCTTCCGCGATCGAGGGATCGAGATGGTGGCACACCATCAGCATGTCCAGATGCTCGTCGATGGTGTTGCGCGTGAACGGCCGCGTGGGGTTGGTCGAGGACGGCAGCACGTTCTTCAGGCCTGCGACCTTGATGATATCTGGAGCATGGCCGCCGCCGGCGCCCTCGGTGTGGAAGGCATGGATGGTGCGGCCCTTGAAGGCCTTGATCGTGTCCTCGACGAAGCCGGATTCATTCAGCGTGTCGGTGTGGATCATCACCTGGATGTCGTGGGCATCGGCCACCGACAGGCAGTTGTCGATCGCCGCCGGCGTGGTGCCCCAATCCTCGTGCAGCTTCAGCGCACAGGCGCCGGCCTTGATCATCTCGACCAGGGCTGCGGGACGCGAGGCGTTGCCCTTGCCGGAGATACCGAGATTGACCGGGAAGGCGTCGAACGACTGGATCATCCGCCCCATGTGCCACGGCCCCGGCGTACAGGTGGTCGCGAAGGTACCGTGCGACGGGCCGGTACCGCCGCCCAGCATCGAGGTGACGCCGGACATCAGCGCGTGCTCGATCTGCTGCGGGCAGATGAAATGGATGTGGCTGTCGAAGCCGCCCGCGGTGAGGATTTTCCCTTCGCCCGCGATCACGTCCGTGCCAGGGCCGATGATGATCGTGACGCCGGGCTGGATGTCGGGATTGCCGGCCTTGCCGATGCCGGCGATCATGCCGTCCTTGATCGCGACGTCGGCCTTCACGATACCCCAGTGATCGACGATCAGCGCATTGGTGATGACCGTGTCGGCCGCGCCCTGCTTGTTGGTGACCTGCGACTGCCCCATGCCGTCGCGGATCACCTTGCCGCCGCCGAACTTCACCTCCTCGCCGTAAGTAGTGAAATCCTTTTCCACCTCGATGATGAGATCGGTGTCGGCCAGGCGCACCCTGTCGCCGGTGGTCGGACCGAACATGTCGGCATAGACGGAACGTTTGATCTTGACGGACATCACGAGCCCCGATTGCGTTTGAATTCTTCAGCGAGCCTACGCCGCGCCCCTTGGGGAGTTTTTGCGCTCACAGCTTCCCCATCACGTCGCCACGGAAACCGTAAATCATCTTCTTCCCCGCCACGGCGACGAGTTGCACGTCGCGGGTCTGGCCGGGCTCGAAGCGGACGGCGGTGCCGGCGGCGATGTCGAGGCGCATGCCGCGAGCCTTCTTGCGGTCGAACTTCAACGCGGGGTTGGTCTCGAAGAAATGGTAGTGCGAGCCGACCTGAATCGGGCGGTCGCCGGTGTTGGCGACCGTCAGCGTCACGGTCTTGCGGCCGGCATTGAGCTCGATCTCGCCGTCCTGGATGAAGAGTTCGCCGGGGATCATGCGTCTTGCTCCTACCTGATCGGCTCGTGCACGGTGACGAGCTTGGTGCCGTCCGGAAATGTCGCCTCGACCTGGATGTCGTGGATCATCTCGGGGATTCCCGGCATCACCTGGTCGCGAGTCAGGACCTGCGCGCCGGATTGCATCAGCTCGGCGACGGTGCGGCCGTCGCGCGCGCCTTCGAGGATGAAATCGGAGATGATCGCGATCGCCTCGGGATGGTTGAGCTTGACGCCGCGATCGAGCCTTCGGCGGGCCACGATCGCCGCCATCGAGATCAGAAGCTTGTCCTTTTCGCGGGGAGACAGGTTCATGCGAAATCTCTTCCGTTCAACACTTCAATTCAACCAGAGTCGCGGCAGCGCGGCACCGGTACGCGCCAGCACGGCCATCATGTCGGCACGCAAGCGCGCCGCATCTTGGGCACAGAACCGCGCCATTGCAAATCCATTCCAGGCGGAGATTCCCACCTCGCCGGAGAACGAGTCCGCGGCTTCGCGGATGCGGTCGACGAGGGCCTCGTCGCCGGGGACGATCAGCGCCGTGCCGATCGCCGCGCCGCCCTTCGCCACCGCCGACCGCCCAAGTTTTGCGCCGATATTGCCGTCGAGCCTGACGGTCTCGGCGAACACCAGCCTGCCACCGCGCCGCAGCCGCCAGCGGTCGACGAATTCCCCCTGCTCCATCCGCTCGCCCATGGCGGTGCGGCCGAACACGACGATCTCGCACAGCAGAAGCGAGGCGGTCTCGTCGAGCTCGATATCGAAGCGGCGATGGACCCGGGCGCGATCGAACAGGATGGTCTCCTGCGGCAGCCAGCCGAGATGCGCGCCCGCGGCGATTTTCAAGGAAATATTGAGCTGCGCTGCCGCTCCCGGCGCGCGATAGACCTTTTCGGCCGCCGCCGTCGTCAAGGTCAGGCGCGAGCGCTCGCCCGCTGCGATGTCGATCTCGAAACTGTCCCCTCCCGCGACGCCGCCGGCCGTGTTGACGAACACGCCGGACAATCCCTCGCCTTCCGGCGAGGGAAAGCGCACGCGCAGCGAGCCGGATTCATGCAAGACGCCGCGCCGCGTCACGCCGTCACGCGCATGGACGTCGAAGCGCACCGCGCCGCGGGCACGGTTCGCCTCGAAAACCCCTGACATGACCGAAACGTCGCTCCGCATCCGCCTCCCCCAGCCGGTCGCGGCAGAATGCTTACAGCGCCATCTGGCGGCTGATCTCGCTCGCGTCCAAATTGGCGCGATCGCAGGTGAACTTCACCGCGCCGCGATCCATCACGGCAAAACTGTCGCCGAGTTCGCAGGCAAAGTCGAGATATTGTTCGACCAGCACGATGGCGATGTTGCCGAGGTTGCGCAGATACGAAATGGCGCGGCCGATGTCCTTGATGATCGAGGGCTGGATGCCCTCGGTCGGCTCGTCGAGCAGCAGCAATTTCGGACGCATCACCAGCGCGCGACCGATCGCGAGTTGCTGCTGCTGCCCGCCGGAGAGATCGCCACCGCGCCGCCCGAGCATGGATTGCAGCACCGGAAAAAGCGAGAACACGTCGTCCGGAATGTTCTTGTCCTGGCGCTTGAGCGGACCGAAGCCGGTCTTGAGGTTCTCCTCGACCGTCAGCAGCGGGAAGATCTCGCGGCCCTGCGGCACGAAGCCGATGCCCTTGCGCGCACGCTCATAGGGCTTCAGGCCGGTGATATCACTTCCATCGAACACGATCGCCCCTGAGGAGATTGGATATTGCCCGACCATGGCGCGCAAGAGCGAGGTCTTGCCGACGCCGTTGCGCCCCAGCACGCAAGTGACCTTGCCGGGCTCGGCCGCGATCGAGACGCCGCGCAGCGCCTGCGCCGCGCCGTAGAACAGGTTGATGTCCTTGACCTCAAGCATTAGCTCAGCGCCCCAGATAGACTTCGATGACCCGCTCGTTGGACGAGACCTGGTCGATGGTTCCTTCCGCGAGCACCGTGCCCTCGTGCAGGCAGGTCACCTTGACCCCGAGTTCGCGCACGAACGTCATGTCGTGCTCGACCACCATCACGGTGTGGGTCTTGTTGATCTCTTTCAGCAGCTCGGCGGTCAGATGCGTCTCGACGTCGGTCATTCCCGCGACCGGCTCGTCGACCAGGAGCAGTTTTGGGTCCTGTGCGAGCAGCATGCCGATCTCGAGCCACTGCTTCTGGCCGTGGCTGAGGCTGCCGGCGAGGCGGTTGCGCGCCTCGGTGAGACGGATGGTCTCCAGCACCCTGTCGATCCGCCCTGCCTCGGCCTTGCTGCCGCGCCAGAACAGTGTGCCCTTGACACTGTGATCGACATTGAGCGCGAGCAGGAGATTGTCCTGCACGGTCTGGCTCTCGAACACGGTCGGCTTCTGGAATTTGCGGCCGATGCCCAGCTCGGCGATGCGGGTCTCGTCCAGCCGTGTCAGATCGGTGACGCCATCGAACAGCACCGTGCCCTCGTCGGGCTTGGTCTTGCCGGTGATGATGTCCATCATCGTGGTCTTGCCGGCCCCGTTCGGGCCGATGATGGCACGCATCTCGCCGGGCTCGAGCGTCAGCGACAGATTGTTGATGGCGTGGAAGCCGTCGAACGAGACGTGCACGCCGTCGAGATAGAGCATCGCGGAGGTGGCGCGGTTGTCCATGACGTTCATGTGCGCCTACTCCGCCATCTTCGGTTCGATGACGCCGTCCTCGGCCGCGGCACTCGCCATGGTCGCGGCGCGTTTCTCCTTCGAGGAGTCCCACCACGCATTGAAGGTGCCGACGATGCCCTTCGGCAGCAGCAGCGTCACCAGGATGAACATCGCGCCCAGCATGAACAGCCAGTACGGCGCCAGCACGCCCGAGGTGAAGAACGTCTTGGCGTAGTTGACGACGACGGCGCCGAGCGCGGCACCGACCAGCGTGCCGCGGCCGCCGACGGCGACCCAGATCACCGCCTCGATCGAATTGCCGGGCGCGAATTCGGATGGATTGATGATGCCGACCTGCGGCACGTAGAGCGCGCCGGCGACCCCGGCCATGCAGGCAGACACCGTGAACACGAACAGCTTGTAGGATTCGACGCGGTAACCGAGGAAGCGCGTGCGCGACTCCGCATCACGCACCGCGATCAGCACCTTGCCGAGCTTGGAGGAGACGATCGCACGGCAGATTAGGAAGCCCGCGATCAGCGCCAGGCAGCTCAGCGCGAACAGCGCCGCGCGGGTGCCCTCGGCCTGCACGTTGAAGCCGAGGATGTCCTTGAAGTCGGTCAGGCCGTTGTTGCCGCCGAAGCCGAAATCGTTGCGGAAGAAGGCAAGCAGCAGCGCATAGGTCATCGCCTGCGTGATGATCGAGAGATACACGCCTGTGACGCGGGAGCGGAATGCGAGCCAGCCGAAGCAGAAGGCGAGCAGGCCGGGCACGACCAGCACCATCAGCGCGGCGAACCAGAACATGTCGAAGCCGTACCAGGTCCAGGGCAGCTTCGAATAATTCAGGAACACCATGAAGTCGGGCAGAACAGGGTTGCCGTAGACGCCGCGGGTGCCGATCTGCCGCATCAGGTACATGCCCATCGCATAACCGCCGAGCGCGAAGAAGGCGCCATGGCCGAGCGAGAGAATGCCGCAATAGCCCCAGATCAAATCGATCGAAAGCGCGAGGATCGCGTAACAGACATATTTGCCCCAGAGCGCGACGAGATAGGTCGGCACCTGCAGGAACGAGCCCGCGGGCAGCAGCAAATTGGAGAGCGGGATCAGGATGCCGCAGGCCGCGACGACGGCCAGGAAGATCGTCGCACTGCGGTCCAGCGATCGCGTCAGCATGTGAGGGGTCATGCTTCCACCGCACGGCCCTTGAGCGCGAACAGTCCGCGCGGGCGCTTTTGAATGAACAGGATGATGAGAACGAGGATCGCGATTTTGCCGAGCACGGCGCCGGCGACCGGCTCCAGGAACTTGTTGGCGATGCCGAGCGTGAAGGCGCCGACCAGCGTGCCCCAGAGATTGCCGACGCCGCCGAACACCACGACCATGAAGCTGTCGATGATGTAGCTCTGGCCGAGATTGGGGCTGACATTGTCGATCTGCGATAGCGCCACGCCGGCGATGCCGGCAATGCCCGAGCCAAGGCCGAAGGTCAGCGCGTCGACCCGCGAGGTCGCGATGCCCATCGACGCTGCCATACGGCGGTTCTGCGTCACCGCACGCATCTCGAGGCCGAGCGCGGTGTAACGCAGCATCGCGAGCAGGATCGCGAACACGGCCAACGTGAAGACGAGGATCCAGAGCCGGTTATAGGTGATGGTGATCTGGCCGAGTTCGAAGGCGCCACTCATCCAGGAGGGATTGCCGACCTCGCGGTTGGTCGGACCGAACATGGTGCGCACCGCCTGCTGCAGCACCAGCGACAGACCCCAGGTCGCGAGCAGCGTCTCCAGCGGGCGACCGTAGAGGAAGCGGATGATGCTGCGCTCGATCACGACGCCGAGTGCGCCTGCGACGAGGAAGGCGAGCGGCACGGCGATCAGCAGCGAATAGTCGAACAGTCCGGGATAGCGGGTGCGGATCACCTCCTGTACCACGAAGGTGGTGTAAGCGCCGATCATCACCATCTCGCCATGAGCCATGTTGATGACGCCCATCACGCCGAAGGTGATGGCGAGCCCGATCGCAGCGAGCAGCAGCACCGAGCCGAGCGAGAGGCCATACCAGGCATTCTGCACCATGGACCAGACCGCGAGCGAACTCTGGATCGAACCGATCGCGCTCGCGGCGGCCTTGGTCACCGAGGCCGGCTGGTCGCCCATGCCTGTGAGCAGCGCCAGTGCCTCCTGATCGCCGCGCCCCTTGAGGGTGGCCACCGCCTCCAGCTTCTCGACCTCGGTAGCGTCGGGCTTGAACAGCAGGATCGCCGCACGGGCGTCGCCGAGCGCAGCCTTGACGGATTTGTTGGTTTCCTTGGCGAGCGCGCCATCGACCGCCTCGAGCGCGGTCTCCTCGTGCGACTTGAAGACCGATTGCGCCGCCTGGAGCCGCGTCCCGATATCCGGAGACTGGAGCGTCAGGCTGCCGATCGCCGCATCGACGCTGCGGCGCAGACGGTTGTTGAGGCGGACCGCGGCCGCGCTGTCGGGCACGCTGGCGACGGGCTGGCCGGTCGCCGCGTCGATCGACTTGCCATCGGCGCCGGTGACGTAAACCTTCTTGCTGTCCGGGTCGGCCATCAGGCGGCCGTCCTGGAGCGCGCTGATGATGGGGAAGGCCAGCGGATTGCCGCTGCTCGCGACCACGCCGATCGCGTCTTCCGTGTCGGAATAATCATCGTTGGCGAATTTGGCGACCGCATCCTCGAACGGACCGGCAAAGGCCGGCAGTGCGAACGCAATCAAAACCAAGGAGAGCAGGAGCGAACAGAGACGGGCGGGCAAATTGGCTGGCACTGTGAATGACCCCGGCAGAAATGGTGGAGAAGGCGGCGGGATCGCCGCCTTCTCCGGTCGTCATTGACCGTCAGGCCTGGTCAGCTGATCCCGGATCAGGAACCCGAACCGAGGCACTTGTTGGTCTTGGTGTTGAAGTTGCCGCACTTCTTGCCGACCCAGTCGCCGATCAGGTCCTTGGAGCCGTCGAGCTCCTTCGACCAGGCATCGCCCGCGACGAGGCCAGGCGTCTTCCAGACCACGTCGAACTGGCCGTTCGCCTTGATCTCGCCGATGAACACCGGCTTGGTGATGTGGTGGTTCGGAAGCATCTTGGAGGTGCCGCCGGTCAGGTTCTTCGCTTCGATGCCCGGGAGAGCGTCGATCACCTTGTCCGGATCGGTCGACTTCACCTTCTCGACCGCCTTGACCCACATGTCGAAGCCGATCACGTGCGCTTCCATCGGATCGTTGGTCACGCGCTTCGGATTCTTGGTGTAGGCCTGCCACGCCTTGATGAACTTCTCGTTCTCCGGCGACTTGATCGACTGGAAGTAGTTCCAGGCGGCGAGATGGCCGAGCAGCGGCTTGGTGTCGATGCCGGCGAGCTCTTCCTCACCCACCGAGAACGCGACGACCGGGATGTCCTTCGCCTTGATGCCCTGGTTGCCGAGCTCCTTGTAGAAGGGGACGTTGGCGTCGCCGTTGATGGTCGAGACCACCGCGGTCTTCTTGCCGGCCGAGCCGAACTTCTTGATGTCGGCCACGATCGTCTGCCAGTCGGAATGACCGAACGGCGTGTAGTTGATCATGATGTCTTCCTGCGCGACACCCTTAGACTTCAGATAGGCTTCCAGGATCTTGTTGGTGGTGCGCGGATAGACGTAGTCGGTGCCCGCGAGCACCCAGCGCTTCACCTTCTCGTCCTTCATCAGGTAGTCGACGGCGGGGATCGCCTGCTGGTTCGGCGCCGCACCCGTGTAGAACACGTTGCGCTCGCTCTCCTCACCCTCGTACTGCACGGGGTAGAACAGGATGTTGTTCAGCTCCTTGAAAACGGGCAGCACCGACTTGCGCGACACCGAAGTCCAGCAGCCGAACACGACCGCGACCTTGTCCTTGGTGATCAGCTCGCGCGCCTTTTCGGCGAACAGCGGCCAGTTCGACGCGGGGTCGACGACGACGGCTTCGAGCTTCTTGCCGAGAACGCCGCCCTTCTTGTTCTGCTCGTCGATCAGGAAAAGGATGGTGTCCTTCAGCGTGGTTTCGCTGATGGCCATGGTGCCGGAAAGGGAGTGCAGCACGCCGACCTTGATCGTGTCGTCCGCGGCCTTGGCGCCAGTCAATGAAGCCAGACCGAGCACCAGGCCGGCGGTCGCGGCGAGCACGCCGCGGCGGCTAAATGACGCCGCTATATCGTGAGTAGATTTGCTAAACATGAGTGTCTCATCTCCCTGACGCAGACGTGAAAAACGCTGCGAAACGGCCCCACGGCCGCCTGCGATTAACGGAATCGCAAGAACCGTGCCATGCCCTTGGCACCTGCCAACTCATTGGTCATATTAGACAATTCTGTTGCAATCCAAGTTTTGCCGCAGTTCAATTGCTCATAATTTGTGCGAATAAAATGTATGCTTATGCGGCAGACAGTTTGTTTTTTAAGCAAGCGCCCGGGTATGGCTAAAATTCCGGCATAACTATTTTTGCACCGCAATAGCCATTTCAGGCCCGCTCCGCCTTGAAAGCGCCCCTTCAATGTTCCATATGACGTGCAGAGACCTCTTGCGAATCAAGCGGTCGTCGCGAGCCGCGTGTTCTTAAGCCCTTACGGGCCTCTGGCTTGCCCCATATCTCCCAAGCCATCCGACACCCCAAACACGCAGGTGTCTTCTCGACACCCTTTTGCGTGCGCCGCGCTGAATGCGCCGGGCGCCCGCTTTTGACATGGAAAGAACCCCCTTTTGACTTCGTTTCAGGACTTCGGCCTCGCCGAACCGATCGCGCGCGCTCTTCAAGAAGAGAACTACGTCACCCCCACCCCCATCCAGGCCCAGACCATTCCCACGGCGCTGACCGGCCGCGATGTCGTCGGCATCGCCCAGACCGGCACCGGCAAGACCGCGTCCTTCGCGCTGCCGATCCTGCACCGCCTGCTCGAGCACCGGATCAAGCCGCAGCCCAAGACCACCCGCGTCCTGGTGTTGTCGCCGACCCGCGAGCTGTCCGGCCAGATCCTCGACAGCTTCAACGCCTATGGCCGCCACATCCGCCTGTCCTCGACGCTCGCCATCGGTGGCGTTCCGATGGGCCGTCAGGTCCGCTCGCTGATGCAGGGCGTCGAAGTGCTGGTCGCCACCCCCGGCCGCCTGCTCGACCTCGTGCAGAGCAACGGTTTGAAACTGGGAAGCGTCGAATTCCTCGTGCTCGACGAGGCCGACCGCATGCTCGACATGGGCTTCATCAACGACATCCGCAAAATCGTCGCCAAGCTGCCGATCAAGCGGCAGACGCTGTTCTTCTCGGCCACCATGCCGAAGGACATCGCCGAGCTCGCCGACGCCATGCTGCGTGACCCCGCCCGCGTCGCGGTGACCCCGGTCTCCTCGACCGTGGAGCGCATCCAGCAGCGCATCATCCAGGTCGATTTCTCCGCGAAGCCGGCGTTCCTCGCCAAGCTGTTGAAACAGGAGCAGGTCAACCGCGCCCTGGTTTTCACCCGCACCAAGCACGGCGCCGACAAGGTGGTGAAAACCCTTGAGAAGGCCGGCATCGCCGCCAGCGCCATCCACGGCAACAAGTCGCAGAACCATCGCGAACGGACACTGGCCCAGTTCCGCTCCGGCGACATCCGCACACTGGTTGCTACCGATATCGCCGCCCGCGGCATCGATGTCGACGGCATCACTCACGTCATCAATTTCGACCTGCCCAACGTGCCCGAGACCTACGTGCACCGCATCGGCCGCACCGCGCGTGCCGGCGCCGAGGGCACCGCGATCTCGCTGGTCGCAGGCGGCGAGGAGCTCAGCTATCTCCGCGACATCGAACGGCTGATCAAGGTGGCACTGCCGCGCGAAGATCTCCGCACCGACGCCGGCCGCCGCGATGCGGGCGCTCCCGCGCCGCAGCAACGGCAGGGCCGCGGAGGCCGCCCGGGCCAGCGTCCGCAAGGCGCAAGGCAGGGCGAGGCACGCCACGGCGACGGACGTCGTAGCGAGGAACGACATGCCGACGGACGCCACCATACCGCCGGCAAGCAGGGCGATGGACGCTCCGGTGAAGGCCGACATGGCGGCGACGCGCGACATGCTGACGGGCGGCCCGGCAACAGCCCGAGCGCCTCGAAGGGGTCTCGTCGTCCGCGCTCTGGCGGGAAGGCGCATTCTTCCCCAAACGGCCGTCCGGAACAGCGTTCCGTGCATAGCGCCGGGGCGGCTGATGGGATACAAGGCGTGGCCTTTTTGCGCCGGGAGAGTCGGCCGAACGGCCAACCGAACCGCAAACCCCATTCGCACTAGCCGTCCACGACCTGGAGAAATTCATGGCTAAGGAAGAGCTGATCCAGTTTGAAGGACTGGTCACCGAAATCCTCCCCGACGCACGCTACCGCGTGCAGCTCGACGCCGGACACGAGATCGTCGCCTACACCGCCGGCAAGATGAAGAAGAACCGCATCAAGACGCTGGCGGGCGACCGCGTGACGGTGGAGATGTCGCCCTATGACCTCGAAAAGGGCCGGCTGATTTTCCGCCACAAGGACGAGCGTCCCAGCGGGATGGGTGGACCGCCCCGCCCGGGCCAGCGCGGCGGCCAGTTCCGCCGGCGCTAGACGCCTGCCGGCGCCCCTTGGAAGTAAAATTCCGACCCAAATGTCGATCCGCCGCGGACCTCGCGGCGGATCAAAAAATCGTGCACGCCCGGATTGTTTTGGGGCGCCAATTCCGATAAAATGAATTCATCGATTTTCGGCCGGACGACATTGGCATCCACCGGTACAGCCGGTTCAGACACGCTGACGACCCTTCCAAAAATTCGATCTAACTGGCCTGCGCGAGTGGGCTCCAACATTGTGTTATCTGAGAAGGGACTATCCCCGTGAGCATGGGAACCGTGAAGTGGTTTAACGCGACCAAAGGCTTCGGCTTCATTCAGCCCGACGATGGCGGCCAGGACGTGTTCGTCCACATCAGCGCTGTGGAGCGTGCGGGCCTCGGCACGCTGCGTGAAGGCCAGAAGCTCTCCTACGAGATCGTGGCCGACCGCCGTTCCGGCAAGTCGGCAGCGGACAACCTCCGCTCCGAAGGCTGAGCCGCCGGGCGCGTGGCCCGATCGGCTCGCGCAAGCCAAAGAAAGCAAAAAGGCCGTGCGCGACGCACGGCCTTTTTCATTTTAGCGCCTGCGCGCGGATCTCAGCACGTCGACGGGACGCCGTTATAGGGAACGCAGGTGACCTGGCGCGGTCGCGTGTAGGACAGATCACTCAAGGTTATGCTCGACTTCAGCACGTAGCCTACGGAAGGCGTGTAAGTGTAATTCGCCTCGCTGAGGATGAGGTAGGTCGACGGGATCAAGAGCGAAACGGGAATAATGGTGGTGACCTTGTCGCCGGCCTTGCGGGCCGAGGTCGCCAGCGTCGCTTGCGTCGCGCCGCTTGCAATGGTGCCGGCCTTGCTCCATTGGACCGTGGCAATGCTGTTGGCATCAATATAGATCTGGGAGACCGTGCCCTTCACCAGACTGGCGTCGTAGGGCATGATGACCGAGATGCTTGCCGTGAACGTATCCTTCATGTCGGCATCGGCGAGCGTCGTCGACTGCGAAGTCAAATCGGACAGAGCCCGCGCGATCAACGTGACCTTGCGATCGATCGCCACCGCCGACGAGAATTCGACGGTGCCGAAGAACATCACCAGCATCAGCGGGACGATGACCGCAAACTCGGTGGCCGCGAGCGCGCGCTTGTCGGCGACGAAGTCGCGCACGGAACGACATGCATTCCGCCAGATATTCGCAATCGCCTGCATCGGCCCGCTCGGATCCATCTGTCTCAGAAGGGTTCGTTCTTGAAGGCCGTGGTCGCCACCATCAGCCGTTTGTTGCTGCACCCGATATTGTAACCGAGACCGGTAACGATGAGCGGCCACTGATAGAACAGCCGGACCACGACCACCTGGCCCGAGGTCCCGGCACTGTATTGCATGCCGGTCGGGTTGAAACTGCAGGAATCGCCGTAGTTCGTCAGGCTCAGCGATCCGAAGGAGCCGGTGCTCACGACGTCGACGTAAAGCTTGCTGCAATCAAACAGAGCCGGAATCTGCGTGCACACATAGGCCTTGAACGTCGTCTGGTCGCACGCCATGACCACGCCGGGCGTGCTCTGGCAGGCCGCCACCGAACCGCCCTGCGCTTGCGCCTGGCCGGTCAGGATCGCGCGCGCGGAATTTTGCGTGATCGTCTCGAGCACCTGGCTCGCGAAGAACATGAGCGCCGTTTCGATGATGGCGAACAGCAGCGCGAAGAACATCGGGGCGACCAGGGCGAACTCGACGGCCGCGGAACCGCGGCGGTTGCCGCGAAACCGGCCCAGCGCTTTCCGGAGCGTGAACCTCGT
Organism: Bradyrhizobium sp. MOS003; assembly: GCF_003020125.1. Lineage (GTDB taxonomy): Bacteria > Pseudomonadota > Alphaproteobacteria > Rhizobiales > Xanthobacteraceae > Bradyrhizobium. Next base: position 1,171,070 of record NZ_PYFW01000001.1, on the reverse strand, counting down.
AGGTGCAGGCAATGGCATCACGTCAAATTCCCCAGCAACGGGCGATCAACTGTTCCGTTCAATAACGGAAACTGATTGTTTAAGTGTTTCAGGCGATCCGCAGCCGGGGGACCGCGCCGTTAGGAATGCGTTAACCAGCCGCGACCCCAAGCCCACGGAAAGCGCGGCGCTCAAAGACCTCGTATCCGCAAGCGGCCTGAGGCGATCCTGCCCGGGCAAACCCGCCGGTCGATCCTGCTAGTTGGACTTGGCCGGACCGGCGCCGCCACCACCGCTGGCGCTGGCGCTCAGCGAGCCGGCCTGGTTCATCGTGTTGTTGAAGTAGGTGTCGCTGTCGCCGAGCGTCACGCGACGCTGGCAAAGCGGCATGCAGCTGTAGGACTCGCGCTCGATCCCGCGATAGACGGTGACGAGCCGGTCGCTCGGACCTTCGACCTGGATCTGGCGGTCGACCAGAATCTCGCCGGCCCGGTCGAGCGCGATGAAATTGGTGGCTCCATAGCCCTTGCCGGTCACGACGATCATGCCGCCGGGCTGGAGCGTGACGTCGGCGATGAGGGGATTGCCGACCACCAGGGTCGCCACCTTGCCGGGGAGCCGCACTAGCTTGGCCTGGTCGACATTGACGGCGATGGTGTCGGCGGTCGGGTCGGCAAGGCCGGCAGCCGGCGATGCCAGCACCGCGGCCGCGACCAGAAGACAGATGCGCGCACGACGGCGCAGCAATTCTTTACGCATACTCTTACCCCCGGGACGTCACAAACCGGCAGAAGCGAACAGATAACAGCGGAGCCGGTGCCCGACCCCGCTAACCTGCCCTTAATTCGTGAACGTTCCGCAAACTCGCCGACTATTGTTTGAACAGACTGACGTTTTACAGCCATCGAAGCTAGCGGCGGAACGGATAGGCAAACTGACCCGCGATCTCCTTCGGCATGGTCGCTTCGTCCTTGCCGTATTCCTGCGGCAGTTCACCCTCGGGCATGCGGAAGGTGCCGAACAGGACATCCCAGATCGGGAACGTGCCGGCAAAATTGGTGTCGCCGCCCTCCTCGAGCGAGGTGTGGTGCCAGCGGTGGAACACCGGCGTCGCCAGCAGATATTTGAACGGCCCGAAGCTCCAGTTCAGGTTGGCGTGCACGAAGGCCGAATGGAAGGTCGTGAACGGGGCGAGCCAGACCATCGCGTTTGGGGAAATGCCGGCCATCAGCAGCACGACGTCGACGCCGATCGAGCCGAGCACGAGATTGACGGGATGGAAGCGGGCCGCCGAAATCCAGCTTATCTCCTCCGAGGAGTGATGGATCGCGTGGTACTTCCAGAACCCGCCGCCGTGGAACAGCCGGTGCAGCCAGTACAGCATGAAGTCGGACAGGACCAGGAACAGCGCGGCCTGGGCCCAGAGCGGCATCAACGACAGCGGGCCATGGCCGTTGTCGTAGAAGGCGACGAGTTCGTCGGCGTCGTGGATGTTGAAGACGAGACTTGCACCGACGATCAGAAGTCCGATCCGCATGGTGCGGGCGAACACCGGAACGAAGAACCAGTAGCAGATGTCGGTGACGATCTCGCGCTTGCGCCACCACGGCGCGCCCGCATTGCAGGCCCAGAGATGTTCGAGCACGGTGAAGACCGCCGCCAGCGCGAAGGTGATGGGGATCACCTTGACGATGGTCTCGCCGAGCATCAGGGCGACTTGCATGGGCAGGCTCGACATCGTCGCCTCTCTTGCGAATTCCAGCTCCGTTACGCCTACGCCGCGAAATTTAAGGGAGCGTGAAGCCGGCGCCGCGCCGACGGTACATCCGGAACCGAAACGAATGACAGCGGCTGCCTTAAGACGAAATTCACTCTGGGTTAAAGCATCGCGCCCGAAGCGGGTTTGCCCGATCGAATTAACTCTACCGAAAGAGCTCGGCTCTCATGGTCATCACGTCAATGACGGCGCCGAACGAGGCGATCCCCACCCCAGTTGGAGTTATGTTCATGAAGAACCTGATTGCGCGTTTCGCGAAGGATGAATCCGGCGCCACCGCCATCGAATACGGCCTGATCGCCGCCGGCATCGCGCTGGCCATCATCACCGTCGTCAACAACCTCGGCACCACGCTGAACACCAAGTTCACCGCGATCTCGACCGGCCTCAAGTAAGCCGGACGAACGACGGCAAAAGCCCCGGGCCTCCGGGGCCTTTGTTTTTCTGAAAGACGGCGAGTTCCGGTGGCGTTGCGTAAATACAGAAGCGATGCCGCGATCGCGGCAAATGCGACGGCGCAGGCACAGGCCGGCTCGCCGGTCTATTGGGTCTGCGTTGCGCTGCTGCTTGCGACGGCCGCGCTCGCCGCGCGCATTGCCAGCCTTTGGTGACGACGCGTTTTGCGGCTTCAGGCTCGCGCGGACCTTGCTGCCGTTGTCGGTTTATTTAGCACTGCCGGCTAGCATTACCGGACGCCAGTTCCCTCGGCAATCCCAGGCCTCAAGACGCAGCCCATGATTCTCGACCTCGCGCGCCTTATGCTCTTCCCGGCCCTGATGGCGTTCGCCGCCGCGAGCGATCTCTTCACGATGACGATCTCGAACCGCGTGTCGCTGGCGCTGGTCGCAGGCTTCTTCGTGCTCGCCTTCGCCGGTGGCATGGCACCTTACGAAATGCTCAGTCATGTCGGCGCCGGCGCGCTTCTCCTGGTCATCGCCTTCACCTGCTTTGCAATGGGCTGGGTCGGCGGCGGCGATGCCAAGGTCGCGGCCTCCGTCGCGCTCTGGTTCGGCTTCGCACCGCTGATGAACTTCCTGCTCTACGCTTCCCTGTTCGGCGGCGCGCTGACGCTGCTCCTGCTCCAGTTCCGGCAATGGCCGCTGCCCTACGGGCTGGCGGGCCAGGCTTGGCTCGCCCGGCTGCACGCCAAGGAGAGCGGCATCCCCTACGGCGTCGCGCTCGCGCTGAGTGCGCTGATGGTCTACCCGGAGACCGAATGGGTGAAGGCGATTAATCTCGCTCACCTCGCGCTGCGCTGAACGCACTGGGTAAACCCGGCGTTAAGGCGATTTAGATACGCCTCATTAACCATGCTTTGACGAATAGCTGGTCAACTGCCGATCAAGGCGGCGGCAGCGTCGCGGCGTTTTGTGGAAAGTGAAGCGTATGAATAGGGCACGCATTGTCGTCCTGACGGTCGCCATCTGCGCCGGCGGTGTCGCCGCGTACCTGGCGAGCGGCTCGGACAATTCTGCGCCGCCTCCGACCCCGGTCGCGCAGCTTCCGACCGTCGACGTCCTCGTGGCCAAGAACGACATCGGCCTCGGCCAGACCGTGAAGCCGGAAGATTTGCAATGGCAGACCTGGCCGGCCGCGACCGCCAGCGCCACCTTCATCCGCCGCAACGAGCGTCCCGAGGGCGTGACCCAGGTGACCGGATCGATCGCGCGCGCCCCCTTCATTCAGGGCGAGCCGATCCGCGACCAGAAGCTGGTCAAGGCCGAGGGCTCCGGATTCATGGCGGCCATCCTGCCCAGCGGCATGCGCGCCATCTCGACTGAAATCTCGCCGGAGACCGGCGCAGGCGGCTTCATCCTGCCCAATGACCGCGTCGACGTCCTGCTCACGCGCCGCCTGAAGAATCCGGACCAGTCCACTGGCGCCCCGGACGTCGTCACGTCCGAGATCATCCTGGTCAATGTGCGCGTGCTCGCCATCGACCAGGCTCCGAAGGAGAAGGACGGCCAGAACGCCGTGGTCGGCAAGACCGTGACGCTGGAACTCACTTCCGCACAGACCCAGGCGCTTTCCTCGGCCCGTCAGGCCGGAACGCTATCGCTGGCGCTGCGCAGCATTGCCGACGTCAAGATGAGCGAGATCACGCTCGACGAATCCGCCCAGAAGCGCGACGGCATCTCGATCATTCGCTACGGCGTCCCGAGCTCGACGGCGAAAGCACGATGAGGACAGGCGACATGAAATGCAGGGCAGAACAGGCGACGATGCGAACCTCCATGGTCCGCGCCCTGTCGTTCTCGGCCGCCTTCGCACTGGCATTCAACCCGGTGCTGACCCCCGTGGTCGCCGCCGATTATCGTCCCGCCGCGCCGCCCGCCGCCGACGGCCAGATGAACGCCCGCTTCCTCTCGCTCGGCATCGGCAAGTCGATCGTGATCGACCTTCCCCGCGACATCAAGGACGTGCTGGTCGCTGACCCCAAGATCGCCAACGCGGTGGTCCGCTCGGCACAGCGCGCCTACATTATCGGCGCCGCGATAGGCCAGACCAACATCGTGTTCTTCGATTCCGCGGGCCAGCAGATCGCGGCCTATGACATCGCAGTCAAGCGCGACCTCAACGGTGTGCGGGCGGCGCTGAAGCAGGTCCTGCCCAATTCGGACATCCAGATCGACGGTCTCGGCGACGGCATCATCCTCACCGGCACGGCGGCGAACCCGATGGAAGCGCAGCAGGCCAACGAACTCGCCGCGCGCCTGGCCGGCGGCGCCGACAAGGTGGTGAACTCGATCGTGGTGCGCGGCCGCGACCAGGTCATGCTCAAGGTGACGGTGGCGGAAGTCCAGCGCACCATCGTCAAGCAGCTCGGCATCGACCTGAGCGCCAGCCTCAACTACGGCACGTCGGTGGTGAGCTTCACGAACTCCAATCCGTTCACCGCTCTCGGCCACAACCTCGTGGACGGCAACAATTTGACGACCAAGTTCGGCGGCGCGACGTCGGTGCAGGCCACCCTGCGCGCGATGGAAACCGCGGGCGTCATCCGCACGCTGGCCGAACCGAATCTGACCGCGATCTCCGGTGAATCGGCGACGTTCATCGCCGGCGGCGAATTCCCGGTGCCGGCGGGCTATGCGTGCGACCCCACCACTCATGTCTGTACCACCCAGATCAGCTTCAAGAAGTTCGGCATCTCGCTCAACTTCACCCCCGTGGTGCTCAGCGAAGGCAAGATCAGCCTGCGCGTTATGACCGAGGTCTCCGAGCTGTCGAACGAAAATGCGATCACGCTGTCGCAGGCCGTGACCTCGACGTCGGTGAACTCGCTGACGGTGCCCTCGATCAGGACCCGCCGCGCCGAGACCTCGCTGGAAATTCCCTCCGGCGGCGCGATGGCGATGGCCGGCCTGATCCAGCAGCAGACCAAGCAGGCCATCAGCGGATTGCCGGGACTGATGCAGCTCCCGATCCTCGGCACGCTGTTCCGCAGCCGCGACTTCGTCAACAACGCGACCGAGCTGGTCGTGATCGTGACGCCCTATGTCGTTCGCGCAGTGGCGCCAAAGGACCTGTCGCGGCCGGATGACGGCTTCGCCCCGCCCGCGGATCCACAGGCCCAGTTGCTCGGCAACATCAACCGCATCTACGGCGTGCCCGGCCGGACCGAACCGGCAAAGAATTACCGCGGCACCTACGGCTTCATCACCGAGTGAGGCGGAACGGGGACTTCAAGATGATCACTAGACCAACCCGGCTTCGCAAACGCGTCATCCGCCTTGGTGGTGCGCTCGTCGGCATGGCGCTCGCGCTCGGCGGCTGCCAGCATGACCAGGCCGTCACGGCCTCCATTCCCGACGACTACAAGCAGCGCCATCCGATCGCGATCGAGGAGCAGAATCGTTCGACCGTCGTCTTCGTCGGCCATGCCCGCGGTGGATTGACCGCGGCCCAGCGCGCCGACGTGATGGGTGTCGCATCGGCATGGTTGCACGAAGGCACGGGCGCCATCCGTGTCGACGTGCCGTCCGGCACGCCCAATGCGCGTCCGGTCGCGGACACGATGCGTGAAATCCAGGCGATGCTCGCGGGAGCAGGCGTTCCGCCGCGCGGCGTCAACGTTCGCCCCTACCAACCGGAAGACAGGCGCTTCCTGCCTCCGATCCGGCTCACATATTCCAAGATCGCCGCGGTCGCTGGTCCCTGCGGCCTGTGGCCGGACGACATCGGCCCTTCGATGAAGAACAAGAGCTGGTTCGAGAACAAGGACTATTACAATTACGGCTGCGCCTATCAGCGCAACCTCGCTGCGATGGTCGACAATCCGTCGGACCTCGAGCAGCCGCGTCCTGAAACCCCGTCCTACACGCCGCGGCGCATCACCTCACTCGAGAAATATCGCAAGGGTCTCACGACGGCGACCACCTACCCCGAGTCTGACAAGGCCAAACTCAGCGACACCGGCAAATGATCAGCTACGCACGCCAGACAAACGAAGAGCAGCCGGACGCAGCTCCTCCGCCGGTCGAGGAACATATTGCGCCCGCGCCGCGCGTCTCGGTCCAGGCCTTCTGCGAGACCGTGGAGACTGCTGCCGCGGTCCAGGCGGCGGGTGAAGACCGCCGTCTCGGCAAGGCCCATCTTAAGATCCAGATGGGTGGCATGGCCGCGGCAACCGAGGCCTACCGCTCGGCTCCGACGCCGAACGTCATCGTGCTCGAAAGCGACGGACGCAACGACCTGCTCGGCGGGCTCGACCAGCTCGCCAGCGTCTGCGATGCCGGCACCCGCGTGGTTGTGATCGGCCGCATCAACGACGTCACACTCTACCGCGAACTGGTGCGCCGCGGTGTCAGCGACTACGTGCTCGCGCCGGTCGGCGCGATCGACGTCGTGCGCTCGATCTGCAACCTGTTCTCCGCGCCGGAAGCCAAGGCGGTCGGCCGTATCATCGCCGTGGTCGGCGCCAAGGGCGGCGTCGGGGCTTCCACCATCTCCCATAACGTCGCCTGGGCGATCGCGCGCGACCTCGCAATGGACGCCGTCGTCGCCGATCTCGACCTCGCCTTCGGCACCGCCGGGCTCGATTACAACCAGGACCCGCCGCAGGGCATTGCCGACGCCGTGTTCTCGCCCGATCGGGTCGACACCGCTTTCATCGACCGCCTGCTCTCGAAATGCACCGACCATCTCAGCCTGCTGGCGGCGCCGGCGACGCTCGACCGGGTCTATGATTTCGGCACCGACGCCTTCGACGCCGTATTCGACACATTGCGCTCCACCATGCCCTGCATCGTGCTCGACATTCCGCACCAATGGTCGGGCTGGACCAAGCGCGCCCTGATCGGGGCAGACGACATCCTGATCGTGGCCGCGCCCGACCTCGCCAATTTACGCAATACCAAGAACCTGTTCGATCTGTTGAAGGCCGCGCGCCCCAACGACCGGCCGCCGCTCTACTGCCTGAACCAGGTCGGGGTGCCGAAACGGCCCGAAATCGCAGCCACGGAGTTCGCCAAGGCGATCGAGAGCCAGCCGATCGTCTCGATCCCGTTCGAGCCGCAGATTTTCGGCTCGGCCGCCAACAACGGCCAGATGATCGCGGAGATCTCCGCCAACCACAAATCGATCGAGATGTTCCTTCAGATCGCCCAGCGCCTGACCGGCCGCAGCGAGACCAAGAAGCAAAAGTCGTCCCTGCTTTCACCCCTGATTGACAAGTTGCGGGGAAAATAGGTCCCGCATGGAGTTGTTAAGTGTTCGGTAAGCGTAGCGGAACAGACACCGACCTTCGGGCGCCCAAGCCCGGCGCCGTGTCGCCCGAGCCTGCCCAGGCTCCGGCGCCGACGGTGTCGCGCGCCCCGGCTCCGCCGGCGGTCGCCTCGCCGCCGCTCGCGCCTGCCAAGGCGCCGCCACCCCCGGCCATGGAGAGCCGGCGCTCGGACAATTATTACGAGGTCAAGGCGACCATCTTCGGCGCGCTGATCGAGGCGATCGACCTCGCCCAGCTCGCCAAGCTCGATTCGGAGTCCGCGCGCGAGGAAATCCGCGACATCGTCAACGAGATCATCGCGATCAAGAACATCGTGATGTCGATCGCCGAGCAGGAAGAGCTGCTCGACGACATCTGCAACGACGTTCTGGGTTACGGTCCGCTCGAGCCGCTGCTGTCACGCGACGACATCGCCGACATCATGGTCAACGGCGCCAACACCGTCTTCATCGAAGTCAACGGCAAGATCCAGAAGACCGGCATCCGCTTCCGCGACAACCAGCAGCTCCTCAACATCTGCCAGCGCATCGTCAGCCAGGTCGGCCGGCGCGTCGACGAATCCTCACCGATCTGCGACGCGCGCCTCGCCGACGGCTCCCGCGTCAACGCCATCGTGCCGCCGCTGTCGATCGACGGCCCCACGCTCACCATCCGTAAATTCAAGAAGGACAAGCTGACGCTCGATCAGCTGGTCAAGTTCGGCGCGATCTCGCCGGAAGGCGCCGAAATCCTCCAGATCATCGGCCGCGTCCGCTGCAACGTGCTGATCTCCGGCGGCACCGGCTCCGGCAAGACCACGCTGCTCAACTGCCTGACCAACTACATCGAGCATGACGAGCGCGTCATCACCTGCGAAGACGCCGCCGAGCTCCAGCTCCAGCAGCCTCACGTGGTGCGGCTGGAAACCCGACCGCCCAACATCGAGGGCGAGGGCCAGATCACCATGCGCGAGCTGGTGCGCAACTGCCTGCGTATGCGCCCCGAGCGCATCATCGTCGGCGAGGTCCGCGGACCCGAGGCGTTCGACCTGCTCCAGGCCATGAACACCGGCCATGACGGCTCGATGGGCACGCTGCACGCCAACAACCCGCGCGAGGCCCTGTCGCGCTGCGAATCCATGATCACGATGGGAGGCTTCTCGCTTCCTTCCCGCACCATCCGCGAGATGATCTGCGCCTCCATCGACGTCATCGTCCAGGCGGCGCGCCTGCGCGACGGCTCGCGCCGCATCACCCACATCACCGAGGTGATGGGCATGGAAGGCGACACCATCATCACCCAGGACATCTTCCTCTACGACATGGTCGGCGAGGACGCCAACGGCAAGATCATCGGCCGGCACCGCTCGACCGGCATCGGCCGTCCGAAGTTCTGGGAGCGCGCCCGCTATTACGGCGACGAGAAGCGCCTTGCCGCTGCGCTGGACGCGGCGGAAGTCGCGCCGAAGACGTGAGCAGGTCAGCATGAACATGCAGGTCCTCGCCCTCGCATTCCTCGCCACCGCAGCGGTCGGCGGCATCGCCTGGGTCTTCCTCTATCCGCTGCTGTCCGGGGAGCGAAAAGCCGAAAGCCGCCGCGCCTCGATCTCGCGCGCCGAGGCGCCCACCGTCCGTCAGGCCGACAAGACCCAGCGCTCGCGCCGCGAGCAGGTCGAGAGCTCGCTGAAGGATCTTGAGGCGCGACGCCTGCAGGAGAAGAGCACTCCGCTCCCCGTTCGCCTGTCGCAGGCAGGGCTCGATTGGACGCCGCAGAAATTCTGGATCATGTCCGCCGTCGTGGCGGGCGTGTTCTTCGCGGCCGCTCTGTTCGCCGGCGGCGGCCTGATCGGTGCTGTCGGCCTCGCCTTTGCCGGCGGTTTCGGCCTGCCGCGCTGGGCGCTGGGCTTCCTGAAGAAGCGTCGCGAGGCGAAATTCCTGGCGGCGCTGCCCGATGCGGTCGACGTCATCGTCCGCGGCATCAAGGCGGGCCTGCCCCTGTTCGAATCGATCAAGGTCGTCGCGGCCGACGCGCCCGAGCCGCTGCGCAGCGAGTTTCTTGCGATCATCGAGACCCAGGCCATCGGCATGCCGCTCGGCGAGGCCTGCACGCGGCTCTATGATCGCATGCCGTTGCCGGAGGCCAACTTCTTCGGCATCGTCATCTCGATCCAGCAGAAATCCGGCGGCAACCTCTCCGAAGCGCTCGGCAACCTTTCCAAGGTGCTGCGCGACCGCAAGAAGATGAGGGAGAAGATCCAGGCGATGTCGATGGAAGCCAAGGCCTCCGCCGGCATCATCGGCTCGCTGCCGCCGATTGTGATGTTCCTCGTCTATCTCACGACGCCACATTACATCTCGGTGCTTTGGACCCATCCCACCGGCCAGCTCATGCTGGTCGGCTGCGTCGTCTGGATGGCGGTCGGCATCATGGTGATGAAGAAGATGATCAATTTCGATTTCTGACGGTGCAGTATGGTCCAGTTTCTCGTTGCGAAACTACATGACGTCCATTTCATGACCATGATGCTGGCGGCCATTGCCGCCAGCGCCACCGTCTATACACTGGTGATGCCCCTGTTCGCCGGCGAGGGACTCTCCAAGCGCATGAAGGCGGTGGCGAGCGAGCGGGAGCGCATCCGGCAGCGCGAACGTGAGCGCCTTCACAAGAACGAAAAGGTCACGCTGCGCCAGACGCCGAAGCAGCTCGTCTCCAAGGTCGTCGACGACTTCAACCTCACCAAATGGCTCGCGCAGGAAGCCGCGCGCGACAAGCTGATCATGGCGGGGTACCGCGGTCAGGCGCCCTATATCACCTTCCTGTTTGCCCGCATGGTCGCGCCGATGGCGCTCTTCATCGGCTCGGTCGTCTACGTTTTCGTGATCGCGCATATGGAGCAGGCCATGCCGATCAAGATCGGCATCTGCATCGGCGCCGCCTATCTCGGCCTCCAGGCCCCGATGCTGTTCCTCAGGAACGCGATCTCCAAGCGCCAGCTCTCGATCAAGCGTGCCTTTCCCGACGCGCTCGACCTGCTCCTGATCTGCATCGAATCCGGCATGTCGGTCGAGATGGCGTTCCGGAAGGTCGCCACCGAGATCGTGGGACAGTCGATCGCGTTGTCGGAGGAGTTCACGCTGACGACAGCCGAATTATCCTATCTGCAGGATCGCAAGGTCGCCTATGAGAATTTGGCGCGACGCACCGGGCTCGAAGGCGTCAAGTCGGTGTGTCTCGCGCTTCAGCAGGCGGAGCGTTACGGCACCCCGCTCGGACATTCGCTGCGCGTCATGGCGCAAGAAAATCGCGACATGCGCATGAACGAGGCCGAGAAGAAGGCGGCCGCGCTGCCACCGAAGCTGACGGTGCCGATGATCCTGTTCTTCCTGCCCGTGCTGTTCGTCGTCATTCTCGGACCGACCGGCATCAAGATCTCCGAGATGCAGTGACGCAAGACGCGGGCCGCGCATGCGGCCCGGGGGCGGCTTTCACGTTGAGACGATAGAAGGGATGATCGGTCTGATCAGTCCGGTTGGCTGAGCGAGGCGACCGGCGTCCGCTTCGGCGCGCCGCGAGGAGCGTCGCTGCGGCTGAGCATCTCCTTGAGATAGGCGACGTTGGCCGCGGCCTGATCCGGTGGCAGATCTGCTTTCACGATGGTCTCGGCTTCGGCGAAGCGGCCTTGCAGACCGACGACAAGGCCGAGATTCTGCCGCACCCGGATGCCCGCACGCGGCGAGGCGTAGGCCTGCCGCAGCGCCTCTTCGGCCTTCGGAAGGTCCCTCGACAACATGTAGGACAAGCCGAGATTGGAGAGCACGCCGGGATCGCCCGGTGCGATCTTGAGTGCGCTCGCGTAGTAGGAACGCGCTTCCTCGTGACGGCCCATCTGGTCCAGCGTGGTGCCCTGCACCGAGAGCAGGCGCCAGTCCGGATTGTCAGGCGAATGCGCTTTCGACAGCACGTCGTAGGCCTGCTGGAAATTGCCGTTGTCGGCGAGGGCGCGGCCGTATTGGGCGAGCAGCGCCTTGTTGCCGGGATTGGCGATGGTCGCCTGCTCGAGCACGGCGGCGGCCTGGGCGCGCTGACCGTTGGCGCGCAACGCCTGACCGTAGGCGAGCGCGGCATCGGCGTCCTTGGGATTGGCGCGGTAGCGCTCGCCATAGACCTCGACGGCGCGCACCGGATCGGCGGGAGCCGCCTCAGCCCGCGGCCCGCCGATCGAGCCTGTCACGTCAGAGAGTTTCGACATGCCCGTGCTGCAGCCGCCGAGGCCCATGGCCACCACCGCGACCAGCGAGGTGGACGCAGCAAGCCGGGCAAGACTGAACCGTTGACGCATGACGCTGTAACTCTCGAGCCGATTGATCGAGCCGAACGCGCCAGCAATAGACCGTTAACCCTAACGGCCGGTTAACACCGCTCCCGGGCCGCGCGGCTACGGCGGCGCCTTACCGCCGAGGCCGAGATCAAGGCCGAGCACCCTCACCTGCTCGCTCGGATACCCTGGCAATTGCGGCCTCAATATTCGATGGCAAGCCGCTTGCGGATTTCGTCGACGCGCCTGTCGAGCGCATCGAACCGCGCATGGACGGAGCGGTCGTGGAGATAGAAGACGTAACCGCCGGCAAGGAGCGCGAAGATCCAATGGTGGTGTTCGACATAGCCGAAAATCGCCTCGACGGCCTCGCCGATGAATGTGACCACGCTCCACACGAATTCCATTGCATGTCCTCCCGGCGCGCTTCGTCGTCGGCCGCCTGACGTCCAACTCCGGCGACCGTTGCCGGAACCTTATCATGGCCCCCTTGCCGCGAGTAGCGGCTCGCTGAACGGTGACAGCAAAGCCGATTGCAGCCGCGGCGAAACTCTGCGAAGTCTCATCCATTCGCATCACCCGTTCGATCTGACGATCCGGACCCGCCAATGCCTTCTGTCTTCGAGACGTCTCCCGCCGCCATCCCGATCAGCTTCGTCACCAAATCGAGCTGGGACCAGGTCGCCGAGACGCTGCCGGCTCCGCAACGCGCGTTTGCGACGGCATGCGCCTTTGCCGCCAAGCCGGGCGCCTATCTGGCGCTGCCTGCGCCCGACGGCGCAATCGCGCAGGTGCTGTTCGGCCTCGAGGAAGAGAGTGCAAGGTCGCGCGACCTGTTCCGGCCCGGCGCCCTGCCCGGCCTGCTGCCGCCGGGCATCTATCGCTTTGCCAATGCACCTCACGATGTACGGCTGGCGGCGCTCGCTTTCGCGATGGGCCGCTACCGCTTCGCGCGCTATCGCAAGGCTGATAGCCCCAACGTCCGGCTGGTGCCGCCTGAAGGGGTCGATGCGGCCGAGATCGAGCGGATCGCTGATGCCGCCATGCTCGCGCGCAACCTCATCAATACGCCCTCCAACGACATGGGACCGGAAGAACTCGCCGCCGCTGCGCAAGCGCTCGCCGCCGAATTCAAGGCAAGCTTCGCCTGCACCATCGGCGCGGAGCTGGAGAAGAACTTCCCGCTGATCCACGCCGTCGGCATGGCCTCGAACCGTGCGCCGCGGCTGATCGACATCGGCTGGGGCAATCCCGATCATCCCAAGGTGACGCTGGTCGGCAAGGGCGTCTGCTTCGACACCGGCGGGCTCGACCTCAAGCCGTCGAGCGGCATGCTGATCATGAAGAAGGACATGGGCGGCGCCGCCAACGTGCTGGCGCTGGCGCGCATGGTGATGGATGCGAAGCTGAAGGTGCGGCTGCGCGTGCTGATTCCGGTGGTGGAAAACGCGGTCGCCGGCAACGCCTTCCGCCCGCTCGACATCTTTACCTCGCGCAAGGGCATCACGGTGGAGATCGGCAATACCGATGCCGAAGGCCGGCTGGTCCTGGCCGACGCGCTTGCGCTGGCCGATGAGGAGAAGCCCGAGCTGCTGATCGATCTGGGCACGCTGACCGGTGCCGCGCGCGTCGCGCTGGGACCGGATCTGCCGCCCTTTTACACGAATGACGAGACCCTTGCCGCCGATGTCGCGCGCTGCGCGGTGCAGGAGAACGATCCGTTGTGGCGCATGCCGCTGTGGCCACCTTACGATTTCTGGCTGGACTCCAAGACCGCCACCATCACCAACGCACCGTCAGGCGGCTTTGCCGGCTCGATCATTTGCGCGCTGTTCCTGCAACGCTTCGTCGAGCAGGCGAAAAGCTGGCTGCATGTCGACATCTACGGCTGGACGCCGTCGGCGAAGCCGGCGCGCCCCGAAGGCGGCGAGTGCCAGGCCGCACGTGCCATCTACGCCTTGCTGAGCGAGCGCTATGCATGATCCAGAATACGATTCGAGGATAACCCCGGCGCGGCACGACCTCGCCGCGAAATATCTCGAAGGCAAGGTCGAGGCGGATCGCTTCGTCGACGGCGAGGAATTCGAGGTGGTTGATGCGGTCGCGCCTGTGCGCGAGCAGCCGTCCTCGAACGCCATGCTGACGACAGAGGCGCTGCGCGGCGAACGCGTCACCGTCTACGACCGCAACGGCGAGGGCTGGGCCTGGGGCCAGCTCAATGGCGACGGTTATGTCGGCTGGCTGCCGGATGCAGCGCTCATGAAACCCTCGGCGGCGCCGACCCATGTGGTCAGCGCGCTGCGGACATTCGCCTTCTCCGGCCCGTCGATCAAGCTGCCGCCGGCCCAGACGCTCGTGATGAGATCCAGGCTTGGCGTCACACGCGAGGACGGCGGCTTCGCCGTGACGCGCGAGGGACAATACCTGCCGAAGACGCATCTCGCCCCGCTCGATCATCGCGAGCCGGACTTCGTCGCGGTCGCCGAGCGCTTCGTCGGCACACCCTATCTCTGGGGCGGCAAGAGCAGTTTAGGCATCGATTGCTCCGGCCTCGTCCAGGTCTCGCTGACAGCGGCGGGGATCGGCTGTCCGCGCGACAGCGACATGCAACTCGCCGGTCTCGGCCGCGCACTGGAGCCGCATGAGCGAGGCCGCCTGCAACGCGGCGACCTGATCTTCTGGAAGGGCCACGTCGCCATCGTCCGCGATCGGACCACCATGGTTCACGCCAACGCGCATCACATGGCGACCGCGATCGAACCGATCGAGCCGGCCATCGCCCGGATCAGGCAGGCCGGCAGCGAGGTCGTTGCGATCAAGCGGCTCTGACGGGGCTTACGTCCCCACCGCCCCGTTCCCGGCTGTCTCGAGCCGGAACGCGGCCGCGAACAGCGCTCGCGTGTAATCGGTCTTCGGATTCTTGAACAGCTCGGCGGCCTGGCCCTCCTCGACCACCTTGCCGCCGCGCATCACGATCAGATGGCTCGCAAGCGAGGCGACGACGCGCAGATCGTGGGAGATGAACATGTAGGTGAGCTCGCGCTTGCGCTGAAGCTCGCGCAACAGATCGACCATCTGCGCCTGGAACAGCATGTCGAGCGCGCTGGTCGGCTCGTCCAGCACGACGAAGTCCGGCTCCAGCACCACCGCACGCGCGATGCTGATGCGCTGGCGCTGGCCGCCGGAAAACTCGTGGGGATAGCGGTAGCGGGTATCCGGCTTCAGCCCGACGTCTTCCAGCGCCTTGACGACGCGCTCCTCGCGTTCTTCCCGCGTCAGCTTCGGCTGATGCACCGAAAGACCTTCGGCGATGATGTCGGCGACCGACATGCGCGGTGAGAGCGAGCCGAACGGATCCTGAAACACGATCTGCATGTCGCGCCGGAACGGCCGCATCTCCTTGAAACGCAGCCCCTGGATGTCTTTCCCCAGGAACACGATGCGCCCGTTCGAGGAGATCAGCCGCAGCAGGGCCAGCCCCAGCGTGGTCTTGCCCGAGCCGGATTCGCCGACCACTCCGAGCGTCTCGCCCTTGCGCACCGCGATGCTGACGCCGTCGACCGCCTTGATGTGGCCGACCGTCTTGCGCATCAGGCCACGCTTGATCGGAAACCAGACCTTCAGGTCGTCCGCCGACATCACCACGGGCGCATCCGGCTGCGGCGGCGCCGGATCGGGCTTCGGCTCTGCCGCGAGCAGGTCGCGCGTATAGGGATGCTTCGGTCCCTTGAAGACCTGCTCGACCGGCCCTTGCTCAACGACCACGCCGCCCTTCATGACGCAGACGGTGTCGGCGATGCGGCGCACGATGCCGAGGTCGTGGGTGATGAAGAGCAGGCTCATGCCGAGCCGCGAACGGATCTCGGCGAGCAGCGCCAGGATCTGCGCCTGCACGGTGACGTCGAGCGCCGTAGTCGGCTCGTCCGCGATCAACAGATCCGGCTCGTTGGCGAGCGCCATCGCGATCATCACGCGCTGGCGCTGGCCGCCGGAGAGCTGATGCGGGTAGCTCTTCAACCGCGTCTCCGGCTCGGGAATGCCGACCTGCGTCAAGAGCTCCAGTGTTCGCTTGCGCGTCTCCGCATTGCTGGTCGGATTGTGCAGCTGGATGATCTCGCCGATCTGCGCCTCGATCGTGTGCAGCGGATTGAGCGAGGTCATCGGCTCCTGGAAGATGATGGAGATGTCGCTGCCTCTGATCTCCCGCATCTGTTGCTCGGAGCGGTCGATCAGCTCCTGCCCCTTGAAGCGGATGCTGCCCGAGGGGTGCGAGGCGTTCGGATAGGGCAACAGCTTGAGGATCGAGAGCGCACTGACGGACTTGCCGGAGCCGGATTCGCCGACCAGCGCCAGGCATTCGCCGCGCTTGATCTGGAACGAGACCTTGTCGACCGCGAGCGTGGTGGCGCCGCCCTGGTGGAAGGCCACCGAAAGGTCGCGAACGGCGAGCAGGGGCTGGTTGATCGCGTCCATTGGTTTACCTGAACGTCCTGCGCGGATCGAAGGCGTCGCGCACCGCTTCGCCGATGAAGATCAAGAGCGACAGCATGATCGCGACCGAGAAGAAGCCGGAGAAGCCGAGCCAGGGGGCCTGCACATTGGATTTGGCCTGGGACAGCAATTCGCCCAGCGAAGGCGATCCCGGCGGCAGGCCGAAGCCCAGGAAATCCAGCGCCGTCAGCGTCATCACCGAACTCGACACGATGAAGGGTAGGAACGTCATGGTCGCGACCATCGCATTCGGCAGCAAATGGCGAAACATGATGACGGGATTGGAGACGCCGAGCGCCCGCGCCGCCTGGATATATTCGAAATTGCGACCGCGCAGGAACTCGGCCCGCACGAGACCAACCAGCGAGACCCATGAGAACAGCAAGAGAATGCCGAGCAGCACGAAGAAGCCGGGCACGAGCACCGAGGACAGGATCAGGAGAAGATAGAGCGAGGGAATCGCCGTCCAGATCTCGATGAAGCGCTGGAAGATGAGATCGACCCGGCCACCGAAATAACCCTGCACCGCGCCGGCTGCGATGCCGATGACGGACGAGACGATCGTGAGGCAAAGGCCAAACAGCACCGAGATGCGGAAGCCATAGATCAGCCGCGCGACCACGTCGCGCCCCTGATCGTCCGTCCCGAGCCAGTTGTATTCGAGGTCGCGGCAGCTCTTCAGCCCCTTCTTCTCAACCACCGGCTTGCATTGCGTTTCCGTGAGCATCCAGGTCGGCGGCGACGGCGCCGGAGTAGGCAGGTCGAGATTGTGGGTGTCGTAGGAGTAGCGGATCAGCGGCCAGAGGATGCTGCCGTTCTTGTCCTTGATCAGCTTCTGCAGATAGGGGTCGCGGTAGTCCGCCGCGGTTTCGAAGTCGCCGCCGAAGGTGGTTTCCGAATAAGTCACGAAGGCTGGCCAATAGAGACGGCCATCGAACTTGATCAGGAAAGGCCGATCATTTGCGATCAGCTCGGCGAACAGCGAGAGC
This sequence comes from Bradyrhizobium sp. MOS003, assembly GCF_003020125.1. Taxonomy (GTDB): domain Bacteria; phylum Pseudomonadota; class Alphaproteobacteria; order Rhizobiales; family Xanthobacteraceae; genus Bradyrhizobium. Next base: position 1,153,812 of record NZ_PYFW01000001.1, on the reverse strand, counting down.
ACGAACAGGGCGATGAACAGCCAGAACGACCAATAGCCGCGGCGGTTCGCCTTGAAGTTCTGCCACCGCCGCCTGTTGAGCGGCGAAGGCGCGAAAGGCTTGCGCGTGATCGGAACGACCTCACCCAGCGGGGACTGTGTCGTGGTCTCGATCGGTGTCGGCGCGGTAATCGTCATCAGACCTCCCGCGCCTCGAAATCGATTCGTGGGTCGATCCACATATAGGTCAGGTCGGAGACCAGATTGATCACGAGGCCGACCAGCGAAAAAATGTAGAGCGTGCCGAACACCACGGGATAGTCGCGGTTGAGCACGCTCTCGAAGCTGAGCAGCCCGAGCCCATCCAGCGAGAAGATGGTCTCGATCAGAAGCGAGCCCGAGAAGAACGCGTGAATGAAGGTGCTGGGAAAGCCTGCGATCACGATCAGCATCGCATTGCGGAAGACGTGCCCGTAAAGGACCCGGTTCTCGCTGCAGCCCTTCGCGCGCGCGGTCATCACGTACTGCTTGCGGATTTCGTCCAGAAACGAGTTCTTGGTCAGGAACGTCATGGTGGTAAATGCACCGAGCCCCATGGCAATCAGCGGCAGCGTCAGATGCCAGAAGTAATCGATGATCTTCCAGTACCAGGGGAACTGCGACCAGCCGTCCGAGGTCAGTCCGCGCAACGGGAACCAGTTGAAGAAGGAGCCGCCGGCAAACAGGATGATCAGGAGAATTGCGAACAGGAAGCCGGGAATCGCGTAGCCGAGCACGAGCACGGTCGACGTCCAGGTGTCGAAGCGCGTGCCGTCCTTCACCGCCTTGCGGATACCGAGCGGGATCGAGATCAGATAGGTCAGGAGCGTCAGCCACAGGCCAAGCGAGATCGAGACCGGCAGCTTCTCCTTGATGAGTTGCAGGACGCTGACGTCGCGGAAATAGCTCTTGCCGAAATCGAACCTGGCAAAATTCCAGACCATCAGCGCAAAACGCTCCGGTGCCGGCTTGTCGAAACCGAACTGCTTTTCCAGCTTCTTGATGAAGTCGGGATCGAGGCCCTGCGCGCCGCGATACTTCGAGTTGATGGCGTCGCCGCCTGCCCCCACCTGCCCCGGCGCACGCTGCGCAAAATCGCTGCCGCCGGAAATGCGCGAGGTGCCGCCGGTGTCGGCCCCCGAGAGCTGCGCGATCACGCGTTCGACCGGGCCGCCCGGCGCGAATTGCACGACGACGAAGGAGACGAACAGGATTCCGAGCAGGGTCGGAATCATCAGGAGGATGCGGCGGGCGATATAGGCGCTCATGACTATTTCGCCTGCTCGAGCTTGGCGGCCTTGGCGAGTTCATGCCACCAGACATCGGGCGCGCCGACGCCGTTGGCATAGCGCGGCAGCCTCTCGGGATGGCCGAACTGGTCCCAATAGGCCAGCCGGTGCGTCTTGTTATACCATTGCGGCACCCAATAACGGCCTGCGCGGAACAGGCGATCGAAGGCGCGGCAGGCGACGGTCAGCTCTTCGCGGCTGTCGGCTGCCATGATCTTCTCGATCATGGCATCGATGGCCGGACTGGCGATACCCGCGAGATTGTACGACCCCTTGGTTGCCGCGACCTGCGAGGAGAAGAACGCGCGCATGGCGTCGCCCGGCGTCGCCGACATGCTGAAACGCTGGATCGTCATGTCGAAGTCGAAATCTTCCTGGCGCGCCTTGTACTGCACGGCATCGACGAGCCGGATGTTGGCCTCGATGCCCAGCGTCCCCAAATTCTTGATATAGGGCGCATGGTGGGGCTGGAACGAGGGCTCGTCCAGCAGGAATTCGATGCGGAAGACCTCACCGTTCGGCAGGACGCGCTTGCCGTCCTTGATCGGCACACCGGCGTCGGTCAGCAATTGCTGCGCCTTGCGCAGCAGGCTGCGATCCTGTCCGGAGCCGTCCGTGACCGGCGGGGAGAAAGGCGCTGCAAACACCTCGTCGGGCACTTGGCCGCGGAACGGCTCGAGCAGCTTCAGCTCTTCCGGCGACGGAGGCCCGTTGCTCGCCATGAGATCGGAATTCTGGAACGGCGACACCGTACGGGCGTAGGCACCGTACATGATGGTCTTGTTGGTCCATTCGAAGTCGAACGCGTTGATCAAGGCCTCGCGCACCCGCGGGTCCCTGAATTTTTCACGTCGCGTGTTGATGAACCAGCCCTGCGCGCCCGACGGCGTCTCGTCGGGCACGACCTCCATCTTGACGCGCCCCTCCTTGACGGCGGCGAAATCATAACGCGTCGCCCAGATGCGTGAGGTGAACTCCTCGCGGTAGAGATAGTTCTTGCCGGTGAACCCCTCGAAAGCGACGTCGCGGTCGCGATAGAACTCGTAGCGCACGACGTCGAAATTATAGATGCCGCGGCAGGGCGGCAGATCGGCAGCCCACCAGTCCCTCACCCGCTCGTACTCGATGTAGCGATTGACCTCGAACTTGCCGACCTTGTAGGGACCCGAACCCAACGGAATATCCAGGGACGATTCATCGAATGGGCGAGACGCGTAATAGGCCTTCGAGAAGATCGGAAGTCCGGCGGCATAGAGCGGCACGTCGCGCGCGCGCCCCTTGGCAAAGGTGACGACGAGCGTTGCATCGTCGATCGCTTCCGCTCCGACCATGTCGCGCAACTGCACGAGGATCAGGGGATGGCCCTTGGTCTTCAGTGCCATCAGCGAGAATGCCGCATCATGCGCGGTGAGCTTCGTGCCGTCGTGGAATTTCGCCTCCGGCCGCATTGTGAAGCGATAGACCAGTCTATCCGGCGATATCTGAACGGATTTGGCGGCGAGCCCGTACATCGCATCAGGCTCGTCGCTCGCGCGCACCATCAGCGGCGCGAAGGTCATGTCCATGCCTTGCGCGCCGTCGCCCTTCAGGATGAAGGCGTTGAGCGAATTGAAGGTCTGGTAGGATTGGTTATAGGCGCGCACCGACGGAATGAGCGAGAACGTGCCGCCTTTCGGTGCATCGGGGTTGACGTAGTCGAAATGGTGAAAGTCAGCAGGATATTTGAGATCGCCGAACGCCGAGATGCCGTGCGCCTCACCCGCGCCTTCCGACGCATGCGCACCACGCAACAGCTGCGCATTCAGCGACGCACCGACGGCGCCGCCCACACCCAAAGCCAGCACATGGCGGCGTGACATCTGCGTCATGCGGGGGGCGTCCTTCACGACTTCTTTGCGATCCGCGCCGCCTTGTCTGTGTCGTACCACCAGATGAACGGGAAGCCGGACTGACCGTATTTGGGCAATTCCGCCGGACGACCGAAACGATCCCAGCGCGCGGTGCGCACCTTCGTATAGGTCCATTGCGGCACGACGTAGTGATTCCACAGTAGCACGCGGTCGAGCGCCTTGGTTGCGGCGACGAGATCGTCGCGATCGGTGGCGTAGATCACCCGTTCGATCAGCTTGTCGACCGCGGGATTCTTGATTCCCGTGATGTTGTCAGATCCAGCCATATCGGCCGCTTTAGAGCCCCAACGCTCGCGTTGCTCGTTGCCGGGCGACTGCGACTCACCCCAGGACTTGGTGACGATGTCGAAATCCCACTCGCGCGTGCGGTTCTCGTACTGAGTCGGATCGACCGTCCGCACGCTCACCGCGATGCCGAGCCGCTCCAGCGACGGCTTGTAGAAAAGCGTGATCCGTTCGAAGCTGGGATCCGAATTCAGCAATTCGAGGGTGAACTGGGCGCCGGTCTTGACATCGGTCAGCTTGCGGTCGCGCACTTCGTAGCCCGCTTCCTTGAACAGGCGCAACGCTTCCCGTAGATTTTCACGCACGGCTTCCGGATTGCCGCCGACCGGATTGCGGTAGGCTGTAGTGAAGACTTCAGGCGGCACCTGGGCGCGCACGGTCTCGAGGATCTCGAGCTCCTTGCCCTGCGGCAAGCCGGTCGCCATGAGTTCCTCGATGCCGTCGAAATAGCTGACTACGCGCTTGTACTGGCCGTAGAAGATTTGCTTGTTCATCTCCTCGAAGTCGAACGCGTAGTTGAGCGCACGCCGCACGCGGGGGTCGCTGAACTTGGCGCGGCGCAGGTTCGGCACGAACGCCTGCATGACGCCCGAGCTGCGATTGGCGAATTCCTCGAGGATCACGCGCTTTTCGGCGACCGCCGGGAAGTCGTAGGCTGTGGCCCAGCTTTTCGCGCTGTTCTCGGTACGCCAATCGACCTGGTCGGCCTTGAAAGCCTCGATCGCGACGGTAGCGTCGCGGAAATATTCGTAGCGCAGCTCGTCGAAGTTGTTGCGGCCGACATTGGCAGGCAGGTCGCGGCCCCAATAATCCTTGACGCGCTCCAGCGCGATCGAGCGTCCGGCGACGAAGTCCTTGACCTTGTAGGGACCGGAACCAAGCGGCACCTCAAGCGTGGTGGCGGACACATCGCGCTTGCGACCTTGCGCGTCGGTCCCCTCCCACCAATGTTTCGGCAGGACGGTGAGCTGCCCGACGATCTGCGGCAACTCGCGATTACCCGGCGCGTCGAACACGAACTTGACCTCGCGCTCGCTGAGCTTCTCGGCCTTCACCACATGGCTGTAATAGGCCGAGTACATCGGGTGGTGCTTCTTGAAGGAATCGAGCGAGAAGATCACGTCGTCGGCGGTAACCGGCTTGCCGTCGTGCCATTTGGCCTGCGGACGCAGGCGGTAGGTGACGAACGAGAAATCATCCGGATGGCTGGCGGCCTCGGCGAGTGCGCCGTATTCGGTCGAGACCTCGTCGAGCGAGGGCGTCGTGAGGGATTCGTAGATGAATGCGACGGCACCGGCGACCTGCCCCTTCACACCCGACACGACGATGTTGAAATTGTCGAAGGTGCCGACCGCGATCTGCCGCGCGACGCCACCCTTGGGCGCTTCCGGATTGACGTAGTCGAAGCGCTTGAAGTCGGCAGGGTACTTGACCTTTCCGAACAGCGACAACCCGTGGCGCCAGGGGAGCTCGTTGGAAGACTGCGCATGGGCCACACCGGAGACGGGGAGCCCCGCCACGGAACCGAGGGCGGGAAGCGCTGCAACCGCAGTGCCGGTGAGCAGGAGATCGCGTCGGGTAATGGCCAAATCAACAGTCCTGTCTTGAAGGAGGCTACTCCTTTAAGGTCCCAATATAGGCGAGGTTTCGACGGAATATGTTGCTTTTTCCTCATCTTGGAAGGCCGGGCGTCCCGTCGGATGCGGCCAAACGCCCCGATAAACTCACCGCGAGGCCCGGATAAGGAAACGGCCAGGCTTTTCAGCCTGGCCGCATATTCCAAGATCTGGTTTCTCGAGGCCTTACTTCGACGCGGTCGGCAGCGGCTTCGGGCTTTCGGAGAGGCTGTTCAGATAGGCGATGACGTCGGCGCGCTCTGAATCCTTCTGGATACCGGCGAAGCCCATCGCGGTGCCCGGGACGAAGCCCTTCGGATTGGCGATGAACTTGTTGAGGTCGTCGAAGGTCCATTCGCCGCCTTTACCCTTCATGGCGGCTGAGAAGTTGAAGCCGCCGCGGCCCTGGCCCTTCGGCTCACCCACGACGCCATAGAGGTTCGGACCGACGCGATTCGGGCCGCCCTTCTCGAAGGTGTGGCAGGCGCCGCACTTCTTGGCGGCGGCAGCGCCCTTCTCGACGGACGCGGTCTGGAGCAGCTTTTCGATCGGCTCGGCGGCCGCGGCGGCAGCGCCGCCTTCCTTGCCCCCTCCGGCATCTTCCTTCACGGCGATCTCGAAACCGGGCTTTTCCGGCATCTTGGGCGAGAACAACGCATTGGCGGTGAAGCTCGTAACCAGCAGAAGGAGACAGGTGCCGAGCACGGCACCGAGAATCTTGTTGAGTTCGAAAGAGTCCATTTCCGGCTAGGCCCCACACCGCAAGAAGGATCGAGCGGCCGGGCGGCCGCCAGGACGAGCCTCGGGAGAATCAATCGTTCCTTACTGTTTCCCCGAGTTTTGCCATTGAGATATCGGTTTGCCCGGGGTCTGGCAACCCGTATAAGCGACCCCGCTTTCGGCCCGTCCCCACCCCATTTCCCGGCGCGGAAAGCGCCCCGTTTCCAGGTTCTTGACCCCGGATCTTTGGACCCAATGATCGATCCTCGCATCCTGGTGCTGATCCCGGCCCGCATGGCCGCCACCCGCCTGCCCGGCAAGCCGCTCGCCGATATCGCGGGACTGCCGATGATCGTGCACGTGCTGCGCCGCGCCGAGGCCGCCGGCATCGGCCGGGTCGCGGTCGCGACCGATACGCCGGAGATCGCTGCGGTCGTGACGGCCCATGGCGGCGAGGCCGTGATGACCAGCCCGGCACACCCCTCCGGCTCCGACCGCATCCACGAGGCCATGCAGAAGCTCGATCCGGACGGCAAGGCCGAGATCGTGGTCAATCTGCAGGGCGATTTTCCGACCATCACCATCGACAACATCCGCGAGGTACTGCCGCCGCTGCAAGACCCGGCCGTGGACATCGCGACACTGGCTTCGCAGATCCACACCGAGGAGGAGGACCTCGCCCCGAGCGTCGTGAAGGCGATCGGAACCTCGCTCGGCGGCAAGCGCATGCGTGCACTTTATTTCACCCGCGCCACCGCGCCGACCGGCGACGGACCGCGTTACCACCATATCGGCCTGTACGCCTATCGCCGCGCTGCGCTGGAGCGTTACGTTTCGCTGCCGCCCTCGCCGCTGGAATTGCAGGAGAAGCTCGAACAGCTCCGGGCGCTCGAGGCGGGAATGCGCATCGACTTCACCATCGTCGACACCGTGCCCCGCGGGGTTGACACGCCGGCGGACCTGGAAACCGCCCGCAGCATCCTTTCCAAATCCTGAGCCGCTGTTACAAGGCCGACCCAGGAGCACTTTTAAGACATGAGCAAGATGAAGATCGCATTCCAGGGCGAGCCCGGAGCCAATTCCCACATCGCCATCGTCGAGGCCTATCCCGACGCCGAGCCGTTGCCCTGCGCCACCTTCGAGGACGCGCTGTCGGCGATCTCCTCCGGAGAGGCCGATCTCGGCATGATTCCGATCGAGAACTCGGTCGCGGGCCGCGTCGCCGACATTCATCATCTGCTGCCGGCCTCCGGCCTCTTCATCATCGGGGAATGGTTTCTCCCCGTTCGGCATCAATTGATGGCGGTGAAGGGCACCAGGCTCGAAGACATCAAGAGCGTCGAGAGCCATGTCCATGCGCTCGGCCAATGCCGCCGCATCATCCGCAAGCTCGGCATCAAGCCGATCGTTCACGCCGACACCGCCGGCAGCGCCCGCGACATCTCCGAGCGCCAGGACAAGACGGTGGCCGCGATCGCCTCCCGCCTCGCCGCCAAGATCTACGGGCTCGACATCCTCGCTGAGGACATCGAGGACGAGGCCCACAACACCACTCGCTTCGTGGTGCTGGCGCGCGAGCCGAAATGGGCGGCGCAAGGCTCCGGCCCGCTGGTCACGACCTTCGTATTCCGGGTGCGCAATTTGCCGGCCGCGCTCTACAAGGCGCTGGGCGGCTTTGCCACCAACGGCGTCAACATGACCAAGCTCGAGAGCTACATGGTGGACGGCAATTTCTTCGCCACGCAGTTCTACGCAGACGTCGACGGCCACCCCGACGACAAGGGCCTCGCCTTCGCAATCGAGGAGCTGAAATTCTTCTCGCGCGAATTCCGCATCGTCGGCGTCTATCCGGGGCATCCGTTCCGCGCGACATTCAGTGAGTCGAAGCAGGATTGATCTCGTGTCCCGGACGCGCGAAGCGCGAGCCGGGACCCAGAGGCTCCAATGGGCCCCGGCTCTGCAGCGCACCGCTGAAGGGCGATTCGTCCGGGCACTGAGCGTTAAGCAGCGGCCTTAAGCCCGAACGCCTCCGCCAGCAGCGAATACGACTTCTTCCGCGCCTCGTGATCGTACACGGCCGTGATCACCATCAGCTCGTCCGGCTTGCTCGCCTCGATCAGCAGCTGCAGCTTCTTCTGCACCGTCGCAGGGCTGCCGACGAACAGGCGTGAGCGGTTGCGCAGAATCGAGGTGCGCTCGGCTTCGGAGTAGGGATAAGCCATCGCCTCCTCGACGCTCGGCAGCGGCAGATATTGTCCGCGGTCGCGGCGCAGCCGGTTGAGGTCGAACGAAGAGGCAAGCCGTTCGGCCTCCTCATCGGTATCGGCCGTGATGACGGCGACGGCGAGGATGGCGTGCGGGCTGGCACGCCAGGCCGATGGCTGAAAGCGGTTGCGGTAATGCACCATCGCATCGACCGCATCATGGGACGCGAAATGATGGGCGAACGCGAAGCCCATGCCGACCTGCGCGGCCAGTTCCGAGGAATAATCGCTGGAGCCGAGCAGCCAGATCGGCGGCAGGGCGGTGTCGTCGGGCATGGCGACGACGTTGTGGTAGGGGTGCCCTGCGGGGAATTCGCGGGTCTCCCACAGGATCAGTTCGTGCAGCCGCTCCAGGAAATCGTCGCCCTCGCGGCGGTCGAGCCGGCTGCGCAGCGCGTAGGCCGTCGCTCCGTCGGTGCCGGGCGCGCGACCTAGGCCAAGGTCGATTCGGCCCGGAAACAGCGCCTCCAGCATCTTGAAGCGCTCGGCCACCACCAGCGGCGCGTGGTTGGGCAGCATCACCCCGCCGGAGCCGACGCGGATGTGCTTCGTCACCGCCGCGATCTGGCCGATCATGAGATCGGGCGCCGGGCTCGCGACCGAGGCGAGGTTGTGATGCTCGGCGAGCCAGTAGCGGACATAGCCGAGCCCGTCGACATGGCGCGCCAGGTCGATGCTATTGCGCAAGGCCGCAGCGGGCTTGGTGCCTGTGGTGACGACCGAGAGGTCGAGGACTGAGAGCGGGATCATGGCGCGCTAACCTAGTGGAGGACTACGCGGCGACAATGGGGTGGCTGCGCAGGTCTGACGTGTGCAGGTCGCGAGCCGAGGCGTTTGGTCAAAGAGAACTGATTGGGCCGATTGACGTCTATAAGAGCACAATTTCCTTTTGCCCACCATCGATACTGCCCTCAGACCCAATCTAAACCTCATTACTTTATTGATCATATTACATTTTTTACGCACCGGCGACAGCCCACCAAAGTCATACTACAACCAATAATACGACGATTATCGGTGCAAGTGGGCCACTTCCCATCTCTGATGGGCTGTCGATCAAACAGCCTTTGCCCTATCTTAGGCACTTCCAAACTAGACCCGACTGGCGGCCGCCAGGATCTGGCGACATATCTGGAGCGAGTGGTGCCATGACCGATCTGACGATTCCTGCCCGAGCCGACGGGCAAGACGGGCACCTGAAGCGGCCTGCGATCTCCTTCGAGTTCTTTCCGCCGAAGACGGAGGATATGGAGCGCAATCTCTGGGAGACCATCAACCGGCTCGCCCCGCTCGACCCGAAATTCGTCTCGGTGACCTATGGCGCCGGCGGCTCGACCCGCGAGCGCACCCATTCGACCATCGCCCGCATCCTGAAAGAGACCGCGCTGCTGCCGGCCGCGCATTTGACCTGCGTCGGCGCCTCGCGCGGCGAGATCGACGAGATCGTCGACCGCTATCACGAGGTCGGCGTCCGCCACATCGTGGCCCTGCGCGGCGATCCCGCCGGCGGTATCGGCACGCCCTATTCCAGCCACCCCGACGGCTATCAGAACTCGGCCGATCTGGTCGCGGGGATCAAGAAGCGGCACGGCGACATCGAAGTGTCGGTGTCGGCCTATCCCGAGAAGCACCCCGAGGCGCGCGACTTCGATGCCGACATCGACACGCTGCAGGCCAAGGTCGATGCCGGCGCTGCGCGCGCGATCACCCAGGTGTTCTTCGATAACGACCTCTATTTCCGCTATCTCGACCGCGTCCGCGCCCGCGGCATCGACATCCCGATCGTGCCCGGCATCATGCCCATGCATAACTTCAAGCAGGCGCGCAATTTTGTCACGCGGGCCGGCACCACGGTGCCGGACTGGTTCGCCGCGAAATTCGAAGGCCTCGACGACGATTCCGAGACCCGCAAGCTGGTGGCCGCGACGGTTGCCGCCGGCCAGGTGCAGAAGCTCGCCAAGAACGGCGTCGACACCTTCCATTTCTACACCATGAACCGCGCCGATCTCGTGTTCGCGATCAGCCATTTGCTCGGCATCCGCGCCAAGAGCGCGCAGAAGGCGGCGTAAGACAACATGACCGTATCCACCTCTCCGAAGCGAACTGCCCTGCTCAATGCCGCACGCGAGCGCATCCTGGTGCTCGACGGCGCCATGGGCACGATGATCCAGAACCTGCAGTTCGACGAGGCCGCCTTCCGCGGCGAGCGTTTCAAGAATTTTCATCGCGACCTGCGTGGCAACAACGACCTGTTGATCCTGACCCAGCCGCAGGCGATCGAGGACATCCACGCGGCCTATTTGCGCGCGGGCGCCGACATCGTCGCGACCAACACCTTCTCGACCACCTCGATCGCGCAGGCCGATTACGACCTCACCGACATCGTCTACGAGATGGCGCGTGAAGGCGCCCGCCTCGCCGGCAATGCCGCGCGCCGCGTTGAGGCCGAGGACGGCAAGCCGCGCTTCGTCGCCGGCGCCATCGGGCCGACCAACCGCACCGCCTCGATCTCGCCAGACGTGTCCAATCCCGGCTACCGCGCCGTCACCTTCGACGATCTGCGCAAGTCTTACGGCGAGCAGATCAACGGCATGCTCGACGGCGGCGTCGACCTCTTGCTGGTCGAGACCATCTTCGACACGCTGAACGCCAAGGCGGCGCTCTACGCCATCGCCGAGATCACCGAAGCGCGCGGCATCGACGTGCCCGTGATGGTGTCGGGCACCATCACCGACAAGTCCGGCCGCCTGCTCTCGGGCCAGATGCCGGAGGCGTTCTGGCATTCGGTGCGGCACGCCAAGCCCATCACGATCGGCTTCAACTGCGCGCTCGGCGCGGAAGATTTGCGCGCGCACATCGCCGATATCGGCCGTGTCGCCGATACGCTGGTCTGCGCCTATCCCAACGCGGGCCTGCCCAACGAATTCGGCCAGTATGACGAGACACCCGAGTACATGGCGCGCCTCGTCGGCGAGTTCGCGCGGGACGGCCTCGTCAACATCGTCGGCGGCTGCTGCGGCACCACGCCTGACCATATCGCGGCGATTGCGGCAGCCGTCGCCCCGCACAAGCCGCGCATCGTGCCGGAGATCGAACCGCGCCTGCGGCTCTCCGGCCTCGAGCCGTTCGTGCTGACGGACGCGATCCCGTTCGTGAACGTCGGCGAGCGCACCAACGTCACCGGATCGGCCCGCTTCCGCAAGCTGATCACCGCCGGCGACTACACCGCCGCACTGCAGGTCGCACGCGATCAGGTCGAGAACGGCGCGCAGATCATCGACGTCAACATGGATGAGGGCCTGCTGGATTCGGAAGCCGCAATGGTGACCTTCCTCAACCTCGTCGCCGCCGAGCCCGACATCGCCCGCGTTCCCGTGATGGTCGATTCCTCGAAATTCTCGGTGATCGAAGCCGGCCTGAAATGCGTCCAGGGCAAGCCGGTCGTCAACTCGATCTCGATGAAGGAAGGCGAGGAGAAGTTCATTCACGAAGCCAACATCGCGCGGCGCCACGGCGCGGCGGTGGTGGTGATGGCGTTCGACGAGGTCGGCCAGGCCGACACGTTCAAGCGCAAGACCGAGATCTGCAAGCGCGCCTACGACATCCTGGTGAACAAGGTCGGCTTCCCGCCCGAGGACATCATCTTCGATCCGAACGTGTTCGCGATCGCGACCGGCATCGAGGAACACAACAATTACGGCGTCGACTTCATCGAGGCGACGCGGTGGATCCGGCAGAACCTGCCGGGTGCGCACATCTCGGGCGGCGTCTCCAATCTGTCGTTCTCGTTCCGCGGCAACGAGCCGGTGCGCGAGGCCATGCACTCGGTGTTCCTGTATCACGCCATCAAGGCGGGCATGGACATGGGCATCGTCAATGCCGGGCAGATGATCGTCTATGACGACATCGACCCCGAGCTGCGCCAAGTGTGCGAGGACGTCATCCTCAACCGCGATCCGGGCGCATCCGAACGCCTGCTGGCGCTTGCCGAGAAATTCCGCGGCAACAAGACCCAGACCAAGGAGGCCGATCTCACCTGGCGCGAATGGCCGGTCGCCAAGCGTCTCTCGCATTCGCTGGTCCATGGGATCACCGAGTTCATCGAGCAGGACACCGAAGAGGCCCGCAAGGCGTCGTCGCGTCCGCTCGACGTGATCGAGGGCCCGCTGATGGCCGGCATGAACGTGGTCGGCGACCTCTTCGGCGACGGCAAGATGTTCCTGCCGCAGGTGGTGAAGTCCGCCCGCGTCATGAAGCAGGCCGTGGCCTGGCTGATGCCGTTCATGGAGGAAGAGAAGGCGCGCAACGCCGCGAACGGCATCGGCACGGAAGGCTCCTCGTCCGCGGGCAAGATCGTGCTCGCGACCGTGAAGGGCGATGTCCACGACATCGGCAAGAACATCGTCGGCATCGTGCTCCAGTGCAACAATTACGAGGTGATCGACCTCGGCGTGATGGTGCCCGCCGCCAAGATTGTCGAAATCGTGAAGGCGGAGAAGGCCGACATCGTCGGTCTCTCCGGCCTGATCACGCCCTCGCTCGACGAGATGGCGTTCTTCGCCGGCGAATTGCAGCGCGAAGGCCTCAAGCTGCCGCTGCTGATCGGCGGCGCCACCACGAGCCGGGTGCACACCGCGGTGAAGATCGACCCGAGCTATCGCGCCGGGCCCGTCGTTCACGTCAACGACGCCAGCCGCGCGGTCGGCGTGGCCTCCTCGCTGCTCTCGCCCGAGAAGCGCGACGCCTATGCCGCCGAGGTGCGCGCCGAGTACGCCAAGATCTCGGAAGCGCATCTGCGCGCGCAGGCCGACAAGAAGCGCCTGAAGCTCGCGGCAGCGCGCGCCAACCGCGTGCCGGTGGATTTCACCAAGAGCAAGCCGGTGAAGCCGACCTTCCTCGGCATCAAGAGCTTCGACGACTACGACCTCGCCGAGCTCGTGCCCTATATCGACTGGACGCCGTTCTTCCAGACCTGGGAGCTCGCGGGGCGCTTCCCCGCAATCCTCGACGACGCCAAGGTCGGCGAGGTCGCACGCTCGCTCTACGACGACGCGCGAAAAATGCTCGACACCATCGTCAAGGAGAAATGGTTCCGGGCCCGCGCCACGATCGGCTTCTGGCCGGCGAATGCCGAAGGCGACGATATCGCGCTCTATGCCGACGAGAGCCGCACGAAGAAGATCGCGACGCTGCACACGCTGCGCCAGCAGCTCGAGAAGCGCGAGGGCCGTTTCAATGCGGCGCTCGCCGACTTCGTCGCGCCGGCAGGCGTTCCCGACTATGTCGGCGGCTTCGTCGTCACCGCCGGCATCGGCGAGGATGCGGTCGCCGACCGCTTCAGAAGCGCCAATGACGATTACTCCTCGATCCTGTGCAAGGCGCTGGCCGACCGCCTCGCCGAGGCGTTCGCGGAACGCATGCATGCCCGCGTGCGCCGCGAGTTCTGGGCCTACGCGCCGGATGAGACGTTCTCCACCGAGGATCTGATCCTCGAGAAGTACCAGGGCATCCGCCCCGCGCCGGGCTATCCCGCGCAGCCCGACCACACTGAGAAGGCGACGCTGTTCGAGCTGCTCGATGCGGAGGCCACGGCCGGCGTGAAGCTGACCGAGAGCTTTGCGATGTGGCCGGGCTCGTCCGTATCCGGGCTCTATTTCGCTGCGCCTGAGAGCTACTATTTCGGCGTCGGCAAGATCGAGCGCGACCAGGTCGAGGACTACGCCGCGCGCAAGGGCATGACGGTGGCCGAGACCGAGCGCTGGCTCGCGCCGGTGCTGAACTACATCCCGTCGCGCGAGGACAAGACGTTTGCCGCAACGCCCGCGAACGACGAGCCCCCGGCGGATCTCGCCTCACATCCGCCGGGCTGCACCTGCGCGGTGCATCTCGTCTGGCAGAAGAAGCGCGCCGGCGCGGGATAGGCCGCGGCTCCAAAGCAAAATTTGAGAAAACAACCCCATGCACAGTAGCGATGGGGTTGAAAAGTTTGAGCAATTTTTTTGTGGCGTCGGGCGGGCTTTGCGCCGTCGGGCAAAACAGGGGTAGAGTTGCACGATCGGCTGCTGTGGCAGTCTTCGCAGTAGAGCGGATAGGCGCGCCCCTCACCTTACGCTTGGCTTCGTGCCCCGGACGCGAGAGCGTCTCACCCCTTCGGCGGGGCCAGCGGCTGCACGATCTCCTGGAACGGCGCGAGGGCCTCGCAACGCTCGGCATGGGCGCTCAGGGCCGGATAGCGCGCGGCGTCGAACAGCTGCGGATGGGCTTCGCGGGTGAAGCGGACGACGCAGGCGACCGCGACATCGGCGTGGCCGATGCGGTCGCCCAGCCAGTACGGCGTCGTGACCTTGGCGCGCTCGGTCTCCAGCACTTTCAGGACATCGCCGATCTGCGCCTGGCACCGCTCGACCCACAGCGCCAACTGCTCCTTCCGCAGCACGCGCTCGTAGAGCAGGCTCACCGCCTTGTCGCCGAGGCCTGAGGCAAGCGCACAGATGCGCAGGTGCTTCCGGCGCTCGGCGCCGCCGCGCGGCAGCATCGCCTTCCCTTCGCCGACGTGCTCATCGAGATAGTCCAGGATGACCATGCTCTCGATCAAGGCCTCGCCATCGTCGAGCACCAGCGTCGGTACGCGGCGCAGCGGGTTATAGGCTGCGATCTTGTCGGCATCGCCAAAGGTCGACCACGGCTTGTGCTCGAAGGAAAGTCCGTAAAGCCGCAGCGCAATCGCGACGCGGCGGACGAAGGGGGAGTCGTATTGGCCGATCAGGAACATGGGTCACCTCTCGTCATTGCCGGGCTTGACCCGGAAATCCATCTTTCCTCAGAGTAGAAAGCGATGGATGCCCGGATCAAGTCCGGGCATGACAGATCGGAGCTCTTAGGACGCATGCGGCATCTGCAATTTTGTCTTCTCGCGCTCTTCGCCGCGTCCCCCGCCCACGCCCAGGACCGCCCGATCGGCTTCCTCACGCCGTCAAATAATGTCGCCTGCCAGTTCTTCACCGATGTCCTCATCCGGGCTTCGACCTCGCACGCTACTCGATGATCGGCACGTGCTTCGCCGCATCGCGCGGCGCCGTTCCGTCGAGACGCGGATCGTCGGCGATCTCGATCTGGCGGTGGAACGGGCGGAAGCCGGAGCGCTCATAGAACGCGACGGCGGAGGGGGGATCGAAGGTGCAGGTGTGCACCCAGACACGGTGGACGTCTCGGGACCACGCCATCGCCAGTGCGCGGTTCATCAGGAAGCGGGCGGCGCCCGTACCGATCAGGCGACCCGTGACACCGAAATAGACCAGCTCACATTGACCGGGCTCGCGGAAGTCGAGTTCGAGCAGGCCTTCATCGCGGCCGTCCAGGGTCAGCGCGTAGACGTCGACACCTGGTGCGTGAATGATCGCGGCAAGCTCTGCATCGGTCATGCGGGCGCGCGAGAACCACAGCCAGTCCTCGCCAACGCGGCGGAAGAGATCGCGGTACCAGGGAAGCGCGGGGGCGTCCACCTTGCGCAGGGTCCACGCGCCCGGCGGATCATCGCGACGGGCGGGAGGCGCATTCATTTCGAGATGGGTGACGACAGCGGCGATCTTGCCGGCGGGGACGTTGGAATATCCGTCGGGAAGGATCATTTGGCGCTGCTTTCGTTCGCTAGAGGTCGGCCCGTGACGGTCGCCCCACACTCCGTCATTGCGAGCGCAGCGAAGCAATCCAGACTGTCTGCGCGCTGGCAGTCTGGATTGCTTCGTCGCAAGAGCTCCTCGCAATGAAGGGTGTGGAGGCAGCTGGTCGCGCCTTGCTTCATAGGCGTACGCGGGACGCGCCTACCCCTCCCCTTCATCGCTCGCCAGCACGCCCTTGACCGCTCGCGCCCAGCCCGCCAGCTTCCGCTCCCTTGTCGCCTGGCTCATATTCGGCTTGAAGCGATGCTCCAGCCGCCAATTGTCGGCGAACTTGGTCGGCTCGGGATAGACGCCGGCCTGGAGCCCCGCGAGATAGGCGGCGCCTAGCGCCGTGGTCTCCTGAATCACAGGGCGATCGACCGGGGCATCCAGCAAATCGGCGAGGCGCTGCATGGTCCAGTCCGACGCGGTCATGCCGCCGTCGACGCGAAGAACCACGCTGGCGGTTTCCGAGCTTGGCCAGTCCGCGCGCATCGCGGCCCAGAGATCGAAGGTCTGGTAGCAGACGCTCTCCAGCGCGGCGTGGGCGAGCTCGGCGGGGCCGGTGTTGCGGGTGAGGCCGAACAGCGCGCCGCGCACCCGCGGATTCCAGTAGGGCGCGCCCATGCCGACGAAGGCGGGGACGAGATAGACGCTCTGCATGGAATCGGACTGGTCGGCGAGAGGTCCGGTTTCAGCGGCGTGCTTGATGATGCCGAGGCCGTCGCGCAGCCACTGCACGGCCGAGCCTGCGACGAAGATCGAGCCTTCGAGCGCGTAGGTGCGCTTGCCGTCGAGCTGATAGGCGACCGTCGTGAGTAGCTTATTCTTCGACACCACAGGCGTGGTGCCGGTGTTGAGCAAGGCAAAACAGCCGGTGCCGTAGGTTGACTTCATCATGCCCGGGCGGAAGCAGGCCTGGCCGATGGTGGCGGCCTGCTGGTCACCGGCGATGCCGGAGATGAGAATCGCGCCGCCGAACAGATCGGGTGTGCTCTCGCCGAAGCGGGCGGAGGAATCCTTCACCTCGGGCAGCATCGAGCGCGGCACGCCGATGATCTCCAAGAGCTCGTCGTCCCACTGGCCGGTGTGGATGTTGAACAGCAGGGTGCGCGAGGCGTTGGTGGCGTCGGTGGCGTGCACCTTGCCGCCGGTGAGGCGCCAGAGCAGATAGCAATCGACGGTACCGAACATCAATTCGCCGCGGGCGGCGCGGGCGCGGGCGCCGGGGACGTGGTCGAGAATCCAGGCGATCTTGGTGCCGGAGAAATAGGGATCGATGATCAGGCCGGTCTTCTGCGAGATCACGGGCTCGCGGCCATCGGCCTTGAGTTTTGCGCAGATGTCGGCGGTGCGGCGATCCTGCCAGACGATGGCGCGGTGCACGGCCTGCCCCGTCGCGCGGTCCCACACCACGGTGGTCTCGCGCTGATTGGTGATGCCGATCGCGGCGATGTCCTTTGCACCGATGCCGGCCTGCGCGATGGCGTCGCGGCAGACCTTCACGGTCGAGGTCCAGATATCCTCCGGCTCGTGCTCGACCCAGCCCGAGGCCGGGAAATGCTGCGGAAACTCGGCTTGCGCCTTCGCCGCGATCGATATGTCGCCGCGAAACACGATCGCGCGCGAGGAGGTGGTGCCCTGGTCGATGGCGAGGACGAAAGACATGGAAGTTACCTTGGCGTTTCCCGGAGGAGTCGTTGTGTCGGGCCAAAGGGAGCGGATTGGAGGCAGAAGGTCAAGGTGGGATGCAGGTCGCGTTCCTTACCCTCCCCTGGAGGGGGAGGGTCGATCGCGCGTAGCGCGAGCGGGGCGGGGTGATCTCTCAACACGGGCGGTGTCGGATGTGGAGAGACCGTCACCCCACCCCGTCTCACATTTCGCTACGCTCAATGTGAGCCGACCCTCCCCCTCCAGGGGAAGGTAAGAGAAGAGCGCCCGATTCGCTAAGTTCGGCGATGCTTCAGCGGCGTCGTCTCGGCTTCGCGCGATCCGTAGAGCTCGACATAGATTCGTTCGAGAACTGCTGTCAGGTCTCCTGTGATCTCCGAATTCCAGAACCGGATGACGCGGTAACCTTCGTGTTCGAGCCAGCGTTGACGGTCGAGGTCGCGTGCGGCCACGGGGTCTTCATTGTGGTGGCCGCCGTCGAGCTCGATGATGAGACGCTTGGCGGGGCAGAAGAAGTCGACGATGTATGGACCGATCGGCGCTTGACGGCGGAAGTGTGAGCCCTCGATCGGCAATTCTTTGAGGCACGCCACAGGATCCGCTCATGGGGTGTGGTATTCGCCCTCAGCTTTTTCGCGGCGTTGCGTCGGATTGATGTTGACACCATCTTTGCGGCTTCACCCCACCCCGCTGCGCATTACATGCGCAGCGACCCTCCCCCTCCAGGGGAGGGTAAACAACGCCGCTCATGCCGGCAACCAAAAGTCGCATCCCTGCATGGCCCGCAAGGCTATGACCATCTCGACCAAAATGCTAAACGCCATGCCGGGCAAACGGGGCGGCATGACATTCACTTCCTATCAGTTCGGCGTCTTCGTCGCGGTGGTGTTCGGCGCCTATTACCTGGCTCCGCTGCGGCGCTTCCAGGTGCAGCTGCTGGTGCTGGCGAGCGTGTTCTTCTACGGTTTCGGCCAGCCCGAGCTGCTGCCGCTGTTGCTCGTTGCGGTGCTGGGCACTTATGTCTGCCTGGTGCTCGCGTTCGAGAACCGCGCCGTCTGGATGCCGGCCGGCATCGTCTTCAATCTCGGCCTGCTGGCGTTCTTCAAATACAAGTTCCTGTTCGTCGATTCCGGCGCAGCACAGCTGACCGACGCCGCGCCGATCGACTTCCTGCTGCGGCTGCCGCTGCCGATCGGCATTTCGTTCTTCGTGTTCCACAACATCAGCCTGCTGGTCGACCTCACGCGCGAGAAGCGCACCGCGCGCCTGCGCGACATGTTCCTCTACATCATCTTCTTCCCGCAGCTCGTGTCCGGGCCGATCACGCGTGCGGCGCAGTTCATGCCGCAGATCGTGCCGAAGCGGATCGGCGACGTCGCCTTCGTCGAGGCCGCGAAGTGGATTCTCGTCGGCTATTTCTTCAAGCTGTACGTGGCGAACAATCTCAACGAGATGACGTCCTACATGGACTTCCCGCTCCACGAGACGCTGCGCACGCAGGATCGCTGGCTGCTGGTGTTTCTCTACAGCTACCAGATCTACGCCGACTTCTTCGGCTACTCGGCGATTGCGGTCGGGCTCGGGCTGCTGTTCGGCTATCGCCTGCCCGTGAACTTCAACCTGCCCTACATCTCGACGTCGTTCTCCGAGTTCTGGACGCGCTGGCACATCTCCCTGTCGACCTGGCTCAGGACGTATCTCTACATTCCTCTCGGCGGCAACCGGCATGGACGGGTGCGCACCTATCTCAACCTGATGATCGTGATGACGCTCGGCGGGCTCTGGCACGGCGCGAGCCTGAGCTACGCGCTGTGGGGCATGGCGCACGGGCTGCTGCTGGTCGTCGAGCGGCCGTTCCTGAAGCTTGTCGGCAATGAGGCTCCGGCGCTGCGGGTGATCAGGATGGGCATCGTGTTCTTCTGCGTCACCATGCTCTGGATCTTCTTCAAGCTGCCGGAATTCGACCATGCGCTCGGCTACCTCAAGGGGATGTTCATCGCGACCGACGCGCCGAATCCGCCCAAGCTGTTCACCAATCTCGCTTTGCTCTACGCCCTCCCGGTGATCCTCCAGCATGCCGGCATCGGCGCGCTGATCGCGGGCCGGTTGCGGCGGTGGGAGCCCTATCTCTATGGCGGGCTCGCGGGACTGACTCATCTCGAAGCCGGTGCCGACAGCGCCTTCATCTACTTCCAGTTCTGACGATGCAGCAGGTCTCGACGCTTTCATGGCTGGTCAGGTGCGCGGTGGCAGCAGTCGCGCTGCTGCTGGCCTGCGGCCTGGCCCCGCAACGCTACGGCTCGGCCCTGCAGCAGCCTGCCGTCACCACGCGCGACGGCACCCTCGTCACCCTCAACCGCTACGTTCAGGAGCCGGTCCCCGACATCGTGCTGGTCGGCAGCTCGGTTACCTGGCGTCTCAAGGAGGAGTATTTCACGCTTCCACGCCTGCGCAATCTGGCGCTGGCCGGCGGCTCACCGGTGACCGGCCTCGCCATCGTCGCCGGGCAAGCACGCCTGCCGAAGACCGTGCTGATCGAGACCAATGTGCTGTCGCGCGAAGCCGACGGCGGGCTGATCGAGAAATTCTCGCATGGCGCGGGCGCGGAGGCCCTGCTCCTGCGGCCGGTGCGAACGGTGATCGCGGCCTATGAGACCTGGAATCACGCCGGCCCCGGTTCCGCCCGGTCGCGCGCCGAGCAGGATCGCCTGCTCGCCCGCCCGCCTGGGACGTTCGACAACAGGGTGTATCTCGACCGCGCGCTGCAGCAGATGAATGACGGCGACCCGACCGCCCCGGCGCGCGCGAATGTGGTCCGCATGCGACAACTCGTCGACGATCTGCAGCGGCGCGGCGTTCGTGTCTTCCTGTTTCACATTCCCTTCGCGCCGGAGATCGAGGGCTCGCGCGTGGTCCGGACGACCGGCGAGATCGTCCACGAAGCCTTCCCCGATCGCAGCCTCTGGCTGACAGTCGATCCGCCGGGGAGCGAGCTGCGCTGGGACGACGGGGTGCATCTCGACGAACGATCGTCCCTGATCGTCGCGCGCGCCATCGAAAGCGCACCCGCCGGGCGCCGCGACGCGCGCGGGCCATAGCCCTGCGAGCGGGGGCTATACCGCAGCGGTGGTGACGCCGCCGTCGATCACGATGGTCTGCCCCGTCATGAAGCTCGATGCATCCGAGGCAAGATAGGCCACCGCGCCGGCGATCTCGTCGGGCTCGCCGATGCGGCGCAGCGGCGTGGTGGCGGTGCGGCGCTTGAGATTGGCTTCGTCTTCCCACAGCGCGCGGGCGAAATCGGTCTTGACGAGGCCGGGCGCGATGCAGTTGACGCGGATGCCTTTCGGGCCCCATTCGCCGGCGAGCGAGCGGCACAGCGCGAAATCGGCGGCCTTGGAGATGCCGTAGGCACCGATCACGGTGGAGCCGCGCAGGCCGCCGATCGAGGAAATGATGACGACGGAGCCCTTGCCGCGCTCGGCCATCTGCGGGATCGCGAGCGCAGAGAGCCAGATGTTGCTCTTGACGTTGGACCCCATGATCTTGTCGAAGGCTTCGTCGGTGATGTCGAGCAGCGGGCCGTAATATGGATTCACCGCGGCGTTACAGACCAGGATGTCGATCTTGCCGTAGTGCTTGATCGTGCCCGCGACCAGCGCCTCCACCTCGGCCTTGCGCGCGATGTTGCAGGGGATGACGGTGGCGTCGCCGCCTGAAGCATTGATGCCGTCGGCAACTTCCTTGCAGGCCTCGGCCTTGCGCGAGGAGACCACGACCTTGGCGCCGAGTTTCGCCAGCAATTCGGCGGAGGAGCGGCCGATGCCGCGGCTGGAGCCGGTGACCACGGCGACCTTGCCGGTGAGATCGAACGGGGTGTTTTTCATTGTTCAGCTCTCTCTGGTCATTCCGGGGCGCGCGTAGCGCGAGCCCGGAATCCAATTCACCGCACGTGATGCCGCCTGATGGATCCCGGGCTCGCGCTTCGCGCGCCCCGGGATGACAGTCATGGTGTGTCTTAGATCAACCCGCCGCCATCCGCGACGCGGCGCTGGTGGTAGTCGGTGTCACCAAAACTGTTCTCGATCATGGTGAGGCGCTTGAAGTAGTGGCCGATCTTCGCCTCCATGGTCATGCCGATGCCACCGTGGAGCTGGATCGCCTGCTGGCCCACGAACTTCAGCGACTTGCCGATCTGCACCTTGGCCGCGGCGATCGCGTTGGCGCGCTCCTTGGCATCCTCGAAATCACCGGCCATGGTCGCGAACATCGACATCGAACGGGCCTGCTCGGCCGCGACGAACATGTCGGACGCCCGGTGCTGCAGCGACTGGAACGAGCCGATCGCGACGCCGAACTGCTTTCGCGTCTTGATGTACTCGACCGTGGTCTTGAGCGATTCGTCCATCAGGCCGACCGCCTCGGCGCAGAGCGCGATGCGGGCTTCGTCGACGACACGCTCGATCAGCGCCAGCGAATCCTCGGGATTGCCGAGCACGGCGTCCGCACCCACCTCGACGCCGGTGAAGGTGATGTCGGCGGCGTGCAGGCCGTCCTGGGTCGGATAGCTCTTCCTGGCGACGCCCTTGGCATTGGCCGGGACCAGGAACACGCCGATACCGGACTTGTCGCGCCGGTCGCCCTTGGCACGGGCGGTGACGATGAGCGTGTCGGCGTTCTCGCCGTTGAGCACGACGAACTTCTCGCCGTCGATGACGTAAGCCTCGCCCTTCTTCTTCGCGGTGGTCGCGACGTCGAACAGGTCGTAGCGCGAGTTCTTCTCGAGCTGGGCGAACGCCAGTGTCTTGCTGCCGTCGATGATGCCGGGTACGTGCGCGGCCTTCTGCGCGTCGGTGCCGGCGTGGCGCAGGAAGCCGCCGCCGATCACGACCGTGGCGAGGTAGGGCTCGAGCACCAGCGCCTTACCGAGCGCCTCCATCACGATCATCGTCTCGACGCCACCGCCGCCGAAGCCGCCATCGGCTTCTGCGAACGGCAGGCCGAGCAGGCCCTGCTCGGCAAGCTTGCCCCAGACCGCTTTGCTCCAGCCGCCCTTCTCCTTCATGTACTTCTTGCGGCTCTCGAAATCGTAGGAATCGGTCAAGAGGCCGTCGATGCTTTCCTTGAGAAGCCGTTGCTCCTCGTTCAGATCAAAATCCATGTTTTGGTTCCTCGTACCCGGACTATCTGGCTTCGTCATTCCGAGATGGCCCGTAGGGCCAGGCCCGGAATCCATAATCCCGATTGGTGGTTATGGATTCCGGGCTCGCGACTGCGTCGCGCCCCGGAATGACGATGGAAAAATTGCCCTCCCCGCCTCCGCGGAGAGGAGAAGATCACAGTCCCAGCACCGCCTTGGCGATGATGTTGCGCTGGATCTCGTTGGAGCCGCCGTAGATCGAGACCTTGCGGTTGTTGAAGTAGCTCGGCGCGATCTGGGCGGTCCAGTCCATGGCTTCGTTGGAGCCGTCGTCGCCGTGCACGTCGTAGGGCGCGGCGAACGGGCCGATCACTTCCATCAGCAGCTCGGTGGTGGTCTGCTGGATCTCGGAGCCCTTGATCTTCAGCACGGAGGAGGCCGGATTGGGCTTGCCCTTGCCGTGCTTGCCTTCGTCGGCGACGACGCGCAGCTGCGTGAGTTCCAGTGCCTTCAGCTCGATCTCGCACGCCGCCAGCTTCTCGCGGAACGCAGCGTCCTGGATGATCGGCTTGCCGCCGGATTCAACCTTGCCGGCGAGATCGCGGATGCGGCGCAGCCGCTCCTTGGAGACACCGACCCGGGCGATGCCGGTTCGCTCGTTGCCGAGCAGGAATTTCGCGTAATCCCAGCCCTTGTTCTCCTCGCCGATCAGGTTCTCGACGGGCACCTCGACATTGTCGAAGAAGACTTCGTTGACCTCGACGCCGCCATCGATGGTCTGGATCGGGCGCACGGTGACGCCCTTGGACTTCATCGAGAACACGATGAAGGAAATGCCCATCTGCTTCTTGGCGTTGTTGTCGGTGCGGCAGAGGCAGAAGATCATGTCGGCGTGCTGGGCCAGCGTCGTCCAGGTCTTCTGGCCGTTGATGATCCACTTGTCGCCCTTGCGCTCGGCCTTGGTGCGGAGCGAGGCGAGGTCGGAGCCGGAGCCGGGCTCGGAGAAGCCCTGGCACCACCAATCGTCGACATTGGCAATGCGCGGCAGATACTGCTTCTTCTGCTCCTCGTTGCCGAAGGTGTAGATGACCGGGCCGACCATGCTGACGCCGAAGGCGAGCGGCTGCGGAGCCGGATAGGACTGCACCTCTTCGTTGAAGATGTAGTGCTGCACGGAGGTCCAGCCGGTGCCGCCATACTGTTTGGGCCAATGGCTGACGCCCCAGCCCTTCTTGTTGAGGATGCGCCACCACGTCACCATCTCGTCCTTCGAGAGATGACGGCCCTCGACCATCTTGCGCCGGGTATCCGGCGGCACGTTGTCGCGGAAGAACTGCCGCACTTCCTCGCGAAACGCCTGCTCTTCTTTCGTGAATGCGAGATCCATCGGATCCTCCTGTGAATTACTGCAGAACTTCGAACAGCCCGGCCGCGCCCATGCCGCCGCCGACGCACATTGTGACGACCGCATATTTGGCCTTGCGGCGGCGGCCTTCGATCAGGGCGTGGCCGGCGAGGCGGGCGCCCGACATACCGTAGGGGTGGCCGACCGCGATTGCGCCGCCGTCGACGTTGATCTTGTCGGGGTCGATGCCGAGCTTGTCGCGGCAATACAGCACCTGCACCGCGAAGGCTTCGTTGAGCTCCCACAGGCCGATGTCGTCGACCGTGAGGCCGTGGCGCTTGAGCAGACGCGGCACGGCGAAGACCGGGCCGATGCCCATCTCGTCCGGCTCGCAACCGGCGGAGACGAAGCCGCGGAAGATGCCGAGCGGCTTGAGGCCGCGCTTTGAGGCTTCCTTGTCGCTCATGATCACGCTGGCGCTGGCGCCGTCCGAGAGCTGGCTGGCATTGCCGGCAGTGATGGAGAAACCCTCGCCACGCACCGGCTTGAGGCCGGCGAGGCCTTCGAGCGTGGTCTCGGGGCGCGGCCCTTCGTCCTGCGACAGCGTGATGTCCTTCATCGACACGGTGCCGGTCGCCTTGTCGGTGACCGCCATCTGCGTCGTGATCGGGGCGATCTCCTCCTTGAACTTGCCGCCCTGTTGCGCTGCCGCCGTGCGGCGCTGGCTCTCCAGCGAATACTCGTCCTGCTTCTCGCGGGAGATGCCGTAGCGCTTGGCGACGACTTCAGCGGTGTCGATCATGGGCATGTAGACTTCGCCCTTGATCTTGAGCAGCGCCGGGTCCTGGGCGTGGAAGCCGTTCATCTTGTCGTTCTGCACGAGCGAGATGGACTCGCCGCCGCCGCCGACCGCGATCTCGACGCCGTCGAAGATTACCGAGCGCGCGGCGAGCGCGATGGCCTGCAGGCCCGAGGCGCATTGCCGGTCGATGGTGGTGCCGGCCACGGTGACGGGAAGGCCGGCGCGAAGCAGCGCCTTGCGCGCGATGTTGCCGCCGGTCGCGCCCTGCTGCAGCGCTGCGCCCATCACGACGTCCTCGATCTCCTTCGGATCGACCTTGGCGCGAGCGACGGCTTCGCCGATGGCGTGGCCGAGCAGGGTTGCGCCCTCGGTGGCGTTGAGCGCGCCGCGATAGGCCTTGCCGATCGGGGTGCGGGCGGTGGAAACGATGACGGCGTCGGTCAAGAGCGACCTCCTGATATGGCTTGAGTGGATTGTGACGGTTTCTGCTGCTGGCGCAATTCGTGGCGCGACAATTTTCCGACCGGCGTGCGCGGCAAATCGTCGACGAACTCGACCTCGGCCGGCAGCTCGTGCTTGCCGACCTTGCCGGCGAGCTGCGCGCGCAGCTCGTCGAGCGAGAAGGGCTTTGCGCCGGGCTTCAGCTTGATGAAGGCCTTGGCGGCCTCGCCCCGATACTGGTCGGGGATGCCGAGCACGATCACCTCGTGCACGCCTGATATGGTGTAGATCGCCTGTTCGATCATCTGCGGATAGACGTTGAAGCCGCCGGAGATGATCATGTCCTTCTTGCGGTCGACCAGAAAGAAATAGCCGTCCGCGTCGACATAGCCGATGTCGCCGGTGAGGAAGCGGCCGTCAACGAAGGCATCTGTAGATCCCTCCGGCCTGTTCCAGTAGCCTTGGGTGACGTTCGGGCCCTTGATACGGATCTCGCCGACTTCGCCGGGCGGCAGCACTTTTTTCGGATCGTCCAGCGCAACCACATCGAGCTCGATGCCGGGCAGCATCAGGCCGATCGAGCCGGGCTTCTCCGGCCCGGTGGGCGGATGGCCGGTGCCGGGCGAGCAGGTCTCGGTCATGCCCCAGCCGCTGCGCAGCTTCTTGCCGACCTTGCGCTCGAAGAAGTTCGCGACCTCCACCGGCAGCGGCGCGCCGCCGGAACCGATGGTGGCGAGCGAGGAAAAGTCGCGCTTGTCGAGATCGGGGAGCGCTGCGATCGCGATCCACATCGTCGGCACGCCAGGAAAATACGTCGCGCGCTTGATCTCGATGTCGCGCATCACGGCCTCGACGTCGAAGCGCTGATGCAGCGAGATCAGGTTGCCCCGGCTGAGCGAGGACAACAGCACGACGGTCAGCGCGTAGATGTGAAACAGCGGCAGCACGCAGATGACGCGCTCGATCGTATCGCCGCGTGCCGCGCGCGACGGTTTGCCCCAGACGTCGTAGATCGACACCGCC
This sequence comes from Bradyrhizobium sp. MOS003, assembly GCF_003020125.1. GTDB lineage: Bacteria > Pseudomonadota > Alphaproteobacteria > Rhizobiales > Xanthobacteraceae > Bradyrhizobium. The sequence goes on along the minus strand of NZ_PYFW01000001.1, from coordinate 1,127,631 downwards.
GAGGTGAGATTGCCGTGCGTGAGCATGGCGCCTTTGGGCAGGCCAGTGGTGCCGCCGGTATATTGCAGCAGCGCGACGTCGTCGGCCGTGACCGACGGCCATTGCGCGGGCGCTGTGGCACCTTCGACGAAGGCCTTGAAGGTGACGATGCGGGGATCGTCGGGGATCGCGGCCTGCGGCGTGCCGACCTTGCCCCAATCATCGTCCTCGCAGACGACGAGGCGATCGATCAGCCCCTTTTCGAGGAACTTAAGCGCGGTCGGCAGCAAGGCCTGAAGGTTCGAGGTGACGAGCAGGCGCGAGCCGGAATCCGAGACCTTGTGGGTCAGCGCGATCTCGCCGTCGAGCGGCGACAGATGCGCGACGCGTGCACCCGCCTTCAGCGCGCCGAAGAAATTGACGGGGTGGTCGGGCGTGTTGCCGAGGAACAGCGCGACCGACGTGCCCTTGCCGATGCCTTCGCGCAGGAACGCCGCCGCGGCGCGCTCGGCCCGAGCTGCGAGCTCGGTGTAGGTGATCGGGCGATCACGGAATTCCAGCGCAGTGCGCGGGCCGTAGTCGGCGGCCGACTTCGACAGCAGATCAGGCAGCGAGCCCTGGACGATGGTGTCGTCCCAACGCACGCCCTCGGGGTAAAACTGTTCGCCGGGATGGGTCATTTTCTTGATTGTTTGAGCGTGCAACTAACACAAACCGTCATTCCGGGGCGCGACAAAGTCGCGAGCCCGGAATGACGAGGGTTGAGACGAAGCGGCCATCAAGCCGCCTTCGATGCCGCCGCGAGCGAAGCGAACGTCTTGCCTTCGGCCGCGAGTTTCTTCAGCAGCGGAGCGGGCTCGAGGCTCGGGTCGTTGGTCTCCTTGGCGTAGTAAGCGAGCCGATCGGCGATGTGCTTGAGGCCAACGCTGTCGGCCCAGAACATCGGGCCGCCACGGTAGATCGGCCAGCCGTAGCCGTAGAGCCAGACCACGTCGATGTCGGAGGGACGCGCGGCAATGCCCTCTTCGAGTATCTTCGCGCCCTCGTTGATCATCGGGTACATCATGCGCTCGAGGATCTCGTCGTCACTGACGATTCGCTTCTTGCGGCCGAGACGGGCGAGCGTCTCGTCGATCAGCTTCTCGACCTCCGGATCGGGCAGCGCCGAGCGGCTGCCTGCTTCGTACTTGTAGTAGCCCTTGCCGGTCTTCTGGCCGAAGCGACCGGCCTCGCACAGCGCGTCCGCGATCTCCGACTTGATGCCGCGGTCCTTGCGCGAGCGCCAGCCGATGTCGAGGCCGGCGAGGTCGCCCATCGCGAACGGTCCCATCGGCATGCCGAACTTGGTGACGACGGCGTCGACCTGCTGCGGCAGAGCTCCCTCGAACAACAGCTTCTCCGACTGCTTGCCGCGCTGGGCCAGCATGCGGTTGCCCACAAAACCGTCGCAGACGCCAACCACGGCCGGCACCTTCGCGATCTTGCGGGCGATGTTCACCGCGGTGACCAGCGCATCCGGCGCGGTCTTGTCGGCGCGCACGATCTCGCACAGCTTCATGACGTTGGCGGGCGAGAAGAAGTGCATGCCGAGCACGTCCTGCGGACGCTTGGTCGACTTCGCGATCTCGTCGATGTTGAGATAGGAGGTGTTGGAGGCGAGCACGGCGCCGGGCTTGACGTATTGGTCGAGCTTGCCGAACACTTCCTTCTTCACCGCCATGGTCTCGAACACGGCTTCGATGACAAGGTCGGCATCGCCGACGTTCTCGATGCCGACGACGCCGTTGATCAACGCCATGCGCTTGGCGGGCGCGTCGGCCGGAATGCCGCCGCGCGCCGCGGTCGCTTCCCAGTTCTTCTGCATGATGCCCATGCCACGCTTGAGCTGCTCCTCGCCGGTCTCGATCAGGGTGACGGGAATGCCGGCATTGGCGAACGACATCGCGATGCCACCGCCCATGGTGCCGGCGCCGAGGATGGCGACGCGGTTCACGGGACGCGGCTTGGTGCCGTCGGGGACGCCGGCGATCTTGGCGGCTTCACGCTCGGCGAAGAAGGCATAACGCTGCGCCTTGGACTGGTCGCTGGCGACGAGCTTGAGGAAACCCTCGCGCTCCTTCTTCAGACCTTCGTCGAAGGGTAGGTCAATGGCGTAGCCGACGGCGTCGGCGGCGGCGAACGGCGCTTCCAGGCCGCGCGACTTCTTGGTCATCGCGGCGACCGCATTGGTGAAGATCGAGCGGTCGGCCTTGGCGGCCGCGAGCTTGGAATCGTCGTCGCGCAGACGCTTGAGCGGGCGCTTCTCGGCCAGCAGCTTGCGGACGAACGCCTCGCCGCCCGAGGCCGGCCCTTCGACGATCTCCTCGATCAGACCATGCTTGAGCGCTTCAGCCGCACCGATGGGATCGCCGCCGACGATCATCTTGACCGCAAGCTCGGGACCGACTGCGCGCGGCAGGCGCTGGGTGCCGCCGGCGCCCGGCAGAAGTCCGAGCTTCACCTCGGGCAGGCCGAGCCTGGCTTCCTTCACCGCAACGCGGTAGTGACAGGCGAGCGCGACCTCGAGGCCGCCGCCGAGCGCCGTGCCGTGGATCGCTGCGACCACCGGCTTCGACGAATTCTCGATCTCGGACAGCACGTCGTTGAGGGCGGGCGGCTTCGGTGGCTTGCCGAATTCGGTGATGTCGGCGCCGGCGATGAAGGTGCGGCCGGCACAGGTCAGCACGATGCCCTTGATGGCGGGATCGGCGATTGCGGCCTTGATGCATTCCAGGATGCCACCGCGGACCGCGGCACTCAGAGCATTGACCGGAGGGCTGTCGACCGTAACGATCCCGACCTCGTCATGACGCTCAAGCTTGACCACTTCGCTCACGGTATTCCCTCCTTGGTGGGGATTTACTTTTGTTCGATTTCGCGGTGCGGAATTTAATTCCGCATCTTGACGGCAGGGTTATTTTGAAGCACGTGGCTTGTCAACGACTCCGCGCAAGAAGCAGATCAGGGATGAAGCGTACAGGAAAGAAGACCGCGACCGATCGGAATTTCGTCGTCGCGCTCTCCCGCGGACTGAACGTATTGCGCGCATTCCACCCCAACGACGGTCTTCTCGGCAATCAGGAGATTGCGGCTCGGACAAACCTGCCGAAGCCCACAGTGTCGCGGCTGACCTACACCTTGACCAAGCTTGGATATCTCGCGCCGGTTCCCCGGTTCGAGAAGTACCAGCTCACACCGGCCGCGATGTCGCTCGGCTACGCCGCGCTCGCCAATCTCGGCGTTCGGCATTTGTCCGAGCCGTTCCGGGAGGAATTGATGCGCGCGACCGGCGGCGCCGTCGCCGTCGGCGGCCGCGACCGTCACAGCATGATCTATTTCGGGCAAAGCCGCGGCAGCGAGACCGTCGGGGTTCAACTTGACGTCGGCTCCCGCGTGCCGATTGCAACCAGTGCGATGGGCCGCGCCTATTTCTGGGCGCTCGACGATTCGGACCGCGCAGACCTGTCGCGCCTGTTGCGCGAACATTACGGCAGCCGCTGGCCCAAGATGCGCGACGGACTGGAACGTTCCGGCGAGACCGTCGCGAAACACGGTTTCGCGATCTCCGTCGGCGACTGGCACGACGACATCGGCGCCGCCGGCGTCGCACTCAGGCTCAACGACGGAACCGGTCCGTACGCATTCAATTGCGGCGCGCCCGCATTCCGCTTCACGGAAGAGCGTTTGATCAACGACATTGGACCGCGTCTGCTAGCGATGGTAAGGAACATCGAAGCGGCACTCGGGGGTCTGATGCCGCATTCCAAAAAAGACGTCAGCAAAAAGCTGAAATCAGGAGGGAAACTTGCTCGTGTGGCCGAGGGGATCAGATAGCCTTTGTCATCATCGGGAGCGGTTCGCATCGCCCCTTCGCTCACTGAACGACGTGAGCGAGACGAGATGACGCAGGCACAGCTCGCGCAGGGGACGTCGCCCCTGCTCGCGGTTCGCGACGTCAGCGTCGTGTTCGGCGGCATCATCGCGCTCAACGGCGTGTCCTTCGACATGCACAAGGGCCAGATCCTCGGCTTGATCGGCCCCAACGGCGCCGGCAAGACGACGCTCTTCAACTGCCTGTCCCGGCTCTATCAGCCGTCATCCGGCGACATCCTGATGGAAGGCGCGAGCATCCTGTCGCGGCCGCCGCACCGGATCGCCGAGATCGGCATCGGCCGCACGTTCCAGAACGTGGCGCTGTTTCCGAACCTCTCGGTGATGGACAACGTCCGCGTGGGAACCCACGCCCGAACCTCCAGCGACATCATCAGCGACTCGCTGCGCCTGGCCTGGATCCGCCGCAGCGAAAGCGACGTGAACAAGAAGGTGCACGAGATCCTCGCCTATCTCGACCTCGAGGACGTCGCCCACACCGTGGTGTCCGGCCTGCCCTTCGGCACGCAGAAGCGCGTCGAGCTGGCTCGCGCGCTCGCGGCCGACCCGAAGATCCTGTTGCTCGACGAGCCCGCCGGCGGCCTCAACCACGAGGAAGTCTACGTGCTCGGCGACCTCATCCGCAAAATCCGTACCGAGCGCCACATGACCGTGCTGCTGGTCGAGCATCACATGGGCCTCGTGATGTCGATCGCCGACCACGTCGTCGCACTGAACTTCGGCAAGAAGCTCGCGGAGGGCACCCCTAGCCAGGTGCAGGCGGACCCCGACGTCATCAAGGCCTATCTCGGGAGCAAGGACCAATGACGACACTGCTCAACGTCAAGGATCTGCGCGCCTATTACGGCCAGGTCCAGGCGCTCCATGGCCTGTCTTTCTCGCTCAACGAGGGATCGCTCGTGACGCTGCTCGGAGCCAACGGCGCCGGCAAGACCACCACGCTGCGCGCGATCTGCAACATGGTGCGCTCCACCGGCGGCATCGAGTTCGACGGCAAGCCGCTGAACAACCGCTCCACCGAGAGCATCGTGCGGTTCGGCATCGCCCATGTGCCGCAGGGCCGCGGCACCTTCACCACCATGACGGTGGAGGAAAACCTCCAGCTCGGGGCGATCACCCGCAAGGACAGCGCCGGGATCGTCTCCGACATCGAGCGCATGTATGCGCATTTCCCGGTGCTGAAGCAGCGCCACACCCAGCAGGCCGGCACGCTCTCCGGCGGCGAGCAGCAGATGCTCGCGGTCGCGCGCGCCCTGATGCTGCGGCCGCGCCTGATGCTGCTGGACGAGCCCTCCTTCGGCCTCGCGCCGCTGGTGGTGCGCGACCTGTTCGGCATCCTCGGCAAGATCAACCGCGAGGACAAGGTGTCGATCCTGGTGGTCGAGCAGAACGCCCAGCTCGCGCTCGAGCTCGCCGACCAGGCCTATGTGATCGAGACCGGCCGCATCGTGATGTCGGGCAACGCCAAGGACATCGCGAACAACGAAGAAATCCGCAAATCCTATCTGGGTTACTGAGGGAGCCGGGACAAATGGAGCTTTTCACCAACCAGGTCCTGGCTGGAATCGCCACCGGCGCCATTTACGCCTGCATGGCGCTGGCCGTCGTGATGATCTACCAGGCCATCGACCATCTCAACTTCGCGCAAGGCGAGATGGCGATGTTTGCGACTTTCATCTCATGGCAGCTGATGCAGTGGGGCGTGCCCTATTGGGCGTCGTTCGTGATCACGCTGGCCTTCGCCTTCGTCGGCGGCGTCGCGATCGAGCGTATCCTGTTCAAGCCGCTCGCCAAGGCGCCGGTGCTGACCAATGTCGCCGGCTTCATCGCGCTGTTCGCGATCATCAACTCCTCGGCCGGCCTGATCTGGGACTTCACCATCAAGCAGTACCCGACCCCGTTCGGCTCCTCGCCGTTCCTCGGCAGCCAGTTGATCTCGACCCACCAGGCGGGCATGATCGGCGTCACCGTGCTGCTGCTGATCGCGCTCTACTTCTTCTTCCAGTACACGCGGATCGGCCTCGCCATGCGAGCCGCTGCCTCGGTGCCTGAATCCGCCCGCCTCGTCGGCATCAATACGAGCTGGATGATCGCGCTCGGCTGGGGCATGGCCTCGGCGATCGGTGCCATCGCCGGCATGCTGATCGCGCCGGTCGTGTTCCTGGAGCCCAACATGATGGGCGGCGTTCTGATCTACGGTTTTGCAGCCGCCGTGCTCGGCGGATTGACCAGCCCGTTCGGCGCCGTCGTCGGCGGCTTTCTCATGGGTATCTTCGAAAACCTGGCCGGCACCTACATCCCGGGCGTCGGTAACGAGCTGAAACTCCCGATCGCGCTCGCGCTGATCATCTCCGTCCTGGTCGTCAAACCCGCTGGCCTGTTCGGCCGGCACATCGTCAAGCGAGTTTGATCATGAGCGCAGCAGAAGAAGTCGTTGCCGAAGGCCACCAGGCGGTCGAGGCCGTTCCGAAGCGGGCCATGACGCTGGGCACCGGCACCTCGCTGGTGGTGCTGGCGGCGCTGTTGATCGTGCCTCTGCTCGTCAAGAACTTCATCATCTTCCAGATGACGATGCTCCTGATCTACGGGCTCGCCGTGCTGGCGCTGAATATCCTGACCGGCGGCTCCGGCCAGTTCTCGCTCGGCCAGAGCGCGTTCTACGCGGTCGGCGCCTATACCTCGGCAGTGCTGATGGAGCACGCCAACCTCAACTACGCGCTGACCCTGCCGATTTCCGCCGTGGTCTGCTTCGGATTCGGTTATCTGTTCGGCAAACCGGCCCTGCGGTTGTCTGGCGTCTACCTCGCGCTCGCGACGTTCGCGCTCGCCACCGCGATGCCGCAGTTGCTCAAGCTGAACTTCCTCGAACACTGGACCGGCGGCGTACAGGGCCTCGTCGTCACCAAGCCGGACGCGCCGTTCGGCCTGCCGATGTCGCAGGACACGTGGCTGTATTACTTCACGCTGCTCGTGACGGTCGCGATCTACATCTTCGCGGTTAACCTGCTGCGCTCCCGCTCGGGCCGCGCCTTCATGGCGATCCGCGACAACGAGATCGCGGCCTCCGCCATGGGCGTCGACGTCGCGCGCTACAAGACGCTCGCTTTTGGCGTCTCCGCCGCCGTCACCGGCATCGCCGGCTCGCTCGGCGCCATCGCCGTGCAGTTCGTGGCCCCAGACAGCTATACCATCACGCTCGCGATCTCGCTGTTCCTCGGCATGGTGGTCGGGGGCGTCGGCTGGCTGCCCGGCTCGTTCGTCGGTGCGGCCTTCATCATCTTCGTGCCGAACATGGCGGAGAGCATTTCCAAGGGCCTCTCCGGCGCCGTGTTCGGCGTGCTGCTGTTCCTCGTCATCTACCTCGTGCCGCACGGTGCAAGGCAGATCGCGATCCTGGGCCAGCAATTGGTCGGCAAGCTCAGGAAGAACTGAAGACCCGTTAGATTAGAGAAGGAGATCGAATTGACGTTTGGAAGAACACTCCGAGCCGCCGCGCTGGTCACGGCAACGGCGGCCATTGCCCTCGCCTCCAGCGCAGCATTCGCCCAGAAGAAATACGACACCGGCGCGTCCGATACCGAGATCAAGATCGGCAATATCATGCCGTACAGCGGTCCGGCGTCGGCCTATGGCGTGATCGGCAAGACCGAAGAAGCCTTCTTCAAGATGATCAACGACAAGGGCGGCATCAACGGCCGCAAGATCAACTTCGTCACCTATGACGACGGCTATTCGCCGCCGAAGGCCGTCGAGCAGGTCCGCAAGCTGGTCGAGAGCGACGAGGTTCTCGTCGTCTTCAATCCGCTCGGCACGCCCTCGAACAGCGCGATCCAGAAGTACCTCAACGCCAAGAAGATCCCGCAGCTGTTCGTCGCCACCGGCGCCACCAAGTGGAACGATCCGAAGAACTTCCCCTGGACCATGGGATGGCAGCCCTCCTACCAGAGCGAAGCGCAGATCTACGCGAAATGGCTGATGAAGGAGAAGCCCAACGCCAAGATCGCGATCCTCTATCAGAACGACGATTTCGGCAAAGATTACCTGAAGGGCACCAAGGACGGCCTCGGCGCCAAGGCCTCCTCCATGATCATCATGGAAGAGAGCTATGAAGTGTCCGAGCCCTCGATCGACGGACACATCGTCAAGATCAAGGCGGCCAACCCCGACGTGCTGCTGATCTACACCACGCCGAAGTTCGCGGCCCAGACCATCAAGAAGACGGCCGAGCTCAGCTGGAAGCCGCTCCAGATCCTCACCAACGTGTCGATCTCGGTCGGTAGCGTGATGAAGCCGGCCGGCTTCGAAGCCGCAGAGGGCGTGCTGTCGGCGGCCTATGCCAAGGACTCCACCGATCCGCAATGGGCCAACGATCCCGGCATGAAGAAGTGGAACGAGTTCGTCGACAAGTACATGCCCGGCGCCGACAAGTCCGACACCAGCATGGTCTACGGCTACGGCGCGGCGTCGACACTCGCCAAGGTGCTGGAGATGTGCGGTGACGATCTCACCCGCGCAAACATCATGAAGCAGGCCGCAAGCCTGAAGGACTTTGCGCCGGATACTCTGCTGCCGGGCGTCAAAATCAACACCAGCCCGACCGACTTCGCCCCGATCGCCCAGCTGCAGATGCAGCGCTTCAAGGGCGAGAAGTGGGAACTGTTCGGCGAGATCATCAGCGGCGACGTCGCCTCCGAGTGACGCTGACGCCATAGTCCGGATCCGGTCTGAAACGACAGAGCCCCCGCGGGCAGCCCGCGGGGGCTTTTTGTTGACGTCAGGCCTCATTCTTGCTCAATGCGGCGCACCGATCCATTCCGGGGTGGGAGAAAGATGACTGCCGTTCGCTCTCAGGTTGCGGCCCTCTGGACCGCGCTCGCTTTGTGCACTGCGATGAGCAGCCCGGCACTGGCCCAGAAAAAGTACGACAGCGGCGCATCCGACACCGAGATCAGAATAGGCAACATCATGCCCTATAGCGGCCCGGCCTCGGCCTATGCCGCGATCGGCAAGGCCGAGGAAGCCTATTTCAACAAGGTCAATGCCGAGGGCGGCATCAACGGCCGCAAGATCAAGTTCATCTCCTATGACGACGCCTATTCGCCGCCGAAGACGGTGGAACAGGCGCGCAAGCTGGTCGAGAGCGACGGCGTTCTCCTGATCTTCGGTTCGCTCGGGACCTCAACCAACAGCGCCATCCGCAAATACATGAACGAGAAGAAGGTGCCGCAATTGTTCGTGGCGAGCGGCGCCTCGAAGTGGAACGATCCCAAGCAGTATCCATGGACCATGGGCTGGCAGCCGAGCTACGCGAGCGAGGCGCGCATCTACGCCAAGTACATCATGAAGGAGAAGCCGGACGGAAAGATCGGCGTGCTCTACCAGAACGACGATTTCGGCAAGGACTACCTGAAGGGACTGAAGGAAGGCCTCGGGCCCAAGGCCCCGATGGTCTTGCTGGAAGAGGCTTACGACACCTCCGAGCCCGCGATCGACGAGCACGTCGTGAAGCTGAAGGCGTCGGGTGCCGACGTCTTCATCAGCATCACCACGCCGAAATTCGCCGCGCAGGCGATCAAGAAGGCGGCGGAGATCAACTGGCATCCGGTCCACATCGTCTCCAACGTCTCGGCCTCCGTCGGCGGCGTGATCGAGCCCGCGGGCCTGGAGATCTCGCAAGGCCTGCTGTCGGCGAGCTACACCAAGGACGGCTCCGATCCGCAGTGGAATGCCGACGACGGCATGAAGAAGTTCTACAACTTCGTCGCCCAATACGATCCCAAGGCCAACAAGCTCGACGCCGGCGTCGTGTTCGGCTATGCCGCAGCTCAAACCATGGTGAAGGTGCTGCAGATGTGCGGCGACGACCTCACCCGCGAGAACGTCATGAAGCAGGCAGCGTCCTTGAAGGATTTCGAGCCCGACACGCTGCTACCCGGCATCAGGATCAACACCGCAGCCGACAATTTCGCCCCGATCGAACAGTTGCAGATGATGCGCTTCAAGGGCCGGAAATGGGAGCTGTTCGGCGACATCATCTCCAGCGAGATGGGCCACTGAGGCAGCGCAACTCAAAATCGCCCAGGGATCGGTTAAGCAACTCAAGACAGCCGGACCTTCTCGCAGTCGCACACGGGACCGGCGGCGCCCTTGACTACTAAAGAAGCAGCCCCCGCGACGCCGTCGCGGGGGCTTTCTGTTGAAGGCATCGGCCAAATCGTATTGAATTGCGGCAGCGTCGCCAAAAAAACCGAGACAAGAAAAGGGGCGCACACACACCAAAGAAAATAGGGAGATAGGAATGCCCGCTGTCACCGGCAAACTTGCGGCCGCGTCACTGGCGCTTGCGCTCATTGCGGCCTCGGCCTCAACTGCATCGGCCCAGAAGAAATACGATACCGGCGCGACCGATACCGAGATCAAGATCGGCAACATCATGCCCTACAGCGGACCAGCCTCCGCCTACGGCATCATCGGGCGGACCGAAGCCGCCTATTTCAAGAAGATCAACGAGGAGGGCGGCATCAACGGCCGCAAGATCAACTTCATCTCCTACGACGACGGCTACTCGCCGCCGAAGACCGTGGAACAGGCGCGCAAGCTGGTCGAGAGCGACGAGGTGCTGTTGATCTTCAACTCGCTCGGCACGCCGCCGAACTCGGCGATCCAGAAATACATGAACTCGAAGAAGGTGCCGCAATTGTTCGTCGCCACCGGCGCCACCAAGTGGAACGATCCGAAGGACTTCCCGTGGACCATGGGCTGGCAGCCCAACTACCAGAGCGAAACCCAGATCTACGCAAAGTACATCCTGAAGGAGATGCCGAACGCCAAGATCGCCGTTCTGTTTCAGAACGACGACTACGGCAAGGACTATCTCAAGGGACTGAAGGACGGGCTCGGCGCCAAAGCCGCGACCATGATCGTGGCCGAGGAGAGCTACGAGACGTCGGAGCCGACCATCGACAACCACATCGTCAAGCTGAAGGCGACGGGTGCCGACGTCTTCGTCAACATCACCACGCCGAAATTCGCCGCACAGGCGATCAAGAAGAACGCCGAGATCGGCTGGAAACCGACTCATTTCCTCAACAACGTCTCGGCCTCGGTCGGCAGCGTGATCAAGCCGGCAGGGTTCGACAACGCGCAAGGCATCATCTCTGCGGCCTATCTGAAGGACACAACGGACACCCAATGGGCGAACGACGCCGGCATGAAGGGCTTCGTCGACTTCATGACGAAATACTTCCCCGAGGGCGACAAGACCGATGGAGGCACGATCGTCGGGTACGGCGTCGCGCAGACACTGGTCCAGGTGCTCAAGAACTGCGGCGACGACCTCACGCGCGCGAACGTCATGAAGCAGGCCGCCAGCCTGAAGGACTTCCGCACCGAGGTGCTGCTGCCCGGCATCAAGATCAACACGTCGGCGACCGACTTCGCGCCGATCAGCTCGCTGCAGCTTCAGCGCTTCAAGGGCGAGCGCTGGGACCTGTTCGGCGACGTGATCAGCGCCGACGTCGGCGGCTAACCGCCTGACGATTTGACCACGGAAAGCCCCCTGCGAGACCTCGCAGGGGGCTTTTGCGTGGCCGCCGATTGTCATCACGCGATTGCACAATCGAATGACGGCAAAGCCCGCTTACGCTTTGGCGCCCGATGCGGTAGGCAGGTGGACGGCGGCAAAGGCCGCCGGTTTCTTTCGTCTGCCGAAGGCCATCGTGATGACCGACCGCCGTCCCCTGCTCCGCGCGCTGTACGACGCCGCCGTTGCCGCCGCCCATCCCAATGTGGTGCTGGCGCCGCACTTGCGGCCGGCGCCGAAAGGACGCGTGATCTGCCTGGCCGCCGGCAAGGGCGCAGCCGCCATGGCCGCGGCGGCCGAACGGCACTATCTCGATACGCTGCAGCTCGCACCGGAACGCGTGGCCGGCATTGCCACCACGCGCCACGGCTACGGCGTGCCGACGCGCCGCATCCGCGTGGTCGAGGCCGGGCATCCCGTGCCGGATGAAGCTGGCCTCAAGGGCGCGGCCGATACGCTCGCGCTTGCGGGCGAAGCCGGCCCTGACGATCTGCTGCTGGTGCTGCTAACCGGCGGCGGCTCGGCGAACTGGATCGCACCCAGCGAGGGCATCAGCTTCGCGCAGAAGCAGGCGGTCAACAAGGCGCTGCTCCGCTCGGGCGCGCCGATCGGCGAGATGAACGTCGTCAGGAAACATCTGTCGCGGATCAAGGGCGGCCGCCTCGCGCGTGCCGGCAGGAATGCCGCGGAGATCGTGACGCTCGCGATCTCCGACGTGCCGCATGACGATCCCTCCGCGATCGCCTCCGGTCCCACCGTGCCTGATCCGACCACGCTGACCGATGCGCGCTCCATCGTCGCGAAATACAGGCTCGACATCGACGATGCCGTGCGCCGCGCGCTCGACGATCCCGCCAACGAAAGCTGCAAGCCCGGCGATGCCGCCTTCGCCCGCGCGCATTTCGAATTGATTGCGCGACCGAAGCAGTCGCTCGACGCCGCGGTGAAGCTCGCGCGCGCCTCCGGTTACGAGACCATCGACCTCGGCGCCGATCTCGAAGGCGAGGCGCGCGAGGTGGCCGCCGATCACGCCAGGCTGGCGCTGCAAGCGCGCGCGCAAGGCAAGCGCCTCGCAATCCTCTCCGGCGGCGAGCTCACGGTCACCGTGCGCGGCCATGGGCGCGGCGGACCGAACCAGGAATACGCGCTGGCGCTGGCCGCCCTGCTGCAGGACACGCCTGATGTTTCGGCGTTGGCCGGCGACACCGACGGCGCCGACGGCGGCGCCGGCCATCCCACCGACCCCGCCGGCGCGCTGATCGATGCGACGACATTCGCAAAGATGAAGGCGCAGGGGCTCCAGCCGCAAGCGTACCTGGACAACAACGACGCCACGACGTTCTTCGAGGCGACGGGCGACTTGCTGCAGCCCGGCCCCACACTCACGAACGTGAATGATATCCGGGTGATCCTGGTGGATTGAGGCCGAGATATCTCTGCCGTCATGGCCGGGCTTGTCCCGGCCATCCACGCCTTCTCACTGCACGAAGAACGTAGAAGCCCGGGCATGACGGGGTCGTAGAACGCCTTCCTCAAAACTCGTTCGCGACCTTCGCGAGCATCGCGATCAGGGCTTCACGGTTGGCCTGCCCGAGCAGCTCGTTCAGCCGGGCCTCGTGCTTGGTGGCGACGAGCTTCTTGGCGCGGGCCAGCACCGCCTTGCCCTTGTCGGTCAACACCAGGATGTGCGAGCGGCGGTCGTTGGTGGAGCGGATCCGCGCGCAAAGGTCGCGGCTCTCGAGATTGTCGAGCATGGCGACAAAGTTCGGCCTAAGGATGCCGAGGGTGGAGGCGATCTCGGTCTGATTACGGCCCGGGTTCTTCTCGACCAGCAGCAGCACGGAGAACTGCGCCGGCGTGAGCTGGAGCGAGGCCATGCAGCGCAGGAAGTTCTCGAACACCTTGAGCTGCGCCCGCTTCAGCACGTAGCCGAGCTGCTCCGAGAGCTCGCCGAGCTGAAGCGCTTCGCCGGCCCCCTGACCTTGCAGCTCGGCCGCGTCCTTGCGGCCCTTGGCCGTGTCGGCCGGCTTATCGGAGGACTTTTCGGCGGCTTTGGAAACGGTCATCGCCTCGTGCTCGTAATCCCGCTAAGTTCGGGAGGGATCGTTCCCCGCCCTTGATGTTATATTTGATAATTGTTATGGACCATATCAAATATCGTCAGCGTTTTTCAATGGCTGTGAGCAGACCGTCCACCGCAATCGGGGGGACCGGTCCGTTATCTTAAGGGGGAGCGTCCGGTCTTGAATACCACCATCATGCTGTTCCTGGTACAGGACGGCATCACCAATGGCGCGATCTATGCGCTGCTCGGCCTGGCGCTGGTGCTGGTGTTCGCCGTTACCCGCGTCATCCTCATTCCCCAGGGCGAATTCGTCACCTACGGCGCGCTGACCTATGCCTCGCTGGCCGCAGGCCAGATGCCGGGCACCGCCAAGCTCGCGCTGGCGCTGGGCATCGGCGCATTCGCTTTCGACCTGTTCGTCGCGCGCAAGGCGCTGCATGGCCGCCTGATCGTCCGCAGCGCCCTCACCAATATCGTGCTGCCGGCCATCGTGCTGGCGCTGACCGTGTACTTCGCCGCCCAGAAGCCGCCGGTCGCGGTCTCGATCGCGCTGTCGCTGGTGATCGTGGCGATGATCGGCCTCTATCTCTACCGCGTCGCATTCCAGCCGCTGGCACACACCTCCGTGCTGGTGCTGCTGATCGCATCCGTCGGCGTCCATCTGGCGCTGCAGGGCCTCGGCCTTCTGTTCTTCGGCGCCGAAGGCCAGCGCGGACCCGCGGTGCTGTCCGGCGGGTTCACGGCGGGCTCGCTGCGCTTCACCGGCCAGAGCCTCACCGTCTACAGCATCACCATCGCCTTCATCGTCGCGCTCTGGCTGTTCTTCGGCCTGACGCTCTACGGCAAAGCGCTGCGCGCGACCGCCGTGAACCGGTTGGGAGCACGGCTCGTCGGCATCCGTACCACGCTTTCGGGACAGATCGCCTTCCTGCTGGCCTCCGTCATCGGCGCGTTGTCGGGCATCATGATCGTGCCGATCACGACGCTGTACTATGACTCAGGCTTCCTGATCGGCCTGAAGGGCTTCGTCGCCGCGATCATCGGCGGCCTCGTCAGCTATCCCCTCACCGCCGTCGCGGCGCTGGTCGTCGGCCTCGTCGAGGCGTTCTCGTCCTTCTATGCCTCCAACTACAAGGAGGTGATCGTTTTCATGCTGCTGATCCCCGTGCTGCTGCTGCGTTCGCTCGCTGCGCCCGCCGTCGAAGAAGAGAAGGACTGAGGCTTAAGATGCAGGGCCGCCTTCCCATCATCGTCTTCGCACTCGTCATGGCCGCGATTCCGTTCGTCCCGGGCATGCCGCCGTTCTGGATCGTGCTGCTCGACAATATCGGCCTTGCGGCCCTCGTCGCGATGGGCCTCGTGCTGCTGACCGGCGTCGGCGGCCTGACCTCGTTCGGACAGGCAGCCTTCGTCGGCTTCGGCGCCTACACCACCGCGGTGCTGTCGACGGCCTACGGCCTGTCGCCGTGGCTGACGCTGCCGCTGTCGCTTGTAGTCAGCGGATCGCTGGCGGTGCTGCTCGGGCTGATCACCGTGCGCCTCTCCGGCCATTATCTGCCGCTCGGCACGCTCGCCTGGGGGCTCGGCTTATTCTATCTCTTCAGCAAGCTGGAGTTTCTCGGCCGTAACGACGGTATCTCGGCGATTCCGCCGCTGTCGATCGGCACGTTCAAGATGCTCTCGCCCGGTTCGATCTATTACGCGATCTGGGTCGCGGTGATCGTCTCGGCCCTGCTGACCATGAACCTGCTGGATTCCCGCACCGGCCGCGCCATCCGCGCGCTCCGGCGCGGCCATGTCGCGGCGGAGGCATTCGGCGTGCACACGCCGCGCGCCAAATTGCTGGTGTTCATCCATGCCGCGGTGCTCGCCGGGCTCTCGGGCTGGCTCTACGCGCATCTCCAGCGCGCGGTGAACCCGACGCCGTTCGGCGCGCAGGCCGGCATCGAGTATCTCTTCATCGCGGTGGTCGGCGGCGCCGGCTATGTCTGGGGCGGCGTGCTCGGCGCGGCGATCGTCGTGGTGCTGAAAGAGGTGCTGCAGAGCTATCTGCCGCTGATCCTGCCCGGCTCCGGGCAGGTCGAGACCATCGTGTTCGGCATCATGCTGGTAGCACTGCTGCAACTTGCACCCGGCGGCCTTTGGCCCTGGCTGATGTCGTTCCTGCCGGAGCGGACCAGTGGCAAGAAGCCGGACACCTCGCTGAAGCTCGAGCAGCGTCCCCGCGCGCCCGGCCAGTCCGGCATCCTGCTCCAGGTCGACAAGGCGCGAAAACAGTTCGGCGGCGTGGTCGCGGTCAACAACGTCTCCTTCGACGTCCAGGCCCGCGAGATCGTCGCGCTGATCGGCCCGAACGGCGCCGGCAAGAGCACGACCTTCAACCTGATCACCGGCGTGCTGTCGGCCACGTCAGGCTCGGTCTCGGTGCTGGGCAAGAAGGTCGACAACGCGCCGCCGCAGGAGATCGTCAAGCTCGGCATCAGCAGGACCTTCCAGCATGTGAAGCTGGTCCCTGACATGACCGTGCTCGAGAACGTCGCGATCGGCGCGCATCTGCGCGGTCATTCCGGGCCGATCGCCTCGATGCTGCGGCTCGACCGCGCCGACGAGGCCAGATTGCTCGCGGAAGCCGCGCGCCAGATCGAACGCGTCGGCCTCGCCGACCAGATGCATCAGCTCGCGGGCTCGCTCTCGCTGGGCCAGCAGCGCATCGTCGAGATCGCCCGGGCGCTCTGCGTCGATCCGATGCTGCTGCTGCTCGACGAACCGGCCGCCGGCCTGCGCCACATGGAGAAGCAGCAGCTCGCCAAGCTGCTGCGCGACTTGCGCGACGGCGGTATGAGCGTGCTCCTGGTCGAGCACGACATGGGCTTCGTGATGAACCTCGCCGACCGCATCGTGGTGCTCGATTTCGGCACCAAGATCGCGGAGGGCACGCCCGCCACGATCAAGACCAATCCCGAAGTGATCAAGGCCTATCTCGGAGTGGCGGCATGAGCGCGCTGTTGTCCGTCACCGACGCCCACGTCGCCTATGGCAAGGTCGAGGCGGTACGCTCGGTCTCGCTCGATGTCGGCCAGAACCAGATCGTCACGATCGTCGGCGCCAACGGCGCCGGCAAGACCACGCTGCTGTCCGCCATCATGGGCATCCTGCCGCTGAAAGGCCGCGTCGCCTTTGCGGGGCAGGATCTCGCCCGGCTCGACATCGAGGACCGCGTCGCGATGGGGCTCGGCCTCGTGCCTGAGCACCGCGAATTGTTCGTGACCATGAATGTCGAGGACAACCTCGAGCTCGGCGCTTTCCGGATCGAGCGGAGCAAGGCGAAGACCTCGATGGAGCGCGTCTACACGCTGTTTCCGCGATTGAAGGAGCGGCGCAAGCAGTTGGCCGGCACGCTCTCCGGCGGCGAGCAGCAGATGCTGGCGATGGGCCGCGCGCTGATGGGCGCGCCAAAGCTCCTGATGCTGGACGAGCCGAGCCTCGGCCTCGCCCCGATCATCGTCGCCGACATCTTCCGCATCGTCACCGAGCTGCGCACCGCCGGCGTCTCCGTGCTGCTGGTCGAGCAGAATGCGCAGGCCGCGCTAAAGATCGCGGACCAGGCTTACGTGATGGAACTCGGCGAGTTCGTGCTTAGCGGCAAGGCGAGCGACATCGCGGCGAACGAGCGGGTCGCGGCGAGCTATCTCGGCTTCCAGCATGAAGGCGAGAGCGTGCTTTAGTTCGGAGCTGTCCTCGTCCGCGAAGGCGGACGATCCAGTACTCCGAGGCAGTCGTTATTGACCGACAGGGCGCGGCGTGCTGGATGCCCCGCCTTTGCGGTGCATGACACCAGTGGATTCGGGGATAGGCTGAGAAGGCCGCTCAGCCCGCCGCCTTCTCTCCCTTCAACGCCGCCACCTCTGCCTCCAGCTCCGCGATCCTTGCATCCCTCGCCGCCAGCGCCGCGGCGACATCGCTCGCGTCGAACTTCTGGGGGATGTGCTGCGGGCAGTTGGTGTCCCAGGCTTCGATCTTGAACAGGATCACCTGCTCGGGCCGGGCGCGGTAGCCCTTCGGCATCAGCGACGAGGTCAACGCTTCGTCGTCCTCGACAACGCGCGCCTCGCCCCAGAGCTTCACCCGGCGGCGATGGGCGTAGTCCATCACGAAGATATAGGCCTTGGGATTCTCCGAGAGATTGCCCTGGGTGATAAACTGCTGATTGCCGGCATAGTCGGCAAAGGCGAGCGTCTGCTTGTCCAGGATCTTGAGGAAGCCCTTCGGGCCGCCGCGGTGCTGGATATAGGGCTGGCCATCGGCCGATGCGGTGGCGAAGTAAAAGCTGTTTGCGTCCGTGAGGAAGGCCTCGAGGTTTTCATCGACCTCGGTGCGCCAGCCGCGCTGCTCTACGCGGCCATAGGCCTCGCGCGAACCCTTGCGCGCCTGAATCGCCTTCACAGCGGGGGTGAAGGCAACGTCGCTGGCATAGGTATGGACTGCTGTCGTCATCGGAACATCTCCTGAATTCCGGCGCATTGCTGCGTCTTTCGCCTCCCAAGGTGGACCTTTCGTCGATCAAAACAATCTACTCGCTTGACACTTCATAATTGCAATATATGCAATAATGAAATGGATCGCCTCGAAGCCATGCACGTCTTCATCACCGTCGCCGATCTCAGCGGCTTCGCGCCGGCGGCGCGCAAATTGCGCTTGTCGCCCTCGGCCGTGACGCGGCTGATCGCGGCGTTGGAGGACCATCTCGGCGCCCGACTGTTGCAGCGGACCACCCGGCAGGTGAGATTGACTGACGTGGGCACGCGCTACCTGGAGCGCGCGCGGCGGATCCTCGCCGATGTCGAGGAGGCCGACGGCGCTGCGCGGCAGGAGCGCAACCGGCCGAGCGGACGATTGGTGGTCTCGGCGCCGGTCGGCTTCGGTCGGCTGCATGTCGGGCCGGTCATGACGGCCTATCTCAAGCGCTATCCCGAGGTCGGCGCGGAATTGCGCCTGTCCGACCATCTCGTCAATCTCGTGGAGGACGCCGTCGATGTCGCGGTGCGGATCGGTCATCTCGCCGATTCCTCGCTGGTGGCGCGCCAGGTCGGCGAGATGCGGCGGATCGTGGTGGCGACGCCGGGCTATCTGAAGCGCCACGGCGAGCCGAAGACGCCGGACGCGTTGCTCCAACACCAGACCATCCAGTTCGGCCCAACCGCCGGCTGGCACTTCGTGCAGGACGGCCGCGACATCGAGGTCACGCCATCCCCCCGCTTCACCAGCAACAGCGCGGACGCCGCCCTGCAATACGCCGAGGCCGACGGCGGAGTGACGCGCGTGCTGGCCTATCAGGCCGCCGAAGGGCTGAAGCGCGGACGGCTGAAGATCGTGCTGGCGAGATATGAGCAGCCGGCGCTGCCGATCCACATCATCTACCCGACCTCGCGCCTGCTCTCGGCCAAGGTGCGCGCATTCGTCGATCTCGTGGTGGAAACGGCGGAGTGGAGGTTCGGGTGACGGTCTCGTTTCCCGGACGCGCTGCAGCGTGCAACGCTGGTGCGCAGAGCCGGGATCCAGAAGACCGCACCAAAGCTGCGGATAGAGTGGGCCCCGGCCCTGCAGCGCACCGCTGAGAAGGGCTGCGCTGCGTCCGGGGCACGAGAGCATCACGCCTTCTTCGGCACCACGCGAAACGTCCCGCTGGCCCGCGCGATCACGGCATCGTCGGCCTTCGCCAGGCACTGCGCGAAGCAGATCGTGCTGCCAGTCTTGATCGCCTCGCCCTCGATCGCGAGCCACTGGCCGATCTCGGCGGAGCCGACGTAGTCGACCGAGAGCGAGATCGTAACGAACGACGTCGTCCAGCCCGTCGCCTGCGCGCAGCTGTAGCCCATCGCCGCATCGGCCAACGCCGCGATCAGACCGCCATGGATCAATCCCCGCGCATTGGTGTGCGGTGTTGCCAGGCGCAGTCCGATGATCACGGCCTTGTCGGTCTTCCTGGAATAGAGCGGCTCCCAGGGATCAGTGAGCGGCGCTTTGCGGAAATGCGGCTCGAAGTCGGCGGGAATGTCGGTGTCGGTCATGGCGGTCTCGCGTCGTTGGTCGCCACCATTGAACGCGATGTGGATGACAGATTCACCGCCTACAAAGTTTTAAACGGGATTTGCGTGGGTGTTTGAAATGATGCCCGTCGTTGTGAGCGCCGATCCCGTAGGGTGGGCAAAGGCGCGAAGCGCCGTGCCCACCATCTCGCCGCGAAAGCAACGCTGGTGGGCACGCTTCGCTTTGCTCACCCTACGGCACTGTCCTAAAACGGCAGCCCCACGTAATTCTCCGACAGCGACGTCATCGCGGCCTGCGACTGCGTGACGTAATCGAGTTCGGCGAGCTGGATGCGCGCACCGATGCTGCCGTTATCGGGAAATTTGTGCAGCATCGAGGTCATCCACCAGGAGAAGCGCACCGCTTTCCAGACCCGAGCCAGCGCCGTCGCGGAATAGGCATCGAGGCCGGCGCTGGATTTCTCGTCGTAGAATTCGCGCAGCGCGCTCGAGAGATAATGCGCGTCGCTGGCGGCGAGGTTCAGCCCCTTCGCGCCGGTCGGCGGCACGATGTGGGCGGCGTCGCCGCACAGGAACATCCGGCCGAAACGCATCGGCTCGGCAACGAAGCTACGCAGGGGCGCGATGCTCTTCTCGATCGAGGGGCCCGTGACGAGGCTGTCGGCCGCCTCCTGGTCGAGCCGGCGTTTCAGTTCGTCCCAGAAGCGGTCGTCCGGCCATTGGCCGACATGGTCGTCGAGCGAACACTGCACGTAATAGCGGCTACGCTTGGTCGAGCGCATGGTGCAAAGCGCAAAGCCGCGGGCGTGGTTGGAATAGATCAGTTCGTGACTGACCGGCGGGGTATCAGAGAGGATGCCGAGCCAGCCGAACGGATAGACCCGCTCGAACTCCTCGATCGCGGACGTCGGGACGCTGGCACGGCTGACGCCGTGGAAGCCGTCGCAGCCGGCGATGAAATCGCAATCCAGCGTGTGGGTGACGTCGTCCTTGACATAGGTTACGCGCGGGTGACTACCGTCGAAATCGTGCGGCTGCACGTCCTTGGCTTCATAGATCGTGGTGAGACCGGCAGCCTTGCGCGCGTTCATCAGGTCGAGCGTGACCTCGGTCTGGCCGTAGATCATCACCGTTTTGCCGGTCGCGCCCTTCATATCGATGCGGTGCCGGCGGCCGGAAAAGGCGAGCTCGATGCCTTCATGCACCAAGCCCTCGGCATGCGCCCGGGTGCCAGCGCCGATCCGGTCGAGCAACGAGACGGTTCCTTCTTCCAGGAGACCGGCGCGGATGCGGCCAAGCACGTAGTCGGGGCTCTGCCGCTCCAGAATGACATTGTCGATGCCGTAAGCGTGCAGCAGTTGCCCAAGCAACAATCCAGCCGGTCCCGCCCCGATGATTGCGACTTTTGTCCGCAATACTTGCTCCTTCCAATCCTGTAGTCTTTCGCCGCGGCTCGCTTGTCGCGGCGCCTCGCGCAAGATAATTATATCATATAACGGTTGGGCAAAAGGGGAGTGCGCCGCAGCGCGACAAATCCATGCAACATGGCTGACGTAGATGACGCGGCGGCACGCCGCGCCAGTTCCGGCTTGAACCGGCCGGCCAATTAGATAACATGTTAATTAACGAGACCGGGCCATCGAAGCCCGCCGTCGAAAGAGGGAGAGACGTGTGATGAGGAAAGCCTGTCTGGCTTTGCTGCTGGCAGCAAGCGTGACGCCCGCGTTCGCGCAGGACAAGACCTTCGATTTGAAGATCTCGCACTGGGTGCCGGCTTCGCACCCGCTGCAGAAATCGCTGGAGGACTGGGCCGCCGCGGTCGAGAAGGATTCCGGCGGCACCATCAAGAGCAAGGTGTTTCCGGCCCAGCAGCTCGGCAAGGCGTTCGACCATTACGACATGGCGCGCGACGGCATCGCCGACGTCACCTATGTCAATCCCGGTTACCAGCCCGGCCGCTTTCCGATCGTCGGCGCCGGCGAGTTGCCGTTCCTGATCTCGGATGCCAAGGGCGGCTCGATGGGCCTGGACGCCTGGTATCGCAAATATGCCGAGAAGGAGATGAAGGACGTCAAATATTGCCTGGCGTTCGTCCACTCGCCCTCTTCGTTCCATTCCAAGACCAAGAAGATCGTGATGCCCGAGGACGTGAAGGGCATGAAGATCCGCCCGGCGCACGCCACCATGGCGAACTTCGTCACATCGCTCGGCGGCACCAACGTGCAGTCCTCCGCGCCTGAGGTCCGCGACATCATCGAGCGCGGCGTCGCCGACGGCGTCACCTTCCCCTGGGGGTCGCTGGTGCTTTTCGGCATCGACAAGGTGACCAAGTACGACATGGAGGCGCCGCTCTACACCACGACCTTCGTGTTCGTGATCAACAAGGACAAGTACAATGCGATGTCCGACAAGCAGAAGGCTGCGATCGACAAGAATTGCTCGGTCGAGATGGCCGGCGTGGTCGGCGAGCACTGGGGCAAGTTCGAGGATGCCGGCATCGACAAGGTGAAGGCGGAATCCGGCCACGAGGTCTACAAGCTGACGCCCGAGCAGACCGCCGCCTGGAAGAAGGCCGCCGAGCCGCTGGTCAAGACCTGGTCCGAGGGCGCCAAGAAGGCCGGCGCCGATCCCGATGCCGCGATGGCGGAGCTCAAGGCCTCGCTGAAGAAGTACAACGCGCTGGCGGAGTGACGGCGAACTGCGGCCACGCACTCGCTGCACCTCTCCCGCTTGCGGGAGAGGTCGGCGCGATCGGGCGATGCGAAGCATCGACCCGCGCGCCGGGTGAGGGCTTTCTCCTCTAGGGGATTGTCCCGCTGTGGAGACACCCTCTCCCCCCAGCCCTCCCCCGCAAGCGGGGGAGGGAGCGCACCTCGATCGCGGACACATTGCAAACCCGTCGGAAGGATTCTTTCCCCATGAAGCGCTCCTGGATGGACCGCGTCATCGACACCATCGAATGGATCGCGGCCGGCTTCGTCGGCATCGTCGCGCTCGACATCTTCCTGTCGGTGCTGCTGCGCAACACGCTGAACTACTCGATCCCCGACAGCTTCGACATCGGCCGCTTGCTGCTCGGCATCCTCATCTTCTGGGGGATCGCCGCGACCTCCTATCGCGGCACCCACATCACGGTCGACCTCGTCTGGGGCAATGTCGGGCCGCGCCAGCAGCGCTGGATCGACGTGTTCGCCACGCTGGTGCTGCTGTTCGTCGTGACCGTGCAGACCTGGACGCTGTTCGACAAGGTGCGCGGCACCTACAACGACAATGTCCAGACCTTCGACATGCACATGCCGACATGGCCGTTCTTTGCGATCGCATGGATCGGCGATGCCGCGGCCGTGCTGCTGATCGCGATCCGCACCTACCGCCTGATCTTCCATCCCGAAGACATGCACGATCCCAAATTAAAGGCGACGGAGTAATCATGAGCACCGATGCCGTCGCCTTAATCGGCTTCGTTTCCCTGTTCGTCCTGATGCTGCTGCGCGTGCCCGTCGGCATGGCCATGGGCCTCGTCGGCGTCTCCGGCTTCGCCTATCTCGTCAACGGCAATGCTGCGCTGAAGCTGGTCGGCCAGACCTCGATGCGCACGGTGACCGACTACACTTTCGGCGTCATCCCGATGTTCCTGCTGATGGGCTCGTTCGTGTCCAATTCCGGCATGAGCCGCGAGCTTTTTCGTGCCGCCAACGGTTTCGTCGGACATTTGCGCGGCGGGCTCGGCATCGCCACCGTCGGCGCCTGCGGCGGCTTTGCCGCGATCTGCGGCTCCTCGGTCGCGACGGCCGCGACCTTCTCCGCCGTTGCCTATCCCGAGATGCGCCGCTTCGGCTATCCGCAATCGTTCGCTACCGGCGTGATCGCGGCCGGCGGCACGCTGGGCGCTATGCTGCCGCCCTCCACCGTGCTCGCGGTCTACGGCATCATCACCGAGCAGGACATCGGCAAGCTCTTCATCGCCGGCATCATCCCGGGCATCCTGGCGATGTCCATGTACATGATCACGATCTTCCTGATCGGCTATTTTCGTCCCGACTTCCTGCCCAAGGGCAAGGCGACGCCGTGGCGCGAGCGCTTTGCGGGCCTGAAGGAGATCTGGGCGCCGGTGCTGCTGTTCATCTTCGTGATCGGCGGCCTCTACGGCCTGCCCTATTTGCCGCGCTTCACGCCGACGGAAGCCGGCGGCGTCGGCGCCGCCGGCGCGTTTATCATCGGCGTGCTGACCGGCCGGCTCGACCGCGAGAAGATCCTGGCCTCGCTGCTGCAGGCGACGCGCACCGCGGCCGCCGTCTTCACCGTGCTGATCGGCGCGCTGATCTTCGGCTATTTCCTCACGGTGACGCAGACGCCGCAGAAAGTGACCGAGTTCCTGACCGGCCTCGGCCTTGGCCCCTACGGTGTGCTCGCGCTGATCATGGTGATGTATCTCGTGCTCGGCTGCCTGATGGACGCCATGGCGATGATCATCCTCACGGTGCCGATCATCTTCCCCGTGATCACGCATCTCGGTTTCGACCCGATCTGGTTCGGCGTCATCATCGTGATGACCGTCGAGCTCGGCCTGATCCACCCGCCGGTCGGCATGAACGTCTTCGTCATCAAGAGCGTGGTGAAGGATGTCTCCTTCTCCACGATCTTCAAGGGCGTGATTCCGTTCGTCGTGACGGACCTGATCCGCCTCGTGATCCTGATCGCCTTCCCGCTGCTGGCGACCTGGCTGCCGACGCGGATGATGGCGAATTGAAGAGGTGAAGGGATGACAACACCGACGCTCGAGACCAAATACGTCTTCACCGTCACCGCGCGCATCGGCGACGTCGTCACCGCCGGCGAGACCGGCATCGGCGTTCGCCGCATCATCCCGATCATCGGCGGCGAAGTGACAGGCGCGATATCAGGCAAGGTGCTGCCGTTCGGCGCCGACTTCCAGACCATTCGCCCCAACGAACTGATCGACCTTGAGGCCAAATACGCCTTCGAAACCGACGACGGCGCCATTGTCTATGTCGAGAACAAGGGCATGCGCTTCGGCCCCGTCGAGTTGCTGCAGAAGCTCAAGCGCGGCGAGCCGGTCGATCCCAAGCTGATCTACTTCCGCACCGTGCCGAAATTCGAGACCGGGCATGAGAAGTATCGCTGGCTGATGGAGCGCATCTTCGTCGGATCGGCCGCCCGGCATGCGGATCGCGTCGTGATCGACGTGCATCAGGTGGTGTGAGGAAGGCCCTCACCGCGTCATTGCGCGCAGCGAAGCAATCCAGAGTTCCGTCCGCGGAAACATTCTGGATTGCTTCGCTGCGCTCGTAACGACGGAGGGTGGGGCAATAGCAGCGCCTCAAATGCCTGCAAGTCCTCTGGACGCCGGGTCAAAGCCCCTGCCCCGGGGGGTGATATCGTCCCGCCCCTCCTTGACTCCCCCGGAATTCGTTATACAACATAACTATTCTAACAAGGACGCAAATGACACAGGGAAACGCCGAGACCGCTGACGCGGGCGCCTCCGGGCTACTCCGGATCGAGAGGGCGGACCGGGTTCTGACCGTGGGTCTGAACCGGCCGGCAAAGCGCAATGCGCTCAACGACGGCATCATCCTGGAAATCGGCGAGTGTTTTGCGTCCCTGCCCGAGGATGTCGGCGCAGTGGTCATCCACGGCATCGGCGATCATTTCTCCTCGGGCCTCGACCTGTCCGAGTTGACCGAGCATGACGCGACCGGCGGCCTGCTGCATTCCCAGATGTGGCACCGGGTGTTCGACCGCATCCAGTACAGCCGCGTCCCCGTGATCGCGGCGCTGAGGGGCGCCGTGATCGGCGGCGGACTGGAGCTTGCTTGCTCGGCGCATATCCGCGTCGCCGAGCCCTCGACCTACTTTGCACTTCCGGAAGGACAGCGCGGCATCTTCGTCGGCGGCGGCGGCTCGGTGCGGCTGCCGCGATTGATCGGCGTTGCTAGGATGATGGACATGATGCTGACGGGCCGCGTCTACAGCGCGACCGAAGGCGCGTCCTACGGCTTCGCGCAATATGTCACGGAAGCCGGCAACGGGCTCGGCAAGGCGATGGAGCTTGCAACCAAAGTCGCTTCCAACGCGCCACTGACGAACTTCGCCGTGCTCCAGGCGCTGCCCATGATCGCGGAGGCCAATCCGCAGACCGGCCTGCTGATGGAATCGCTGATGGCGACCGTCGCGCAGAGCGACAAGGAGGCAAAGCGCAGGATCCGCGAATTCCTCGAACACAAGACCGCAAAGGTGAAGCCAAAGTCATGAGCGTGCAGCCGTCCTCTTCCAGCATGGAGCGCGGCGCGAGCACTTTCCCGCTGCGGCCCATCTCGTTCGGCGATCCCGCCGTCAACATCGAGCGACGTGACGACGGCACGATTTACCTCAGGCCCACACAGCCGCTCGGCGACTATCCCGTGCGCCTCACCGACCGCCTGCATCATTGGGCCGCCACGACGCCGGACCGCGTCTTTATGGCCGAGCGCGAAGGCGGGCGGTTCTGGCGCAAGATCACCTATGCCGAGTTGCTCGTCGCAAGCCGTCACATCGCATCGGGCCTGATCGCGCGCGGCCTGTCGGCGGAGCGGCCGGTCGTCATCCTCTCGGGCAATTCGATCGATCACGCATTGCTCGCGTTCGGCGCGTTCTATGCCGGCATTCCGTTCTGCCCGGTGTCGCCGGCCTATTCGCTGGTGTCGAAGGACTACGGCAAGCTGGCCTATCTGATGAAGCTGCTGACGCCCGGCCTCGTCTTCGCCGAGGATGCCGACAAGTTCGCCGATGCGCTCGCCGCCAACGTCTCGCTCGGCACCGAGATCGCCGCATCCTACGGCCACGTGCCGGGGCGCGACGTCAATTTGCTCGCCGACCTCATGGCGACGCCGATCCGCAGCGATCTCGACGATGTCCATGGCAGGATCGGCCCGGACACGATCGCAAAGTTCCTGCTGACCTCCGGCTCGACCGGCAACCCCAAGGCCGTCATCAACACCCAGCGCATGATCTGCGCCAACCAGGTGATGCTGCGCGAGACGCTGGCCTTCCTCAAGGACGAGCCGCCCGTCATCATCGACTGGCTGCCCTGGAATCACACTTTCGGCGGCAACCACAATATCGGGCTGACGCTTTACAACGGCGGCTCGATGTATCTGGACGCCGGCAAGCCGATGCCCGGCGGCATCGAGGAGACCGTGCGCAATCTCCAGGAGATTTCGCCGACGGTCTATTTCAACGTGCCCAAGGGCTATGAATCGCTGCTGCCCTATCTGCGCGACGACCAGGGCCTGCGCGCAAAATTCTTCGACCGCCTGCACGCGATGTTCTTCTCGGGCGCCGCGCTGTCGCCGTTCATCTGGGACAGCCTCGACGACCTCGCCGTGAAGGAAAAAGGCTATCGGGTGCCGATGCTGACCGGCCTGGGCGCGACCGAGACCGCGCCGTTCTTCATGTCGGTCAATCCACGCACCAGCCGCTCCGGCCATGTCGGCCTGCCCGTATCGGGCAATGACGCCAAATTGGTGCCGAACAACGGGAAGCTGGAAGTGCGCGCCAAGGGGCCGAACGTCATGCCCGGCTATTGGCGCCAGCCCGACATCACCGCGAAATCCTTCGACGAGGAAGGATTTTACAAGATGGGCGACGCGCTCAAGCCGTCCGATCCCCACGATTTCAACGCCGGGTTCGATTTCGACGGCCGCGTCGGCGAAGATTTCAAGCTTGCCAGCGGCACCTGGGTCAGCGTCGGCCCCTTACGCGCGCGCGTCACGGCTGCCTGCGCACCGCTTGTGCGCGACGTCGTCATCGCCGGCATCAACCGTGACGAGGTCTCGGCGCTGGTGGTGCTCGACCTCGACGGCTGCCGGCTGATCAACCCGACGTTGCCGACCGACGATCTCGTCGTCGCGACGCGCGACCGGCTGGTCCGCGAAGCCTTTCGCGAGCGCCTGACCCGTTTCCTTTCTTCGGCCACCGGCTCCTCGACCCGGATCACGCGCGCGATCCTGATGGACGCGCCGCTCTCGATCGACAAGGGCGAAGTCACCGACAAGGGCTCGATCAACCAGCGTGCCGTGCTCGAGCACCGCACCGAGTTGATCGAGGAGCTCTACGCTGCCAATCCATCGGACCGTGTGATATCGGTCGGGTAAGAAATCACCGCACCAGGAGAACGCCATGTTGTTGAAGGATCAGGCAGCCATCGTCACCGGCGGTGCATCGGGACTGGGCGCAGCCACCGCGCGAAAGCTGGCGGCGCAGGGCGCCAAGGTCGCGGTGTTCGACCTCAACGCCAAGCTCGCTGAGACCGTCGCCGCCGAGATCAAGGGCGTCGCAATCACCTGCGACGTCTCCGATGCCGCCTCCGCCGAAGCCGCGGTCGCACAGGCCGCCAAGGCCCACGGCCCGGCGCGCGTGCTGGTCAATTGCGCCGGCATCGGCGTTGCCAAGCGCGTGGTCGGCCGCGACGGCCCGATGGCGCTCGCCGATTTCGACAAGGTGATCAAGGTCAATCTGATCGGCACCTTCAACATGTTGCGCCTCGCCGCCACCGAGATGTCCAAGCTGGAGCCGCAAGCGACTGGCGAGCGCGGCGTCATCATCAAC
Source organism: Bradyrhizobium sp. MOS003 (assembly GCF_003020125.1). GTDB lineage: Bacteria > Pseudomonadota > Alphaproteobacteria > Rhizobiales > Xanthobacteraceae > Bradyrhizobium. The sequence continues at coordinate 1,099,418 of NZ_PYFW01000001.1, read as the reverse complement.
ACGGCCTCCGTTGCCGCTTATGACGGCCAGATCGGCCAATCCGCCTATTCCGCGTCCAAGGGCGGTATCGTCGGCATGACGCTGCCGATCGCGCGCGAGCTCGCACAGTTCGGCATCCGCGTGCTGACCATCGCACCCGGCCTGTTCTTGACTCCACTGCTGGCTAACCTGCCGCAGGAAGCCCAGGACTCGCTCGCCGCCGCGATCCCCTTCCCGCGCCGGCTCGGCCATGCCGACGAATTCGCCGCGCTCGCTTTGCACATGGTCGAGAATTCGTACCTGAACGGCGAAGTGGTGCGCCTCGACGGCTCGCTGCGCATGGCGCCGAAATAAGGTCCGCGACACATGTTCGTGAACCGGCGCGAGGTCCAGATCCAGTGGGGCGATTGCGACCCCGCCAATATCGTCTACTACCCGCGCTATTTCGCGATGTTCGACGATTCGACCTCGACCCTGTTCGAGGTCGCCGGGTTCTCCAAGCAGGACCTGGTCCGCAAATACGGCCTGGTGGGCATCCCCATGGTCGACACACGGTCCAAGTTCTACATCCCCTCGACCTATGGCGACTGGATCACCATCGAAACCAAGATCGAGAGCATCAAGCGCTCGAGCTTCGAGGTGAAGCACAACGTCTACAAGGGCGATGCGCTGGCGATCGAGGGTTTCGAAACCCGCGTTCTGGTCGGCCGCGATCCCGTTAACCCCGACAAGCTGAAATCGGCACCGTTCCCGGCGGAAATGGTAGCCAAGTTCACAGGGAGCTAGTCCGGAGCTAAATCGCCGCATCACCAAAAGAGGGGGCTGAATTACCCCCCGATTTCTGCTTTCAAAGAAACACGTAAAGGGAGGAATAAATGAAACGCTTTTACCTGACCGCCGCCATCACCGCGGCGGCGCTTGCCCTGCCGGCGCTGCCCGCGTTTGCCCAGACCGCCGAAGTCACCATCGGCATCACCACCACCACGACCGGCCCCGGCGCAGCGCTCGGCATTCCCGAGCGTAACGCGCTGGAATTCGTGCCGAAAGAAATCGGCGGCGTGCCGCTGAAGGTGATCGTGCTCGACGACGGCGGCGATCCCACCACCGCGACCACCAACGCGCGCCGCTTCGTGACCGAATCCAAGGCCGACATCATCATGGGCTCGGCGCTGACGCCGCCGACGATCGCGGTCTCCAACGTCGCCAACGAAGCCGGCATTCCGCATTTCGGCCTGGCGCCGTTCCCAATCACGCCGGAACGCATGAAGTGGTCGGTGGCAATGCCGCAGCCGATCCCGATCGTGGGCAAGGTGCTGTACGAGCACATGAAGAGCAAGGGCGTGAAGACGGTCGGCTACATCGGCTATTCCGACTCCTATGGCGACCTCTGGTTCAACGATTTGAAGGCACAGGCCGTGCCGATGGGCATGACCATCGTCGACGAGGAGCGCTTCGCCCGTCCCGACACCTCAGTGACCGGACAGGTGCTGAAGCTGGTTGCCGCCAATCCCGACGCGATCCTGGTCGGCGCATCCGGCACCGCGGCCGCGCTGCCGCAGACCGAACTGCGCGAACGCGGTTACAAGGGTCTGATCTACCAGACCCACGGCGCCGCCAGCATGGATTTCATCCGCATCGCCGGCAAGGCGGCGGAGGGCGTGCTTATGGCCTCCGGTCCCGTCATGGATCCCGAGGACCAGCCGGACAGTGCGCTGACCAAGAAGCCGGGTCTGGCGCTCAACTCGGCCTATGAAGCCAAATACGGCCCGAACAGCCGCAGCCAGTTCGCCGGCCATTCCTACGATGCATTCGAGATCCTCAAGCGCATCATTCCCGCGGCGCTGAAAACCGCAAAGCCCGGCACGCCGGAATTCCGCGAAGCGATCCGCCAGGCGCTGCTGTCGGAGAAGGAGCTGGCGGCGAGCCAGGGCGTCTACAACTTCACCGAAAAGGACCGCTACGGCCTCGACGACCGCTCGCGCATCCTGCTGACGGTGAAGGACGGCAAGTACTCGCTGGTGAAGTAAGCGCAGCAGCAGTTCTGAGACAACGAGAGCCGGCCCGATGGGCCGGCTCTTTTGCTTTGTGCTTGGGATGAGTTGCCGACGTCACAACAGGTCGTCATGCCCGAGCGCGGCCGTCTTACCAGCGCTAAGCCGCCTGCCGCAGCGGGGTCCAGGCGAACTCCGGATAGTAATTGCCCATCATGCGATCGACATAGGCGGTGAGGTTCGGAAAGCCCTCGGCACGCTCGCGCAGGGCCGATTCGAAAAACGGCGAGAGGATGCCGGCGAGCATGCCGAAGGCGGTGGCGTCGACGCCGCAGGGCTTGCTGCCCATTAGATAAGACTTGTCGCCGAGCTGCACCGAGAGCGCGAACAACGAGCGCACGGCGAGGGCGACGTCGTCATCGGGCCCGTGGCGGCCGAGCCCCGAGAGCAGATAGTTCTCGGCGACGCGGAATTGCGCATCCTCGCGCAGCTTCTCGCGATTGTGCTCCGGTGCGCCGTCGAAGAAATGCGCAGGCCCCTTGGCGAAATTGACCGGATCGACCCAGCGCGCGCCGACCAGCCCCCAATAGACGTGGTGCTCGATCATGCGTTCGAACGCCCAAGCCTGCGCCCGCTCCTGCACAGAGAAGCCGGCGTCGAAATCGAAGCCGTAGCGGCGCTCGATATGGGCGCGGATGAAGGTGGAATCGGCCACCGCCTCACCACCGTCGTCGATGAACGGCAACTGCCCCTTGGGCGAGGCCGGCGGCATCGCCCGCTCCTTCCGATAGGGCAATCCCGCCATCTTGAGCTGCACTTCCGTCTTGGTGACGAAGGGGCTGATTTCCGGCAGGCCGAAGCCGGTGCCAAATCCGTAGAGCGTGATCATGAAGCTTCTCCTGAACCAGTTGACGGAACCTAGTGACGAGCTGCTGCCACCATGGTGGCAGCAGCCGTGATATCTTCTGCGAAACGGGCCCCCCGCCAGGCACGGCTCATCACATGGCGGGCCAGCGCGTCCGCAGCCTGGATCAGCGAGCGTGCCACCACGCTTGCGAGCGCAAACCGGAGGTCGACGGCCATGAGATCGAGTGAAACGAGGCGGCCGAACGCCGATGCGGACCATGCCTGTGCCCGCAGCATCGGAATGGCCGGGCCGAAATGGGTCGGAATGATCATGGACAAATCCCCTTCAGTCGATGTGTTGTCCCGGTATAGAACCCCCCTGCTGCCAACATCCTGTCAGCAGCCGTGCGCCGCTTTCTGAAAAGAACACCAACGAGAGACCCGTCATGAGACGCGCCGACCGGCTGTTTCAGATCATCCAGGTGCTGAGGCGCACGCGTAAGCCGCTGACGGCGGACGCCATCGCGGCCGAGCTCGAGACCTCGAAGCGCACGATCTATCGCGACATCGCGACGCTGATCGGCCAGCGCGTGCCGATCCGCGGTGAAGCCGGCATGGGTTACATTCTGGAGAAGGGTTTCGACCTGCCGCCGCTGATGCTGACGCCCGACGAGATCGAGGCCGCGGTGCTGGGCGCACAATGGGTCGCCGGCCATGCCGATTCGGCACTGGCACGCGCGGCCGAGGATCTGATGGCCAAGATCGCCGACACCGTGCCCGAGCGCCTGCGTCCCTTCGTGCTGGAGCCGGCGAGCCGGGCGCGGCCGAGCTGGAACAGGGAGCCGGACCGCCTGGACATGGTACGCACGCGCACCCAGATCCACGAAGGCAAGAAGATCATGCTGCGCTATCGCGACGAGCAGGGCCGCGCCAGCGAGCGCATGATCTGGCCGATCTCGGTCGGCTATCTCGAGGCCGTGCGGCTGCTGGCGGCCTGGTGCGAGCTACGCGGCGACTTCCGCAGCTTCCGCACCGACCGAGTGGTCGATGCCAGCTATCTCGACGAGAGATATCCGGAACGGCGCGACGTGTTGCGTGCGAAATGGCGGCAGAGCCTGGTCTGGGGCCCGCCCAAAGACACCTGAGGGATACGTGACGAGGATGGAAGAGAGCTCCCCCATCGATCTGTCGAGCCTTTGCCAGAGTTGCGGCGCTTGCTGCGGCTATTCGGCGAACTGGCCGCGCTTCTCGATCGAGAGCGACGAAGAGCTCGCCGCGATTCCGGAAGCGCTGGTCAACGACCGCCAATCCGGTATGCGTTGCGAGGGCGATCGCTGCTCGGCCTTGCAGGGGGATATTGGAAAAGCGACCGCATGCGGCATCTACGCGGTGCGGCCGGAGGTGTGCCGCACCTGCATGCCGGGCGACGCCGAATGCACGATGGCGCGGCGGAAGTTCAGGCTTCCGGCGATCGAAGCAAGTTAGGCCGGAACGGCTTCGCTGATGTCGTCGTCGATCTCGTCGTCCAGCGGTGCGAGCACCGAGAGCGGCTTGGTCGACAGCGTGATCGGCTTGCGCCCGCCCGACAGCGACGGCGAGGATTTCAGCGTGCCTTCGCGCGACAGCGCATAGAGCGTCGAGCCGACGCGGCCGCCGTTCTCGATCAGGTCGCGCTCGTTACAGCTGCCCGCGATCGCGACCGCCAGCGAATGCAAATGGCTGCGGCGATAGCAGAACAGCGCCAGCTTCGCGCGTGCGTCTGGAGAAACACTCTCAACCAACCTCGGCAGGCCGCTCTCGCTGGCGCGATACATCGCGCCAAGGAGTTCGTCCTGAACCGGGCAGAAATCGCTTTCAATGGCGTCGCGGCTTGAAAACATTGCAGTTCTCCCTCGACGCCGAAGATGCAGTGCAATTCTCTAATGAAAGGTTAACCACCCTGCCCGGTAGTCACCCGGTGTGCTTGCGCGCGCGCCGCGAATCAGAGGCGCCGGCCGGGACTGCGGTTGCGGTAATCCCTCGAGACGCCCGCCTTTGGCGGGCTCCTCAGGGTGAGGTCTGGATCTGCTGACAGACTCTATCCCTCATGGTGAGGAGGCGCGCAGCGCCGTCTCGAACCATGCAGGCCCGACCGTCGCCCGAGGCCACCCCCGTCAGTTCGCCGCCATGAAGATGGACAAGCCGAAGCCGGTGAGATGATGCAGCGCCTGGTCGACGCCGATCAGGGTCCAGAACCAGGGATGCGAAAGGTCGACCCCAAAATTAGCCGAGACCAGCCCCTTGGCGCGGTCGATCGTGATGTGGATCACGAAGTCGATGAAGGCCACGAACCAGAATTTCGGCGCCACGATCAGAATAAGCGGCAGCGCAACCGCAAGGTGAATCAGGCAATGCACCAGAAGCGGCAGGGCCCAGCCGTGCTTCTGGTCCTTGCCGTGCGCCATCCAGGCGGTCTGAAGGACGAAATCGGCGATGATGTGCTTGAAGGTGAGCAGCAACATCCAGCCAATGAGCGCTTCGACCGGAACCGCCGATGACATGGGTGGAAACGACAAGGCCGACGCCCTCATTGAGCTAGCAAGAAAAATTGGAGCGTTCAGCGCAACTTCTTCTTGGACCGGTCAAATCGCCGGGACCTCTGATTTATGACATCTCCCGTGTCGGAATGCAGCCGGGGGGAACCGGAAAATCGCCAAGTGTGGCTAACCGGTGATAGGATGCCCTTTCGCCGAGGCCGCGACGAGTAAGGTTACCCTCGGCTCGAAATTTGCTTTCCGGACCTGGCGCGCTATCATTGCCGGCACAGAATATCGTTCTTTTTCAGAGCTTAGGAATTGCAGGGCACCCGCCGCGATCACGTCCGCGAGCCGCCCGTCACCCATGAATAAGGCCAGAGTGCAGCCATGAGTACTGACCATGAGTACTGACGGCCCCACCGCATCTCCGATCGAGCCGCCGCGGCGCCCCAAGGTTATCAAGACCAATCAGCAACAGGTCCTCCTCTACGTCGTGCTGACCCTGCTGCTGTCGCTCGCTACCGTCTGGGGCGGCCGCGCCTTGCTGCACAATTCGGAGACGCTGACCTTTGCCGTCGGCGCCCCCAACAGCGACGAGGCGCTGTTCGCGGCCAAGCTCGCTGCCGTGCTGAAGGCCAACGCCTCGCGCTTCCGGATCAAGGTCGTCAATAACCCTGACAACGCCAAGGCGCTCGCGCAATTCGACCGCAAGCAGGCAGATCTCGCCGTGCTGCGCACGGACGCCAAGGTGCCGCTGCGGGCGCGCACGCTCGCAATTCTAGAGCACGATCTCGTGCTTCTGCTCGGTCCCGGCAACAAGAAGATCAAGTCGATCGCCGAGCTGAAGAAAAAGAAGATTGCCGTTGTCGCAGAGAGCGAAGCCTCGCTCGCTTTCGTCCGCAGCATTCTCGACATCCCCGACGGTCCCGACGCCGCGAAGATCCAGATGGCGCCGCAGGGCATGACGCTCGACAAGCTGTTTGCCCCGTCAAACGGCTTTGGCGCGGTGATCGCCATCGTCCATACATCCAGGGCCGTGCGCGACAAGGCCTATGAACAGGTCGCCAAGCGCGGCGGCTTCACGCTCAACGCCATCGACGAGGCCAAGGCGCTGGCGCGCAGGCTTCCCGGCATTTCCAGCGAGACGCTGACGGCAGGCACGCTGTCGACCTCGCCCCAGATTCCCGACGACGACCTCGACACGGTCGGGCTCGAATGGCTGCTGGTCGCGCAATCCAGGATGGCGGCCTCCACAGCTGGCGAACTGGCGCGCACGATCTACGAAAACAAATCCGCGCTCGGGCTCGACAACGGCTTTGCCAGCAGAATTGAACCGGCCTCGACCGAAAAGGACGCCTTCGTGATGGCGCACCAGGGGGCGGCCGACTACATCAACGACGACACCAAGTCGTTCATGGATAAGTACAGCGACCTGATGTATCTGGGCGCCGCCGCGCTCAGCGTCATCGGCTCGATCTTCGCGGCGATCTACGCCAAGATCACCCGCATCGCGCCGGAGAAGGCCAGCGAGCTTTCCACCGCCATCCTCGACGTCGGCGAGCGGATCGAGCACGCCCACTCCCTGGACCAGCTCGAATGTCTGCAGGACGAGCTGGAGGGCATCCTGCGCGGCGCCGTCATCGGCCTGAGGGACGGCACGATAAGTACCGATGGGCTCGACACCTTCAAGCTCGGCTATGAATTCGTCCGCGACGAGATCGGCATGCGCCGCGACTATCTGAAGCGCCATGCCGGCGAAACCGAGAAGACGGTGCGCGAGGCCGGCCCTGCCCAGCACGACGACAGCAATGTCGTGGTGGTGAAGACCGCCCAGAGCGCCTGACGGCAAGCCGGTCGGCCGCCCGCTGCGGCGCAGATAAAGCCTACCCCTCGTTGACGGCCTCCGCACAGGCAGGCACTTTGGCGCCGCCGTCCCAGCCGGGACCTCGTAAGACAAGTCCCGATACCGAGCCGCCTGCCCGCATGTCCAAGCCGCTGACCACCGCTCTGGCCCAGTTCACGGCCGCCACGGCCGGCCGCAACATGACCAAGGCGGCCTACGTCGCGGTGACCGGCGGCGTGCTCAGTATGGTGCTGCTGACAGACAAGCGGGCCGACGATGCGCACAATTGGGTCAGCGGCCTGCTCTGGACCTGCCTCGCCTATTTCGTGTTCGAATGGCTGGTCCGGCTGCGCCATATGGCGCGGCAAGGACGGCTGTCGCTCTATGTGTCCTCCTCGGCCGGGCTGGTCGATGCGATCGGGGCGCTGGCCGTGCCGGTCGCGCTTCTCCTTGGCGCCGAGCCCAGGACGGCCTGGCTGCTCAGCGTGCTCTGGGTGCTGAAGGTGGTGCCGGGCATCCCCGGCCTGCGGCAGCTTCGCCGCGTGCTGGTGCTCGAATCGGGCCCGCTGCTCAGCGTGCTCGTGATCTTCCTGATGGTGGTCTTCCTCGCCTCCGTCGCCGAATATTTCCTGGAGCGGGACGTGCAGCCGCAGACCTTCGGCAGCGTGCCGGCCGCGCTGTGGTGGGCCGTCGTCACGCTCACGACGACAGGCTATGGCGACGCCGTGCCGGTCACGCCGCTCGGGCGCTTGGTGGCGGCGGCGGTGATGATCTCCGGCCTCGGCGTGTTCGGCCTCTGGACCGGTATCCTGGCGACAGGATTTGCCGCCGAGACGCGGCGCGACAATTTCCTCAAGACCTGGGAGGCTGTCAGCAAGGTGCCGTTCTTCGCGGCCCTCGGGCCCTCAGCGATTGCCGACGTCACCCACATGCTGCGGACAATGGAGCTGCCGCCGCGCACTTTGGTCATCCGCAAGGGCGCGCCGGGCGACTGCATGTATTTCATAGCCGCCGGCGAGGTCGAGGTCGACCTGCCCGGCAAGAAGGTGCAACTCGGCGAAGGCTCCTTCTTCGGCGAGATGGCGCTGCTTGGCAACAACATGCGCGGCGCCAATGTCTCGACCACGAAAGTGTCGCGGCTTCTGGTGCTCGACCTCGTCGACTTCCGCGTGCTGATGGCACGGCATCCCGATCTCGCCGAGACCATCGACGCCGAGGCGAAACGGCGCGCACTCGAAAACAGGTAAAAGGAGACGAGAATGTCGGACATCACCGACGCTGCCACCGGCCCCGTGCTCGAACGCGACGGCGCACGCGCCACCATTCGCCTCAACCGGCCCAAGCATCTCAACCGCCTGCAAGCCGAGGATCTGGTAGAGCTTGTCAAGCTGTTCGACCAGGTCGAGGCCGATCCTGCGATTCGCGTGCTGGTGCTGACCGGTACCGGCCGCGCCTTCTCCGCCGGCTACGACCTCAATTCGGTCGCCGAGCGCGCGGTGAGCGCAAACGCGCAACCGAGCGTGGGCTCCGCCTTCGAGGTGGTCGTCAACCGTCTTGAGGATTTGGGCGTGCCGACGATCTGCCGGCTCAACGGCGGCGTCTATGGCGGCTCGACCGATCTTGCACTCGCCTGCGATTTCCGCATCGGCATCGACACCGCCGAGATGTTCATGCCGGCGGCGCGGCTCGGGCTGCATTATTACAGGAGCGGCATCAAGCGCTACGTGTCCCGGCTCGGCGTCGACAATGCGAAGAAGTTGTTCCTGACGGCGCAGAGGATCAGCGCGCCGGAGATGCTGCGCATCGGTTATCTCACCGCGATGGTGCCCGAGGAGGCGCTCGACGAGGAAGTCGACAGGCTCGCCAACATCCTCGCCGGAAACGCGCCCCAGGCGATGCGCGGAATGAAGCGCGCCATCAACGAATTCGCCCGCGGCGAGCTCGATGTAGCCGCCGCCGACCAGCGTCACCGCGACAGCATGCGCGGCGACGAGATCAAGGAAGGCATCAAGGCGTTCGCGGAGAAGCGAGCGCCGCGGTTTTGATCACCCCCGCTTCGACCGCATCGCGCGCACCTGCGTGAGCTTGGGATCGCGCAAGAACGCCTGGTAACGCTTGCTTTCGACGGCGTAGATCGCGATCCGTCCCTCGCCATCGGCATGAACGCCCCAGCCGAAGCGCTTGCCGAGGCTTGACGCCCTCATGCACGCCTGCCCCCGGGAGAAGAACGCTTCACGCGCCGCATGCTTCTCCGCCTTCGTCGCCTTCGCATCGAGCTCGCGTCCCGGCGCAGACGTCGCGAAGATCACGTCATCGGAGGTGTATTTGTAGGGCGACTTCGCGATCATAGCATATTGCAGGCACGCGACCGTCGGCTTTCCCGCGCGCAGCGGCGGCTGCTCCCCAACCCGCGCGGGACAGTCTTCGGCAACCCGGATGAAGGTATGGAAGCAGTTGGTCGTGTGCATCGGCTTCGTCATCTGCAGCCCTGGATCATTCAACCACCAATAGCCGCGGCATGCTGCGCCGCCATCTCCTCGTCCGCCGCATTGATGCGCTGGAATGCCGGCCGCGCGGTCATGCGCTCGGCATAGCGAACGAACACGTCCTTCTTCGGCACGATGCCGAACATCATGGTCCAGTTGAACGCCACCCCCCACAGCACATCCGCGGCCGTCATCCGCTCGCCGAGCAGATACGGCCCCCTCGACAGCTGCGCTTCCAGCGCGCCGAGCATGGTGTCGTAGTCGGCATAGGGTGACTGCGTGATCGGCGCCGGCTCGCGCTGCATGAACCTGTCGATCAGCGCCGGCTCGAAGGATGAGCCGTAATAGGCGATCCAGCGCAGATAGGGCCCGCGCAAGGAATCGTTCAGTGCGGGCGTCAAACCTGCCTGCGGGAAGAGGTCGGCGAGATAGATGGCGATCGCTACCTGCTCGGTCACCAGGGCACCGCCGTGGCTGATCGCCGGGACCTTGCCGAGCGGATTGATGGCGAGATAAGCCGGCTGACGCTGCTCGCCGGCCTTCATGTTGAGGACATGCAGATCGTAGGGCGCGCCCAGCTCCTCCAGCAGCACCCGCGTGCCCGTGGCGCGGCTTTGCGGCGAGTAATACAAGGTAACGCGGTTCGAATCGGTCATGGCGGATCCTATCTGGCCTGCTGGCGATGGCGCAGCTTGTAGCGGGCCATACCTGACATCCTGTGTCAGGTATGGTTTAAACAATCATGCGCGCGAGCCGGATGTTGTCGATCCTCACCACCCTCCAGGCCAGAGGGCAGGTCACCGCGCCTGAGCTCGCGGAGGCCTGCGAGGTCTCGGTCCGGACGATCTATCGCGATATCGACGCGCTCGCCGCGTCCGGCGTTCCCGTTTACGCCGACCGTGGCGCGGAGGGCGGCTATCGGCTGCTCGACGGCTATCGCGTGCGGCTGAACGGCCTGTCGCCGAGCGAGGCCGAGACGCTGTTCCTGGCGGGCTTGCCGGGCCCGGCGGCGGCGCTCGGGCTGGATGCGGCAATGATCGCCGCGCAGAACAAGCTGATGGCGGCGCTGCCCGTCCACCTGCGCCAGGATGCCAGGGGGATGCAGGAACGCTTTCATCTGGACGCGCCGGGCTGGTTCGGCGAGGCCGAAGAGCCGAAGCATTTACGCACGATTGCGGGCGCCGTACTGCGCGGGACGCTGATCAAGATCCGCTATCAGAGCTGGCGCGCGGAGAAGCAGCGTCGCCTCGCGCCGCTCGGCCTCGTGCTGAAGGGCGGCAGCTGGTATCTGGCCGGACAAGTCGACACCAGCGTGCGCACGTACCGCATCGCGCGCGTGCTCGACTGCACCGCGCTCGACGACCGCTTCGATCGTCCCGCCGATTTCGATCTCGCCGGCTATTGGCAGGCCGCGACGCTCCGCCTCGAAGCGGAGATGCACCCCAATATCGCGATCGTCAGGCTGTCGCCGTTCGGCGTCAAACTTCTGGACGCGCTGAGCCAGCCTTACGTCAAGGCGCGCACGCAGTTCGAGGAGACGACGGACGTGGACGGCTGGCGCATTGCGCGCGTGCCTGTCGGCAAGACGTCCTGGCACGCCGCGTCCGAATTGCTGCGGCTCGGCTCCGAGGTCGAGGTGCTGGAGCCCGTCGATCTCCGCGACAAGATGGCCGAGATGACGGAGGTGATGGCTGCGCGATATCGCGCGGCGCGAAAAACATGACGCCGGCATATTTCGCCGACGCCCACGAAACAGTCCTGAAACACGATTCTCCCCTTGCCGTGTGAACGCATTCGCGTTTCGGCCCGACCGAGATGCAGGGACACAACAACGGCCTTAGCGCCACACTGGAGAATGAAAATGTTTCGTAAGCTTGCTCTTGGTCTGATCGCTGCCGGCTCGCTCGGCGTCGCCGCTCTCGCGCCCACCGCGGCGTCGGCCGGCGGCTTCTATCCTCATCATCACTGGGGTCACGGCTGGGGCTACGGCGGTGGCATCTACCTCAACACCGGCGTCAGCAACTGCTACCAGGAGCGCCTCGTCCGGACCCGCCACGGCCTGCGCGTGCGCGTCGTGAATGTCTGCGCCTACGGGATCTACTGAGCCCGCCTGCATCGGTTGACGCAGCCCCGGTCGTTCCGCGACCGGGGCTCGCCGTTTCAGCTCGCGAGAGCCGTCGGCGTCGCGGATGCGGCCCGGTCGTCCGCGAGAGCATTGCGTTCCGCGATCCATCGTTCCGCCCGCGAGCGCCGCAGCGAGGGCGCAAACAGGAAGCCCTGTGCGACGTCACAGCCGATCCGACGGACGATCTCGAGCGCCTCCGGGCTCTCGACGCCTTCGGCCACCACTTTCATGTTGAACGCCTTCGCGAGCGCCACGGAGGCATCGACGATCTTCATCATGTCGTCGTCGGATTCGCAGCCCTTGATGAAGGACTGGTCAATCTTCAATTCGCTGAACGGAAGCCGCGCCAAGGCCGCCAGCGACGAATAACCGGTGCCGAAATCGTCGATGGCCGTGCCGATCCTCTTGATCCGCAACCGCACCAGGATGTCGTTGGCGCGGTCGACGTCGGCCATCGCCGAGGTCTCGGTGATCTCCACCGTCAGCGATGACGGGGGGACGTTTTCGCGCCGCAGGATCTCCTCGATCCGCTCGGGCAGGGCCAGATCCGACATCAGCGAGCCCGAGATGTTGACCGCGACGGTGAAACCGGGATTGCGCTCGATCAGCTTGCGGCCCTGCGACATCGCCGACGACAGGATGCAATCGGTCAACTCCCGCATCAGACCGGCCACCTCGGCGATCGGAATGAAGACCATCGGCGAGACCATTCCGAATTCGGCCGTGCGCCAGCGCGCCAGTGCTTCGGCGCCGACGACCCTGCCGGTCTGAAGCGCGATCTTCGGCTGAAACTCGGCGAAGAATTCGCCGTCCGCGAGGCCTCGCAAAATCCTCTCCGGCGTAATCCGGACCTGCGGCGAGGCGGACGTCGGGGCCGGCGGCGCACGGTGCGGCAATTCCAGTGCGCTGCGCAGGCGGTTCAGATCGAGCGGCTTCGTCAGGCATCCACCAACCGACAGCTTCAGCCCGTTTGCGACCCGTCGCGTGGCCTTCATGACGCGATCATCGCAGCCGCTGATGATCACGATCGACATGGCGCGCAAGCCGGCTTCCGCGACGAAGCGCAGCAGCTCCACTCCGTCCCTCTCGCCGAGCGACAGATCGAGCGCCATGATTTCGAAGGCTTCGCGGCCGAGCAGCTCGGTTGCGGCCTCGTAGGAGGAAGCAACCACCGTCTCGTAGCCGAGCTTCGCCCCGATCTTGCCGATCAAAACGCGTTGCACCAGATCGTCGTCGACCACCAGTAGACGGCCTCTCGTCGAACTCATCACCCATCTCTCCACACGTCGGCGGCGTTGATGTCGTCAACCTAGGGCAGCGCCCTCGCCTGGTCATGAATACAAGACGGCTAAAACTTTCCAGATCCGGAAGGAAACGTTAGGCACGTTTTTGCGGGCTTCAAGCGATTGATTCTCATGGTGTTTTCGTGAAGCTCGACGCAACGGTAGCGGAATATTCCGCGCCATGCGCAATTGCAATGAACGCGTCGTGAAGCTCTCTATCGGAAGCTGGCAAATGCGTGCGCCCGACTAGCCCGCCCGCCGCTGCCGGCGAAACCAGGCCCAGGTCTCACGCGTCGTCCTGATGTAACCGCGGCCGCGATGGACGATCTCGCCGTCCACGATCTCGTTCAGCTTCGGCAGCGCGTGAAACGGGATCGAGGGATAGGCGTGATGCTCGACATGGTAGGGCATGTTCCACGCAAACCATTTGACCACCGCCCCGGTGTAGGTGGTCCGGGTATTCTGGAAAGCGCTGCGGGTGCGCTCGCAGCCGGTATGCTCGGCATAGAGATAGGGCCGCAGGAAGACCTGCCCGATGACGAGCGGAACGACCCAGACCCAGAGCAGCAAGGCCGAGGAGCACCACAGCGAGAGCGCGAGCAGCAGCACGTAGAGCGCGACATAGACACGCGCCTCCCTCACGATGACCGCGCGCTTGTTTTCGGGGATCCAGGGCACGGTGACCTCTCCGGTGATCGCATGGCCGAGCATCAGCCGGAGGCGGCCGGCGACCTGGAGCACACCGCTATAGGCGATCGCGAGCTGCGTGTCGGATGCCGGCTTCACCCCGACGATCAGTTCGGGATCCTTGTCCGGATCCTGGGTGTAGCGGTGATGGTCCCAGTGAAACAGGCAGTAATATTCGTAAGGCAATCCGATGAGGAAGGCCGAGAGATAACCGACGACGAGGTTGAGGCTTCGGCTCCTGAACGCCGTCTTGTGCGCGGTCTCGTGCACCGCCATGAACAGGAAGGCGACGACATAGCCCTGCACCGCCATCAACGGCAGCGCCCAGAGCACGCCCCATGTCGACGAAAGCTTCCAGATCAGCACCCCCATCAGGACGATCACGCCATAATGGCCGAGGCTCTGCGCTGCGCCCCTGAGATCGGAGCGGACCGATAGCTCGCGCAGCATCGCCGGCGTCAGCGGCTTCAGGCGGTGGCCGGACTCTGAAGCGGTCGCGTCGGTCATGATCGATGCCTGCCTTACTTGCCGAGAAGCGCCGCGACCTCGGCCTTGAGAAATGCCTGGTCGCGCGGATTGCCAATGGGGTTGCCGGCGCGATGGCCATGCAGCGACGGAATCGGATGCAGCACCGCCGATCTCGCGCCAGTCAGCCGGACGAGCTCGTCCTCGTTGTCGCGGACGTCGAAATAGCGGTCGGTCGCGCCCGGCATCAGCAGCATGTGCGCCTTGATCGCTGCCAGCGCGCGATCGAAATCGCCGGCGAAGGTCGCACAGCGGCTGATGTCGCCATTCTGCCAGATGCCGATCTGCGCCAGCAGGTCATTGGCGTCGCGGCGGGCGAATGTCGCGTCCCAGACATGGACGAGATAATCCTCCAGCGAGGTGAAGCCGGCCTCGCGCCAGAGTTCGTCGCGATAGAAGCCGTGCGACATCGCCCAGCCGGCATAGACCCGCCCCATGGCACGATAGCCGGCGACGGGCTTCTCCACGAAGCGGCCGTCGCGGAAGGCGGGATCGGCGGTGAGCGCAGCCTTCACGCTCTCCAGGAAGACGTAATTGTAGGGCGCGCAACGCGCGCTGCCGCACACCACGGCTGCCCGCTCGACCATATCGGGGTGCAGCGCCGCCCAGTGATAGGCCTGCATGCCGCCCATCGACCAGCCATAGACGAGAGCAAGCTTCGTGATGCCGAAGCGCTCGGTAAGGAGCCGGTGCTGGACCGCGATGGCATCGTGATAACTCACCTCGGGAAACCGCGCCGCGGTATTCGACGGCGAAGACGACAGGCCGTTGCCGAACAGGTTCGGGATGACGATGAAGTAGCGCGTGGGGTCGAGCACGCCGTCCGGACCGATCAGCCATTCGATATCGGTGTGCTGCGCACTGAACGAGGTCGGATAGAGGATGACATTGTCTTTGGCCGGGCTCAGCGTGCCGTAGGTCTTGTAGGCGAGCTTCATCGAGGGGAACGCGGTCCCTGCCTGGAGGGTGACGTCGCCAGCCTCGAAGATCTCGTAGTGCGCCGCCATGAACCGAACTCCGCCCGCAGCCAAAGAATACGCCGCTGACGCGGCAATGCATCGATCATGCCGGGCCCCGCGGACGCGCCGTTGCGCCACGCTCAATAATTGTACTTTTAGTACAGTTATAATCAGCCAGCAAGATAAATCCGAACGCCGGCCCGTTCACGCGATGGCCGCCAGATAGCGCTCCACCGACACCGCAAATGCGGCCTTGGCGCCGCCAGCGATGTTGCGGCCCCACCAGGCGCCATAGATGCGGTCGAAGGCGAGCGGCTCGACGGCGGCCGCGATCCGCCGCACCGCGGCTGCATTGAGCGGCATGTAGTTGGGGTAGGAATACATGAAGCTGACGAAGCGGCGGTCCATCGTCACCTGTGCAATGTCGCCGGTGAGCAGCGCGCCCCTGCCATCCGCACTGCGCGCCGAGTGCAGCATGGTGGCGCCGGCGAAATGACCGCCGGTGCGCAGCAGCAGTACATCGTCGGAGATGCGGAGGCTCTCACCGGTCCAGTGCACGATGGAAGGATGCGGCCGCGTGACGAAGGCGCGATCGTCGGCATGCAGATAGACCGGCACGCCGCCAAAGGCGTCACTCCAGTCGGCGGCCGCGCCGTAGTAGTGCGGATGCGAGATCGCGATCGCCTTCAGGCCGCCGAGCGCTGCGACGTATGGGATGGCGTCGTCGGTTGCGAGCGGAATGCAATCCCACATCACGCAGCCGTCGCCTTGAGGCACCAGCAGTGCGCGCTGCCCGATGGCGAAGCTCGGCTCCAGGCCGATTCCGGTGAGGCCGAGATCGTCGCGTCGCACCAGCCGGTGTCCCCGCGCGAGCTCCTCGCGCGTGAGGAAGGTCTGCCCTTTCCAGTTCACGAACTGCCGCTCGTCCTCGCAGATTACGCAGGAGGCGGGCGGATTTGCAACATTCGGGAATTGCGCGCCGCAGGTTTCGCAGGTCCAGAGAGGCATGACCGGAGCTCCGTGGGAAGATCGCAGGATGACATTGCGAACGAGCTTTCGCCGCCACCGTCATCGATTACCGTTTAGGGAAACTCCACCACGATCTTTCCGAAATGACCACCCTGCTGCATCAGGCGCAACGCGTCGGGCACGGCATCGAAACTGCACACGTGGTCGATCACCGGCTTCATGCCGTTGCGTTTGATTGCGGCCGTCATCCCCTCGAACATCCGGCGGCTTCCGACCGAGAGGCCGATGACGTGCAGGTTCTTGGCGAACAGGCTCGGTATCGCGATCTGCTGCGAGAAGCCCGTGAGCACGCCGATCACCAGGATCGTGCCACCGACGCGCACGGCCTCGAGCGATTGCGCGAAGGTGTCTTTGCCGCCGACTTCGACGACGTGATCGACCCCTCCGCGGGTCCATTCCGCCGCGGCCTTGCCCCATTCCGGCACTGAAAGATAGTTGATGGTGTGGTCGGCACCGAGCGCCCTGGCGCGTTCGAGCTTCTCGTCGCTCGACGACGTCACGATCACGCTGGCGCCGGCGAGCTTCGCGAACTGCAGCGCGAAGATCGAGACGCCGCCGGTGCCCTGCACCAGCACGGTATCGCCAGGCTTGACATGCGCTTCTTCGAACAATGCACGCCAGGCGGTGAGCCCGGCGCAGGGCAGCGTCGCGGCCTCCCGGAACGACAGATGGGAGGGCATGCGGCTGACACCCTCGGCATCGAGCACCATCACCTCCTGCAGCACGCCGGGCCGCGTGCCGCCGAGCGCGTAACGGCGGCTGGCCGCCGAAACCTGTCCGTCGATCCAGGACTGGAAGAACATCGGACAGACGCGATCGCCTGTCACAACGCGGGTGACGCCTTCGCCGATTGCGACCACCTCGCCCGCACCGTCCGAGAACGGGATCAGCGGCAATCGGGTGACGCCGCCCTTGCCGCTGATCGTAAGCAGATCGCGGTAGTTGAGCGCTGCCGCCTTCATCCGCACCGCGACCTGGCCCGGTCCGGGCGCGGGCTCCGGCAGATCGGCCAGTTCCATCCCCTCGATCGACCAGTCGCGCGCGACCTGCCATGCTTTCATGGGAAGCGCTCCCTCTCAGGTGCCAAAGCTCTTCTGTACCGCCTTGTCCAGCGTCTCGCCGCCGACAAAGCGTTGGCGCAGCTCGCGCTTGAGCAGCTTGCCGCTGGGGTTCTTCGGCAAGGCATCCACGAAGATGACGCGCTTGGGCACCTTGAAATGCGCCATCTGGCCGGCGCAGTGCTTGATGACAGCTTCCTCGTCGAGCTTCTCGCCGCTCTTCACGACGACGATCGCGGTCACCGCCTCGATCCAGCGCGGATCGGGCAGGCCGACCACGGCGACCTCGGAGACCTCTGGGATGCGATAAACCATCTCCTCGACCTCGCGGCTGGCGACATTCTCGCCGCCGGTCTTGATCATGTCCTTGACGCGATCGACCACGGTGATGTGGCCCTCGTCATCGACGGTGGCGAGATCGCCGGAGTGAAACCAGCCGCCCGTGAAGGCCGCCGCGGTCTTTTCAGGGTCCTTATAATAGCCGGAGAGCAGATGCGGCGAGCGGTGCACGATTTCGCCGACCTCGCCAACCTTGACGTCCTCCATCGTCGTGTTGACCACACGCGTTTCGACATTGAGCACCGGCTTGCCGGCCGAGCCCGCCTTGCGCAGCTGGTCCTCCGGCCGCAGCACGGTCGCGAGCGGCGCGATCTCGGTCTGGCCGTAGAAATTCCAGAATTTAACCTTGGGCAGGCGGCGCTGAAGCTCGAGCAGGACTTCCACCGGCATGATCGAGGCGCCGTAATAGCCCTTCTGCAAGGTTGACAGATCGGTCTTGTCGAAGTTCGGTGAGCGCAGCATCGCAATCCAGATCGTCGGCGGCGCGAAGAACGATGTGATTTTGTGGGCCTGGATGAGAGCTAGGATGTTGTCGGCGGTCGGTTTACCGGTGATGACGCCGGAGGCGCCGAGATAGATCTGCGGCCCCAGGAACACGTCCAGCTGAGCGCAATGATAGAGCGGCAGCGCGTGGAGAAATTTGTCGTCCACGCTCATGCCGCCGTCAATGATGCAGCTGACATACTGCCACATGACGGCCTCATGGGTCAGCATCGCGCCCTTGGGCAGGGATTCCGTGCCGCTGGTGTAGACGATCTGGGCGAGATCGCGGCTATCGACCGAGGCTTCCAAGGACGAACCGTCGGCATCAAGCAGATCGTCGAAGGTGACGAGACCCGCGGGCGCCGACGCGGGATCCTCGCCCGGCAGCCAGATCATCTTCTCGACCGCGCAATCCTTGGCGCTGGCTACGCGCGCCGGCTCGACGAAATCGGGGCCGGTCGCGAGCAGTTTCGCCCCGGAGCTCTTCAGGATGAAACCGATCTCGTCCGGATTGAGCATGAAGTTGATCGGCACCAGCACCGCGCCGATCCGTGCCACCGCGAAGCGCAGCGCCGCGAAGGCATGCGAATTGCGCGAGAGCACCGCGATGCGGTCACCCTTCCTGGCGCCGAGGCCGAGCAGACCACGGCCGAGCCGGTTGCAGATCGCGTCCATCTCGGCAAAGGTCCAGCAGACACGACCGCAGCTCACCGCAAGCTTGTCCGGTTCGCGGCCTGCAGAACGGCGCAGGAGATCGCCGATCGAATGCTCGCGCGCCTTCGCGATGGTGGCTGCAGTGTCGCTCGACATTTCCGTTCCCCTGGAATTTTGTTGTCGACGCAGCTGCCGGCTTGGGCAGCCTCGGCATGTGCGCCCTTTTGGATCTTCGCAAAGCGTAATGGCCGCAACAGGCCGCGTCAAATCGGCTCGCTCCGGCGCCATCACGCAAGACTTGGCACATCAGCGTGCGAATCTAGGTGTGTGCGCCATCAATAATTGCACGGGGGAAATGTTCATGAAGCGGAATGCGGGCGTTGCCGTTGCGATTGGATTGCTGTTGACGTCCTCGGTCGGTTCGGCTTCGGCCCAGCAGGCGCCACTCAAGATTGGCGTGCTCTCCGACTTTTCGTCGGTCTATTCCGATATCGGCGGCATGGGAAATGTCGAGGCTACCAAGATGGCGATCGAGGATTTCGGCGGTCAGATGTTCGGCAAGCCGATCGATATGGTCAGCGCCGACGTGCTCAACAAACCCGATGTCGCCTCCACCATCGCCCGCAAATGGTGGGAGACCGAGGGCGTCGACATGATCATCGACCTGCCGACCTCGGCGACCGCGCTTGCGGTGATGGAGCTGTCGAAGCAGTACGAGAAGATCATGATCGTGACGGATGCGGCGAGCTCCGACATCACCGGAAAATCCTGCTCGCCCTACACCGCGCACTGGACCTACGACACCTACTCCAACGCCCACACCGTCGGCAGCGCCATCGTCAAGAACGGTGGCGACAGCTGGTTCTTCCTGACCGCCGACTACGTGTTCGGCCACTCGATCGAGCGCGACACCGGCGATGTCGTGAAGGCCGCGGGCGGCAAGGTACTCGGCAGCGTCAAGCATCCGCTCAACACCGCGGATTTCTCCTCGTTCCTGCTCCAGGCCCAGGCTTCCAAGGCCAAGATCATCGGCCTCGCCAACGGCGGCGGCGATACCATCAACGCGATCAAGCAGGCCGGCGAGTTCGGCATCGTCGCCGGCGGGCAGAACCTGGCGGCGATCGTGATGTTCATCTCCGACGTGCACAGCCTGGGCCTGAAGCTCGCGCAAGGCCTGATCATCACCGAGGCCTATTACTGGGATCTCAACGACAAGACCCGCGCCTTCGGCAAGCGCTTCATGGAGCGCGTCAAGCGGATGCCGACGATGAACCAGGCCGCCACCTACAGCGCGACGCTGCATTACCTCAAGGCCGTGCGGGCCGTCGGCACCCGCGACACCAAGACGGTGATGGCGAAGATGCGCGAGCTGCCGGTGAAGGACGCCTTCACCGACAACGGCACACTCCGCGAGGACGGCCGCATGGTGCACAGCATGTACCTGTTCCAGGTGAAGAAGCCGGAAGAATCGAAGGGACCGTGGGATTATTACAAGCTGCTCGCCGAGGTACCGGCCGACCAGGCGTTTCGTCCCCTGAAGGAAGGCGGCTGCCCCTTGGTGAAATGAAGCCGCCCCGATCGCGCCGATCGCAATCCGTTCAGTAAGCCTTGCTCTTCCGCTCACCCCATCGGGGCGGACGAGCTGCAACGGCGACACGTAGCTCAAATTAGAGGCAAGAACGCTTCGCGCCGGCGTCTGATCTGCATCAAGTTGCGGTGCAAAGTTTGGCTGCAATGTTGAGGTCGCCCTTCCGCAAAATCAGCGGCTAGGCGCGCGTGTCTCAACAGTGGGCGCCGCTTCACGGCGTTTTGAACAGATGAACTTCACTCCGGGTCGCGTCATCGCCGCGATCGCCGTTCTCGTTGCGGGCGGGGGCTATTACTATTGGCAGCACCGCGATACCAACACACTGTCGGCAGGCTTCGCCCGCGGCAATGGCCGGATCGAAGCGGTCGAGATCGACATCGCCACCAAGACACCGGGCCGGATTCGCGAGATCCTGGTCAACGAAGGCGACTTCGTGCGTGCGGGCCAGGTTCTGGCGCGCATGGACACCGAGCAATTGCAGGCTCAGCGCCGCCAAGCCGAGGCGCAGCTCCAGCGCGCGGCGATCAATGTCGAGACCGCGAAGAGCCTGGTGAACCAGCGCGAGGCCGAACGCAAGGCCGCCGAGGCCGTGGTCGACCAGCGTATTGCCCAACTCGACACCACGAGCCGCAAGCTCGATCGTTCCGAACAATTGATCAAGACGAGTGCGGTGTCGCAGCAGGTGCTGGATGACGACCGCGCCGCCAACGCCACGGCGAAGGCGGCGCTCGCCGCGTCCCACGCCCAGGTCGCGGCATCGGAAGCCGCGATCAGCTCCTCCCGCGCCATGGTGATCGATGCCGGCGCTGCAGTCGACGCCGCGAAGGCCGCAATCGAAAGCATCAACGCCGACCTCAATGACAGCGTGCTGAAGGCGCCGCGTGACGGCCGCGTCCAATATCGCGTGTCGCAACCGGGCGAAGTGCTCGCCGCCGGCGGCCGCGTCCTCAACATGGTCGATCTCGGCGACGTCTACATGACGTTCTTCCTGCCGACGGCCGATGCCGGCCGCGTCGCGATCGGCGCCGAGGTCCGCCTCGTGCTCGACGCCATCCCGCAATATGTGATCCCCGCCAAGGCCACCTTCGTCGCCGACGTCGCGCAATTCACGCCCAAAACCGTCGAGACCGAGGAGGAACGCCAGAAGCTGATGTTCCGCATCAAGGCGCATATCGCACCCGAGCTGCTGCGCCAGCACATCGAGCATGTGAAGACCGGCCTGCCCGGCATGGCCTATGTGCAGCTCGATCCGGCAGCGACATGGCCGGACAATCTCAAGATAAAGCTGACCCGATGAGCGCGACTGGCACAGCCGATGCATCGGCTGCCACCGGCAGCGTGGTGCAGCTGGAAGGCTTAGGCCTGAGCTATGGCAAGGCCCGGGCGCTCGATGCCATCACGCTCGACCTTCCGTCAGGCTGCATGGTCGGACTGATCGGCCCCGATGGCGTCGGCAAATCCAGCCTGCTCTCGCTGATCGCCGGGGCCCGCGCGATCCAGCAGGGACGTGTCAACGTGCTCGGCGGCGATATGGCGAGTTCGCGCCATCGCCGCAACGTGTGCCCCGACATCGCCTACATGCCGCAGGGCCTCGGCAAGAATCTGTATCCGACGCTGTCAGTGTTCGAGAACATCGACTTCTTCGGCCGCCTGTTCGGACACGGCAAGGTCGAGCGCAGCAGGCGGATTGCCGGCCTGCTGCGCGACACCGGGCTGGCACCCTTCGCCGACCGGCCGGCGGCAAATCTCTCCGGCGGTATGAAGCAGAAGCTCGGCCTGTGCTGCGCGCTGATCCATGATCCAGAGCTCCTGATCCTGGACGAGCCGACCACCGGTGTCGATCCGCTGTCGCGCCGGCAGTTCTGGGAATTGATCGCCTCGATCCGGCAAGGGCGGCCCGGCATGAGCGTGATCGTCTCGACCGCCTACATGGAAGAGGCCGCGCAGTTCGACGTCCTGGTCGCGATGAACGCAGGCCGCGTGCTGGCGACTGGAACGCCCGCCGAGCTCAAGCAGCAGACCGGGGCCGATACGCTCGATGAGGCCTTCATCCGCCTCTTGCCCGACTCGGATCGCGCCAACCATACCGCCGTGGTGATGCCGCCGCGGAACGACGACCACGATGAGATCGCGATCGAGGCCGACCACCTGACCCGACGGTTCAACGGCTTCGTTGCCGTCGACGACGTCAGCTTTCGTATCAGGAAGGGCGAGATCTTCGGCTTCCTCGGCTCGAACGGATGCGGCAAGACCACGACCATGAAGATGCTCACCGGCCTGTTGCCGGTCAGCGAGGGCACCGCGCGGCTGTTCGGGAACACCATCGATGCCCGCGACATGTCGGTGCGGCGGCGCATCGGTTACATGTCGCAGGGCTTCTCGCTCTATTCGGAGCTCACGGTCGCGCAAAATCTCGACCTGCACGCGCGGCTGTTCGAGCTGCCGGCGCAAGCCATCGCCGCGCGTGTCGACGAGATGGTCGCCCGGTTCGACCTCGCCGGCGTCATCGACGCCCTGCCCGATGCCCTGCCGCTCGGGCTGCGGCAGCGATTGTCGCTGGCGGTCGCCATGATCCATGCGCCCGACATCCTCATCCTCGACGAGCCGACTTCGGGCGTGGATCCGGTCGCCCGCGACCGTTTCTGGCAAATCCTCGCCGAACTCTCCCGCAAGGACAACGTCACCATCTTCGTCTCGACCCATTTCATGAACGAGGCCGAACGCTGCGACCGGGTCTCGCTGATGCATGCGGGCAAGGTCTTGACGTCGGACACGCCCGCCGCGATCGTGGCTGCGCGCGGTACCACGACGCTGGAACAGGCCTTCATCGCCTGCCTGGAAGAAGCGATTGCGGACACGCCGGAGCCGGCCGGCCAACCTTCGATCGCTTCGCCCCTGCCGGCCGCAACGGCGGAGCCATTACGCAAGCGCGGCGCGACATTCAATCCAACGCGCATGCTCGCCTATTCCCGGCGCGAAGCACTCGAGCTGCGGCGCGATCCGATCCGCGCCACGCTCGCGATCCTCGGCAGCGTGCTGCTGCTGTTCGTGCTCGGCTACGGCATCAGCATGGACGTCGAGAACCTGACCTTCGCCGTGCTCGACCGCGACGACAGCGCGATCAGCCGCGACTACAGCCTCCAGATCGCGGGCTCGCGCTATTTCACCCAGAAATCCCCGATCATCGACTATGCCGATCTCGACAGCCGGATGCGCGCCGGCGAGATCGGCCTCGCCATCGAGCTGCCTACCGGTTTCGGCCGCGACGTCAGCCGCGGCCGGCATGTCGAGATCGGCGCGTGGGTCGACGGCGCCAATCCGACGCGGGCCGAAACGCTGCGCTCCTATGCCCAGGCTATCCACGCCACCTGGCTCGCGCAGAAGGGCCGCGAGCTCTATGGCGAAGCCGCGATCGCCGGCGCCTATCAGCTCCAGCTGCGCTACCGCTACAATCCCGACGTCCGAAGCGTCGTCGCCATGGCGCCCGGCATCATTCCGCTGCTTCTGATCATGATTCCCGCGGTCCTCGCCGCACTCGCCGTCGTGCGCGAGAAGGAGCTCGGCTCGATCGTCAATTTCTACGTGACCCCCGTGACGCGACTTGAATTCCTGCTCGGCACGCAGCTGCCCTACGTCGTGCTGGCGTTTGCCAACTTCCTGCTGCTGGTCGGCTTTGCGATCACCGTGTTCCGCGTGCCATTCACCGGCAGCTTCCCGACCTATGCGGTTGCCGCTTTGCTCTACGTCACGGCTACCACCGGCATCGGGCTCGTGATCTCGGCCTTCATGAAGAGCCAGATCGCCGCGTTGTTCGGCACCGTGCTGATCACGTTGATTCCCGCGATCCAGTATTCCGGCCTGATCGATCCGGTCTCCTCGTTGCAGGGGACGGGCAAGATGATCGGTCTTGTCTATCCGACCAGCTATTTCGTGACGATCTCGCGCGGAACGTTCTCGAAGGCGCTCGGATTTGCCACGCTTCACAACGAGCTGTTGGCGCTCGCTGTCATGATACCGGTGCTCGTGACCGCGGGTGCCCTGCTCCTGAAGAAACAGGCTCGCTGACCATGCGTCTCGACAACTTGCTCCAGCTCGGAATCAAGGAAGTGCGCGGCCTAGCGCGCGACCCCGTGTTGCTCGTGCTCATCGCGTATTCCTTCACGTTTGCGGTCTATGAGGGTGCCAACACGCTGCCGGAGACCTTGAACCGCGCCGCGATCGCCGTTGTCGACGAAGACCATTCGCCGATCTCGACGCGCATCGGGATGGCGTTCATCGCCCCCTACTTCTCCACGCCTCGGCTCATCTCGCAATATGAGATGGACCGACGGATGGATGCCGGCCTCGACACTTTCGCCCTCGACATCCCGCCGGACTTTCAGAGCGACCTTCTGGCGCGGAAGGCACCGACGATTCAGCTCAATGTCGACGCGACGCGCATCTCGCAGGCTTTCAACGGCGGCGGTTATGTCGAGCAGATCGTCGATGCCGAGATCGCGGAGTTCCTGGCGCGCGCCCGCGAAGCTCGGAAGCCGCAGATCGACCTCGCGTTGCGCGTCCGTTTCAATCCGGAACTGAAGAGGTCCTGGTTCGGCGCGATCGACCACCTCATCATGTCGATCACGATGCTCTCGATCATCCTGACCGGCGCGGCGCTGATCCGCGAGCGCGAGCATGGCACGATCGAGCACCTCCTGGTGATGCCGGTGACGCCGCTGGAGATCATGGTGAGCAAGGTCTGGTCGATGGGAGCCGTGGTGCTGGTCGCCTCCGCTCTGTCGATCGCCTTCGTGGTCAAGGGCTGGCTGGAGGTTACCATCGACGGCTCGGTGGCGCTGTTTCTCCTGGGGACGGCACTTCAACTGTTTGCCACCACCAGCATGGGCATCTTTCTCGCCACCGTCGCCGGATCGATGCCGCAGTTCGGGCTGCTGCTGATCATGATCCTGCTGCCGTTGCAGACCTTATCGGGCAGCATGACGCCGCGGGAGAGCATGCCCCTATTCGTCCAAGACATCATGCTGGCGGCGCCCAACACGCATTTCGTGATGCTCGCGCAGGCGATCCTGTTCCGTGGCGCGGGCCTCGAGGCCGTGTGGCCCCAACTGGTCGCGCTCGCCGTGATCGGCGGCGTCTTCTTCGTGATCGCGCTGCGGCGCTTCCGCGCGTTCCTGGCTTAGGCCTCGGCTTTAGAGCTTGTGCCCCTTCTGGCGCAGCGCCTCGATCAGGCGTTGCTTCAGTTCGTCGGCAGCCTTTTGGCTGGCGTCCTGTCCAATCTGCGCACTCGCCTGCGCCAGCGCGTCCGACTTCTCCAAAAGCTTCTTCCCGGCCGGCTGGGCGTAGAAGGCGTCGATCTGGCGTAGCTCGTCCACGCTGAAACTTTGGGCATAGACCATTGCGATCCGCTCGACCATGGACGCCACGAACGGAGCATAGATCTCGGAGCCGGGTGCCGTCACCGCATCGTAGTCGCGCTCGATCTCCGGCCTGTCCTGCGCAACCACGGGCCGAAGCTTGAGCAGGAGCTGCGGCAGCAATGCGCGGTACTGATCCGCGACCTTCAAGGTGACGACGAGCTTGCGCGCCGCGCTCATCGCCTCCGGCGGCGGCGCCTGTGCCGACGCACCGCAGACGAGAAACAGCAGCGTGCCGGCGATCGTCAACAAGCGTTTGGACATGGTGCTCTCCAGGACATGCGGACGATGCTTCAGCGGTTCGCGGGAGCCGCACCGGCGGTCGCGGCCTGCGCCCTCTCGACGGTCTCCGGCTCCTCGACCTCGGTCACCTTCACGAACAGGTCCGGCACGCGCTTGGCGCGGTCGAGCAGCCAGGCCGCGCCGATCATGACGGCAATGCCGACGATGGAGACGGCGAGCTGCTCCCAGACGCCCTTGGTGTATTGCGTCAGGATCCAGTGCGCCGAGAACGACAGGAACACGCCGAGGCAGAAGATCGGCAGCGAATGCTGGCCGCAGAGGATGACGGGCCGCAGCCAGGCCCCGTGCAGCACCCGCCATTTGCGCGAGATGAAATGGGTCACCCAGATCGCCAGCGCTAGGAAGTGCGTGAAGCGCAGCATGTCGAGGTCGGTCTTGTCGATCGGGTAGATCGCCTTGATCATCCATTTCGGGATCAGCGCCTCGAGCGCGGGGACGTGCCAGGTCATCACGATCAGCAGCGCGAACACCAGCCAGGCCGCGGCCAGCCCCATCGCGGCCCTCGACCACACCCATCTGGCGACCTTGTCGATCTGTCCGACGCCGCACCAGGCCGCGAACACGAACATCAGCTGCCAGCAGAACGGGTTGAAGTACCAGGTCGTGCCAGGCGGATAGGAGGCGATGTTCCAGTTGAACCAGCGCGACAGCACGTAGAGCACGACGGAGGCGGCGAGCGTCAGGTTCGGCCGGCGCACCAGGCACCAGATTACGAAGGGCGAGGCGAGCACCAGCATGATGTAGAGCGGCAGCACGTCGAGATTGACCGGCTTGTATTTCAGCACGATCGCCTGCCCGATCAGCTCGTCCGGATGCGACAGGAAGTTGAACACGTTGAACTCGTGTTGGTACATCGGATTATCGAAGCGGCGCGCGGTGCGGGCGATCTGCGCGGTGAACAGCAGGAACAGCATGATGTGGGCGACATACAGCTCGGCCGCGCGCCGCCACAGCCGCTTCAGGGCCGGGACAAACCAGCCGCCGGCGACGATCGGGCCGTAGATCCAGCCGACCAGATAGCCGGAGATGAAGACGAAGAATTCGGCGGCATCGCTGAAACCGTAATTGCGCAGCGTCAACCAGGCCACGACGTCGTGCGGGATGTGGTCGAGGAAGATCATCCACAGACCGATGCCGCGGAAGAGATCGAGCCTGAGGTCGCGCTCGACCGGCGCCAACAAAGCTGACTGGTCCCGTGTGATCATGGCCCCGCCTCGTCAGATGGGCGTCGCGCCATGGCGGCGCCGGCAAAATGCGATGCTAAAAAATGCACATTAAATGTCACCTGGCCTTGCGACTGGTACCGACGGTAACCGACCTTGGCTTCGGTGCAAGGTCTTCGGCACTGCGGTGAGCGAGGCTGCCTGTCGCAGCCGCCTGGCGACGGGCCCGATCAAAATTTTCGAAAACAACCCCATGCACAGTAGCTAACCCTTTGTGTTGTCTATAAGATTTATTCGGCATTTTGGGCATTTTAGACGGTGCGGTCCGCGGCGGCGCAGCCCCGATCGGACGCGGCGTCAGATGAGCTCGCTGCCCTGGCCGAGCACCTCGGTCAGCATCGCCTCGGCCTTGCGCTGGAGCGGCCGCGCGCCGCTCTCGGAGGCGATCGCGATGGCGGCGCGCAGGGACGCGAGCATGGCCGCCCTGCTCTCCGCACTGGAGGCCGGCGTCACGATGGCCTCGCCGAACAGGGCCTCGGCCTCGAGGCCCGAAAACCCCTGCTGTCGGGCGGTGTTGCGGGCCTCGCGCAGCATGTTCTGCGCGGCCCTGACATCGCCGAGGCGGCAGGTCGCGAGCGCAAGATAGATCGAGCTGCGCAGCACCGCCGAGGTATAGCCGACCGCCTTGGCCTCCTCGCGCGCCTCGGCCAGCACGCCGCGCGCCCGGTCGAACAGCCCTTGCTCCAGATAGGCCATGCCGAGGTGGCAGGCGAGCACCGGCACGAACAGGCGGATGCCGTGCTTCTGCGCCAGGACAAAACCGTCCTCGAGAATGGCGGCGGCCGCCGCCGGTTCGCCCCGACCGAGCATCAGCCAGCCGCCGCTATAGGCGGCTCCCGCAAGATCATATGGGCGATTGGTCTCTGCCGCGATCGCGGCGGCCTCGCGCTGGAGCTGCTCGGCGGCGTCGAACTCGCCCATGACCGTGTGGGTAAAGCTCTTCATCATGCAGCAAAGGAGAAGCAAATACCTTGGCGTCGTCCCTATCGGAGCGCTGGCTTCCGGTCCCGCCAATTGAGCGTGCGCCAATGCCACCGTCCGCTCTGCTTCGTGGTAACGGCCGGCAAGGAAATAGGCTTGCCCGAGACCATATCTTGCGAGATTGAGCCAACCCAGATTGCCCCACCCTTCCGCGAGGCGGACGACCTCTTCATTGACCGCGACCGCTTCGACCGGCGCTCCATAGAAGTTCTGCGCGCCGGCCCTGACCGTCATCGCGGCGACCTTGCGTCCGATATCATCGATCGCGTCGGCCCGCCGTTCGGCCTCCTTTCCCAAGTCCAGCCATTCGGCGACATGACCGGACGCGATGAACGCCGAGCGCGCCTCCATCCGCAGATCGATCGCGTCGGCCTCCCGCGACACCCTCATCGGCGTCTTGTCGAGCGAGCCCATCGCGATTTCGAAATAATTGGCCGCGTCCGCAAAAGCCGACCGGCTCAAACATTTTCGTCCGGCACTTCTGCCGTGGACAAAGGCCTTGTGCCAATCCTTGGCGCGCACCGCGTGATAGCACAGCGTATCGGGCTCATCTGCGCAGGTTTCGTCGCTCTCCAGCGTCCGAAGAATGCGCGCGTGAATCTCCTCGCGTACCTTTTCGACCATCGAGTCGTATGTGACCTGGCGAACCATCTCGTGCCGAAATTCGAGTTCATCGCCCAATTCGCTGTCGATCCTGACCAGCAGCTCGGCGCGATCGAGCGCGGAAAGGCAATCCTGGACGCGCCCCTCGGGAAACTCGACGAGCTTGCGCAGCATGGCTACGGTCGATCGCGGCCCAAGCGCTGCCGCGATCTGCAAGACGGAACGTTCCTGCCGCGACACGCGATCGAGGCGTGCTGCGATCACGCCCTGAATGCTCGAGGGGATGCCGAGTTCGTCGATGGGACGCATGAGCGCGAGATCGCCCCATTGGCCGCGAAGCGTTCCGCTATCCCTCAGCCCGCGGCAGACCTCCTCGATGAACAGAGGGACATTGGCCGTGTGCGAGATGATCCGGTTCTTGAGATCGTCGTTGGCGGTAGAGGGACCGAGCATATCTGCCAGCATAGCCAGCCCCGAATCGTCATCGAGGGGCCGCATCGCCACGATTTCGGCGTGGCAGCGCGCGATCCACACCGGCATTCCGTTCGGCCTGGAGGTGAGGAGCACGAGAAGACCGGGCGCCTGCAACGAAGCAATCGCGGCCACGACCGTATCGCTGGCCCGGTCGATCCAATGCAGATCCTCGAGCAAGAGTACCGCTCGCTGACGGCGAGCGAGGCCCTCGACGACGGCGCAGCTCGCATCGGAAATCGCGCGCCCCCGCGCATGAGGCTCGAGCTCATTCCACTCGGGCTTCGAGATCGGCAGGTCCAGCACGGCGTCGAGGGCGCTTTGCTGGATCGGTGGCAGATCGCTTCGCGGGTCCCAGGAGCCATCCGGATCCTTCGCGGCCGCCTCAAGCAACGAGAGCAAGAGGCGCTTCAGCGTACTGAACGGAGCGCCCTGGAGGTTCGGGCTGCATTCGGCATCGGCCAGGCGCCAGCCCTCGGCCTTGCGTTCCTGGGCAAACTCGTGCGCCAGCCGCGACTTGCCGATGCCCGCATCACCCAGCAGCAGGACCGTCTGACGGCTGGCACCCACGCTGGCTGCGGCGCGGCCGAGCAGCGCGCGCTCTGTGACACGATCGACGAACCGCGAAACGCTGCGCGCGCGCCGCACCCGCCAACTCGAAAGATCGCTGGCGCCGACGATCCGATAGACCGGCAGAGGCTGGTTGAAGCCACGCAGGGTCCTGTCGCCCAGGAATTCGAAACGGACATGCCCATCCGCAAGCTTCTGGCAGGCTTCCGACACATAGATCTGATTCGCTTCCGCCGCCGATTCCAGCCGCGCGGCCAGATGCTGGGCGGCCCCGCCGATCTCGTAGACCTTGGAAAACTCGCTGGCGACCATGTAGGCGACGACATGTCCGGAATGGAGGCCAACCCGCACCTGCAGGCTGGAATCGCCGAGGCTTCCGACGCGCCGGACGAGTTCGAGCGCCGCATGGCAGGCCAGCGGGGCATGGTTGTCGTCCGCGATGGGAGCGCCGAACACCGCGGCGATCCCATCACCGAGCTCCTTGCTGACAATGCCCCCGAACTGACGCACCGCCCCTCTCATCGCGGCCAGGGCCGGCTCAAGGCGCGAGATCGCCTCCTCCGGCTCCAGCTCGGCCACCAGCCCGGTCGAATCTATGACGTCGGCACGGAGAATGGTGACGAACCGGCGTTCGCTATCGGGATCGGAACGTCGCACGGCCAGCCCGCATTTCGCGCACCAGCTATCGCTCGGGTCGATCGTCGCCTGACATGCGACACAATGCATTCCTGAGCCTTCAAAAGTCACGACGGCATCCTATGCCGACCGGTGCTCGCGGCGGAGCCTCGCGTAGAATACCTATCGGGACATGCATGGCAATCGAACTTGCAGCGAAACATAGCTGTGTCGTCCAAGGTGGCTCTCTGGACGCAATGCATTTTCGGGTGGTAGCTTCATCGTCGCGCGAAAATGGGGCCGCGCGTTGGTGGGGCGCCTAGGCTTTCATAACGGCCGACGAGCTTTTGCTGGGCTGCACGATTCCCTGATTGATTAGATCGTTTCGAAGGACAAGACGATGGGCGGAAGGACTTATAGCGGTAAGGCATTTCGAGACTTGATGAACGCCAATTACTATCCCCTGGCAAACATGAAAAAGAGCGTGGCCAAGCTCAAGGCATCCGACGACATCGACCTGCCGACCCTGGAGTACGGCCAATACCATTTGATCCTGAACCCGCCATCGAGGTGGCCACAGGGAAGCGCCAAGTACTGGCACAAGGAAAAGGGCCGGGCCCGCCTCGACCTCAGCACCCAGCCGAACACGGTGCCGCTGTCCAGGGACGAGCCAGGCGTGATTCCCCTGACGCGGTGCGATCTGCTCGATGCCTGCGTCCGGAAATGCTTCAACTCCGAGCCACCGATCCCGATGAAGACCAACATCATCGTCCACGCGCCGAGCGACGCCTATGCCCACCGGCACGAGATCCGGCTGGAATGGGAATACAAGAGGGGCTCGGACAAGCCGACGCTGCTCTATCTGACGATGGTCTGTCCGTACAAGGACTGATCACCTACCCTAGGCCCGCGAAAGCGAATGCCTCCGACACGGGCGGCGCCTGCCTCGCCGATGTGAAATGAAATGGTCCGTTGCGGCCGCCCGCGCAACAAGTTGCGACCGGGCTGCTCGACGGACCGATCTTGCACACCCTGCTATCGCTGGTTCCACCAGTGCATCATCGATGCCGGGCGCACGGGCCGGCAGACTGGTCAGGCTGTTATCGCGACAACAGTACAGCCGGCGAAGCGCGAAGTTTTTCAGGCCACTGACGACGGGCTAAGCAGCCTGCGTGAACCCCAGCTTGCCGATCGCGTCTCTCAATACGCTGACGTCTGCCCCTGGCCGGGTCCCTTGCTCGGCAAGATGTCGGCGGAACGATCGCGCGCCGGGGACCGCGTGGAATGCGCCGACGAAATGCCGCGTGATCGCGTGCAGCCGCGTGCCGCGTGAAAGCTGCCGCTCGACATAGGGTATCATCGCCTCGAGCGCATCCTGCATGGTTTCGTGAGGCGGCACCTCGCCGAAGATGTCGGCATCCACCGAGAGTAACCGCCACGGCTCCTGATACGCCGCGCGGCCGAGCATCACGCCGTCGACATGCGCCAAATGCGCTCTCGCCTCGTCGATGCTCAAAATGCCGCCATTGATGATGATGGGCACGTCCGGCATTGCGCGCTTGAGACGATAGACGCGGTCATAGTCGAGCGGCGGGATGTCACGGTTCTCCTTCGGCGACAGGCCGTTGAGCCAGGCTTTCCGTGCATGCACGATCAGCGTATCGCAACCAGCGGCGACCACTGCCCGGGCCAGCGTATCCAGCGCGACTTCAGGATCCTGGTCGTCGATCCCAATGCGGCATTTCACCGTGACCGGAATGGCGACCGCCCGTTTCATCGCGGCGACGCCCTCGGCCACCACTTGCGGCTCCGCCATCAGGCAGGCACCGAAGCGGCCGTCCTTCACCCGATCGGACGGACAGCCGACATTGAGATTGATCTCGTCATAGCCGAAGCCCTCGCCGATCCGCGCTGCCTCCGCGAGGTCGCTGGGATTCGAGCCGCCGAGCTGCAACGCGACCGGGTGCTCGATCTGGTCGAACCCAAGCAGCCGCGCCCGATCGCCATGAATGACGGCGCCGGTCGTGAGCATTTCCGTATAGAGCAACGCCGACCGGGACAGATGGCGGTGGAACACCCGACAATGGCGGTCGGTCCAGTCCATCATGGGAGCCACGGAAAAGCGCCTTGGCGAGATCTGCAAACTTGCTGCTCTCTTTTGAGGAACGTGCTTCCGGTCTGGGAAATACCCCGGGGGTCACCACAATTCAACCCGAGCCGGCCCTTCGCAATGCCCGAATCAAGCAGACCTCATTGCGCGAAAAGCTCTGCGAATTGATGCGCGAAAGGAAATGATCCTTTCGATTTCTTGAGATCCAACGTCCCTGAAAAAGGACAGGGATGATCTATTGTCAGGCTGCCGTCGAGAAAATCGGCGCGTTCGAATTCGCAACGAAGCTTTCGGAACACTCGCGCTGACATCGTCGGGTACGGCCGCAAACGGTTCGGGATGGTGCGGCGCCGCGACGACACTGCCCGCACATTCCCCCGAAACAAAAATGGCCCGCGCGATGCGGGCCATTCTCGTATCGAATCCGATAAAATCCGAATTTGGTTGCGGGGATAGGATTTGAACCTATGACCTTCAGGTTATGAGCCTGACGAGCTACCGGGCTGCTCCACCCCGCGTTAAACACTTGCTTTGCCTTCAGCAGGATCCCGGGGACAGTTGGTTGAGGCCGGCGCTGTTCGCGTGGCTTTTCCCGTCCGTCCCAAAGGCTTCCTTGGAAGGCAACCCGGGGCAAAGCCCGTCGGGTGCTGGGCGTATGTATCAAGGCGGGCTGTCTTTGGAAAGGGCTGCGGGAACGTTTTTTTCGACTTTATGACAGGGGAATCGACCAATTTTCGCTGCGTTTCCTGCGCTCTTGCCAGAAGTTCCACAAAGGGCCAGCTTGCGGCAACAAGATAAGGCTGAAACGCGCCCTTGAGGGAGGAACGCCCGTGGACAAATCCCTGACGAGCGCCCCGGTCGGAGCGCTGGAGGAGGCCTTCCACGCCATGGTCGCGCGGTCGCGGGACGAGCCGCCGGCCGGCCTTGCCGAGCGGCTCGACCGGCTGGCGCGGCTGCGGGCCGTGGTGGCCGACAACGAGGAGCGTTTCCGGCAGGCGATCTCGGCCGATTTCGGCCACCGCTCGGCGGTCGAGACCACCATCGCCGAGACGATGCTGGTGTTTTCCGAGATCCGGCACGCTACAAAACACCTGAAGAGCTGGATGGCGCCGCAGCGGGTCGCGACCGCGCTGCAATTCCTGCCCGCGCGCAACCGGCTGCTACCGCAGCCGCTCGGCGTCGTCGGCATCATCGCGCCCTGGAATTATCCGCTCCAGCTCACGCTCGCGCCGGCGATCGGCGTGCTCGCCGCCGGCAATCGCGTCCTGATCAAGCCGAGCGAGCTCACGCCGCATTTCGCAGGCCTGCTGAAGGAGACGGTCGCCGCGCGATTCGATGCGACCGAGCTGCTGGTCACCGGCATCGAGGGCGAGATCGCAGAGGCGTTTGCCCGCCTGCCGTTCGATCACCTCGTGTTCACCGGTTCGACCCGGGTCGGGCGGATCGTGGCGGAGGCCGCGGGGCGTAACCTCACGCCGGTCACCCTCGAGCTCGGCGGCAAGTCGCCTGCGATCATCGACGCCTCGGCCGATCTCGACGAAGCGGCCGAGCGCATCGCCTACGGCAAGCTGCTCAATGCCGGGCAGACCTGCATCGCGCCGGACTATGTGCTGGTGCCGGAGCGCTCGTTGCAGGCCTTCGCCGAGAAGGTGCGCGCGCAGATGCGGCGGATGTTCGGCACCGATCCTTCGAACAAGGACTACAGTTCGATCATCTCGGACCGGCATTACGCCCGGCTCGAAGGCCTCGTCGCGGACGCGGGGCAGCGCGGCGCAAAGATCCTGCAATCGGCGAAGGCGGACGACCCCAACTGGAAAGCACATCGCAAATTCCCGCCGACACTGATCGTCGGTGCGACCGAAGCGATGGCGGCGATGCAGCAGGAGATTTTCGGGCCGGTGCTCCCAATTCTCGGCTATCGCGATCCCGGTGAGGCCATCGCCTTCATCAACCATCGCGACCGGCCGCTGGCGCTGTACTGGTTCGGCAAGGACGGCGCTGCACGCGACGAGGTGCTGGCACGCACCGTCTCCGGCGGCGTCACCATCAACGACTGCCTGTTTCACTTCACGCAAATCAACCAGCCGATGGGCGGCGTCGGCGCATCCGGCACCGGCGCCTATCACGGCGAATGGGGCTTTCGCACGTTCAGCAAGCTGAAGCCGGTGTTCTATCGCTCCAAGTTCAACCGCCTCGCCGACCTCTATCCGCCCTATGGCGGCAAGATCGCGCGGCTGGAGAAATTGATGCGGTTCATGTCGTAGCTGTCAGTCATTGCGAGCGCAGCGAAGCAATCCAGACTGCCCCGCGGAGGATACTGGATTGCTTCGCTGCGCTCGCAATGACGAGAAGAAGAATAAAGGGGGAAACAAGCATTGACTGACACATTCGATTTCGTCGTCGTGGGCGCGGGCTCCGGCGGATGCGCGGTGGCGGGGCGGCTATCGGAGGATGCGGCGACGTCCGTGGCGCTGCTCGATGCCGGCGGCAAGAACGACAGCTGGCGGATCACCACGCCATTCGGACTTGCCCTGCCCTACAAGACGGCCAATTGGGCATTCGATACCGTACCTCAAAAAGGATTGAACGGCCGCATCGGCTATCAGCCGCGCGGCAAGGGCCTCGGCGGCTCCTCGGCAATCAACGCCATGGTCTACATCCGCGGCCATCGCTCCGACTACGACCACTGGGCTTCGCTCGGCAATGCCGGCTGGTCGTATGCGGACGTGCTGCCTTATTTCAAGCGCTCGGAGAACAATTCCGATTTCGACGGCAAGTATCATGGCAAGGGCGGCCCGTTGCATGTCAACCGGCTGCGCTCGGACAATCCAATCCATGACGTCTTCCATCAGGCCGCGCGCGAGGCGCAGTTTCGCATCCGCGACGACTTCAATGGTGATGACCACGAAGGGCTCGGCAGCTACCAGGCGACGCAGCACAATGGCGAGCGCTGGAGCGCGGCGCGGGCATATGTTCAGCCTCACATGGACAAGCGCGCGAATCTGCGCGTCGAGACGGGCGCGCACGCCACGAAAATCCTGTTCGAAGGAAGGCGCGCAGTCGGCATCGAATATTTGCAGGGCAAGCAAAAAAAGCAGATGCGCGCGCGCCGCGAGGTGATCCTTGCCGGCGGCGCCTTCCAGTCACCGCAATTGCTGATGCTGTCGGGCATCGGCGACGGCGATGCGCTTCGAACGCACGGCATTGGCGCCGTCCATCATCTGCCGGGCGTCGGGCGCAATCTGCAGGACCATCCCGATTTCGTGTTCGTCTACGCCTCCGACTACCCGCATTTCGTTCATGCCTCGCTTGGCCGGCTGCCGTCCCTGCTCCGCGCCATCCAGCAATATCGCCGCGAACGGCGTGGCCTGATGACCACCAATTTTGCGGAGTGCGGAGGCTTTCTGAAAACCCGGCCCGACCTCGACGTACCGGACATCCAGCTCCACTTCGTCGTCGCGATGCTCGACGACCACGGCCGCAAAAAGCACAAGGAGGCTGGCTTCTCCTGCCATGTCTGCCTGCTGCGGCCGAAGAGCCGCGGCAGCGTCTGGCTGAAAAGCGCCGACCCGCTCGCAGCGCCCATGATCGATCCGAACTTCCTCGGCGAGGAAGAAGATGTCGAGGGGATGGTCGCAGGCTTCAAGACCACGCGCCGCCTGATGGAGACGCCGGCGCTGCGCGCGCTGCAGAAGAAGGACATGTTCACGTCCGACGTCCGAACCGACGACGACATCCGCAACATTTTGCGCGAGCGCGTCGACACCGTCTATCACCCCGTCGGCACCTGCAAGATGGGGACGGATGCGATGGCCGTGGTCGATCCGGCACTGAAGGTGCACGGCGTCGAAGGATTGCGCATCGTCGACGCCTCGATCATGCCGACGCTGATCGGCGGCAACACCAACGCGCCGACCATCATGATCGGGGAGAAGGCGGCGGACACGATCAGGGCGGAGATGCGGGCGAGTTGAGCGACGATGTCGCGCCGTACTCCGCTGTCATCCCCGCGATGGCGGGGATCTATAACCACAGGCTGTCCTGTGGGGTTAGACAGGCAACTCCAAATCTTCGCAAAACTGCTTCCTGTGGCTATGGATCCCGGGCTCGCGCTGCGCGCGCCCCGGGATGACAGCAGCGTTCAATTCAGCAGGAAGCCGCCGTCGACGGTGATCACACTCCCCGTCATGTACCGCGAGGCCTGTGACGCCAGCAGCAGGATCGCGCCGTCGAGATCGGACTCGGCGCCGACGCGGCGCTGCGGGATGCGCTTGGCGAGACGCTCGCCTGCCGGCGTCGACCAGAAGGCGTGGTTCATCTCGGTGTCGATATAGCCGGGCGCGAGCGCGTTGATGCGGATGTTCTGGCCGGCGAGCTCCAGCGCCATCGCTTTCGTCGCCTGGATGATGCCGGCCTTGGAGATCGCGTAAGGCGACACCGCTTTCAACACGCCGGTACCGAGCACGGAGGCGATGTTGACGATGTTGCCTGGCTGCTTGCGCGCGATCATGCGCCGGGCGACTTCCGTCGCCAGGAAATAGGCGCCCTTCAGGTTGGCGCCGATCACCGCGTCCCAATCCGCTTCGGTCTGCTCGGTCGCAAGCTTCTCGATGGCGATGCCGGCATTGTTGATCAGCACGGTGACGGGACCGAGCACGGCCTCCGCCGCGTCGACGGCCCGCGCGATCGAGGCGGTGTCGGTGACGTCGAGCGCGACCGCGGCGGCGCGGCCGCCCTTGCCGCGGATCTCCTCCTCCAGGCTCTTCAGCTTGTCGGCCTGACGCGCCGCGAGCGCGACCGCCGCTCCATGGGCCGCCAGCACCCGGGCAAATTGCCGCCCCAGCCCCTGGCTCGCGCCCGTGACGAGGATGGTTTCTTTACTGACGTCGAATAGGTCTGACATGACGATTTCCCCGGCGTAATCCTCGAGCTTTTGGAGCCATCAATACAGACGATTTTATCGATCTGAAACCGGAATGATCGGTCCGGCGTTCATTCGTTTCACCGAGGCAGATTTCTCCTGATGAACAGTTTCGATCTCGCCGTCTATGCCGCACTCGCCATCGCAGTCGGCTTCGGTTTCAGGACCGGCCTGCTCCGCAGCGCCATGACCATCCTCGCCTATCTCCTCGCCGCGCCGATCGCGGTGGCGCTGATGCCGTTGATCGTGCCGCAGATCGCCGGCAACCCGAATGCGCCATGGCTGCAGAACTGGATCTGGCTGTTCGGCATCTTCGTGGTGGTCGGCATGCTGCTCGGCTATATCGGCGGCCTGGCGCTGAACGACACGATCCGCGACGCCGGCATCGGCGACCGGCTCGGCGGCGCCGCGCTCGGCGCCGTGAGGGTCGGCCTCGTCGCCACCACGCTGGTGCTGGTGTTCGACCAGATCGTGCCGGCCAACAAGCAGCCGCCCTTTCTCGCCGGCTCGCATCTGCGGCCGCTGTTTTCGACGGCGGGTCAGATGGGCTTCAAATCGCTGCCACCGGAAGCGGCCTCCGCGATCGACCGCCTCAAGCAGGAACGGCGGATCTAGAGCGCATTTGCATCGCCGCGCCGAGCGCCATGCATTTTGACGCGGGCCCATGCCTTATCAGCGGCGCCGATGTTGGCTAGAGTGCCGCCATCCAAAACCTGCGTGCTATTTACGGGAGTGAAACAGTGGATCTTGGGATCAAAGGTCGCCGCGCCATCGTCTGCGCATCCAGCAAGGGCCTCGGGCGCGCCTGCGCCATCTCGCTGGCGGAGGCCGGCGTCGACGTCACGCTCACCGCACGCGGCGCCGAAGCCTTGAAGAAGACGGCGGACGAGATCCGGAAAGCCTATCCTGACGTGAAGGTCACCGAGATTGTCGGCGACATCACGACGCCGGCCGGCCGGGAGGCCGTGCTGAAGGCGTGCCCCGAGCCCGACATCCTGATCAACAATGCCGGCGGGCCGCCGCCCGGCGATTTCCGCAACTGGACCCGCGACGACTGGATCAAGGCGATCGACGCCAACATGCTGACGCCGATCGAACTGATCAAGGCAACCGTGGACGGAATGATGGCCCGCAAGTTCGGCCGCATCGTCAACATCACCTCGGCAGCGGTGAAGGCGCCGATCGACATCCTCGGCCTTTCCAACGGCGCGCGCGCCGGCCTCACCGGCTTCATCGCCGGCCTGTCGCGCAAGACAGTGATCAACAACGTCACCATCAACGGCCTGCTGCCGGGCCCGTTCGAGACGGATCGCCTGACCAGCACCGCGAAGGGTGAAGCCGACAAGCGCGGCACGACGTCCGAGCAGGTCCTGGCCGAGCGCGCCAAGCTCAACCCGGCCGGCCGCTTCGGACAGCCGGACGAGTTCGGCTATGCCTGCGCCTTCCTGTGCGGTGCCAAGGCCGGCTTCATTACCGGCCAGAACATCCTGCTGGATGGTGGCGCTTTCCCGGGGACGCTGTAAGCGCGATTGCGGGGCGCCGAAGCTTCCGCATCGTCATGGCCGGGCTTGTCCCGGCCATCCACGATTTGCCACAGAGCACGAAGAACGTGGATGCCCGGGCCTTCGCCTCGCCGAAGCGGCTTCGGCCGCGCAGGCGGGACAAGCCCGGGCATGACGACCCTTTTGCAGACAGCTGAATATCACCGCTGTTTTGTCGGCTCGTCTTCGTCCTGCTGACTGGGAGCTGAGGAATCGGCCGTCGTACGCTCGTCGGTCCAGTCGATGCCGAATTCGTCGAGCCCGTTGGCGAGCAGATCGCCCAACATGGGGTCGCCGAGCAGATAACGCACGGTTTCGCGGCGCGGGCTGCCGTACTCAGCTCGCGCCTCCACCGCACGGGCGCGCAAATCATCCCAATCGTCAATCGTGCCGTCGCCGCGGCCGAGCCAGGTCAGCGTGACGAGATCGAGTTGCTCGTCCTCGTTCAATGCGATGATGAAGCCGCCGAGTTCCTGGACGACGGGATCGGAGCCGTCGTCCTCCAGGACATCGAGCGCATCGTCATCGCCGGGGTTGGAGCCGGAATCCGGATCGGAATTCCCTTCCTTGACGTCGAACTCACGCGCCTTCTCGATGATGAACGCGAGCTTTTCAGCCGATATTGCAAGCTCTGGCATGGCTCCTCCTCCGGTTCCCGCGATAACGCCGCATCGCGTCAGATGATCCATTGCGCATCATGGCGGAAAACCGCATGTTTCGGCGCCAAAGCAATAACATGGGAACGCGCCGGATGCAGTGGAAGGTCGGGCAGGTCAAAATCACCAAAGTCGTGGAGCTGGAGACGGTTGGCTCGACCCGCTTCATCCTGCCGCTCGCTGATAATGCCGAGATCCAGAAGCTGCCCTGGCTGATCCCGCATTTCGCCACCGACGAGGGCCGGCTGAAAATGTCGATCCATTCGCTGGTGGTGGAAACGCCGTCGCACCGCATCGTGGTCGACACCGGCCTCGGCAACGACAAGCAGGGCCGCAACGTGCCGACCTGGAACAACCGTACCACGCCGTTCCTGGAGACCATGGCCGCGGCGGGCTTTGCCCCCGACAGCATCGACACGGTGCTGTGCACACATCTTCATGTCGATCATGTCGGCTGGAATACGAAGCTGGTCGACGGGAAGTGGGTGCCCACTTTTGCAAACGCGCGCTACGTTTTCGGCAAGATCGAATACGAGCACTGGCTGGAGCATTCGACCGCGCCGGACAAGCGAGCCGTGTTCGAGGATTCCGTTCAGCCGATCGTCGATGCCGGCAAGGCCGATCTGATCCCGAGCGACCACCAGCTCTGCGAGGAGATCAGTATGATCCCGACCCCGGGCCACAGTCCCGGCCACATGAGCATTCTCATCCGATCTGACGGCGAGCAGGCCCTGCTGACCGGCGACGTCGCCCATCACCCCTGCCAGATGGCGCATCTCGACTGGTCCTCGACCGCGGATTCCGACCAGACGCAGTCGGCTACGACGCGGGCAACGCTGTTCGGCCGCTTTGCCGACACGCCGACGCTGGTGATCGGCGGGCACTTTTCAGCCGGCCACATCAAGCGGGAGGGGGATGCGTTCAGATTCGACGCGCTGGCATAGGTCGCCTGCCCCGAACGCGAACTTCACGTCCCTACCGCCGAATGGAAGGGCTGCAATGCACCCCTTTTCGGCGGTTGAATTTCCCGCCGCCCTGTTCCATGAAGCTATTAACCGATCGGTCCAAATCTCCAGGGAGAAACGAGAATGAAGCTTGTTCGTTACGGCGAAAAGGGTGCTGAAAAGCCCGGCCTGATCGACAAATCCGGCCAGTTGCGCGACCTGTCGGCGCATCTGAAGGACCTCACCGGCGAGGCCTATTCGCCCGAGAGCCTGAAGAAGCTGGCAGGCCTCGATCCGGCCTCGCTGCCCGCGGTCTCCGGCAAGCCCCGTTTCGGCGCCCCCGTGACCGGCATCTCGAAATTCGTTGCGATCGGCCTCAACTACAGCGACCACGCCAAGGAAACCGGCGCCGCGATCCCGACCGAGCCGATCATCTTCCTGAAGGCCAACACCTCGCTGTCCGGCCCGAACGACGCGGTCGAGAAGCCGCGCGGCTCGACCAAGCTCGACTGGGAAGTCGAGATCGCCGCCATCATCGGCACTCGCGCCAAGTACGTCTCGGAAGCCGACGCGCTGAACTACGTCGCCGGCTATTGCGTCTGCAACGACGTCTCCGAGCGCAACTTCCAGACCGAGCGCCTGGGTCAGTGGACCAAGGGCAAGTCGCACGACACGTTCGGCCCGGTCGGGCCGTGGCTCGCCACCAAGGACGAGATCAAGGACGTGCAGGATCTGTCGATGTGGCTGGACGTCAACGGCCAGCGCCGCCAGACCGGTTCGACCAAGACCATGATCTTCTCCATGGCGAAGTGCATCTCCTATGTCTCGCAATTCATGACGCTGCTGCCCGGAGACATCATCACGACAGGCACCCCGCCCGGCGTCGGCCTCGGCATGAAGCCGCCGACCTTCCTCAATGTCGGCGACGTCGTCACGCTCGGCATCGAGGGTCTCGGCGAACAGAGGCAGGAGATTATCGCGGCGTAAGCTGCCGTTCTATCCCGGTCATTGCGAGCGAAGCGAAGCAATCCAGAATTCCTCCGCGGAAACGGACTGGATTGCTTCGTCGCTTCGCTCCTCGCAATGACGACAACCAACTGCCGGTCTCCGCGTAGGACATTTCCATGAAACTCTCTTTCTCCCCCGCCTCGCCCTTCGCCCGCAAGGTGCGCATCGCCGCGATCGAGCTTGGGCTGATCGACAAGATCGAATTCACGCCCGCAAGCGTCGCGCCGGGCACGGCCAATGAGGACTATTCGAAGATCACGCCGCTGAAGAAGCTGCCGGTGCTGATCACCAATGACGGCGACGTCATTTTGGACTCCTACGTCATCGTCGAATATCTCAACGAGATCGCCGGCGGCGCTCTGATCCCCGGTTACGGTCCCGCGCGCTGGAAGGCCAAGACCAATCATTCCCTGCTCAACGGCATGCTCGATTCCATGCTGCTGTGCCGCTACGAGAAGATGGTGCGGCCGCAGGGCCTGCAATGGCAGGCATGGTCGGACGACCATTGGAACAGGGCGTGGACCGGCATGGCGCGGTTCGAAAACATGCCTGAGGTTCTGAACGGCCCGTTCGACATCTCGCAGATCGGCCTCGTTTGCGTGCTCGGCTATGCCGATTTCCGCTTCGCCGATTGCGGCTGGCGCAAGGCCTATCCGAAGCTCGACGCCTTCCATCAGAAGATGCTGCAGCGGCCTTCGGTCAAGATCTCGGTGCCGCCGGCAGCGTAAACAACTGGAGTCCTCATGAGCCTGAAGTTCTCGGTCGGCGATCTCACCATCCATCGCATCATCGAGCAGGAGACCACCTTCCTGCCGGCGCTGGAGATGTTGCCGGGTTTGACGCCGGAGGTACTGGCCGAGAACCGCGCATGGATGCAGCAGGCAAAAGCGCTGAACGAGCAGGACACTCTAATCCTGTGTTTCCAGTCCTATGTGATCAAGACGCCGCATCACACCATTCTGGTCGACAGTTGCATCGGCAACGACAAGCCGCGGCCGCAGCGGCCGAAATGGAATATGAAGACCGACGACACTTATTTGCGCGGACTCGCCAGCGCCGGGTTCTCGCCTGACGACATCGACTTCGTGATGTGCACGCATCTCCATGTCGACCACGTCGGCTGGAACACGCGGCTGGAGAACGGCCGCTGGGTGCCGACCTTCCCCAAGGCGCGCTACGTGTTCGGCAAGCAGGAGTTCGACTACTGGACCGAGCAGAATGCGAAGGCGGAGGTCGCCCCCTTCGTCGACAGTGTGCTGCCGGTGGTCGAGGCCAGCCGCCACGAGGTAGTTGGCAACGAGCATGAGATCGGTGATCACGTCCGCATCCTGCCGACACCGGGCCACACGCCGGGCCATGTCGCGTTCACGTTTGGTCGCGGTAGGGACAATGCCGTGTTCTCCGGCGATCTCATGCACTCGCCGATCCAGGCGCTTTATCCGGAGATGTCGGTGAAGTTCGACGTCGATCCGGCCGCCGCGGCAACGACACGCCGCAGCTTCCTGGAGCGCTATTGCGACACCGACACGCTGTGCTGCACCGCCCATTTCCCCTCGCCATCGGTGGGGAAGATCAAGCGCAAGGGCAGCGGGTTCGTCTGCGCGGCGGTCTAGCTTGCGGCGATCGCCCTGCTTCCGTCATGCCCGGGCTTGTCCCGGGCATCAACGTTCTTAAGATCGACCGCAACGACGAACGTGGATGGCGGGGACAGGCCCGGCCATGACGAGGAAACACCTATGGCCAATCTTCCCGACATCCCTCTGCCCGCCGGAATCCGTTCGCGCACCGTCGACGGCATCAACGGCTTGCGCATGCATGTGCTTGAGGCGGGCTTCGAGACCAAGGGCCGTCCCTGCATCCTGCTGTTGCACGGTTTTCCGGAGCTCGCCTTCTCCTGGCGCAAGGTGATGCCGACGCTGGCTGCGGCCGGCTATCACGTGATCGCGCCGGACCAGCGCGGCTATGGCCGCACCACGGGCTGGACAGCGGATTATGACGGCGACCTCACGCCATTCTCGTTGCTCAACCTCGTGCGCGACGCACTCGCCCTGGTGTCGGCGTTCGGCTACAGGCAGGTCGATCTGGCCGGGCATGATTTCGGCAGCCCGGTCGCGGCCTGGTGCGCATTGATCCGGCCCGATGTGTTTCGCTCGGTGACGCTGATGAGCGCACCGTTCGGCGGAGCGCCATCGCTGCCGTTCAATACGGTCGACGCGCCGGCAACGCCGCCCGCCGAAGACCCCGTGCATCATGAGCTCGCCGCGCTGCCGCGTCCGCGCATTCATTATCAATGGTACTATTCGACACGCGCGGCCAATACGGACATGCAGCACGCGCCGCAGGGCCTGCACAATTTCCTGCGCGCCTATTATCATCACAAGAGCGCCGACTGGACCGACAACAAGCCGTATCCGCTGAAATCGTGGGCAGCGGGCGAGCTGGCAAAGCTGCCGACTTACTATGTGATGGATGCCGGCGAGACCATGGCCGAGACGGTCGCAAAGGAGATGC
Source organism: Bradyrhizobium sp. MOS003 (assembly GCF_003020125.1). Classification (GTDB taxonomy): domain Bacteria; phylum Pseudomonadota; class Alphaproteobacteria; order Rhizobiales; family Xanthobacteraceae; genus Bradyrhizobium. The sequence continues at coordinate 1,055,156 of NZ_PYFW01000001.1, read as the reverse complement.
CCTCGGCCGCGGCGATCGCCGCCAATCGATGGCTGCCGGACAGCGACCTCGCCTACTACGCCGCCGAATATGGCCGCACGGGATTCCAGGGCGGGCTGCAATGGTACCGCTACGGCACCACGGGCATGCTCAACAGCGAGATGCAATTGTTCGCGGGCCGCAGCATCGACGTGCCCTCATGCTTCATCTCGGGCAAGCAGGATTGGGGCACTTATCAGCGCCCCGGCACCTTCGAGGCGATGCAGGGGCGCGGCTGCACGAAGATGCTCGGCTGCCACCTCGTGGAGGGCGCCGGTCATTGGGTGCAGCAGGAACAGCCCGCCGAGGTGAGCCGGCTGCTGCTCGACTTCCTCGCCAGGGCCGGCACGGCCTGATTTGACCCGGAAACGGAGGCGCCCTATATAATTTAGAACAATTCTAAACTATCAAAACAGGCCCACTGTGAAGAATTTTGCCGACCTGACCGAGCGCGAGGTGCTTGCGGTCGCGATCTCCTCCGAGGAGGAGGACAGCCGTATCTACATGACCTTCGCGGAGGACCTGAAGGAACGCTATCCGGACTCTGCCAAGTTGTTCGAGCAGATGGCCGAGGAGGAGCGCGGCCATCGCCACATGCTGCTGGAACTCTATGAGCAGCGCTTCGGCCCGCATCTGCCGCCGATCCGGCGCGAGGACGTCAAAGGATTCCTGCGCCGCCGCCCGGTCTGGCTGACCAAGAACCTGTCGCTCGACGCCATCCGCAGGGAAGTCGAGACCATGGAGATGCAGGCCGAGCGCTTCTATGTGAAGGCCGCCCAACAGGCCCAGGACGTCGGCGTACGGCGCCTGCTGGGAGATCTCGCCGAAGCCGAGAAGGCTCACGAGGAGACCGCCGCCAAGCTGACCGGCGAGATCCTGAATTCCGACGTCCGCGCCGAGGAGGATCGCACCAATCGCCGCATGTTCGTGCTGCAATATGTGCAGCCGGGCCTCGCCGGTCTGATGGACGGCTCGGTCTCGACGCTGGCGCCGCTGTTTGCGGCGGCCTTTGCCACTCACCAGAACTGGCAGACCTTCCTCGTCGGTCTCGCCGCCTCGATCGGCGCCGGCATCAGCATGGGGTTTGCGGAAGCGCTCTCGGACGACGGCTCGCTGACAGGGCGCGGCTCGCCCTGGCTGCGTGGTCTCACCTGCGGGGCGATGACGACGCTCGGCGGGCTCGGCCACACCTTGCCCTATCTCGTGCCGGACCATTGGGCCAATGCGTTCTGGATCGCGACCGCGATCGCCGGCGTCGTCGTGTTCTTCGAATTGTGGGCGATCGCCTTCATCCGCGCGCGCTACATGGACACGCCGTTCCTCCAGGCCGTGTTCCAGATCGTGCTCGGCGGCGCGATCGTGCTGGCGGTGGGGATATTGATCGGGGCGGCGTAGGTCGCGGCAATCGCGATCAAACAGCCGTTGCAGCCTTCGGGCAAACTGCGCATCATCCTCCGACAACAAGAGCAGGAGAAGCGCCGTGGCGAGATCGGAATGGAGTTTCAAGAGCGCGGTCGAACTGTCGGCCGCGTTGACCGCAAAGAAGATCTCCGCGGTCGAGCTTACCCGGGATGCCATCGACCGCATCGAGCGTCACGACGGCAAGGTCAACGCGATCTGTGTGCGCGATTTCGACCGCGCGCTGAGTGCCGCGCGCGATGCGGACGCCGCCCTAGCGCGCGGCGAGCGCAAGCCCCTGCTCGGCCTGCCCGTCACGGTCAAAGAATCCTTCAACATGGCAGGCCTGCCCACGACCTGGGGCTGGGCTCCGCAAAAGGATTTCAAACCGACGGAGGATGCGCTGTCGATCTCCCGGGTGAAGAGCGCCGGCGGCGTCATTCTCGGCAAGACCAACGTTCCCATGGGCCTGGCGGACTGGCAGAGCTACAACGACATCTACGGCACGACCAACAATCCATACGATCTCGGCCGCACGCCCGGCGGCTCATCGGGCGGCTCGTCGGCAGCGCTTGCGGCCGGTTACGGACCGCTCTCGCTCGGATCCGACATCGGCGGCTCGCTGCGCGTGCCCGCATTCCATTGCGGGGTCTATGCGCACAAGCCGACCTACAATCTCTGCCCGACGCGCGGTCATACGCCGCCGCCATTTCCGGCGATCCCGATGGAACGCGATATGGCGGTGATCGGCCCGATGGCCCGGAGTGCGGCCGATCTGACGCTGCTGCTTGAGGTGATGGCCGGTCCCGATCCGATCGACCTCGGCGTCGGCTACAAGCTCGCGCTGCCGGATGCACGCCACGACAAGCTGAGGGATTTCCGCCTGCTCGTGATCGACAGCCATCCGTTGTTGCCCGCGAATGCCGACATTCGCAGCGCGATCGAGACGCTGGCCGGGCGATTGACGGGCGCCGGCGCGAGCGTCGCGCGCGAAAGCCCGCTGTTTCCGGACTTCCGCGATGCCACGCGCCTCTATATGCGCATGCTGATGGGCTTTCTCGGCGCGTTCTTTCCGCCGGATATTCTCGCCGGCGCACGTGCCGGCGCGGCGCAGCTCTCACCCGACGACAAGAGCCTTGCGGCCGAGCGGCTGCGCGGTATGACCTCCAGCCATCAGGCATGGGTGTTCGACGAGGGCGCGCGCGCCGGCCTGCGCGCGCAATGGCGGCACCTGTTCAAGACGTTCGATGCGGTGATCTGTCCGATCATGCCGACCCCCGCCTATCCGCATGACCATTCGCCGGAGCAGGAGAAGCGCCGGATCAATATCGACGGCAAGGACCATGTCTATCCGGACCAGCTTGCCTGGCCCGGCATCGCCACGCTGACGGGCTTGCCAGCCACGGCCGTTCCCCTCGGTCTGTCCAAGGACGGCTTGCCGGTCGGCGTGCAGATCATCGGCCCCTTCCTCGAAGACCGCACGCCGCTCAGGCTCGCTGAATTGATCGAGCGTGAATTCGGCGGGTTCACGCCGCCGAATATGTTCGACGACTAGGGCTCCCCCGGCGGGGCGAGGGGCCCTTGCCACGAAGCAATCCAGACTGCATCCGCGGGCACATTCCTGGATTGCTTGCTGCCCATAAATCAATCGCTAACCAAACCATCGTTTCCCGAGCGATGTGCCGGCCGCGCATCTGACGTTTATCCGGCTGGCAATTGTTCGCCCCTAGACATTGCAAGGTCACGGCGGCCCCTCCTCGGAAAGGACGTCGCGGGGGCGAGTTGCGAAATCCGAAGTGCTTCCGAGCCTGGTGAAGGCGACCGCTCAAACTCAGCAAGAGTGATTGCGTGATAAAGGACACAATCGAGATAGGCGCGCTGCGCGATCCCTGTCATCGCGCCAATCCGGACGAGACGCTGCTCGAGAGATGGCGCACTCCGATGGCCATCGCGATCGGATGCGGGCTTTTGGGCATCGCGCTCCGCTACCTCGCGCGGGAACACGCGACCGCCGACGCCGCCGAGTACATTACCTGGTATAGCTTTGCGCGAGATCACGGCATTGGCGGGCTGGCCGAAGCTTTCACCAACTACACCCCGTTTTACAGCTACCTGCTGCTGATCGCTGCCCGATTTGACTGGTTGGGCCAGCCGCTGTCCCTCGTGAAGATGATCTCGGTCGTCTTCGAGTTCGGCTGCGCGATCGTCGTGGCCCGGATGGTCTGGCGCGTTACAAGCGAGCCGTTGCGCGCATCGCTCGCCTTCTGCGCGGTGTGGCTTGCGCCGACGGTGCTCTTCAACGGGGCCATGTGGGGACAGGCCGATTCGATCTGGACCTTCTTCGCGCTGATTTCCGTGGCGATGTTCATACGGGACCGAAACGGCGTTGTGCCATTCGCAGTCGCCTGTTCGGTGAAGGCCCAGGGCGTCTTCCTGGGTCCGTTCGTGTTGGGCATGATCCTGCGTCGCAGGATCCATTTGGCATGGCTTGCCGCACTTCCGGGAGCCTATGCGATCCTCGCCATTCCGGTCCTCGTCGCCGGTAGATCCCTGGTCTCCGTGCTCGGGGTCTATCTCGACCAGGCTCATACCTTTCACCGCCTCACGATGAATGCAGCGAATGTCTGGGTGTTCGCCGGCGGAACGCCGTACGCGGTCGGCGTTGCCGCCGGCCTCGTGCTCGCAGCGGCGAGCGGACTTGCTCTTTCGATCTTCATCGCACAGTCCAAGCGGACGGGCCCGGAGTTCATTCTGCTCGTCGCGTGCGTATCGCTCGTCCTCATGCCCTACTTGCTTCCGAAGATGCACGAGCGCTATTTCTATGCGTTCGAACTCGCGTCCATCGCGCTGGCCTGCCTCAATCTGCGCTATCTGCCGTTCGCGGTGATTGCCCAGGTTGATGGCGTGCTGTCCTATCTCGCATTCGACGGCGGGATCGTCATGGGCCTGCTGCCGGCAGCGCTCTGCAACACCGTTCTCGTGTTCTACCTCGTGCTCGATCTCCGCCACGGCGAAACTGGATTTCGCTTTGCAAGGTTTGCCTGGCTCGGCTTCACTGCGTCGACTGCGGGATTGTTCTCCTATTTGCTGTTCGCGGGTCCCGGCCTGAACGTATCCCTCGCCTATATGCTCGTCACAGGTCTCGCCACGGCCATGACGCTGCTGCTCGTGAAGGAGACGCGCTACACCTCGGCAGACGCGCTCGCCGCGTCGCGTTGACTCGCGTTGCGGGCGACGAGGCGTCCGTTGCGCTAGCTATCGAAGACGATCACGCTGCGCAGCGTCTTGCCGGCTTTCATATTGGCAAAGCCTTCGTTGATCTCGGAAAGCTTCAACTTGGCCGAGATCCAGTCCTCCAGATGCAGCCGTCCGCGGAGGTAGAAATCGACCAGGCGTGGCATGTCGACGCGGAAATGGTTCGAGCCCATCGAGGAGCCCTGGATCCGGCGCTCGCGCAGGAAATCGAAACCGTGCAGCTCGATCTTCTGGCCGAACGGGATCATGCCGACGATGGTGGCGGTGCCACCGGAGGCGAGCATGCCGAACGCCTGCTCTGCGGTTTCCTTGCGGCCGAGCACCTCGAAGGAATGATGCACCCCGCCATTGGTGAGATCGCGCACCTGCTTCACGACGTCACCGTCGGCGGGATTGATGATGTCGGTCGCGCCCAGCTTGGTCGCGAGCTGCAGCTTGGCCGGATTGGTGTCGATGGCGATGATGCGGCCGGCACCTGCGATCTGCGCGCCGTTGATCGCGGCCATGCCGACGCCGCCGCACCCGATAACCGCCACGGTTTCACCCGCCGTCACTTTCGCAGTATTCACCACGGCGCCATAGCCGGTAATGACGCCGCAGCCGATCAGCGCGGCGAGATCGAGCGGCATTTCCTTCCTGATTTTGACGATCGCGTTTTCGTGCACCAGCATCTGTTCGGCAAAGGACGAGAGGTTGAGGAACTGGTGCAGCATCTCAGGCTTGGACCACTGCATCCGGTTTGAGACGCCTGGCAGCAGCTTCACGGTGGTGTCGGTGCAGAGCACGGTGCGGCCTGTGGTGCAGTTGTCGCAGGTGCCGCAGAACACCGACAGGCAGGTGACGACGTGGTCACCCGGCTTGACGTAGGTGACATCCGAGCCGACCTGCTCGACCACGCCGGCGGATTCATGTCCGAGCACCGCGGGCAGCGGATGCGGATAAAGACCTTCCATGAAATGCAGGTCGGAGTGACAAAGCCCGGCGACCGTTGTGCGGATCAGGACCTCGCGCGGACCGGGCTTCGGCAGGCTGACATCCTCGATGACGAGCGGCTGGTTGACTTCATAGAGGACGGCGGCCTTCATCGAGCTCTCCCTGCGGCGTTTCTTGGTTTGATCGTGGCGTGCAGCCTACGCTGCCAGAACCAGTTCGCCAACCTCGCTCATGCCGGCTGAGCGCTCGCCGAGCAGCAGCGCTGCGATCCTGGCTTGCGTGGCATTTTCCGTGAGCCGGAACGGATCGCTCGGCGCCACTCGATGGTCAATCACCAGCCGCGACAACAGCAGCCGGCGCGCATCGCCGCGCATTTCGTGGATGCGATGCGCCTCCCAAGCGAGCGCGACGGCGCTGGCAACATGGTAGAGGAGGCTGGTCGCACGACGCGCATCGGCTTCGTTCTCCGATTTTCCCGCAACCTCGCGCGCGAAGCCGACCGCGCGATCGACCAGGCCGCGCAGCGTGTCGCGCCAAGCCTGCGGCACTGACGCGCTGTCATCGAGCCTGGCATGCAGATCGGCCGCCAGCGCGGATTCCGCGCCATGGCGGCCGACCGCGCGCCTGAGCGCATCGATCGCGACGATGTTGCCCGTGCCTTCCCAGACCGAACCGAGATGGGCGTCGCGCAGCAGGCGCGGCGTGGCGAACTCCTCGATGTAGCCGATGCCGCCGCGCATCTCGAGCGCATCGCCGCAAACCTTTCGCGCATCTCGCGTGGCGCGGAATTTCAGCGTCGGGGTGAGAATGCGCAACAATGCCGCTGCATCCTGGCTGCCGGCCTCGGCGCGGTCGAGCGCTTCAGCGGTAAGGAAGCTCATCGACAGCGCCTGCTCGACCGGCAGCATGATCTTCAGCATCTGCCGCCGGCCGAGCGGCAGGTCGATGATGCGGCTGCCGAACACCACGCGGTTGGTCGCGACCGTCATCCCGTCGTGATAGGCGCGGCGCATCAGCGCGGTCGACTTGACGCCGTTGGAGAGCCGCGACGAGTTCACCATCTCGGCCATCTGCACGAAGCCGCGATCGAGCTTGCCGACGGCGTAGGCGATGGCGCCTTCCAGCTTGATCTCGCCCGAGGCCATCGAGCGCGTGCCGAGCTTGTCCTTCAAGCGCACGATCCGGTAGTGGTTCTGCGAGCCATCGTCGAGGAAGCGCGGCATCAGGAACAGGCCGACGCCGCGCGTCCCGGGGCCGGCGCCTTCGGGGCGCGCCAGCAGCATCACGACTTTCGCATCGGCATTCGAGCAGAACCATTTCTCGCCATGGAGGCGCCAATGGTCGCCCTCCTGCACGGCGCGCGTGGTCAGCGTGCCGACGTCGGAGCCGCCTTCCTTCTCGGTCATGAACTGGCCGCCCTGCGTCAGCTTGCTCATGTCGGTCGAGGTCAGGCCGTCGAGATATTTCGCCTTCAGTGCCTCGTCGCCAAAATTCGCCAGCAGCTTGGCGCAGCCGTCGGTGACGTTGATCGGGCAGCCCATCCCGAATTCGGTCTGGTTGAAAAGAAACGTGAAGGCGTGCTTGGCGATGACAGGGTATTTGTCCGGCCAGCCCATGATGCCCTTGCGAAGCGAGAGCGCGTGAATGCCGAATTCGCCGAACGCTGCGTTTTCCAGCTCACGGTAGGCCGGATGATATTCGATCCACTGCACGTCGCGGCCGAACTTGTCGCGCTGGTGCAGCACCGGCGTGTGCCGGTCGGCAAGGCGCGCGCACTCGTCGAGGCGGCCTCCGGCGAGCTCGCCGAGCCGGTCGAGATGCGGTTCGATGTGACGAAACAGCGCGTCCGGCAGGTGGATGCGCAACAGGTCGGCCAGCGCGGGATCGGCGCGGTAGAAGTTCATGCCTGACGTATCGGGCGCCAGCAGGCCGGATGATGCGGCCGCGACATTGCTTGACTGTGCTGTGGCCGGCTGTCGCATGATCGTCCTCTTCGTTCCTGCCCCTTGCGAACATTTTGCGCTGATTTGGCGCTTGCCGCGTTGAATGATGTCGATCATGCTCCAGCCACGAGAAGCGATAAAGCCGCAAATTGTCAGGGAGGCATGAGCGCCGTGAAGGAGCAATTCGCTCTGCGGAATTGTGACCGAAGCGGCTGGTCGTCAACCCGGACTGTGCATAGATCAGCGGCTTCCTGTCTCCGAGAGATCACGCCATGGAACATCCGAAATACAAGATCGCCCTCATCGTCGGCGCCGGTGAAGGCCTGAGCGCCTCGCTGGCACGGCTGCTCTCCAAGCAGGGCATCCGCGTCGCGCTGGCCGCGCGAAAGATCGAGAAGCTCGGCGCGCTCTGTAGCGAGACCGGCGCCAAGGCCTATGCCTGCAACGCGACCGAGCCCGACGAGGTCGAGCGGTTGTTTGGCCTCGTCGAGCGCGAGATCGGCACGCCGGACCTCGTCGTCTACAACGCCAGCGGCCGCACCCGCGGGCCGTTCGTCGACCTCGTCCCGGCCGACGTCGCGCAAGCCATCGCGGTCAGTGCCTATGGCGGCTTCCTGGTGGCGCAACAGGCGGCCAAGCGCATGCTGCCGAACAAGCACGGCGCGATCCTGTTCACCGGCGCCTCCGCCAGCGTCAAGGGCTACGCGCAGTCCGCCTCGTTCGCGATGGGCAAGTTCGCGCTGCGCGGCCTCGCGCAGAGCCTGGCGCGCGAATTGTCGCCGCAAGGCGTCCATGTCGCGCATTTCGTCATCGACGGCGGCATCCGAAGTGCGGCGAGGACGGAAGCCGAAGACAAGCCGGATTCGATGCTCGATCCCGATGCGATCGCGGAGAGCTATTGGAACGTATTGCAGCAGCCGCGCAGCGCCTGGAGCTGGGAGCTCGAGCTGCGGCCCTGGGTGGAGAAGTTTTGAGGCGATTCCTTTGAACTGCCGTAGGGTGGGCAAAGGCGCGTAGCGCCGCGCCCACCATCAATAGCGAAACAGACCAATGGTGGGCACGCTTCGCTTTGCCCACCCTACAAGAATAGGGAGCGACATGACCACGGAAACCACCATCGACACCGGCACCAGCGAGCTCCTCTGCGTCATCCGCGACCGCGTCGCGGTCATCACGCTGAACCGGCCGGAGGCGCGCAATTCGCTGTCGGATGCGCTGACCCCGGCGCTGCGCACGATGATCCGGAGCTGCGGCGAGGATCGCAACGTCGGCGCGCTCTTGATCACCGGCGCAGGCGAAGCGTTCTGCGCCGGCGGCAACGTCAAGGGCATGGGCGCGCATCGCGACAAGGCAAAGCTCGAGATGCCGCTTGAAGATCGCATCGCCGATCTGCAGGAACGGCAGCGGCTGCTCACCGGCGCGCTGGTGTCTGTGCGCAAGCCGACCATCGCCGCCCTGCCCGGTCCCGCGGTCGGCGCCGGGCTTGCCATCGCCATGGCCTGCGACATCCGCATCGCCGCGCAATCGGCCTTCGTCGCCACCGGCTATGCCCGCGTCGCGCTGAGCGGTGATTACGGCATTGCCTGGCTGCTCACCCGTCTGGTTGGGACTGCGCGGGCGCGGGAGCTGATGTTCACCGGCGACCGCGTCAATGCCGCGCGCGCCGAGGCCATCGGCCTCGTCAACCGCGTCGTGCCTGACAATCAACTGCAGGCCGAAGCCTTTGCGTTGGCGAAGTCGCTTGCCGAGGGCCCGCGTTTGGCGCTGCGCTACATGAAAGACAATCTCGATGAGGCCGTGCTGTTCGACTTCGAGACCGCGCGCGACCACGAGGCCGAGCGGCTGATCCGCCTGACTACGACCGCCGATCACAAGGAGGCGGTGCAGGCCTTCATCGAGAAGCGTAAAGCTCTGTTCACGGGGAAGTAGCTCCGAAGAGAACTGTCATTCCGGGGCGATGCGCAGCATCGAGCCCGGGATCCATCGGGCCGCAAACGCGCGGTGAAATAGATTCCCGGTTCGCGCTACGGGCGCCTCGGAATGACGATGGAGAAAGACTAAAGCAAAAAACACCCGGCCCTGGTTCACCCAGAGCCGGGTTTGCAGTTGAGTCAAACCGAGGCTGAGGGGCTTTCGGCCTGACGGGAAAGGGCGACGAGGCGCCAGCTGGCGCAGGGAATATCCTTTGCTGCGACGCTGATCTCCTTGTCGAAGCGCACCAGCTTCCAATCATCGGGGTGATTGACAAAGGCGAAGCCGGATTTGCGTGCGAGCGAGATCATGGTCTCGTTGGATCGCAGCGTCTCGCCGAAGATATGCACGGCGCCGAGCGCGGCGGCGCGGCATTCGAGATTCTTCATCAGCGCTGTTGCGATGCCGTGGCGCTGCCAGCGATCATGGACCGACAGGCCGAATTCGAGCGTCGCGGTTTCAGCATGCAGCGCGTAGCGCGCTTCGGCGACGATGGTTTCGAAGCCGTCGACCATCATGGTCGCGACCACGGTGAAACGTTCGCGCTCACCGATCTGGAGGAAGTCGTGCAGCAGCCCGTTCGGCAGCTCACTGATGGCACCGAAGAAGCGGTTGTAGCGGGAGCGGGTCGAGAGCGAGCGGACATAGTGCTGAAGCTCGTCGGTATCGCGCGGCTCGACGAAGCGGACCTCCAGCGCCGTGCCATCGCGGGTGCGCAGCGTGTCCGAATATTGCTTGAGCTCTTCGAGGCGGAGAGTGCTCATGATACGAGCCCTTCACAATGGGACCGCCGGCGCCCCTGTCATCAGGCGGCGCCGGCCTAGCGGCCAATCAGGCCCGCCAGAAGGGCTTCTCGGCCTCATAGGCGATGTCGGACCAGGACAGCCCGACGTCGTGGAGATCGCGGGCGGTCCAGTGGGCCAGCTCGCGCCTGGTGCGGTAGCGCTCGTGCCAGACATGAAGGGTCTCGCCGATCTGCTGGATCAAGCCGGGTGCATGATGATTTGTCATCGAATTATGGGTCAAAGTAGACATTATGAGCTCCTTGAGCTAACCTGATCGCTAATATCTGCTGCCTTGTGCACTGCCACAAACGACAATTTGTACCTCTTCGCATGAATTAAAGTCATGTATCCTGCTGCCAGATGACTGCCAGATTGCCCTCCCTCAACGGATTGCGGGCGTTTGAGGCGGCCGCGCGCCATCTCAGCTTCACGCTGGCCGCGAGCGAACTGAACGTGACGCAGACCGCGATCAGCCATCAGATCCGCAGGCTCGAGGAAGAGCTCGGCATCCGCCTGTTCATCCGGCAGAACCGCGCGCTGGCCCTGACGCCGGAAGCGCGCGACTATTTGCCGGGCGTCCGCGCCGCCTTCAACGATCTCCGGCTGGCCACCGATCGTCTGCTGCGCAAGGACGACGACAAGGTGCTGACGGTCTCGACGCTGGCTTCACTCGCGGCAAAATGGCTACTGCCGCGACTGACCGATTTTCAGGAGCAGCATCCCGGCATCGACGTGCGCATCACCACGTCCACCAGCCTGGTCGATTTCCAGCGCGACAATGTCGATGCCGCCATCCGCTATGGCCGCGGCCAATGGCCCGGCCTGCGCGCCGACTGGCTGATGGCGGATGAGCTGTTTCCAGTGTGCAGCCCGTCGCTGCTGCGCGGCGACAAGCCGCTGCGCCAACCGGAGGACTTGCAAGGCTATCCGCTGCTGCACACCTCGAACGCCAACAGCGACGATTGGCGGCTATGGCTGACCGCAGCGGGCCTGCCGGCCGATATCGCGCGGCAGCCCGGCATCACCTTCGACATGATCTTCATGACTATCCAGGCCGCGATCGACGGCATCGGCGTGGCGATGGGACGGACCTCCTACGTCAAGGACGACATCGCCAAGGGCCGCCTCGTGGTTCCCTTCAAGATCGCGCTGCCAGCCGACGCCGGCTTCTACCTGGTCGCGCCCGAGGGGCGCCGCGAAACGCCGAAGCTGACCGCATTCCGCCAATGGATGCTCGCTGCAACGCAAAATAAAGCCTGAAAAATCATCAACTTCCGCGGCAAATTCGATTGACTTGCAGCGTCCTGCGCGAGAAAGGATGGGACATATTGTCACAGCAACAATCTGTCGCCTTGCCGTGAATGATTCCCGGTCCGGCCACGTCCGAAAGGGAGCAACGCCATGGTTGGACCAGCAACCAATCCGCCTGAACTCAAATCGCGCATCGGCGCGATCCTACGTGCCACCTCAGGCAATTTCCTCGAACAGTTCGACTTTTTCCTGTTCGGATTCTATGCGGCCGCGATCGGCAAGGCGTTCTTCCCGTCCTCTGATGAAACGGCATCGCTGCTCAACACTTTCGGCGTATTTTGGCTCGGGGCATTGATGCGGCCGGTCGGCGCGATCGTGCTCGGTTCTTACATCGACCGCATCGGCCGCCGCCAGGGCCTGATCGTCACGCTCGGGATCATGGCTATCGGCACCATCGTCATCGCATTCTGTCCGAGCTATGCGACCATCGGCATCGCCGCGCCCGTCATCGTGCTGATCGGACGTTTGCTGCAGGGCTTCTCCGCCGGCGTCGAGCTCGGCGGCGTGTCGGTCTATCTCTCTGAGATCGCCACGCCCGGCAATCGCGGCTTCTACACCTCGTTCCAATCGTCGAGCCAGCAGGTCGCGATCTTCGTGGCGTCGATCCTCGGCTATCTCTTGTCGGAGGTGATGCCGGCCGACACCGTCGCCGCCTGGGGCTGGCGCATTCCCTTCTTCGTCGGCTGCCTGATCATCCCCCTGATCTTCTTCCTGCGGCGGACGCTGGAGGAGACGCCGGCCTTCCTCGCCATGAAGAAGCATCCGACGGCCAGCGAGGTGTTTGCCTCCGCGCTCGCCAACTGGCGCATCGTCATCCTCGGCATGATGATCGCGATCCTGACCACGACGACGTTCTACTTCGTCACAGTGTACACGCCGACCTTCGGCAAGACCGTGCTGAAGCTGTCGACGCAGGACGCACTGCTGGTCACACTGCTCGTTGCCGTGACCAACTTCTTCTGGAACCCGGTCGGCGGCGCGCTGTCCGACCGCATCGGCCGCAAGCCGGTACTGATCACGATCGCCTGCCTGTCGCTGGTGACAGCCTATCCAGCGCTGCACTGGCTGGTGGCGGCGCCGAGCTTCGGCAAGCTGCTCGCGGTGGAGATGATGTTCTCGTTCTATTTCGGCGTCTACAGCGGCACCATGCTGGGCGCGCTGGTCGAGATCGTGCCGGCGCATGTCCGCACCACCTGCTTCTCGCTCGCCTTCGCGCTCGCTGCCGCCCTGTTCGGCACCTTCACGCCGTTCGCCTCGACGTTGCTGATCGAGCATACCGGCGACAAGGCATCGCCCGGTTATTGGCTGATGCTCGCGGCCGTGCTCGGCATCATCGCGGCAGCGACGGTCTATCGCGGCGGCCGCCGGGCGGTGACAACGTATGATGCCGTGGCGGAGCCTGTGGCGGGGCACTAACCGTCACTCCGGGACGCCTCGAAGAGGCGAGCCCGGAATCCACTTCGCCCAGCATTCCCATGGCACGATGGATTCCGGACTCAGCCCTTCGGGCGGCCCCGGAATGACCAACTGGCTACAGCTCCACCACCACGTAATCGCTCTCGACGCTCACCGGGATCGTCTCGGCGACATACGGCCCCTTCACGACGCTCGCACCCGGCTCGACATGGGCCGGATAGGCCTTCACGCGGAAGCGGCGGGGGTCGCAATAGGACTGGCCGGTGCGGATGTCGAACTCCCAGCCGTGCCAGGGGCAGCGGATGATCTCGCCGAGCTTCGTATACTCGATCTCGCCGGGCTCCTTCGACTGGGCAAGACCGATCAGTGGACCCTCGCACAGCGCCGCGCCCTGATGCGGGCAGCGGTTCATCAGGCCGAAATACTCGCCCTTGATGTTGAAGACCGCTATCGGCCGTCCGTCGATCTCCAGAAATTTTCGCGTCCCCGGCGGCAGTTCATGGACCGGCGCGATCACATGCCGCGCCATCAACCAATCTCGTACAGCGCGCGCGCATTACCGAGATAGAACGCCTCGCGATTGGCCTCGCTGACGCCCGCCGGCAGCACGCGCGACGGCTCGTCGTAGTCCCAATGCGGATAGTCGGTCGCGAACAGCAGGCGATCCCAGCCGATCCAGTTGATGACGTCGAACAGGTCCTCGCGGCTTTCAGGGTCCTCCATCGGCTGCGTCGTCCACCACACCTGCTCTCGGATATATTCCGACGGCGGCCGCTTCACATGCGGCACCTCGCTCCTGAGCCGCTGCCAGACCTTGTCGAGCCGCCACGCCAGCGACGGCGCCCAGCCGAAGCCGGCCTCGATCATCACCATCTTCAGTTTCGGGAAGCGCTCGAACACCCCCTCCAGCACGAGGCTCGCCAGCGCCGATTGCTGGCACTGCGAGTGACCCACCATCTCCTCGATGTAATAGGACGGCCAGCCCGACGGCGTGATCGGATTGCCGCCGAAGCCGAAAGCGTGGACCCCGACGGGAAGGCCGGCTTCCTCCGCGGCCTGGTAGATCGGCCAGTAGCGGCGCTGGCCGAGCGGCTCGACATTGCGGCTGAGCAGCAGCACTTGCACGAAATTCTTGTCGCCGGCGCGCTCGCGGATTTCGGCGGCGGCTGAGAGCCCGTCCTCATTGCCTACGACAATGGACGCTTTCAGCCGCTTGTCCTTGCTGGTCCATTTGTCGATCTGCCAGTCGTTGATCGCCGAGCACAACGCGGCAGAAAGCTCGTGATTGCGGATGCCCTGCCCGGTGTTGAGCGGATTGAGCACGCCCAGTTGCACGTTGTTGGGATCGAGCAGTTGCTTCTGCATGAAGGACAGCGAGGAGCCCTGCGGGCCGCCCTCGGGCGGATAGGCATCACGGCGCGAGGCGTTGGGCTGGGCCTTCGGATAGGGCGGGCCTTCCATCATGCCCTGATAGGCATGGACGCCGTAGACTTCGAGATGATGCTGCCAGCGTTTGGCGAGATAGGGATAGAGCTCGGTGCGGGTGGCGCGCGCCGGATGGATGTCGCAGTCCGCGATCGCGGTTTTGACGGTCAGTGGGGAAGCGGCTTCTTGGCTCTCGCGGAATTGGATATTCATCGCCTTGCCTCCTTTGGCAGCGGGCTCATGTCAGGCGGGGATAGGTCGCATGCGGATTTTCGATCATGATCTTGCGCACGAGATCGGGGGTGAGACCTTCGGGCAGCGCGTCCTGGCCGTCGAACTGCCAGTGCGGATAGTCCGTGGAGAATAGGACCAATTGATCGGACTGCATATGATCAAACAGGCGAATTAATGTCTCGGCCTCCGGCGGCGCATCAAATGGCTGTAAGGAGAAGCGGATGTTGCTGCGCACAATCTCCAGCGGTGCGCGATCGACCCAAGGTGTCTCCATCCGCACCCCGCGCCAGAACTTGTGCAGGCGCCAGAGATAGGGGGAAATCCAGGAAACCCCGGATTCCAGCATCACCATTTTCAGGCGCGGATACTTGGCAAACACGCCCTCGACGATCAGGCTGGTGAGCTGGGCCTGGAACGCCTGGGCCTGACCGACATAATCCTCGATGTGGTAGGACCCCCATCCGACGGCGGTCGGCGGATTGTGATAGGCGGAACCCGCGTGAATGCCGACGGGGAGTTCCAGCCGTTCCGCGGCCTCATAGATCGGCCACAGGGCGCGCTTGCCCAGCGGCGTATCGCCCATCACCAGCATCAACACCTGGACGAAGCGCTTGTCCTGCGCGCAGCGTTCGATCTCGGCCACGGCCTTTTCGACGCTTTGCGTCGGGATCACGATCGAGCCGCGCAGCCGCTTGTCGCGATCGAGCCACTCCTTCACCAGCCAGTCGTTCAGCGCGCGGCAGAGGGCAGCCTGCAAATCTTCCGAAAACACCATCTGCACGCCGTAGAGCGGATTGCAGATAGCGTAGGTGAGCTGGAAGGGATCGAGCACGTGATGCTGCATGTCCTCCAGGCTTTCGCCGGGTTTGCCGCTCTCGGGACGCCAGTCGGGCCGCGCCGTGATCGGTGAATTCTGCGGATAGGATTGCGAGACGAGGTCGACCATGCCGCGCGTCGTCACCTGATCGCGCCAATAATCGTTCAGGTAGGGCAGCAGGCTGGTCAGATGCGGCACGGCCGGATGCACGTCGCAATCCACCCCGCCGGCGATCAGGGACGCCATGACGTCTCCCTTCTCACGTTTCCTCGCATGTCTCTTCTTGTACCCGCCATTCAAGCAGGCCTGCCCGTCGCCCGCAACTCGGCCAAGCGCCCTGTCATATGCTAGGAAGGCTGAGCTCGGTTGCGAAGGGATAAGGGGTCAGGGATGAAAGAGCTCGTCGGCATTGCGGAACAGGTCGCAGCGCAGCTGATCGCGCGCAAGCAGACCATCGCCGTCGCGGAATCCTCGACCGGCGGCCTGATCTCGGCCAGCCTGCTCGCGGTGCCCGGCGCCTCCGCCTATTTTCTCGGCGGCGCGGTGGTCTACACCCGCGATGCCCGACGTGTGCTGATGGATATTTCGGACGAAGGAATGAAGGGTTTTCGCTCTTCGTCGGAGCCTTACGCGCAACTGTTGGCGGAGCAGATGCGCAGCCGCTTCAACTCCGACTGGGGCCTGTCAGAGACCGGCGCAGCCGGCCCCACCGGAAACCGCTACGGCGACGCCGCCGGCCACAGCTGCATGGCGGTGAGCGGACCTGTGGTGGAGGTGATCACGCTGGAGACGGGGAGTGGCGACCGGCTCGCAAACATGCAGGTGTTCGCAGCGACAGCGCTGAAGTTGCTGTTGAGGAAATTGGAGGGGTGACCTGAGGCAGGATCGTCATGGCCGGGCTTGTCCCTGCCATCCACGCAAAGCGGCACGCGGGGCATGACGACGGAGAGTAGGACGATCACCGCCCCAAATGCCTCATGAAGATCCGCACCACATATCCCGGCACCCGCGGCGCCTCGTCGTAGATATCCGACGCGATCCGCTCGATGGTCTCACGCAGGGAAAGAAATTGCGCCTGGCGCGCGCTGCTCTCGGTGCCCTGCATGCCGGCGAGTTCGTCCATCGCGGCATCGCTGATCTGGCAATGCACGACCTCGCCGACGTTCAGCATGGTGAAGCGGAAAGCCAGCCGTTCGCGGTCATGGCCGATGATCCTGTCGCGCGTGAGCGGCATCGAGAACGGTCCGGTCGGCCCCGGGCCGACAATGCTGAAAATCTCCACCCCTGTCAGCAGCGAAGCGACGGGAGCACCGCTCCTACTGGAACGCGACTTCGGCAAAACTGCGGAGCTTTCGCGAATGCAGCCGCTCCGATTCCTGCTGCTTGAGCCGCTCCAGCGCCTTCAGCCCGATCTCGAGATGCTGTCCGACGCGGCGACGGTAGAATTCGCTGGCCATGCCCGCGAGCTTGATCTCGCCGTGCAGCGGCTTGTCGGAGACGCAGAGCAGCGTGCCGTAGGGGACACGGAAGCGGTAGCCGTTGGCGGCGATCGCGGCCGATTCCATGTCGAGCGCGACTGCGCGCGATTGGGACAGGCGGCGGATCACCTCGGGCCCGCTGATCTCCCAATTGCGGTTGTCGACGCTGGCCACAGTCCCGGTGCGCATCAGGCGCTTGAGCTCGAAACCTTCGAGGCCTGTGACGTCCTCGACCGCCTCTTCCAGTGCGACCTGCATTTCCGCCAGCGCCGGGATCGGCACCCAGAGCGGCAGTTCGCGGTCGAGCACATGATCCTCGCGCACATAGCCGTGGGCGAGCACGTAGTCCCCGAGGCGCTGCGTGTTGCGCAGGCCGGCGCAATGGCCGAGCATCAGCCAGGCATGCGGGCGCAGTACGGCGACGTGGTCGGTGACATTGCGCGCGTTGGACGGGCCGGTGCCGATGTTGATCAGGGTGATGCCGCGATAGCCCGGCGCGACCAGATGGAAGGCCGGCATCTGCGGCATGCGCGACGGTGCATCCCCACTGATGGCACCGCCGCTACGCGTGATCACGTTGCCGGGCGCGACGAAGGCATCGAGGCCAGCCTCGCTCGCCTGGAGCCGCTGCTGGCAGAGCTGCGCGAAGGCGTCGACATAGAACTGGTAGTTGGTGAAGATGACAAAATTCTGGAAATGCTCGGGGTCGGTGCCGGTGTAGTGATAGAGCCGGCGCAGCGAGTAATCGACGCGGGCGGCGCGGAACAGCGATAGCGGCTCGGGCGCGCCGGGCTGAAGCTCGAAGGTGCCGTCGGCAATCGAATCGTCCATGGCGCCGAGATCGGGCACATCGAACGCATCGCGCAGCGATCGCGTGACCGGAGAATTCTCGCTCGTCGTGATCGCAGCTTCGATGTTGATGTCGCGGCGATAGGCGAAGTGGATCGGGATCGGCTCGGCGGATTCACCGATCTCGACGGGCACGCCATGATTCTCAATCAGCAGGCCGATCTGCTCGGTCAGGTAGGCGCGAAACAGATCCGGCCGCGTCACGCTGGTCTCGTGCACGCCGGGGCCGGCAACAAAGCCGTAAGCGAGGCGCGAGTCCAGCCGCGCATGCGTCGCCGTGGTGACGCGCACGAAGGGATAATAGGCCCGCACCCGCGTCGTGACGGCCTCACCGTTGACGTAAGCTTCGAACCGGTCGCGCAGGAACTTGGTGTTGCGCTCGTAGATCTCTTCGAGGCGGGCCACGGCGAGGGCCGCATCGGAGAAGGATTTGGTGGCGATGGAGGCTGGGGATTGCATGGTTGCGACCGCCGGACTTGCTGGGCTTTGAATCGAACTATAGCAAAGAAGGCAGCGCCGTAGGGTGGGCAAAGCGCAAGCGTGCCCACCAATTTGCCCATCGTGTGGGAGATGGTGGGCACGGCGCATCGCGCCTCTGCCCCCCTACGAGATCGAGCGTGCTGCACGAGATTCCGGATGCGCGCTCCGGGACGATGCGCTTTTCGCCCGTCACTTCTCGCGGAATGCCCGCATCAGCTGGTCGTGCAGCGGCTTCATCAGGTAGGACAGCATGGTGCGGTCGCCGGTCTGGACAAAGGCCTCCACAGGCATGCCCGGGATCATCTTGACGTCGCCGAGACGGGCGATCTCTTCGGCCGGCATCGTGACACGGATGGTGTAGTAGCTTTGCCCGGTGCGCTGGTCGGTGGTGACGTCGGGCGACACGCGGCTGACGAGGCCGTTGAGCTCGGGCGTGGTGCGCTGGTTGAACGCGGAGAGGCGCAGCAACGTCTTCTGGCCGATCTGGAGCTTGTCGATATCGACCGGATTGACCTTGGCCTCGACCTGGAGATCGTCGGCCTGCGGCACGATCAGCATGAGGGCGTCGCCTGCGGTGACGACGCCGCCGACGGTGTGCACGTTGGATTGCAGCACCATGCCGTCCTGCGGCGCGCGGATGTCGATGCGGCGAAGCTGGTCTTCGGCCGCGACCTTGCGCTCGATCAGCTCGCCGATCTTGTCGTTGGTCTCGCGCAAATCCTTGGAGACCTCGCTCACCACGTCCTTGTCGACCTGGATGATCTGGAGCTCGGTCTCGGTGATCTTGCCCTTGGCCTGGGCGCGCGAGGCGATGTACTGGGCGCGCTCGCCATTGAGACGGGCCGAGTCGCGTTCGAGCTGGGTCAGGCGCGAAAGCTGCACCAGACGCTTGTCGTAGAGATCGCGCACGCCGGTGAGCTCGTTCTGCACCAGCGCGATCTCCTGGTCCTTGGCCTTCTCCTGGGCGCTGAGACCGGCGATCTCCTCGTTGAGCTGGGTGATGCGCTCGCGCAGCTGCGCCTTCTGTCCGGCGCGGCCGTTGACGCGGACGTCGAACAGCTTGGTTTCGGCAGAGAGCAGCAGCTTGACGTCGGTATCCCCGGCGCGATCGAGCAGGGCTTGCGGAAATTCGATCCTGTCGACACCACGCTGCTCGGCCTGCAAGCGCGCCGCACGCGCCAGCGCGCCGTCGAGATTCTTGGTGACGATGGCGAGATTTGCCTTGGTCACGGTATCGTCGAGCCGCACCACGATGTCGCCGGCCTTGACCAGGTCACCATCGCGGGCGCGCACCTCACCGACCACGCCGCCGGTCGGATGCTGCACCTTCTTGACGTTGGATTCGACCACGATCTGGCCCGGCGCGATCAGCGCGCCCGAGATCAGCACGGTCGAGGCCCAGCCGCCGAGACCGACGACCAGGACCACCACGATTCCAAGTCCGAGCAGGAGGTGGAACTTGATCGACTCGCGCACGGTCTTCTTCGCGGCTGGCTTCGCGCCGCCGATGGCCATCGTACTCATGGCTTGGCCACTCCGCCTTCGCTGACGATCTTAATCGGTGCCGGCGGGCTCACGCGCGGCTGCAGCACCTGGGCGAGCACCTGTTCCTTCGGGCCAAACGCCTGCATGCGGCCGTCGCGCAGCACCAGGACCTGGTCGACCGCCTCGACGCCGATCGGGCGGTGCGCGACCACGACGACGATGGCGCCGCGCTCGCGGGCGGCGCGAACGGCGCGGGTCAGCGCCTCGTCGCCTTCGGTGTCGAGGTTGGAGTTCGGCTCGTCGAGCACGATCAGGAAGGGGTTGCCATAGAGCGCGCGCGCCAGCGCCACGCGCTGAGCCTGCCCTGCGGAGAGCGAAGTGCCTTG
Source organism: Bradyrhizobium sp. MOS003 (assembly GCF_003020125.1). GTDB lineage: Bacteria > Pseudomonadota > Alphaproteobacteria > Rhizobiales > Xanthobacteraceae > Bradyrhizobium. Next base: position 1,034,972 of record NZ_PYFW01000001.1, on the reverse strand, counting down.
CTCGCCGACTTGCGTGTTGTAGCCCTCGCGCATCTTGATGATCATCTCGTGCACGCCGGCTTCCTTGGCCGCGGCGATGATGGCATCGGAACTAGCCTCGGGATCGAACCGGCTGATGTTCTGGGCGATGGTGCCGCCGAACAATTCGACGTCTTGCGGCAGATAGCCGATGTGCCGGCCGAGCATGTCGGACGACCATTGATCGAGCGCCGCGCCGTCGAGCCGCACCTTGCCGCGGACCGGCTGCCAGACCCCGACCAGCGCGCGGATCAGCGACGACTTGCCGGAGCCGCTTGGGCCGATCACGCCGAGGCCGTTGCCGGCGACGAGCGCGAAGGTGATGTCCTGCACGATCAGGCGCTGGTCGCCGGGCGGCACCATGGCGACGCCTTCGACCGAGAGCCGGCTTGTGGGCGCCTGCAACTGGGTCGGCATCGTCTGCGCCGGTATCTGCTCCAGCAAGCGGGTGAGGCGGTGCCAGCTCTGGCGTGCCGCGACGAAGGATTTCCAGTGCGCAATGGCGAGATCGACCGGGGCCAGAGCGCGGGCGGACAGGATCGAGCCGGCGATGATGATGCCGGCGGTCGCCTCCTGGTGGATGACGAGATAGGCGCCAACCGCGAGCACGGCCGATTGCAGCATCATGCGCAGCACCTTTGCGACCGCACCGAGACCGCCAGCGACGTCGCTCGCACGCTGATTGCCGACGAGATATTTTTCGTTGGCCTCGCTCCAGCGCGCGTTCATCCGGCCGGCCATGCCCATCGACACCATGACTTCGGCGTTGCGGCGGCTGGCCTGGGCGAGATCGTTTCGCTGCGCGGCAAGGCCCATCGCGTCCTTCGCCGGCTGGCGAGACATGAACTCGGTGACCAGCGTCAGCCCGACCAGGATGATGGCGCCGACGAGGGCGGTGACGCCGATCATGACGTGGAAGGCGAAACAGATGGCGAGATAGAGCGGCAGCCAGGGCAGGTCGAAGAACGCGCTCGGACCCATGCCGCCGAGGAAGGAGCGGACGTTGTCGAGATCACGCAGCGGCTGGAGACCCTCGTTGCGGCTGCCGACCAGCAGCGGCAGGCGCACGATGGTGTCGAACACGCGCTTGTTGAGGGCTTCGTCGAGCGCGGTGCCGATCCGCCCAAGGATCCGGTTGCGGATCATGTCGAGCACGCCCTGCGCCATGTAGAGGAAGCTGGCGAGGATGATGAGGCCGACCAGGGTCGGAACGCTGCGGCTCGGCAGCACCCGGTCGTAGACCTCCAGCATGAAGATCGACCCGGTCAGATAGAGCAGGTTGATCATGCAGCTCATCAAGCCGACGCCGATGAACGCCGTGCGACAGGCGCGCAAGGCGTCACCGAGCTCTGAACGGCGGACGCCGGGACCGGCTGCCATCAGTCTGATCTCTTTCAGGTGGGGGGCCAGGGCCCCTGATTTCATAAGCAATTCAGGGTACGCGCCCCGAATTAACATCCCATTGGCACTGCGTCCAATGTCGGGGTCATCGCGAACCCCGATGCGCCACATCTACCCGTGGCTGCCCCGGGCGCAAGCCCGGTATTTCACAGTCTTTGCGGCTTTTTGGTGCAAAGCGGCCGCCCCTCCCGGTCCGGGAGAGGCGGCCAGTTCCGGTCGGTCGAGCCGGACAGCTGCTAAAGCCGGCCGCCACCACGCACCAGCCGCACCACCAGCAGCAGGATGACCGCGCCGATGGCCGAATAGACGATCTCGGACACGAGGCCCGTGCCGATGCGAATGCCGAGTTTGGGAAACAGAAGGCTCGCGACCAGCGCGCCGCAGATGCCGATGACGATATCGCCGATGATCCCGAAGCCTGCGCCCCGCACGATCTTGCCGGCGAGCCAGCCGGCGACGAGGCCGACGAACAGGATGACGAGCAGGCCTTCGTTGGAAATGTGCATCGGTGAGGTCCTTCTCCAAGAAAGGCCGCATGGAACGGGAACCGCGATGAATGGGGTGTGAATGGTGTTCGCTTCAGCCGGCTCCGACCAAAAAGTCGAAAAACAACCCCATGCAAAGTAGACCGGCGTTTGCACACCGTCCTCGGTGAACTGTGACAACCCGGTGTTGCCGCTGAGGAATTTCAAAGGAAGGAGCGCAGCGGCGACGGCGCTCAAATATTATGACAGCGCCGCCGCCTGCTCCGCCAGCACACATCGCGCCGCCCGGTCTGGTCCAACCGCCACATTGGCAGGCAATTGCTCCAGGCAACGCGGCTGCGCAACGGCGCAGCGCGGGGCGAAGGAGCAATTGTGGGGTTTCTCGGCCAGCGAGGGCGGCGTGCCGGGGATGGTTTCGAGCCGGGCGCCCCGCTTGGCGCCGTGAATGGTCGAGGCGAGCAGGCCCCTGGCGTAGGGGTGCATCGGGCTGCGCACGATGTCGCGCAGCGTGCCCTGCTCCACGATCTGGCCGGCATACATCACCGCGACACGGTCGCAGATCTCGATGGCCACACCGATGTCGTGGGTGACGAAGATGACGGACATGCCGAACTCGCGCTGAAGCTCGCGCAGCAGCAGCAGGATCTGGATCTGCACGGTGGCATCGAGTGCGGTGGTCGGCTCGTCGGCCAGCAGGATTTTGGGCCGGCAGGCCAACGCCAGCGCGATCATCGCGCGCTGGCGCATGCCGCCGGACATCTCGTGCGGATAGGCATCGAGCCGGCGTTTCGCGGAGGGAATGCGCACGACCTCGAGCATGTCGAGCGCGCGCGCCCTGCCCTCCGCGTAGCTCTTGCCTTCGTGGCGCACGACGCTTTCGGCGATCTGCGCACCGATAGTGTAGACCGGATCCAGCGCCAACGCCGGCTCCTGGAAGATCATCGACACGGTCTGGCCGCGGAACGACGACAGCTCGTCGTCATTCATGGCGAGCACGTCGCGGCCCATGACGTTGACGCTGCCCGATATCTGCGTGCGCTTCTTCGGCAACAGCCGCATCAGCGCGCGCAGCGTCACGCTCTTGCCCGAACCGGACTCGCCGAGCAGGCCCAGCACCTCGCTGTTGCGCAGCGACAGACTGAGGTCGTTCACGGCATAGACTGTGCGCTCGCCGGTGAAGCGGATGTTGAGGCCTAAAATCTCGACGAGGTTTGTCATGACGGCAGTTTCGGCAATCGATCGTGATAATCGGTGACGCGCTGGAAGGCGGCGCCGATGGTGAGCAGGGTCGCCTCATCGAACGAGCGGCCGATAAGCTGCATGCCGACCGGCAGACCATTCTTGGTGAAACCGGAGGGAACCGTGAGCGACGGTAGGCCGAGGAAGTTCACCGGGCGGGTGAACAGCGTCAGCCGCTGCACCATCGCCGGCGCGTTCGGGCCGCCGCCGACGTCGCTCTCCTCAATCGTCGGTGCAGGCACTGGGGATGCCGGCGCGATCACCGCATTGACGCCTGCTGTCGCTGCATTATGCGCCGCGAGCGCGGGCCCGCGCCAGCGCATCGCCTCGAGATAGGTGATGGCAGGAACGGCAAGACCGTTCTGCAGCCGCATCAGCACTTGCGGACCGTAATCCTGCGGCCGCTCGATCATCCAGCGCTTGTGGAAGGCGGCAGCTTCGGCCGCGAGCACGAGCTGGCTCGCGGAAGACAATTGCCGCTGGTCCGGCAATTCGACCTTGACGATGTCGGCGCCCTCGCGCTTGAGCACCGCGATGGTCTCGTCGAGCACGTGCGCGACCTCGCTGTCGAGATCGTCGACGTAGAACGAGGTGGGCACACCGATCTTGAGGCCTTTCAGCGAGCCCTTGGTCGCGGCGACATAGTCCGACAGCGGCTCGTGGCTGCAGGTCGAGTCCTCCGGGTCGGGGCCAGCCATCAGCGCCAGCAACAGCGCGCAATCCTCCGCGGTGCGGGCGAGCGGGCCGACCGTGTCGAGCGATTGCGACAGCGGCATCGCGCCGGCGCGGCTGACGCGGCTCAAGGTCGTCTTCAACCCCGTGACGCCGCAGAAATGCGCGGGCATGCGGATCGAGCCGCCGGTGTCGGAGCCGAGCGCCGCAAACGTCAGGCGCGCGGCGACCGACGAGCCGGAGCCGGACGAGGAGCCGCCGGTAATGTGGGCGACATTCCAGGGATTGCGCACCGGGCCGTAATGAGCGTTATGCCCGGTTGGGCCATAGGCAAATTCGGCCAGATGCAGCGTGCCGAGCCTGATCTGGCCGGCGTCCTTCAACCGCTGCAACGCCGTGGAGGTCACGGTCGGCACGAAATCGCGGCGGATCAGCGAGCCGCAGGTCGCGACCTTGCCGGCATCGTAATACATGTCCTTGTGCGCGAGCGGCACGCCGTGCAGCGGACCGCGCACAGTGCCCTTGGCGAGCTCGACGTCGGCGGCTTCTGCGGCCTTCAGCGCGGACTCGGATTCAATCGACATGAAGGCGTTGAGATGCGGCTGCCACTGCGCGATACGGTGCAGCAGCGCGCGCGTCACCTCATGCGAAGACACCTGCTTCATCGCGATCGCGCGCGCGACCTCGGTGAGCGTCATCAATGCAGGCTCGGTGCTCATTTCGACACCTTCTGCGCCTGAACGACCGGATAGAGCGCGGGCTCGAGGTCGAACGGCAGCGTGCCGGCGATGGCCTCGAAGCCTTCGAAGGCAGGCCCGATGGAACTGGAGATGCGCGTCGCGATCTCGTCGTCGACGGGGACGCCGGCGATTTGCGCGATCGGCTTGATCTCTTTCGGTGTTGGTCTCGTCATGCGGTCTTCTCCCTGGGCGCGCGGCTATGGCCTGAACCCGGAATCGCCATGTAGCACGCGGCCTCGTGGCCCATCTTATCGAGTGCGATGAGCTTTGGTGTCGCATTTGCGCAGAGCGGCTCCGCAAACGGACAACGGGTGTGGAAGCGGCAGCCCGGGGGCGGATCGATCGGATTGGGCGGATCGCCCGTGATCGGCGGCTGCTCGGTACGCCTGTCGGGGTCGGACGACGGCATCGCCGCAAGGAGCGCGCGCGTGTAGGGATGCGCGGGGTTATCCCAGACCTGGTCGACCGGGCCGAGCTCGACGACTTCGCCGAGATACATCACCAGCACGCGATCGCTGATGTAGCGCACGACGTTGAGGTCGTGGCTGATGAAGAGATAGGTCAGCCCGAACTCGCGCTTGAGGTCCGCCAGCAAATTGAGCACCTGCGCCTCGACTGATTTGTCGAGCGCGGAGACGGCTTCGTCCAGAATCACCAGACGCGGCGATAGCGCCAGCGCGCGCGCGATGTTGACGCGCTGGCGCTGGCCCCCGGAGATCTCGTGCGGATAGCGGTTGGCGAAGTTTGCAGGGACCAGGCCGACCTTACCGAGCAGCTCGCGCGCCAGCGTCCGTGCCGCGCCGTCGGCCATGCCGTGCACCTTCGGGCCGAATGCGATCGATTCCTCGATCGTCAGGCGCGGATTGAGCGAGGCGTAGGAGTCCTGGAACACCATCTGCATGCCGCGGCGCAGCTCGCGCAGGCTCAGCGACTGCCCGACGGTCATGCCGTCATAGATGATGTCGCCGGTGTCGCGCGGCATCAGGTGCATCAACAGCCGTGCGCTGGTGGACTTGCCGCAGCCGGACTCGCCGACGATGCCGACGGTCTCGCCCTTGGCGACCGCGAAGGAGACGTTGTCGACGGCGCGCACGGTACGCTTCGCGGCGAACAGGCCGCCGCGTACAGGGAAGTGCTTGGTGAGGCCGTTGACCTGAAGCAGCGGCTGCGCGGCGCCGCCAAGGTCTTCGATCGGCTCCAGCATTTCAACGGATGTGTTGGTCTCGCTCATGGCCTAGTTCCTGATATCCATGGCGCTGCGCAGGCCGTCCGAGAGCAGATTGAAGCAGATCGAGACCGCGAAGATCATGGCGCCCGGCAACGCGGCAACCCACGGGTTGACGTAGATCGCGGTGCGGAGCGTGTTGAGCATCAGGCCCCATTCGGGCTCCGGCGGCTTGGTGCCGAGGCCGAGGAAGGAGAGACCTGCCGCCAGAATCATCGAGACCGAAATGAGACTGGTGGCGTAGACGAAGATCGAGCCCAGCACATTGCCGAGAATGTGCACGCGCATGATGGTGAAGGGCCCGGCGCCCGAAGCGCGCGCGGCCTCGACGAAGTCCATGTTGCGCACGCCCGTGGTGACGCTTTCGGCGACGCGGGTGATCTGCGGCACGAACACGACGGTCAGCGACACGATGGAATTGAGGATGCCGGCGCCGAGCGCGCCGGAGATCGCGATCGCCAGCAGCACCGAGGGGAAGGCGTAGAACACGTCGATCGTGCGCATGATCGCGGTATTGAGCTTGCCGCCGACATAGCCGGCGACGAGACCCAGCGAGGTGCCGATGCAGAACGCAAGGATCACGGGCAGGATGCCGATCACCAGCGACAGCCGCCCGCCATAGATCAGCCGCGCCAGCATGTCGCGGCCGAGTTCGTCGGTGCCGAGAGGGTAGCCTGACGTGCCGATGTGGCGCAGGCGGCGGATCATCGAGCCCTTGTAGGGATCTTCCAGGCCGAGCCATGGCGCGAGGATCGCGGACAGGAAGATCAGCAGCAGCACCAGCGCGCAGGCCATGCTGACCTTGTCACGCCGGATGCGGCGGCCGACGGTCGCCCAATAACCGCGCGCCTTGGTGGCCGGTGCGGCCTGGAGCGCGGCGTCGGCGGTCGCGGACAACGGAAGCTCGCTCATCGGCAAGCTCCCGGAAATTGGTACGCTCGATGGGCATCAAGAAGGTGGTGCACCTCTCCCGCTTGCGGGAGAGGTCGGCGCGTAGCGCCGGGTGAGGGTTCTCTCCTCTTGGGGGGTCTCGATTGAGGAGACACCCTCTCCCCAACCCTCCCCCGCGAGCGGGGGATGGAGCGCACCTTTTGTGTGACTACAGCTGGACTCATCCCACTAGCCCCGCTTGATGCGCGGATCGATCGCGGCTTGGGCGATGTCGACCATGAGATTGAGGAACACGAAGAACAGCGCCAGGATCAGGATCGTGCCCTGCAGCAGCGGCAGGTCGCGCTGGAAGATCGCGGAGTTGAGCAGGAAGCCCGAGCCCGGCCAGGAGAACACAGTCTCGATCAGGATCGAGCCGCCGAGCATGTAACCCAATTGAAGCCCCATCACCGCCAGCGCGGTCGGCGCGGCGTTCTTGACGACGTGGCGGAACACGCCGCGCTCGTGCAGCCCCTTGGCGCGCAAGGCCTCGACGAAGTCCTGGCTGAGAATGTCACCGGTCAGCGCGCGCACCGTGCGGGTGACGATGCCCATCGGAATCACCGATGTCGTGATCGCCGGCAGCACCAGATATTTCAGATGCGCCCAGTCCCAGGCCCAGGAGTTGGAGCCGTTCGGCCCGGCGCCGACCGCGGGCAGCCAGTTGAGCTGCACCGAGAAGATGATGACGAGCACCATGCCGAGCCAGTAATGCGGCACCGACACGCCCGCGATGGCAAAGGAGGTCGCGAGCTTGTCGATCCAGGTCTCACGGAAATAGCCGGCGATCAGACCGAGCAGGATGCCCATGGTGAAACCGATGATGGCGGCGGCAATCGCCAGCGTGACGGTGTTGCTGACGGCGCGCAAGACTTCGGCGAGCACGGGGCGCCCCGTCGCGATGGAATTGCCGAGATCGCCGTGCAGCGCGCGCATCAGCCACAAGCCGAACTGCACCGGCAGCGGGCGATCAAAGCCGTAGGCGGACCGGAGCTGCGCCGCCAGCTCCTGCGAGGCATCTGCGGGGAGCACCGCGACCAGTGGATCGCCCGGCGTGATGTGCACGAGCAGAAAACACACCAGCGCGACGCTGATGACGATCGGAATGACGTAGACGATGCGTCTGGCGATATAGGCAAGCACGTTGTTTTCTTTTTCTTCCCTTCTCCCCTTGTGGGAGAAGGTGGCGCGAAGCGCCGGATGAGGGGTTCTACCGCTGTAGCAATATCGGATGGGAGAGGGGCGCTCGCGGAGAGATACCCCTCACCCGGCTTCGCTTGGCGAAGCCACCCTCTCCCACAGGGGGAGAGGGTGCACCGAGTATGCGGCGCGAACTACGGCGCGATCGAAACCAGCGAGAAGTCGATGAACCAGCTCTTCGGCTGCACGACGCCCGTGACCTTCGGGCTTATCGCGCGGGGGCCGACGTCGTGGGCGACGTAGAGGAAGGCCGCGTCGTCGACGGAGGCGGCATGCAGTTCGGCGAGCGCGGCATCGCGCGCGGCAGGATCGAAGGTCTGGCGCGCCTTCTTCACCAGCTCGTCGAACTTGGGGTTGTTGATGAAGCCCCAATTGTTCGAGACCGGCGGCGCCATGCCCGATTGCAGGAAGCGCACCAGCGCGAAGAACGGATCCATCGCCGCATAGGTGACGTTGGTCGCGTTAGAGCCGTTGGCCGAGGGGTCCTTGGCGCCGCGGCGCCAGTTGGTGAACAGCGTATTCCACTCGATGACGTCGAGCTTCACGTCGAAATAGCATTCGGCCAGCGCCTGCTGGAGATATTCGTTCATCGCCAGCGGCTGCATCTGGCCCGAACCGGACGCCGACGTCTGCGTCTTCACCGTCAGCTTCTTGTTGGGACCAAAGCCGGCCTCCTGCATCAGCTTCTGCGCAGCCGCCTTGTCGTACTTGATTTCGAAGGTCGGCTTGCCGCGCCAGGGATGCCCGGGCTCGAAGGTGCCGGTCGCGGGCACCATCAGGCCGGCGAGCAAGCCGTCCTTGAGGCCTTCACGATCGATACAGAGGTTCGCGGCCTTGCGCACGCGGATGTCGTTCCAGGGCGAGCCCTCGACGCGGGAGAACTGCCAGGGCCAGACATGCGGCTGCTCGTTGGCGTAGAGCTTGAAGCCGCGCTGCTTCAGCTCGGGCAGAGCGTCCGGCGCCGGTGCCTCGACCCAATCGACCTGCCCGGAGAGCAGCGCCGCGGTACGCGCGTTGGCTTCCGGCATCGGCAGCAGCACCATCTTGTCGACCTTGGGCACGCGCGCCTTGTCCCAATAATTCGCGTTCTTCACGAGTTCGAGCCGCTCGCGCGGCGTGAAGCTCGCCATCTTCCACGGACCGGTGCCCGCGGCATCCTTGGCGAACGCAGTCCAGGCCGCCTGCGACTTGGCCTTGGCGTCCGCGCCTTCGGCCTTGTCGTAGAAGTGCTGCCACTTCGCCGGGCTCGCCATGAACAGGTTGGTGAGGTTGATCGGCAGGAAGCTGTCGGGCTCCTTGGTGGTGAGCTCGACCGTCATGTCGTCGATCTTCCTGGCAGAGGCCAGCGTCGGCATGCGCGAGGCCGTGACACCGACCTGGCTGGCGTCGAACTGCGGGGCGTCCTGCTTCAGCACCTTCTCGACGTTCCACACCACCGCATCCGCGTTGAAGGGCGAGCCGTCGTGGAAGGTGACGCCGGGGCGCAGTTTGAAGGTCCATTTGGTCTTGTCGGCATCGTCGACCTTCCATTCGGTCGCGAGGCCGGGAATAACCACGCTCGCCTTCTCGGCGGAGGACAGGTCCCAGCCGGTCAGCGCGTCATACATGGTGAGGCCGGTGAAGCGGTTACCTTCAAAGCCCTGGTCGGGCTGGCCCAGCGTGCGCGGAATATCGGCAGCGGTCATGCCAATGCGCAGCACTGTTTCGGCACTGACGGCGCGCGGCCATGCCGCCGCTGTCGTGAGTGCGAGCACCGCGATCAATGCCGCGCGTGTGGTCTTCTTCATAAGCATCGCCTCAATCCTTTTCCGGCTTCGATGACTATTTTTGATGCAATCGTATGCAATGGCTATGCCAAAGAGAAACTTATTCTGCGATTTGACCCTGCGGCGACAAGTCCTTAGAGGCTGAAGGCGGCTGCAGGCGCCGCGCTGCCTATTCTGGCATCAAGATTGCAAGTTCAGCTCTCGAAATTCCCTGGGAGCTCTAGGCCATGCGTACTCGTCTATCGATTTGGCTCGCCGTGCTTGCACTGGCGTTATCCGCAATCTCGGCGCGCGCCGAAACGGTGGTGCGCTACGGCATCTCGATGGCGGACATCCCGCTGACCACGGGGCAGCCCGATCGCGGCGCCGGCGCCTATCAGTTCACGGCCTATACGATCTACGATCCGCTGGTCGCCTGGGAAATGGACGTCGCCGATCGTCCCGGCAAGCTGGTGCCCGGGCTTGCGACCGAATGGAAGGTCGACGATGCCGACAAGACCAAATGGCGCTTCACGCTTCGCAAGGGCGTCAAGTTTCACGACGGCAGCGAGTTCAACGCCGACGCGGTGATCTGGAATCTGGACAAGGTGCTCAACGACAAGGCGCCGCAATTCGACAAGCGGCAGAGCGCGCAGGTGAAGACCCGCCTCCCCTCGGTCGCTAGCTACGCCAAGATCGACGACTTCACGGTGGAGATCACCACCAAGACGGTCGATTCCTTCTTTCCCTATCAGATGCTGTGGTTCCTGGTGTCGAGCCCGGCGCAATATGACAAGCTCGGCAAGGATTGGGACAAGTTCGCCAGCCAGCCGTCCGGCACCGGCCCGTTCAAGCTGACCAAGCTGGTGCCGCGCGAACTCGCCGAGCTCAGCAAGAATTCTGACTACTGGAACAAGAAGCGCATCCCGAAGGCCGACAAGATCGTGCTGGTGCCGATGCCGGAAGCGCTGACCCGCACCAACGCGCTGCTGGCGGGGCAAGTCGACCTGATCGAGACGCCGACGCCGGATGCGGTGCCGCAGTTGAAGGCCGCCGGCATGAAGCTGGTCGACAACGTCACGCCGCATGTCTGGAACTATCATCTCAGCGTGCTGCCGGGTTCGCCCTGGACCGACATCCGCCTGCGCAAGGCGCTGAACCTCGCGATCGACCGCGACGCCGTGGTCGGCTTGATGAACGGCCTTGCCAAGCCCGCGAAGGGCCAGGTCGACCCGTCGAGCCCCTGGTTCGGCAAGCCGAGCTTCGAGCTAAAATACGATCTCGCCGCGGCGAAGAAGCTGGTCGAGGAAGCCGGCTACTCCAAGGCGAAGCCGCTGAAGGCCACCTTCATCATCGCGCAGGGCGGCACCGGCCAGATGCTGTCGCTGCCGATGAACGAATTCCTGCAGCAGAGCTTCAAGGAGATCGGCATCGACATCGACTTCAAGGTGGTCGAGCTCGAGACGCTCTATACGCACTGGCGCAAGGGCGCTGCCGACGAGATCAACGCCGGCATCACCGCCAACAACATCGCCTATGTCACCTCCGACCCGCTCTACGCCATAGTCCGCTTCTTCCATTCCGGCCAGATCGCGCCGGTCGGCGTCAACTGGGGCGGCTACAAGAACCCGAAGGTGGATGCGCTGATCGACGAAGCCAAGCAGACTTTCGATTCCGCCAAGCAGGACGAACTGCTGGCGCAGGCGCATGCGTTGATCGTGGACGACGCCGCGCTGGTCTGGGTCGTCCACGACACCAACCCGCACGCGCTGTCGCCGAAGATCAAGCAGTTCGTGCAGGCGCAGCACTGGTTCCAGGATCTGACGACGATCGGGATGGAGTGAGGGCGGCGGGTACCGCCGCCCTAGGGTGGGCAAAGCGGAAGCGTGCCCACCACCTCGGCATTGCGGAGTAAGATCGTGGACAGGGCGCTGGCACGTCTTTGCCCACACTGGGGAGCAATGACGGGGTAACTACTTCGTCAGCAGCGCATATGCCCCGTTCCAGCCTTCCGGCGGCGGATTGAGTTGGAAATCCTTGATGCGGGCCTCGTAGAGCCCGAACAGCTTTTCCAGCGTGTCGGCATCCTCGCTGCGACGGCCGCGTTCGATCGCATCGAGTGCGCCCTGCCAGTCGCGGCCGCGGTAGCAGCCGAGCGTCTCGATGGTGATGTTGCGCAGGCGCTGGAAGGCGGCCGAATGCATCACGTCCTCGCGGCCCGCGATGGCGTAGATCACCTCGGGTTCCGTCTTGCCCTTGACCATGATGAAGTCGAGCTCGAGGATCGCGAACTTGTCCTTGGCGGCAAGCGCGGTCCTGGATCCCACGATGATGGGAAAGCCGTATTCCTTCGACTGGCCTTCCAGCCGTGAAGCCAGGTTCACGCTGTCGCCGAGCACCGAATAGTTCTTCTTCAGGTCCGAACCCATATTGCCGACCACGCCGATGCCGGTGTTGAGGCCGATACCGACATTGAGCGGAATGTAGACATGGCCGCCCTCGGCGGCCTCCAGCTCGCGCTCCTTGTTGACCGCGTCGATCTGCTCGAGCATCTGGATCGCGGCCTCGCAGGCGTTGACCTCGTGCTCGGCATCGTCGAGCGGCGCGTTCCAGAACGCCATGATGGCGTCGCCCATGTATTTGTCGATATAGCCTTTCCGCTCGATGATCACGTCGGTGAGCGGCGTCAGGAAGCGGTTCATCAGCGCGATCAGGCCTTGCGGGTCGTGCTTGTAGCTCTCCGAGATCGTGGTGAAGCCGCGCACGTCCGAAAACATGATCGTCAGCTCGCGCTCCTCGCCGCCGAGCACGAGCTTCTCCGGCGACTGCGCCAGCTGCTCGACCAGAACCGGCGACATGTATTGCGCGAACTGTCCGCGGATCTGCACGCGCTGGCGCTGCTCGCGTACGAAGCTGGCGAAGATCAGCGTCAGATAGACCGCCGTGGTCGATAGGAGCGGATAGGTGAAGTCGATGAGGTAACGGTACTGCGCGTAGAAGAACCAGGACACGCCGATCAGGATGGCGGCGAAGGTCGCGCCCGCGAGCACCAGGCGCACCGGCCCGAGATTCGGCGTGAAGATGATCACCAGGATGCCGATGAAGAGCGCGGCAAGCAACTCGACGCCGAGGGCATAGTTCGGCTGGGAGATCACCGCGCCGCTCAGCACGCTTTCCAGCACCTGGGCGTGGATTTCGACCCCCGGCATGGCCCGGGAGACCGGCGTGGTCTTGATGTCGTTCAATCCGCCCGCGGACGTCCCGACCAGCACCAGCTTGCCGGCGAGCCTGGACGGCGGCAGGCTATTGTCGAGCACGTCGACCGCGGACACATAGATCGAAGGATCCCGGCGGGCATAGTGCACCCAGAGCTGACCGTTCTTGTCGGTCGGAATCTCCGCCCCCTTGAGTCGAATCGACCTGATACCGGCCTTGTCGGTGCGGACCAGCAAGGTCGGGGTCCCCGTGACGACGCGCAACATCTCGAGGCTGAGCGAGGGCATGATGTTGCCCTGGGCGCGCATGATCATCGGCACGCGGCGGATCAATCCGTCACGCTCGGTCCGGATCGAGAACAGCCCGCGACCGGCCGCGATCTTCTCGATCTCAGGCACGTTGCGAAGCAGACCGGGGAATTCGAACAGGAAGCGCTCGGCGCCCTCCTCCCCGACCGTGGCCACACCCGTGAACGGAAGCGATTTGTCGAGCTCGGACAGGACCTCGGGCAGCCCGGTTTCGCCCAGCACGACGCGCGAGCGCTTGATCGCGTCGGCGAGGACCTGGTCGTTGCTCGGTAGCTCGCGCAGCTTGGCGCGGGTGGCGTCGTCCAGATAGCGCATCTGGCTCGCGACCAGATCCGGGTTGAGCCGGTCGGGTTCGGAGAACACCACGTCGAAGCCGATCGCCACCGCGCCGCTATTGGTGAGGTTCTGGATCAGGTCTGCGATGCGCGTGCGCGGCCATGGCCACTGGCCGAGCCTGGCGAGGCTCTTGTCGTCGATGTCGACGATGACGACCGGCCGCGATGTCTTGTGGCGCGGATCGATCAGCTGGAACATGTCGAAGGTGCGCAGCCGCAATTCCTGGATCGGCGGCGGATCCCACAGGCGCGCGCCGGCGAACACGACCAGCAGCGCAAGGCACATCAGCCGCGCAAAGCCCAGCTTCCGCGCAAACCACCGCCGCAGGATCTTGAGACGTTTCATGCTGGTTGGATATCACGGTTCCGCGGCGAACGGCAGCGCGGATCCGCCTTGCCGACGAGCACGGCCCATCACGCAGCGATCAGGCATGGACGATGAAGTCACTCGCCTGGACGTGGGCGACACCCTTCAGGAGGATCGCGTCCGAAGCGTTGATTGTGATCAGGGTGTCCGCCCCTGTCGTGGTCGCGTGCTGGGCTATCCACGCAGCATCGATATCGGTTGTGACGACAGCCGTCAGGTCGATGTGGTCCTCATCGTGCGTGAAATCCAGGATGATGTCGCGGTTGGAGTTTACGGCGAACACGAATTGATCCTGATAGCCGGTCCCGAACAGCACATCCTTGCCCTCTGTGCTGGCGAGGGTCACCGGACCTTCTTCTGCCAGATTGAGGATCAGGTTGACCGTATCGCTCGCACCATGGCCGTCAGTGACGGTGATCGCAAGCTTGTCCGTCGCAGGCGCACCCTGGCTCGGCTCGGCGTATGTCAGGTATTGAAGGGCCGAATTGACGCTCGCCAAGTTATCGGACGCCGATGCGGGCTCCACATATGTGCCGGAATCCGCCGCCGCCGTGAGTGTGAAGGTTTCATCGGGGGCAGCATCGGCGTCGGCGACCGTGATGCCATGGACGAAGACCATGTCACCTTCCTGCGTGACGTAGAGCTGGTCGACGTCAATCACCGGTGCGGTCGTCTCGTTCGCGCCGGTCACATCCACCGTGAGTGTTGCGCTGGCGGTCGCACCATGCACGTCCGTGGTCTGCACCGTGAACGTGTCCATATAGGGCCCATCTGGCAGCGCGTTGATCGCCGCGGCATTGGGGACGTAGCTGTAGTTGCCGTGGCTATCGACCGTCAGCGAGCCATAGAGTCCCGCAGCAGTCGTGGCTGCGTGGTGATCCGCGTTGAGAACGGCATAAGTCAGCGTCGCCGTCTCGCCGATATCGGCATCGTGGCCCGACAGCGTGCCGGTCAAATCGGAGAAGGTGTCGGCCGCAGCGGTGTCCGTGAGCGGCCCGATGTGGAGATCGGCAAGCGTCGGCGCGTCGTTTGTGCCGGCGATGTTGACGGTGACGACTGCGCCGGTGCCCGTGCCGGCAGCATCGGCCGGAACGATGGTGTATTGCAGCGAAAGCGTCTGGCCGGCGCCCAGGAAGTCGAAGGCCTGCCCCTGCGAATTGAAGGTCCAGGTGAACTGCGTATGGGTGGCGGTGCCGTCGAGGATGTCACCGGACGGGACGGAGAGATAGTTCAGCAGGTCCGTATGCGACAGCCCGCCGACGCTATCCGTTTGCGCAACGCCGTCGAGAGTCACCTGTAACCCGCTGACCGACACCGTAACGTGATCGATCGCGTCGACGTCGGAGACCGCCAGGACGCCATGCGTAAGCTGGCCGGCATTGGTTTCCATCAGATCGGCAAATGCGCCGCCCGGCCCGGAGGTGCCGCTTGCCCAGTCCGCGTCGCCCTCGATCACAAGGCTCTTGGCGGGGTTGACCGCATTGGAGGCCGTGGTCCCGCTGCCGTCGCTAAGCTGGTAATATCCGGCCAGATTCGTCTCGTTCCCGGTGAGCGCGGTGAAGTCGATCGACTGGATCTGCACTTGCGTGAACGCGGTGGTCCAGACGCTGACATCGGCGATCGAGCCAGTAAAGCCTTGCGCCCCGAAGCCCGGAGCGTATCTGTCGCTCGCCCCCCCGATCATCATGTAGGACGGGTCCTGACCGCTGCCGATCGAATTCGCGCTTCCGGTGTGGGAATAGACAGCGTTCCCGTCGACGTAGAGCGTGAAGGTGCCCTGGTCGCGCGTCAGGGCAAGGTTATGCCATTGCCCGGCGGTGAGCGCGAAGCCCGTATCCTGGATATCGATGCCTCCATCGAGGATCTCGATCTCAAGGCTGCCGTTGACGACGGTGCCGATCAGGCCGAAACCGGCGGTCGAGGTATTGCCGTTGTAGAACAAGACCTGGCCGTCGGGCGTAGCGCTCCCGTTCCAGTTCACCCAGCCGTCCAGCGTCACGCCGTCGGTGGCAACCGTCGGCACGTCGCCGACCGCAATCGTCTGGCCGTCGAAGTTCATGTAGTCCGCGGTGACATAGGACACCGCCGGCGCATCGTTGGTGCCGGTGATCGTGACGGTGACGTCCTGGCTGACCTTGCCCCCGTGCGGGTCGTCGAACGTCACGGTATAGACCTGAGTGATGGTCTGCCCTTCCGCCAGCGACTGCAGCACCGGATCGCTGTTGTCGAGCGTGAAGTGCCAGCCGAGCGTCGCGCCATTGTTCGTGTCGGTAGCGGATTCGGACACCGGATCAATCGAGAACGTACCGATATGCGAACTCGCTCCGAAGCCGGGCAGATCCGTGCTGACGGACGACGATTTGAACGACCACTCCGCCGTGTGGGTGTCGGTCAGATCGACATCCTGGATCGCCAACGTGCCGCAGGTCGTCAGCGAGGCGCCATCGTCCTCGTTGACCGTGCCTTTTGCCGCGTCGGCATCGCTGGTGATCGTCGGCGCGTCATTGGCGCCGTTGATCGTGACGGTCAGGTCCTGCGCGATCTGCGCGCCGTGATCGTCGGTAAAGGTGACCGTGTAGACCTGGGTGATCGTCTGGCCCTGCGCCAGCGATTGCAGCGTCGCGTTGCCATTGTCGAGGCTGAAGTGCCAGCCCAGCGTCGCGCCGTTATCGGCGTCGTTGCTGAACTCGGCGACGGAGGAGTCGATCGTGAAGGTGCCGAGCGGCGTGTCGTCGTCGAAGCCGGGCAGATGTGCGGTCGACGTCGAAGATTTGAACGCCGCTTCCGCGGTGTGGGTGTCGATCAGGTCGAGATCCTGGATCGCCAGAGTGCCGCTGATCGACAGCGTCGGCGTGGCGGCGTCCTCGGTCACGCTCCCCGCGGCGGCGTCTGCATCGCTCGTGATGGTCGGCGCGTCGTTGGTGCCGGTGATGGTAACCGTGACGTCCTGCGAGACCTGTGCACCGTTATTATCGGTGAAGGTGACGGTATAAACCTGAGTGATGGTCTGGCCCTTGGCCAGCGACTGCAGCACCGGGTCGTTGTCGTTGAGAACGAAATGCCAACCCAGCGTCGCACCGTTGCTGGTGTCGTCGTTCGCTTCGGTCACGGACGGATCGATCGTGAAGGTGCCGAGCGGCGCATTGCAATCGAAGCCCGGCAGATGCGCGGCCGATGTCGCCGACTTGAACACCGCCTGCGCGGTGTGGGTGTCGATCAGGTCGAGGTCCTGGATTGCCAGCGTGCCGCCGGTCGACAGCGTCGGCGTGGCGGCGTCTTCGGTGACGCTCCCCGCTTCGGCGCCTGCATCGCTCGTGATGGTCGGCGCGTCGTTGGTGCCGGTGATGGTGACCGTGACGTCCTGCGAGACCTGCGCACCGTTATTATCAGTGAAGGTGACGGTGTAGACCTGGGTGATGGTCTGGCCCTTGGCCAGCGACTGCAGCACCGGGTCGTTGTCGTTGAGCACGAAATGCCAGCCCAGCGTCGCGCCGTTACTGGTATCGTCGTTCGCTTCGGTCACTGACTGATCGATCGTGAAGGTGCCGAGCGGCGTATCGCCGTCGAAGCCCGGCAAGTGCGCGGTCGATGTCGCCGACTTGAACACCGCTTCCGCCGTGTGGGTGTCGATCAGGTCGAGGTCCTGGATCGCCAACGTGCCGCCAGCGGTCAGTGTCGGCGTCGCGGCGCCCTCGGTCACCGCACCCGCGGCCGCGTCTGCATCGCTCGTGATGGTCGGCGTGTCGTTGGTCCCGGTGATGGTGACCGTGACGTCTTGAGTTACCGTCCCACCGTGATGGTCATCGACCGTGACGGTGTAGACCTGCGTGATGGTCTGGCCCTTGGCCAGCGACTGCAGCACCGGATCGTTGTCGCCGAGCGTGAAGGTCCAGCCCACCGACCCGCGGGAGCTGGCTCCCGGGCTTTCAACCACGGGGGCAAGCGCGAACGTGCCGATATGCGAGGTGCCGTCGCTGAAGCCGGGCAGATGCGCGCTCGAAACCGTCGACTTCAGCACGTAGCTTGCGGTGTGCGTATCGGTAAGATCAGGGTCGTTGAATGTGACGGTACCGTTGGCCGCAAGCGTGGCCGCCGTATCCTCGGTCACTGCACCGGTCGGGGTGGTGTCGTCCGCGACGATCGTCGGCACATCGTTGGTGCCCTCGACATTGACGTCCGCACCGTCGATCGACACGGTGACCGGCGTGCTGACGACACCGCCGTGCCCGTCATCGACCTGCACTACGTAGTTGAGGGTCAGTTTCTCGCCCTTCGCGAGGAAATCGAACAGATGGTCTGGAACGCTGTAGGTCCAGTTGGCCGAGCCGTTGTTGCCGTTCCCCCCGCCCTGTACCACGGTCAGCGGCACCTCGACGGCGGCGATCGCCGCGAGCTGCTGTGGCGTCAGCGTCGACGTGATATCGTTGCCTTCGGCATCGAGATATTTGAACGGCTGGGTGGACGAGAGCGCCGCGCTCACGATCGGCCGGTCGGTCAGATCGACGTCGGTGAAGGTGACGGTGCCCGTGATGGTGTCGAGCGCATCGTTGCCGGTGCCGACCTTTTCGATGACGTTTCCGCCTGACGTCGCGACCGTGGGCCTGTCGTTCGTTCCCGTGACCGTGATGGTGATCGGGATGAACTTGGACTCGGGGCTGACTGCGAAATTGGTGTCGACGCGGACCATGTAGGTCAGCGTCAGGGTTTCGCCGGCCGCGAGGAAGTCAAAGACTTTGTCCGGAATCGTGTAGGTCCAGACCGCCGAGCCGTTGTTGGTGTTGCCGGCGTCGGGGGCGACGTTGATCTGGATCTGCGTCGCCGCGATGTCCTGCTTCTGGAGCGCGGAGAGCGAACTGGTGACGTCGTGCTGACCGGCATCCTTATAGACGTAGTTCGGTGCGTCGGCGAGGCTTATGCTCGTCGTCGGCCGGTCGCCGAGGTTCTGATCAAGGAATCTGATCAGGCCGGAAATCGTATCGGAATGCGTGTCGCCGGTCACGTCGGCACGCTCGGTCAACGCGAACGCCGACTTCACGTTGCCGCTGGCGTCCAAGCTCTGCACAATCGGCTGGCCGGGAATGCGCGTGGCCGCGGGCGGCGGCGTGCTAGGCGTCTCGGATCCCTGCGGATTGAGGTTGACGAATGTCGCCGTCACGACGGCGCCGGACGCCGACTTGAACACCACGTCCTGGCTCATCGGCGTGAGCGTGTCGGTGAAGTTCGTGGTCAGCTTGGTGTTGGTGTTGTTGTCGGTGAACTTCAGCGTGAACACGTCTGTGATCAGCTTCTGAACGTCCGGCGACATCAGCGCATTGGAGATCGAGACGTTGCCGCCGCTGATCTGGATCATCTGGCCGGCCTGGTTGACCGTCGCGATCGGCAGCAGCGTCACCTTGTCGAACAGGATGTAGGAGCCGGTCGTGCCGTTCGGCTCGACCAGCACCTGGAAGCTCGCCTGTGGCTGCGGGTCGCCGCCGCCGGCGGGAACGACGAAGTTGATCTGGGTCAGCACGGCCGTGCCGCGGATGCCCATGGTGGCGACCGGCGTGTCGATCTTCATGTCGCCGTGCTTGGCGGTCTCGCCGGCGACGAAGGTGATGGTGCCTGCGACCAGGCTGAGCAGTGAAGAATTGCTCGAACCGTTGGGATCGTAGACCATCTCGTTCAGCACCATCCGCGCATTGGAGGACAGGCCGAACACGGTGCCGTCGATGAAGGTGATGCCGAGCGTCGAATCCGATCCGGTCGAGACCACGTCGCCCTTCTCGACGTTGTCGCCGTTGTTCAGAATGACCGAGACGCCGTTGCGGACCGCGGTCGCGCTGCCCGCGAGCTTGGTGACATGGCCGATGACCTGGGCCGCGGCGGCGCCGCCGGGGGCGGCTTGAGCGACCTGGACATGGCCCGTGAGCGCGTTGACGATGTCGCCGGTAAGATGGGCGCCGTCGGGTGAGGCCAGCGCGGCGCGCTTTTCGCCCCTGAAATAATCGTGAACGACGAACTCATGCCCCTCATGGGACAGCACGAGATCAAGGCCCGCGCGCTTGAACTCGCCGTTGAAGATCAGGTTGGGGTCGGGAACAACGAACGCGCCCTCGGGCACGTGACCGTGCGCTTTCGCCGTAAAGGAATCGACATGGGCACCGGCGGGCGAACGGGAACCCATGCCGTCCAAAGAAATCGCGGCGTCAAATTGGCCAGCGTAGTTCAACCGGGCACCGTGAAAAGAGTTAAAATTTAAGTAAGTATCAACCGCCTAAGCTTGCATAGCATTAGCCAGTCCTTAGGGATACCATCTATTGCTTGTGTGATTTCGCATCACTTGGCCCTTCGAGGCCCTTGCGGGTTGACGCTCCACAGAGAAGCGAAAGTAATCCCTCAAATATTTGATAGTCGAATTCGGCCTGATTCCGCGCATTTCCAGTCACCCAAAGTATCCTTCCGCATTTCCATGGAAGAGATACTTGCGTCATCTTCCCTTCACGAGGTCCCGCAGCATCCTGCGGCAATTACGGAGTTAAATCTGTGACCTAACTAACAGAACCCCATGAAATGGGGGGTCGTTAGCCATAGGACCCAGATTCGGCACCCCACAACCTGCGTCTGCAATTAAATCGATTTCGCGGCAGCCGGCCCCCTCCTAGCCGGCGAATCGTAAAATTTTACGCAATTCGGGCAGACCCATTTCAGCCTGTTCCCCGGTTTTGGGACCCCAGCCGGGCGCGTTAAGCAGAACAAAACGGCCCGCCTCGCACTATCTCCGCGAAAGCAACAAAGCCCGGCACGTTTCAGGTCGAGGGGGACCTGATCGGAAGCCGGAAGGGGATGTCAGATGGAGACGGCTGCTCGCTCGCGCGCCTGGCGCGCAATCCTTGTCCTGTGCGGATTGATCCTGTTCGGATCGGCCGCCGATCTTCGCGCCGGCACGCTGCTGTCGCCGGGCGCAGGCATTCTCGTGCGCAAATCCGCCGAGCCGTTCGGCGTGTTCGCCTTCGCCATCTCCGCCGGCAGCCTGCAACAGAAATGGCTCGCGCTGAAGGACAAGCTTGACGGCGACATGGTGCAGCTCGCGCTATGCGACGGTGACCGGGACAATTGCGCCTCGCCCGCGGCCCTGAAGCTGCTCGCCATCGTCGACCAGGCCCGCGTCCGCGACGGCCGCGCCCGGCTCGGCGAGACCAACCGCGCCATCAACCTTGCGATCCGGGCCGCCGATGACGGCATCGACGACGTCTGGAGCTCGCCGCTTGCGACCTTCGCGCGCGGCGCCGGGGATTGCGAGGACTATGCCATCGCCAAGCTGGCCGCACTGCGGCTGGCGGGCGTGGCCGCCGCGGACCTCCGCATCCTCGTGGTGCGCGACGTCAGGGCCGGCGAGGAGCACGCGGTTGTCGCCGCGCGTCTCGACGGCCATTGGCTGATGCTCGACAACCGCCGCATGGCGATGGTCGAGGACGACGACGCTGCGCGGAGCTACCAGCCGCTGTTCGCGCTCCACCAGTCGGCCGTGCTGAAATATGTCGACGAACCGGTGCAAGTCTCCATGATGGCCGCCGCGACGCGTTGATTTCTTCGGGCGACATCGCCTACAAAGCCATTTCGCCGCGCGATCCCAGACGCTAGCATGGCGCCTTCCATGCGGGGGCGAGGGAATGCGGTTCATCGTGCTGTCTGTGATTGCGCTGCTGGCGCTCGCCGCACCCGCGTTAGCACAGTCCGACCGCGCCGTCGCCGACAGGCTGCCGCTGTTTGCAAAGAACAACTGCCAGCAGATCCGCGACCCCGGCAATCAATTGTTCTGCGGCGATTCCGCGCTTGCCGCCGCCGCCGAGACGCTGAACACGGCGATCGAAGCGCGGCTTGCCCGCCTGCCCGATCGCTTACCCGCGATCGAGGAGAATGCGGTCTGGGCCCGTCAGCGCAATCTTAGCTGCGGCATTGTCGGCCAGACCGCGATCCGCACCGATGATTTCGATGCGGTGAAAGCGTGCCTGCTGAAGGTGACCGAGGAACGCGCGGCGATCCTCGGCGATCCCGATTTCGACTGCCTTGCAGCCAACACCGCAGCCGGCGCCTTGATCTGCGCAGACCCGGCCCTGGCGCAGGCGGAGACCGAGCTCAATGTCCAGGTACGCACCTTGATCGGAAAGCTGGATCCGACCGCGGCGCGCTTTGCGTTCGCCGAATATGGCAGGTGGACCCGCGAGCGGGACCGCAAATGCAATCTCGTCGGCAAGGAGAACGTGCCGCTGCAGGAGCTCGAAACGGCCGAGGATTGTCTCGCCGAGCACCTGAAGCGCCGGACCGACGAGGTTCGCGCGGCCAAGGGAGATCCGAAGAAGCTGTTTGGCCGGCAGGTCGCGGCCCGCTCGCCCGATACCGATGCCGTGGACTTCTGCGCCGCGCGAATCCATGCGGCCAATTCCTGCGGCAATTTCCTCCGCATCAACCGGGTCTACGCGCTCGACAGCCAGGTGAACGAGCAGGAGGCGCAGGTCACGGGCGAGATCGAGATGGCGGTGCTGGCCCCGTTCACCATGTGCAGCAAGGTCGCCTCAAGCTGCACCGGCACCTGCTGGGACGCCAGGACGGGTCGTCCGCAGCCGGGCGCCGCCAACAGAGAGCGCTCGGCAGAAGCCTTCAACGTGACGCGCCGCCTGCGCATTCAGCGGACTTTTGCCTTCGTCAAAGCCGCCGACGGCTGGCGCTGCCGGGAGGACGAGTTGGCGCCGGTGAATTCCGGGACGGCGAGCGGGGGGTCTTGATTTGTCTCCTCTCCCTCTCCCCGTTCTTACGGGAGAGGGTGAAAGGCTGCTTCCGCAAAGACGGTGAAAAATGGATTCGCGGAGAGCCCCCCTCACCCGGAATTTGCTACGCAAATTCCGCCTCTCCCCGCAGGCGGGGAGAGGCAAATATCAAAACATCAGATTGTCCTTCACCAGCACCCAACGGCCGCCTTTGACCTGCTGCACCTGGGTGATGGTGTTGGCGAGGTGGTCGGTCTTGGAGAACTTGGTCGGCGGCGAGTTGAAGATGTCGAGGAATTTTTCGCCCGACTCCAGCGAGTCCAGCATCTTCTGACCCGTGAGGTCCTTGCCCGCTTTCTGCGCGTAGAAGGCGAAGGTCATCATTGCATTGTAGCCGATGATCGCCTGGGTGTTGGCATCGGTGCCGAACATCTTCTTGTAGTTGACGAGCCAGTCCTTGACCTTGCCCTTGGCGGTGTCCTCATAGGGAATCTCGAAGCCGCTTGCGGCGTAGAGCCCTTCGACGGCCTCCTTGCCGAGCATCGGCACTTCCATCACGTTGGTAGGCGTGGCGCCGAGGAAGGTGACGTCCCAGCCGAGCTTCTTGGCCTCGGTCATGGCGCCGATGGGTTCACGCAACACCGCGCCGAGCACGACGAGGTCGCAGCCGTCGGACTTCATCTTGGCGACCTGCGCGCTGAAATCGGAGGCGCCGCGCTTGTAGCTCGTGATCGAAGCCGGCTGCACCTTCATGGCGGTGAGCTGCTGGTTGAAGCCGTCGAGCACGTTCTTTCCGTACTCGTCGTCCTGGTGCATGATGCAGGGCTTCTTGAAGTTCTTCCACTCCATCATGTATTTCAGCGCCGCGCGCGTGCTCTCGACATAGGGCAGCAGATTGTTGAACTTGAGCCGCTCCTGCGGCTTGGCCGGATCGAACTTGAAGGTGAACTCGGCCGCAGTGAGCGGAAACAGCTGAAGCACGCCGGCGTCGAGCAGGATGTCCTGCGCGGCCAGCACGGTGGGCGATCCCATCGGCCCCACCATCGCGAAGATCTTATCGCGCTCGATCAGCTTCTGCGACGCCAGCACGGCCTTCTTCGGATCGTAGCCGCTGTCCTCGACGACCAGCCGGATCTTGCGGCCGTTGACGCCGCCCGCCGCGTTGATCTCTTCCACCGCCATCTTCATGCCGTTGGAAACAGGGACGCCCCAGCCCTTGATCGGGCCCGAGAGGTCCTGATGGGTCCCGACGACGATCTCGCTTGCCGAGATGCCTTCGTTGGTGACCTTGGTTTGCGCCGTGGCCGGCAGACAGGTGAGCACCAGGGCACCCACAGCAAGGCCGAATGCGCTGAACGATTTCGACATTGACGTCTCCTCTCCTAAAGGCCCGTGTAGGACGAAGGGCGAGGGCCGTCGCTCCTTCGCTTTCTCGAATGCGACTTTCTTTTCTTGCGCATGCCTCACGCCACCGCGCGCTGGCGATACATCGCCTCGATCTCGGCGGCGTAGCGCTTGTTCACGAAGCCGCGTTTCAGCTTCATGGTCGGCGTCAGTTCCTCGTCCTCGGGCGTGAGCTGGCGTTCGATCAGGTAGAATTTCTTGATGGTCTCGACGCGGGCGAAATTGCCGTTGACCTGCTCGATCTCGCGGCCGATCAGGCCCTGGATCTCCGCCGCCCGGCACAGGCTCGCGTAATTGGTGAAGGGAATGTCGTGATCCTGGGCGAATTTCTCGACGTTCTCCTGGTCGATCATCACGAGGCAGGTCAGATACGGCCGCTTGTCGCCGATCACGACGGCATCGGAAATGTAAGGCGAGAATTTGAGTTGGTTCTCGATCTCGGACGGCGTGATGTTCTTGCCGCCGGAGGTGATAATGATGTCCTTCATCCGGTCGGTGATGCGGACGAAGCCCTCGTTGTCGATGGTGCCGACGTCACCGGTATGCAGCCAGCCGCGCGAATCGATGGTTTCGGCGGTCTTCTCCGCCTGGTTCAAATAGCCCATGAACAGGAAATCACCCTTGATCAGGATCTCGCCTTCGGGCGACAGCGCGACCTCGCCCCAGGGCACCGCGGTACCAACCGAGCCGAGCTTGACCCTTTCCGCGGGCATCATGGTGGCAACGCCGCAATTTTCGGTCTGGCCGTAGACCTCGTGGATGTCGATGCCGAGCGCGAGATACCAGCGGATCAGTTCCGGCGCGATAGGCGCGGCGCCGGTGAAGGCGGTGCGGCAGCGGTCGAGCCCGATCATGCGGCGGATGTTGCGGAATGCGAGCCAGTAGGCGATCCGGCTTGCGAGGCGCAACGACAGCGGCGGCTCCTTGCCTTCGATCCGGTAATCGACCATGCGGTAGCCGATGGCGATGGCGCGACGATAGACCCATTGCTGGAGCGGCGTCGCATCCTTCAGCGCGATGGTGATGGCGGAGTAAAATTTTTCCCAGATGCGGGGGACCGCGAGGAAGATGGTCGGCTGCACCTCACGCAGATTGTCCGGCACGGTCTCCGGGCTCTCGGCGAAATTCATCACCGAGCCGAGCGCGACCGAGATGTAATAGCCGCCGATGCGCTCCGCGACGTGGCAGAGCGGCAGGAAGATCAGCCGGTCGTCGTCCTCTCGCGCCGGGATGAAGTCGTTGGCGTGCCGCATCTGGTGGGTCACGCTGCGGTTGGCGTGCATCGCGCCCTTCGGCGGGCCGGTCGTGCCTGAGGTATAGACCAGGATGGCGAGATCATTGGCGCTGCGGCTGTCGATCATCTCCTGCCACAGCGCCTCACGGCCAACCATGTGATTGCGGCCGAGCGCCCGAAACTCGTCGAGCGACATCACCATGTCGTCTGAGAAGCCGCTGAGGCCCTCCATGTCGAACACGATGATCCTCTGCAGGCTCGTGCAGCGCGCGCGGCAGGCGAGGATCTTGTCGAGCTGCTCCTCGTCCTCGGCGAAGATCACTTTCGTGCGGGAATCGTTGACGAGATATTCGACCTGGGACGACGCGTCGGTCGGATAGATTCCGGAGGACACGCCGCCCGCGCACAGGATGCCCATATCGGCATGGACCCATTCCGGCACGGCGTTGGCGACGATGGAGGCGACGTCGCCGGGCATGAAGCCCGTCGCATGAAGCGCGTAGGCGATCTCCTTCGAAATCGCGAGCCATTCGCGCCAGCTGGTCGGCTGCCAGATGCCGAATTTCTTCTCGCGGATGGCCGGCCGATCGCCCCGCGTCTCCGCAGCGCGCAAGAAGCTCTTCGCGATCGTATCAGCGACCGTCAGCACCGCCGGTCTGGCCATGCGCCTCTCCTCCCTGTCGCCTGCCTCCGCTGCCTGCCCTGCCGGCGGTCTCTGTTGCGGATGACAGGCTCATCTTACTGCCCGCTTGTCCTCACCGCCACGTCTTCTTCTTCTTCCAGCGCCGCTCGCCGCGCGCGCCCGCTTCCTTGGCGCCAAGGTAGAACTCCTGGATGTCCTGGGAATGCATCAAGCGGTCGCAGCTGTCGTTCATCACGATGCGTCCGATCTCCAGCACGTAGCCGTAATGCGCCGTCTCCAGCGCGACTTTGGCGTTCTGCTCGACAAGCAGGATCGACATGCCCTGCTCCTCGTTGACGCGGCGGATGATGGTGAAGATCTCCTTCACCAGCAGCGGCGACAGGCCGAGCGAGGGCTCGTCGAGTAGCAGCAGCGTCGGCCGGTTCATCAGGGCGCGTCCGATCGCGAGCATCTGCTGTTCGCCGCCGGAGAGTTGGCCGGCCGGCTGGTTGATGCGTTCCTTCAGCCGCGGAAAATAGCCGTAGACGCGCTCGATATCCTCCGCGACGCCGTCGCGGTCCTTGCGCGGATAGGCGCCCATCATCAGGTTCTCGCGCACCGACAGGAACGGAAACACCTCGCGCCCCTCCGGCACATGACTGAGACCGAGCCGCACGATCCGGTCCGCCTCCATGCGCTGGATCGGCTTGCCCAGAAATTCGATCGAGCCCTTCTGCGGGTCGAGAATGCCGGAAATGGTCTTCAGCACCGTGGTCTTGCCGGCGCCATTGGCCCCCAGCAGCGTGACGATGCGACCGCGCGGCACTTCCAGCGAGATGCCGCGGATCGCCATGATCGGCCCGTAGTAGCTCTCGATGTTGGAGAGTTTCAGGATGGTATCCGGCGTCACGGCGGCATCCATCGGTCAGGCTCCCAGATACGCTGCAACGACATCGGGATGCCGCTGCACCTCGGCGGGCGAGCCCATCGCCAGCACCCGACCGTAGTTCAGCGCGATGACGCGATCGGAGACGCGGTTGACGAGAGACATGTCGTGCTCGACCATCAGCACGGTGACGCCGAGTTCGCTCTTCATGTCGCGGATCCAGAACGACATGTCGTCGGTCTCCTCGACATTGAGGCCGGAGGAAGGCTCGTCGAGCAGGATCAGCTTCGGCTCCGAGCACAGCGCGCGCGCGAGCTCGATCACCTTGCGTACGCCGTAAGGCAGGCCGGAGATCAGCTTATCGCGATAGGGCTCGAGATCCAGGAATTCGATGACCTGCTCGACCCTGCGCCGGTGCACCTTCTCGTTGGCCCGTACGCTCGGCAGGAACAGCAGCTCCTGCCAGAGCTGCGTGGTCGAATGCCGGTGGCGGCCGACCAGCAGGTTCGAAAGCACGGTCGCGTTTTCGAACAGCTCGATGTTCTGGAAGGTGCGGGCGATGCCGAGCCTGGCGATGTCGTAGGGCGGCTGTTCCGTGATGTCCTGGTCCTCGAAGAAGATACGGCCCGAGGTCGGCCGGTAGATGCGCGAGATCAGGTTGAAGATCGAGCTCTTGCCCGCGCCGTTAGGACCGATGATCGAGAGGATCTCGCCCCTCTCGACCGCGAACGAGACCGCATCGACCGCCTTGAGGCCCCCGAAATGCAGCGACAAATTCTCGGCGCGGAAATAGCTCATCGGTTCCGCTCCGACTTCACGTAGATCTTCTGCCGCTTGAAAGTCGCGCGCTTGTAGAGCGGGAACAGCTGGAAGAACAGCTTGATCTTGAGCCAGCGGCCGTAGAG
This sequence comes from Bradyrhizobium sp. MOS003, assembly GCF_003020125.1. Classification (GTDB taxonomy): domain Bacteria; phylum Pseudomonadota; class Alphaproteobacteria; order Rhizobiales; family Xanthobacteraceae; genus Bradyrhizobium. The sequence goes on along the minus strand of NZ_PYFW01000001.1, from coordinate 1,007,293 downwards.
CCCGAGCGGCTCGAACAGCACGAACAGCACGATGATGATGCCGTAGATCGCGCCTTTCAGGCCGTTGAGCGAGGCAAACGCGGCGACGGTCGATTTGATGTTGCCCGCGGTGGCCGGGCCGGCGCCGAACGTCGCCGCGACCCCGGCGATCATGCCGGGCATGTCGTCCTTGAGGTACGTCAGGAACGGATCGATCATCACGATGAAGATCGCCCCCAGCACCGCGCCGTGCAGGCTGAAAGTGCCGCCGATCAGGATCACGATGATGAACTCGATCGAGAGCTGCAGCGTGAACATCTCGGGCGAGATGAAGGAAAGCTTGTGCGCGAACAGCACGCCGGCAAAGCCGGTGATCGCCGCCGAGATCGCAAAGGACTTCACCTTGTAGAGCGCGACGTTGACGCCCATGCTGCGTGCCGCCGTCTCGCTGTCGCGGATCGCAACGAAGGCACGCCCCGTGGGCGAGCGCAGCAGATTGAGCGTGCCGACGATGGTCAGCACCAGCACGGCGAGGCAGAGAAAATAGAAGGTGGGGCTGTCGCGCGGCACCGTGACGCCGAGCAGCGACAGCGTCTTGACCCGCATGCCCTCGTTGCCGTTGGTCACGCTTTCCCAGCGCGCCAGGATCTCCTCAACGATCAGGGCGAACGAGATGGTGGCGATGACGAGGTAGATGCCGGTCAGGCGCAGCGCGGGAAAGCCGACCATCGCGCCGATGATGCCGGTCAAGCCTCCGGAGGCAAGGAAGTAGACCGGGAACGGCACGTTATACTTTTGCAAATAGGCCGCCGTGTAGGCCCCGATGGCGAGGAAGGCGGCGTGGCCGAGCGAGGCTTGGCCGGTAAAGCCGGTCAGGATCAGCAGCGCGACGCCGACGGTCGCATAGATGCAGACGAAGACGAGTTGGCTCATCAAATAGCTGGAGAGCACAAAAGGCGCGATCAGCAGCAGCGCGAGCAGGATGCCGTAGGAAACGTAATAGCCCGAATGCGGAAACAGCTTGATGTCGTCCTCGTAGTCGGTCTTGAACAGGAAGCGCATGCGTTCAGACCTTCTTGCGGACGTGGTGGCCGAACAGGCCTTCGGGCTTCAGGAGCAGCACGGCGAGCAGCACGAGGTATGGCGCGACATCCTTCCAGCCTTCGGGCAGGTAGAAGCCGGCCATGCTCTCGATCACGCCGATCAGGACGCCGCCGACCACGGCGCCCGGAATCGAGCCGAAGCCGCCCAGCACCGCGGCCGGAAACGCCTTCAGGCCGAGCACGAGGCCGACATTGGAATGAATGAAGGTGATTGGCGCCAGCAGCACACCGGCGCAGGTGGCGACCGCCGCGCTGATCGCCCAGACGATCGACACCACGCGCTTGACCGGAATGCCCATGTAATAGGCCGCCAGCATGTTTTCGGAACTCGCGCGCATCGCAGTGCCGAGCGTGGTCTTGTTGAAGAACAGATAGAGCAGCGTGCACAGGATCATCGTCGCCGCGATCACCGACAGCTTGTCGTAGGCCAGCACCAGCGAGCCGATGCGCAGCACGCCGTGGCTGAACGGGGTCTCGATCTTCAGATCGTCGGTGCCCCAGATCATGCCGGCGATCGAGCGCAGGAAATAGCCGAGCCCGATGGTGGCCATGATGATCGAGAATTGCGGATAGCCGAGGATCGGCCGCACCACCACGCGCTCCGCCAGCATGCCGAACAGCGCCATTGCGGCCACCGCACCGGCGAAGCCGATCAAGTAGTTCAGGCCCATCATGCCGATGAAAGTGAAGGCGAAGAAGCCGCCGAGCATCATCAGATCGCCCTGGGCGAAATTGACGACCTCGGTGGCCTTGTAGACGAGCACGAAGCCGAGCGCGATCAGGCCGTAGACGCAGCCGAGCGCAACACCGCTGACAAGCTGCTGAACGAAATCCAGCATTGACGCGCGTCCTCCCGATACAACCGGCGGTTCTTTTGACCGCCTTGCCGCATCTTGTGTCCAGTCGCTACGCAGTCGTTTCGCCGCGTTAGCGCCATTTGTCCGGAACCAATTCAGCCTGAACCGTTCAGCGCTGTCAACAAACGGTGACTTGCACGGCGACTTGCCATTAGTCCAATCCGGATGACGGAATTTGCGGCAGCGCGATTCACGGTGCCGAAACATCTTCAGGTCATGGTCGCGAGCGATGCAAAACCGGATGGTGTGGCCGTCATGAAGCCGGACAGCTCGGCGCTGGAAGTTAAGGGGTTAACGAAGCGTTTTGACCGTCTGGCGGTCGATAGCCTCGATCTCACCATCCACGCCGGCGAATTCTATGCGCTGGTGGGCCCCAACGGCGCCGGCAAGACCACCACTTTGCGCATGGTTGCGGGCCTCTTGCGCCCCGATGCGGGCGCGGTGACGATCTTCGGCATCGATGCGCTCGAAAACCCCGTCGCCGCCAAGCAGGTGATGGCGTGGGTCTCGGACGAACCGATGATCTACGACAAGCTGACCCCGCTCGAATATCTCGAATTCGTCGCCGGCCTCTGGGGCATCGCCCCGTCGGTCTCGGAGCCGGTCGCGCAGGACCTGCTCTCTTCGCTCGGTCTGGAGCCGCATCGGCACGAACGTTGCGAAGGCTTTTCCAAGGGCATGCGCCAGAAGGTCGCGCTCGCCGGCGCGCTGGTGCACGATCCCCGCCTCATCATCCTAGACGAGCCGCTGACCGGGCTCGACGCCGTCTCCGCCCGCCACGTCAAGGGCCTTCTCGGCGCGCGCGTCCACGCCGGCTGCACCGTCATCATGACCACCCATATTCTCGAGGTCGCCGAGCGCATGGCCGACCGCATCGGCGTGATCGCCTCGGGCCGCCTCGTCGCCGAGGGGACGCTGACCGAGTTGCGCCAGCAGAACGGCCATGCCGACACCAGCCTGGAGGATCTCTTCATCGCGCTGGTGACGCTTTCGGAAGCCGCATGAGCTCGGCAACCGCGCTGTCCTGGTTCGCACGCCACGAGCTCCGGCTCGCCTGGCGCGAATGGTTTGCCATGATGACCGGAGGACGGCGCAAGCGGGCGCGCGCCGCAATCATCGGCATGGTCTGCTTTGCGGCACTGCTGCACTTGCCGGCCTGGGCAGTGATCGGCCGCTTCGCCGATCTGCAGCTGCCGCTCGAAAAATCCTCGCTGACCGTGATCTCGGCGACGATCTTTCTCGCCTGGACCTTGATGCTGTCGCAGGCGATCGAATCGGTGACGCGGGTATTCTATGCCCGTGCCGATCTCGACCTGATCATGTCCTCGCCGGCGACGCTCGCCAATCTGTTCTCGGTCCGCATCGCCGCGATCGCGCTGACCGTCACCCTGATCGCGCTGCTGTTCTCGACGCCCTTCATCGACGTGCTGGTGATCGGCGGCGGCGCGCGCTGGCTCAGCGCATTCGGCGTGGTCGTCGCCATGGGCCTGTCGGCCGCGGCGGTCGCAATCGCCGTCACCATCCTGTTGTTTCGGCTGATCGGCCCGGCGCGGACACGCCTGATCGCCCAGATCCTCGCCGCGGTCATCGGCGCCGGCTTCGTGATCGCGCTCCAGGTCGCCGCGATCATGTCCTACGGCACGCTGTCGCGCTTCACGATCCTGACCTCGGGCAGCGTGGCCGCGCATGCCCCAGACGTCGACAGCATCTGGTGGTGGCCGGCGCGGGCGGCGATGGGCGACAGCGAAGCGCTGCTGCTGCTCCTGGCGCTCGCCCTGGTGCTGCTCGGAAGCGTCATGGCGATCTTCTCGCACCGCTTTGCCGACACGGCGATCGACGCCGCGGCTTACGGCACCTCCGGCAGCAGGCGCGCGAAGGAGCGCCCGTTCCGCGGCGGGTCGCGGCGGCAAGCGCTGCGGCGCAAGGAATTCTTGCTGCTCTGGCGCGATCCCTGGCTGATCTCGCAGACCCTGATGCAGCTGCTCTATCTGGTGCCGCCGGCCTTGCTGCTCTGGCGCAGTTTTGCCGACAGCTCCGCGGCGCTGACGCTGATTACGCCGGTCGTGGTGATGGCGGCCGGACAGCTCGCCGGCGGACTTGCTTGGCTGACGATCTCGGGCGAGGACGCCCCCGACCTGGTCGCGACTGCGCCACTGACGCCATCCGCCGTCGTCCGTGCCAAAATCGAGGTGGTGCTGATCGCGATCGCCGTCGTCTTTTGCCCGCTGGTCGCCGCGCTCGCGTTCGCCGCACCAATCCAGGCTGCGATCAGTGCCGCCGCGATCATTATCAGCGCGGCCTCCGCGACCGCGATCCAGCTCTGGTTTCGGGTGCAGGCCCGGCGCAGCCAATTCCGCCGTCGCCAGACCTCGTCGCGGCTGGCCACGTTCGCCGAAGCCTTCTCCTCGATCGGCTGGGCCGCCAGCGCCGCGCTGCTACTTGCTTTGCCGATCGCCGGCCTTATCAGCGGCCTGATCACCGCGAGCCTCGTCGCGATCACCTGGAAGTTCAGCCCGAAGCGCGAGCAATAGGTGCGACACGGACGCGCTGTCGATCCCACCCCATTGGCGCGGCGCCGCATTGCACGCTAGACTTCGCTGTGAAGTCATCGGGGATGGATCCATGCGGCGACTGGTTTCGGCGGCTCTGGCGCTGTTCGGCGCATTCCTGACACCTGCCCTCGCCCAGCAGCCACAGCGCAGCGAGTGCCTGGCGATGGCCGACGCGGCCCCGCGTGCCATGCCGGTTGCGTTTCGGCCGGCAGCCGGCACGGCTGAGGTCGAGATCACCTATGCCGGCCACTCCACCTATTTCATCGACACGCCCGGCGGCTTGCGCATCGCGACCGACTACAGTGGCGCCTACCAGGTCGGACGGCTGCCCGACGTCGTCACCATGAACCGTGCCCACAGCACGCATTACTCTCTCTTCCCCGACAAGCGCATTCCTCACGTGCTGCATGGCTGGAGTGAGGACGGTAAGCCGGCGATCGTGTCGGAGCGCGTCAGTGACACTTTCATCCGCAACGTCACCACCGACATCCGGCGCTATTTCGGCGACGACGCCGGCACCGACATGATCCGCGACGGCAATTCGATCTTCATCTTCGAGGTCGCCGGCCTCTGCATCGGCCATCTCGGCCACCTCCATCACAAGCTCGACGACAGCCATTTCGCCCAGATCGGACGGCTCGATATCGTGATGGTACCGATCGACGGCACCTACACCATGTCACTGGACGGTGTCTCCGACATCACCAGGCGGTTGCGCGCCTCCGTGGTGCTGCCGATGCACCGCTTTGCCACCCCGCTCGACGATTTCATGCACCGCATCGGCCAGCAGTTCGAGATCGACCGGCGCTCCGGGCGATCGTTCCGGATGTCGCGGGATGCGCTGCCGCCGAAGCCGACGGTGATCATCCTCGACGGGGTCTGAGGCGCAATTTTCTCCAAGCCGGCCGCCGCCCTTCGGTGCTGATCTCCTCGCGACAGGGAGATCGCCATGACCGACTTTGCGAGATTGTTGCACGCCGAAGGACCTAATCCCGAGCACGCCGCAGCGCTGCGGCTCTACGGCCGCTTCGTCGGCGACTGGGATGCCGAGATCACCGCCCACGGCCCCGATGGGACGAAATACACGGCGCCCGGCGAAATCCATTTCGGCTGGGTGCTGCAGGGCCGCGCCGTGCAGGACATCTGGATCATTCCGCGGCCCGCAGGCGCGCCGGCCTTTCCAATCGCCGGCAATTGGTACGGCACGACATTGCGGGTCTACGATCCCAGCATGTCCGCGTGGCGGATCTGCTGGTTCGATCCCGCGCGCTGCGTCTTCCGCCAGCAGATCGGCCGTCCGCAAGGACAGGACATCGTGCAGGAGGGAACGACCGAGTCAGGCGAGCTGACGCGCTGGAGCTTTACGGAGATCACAGGCGATTCCTTCCACTGGCTCGGCGAGGCCAAGCCATCCGCCGCGGCCGACTGGCGGCTGATGGTCGACGTGAGGGCGAGTCGGCGGAAGGGCTGACCAAGGTACCGCTGTGCTCGCAAAGACGGGTGCGGTTGCGCAACGCGCGCAGCTGGTGGCGCGCCTCGATCAGTGACGTTGCCAAATGCGAGAACGTGGTGGTGAAGCTCGGCGGCCTCGCCATGTGCCTGCTCGGCTACGACTTCCATTTGCGCGAGAGACCGCCGACATCCGAGGAGCTCGCCGCGGCGTGGCGGCCTTATGTCGAGACCTGCATCGAGGCGTTCGGCCCGAAACGTGCGATGTTCGAAAGCAACTTTCCGCCGGACAAGGGCCAGTGCAGCTACCAGGTGATCTTCAACGCTTTCAAGCGGATCGCCTCGCCATTAAGCGAGGCCGAAAAGACGGCCCTGTTCTCGCAGACGGCAACTGACGTCTACCGGCTCCAGCTGCCGTCCTGACGAGAAGAGGGGCCGGGATGTTGATCCCGACCCCTCTTCGTCGTGGCCGCTGGGAAGCGTCCTTGAAACGTTATTGTGTGCTCTAGCCGGCACCCAACAGGGAGGCCGGACGGCGCTCGCCGGTAAAGGCGAAGATCTTCTTCAGCTTGTTGACGACGCGGATCAGGAAGCCGATCATCACCGGATTGGTCTTGCGGCAGAAGGCGATCTTCTTGACGTGGCCTTCGACGTGCCATTTGGCATGCGCACCGTCGCGGAATAAGATCACGTCGCCGGGGCCGTAGCGCTTGGGCGGCATGCCGTCGCTTTCGAGCACGATCGATCCTTCCATGATCATGATCGTCTCGTCGATATCGTAGTACCAGTTGAAGCGGCCTTCGGTGCACTGCCAGATGATGGTCGAGGCGGTGCCGTCGGCACTGGTTGACAGGATGTGCGAGCGCGACACGGGATTGCCCTCGATGATCCAGGTCGGCTCGATCGGCCGCAGCTCGAGCTCGACATTGCAACTACCGATTTCAATTAATGAACGCGACATCTTCTGCCCCAGGGGATATAATAAATTATTGCCGGTCTCGGCCCGGATCGTTTCGAATGATGTCGGGAACGCTAGTCACCGGTTTTTAATTCTTTCTTACGCAGGCCTCGAAAATCAGCCGGAAGCTGCAGGTGCGAAACGGTTAACGTCGCGATTCTCCTGCAAATTCGCACACATGAACCGATCCTTTCCGGGGTGCGACAAAGTGCGCGGAAGCTTGAAACGGAGCCATCCCGATGCCCCTCTCGCCCGAGGTCGTGACCGCCAATCGTGAGGCCGTCGCCCGGCTGGTCAGCCTCGACGTCTCCTTCGCGCCGGACGAGGAGCCCTGGTTCACCATCGACGGCATCGAGGCCCCGCGGCAGATCGGCAGTGACGGCGCCGGGGGCGCGTTCGTGCTGCTGCCGCCGCAGAATGTGCTCTACGTCTCATCGGAAGGCCGGGCGGGAATTATCGCCGATACGTTCGAGGCGTTCGTCCAGCTCGTCGTCGCCCGCCCCTACTGGCTCGACATCCTCAGATTTTCCGGCGGCGGCGACCTCGCGGAGATGCGGCGTGCGGCGGAGGCGCTGGAGGCGACGCTCGACGACGAGGACGAGATCAACGAGGCGCGTAAGGAAATCCGCAAGAGCCTCGACCTGGACGAGCCGGACGATCCCATCGGCGCGCTCTACGCGGCGATTGCGGGCCACCGATGGAAGCCCGTTTACGACGCTGTTCAACCGTTTCAGCATCGACAACAATCCAATGCTGCGCAACGCGGCGGCATGAACGTTCCGGCAGAGGTCGAGCGAACGCCTCGTCCCTCGAGACGACCGCTTCGCGGTCTCCTCAGGATGAGACTCATGCACATCGATGCCCGCTGAGCGATTGCCGCGCACTCCGTCCTCATCCTGAGGAGCCCGCCAGCGGCGGGCGTCTCGACGGATGGCCGCAGGGACGCGTATGCTATAGCGCTTTCCGATCGGAGTGGAGAAGCCTTACTTCGCCCACTCGCCCTTGCGGAATACCGGTACCTTGCTGCCATCGGGCAAGATGCCGTCGATATCGGTCTCGGCCGTGCCGATCATCCAGTCGATATGGATCAGGCTCTGGTTGCCACCTTGCGCGGCGATCTGCTGCGGGGTGAGCTGCGCGCCGTTCACGAAGCACTTCGAATAGCACTGGCCGAGCGCGATGTGGGACGCTGCGTTCTCGTCGAACAGCGTGTTGTAGAACAACAGTCCGCTCTGCGAGATCGGCGAGGAATGCGGAACCAGCGCCACTTCGCCGAGGCGCCGGGCGCCTTCGTCGGTATCGAGCACCTTGTTCAGCACCTCCGCGCCGCACGAAGCCTTTGCGTCGACGATCTTGCCGTCTTCGAAGCGCACCGCGATGTTGTCGATCAGCGTACCCTGATAGGACAGCGGCTTCGAGCTCACGACATGGCCGTAGACGCGGCGGCAATGGGGCGTGGTGAAGACCTCTTCGGTCGGGATGTTGGCGTTACAGCTGATGCCGTTCTTGGAGAGCGAGGCGCCGCCCTCCCATTCGTGGCCGTCGGCAAGCCCGATGGTGAGATCGGTCCCCGGTCCGGAGTACTGCAGCGCGCGGAAGCGCTGGCCGTTGAGCCAGTTGGTGCGCTCGCGCAGCACCGCATTGTGGCTTGCCCAATTGGCCGTAGCGTCCTCGCGATCAACGCGGGACGCGGCAAAGATCGCGTCCGCGAGCTTGCCGACCGCGATCTCCTCGGGATCGTTCGGGAAGACCTGCTTCGCCCAGGACGCGCTCGGATAGGCAATGATGTTCCAGTTTGTGTCGAAATTGACAATCTTTTCCAACGCCGGCTGATAGGCGATGGAATTGGCCTTGCTGGCGCGCGCGACCTTGGAAGCATCTTCACCCGACAACAGCATCGGATTGTCGCCGACGATCGCAAGGCGCGCGGTATTGTTCGCGAACGCTTTCGCCATGCCCTCGTAGAGCCAGTTGGCGGCCCTATCAAAGCTGTTGTCGTGGCCGTGGCGGTAGCGCGCCAGTGTCATCTCTTCATCCGACAGGATCGGTGTCACGATGCCGGCGCCGGCCTTGTAGGCATGCACGGCGATCCGCCGCACCAGCGGCAGCGCGATCGCGGGCGCCGTCAGGAGAAGATCCTGTCCCGGCCGCAAGCCCAGGCCCACCTTCACCGCCACCTCGGCCAGCCGGTCGAGCTTCACGGGATCGATGGGAGCGGTGGAATTGCGCTGATCAGTCATGCGGGGCCCTCTGCCGAAAGTCTCTCGTTCAATCTAAGCCTAGCATCGCGGGACGCAAGTGCGCGAGCATCTTGCGACATGAGGGAGCTACGCGGTTTCACGCATTTTGGTTTTCAACGCGTTGCAGATTTCAGCACCCGGTCAACCATGGCGGGCGCGAGCCCCAGGTAATTTTTCGGTGAGGTGAGCGCCTCGATTGTGGCACGATCGATGCGGCTCGCGATCCGGGTGTCCGCGGACAGCGCATCGGCGAGGCTCATGCCCTTTTCGTTGGCCTGACGGCAGGCGTCATAGACCACGTCATGGGCCTCCTGCCGGCCGAGCTGCGGTGCGAGCCCCATCATGACCGCTTCGGCCACGATCAGGCCGCGGCTGACGGCGAGATTTTCGTTCATCTTCGCCTCGTCCACGATCAGGCCAGCAAGTGCGAACTTCGCCTGGTGCAGCGCGCCGGCGGTCAGCACGAAGCTCTCGGGGATTGCCATCCATTCGGCGTGCCAGGGGCCCGTGGCGCGCTCGAAATCCTGCACCATGGCGTCGAGCATCAGGCCGGCGTGCTGGCGAACCGCCTTGGACGCCGCCAGCATCAACTCCGACGAGATCGGGTTGCGCTTCTGCGGCATGGTCGACGAGGCGCCGCGTCCCTTGACGAAGGGCTCGTAGACCTCGGCGAACTCGGTCGAGGCCATGATCATGATGTCGAGCGCGATCTTGCCGAGCGACCCCGTGACGAGTGCGAGAAAATTCACGCCTTCCGCAAATCCGTCGCGCGCAACGTGCCAGGTAGAGGCGGGAACGCCGAGCTCCAGCTCCGCGCAGAACGCCTCCTGCACCTCAAAGCCCTTGTCACCGAGTGAAGCCAAGGTGCCGGCAGCGCCGGCGAACTGGCCGACCAGCACGCGCGGCTTCACTTGTGCCAGGCGCTGGGCGTGACGATCGAACATGGCGAGCCAGATCGCGGTCTTGTAGCCGAAGGTCACCGGCAGTGCCTGCTGCAGGTGGGTGCGGCCCGCCATCGGCGTGTCGCGATATCGCTTCGAGAGATCGGCGAGGATAGTGCGCAGCTCGGCGATGTCGCGCGCGACGATCTCCAGCGCGGCGCGGAGCTGCAGCACCACGGCGGTGTCCATGATGTCCTGCGTGGTCGCGCCCCAATGCACGTAGCGGCCGGCCTCACCGCATTGCTTCGCCATCTGATGCACCAGAGGAAGGATCGGATAGCCGACGATGTCGGTCTCCTGCCGCAACAGCTCGAAATCGAACGCGGCAACGTCGGTCCGCGCCGCAATCGCGTCGGCAGCTTCCTGCGGAATCACACCACATCGGGCTTCCGCCTTCGCCAGCGCCACCTCGACCTCGGCGTAGCGCGCGACCGTCGCGAGGTCGGAAAACACGTCACGCATCTCAGGCGTGCCGAAGGCGTCGCGGAATAGCATGGAGTCGAGCACGGTGGTGGAGGGGGACAAGGCGGGCATGGGCGTTTCTTTGTGGTTGGCGTTTTATGTGAGCCGTACCTTACGCAGGTCATGGTGTTCGGCAATGGACAAAGCCGCCACGCTCCCAATCCGATGGCCCGCGTGGCGCGAGGCCGGAGACGACGAGAGAGCGTCGCGCAGCGATATATGCAGGACGACCCGCCCGGGACGTCGCTCGCCGGTTGGGATCCCGGCGCCCCAAACTTTCTGCGATCCCGGCCACAACTGCGACATTCTAGCCGCGGTTGTATTCCATCCGAAACTGCATGACTGCCGTCACGCGATCGCGATGAACCGAGCGCCCGCTTCGGCCGACTCACGGTTTTCGACCAAAATTTCTTTTTGTCATTTCGCCTGACCGATCTCGTCATGAGGCCTGAGTTTTCGACGTGCAGTTTCTGTTCCGTGACCACCTTCTCGATACCGACCGGCGCGAGCTGAGCCGCGAGCAGGTTCCAATTGCCGTGGAGCCGCAGGTCTTCGATCTCGTCGTTCACCTCATGCAGAACCGCGACCGGGTGGTCAGCAAGGACGAACTGATCGACAAGATCTGGCACGGGCGCAGCGTCTCCGAATCCACCCTGACCAGCCGGATCAACGCGGCGCGGAAGGCCGTCGGCGACAATGGCGCGAGCCAGGCGCTGATCCGCACCATAGCCCGCAAGGGGTTTCGCTTCGTCGGCGATGTCGAGGCCAAGGATGGCGCGATCGCGCCAGAACCTGGCCACGCCGCCTCGGCGCCCCGCCCGGCGCTCGCGCTTCCGGAGCGGCCCGCGATCGCGGTGCTGCCCTTCACCAATATGAGCGGCGAAGCCGGGCAGGACTATTTCTCCGACGGCATCAGCGAGGACATCATCACCGCGCTGTCGAAGCTGCGCTGGTTCTTCGTCATCGCCCGCAACTCCTCCTTCGTCTACAAGGGCCGCGCCGTACACATCCGCGAGGTCGCGCAGGAGCTCGGGGTGCGCTACGTGGTCGAAGGCAGCGTGCGGCGGAGCGGCGAGCGAGTGCGCATCTCGGCCCAGCTCAACGACGTCTCGACCGGCAGTCATCTCTGGGCCGAGCGCTACGACCGCGAGCTCGCCGACATCTTCGCCGTGCAGGACGAGATCACCGAGGCAATCGTCGCCGCGATCGAGCCGCAACTCTATGCCGCCGAAAGTTTTCGCGCGCAGCAGAAGCCGCCAGGGAGTCTCGACGCCTGGGACCTCGTGATGCGCGCCTTGTCGCATCACTGGCGCAGCACGCGCGAGGACAATGCCGCCGCGCAAGGTCTGCTCGAAAAAGCCGTCGCGATCGATCCCGCCTATGGCAAGGCGCTGGGCCTGCTGGCGACCAGCCATATCTTCGGCGCGCATATGGGCTGGGCTGACATGGCCGCGACCGTGCCGATCGCCGAACGCGCGGCACTCGCGGCGGTGGAGGCCGATCGCGAGGATGCCTGGGCCCATCACGGCCTCGCCTACACCTATCTGTTCCGCCGCCGCTTCGACGACGCGCTGGCGGAGTTCGAGCTGGCGCTGCAGCTCAATCCGAACTTCGCCATGGCTCATGCCTTTTACGGCGTCACGCTGTGTTACGCCGGACGATGGCAGGACGGCGACGCCGCCGCACGCCGCGCGCTGCGGCTGAGCCCGCGCGATCCCCTCGCGGCGATCTATTGCGGGGTTGCGGCCTATGCCAAGTTCATCGGCCGTGACTACGACGGAGCCGTGCAGATGGCACGGGAGTCGATGCGGCAGCGTGGCGATTTCGTTGGCGCGCACCGCGTGCTGACGGCCGCCGCCGGCATGTCAGGAGATCAGGCGCTCGCAGCGAGCGCCCTGGAGGGCCTGCGCCGCGCCCAGCCCGAGGTCTCGCTCGCCTGGATCACGCGCGAGCTGCCGATGCTGCGGGACGATGATCGTGCGCATTATCTGGAAGGATTGCGCCGCGCGGGATTGACGTGACCGCGGCGCGCCAAGGGTGGCGCGCCTTTTTCCATTGCAACGGCGATCACGGGCTAAACGCTAATCGTCGTCGGATCCGAACAGCCTGATCTGAGGCAAGCCGCCCCGTGGCCGGCCGGCATAATCACGCGAATCGGAATCTGCACGGATGTTGCGCGCGACGTCGTCCCAATCGGTGCGGTCGCGCTGGCCACGTTGCTCGCGGGTGTCATAGTGGCGGCGCTCGGCCCAGCGCTCACGACGCTCCATCCGGCGCCGCTCTGACGCTGCGCGCTTCACGTCGGAATCTCGCGCCTTGGCATAGGCATTCTCGGGCGAAGCGGCCGGTTCGGTCGAGGCCTGCTGCTCGGCAGATTTTGCGACATACGAAGACGATGCAATTGCCGGCTTCGACGGTTCCTTCAATTGTTCCTTGGGCGGCTCAACCGCGGCCGCTTGTGAGGGCGGCGGTGCCGGCGGTCCGGCCTTCGCCTGAGCGGGCTGCGTGTCGGCGTCCGGCTTCGCTTCGGCCTGCGCCGGCGCAGCAATCATTGCGCCGAAGGCTTGCGACCCCGTGAGATAATTGACGCGTTCCGACGGAACGCTCGCCTGTGTCACAGCGCCACCGGATTCGGCGCGCTGCGCCATCTTGCTGGTGTCCGGGCCCTGTTTGGACGCGACCGGGTTCATGATGTTGCCGGCAACGATGCCACCGCCGAGACCGATGGCAATGGCCGCGACGATGGTTCCAGCACCGACGAAATAGGCTGTCGAGGCGCGCATTAATCCACTCCCTCTTTGGAGCGAGCAACGCGCGTCGATTGCCAGATGTTCCTGATGCAGGCGCGGTTCCTGGAGGAAACCCGCGCGTCAGATCTGCTGCGCGACCTTTTCGAGCCCGATCAGGCGGGCGAGCTTGCGCACTTCTTCCTTTTGATCGTCACGCAGCTGGAACAGCAGCGGCATGGCGGCCGACTTCAATTGCTGGACCTCGTCGCAGTTCGGATCGATCTGCGCGCTGGGCGGCGCGTTCGGATTGGAGAGCTTGTTGGCCGAGATCTTGCGGACGACGTTGCGCAGCGCGGTCTCGACCGAGGGCCAGTAATATTCCTGCGACGAGGACAGCTTCAGGCGATCCCTGATGCCGGAGATCTGCGCGTCGGACAGCAGGGTGTAATACTTCTGCGGCTGCGGCTTGGCGACAACCTTCGGCTTGGCCGGAACTTCGACGGCGGGGACCTCCGCCGCGGCGGGCGCTTCGGTTAGGCTCGACGCCTTGGGCATCGGGAAGTCGGATGGCGTAGCGGCGGCAAAGGCCTGACGCAGCGGCTCGGCCAGCAGCGGCGCTTGCGAAAGCCTGTCGGCCGGCACCTGAACCGGCTCGATCGCGGCCGAAGCCAAGGCCAGGGTCGGAACCAGACGGTCGGCCTTGGCGGTGCGATTGGTCGAAAGGGGCTTTGCAAGAGGCGCCTGCGAGATCATCTCTACGCTGACGCTGGGCACGCTGTCGCGGCCAAGGATGGCAGTGGTGGCAGCGCCGAGGACGAGGAAGCAGGTCAGCACAACGATAGTGATGGCTTTGGACAAACGTCTCTCCGGGAACCGCCGCTTCACGAGTTTGTTAACGTTGCCAGTGAAAAAGGAGCGAATTAAGGCTTGAGTGTGCCTTGGTTGCGACAATCGGTATGCCTGCAACGACAACCGGCGTAAAAGCCAATGAAATCAGGCAGCTGCCGCCAGATCGTAGGCATCCTGGATGTCCGCGACGATCTCCGAGGCTTCCCAGACCCCGCGCGGCTCGACCGATTGCAGCGTCACCGTCCAATTGCCGCCCCGGCGGGTTCGGGGGACGCTGACGATGTCGAAACGGACGCTGCGGCACAGCGGGTGACGCGCCAGGGCATGAGCGACGCGGACGCGGATTTCGTCCAGCGAAGCCGCTGTCTTGCTGTTGAGAAAATCGAAGTCCATCGCCTGTCCCTCTCGACCCTGATCGGTGGCCGTGGAGGGATTCTTGGCCGGCGTTGGTTAATCTGCCGTTAAATAGGCCGTCCCCAGTGAGCGCTCGATTAACTGTGATCGAGACGAGCGTGCCGGTTCTTTCCGCAATTCTACGGGGAAAGGCGCACTCTCGCTTCGCGATATTCGGCCGCCGTCCGCGCGACGAGATCGTCGACAGCGAGCACGTCGGTAACCCCAGAGGTGGAATGCCCGCCGCTCCAGATGTCGCGCCAGCGCTTTGGCCGGCTCTCGCGCGCGGCAACGTCAATGTCCTCGGAGATGTCGATCGCGCCGCGTGCCGGGAGATCGTCGGGATCGAGGCCGGCGGCCACGATTGACGGCCTCAGCATGCTGGTCTGCAAACCCGTGAACGCAGTGGTGAGCAAAATGTCGTCCGCGCTGCTCTCGACCAGCATCCGCTTGTGACGTTCGTCCGCCATACTCTCGCGCGTCGCGATGAATTTCGTGCCCATATAGGCGAGATCGCAGCCGAGCACTTCGGCCGCGTGCAGCGCGTGTCCGTCACTTATGCCGCCGGCGAGCACGATGATGCCGTCGTAGAATGCGCGCACCGCGCGAACAAAGGCAAACGGATTGAGCCAGCCGGTCTGGCCGCCCGCTCCCGCCGTGAGCAGCACGAGCCCGTCGGCGCCTGCTTCCGCCGCACGTTCGGCGTGGCGGATCGAGGCGACGTCCGCCAGCACCAGCGCGCCGGCGTCATGCAGTGGCTTCAATACCGACGCGGGCGAGCCGACCGAGGTGATGACGATCTCTGGCCTGTGCCGCAGCAGCACGGCGAGATCCTGCGCGAGCCTCGCGTTGGAGCGATGCACGATCAGGTTCGGACAGAGCGGTGCCGCCTTGCGGCCGGTCTGGTCTTCGTGCTGGCGCAGCCGCGCCGCGATCACGGCGAGCCATTCATCGAGTTGCTCCGTGCTGCGGCAATTGACGGTGGGGAAGCTGCCGATCACGCCGTTGCGGCAGGCCGCGACCATGAGTTCGACGCCCGACACCAGGAACATCGGAGCCACGATCAGCGGCAGAGCCAGACGATCGCCGAAGCGTTGCAGTCGATCGGATGTCACACAAATCTCCTCGTCACGCATGCATCGCCGCGCGGGCTTTATCGTTTCCTCCCGCAGTCTCTGTGCTAGCGTCACGGCAACATTGGCACGCCAGAAGCCGGTGACAAAGCAACGAGGAAACATATGTCCGATCCGCTTCACGCATCGTCGCCGACTTGTGCGCAGACGCTACGGGCGCTGTCGCGCTATCCCGGCCGTACCGCGTTCGCCTGGCCCGGGGGATCGCTGAGCTATCAGGGCACGATCGACCTGATCGGACGCATCCAAGGTATGTTCATGCGGCTTGGCCTGCAGCCCGGTGCGCGCGTCGCCTTCCTCACCGCGAACCGCGCCGACACCTGGTGCGCCGGCGTCGCCGCGCAATTGGGCCGGCTCTGCATCACCTGGCTGCATCCGCTGGGGTCGCTGGAAGACCAGCTGTTCCAGCTCGAGGATTCCGAGGCCGAGATGCTGGTGGTCGATGCGGCCGCCTTCCGCGACCGCGGAGGCGAGCTTTCTGCGCGTGCGAGCCGGCTGAAGGCGGTGTTCACCATGGGACCGGCCGGCTACGGCGTCGATCTGCTGGCGGCCATCGAGAGCGCGGGACACGCCAGCGCAACTTGCCTTGCCAACCTCGACGATCTCTCCACGCTGAACTACACCGGCGGCACCACCGGCAAATCCAAGGGCGCGCTGCGCTATCACCGCGAGAATGCCGGAGCAGCCGCCGCGATCCTCGCCGATTTCGAGATCCCCGAGGCCGCACGCTACCTCACGGTCGCCCCGATCAGCCATGTCGCCGGCACGAAAGTGCTGCCGACCCTGATGCGCGGCGGCACCGTGCACATGCTGAAGGGATTCGATCCCGAGGCAGTGCTGGCCACGATCGCGCGCGAGCGCATCAACTTCACGCTGTTCGTCCCGACCATGATCTACGTGCTGCTCGACCATCCCGCGCTGGACAAGACCGACCTGTCCTCGCTCGAGCTGGTGCTCTACGGGGCGTCGGCGATGTCGTCGAGCCGTCTGGTCGAGGGCATCGAGCGCATCGGACCGGTGTTCTCGCAGCTCTACGGCCAGACCGAATGCTACCCGGTCTCGGTGCTGCGCAAGGCGGATCACGATCTTAAGGCTCCGGAGCTATTTTTGTCCTGCGGCTTCCCGATCGCAGCCTGCGAGGTCAAAATCCTCGGCGACGACGACCAGGAGGTGAAGACGGGGGAGGCGGGCGAGATCTGCGTGCGCGCCCCGCATGTGATGGCGGAGTACTGGAAGCGGCCCGACATCACCGCCGAGACGTTGAAGAACGGCTGGGTCCATACCGGCGACATCGCGCGCAAGGACGAGCGCGGCTACATGTTCATCCTCGACCGCAAGAAGGACATGATCGTATCAGGCGGCTTCAACATCTTCCCGCGCGAGGTCGAGGACGTGCTGTCGCAGCACGCCGATGTCGCGATGGTCGCGGTCGTCGGCATCCCCGACGAGAAATGGGGCGAAGCCGTCACCGCCATCGTCGTGCCGCGCGAGGGCGCAAGGCCCGATCCGGACGAGCTGATCAACCTCGTGAAGACCCGAAAGGGCTCGGCGCATGCGCCGAAGCAGATCCAGTTCGTCAAGCAATTGCCGATGACCGGCGTCGGCAAGGTCGACAAGAAAGTGCTGCGCGCGGGCTTCTGGAGCGGGCGGGACCGGATGGTGGGTTAGGTGTCGAAGAGCCGCCCGGCTTCAGCGGAGCATCTGATCAAGGCGATCGCGGAGCTGATCCTGATGGTAAGGCTTGGCCAGCCTCGGCAGATCCAGCTGGGTTCCCTCGGGCAGTTCGGCGTATCCAGTGGCAAGCAGAATCGGCAGTGACGGTCGCAGCTGACGCGAGGCAGCCGCCAGTTCGAGCCCGGTCATGCCGGGCATGACGTGATCGGTCACCATGAGATCGATTTGCTGCCCGCTGCGTATGATATCGAGGGCGTGCAGGCCGGAGCTGACGCCGATGACGCGGTGCCCGAGATCTTCGAGCATCTCGGTGGTCGACATGGCAATCAGCGGATCGTCGTCGACAAAAAGGATGACGGCAGATCGGCCGGCCTGTCGCCGCACCGGGATAGGCGCCTCCGCTTTCGGAAGCTGGGTGGCGATCGGAAGAATCAGTGTCGCCGTGGTGCCAACTCCGACCTCGCTGGAGAGCTGAAGGGCGCCGCCGAGTTGCACGGCAAGACCGTGCACCATCGAGAGGCCAAGTCCGGTTCCTTTTCCAACCGGCTTCGAGGAAAAGAACGGCTCCACGGCCCGCTTCAACGTCTCGGCGGACATGCCTTCGCCAGTGTCGATCACGGACAGCGCGAGATACTGGCCTGGCGGCAGCCGCGCCTCTTCGTTCGCCTGATCTTCGCGTATGCGGATTTCGATCGAGCCCCCATCGGGCATCGCATCGCGCGCGTTGATGGCGAGGTTCAAGATCGCGAGTTCAAGCTGGTTGGAATCGACTCGTGCCGGGGGCACGCGATCCGGAACGTCCAGGCGCAGCTCGACCCGGGGACCGAGCGAGCGCTCGAGCAGGTCGCTCATCCCCCGGATCAACGTGCCGAGGTCGACCGCTTCCGCCCGCAGATCCTGCTGGCGGGCGAACGCGAGCAGACGTTGCGTCAACGAGGCACCCCGCTCCGCGCCCTGCAACGCGCCGTCGATCAGCCGGCGCAGGCGCGGGTCGTCCGGGATGCGCTTGCGTAGCAGATCGAGATTGCCCATCACGGCCATCAACAGATTGTTGAAGTCGTGCGCGACCCCGCCGGTCAACTGGCCGATGGTCTCCATTTTCTGCGCCTGCCGCAATTGATCCTGCGCTTTTTCGCGCGCAGCGACCTCGGTCATCAGATCCGCGGTGCGCTGCTCGACGCGCTGCTCGAGTGTGGCCGTGAGTTCGGCGAGCGCGGTCCGTTCTGCAGCAAGCTGGGCCAGAAGATTTTCACGCTCGATCTCGGCGACCTTGCGCGCGGTGATGTCGGAGCACACCCCGACGAGCGATCGCACACTTCCGTCGGGCCGAAGCACCGCTCGCGCCCTTATATCCACCCAATGCTGGGAGCCGTCCGGCCAGACGTTTCGATATTCGATGCTGTAGTC
This sequence comes from Bradyrhizobium sp. MOS003, assembly GCF_003020125.1. GTDB lineage: Bacteria > Pseudomonadota > Alphaproteobacteria > Rhizobiales > Xanthobacteraceae > Bradyrhizobium. The sequence continues at coordinate 988,567 of NZ_PYFW01000001.1, read as the reverse complement.
GCCGCCGCTGGCGACGGCGCGGTCGAACACGGTTTGCTGGCGGGCGCGGTCGTCCGGGTGCACGGATTCGAGCAGGTCCTGAAAGGAAAATTCCTGCTCTGGCCGTCGCCCGAAGAACAGCTTGCAGGTATTGGAGGCCTCGAGCTTCAGGGACGGCAGATGCAGTTCGAGTGCACCGAGCCGACCGGCGCTCAATGCCGTTTGCAGCAGGCCTTCGCTCTCGGTGAGGGTCTCAAGAATCGCGCGAGACTGGTACTGGCGGCGCCGCCCCCGGATCGCCGATCCTACGACGCTGACGAGCGTGGTCGGATGGAACGGCCGTTCGATGAATGTCACATTGCCGAGTGCCTGACCAAGCCGCATTGCATCCGGATTGCGTTCCGGACCGCCGCCCTGACGGGTGAGCAAAACGATCGGAAAGTCCGACCATGAGGGCTGTTCGTTCAGCCACCTGACGAGACTGCGCAAATCTGCGGTCTTCACGGCTTCGTTGGCGATGATGGCAAGCCCCGCACCGGCCGCCATCTCGCGAACGAGCGCATCGAGATCGGGGCAGACGTCAGCCGCAAAGCCTGCTTCGCGGATCAGGCTCGCAGCGACATTTGCGTCGCGGCCCGTCGGAGCAAGGACAAGGGCGCGTTCGGACGTGTCGCCCGGTTTCACGCACCAGGCTCCTGGAGCAGAGGTCGCGGGTCGCCCATGTAAACGGGCACACCGCGCAGAACGCCCTGAAATTCCTCGAGAGGCTCGCCAATGGCCAGGCCACGACCGCCGATGCGAAACTCGCGAATGGTCGATTCGTGCTGGCCCATTCGTTTCTTGATCACGGATATCGCGCGCCGCACGCTGCCCAGCGCCTCGAAGTAGCGCAGCAGAATGACCGTATCGGCGAGATAGGTGACGTCAACCGGCGCCTTCATGTCACCGACGAGGCCGTGCTGGGCCACAGTCATGAATGTCGCGGCACCGCGACGATTGAGGTACTGCAATAGCTCGTGCATGTGGAGGATGAGCGAATTCTCCTCGGGCATGGCAGCCTGATAGCCATTGAGACTGTCGATCACGACGGCCTTGATGCCCTCCTCGTCCACCCGCTTGCGGACCATATGAGCGAATTCCCCTGGCGAGAGTTCGGCAGCGTCAACTTGTTCGATCGCAAGACTGCCGTGCCGTCGCAGCGCGTCAAGATCGATTCCAATGCCCTTCATGCGGGACAATAGCAGACCGAGCTCCTCGTCGAACACGAACAGCGCCGCCTTCTCACCTCGCGCCACCGCCGCGACGGCGAACACGATTGCGATAAGAGATTTGCCCGTCCCGGACGGTCCGAGAACGAGCGTGCTCGAGCCCGATTCCACGCCACCGCCCAGCAACTGGTCGAAGCCCGCAATGCCGCTGGAAAAAGTGGTGCGCCGCAAATCGGCGCGGTGCTCGGACGCAACCAGCCTCGGAAACACGTTCAGACCGCCCGTGGTGATGGTTGCATCATGATAGCCGCCGCGAAACTTGGTGCCGCGATACTTGATGACGCGGACGCGGCGGCGCTCCGCGCCATAATCCGGCGCGAGCTCCTCAAGGCGCAGAACCGCATGCGCGACGCTGTGGACGGTCTTGTCGGCGACATCGGCCGTGAGATCATCGAGGAGCATCACGGTCGTGTTGAACCTGGAGAAAAAGTGCTTGATGGCCAGGATTTGCCTGCGGTACCGCAACGAACTCTGGGCGAGAAGCCGGATTTCAGAAAGACTGTCGAGCACGACGCGATGCGGCTTGATCCGATCCACCGCCTCGAAGATCTGCTTGGTCGTCTCGCCGAGCTCGAGATCGGAGGAGTAGAGAAGGCTCTGCTGCTGTTCAGAATCAAGCAGGCTCTCGGGGGGCAGCAGTTCGAAGACGGTAATTCCCTCGTCCAGCGTCCAGCCGTGCGAAGCCGCGCCTTCGCGCAACTCGTGCTCCGTCTCGGACAAGGTGATGTACAGGCACCTCTCGCCGGCCTTCGTGCCCTCTCGCAGGAATTGCAGCGCCACCGTCGTCTTGCCTGTACCGGGCGCACCTTCGACGAGGAACACGTGTCCACGCGACAATCCCCCGGACAGGATGTTGTCCAGACCCCAAACGCCAGTTTGGGCCCTTCCGGACAATTCTTTAATTGAAGCCATATTTTCCCTCTACGGATATAAAACCGGGAAGGGAACAATCGGTTCCGCGCTACGGTCTTCACGACCTATTCAGCGTCTAGAGAACGCCATTTCCGAAATATCTTCAACAAGATGGAACGGATCCAGCGCCGCGTCCGGTCTACGGCGGTAGACTTGGAGGGTCCTATCGCTTCTCGATGACGAGGCTCTGCACCGCGCGGCCGAAATAGCCCTGCCGGTCCGCAAGCCGCGACATCGCGAGACCGGCGCCGTCGGGCCCGATCCAGGATTCACCGTCGAGCAAAATCCAATCACCAACCGGCTGGCGCGAAAAGTTTACCGTGAGATCGGCGTTGATGTAGGTCCAGGCCCGGAAGTCGAGCGTCGAGGCGGTGCCGTTGGAGAAATCGGCTGCGACCACGGCACGCATCGCCTGCGAGATCGCTTGGCCCTCGATCAGCGGGTGGTCGACACGAAACCAAATCGCGCCGGCACCGGCCTGGCCGAAGCGGCCGCGCGCGGCGCGCATCGAAACCGATCGTACGAACGGACTGGTAGCGGCGTGACCGTCCTCGGCGAACGAGTCCTCGGGCGACGGCAGCGTCACCGGCAACTCCTTGACGTCATCGGGTAGCGCCTGAGCCTGCGCCCTGATCTTGAGCACGGTGGCACCGACCACCTGCACGCCATCGGCGAGCAGCTTGATTTCACAAAGCTGGATCTTGCGCCCCTCGCGCAGGATCGTGGTCTCGATCGTGAGCGGCGCCACTGGCACAGGGCGCATCAGGTCGATGGTGACCCGCGCGATATTCATCGGCGACGGTGTCGGAATTCGCTCGGCCGCCCAGGTCACCAGCGACGCCGGCGCCGAGCCGTGCTGCATGCGCCGGTCCCAGGGACCTGCAGCATCCGGACTGGTGACGACGCTGTTGCCGTCGACGCGGTAGATCGGGGGCATGCTTTCATCAGTCTCGGTTGACGTTCCCCGGACGCTGCGCAGCGCGTAGCGGTGCGCTGCCGATCCGGGGTCCATGCGTTGCGGCGATAGGTCCCGGCTCGCGCAGCAGCGTCACACGCTGCAGCGCGTCCGGGACACGAGAGCGATTATAGCGGCGGATCGATCGCCTCGTCGTATTCCTTCTTGAAGCGCGCGATCAGCTCGGCGGCAGGCAAGATGGCCTCGACGCTGCCGATGCCCTGGCCCGAGCCCCAGATTTCCTTCCAGGCCTTCGGCTTGGCGCGCTCGCCGGAGGCGTCAGTGCCGAAATTCATCTTGGAGGGATCGGAGGTCGGCAGGTTTTCCGGATCCATGCCGGCGGCGAGGATCGAGGGCTTCAGGTAATTGCCGTGCACGCCGGTGAAGAGGTTGGAGTAGACGATGTCGTCGGCCGTCGATCCCGCGATCATCTCCTTGTACTTCTCCACCGCGTTGGCTTCCTTCGTCGCAATGAAGGCCGAGCCGATATAGGCGAAGTCGGCGCCGAGAATTCGCGCGGCGCGGATCGCCCTGCCGTTGCCGATGGCACCCGACAGCGCGATCGGACCGTCGAACCACTTTCGTGTTTCAGCAACGAAGGCCAGCGGCGAGATGGTGCCGGCGTGACCGCCGGCGCCGGCCGCGACCAGGATCAGGCCGTCGGCGCCCTTCTCGATCGCCTTGTGCGCGAATTTCTGATTGATCACGTCGTGGAAGACGATGCCGCCCCAGCCGTGCGCCGCCTGGTTCAACTCCTCGCGCGCGCCGAGCGAGGAGATGACCATCGGCACCTTGTACTTGGCGCAGAGCTGCATGTCGTGATCGAGCCGGTTGTTCGACTTGTGCACGATCTGGTTGACCGCGAACGGCGCCGAGGGCTTGTCGGGATGGGCACGGTCATAGGCCGCGAGTTCCTCGGTAATCCGCGCCAGCCATTCGTCGAGCAGCTCCGGCGGACGCGCGTTCAGCGACGGAAACGAGCCGACCACACCCGCCTTGCACTGCGCGATCACGAGATCGGGCACCGAGATGATGAAGAGCGGCGAGCCGATCACGGGGATCGACAGGCGTCCTTTGAACAAGGCAGGCATGGACATTGCAGGGACGATCCTCTGTTAGCCGGTCGATGGAAGGTTGACCGCCATACCAACAAGGCAATCTTTCCACTGTCAAGTATTGCGTTTTGTCGCCGGGGCGGATGCGGCGACCGCAATTCCAAGGCGCGGAATACCATCCCCTCCTCCGTCATTGCGAGGGAAGCGAAGCAATCCAGACTATTTCCGCGGGGGAGACGCTGGATTGCTTCGCTACGCTCGCAATGACGAGGTCAGAGTTGCGGGCGACGCTGGCCTACCCCAGCAGATCCGGATTGATCAGCCGCTCGAACGAAAACATCTCGTCCCACTTCTGCTGGGTCAGCAGCTTGCGCTCGACCACCACGATCTGGTGCAGCGACTTGCCGCTCTTGTAGCCCTCGCGCGCAATCTCGGCGCATTGCTTGTAGCCCAGCAGCGGCTTCAGCACCGTGACGATGCCGAGCGAGTTGAGCACCATGTTGCGGGTGTGCTCCTCGTTGGCGGTGATGCCAACGACGCAATTCTCGCGCAGGCTGTTGACCGCGCGCTCCATGGTGCGGATCGAGAAGAACAGCGCGAACGAGATCACCGGCTCCATCACGTTGAGCTGGAGCTGGCCCGCCGAGGCCGCGAGCGTCACCGTGGTGTCGAGCCCGATCACGAGGAAGCTGGTCTGGTTGACGACCTCGGGAATGACGGGATTGACCTTCCCCGGCATGATCGAGGAGCCCGGCTGCAATTGCGGCAGGTTGATCTCGTTGAAGCCGGCGCGCGGGCCGGAGGCGAGCAGGCGGATGTCATTGCAGATCTTGGTCAGCTTGCTCGCGGTGCGCTTGAGCACGCCGGAGAGCTGCACATAGGCGCCGGTGTCCGAGGTCGCCTCGACCAGGTCTCCGGCGAGAATGAAATCGACGCCGGTGAGTGCGCTCAAATGGCGAACGGCGAGCTTGGGATAGCCGTGGGCCGCCGTAACGGAGGTGCCGATCGCGGTGGCGCCGAGATTGATCTCGCGCAGCAGCGCCCGGGCCTCGGAGATGCGATCGACCTCCTCGCCCATGGTTGTACCCCAGCCGCGAAATTCGGCGCCGAGCGACATCGGCACCGCGTCCTGAAGATGCGTGCGGCCCATCTTCAGCACACGGTCGAACTCGCGGCCCTTGGTGAAGAAGGCTTCCTGCAGCTGGCGCAGCGCGGTCATGTAGCTTTCGAGCCGCAGGATCAGCGCGAGGCGAAAGGCGGTCGGATAGGTGTCGTTGGTCGACTGGCCGTAATTGACGTGATCGTTGGGGCTGACGTGCTGGTAGTCGCCCTTTTTGAAGCCGAGCGATTCCAGCGCGAGGTTGGCGATCACCTCGTTGGCGTTCATGTTGGTGGAGGTGCCGGCGCCCCCCTGGATGAAGTCGGTGACGAACTGGTCCATCATGTCGCCGGCGATGACGCGGTCGCAGCCGAGGATGATGGCGTCCGCGACCTTGGCGTCGATTGCGCCGAGATCGCGATTGGCCATGGCGGCGGCCTTCTTGACGTAACCGAGAGCCTTCACGAAGAAAGGCTCCTGGTTCATCGGAATGCCGGTGATGTGGAAGTTCTCCTTACCCCGGATGGTCTGGACGCCGTAAGAGATGTCGTCGGCGATCTCACGCTGTCCGAGGAAGTCCTGCTCCGTACGGCTCATGGGCGCTCCTTGTTGCTGACGCGCTGCGTCATCGCATCAATTCTGGCACAGCGCGCTGGTCACGAAAGTATCGGTGCGGCAGTCATCCGGCTTGCGTTGCCTGCCCGGAATGAGAACCTTGGCCGAGCATTTTTCCGCGGAGTCGGCATTCAGGCTCTTGCCTTCCTTGTAGCCCTTGCTCTGGCAAAGCTGGTCGGCGGCCTGCTTGCAATCGGGCGCGCCGTTGGACGATGCCGGGCAGGCGGCGCGTCCCGACACCATGGTCGAGGGCTTCGCCAGGCGGGACAGGTCGTTCATGGTCTCGCTGGGGCTTTTGATCGGCGGCAGGATCGAGGGCAGCTTGTCGAACAGCTTGCCCATTTCATGGATCAGCCCGGGATTTTCTGCAGGCGGGGGCGTCGAGGGCGGCGGCGCAGCTTGGGGCCCTTGCTCCTGCAAGCCAAGCGACGGCGGCGCCGATTGCGCCCACCCCGTCCCGCAAGCAGCAAGCAGGAGCAGCACTGCGGACATCAGCGTCCCGAGCCGCGCGGCCGGATTGCCGGATCGAACCATCATGGTGGCAACCGTAGCCGAAGCGGCCCCTGCGGCAAAGCACTGTGGATCTAGATTAGCTTGATCGCCACCACGAAGCCGAGCACCAGCACGGCAGCACCGACCGCCACCACGAGACCGAGATGCTTCTCGATCTTCACGCGGATCCAGTCGCCATAGCGGTTGAGCAGAATCGCCACGATGAAAAAGCGCCCCCCACGCGCAACGATCGAGCACAGAACGAACAGGAGGATGTTGTAGCCCGCAAAGCCCGAGGTAATCGTCACGAGCTTGTAGGGGATCGGCGTCAGCCCCTTGAGCAGGATGATCACCGCGCCCCATTCCGCATAGGAGGCGCGAAAGGCCTCGACCTTGCCGCCGAGGCCGTAGACCTGAATCAGCCATTGGCCGACGGAGTCGAACAGCAGCGCACCGATGGCGTAGCCGACGATGCCGCCGAGCACCGAGGTGACGGTACAGACCATCGCATAGAGCCAGGCGCGCTGCGGGCGCGCCAGCGACATCGGGATCAGCATCACATCCGGCGGGACCGGAAAGAAGGAGCTCTCGGCGAAAGACACGGCTCCCATGATCCAGAGCGCGTAGGGCTTATGGGCGGCGTCGATGCACCAATCGTAGATACGTTTCAGCATGGCGCCGCGATGAAGCACCATGGGACGGATTTGTCCATGCCGAGATTGAGGCTAATTATGACGTTTCTAGTGGCGCTTGCGCGCGGTTCGGCCCTCAAGCGCGACAATCGGCCGCCTGGCAGCCACGCGCGGTGACGCGACTTTAGGCAGCTTCATCGACGATTTCGGCAGCTTCTCGGCGATGCCGAGCATGTCTTCCCGCCGCGTCATTTCGCGCCAGACGTCCTCGGGGCGCACGCCCGCAGAGGCCCAGAGCACGGTGAGATTGTACAAGAGGTCGGCGCTTTCCCGGATCACGGCATCGGTGTCGCCATTGACGGCGTCGATCACGACCTCGATGGCCTCTTCGGCGAGCTTCTTTGCCATTTTCGAAGGCCCACGCTGAAACAGCCGGGCCGTCCGCGACGTTGCCGGATCAAGATCTCTGGCCGCGAGCACAGCCAGATATAGCCGCTCAAGCGAATCACTCATGGTACTCGAAACTACTCTAAACAAATGGCGGGCGTGTTAACGTCCGATAATAAAAGCAGAAAACAGGCCGGCGCGGCAAGCGCGACGGCCTGTTCAGGTCAAGCTGGGAAGCGCCGCTCAGTAGCAGGTCGAGATGTTGCCCTGGCCGCCCTGCGCAGACTGATACGGGCCGCCGCAACGGTGGAACGGGCGCGGGCCGATATAGGAGTCGCCGCCGTAATAGACCGGACCCTCGTCGTAATAGACCGGGCCGCCGCCATAGTAAGCCGGGGCATCGTAGGCGTAGGCATCACGGGTGGCGGCGATCGCAAGGCCGGTGCCGATGGCGCCGGCGATGGCCGCGCCGGCAAAAGCCGCGCCACCTCCACCATGCCAGTGGCGACCGCCGGCATAGGAAGCTGTCGGGGCAACCGCGGTCAACGCAAGCACCGCGGCAGTGGCAAGAACGGCCTTGCGGCCGGCAAACGTCGAAAATCTGTCAAACATCTCCTGGACCCTCCTTGGGACCTTGCATAGTGCCTGCAGTCAGGCTCATGTCTGTCAAACACCCGCATGCCATGTTGGGTTCCCCAACCCCAACACAAGCTGAACGGGGTTGCGTATTCGTGACGCAGCCGCCGCTCATCCGCCGTTCATGTTGGCGCGGAGAGACTGGCCGCGCCGGCGCCGCGAGCGTCACGAAACCATAACAATGCGGAACCGGCGCAATCGATGTCAGGATTCAAGACGACAGCCCTCCGTTGCCTGCTGGCTCTCTCGATCTCGCTTGCTACGCTCGTTGCACGCGATGTCGGTGCGGCCGAGACCGCTGCGCCGTCCGTTGCGATCCATTTCACCTTCGACCGTCCGTTCGACGCCAGCGTGGCGCCGTTCTTCCTCGCGGCGAAGGACGGCAGGTTCAGTGCCGAACGTCTCAACGTGTCCTTCAACAGCGCAGCCGGATCGCCGGAGGCGCTCGCGCGCGTCGCCAAGGGCGACAGCGAGCTTGCGCTGGTCGACATCAACGAGTTGATCCGGTTTCGCGACAAGGAGGATTCGGCGCCGGTCAAGGCGGTGTTCGTGCTGTTCAACCGCGCGCCCTACGCGATCGTCGCGCGCAGGAGCCGCGGCATCGAGGGATTGCCCAATCTCGACGGCAAGACCGTCGGCGCTGCCGACGGCGATCTGTCGATGCGACTGTGGCCGGCGCTGGCGCAGCAGAACGGCATCAACGCATCGCGCATCAAATTCCACAAGATCGGCGCTGCGGTCCGCGAGCCGATCCTGTCCGCGGGACAGGTCGATGCGGTCGCGGGCTTCAACTATCTCTCCGCGGTGAACCTGAGGGATCGCGGCGTGCCCGGGGCCGATCTCGTCGTGCTGCGTTTTGCCGACTATGGCTGCGAGGCCTATGGCTTCGCAGTGGTCGCCAATCCCGCCTTCGCCGCCGCAAAGCCTGACGCCGTGAAGGGCTTCGTCCGCGCCTTGATCGCCGGCATCAATGCGGCCGTCAAGGAGCCGGCGCGTGCAGCGGACGAGACCGCGAGCCGCATCGACGGCGGCGACCGCGACCTGGAGCTGCAACGCCTGCGCACCGTCCTCGTCGACAACATCCTGACCGACGAGGTCAAGCGCAACGGTCTTGGCGGTATCGAGCCACTGCGCCTGGAGCGCTCGATCGACCAGATCGCGCAGGACTTCAAATTCCGCAAGCGGCCTACGGCAGGCGACATCTTCGAAGACCGATTCCTGCCGCCGGTCGCGGGGCGGCTGATCAATTGAGCAAAACCCGCAGCTTCCACTGTATCTCGCAGGCGATCCCTGCTTAGAATACGGGTCCCGTTATCCCCCGAGTTGCCGGTCCGCATGTCTATTTTCAGCCTCTACACCCGCGTTCTCGAACTGCTCGGCAAGGAGGCGCGGCTGGGCTGGCTGCTGGCGTTTGCCAATCTCCTGCTGGCCGCCTCGCAATTCGCCGAGCCCGTGCTGTTCGGCCGCATCGTCGACGTGCTCTCCGGCAAGTCGGTCGCCGGTTCGAACTCGGCCTGGCCATTCCTGACGGCCTGGGTCGCGTTCGGGCTGTTCACCATTCTCTGCAGCGCGCTCGTGGCCCTGCAGGCCGACCGGCTCTCGCACCGCCAGCGCCAGGCGGTGCTGACCGACTATTTCGAGCACATCCTGCAATTGCCGCTGACCTTCCACTCCGGCACCCATTCGGGCCGGCTGATGAAGGTGATGCTCAATGGCACCGACGCGCTGTGGCGGCTGTGGGTCGGCTTCTTCCGCGAGCATTTTGCCGCGATCCTGTCGGTCGTGGTGCTGCTGCCGCTGTCGCTCTATTTGAACTGGCGGCTCGCGATCCTGCTGTTCGTGCTCTGCGTCGTGTTCACGGCACTGACCACTTTCGTCGTGCGCAGGACCTTCGGCATGCAGATGCAGGTCGAAGAGCACTACAGCGAGCTGTCAGCGCGCGCCTCCGACGCGCTCGGCAACGTCGCACTGGTGCAGAGTTTCGTGCGGGTCGAATCGGAGGTGAAGGGACTACGCTCCGTTGCCGACGAGTTGCTGGCCGCACAGATGCCGGTGCTGTCCTGGTGGGCGCTCGTCACCGTCATCACGCGCGCCTCCACGACCATCACCGTGCTGGCGATCTTCACGCTGGGCATCGCGCTGCACGACCGGGGGCTGACATCGGTCGGCGAGATCGTGATGTTCGTGAGCTTTGCCACGCTGCTGATCCAGAAGCTCGAGCAGGTCGTGAGCTTCATCAACAACGTGTTCATGGAGGCGCCCCGCCTGCGCGAATTCTTCAATGTGCTCGACGCCGTGCCCGCGGTTCACGACCGGCCCGATGCGATCGATGCGGGCAGGCTGTCCGGCCTCGTCGAGTTCAACGACGTCTCCTTTTCCTATGACGGCAAGCGGCCGGCGATCGAGGACCTCACCTTCACCGCGCTACCCGGCCAGACCATCGCGCTGGTCGGCCCGACCGGCGCCGGAAAATCCACCGCGATCGCGCTCCTGCATCGCGCCTTCGACCCGCAATCCGGCTTCATCAGGATCGACGGCATGGACGTGCGCGGCATCACGCTGACGTCGCTGCGCCGGAATATTGGCGTCGTGTTCCAGGAGGCGCTGCTGTTCAACCGCTCGATCGAGGAGAATCTGCGCGTCGGCAAGCCGGACGCGACCGAGGCCGAGATGCGCAAGGCGGCCGAACGTGCGCAGGCGCTCGATTTCATCGAGCGCAGCGGCGGCTTTGCGACCAATGCCGGCGAGCGCGGCCGCATGCTGTCCGGCGGCGAACGGCAGCGGCTGTCGATCGCCCGCGCGCTGTTGAAAGATCCCCCGATCCTGATCCTGGACGAGGCCACCAGCGCGCTCGACGCCGTCACCGAGGCCAAGGTGAATGCTGCTCTCGACGAAGTGATGAAGGGCCGCACCACCTTCGTGATTGCCCATCGCCTCTCCACCATCCGCAACGCCACGCGAATCCTGGTGTTCGAGAACGGGCGGGTGATCGAAAGCGGAACTTTCGATGAACTCGTGGCCAAGGGCGGCCATTTCGCCGAGCTCGCCAAGGCCCAATTCATGGTTCATGAGACCGCACGGGCCAGCGTGACAGCCGCAGAGGCTGCTGCGACTGCTGCCAAGTCCCCCTAGCAAGTCCTCACAGGATCGTCGAAATTCGGCCTATTTCATTGCGGAATACCTCGCTCATGCCCCTGTTCTCGACGCACCAGCCGGTATAGGTTTGCGGCGCCGCAAGCGGCGGCGCTGGATTTCAGAACCGACAATCAGATCGCGAGAGCTGCCCGGAACCGGGCGGTTTTCCAAGGACCGGAATCGGATAGTGCACGCCCTACGCCCGCTGCTTCGCAAATCCCTGTTCAACCTCTTCGCTGCGACGCTCGCATGTGCCGCGCTGCTTGCGCCACGCGCGGCCAGCGCCGAAGCCCTGCTGCTGATCGAGGCCGACAGCGGTAAGGTGCTGCAGGCGGAGAACGCGACCGTTCCCTGGTATCCGGCCTCTGTCACCAAGATCATGACCGCCTATGTGACGCTGAAGGCGGTCAAGGACGGCAGGCTGACGCTCGACTCGCTGCTGACGGTATCGCCGACGGCGGCCTCGCAATCGCCCTCGAAGATGGGGTTCCGTCCAGGAACGCAGCTCACCGTCGACAACGCGCTGAAGATGATGATGGTCAAGTCGGCGAACGACATGGCCGTGGTGCTCGCTGAAGGCGTCGGCGGTTCGATCGACGGTTTCTCCGCCATGATGAACGATACCGCGAAGAAGCTCGGCATGACGCAGACCAGCTACGTCAATCCGAACGGCCTGCCCGCCGATGGCCAGATCACCTCGGCGCGCGACCTAGGCATCCTCGCGCGCTCGTTCCTGCGCGACCTGCCGGAATACGAATACTTCGTCCACATCCCGGCGATGCGCTTCGGCAAGCGCGTCACCGGCAATTTCAACAAGCTGATCGGCCGCTATCCTGGCGCCGACGGTTTCAAGACGGGCTTCATCTGTGCCTCCGGCTACAATCTCGTCGCCTCAGCGACCCGCAATGGCCGCCGGCTGATCGCGGTGGTGCTCGGCTCCAGCTCCGGCACGGCGCGCGCGGTGAAGGCGGCGCAGCTGCTGGAGCGCGGCTTCAGCCAGGACAATCTGACGTGGCTGCGCCCCTCGCTCGGCACGGTCGACAACCTCGTGCCGGTCGACGCCTCGCCGCCGAACCTGCGTGACGAGATGTGCGGCGGCCATCGCAAGCGGCCGGCCAGCGATGACGACGACGCGCTGATTGCGGCGAATGGCGCGACCTCCGGATCGGCCTCGGCCACCGGTGGCGAAGCCCAGGTGACCTTCTTCACCGCCGGCCTTCAGCCGCCCTTGATGAAGGCTTCCGAGCTGATGGCGCAGGCTCCCGCGGCGGCCGAGCCCGTGCTGGTCTATACCGGCCCGACCCGCACCGGCACCGCCCTGATCGCGGCCGTCGCAGCCGATGCCGACCAGCAGACGGTGTCGAAGCCGCGTGGCAAGAAGTCGCGCGTGGCCAAGAAGCCCGATGCGGCCGACAAGCCGAAGGACGCGGGCAAGGACGCCAAGGATACCAAGACGGCGGCTGCGAAGCCTGTTGCCAAGCCGGCTGAGGGCAAGACCAACGACAAGAGTGAGACGAAAACTGCGGCGAAGCCGGCGGCGCCCAAGCATGCTGCCGCCAAGCACGATGCTGCGGCAAAACCCGCCGAGAAGCCTGCGGCAGGCAGCCCCGCCAAGCCCAAGGCCGCGACCAAGCCCGCCACCAAGCCGGCCAACAACAGTTAACGCGGCACCGACCCCGCGCCACGCGCTTCGCACCTGCGGCAGCGCGGCTTCTGGACGATTCCGGTAGCCACTCCCTGACCTTTGCCCTAAGCCTCGACGACTTGCCACCCGTTCCGGCAGGCTCGATACTGGCGGCAATGAGGCAAGCCCGAGACACAGCGGGCTCTGGTAGATGAGGGGAGTTTTCCATGGAGCGCATCTGGCTCAAGCAATATCCGCCCGGCGTGCCTGCCGATATCGAGCCGACCCAATACGCATCGCTGGTCGACCTTCTCGAAGAGAGCTTCACCAAGTTCGCCGACCGCAAGGCGTTCATCTGCATGGACAAGTCCATCAGCTATCGCGACCTCGACCAGATGTCGGTCGCGCTCGCCGCCTATTTGCAGGGCCGCGGACTGCAGCGCGGCGCACGCGTCGCCATCATGATGCCGAACGTGCTGCAATATCCGGTCGCGACCGCGGCCGTGTTGCGCGCCGGCTTCGCGGTGGTCAACGTCAATCCGCTCTACACCCCGCGCGAGCTCGAGCACCAGCTCAAGGATTCCGGCGCCGAAGCCATCATCGTGCTGGAGAATTTCGCCCACACCGTCGAGCAGGTGATCGCCAAGACGCAGGTCAAGCACGTCATCGTCGCAGCCATGGGCGATCTGCTCGGCTTCAAGGGCGTGATCGTCAATCTCGTGGTCCGCCGCGTCAAGAAGATGGTACCGGCCTGGTCGCTGCCGGGCGCAGTCTCCTTCAACGACGCGCTCTCGGCCGGCCGCGGCATGACCTTCAACAAGCCGAAACTCTCGCCGGGCGACGTCGCCTTCCTGCAATATACCGGCGGCACCACCGGGGTCTCCAAGGGCGCCACGCTGCTCCACCGCAACATCGTCGCGAACGTCCTGCAGAACGACGCCTGGCTCCAGCCGGCGCTCGCCGCGCCGCCGCATGTCGACCAGCTCATGATCGTCTGCGCGCTGCCGCTCTATCACATCTTCGCGCTGACGGCCTGCTATCTGCTCGCGGTGCGCGCCGGCGGCTGCAATCTCCTGATCCCCAACCCGCGCGATATCGCCGGCTTCGTCAAGGAGCTGGCGAAATACCAGGTCAACAGCTTCCCGGCCGTGAACACGCTCTACAACGGCCTGATGCACCACCCTGATTTCAAGAAGCTCGACTTCTCCAAGCTGAAGATCTCCAACGGCGGCGGCATGGCGGTGCAGCGCCCCGTCGCCGATCAATGGAAGGCGATCACCAACTGCTTCATCGCCGAGGGTTACGGCCTGTCGGAGACTTCGCCGACCCTGACCTGCAATCCGGCAACGGCAACCGAGTTCACGGGGACGATCGGCATTCCCGTGCCCTCGACCTACATCTCGATCCGCGACGACGACGGCAACGAAGTCCCGCTCGGCCAGGCCGGCGAGATCTGCGCCAAGGGCCCGCAAGTGATGTCGGGCTACTGGAACAGGCCCGAGGAGACCGCCAAGGTGATGACCGCGGACGGCTATTTCCGCACCGGCGACATCGGCATCATGGACGAGAAGGGCTACACCAAGATCGTCGACCGGAAGAAGGACATGATCCTGGTCTCCGGCTTCAACGTCTATCCCAACGAGGTCGAGGAAGTGATCGCGAGCCATCCGGGCGTGCTCGAATGCGCCGTGATCGGCATTCCTGATTCCAAGTCGGGCGAGGCGGTGAAGGCTTTCGTGGTGAAGAAGGATCCAAACCTCACCGCCGAGGCCGTGATCAAGTTCTGTCACGAGCAGCTCACCGGCTACAAGGTGCCCAAGCACATCGAATTCCGCAGCGACCTGCCGAAGACCAATGTCGGCAAGATCCTGCGACGCGAACTGCGCGACGAGAAGAAGGCGGAGGCGGCGTAAGGCCGACCTTCCGCTGATGACTGACGTCGGAGACATCGCGCCGGCCGACATTCTCGCCTTCTGGCGCGAAGCCGGCCGCGAGCGCTGGTACAAGCGCGATGACGCTTTCGACGCGGAGGTCAGGCGCCGCTTTTGCGCGCTATGGCAGAAGGCGGCCGCGGGCGAGCTGGGGTCATGGGAGGCCAGCGACGAGGGCGCACTCGCGCTCGTCATCGTGCTCGACCAGTTTCCCCGCAACATGTTTCGCGGCGATCCCATGACGTTCTCCAGCGACGCGCCGGCCCGCGATGTTGCCCGCCGCGCCATCGATCGGGCGGTGGATCGCAGGATCGATCCGGCCCTGCTCGAATTCCTCTACATGCCTTTCATGCATTCGGAGCACCTGCCGGACCAGGAGCACTGCATCGCGCTGTTCCAAGACACCGATAACGCCGAGAACCTGAAATACGCCCAGGAGCACGCCGACATCATCCGCCGTTTCGGTCGTTTCCCGCACCGTAACCGCATGCTCGGGCGCCCGACCACCGACGAGGAGCAGGCCTTCCTCGACAATGGCGGCTTTTCCGGCTGAGTCATCCCGGTGAAAGGCGACGGCGATGCCGCTTTGCCCGCCGGCAATATTGTGCAGGCCCGCCGCACGGTCTAAAAAGCGGGATCGATATTCAGGGAGACTGACGATGGCGATCCAGACTGGCGACAAGCTGCCCGAGGCGAAATTCCGCGTGATGACGGCGGAAGGCCCGCAGGTGAAGACCACCGACGACATCTTCAAGGGCAAGAAGGTGGCGCTGTTCGCCGTGCCCGGCGCCTACACCGGCACCTGCCACAAGATGCATCTGCCGAGCATCTTCCTCAACGCCTACGCCCTGAAGGACAAGGGCGTCGACAGCATCGCCATCGTGTCCGTCAACGACGCCTTCGTCATGAACGCCTGGAAGCGCGACACCGACCAGCGCGACGAGGCCATCTTCCTCGCCGACGGCAATGCCGAGTTCACCAAGGCGATCGGCATGGAGCTCGACGCCTCTGCCAACGGCCTCGGCATCCGCTCCAAGCGCTATTCGATGCTGGTCGAGGACGGCGTGGTGAAGAAGCTGAACCTCGAGGCGATGCCCGGCAAGGTCGAGGTCTCCGGCGGCGATACGCTGCTGGGGCAGCTGTAAGGTTTTCGTCATTCCGGGGCGCGCGCAGCGCGAGCCCGGAATCCATCTCTCCTCAGAACTTGTAGAGAAATGGATTCCGGGCTCGCCCTTCGGGCGCCCCGGAATGACACCTACTCCGTCACCCGCGCTTGCGTCCTTGCCTTCACGATCCCGTCGCGCGCCAGCTGATCCGCGCGCTCGTTCTCGGGATGGCCGGCATGGCCCTTGACCCAGTGCCAGCGCACCTCGTGCGCCTTCAGCGCTGCATCAAGCCTCTGCCATAGCTCGACATTCTTCACCGGCTTCTTGTCGGCGGTGCGCCAGCCGTTGCGCTTCCAGCCGTGGATCCAGCCGGTGATGCCCTGCCGGACATACTGGCTGTCGGTGTAGAGATCGACCGTGCACGGCTTCTTCAGCGCTTCGAGCGCGGAGATCGCCGCCATCAGCTCCATCTGGTTGTTGGTGGTGTGGCGCTCGCCGCCGTTCAGCTCTTTTTCCTTGTCGCCGAACTTGAGGATCGCGCCCCAGCCGCCCGGCCCAGGATTTCCCGAGCAGGCGCCGTCGGTATAGATCGTGACATTGGGAAGCTCGCTCACGCCACTAGCCCCGACGGCATCAGCCCATAATCGCGTACGCTCGTTACGCTCTGGTGGAAGCGCAGCTTACGGACATATTCCAGCGGATCCTTCGGCTTGACCAGCGCGCCTTCGGGCACGTTGAGCCAGTCGACCAGCCGCGTCAGCAGGAAGCGGATCGCAGCACCGCGCGCCAGCAGCGGCAGCGCAGCCTCTTCCGCGTCGGAGAGCTTTCGCACGCGGCCATAGGCGTTGAGGAAGGCGCGCGCCTTGGTGACGTTGAAGGAATGATCGGGCTCGAAGCACCAGGCGTTGAGGCAGATCGCGACGTCATAGGCCAGCATATCGTTGCAGGCGAAAGTGAAGTCGATGATCCCCGAAAGCTTGTCACCGAGAAAGAAGACGTTGTCGTTGAACAGGTCCGCGTGGATCACGCCTTCGGGCAGATTATCCGGCCAGACGGCGCTGGAGAGATAATCGAGTTCGGTCGCTAGGAACGCGCGCAGGCCCGGCTGCACTTCGTCGGCACGGTTTGACGCCGCATCGAACAGCGGCCGCCAGCCCGCGACCGAGAGTGCATTGGCGCGCTTGATCGCGAAATTGGCGCCGGCCAGATGCATTCGGGCCAGCCCTTCGCCGACGCCGGCACAATGGGCCGCGTTCGGCTTGCGCGGCCAGACACCTTCGAGAAAGGTAATGATCGCAGCCGGCCGGCCCGACAATTCGCGCAGCGCCTCGCCGTCTTTCGCCTTCACCGGCAGCGGACAATTGACGCCGTGCTCGGCGAGGTGCGTCATCAGCGCGAGGAAGAACGGCAGATCGTTCTTCGCCACTCGCTTCTCGTAGAGCGTGAGGATGAACGATCCCTCGGTGGTGTGCAGCAGGAAGTTGGAATTCTCGACGCCCTCGGCGATGCCCTTGTAGGAGAGCAACTCGCCGAGATCGTATTGCTTCAGGAAATCCGCAAGTTCGTCGGCGGCAACGTCGGTGTAGACCGCCATAAAAGTCTACTCGGCGGCAGCTTCAGGGCGCACCTGGCGCGGCAGCGGGAAGAACTCGTTCTCTTCCGCGGCCGAGACCGTCTCCACATGCAGCGTGTAGCGCTCGGCGAAAGCATCCATGATCTCCTCGACGATCACTTCCGGGGCCGAAGCGCCCGCGGTGATGCCGAGGCTCGAGATGTTGCTGAACCGCTCCCAGTCGAGGTCGGCCGCCCGCTGCGCCAGCACTGCGATCTTGCAACCTTCGCGCTCGGCAACCTCACGCAGGCGCTGCGAGTTCGACGAATTGGGGGCACCGACGACGATGAGCGCGTCGACCACCGGCGCCACCTTCTTCACCGCGAGCTGGCGGTTGGTGGTGGCGTAGCAGATGTCTTCCTTGTGCGGGCCGTTGATGTTCGGGAAGCGCTCCTTGAGCAGCGCCACGATCTCCGCGGTGTCGTCGATCGACAGCGTGGTCTGGGTCACGAAGGCGAGGTTGTTGGGGTCCTTCGGGGAAATGGTCTTGGCGTCCTCGGCGGTCTCGATCAGGGTCACGGCGCCGGTCGGAAGCTGGCCGAGCGTGCCGACCACCTCGGGGTGATGGGAGTGGCCGATCAGGAAGATCTCGCGGCCGCGCTTGAAGTGGATCGCGGCCTCGCGGTGGACCTTGGTCACCAGCGGGCAGGTCGCATCCAGCGAGAACAGATTGCGTGACTGGGCGTCGGCCGGAACCGACTTCGGCACGCCGTGGGCCGAGAACACCACCGGCGCGGAGGTGTTTTCCGGGATTTCGGCGAGCTCCTCGACGAAGATCGCGCCCTTCTTCTTCAACCCGTCGACGACATACTTGTTGTGCACAATCTCATGGCGAACGTAGACGGGCGCGCCGTACTTATCGAGCGCCCGTTCCACGGTGTCGATCGCCCGGACCACCCCGGCGCAGAAGCCACGGGGAGAACAAAGCACGATCTTGAGGTCTGGTTTGGCTGACATTGAGCGATCTCGGGACCGAATCACCTCGCCAAATGGGCGGGAAGCGGTCGATGGATTGAATAGGGCTTAGGTACGGGCTTACAGGGAATTGGGCTCCCTTTCGGGCGCTGTCAAGGCACTATCTATAGCAGAACCATTGCGTGGCTACCCCCTCCGGGCTTATATAGCGCGAATTCCCAGTCATCGCTGATGACCACCGGCTTCGCCTCCAGAGGGGTGGGCGAAGCACAAAGGAGATTTGCCATGAGCAACGCACCTCTGATGCCCAAGGCGACCGCCGTCTGGCTGCTCGACAACACCGCGCTGACCTTTGACCAGGTCGCCGATTTCACCAAGATGCATCCCCTCGAGGTGCGCGCGATCGCCGACGGCGATGCTGCCCAGGGCATCAAAGGCATGGATCCCCTCTCCAACGGCCAGCTGACCCGCGAGGAGATCGAAAAGGGCGAGAAGAACCCGGATTACCGGCTCCGCCTGCAGGAGAGCAAGGTCGTGTTGCCGCCCCAGCCCAAGCGCAAGGGCCCGCGCTACACCCCGGTCTCGCGCCGCCATGAGCGTCCGAGCGCCATCCTCTGGCTGCTGCGCAACCATGCCGAGCTCAAAGACGCCCAGATCATGCGCCTGGTCGGCACCACCAAGAGCACCATCGCGAGCGTGCGGGACCGGACCCACTGGAACACCTCCCAGCTGACCCCGATCGACCCCGTTACCCTTGGTCTCTGCTCGCAGATCGAGCTCGATTTCGAGGTGGCGCGCGCCGCCAAGGAGAAGCCGATCGACACAGCCTATGGCGGCGCCACCCTGCTCCCGGCGTCCGAGACCACCAAGAAGGACGAGTTCGAGCCGGCCGAGCGATCGAGCGACGACCTCAACCTCGACGCCGTGTTCGCCAAGCTGAAGACGCTCGGCGGCAAGAAGCAGGAAGACGAGGAGCAGTAAGCTCCGCTCGTCGTTCGCGATCGAACACAATTTGAAACGCGGCGGGAAAACCCGCCGCGTTTTGTCTTGTGGCCTTTTGTCTTGTAGCCTTTTGTCTTGTAGCCTTGGCCTCGTCGGGACGCAGCGCGTCCCGCCTCAGCATCAGAACTTGTACGTCACGCCCGCGCCGACCAGCCACGGATCGATATGCGCGGTGCCGGTGACCGGCAGGCCGGAGACGGTGGCGCTGTAATCCGGACGCAGCCAGAGCTTCTTGACGTCGACGTTGAGACCCCAATGGCGGTCGATCATGTAGTCGAAGCCGAACTGCACGGCGCCGCCCCAGGCGTTGCTGACATGCAAATTGGTGGTGGTGGCGACAATCGCGGGCGGACCGACGATTGCGGCAGGCGTATTGGACGCGGAATTGTTGAAGAACACGGTGTAGTTCACGCCGGCGCCGACATACGGCTTGAATGCGCCGAACTGGTCGAAGTGATATTGCAGCGTCAGCGTCGGCGGCAGCAGCGTGGTCTTGCCGATCGGCAAATTCGCGAGCGAGCCGGTGCCGCTGATCGAGTGCCGAGTCACGCCGAGGATCAGTTCGGCCGCGATGTTCTTGGTGAAGAAGTAGCTGATGTCGAGCTCGGGGACGACCTGGTCGCTGATCGAGAGGCCGGAATTCGGCGAGGACAGCGAGGGAACGCCCGCCACATTGACGGTTGAGCCACCGCCATCCGGCAGCACGCCGAGCACGCGCAGACGCACCATCCACGGATTGAACGCCTCCACCGGCGGCGGCGCCTTCTTGTAAACCGGCAAATCGGCAGCCTGCACCGATGCAAAAGTGCCCGCGAGCATCGCGCCGACCGTCGCAAGCCGCGCCAGGTTTCTTGTCGTTCTCTGCATTGTAGTCCCCTTCAGCCATCTTCCGCGCGTCGTTGCGCGATATGAGCGTCTGAGCAGAAAGGGGGCGGCTGAGGATTTGATGCCGATCAAATCGGGCGAAACGCGTCACGATTTGACCGCGGCGTTGCAGATCTGTCACGACCGATGCGCGTGAAGATGCAGGATGATACCGCGTCCGATATCAGGGCCGATCGGGATGGTTCAGCATGTATTCGCCGAGGTCGCGCTGGCGGCGGTCGGCACGGGCGGTGGCGGCGTTGCGCTGGACGTCGCGGTCCTTGCGGCAGGCCACGTATTCCGGCGAGCCCTGCGCATTGCCCCGGCTCAGGCAGACCGCATCGTCATCGTCACCACCCACCGCCACCGGCGTCTGATAGCGCGCGGAGCAGGCGGAGAGAGCAATGGCGAGCAGGGAGATGGCCCCGTACTGCGCGAGCTTGGCTGACATCGGTTGGTCCTGTCTCATTCGTCATTGCCGGGCTTGCCCCGGCAATCCATCGAAATCAAGGCAGTTGCTTGCCCATTAATGGATGCCCGGGTCAAGCCCGGGCATGACAGAGAGCACGTCACACCCGTCCCTTCAGCGCCTCCCCGATCTCGTCGAGCGCCTTGGGATCCTCGATCGTCGCCGGCATGGTCCAGCTATCGCCGTCGGCGATCTTCTTAATGGTGCCGCGCAAGATCTTGCCGGAGCGCGTCTTGGGCAGGCGGCCGACGGTGATGGCGAGCTTGAAGGCCGCGACCGGGCCGAGCTTATCGCGCACCAGCGCGACGATCTCCTTCTCGATCTCGGCGGGCGCACGCTTCACGCCGGTCTTGAGCACCAGGAAGCCGCAGGGCACTTCGCCCTTGATCGCGTCCTTGACGCCGAGCACGGCGCATTCGGCGACGTCGGGATGCGAGGCCAGGATCTCCTCCATGCCGCCGGTGGAGAGCCGATGGCCGGCGACGTTGATGATGTCGTCGGTGCGGCCCATGACGAAGACATAGCCGTCCTCGTCCTTGTAGCCGGCATCGGAGGTTTTGTAGTAGCCGGGGAATTCGCTGAGATAAGCCTCCCTGAAGCGCTCGTCCTGATTCCACAGCGTCGGCAGACAACCCGGCGGCATCGGCAGCTTGATGACGATCGAGCCCATGGTGTTGGGTCCCACCGGCTTCGCCGCCTCGTCGACCACGTCGACCTGGTAACCCGGCATCGGCACCGTCGGCGAGCCGTGCTTCACCGGCAGCATGCCGAGCCCGACCGGGTTGCCGGCAATGCACCAGCCGGTTTCGGTCTGCCACCAATGGTCGATCACCGGCACCTTCAGCTGCTGCTCCGCCCATTCGACGGTCGGCGGATCGGCCCGCTCGCCGGCGAGGAACAGGGTGCGGAATTTCGACAGGTCGTATTGCCGGATGAACTTTCCTTCCGGATCGTCTTTCCGGATCGCGCGGAAAGCTGTCGGCGCGGTGAAGAACGCGACCGCCTTGTGCTCGGCGATCACGCGCCAGAATGCACCGGCATCAGGCGTGCCGACGGGCTTGCCTTCGTACATGATCGTCGTCGCGCCATGCAGCAGCGGGCCGTAGACGATGTAGCTGTGGCCGACCACCCAGCCGATGTCGGAGCCGCACCACCACACCTCGCCGGGCTTGACGCCATAGAGGTTGAACATCGACCATTTCACCGCGACGAGATGGCCGCCATTGTCTCGCACGACGCCCTTCGGGACGCCCGTGGTGCCGGAGGTGTAGAGGATGTAGAGCGGATCGGTGGCCGCGACAGGTACGCAGGGCGCCTTTTTGCCGTCGTTCATCGCCTTGCGGCGCAGGCTCGCCCAATCATAGTCCCGGCCCGGGGTCATGTCGCAAGTGAGCTGCGGACGTTGCAGCACGATGCAGGCCTTCGGCTTGCTGCCGGCAAGCTTGATCGCCTCGTCGAGCAGCGGCTTGTACTGCACGATGCGGCCGGGCTCGATGCCGCAGCTTGCCGAGAGGATGAGTTTCGGCTGCGCGTCGTCGATGCGGGTGGCAAGCTCCTTCGCCGCAAAGCCGCCGAACACCACGGAGTGCACCGCACCGATGCGCGCGCAGGCGAGCATCGCGACCACGGCCTCCGGTACCATCGGCATATAGAGGATGACGCGATCGCCCTTGGCGACGCCGAAATCCTGCATGATGGCGCCAAGCGCCTGAACCTCGTGCAGCAATTCGGCATAGGTGAGTTTGGTGACGCTGCCCGCCAGCGGCGAATCATGGATCAGCGCGACTTGCTTGGCACGGCCGCCTTCGACATGGCGATCGAGCGCGTTGTAGCAGGTATTGACGACACCGCCGGCGAACCAGCGGCCGTAGATTCCCTGCGAAGGATCGAAGATCGTCTTCGGCGGCTCGATCCAGTCGATCTCTTTCGCCGCCTCTGCCCAGAAGCCCTCGGGATCGGCCAGCGAGCGCGCATGGACTTCGTGATAACGACTTTTACCGTCGGCGTTCATTCCCGCGCTCCCCGTCCCTTTATTCGCCTGTGCCCTGAACCTTGTGGCAGGACAGGCGCCCCGCCATGACCAGGATCAATCGCCGGCCTTGTTGGGGGCTATTTTCCCGGGAACGGGCCGCGGTTCAAGCTGAAAAGGATGGGTTTTCTCCCTCTCCCCGTTCTTGCTGGGAGAGGGTCGGGCTGAGGGGCTGCATCCGCAATCACGGTAGGAGCTGGACTCGCGGAGAAGCCGCTCACCCGGCAGGCGGGGAGAGGCGAAGAGCCCGCCTCAACTCTCCGTCGCATTCAGCTTCTGCAACCGCTCCTGCATGACCTTCTTCAGGTCGTAGCCCGGGCGACCGAAGCTGGCGTTGCGGAGGCTGAGGAAATCGCGCTGGCTCTTGCGCAACTCGCTGGCCGAGCGCTTGCTCGCCGATTTCAGCGCACGCTCGTAAGTCTCGGCGATCTGGCGGTCGAGCATGCCGAGTTGCGGATCGGCGCAGATCACCTTCTCGACCTCGCGTTTGGCCGTCGCACATGCGAAGGATGGGCCATTGCCGGAGGCGGCCGCGAGAGGGCGCAGCGGCTCATCTCCGAATTTCGCGATCTCCGCGATCATGCTGCGGCGGCCGTTGGCAGCGTTCTCGTTGCCGGGATCGAGCTTGAGCGCCGTCTCGTAGTCGGCCAGCGCCTTCTTGCGCTCGCCCATCTTCTTGTAGAGCACGGCGCGGTTGTTGTAGGTCAGCGCGAAATTGGGATCTAACCTCAGTGCAGCGTCGTAATCACCGAGCGCGGCTCCGAGCTCACCCTTGAACTGGTAGGAATCGCCGCGATTGGTGAAGAAGTTCGGCCGGGGCGCCAGGCGCAGCGCCTGGTCGTAATCGGCGATCGCCTTGTCGTACTCTTTCATCGCGGCATAGGTGAGCCCGCGATTGTCAAAGTATTCGGGGACCTTCGGATCGAGCCTGATCGCCTCGCCGTCGTCGGCCACGGCCTTGTCGAGCTGGCCGAGCTTCTTGTATGCGGCGCCGCGGTTGGTGTAGGTGCGGGGACGGTTGGGATCGAGCCGCAGCGCCTCGCTGAGATCCTTGATCGCATTCTCGTTGTCGCCACCGAGATAGTAGTTCACGCCGCGGTCTGACCATGCCTGCGCATCATCCGGCTTCAGCTTGATCGCCTGGTCGTAATCGGCGAGCGCACGATCGAGCCTGCGCTGGGTGGTGTAGACGACACCGCGCAGTTCGTAGGCTTCCGCATCCTGCGGATCGAGTTCGATCGCCTTGCTGAGGTCGGCCGCCGCACGATTGAGGTCGCCACCGGCCTCGCGCAGGAGGTCGCCGCGCAGGCGCCACGCCTTTGCATTCCTGCCGTCGAGCGCAATGGCCCGGTCGATGTCCCGCAAGGCTTGCGTAAGGCCGCCCGAGGTGCGGGCATGGGCGTCGGCACGAACCAGCAGCGCCGCGGCGCGGTCGGACCCTGGGTTCGAGGCCTGGTCGATGATGGTGCTGCAAGCCGGGATCAGCTCCGCAGGAGCAGCCTTGCCGCCCATGACGCAATCGGTGCCCGCCAAGGCGGGAGCTGCAAGGACGAGGCTCATTGCAGCCCCGAGAAGAAAGGCGCGAAGCGAGGTTTTCTCAAGCGAAGGCGCTTGCGCGGAAGAATGCGTGCCGCACATGGCATAGGGCTCCGTGGCGTCGGGTTCTCACCATTGTCGCGGCAGAAAGAGGATGGGTTCAAAATCGCTTGTGTCCACGCCGTCATGGCCGGGTTTGTCCAGGCCATCCACGTCTTGCGGGCGGCACAAAGAACGTGGCTGCCCGGACGAGCCCGGGCATGACGATCTCTCGTGAAGCAAAGGGCCTAATACCCGTCGACGCCGTTGATCCGCTGCAGCCGCTCCTGCATCGCCTTCTTCAAATCGTATCCTGGCCGGCCATACCCCGCATTGCGGCGGGCAATGAACTCATCCTGCTCGCGCTGGAGGCTCTTCGCTTCCGCCGGATTGCGCGCCTCCCGGATCGCTCGCGCGTTCGATCCGTAGATCTCCCGATCGAGATCGGCGAGCTCGCGGTTGCCGCAGATCGCCTTCTCCACGGCACGGGCCGCACTCCTGCAATTGAAGCTCGGCTTGCCGGCGACTGCCATCTGCGCGCCGATCCGCTCGATCTCGCGCGCCATGGCCTTGTGATTGGCCTTGGCCTTCTCGTGGTTCGGGTCGATCTTCAGTGCCGCGCCGAAATCCTGCACCGCCTTGGGCTTGTCGCCCTTCTTCAGCCAGAGCTCGCCGCGCGTATTCCAGATGTCGGCGAGCGCAGGGTCGAGCGAAAGAACGCGGCTGTCGTCGGCGATGGCGCGGTCGACCTGGTCGTGCCGCGCATGGAGCGCGGCGCGCGCGATCAGCGCCTTGATCAGATCCGCCTTCGCCGTCTTCTCATTGTCGATCACGGCGGCGCAGGCCGTCGCGGCCTTGTCCATGTCATCGGCTGCGGCCGCCGCGAGGCATGAGGCGACATCGACCTGTATCACCGCAGCCGGCTCGCCGCCGGTCGCAGCCTGGGCGGCATTGAGCGACAGCGCGCAAAGCAATACGGCGCCTGATTGAATGAGTTTTTTGAGACGCATGCTCGTTGCTGTGAAGAGTCTGCCTTCGGTCTTGTCTTGAGTCTTGCCTCGGGGCCGCACTATCCATCATACGGCCGGATTGGTGCTAGCTTGTGGCGCCGCTCAAACCCGCTTCGGGGATCGTCGTGTCGACATTCGAATGGATCATCGCGCTTCTGCTCGGCGCCGTTGCCTTATCGGCGCTGGCGCGGCGGATCAAGGTCCCCTATCCGACCTTTCTGGCAATCGGCGGCGCGCTGATCGCTTTCGTGCCGAACAGCCCGTCCTGGGCGCTGGAGCCGGACCTGGCATTGGCGCTTTTTGTCGCACCGGTGCTGCTCGATGCCGCCTTCGACACATCGCTACGCGATTTGCGCAACAATTGGGTTCCGGTCTCGACCCTGGTCGTCGCCGCGGTCGGCCTGACCACGGCCGGCGTCGCCTTCGTTGCGCACCGGCTGATGCCCGAGATGCCGTGGGCCGCCGCGGTCGCGCTCGGTGCCATCGTGGCGCCGCCCGATGCGGCCGCCGCGGTCGCGATCCTGAGCCAGGTCAAGCTGCCCCATCGCATGGTGAAGGTTTTGGAGGGCGAAAGCCTGCTCAACGACGCGAGCGCGCTCCTGATCTATCGCATCGCGGTCGGTGCCGTCGCCACCGAGCATCTGACCTGGAGTCACGTCGCGCCGACGATGGCGCTGGCCCTGGTCGGCAGCGTCGTCGCCGGCCTGCTCGCAGGCTACATCATCCCGCTGCTCCTGGAACGCGTCAAGGAAGCGCCAAGCGCGATCATCGTGCAGTTCGCCACCACCTTCATGGTCTGGATCGCCGCGGAGCATCTCGGCCTCTCCGGCATTCTCACCATCGTCGTCTACGCCATGACGATGGCGCGCTCGGCGGGGCAGCGCATGCCGGCGCGGCTGCGGGTGCCGTCCTATGCGGTCTGGGAGACGACCGTGTTCGTGCTCAACGTGCTGGCCTTCATGCTGATCGGCATGCAGATGCGGCCGATCTGGACGCGGCTGGATGCGGACGTGCGCTGGGAATATTGCGTGGCCGCCGCGTGGATCCTGCTCACCGTGGTACTGGTCCGGTTGCTCTGGGTGACTTTCTACCGCTCGATCCTGCGCGTGCTGGTGGCGCGGGGCCTCTTTCATCCCAAGGACCCCAAGGCCGTGGCCTCGCCGAAGGGCGGCCTCATCATCTCCTGGTGCGGCATGCGCGGCCTCGTCACGCTCGCAACCGCCTTCGCCCTGCCGGAGAATTTTCCCTATCGCGACTTCATCGTCTTCATCGCCTTTGCGGTGGTGCTGGGATCGCTGGTGATCCAGGGCCTGACGCTGCGGCCACTGATCCTGGCGTTCGGCCTCAAGGACGACGATCCCGTCGGCACCGAGGTCGCGCGCGCGCGTGCCGTCGCCTATCGCGCCGCGCTCGATGCGATCGAGAGCGATCCGTCGGAGGAGGCGGAGATCCTGCGGCTCGAATATCGCGCCATCCTGATGCAGGCCGAGGACAATCCCAATGGCGGGATCGCCAGTGGCGAACTGCCTGCCGATCCCCTGCGCCGCCGCGCCATCGCGGCCGCGCGCAAATCGGTCATCGCGCTCCGCGACACCGAGGTGATCGGCGACGACGCGTTCCACCGGATCGAAGAGGAGCTCGATCGCGCAGAATTGAGCGCGGGCGGATGAGGCTTTCTTCACCCCGCCCCTCGTAAGAATGGGGACAGGGAGACGTTGAACCAAACCCAGCCTCCCCAGACTCACTCCACATGACGACCCTGACCGACGACCGTCGTGTACGCGCGCGAGATGCGGCGACTGCACGATATTTTTATCTCCACATGGCTCTGGCCTGTGCGGCCACCGCATTTCTCGGCTTCGCACCGACCTATTGGGTGCCGCTCGCCAACCGGACGCTATCCGCAAGCCCCGTGATTCACTTTCACGGACTCTTGTTCTTCACCTGGTCCCTCTATTTCGTGCTCCAGACCTGGCTCGCGGCCTCGGGCCGCGTGGTCAATCACCGCTCGCTCGGCATCGCCGGCGTGTCGCTCGCCACCGCGATGACGATCTTCGGCTTCCTCGCCTCCGTGCACGTGATGCAGCACTCCGCAGCCCTCGGGCAGCGCGAGGCCGGCATTGCGTTCTCGATCGTGCCGATGAGCGGGATTGCGTTCTTCGCCGTGGTGTTCGTGCTGGCGATCATGAACACGCGCAGGCCCGAGATTCACAAGCGCCTGATGCTGATCGCGGCGGTCTCGATCCTCGACGCCGCGATCGCGCGCTGCTTCCTGACCTTCCTGGCGCCTCCGGGACCGCCCGGCCCGCCGCCGGTGCCGGTGACGATCGCGCCGGCCGTCGTCGCCTCGCTGCTGCTCGTGGTCGCGATGGTGCGCGACTGGCGCAGCGAAGGCCGTGTGCATCCGGTCTACATCTATGGCACGCTGGCGCTGCTGGCGGTGAAGGTGCTGAACTGGCCGATCAGCGAGACGGCCGCGTGGCACTCATTCGCCGGCGGGATTCTGGCGCTGGCGCAGTAGGTCGCCAAACACTCCCCTGTCGTCCCGGCCCAGGGACGACAGCGGAGATTGAAATTACGCCCCCGCCTTGCACGTGATCCCGCCGTCCACCACCAGTTCGATCCCCGTCACATATTTCGACTCGTCCGACGCCAGGAATAGCGCCGCGTTGGCGACGTCCCAGGCTTCGCCCATGTGGCCCATCGGCACCTGCGCATCGCGGGCGCGCCACATCGCTTCGACGTCGCCCTTGGCGTAGCTGTTGGCAAGACCCGCCGAGTGCTCCACCATCGGCGTCTTCATCAAGCCGGGCAGGATTGCATTCACCCGCACATGACCCTTCGCGAACTCGACCGCGGTGGAGCGCGTCAGTTGGTTCATCGCTGCCTTGCTGGCGTTGTAGCTGACATAGGAAATCCCGACATGGCGGATCGAGGCGATCGAGGAGATGTTGATGATCGAGCCGCCGCCCTGCTTCAGCATCACGGGGATGGCATGCTTCATGGCGAGATAGGCGCTCTTGAGGTTGACGCTGAATACGCGGTCCCAGCTCTCCTCGGCGACCTCGACCACGCTGCCCATCTCGGCGATGCCAACATTGTTGTCGAGCACATCGATGCGGCCATAGGCCTTCAGGCACGCCGCCACCATCGCCTCTATCTCGTTCGCGCGAGACACGTCGGCCGTGAAGGCGATCGCCTTGCCGCCTTCGCCGGTGATGATCTCTGCAGTCTCCTCGGCCGCGGCGCCGTTGCGGTCGACGCAAAACACCTGCGCGCCCTCGCGCGCAAAGGTCACCGCGGTGGCCTTGCCATTGCCCCAGCCCGGTCCGATCGAACCGGCCCCCACCACCATCGCAACCTTGCCCTTGAGCCGATCCATCCCGTGTCTCCTTGTTGTTGTTCTTGTAGCCCGGATGAGCGCAGCGATATCCGGGGCAGCCGTTCCCGCATATCGCTCTGCTCATGCCGAGCTACGGATCCTTGCAGACTTTCATCGTGGTAACGTTAGCACCAATGGGATGCCCGACAATCTCCGACAGCGTCCGGCATTGTCCATCATGGCACAGCCGCCACTCTCCGGCCGCGCCCGAATTACCGAGCACGACCTCTTGCATCGGCGCACGCGCGGGCTGCCACTGAAACCAGCCGTCGACCAGCCGCGCCTCGGGCGGCGGCTCCATGCCGGGGCCGGTGCCCTTGACGCGGGCCTGCACCAGTTCGAGGCCGGCGGGGGCGACGCGCCAGTCCTCCTGCCAGTCCACTTTCGCGATCGAATGCGTCCAGACGAGCGTGAACGCGGACAGCGCCAGCGTCTTCACGCCGCCGGCGGTGGCGAAGCAGAGGCTCACACCGCCTCGACAGGCGCAGGCGGGCGCTGCCGCCATTGCCATAGCCCGATGGCTGCAGCGAGCACGAAGCCCGCGGTGTCGCTGAGCTGGAAGTCGCCGAGCAGGCAGAACGCGGCGCCGAGCGCGACCAGGCGTTCGATCAGCGTCAGCCGCGTAAACAGGAAACCGATCGCCACCATACCGAACAGGGCGATCGCCACCAGCGCCTTCACGCTCGCCAATGCCACCGCACCATAGAAGCCGAGCTTGGCCGCCATGGGATCGCCGGCCTGCAGCATCAATGCCGGCGAATAGACGAAGATGAAGGGGATCACGTAGCCGGCGAGCGCGATGCGCATCGCCTCCCAGCCGATCTTGTCCGGGTTCTCCTTGGCGATCGGCGCCGCCGCGAGCGCGGCCAGCGCCACCGGCGGCGAGAGGTCGGCCATGATGCCGTAGTAGAACGCGAACATGTGGCTCGCGATCAGCGGCACACCGAGCTTTGCCAGCGCGGGCGCGGCGAGCGCGGCGGTGATGATGTAGGTCGGGATGGTCGGAATGCCGGTGCCGAGCAGGATCGACAGCAGCATGGTCATGATCAGCGCCAGGAACAGGCTCTTCTCGCCGAGCCCGATCACCCAGCCGCCGAAGATGGTGCCAACGCCGGTCTGCGACATCATGCCGATGATGACGCCGACGATGGCGCAGGCCATGCCGACGGTGATGGCGGATTTGGCGCTTTCGGCCAGCGCGTCGCGGCACTCGCGCAAGGCCTTGAACCCGCCACGCACGAAAGCGGCAATCACGATCAGCCCGACCACGACGCTCGCGACCGGCACGATCTTGAGGCCGTCACGCGAGAGTGCGGCCACGACGAGCCCGAGGCCGATCCAGAAGATGGCGCGGATCACATTCGAGGAGGCGCCCGTGGTGATGGCGGTGCCGAGGATCAGCGCTACCGTCAGCGCGAGGCCCATGCTGCCGGCATAGAGCGGCGTAAAACCCTCGAACAGCATGTAGACGAGCGCGGCAAGCGGCAGCACGAGGTACCAGCGCGTCACCAGCGCCTTCCAGGCGCTCGGGATTTCCGAGCGCTTCATGCCGACGAGACCGTGCTTGCCGGCTTCCAGATGCACCATCCAGAACGCCGACGCGAAATAGAGGATGGCGGGTATCGCCGCCGCCTTGACGATCTCGGAATATTGCACGCCGAGCGTCTCGGCCATGATGAAGGCGACCGCGCCCATCACAGGCGGCATGATCTGCCCGCCCATCGAGGCCGTGGCCTCGACGCCGGCGGCGAACGCGCGGCGATAGCCGAACCGGATCATCAAGGGGATCGTGAACTGGCCGACGGTGACGACATTGGCGACACCGGAGCCGGAGATCGTGCCCATCATGCCCGAGGCGAACACCGCGACTTTCGCGGGTCCGCCGCGGGTGCGGCCGAACAGGCCGAGCGAGACGTCGGTGAACAGCTGGATCATGCCGGCGCGCTCCAGGAACGAGCCGAACAAGATGAACAGGAAGATGTAGGTCGCCGACACGTAGATCGGCACGCCGTAAAAGCCCTCGGTGCCGAACGACAGATGCGTGATGATCTGGTCGAAATCGTAGCCGCGATGGTTGAGCGGCGACGGCAGGTACTGACCGAAGAACCAGTAAACGAGGCAGGCGCCGCACATCAGCGGCAGCGCCGCGCCCATCAGGCGCCGCGTGCCCTCGAAGATCAGCACCGCCAGCACCGTTCCGACCACGAGATCGAGCCGCGTCGGATCGCCGTCGCGCGCGATCAGATCGGCGTAGAAGATCCACTGGTAGAGCCCGCAGAGAAAGCCGGCGCCGCCGATCGCCCAGCCGAGCGCGCGGCCGGCGGTGCTCTTCGCGGTGAAGTTGGCGATCAGGCCGAAGGTGAGCAGGACAAGGAAGCCGACATGGACGCCGCGTACCACCTGGCTCGGCAGGTAGTTGAAGGCGGCGACATAGAGCTGGAAGACGGCGAAGGCGATGCCGATCCAATAGGCAAGCGCGCCCCACCCGCGCGGACCGAAGCCTTCCGGGAAACCGTGCTCGAAATTGTCGAACTCGACCTTGACCTTCTCGGGCGCAACCTGCGCGCCCTCTGCCTGCAACATTGTATTTCCCCGCGCCCTGATGGACGTTCTTGCAGCTTTCTCGCTGCGCCCTAATGCGTCATGCCCGGGCTTGACCCGGGCATCCATCGGAAGACGACTCTCAAAGGATGGATGGCCGGGTCAAGCCCGGCCATGACGAGTCTCCTACTTGATCAGCCCTTTTTCCTTGTAATAGC
Source organism: Bradyrhizobium sp. MOS003 (assembly GCF_003020125.1). Taxonomy (GTDB): domain Bacteria; phylum Pseudomonadota; class Alphaproteobacteria; order Rhizobiales; family Xanthobacteraceae; genus Bradyrhizobium. The sequence goes on along the minus strand of NZ_PYFW01000001.1, from coordinate 957,124 downwards.
GGATCGCGCCGGGGTGCAGCGGAACCGGGCTGCCGGTCGCGGCGGTCTCGAGCTTGATCTCCTTGCCGGCCGCGTGAGCGTTCTGCAATTCCGGCAGCGATTCGTAGATCAGCTTGGTCATCTGATAGGCCAGATCGTCCGACACGGTCGAGTTCGTCACGAGGTAGTTGATCACGGCCGCCGTCGGCACGTCCTTGTCCTGGCCGGTATAGGTGTTAGCCGGAATGATCGCGGAGACGAAGGGCGGGCCGATCTTGTCGACGGTCTCCTTCGGCACCGACACCACCGTGATCGGGCTCGAGGTCGACAGATCCTTCAGCGATGCGACGCCGAGACCGGCCGATTGCAGCGTCGCTGCGAGCTGGCGGTTCTTCATGAGATCGACCGATTCGGCGAACGGCAGATATTCGACCTTGCCGAGATCCTTGTAGCTCATGCCGGCGGCGGCCAGGATCGCACGCGAATTCAGCTCGGTGCCGGACTTCGGCGCACCGACGGAGAGGCTCTTGCCCTTGAGGTCGGCCAGCGTCTTGATGCCGCTGTCGGCGGTGGCGACGATCTGGATGTAATTCGGGTAGATCGCGCCGATGGTCCGGAGCTTGTCGAGCTTGGTCTTGAAGCCCGCCTCCTCCTCGCCGTCCCAGGCGGCCTTGAGCGAATCGCCCAGCGTGAACGCCAGCTCGCCGCGGCCCTGCTGCAGCAGGATCAAATTCTCGACCGACGCCTTGGTGGCCTGCACCTGCGTCTTCACGTTCGGAATCTTGTCGCCGTAGATCTTCCCGATCGCGACCCCGAGCGGATAATAGACGCCCGAGGTGCCGCCGGTCAGCACGTTGATGAAGGATTGCGCCTGCGCGCAAGGTGCCGACGCCGCCAGAGCAAGAGCCGCGGCCGCGCCGAAAATGGTCCGTTTCATGGTTGTTGTTCTCCCCAAACCGGCGGCGAAATTGGCCGGATGAGGGATGCGGGTCAACCCATCCAAAAGATAAAGCTGGGCTGCGGTAAACGGCCGATCCGGCTCGATTTTTTGGGAACCCGCGGGGTGCGGCGAGGCGGCGCAGTCGCCCGCGGCACATCCTTCGAGCGCCCGCCTACGGCGGTCCCTCACGATGAGGACGGAGTGCGTGGCAGCACTTTCGGCAGGGAAAGCTACCGTTCAGGCTCATCCCGAGGAAACCCCGGAGCGGTCGTCTCGCGGGACGAGGCGCTTGCTCGGACCCGGCCAGTAAGCGGCAGCGCGCTGTCAGGTGACGGCGAGCCCCTCATTGGAACGTCATATCCAGGCACTTGGAGATGTCGGAACCGAGGCCGGAGGAGATGGTGATGCAGCCGCGGATCTTCTGCGCGCCGACGTCGGCGGCCCAGACCGAATAGCCGCCGGGGCCGAAGAACGAATTGGTGTTCGGCGGCTCGGTCTCGGTCGCGTCGAAATCATACTTGCCGTCGGTCTCGAAGATTCGCGGCTTCTTGGTGCAGCCGCCGTCGGTCTGGACGTTGATGACTTCCTTGTTGTCGCGGGTCAGCGCCAGCGACACCTGGCAGCGGAAATATTCCGAGGTCTTGGTGTTGAAGAGATAGGTGTAGGATTTGCAGGTCGCCGTGTTCAGCTTGCCCGGGGCGAGGCCGCGGCTGCAGGAAATGCGCTGGTTGTGGCTGAGCTGGTAATCATCGGCCCGGGCCGCTGGCGCGAGCGCCGTCAACGACAATGCAGCAGCCCAGCAAAGTTTAATCACGTGGCGCATCCGAATCATCCCTACCCATAATTTTGTCGAGTTGCGTTCTAGACGGAAAGCGGAACATAGTCGCGAGGGGACGAGGGGAAAATCACAAACTGCTGGCCAAGACGTGATGCGCTGCGGCGCTTTCGCAAATTGACCCTGATATGCCGTTCGCGATTTGTTCAAGCCCGGTGCCCCAACGACGGGGAGGATGGGATCATGGCATTTTCAATCAAGACATTTGCACTTGCTTCGGCTGCACTCGTAACGCTCGGCGCCTTCGCCGTGCCTGTTTTCGCGCAAGCCCCGGCGACGCCGTGGGAGCTCAAGCCCGACACGGGCTACGCCTATGATAAAGACGGCAAAACCTTTTCCTACAAGATGGGCACGAGCAACGCCGGCGAGCTCCTGAAGGGCGCCAAGAAGGTCCCGAAGGGCACGCTGTTCTTCATCGGCCACAACGGCCAGCTCTACATGCGCAGCGGCCCGTATCTGGAAGGCGACGGCAAGTTCAAGTTTGGCTCGGATCAGTAAGGCAGTGGGCTGGCGGGGCGACAGCGCCGCCACATGCTTGGTGTCACTCGCCCGCCTCGTGCGCAATTGCGCACTGGGGCGGACGATCCAGTATTCCAGAGGCCATTGTGCTTGAATCGAGAGGCGAGACGTACTGGAGGAAGCCTTCGCGGGGCATGACAGCTGCCGAGGACTAAAACGCCGCCGCCATTTCCCTTGCGCCGGGTTTGCTGCTGTTCGAATCCATCCGCTCGTCCGTCACCGCGAGCAGCTTTGCCACCGTGTTGTGGCGGATCGCGACGGGGTTGCGTTCGTAGCCGCCGCGCTGGAAGAAGTTCGAGGTCGGCACCTGCTCGCGCATGGCCTGCGGCATCGTCACCATGTCGAGCCCGGTGCCGTCGCCGGTGAGGTTCATCATCTCGAGCTCGGCTGCGGTGAGCGGGCGATTGTAACCCTTGGCGCGGGCGAACAACACTGAGGTCAGCAGCTTGTGGGTCTGCAGCATCGGCCCGACGTCGATGTCGAGCACCATGGCGTGCATGGCCCAGCCCTGCGCGGTGTTGCCGATCTTCTCGTGCTCCGACCAGGTGTCGGGCACCGATTTCGCATGCCCCACCATCTTCTTCAGCACGACGAGCTTGTGCTCTAGCGGTTGGCGCGCCGGACCTGACGTCCGTGCTACCTTCTCGGAGAGCGCGCGGATGAGTTCATGGCCCTGCTCGGCCAGCAGCTCGACGCTGTTGGTGGTCAGGAGCTGGTTGTAGCCCATCGCGGTCGAGATCGCGCGCTTGCCGCCATGCTCGATTCCCGCCTGCACGTCGTGATTGCCGGTGCCGCCGGTCTCGAAGGAATAGACCCGCACGGCCTGCTCGCGGGTCAGCCCGGAGGCCAGCGCGTAGCGCGCATAGGCGCGCTTGAACTCGATCTCGCTCGCCGGGCGCTGCGGCGTGAACTGGTAGAGCTCCTGCGCGGCGCGCAGGAAATCGGCGACCACCGGGATGGGCTTTTTGGCGGGACGGTCCGGCGTTTCCTCCGGCTCCGGATTCACCGGCTTCTTCGGCCCGCTATAGAGCGGCGGATGCTCCAGCACGTAATCATCGAGCGTCACCTGCTGTCCGCTGCGCCGCTTGGCGTTACGGCCTTTCCGCTTTTCCGAGATCTGGCTCCAATAGGCGCCGGCCTCGGCGTCGAAGGCCGCGCGCGCCGCCTGATATTCGGCGAGCTTGCGGCGATATTCGAGCACGGCGGGCGACGCTCCCGCGCCTTGCGCGAAAAACTGCGACAGCAGCTGGGCATTGGCATTGCGGACCGCAGGCGACAGCGCGTCGGCCGCGCCGCCACGCGCGGCAGGTGTGATCAGGACGAGCGCAAGTGGAACCAGCGCGAGCTTGTTTCGAATCGAATGATGCATGCTGCCTCTTAGCAGGCATCCGGTAACCGTCACGTTAACGTGCCGTTTACCTTCATTTCCAGGCGAATACCGGCTGTTCCAGTTCGGTGACGCGGGTCTGCCGCCCGGCCAGCACCTCGCGGAACTGGTAGATCAGGGCCGCCGTCGGCGCATGGATCAGGCTCATCCGGTGATGGAAGCGGATGACGCGGCGGGTGCTCTCGGGGATCGCTGTGAAATCGAAGGCCTCGTCGCGCTCGATCGTCTCGAGCGCGATGCGATGGACGGAGGCGACCTCATCCGGGTTCGGCCTGATCGCGGCGCTATCGGCCGCCCACACCACCACCGGCGTGATCAGATAGCCGGAGCGGGTCGGATAATCGTCGAGCAGACCGAGCACCGCGTCGGCCGAGAGCTTCAGCGCGAGCTCCTCGTCGAGCTCCCGCAGCGCCGCCTCGACGGGCGTCTCGCCGGCATCGCAGCGTCCGCCCGGCAGCGCCCACTGACCGCGATGCGCGCGCAAGCTCGATGCGCGCTTGGTGAGCAGGAAGGCGGTGTCATCGCCCTCATTGGCTTCAGTCAGCGCCAGCACTACCGCGGCGCGCTTCAGCGCCGACGGCGCAGCCTCGTCAGGCAGCCGCGCGAAGGAGGCGCAGGCAGCTTCGATATTCCGTCTGGTGGCATCGCCGAAAGGTCTCATGATGCTTGACTACACCAGGACCGCATCTGATGAAACGAGGAGAGAGACGCGTTGCAGGGATGAACGGAAAGATGACGAGCAAGGCCGCTACAAAGCTCAAATCAGAGGGCTGGAGCATCCTCGAAACCACCGGCTTCATGCACCTGATCGGCCCCCTGTGGGAGCGCAAGGTCGACGGTCATCACGAGTTCGCACTCGCGACCGAGGACAAGCATCACAACCGCCGCGGCATGGTCCAGGGCGGCGTGATGATGACCTTCGCAGACCGCACCTGCGGCATGACCGCCCGCTACGTCTCGGGCAAGGAGTACATGGCGACAGTGCAGCTCGACACCCATTTCGTCGAGGCCGGCCAGATCGGCGACATCCTGATCTCCCGCCCGCACGTAGTGCGCTCGACCCGCAGCCTGATCTTCATGAGCACCGAGGTGACCGTCGATGGTCGCTGCATCGTGATGGCGAACGGCGTATTCAAGATCTTGAAGGGGCCGGGGTAGTTGGTCGGGGCTGCCGCCGCCTTCTCCCCGTCATTGCGAGCGCAGCGAAGCAATCAATCCAGCATCTCTCCGCAGACGCAGTTCTGGATTGCTTCGCTGCGCTCGCAATGACGGCTGTAGCTGGCTATGCTGCGCCCCAACGAAAGCGTTGAGGACCCGCCCATGCAATACCGTCAGCTCGGCCGCAGCGGCCTGAAAGTGTCGCCGATCTGTCTGGGCACCATGATGTTCGGCGGGCCGACCGATGAAGCCTCGTCGAAACGGATCATCGCCAAGGCGCACGATGCCGGGATCAATTTCATCGACACGGCGGATGCCTATTCGAAAGGTGCCTCCGAAGAGGTCGTCGGCCGCGCCGTCGCAAGCAATCGTCACAACTGGGTGCTCGCCACGAAACTCGCCAACCCCATGAACACTGGGATGGGCAGCGATCCCAACCGCGTCGGCCTGTCGCGGCGCTGGGTGCTGCAGGCGGCGGATGAGAGCCTGAAGCGGCTCGGCACCGATCACATCGACATCTACTATCTGCACAAGGAAGACCATGCGACTCCGCTGGAGGAGACGGTGCGCGCGATGGGCGATCTGATCCGCGCGGGAAAGGTGCGCTATTTCGGCGTGTCGAACTACCGCGCCTGGCGCGTTGCCGAGATCTGCAACATCTGCGACCGCCTCGGCATCGACCGGCCCGCGGTGAGCCAGCCCTATTACAACGCGATGAACCGCATGCCCGAGGTCGAGCACTTCCCGGCCTGCTCCTATTACGGCCTCGGCATCGTGCCCTACAGTCCGCTGGCGCGCGGCGTGCTCACCGGCAAGTACAAGCCGGATGCCGCCCCCGACAAGGAGACCCGCGCCGGCCGCAACGACACCCGCATGATGCAGACCGAATGGCGGCCGGAATCGCTGCAACTCGCGCAGGAGATCAAAAGCCACGCCGAGAAGAAGGGTATCACCGCCGGCCAGCTCGCAGTCGCCTGGGTGCTCAACTCCGCCTTCGTCTCCTCGATCGTTGCGGGCCCGCGCACCGAGGAGCAGTGGGACGGCTACATCAGCGCGCTCGACTATCGCTTCACCGCGGAGGACGAGGCCCTGATCGACCGGCTGGTCGTGCCGGGCCACCCCTCGACGCCGGGCTACAATGATCCGGCCTACCCGATCGAAGGCCGCCGCGCGCGGACGGCGTGAGAGCGGGAGACGTCGATGGCACATCAAGACCGCTACGGCCTGCCGCTCTCCACCACCTCCGATGCGGCCGCATCCGCCTATCGCGAGGGCATCGACCTCATGCTCGCGGGGTGGACCGGCACGGCGGAGACGCTGGAGCGCGCGATTGCGGCCGACCCGGACTTCGCACTTCCCCATATCGCCCGTGCCCGGGTGCACGCTTTCTACCAGCAGGGCGATCAGGCCCGAGGCAAGGCGGCGCACGCGCGCGAGCTGGTCGCCAAGCGCGGCACGGAGCGCGAGCGCTCGCATGTCGAGACGCTGGCGCTGGCGATCGAAGGACGGCTGCCTGAGGCGATCGCATCGACGCGGAGACACATCGAGAGCTGGCCGCGCGATGCCTTGGTGCTGTCGCTGCCGCTCGGCGCGTTCGGCCTGTTCGCCTTCTCCGGCATGGCCGACCACGACCGCGCGCGGCATGAGCTGTGCGAGGGGCTCGCGCGGCATTACGGCGAGGACTGGTGGTTTCTCACCATGGCCGGTTGGGCGATGACCGAGAATGGCGACGTCGCACGCGGCCGCGCCGTGACCGAGCGCGGCTTCAATATGCGCCGGGCCAACGCCCACGCCGCGCATGCGGTGCTGCACGCGATGTTCGAGGACGGCTCGATCGAGGCAGCCGACCGTCTCGTCGACGACTGGATTCCCTCTTACGACCGCGCCGGAATCCTGCACGGCCACATCCGCTGGCACCAGGCGCTTGGCGCACTCGAGCATGGCCATGCGGCGCGCGCGTTGTCGATCTATGCCGACGTGCTTCAGCCTTCCGTCACGCAGGCGCCGCCGCTCAACCTCGTGACCGACGCGGCGTCGCTGCTGTGGCGCCTGTCGGCCTACGGACACACCGTGCCGAAAGCGCTGTGGCTCGACGCCGATGCCAGCGCGCAAAAGCTGTTTCCGAAGTCGGGCCTGTCCTTCGCCGACATCCACATGGCCCTGTTCGCGGCGGCGACGCAAAACCACGCCGCGCTCGGCGCGCGCCTTGCGACCATCGAGCAGCGGCTCGCCGAGGGCAAGCTGCCGGCCGGCCCCGTGGTGCCCGCGATCTTCCGCGCGCTGGCCGCCTTTGCCGAGGAGGATTACGGGACTTGCGCGCAAACGCTCGCGCCCGTTCTCCGCGAGGTCGTGCGGATTGGCGGCAGCCACGCCCAGCGCGAGTTGATCGAGGACACCTACATCGTCGCCCTGATGCGCAGCGGCGAGCTCGCCCGCGCCGGCGCCGTGCTGGATGCCCGCCTGCACCGCCGGCCCTCGCTTCGCGATACGCGCTGGCAGGCCGCGACGGGCTGAGGCCGCCACGAAAAAAACACCGGCCTGACGGCAAGTGCCTGCGGGACGGCTTGGGCGATTTGGACGAATCGCCGTCGGGGTGACGCTGTGGTATTCCAGAGAAAGCTTGCGGGACAAGCGCGATCGCGATCAATTTGCGATTTAACCTCGGGGAGGAGACCCTCGATGCGCGTATGCAGACGGCCGCAGGTCGCCGCGCTGGTGCTGAGCGCGACCCTTACTGCCGTCGCAAGCCCTTGTTTCGCCGAAACTTTGAGCCCGACTAGGGTTCACAATCCGCAAATTCTGCAGAATTCCTACATCGACTTGCTGGCGCTGATGTCCGGCCACTGCAAGACGCTCAAGGTCGCCGGTCGCACCTTTGCCTGCAAGACGGTCGCCTACGCCCATGGCGACAAGGGCCGGGTCAATTTCTCGGTCGCGGTCGATGACCCCTCCGATGCCAATCACGTCGTGTCGTTTTCAGGCGAGAACGGCAAGCGGGCCGACGACAATTCCTACGAGTTGCCGATCGACCGCATGCTGCTCAACTCCAAGGACCGGCCGAAGGTGGACGGCCTGCCGGTGCCGGCCGAGCAGACCTCCACGGGCATCTGCCGCCAGACCGGCAATTTCGCTGCGAAGAAGGTCAACGACGTCACCTGCTCCGCCACCGACAGCGAGGGCCGCCGCTACGAACTGCTGTTCGTCTCCGACGGCACGCCGGTGAGCGTGCGCCGTATCCGGCAGTCGGCGCCGTCGATCCAGGATCCGTTCAGGTAGCTCTCACGCGAACGCCTTCTCCAGCGTCGCGAAGATCACCGCGAGCGACTTGTCGTGCCGCGTCACCGGGGGCACCGGACGATCGATCTTCATCAGCTGATAGACCGCCATCTGCGCCGCGCGCACCGAATATTCCACGGTGAACACGACGTCGTCGGGGATTTCGACGAACTGGCTGACGAATGCGAGGTTGACCGAATTCTTCGGCACGGGCAGCGGCCGATCGGCCAGATTGCGCGGCATGAACATGCTGGTGATGTAGGGCATGCGGCAGGGAATGCAGATCGCGTCTTCGAACACGGCGCCATCGAAATTCAGATGGCCGCACAGCTCCTTCAGAATTTCCGCGCCGCCGCATTCGGACATCGTCTTGGCGACGAAATTGCCGACGCGGTCGGGATGCAGCGCGTAGCCCCAGAACACCTGCACGTTCCGCGGCTGACCGGCGAAATGCGGCTGGTGATAGAGCACGACCGACATCAGCCAGTTGGAATCCTTGAACGTCACGAGACCGCCCGTGCCGGCCGTATTGCCGGAGAATGCCTCCATCTGGTCGAAGAAGCGTGGATCGCGGCAGGTGACGGTGAAGGACAGCCAATAGGATTCCGGGATCGAGCTGTTGAAGGCGGCGGGATTGCCGAATTCTGGACGTCCCTGCGCGATCGTCTCCCACAGCGCCCAGCCCTGGCTGTCTTTCTTGGTGAGGCGCGTCGGCGGCTCGGTCATCGAGCCCAGGCTCGAGGCGTCCGTCATCGAGCCGTTCTGGAAGAACACGAGGTCGCCGTCCTCGAGCCGGACATTGGCGGTACGGCCGTCGCGGTCGAGCACGAGCTGGCGCACCCGCAAACGTCCGTCCTCGTCTTCGATCGCCATGTCGGTGACTGCAGTGCCGCGCACGAACTGCACACCCTGCCGCTTCAGCCAGTCCACCAGCGGCCGCACGATCGCATCATACTGATTGTAGACGGTGCGCTTGACGCCGGCGAGCGTCTCGATGCGCGGAAACTCGCTCATGAAGCGGTGCAGATAGCGCTTCAGCTCGACCGCGCTGTGCCAGGGCTGGAACGCGAAGGTGGTCTGCCACATGTACCAGAAATTGGATTCGAAGAATTTCGGCGAGAGCCAATCGGTGATGCGGCTGTTGCCGAGCGCCTCCTCGGAGGCCTCCGTCAACCGCAGCAGCTCGAGCCGGTCGCGCGCGGAAAAACCCATATGCGAGACGTCGACCTTGAAGCGGTTGCGGTCGACCAGCCGCGCCTTCGAGTCGGCAGGGTTGTCCTCGTTGAACGCGATGGTCTCGTCGCGCACGCTGAGGGCCGGATGCTCGAGCGAGGGAATGCTGGAGAGCAGATCCCAGGTGCATTCGTAGTGGTCGGTGGTCAGCATGCGGCCACCGCGCAGCGAATAGGCGCCGTTTGCGAGCAGCGCGCCGTCGAGACTGCCGCCGACCAGCGACTGCGCCTCGTAGATCACGATGTCACGCCCTGCCTCCTGCGCGTCGCGGATCAGGAACGCCGCGCCCGCGAGCGATCCAATGCCGCCGCCAATGAAGTACGCCTTCATGATTTGCCTCGATTACCGTTCGAATTTACGAACGACATTGCATCGCGAGGCAGCGGCCTAAGTTGCGTTGGATCAAGCGGGACACGCGGCGAAATCACGTCGGCGTTATCGCCGCGGGCTTCTTCGCATAGACGTGTTCGATCTCGTCTGCGAAGTGGCGTTCGAGCGCGGGCCGCTTGTTCTTCAGCGTCGGCGTGAGCAGGCCCGCGGCAATGGTCCACGGATCCAGCGTCCACCACACCGCGCGCGGGGTCGCGTAGGACGGATAGGACTTCACGGCCGCCGCGATTCGTGCCAGCAGCGCGGCCCGCTCCGCAGCGCCGCCTTGCTGGCCGCGCGCAGCCAGCCTTTCCTTCTCCTCGACCCAGGCCTTGGCATTGAGCACGACCAGGGCGGTGAGGAACGGCCGCTGCTCGCCGACCACCAGCGCCTGCTCGAACAAGGGATCGGCGAGGATCGCGGTCTCCAGATCCACCGGCGCGATCTTCTCGCCGGTCGACGTCACCAGGATGTCCTTGATGCGGCCGGTGATGGTGATGCGCCCGTTCTCGATGCGGGCCTGGTCGCCGGTATGCAGCCAGCCGTCGGCGTCCTTGGCGCGGCGCGTCTCGGCCGGCTTGTGCCAATAGCCGACCATCACGCTGGGGCCGCGCACCAGCAATTCGTCGTTCTCGCCCAGCTTGACCTCGACGCCGTCGAGAACATGGCCGACCGAGTGCGGATCATTGTCGTCGATGGTGTTGACGGAGACCACCGGCGAGGTCTCGGTCATACCGTAGCCCTGAAGCACGTCGAGCCCGAGGGCTAGGAACAGGCGGATGACGGGCGCCGCAATCGGCGCGCCGCCGGAGACCGCGACACGCAGGCGGCCGCCGAGCTGGGCCAGCACCTTGTCGGCGACGATCCGCTTCAGCAGCGGCCAGGCCAGCCGGTCGAGCGGCGACGGCACGCCATGCCGCTGCCGCGCATCGAAACGCCGCCCGCCGACGGCGATGGTGAGGTCGAGTAGCGCGCGCTCGATGCTTCCCGCGGATGCGCGATGCTGCATGATCAGCGCGTAGATGCGCTCGTAGATCCGCGGCACCGAGACCAACACCGTCGGCCGCACATGCTTCAGATCCTCCGAGAGTTGCGGCACCGAGCGGGCATAGGCGACGCAGGCGCCGGCCGCGATCGGGTAGTAATAACCGCCGGTGCGCTCGAACGTGTGCGACAGCGGCAGGAAGGACAGGAAGACGTCGCCCGGTTCGGCGGCGATGCGATGCGCGATCGCCTTCACATTGGCGACCACGTTGCCGTGCGACAGCATCACGCCCTTCGGCCGCCCGGTCGTGCCCGAGGTGTAGACGATGGCGGCGAGGTCGTCCGGCTGGATCGCGACGTCGGGCAGCGGCGCGGTCGCACCGGGTGCTTGTGCGAGCCAGTGGTCGAGCCCGACGATTCGCGCATCCGGCGTGATCAGCCCGCCCGCATCCGCGCAGACGACGCGCTTGAGATGGTCGAGCGGCTGGCCGGTCGCCACGATCGCCTGCCAACGCTCCAGCGTATCGACGAACAGCAGCAGCGCGCCGGAATCGACCAGGACATAGGCGATGCTGTCGGGGTTGTCGACGGCATGCATCGGCACCGGCACGAGGCCCCGCGACAGCGCCGCCTGGTCCATGGCGATATGCGCAATGCCGTTCGGCATCAGGATGGCGACGCGCTCGCCCGGCGCAAACTCCTCCGCGGCGAGCGAGCGCCGCCACAGCTCGAATTCCGCATCGATCTCGTGCCAGGACTGGCTGACCCAGCGCTGTGCGGTCGCATCAAAATGCCGATACGCCTCCGCCGCCGGCGTCGCCTTGACGCGCCAGCGCAGCAGTTGCGGCAGCGTCCTGATCCCGGCAAGTCCGTCCGGTTGATTCATCGGTACCGGCATGGCGTCCTTTCGCAACTCGATCGATACCCCATCCATGTGGGGCGTTGACGCTAGACCGGCCAGTTCCCGCCGCTTTGATCCTCAGCAAGGTGGCCGCAACTCACTCTCGTGTCCCGGACGCGGTGCAGCGCACAGCGCTGCGCCGCAGAGCCGGGACCCATGCCGCAAAGAGCTCCTTGGCAACATGGGCCCCGGCTCTGCAGCGCACCGTCAAAGGGACGCTGCGCTGCGTCCGGGGCCCGAGAGCTGTCGCGAAACGAGGGAAGATTGGCATTGCGTCGTCTGCCTCGCCTCGCATATTCGCCTCCATACCCGCGCGAAAGGTCCGATCATGCCTCATCCCCTCCCCGCCCTCATCGTCGTCGACGTCCAGCGCGCGTTCGACGAATGGGAGGCGGCGGGAATGCGGCGCAACAATCCGGATGCGGTGGCGCGCATCGCCGATCTGCTGCGGGCTTTCAGGACACACGGCGCGCCGATCTTTCATATCCGCCATGAAAGCACGAAGCCGAATTCGTCGTTTCTGCCGTCGCGTTCCGGCTATGCCGTCAAGGACGAGGCCCGCGAGCAGCCGGGCGAGACCGTGATCGTCAAGCGCGTCAACAGCGCCTTCATCGGCACTGACCTGGAGCATCGCCTGCGCGCTGGCAGCATCGGTACGCTCGTGATCTGCGGTGCCACCACCAATCACTGCGTGGAGACGACGACGCGGATGGCCGGCAATCTCGGCTTCGACGCGCACCTCGTGCGCGATGCGACATGGGCCTTCGACCGCATCGGGCCCGACCGCGACGAGCATTCCGCCGAGGAGATCCATGCGATGACGCTGTCGAACCTCAACGGAGAGTTTGCGCGCATCGTCACAACCGCCGACGTGATCGCGTCATTCGCGGCCAAGTAATGGCAGCAATGCGATCAAGCCGACGATGCGACAATAAATCTCGCGCACGCCGCGCTGCGTCGTTTCGACGCCCGCGCTGGCCGGAACGGAGCAGACACCCATCTGTTGTCTCACGACATTCAACTGGAGTGATGAAATCATGAAGTATCTCATTGTCGCGATCGCGGTCGGAGCTGCGGCACTTGCCGGCGGATCGGCGGCGAACGCGGCCGGCAAGTCGAGCGCGAAGCAGAACGCGCCCGCTGCCCAATCGACCGACATCAGCGCGCAGCACCGGCACCATGGCCATCGCCATCATCATTGGCGTCCTCACCACCGTCATCACGGCTACTACCGTCCCCATCACCGGAACTATGGTTATTATCCGCGCCATCACGGCTACTACGGCGGCGGGCCGTACGGCTATTATGGCGGCGGCGGTCCCGGCGTGACGTTCAGCTTCGGCGGCGGACGCTGGTAAGAGATGAGGCCCGCAGAAATGCGGGCCTTTTTTTTTACCCCCGCAGAATCAGCCCCGCCGTCTCAACTCCGCTCGCCAGCGCTGCTTCCACCGTACCCATGTCACGGCCGCGATAGAGCGCTTCGCCGGAGAACAGCACCCGACCATCGGCACGTGCAAGGATCTCTTGTGCCGCGCGCGTCCGCGGCGTCGCCCAGGAATAGGCGCCACGGGCAAAGGGATCATGCGCCCAGTTGGTCGCCGCCGCGGCCACGAGATCGCGCGCGACGTCTTTGCGCGATAGCTTGAAGATGGCGGCGAGCGAATCGAGCCCGGCATCGATCAATCCTTGGGGATCGAGGCTGTCCAACTCCGCCGTGTGCGGGCCGCCGAACCAGCCGGTGAGCACGGCCTGCCGGCTCGGATATTGCGTCCACCACACCGGGATGGTCCGGTCGGACAACAGGAAGGTCATGCCTGCCAGATCCTGGTGTCGCTCTCGCCACCATGGCCGCGCGAAGCGCAGCAGGATCTTGATGACGTTGCCGAAGCCGATGTCGCCCGCCGCAGCAAGCTTCTCGCGCGCGCTCGCCGGCAGCGCCATCTCGCGCAGCAACGGCAGCGGCACCGTGAGGATCACGCGATCGCAGCCATGGACATCGCCGCCGACGCAGCGAACCGTCGCCGTGCTGCCGTTCTCCTCGATCGCCGACACCACGCAGCCGAGATGGATCGTCACGCCAAACCCGCGGCAGTCAGCCACCAGAAAGTCGATCAGCGCACCATAGCCGCCATCGATGCGCGCCTGCGCGGCGTGCCCGCCATCCATCCATTCTTCGCGCAGCGCCAGCGTCGAGGCGCGCTCGGGGTCGGCCGCGTCGTAGCCCTCGACCATCCGCTCGATCGAACGGCGCATCGGCGCATAGTCCTCGCCGCCGAAATGCCGGCGCAGGAGTTCGGCAACGGGGAGATCGTCCTTCAGGTCCCGAAGCACGGCTTGCAGCTCGGCCTCGTGCGGATCGTCGCGCACCTCGCGCGAGAGCGCCGTCCCGTCGAAGCTCCACCGCTCGCCTGCGATCTCGTGAAGGGACAGCCCGGCCTCGCGCAGCAACCCGCGTGTGACCGGTGCCTCGCCATGGACGAATTCGGCGCCGGCTTCGGCGCGATAGCCGAATTCCGCGTCCGACAACGGATGGATACGGCCGCCGCAGCGCTCGCGCGCTTCCAGCACCGTCACCTTGCGGCCGGCCCGCGCCAGCTCGCGGGCAGCCATCAGGCCGGCCGCACCGGCGCCGACGATGACGATGTGCTCTGTTACCTCGTGCATGGCCACGCGTTACCGGCTCACGGCCTGCGGATCGTTTCTGATCAGATAGCGCAGCAGCAGGACGCCGCCGCCGAGCTCGCGGGTGCTCTCCAGCGACATCGCGGCGATTGGCGCGCGCTTGTCGCTATCGGCCTCCGTCGAAGAGAACACGAAGGGGGCGCCCGTCGCGCCGTCGATCGCAGGGCTGAGGATCAGATTGAACTCGTCGATCAGACCAGCCCGCAAGAACGCGCCATTGGCGACGCCGCCGCCTTCGACCAGCAGCCGCTTCACCCCGAGCTCGCGGTTGAGGATGTCGAGCGCCAGCGCCAGATCGAGCTCGGATTGGCCGGCGAAGATGTAGGACACGCCCTCGCCGCGCAGGCCGGCAAGGTGCGAATCCGGCACGCTCTCGGTCAGCACGACCACGATCGGATCGCCGCCGATGTCCGAACGGCCCCAGCCGATCTTGCCCTCCGCATCGAGCACGATCCCATAGGTTTTCGCGTCCCGCCGCGCGAACCAGTTTTCACGCGGCAGCTTCATGTCTGTCGCGGGGTAAGGCTGGCCCTTGGCGAACTCCGAGCCGGTGACGCGGCCGATCACCCAGGCATCGCCGCCGAGCTCGTCATGGATCTTCTCGAACCAGTCCGTGCCCGCACCCTTCGGGCGCCAGCGACTGGGATGCGTGCGGCCGTCGAGGCTGGAATGCATCAGGCAGATGACATAAGGCTTCATGCTAGTCTCCGACGCCACACTTCACACCGCCAGCCCATCGCTCTTCCCGTCGCTCTTGGCGCGATCGTTCACGATCACCGCGAGCGGATTGAGCTTTGGCGGCGCGACGAGCTGCAGCGTGTTGGTGTCGCGATGGTCGAACGGCGCGCCGCGCACCAACAACGCGGTCTGGATCAGATAGGTCCAGCTGCCGTCGTCGTTGAAGGTGATGTCGCAACGATAGGAGTCGGTGCGGAACGCCTGTTCCAGAAAATCCGTGGAGCAAATGCCGTAGCCGGTGTCGCCGCGCTTTGCGGTGACCGAGATCGTCCTGTCGTCGGGCCCCGCCTTGCCCGAGGCCAGCAGCACCTGCCCACGCGGAATCGCCAGCGTCTGCATGATCAGCCCGGTCGCGGGCTCCCATAGCCAGT
The DNA here is from genome assembly GCF_003020125.1 of Bradyrhizobium sp. MOS003. Lineage (GTDB taxonomy): Bacteria > Pseudomonadota > Alphaproteobacteria > Rhizobiales > Xanthobacteraceae > Bradyrhizobium. The sequence continues at coordinate 941,752 of NZ_PYFW01000001.1, read as the reverse complement.
AGCCAACCTGGTCGTGGAAGGTGATGTCTTCTTCGGGCGTGTTGATGTGGATGTGATAGCGCAACCCGTACAACAGCTGCGGGCCGTTGGCCTGCGGATCGATCGGGTCCATGCGGATGCGCTCGATGAAAGTCCGCCGCTCCGGCCCCTCCGCCTTCGGATTGATGTCGATGCCCTTGTCCGCCTGCCAATGTCCTGCGAGACGGCGGAGCGGACCGAGATTGGCAAGGCCGTCGGGCGAGACGTCCTCTGGTTCGGTGAAAATGTCGGCGGGAATGGGGAGCATGGTGGCCTCGCGGGGAATTGCGGAGGCAGCCATAGCATGCGACGGGAACCTGGCGCGTGCTCAAATCGCACAATCGCGAATGGACATGGGCGCCAGGTGCAGACGATCGTCGCGCCTCACACGATGCAAGACGGAGCCGAACCTGTCCGGTTCGGCTCCGCTGCCGGGACGCTTAGTGGCGGTGATCGCGGACCTCGGGTTGCGTGCGGTGGTCCCTGACGATGGTCTGATTGCGATGGTCGCGCACGATGGGCGGGTCGCGATGATCGCGCACGATGGTCAGCGCGCTCGCGGGCGTCACCGCGCCCGCCAGGGTGATCGCCGCGAATGCCACAAGGATGATATTGCGCATGAGTCTTGTCCTTTGCCTGGTGGGTCACTGCGAACCACCTGACGGCAAAGCTAGGTTGGCCCATGAGAAAAGAATGTGTCACGGGTCACGCGCTCGGCCATCACCTCGGCTGGCAATCGCGAGTCGTTCGATCGGAGGAAAAGCACGCGAGCAGCCGCAGCGACTTCAGCGCCAGCCCGCCGCCAACGCCACGCTGCTGCAATACGCCGAGGTCTCACCTGATCGCCAGCCGGTGACGCGTCCGGCTTCCTTGCACTCGTCGTAGCTCTTGTTGTTGCCGACGTTGCGGCATGTGGCCGAGTACACGCCGCCCGTGGCGCTGCAGCCGACCCAGGGCTGGTTGCCCGTCTTGAAGCTCGTGGCAACCGCCGACGCAGTTGTTCGTCGTGGCGGCAAGCTTGGCAAGCTTGGCAAGCTTCGCGGCATCCGAGTTCGGTGCAACCGGTGCCGGGGTTGGCAAGCTTGCGACGACCCTGGGGCTGCGGACAGCTGCGTGATGGGCCGGCCTGTGGGGTCTTGACACCTGCTTCGGTGCCTCGACCGTGACGCTGGGAAGCCGAGTGTCGGCGGGCGTCGGTTGCGGCTCTGCCGTTCCACTCAGACCGCACATCAGCAGGACTATCGACGGGATGGCGACGGCGGAACGTGCAACAAGGCTTGACAACGTCATGACCATATCCCTCCAAATACGGGAGACGGTCAATTCCATCCCCCGGGGTAAACGCTAATACACGCGATCCGAAGTTGCACTGTACAAAATTGCAACTCGAGGCAGGTGTCCCAACCACCAATGCGCACTCCAGCTGCCGTGATTTTAATCAGACGCCGGGGGTGCGACGCTCACGGCGCTTCATGATTGCCGCCGACGAAACCCAAGCACTTGTGTTCGGCGTTCCCTTTTGCGCTGTGGAATCGCAATGATAAACTCGATCGTCTGCGTCCCCTACCGTCGCCGGATGACGCCGTTCCGCTATGCGGCTGCTGAATAACGCCAGTGATTTTCAAGTGAGCAATTCGGAATGCAGCAGCAAGCTTCGGTCGAAAAATTCTCGGACCTCATCGGCGATATTTATGATTGTGTGATCACACCCGGGCGCTGGACCGCCGTTCTCGACGAGATCTGCGCCGAGTTCGGCTTCGCCACCGGCGCGCTCTCGGTTGCCAGTCTCACCAACATGAAGGCCGTAGTGAACGCGGTCTCCGGATCCGACCTCACATTGATGGCCCGGAACGCAATCGCTTACGGGCCTGATATCATCGAGCTCTGGGGCGGCGCGGCGCGTATCCAGCAATATCCGCTGGGCGAGCCAATCGTTCAGTCCCAGGCCGTCGGACAGGACGTCATCTCCAGCAACCGCTATTACCGCGAGTGGGCCCTTCCCAAGGGCCTGTTCGATGCCGTTGCCGTCGGCCTCGTTCGCGACAAGGCGATGGTCGGAAATGCGATCTTCAGCCAGCACGAATCGGCCGGCCCCATCGACGATGGGCAAATCGGCGGGTTGCGCCTTCTCGCGCCCCACATCCGGCGCGCCGTGACGATCAGCAATCTGTTCGACATGAAAGCGGTGGAGGCCGCGACATTCGCCGCAACGGTCGAAGCCTTGGCGGTCGGCGTCGTGCTGGCAGACGGAGATTCGAATATCGTTCACAGCAACGCCGCCGCCACCGCGATGCTCGATGCCGGAGATCCGATACTGGCGCAAGATGGCCGGATCGCCGTTCAGTCCACGGCAACCACCACGGCATTGCAATCGGCCGTCGCGCAGGCGGCGCAGGACGAGGCGACACTCGGCCAGAAGGGCATCGGCATTCCGATCCCGCGCACGAGCGGCGATCCTCTCGTCATCCACGTGCTGCCGCTGCGGCGCAGCCCGATGCGATCCGGCCTGATCCAGCGAGCCACTGCCGCCCTGTTCGTGGCGTCAGCTTCCGGGCCGCCGCGACTGCCGCACGATGCGCTCGTCCAGCTCTATGATCTGACGCCGGCCGAGATTCGCATCTTCGAACTCATCTGCGAAGGACAGACGCGTGACGCCATCTCCGCGATGCTTGGCGTGTCCATCAGCACCGTGAAAAGCCATCTCATCCACGTCTTCGAAAAGACGGGCTGCCGGCGCCAGGTCGACCTGGTGAGGCTGGCGAAGTCGCTGACGTTTCCGGTGTAGCAGGAGACCGCCCTCAAGCCGCTTCCGATACCGGCTTCGCCCGCTGCTCGAGCATGCCGATCGTGGCGACCAGATTGTCGCGCCGCGCGCGAAGATTGAGTGCGAGCAGCGGATAGGTCGGCGCAAGCGCGTCGAACACGCCGGCTTTGGCTTCCTCCTCGAGAATATCGGTATTCAACAGCCGAACGCGCCACCACAAATCGGCGATCAGCGCATCGAGCCGGAGTTCGCCGGCAGTACCAGAACGGGACATTTCTTGCATCGCATGCCTCAACCTGAAACGGGCCTCTCTACCGAGGCCGGGCTTTGGACATGACTGAGCAAGCCCGATGCCAGACGCGGAGCGCGGTCCCGCGAGGCGGTGGAACCCGCAACAACAGGCATTTCCCGGTGATCCAGCGGCCTGCCTCGGTCGTTTTCAGGCCAACAGGTCGCTTGTCGAGGCGCTATGATCGCTGCTATCCGGGCTTTAGAGGTGCCGATCCGGGCTGGGGCCGGCTTACCCCGGAGGGTTGTGGCGCGGCTGTCGATTGGCGCGAGAGGACCGAAGGCACAGGTGGATTGGGCTGAATCGATCGGACGCGTCGCCTCCGACGGCGACCGGGAGGCTTTCAAGCGGCTGTTTGAGCATTTCGCGCCTCGCATCAAGGGGCTGATGCTCAAGGCCGGTTGCAGCTCCGATGAGGCGGAAGAGATCGCCCAGAGCACAATGATCGCCGTGTGGCGGAAGGCGCACCAGTTCGATCCCGCGACGGCGGGCGCGCCAGCCTGGATCTTCACGATCGCACGCAACCTGCGGATCGATTTGTTCCGCCGCAGGGCGAGGACAGAGCGGCTTCAAACCGATTCCGAGCTTCCTGATGCGCCGGATCAAGCCGAGACGGCCGATGTGCTGATGTCGCGCGTGCAGGATGCGGCGCGGATCGCCGCGGCGATCAAACAACTGTCGGCAGAGCAATCCACGGTGGTGAGACTGTCGTTCATCGAGGAGCGACCGCACCCGGAGATCGCGAGCGCGCTCGGGATTCCCCTCGGAACGGTCAAGTCACGGATCAGGCTCGCGATGAACCGGTTGCGAGACATTTTGGACGAAGAAGCATGACGATCAGCCATCATCCGCCGGAAGAGCTTCTGGCCGATTTCGCGGCCGGCAATCTGGAAGAAGCTCATCAACTGGTTGTCGGGGTGCATGTGGCTGGCTGCCCACGGTGCGCCCGCTTCGTGCGGGCCATCGAGCAGCTTGCGGGCGCCGCGATGGAAGATGTCGAGCCGGTGCCAATCGCGCCCGATGCATTCGACCGCGTGATGTCGCGAATTCATCTGTCTCCGGCGGAGACCGCCGCGCCCCCCCTCGCGTCTGACATTGACCATGATCTTCCGCCGGCACTGCGGAACTATCGCATCGGCAAGCGCCGGCGCGTGGCGCCCGGTCTCAGCATGAGACCGATCGAGTTGTCCGGTTCGGGCAGCGCGCGCGCCTTCCTGCTTCGGTCAGCGCCAGGATCGCGCATGCTCGAGCACAGCCACACAGGCACCGAGCTGACGCTGGTGCTCGAGGGCAGCTTCAGCCATGAGGGCGGACGCTTTGGCCCCGGGGATTTCGACTATGGCGACGACGAGGTCGATCATCGTCCCATCGTCGGCGACGAAGGCCCTTGCCTCTGCCTGGTCGCCATGACCGGCGACTTGCGCATGAACGGTTTCCTCGGCCGGCTGATCGGGCCGTTCGTACGGCTGTGATTATGCCTCGTCCTTCTCCTCTCGGGTGATCCGGGCCTGCGTCCGAAGCGTTTTCTTTGAAACGCAACGGAGACAGGACATGGCCGGTTCGAACCTGCCAAGCCAGGCACCAAGCGAAAATCTGCGCGAATTGCTGGCCCGCGTCTCGACCGGCGAGACACGTGCATTCGCGGAGCTCCATACGCTGACCCGCAGCAGGCTGGGCCGGATCGCGCTGGCCGTTGGAGCCGCGCCGCACGACGTCGATGATATCCTCCAGGACAGCTTTCTGAAGATCTGGCGCAACGCTGCCCGGTTCGATTCCGGGCGGGCACCCGCCATGGCCTGGATGTCCGCGATCGTCCGAAACACCACCATTGATCATCTGCGGACCCGACGACAGCCGAGTGTCGAATTGGAGAAGGCGCTTGCGGTCGCGACAGACGCTGCGCCGTCACCGACCGAGGAATTCGATTACGCCGGCGCCGAACCCGTTGCCCGCGGCGCGCTGGCCCGATTGCCGGAAGATCGCCGCAGGCTGGTCGCTCTGGCCTATCTGGAAGGCGAGAGCCGCGCGAGCCTGTCGATGCGCTTTGGTGTGCCGGTCGGCACCATCAAGACCTGGCTGCACCGAACCATTTTAGTGGTGCGCAAGGATTGCCTAGCCACGATGGCTGCGGCCTGAAGGCGGCAGGAAAGCGTGCATGGCCGCAGAGATCATTGAATTTCCCGAGCGTGGACGCGACCGGCTCGTCTCCTCGATCGCACGGCTCGAAACCATCGTGGGAGAAGTCGAGCGAATCGTGGCCGACGAACCTGAAGCCGGCGTCGACCGGCTGCTCGCAATCATGGAGCGCATGGGCGACCAATTGGTCGATCTCGCAAGCCTCGTGCTCGACGAAGGGTCGAAGCTGCAGGCTCAGAAGGCCTTCATATCCTTGTCCGACAAGATCGCGGAAACCAGGTTAGCGTTCGAGCAGGTCGAAGACCGGACGCGTACCTGACGCGATCGGGAGACTGATGTGACCCGGCGCTGTCGCTCAGTGCGACAGCTTTTGAGCGACGAGAAACCCGATCCAGGCGCTGACGCCAGCGAGGAACGAGCCCCAGCACACGTCTGCAAGGGTCAGTCCGGTCGACCAGTTCCGCAGCGTCGCCTGATTGGTCAGATCGTAGGTCGCATAGGTGAAGCATCCGAGCAGCAGGCCGGACGTGAAGGCGCGCAGCGCGCCGCCGTCTTGCTGCGCAGGCAACACGGCAAACCAGATCAAGCCCAGGGGATACAGCAGGTAAAACGCGGCAGCGGCCGGCAGATCGGGCTGAGCCCGCAACATGTCGCCCAGCACGGGCCGATACAGCTTGTCGACCATGATGGTCAGCCAGACCATGTCGACGGCGACGAAGGTCACGGCCACCGCGAGATAGGTCAAGAAAAGAGTCATGTCCGTGTTTCCCGTCGCGCTGCATCCGGCCGCCTTGTCGAGCAGCGCCAAATTAACGATCCGGGAGCCGCTTCGGATCACATCGGCGATTCATTCGGCTTTGCGGCGCAGCTACCAGAGTCCATCACGGATCCCGCCGCGGTGGCCATGGAAAGAAGGCGTTGGTGCGGGCCTGATAGCGGCGATAGCGGTCGCCGCGCGATTTCAGCATCTGCTCCTCGAGCGGCGGTATGCCCGTCACGTGGACCAGGATCCAGTACATGATCGCGGGCGCTGCCAGGCTGGCCCACCCCCACGGATAGCCCGGCGATAGCGCGATCACCGGGTAAGCCAGCCATCCCAGCCATTCGAAGAAATAGTTCGGATGACGCGACCAGCGCCACAAGCCGACGTCGCAGACGAGGCCCTTGCTGGCTGGGTCGCCTTTGAACTGCCGCAACTGCCGGTCCGCCAAGGCCTCGCCGGCCACGGCAACCAGGATGATGACGATCCCGGCGTAGTCCTGCAGCCGCAGTTCGGGCCCGGGCGCATGCGCTGCCAGGAAGACGGCGAACGGCAGCGGCAGCGAAACCAGCGCCTGCGATTGCAGGAAGAGGAACATCCGGCGAGGCGCATCGGCGCCCCACTGGCGCGCATAGTTCGCATAGCGGGGATCGTCGATCCCGGCCGCGGAGCGCTGGGCGATGTGCGTCCCAAGCCGCACCGACCAAAGCAGCACGAGCCCCGCGACGAGCACCCGGCGGGCCGGCGAACCGTCATCCAGCGGCCACAAGGCCGCGGCCGCGCCGACGAGGCCGGTCGCATAGGACCAGATCGCATCGACCCAGCCGGAATTGCCGGTGCGCTGCTGAACGACCCAGGCCAGTGCCATCAGGAGGCAGAAGGCCAGCGCCATGCCGGTTATCGCCTGAACGTATGTAAAAAACATGCTCTCACCGATTCGACCTCTGTCGATACGTCGCCTCCGCGGCGCGGTTTCGCCCGCGGCGGCGGGTTCCCGGCGATCCAGCCAAGTGATCCGGGCGATCGTGCCAAACGTTTCCCTTGCTTCAAGGACCGTAGCTGGCGGTACCTCAGTGGGGGCGAGAGAGAATGCGTTTGGCCGTGATCGGGACGGGAATTGCCGGCAACGCCGCCGCCTGGCTCCTGTCGAAGCGTTACGCCGTCACCGTTTACGAGCGCGAGCAACAGCCGGGGGGACATAGTCACACCGTTCGGATCGACTATGACGGCGAGCCTCTCGACGTCGATGTCGGCTTCATCGTGTTCAACGAGACGAACTATCCGCAATTGACGTCGTTGTTCTCCCATCTGGGCGTGAAGACGGTCGAGACCTGCATGAGCTTCGCCCTCTCCGCCGATCAAGGCCGGTTCGAATGGCGGGGTGGCGGGGAGACGGCCTTGGAAACAGTCTGCGGCCTGTTCGCCCAGCCACGCAACCTCGCTTCGCCGTCATATTTTCGCATGCTGGCGGAGGTCGCGCGGTTCAACCGGCAGAGTGTGGCCGATCTGCGTGCCGGCCGGCTGAACGACCTGACGCTCGGTGAGTATTTGCGCGGACAATCCTTCGGGCCGCGACTATTCTCCGACTATCTCGGCCCGATGGGCGCGGCCATCTGGTCATCCTCGTCCGACGACATTCTGTCCTTTCCCGCGGAGAACTTCGTGGCCTTCTTCGACAATCATCGGCTGTTGCACCTCGATCGGCCGCGCTGGCGGACAGTGGAGGGCGGCAGCCGGCGCTATGTCGACAAGCTGACCGCTTCGTTCGCGCACAACATTCGGCTGGGTCACGCGGTAACATCGATCGACCGCACCGGGCATGGCGTGACCGTCCGCGACAGTCATGGCGGTGAGGAGAGTTACGATGCCGTCGTGATGGCCTGTCACAGCGATCAGGCCCTGGCAGCGCTGTCGGATGCCGACGCCGAGGAGCGTTCCATCCTCGGCGCGATCAGATATGCTCCGAACACCATTTACCTGCACCGTGACCCCAGCCTGATGCCGAAGCGTCGGCAGGCCTGGGCATCCTGGAACTTCCTGCGATGGCAGCGGCAGATGCCAGCCCAGAACGACGTCGCGGTGACCTATTGGATGAATCGGCTGCAGGGCATCGACGACCGCAAGCCGGTGTTCGTCAGCCTCAACCCTCCGTTCGAGCCGGCGGCCGATCTGACGTTCGGAAAGTTCAGCTTCGATCACCCGCAATACGATCTGGCTGCCTTCGCGGCGCAACGACGGCTGCCCGCCATCCAGGGCTGTCGCCGAACCTGGTTCTGCGGCGCCTGGACCGGCTACGGCTTTCATGAGGACGGCTTGCAGGCCGGCATCTCAGTTGCCGAGGCACTCGGCAGCGAAGTTCCGTGGCGCCAGCCGGAGCCTTTGCTGGCCGAGGCTGCCGAGTAAAGCGATGATCGCAGCGAAACCAGCCAGAGTGGAGGATGCAACGGCGGCCGCCGCGCTCTATTGGGGAAAGGTGATGCATGCGCGATGGCGGCCCGTGGTGCACAGGTTCACCTATCGCGTGATGAACCTGCTGATCGATCTCGACAGGTTGAACGAAGCCGATCGCCAGTCCCGGCTGTTCGGCGTCAATCGATCAGCGGCTTTCAGCTTCCACGAGTGCGATCACGGCGAAGGCACGAGCGCGGGCCTCAGCCAACACGCCCGGCGCCTCGCAGCGGAACGCGGCATCGACCTCTCGGAAGGTCGCGTCCTGCTTCTCTGTTATCCCAGGGTGCTCGGCTACGTGTTCAACCCGCTCTCGGTCTATTTTTGCTACGGCGCCTCCGGCACTCTTGCGCTGCTGATCTACGAAGTCCGCAACACCTTCGGCGAAATGCATTCCTACGTCCTGCCGGTGCGGGAGGTTGCCGCGGGCTGCGCCATACGGCAAACCCAGGCGAAGAAGTTTTACGTGTCGCCCTTCATGGAGATGGAAACACAGTACCGCTTCAGCGTTTCTCCACCGCAGCGGGACGTGAAAGTCCGGATCTTGCAGAGCGGCGATAAAGGCCCGATGTTTGCTGCAGCATTCTCCGGACGACGTCGTCCCCTGACCAGCCGCTCCCTGCTGGCGGCGCTGGTCGGCCTGCCCTTCCTGACGTTCAAGGTGATCGCAGCCATTCACTGGGAAGCGATGCGGCTCTGGCTGAAAGGTGTTCCCTACGTGCCTCGTTTGAAACAACGTGAGATCTAGACCATGGACCTCGCAGCCACCCATCAGGCCATTCAATTCGATGGCGTCCCCTTCTTTGGCCGACTGGCTCTGCGCCTGGCATCGCAACTTCGGTGCGGCACCGTTCACGTCCGCCTGCCCGACCACAGGATGGTGACCTTGCGTGGCCAGCTTCAGGGTCCGTCGGCCACGATCGAATTGAATAATTACAGGTTCGCGCGCAGCCTGGTCATCGGCGGCGATATCGGCATGGCCGAGGCGTATATTCGCGGCGACTGGACTACGCCCGATCTCGCCCAGCTTCTCTACGTGCTCTGTCTCAACGAAGACTTGGTCGACAACGCCTTTGCCGGCAATATGCTGGTCCGCCTGTGCCGGCGGGCAGTCCATCTCCTGCGCCGCAACACAAGGCAGGGGTCGCGGCACAACATCCACCGTCATTACGATCTCGGCAACGAGTTCTTCGCAGCGTGGCTCGATTCTAGCATGACCTATTCATCGGCCTTGTTTCCGGCCGAGACAGTGGACCTTCCCGCCGCGCAACAGCACAAATACGAACAGCTGGCGCAGGCCATCGAATTACAGCCCGGTCAGAGCGTGCTCGAAATCGGATGCGGCTGGGGCGGCTTCGCCGAATTCGCCGCCAAGACCTATGGCGCCAGCGTGCTGGCGCTCACCATCAGCAGAGAGCAGCATGAGTTTGCCAGTCGGCGAATTCATGAAGCCGGGCTCGCCGAGAAGGTCAAGATCCGTTTGCAGGATTATCGCGACCAGGACGGCCGCTTCGACCGCATCGCTTCGATCGAGATGATCGAGGCCGTCGGCGAGCAATTCTGGCCGGCCTATTTCAACCAGCTGAACCAGCGACTCAAGCCCGGCGGCCTCGCCGGCATCCAGGCCATCACCGTCAGCGACGAGCTTTTCGGCAGCTATCGGCAGCGCGTGGACTTCATCCAGCGCTACATCTTTCCAGGCGGCATGCTGCCGTCGACGAACATCCTGCGCGCGCTCGGCGAACGCTTCGAGATGCCGGTCATCCGCGAGCGCGTCTTCGGGCAGGACTACGCCAGGACACTCGCAATCTGGCGCGACAATTTCAGCCAGGCCTGGACCGACCTGACCTCGCTCGGCTTCGACGAGCCGTTTCGGCGGCTGTGGGAATACTACCTGTGCTACTGCGAGGCCGGCTTCAGGGCGGGGAAGATCGACGTCGGGCAGTTGGTGTTTGCACGGCGGGGGTGAGGCGGTCGGCGGCTAACTCGGCCGCGAGGCGGTCGGTGGCCATCAAGTGCTTTGGGTCCTCGGGGGAATGGTGCGCAGGGGCGGTTCATCGGCACCTGCCCCTACCGAACCAGCAAAGGTCAGAGATCAGGGTGCATCCCGCCAGCCAGCGGCGGTGGGCAGCGCTGCCCCTTTGTGATCGACCGCACAGAGCCGATGCTTGCCTTCGGGTAAACTCTGCATAGGCTGCGCACATAATCGTCGGGGACTGTAATGGGCGCTTTTCGTTGGATTACGTTATTGCTTTCGATCTGGCTGTTGTGCGGTTCAGCACATGCCGAGCGCCGTATCGCGCTGGTGATGGGCAACTCGGCTTACAAGAGCGTACCCAAGCTCTCCAACCCTGCGAACGATGCGGCCCTGGTCGGCGGCATGTTCAGGAAAGCCGGGTTCGACTGGATCGACATCAGGACCGATCTCAACGCTTCCGAGATGCGCAAGGCTCTGCGTGATTTTGGTGGTCGAGCGCGAGATGCTGAGGTCGCTGTCATCTACTACGCCGGTCACGGCATCGAACTTGACGGCACCAACTACCTCATTCCGACGGATGCCGCTCTTGAGACCGACAGCGACGTTCTTGACGAGACCGTGGCGCTAGATCGGGCGTTGTTCGCCGTCGAGCCTGCCAAGCAGCTTCGGCTGATTATCCTCGATGCCTGCCGTGACAATCCGTTCGCCAAAACCATGAAGCGAACGGTTGCTGCCCGTGCCATCGGTCGCGGCCTTGCCAAGGTCGAGCCGACCAGCCCGAACACCATGATTGCTTTCGCAGCGAAGGCGGGGTCAACGGCATCTGATGGCGACTCGAAGAACAGCCCCTTCGCCGCAGCGCTGGTCGAGCGTCTGCCGACACCGGGTCTGGACCTGCGCAAGGCGTTCGGCTTCGTCCGCGACGATGTGTTGAAGAACACCAGCTATAAGCAGGAACCGTATGTCTACGGCTCGCTCGGCGGTGATGACGTGGCGCTGGTGGCTGCGAAGCCGACAGCAACCGGGCCTCAGGCAAGTCCCGATGATGCCATTCGCCGCAACTATGAGCTTGCCCTGCAACTTGGCACCCGCGATGGCTGGAATGTTTTCCTCGCTCAATACCCGGACGGCTTCTATGCGGGGCTGGCGAAGGGCCAACTCAATAAGATCGCGGCGGAGGAAACCCGCGCAGCAGCGGTCGAAAAGGCCCGGCAGGCCGAAGATGAAAAGGCGCGGCTCGTCGCTGACCGCGCAAAGAAGGCCGAGCAGGACAAAGCCGCCGCGGCCGCCAAGTCTGCTGAGGATGCACGGCTCGCTGCCGAGAAGGCCAAGCAGGTGGAGGAAACGAAAGCCGCCGCCGCCGAGCAACGCCGTAAGGAGATCGAGGCCGCCGTCGCAAAGGCTCTTGCCGAGAAGCAGGCAGGCTCCGAAACTGACCAGAAGCTCGCGGCCCTGCCAATGCCCGCATCGTCGCCCGAACCCAAGCAGTCACCGGAGGAACTCGCTAAGGCGGTTCAGTCCGAACTAAAGCGGGTCGGTTGTCTTGCCAGTGCGGAGAACGGTGAATGGAGCGCCAAGTCACAGCGCTCCCTGACCCTGTTCAACAAGTACGCCGGAACGAAGCTCAACACGGCACTCGCAAGCTCTGATGCGCTGGACGCGGTCAAGGCCAAAGCGGGCCGCGTTTGCCCGCTGGTCTGTGACCATGGTTTCAGGGCCGATGGTGATGCTTGTGTGAAGATCGCTTGTCGCGCTGGCTATCGCGTCAATGATGATAACGAATGCGAGAAGGTTCAGGACAAGAAACCGGTCGCTACGCGCGACGAGTCGCGCAAGCGCGATGCGGAGCGGCGACAGGTCGAGACCGCGCCATCCGGCAAACCGCAGGCATCTGGTCAACTATTCTGTAATTCTGCTGGTTGCCGTCCTGTTGGCAAAGGATGCAGAGTTGAGGCCGCGCCCGTTTCCGATCAGTCCTCCCCAATGGCTGGCCGCACAAGAGAGGTGTGCAACTGAGGTTCGTGGCTCGGAACTTTGGCAATGCCTTGTTGTTCCCCATGAGCGCGGTGAGAACATAGGCGAAAACTATGAAATGGATGTTGGTTGTTCTGATAAACGGCGTATCGCCGGTCAACACCGATCTGGTCTTCGACAAGTTCAGCGACTGTCTCGCCGCTGAGGAGCAGATGCGACAGCACTATGCCGATGCCTTCGAGGCGTGGGACCGCATGGCTGCGTCAAGGATCGACCGTCGCAGAGACTACAAGAAAGCCCGTGATGTTGAGGCCAAGCGGTTGTTGAGTAATGTGGGAACTTGTGTCCCGCACGGTGGCGGCGATCAACAGCCGGTCACTGCACCGCAACAACAGCCTCCGACTACATCGTCGCCGCAGCCTACACCGCAGCCACCCCCGCGAAGCTGACACTGCTCGCCTCTGCATCGGGCGCTCCCGGCGCAGCCGCCCTCAATCTCACCAGAAATCCCCGAACCGCGTCGGCGATAGCTACGTGTACCTCACGGCATGCTCGCCGGCATGAGCTCATCATGTCGTAGCTTCACGACCTTGGGGTCCGAACTCTCGAAGCTACTGACGATTTCACCCTGCCCCACCGGGTCCTTGACGCTTTTTAGCACACGCCTGCGATAGCCGGGGATGCCGGTCTTGATGGTGGTTAGGTAAGGGAAGTTTAGAAGGGGCAGTAGTGCGGTGTATCGTGCAGCGATGCACCGGCAAAACGCGATAACTTCAAGCGCTCAAGGTGTCACCTGAGACTGATGGTGCCCAGGGGCGGAATCGAACCACCGACACTGCGATTTTCAGTCGCATGCTCTACCAACTGAGCTACCTGGGCGTGCTCCAAGAGAGGGGCCAAAGCCCATCGAGCGGGCGGTTTATAGTGGGCTCCGGGCGGCCTGTCCACCCGGCTTCGCCAAGAGGCTTCGCCGGGCGCGGCCCGGCTGTGCACAAGCCGCGGCGGCTGGCGCGCGGCACGGCGCGCGATCTGGCAAGTCATTGATATTATTATTTATTCGACATCATCGACTTCGTCGTCGCGGCCGGGGATGACGTAGGAGCCTTTCAGCCAGCGGTTCAAATCGACGTCGCGGCAGCGCGAGGAGCAGAACGGGCGGGTGGCTTCCGACTGCGGCTTGCCGCAGATCGGGCAGGTTTTGAGCGGGCTGGCGGGCTTTTTGACCTTGTCGTCCATCATGTCGGCAGCTTGTACGGGTGAAAGGGCTCAAGAGCCTGTCGGCCGACGGGTTCCGCGGGCGGCGCATACGCCGCGCCAGGCCATTGTACTGTGCATGGGATTGTTTTCGCGATTTTGTTGGGCCGCGGCTTGCCGGCTCAAATGGCGGTGGCGTTGAGCCAGCCGAAGCGGATCGGAAAGCCCTCGCCGCCGAGCAGCGTGGTGGTCTCGTAGAGCGGCAGGCCGACGACGTTGCTGTAGGACCCCACCATCTTCACCACGAAGGAGCCGGCGATGCCCTGCACGGCATAGCCGCCGGCTTTGCCGCGCCATTCGCCGGAGCCGATATAGGCCTGGATGTCGTCCTCCGAGAGGCGCTTGAAGCGGACGCGGGTCTCGACCAGGCGCTGGCGGAATGCCTCGCGCGGCGTCACCAGGGTGATCGCGGTGTAGACGCGGTGGTTGCGGCCCGACAGCAGGCGCAGGCACTGCGCGGCTTCGTCCACGAGATTGGCCTTGGGCAGGATGCGACGGCCGACCGCCACCACCGTATCGGCGGCGAGGATGAAGGCGCCGCGCAGCTCGTCGTCGAGCTGCACCGATTTCAGCGCCGCATCGGCCTTGGCCCGCGCGAGCCGGTTAGCGCAGGCGCGCGGCAGCTCGCCCCGCTTCGGCGTCTCGTCGACGTCGGCCGGCCGGAGCGCGTCCGGCTCGATGCCGGCCTGGTTGAGCAGCGACAGGCGCCGCGGCGAACCGGAGGCAAGTACGAATTTGGGGCGGCCAAGCATCAGGTGATTTGGGGGATGAGCAGGGGGTGAATTGCGCGCGGAACCTATCGGAAGGGGGCTGATTTCACAACCCGGGAACCCCAGGTTTGGTGATTCGAGGTTTCTAACAGCATGTGCCCGTGGTCTGTGACGGCGGTGTTACGGAGGTCTCGTGTCCCGGACGCGGCGCGGCATGAAATGACGCGGCGCTGAGCCGGGACCCATGAGCTTGCACCTGCCGTGAGATGGGCCCCGGTTCTGCAGCGCATCGTTACACGCCGCGCTGCGTCCGGGGCACGCGCTACCCGCTGGCCGCTCCTGTCTTGGAGAACCGCTTGCGGATACGCATCGACAGCTGGTCGCAGACGTCGCGATAGGCGGCGAGCTTCTGATCGCGGCTGCCCTCGATGGTGGTGGGATCCTGCGTCGGCCAGTATTCGACGTCGGCCGCGAGCGTCCGCGTCAGCTCCAGCGCCTTGTGGTGCGCCTCCGGCGAGAGCGTGATGATGAGGTCGAAATTCAACCCCTCCCAATCCTCCAGCTCCTCGAAGGTCTGCGGCTTGTGGGCGGAGATGTCCTGGCCGAGCTCGGCCATCACGGACACCGCGAAGGGATCGAGCTCGCCCTTCCGCGCTCCCGCCGACTTCACGTAGAGCCCTTGGGGAAACATGTGCAGCAGCAGGCTCTCGGCCATCGGCGAGCGCACGCTGTTCATCGCGCAGGCGAATAGCACGGACTGCGGATTGCTTGCGCGTGGAGGCGCAGCCATCCGCGATTATCCTTTCCAATGAAGGACGGTGATGAGCGTGAACAGCCGGCGCGATGTCTCGAAGTCGACCCGCACCTTGCCCTTCAGCCGCTCCTGCAGCGTGCGCGATCCCTCGTCATGGATGCCGCGGCGGCCCATGTCGATGGCCTCGATCTTGTCGGGAGTCGCGGTGCGGATCGCCTGGTAATAGCTGTCGCAGATCATGAAATAGTCCTTCACGATCCGCCGAAACGGCGTCAGCGACAACAGATGCGCGACCACGGGCGTGCCGTCCTCGCGGCGGATGTCGAACATCAGGCGGTTGCCGGTGATGCCGATATGCAGCGTGAACGGCCCCTTGCCCTCGGCGCCGTCGGGCGCGAACAGGTTCTGCTCGATCAGGTCGTAGATCGCGATCGCGCGCTCATGCTCGATGTCGGGCCCGGAACGGCCGATCGAGTCCTCGTCGAGCGTGACCCCGACGATGCGATTGCTGGAGTCGTCCTGTTCAGGCAGCTCTGTCATGACAGATTGAGGCGCAATCCAATCGAACGCGAATGGGCGTCCAGCCCCTCGGCCTTGCCGAGCGTCATCGCGGCAGGTCCGAGCGCACGCAGCTGATCCGGGCCGCATTTCAGGATCGAGGTGCGCTTGATGAAGTCGTGCACCGACAGCCCTGAGGAGAACCGCGCCGAGCGCGCCGTCGGCAGCACGTGGTTGGAGCCGCCGACATAGTCGCCGATCGCCTCCGGCGTATGGGGCCCGAGGAACACCGCGCCGGCATTGCGGATCTTCGCTGCCAGCGCGTCGGGATCCACGGTCATGATCTCGAGATGCTCGGCAGCGATCGCGTCCGCGAGCGGAATGGCCTCGGTGAGGTTCTTGACCATGATGATGGCGCCGAAATCGGCCCAGGAGCTGCCTGCGATTGCGGCGCGCGGCAGTGTCTTCAACTGGGCCTCGACCGCCTTCTCGACGTCGGCGGCAAGGCGCGTGGAATCGGTGATCAGGATCGATTGCGCGCTGGCATCATGCTCGGCCTGCGCCAGGAGATCGGCGGCGATCCAGTCGGCATTGCCGGTGTCGTCGGCGATCACCAGCACCTCGGAGGGACCTGCGATCATGTCGATGCCGACCTTGCCGAACACCAGCCGCTTGGCGGCGGCGACATAGGCGTTGCCGGGGCCGACGATCTTGGCGACCGGCGCGATCGTCGCGGTGCCGTGCGCCAGCGCCGCCACGGCCTGCGCGCCGCCGACGCGGTAGATCTCGGTGACGCCGCCGAGCTGCGCCGCCGCCAGCACCAGCGGATTGAGCTTGCCGTCGGGCGAGGGCACCACCATCACCAGGCGCGAGACACCGGCGACCCTTGCAGGCACCGCGTTCATCAGCACCGAGGACGGATAGGCGGCGGTGCCGCCGGGCACATAGAGGCCGGCGGATTCGATCGCGGTGTAGCGCCAGCCGAGCTCCACGCCGAGCGGGTCGGTGAAGCGCTCGTCCTGCGGCAACTGCCGACGGTGATAGGTCTCGATGCGGTCCCGCGCGAGCTTGAGCGCATCGAGCGTCGCGGCATCGCAGGCCTTGGTCGCCGCCTCGATCTCATCAGCGGTGACGCGCAGGCCGGATGCCTCCAGCTTCAGGCGGTCGAACTTGGCGGTGGCCTCGAGCAGCGCGGCATCGCCCCGCTTTGCCACGTCGTCGACGATGGCGCGCGCGGCGGCCTCGACGTCGGCCGAGGCCTCGCGCTTGGCGGCGAGGAAGGCCGCGAATCGCTGGTCAAAATCGGCGCTGCTGCGGTCGAGGCGAACGGGCATGTCTGGCTTGGCTTCTGGCTGGTCTTGGGGCGATTGGCGCACCAGGTCCCCTGCTCAATGGCGCGACGGGGAAGCGGCGTCAACCCTCGCAAGCCGCCGTTCCGGCGCGGGCCTGAGCCGGTGCGGCTGGTATACCGGGGGCTTCACAGCTCCCCCTCGATCTCGAGCCCCGCCCCCAGCGTGTCGTCCCCGAGGTCCGTCAGCTCGCATTCCAGGCATTCGACGTCGAGCCTGACGGCGCCGCCTTCCGCGAACAACAGCAGGGCGCTGCCGCCGGGCTCCGCCTCGCGGCCGTCCCTCGGGTGAAACTCGATGCCGACGAGGTCCATGGTCTTCTCGGGCGCAGCGAGGTCGATGTTGCGCGCCTTGCAGGCGAGGACGCGGTCGAAGCGGAGCGCAGAGACGAGCCGGCGCGGCTCGGCCTCGCCCTCCAGCGTCTGCTCCCAGTCCAGCCGGCTCATGCCGATCACGAGCCGCTTCTCGCTCTGCCGCCAGATGATGTCGGAGACCTGGACCCGGGCATCCTGGACATGGGTCGAGATCACGGCGAGATCGTCGGCGTCGAGGGCGATCAGTTTGAGCTGGGGCGACATCGCCGACGCTTCTCCTTCGGAATGGACGGGGCTCAACGCGGACCGGCGCCGAAATTTCCGCTCAAACTAACGGGCCGGCTGGCTAGAGGCTATTGATATCCGCCATCTCCAGCACCTTCCGCGGATACCCCTCTCGGGCGACCCGGATCATGGCGCGGCCGATCTGCTCGGTCGAGGTGACCAGCCGCGGCGAGATCCGGCGCAGCACCGGCCACAGCGGCGCGGTTGCGGCATAGACGGCCTGCACCCAGGTGGTCCTGGACCGGGCGCCGTGCAGCGGCTGGATCGCGCCGGGCCGGAACATGTAGGCAGCCCTGAACGGCAGCTTGAGCAGGTCGTTCTCGGTCTTGCCCTTGATCCGCGCCCACATCCGCGATCCCTGCTCGCTGGAATCGGTGCCGGCGCCGGTGACATAGGTGAACACCATCTGCGGGTTGAGCCGCGCCAGCGTCGTCGCAGCCGCGAGCGTGAGGTCATAGGTGAGATGGCGGTAGCGCTCTTCGCTCATGCCGATCGAGGACACGCCGAGGCAGAAGAAGCAGGCATCGAAGCCGGCGAGCCGGGCTTCGATCGCCGAATAATCCAGGAAATTGCCGTGGATGATCTCGGTGAGCTTGGCGTTGCGCACGCCGGTCGGGCTGCGGCCGATCACCAGCACTTGGTCGATGCCGGCATCAACCAAGCATTCGCGCAAGACGCCCTGCCCGACCATGCCGGTCGCGCCGAAGATGATGACTCGCATCGGGATGTCCCCCAGGGCATCGCCGCTCATGTGGCGACCGCCCTGCCGCAAGGATACACCGGCCGGCGTTTCCGTGCGATCAGGGCGATCTTGACGTAAGGCGCCTTACTCCTTGAAGAACGCCAGCAGGTCGGCGTTGATGGTTTCGGCGTGCGTGGTCGGCATGCCGTGGGGGAAACCCTTGTAGGTCTTCAGCGTGCCCTTCTTCAGCAGCTTGGCCGACAGCGGCGCAGAATCGGCGTAGGGCACGATCTGGTCGTCGTCGCCATGCATCACCAGCACGGGCACCGTGATCTTCTTGAGGTCCTCGGTGAAGTCGGTCTGCGAGAACGCGACGACGCCGTCGTAATGCGCCTTGGCGCCGCCCATCATGCCCTGCCGCCACCAGTTCTGGATCACCGCTTCCGACGGTTTGGCGCCGGGACGGTTGTAGCCGTAGAACGGACCGGAGGCGAGATCGCGGTAGAAGCCGGTGCGGCTGGCCGCGAGCTGCTTCTGCAGATCGTCGAACACGCTCTTCGGCAGGCCGCCGGGATTGGCCGCGGTCTGCACCATCAGCGGCGGCACCGCGGAGAGGATCGCCGCCTTCGCCACCCGGCTCTCGCCATGGCGCGCGATGTAGTGCACGACTTCGCCGCCGCCGGTGGAATGGCCGACATGGATGGCGTTCTTGAGGTCGAGATGCGCGGTGACGGCCGCGAGATCGTCGGCATAGTGATCCATGTCGTGCCCGTCGGAAACCTGCGACGAGCGGCCATGGCCGCGGCGGTCATGGGCGATGACGCGATAGCCGTTGTTGGCGAAGAATATCATCTGCCCGTCCCAGTCGTCGGCCGACAACGGCCAGCCATGGCTGAACACGATCGGCTGGCCACTGCCCCAATCCTTGTAGAAGATCTCGACGCCGTCTTTGGTGGTGATGGTGGGCATGATCGCTCTCTTTCAGTGCAGTTCGATTGTTCAGTGCAGTTCGATTGCGTTACGCGTGAACAGGCACGCGCCGACGTTGCGCAGGTAATCGCGCGCGATCCCGAATGCGACGCCTCGCATCGACCGGGATGTTGAGAATCGTGTAATCAGGCAAATGCCATGGGCTTGAAGCGGCGCCAGGCGCCGATGGTGAGCACGACGAAGAACACCAGCACGACGCCCTGCACCACCGCGAACACCGGACCCGACGGCGGCGCCGGCGCCACGGCGGGGGCGAGTGCGGCAAGCGCCGGAACCTTGAGGAACGACTGGATCACCAGCACGAAGACATTGAAATACAGCGAGATCATCGCGGTCACGATATAGACCGGACGCCAGACGCCCGTGAGCTTCATGCCGTACAGCGCGAAGCAGGCGATCGCGAGCAACACCAGCGAGATGATGCCGATGATGTGCGACGGCAGCAGCTTCTCGAACGGAAACAGGAAACCGGTGACGCTGGTCAGGATCGTGAAAACGAGGAAGATCGCGGTCAGGCCCGGCATCGACTTCGAGCCGAGCAGGCCGAACATCACGACGAGACCGGCGACGATGCCGATCAGGCTGATGACGACATGGACCAACGTGAAGGCGGGCAAGCTCAAGCCAAGGACCATGACATCGTCTCCCTATCGTCCGGCATTAAAATTCAGGAGATTAGTATTACGACCCTCATGGGATTGCCACCTGCGTTGTCGTCACATGCAGGTGCGAAGCCATGCGCCATCGTGCGAATCGACAAGCGCATGGCTGATTTTTTTGCACCGCTGTCACAAACGACAGCAGATTTCGACGAAAGTTGAATCGACCCCTCACACTTCCTTGGTGTCGAAGATCAGCAGATCGGCGCCGCCGCTGGCGAATTTCGGCACGTCGCCTGCGGCCGCCTTGCCGGCTTCGCTGCCGAAGGCCTTCTGGATGTCGCCCACGCTGTCGAAGGTGAGAATGGCGACGAGATGAATCCCCGACGGCCCGGCGGGGGAGCCGACCGCGCCCGTGCTGACCGCGTACTTCTTCAAGCCGGGAAGCTTCTTGGCGAGTGGAATGTGGGTCTCGGCATAATGCTTGTCGAAAGCGGCAGCATCCTTGGGCGTCTTGTAGAGCACGACGAGTTCGGCCATTGAGTCCTCCCTTGGGAATCTTTGTTCTTCAGCACGAGATTGGCCTCGCGACGAGGCAATAGTCTGTGGGGCGCGGCAAGATGGCAAGTCCCATTCGTCTTGCCAACTGCTTGTCTTCTGCTCGGCTATAGCGCCGGTTTTGCGGCGTCGCCGAGATAGCCGTGCAGGGAGGCCACGACCTGGGCGCCCTCGCCGATGGCGCCGCCGACCCGCTTGACCGAGCCGGAGCGGACGTCGCCGACGGCGTAGACGCCGGGCACGGAGGTCTCGAGCGGCGCCACCAGCCTGCCCTGGTTTTGCTCGGACTGCGCGCCGGTCACGACGAAGCCGCCGCGATCGAGCGTCACGCCGCAGCCGTCGAGCCAGGAGGTGGCGGGATCGGCGCCGACGAACAGAAAGAGATTGCGGATGTCGGCGGAATCCTCGTCATCGGACAGCCGGCTCTTCCAGCGGATGCGCCGCAACTGCGCGGCCTCGTCGCCCTCGAGCGCCGTGATCTCGGTGTTGAACATCAATTCGATGTTCGGCGTCGCTTCGATGCGCTCGATGAGATAGCGCGACATGCTGGCCCCCAAGCCACCGCCGCGGATGATCATCAGGACTTTCTTGGCGTGACCCGACAGGAACACGGCCGCCTGCCCCGCCGAGTTGCCGGCACCGACCAGCGCGACCTCCTCGCCGGCACACAGCTTCGCCTCGACGGGAGACGCCCAGTACCAGACGCCGCGTCCTTCGAACTTGTCGAGGTTCGCGATTTCCGGCCGGCGATAGCGCGCGCCGCTGGCGACCACGACCGAACGCGAACGCAAGGGGTTGCTGCCGTCGATCGCCACCGCGAACGCTCCATCATGCCGCGTGCAGTCGAGCGACTTCACCGTCACGGGAATCATGATGTCGGCGCCGAACTTCTGCGCCTGGGTGAAGGCGCGCGCGGTCAGGGCCTGGCCGGAAATGCCGGTCGGAAATCCCAGATAGTTCTCGATGCGTGCGCTGGCGCCGGCCTGGCCGCCGAAGGCGCGGATGTCGAGCACGGCAACGGACAATCCTTCCGACGCTGCGTACACGGCGGTGGCGAGCCCGGCCGGGCCGCAGCCGACGACGGCAACGTCGTAGACGCGATCGTCCTTGGCGCCGCCGATCATGCCGATGGCGCGGGCAAGCTCGGTCTCGTTGGGATTGCGCAGCACGGCACCGTTGGCGGCAACTACCAGCGGCCAGTCTTCCGGCTTCGGTGAATAGCGCGCGATGACCTCAGCGGCGTCTCGATCCCGTGCGGGATCGAGCAGATGATGCGGCTGGCCGTTGCGGGTGAGGAAACCCTGCAGCCGCACCACGCCGGCGGAATTCGACGGACCGATCAGCACCGGACCGCCCATGCCGTCCTGGATCAGATTGACCCGGCGCAGGATCAGCGCGCGCATGATGCGCTCGCCGAGTTCCGCCTCGGCGACCAGCAGCGCACGCAACCGCTCCGGCGGCAACAGCAGCGTCTCGACGTCGCCCTCGGCGCGGCCGTCGACCAGCGCCGGCTGTCCCGAGAGCTGGCTGAGCTCGGCCAGAAACTGCCCCGGTCCCTGGTCGATGACAGGGGTGACGTGACCGAGACCATCGCGCTGGGTGATGGCGACATGGCCCTTCAGCACCACGAACATGCCGGGCCCGGGCTTTCCGGTCTCGAACAGGAACTCGCCGTCTGCGTAGCTGCGGACTTCGCCGAAATGCCTGATGCGCTCGATCTCGGCGGGCGTCAGCGTCGGAAAGGTCTGCTCGGGGCGGATGAAGCGCGACATCAGCGCCTGACCGTCATTTGGTTGCCGTCCGTCCTGCCCCATCGTCATTCTCGCTCATTCCAAAATTCTAGGTGCCGGCTTTCCCGGCGGCCCCCTCATTTAGGGAACCATCCTCATTCTGCGAGGGCTCCGTGCCCGCGGCGCGTTCGCGCGCCTGCAGCTTGCGCCGCTTGAGGTTTTCGCGCAGCGCCGATTTCAGGCGGTCGTCCCGGGACGTCCTCGCCTGGGTCGTGCTCTTGTCGGTGTCGTCGGCCATCACGGGTCCATCATATCGGTCGGCGGCAGGATGCCACCGAATGGCGACAGCTCAAGAGGCGAGCGCGATCCATTCGTGCGAAACGCGAAATGGATCGAATCCGATGCCTGGAGCAACTGACCAGTTGGCGGGGATATCGGAGCCCGAATCGCCGGAAAGGCGGCGGTTTCGCGCCGAAACGGGCATTTTGGCCTCGATATCGGCCCGATTTTCTCGGTTTGAACGGCCTAGCAAGCTTGCACAGGAGGGGGGCTTGTGGCAGATATCGCCCCGCTTGGTAGCGCCCCCTTCGGGCGCCCGATTCTTCACCAGCACATGCTGCCGTAGCTCAGTGGTAGAGCACTCCATTGGTAATGGAGAGGTCGACAGTTCAATCCTGTCTGGCAGCACCATTTTCCCCATCGAAGCGAGCCCTCCCTTTAGCGTGCCCGCAACACCCATGGATGCGATCGTGATCACCCGTTCCCTGCCCTATGAAGGACTGCTCCACGAGATCGTCGAGCACAACGGCGTGCTCTATCTCGGCGGCATCGTCCCTGAGGATGCGGGGCTCGATATGGCGGGCCAGGCACACGATGTGCTGCGCCAGTTGAAGACACTGCTCGATGGCGCCGGCTCCGATCTCTCCTGCGTTCTGCAGGTGACGATCTTCATGGCTGATCTCGCCGACAAGGCGGCGTTCAACGAGGTGTGGAAGCGCTATTTCACCGCGAACCATCTGCCGGCGCGTGCGGCCGTGGGCGTTGCGGATCTCGGCCCGGGCGTCAGGCTGGAGCTGACGGCGATCGCCGCCCGCAAGTGATGCCCAAGCGACGTCGCCGAGGCGCGACGCTTCAGTCATTTCTGAATTCACACATGAAGCGGCGTTCTCGCGGCTTGAAACGCCCGAGTTTTTCTCTCCTCTTTCGCCCTCTCTTGTGAAGAGGGCGCAGGGAAGACCGGGTGCCGGCTGGCACCCATGACCCGCTGCGCGAAGAATTTGCACACGCAAATGCGCGGGCGGACGACAGGTGGGCCGCAAAACACCCGGCCTTCCCTGCGCGATGGGTTGACGGCCTATGCCCGCTCTCCCCGGAGCCGAATTCCTTCTGGCCTCCGTCACCTCGCGAAAACCGATGCACCGCGTCCGGTTGGCCGATGCATCTTCGCGAAGGCTTGGCTGTAGCAACGACAGCCAGGACCACGTGGTTTAGCCGTACGTGACAGCGCCGCTCGTCACACGGAGAAGGACCTCACGGGGATCACCCGCCCTGGTCCCGCCTTGCCGTGCCCGACGCAGCCGCGTCCACCGCACCCCGGCCCACGTTCGTTGCGACGTACGATCGCCCCTCTCCTCGGGCCGGGATGGCGGAAATATGCCGCAATTCCGAATTTCGGTAAAGCGGAATATTTTTGCGACGGAGGCTTGACGGGGTTGAGGTGTTTTGCCCGACGGGCCGCGCTGGTAAGGTTAATCCTTCCTTTCGATTGTCGGTAAAGTTTTATCTATTATGGTCTTCGTCATTCGTGACGAAGACCAGGGGCTTTAAATAGTGTTTGCGTTTTTCTTGATCGCGACCGGGACTGCGCTGCTTCTCTCCGGCATTGTCGCCTTCGGTTTTCACAGAAACTCCCTGCATTCGATGGCGTTGCTGTAGCCGTATCAGGGCGCGGGCTCGCGGGTTGGGCGGCTTGTCCGCAAGCGCACGGCGCCCTCCGTCATTGCGAGCGTAGCGAAACAATCCAGGATCTTTCCGCGGACAGAGTCTGGATTGCTTCGTCGCAAGAGCTCCTCGCAATGACGAGTTGAGAGACCTCCGTCATCCCCATCCTATGCATGATCAATTGTCGTTATCCGCCGCGCGCCTCGCGAACCGATCGTCCGCCCGGCGCAGCCGGCGACACAGCTCGCGGTTGATGTTCTGAAGCACGATCACATAGGCGTGGATGTCGGCCTTGTAGCAGGCGTAGAGATTTTGCGCGGTCAGCTCGTACAGCACTGTCGGACCTTCCGCGACCACGGTGGCTGAGCGGTTCTGCATTTCGATCAGCGTCATCTCGCCGAAGAAGTCACCGGGCTGCAGCACGGAAATCGGGATGACACGGCCCGCCTTCGTCCGCTTGCTCACCGCGAGGCGGCCGGATTTGACGATGAACATCGAGCGGCCCGGCTCGCCTTCCGACACGACGGTGCTGCCGGCCGCGAAGCTGCGCTCGACCAGCATGGACATCAGGAGGTCGAGGCTCGGCTGCGGCAGACCGCCGAAAAACGGCGTGCCGAGCAGGAACGCTTTCAGATCGGGGGCCGTCACGGTCATTGCGCGACGTTACGCCGCGAAGCGGATCGCAGCAAGCGGAGCAACGTACCCGCCGTCATTGCGAGCGGAGCGAAGCAATCCAGAATCTTTCCGCAGAGACACCCTGGATTGCTTCGTCGCAAGAGCTCCTCGCAATGACGCGTTGAGAGACGTTCACCTCACGAGATGGCGTAGCCCGGATTGCGCTTCGGTTCATCCGGGCTACGACTTCGGCGCGGCTTCACTGCCTCGCGCCACTCTCACCGCGTAGCGTCCTGCGCTTTCGCCACACCTGCAGGTCGATCATGACCTTCGCAGTTGCCGCGAGGACCAAGACGCACAACGCCACTTTCGACATCGTTTCCATCGTTCCTTCAATCAAGAGGCAATGGACCACGCTGCCCACGACGATGACGATCGCCAGCGGCATGTGAATGAAGCGCCAGGTTCGCGGCCTCAGCTCCAACCGCCGGCGCAGGGACGCCAGCAGCGCAACAATGAAGATCGCCCACATCGCGGTCACGCCAAAGGGCGAGAACGGCGTCGGCGACGCATAGGTCAGGGCGTCGATCATGTCGGGCGGGCTGGTGATCCAGAGCCCGGCAACGTGGATCACCACGGCCAGCACCAGCGCGCCGCCGATCCAGTGATGGGCACGCCGTCCGCGATAAGCCGACAATGGCGGCAGATATCCACCGATCAACAGGGGTTGCACCAGCACGAGACCGAGCGCGACGATCCCGGCGAAGCCGGCGAGGATGTAGACCGGCCCGCGCCATGCGAGCTGTTCGCTTGTCGCAGCCAGTGCGACCGGCACGCCGATAGCCAAGGCAATGGCAACCCAGATCAGGATCACCCGCGCCGATCTCCAACCCGTCATTCGCCGGCCCGATCAGGCCGGCTGAAGGACGAAATGCGCCTCGAGGCTGGTTTCCTTGGCGCTCCGCATCACCGGCCGCAGGAACACGGTTTTGAACTCGCCGCTGTCATAGGCGAGGTGGCCGTGCGGCTGGCCGAAGATCGGAATGATCTGCGGCATCTCCAGCCGGAACTTGCCGTCCTTGTCGGTGAGCGTGGCGCCGTGGCTCTGCGGTTCGTGTTCCTGGCCCTCGACCGTGTGCGCCCAGATCTGGATACGCTGGCCGGCGAGCGGAACGCCGTCGCCGGCGCGGCGCACGGTGCCGCTCATCCAGAAGCCGCCCTTGCCGATGCGATCCACGACCGCGGCACCCTTGCGGTAATTGTTCGCGCCACCCGACATCGACTCGGTCGGCGCGACGCCTTCCGCGCGGGCCGGAAGCAGCAGGCCCGGCATGCTGGTTGCCAGAACGCCGGTTGTCAGGACGGAACCGCCGGCGACCAGCAGGTTGCGGCGGTTGAGTACGACCATGGTCATGTGGTTTCCTCCCGGCGTCGGCTGCGATTGTGCCCGACCGCATTGGGACACGAGTCCGCCGTGTCATGTCGGCGCAAGACTACAACAATGGGCAGGAAACGCCCAGCTGACGCCACGGGCGCCACAGGTCGCAATAACAGTGTTGTGAACGGAGTTCGGGCCGCTCGGACGGCGTCCTGGAGGAGCAAGCGATGTGGCCGCTATCGAAGCGTCGTTCGATGGCATGACAAAGTGCTCTACCCATCCCGCGCGCGGACATTACATGTGGCGGCACACCCCTTTCCGCCGGTACCCGCCCATGATCCCCTTCTCCGTGCTCGACCTCGCGCCCATCCGCCAAGGCGGCGATGCGGCGCAGGCGTTCCGCAATTCGCTCGATCTCGCCCGGCACGCGGAAGGCTGGGGCTTCAAGCGGTTCTGGCTGGCCGAGCATCACAACATGACGGGCATCGCGAGTGCTGCGACGTCCGTGGTGATCGGGCACATCGCGGGCGGAACGACGACGATCCGCGTCGGCTCCGGCGGGATCATGCTGCCGAACCATTCGCCGCTGGTCATCGCCGAGCAGTTCGGCACGCTGGCCTCGCTCTATCCCGGGCGGATCGATCTCGGGCTCGGGCGGGCGCCGGGTACCGACCAGTTCACCGCACGGGCGCTGCGGCGCGACCTTGCCACCAGTTCCGAGAATTTCCCGCAGGATGTGCTGGAATTGCAGGCTTTGCTAGGCGACGTGCAGCCGAACCAGACGATCCGCGCCGTGCCCGGCATGGGAACGAAGGTGCCGCTGTGGATCCTGGGATCGAGCACCTTTGGCGCGCAGCTCGCAGGCATGCTCGGCCTGCCCTTCGCGTTCGCCTCGCATTTCGCGCCGCAGATGATGATGCCGGCGCTGCGCGAATATCGCGCGCGCTTCGAGCCCTCGGCGCAACTCGACAAGCCCTATGCGATGGTCGGCGTCAACGTCTTCGCCGCCGACAGCGACGCGGAGGCGCAGCGGATGTTCTCCTCGCTGCAGCAGCAGTTCATCAATCTACGCCGCGGCACGCCGGGCCCGCTGCCGCCGCCGGTCAACGACATGGACGCGCTGTGGTCGCCGGCGGAGAAGGCCATGGTCGGCCAGTCGCTGTCATGCTCCGCGGTCGGCTCGCCTGAGGTGGTCGAGCAGAAGCTGAAGGCGCTGATCGCTGATACCGGCGCGGACGAGCTGATGACGACGGGACAGATCTACGACCACACCGCGCGGCTGCGCTCGTTCGAGATCGCCGCCGGGGTGCGGGACCGGTTGGCGAAGCAACCGGTGGTGTGAACGAGCCCGATTGTTGCGGCGATAATGGTCGCTCCCTCCCCCGCGTGCGGGGGAGGGTTGGGGAGAGGGCTGTCGCCGCAATGGGATTGTCGAGACTTGCGGAGGAATCCCCAAGAGGAGAAAGCCCTCTCCCCGACCCTCTCCCGCAAGCGGGAGAGGGGGGCGCACCTTGTATGTTGCGAGCCTCGCGTTTCTATTCAGGAAACCCGAACAGTTTTGCCGGATTGTGCACCAGGATCTTCTCCAGCTCGGCCTGGTCCGCGACATAGCGATACATCAGCTCGAGCAGGTCGGCGTCGTTCGGCGGCTGCTTGACGGAGACCGGATGCGGCCAGTCGCTGGCCCAGACGCAGCGGTCGACGGCCGCTTCGATATAGGCGCGCGCGATCGGGATCACGTCTTCGTAGGGCGCGCCCGTCTTCGAGGTCTTTTCGCCGAGCGACAGCATCACCCAGAAATTGCCTTTGGCGAGCAACTCGAGCATCTTGCGCAGGTTCGGATCGTTCTTGCCGGCCTCGGGATCAGGCCGCGCCATGTGGTCGATCAGCACGGGAACGTCGAGATTCTCGTATTTGGCGACGCTCGACATGATGCCGTCTTTCTCCGGCTGGATCTTGACGTACCAGCCGAGCTCGCGAATCCGGGCGATAGCGCGGACGAAATCGGCATCCGACAGCACCGCGCCGAGCTCCTGGCGGAAGCTGAAGCGTGCGCCGCGCACGCCGGCGTCATGCAGCCTGGCCAGATAGGCGTCGTTCGCCTCCGCGAACACCAGCGCGTTGGCGCAGCCGCGATAGTTCGGGCCCATCGCGGCGAGACCGTCGAGCACGACGGCGTGGTCGGCGCCGTAAGTCGTGGTCTGCACGATGATGCCGCGCTCGATGCCGAGCGTCTTGTGCATGCGCAAGGCCGCTTCCCAGGTCGCGGTCGGCATCCGGTAGGCGGCGCCGGGACGCTCGGGATAATTCTCGATCGGACCCAGCACGTGAAACTGGCTGTCGACGGTTTTGGGCGGCGGCGTCTTGACCGGGCGGCGCGGATTGGGATCGAACGGCAGATAGGTCGGCATGGTTACGCTCCTTCAGTCGATCACGGCGGTGAAGTCGCACTGCACCAGCGCGCCGCCGTCCATGTTGTCCATCGGCAGCGCATGGCGCGCGGGCCGGGAATGCTCGTCCGGAAACATCTTCAGCCACTCGACATTGATGGGACCGCGATTGCCGCGGTCCTTCAGCCACACCGTCATCTTGATGATGTCGTCGGTGGTGCCGCCGGCGGCTTCCACCGTCGCCTTCATGTGCGCGAACATGTTGGCGCATTGGGCGTCGAGGCTCTCCGGCATCGCATTGGTCGCCGGATCGCGGCCGAGGATGACGCCCGACATCACGAGATTGCCGATGCGGCAGGCGTTCGGAATCGGATTGACGTGCTTGAAACCGCCGATGTGGATGCTCTTGCGCCGCGACTGGCTACTCATGGTGCGCTCCCTGTTTGTTGGTTCAGACGAACTGGCACGACACCGAGCCGAAGGCGCCATAATCGGCATGAAAGGTATCGCCGCGGCGGATGTCGACCGGCCGCGTGAACGATCCCGCCAACACCACCTCGCCGGCTTTGAGATGCTCGTCATGCGGCGCGAGGCGGTTGGCGAGCCAGGCGATGCCATTGGCGGGATGATTGAGCACGCCGGCGGCAAGCCCGGTTTCCTCGACCTCGCCGTTTCGGAACAGCAGCGCGCCGATCCAGCGCAGATCCGCATCCATCGGGCGGAACGGCCGGCCGCCGAGCACCAGCGCGGCGTTGGCGGCGTTGTCCGAGATGGTGTCCATGACCTTGCGCGTCTTGCCCGTTTCAGGGTCGACGCGGTGCATGCGCGTCTCCAGGATCTCCAGCGCGGGCGTGACGTAGTCGGTGGCGTTGAGCACATCGAAGATGGTGCAGTCGGGCCCGCGCAGCGGCGCCTTCAGCACGAAGGCGAGCTCGACCTCGATGCGCGGCGCGTGGAAGCGGTCGAACGGGATGGGCGTGGCGTCGGCATAGAACATGTCAGCGAACAGCACGCCGTAGTCTGGCTCGTTGATGCCAACCGCGCTCTGCATCGCCTTCGAGGTCAGGCCGATCTTATGGCCCTTGATGACACGACCGCGATCGAGCTGCAGCCTAGTCCAGGCGCGCTGGACGGCGTAGGCATCCTCGATCGCGAAATCGGGATACTCCTTCGTGAACATCGGAATCAACGTCTTGGTCCGCTCGGCCTCGTCCAGACGCGCGGCAAGGCTTTCGATCGTGGCGGCATCAAGCATGGTCTAGCTCTCCGCCGCGACGGTGTTGCGCAGCACACCGATGCGGCTGGACTCGACCTCGACGACATCCCCGACCTTCAGCCAGCGCGGCGGATCGAAGCGCGCGCCGGCGCCCGTCGGCGTCCCGGTCACGATCATGTCGCCCGGCTTGAGCGTGGCGAAGGTGGAGAGATAGGAGATGATGAAATCGAACGGGAACATCAGACGCTCGGTCGTGTCCTGCTGCCGCACCTCACCGTTGACGCGGGTGATGATGTCATGAGGACCGCGCGGGTCGAGTTCGTCCGACGTGACGATCCACGGACCGATGCTGCCGGAGCGATCGAAATTCTTGCCTTGCGTGACGTTGAACTTGCCGTGACGCAGCCAGTCGCGAATGGTACCCTCGTTGCACAAGGTCATGCCGAAGATGTGCGACCATGCCTTTTCGCGCGGGATATGACGGCCGCCCTGCCCGATCACGATGACGAGCTCGCCTTCATAGTCCAGCTGCTCCGAAACCTTCGGCTTCTCGATCGGCTGGCCGGATCCCGTCATCGACGACATGCTGCGCACGAACAGGCTCGGATATTTGGGCAGGTCCGAACTGTCCTTGTATTCGGCGTTGCGCTCGGCGTAGTTGACGCCGATGCACCACAGCTTCTCCGGCGCCAGCACCGGCGGCAACAGGACGAGATCGTCGATCGCATAGTCCGGCTTCGCGCCCGCGATCGCTTCCTGCGCATCGGACAGCGCGTTGGCCGCGATCAGCGCCTTCACGTCGGAGAAGTCGCGGCCGATGCGCCGGGTCAGATCGACCACACCGGTTTCGACAGCCGCGCCGTAGCGCGGCTCTCCGTCTACGAGATAGCTCAGCAGTCGCATGGTCGTTCTCCAATTTGTGTCGGGCAGCGCGGCGGGCGGCGCGCTCAGTCTTTCGATTTGGGCGTCTGGAAGACGGTGTTGAGCGTCACGATCTCGCCGAGGCTGGCGTAACGGGGACCGCCGATGCGCGCGATCGGGTCGAGCGCTTTGGTCTCCACCTTGCCGTCGTTCACGAGGCCGTCGCGCAAATGGAACATCACGACCTCGCCGACAATCAGCCGGCTCCTGGCCTCGCCGAATTCAAGGCACTGCCTGAAGCGGCATTCCATCGCAACGGGAGCCGCGGCAAGCCGCGCCACCTTGATGCGCTCGCAGGGCAGCGTCTCCAGCCCGAGATGCTCGACCTCGCTGATCTCAGGCGGATGCTCGACCGATGAGTCGTGCAAGGCCTGCATCAGCGGCGTATCGGCGATGTGAATCACATATTCCTCGGTATCGAGGATGTTGTGAGCAGTGTCCTTGTAGTCCGCGCCCTTGCGGCCGACGCTGATGGCCAGCATCGGCGGCTTCTGCGAGACGAAGGTGAAGGCGCTGAACGGGGCGAGGTTGAGCACGCCGCTTCGCGACAGGCTCGTCACCCAGGCGATCGGACGCGGCACCACGATGCCGGTCATCAGGCGATAGATGCGCTCGGCGCCGAGCTCGGTCGGATCGATCCGCATCGATCAATCCGCCCTGATGTTGGCCTTGCGCACCACCGGAATCCACTTGGCGTCCTCGCGCTCGAGATAGGCCTTGAATTCGGCCGGCGTCATCGCGACGGCTTCGCCGCCGAGCTTCTCGAATTTGTCGACCACGGCAGGATCCTTCAGGATCGCAGCCAGCGTCTCGTGGAGCTTGTCGATGACGGGCGCCGGCGTGCCGGCCGGCGCGAACAGGCCGGTGAAGGTCTGGCCGTCGAAATCCTTGTAGCCAAGTTCGACGAAGGTCGGCACGTCAGGCAGCGACTTCAGCCGGTGCGGGCTGGTGACGGCGAGCGCGCGGAACAGGCCGGCCTTGATGTGCTGGAGGCTGACCGTGAGCTGGTCGAATGCGAACTGCACCTGGGCGCCGAGCAGATCGTTGATCGCCGGCGCGTTGCCGCGATAGTGCGCGGTGACCCATTGCAGGCCGAGATTCTCCTGCATCAGCTCGCTGAGCAGATGGTTGGTCGTACCGGGGCCGGGCGAGGCCATGGTCAGCTTGCCGGGCTCGCGCTTGGCGAGGTCCATGAACTCCTTGAACGTGTTGGCCTGCACCGACGGATGCACCTCGAGCACCAGCGGCGTCATCGAGATCGTCGAGATCGGCATGAAGTCCTTCTTCCAGTTATAGGCTTCGCGCTTGTTGATCTCGGTTGCGAACAGCACCGGGCCGTTGGCGCCGACGAACAGCGTGTAGCCGTCGGGCGCCGACTTCGCGAAGGCTTCGCCCGCGATCATACCGCCGGCGCCGGCCTTGTTCTCGATGATGAAGGGCTGGCCGAGCTTTTCCTGAAGCTTGTCGGCGACGATGCGCGCGGCGCTGTCGACATTGCCGCCGGCCGGATAAGGCACGATCAGCTTGACGCTGCGGGCCGGCCATTGCTGGGCCGATGCAGGACCCGACAGGATCGCGGTCATGGCGGCTATGGCAATTGCGATTAATCTCATGTTAACCTCCCGGCAGCGCTTCCGATTCACGTCGCGTGCGGCGATGCGCACGGCAACTCGATTGGGGCGCAATCTCCAGATGCGCGCTTGTCCTGTCGAGTGAATTGTGGCGTTCTTGTCCATATTATGGACAGGACGAGATTCGCCCGCAACGCGATTGAACCGCGGCAGGGCGCGCAAGCGATCCGGCGCGCGCTCGCGGTGCTGCGCATTCTCGCCGCAGGGCGTGAGGCCGGTGTGCCATTGGCCGAGGTCGTGCAGGCAACCGGCCTCACCCGCCCCACCGTGCATCGCATCGTCCACGTGCTGATCGAGGAAGGCATCGTCGAGCGGCACGAGCGGACCGGCCGCTACGCGATCGGCAACCAGGTGCCGGAACTGGCGCTGGCACGGCCGCGGCCGACGCGGCTGCTGATCGCCGCCAATCCGTCACTGCAACGCGCCTCCGCCGAAATCGGCGACACGCTGTTCCTGACCGTGCGCACCGGCAACGACACGTTGTGCATCGATCGCAGGATCGGAATCTATCCGATCCAGGTGCTGTCGATCGAGGTCGGCGCGCGCCGGCCGCTCGGCGTTTCCAGTGCCGGCGTCGCCATCCTCGCCGCGATGCCGGCGCCGGAGGCGCGAAAGATCGTCGCAGCGAACGAGAAGCGGTTCGAGGCCTACAACACCGACGTGGCGACCGTCATCGGCGAGGTGACCGCCGCGCGACGGTTGGGATACGGCCTGAGGGAGATCGGCCTCGTGCAGGGGACGAAATCGATCTCGACCTGGATCAAGACCCCGGACGGGCGACCGGCCGCAGCCATCACCGTCTCGGCGGTGCGAACCAGGCTCGGCCCCCGCCGCGAGCAGGAGATCGCGGAGATATTGCTGCGGGAGGCCAAGATCATCGAGCAGGCGATCGGGGGTTAAGGCGGGGACAGTGCCGGCTCTTCGACTCTCCCGCTTGCGGGAGAGGCCGACGCGCTCGCAGAGCGCGGCGGGTGAGGGCTCTCGCGACACAGGGACATACTCGGCAAATTCTCAACACCCCGAACGCGGAAACCCCCTCTCCCCAACCCTCGCCCGCAAGCGGGGGAGGGAGCGCAC
The DNA here is from genome assembly GCF_003020125.1 of Bradyrhizobium sp. MOS003. Taxonomy (GTDB): domain Bacteria; phylum Pseudomonadota; class Alphaproteobacteria; order Rhizobiales; family Xanthobacteraceae; genus Bradyrhizobium. Next base: position 908,493 of record NZ_PYFW01000001.1, on the reverse strand, counting down.
CATCGTCGGTGCTGTCAATGGGCTGACGCCCCCCGCGATTTTATGGCACAACACCCCCAGCACCGACCGACCAACGAGGCCCTGCATGCCCGCACCAAAGCCGCCTGCCTTCGAGACCCTGAGCCTGCATGCGGGCCAGCATCCGGATCCCGCGACCGGGGCTCGCGCGGTGCCGATCTACCAGACCACGTCCTATGTGTTCCAGGATTCCGATCACGCCGCGGCGCTATTCAACCTGGAGCGCGCCGGCCACATCTATACGCGCATCTCGAACCCGACCACCGGCGTGCTCGAAGAGCGGCTCGCCGCGCTCGAAGGCGGCGTCGGCGCGATCTGCACCGCGAGCGGCATGGCGGCGCTGCATCTTGCGATCGCGACCCTGCTGAGCGCCGGCGACCACATCGTGGCGTCGAGCTCGCTCTATGGCGGCACCATCAATCTGCTGGCGCACACGCTGCCGCGCTTCGGCATCACCACCAGCTTCGTCAAGCCGCGCGACCTCGACGCGTTGCGCTCGGCGATCAAGCCCAACACCAAGCTCGTGATCGGCGAAACCATCGGCAATCCCGGACTCGAAGTGCTCGACATTCCCAAGGTCGCGGCGGTCGCACATGAGGCGAAGATTCCGCTCTTGATCGACAACACCTTTGCCACGCCCTATCTCAGCCGGCCGATCGAACTCGGCGCCGACATCGTCATGCATTCGGCGACCAAATGGATCGGCGGCCACGGCATCGCGATCGGCGGCGCGATCATCGACGGCGGCCGCTTCGACTGGCGCGCGTCAGGCAAGTTCGGCGTGCTGACCGAGCCCTATGGCGGCTATCACGGCATCGTCTTCGACGAGCAGTTCGGCACTGCGGCCTTCATCATGCGCGCACGCACCGAGGGCCTGCGCGATTTCGGTGCCTGCCTGTCGCCGACCAACGCATTCCAGCTGCTGCAGGGCGTCGAGACGCTCGGCGTGCGCATGGACCGCCACATGCAGAACACGCACCTGGTGCTGGAAGCGCTGCAGTCCAACAAGGCCGTCGACTGGGTGCTGCATCCCTCGCTGGAGACCCACACGGATTATCAGCTCGCCAAGCAGCTCTTGCCGCGCGGAGCCGGCTCGATCATCTCCTTCGGCATCAAGGGCGGGCGGCCCGCGGGCCGCAAGTTCATCGAAAGCCTGCGCATGATCAGCCATCTCGCCAATGTCGGCGACGCCAAGACGCTGGTGATCCACCCGGCTTCGACCACGCATCAGCAAATGGATGCCGAACAGCTCAAGGCCGCCGGCATCGGCGAGGAGCTGGTGCGTCTCTCGGTCGGCATCGAGACGGCAAGCGACATCATCGACGATCTGGCGCAGGCGCTGCGCATCTCGCAGAAGGTCTGACACCATGAAGCTCTCCGTCAACGGCCTTGAGGTGTTTGTCGCAACCGGCGGCCGCGAGTTCGACAAGTCGCTACCCGCGGTCGTCTTCCTTCACGGCGCAGGCTTCGACCATACGACCTGGGCGCTGCACACGCGCTGGTTCTCCCATCACGGGTTTGGCGTGCTGGCGCCGGATCTTCCCGGCCACGGCCGCTCCAGCGGACCTTCGCTCGGCAGGATCGCCGAGATGGCCGACTGGACCGCGGCGCTACTCGACGCGGCAGGCACCGCAAAGGCGCATCTGATCGGCCATTCCATGGGATCGCTGATCTCGCTGGAGACGGCGGCGCGGCATCCGGACAAGGTTTCCGCGCTGAGCCTGATCGGCACCGCCGCGACGATGACGGTCGGCCCGGATCTGCTGAAGGCGGCCGAGGCCAATTCGCAGGATGCCAACGACATGGTCTCGATCTGGGGCCTCGGCTTCAACGCCGAACTCGGCGGCAGCCTCGCCCCGGGCCTGTGGATGCATGGCGGTGCGCAGGCGGTGCTGAAGTCTTGCGAGCCGGGCGTGCTGTTCCGGGATCTCTCCGCCTGCAATGCCTATGCGAATGCGCTGACCGCCGCCGCAGGTGTGAAGGTGCCGACCACCCTCATTCTCGGCGAGAGGGACATGATGACGCCGGCGAAGGCAGGCAAGGCGCTCGCGGCCGCCATCCCGCATGCGAAGACCGTCATCGTGAAGGGCGCCGGCCACATGATCATGGCCGAGCGCCCGGATGAATTGCTGGCCGCGCTGAAGGGGTGAGGCTGTGTTCCATTCGTCGTGGCCGGGCTTGTCCCGGCCATCCACGTCTTGGCCGACTGGCACGAAGAACGCGGATGCCCGGGACAAGCCCGGGCATGACGACGTCTGGCTCCAAATCAGCGCTCAAGACCCCGGTGTCCATTTGAAGACGATGTCCGAGACGTTCACCGGCTTGGGGATCAGACCGATTTTTGCGAAGCGGTCTGCGACGGCCTGCTGGCTTGCGATCACCTCGGCATCGACAGGCACGATCCTGTAGTTGGAGCGCGCGACGAAGCGTCTGACAGCCTCGATGTCGACGCCGGTGGCCTCGGCCTGGGCCTTGGCAACCGCCTCATGATGCGCATCCGCCCAGACACCTTCGCCGGCAAAGGTCGCGTTGAGTTTCGCAACGATCGAAGGATACTTATCCACGAAATCGCTGCCCGCGATGTAGAAGGCATTCGGCTTGTGCACGTCCTTGTCGAAGGCGATGACGCGCGCATTCTCCTTCAGCTCGGCGAGCGCGAGATAGGGATCCCAGATCGACCAGGCGTCGACCGAGCCCTTGACGAAGGCCGCCGTCGCATCGGCCGGCGCGAGCGGCGCCGGCGTGATGTCGGACCATGCCAAGCCAGCCTTTTCGAGCGCGGCGACGAGGAGATTATGCGCGCTCGATCCCTTGCCGAAGGCGACGCGCTTGCCCTTGAGGTCCGCCAGGGTTTTGATCGGCGAATCCTTCGGCACGATGATCGCCTGGGTGTTGCCGTCGGATTTCACGGCCGCGACGTAGCGGATCCTGGCGCCGCCAGCCTGGGCGAAGATCGGCGGGGAGTCGCCGACATAGCCGAAATCGACGCTGCCGACATTGATGGCCTCGAGCAGCGGCGGGCCGAACTGGAAGTCGATCCACTTGATCTCGATGCCGAGCGGCTTGAAGGCGGTTTCGAGCGTCAGGCGTTGGCGCACGGCGGGGAAGAAACCGCCCTTCTGCGTGCCGATGCGGATTTCCGCCGGCTTGTCCTCGGCGTGGGCGGGCGTCGCCAGCGCCGTTGCGAGCAGCAGCGTTGCTGCAAGGATGTGTCGTCTCGTCAGCATATCGTGTTCCTTTCGATGCGATCAGGAGGCGAAGAGAAGCGGAGTGGCGCGTTGCGTCCGGGAGGAGAGCACGGCGCGCACCGCGCGCTCGGCCTCGCGGGCAGAGCCGAACCGGCGGCCTTCGAGGCTGTCGAACAGGCGCTCGGAGGAGAAGAAGCGGAAGCCGCGGGCATCCCTTGTGACGATGCCGGCGGCACGGTCGTGGACCTCAATGATGTAGGCGTTGGACTGGGCTTGGGACATGACTGCTCGTTCGCCGGACTCCGGCGCTCCTGTCTTGCAAATTTGCGGCGTGGAGGTTGCTAGGACGAGATCAGCAACAACAACAGGCGCCCGTCGCCGCCGAGAAACAGCGCCGCGTCATGCAAGCATGCATGTCGGTGGAATTGCGCTGGCGATCGGTTCTCATGATGCGGCTTGGACTCGAGGGGCAGTTTCTATGCTGCAAATATCCAGCGATTGCCGCGATCGGTCAATGAAATGGCTATCCATATTTGGCAGCGCTGCGCTGAAGCGCTTCTCTCGCGACGCGCGATGGCAATCGGATTCATCTCGGGCGGCGACGATCTCTTCCTCCCTTCTCCCCTTGTGGGAGAAGGTGGCGCGAAGCGCCGGATGAGGGGTATCTATCGGCGGACCGAGCGCGAGAGGCTTGATCGCCGACAGATACCCCTCACCCGTCTCGCCGCTTCGCGGCGAGCCACCCTCTCCCACAAGGGGGAGAGGGTAAGAAAGCTCACCACATCGTCGCCGCCGCACGCTCCGGCCAGATGCGATCGTACTCCGCGCCGCCGACCTTGTTGTCACTCATCTCGGCGAGGATCTGGCCGGGCGTGGGCAGCGTCTTGGGATCGATGCGCTTGTCGGGATTCCAGAGATCGGAGCGGACGATAGCGCGGGCGCACTGGAAGTAGATCTCATCGACCTTCATCACCATGACGCTGCGCGGCGCCTTGCCCTCGACGTTGAACGAGGCCAGCAGCTCGGGATCGACCGAGAGATGCGCGCGGCCGTTGGCGCGAACCGCGTTGCCGGAGCCGGGAATCAGGAACATCAGCGACACCCTGGGATCGCGCACGATGTTGCGCAGCGAATCGACCCGGTTGTTGCCGCGGCGATCCGGCAGCATCAACGTCCTGGGATCGTGGATCCGGACGAAGCCGGGCATGTCGCCTCGCGGCGAGCAGTCGATGCCTTCGGGCCCGATGGTGGCGAGCGCGGCGAACGGCGCCTTCTCGATGAAGATCCGATAGAGCGGGGTGACGTGGTCGGCGACTTTCACGGTCGAGGCGTCGTTGGTGGCGCCGTAGATGGCCTCCAGCTGTTCGATCGTTTCAATCACCGACATTCCGTTCTCCCTGCTGTGGCGGCTAATCCTGCCAGCCGTCGTTCCTGATCACGCGCACCAGCTGGCGGGCGTGATACTCCGCGCTCCCGGCATTGAGGATGGTGACATCCGCCTGCGCCGACCTGTCGTCGACGCTGCGGGTGAGGCGTTCGGCGATGTTGCCGTCGCTCTGCCGCGCCCTTGCGGCCAGCCGCGCGGCCAGCACGTCCGGAGGTGCCGTGATCGCGACCACCACGACGTCAGCATAGGTCTGGCGCAGCGTGCCGATCACCGTGCGCGAAACGTTGGCGACGACCGTGCGGCCGGCGCGGATATCGTCGTTGATGTCTAGCGGCAGGGCATAGGAATGCCCGTGCGCGTCCCAATGCACGGCGAAATCGCCATGCTCGCAGGCGCGGCGGAATTCGTCGGGACCGAGCGCGACATTGTCTTCGTCGGCGGAGGATTCACGCGTCACGATTCGGCGCGGAAAGACAATGTCATGATCGTCAGCGCAGGCCGCCTGCGCCAGCCGCAGCAGCGTGTCCTTGCCGGCACCGCTGGGGCCAACAACCAGCACGAGCCGGCCGGGGCCGATCGCGCCGGCCTGCCCGTCCGCCATGGTCGCTGTCTCGCTCATGCGACGCGGCTTCCTTCGCGCCAGACGCTGCGGACTACGGGGACCTGGCCTGCGACATGCACACGAATGAGGTCGGCGCGCTTGCCGATCGCGACCTCGCCGCGGTCGGTGAGGCCCACCGCCTCGGCGGGCGCCTTGGTCACGGTGCGGATCGCCGCGGGAAGGCCGATGGCGGGGACATGCTCGGGCAATTGCAGCGCCCCCATCAGGAGGCTCGACGGAATGTAGTCCGACGACAGGATATCGAGCAGGCCTTCACGGGCAAGATCGACCGCGGCGATGTTGCCGGAGTGCGAGCCGCCGCGCACCACGTTCGGCGCGCCCATCAGGATGTCGATGCCGGCCTCGTGCAGGCCGCGCGCGGCCTCCAGCGTGGTCGGGAATTCTGCCACGGAGACACGGTCGCGCACGGCGTCGGCGACGTTCTCCTCGGTGGTGTCATCGTGGCTCGCCAGCGGAATCTTATGCGAATGCGCCAGAGACACGATCTCGCGCATGTTCGCGGCTGCATATTTCTTCTGATACTCGAAGCGCTTGGCGAACAGCTCGTCGAGCTCGGCATCGGTCTTGCCGCCGCCCTTGCCGCGGTAATAGTCGCGCAGCTTGACCTCGTCGCGGAACTGGCGCTGGCCGGGGGTGTGATCCATCAGCGACATCAGCTTGACGTCGGGACGGTCGATCAGCTCCTTGGCCTCCTCGACCACGCTCGGCATCGGAATTTCGCAGCGCAAATGCAGGAAATGGTCGGCGCGGAGCAGGCTGGCATCGCGCGCGGTCGTGATCGCGGCGGCGAGCACGCCGGCGCGGCCGTCGACCTCCTCGGCGCCGTCCTCGCGCCAGACCCGGAGCGAGTCGAACACGGTGGTGATGCCTGAAGTCGCGAGCTGGCCGTCATAGGAGATCACGGCCGCGACCGGATTCCAGAAAACTTTTGGCCGCGGCACGTAATGCGCTTCGAGATGGTCGGTGTGCAGCTCGATCAGGCCGGGCATGATGAGGTCGCCGCCGGCATCCTCGGCACCCGCAGGCGCCCTGCCCTCGCCGATCTCGGCGATGCGTCCGTCGGCAAGAGCGAGCCAGCCCTGCTCGATCACCCGGTCCGCCAGCACGATCCTGGCGTTGGCGATCACAATGTCCTTCGGCTTGACGTTCATTTCCATGTCCCTCAGGCCGCGGCGGCGAAGCTGGTGACGTCGACGATACGGTCGGCAATCAGATGGCGGATTTCGTCGTCATGGACAATGGCGACCATGGCTGTGCCCCGGCGTTTCTTCTCGGACACCAGCTCGACCACCACCGCGCGGTTGGCGGCGTCGAGCGAAGCGGTCGGCTCGTCCAGCAGCAGGATCGGCAGGTCCGAGATGAAGCCGCGCGCGATGTTGACGCGCTGCTGCTCGCCGCCGGAGAAGGTTGCGGGCGGAAGCTGCCAGAGCCGCTCGGGGATATTGAGGCGGTGCAGCAACTCGCCGGCGCGGGCCTGCGCATCAATGCGAGCCATGCCGTTCACGATCAGCGGCTCCGCGACGACGTCGATGGTGGCCACGCGCGGCACCGCGCGCAGGAACTGGCTGACATAGCCGATGGTGGAGCGGCGGACGTTGAGGACCTGGCGCGGCTCGGCAGAGGCAAGATCGATCAGCGCGCCGCGGTGGCGGATGCCGATGCGCCCGCTATCGCAGCGGTAATTGCCGAAGATCATCTTCAGGATCGACGATTTGCCGGCGCCTGATGGGCCCGAGAGCACGACGCATTCGCCCGGACTGACCTGGAAGGTCACGCCGCTGACAACGGGCAGTTCGATACCACCCTGCAGGTGCATCGTGAAGGTCTTCTTGGCGTCAGTGACGTCGATCATAGCGGTCATATGAAATCTCGTATTGTAAAGTTCATGGCGGCAGAATCGAGGAGACGAGGAGCTGCGTATAGGGCTCGCGGGGATCGTCGAGGACCTGGTCGGTGAGACCGGTCTCGATGACGCGACCGCCCTTCATCACCATCACACGGTGCGACAACAGCCGCGCCACCGCGAGATCGTGGGTGACGATGACGACGGCAAGATTCAGCTCGGCGACGAGGCTGCGCAGGAGGTCGAGCAGGCGCGCCTGCACGGACACGTCGAGGCCGCCGGTCGGCTCGTCCATGAACACCAGCCGCGGCTCGGTAACGAGATTGCGCGCAATCTGGAGCCGCTGCCGCATGCCGCCGGAATACGTCCGCGGTGCATCGTCGATGCGCGCGGTGTCGATCTCGACGCGCGTGAGCCAGTCGGAGGCGGTCTCGCGGATCCGGCCATAGTGATTCCAGCCCACCGCCATCAGCCGTTCGCCGACATTGGCGCCGGCCGAGACCGCCATGCGCAGGCCCTGGGCGGGATCCTGATGAACGAAGCCCCAGTCGGTACGATACAGGAAACGCCGCTCGGCTTCGCCGAGCGTAGCAAGATCGCGGGCGACGCCGTCGCGCATGCGGTAGGAAACGTGGCCGGCACTCGCTGCGAGCTGGCCCGACAGGAGTTGCAGCAGCGTCGACTTGCCCGAACCTGATTCGCCGACGATCGCCAGCACCTCGCCGGGATAGAGCGCAAAAGAGACGTCACGGCACGCCGCGATGCGACCGAAGGATTTGCTGAGGGAGGTCGCGACCAGCAGCGGGTGGTCGTTTTCGAGCGCGGCCTGATCAACCATTTGTGCCTCCTTGCGCCTTCTCCTTGTACGGCGCGGCACTTTCGCTGCCGTGGTGGCCGGCGGCCTGGCGGCCCTCGCAATAGTCGGTGTCGGAGCAGACGAACATGCGGCTACCCTTGTCGTCGGTGACGATCTCGTCGAGGTAGGAGTTCTCCGCGCCGCACAGCGCGCAGGGCGCGTTGAAACGGTAGGGCTCGAACGGGTGGTCCTCGAAATCGAGCGACACCACTTTCGTGTAGGGCGGGATCGCATAGATGCGCTTCTCGCGGCCGGCACCGAACAATTGCAGCGCCGGACAATTGTCCATCTTGGGATTGTCGAACTTCGGCGTCGGCGACGGATCCATCACGTAGCGCGCGTTGACCTTGACCGGATAGGCGTAAGCGGTGGCGATATGGCCGAAGCGGGCGATGTCCTCATAGAGCTTCACATGCATCAGGCCGTATTCGGCGAGCGCGTGCATGCGCCGCGTCTCGGTCTCGCGCGGCTCGAGGAAACGCAGCGGCTCCGGAATCGGCACCTGATAGACCAGCACCTGATTCTCGCTCAGCGCCGTCTCGGGGATGCGGTGGCGGGTCTGGATCACGGTCGCATCTTCGGTCGCCGTGGTGGTGGCGACGCCGGCGGTCTTGGCGAAGAATTTGCGGATCGAGATTGCGTTGGTGGTGTCGTCGGAACCCTGGTCGATCACCTTCAACACGTCGGCAGGACCGAGGATCGCGGCGGTGACCTGCACGCCGCCGGTGCCCCAGCCATAGGGCATCGGCATCTCGCGGCTGGCGAACGGCACCTGATAGCCGGGAATCGCGATCGCCTTCAGGATGGCGCGGCGGATCATTCGCTTGGTCTGCTCGTCGAGATAGGCGAAGTTGTAGGCGGGCGCGTTCATTCCGCGGCCTCCTTCATGGCGCCAGGCGCCTGGGCATCGGTGAATTCCTTGCGCAGTTTGCGGAGCAGGCCGAGCTCGGACTGGAAGTCGACGTAATGCGGCAGCTTCAGATGCTCGACGAAGCCGGTGGCCTGCACGTTGTCCGAATGCGACATCACGAATTCTTCATCTTGCGCCGGTGCCAGGGCTTCCTCGCCGAGTTCGCGGGCGCGCAGCGCGCGATCGACCAGCGCCATCGACATGGTCTTGCGCTCGCTCTGACCGAAGGCGAGGCCATAGCCGCGGGTGAAGCACGGCGCTTCGGTCGCAGAGCCCTTGAACTGGTTGACCATCTGGCATTCGGTGAGCTCGATCGAGCCGAGCGGCACGGCGAAGCCGACATCCTCCGCTAGGAACTCCACCTCGACCTCGCCGAAGCGGATCTCGCCGGCGAAGGGATGGTTGCGGCCATAGCCGCGCTGGGTGGAATAGCCCATCGCCAGCAGGAAGCCCTCGTCGCCGCGCGCGAGGTTTTGCAGACGCAAATCACGATCCGCCGGAAAATTCAGCGGCTCGCGGGTGAGATCGCCGACGCTGGCGCCGTCCTCGGCCTGCGGTGAGGATTCGATCAAGCCATCGCGGCCGAGAATGTCGGTCACACGCGGCGTCGGCGCCGTGGACGCATCAGCCGTTGCGGGCGCCTCCGGCACGAAGCCTTGCGCGAGCGCGGAATCGAGCAGGCGGTGGGTGTAATCGAAGGTCGGCCCGAGGATCTGGCCGCCCGGAATGTCCTTGAAGGTCGACGACACCCGCCGCTGTACCCGCATGGCACCGGTGTCGACCGGCTCACTCGCACCGAAACGGGGCAGGGTGGCGCGGAAGGCGCGAACCAGGAAGATCGCCTCGATCAGGTCGCCGCGCGCCTGCTTGATCGCCAGCGCTGCGAGCTCGCGGTCGTAGAGCGAACCTTCGCTCATGACGCGGTCCACCGCGAGCCCAAGCTGTTCCGAGATCTGGTCGAGCGTGACCTCCGGAACGTTCTGGTCGCCGCGCCGCTTGTCTGCGAGCAGGCGATGGGCGTTCTCGATGGCGCGTTCGCCGCCCTTGACTGCGACATACATGCTTCTAGCTTCCCTTGCTCACGATGCGCGTGGTGCGGGGGATCGCGACCAATGCGTCATCGGCGACCAGCACCACATCGATGCCGCGCGGAAACAGCGCCTCGTTGACATGCAGGCGCTCGAACAGATCGAACGGCTTGACCGACGCATTGAGCATCGCGACGCCGTCGATACCGGGGCCGCGCAGCTCGAAACTGCGCCCTGCTTCGAGGCTGTCGACCTGCAGGATCAATGTGGTGGACCGGTCCGGATATTCGCTGGTGCCGAGTGCGAAGCGTTCGAGCTGCGGCAGCGCACCGCCGTCACTGATCAGCGCAAAACTCGCAATCGAGGAATCCTGCACCACCGGTGCGCCGGTGTGGAATTTCAGCCATTTCACCAATTCCAGGCTTTCCGCCATCCGCGCGTCGAGCCAGAGCGGCGTGTCGTGGTCGAACAGCGTCAGCGCGATCGCGGCGGTGCCGCGCATCATCCTGTCAGGCGTCCCCGCTCCCGGCACGATGCGCCGGACCGAGCCGGGCCGCGCCATCGCGTCCATCACCGAGCGAAAGGTCGATTGCGCCGACAGCACCTTGTCGACGAAGCCGGGCGGCAATTCCGCAATCGTCGTCATGATCTCACCCCTCACCGCGCACCATGGTGTAGAAATCAACCTTCGTCGCGGCGGTCTCCGCCGCCGCCTGCTTGCGGCGAATCATAAGCTGCTCACGCAACGGCGCGATAACGTCCCGCTCCACCGCCAAGCCAAAATCCCGGGACTGTCCCAGTGCGTCGCACAGCGCGATCAGCCGCGCCTTCTCGCCGTCGCGCCCGAGCGTGTAGCCGAACCCGACCTCGCCGCTCGCCAGCCGCACCGCGGCGCGCGACACCGTCGCTTCGCCGAGATTGAACGGCGCGCCGTCGCCACCGACCCTGCCGCGCAGCATGACGAGGCCGTTTTCGGGCGCGCGCAAATCCTGATGGGCCGGCAGGACGAAGTCGCGGAGGCGGGCGGCGATCTCGCCCGCCTCCGCGTGCGCCAGCACGGCCATGGCGGCCTGGCGCTGGGCTTGCTGGTTGCTGTGCTGGGTCACCTGATCCAATGAACCTTCCGATCAACTTGCCGCTTCGAAGTTGTCTATGATAATAGACAACTTCATAAGGGAGCGCCATGACTGTTTCGTGACAAAGCTGTGATCTCTGGAGTAGGTTGCCGCGACATGAGCATGCAGGACACCGCCTCCTCGGGCGTCGCGCTATGGCGCCTCGTTGCCGACGGCATTGAGCGCGGCATTGCCGACGGCCGTTTCGCGGCCGGCGACAAATTGCCGGGCGAGATGGAGATCGCCGAAACCTATCGGGTGAACCGCCACACCGTGCGGCGCGCGCTGGCAGCGCTTGCCGAGCGCGGCCTGGTGCGTGCCGAGCGCGGCAGCGGAACCTATGTCGAGGCGCAGAAGCTCGCTTATCCCCTGCGCTCGCGCACCCGCTTCTCCGAGATCGTCGGCGCCGGCGGCCGCGAGCCGCGCGGGCAGTTGATCGAGGCGACCGACGATGTCGCGACCCGTGAGCTGGCGCGCGAGCTCGGCTTGAAGGCCGGCGCGCCGCTGGTGCGGATCGAGGCGATCAGGCTGGCCGACCGCACGCCGATCTGCGTCTCCACCACCTGGCTGTCTGCGGACTTGTTTCCTGGCGCCGGCGCCGTGTTCGCGGCGACGCGCTCGATGACGAAGCTGCTGGAACATTACGGCGTGCGCGACTATCGCCGCGGCGCAACGAGGATCACGGCCGGCATCGTAGACGCCACCGACGCCGCCCGGCTCGATCTGCCGCTCGGACGCCCGATCCTGGTGGTCGACGCGACCGACCATGATCTCGAGGGCAAGCCGCTGATGACCAAGCATTCGCGTTTTGCGGCGGAGCGGGTTGAGTTTCTGGTGGAGTCGTAGGGCACTCGCTCGGCGACACCGGTCCCGTAGGGTGGGCAAAGGCGCACTTGCGCCGTGCCCAGGATCTTTATCATGTCGGAGAAAATTCGTGGGCACGCTGCGCTTTGCCCACCCTACGGCACTACGGCACCGTCGATCAGGCGACCGCCCTGCGCCCAATGATCGCAAAGCGGAGCTTGCCCGAGATGAAATCGATCGCGGCGACCGCGACCAGGGTCATCAGGATCAGGAACGACACTTTCTGCCATTCCAGCACGCGGATCTGCTCGGCCAGCTGAAGGCCGATGCCGCCGGCGCCGACGATGCCGATGATAGTGGCCGAGCGGGTGTTGGATTCGATGAAATAAAGCACCTGGCCGGCGATGACAGGGAGCACCTGTGGCAGCAGGCCGAAGCGGATCTCGTGCAGCGCACTGCCGCCGGAAGCGCGGATGCCTTCGACCTGCTTCTGGTCGGCGCCCTCGATCGCCTCGGAGAACAGCTTGCCGAAGGCGCCGAAATCCGACACCGCGATGGCGAGCACGCCGGCGAACGGGCCGAGCCCGACGACGTTGATCCACACCAGTGCCCAGATCAGCGTATCGACGCCGCGGATCGAATCCAGGAAGCGCCGGACAGGAAAGCGCAGCAGCTTCGACGGCACCACGTTGCGCGCGGCCAGCAGGCTGACCGGCAACGCGAAGACAGCCGCGAGCGTGGTGCCGAGCAGCGCGATCGACAGCGTCTCGCCGAGCGCTTTCAGATAGACCGGCAGTGACGAGCCTGGATCAGGCGGGATCATCATCAAGGTGATCCAGCCGAGCTGGCTTAGACCGGCGAAGAAGCGCGACGGCGAGAAGTCGAGGTCGACCAGGCCGTACACGAGAATCGCGAACGCTGCGATGATCATCGCCGGTGTGGCCAGCCGCGCCGAGGCCGGCCGATCGAACACATCGGGGTAGCGTGCGCGAAGCTCTCGCGTATCGACGGCTTGCGGCTTGGTCACGTCCGGGCCTCCCTGCCGAACAGGCGACCGCGCAGCCAGCCGGTGCTGATGTCGATGATGAACACGGTGACGATGATGGTCAACAGGATCGCGCTGACGTCGGAGTAGTAGAACTTGCGGATCGCAACGACGAGCTCCTGGCCGATGCCGCCAGCACCGACGAAGCCCATCACGGAGGCTTCGCGGACGTTGATCTCGAAGCGTAGCAGCGCGTAGCTGGCATAGCCCGCGGTCACCTGCGGCACGATTGCGAAGCGCATGCAGGACAGCCAGCTCGCGCCGGTCGAACGGATACCCTCGACCGGCTTCATGTCAGCATTCTCGACGATTTCCGATAACAGCTTGCCGAGCGCACCGGTGGAGTGGATCGCGATCGCCAGCACGCCGGCCATCGGTCCGAGCCCGAAGGCGATCACGAAGATCAGCGCGAAGACGATGCCCGGAACCGTACGGGCGAATTCGAGCAGGCGCCGGACGACGAAACCCAGCCACGGTGCGGGCGAGGTATTTTCGGCCGCGAAGAAGTTCAGGCAAAATGCCAGGGTCGCGCCGATCAGCGTGCCGACATAGGAGATCAGCAGCGTCTCGCCGAGCATCCTCAGCCATTTGCGCCAGCCCCAGAACCACTCGCCGGCATCGGTCCAGACGCGCTGGCCGTTCTCCAGCGTGAAGATACGGTCGAAATAGCTGAGGAAGTTGCCGAAATAGGTGAAGAGCGTGCGCAGATTCACTTCCGCGCCGATTGCCGCGAGAAGCAGCGCCGCGGCAAAGATCGCGGCCCCGACCAAAACGCGAAGCCGCCGCCGCGCGACCGCCTGGCGATAGGCGGCGTTGAGCACGGCAAGCTGCTGCTCGGGGAGGATCGAAACCGCTGTTGTCATCGGCCTGAGAAGGGTTCCCGTCAAAGAAAGAGCCGGGTCCATCGACCCGGCTCCAGGTGCCTCGTCCCGAAACTCAGGACGCCTTCTTTTTACGCAACGCGTCGACGAACTTGATCAGCTCGATCGTGCCATCCCAGTCCTTGGTGGTGGCGGGATGAAAGCCCTTCTTCTGGCCGTCGGAGAGCCGGTCGAACGCGGCCTTGTCCTTGGCAGGGGCGTCGAAGAACGCCTTGGCGATCGCTGCCTTGGCCTCTTCCGGCAGGTCGGCATTGTAGGCGTAGGGGCCGTTGATGATCGGCGCCGACTTGTGGACGATGCGGAAGTCGTCCTTCTTCATCGCCGAGCCATCGGCATTCTTCAGCATGCCCTTGGTCAGCATCTGCGCCAGCGTGGAATCGCCGTCGCTGGTCCACTGGTTGGCGGCAACGTCGACCGTGCCCTGCGACAGCGCCAGCATTGCGTTCTCGTGGCTGCCGGTGAAGACAACCTTGCTGAAATAGCCCTCGGCATCGTGGATGCCCATCTTGTCGAGCTCGAAGCGCGGCACGTTGTTGCCCGAGGTCGAGTTCGGGTCGACAAGGCCGAGATTCTTGCCCTTGAGCTGGTCGATGCTCTTGTAGGCGCTGTTCGCCTTGACGAAGAACACCGAATAATAGCCGGTCGAGCCGTCGGCGTTGATGTCGTTGGCGAAGGCGTCGGTCTTGACGCCGGTCAGGCGGGCGCGGGCGAACGAGGCCGAGCCGTAGCTGGCAATATGGATGTTGCCGGCGCGCTGGCCCTCGATGACCGCGGCGTAGTCGTTGGCGATGCGCAGCGTGACCTTCACGCCCAGCTCCTTGGAGAGATAGCTCACGAACGGCGCCCAGCGCTCGGTGACGCCGGAGGCGTTCTCGGCCGGCACGACGGCGAACGTCAGCTCGGGATATTTCGTCTTCCAGTCTTCGGCGAAAGCCGACGAGGTGAACGCGAGCGCGGCAGCGCCGGCAAGAATCAATCTGCGAGTGATCATGATACCCTCTTCATCGGTTGGGTCGGTTGACGCAAAACTGCAACTAAACGGTTGGCGGGCTCAGGCGGCGGCCGCCGTTCCAAGCTCGGGAATGCCCTCGGGCGTCGGTACGGGCGCGCCACCCATGACGTCCGCGGCTTCGAGATCGTAGAGCTCGCGCGCGACGTGGTCGGTCAGCTCGGCCGGCGCGCCGTCGAACACCACGCGGCCCTGCGCCATGCCGATCAGGCGGTCGCAATAGCTGCGGGCGAGATCGAGCGAATGCAGATTGCAGAGCACGGTGATGCCGAAATGCTTGTTGATGCGCAGCAGCGCATCCATCACGATCTTGGTGTTGCGCGGATCGAGCGATGCGATCGGCTCGTCGGCGAGGATGATGTCGGGCTGCTGCACGAGTGCGCGCGCGATCGCGACGCGCTGTTGCTGGCCGCCGGAGAGCTGGTCGGCGCGCTGGGCGGCGAGCGAAGCGATGTCGAACTGCTCGAGCGCGGACATCGCCAGCGCCTTGTCCTGCTCCGGCCAAGTCTGCGACAGCGAGCGCCAGGCCGGCATCGTCGCAAGGCGCCCCATCAGGACGTTGGTGAGCACATCGAGCCGGCCGACCAAGTTGAACTGCTGGAAGATCATGGCGGAACGCGCCCGCCACTGCCGCAATTCCTTGCCCCGCAGCGCGGTGACGTCGATGCCGTCGAACAGGATGCGGCCCTGCGTCGGCGTCGCGAGACGATTGATCATGCGCAGCATGGTCGACTTGCCGGCGCCGGAGCGCCCGATCACACCGACGAAACCGCCGGGGGAAATTTGAAATGAAGCGTCGTCCACCGCGGCTTTCGCGCCGAAGCGACACGTCAGACCTTCCACCACCAGCATGCAGGGCTCCAGATTAGCTGGGGTCCACCGCTAACGCCGGCGCTTGACACTTGTGTGACACCGGCATTGCAGTGCGGCGATCCTCCACACGTCATTCCCTGTCATCGTCATGTCATGACATCGTCATCAAGCCGCTCGAAGAGGAACGCCCGCCCTCGCGCCTCGGATGCAACATGGCCGCCAAAGCTCTCTCGGTTCAGCCGACCATCGACCCCTCCGCCAAGCTGCACGAGGCCAGGCTCGGCGCCTATACCGAGGTCGGCGCCCGCACGATCCTGCACGATGTCGCGATGGGCGATTACTCCTATGTCGTGAACGATTCCCAGATCACCTACACGACCATCGGAAAGTTCTGCTCGATCGCGGCGATGACGCGCATCAATCCCGGCAATCATCCGATGCACCGCGCCACCCAGGCGCATTTCACCTATCGCTCCAGCGCCTATTTCGAAGGCGAGAGCGACGATGCCGAGTTCTTCGACTGGCGACGCCAACATCACGTCCATATCGGCCACGACGTTTGGATCGGGCACGGTGCGATCGTGCTGCCGGGCCGCAACATCGGCACCGGCGCGGTGATCGCGGCCGGCGCCATCGTCACCAAGGACGTGCCGGCCTATACCATCGTCGCCGGCAATCCGGCCCGCATCGTGCGGCGGCGGTTTTCGGAAGAGATCGCCGGGCGGCTTGCCAAGCTCGCCTGGTGGGACTGGGATCACGACAATTTGCGCGAAGCGCTGCCCGATTTCCGCAAGCTCGGGATTGAAGATTTTCTTGCGACATACGAAGCACGGACAAGTCCCTCAACCAGCAAACGAAGCGCGGTCGCGTGACAGACATTTTCCTCGAAGGCGGTCGGGCCCTGATCGGCGCCGAACTCGTCGAGACCTCGCTGCTGGTCTCCGGAACGGATATTGCAGAGATTGGCGGCTCTCGTGGCCGGGCGCGGCTGGCGATCGATGCCCGCAACCTGCTGGTGCTGCCCGGCATCGTCGATCTGCATGGCGATGCTTTCGAGCGGCAGATGATGCCGCGCGCCGGCGTCGACTTTCCGATCGACGTCGCGCTCGCCGACAGCGACCGTCAGGCGATCAGCAACGGCATCACCACGGTGTTTCACGCCACCACCTGCTCCTGGGAACCGGGCCTGCGCAGCAGTGACAATGCGCGCGGCCTGATGGAAGCGATCGAACGCCAGCGCCCGCAATTCGCCGCCGACACCCGCTTCCATCTGCGGCACGAGACCTACAATCTCGACGCCGAAGGCGAGATCAGCCTGTGGCTCTCGGAAGGCCGCATCGACCTGTTCGCCTTCAACGACCATATGGACGGCACGGTCGCCGACATGGCCAAGCCGCGCAAGCGCAACCGCATGGTGGAGCGCACCGGGCTGTCCGCCGAGGATTTCGACCGGCTGGTCGATCGCGTGATTGCGCGCGCGGCCGACGTGCCGGCTTCGGTTGCCCGGCTGGCCGCCGCAGCCCGCGCGGCCGAGGTGCGGATGCTCTCGCACGACGATGCGACGCCGGCGATGCGCCAGCAGTTTCGCGAGCTCGGCGCCAGCATCGCGGAATTTCCGATCAACGAGGAGACCGCGCGGGCGGCCGCAAGTCACGGCGATGCCATCGTCTACGGCGCGCCGAACGTCGTGCGCGGCGGCAGCCACACCGGCTGGACCAAGGCCTCCGACATGATCGCCAAGGGGCTCTGCTCGGTGCTGGCGTCGGACTATTATTATCCGGCTCAGCTGCTCGCCGCGTTCCGGCTTGCCGCCGATGGCGTGCTGCCGCTCACCGAGGCCTGGAGCCTGGTCTCGGCCGGCCCGGCGCGCGCCACCGGCCTTGCCGATCGCGGCGTGCTCGCGGAAGGCCGTCGCGCCGACATCCTGCTGGTCGACGACAGCGTGAAGCTGCGGCCACGGCTGATCGCGGTGATCTCGGGCGGCAAGCTCGTGCATCTCACCGATGCGACGCGGCTGCTGAGTACTGTGGCAGCGCCGCGCGAGGCTGTCGTCGCGGCCTAAAGTGGTTATGCTGAGCCGATGACAGGTTTTCCCCGCTACGCGATCTATTTTGCCGCAGGCAGCGACGCCGCGCTCTCCCGTTTCGGCGCCGAGCTGCTCGGCTATGATGTCTACACCGGCAACGAATTGCCGTTCCCGCACGATGCACTGCATGTCGCGCCGGACTGGCGCGACATCAGCGCCGATCCCCGCAAATACGGCTTTCACGCCACGCTGAAGGCGCCGATGGCCCTCGCCTCAGGCAGGACCGAAGCGGAGCTGATGGCCGCCTGCGCGGTATTCGCCGGCAAGGCGCGGCCACTTCCCGTGATCCGCCCTGTCGTCGATTCCATAAGCGGCTTCATCGCCGTCATTCCGGCCGAGCCGGTCGATGCGCTCCAGCGCCTCGCCGCGGACTGCGTTCGCGACTTCGATTCGTTTCGCGCCGCACTGTCGGCGGAAGATCGCGCGCGACGCAGGCCCGAGAAGCTGAGCGAGCGGCAGCGCGATTATCTCGACCGCTGGGGCTATCCCTACGTGATGGAAGAATTCCGCTTCCACATGACGCTGACGGGACGGCTGGAGGCGGAGCGGCGCGGGCCGATTCTGGAGATGCTGCGGGCGAGATTTGCGACGCTGGGGATCGGGACGCTGACGATCGACCGCATCGCGCTGTTTCGGCAGGACGACGCGTCGGCAAGATTCCACATCGTCGACGAGTGGCCTCTGGCGCGATAGACCTCAGCGCCAGCTCGCAAGATTCAAGGCGAGCGCCACCGCGCCAACCAGAACGAGGCTGGCCGCCCAGACTGCATCCAGATTGAACCAGCTTCGCGAGACGAACCTCAATCCAAGATGGCGGTAGACCAGCCACGCCAGACATCCGCCGGCGCCGACCATGGCGGCAACGTGCACCAGGGACACCAGCACCGCCATCCCGAGACTTGTCTTCATCAGCGCGCCCGCCGCCTCATGGCCGGCATCGAATTCGAAGGCCTGGCAGAGCCCGAGATAGATCGGCACGAGCATCAAGGCGGCGCCGTGAGCAATGGCGACGGCAAATGACCAGAGCGCCAATTGCGTCGGCGGAATTCGTGCCAGCGTGCGGGGATGACGCTGCGCGATCAGTCGATAAACGCCGAAGCCGATGACGAGAAGGCTCGCGCCTGTCTGGATCGAACGCTGCCACTCGGCCAGCACGAGCAGGAACGCGAATGGCAGCAGCACGAGAAATGTTGCCAGGAGATGCCCGGACGACAGGGCCCACAACGCACGAAAGAGCGCGCGCGGGTTCTTGTCCATGAGTCCGGCCGAAACGGCGAGCGGCCATCCCATCCCCGGATTGACTCCGTGATAGAGGCCGCTCGCAACAAGAGCGAGCCACAGCCAGCCAAGCGCCGGGCTCGCGTGCCCACCATCTAGACCGACGGGTAGCAAAAGGAGTCCGTCGAACAATCGCCGCCCTCCAGCCTGATCTGGTGCGCACGATAGCCGTCCGGGAAGCTCACGAAATAGTCCTTGTCGAGCTCGAGGCCGCCGTTGCGACCGACATTGGCCATGACCTCCACGCCCGGAACCCCATCGGGATAGAACTGGTCGTCCCAGGTGGAATAGAGCGAATTGGTCCAGTACACCCGCCTGCCGTCGCGGCTGATCTCGACCATTTGCGGGCCGGCCGCAAAGGACTTGCCATTCGGATGCGCTGTACGGCGTGCGATGCCGCCGATGTGGACGGAGCCCGCAAGCTTCGGCTTTCTGGGATCGGTGACGTCGTACTGGCGCATTTCACCGGTGCCCCAGCACGACACATAGAGAAACCGGTCATCCATCGACAGGTCGATGTCGGTCACCAGCGGCGGCACGGCGCCAAATCCCTGCAGCAGCGGCGGGAGCTTCTCCTTTGGCGCAGGCTCGGGCGGGATCGTTGCCGTCTTCTCGGCATGGAATTTCCCGCCTTCGCGCCACCAGGTCCAGATCGATGCTTCGAGATTGGTGGTGTCGACCACGATGCCCACGAAGCCGTATTCGCGAACCGGATCGTGCGCAGGCCGCACCTCCAGCGCCATCTGATGATTGGCGCCAAGGTCGATGGTCTGCACGTTGCGCCGGGCGCGGAGATCCCAGAAATGGAGACGATGGCCATACTTATTCGCAAGCAGATCCTCCGGGACGATCCCGTTCTCGAACTGCGGCGGCAAGGCCCATTCGCTCGTCACCATGTAATCGCGCGGCAGATTCCACCAGAAGTCATAATGCAGCGTCTGCGGACCGCGGTCGATCTCCCATCGTCCAAGGACCTCGAACGTCTCGCAATCCATGATGAAGACGCCTGGAGGCCCGTTGGTGCCGTCCTTGCCGCCGCCACCCAGCGTGCTCACGTAAATACCGTCCGGCCCGCAATGGATGGTGTGCGGCCGCGAGTAGCCGGTCTTCTTGAAGACTTCCTCGGGCTCGATGATCTTGTGGATCTTGGCCTTGGTCGGATCGGGCTTGGTATCGATGATGTAGATCCGCGAGGAGCGCAGCCCGGGGATGATGAGATAGCGCCGCTCGATGAAGGCATGGCCGGTGAGCGGCGACAGAGCGGAAGAGCAGGCATTCCAGCCGAAGTGGTGAAACTCATCGCCCTTGTTGGGCATCGTCACGGTGTGGACGATCTGGCTGTAGGTCGGCGATCCCGGCTTGACGTCGATGACCGCAAGAGCATCCGGCTTCGAGAAATCCGGACTGAGCAGCAACGTGTAGGCGAAGTTCTCCGCAGGTGCTTCCATCGCAAGCCGGGGCGATGCGTGAAATGTGGGATCCGGCCTCATCGTCATGGCACTGCCTCCCTGTTCTGTCGGTTCGCGCCAACCTGGCTCGGGATAACGGCATTATGAAGAGGTGTTACACGATGTCTCGAGATGCTCCGCGGGGCCTGGTTGGCGAACGTACCCTACTTCATCGCAGGGCTGCGGGAAACGGCCCGAACCGCGCTAATTCGACGCCTCCAGGCGAAATGGGCCGATGAGATGAGGCGAGCGCGCACCTCACCCTCCGTGTCGTCCCGGCCTAGTGCGCAATTGCGCACGGGGGGCCGGGACCCATAGCCACAGGGAGAGGTTATGAAACGAGCTGCCGACTCCAAGTCTTCGCCACACTTCTCCCTGTGGCTATGGGTCCCGGATCGGCGCGCGCTTAGGGCGCGCTTGTCCGGGACGACAGTGGGGCTTACTTCCCCCACCGCAGCGCCAGCGCGTCGCGCTCTTTCGCCAGCTCCAGCAGGCCCGCTTTCGTCGCCGGATGCAGCGGCTGGAGCGGATGCCTCACCGCGTCCGACTTGATCACGCCGCCGGCCTGCATCATCGCCTTGCAGGCAATCAGGCCGCATTGACGGTTCTCGTAATTGATCAGCGGCAACCAGCGCTCATAGGCGGCCTTCGCTTTCTCGCGGTCGCCGGCGAAATAGGGATCGACGATCTGGCGGATGCCGTCGGGATAGCCGCCGCCGGTCATCGCGCCGGTGGCGCCGGCATCGAGATCGGCCAGCAGCGTGATCGCCTCCTCGCCGTCCCACGGGCCCTCGATGTCCTTGCCGCCCGCCTCGATCAGGCTGCGAAGCTTTGAGGCCGCGCCCGGCACCTCAATCTTGAAGTAACGGATGTTGGTGAGGTCGCGCGCCAGCCGCGCCAGCAGCTCGACCGACAACGGCGTGCCCGCGACCGGCGCATCCTGAATCATGATCGGAATGGTGATGGCGCCCGACAGCACCTTGAAGAATTCGACGATGCCCTTCTCAGGCACCCGGAAGGTCGCGCCGTGATAGGGCGGCATCACCATCACCATGGCGGCACCCGCGGCTTCGGCCTGTTGACTGCGCGCAGCGCAGACGGCCGAGCTGAAATGCGTGGTGGTGACGATCACGGGAACCCGGTCCGCGACATGCTCCAGCACCGCATGCATCACGGTTTCGCGCTCGGCGTCGGTGAGCACGAACTGCTCGGAGAAATTGGCGAGGATGCAGAGGCCGTTCGAGCCGGCATCGATCATGAAATCGATGCAGCGGCGCTGCCCCTCGAGGTCGAGCTCGCCGCGCTCGTCGAAGATGGTGGGCACGACCGGGAACACGCCGCGATAGGGGCGCTGGGCCTTGTGGGGGGTGACCGGCATCGAACTCTCCATCCCTGATATGTCTTGCGTCTGTCGCCGCGCTCACAACGCGAGGCGGCACAGATGTAGCCGCCGCGCGAACCGGCGGCAATGCCGAACGCACGACGTCAGGATGCAGGAATGAGGCGAGACTACGCGGTCTTCACCGCACCCAGGAAGCCCTCGACCGCGACGCGGAGACGGTCGGCGTCGGCCGACATCTTCTTGACGGATTCCGACAAAACCGTTCCGGCGTTGCCGGTCTCCTGATTGAGCCTGGCGACGCTGCCGATGGTGTCGGTGACTTCGCGGGTGCCCTGGGCGGCCTGCTGAAAGTTGCGTGAGATCTCGGTGGTGGCCGCGCGCTGCTGCTCGACGGCGGCTGCAATCGCCGTCATCTTCTCGTCGATGCCGCTGATCGAACCGCCGATCGAGCGGATCGCTGCAACCGCCTGGCCGGTCGCGCCCTGGATCTCCTCGACCTGGCGCGAGATTTCCTCCGTGGCGGTCGCCGTCTGCGCCGCAAGGCTCTTGACCTCGCCGGCGACCACGGCAAAGCCGCGACCGGCTTCGCCCGCGCGTGCGGCCTCGATGGTGGCATTCAGTGCGAGAAGATTGGTTTGACCGGCGATGGCGTGAATCATCTTCACGACTTCGCTGATGCGGCCTGCGGTCTGGTCGAGGATCTCGACCGTCGCGTTGGTCCTTTCGGCCTGCGATACTGCCTCACGCGCTTCGCGGGCGCTGGACTGCACCTGCGCGGAGATCTCGCCGACGGAAGCGGATAGCTCTTCGGTCGCCGCCGCGATGGTCTCGAGATTGTTGGTGGCCTGTTCGGCGGCGGACGAAACCGCGGAGGTCTGGCTGCTCGATTGCGAGACCAGCGAGCGCACGCCGGTTGCCGTGGCATCGAGCTCCCGCGTCGAGGCCACGACACTCTGGATGACCGCCTGCACGGTGTCGTCAAAACTGCGGCAGGCTTCGTCGACGGTCCCGGAGCGGGCCAGTTGCAAGGCCTGCTGCGATTCGCGCTCCCGACCCAGGCGCTCGGCCGTCGCCGCGCTCTCGCGCAGGCTTTCGAGTGCCGCAGCCATGGTGCCGAATTCGTCGGGATGCCGGGATTGCGGCACCGGCGTCGCATAGTCGCGGGCGCTGATACGGGCGATGGCGTCGAGAATGGCGCGAACCGGACGCATCAGGCGATTGCGCACCACGAACACGCCGGCCAACGTCACGGCCAGCGCGAGCAGGAACGCGAACGACTGCACGATCAGGTTGATGAGGGCCTTCTGCTGGACGGACTCGGCACGCGCGATCGACTGGTCGAGGGCCTTGTTGGCGACCGCGACGATGGGCGCAAAGGGCGACTGGCACAACGTGTTCCATTCCGCGGGGGGCATTGCCGGCTTGCCGCTACCGTCGAAATTCCTGGTGAGTTCGTTGATCTGCTTGAGGACGCCATCGGTCTTGGCTTTGGCGTCCGACGCTGCCGTCACCAGTTCCGCCGGTGCGTCGGGCGCAGCCAGCAGCTCGGCCATGCCTGCCCAGCCGGAGGTGATGGTGCCGTCCCATTGCGCCACCGACCGCTTCTGGGCGTCGTCGAGCGGCTTGCTGCCGTTGACATTCGAGCGGAGCGACGAGCAATGAATGCCATAGCGATCGCGGACCTGCCAGGCGAAGCGGCGCACCTGGATCATGCGCGCGATATAGGGATCGTTCATCCAGGCGCGGTTCGACACCGCGGTGGAGGCGAGGTTCGCGGTGTCGATCACCTTGGTGACGGCATCGTACCAGGAATTGGTCCGCTCGATCTTGCGCTCGGCGCGCGGACGCTTGGCCTCGTCGTAGAACAGCTGGAATTGCGGCGAGGCATCATTCCAGCGCTGCTTCAACGTATTGGCAAGTTCGTCGCGACGCGCGAAGTCCACGGTCGCGAGCGCGGCACTGATGCCGTCGTAGCCGCCCTGCTCGGCCTTCTCGGCGGCGCCGAGCTTGGCACGTGGATCATCCTCGCCGAGCAGCGCGCTCTGGGCGTCGCCGCGATTGTTGCGCAGCGCGAGCACGCCATGGAAGATCGCCTTGTCGGCCGCGGCAAGCCGCTCGGTCTCGAGACTCTCGCTGTAGCGGCCGAACGCCCCCGCCATCTGGAACGCGGTCGAGGCCAGCGCGCCGATGGCCAGCAGGGCCATCAACGTCAGGAGCAGCGAGCTTACCGATTTCTTAAATATTGCCATGGGGGCGAGGACCTACGTTCAACGTAGGTTCACCTTGTACCGCGACATGCCAAGGTTTGGTTAAGCTTCTTATCAAATGAGAATCACCGGCGCCGGGGCCGCCGGTTTCACGCGACCTTGGTGAAATCGGGCGGGCGGCGCTCGGCGAAGGCCGTAAACGCCTCACGTGCCTCGGCGGTGCGCAAACGTTGTGCAAAGTGCTCGCCTTCCGCCTGCATCTGGGCCAGCAGCGCCTCGCCGTTGCGCATCAGCTTCTTGGTCGCCGTGAGTGCACCGGCCGGCTGGCGGGCAAGACGCTGCGCCAGCGCAAGCGCCTCGGCCTCCAGCTTGTCGAGCGGCACCACGCGGTTGGCGAGGCCCCATTGCAGCGCGGCCTGCGCCGGCACGGTCTCGCCCAGCGCGAACATCTCGTAGGCGCGGGCGTAGCCGATGCGCGCCGGCATCAGCAGGCTCGACGCGGCCTCCGGCACCAGCGCCAGGCTGACGAAGGGCGTCGACAATTGCGCGTTGTCGGCGAGCACGACCAGGTCGCAATGCAGCAGCATCGTGGTGCCGACGCCGACGGCGCGGCCCTGCACGGCGGCGACCAACGGCCGGGTGCAGCGCGCCAGCGACTGGATGAAGCGCACGACGTTGCGGCTGCCCTCGGACTTGCCGGCCGCGACCGCGGCGAATTCGCCGACATCGTTGCCGGCGGTGAACATGTCGCCCTCGCCACGGATCAGGATCACGCGGGCCGACGGATCGAACTCGGCGGATTCGATGCTGTCAGCGAGCTTGCCGTACATCGCATCCGTCAGCGCGTTCTTCTTGTCGGGCCGCGCCAGCGTGAGGGTGAGGATGCCGCCATTGTTCTCGATCCGGACGTGCTCTGTCATCGGTCTCTCCTTTTATTCATCTGAATGTCTTGGATCTGAAGATCTTGGATCTGAAGATCTTGGAAACTTGTCCTGAATGCTGGTCAGCCAGCGCGCGACGATGTCGATCTCCGCGGCCGTGAATCCGTCCGTCAGCGCGGCGTTGACTTCCGCCGCGCCGGCCTTCGCCTGCGCCAGCGCGGTCCGTCCCTTCGGCGTCAGCCAGATCCGCCAGGCGCGTCCGTCCTCGCGATCGGCACGTCGCTCGATCAGCTTCGCAACCTCGGTGCGGTCGACGAGGCCGGAAATGCCCGCCGGTCCCAGATCGAGCGCCGCGCCCGCCTCGCCCATCAGAACGCCGTCCTGCCTGCCGAGGATGAACAACAGCCCGGCCTGCGCCGGCGTCACATCGTTGCTGGGCTGCGCCGCCATCCAGCGCTGCAGGCGGCGCTGCGCCACGCTCAGCAGGTAGATCAGCCGATGATGCCGCGCGTCGGCCGTTTTATTTCGCATGCGAAGTAGATAGCCGGGCGCAAGCTTGTTGTCAAACGGGCCGCCTCGTTTACGGCGCGCAGGTGAAGCTCGAGGCCTCCGTCACCGCACCCGTCTTGTAGTGCGGCCAGGCCGGCCAGCGGCACAGCGGCAGCGCGCGCAGCGTCGCGAATGAGGGTGCCTCGACCTTCTGCTCGGCAACTTCGAGGTCGCCGGGCGCCTTGCCTTTCTCGACCCAGTCGACCAGCACGCTCAACATGTCGACATTGGCCGGCGCGCCGGAGCCGACATGGTCGACGCCGGGCGCGGTGTAGAGCCGCGCGAACTCCGCCGTCTCGGCCTTGCCGAGCTTGCGCTCGACGCTCTCGAAATAGCGGATGCCGGCATAGGGGCTCTGGGCGTAATCGGCCATGTGCTCGAGCATGATCAGACGGCCGCCGCGGGCGCGGAAGCGGCTGAGATCGGGATCGGTCGAGTCCATCAGCTTCGACACTTCGATCAGCCGCGCCTTGTGCTCCTCCACCTTGTAGGTGGTGACGTCGAGCTTCGGGTCGCGCGCGAACACATATTGAATGCCGCCCGCGCCATAGATCCAGGCGATGCCGTTGTTGGGCGCAGGCGGCTGCGCCGGCGGCGCGGTGCCGAGCCACCACGCCACCCAGCCGCCGGTCGGGCCGATCGCCGGCGTGTCCTCGCCCGACACACCCCAGCCGGGGTAATCGTCGATGCCGTTGGCAAGCGCGAACGGGAATTTGTAGGTTCCGTGCAAGGTGTCGATCGCCTTGATCTGCGCATCGGTCAGGCACTGATCGCCGCTCTGGCCAGCCGCGCAGCGCAGCGTCTCGACCTTGAATGCC
Source organism: Bradyrhizobium sp. MOS003 (assembly GCF_003020125.1). GTDB lineage: Bacteria > Pseudomonadota > Alphaproteobacteria > Rhizobiales > Xanthobacteraceae > Bradyrhizobium. The sequence continues at coordinate 882,365 of NZ_PYFW01000001.1, read as the reverse complement.
GCCTTGCAGCCGACGGGGTCCTGCACCAGCGCATCGTCGGAGCCGTCGGCCTTGTCACAGGCCGCCCGCACGGCCTCGCCGACGAGCTTCACCTGCGCCGGATTGATCCAGCCGGCGCCCATGGTCGCAAGCCCCGAACGCGTGCCGGCGTGCTGCAAGCCGACCCAGTTGATGACGGGCACGCGTGCGAAGATGCCGTCGAAATCATCGGGGTAGCGCTGCGCCATGGTCAGACCTTCACGGCCGCCCTCGGACGAACCCATGAAATACATCTTCTCCGGCTTCTTGCCGTAGGCGCGCTCCATCAACCCAACGGCGGCATCGCGCACTTTCTTGTAGGCGCGGTGAGCAAAATTCTCGAAGGCTTCGTCGTTGAGCGCAAAGACCTGTGGCGGCTCGCCCTGCCTAGTCTCGTGGCCGGAGTCGGTGCCGTAGGTGACAAAACCGCGCGCCAGCGGCGACGGCTTGTCGAAGAGATAGGCCGGCGGCAGCCCGAGACCGGTGATCAGCACGCCGTTGAAGCCGCCGCCGCCATATTGCAGCGAGCGGCCGTTCCATTCGACGGGAAGGTTGACCTGGAATTTGATCGGCGGCGCCTTGGGGTCGACCGGGTCGATGTGGCCGAGCACCTTGCAGAAGCCGGGATTGGTCGGCGTGATGCGCGCCGACGGCGTCGGCCCGCGTTCGGCGACGGCGATTGGCGAGGGTGCCTGCAACGTCGCGGCATCGATCTTCACCGCATCGGCGCCACCGACGAGGCCCTTGCAGACCGTCTCTGCATCCTCCGCCAGGGTGAGCGCCACAGTGGAATTCGCGCTCAGCACAGCCGCAGTCCCCACGAGCCATGCGCACAGCTTCGCTCTCGTCAGCGTCATCGTTTCCACCCGGAACTCTGTTCTTGTTCAACCCAACGAAGGCGCATTCAATGCGACCTTCTGCCGGCCGTCAATGACGCGCTGCAGCCCTGTCCGGATGGAATTGAAACAGGGCTGCAGTTTGCTGGATTGACGCGTTTTCTTGACGCGAACCGGTGTCCACTTCGCTCGAAAACGCTTTAATGCTCGAACACCAGCCGCGCGCCGATCGTGCCGTCGAGGCTGCGGATCTGCTGGAGAAGCGCCGCGGAATCCTGCCCGCCGAGATCGGCATCGAGCACGACGTAGCCGAGATCGCCTGACGTCTCCAGATATTGCGCGGCGATGTTGATGTCGCGCTGGAGGAAGACTTCGTTGAGCCGCCTCAGCATGCCCGGCACGTTGCGATGGACGTGGCTGAAGCGCGCGCCGGAGGGGCGCAGATGCAGCTGCACTTCCGGGAAATTCACCGCGCCCATGGTCGAGCCCGTGATGAAATAATCGACCAGCTTGCGCGCGACCTCGCCGCCGATGCGCTCCTGCGCTTCCTCGGTCGAGCCGCCGATATGGGGGGTGAGGATGACGTTCTCGAGGCCCTGCATGGGGCTCTTGAAGCGATCCGAATTCGACGATGGCTCAACCGGAAAGACGTCGACGGCCGCGCCGGCAAGATGACCGTCGCGCAACGCGCGCGCGAGCGCGTCGAGATCGACCACGGTGCCGCGGCTGTTGTTGATCAGGAACGAGCCCGGCTTCATCGCGGCCAGCTCCTTCTCGCCGATCATGCCCGCGGTCTCCGGCGTCTCCGGCACGTGCAGGCTGACGACGTCGCTCTGCGCCAAGAGTTCATCCAGCCGCTCGACCGGTTCGGTGTTGCCGTGGCGCAGCTTGTCGGTTCGGTCGAAATAGATCACGCGCATGCCGATCGCTTCGGCCAGCGTCGAGAGCTGCGAGCCGATATTGCCGTAGCCGACGATGCCGAGCGTGCGGCCGCGCACCTCGCGGCTACCGGTCGCCGATTTGTCCCAGCCGCCGTCATGGGCCGACACCGAGCGCGGAAAGATTCGCCGCAGCAGCATCACGATCTCGCCGATCACGAGCTCGGCGACGCTGCGCGTGTTGGAGAATGGCGCGTTGAAGACGGGAATGCCGCGCTTGCGCGCTGCCGCAAGATCGACCTGGTTGGTGCCGACGCTGAAGCAGCCGACCGCGAGCAGTTGATCGGCGGCGGCGAGCACCTCGTCGGTGATCTGAGTGCGAGAACGGATGCCGAGGAGCGACACGCCGCTGAGAGCCTTACGCAAATCCTCGCCGTCCAGCGCCTTGGTCAGCCGCTCGACATTGGTGAACCCCGCTCCCTTGAAAAGGTCGACAGCGCTATCATTGACACCTTCCAGTAGCAGCGCCTTCGCGCTCCGCTCAGGGCTCCGGCCTGGGGCTGACATGGACTCTCCGTAGATCATGAGCTTTGCCCGAGCACATAGACCGCGGACGATGCGCAGCACAATAGGGGCCGATACGGAAGACAATGCCGGGGAGGCAGCCTGTTTCGACGACGATCGCCCGTCAAATCACATAGAACCCGTGGGTGCCGTCGCGACGGAGCTGCTCGACGAGGCCATATTCCCAATCCAGATAGGCCTGCATCGCCTTCTCCGAGACATCGGTGCCCTCATAGGGGCGACGATAGCGATGGGCCGGATCGGGCCTTGGCAGCACACGGGGCGGGCCGATTTCGAGCGCGCCGTCATAGCCACCTTCAAGCACATAGACCTCCCACCCCATCTGGGCCAGCCATGACGCCGTCATGTCGGCACGGACGTTCCTGTGGTCGGTCAGGACGATGCGCGCGCCGCGCACGGGCGCGGCCATGTCTGTCTCCTGCACCAATTGTCCGCCGGGATAATGGCGGAAAGCCAGGAGATGACCGGCGGTATACTCCTCGGCATCGCGCACGTCGAAGCGGTACAGCGTGCGATCCATCTGCGCGGCCAGCGTCGCCATTTCGCGCGCGCCGATATGACGAACGCCAGCGCGATAAGCGACAGCGCGCGCATTGGCCGGCCCGCCTTCGAACGGCCCAATCTCCCCGCGCCTGTCAGCGCCATGGTCGAGCGTATGCCGCGCGAGCGTCCAGCCGATCGTGCCGTTGCGCAACGCGCGGACCTTGTTGGGCACGCCGGCGTTGATCAGCGACTGGGTGCCGATGATCGAGCGGGTGCGGCCGGCGCAATTGACGATGATGGTGGTGTCGGGACTGGGCGCGGCCTGCCCTGCCCGCAACACCAGCTCCGCGCCGGGCACGCTGACCGAGCCCGGAATGTTCATAGTCGCATATTCGTCGAAGCGGCGAACGTCGAGGATGGCGATATCGGCCTTGTCGGCGATCAGCTTCGCCACCTCGTCGGCGCTGAACGACGGCGTATGCCGCCGCGCTTCGACCAGCTCGCCGAACGCCTTCGAATAGGAATTGACGTCCTCGAAGACCTCAAAGCCCGCGTCGCGCCATGCCTTCAGGCCGCCATCGAGCGATCTGATAGCGGTATAGCCCAACGCGGCAAGGCGCTCGGCACCGGCCGCGACCAGTCCCTCCCCATCATCGTAAAGCACGATCGGAACGCTCTTCCGCGGCAGCCTGATCTCGGCTTCGATCTCGATCCGATCTACGGCCATGTTGGCGGCGAACAGCGGATGCCCCGTCGCGAAGCCTGCCTCGTATCTGAGATCGAGCAGCGCGATTTCTTCGCGCAGCAGCAGCGCGCGGCGGATGTCGGCGGGGGTGACGGTCGAGAGCTTCATGGCATGAATCCTGGGTGGACAGGCCATGGGCTTTTGACCGATTAGAAGAGCGTTGGCTAGCCTCGTCCGCTCACTCGCCGGGGACGAGCCGCGTCAGCGGCCGTTGCGCCGGACGCCGCAGCCTGCGGCGCGACAGATAGAGCAGGATTCCGGTGACCGAGAACAGCGGCATCAGGATCGCGGCGATCATGAAGGCGAGCTTGCCTGGCCAGCCCAGGATCTCGCCGCGATGGACGTCGTAAATGGCCGCGAGGATTGTCTCGCCGAACGTCTTGTCAGCATAGCGCTCCGCGGAGACCAGTTGGCCGGTGACGGCATCGATGCGGAATTCGTCGCGCGTGGTCTCCAGCAACGAATCCTTGCCCCACGACCGGATCCGGATCGTCGTAGCGGGCCCCGCCGGCAGCGTCAGCAGGGCCCTTGAGAAGCGGTCGCCCTCCTCGCGCTGGAACGTGGTCCATGCCTGATCGAATCCGATCGGCGAGGCGGGCTCGCCGCGTCCGGCTGACCGCGGCGACTTTGCCGGCATCTTCGCCGCGGCGACGTGCGGACGTGCCAGCAGCCATGTGACGCCGTCCTTGTACCACTCGAACGAGAAGAACAGCCCGGTGAGCGTCATCGTCAGATAGACCGGCAGCACCCAGGTTCCGATCACGGTGTGCAGCGACCGGTGCAATCCGCGGCCGCTGAGCCCGAGATTCGGCTTCAGCCACGTCTTCACGCTGCCGGCACGGCGCGGCCAGCGCAGCACGAGCCCCGTGACCAGCATGACGATGAGGCCGAGCGCTATCGTGCCAGTGATCGGGCGTCCCCAGCCCTTGCCGTCGCCGGGAATGAGCAGCCAGCGATGCAGCCGGCGCACGGTCGCGAAAAACGCCTCGCCGCGCGGCGCGCCCAGCACGCGCGCGTCATGGGGATCGACATAGAGCGAGGTGGGCCGTCCCCCCTGCTCGTCACGCGCAAAGCGGACATGAACCGCAGCAGATGGATCGCTCGACAGTGTGACGGCGGAGACCTTGCCGAGGTCTTGGGCTGCCTTCAGCCGCGCCACCAGTTCGTCCGGCATCAGCGCCGGCGCCTGACGCGGCGCGACCTGCATGATACCGGCGTTGAGGTGATCGACGATCTCGTCCTCGAAACTCATGATCGCGCCGGTCAGCGCGATCAGGGACACCAGCAGCGCAAGGATCAGGCCCGCGACGGAATGGACCTGGAACAGGACCGCCTTGATGGTGTGTCCCAGCCGCGCGGCCATGGCTAGAACTTCACCGTGGCCGACAGCGAGACGCGCCGCGCATCGCCGATCGCGACGTTGAGATTGTTGACGGCGGAGGGATAGTAAACGGTTTCGAACAGGTTCTTGACGTTGAACTGGTAGATCACCGGCGTGGTCTGGTATTTCGTCTCATAGGTCGCGAAGATATCTGCGACCACATAGGACGGCAGGAAGAAGCTGTTGGTGGAATCACCGGGCCGGTCGCCAACGTAACGCGCGCCGCCACCGAGCCGGAGCTGGCCAGGCAATGCCGTGCCGAAGTCGTAGACCAGGTAGAGCGAGGCGGTGTTCAGGGCCACGTTCTGCAGCTTCCTGCCGAGTAACGTCGGATCCTCGGACGCCGTCACGCGGGCATCGGTGTAGCCATAGCTGCCGATCAGGGCCCAGCTGTCGGTCAGCCTGCCGGTGACGTCCAGCTCGACGCCACGCGAATGGGCACGGCCGACGGTGTGAAGCTCCACGATGCCCGCACTGTTCGTCTTCGTCGTCTGGACGTTCTTCTTGTCGAGGTCGTAGAGCGCCAGCGTCCCGGAGATGCGCTTGTTCAGATCGAACTTCACGCCGGTCTCGTAAGACACACCCTCTTCCGGCGCGACGTTGGAATCGATCACGACGCCGATCGGCGCAATGGTCGAGTTCGGCTTCAGCGATTGGGTATAGCTCGCATAGAGCGAAACCTGATCCGTGAGCTTGAAAATGACGCCGCCGAGCGGGAGCACCTTGTCCTGCGACACGTTGGTGTTGGTGACGAAGGGCTTTCCGCGCCCCGCGATCTGGTCGTAGTCCATGTAACGCACGCCGCCGACCAGCGCGAACCGCTCGGTCAGATGCAGCGTGTCCTGGACGAACAGCGACCACTGGCCGAGCTTGTCGGTCTGGGCGCTGTCTGGATTCGACACCGTCGTCCCCGGCCCGATGAGCCCGTAGACGGGATTGTAGACATTGATCGCGGGGGTCGCCTGCCGGATCAGATTGTCGCGGTAGATGGTGCGGTACTGACCGTCGCCGCCGAACACCAATTCGTTGCGCATGTTGCCGAGCCAGAAGCCGCCCGAGACGTAGGACGTTCCGTAGCTGACATTGCTGAGCGAGCCCCGCGTGCCGTCATTGCTGCGCGTCTCGTTGCCGGTCGTGAAGTTGATGCCGGTGATGCGGAGCTGGTTGGCGCTGAAGGTTTCGGTGTTGTAGCTGTAGCCGGCGTAGAGCTTCCAATCCTGGTTGAAGCGATGCTCGACCGAGGCCTGGAGCAGATCGGACGTGCCCCACGTGTTGTTGAATGGTTCGTCGAGACGGCGCGTAGCGGGCACCGCGAGGGGCGCCTTGGTCACCGGGTTGAACGCCGTGCCGCGATCGAACGGGTAGATGAACTCGCGGTGTTCGTAGTTGAGCTGGACCGTGGTGTCCTGGCCGTACCAGGCCAACGACGGCGCGATCAGCATCTCGCGGTGCCGGCCGAAATTGCGCCAGTAGTCCTCGCTGACGCCGTAGCCGATGAAGCGATAGGCGAGGCCCTGGTCGCCGATCGGACCGGTGACGTCGAGCAGGCCGTCGGCGCCGGTTTTGGAGGCATTGAATGCCGAGCCGAGCAGCGTGACCGAGCCGTGCTGGTAGAGCTCCGGGCGCTTGCTGATGGTGTTGACGATGCCGCCGGGGTCCATGATGCCGTAGAGCAGCGAGGCCGGTCCTTTCAGCACCTCGACGCTCTCGACCGCGGGATTGAAGCTGCGTCCCTGCACCAGCGGCATGCCGTTGCGCATGATCGAGCCGTCGCGATTGTCGCCGAAGCCGCGGCGGATCACCGCGTCCTGGCTGCCGGCGAGCGTGTTGGTCTGGGTGACGCCGGAGACGTTGACGAGCGCATCGTCGATGTTGCGCGGGAGCTGGTCCTTCAGCACCTGCTCAGGCACGACGTTGACGGCCTGCGACGTATCAAGGGGCGAGGCGCCGCTGCGCAGCGTCGTCGCGCTCGGCATCGCGCGGTAGCCGAGCTTGGCGGCCTGCTGCGCGGCGGCTTCCGCGGCCGCGCGCCCCGAGAGCGTTGGCGGCCTGGGGGCAGGATAGCGGGCGGATTGGCGGCGAGCGGCCTGCGTTCGGCGTGACGATTGCTCCGATGCGCGTGCTGGCCTGGACCGTTGCGCCGGGGCCTCCACCGTCACCGGCGGCAGCGCCGACTGCGCCTGCGCGCTCGTCGTGTGGGACGAAAACTCGGTGAGCACCACGATGACACCGACAAGAAGACTTGCACGGCTCCCGCCGGCACGATGACGATGGCTGCCGATACGCAGGCCATCCACGGAGGCACGCACTTTCAATCCACTTCACGTCAGGACGTTGAAGTCTGCGCGTGTAACAGCCGGCGAGATCGAGGAGAACCGTAGCGGAGCTTGAATCGCTCTAGTGTGGAATCGTTCTAACGAAAGATCGACCAGCAACGGCAATCATGAATTGCTGTCGTGCCGTGCGCGACACGCTGCGCGCGAGTTCGCCGCAACGTGCCGCAACGTTATCGCGATCTCAAGCGACGGCGGGAGCCGTCAGTTCGTCCAGCTTGCGCTTGAGCGCGGCGCCGTCGGATGAGGCGCGCAGCGGCGGGCGCACGCGCAGCCAGGCCGCATCGCCGGTTTGTGCCGCAAGGATGCCCTTCAGCGTCGCGGTGAACGACGGCGTCTTCAGCACGACATCGATCGCAGCCTGCATGCGCGCTTCGACGTCCTTGCCCTCGACCATGCCCTTGACCAGCTCAGGGACGACGTTGGCCATGCCGCAGATGGTGCCGGCGCCGCCGGCGGCGATCGCGCGGGTGATGTCGGCTTCGTTGCCGACGGTGATGGCGAGTTCGGGAGCCGCGGCGCGGAAGGCCTGAAACTGCTTGAAGTCGCCGCTGGAGTCTTTCAGACCGGCGACCACCTTGCCGCAGCGCTTGCGCAGGTTCGCAGCGACGCTGGTCGGGATCGCAACGCCCGACATTTGCGGGATATGATAGAGATAGGCGCGCAGCCGATCGTCGGCGACGCCATCGATGATCGCGGCAAAGGCATCCTCGATGCCCTCAGGTGTGACGCTGCGATCGAAGTAAGGCGGCAGCACCAACACGTGACGCAGGCCGAGACCGAGCGCGGCGCGCGAGAGAGCGATGCTGTCGGCAATGGCGGGGAAGCCGCCGCCGATGCCGATGCGTTCCGGCGCAACACCAGCCTTGAGCACGGCTTCGATGGTCGCAATGCGCTCGGTGACATTGAACGAGGTGCCCTCGCCGGTGGTGCCGAACAGCACGACGCCGTCGGCGCCCTTGCCGAAGAGCTGCTTGGCGTGCGCCGCGAGCTTGGTCGGGTCCACGCTGCCGTCGGTCGCCAGCGGCGTCGCCGATGCCACCCAGAACCCGCGAATTGCCTCCGTCATCTCACCACCCTCTATGCTGCCATCTCGAACAAGCCCCTGATCTCTAGTGATCCAAAGGGCTCTCAAGCCTTGTTTTTGCTTTACTTTCTTTCTTGTACCTTACATACAACAACGAGGCAAACCCTTTTCCCCGTTACGTCGCGCATGGGCGCGGCCAGATTTTGGGAGGTCTCACATGAATTTGGTGACCCCGATGCAGCGGCCCGACCAATTGCTCGGCGCCCTGCGCGACAAGCTTGGCGCAGCCGCCGTCCTGATCGGCCCCGACGTGCCCGCCCGCAATTGCAACGACTGGAGCGCGAGCCTCCCGCAGACGCCGCTCGCGGTGATCCGCCCGGTCGATGCGCAAGGCGTGGCCGATGCTATTGCGACCTGCCGGCAGGCGCATCTGCCGTTCGTCCCGCAGGGCGGGCTCACCGGACTGTGCCGCGGCGCTTCGCCCGAAGCCGGCTGGGTCGCGATCTCGCTGGAGCGCATGAGCGGTATCGAGGAGATCGACCGCGCCTCGATGACAATGACGGTGAAAGCCGGCACGCCGCTGGAAACGATCCAGAAGGCCGCGGACGAGGCCGGCTTTTTCTTTCCGCTCGATCTCGGCTCGCGCGGCTCCTGCGCGATCGGCGGCAATCTCTCGACCAATGCCGGCGGCAACCGCGTGATCCGCTACGGCATGACGCGCGAGCTGGTGCTCGGCCTGGAGGTGGTGCTGCCTGATGGCACCATCATCACCAGCCTCAACAAGCTGATGAAGAACAATGCCGGCTACGATCTGAAGCATCTGTTCATCGGCTCGGAAGGCACGCTCGGCATCATCACCCGCGTGGTGCTGAAACTGTTCCCGAAGCCGCGCTCGACCATGGCCGCGCTCTGCGCGCTGAAGGATTATGCGGCGGTGGTCGCGCTGCTCGGCGCGGCGCGCAGCGGGCTCGGACCTCTGCTGTCGGCGTTCGAGGTGATGTGGCCGGACTATTGGGAGGTGATCACCGCTCGCGCCGGCGTCAAGCCGCCGGTCGCCGCAGGTTACGGCCTTTACGTGCTGGTCGAGGCTCAGGGCACCGACGAAAGCCTGGACGCGCCCCGCTTCCAGGCCTGGCTCGAAGAGCTGATGGAGCGCGGGCTGCTGGTCGATGCAGCGGTAGCGCAATCGCTGGCGCAGACGCAGAGCTTCTGGCGCGTGCGCGACATCTGCGCCGAGTTCGGCCAGGTGCTGGGGCCGCATATCTCCTACGACATCGGCCTTGCCGTGGCGCGGATGGACGAGTTCGTCACGCGCTGCAAGGCGGCGCTGGCCTCCGGCATCAAAGGCTGCGAGAGCGTCTATTACGGCCATATCGGCGACGGCAATCTGCACCTGGTCTCCTGGGTTGCCGGCCTCTCCGTCGAGCAGCAGCCGAAGGAAGAGATGGACACGATCATCTATGGTCTCGTCCGCGAGCTCGGCGGCAGCATCTCGGCCGAGCACGGCATCGGCACGCTGAAGAAGAGGTGGCTTGGCCATGCCAGGAGCGAGGCCGAGATTGCGCTGATGCGGACGCTGAAAGCCGCGCTCGATCCCGACAATCTGCTCAATCCAGGCAAGGTGGTCTGAGAGCACCGATGCGATCGCTCAAGCTCGATACGCCGAAATCGCTGTCGCAGCGGGTGATGCAGCGGCTGCGCCAGGCGATCATCGACGGCGAGTTCGCGCTGGGAGCCGCCATCTCCGAGGAGATGGTGGCGAATTCCTTCGGCGTCAGCCGCACGCCGGTGCGCGAGGCTATGAACCAGTTGCAGGCGCAAGGCCTCGTGGTGATCCGCCCGCAGGTCGGCAGTTTCGTGTTCACGCCGAGCGCCGACGACATCAACGCGCTCTGCACCTTCCGCATTGCGCTGGAGCCCAAAGCCGCCGAGTTCGCCTATCGTCACGATCGCGACGGTACGGTCGCCGCGATGAACGAGGCCATCGCGGCGATGGAGCCGGCGGTCGCGGCCAAGGACAACATCGCCTATGGCCGCGCCGATGCGGCCTTTCACGAGGCGCTGTTCATCCATTGCGGCAACCGCTACCTCGCCGAATCCTATCAGCTGGTCTCCGGCCGCGTCGCCGCGCTCCGCACCAATCTGACCTCGCCGATCGACGTGCGCACCCGCACCTCGTTCGACGAGCACCGCAGGCTGCTCGATCTATTCGCGCGCGGCGAGTTCGATGCGTTCGAACAGCTAATGACGACGCACATCACCAATTCGGGCGTGGTCTACGCCAAGGCCTTGAAGGTAGAGGCTTTGAAGGTGGATGCGTCGGAGGGGGATTGAACGCGACTATTTCGCGTTTTTCGAGCCTGGCCTGTCCAGGAAGTCCAGCGCGGTGTTGATCTGCTCGAGCTGGTGCTCGATCCTGTCGCGATCCTCGACCGACGGCGCCTTTTCGAGCTGCTCCACGAGCTTCTGCTTTCGCAACAGCAGGTTCTCAATGACTGTACTCACAGCTCCCCCACGCCAGAGGCGACCATTTGTGAACGCGCGCGAGCGGGGCTCGCGGCGACCCTCCATCAAAATGTCTGCGCACGCGGATGGTTCCTGCGGGTGCGCATGCGGAGGGAACTAGCGGCGCAGGCTGGCCCAGACGCCACCCAGGATCAGCAAACCGCCGAGAAGATGGATCAGCTTCGGCGGTTCGCCGAGGATGGCGAAAGACAGCAGCGCGCTTGCGATCGGCCCGAGATAGAGCACGAGCGAGGTTCGCACCGAGCCGAACTTGCCGCCGAGCCAGGCGAAGCCGGCATAGGCGAGCAGGCCTGGAACGATCCCGGCGAAGACATAGGCGGACAGCGCCCTGGTGCTGAAGACCTGCTCCGGCGTCGACCACATCTCCATGGCCGCAAGCGGCAGCGAGAACAGGGCGCCGGCGCCCGAGAACAGACTGATCCGTGCGAGCAGCGAGGCCTTTGGCGCGGCGCGCGATTGCAGCAGCGTGTAGCCGGACCAGCCGAGCATCGCGATCACGACGAGGCCGTCGCCCGCCGCGGTCTGAAGTTCGATCAGCGTCTGCGGATGGCCGCCGGAGATGATGAGCAGCGCACCGGCGAGCGCCAGCGCCGTGCCGAGCCATTGCAGCGGACCGACATGCTCCATGCCGCGCATGGCCGAGATCAACAGCACCGTGATCGGCGACAGCGCCATGATCAGCGCGATGTGGATCGCCGTCGTCGAGACGCCGGCGGCGTAGACCGGGCCGCCGCACAGGAACATGCCCATGAAGCCGGCGGCGAGGATCGGCCAGATGTTGCGGCCGAGCAGCACACGGCCATCGCGGATCTCCCTGAGCGCGATCGGCGCGAGCCCGATGGCGACGATGCTCCAGCGGAAGAAGGCAAGCGCGAAGGGCGGGACGGAGCCCGCAAGCCCGCGCGCCAGAACCTGATTGGAAGCCTGCGCGGTCGCCACCAGGACGAAGCCGACCAGCGCAATGACGCCGAGCCACGCGGCCGAGGACGGCGCTACGCCGGCCACCGCGTCACGACCGCCCTCAGGGAGTTCCTTGCCCATGGATCAATCGGATATCCGATGTCGGCCGCGGTGAGAACCCCGAGGGGCGCTCACCGATATGCATATGCGGCACGCGCGCCATTCCGGGAGGCGCGGAGACGCTTGCGAGCAGCACCGGGACGATGGGGGTACGGGTGATCGAAACCGAAAACACCGCCAGCAGCGCGCACAGCATGCAGAGCCTCATCCGCACCGTCCGGCGGTCGCTGATCGGCAGGAACAGGAAGAACAGCATCGCCAGGATCAGCAGTGCGTCGATCAGAAACATGGGACTCTCCTTCAGGATTGGAGAGAGCATGAGGCGATGACGCCCGCCGGACTGTGGAAGGCGTCACACACCTGATGGCACCGAGCCGCGCCACGCTTGGAGATGACGAAGCGGCACGCGCTCGTGGACGGTTAACGTGCCTGGACTGCCGCCCGGGAACCTCGATCTTTCACGCGTCCGTCGGTTGAATTCGGGGACGCGGAGTCCTATGCGTAGGCGCATGGAAACCCAGATGATCACCGCCGCAAAGCCCCTGATGGCCCAGGCGCGCTCGCGCAAGCCGGCGCCGTTCCTCCCGATGAGCCGCGCCGAGATGGATGCGCTCGGCTGGGACGCCTGCGACATCGTGCTGGTGACCGGGGACGCCTATGTCGACCATCCCAGTTTCGGCATGGCCATCATTGGCCGGCTGCTCGAGGCGCAGGGTTTTCGGGTCGGCATCATCTCGCAGCCCGACTGGCACTCGGCCGAGCCTTTCAAGGCGCTGGGCAAACCACGCGTGTTCTTCGGCGTCACCGGCGGCAACATGGACTCCATGGTGAACCGCTACACCGCCGACCGCCGCATCCGCAGCGACGACGCCTATACGGCGGGCGCCGAAGGCGGCAAGCGGCCGGACCGATGCACGGTCGTCTACGCCCAGCGCTGCCGCGAGGCGTTCAAGGACGTGCCGATCGTGCTCGGCGGCATCGAGGCCTCGCTGCGCCGGATCGCGCATTACGACTATTGGTCGGACAAGGTGCGCCGCTCGGTGCTGGCCGACGCCAAGGCCGACCTCCTGCTCTACGGCAATGCCGAGCGCGCCGTGGTCGAGGTGGCGCTGCGGCTTGCCGCCGGCGAAGCGCCGCGCGCGCTCGACGACATCAGGGGCGTCGCGCTGTTTCGCCGCGTGCCTGAGGACTATGAGGAGCTGCACGCCGACGATCTCGATTCCGCCGACGAGGGCGCGACGCGCCAGAAGGGCTTGACCGTGATCCGCCTGCCGGCGCTGGAGCAGGTCGAGCAGGACAAGGAAGCCTATGCCCGCGCCTCACGCGTGCTGCACCGGGAGAGCAATCCCGGCAATGCGCGGCCGCTGGTGCAGCGCCACGGCGACCGCGACCTCTGGCTCAACCCGCCGCCGATCCCGCTGACCAGCGAGGAGATGGACGCGGTCTACGACCTGCCTTACGCACGCGCGCCGCATCCGTCCTATGGCGATGCGAAGATCCCGGCGTGGGACATGATCAAGTTCTCGGTGACGATCATGCGCGGCTGCTTCGGCGGCTGCACCTTCTGCTCGATCACCGAGCATGAGGGCCGCATCATCCAGAACCGCTCCGAGGGTTCTATTCTCCGCGAGATCGAACTGATCCGCGACAAGACCCCCGGCTTCACCGGCGTGATCTCAGACATCGGCGGCCCCACCGCCAACATGTACCGGATGGCGTGCAAGGACCCGAAGGTCGAGGCGGCGTGCCGGCGGCCGTCCTGCGTCTTCCCCGAGATCTGCCCGAACCTCAACACGTCGCATGACGACCTGATCCGGCTCTATCGCAAGGTGCGCGAGACCAAGGGCATCAAGAAGGTGATGGTCGCCTCGGGCGTGCGCTACGACCTCGCGGTCGAGAGCCCCGAATACATCAAGGAGCTCGTCACCCATCACGTCGGCGGTTACCTCAAGATCGCACCCGAACATACCGAACGCGGCCCGCTCGACAAGATGATGAAGCCGGGCATCGGCGCCTACAACAAGTTCAAGCGGATGTTCGACGAAGCGGCCGAACGCGCCGGCAAGAAGTATTATCTGATCCCCTATTTCATCGCGGCGCATCCGGGCACGACCGATGAGGACATGATGAACCTCGCGCTGTGGCTCAAGAAGAACCGCTATCGTGCCGACCAGGTGCAGACCTTCCTGCCCTCGCCGATGGCGACAGCGACCGCGATGTACCACACCGGCGTCAACCCGCTGCGCGGCGTGCGCCACGGCGGCAGCGACAAGGTCGAGGCCATCAAGGGCCTGCGCCAGCGCCGGTTGCACAAGGCGTTCCTGCGCTACCACGACCCCGACAATTGGCCGGTGCTGCGCGAAGCCTTGATCGAGATGGGCCGCCGCGACCTGATCGGCTCGCAACCCCACCAGCTCGTGCCCGCACACCAGCCCCCTGGCACCGGCAAGGCAGCAGGGACACGGCGCCCGGTGCGGCCGGGCGACAAGACGCAGCGGTTCACGACGAAGGGCTTGCGGGTGATGAAGTAGGCGGAGGCATCCGGCTGCTCCTCGCGTCGCGCCTCCAAAGCGAAATTCTCGAAAACAACCCCATGCACAGTAGACAGCATGAGGAAAATCAATAGGTTACGCGGACCGAAAAACGCCGATCAGGGGGCCTGACCGGACCCGTGTGATCTCCTGGGAGCGCCGGGCATTCAGGCCTGAGAAGACCGCTTCACCCGTAATACCGCTCCAGCAGGCTTCTCTCGACCTTGCAGATGTACGTGTATTTCGGATTGACCACCTGCGTGCAGCGGGCCTCTGCGATCTGGCCCAACAGCATGTAGCCCTCGGCGGCCGGAATCTTCCAATCGTCCTCCATCCAATAGACCATCTCCTCGAATGCGATGCGCATGGCGTCCTCCAGGGGGCGCGCGCATCCGAGCGTGCAGATGTGGGTGGCCGTTTCGATGCGCGGATGAGTCAGTCGCGCCGGCGCCTTGGCGAGAGAGACCTTGACCGTGAGATTGGCCGCGATCTCGATCGCGCCCATTCCGTTGCATTCGCCGTCGCCCTGGATGGCATGGCAATCGCCCAGGAAGAGATGCGCTCCGTCCTTGTTGACGCGGAAGAAGATGCTGTTGCCGGTGGTGATCTCCTGGACGTCCATATTGCCGCCATGCGGGCCGTTGTCGACGGTGAGAACCGCGCCGTGGACCGGCGCTACGCCGGCCACGCCGATCATCGGCTTGACGGGCAGCTTCAGATGCTCGTTCCAGTGAACGAGACCGTCCTTGACCTCGACGACGCGCGTCTGAATGCCGAACTCCTTGCGCCTGACCCAATCGGGAAACATGCCGATGCCCGGCCAGAGCGCGGTGAATCCGAGCTTGTCGAGCTCCATATCCACCACGTCGAGGCGCAGCATGTCGCCCGGCTTGGCGCCGCGCACCTCGATCGGACCGGTGGCGCCGTTCACGAACGGCATCGTCACGTCGGCCTCGGTCAACTGCTGCCCGAGGTGACGAATGGTGCCGTCATTGGCGTTGATGGCGCACTCCACCACGAAGGTTTCGCCGGGCTCGACGCTCGCAATGAAATTGTCGTCACCGGACAACGCGTATTTGATGTTTCCGGCCTTGCTGATGCGCTTGGACATGGTTCCTCCGGGATGTCTGCGAACGGGATGATGGTGGAAATTCAGGCCTGCCGGCGCCACGGGATCAGCAGCCGCTCGATCTTGCCGACGATCCAGGTCAGGACGAGCGCAAGGACGATCGTCACGACGAGCGCGGCGAAAACCTTGGGAATGATATAGAGGGAGCCGGCCTTGAAGATCGCGTGCCCAAGTCCTTCCGACGACGACATGAACTCGCCGACGATGGCGCCGATCAGCGCGAAGCCGACCGTCAGCTTCAGCCCCGCAAAGATGTCCGTGAGCGACGCCGGAACGACGAGCTTCCGGAAGATCTGGAACTTCGAGGCGCCGAGCGTCTTCATGAGATTAATCTGATCACCGTCGACGCCGATCGCTCCCTTGTAGGACGTCACAAGCGCGACGATCACCACCGACAGGGTGGACATCGCGACCTTCGAGACCAATCCGGTGCCGAACCAAATGATCACGATGGGGGCGAGCGCGATGATGGGGATCGATCCGAGCGCGATGACGAAGGGCTGGACCACGCGGGAGACGAAGCGCGAATACCAGAGCGACAGGCCGAGCAGCGTGCCGACCAGATTGCCCATGAAGAAGCCGAGCAACGTCTCCATGCCGGTGACGCCTGCATCGCGCCACAAGCTTCCGTCCCGTGCCATCTGCACCAGGAAGCCCGCGATCGCCGACGGCGATCCGAACATGAAGGCCGCGGGGCTGCCCTTCGGCGTGGCGCGTTCCCACATGACAAGGAGAGCGGCCAGGACGAGAACCTGGGTCGCCAGCACGGCGATGCTGAAGCGCAAGCGCGTCCACTTTGCGCGGGCCACCGGCGACGGAACGCATCCGGCAGGCTTCGACGCGTCAACCATGCTGGTCTCGACATCTGTCGTCATTGGATCGCAACGTCGAGATTGGCCCAGATGCGCCGGACGTAGCGGCTGAAATCCGGGTTCTCCCGCAGCGAGATGACGTCGGCGCGATCGGAGCCGAGTTCGATCTCATAAGCCGCCTTCACCGCAGTTGGCCGCCGCGTCAGCACGATGACGCGATCCGCGATCGAAACCGCCTCCTCGATGTCATGGGTGATGAGCAGCATCGAACGCCCGCCCTTGCGGACCAGGCTGACCATGTCGTTCTCGATCAGCAGCTTGGTCTGAAAATCGAGCGCGGCGAATGGTTCGTCCAGCAGCAACACGTCCGGATCGTTCACGAGGGTCCGCGCCAGCGCCACGCGCTGCCGCATGCCGCCCGACAACGTCGCTGGATAGTGGTCTGCGAACCCATGCAGTCCAAGCTGGTCGAGCATGGCCCGGCTGCGGTCTTCGGCCTCGGCAGCAGGAACACCGCGGATCTCCAGACCGAGCATGGTGTTGGCGAGCGCCGTGCGCCACGGGAAAAGGAGATCCTTCTGCAGCATGTAGCCGACGTTCTGAGGTTGACCGACGACCTGCCGGCCATGCCAACGGATGCGCCCGGCATCGGGCGCCAGCAGGCCACAGAGCGTGTTGAGCAGTGTGGTCTTGCCACAGCCGGAGGGACCGACAATGCTGACGATCTCCCCCTTGCGCAGCGTCAGGCTCAGATCGGCAATCACCGGGACGACCTGCCCGTTGAAGTCGTAGCCTTTGGCGACATGCTCGACCACGAGCGGGAGGGCGGCGCCGTCCACGGCCCCGCCCTCACCGGGCTTCGCGTATGTGGCAGCCTCGGCGATCATTTCAGGCTGGCAACCGCCTTTTCGGCGAACGAGTTGTCGATAATCTGCTCGAACGGAACCGATCCCTTGGCATTGCCGAGGTAGATCTGCATGTCCATGAGGTTCTTCCACTGGTCCTGCTTGGTGACCACGGACTGCGCCGGGATCAGATATTTCAGCTCCGCGTCGATCGCCTTGTCGACGACCTCGCCGGGCAAATCCGGAAACTCCTTCCGTGCGACCTCCTTGGCGAAGGCCGGATCGGCATAGGTCTTGCGCGAGGCCTCCTCGAACGAGGTGACGAGCGCCTGCACCATTTCAGGATCTTTCTGGATGGTCGAGGGCAGCACCATGATTCCGGTGTTGCAGAACGGCCCGACATAATTCGAGAAATCGAACACGACCTTGGCGCCTTGCGCCTCCGCGGCGGCCACGCTCGGCTGATAGGCGACCGCCATATCCGCCTGCCCGGCCAGCATCGCCGCGATCTCGGTGCCGGGATTGACCGGAACGATCGTGGCGTCGGTACCCAGCTTCAGCCCGGCTTTTTCCAGCATCCGCTTGGTGACGCTGAAATTGGTGTTGGGCTCCGGCGAGGTGACGATCTTGAGACCCTTGAACTCCTTCGGATCGGTGATCGGCTTGAGCGTCTTGGAGACTCCGAAATAATGCGCGCGCTGCACGACCGTTCCCACAACGACACCGGGGCCGCCATTCTCGCGTGAGATCTGCGCCATGGTCGCATCGCCGATCGCGAAGTCCGCGGAGCCGCCGAGCACGGCCGCGAAAGTCTGGGTGTCGCCGCCGGCGGCGGTCACCTTCATGTCGAGACCGTTTTTCTTGAAGATGCCGGCATGCATGCCGACGTAGAGGTTGATATAGCCCAGATTGTGCACGGCCTCGCTGAAGCGAACGGTCTTGAGCTCGGCGGCGGACGCGATACCGGATCCCATAAGCGGTGCGGCGCCGATGCCGGCAACGAGTATCGACGAGGCTGCGAGGAATCTGCGGCGGTTGAGCACACGACCACTCGGCGTGGCCGGAGGACGAACATGGTTGGTCATGGCGCGAAATTCTCCAGAGCTGCTGAAAGGCAGCTCAAAGACTAGGCGCCGACCTCCATGCATCAAGGCGAAATAAGCGACGCATTCTGCACGCGATTTGAACCGGGCGATGAATATGTCGCGCGGGTGACGCAAACGCTGGATTCTTGATCTCGTTGCGCCTCATTTCCGCTCGTTCTGCAATCGGTCGGAGGCAAACGTCGGCGGGCCGCGAACGATTCCGTCATTTTTGACATTATCGCTGCACAAAGAATTTGCAGAACCGCAATGCACCTGCAGGTTCCATCCGCCCGAGCGGAGTCCGCACGTTACGGATTGACGCGCACCGACGAGAAGCGGCCGGTCAACGCGCCACCACACTTCTCCGCTGCGATCCGGCTCGCGCGAGTGCCCTGCTGCGGCGCGGCCCTCGATGTGCCGTCTTTTTTTTCCGTGTCCGTGTTGCGCAACTGCTCGAACAGATTGCTGACGAGGCCGCGCAAACGCACATTCTCGGACTTCAGCTCGTTCATCTGCTGAACGGCGCGGACGTCGAGGCCGCCGAAGCTGCGGCGCCAGCGATAGAACGTACGCTCGGTAATGCCGGCGGCCTTGCAGATTTCTGCAATCGACACCCCGGAGCTCGCCTCGGCAAGGAGATGAATAATCTCATTCTCAGTGAAACGGGACCGCCTCATCGATCTCTCCCTCGGCCCGCCATTTGCACGGAACACCGCGCAGGGCCTGGGGCCAGTATAGCCGAAGGATTGCCGCAGCCTAGAATATCCGAGGACGATTTTGCCGGTCGCGCCCGTGATGCCCCGGAACGATTGCCCGCCCGCGAGAGAGCACCCGCCAAGCCTGGAGTTCATCCGATGCAACGCCACCACGAGATAGCCAGCACGCCCGAAAACATGGTCTGGGGCTATCTGGACTGCAGCACACGACCTGTGCTGGAAATCAACTCCGGCGACAGCGTGACGCTGCACAGCTTCCCGGCAGGGGGCAAGGAGACGCTGCCGGACGACCTCTCGCTGGTTCCCGAGGACTATCGCGTGGCCCTCGAGACGATGCAGCCAGGGCCGGGACCTCACTTCATCACCGGCCCCGTTTACGTGCGCGGCGCCAATGTCGGCGACACCCTCCAGGTCGATATCCTCAACGTGAAGGTCCGTCAGGATTGGGGCTTCGTGTCGATCCTTCCTCTGCTCGGAACGCTGCCGGACGAGTTCACGGATTATGAAACGATCCATCCGGTGATCGACCGCGAGCGAGAGGTCTGCATCATGCCATGGGGCACCGAGATTCCGCTCGCGCCCTTTTTCGGCATCATTGCCACGGCCCCGCCACCAAGCTGGGGCCGCTGCGGGTCGCCCGTTCCGCGCGCCTTCGGCGGCAACATGGACAACAAGGAGCTGCGCGCCGGCACGACGCTGTATCTCCCGGTGTTCAACGAAGGCGCATTGTTCTTCGCCGGTGACGGTCACGGCGTGCAGGGTGATGGCGAAGTCTGCATCACGGCACTCGAGACCGGGGTCACCGGAACATTCCGCCTGACGGTTCGCAAGGACATGGACCTCCGATGGCCGTTTGCCGAGAGCGCCACGCATCTGATGTCGATCGGGCTCGACGAGGATCTCGATGACGCCGCCAAGCAGGCCGTCCGGGAAATGGTCAAGCACGTCTGCGCGCGGACCAACCGCACGCGTAACGAGGCCTACATGCTGTGCTCGCTGGCCGGCAACCTGCGGGTCACCCAACTCGTCGACGGCAACAAGGGCATTCACATGCTGCTGCCCAAAGCGCTGCTTTAGGTCGACGCAAGAAAATCAGACCCGTACTTCACCTCTCGCAGTTCCCCATCAGCCGGCGCGCTGGGCGTGCCGTTCGGCAACGCGCATCGGATGAAAGGGACGCCGACTTGACTTCCGGGTTTTCATGTAACATATAAAGTTACATGAAACGAGATTCCCGACTCTCCGGAGTGCTCCACGTCCTCCTGCACATGGCGCAGCAGCCTGGGCCGTTCACGTCCGAGACGCTGGCGAAGGCCATGGACACCAACCCAGTAGTGATCCGCCGCATCATGGCGGGTCTGCGGGAGATTGGTTACGTCCGTTCCGAGAAGGGGCACGGCGGCGGCTGGACGATCGCCTGCGATCTGTCGAAGGTGACGCTGCGCGACGTCTATGCCGCGCTCGGCAATCCCCCGCTGCTCGCAATGGGCAACCGGACCGAGGCGCCCGGCTGCCTGGTCGAGCAGGCCGTCAATGCCGCGCTCGATCAGGCCTTTGACGATGCGGAGGCGCTGCTGCTGGCGCGGCTCGGCGAGGTGACGCTGGCGATGCTGGGCGAGGACCTGCGCAAGCGGCTCGGCTCCCGCAAACATCAAGGCATGAAGGCGCACCGCGCGTGATCGCGCTCCCCTTCCGCAGAGTAACATCATGACCGACGTTCAAACCATGTTCTCCGATCCGCAGGCCGTGGCGCGCTACACCGAAGGACCGCCGCGCTTCGTGCCCGGCTACAATGCCATGCTGTCCATGGCGGCGATCCTGCTGGGCGAGCGCGTTTCGAACGACGGAAGCGTGCTGGTGCTCGGCGCGGGTGGCGGCCTCGAGCTCAAGGCGTTCGCGCAAGCGCATCCCGGCTGGCGCTTCGACGGCGTCGATCCGTCCGCGGCGATGCTGGCGCTGGCCGGCCAAACGATGGGATCGCTCGCACCACGTGCACGCCTTCATCAAGGCTACATCGATGATGCGCCGGAGGGACCGTTCGACGGCGCCACCTGCCTCTTGACCCTGCACTTCGTCGATGTCGCCGAGCGGCGTCGCATCGCCTCGGAGGTCCGCCGCCGGCTCAAGCCGCGCGCACCGTTCGTGGTTGCGCATCTGAGCGCGCCCGACGGCGATGAAGAGCGCCCACTGTGGCTGTCGCGCTACTCCGCGTTCCTGGCCGCCGCCGGCGTCGAGCCCGAGCAGGCGGCGGCCGCACGCAACGCCGTCACCAACCATCTGGAGATTCTCGCACCCGCCCAGGACGAGGTGATCTTGCGCGAGGCCGGCTTCTCCGATCCCACGCTGTTCTACACCGGCTTCGCGTTCCGCGGCTGGGTGGCCTACGCCTGAGGCGTCACCGCTTCCTCGACACGGCAGGCATCATCGCCGCATCGCCGGATGCGCCAGGGCTTCAGATTCTCTAGCGCTGAACGACGGCCGCCAGTTTCTTCACCGCCGGCGGCTTCCACGTGCCGTTGACGATCGAGGGACTTTTGTCATTCGGCCAGTACAATCGCATCATCAACTGGAATTTGCCGGATGGAGCCGGTAGCCAGTTGGATTCCTTGTCTGGGCCCGGGGAGTCCTTCTGGATATAGATGTCGACGGAGCCGTCCGGGTTCGATTTCAGATTCTGCCGGGCACTGATCGAATAGCGGTTGATCGGGTTTGCTACGAAGAAGTAGTTGCTGTCATACATCGTCAGCGACCAGAACCCGCGCGCAGGCGGCAACTGTCCATTTGCAAAATGCAGGACATATTTGGCGGCGCCGTCATAGGCCTTGCCTTCCCCATCCCTCTGCGAACTGGGATAGACGGCATCTTGCGGCCGGTTCGCACCGAGGCCGATGGCCGTGACAAATGCCCGCATGAAATAGTCGGTCCCGTAGATTCCGGTTTTGGTCGTGTACCCCCATCCGTTGATATCCTTGACCTCCTTGTTGACCTTGAACTGAAGCAAGATCCGGTCGAAGGCGATCTGCGGGACACGTTTTGCAAAATCCGCGTTGCGCAATCTGCTCGGATCGAACTCCTGGCCGGCGACGAGGCCAATCCGCGCGAACCTGGCGAGTGCGGGGGCATCCGCTGCGGCCGGCGGGTTCGCCTTCATGAGCCGCGCCAGGAGTGTGAAGTAGGCGACGGCATCCAGGCCATTCACTTGATCGCGCACGGCGGTCCTCATGTCGATGGAGCGATCGACCTCGCCGGCTGGCGGCGTATAGGGCTTGCCGTAGCTGCTCAATGGCACCAGCTTGCACGCGTCCTGCGCAGCATGGACTGCGGCATAGTCTTCCGGCGTTCCCGTGCAGTAGATCCGTCCGAGTATCCACACGAGGCTGGTCGGCGACTTGTACTCCTTGACGCCCGAGGGGAGCGCACCCTTCCAGCCCGGCCCGGTAATCGCGTAGGTCTGCGCACCCGTCCCCGTGGTTCGCTTTCCTGGCGTCTGAAACACGTCGGTCCAGCCGTCCAGCATCGGAAACAGGAAATAGCGATCCTTCATGTCGGGGATGCTGAGGACCCACGGCTCCTTTTCGACGTCGATGAATGCCGTCGTGTAGAGGGTGTCCGCATTCGGCGCGGTCACATCGCGGAACGAAGCGTCAGGATATTGGCGCGACTTGATGAACTGGCCCATCGGCGCGCGATTGCCCACCGGGCTCGCGACATTCGTGATGATCCTTCTCGTGTATTCCATCGTCACCAGCGGATAGCCGTAGATGTAGGCATCCTGAGCTACGGCAAACTCTTCCACTCCTTCACCGAAGTCGCGCAAGATGTCGCCGAATTCTGCGCGGGCCAATGTGCTGAATGATGCCCCTGCAAAGAGACTGAGACCGCCAATGGTCGCCTGGCGTCGGGATATCCGCATTGCTTTCCCTCCTCTGCGAAGAGCTTTTACGCTAGGTGCCGCAAATCGCGTGACGCTTGATCCAGATCAAGCCGCCGGGGGACGTCGCGCTCAGGGCGGTTGAGCGCCTCTTGGGATGAAAGGTGGACGCCTGGATGGTGACGATCTCGACGGGCTCAGCCGCTTCACTTCCGCGGTTGGGTGGCCTGCGCCTGAGGCGTCACGCTTCATCCGCCGTCACCGATCGAAGGGAATCCCGGGCCCGAGATGATACCGGCTCGAATAGAACACCAGCGGGGTGGTGTCGCGGTAGTCGCACGCCGAGACTTCGGCGATGATCAGCGTGTGATCGCTGACATCGACGTGACGCGTGACTTCGCACGCGAACCAGGCAACGCATCCCGACAGCCGCGGCAGGCCGTCCACGATGTCGTAATCCGGGCTGGCGCCGGTGTTGGGCTGGCTGGCGAAATGCCGCGAGAGGTCGCAGCCGTGATCAGGCAGGACGTTGACGCAATAGCGTGAGGTCGCCGAGATCGCACGGTGCATTCGGCCCGGCATGACCGAGACCAGCACGGTCGGCGGCGACAGGCTGACGGTGACGAAGCTGTTCACGGTCATGCCGCAGACGCGGCCGTGCTCGTCGAGCGCGGTCAGCACCGCAACGCCGGTCGCGAAGCGCGAGGCGGCTTCGCGGAACGAGGCGGGATTGGCGCGCGGCATCTCCGTTTCCGCTCGCATCGATCCTCACGCAATCGCCCTGATCGGCTCTGCCGGCGCCGACATGCGCTCGATCCAGGCCTGGATGCGCCCGGGTGTCGAGATGCGGTCCCATTGGCGATCCGGATAATTGAAATTCTCGGTGAACTCGTTCGCCAGCGCCGGGTTCTGGCTCATCGCGCCGATCAGCATGCCCAGCGCTTCCGTCGGCGGCTGCAGCATCACGTTGGTCCAGCGCGACGCCGCCAGCACGCGGTCCTGCCGCTTCAAATCGATCTTCTCGCACAAGCGTGCGTCGAACGCGTCGGAATTGACGATCTCCTCGCCGAGCACGAAGGCCGCGTAGGAGGCGACGTTTGCGCCCTGGCCCATCATGGGATCGACGATCGCATGGACGTCGCCGAGCGCGATCGCGCATTTGCCGTCGTCGAATTCGACCACCGTGTTTCGCACCGTCGGCACGACGCCGCCTTGCAAAAGA
Source organism: Bradyrhizobium sp. MOS003 (assembly GCF_003020125.1). Lineage (GTDB taxonomy): Bacteria > Pseudomonadota > Alphaproteobacteria > Rhizobiales > Xanthobacteraceae > Bradyrhizobium. The sequence continues at coordinate 858,322 of NZ_PYFW01000001.1, read as the reverse complement.
TCCTGCGGCTGCGCGAGGTCGAAGCGCGCGGTATCGATGCGGTCATAGGTCGTCGGATGATGCTTCTCCAGCTTGCCCAGCAGCGCCTTCAGGAAGTGCTTTGGATTGTCGTCGTAACTGAGCGTCGCCAGCTCTTCCATGTCGCCGCCCGGCACATTCTCCATCAGCAGCGCGTTGGCGATGCCGCCGAAGCTGATGGTCGGGATCACGATCATCTCGCCATGGCCGGGAGAGACCGAGAGCGTGACGTTCATGGGATCGGGCTGCCGCACGCCGGTGTAAAGCCCGACACACAGCCGCCGCTGCGGCTGCGAATAGGGCGTATGCTCGGGACGGTAGGTGAAGAGCTGGCCCAGCGGACCCTTGCCGGTCGACACCACCAGCAGATCGAAGCGGGCGACCAGCGGACGGATGTCGCGCTCTTCGATGCGACGGTACTCGATCCTGCCACCGCGGCTGGCGAAGTCGTTCATCAGCGCGGGAAGATAGATCCGATAGTCGACGGCGCGGCTCGGCTTCGAGAAGTCGCCGCGAAAACTCAGCGGCTGCGGAAAATTGAAGACGTGGTCGTGATAGTAATAATGGTCCTTTGGATCGGTCCAGTGATTGACGCCGAGATAATCCTCGCGGGCGATCGTCACATGATGATGCGCGACGGTGTTGAGCAGCCGGATGTCGCGGTAATCCTCGGGCGGCCGATCGGTGATGACGGTGGCGTCCACGCCGTGCTTTTGCAGGTAGAGCGCGAGATGCAGGCCGGCGATGCCGGCGCCGACGATTCCGATGTTGCGTGCCACTGTCGTCTCCTCCCCTGAGTGCTTGTTTTGAGGAAGCCTAGCGACCGGTCGTGTTGCACACTACGGAATAACTGGGATATGATTTATTCCGGATCGGAATAGATCATGGACCGGATCGACTGCCTGCGCGCCTTCATCCGTACCCTCGAGGGCGGCAGCTTCTCGGCGGCGGCCAAGGAGCTCGGGATCGGCCAGCCCGCCGTCAGCAAGCGCATCGCGATGCTGGAGAGCGAGTTCGGCACGCAGTTGTTCTTGCGCACGACCCGGACGCTCAAGCCGACGGCCGAGGCGCACCGGATCTACGAGCTCGCGCGCCAGATTCTCGGCAGTTTCGACATGGCGCGGTCGAGCGTCGAAGAAGCGGCGCCCCGCCCCACGGGCACGCTCCGGATCGGCGTGCCGTCGTCGTTCGGACGGCGCTACATGATGCCCATTGTCGCCGAATATGTGCGGAATTATCCGGAAGTGAGGGTCGACATCCGCTTCAGCGAGCGGTTCGTGAATCTGGTGGAAGAAGGCATCGAGCTGGCCTTGCGGATCGGGCATCTGGAGGCGAGCACGCTGGTCGCCCGCCGGCTCGGCACCGTGCAGCGCCATCTGGTTGCGACACCCACCTATCTGCACGGCCGCCCGCTGCCACGGACGCCGGACGATCTCGGCTCGCATCAATGCATCGTCTATTCCAGGATGTCGCCCGCGCACCAATGGGCGTTCGAATCCGAGCACGGCCGTCACGTCGCATCGGTCAACGGCCCCATCCATGTCGACGATGCCGATGCGATGCAGGAGGCAACGATGCATCATCTCGGCATCGCCATCCTGCCCGAATGGAATGCCGCCGACGGTCTTCGCAGCGGCGAGCTCGAGCACGTGCTTCCGGACTACGGCATCGCCGCGCTGCCGCTACACGCGGTCTATCCGGAGACGCACTGGATGTCGCCGCGGGCGCGAAGCTTTCTGGATCTCCTGGTCGAGCGCGCCGACCATTTTGCGATTGCCTCGCCTGCAGGCACCGCCATCCATGCAGGTGGTTGACGCCGTCCTGCCGGGCATTAAATGACGTCCATGAAGAAGATCGGATTTCTGTCCTTCGGACACTGGACCCCCTCGCCGCAATCGCAGACCCGCTCGGCGGCGGACACGTTGCTGCAATCAATCGAGCTTGCGGTCGCGGCCGAGCAACTCGGCGCGGACGGCGCCTATTTCCGCGTGCACCATTTCGCGCGCCAGCTGGCTTCGCCCTTTCCGCTGCTCGCGGCAGTCGGTGCGAGGACGAGCAAGATCGAGATCGGCACGGCCGTGATCGACATGCGCTACGAAAACCCGCTCTACATGGTGGAGGACGCCGGCAGCGCCGACCTCATCGCCGGCGGCCGGCTGCAGCTCGGCATCAGCCGCGGCTCGCCCGAGCAGGTGATCGACGGCTGGCGCTACTTTGGCTATCGCCCGGCCGACGGCCAGAGTGATGCCGACATGGGTCGGCGTCACGCCGAGGTGTTTCTCGACCTGCTCCGCGGCGAAGGCTTTGCCGAGCCCAATCCGCAGCCGATGTTTCCGAACCCGCCGGGGCTGCTGCGCCTCGAGCCGCACGCGCAAGGCCTGCGCGAACGGATCTGGTGGGGCGCCGGCTCGAACGCCACCGCAGTGTGGGCAGCCAAGCTCGGCATGAATTTGCAGAGCTCGACGCTGAAGAACGACGAGACCGGCGAAGCCTTTCACGTGCAGCAGGCCGCGCAGATCCGCAGCTATCGCGCCGCATGGAAGGACGCCGGCCACGCCCGCGAGCCCCGCGTCTCCGTCAGCCGCAGCATCTTTGCACTGATGGACGATCGCGACCGCGCCTATTTCGGCCGGGAGCGCGGCGGCGAGGACCAGATCGGCTTCATCGATCCGCAGACCCGGGCGATCTTCGGCCGCTCCTATGCCGCCGAGCCCGATGCGCTGATCGAGCAGCTGCGCCAGGACGAGGCGATTGCAGAAGCGGACACCCTGCTGCTGACGATTCCGAATCAGCTCGGGGTCGATTACTGCGCGCAGGCGATCGAGGCGATCCTCAAGCACGTCGCACCGGCCCTCGGGTGGCGCTGACATGAGCTGGCGCGGCACGACCAGAAGTCGCGGTTGACTTCGTCCACCACCCTCGCCAATGATTCCCCCGGGGACTGTTGGACTGAACCAGGGGGTTGGAATGGGCTTGCGTCCGGGGATTTTCGTTGCGGCTTTCCTGCTTGCGGGGTGTGCGTCAGGGCCGATGGGCAGCACGGCTCTGACGGATAACGTCAAGGCAAATACGGCGCGGCTGGTGGTCTATCGCTCATCCGCCCTGGGTTTCGCGATTCAACCAAGCTATTCGGTCGATGGACGCTCCGTGGGAGGCAGTCAGGCTGCAGGTTTCCTGGCTTGCGACCTGCCTCCGGGCCGCCACGAGGTTGCGGTCAACAATCTTCCGCTGAGCAGCAATCTGTTTGGACAGGGAAGCGAGAAAGTCAGCCTCGATCTGCGCGCCGGCAGCACCACCTACCTCTCCGCCCAGCCACAGATGGGAATCATCACGCCCGGTGCGATCACGTTGATCCAGGTCGCGGAAAGCCAAGGCCGTGCCGATGTCGCCAGCTTGCATCAGAGCAACAGCTCTTGTGGCAAGGCGTGATCTGAGGCGCTCCGCGTTCTCCTGAGAGCCTGTATGGACGTGTGTGCCAGGCCACGCGGAAGCCCGCGCGACTGACCTTTCAGCCGCGCCGCCAAGCCAGGCAGGCTGCGGCCCCGGTTTCCATCATCGAAACCGGGGCCTTCGCATTCAGTGCATGTGTCCGATGAGATAGATGCCGCCGCCGACGACCATGATGGCGGGCACGGCCCAGAGAATCAAAATGGGCATCTTCCTCTCCTCCAATCAGCTGTTCCCAGCAACAGAACGGGAAAAAATGGCAAACGTTCCCATACCGGCGGAACGGGCAGGCCGGTGCCGCGTTCATCGCAGCACCGCATGCGGCGGACCGTGGAGAAGCGGCTCGGCCCGCAGTCGCGCTTCCTCCATCTCGCGGTCAATTCCTGATGCCCATCATTCGCTACCTTGTGTTCGCAAGTGCATTCGTTGCGGCACTGCTGTTCGCGCTCGACCGCAGTTTGCCTCCCCTCAGCGATGTCTCCGCTGGTGCTGGTGTCGACCGATCGGTCATTCGTATCCATTCCGCGCGTGCCCTGCCTGAGAAGATCATTCTGGACACGTCCACCATGGTTGCAGTGGAGGCATCAGCGCAGCTGCTTATCCCAGACGCATCAAGCCGCGCTGCAAGCCAAGCGTTGACGACGCCGGAATCGCTGGGGCCGACGTCCGAGATCGCGCACAACCCCCGACTGAGCCCGAGCCATGCAACGGGCGGGCGTTCCAGTCGCACTGCCGCCTCGTCAGCTTCGCCGCGCTCTACGATCGTCGAGTGACGATCGACGCATTCTGAGAGAGCTGCCCCCGTCGCGCGTGAATGCGCCGTAAGAGCGGTCAGCGCTTTGCGCGGATGAATGCAGGATGAACGCGAAACCAACGCGCATCGCAGCACGCGTGACGAGCTGCACCGCCGGCGATCAAAATGCGCGAACGTGTCCGACAGTTGGAACGTTTGCTCGATTGCCACTTTATCCCGAGCCTGATTTGGCAATTGCTTTTGAAAAACCCTGGAGGAAACTACATGAGGATCCTGAAGCTTTCTGCGGCCGCGGCCGCCCTGTTGGCCAGCACCGCGCTTGCCGTAGCGCAATCGAGCTCGACCGTCGGCACCGGCGGATCGTCGGCGGGTGGCGGCACCAGCAGCTCGACCGTGGGTACCGGTGGTTCTTCGGCCGGCAGCGGATCGGGCAGCGGCTCGGCCTCGACGCTGGGCACCGGCGGCTCGTCGGCGGGCGGCGGCACCAGCAGCTCGAGCGTCGGCACGGGCGGCTCCGCGGCCGGCAGCGGAACGGGCAGCGGTTCGGCTTCGACGCTCGGCACCGGCGGCTCATCGGCCGGCGGCGGCAAGAGCTCGTCCAGCGTCGGCACCGGTGGCTCGGCGGCTGGTAGCGGATCCAACTCCGCATCGACCGTTGGCACCGGCGGCTCGTCGGCTGGCGACGGCAAGAGCGGCTCGACGGTCGGCGCGGCCGGCTCGTCTGCGGGTCATGCCAGCGACATGGGCATGGAAAAGGGCAAGGGCCACAACAAGGGCGAGATGAAGAAGGACAAGGATTGATGCCTTGACCCAGGAGCGGCAGCGATGCCGCTCCTTCGTCTTTGTTGGAGGAGAACTCGCATGAACAGATCAATCATTGCGATCGCAGCGTTGAGCTTGATGACCGGCGCTGCTCAGGCAACCACCATGGAAAAGACCGGCAAGACGGCATCGGGCGAGACCTGCAAGGTCACGGTCGAAAAACATGCCGACGGCAGCATCACCGCGGTCGGCTCATCGGGCTCAAGCACGACCGGTTCGACAGCCTCGAGCGGTTCGCTTTCAAGCTCGAGCTCGGCCGGCGGATCGTCGGTGCATGTGCAGGCGGGCGGCGGCAACGTCTCCAGTTCGTCCTCGACCGCAGGCGGGCCGGGCTCGACCAGCGCCAGCACCATCACGGTCAACGGTTGCACGATTTCGACCTCGTCCCCCTAAGATTCATCGAGAGGATTCAACATGAGAACGACATTCGCGACCGCGGCAATCGCAGCTCTGCTTGCCGCCAGCTCACCGGCTCTCGCACAGAAGAGCGTCACGGGCGGAAGCGGCGGCTCGGCCGCGGCCGGCGGCACCTCGGCCTCGACGGTCGGCACCGGCGGCACGTCGACCTCGGCGAACGGCAGCACCGGCTCGTCGATCGCGGCCGGCGGAAGCGCCGCTGCCGTCGATGGCAAGGCACAGACCGGCGTCAGCACGAACAAGGGCAACGGTCCCGTGATGAACTCCAACGCCCGGGCGCAGGCCCATGAGGGCGGCGCGTTCAGCCGCTCGCATACCCGCACCAAGGTCAAGGCCGGTGAAGAGGTCGGCTCGACGACCAAGACTATGTCGCATGTGCCGGGCTCGAAGCCGACGATGTCGACGACATCGACGACCGCTCGCTAACCTCACGGCCCTGCTGCCCGACTTGTTCGGGCAGCTCTTTTTCCTTGGGCCGTTCAGTTGGCGCTCAGGCTGTGGCTGACCCGCGTGACCACGCCATCCCATTGCCGCTTCTCGGCAGCGGGGTAATTGATCAGCACGCAGTGCACGTAGCCGCGTGAAAAATTGCAGCGGTTGTACCAGATCTTGTCGCGCTTGATGCTTGAAACGACGAAGAACTTCGGGGTCACGCGCTTGTAGATGATGCCGGCAGGTGGGCCCTTCCTGGCGAGGAACGCGGACGGCGAGAGACCTTCGCTGTTGGAAACAGCCTGCACGGTAAGATCGGCCCGACCATCAGCGGTCTGAAACCGCTGGCCCAGGCCGTCGGGCTTGCCGGCAAGCTCGGTGAAGAGCGACATGGGAATGTCCACCGATGTTCCAGCTTCAGGGATGCGGTATGCCGTCCAGCTTTCCGCACGCGCAGCTGAGAGCGTCGCGAGCAACGTGACGATGGCGGCAAATGTGGTCCTCATGTTCGGCTCCTCACGCGCGCGGAATCAATTGCAGCTCCATCAGGGCGATCCTCTGCAGGTCAGCGGCGTTGCGCTCGCCGGCACCGGCGGTACGCAGGATGGACTCGGCGAGTGTGGTGACATGCGAGGAATGCACGGGCTCAGGGAGGCTCGCGACCGCGGCTTCCAGGGCGCCCGTCATGATCGCGATCACGTCGGGAGAGAATGAGGCGTTGGAAAAATTTTTCATCGGGCGGGACCGGCCCCTTTTTGCGGCGAGCACGATCAACGCCGGGAAAAAGCGGAAGTTCCTGCGTGAGCAATCAATGGCGGCGGCTCAGGTCACCGGCTGATATTGCGCGACATGCTCGATTTCCGTCTCCTCGTTCGCGACCGCCTGCATTCTCGCATGACTGCCGATGACGAGGCCGGTGAGCGAGAGCATGAGCCCCAGCGCGAGCGGCGCGAACACGGCCTCTTCCTGGAACAATCCATTCAGCAGCACGACCATGACGCCGAAGCCGGCGAGGCCCTGCGTCAGATAGCCCGACGACGCGTAGAGGCGCCAGGCCTTGAGGGCCATCGCAAAATAGAAGGCCAGCGGCACGAAGGCGCCAACGCCCATCTGGTACAGGAGAACGCCGATCGCGCTCTCGACCGCGCCGTCGATCGTGCCTGCGGCCTGCGCGGCGCTCCAGTCGATGGAGAAATAGCTTTCCGCCAGATTGCCGCCGATGCCGAGGCCCCGGCCAAAGGGCTTCTGCACGAATCCGTCCAAACCGCCCATCAACCCGATGACGTGATAGTCGCCGATCTGAAGTCCGAGGCGGATCGCCAAAATCGCAAAGGCGATCATGCCGAGGAAGCCGAGCAACAACGTCACCACGGCGCCGATCAGGCGTGTCCCAATCCAGGCTGCCGCTACGAAGATGACCGTAATGAGCGCGCCCTTCACGCTGCAGAAGACCAGCAGCGGCAACGCCGCGAGGGCCAGCAGCGGTCGTCCGACCGAAAACAGGAACAGGGTGAGAAAGGCGAGCCCGTAGGCGAAGCTGATCGGGTGCATGTTCGGACCGTTGATGCGCAGCATCTTCGACAGGCCGAACCCCTCGAGCAGGGGCGTGTTCAGGAAGTCGAAGCTGAAGCGGTCCTTGAGGTCGACCGGCACGTTGCCGGTGGCCCGCATCTGAGCTTCCCAGACGCCCGAATGAGTCGCCTTGAGTTCGTCGAAACCCCAGAACGTATAGCTGTTGGTGATGGCCAGCCAAACATCCCGGAAGGCGAACTCGACATAGCCGCACAGCATGAGGATGACCGCGAGCGTCACCAGGAATGGCGTGATGCGCACCTCGTAGGTCGCGGCGGTCAGAAGCGAAAGCTGGAACAGGAACAGCGGCAGCACGATATTGCGCAGATAGACCGCCGCCGGCTGTCCGTCCTGGACGAAGCCGATCGCGAAATACAGCGACACCACGGCGAGGGTGACGACACCCCAGCGCATGATGCGGTTCACCTCGGCCGATTGGTTCCGCTGGCCCAGCACGTAGAGGCCGAACGTCGCCAGCCACATCACGGAGCAGACGAGGAAATTGTAGCCCTTGATGAAATCGAGATCGGACGGCAGCGGAACCAGCGGCGACAGGATCGAGACGAACAGGTTCTGAAAGAACAGGACGAAGATCGCGATGGCAGGCGCGCAGGTGGGAACCGCCAGCACGATGGCGATGCCGACGAGGACCTCGACGACAATGCCAAGGGCCGGATTGGCCAGATGCAGGATCGGCACAAAGCCGATCGCGGCCACGGCGATGCAGAACGTCGCAGCCAGCTCGCGCCAGGCCGGCGGCAATCTCATGGCGTGCACGCTCTGATCCTGGGTCAAGTCCCCGGCGCTCATCGATCGTCCTTTGGCATCGCGCGGCGAGCACGATAGCGGGGCGATGCGTAAGGATGCGTTAACGATAGCGAACCGGCGCGATGTCAGCGCCGGACGGGCCGCGCCGCGCCGAGCAGCGCTCGCATCACGTCGGGATCGGGCCTGCCGGTGCTGCGGTCGACGAGGCCAAAGCCCTGCGCCAGCTCCCAATGCGTCCAGCCCCAGCAATGGTCGCGCGCGTAAGCGGTCACCTCCGCCAGCCAGCGCAGCCGGCTTTGTCTGGGCGCGCCGGCTTTCAGCACGCCGAATTCGTTGACGATGATCGGCCGCGCGAACTGCCGCTGCCATTCGAGCGCGGGCGCGAGCCAGCGATCGGCGCCCGGTTTGTCCCGGGCGGAGGCAATCGCAGTATCGAGCATGCCGAGCGCCTTGGTCGCGCCCCTCGCCTGCAAATCCTGGCGGATTGCGCGGACCTTGGGATCGCCGGCGTCGATCGGAAAAGGCAGGTCCATGATGTCGTGCAGCGGATCCTGCGCATCCCAATGGCCCTGATGGGTGAACACCATGGGATCATAGAAGTGGATGGCATAGACGACGTCGGGATCGTCCAACGGACGAAACCGCGGCAGCGAGTCCGCGCGCTGCCAGTTGACCGGACCGACGATGAGGGTGTTGGCGGGAAGCAATTTGCGCGCGAAGCCGGCGAGCGTCCCGGCCTGCCTTTGCCATGTGTCGGCGTCGATATCGGGCTCGTTGAGCAGCTCGGCGAAGATTCGATCGGCCGGATAGGCGCGCATGAGTCCTGCCAGCCCGCTCCAGGCCTCCTGCATCTCGTGCAGCGCCGCGTCCGGATCTTCCTTGTGCAGCCGGTTGAAGCGCTCGCCGGGATGAAGATCGACGGAGATGGCATAGCCGAGCGCGGTGAGCTGCTTCAGCGCCTTGTCGAGCACGGCCAGCGTCTCGTCACGTTGGACCTTCGACGCGAAACGCGGCATCACACGCTCGGCCGGCACCGGCAGCCGGACGTGACTCATTCCAGCGCGGCGCAACTGCTGCAGCAATTCGCGGCTTGGCACCTCGCCGTTGATCCAGCCGTCCGCATTGAAGCCGCGGGACAGTGCGGCAAGCCTCGCGGGCGCGACCGTCTGCGGAACGGGTACGCAAGTGTCGGCGAAGGCCGGCGGACCGAACGAGATCGACAGAAGCATCGCAGCAATCAGCCGACGACGCTGCGAAGCTGCCATCGTCAAACCGCAAGGCCCAATGCGCCGCCCTCGGGGTAAGGCGCCGTCGAGCCCGCAGGCGCGTGGTTGACGACGAGCCCCATCGGCACGGTCTCATACTGCGACAGCGCCGCGGTCACCCGGCGCATCGCCGCCGACCCGAGCTCGCCGGCGCGCGCAACAAGGACGATCAGGTCAGCATGCGCGGCCAGCGCGATGGCGTCGGGCTGCAAGGCGAGATTGCCGGCATGGACGATGATCAGGTCGAACTCCGAGCGAATATCGTCCTCGGGCCTCGCATCGGCCTTTCGGCCGGCGCTGAGAAGCTCGTCGATCGACTGAAGTCCCGCCGTGGTCGAGCCGTCGTTCCATTCGGTCACCGGCGGCTGGTGTCCTGCGAATTCCTCCTGCAACCGGATCAGCACGCTCATCATGCCCCTGCTCACGGCGGCGCGATTAAGCGAACGCGCAACGGTGTTGCCGCCGGCGCTCTTGCCGACCGACAGCACGAGAGCGACCTTGCAACCGCGCACCGGCACGCGATCGATCCGCTCGAGCAGCGGCCGCAGATATGGACCGAGATCAAGCTCGGCCGGAGTGGCGATCGGTCGTTGCCAGACGGTGCTGGTCGCGGTCCCGGACGCAGACGTCAGATCGGGAATGCGGGCCCAGACAGGAAGCCGCGGCATCGCTTCGGGCCGGGGCCCGGCGGCGGCCGGAGGTTGGACTTGAGGCAGGACCTGTTGCGGGACTCGAGGCTGGACCTGCCGGTCCTCAGCCGCGTGCACGGCAGCCTCGGCAGGCGCGGGCCCGCCGGACATGCTCGTCATCACCGCGACGGCAGCGGTCGATGTCAGCAACGAGCCGATCGCCAGCGCCGCCAGCAGCAGAGCGAGCGGCGGACGGGTCGAGCGCAACGGCGGAATGGCGGGCGAAGCGATCTTGCTCTGGGAACTCTGCAGCTGACGCTGCTCGTTGGTCGTCTTGAACCGCGACAGGAACTGCTCGTAGATGTTCTTGTTGGCATCGGCGTCGCGCTGCAGCTCCTGCAGCTTCACCAGCGCCTGGCCGTCGACCAGCATCTGCGTTTCGACCGCCTTGAGCTGCTTCTCCAGCGCGTTCTGCTGTTCCCGCTGAGCTTCGTATTCGGACTTGGCAGTGTCGATGTTCTTCTTCCGCTCGACCTCGATCTGCCGGTTGATATCGGCCAGCTGGCTGTAGGAGATCGCGAGGTCGGGATGGCGCTCACCGTACACCGCCTTCTTCTGCGCGATCTGGTCATTCAGGGTCGAGCGTTGCGCGCGCAGCATGCTCAAAAGGTCCTGCTTCACGGGACCTTCGACATTGGCCTTGAGATCGCGTTGCACCTGCTCGTAACGCGCCTTGGCTTCCTCGGTGCGAAGACGGGCGGCGGAGACCTGCTGATTGATATCGGTCACCCGCAATTGCTGGGTGGTCGAATCCTTGCCGGCATTGAGGATCTTGTGCTCGAGCCTGAAGGCGGCGACGGCGTCTTCCGATGCGCGCAGGCGCTCGTTCAACGCCTTCAGCCGGTCCTTGAGCCAGTCGGCGGCCTCGTCCGTGGCCTCGGTACGGACACGGCCCTGGCTGGCGACGAACGCCGCGGCGATGGCGTTGGCGTAGTAAGCGGCCTGCTCGGGGCGGTTCGAGGTAAAGGAAATCGCGATGACGTAAGTGAGCCCGCGCCGCGTGATCTCGAGGCGGCTGCGGAACTTCTCGAGCAGGCGCGTCATGTCGGTATGACCGCCGGCGATGTCGTCGTCATCGGCGATCTTGAGCTGCTCGATCAGGGGACGGAGAAAGCCGTCCGATTTGGCGATCTCGATCTGGCTCTGAAGCGCCGCGGCGTCCTGGCCGATGCCCGGCAAGACGTCCTGCTCCGTGGTGACACGCAGCTCCCGGGGATCGAGCACGACCAGGGCCGTTGCGGCGTACCGGACCGGCAGAACCATCAGGACGATGATGCCGAGGGCGAACAACGCCAGCGACAACGTCAGAATCCGCCGGCCGTTCTCCCGCAGGAAGGCGAGTGCTCCGGAGACGGTCAGCGATCCCTTGATCAGCGCCGGCGCGGCGCCCTCGGGATTCGTGCGCGTAGCCCGCGGCGCTTCCCACGAAGCCGCTGGCTCCGTCGGGGCGATGCTTCGCGGAGATGCGCTTCGACCGAACGCCATGGTTGGACTCGAAATCAACTGACTGCCCCGGCTCAGAGGCTTGCTACACCGTAAATATCCATGGTTAACCGGCGGTTACGGGAGGGACGCGAAACCGGAAGGCCTATGAATAGGCCCGTTCAGGCGGAAAATAACGGCTTGGATGGCCTGCGTGCCGGGCTCGGTCTCGCGACGACCGGCGACGGCCTCGGTGGTGCCGAGCGGGCCGATCAGTAAGCCATTTCCAGAGGCTCGCATTTGTAGCCCGGATAGCGCTGCATCCGGTCCGCGATCACAACATCGACTGCAATCACAGCCTGGCTACTGCAGCGCCAGCGCCGACGTGTCGTCGGCGCCTTCGCTCCGGCCTAGCTGATGTTCAGCAGGATTCGCCCCGAGGTGCCGCTGCGCATCAGGTCGAGCGCGTCGTTGACGTTGTCGAGCGCGAACTCGTGAGTCACGATTCCGCGGTAGCTCACCTTGCCGGCATCGCTCAGGCGCACGAGGCGCGGAATGTCGCGCGCCGGCTGGCATTGGCCGCCTTCCGAGCCCTTCAGCACCTTCTCGAAATGGAGCGGCAGCGTGTAGATCTCGGCCTTTTCGCGGGGAACGCCGACGAGGATGCAGCGGCCCTTCTTTGCGGTGATCTCGTAGGCGAGCTCGATCAGATTCTTGACGCCGGTGGTCTCGACGACCTTGTCGGGTCCGTCAACACCGGTGATGGCGCGAACCTCCGCGGCCACATCCTTGACCGCTTCGGAGTTGATGGTGTGGGTGGCGCCGAAATCCTTCGCCATCGCCAGCTTGTTGTCGAGGCGGTCGATCGCAATGACGGGCCAGGCGCCGACCATCGCGGCGAATTGCACGATGTTCAATCCGACGCCACCGACGCCGAACACGACGACGGCTTCGCCGATGGCGATCTGCGCGTCGTTGTTGACGACGCCGAGCGCGGTCGTCACCGCGCAGCCGAGCAACGGCGCGCTGGTGCGGTCGATCGTGGCGGGAACGGGCGTGACACGGTTCTCCGAGACCACGGCATACTCATTGAAGGTGGTGACCCAACCGGCATTGAGGCGCTTGCCGCGCCAGGAATAGGCCGGCGTATTGGACTGGATGCCCTTGCCCGGCCGCCAATGCATGACGACGGTGTCGCCCTGCTTGCAGGAGACGACGCCGGGGCCGGTTTCCACGATCGTGGCCAGCGCTTCGTGCCCGAGAAGGTGGGGCAGGAACTTGTCGACGCCTTTGACGGCGTCGATCTCGTTGATCTGCGCGCCGCAGATGCTGGAGGTGTGCACGTGCGCGAGCACCTGGCCATGCTCGAGCGTATCCGGCAAGGTGAACTCGTCGACGATCAGCGGCTTGCCCGATTCGACGAGAATGGCCGCCTTGGCAGTCTTGATGTCCATGAGGCGCGCCCGATCACTCGAAATAGATGAATTCGTAATCGCCGGTGTAGCCGAGCTTGCCGTAGAGCCAGATCCATTCCGACGTGTGCAGGATGGATTCCGCAGTCAGCGCCCAGCATTCGAGGTTGTGCAATTCGGCGACGGTCCGGTAGCCCTCGACCATGACGTATTTGTTCTTGCCGACCCGCTCGATCTCCTTGAGCGCCGCCTCGAGCTCGTAGAGCCGGAGATTGTGCAGGGTGCCGAGCGAGATCACGAGGTCGAAGCTCTTGTCGCCATAGGGGTAGATGTCCTGGGCGCGGTAGTTGAAGAGATAGGGCCGCACCTGCTCATGCGAATTGGCGAGGCCGTGCTTGGAGATATCGAAGCCCGTGACCTTCAGGCCCGGCAGGATCTTCTGAATCTCGTACAGCAGGAAACCCTTGCCGCAGCCGACGTCGAGCACGCTGGAGCCGTCCTTCAGGCCATAGGTCTCGATCAGCGCCTTGGCGACCGGCGCCCAGCGCCCCTCGATGAAGCGGTAACCGCCATAGCCGAAGCGGCGGTCGCCATCCCAATAATCGGCCTCGTATTCTCGCGCCTTCAGCGAGCAGCCGATCTTGTCGTCGTTCATGCGCCCCATGTAGTCGCGCTTGGTCGCCGTATGCAGCGGCGTCACGATATTCAGCAGTCGTCCCATTCAGCCCTCGGATTCCAGCGCGTTGCGATTGTCGCGACCGGCCGGAGCCGTGAGTCGCGACTTGCGAATCCTTCTAGCATTGGTGGTCGGGATCATCATTGTTTCAGATCAATGATGGGAGATCCCGTGGCGGCGCGGCCATCAACCGACGCGGGTTCCGGCAGCCGAGTCGTGAAATCCCAGGTTCGCATCGCGGCCAAGTCAAGGATTGTCGCAAGCGGTCAGCCGCCCGCGGCTGTGCGGTTACGCCGCAATGGCTCCAGCGAAATGAATCACTATACTTAGTGTGTCATGGCATATGTCGTCGACATAGATGCGCGCACCGCGCGCTTTGGTCTTCACGCCGGCCGCCTGCAAGCAGGCGGTTAGCCGGACGGCGTTCGCGTCGTCCGGGCTCTTTTCCAGCTTTCGTGACCTCCACCCGAGAGGTTGTATTGAAGCAGAAGGAGTGTGCCGTGCTGCCTCTTCCAAAAATCGCGCTCACCGCATCGGATTATCCGCGACTCGAACAGATTGCCCGTAACGCTGCCCAGAAAGGCGATCTGGACGGCATCTTCCTCCTCGGTGAGATCAACCGCGCCGCCATCGTGCCCGACGAGCGGGACGATGTCCGTTCGCGGGTGACCGTCGGATCATGGGTCACCTATTGTACAGATTGGGGCGCTCCGCGCCGCACCGTGCAACTGGTCTGGCCTGAGGAGTGTTGGTCGGATCCCGCCCGCATTTCGGTCCTGACGCCTTTGGGAGCGGCTTTGATCGGGCTGCAGGTCGGCGACCAGATGCCATACTTCGTCGCCGGCTGTCTGAACGTCATCAGAGTTCAGAACGTCACCCCATCGAGCCCGAACGTCGTCCCTCTCTTCCGCGCTCATCGGCGCAGGCCGCTCGATGACGATCCCGGACCAGCTGCAGCCTAGGAGATACCAAAAATGCGCAACCTCGAAGCCGAGATTCGAATAGAGCAGCCGGCGTTGCCGCCGATCAGGATCGCGGCAGACGAATCGCGGCGCCTAAACTCGCTGGCGAATTCGACCATGGAGCTCTTCCCGCGTGTCGCCCAGTTTCTGGCGAGCGAACTGGAACGCGCGACACTCGCCGCAGAGAACGATTTGCGCGGTGTAGTCAGGATGGGCTCCAAATTGACTTATCGCGATGACGAGACGGGCGCGAGCCGCGAGATCGTGCTGGTCTATCCTCACGAGGCCAACATCGAGCTCAACCGCGTCTCGATCCTGACTCCCGTTGGTGCGGCTTTGATCGGCCTGTCGGTGGGACAGCGGATCGCGTTCGAAACGCCCGACCAACGCGTCAGAAGCCTGACCGTTCTCGCCGTCTCCGAATGAGGAAGGCAGATGCGACGGAGCATAACGCTCGTGCGAAAGCGGCACGCCGCCGGATGGCGGGCCGCTGGCGCGCCGGCGATCTCGCAAGAGTTCCACGGACATCCGTGGTTGAAGTTGTTGCCGCGCAAATTGCTTCCGAGCTTCGTCAGGCATGCTCCGGCAGAGCGAACTCGAACGAGCACGGCGCGGAGCGGCGGCGTCGCAAGAACACCGCTTGACGTCCGCAATGGACCCTCGTTTGGCACGACAACGGAAATCACCATGAAAAACATCAGTGCCGGCCAGATCGCCCTGTTGGTCGCTCTCGGAGCCATGTTACTCCTGACGGGCGTTTGGGGATTCTCGGTCTGGGGAGCCAGCAGCGGCGTCGAAATGGGCAAGCACGGTTGGATCGCGCTTGGCCTCGGAGCTTTCTTCTCCCTTCTCATCGGCTGCGGGCTGATGGCGCTGATGTTCTTCAGCAGCCGCAGCGGTCACGATGATGTCGCCGACCCCTTCCGCCGGCGTGACGAGGACAGATAGGAACGGGGCGTGCTCGCGCGGCATCCCGCAACGCGCAGGCCTTGGTTCTGCCCTGCGGCTATCCTTACCAACATTTCATTTTCTGCGACGCCGTGACGCTCGCCGGGCATCAAAGGGAACGGAGCGGGCGAGCGGCCGTTGCTCCTTCATCCTCGACAACATGGAGCCCGACATGACAATGCGCAGAACGTTCGTCGCCCTTGCGGCCGCCGGAGCGATGCTCTCGACGGCTGTTTCACCCGTGTTCGCGGCGCCCTTGCCAATCGCGAATCCCGGCCCCGACCAAGGCGTGCAGCAGGTGCAGTACCGGCATGGCTATGGACACGGGCCTCGACACGGACATGGCTATTACGGGCACCGTCACGGCCACGGTGGCACCGGTGCAGCCGTACTCGGCGGCCTCGCGGCCGGCGCCATCATCGGCGGCGCGATCGCCAACAGCCAGGCGCAATCCAACGCCGCCTCCTACTGCGCGCAGCGCTTTCGGTCCTACGATCCGGGCTCAGGGACCTATCTGGGCAACGATGGTCTGCGTCACTCCTGCCCCTGATCCGCGCATGAGCATGCGGCAGCCTCCTCACGCCGTGAGGGGCTGCCGCCACTCGGCCTGCGGAAAGCAGCCAAGCGTGTCTTGATTCCGGGCTCCACCGCGATATACGGTTCCCATCATGATGTTCGCGTCCACATTCTTCCCGCTGATCTGAACGGCTGACGTCGTTTCCGGCGCATCCGCGCCAATCAGATCAAACCGGCTGCGCTCGATGCGGCAGCCGAACGGAGAATGTGCAATGCCCCAGACCGCACAGGTCGGCCTGACGCCCCGTCAGGTCCAGGACTTCATCGACGACGGTTTCATCAAAATCGAAAATGCCTTCAGCACCCAGCTTGCGAAACAATGCAGGGACGAGCTGTGGGCGGATATCGGTCTGTCGCCAGATCAACCCGAACACTGGACTCAACCCGTTGTCAGGGTAGGGTCGAAGACTTCGCCCCCTTTCATTGAAGCCGCGAACGCGCCACCCCTGCACAAGGCCTACGATCAACTCGTCGGCGAAAGGCGCTGGCTTGCGCCGAAAGGCCTCGGAACCTTTCCGATCCGCTTCCCGTCAACGGAAACCCCCGGTGATGATGGCTGGCATGTGGACATGAGCCTTGGCATCGCCAATCCGGATTTCTTGGAGTGGCGCGCCAATGTGAAGAGCAGCGGACGTGCATTGCTGATGCTCTTCCTGTTCTCGGATATCGGCCCGGATGATGCGCCCACGCGGATCCGAAAAGGCTCGCATGCCACCATCGCGCGGGAGCTGCTGCCCTATGGCGATGCCGGTGCGACGCTCCGGCAGCTCTCGGCCGGGGGGTACGCCTCGACGATGGATTGCGAGATGACACTGGCGACCGGTGCCGCAGGCAGCGTTTATCTGTGCCATCCGTTCCTTGTTCATGCCGCGCAATCCCACCGGGGAAAACAGCCGCGCTTCATGGCACAGCCTGCGCTGCTGCCGAAGAGCGAGTTTGATCCGGCGTTGCCCGCTTCGCCCGTTCAGATCGCGATCCGGCGGGCTTGCGGGCTGACATTCTAGTCGGACGATTTCCGGGACCGCTGGGCGGTCCCGGATATTGCCGGTTTCGCCAGGTCTATTGCACCTCGATGTTGGCGTCCTTGACCAGCTTGCGCCAGCGCTCCTCCTCTCCGGAGACATAGCGATCGAGATCTTCCGGAGCGCTGCCGACCATGATGAGGCCTTCGTTCGCCTCGAGCTTCTTGAAAGCACCGGACTGGACGGCTTTTGCGATCGCCTGATTGAGACGTGCGATCACCGGCACCGGCGTTTTGGCCGGAGCGTACAATCCGTACCAGGACTCCGCCGCGTAGCCGGGAACCCCGGCTTCCGCAACCGTTGGCAATTGCGGAAACGCCGCCGACCGCTCGGCGGATGTGACGGCCAGCGCGCGGAGTTGCCCGGCTGCCACCAGCGAGGCCGCGCTTGCCACCGTGGTGAACATCACGTCGATCTGTCCCCCCAGGAGATCGCTGATCGCGGGCGCCGCGCCCTTGTAGGGCACCGCCGTCATCTTGACCTTCGCCATCGCGTTGAACAACTCACCGGCGAGATGAGCCGAGGTCCCGGTGCCGAACGTGCCGAAATTGAGTTTGCCCGGATTGGCCTTGGCTTCAGCGATCAGATCGGCGATCGAGTTGATTTTCGATGCGGGGTTAACGACGACGATATTGAACGATCGCGCGATCAGCGAGACCGCAGCGAAATCCTTGTGCGGATCGAACGGCAGCTTCTTGTACAGGCTCGGGTTGACCGCGTGCGCGAAGGTCGCCATCAGCAGCGAATAGCCGTCGGGCTCGCTGGTGGCCACCGTTTGGGTCCCGATGATGGTCCCTGCGCCCGGCTTGTTCTCGATGATGACGGGCTTGCCGAGATCGGTCTGGATTTCCTGAGCTGTCGTTCGTGCCATGATGTCGGTCCCGCCGCCGGCTGCGAAGGGCACCACGATCTTGATGATCTTGTCCGGATATTCGGCGCGCGCCGGCGTCGGTCCGAGCCCCGCGACGACAGCACAGGCGAGAATGGCAAGACCTCGCCAGCGCTGCACAGCAAGACCCTTGCCGCAAACGCCGTCGTCATTGATGATTCCGCCACTGACCATCTGGAGCTCCATCCGATTTTGTTCAGACATTGAGAACGACCAATCCGTCTGCCGCCTTCACGCCCCGGCCCGCCGGCAGTACGAACACCGGATTGATCTCGGCCTCCGAAAGTCGATCGCCGAGTTGCGCAACCATGCGCGAGAAGGCGACGACTGCTTCCAGGAGCGCTTCGACATCGCATTTCGGCCGGCCGCGAAAGCCATCCAGCAACGGCCAGGAGACGAGCTCGCGCGCCATCGCTCTCGCCTCGGACAGAACGAGGCCGCCTTCCGGCGGCAGCAGACGCATCGTGGTGTCCTTGAACAGTTCGGCGGTGACCCCGCCCATTCCGAGAAGGATGGCGGTCCCCAAGGGATCGCGATGCATTCCGAGAATGATCTCGACGCCACCTGAAACCATCTCCTGCACCAGGAATTGGTCGGGCCGCTTCCCGGCCCTGGCCTCGACCTCATCTGCCATTGCCGCGAGGCGGCTGCCGACCGTCTCGGCGGTCAGGTTGACCGCGACGCCGCCGACGTCGCTCTTGTGCGCGATCTCGCGCGACAGAATCTTGAGCACGACCCGGCCGCCGAAGTCGCGTGCCGCCCGTTCCGCTTCGCTGGCCGTTGCGACCACTTTCTCTGCAGCGACCGGAACACCAAAGCGAGCAAACAACGCCTTGGCCTGTGCCTCATCCAGCGAACCAGTCGGGAGGTCGCCGATATCGACCGGCGCCTCGATCTCGCCGGATGTCCGGACATGCTGCGGCATCCCGGCCCGCAAGAGCCCGTCGAGCGCAGCCGTGCAGCTCTCGGCCGACGTGTAAGCCGGGACGCCGCGCCGGGTGAGGACGGAAACCACCTCGGGCGCGTAGGGGCTGACATAGGCAATGACCGGCTTGTCGCTGAGCGGCAGACAGTCGCGGATGGCATCGGCCATCAGGGCCGGCGATCCCACGGCCGACGAGCCGGCAATGACGACCAGCGCATCGTAGGAGGGACTGGCGAGCAGGATGCGAATGGCGGCACGAAGCAGATCGGGCTGCAGGCCGGCGAGAGTCACATCGATCGGATTGCGATCGAGATTGGCCTGCGGTCCCGACTGGAGGTTGCGCAATTGCGCCGCCGTCTCATTGTCGGGGGCGGGCGTCGCAAATCCGGCGACTCCGAGACTGTCCGACACGATCGTGCCGGCGCCGCCGGTCGAGGTGAGGATCGCAACATTCCGGCCGGACAGCTTCCGGCCCGCGGCAAGGACTGCGGAAATGTCGAGCAGGTCTTCGAACGTCCTGGCACGGATGACCCCGAGTTGGCTGAACAAGGCGTCATACATGCGGTCGGAGCCGGCGAGTGCGCCGGTGTGCGAGACCGCCGCTTGCGCGCCGGCCTCCGATCGACCGATCTTGAAGGCGACAATGGGCTTGCCGGCGCGGCGTGCTTTCAGAACCGCCTCCCGAAAGCGAGATGGATTTCGGATCGCCTCGATATAGAGCGCAATGACGCGCGTTGCGCTGTCGTCGGCGAGGAAGTCGATGAAATCGGCGAGCTCGAGATCGGCTTCGTTGCTGGTCGACACCAGCTTGGACAGACCGACCCCGCGCGCCGCGGCGCGCGACAGCAAGGCACCGAGAATGCCGCCGCTTTGCGAGATCAATCCGACGGGCCCCGCCGGGAAGTCATCCATCGCCAGCGCGCCCGACGCCGACAGCACGATATTGTCGGTGAGATTGACGAGGCCGATCGTGTTTGGCCCGAGGATCCGCATGGAGCCGGCGGCTTCCAAGAGCTGTTTCTGGCGCTCCGCGCCTTCCGCCCCCGTTTCGGTGAAGCCGCTGGCAAGGACGATTGCCGCGGCAGCCCCTCGCTCGGACAATTCGCGCACCGCGACGTGCGCGCGCTCGGCGCCGAGCAGGACGAGGCCGACGTCAGGCACATCAGGCAGCGAGGCGATGTCGGGGTAGCAGGTCAGACCGCCGATATCAGCGACCTTCGGATTGACGGGATAGATCGCGCCCGCAAAGCCGTGCTTCCGGAGATAGGACACCGGTCGCCCCGAGGTCTTGTCCGGGTCGGCCGATGCGCCGATGATTGCGACGCTTCGGGGCCGGATCAGGCGTTCGATGGCATCCATGGCTCAATCCTTCGAGGCGGATTGCGCAAGGAACGCGGTCACGGCATCGCGATGTTCCGCGCTGGTGTAGCAGATGGCCTGCGCCTGGCTGCCGAGACTGAAAATGTCGTGCGCGGAATGCTCGAAGGTCTCGTTCAGGATCTTCTTGCCCAGCGCCAACGCAGTGGGAGACGCCTGAGCCAGTTCGGACGCCCAGGCTTGCGCTGCCGACAGCAGCTCGCTCGAGGCCACCTGGCGATCGACGATGCCGAGCGCGATCGCTTCGTCAGCCTCGACGACGCGCCCGGTGAAGATCAGCTCCTTGGCCCTGGAAAGCCCGACCCGGCGCGGCAGGAAATACAGGCCGCCGCCGTCGGGGATCAAGCCTCGCTTGATGTAGGACCAGGTGAACTTCGATCGCTCCGTGCCCATCACGAAGTCGCAGGCCAGCGCGGTGTCCGCACCGAGGCCCGCCGCGGCACCGTTGACGGCGGCAATCGTCGGCTTCGGCAGGCCGAGCAGGAACGACTGCACGTGATGCACGCCCTGCTGACGGCTCCATCCGTTGAATGCGACCTCGCCCTGCGACGCGGCGAGCCGGCGCTTCATTCCGCTGATGTCGCCGCCGGCGCAAAACGCACTGCCGCGCCCCGTCAGCACCAGGGCCTTGATCGCCTTGTCGCGGGCCACGGCTTCGAGCGCAGCGACGAACTCGGTGCGCATGTCGTCGCTCATGGCGTTGCGCCGGTCCGGCCGGTTGAATGCAATCGTCGCGACACCGGCCTCGACGGAAAATTCGATGAGCTGATAGGACATGAGCTGATAAGACATGGCAGGCTCCCTGGCTGGCGTCGGATCGATTGCCGCGACGCATTGCGGAGGCCGAATGCCGATTTCGGCCGTGCTGTTTCCTCGTTGAGCCCCAGCGCGGCCGGGCGTTCTTCTTCCCCGTGCTGATAGCGGCTTGCGCTGCCTGAGACATCCCCGTATTTCCACTTAGTGGAAATGTCAGGAAGGGCCGGATGGCGCGCATCTACGCGGGCGGAATTGATGGCAATCGCTCGCTCGAGCGGGGCATCGAGATTCTCCGGGCGTTCCGGCCCGGCGTCGACACGCTGGGCAACGGCGAGATTGCGGAGCGCACCGGATTGCCGCGATCGACGGTCAGCCGTCTGACGCGAACGCTGGTCAATTCCGGGATGCTCGACGAAGTCCGAAACCAGCGGAGCTACCGCCTTGCCGCGTCCGTCATCAGCATCGGCCACGCGATGCGGACGGGATCACCCGTGCTCAATGCGATCGGACCGATGATGCGGGCCGAGTCGGCCAGGCGCCGGCTCAACGTGGGGCTGGCTGCCGCGGATCGAACCATGATGGTCTATCTGGAATCGATCCGATACAGCCCGCGCGCGGCGTTGCGCAACGTGGTCGCCGGCCAGCAGGTTCCGATGGAGTTGACGTCGCTCGGCCGCGCCTACCTCGCCGGCATTGCCGAGACCGATCGCGAGCGTTTGCTGAAGTCGCTCAAGCGGCGCAGCGCGGCGGCAACCAAGGTGCTGCTCGCGGAGGTCAGGAGATCGATCAGCTCCGTCGAACGCGACGGCTATTGTGCCGTGTCCTGGCAGCCCGCCGTGCTCGCCGTCGCAACACCGATCGTGCTACCCGGGCTTCCCGTCTACGCCCTCAACATGAGCCTGCAGAATATCGATCGGTCCGACGCGCTGGAGAACGAGATGGGCGCGTACCTCAATGCATTTGCGGCGAAGTGCAAGGAGGTGCTGGCGGGGCGGTGAACTTGATGCCCCCACTGCACGATGACGGGCGCTCGATCGCTTTCAGTTGTCGATCGATCTTGGCTGAATTAGCATTGTCCATCAGGTTGTTTCGGGAGCCCGCCTTGCATTGGCGTGACGTTTTCTTAGCCGCGCTCCTTGCGCTCATGGTGTTGAGCTTCTTGCCATCCTTCCAGAAGTGGCGGCGTCAACCGGTGCAATTCGATCCCGATCGGCCTTATCAGGTCTACACCCGAGACTATGACTTGGAGATCACGGCCGACGAGTTGGATGCTATGCTGGCGACGCTCCCTGACCGCCGCTGGGCCGAGCGCTTTCCGCATGTCGACCCCGGACAGCTCTACGATCTCGAAAAGGACCTGACGGCACGGCGTACGCGCATTGCGACGTCCCAGTCGCAGGACGGTTCCGCTGCTGGGACCGGCGATGCGATCGTGTCGTTGCTTATCGATCATTCCGGATCGATGCGCGGACAATCGATACTCTTCGCGGCAAGGGCTGCGCTGGTCGCCTCCGACCTGCTCGCTAGCCTAGGAGTGAAGCATGAAGTGCTTGGCTTCACGACGTCGCGCTGGAAGGGCGGACGAAGCCGAGAAAAATGGTCGAGTGACCACGAGCCCGGCTATCCCGGGCGGCTGAACGACCTGCTTCACATCATCTATTGTGGCGCCGGCGAGAAGCTTAGCGCACAACGCTGTGCCAACATGCTACGGCCCGATCTCATCAAGGAGAATATCGACGGCGAAGCCATTGAATGGGCCGCGTCCCGTTTGCGCCAGTGCAAAGAAACGCAGAAATGTCTGATCGTGCTGTCCGACGGCGCGCCAGTTGACGATTCGACATTGCTCGCGAATGGCGACCGGTATCTGGACCACCATTTGCGCCGTGTCGCCAGCGAGATCGAGCAGGCCGGCGAAATTAGGCTTGCCGCGATCGGCATCGGTCATCCGATTAAGCGATATTACAGGCACGGCGTCACGATCAGTTCGCCGGAAGAGCTGGAGGGCACCCTGGTTCAGCTCATCAACCAACTATTGCGCCCTTCAGATTCATTGTCTGCCGCTTCATCCAGTTGAACCACAAGCACATCCGCCAGCTGTGTCGCACGGCGCCGCTACAGCTTTTTATACACCCGCGCCGCCACCGCCTTCAGGCGCTCGACCGAGCCGGATTCCGGATGCGGCTTGACCGGTGCGAACAGGATCGAGGCCTGCCTGCCGTTCTTCCAGACGAAGATGTTGACGGCGTTGCCGTTGCCCTTGGTGCAGGAATGCTCGCCGTAAGCTTCGCTGCCGAATTCGGGGATCGCCGTGTGCTTGCAGGGGCCTGCGCGCTTCATCATGCCGACGGCGGTGTCGCGCGAGGTCGCGATCACCGCAACCATCATGGTGTTGGCCTCGCGATCGAACATCATGCAGCTGCCCGCGCCGGTGCGCTGCACCGTCAGCGTGCTCGCGTCGAGAAAGCCGTCGGCATCCGCGGCCGTGAACCACTCGCAATTACCGAACCGCTCGCTGCTCCGGCTCACATTGGCGACGGCCACGCGCGCGGCTTCGGTGATCGGCCCGAGCAGCGCGTCGTCGGCGCGCCGGCCGGTCGGATAGACGGTGAGTTGCAGGATGTAGTCGCCCGACAAGGTGACCACCACGGCCTCCTGGCGCTCCGCACCTGCTGCGGTCGTACCGCCCTGGCCTTCGTCGCCGATCCCGGGCACCGCGTTGAGCTTCATGCGCTCACTGAGCGTCTTGACGAAGGTCGCGTACAATTCCCTGGCGCGATCCTTGTCGGGATTGCGGAACACGGACAGCATCATCGTGTCGCCGCGGCCGCCCTGATAGATGCAGCCGCGGCCGTCCTGATTTGAAATCAGCGACCATTTGAGCGCCGGAATCGCAGCGGCAAGCTCCTTCGT
Organism: Bradyrhizobium sp. MOS003; assembly: GCF_003020125.1. Taxonomy (GTDB): domain Bacteria; phylum Pseudomonadota; class Alphaproteobacteria; order Rhizobiales; family Xanthobacteraceae; genus Bradyrhizobium. Next base: position 834,263 of record NZ_PYFW01000001.1, on the reverse strand, counting down.
GCTGATGAACGGGCAGGCTTCGGCCGCGCGCGCGGGAAGCACTGGGACGGCTGCGATGGCAAGGATCAGAGCGAGGCAGGAGAACAGGCGATCGATGGTGCGCATGGGACGAACTTGCTACCGAATTGGCGCGCCGTGGCCGATGAAGATAGGCACGACCGCTTAGCCGTGGCGTTATGATTTGGTACGCGCGATTGCGTGAGGATTTCCGAACCCTCGGTCACGCCGCCGGTTTAGCTTCGCGCGCCGGGGCGATCTTGCGCAGCGCGGCACCCAATTCGTCCTCGGCCCGTTCAAGGTCATACTGTGTCTGGATGCCCATCCAGAACGCGGCCGAGGTCCCGAAATATCTGCCGAGCCGAAGGGCGGTGTCGGCGGTCACCGGGGTTTGCTCATTGGCCAACCGCTCAATCCGCGTGCGCGGCACGCCGACAGCACGAGCCACTGCGTAGGGAGAGAGGTCTAGGGGGCGCAGGAATTCCTCGCGCAGGACTTCTCCGGGATGAACAGGGGGAAGTTTCTTGGCCATGGCCGCATACCTTATCAATGATAATCCACGATCTCGACCTCCTCCGGTCCCTGATCGCTCCACAGGAATACGATCCGCACTGATCGTTTATTCGGATCGAATGCTTGCCAGCCAAGTCTCCTCGCAAAGCTTCCAGTCGGTTGCCCGGCGGCGCCACGAGATCACCAAGGATTATTGCGTTATTCAGCTGCACCAGTTTTCGGCGAGCCACTTTGGCAACGTCGGTCGGAAACTTCTTTGGAACGCGTCGCTGCTGGAAAATCAACGCAGCGAACGTGCCCCCGGAAGCTTCTGATCATCACTCACACGTATCATGATGCGATACCAAAAACAATCCGGCGGCCTCGCTCCACCAGCGGAGCGAGGGCCCAAGAGCAGCGCGAGAATGGATAGTCGGGCAACCTATGGCGCGCGATAGCGTGGTTTGGCGTAGACGGCGCGCCCGGAACGATTCGAACGTCCGCCCCTCCGATTCGCAGTCTGAATGCTGTATCCAGCTGAGCTACCGAGACGCCGGGCTCGTGAGGCTCCAGCCGTAACAGCGCAGGGCCATCGTCACTGCCCGTTATATTCGGCCCAACAATCCGCCGTTTCGTAGACCCGGACCGCCGAGACCTGCGGAAGATCCGGCTTCAGCCGGTCCCAGATCCAGAGCGCGATATTCTCGGCGGTCGGGTTCTCGAGGCCTTTGACCTCGTTCAGGCAGTGGTGATCCAGCGCGGCCAGGATGTCGGCAAAGCATTTTTCGATGTCGAAGAAATCCGCAACGAAGCCGGTGTGCGGGTCGACCGGCCCGTCCAGCTGGGCCTCGACCCGGTAGGAATGACCATGCAGCCGGCGGCATCGATGGGTCTCGGGCACATTGGGCAGCCGATGCGCCGCCTCGAACTTGAACGCCTGCGATATTCTCATTCAGTCCCCCACACGACGCGGCCACCCGGTCTCGGGCCGCCTGGCGACCGGATGCTGCTGTGTCCTGACCTTTCGTCGAAGAATGGCGCGCCCGGAACGATTCGAACGTCCGACCCTCAGATTCGTAGTCTGATGCTCTATCCAGCTGAGCTACGGGCGCGTTTTTCGCGAACAGTGCGGGCCTAAGCCCGCAGGCAGCCTCCGGACAGCGCCGGAGGGGTGCGAAAGAGCGCTCTGACTAACCGCTCTTGCCGCGGTTGGCAAGGTCCGGGATGGGGAGATTTTCGCGTATTTGTCCCCGCTAGCTGTCATTCCCCGGCGTGGCAGAGTCGCGATCTATGGTGCGCAATTGCGCACCGGAGAAGCCCTAACCACCAGCCGGGATTATGGATTCCGGGCCTGGTCCTTTGGGTCGTCCCGGAATGACGAGAGATTATCGGCCTCTGGCCGACTACGCCCTCTGCCGCTCGTTGCGGATGGAGAGCAGTTCCACGGGGCGGTCGGGGATGGTGATGCGGAAGGTAGCCCCGATGGTGCCTTCGACGAGGTGGATGTCGCCGCCATGGGCGCGGACCAGCTCGGCGGCAATCGCAAGGCCAAGGCCGCTGCCGCCGGGCCGGCCGGAGGTCTGGAACGCCTCGAACAGATGGGCCCGGGTCTTCGGGGGGACGCCGGGGCCGGTGTCGGATACCTCGAGAATTGCGACCGCGCCCTCGCGTTTTCCCGTGATCCGGATCTGCTGCACCCCGCCCTCGCCGGAGGCGTGGCTTTCCAGCGCCTGGGCGGCGTTGCGGACGAGGTTGAGCAGCACCCGGAACAGCTGATCGGGATCGGCATCGACCGCGAGTCCGCGATCGATCGCAGCGACCCAGGCGATCGAGGCATCGCTGGCGAGGCCCGCCGTCTCGCGCACTTCCAGCACCACAGGCTCGATCAGGATCATGCGCCGGTCCGGCGCGGCTTCCTGGGCGCGGCCGTAGGACAGCGTCGACTGGCAGAAGGCGATGGCGCGCTCAAGCGAGCGTACCAGCTTCGGCGCAAAGCGCTGCACCCGCGGATCGGGCACGCTGGCGAGCTGATCCGACAGCAGCTGGGCCGAGGCCAGCAAATTGCGCAGATCGTGGTTGATCTTGGACACGGCGAGGCCGAGGGCGGCGAGCCGGCTCTTCTGATGCAGCATCGACATCAGATCGCGCTGCATGTCCGACAATTCGCGCTCGGCGACCCCGATTTCGTCGCTGCGTTGGCTTGGGACGATGATGCCCGCCGAACTCTCCGGGTTTTCGTGGAAGCCGACCAGGCTCGCGGTCAGCCGCCGCATCGGGCGCACGAAGAGATAGTGAAGCGCGAGATAGACGAGGCCCGCGGTCAGCGCCGCGATGATCAGCGCGACCACCACGACGTTGCGCGAGAACCGGTACATCTGCTGCCGCAGCGGCAGCTCGTCGGTGACGATCTCCATGAACTGGGCATTGCCGACGCCGGGCCCGACGATGCGGATGGCCTGGTTGCCGGTCTCCAGCATCATCCGGAACGAGCCGGTGATCGCCTCCCACGCCGTCATGTCGCGCAGGTCGATGTCGTGCTCGATGGCGGCCGGCAAATTGTCGCTGGCGAGCAATCGGCGCTGCTGGCCCATCTTGATGGCGACCGCGCGGGCATTGATGCTCTTCAGGATTTGGCGCGACAGCGAATCGGGAACCATGCCGAGCGGCGCCGCATCGAGCACCAGCGCCGCCGTGTTGGCGGCGGCGATGCGGTCATTCAGCCGGTTGACCCAGAAGTTGGCGATGGCCGGCACATAAAGCAGGCTGGCCGCGATCATCACCAGGGGAATGGTGAGCAGCAGCAGCTTGCCAGACAGCCCGAGCCCGCGCGTCCCGCGACAGCGCATCGCCGGCTGGTCCTGCTGATCCTGATCCTGGATCGGCTGGAGGTCTGTCGCTGCCACGAAATACGCCCTCGCTGCCTCTGGCGGGTGAAGGATTGGCGGGTATGAAGATGCGGCCCGAGCCCGGTCCGGTCAAATTACGGATCGCTAATCTGCCGAGGTGGGATGTAGGCGCTGATATGGCCAGTCGCCACCTCAAGGGTTAAAAACCCCGCACAAACAGCGATATTCACCGGAATCGCGCGCTTGTGCGGCGTTGACGAAAACAAGGCGCTCCCTTATAAGCCGGCCAAATTGTCCGCAGATGACCCGGTGTGACGCCGGGAGCGGCTCTCTAGGGGCCGAAAATGGCCCGTTTGGGGCTGCATCTTCCGGGCTTTACCTTCAATTCTACAGGCAAATTGCCCGGTCAGCGGAGAAAAACCCGTGAAGCGGACTTATCAACCCAGCAAACTGGTGCGCAAGCGCCGTCACGGCTTCCGTGCCCGTCTCGCGACCGCCGGCGGCCGCAAGGTTCTCGCCGCCCGTCGCGCCCGCGGCCGCAAGCGTCTGAGCGCCTGATCCGGACCCTCTTTTCCGGGATTTCATCATGGATCGGCTGAGGCAGCGGGCGGATTTCCTCGCCGTTGCCAATGGCGCGCGGGTGAACAGTCCCGCGTTCGTCCTGCAAAGCCGCCTCCGTGACGACGGCGGTCCGATCCGGATCGGCTTCACCGTTACAAAAAAGAACGGCAACGCCCCCGTGCGCAATCGTATCCGGCGCCGGCTTCGCGAACTGGTGAAGCGGCTCGATCCGGTGTCGATGCAGCCCCATCATGATTATGTCCTGGTCGGCCGAAGGGACGCGCTCTCGCGCGACTTCGCCACCATGCTCGACGATCTGCGCATAGCGTTCACGAAGCCTGCGCGGCATACGCACAAGGGACGCGGCCCAAGACGCGTAGGTCCCGGCCCCGTCCCAGCTGCCAGCCGCAAACCGGATTGATGACGAGACACAGTGATGACCGACAATCGCAATACCATCCTCGCCGTCATTCTTTCGGGCCTCGTCCTGATCGCCTGGCAGTATTTCTACAACGTGCCGGCGATGGAGAAACAGCGCGCCCAGCAGCAGACGCAGGCTGAGCTCCAGAAGACCACGCCGCAGCCGACCGCATCCGCAACGCCGGGCGCCACGCCGGCCGGCGGCGCCGCGCAGCCGTCGACCCCGGGCGTGAACCAGCAGGCCCAGCCGGTCGTCGCCCGCGACACCGCGATTGCCGCCAGCCCGCGCGTGAAGATCGACACGCCGCGGCTAACCGGCAGCGTCTCGCTGAAGGGCGGCCGCATCGACGACCTCGCGCTGGTGCAGTACCGCGAAACGGTCGATCCGAAATCGCCGGCGATCATCCTCTATTCGCCCTCGGGCACCGCAGAACCCTATTACGCCGAGTTCGGCTGGGTGGCGGCGACGGGCGTGACGGCGAAGATGCCAGACGCGCAGACTGTCTGGCAGCAGGACGGCAGCGGCAGCCTGACGCCGACGACGCCGGCGGTGCTGAAGTGGGATAACGGCGAGGGCCTGACCTTCCGCCGCACCATCGCGGTCGACGACCACTATCTCTTCACCATCAAGGACGAGGTGAGCAATGTCGGCAACGCGCCGGTCACGCTCTATCCGTTCGCGCTGATCTCACGCCACGGCGCGCCGCAGGTCTCCGGCTACTACATCCTGCATGAAGGTCTGATCGGCTATCTCGATGGCTTGCAGGAATACGCCTACAAGAAGATCGACGAAGCCAAGACGGTGAACTTCAAGGCCACCAATGGCTGGCTCGGCATGACCGACAAGTACTGGGCCTCGGCGCTGCTGCCGGACACCAGCGCGCCGCTCCAGGCGCGTTTCTCGTCGAATCCCGTCGGCAACGTCCACACCTACCAGACCGACTATCTCCTCGACCCCGTCACCGTCGCGATCGGCGGCAGCGCGACGGCGAACGCACGGTTGTTCGCGGGTGCCAAGGAAGCCGGCGTCGTCGGCGTGTTCCCGTTCGCAGGCCTCGGCGGCTACAACAAGGAGCTGGGGCTGAACCATTTCGATCTGTTGATCGACTGGGGCTGGTTCTACTTCATCACCAAGCCGATGTTCCTCGGCCTCGACTTCTTCTACCGCTTCTTCGGCAATTTCGGCATCTCGATCCTGCTGGTGACGGTGATCGTGAAGCTGCTGTTCTTCCCGCTGGCGAACAAGTCCTACGCCTCGATGGCGAAGATGAAGTCGGTCCAGCCGCAGCTTGCGGCGCTGAAAGAGCGCTACCCCGACGACAAGGTGAAGCAGCAGCAGGAGATGATGGAGATCTACCGCAAGGAGAAGATCAATCCGGTCGCCGGCTGTCTTCCCGTCGTGATCCAGATCCCGGTGTTCTTCTCGCTCTACAAGGTGCTGTTCGTCACCATCGAGATGCGGCACGCGCCGTTCTTCGGCTGGATCAAGGACCTCTCCGCGCCGGACCCGACCAACCTCTTCAACCTGTTCGGACTGATCCCGTTCGATCCGACCACGATCCCGGTGTTCGGCCACTATCTCGCGCTCGGCATCTGGCCGATCATCATGGGCATCACGATGTGGTTCCAGATGAAGCTGAACCCGACGCCGCCGGATCCGACGCAGCAGCTGATCTTCAACTGGATGCCGCTGATCTTCACCTTCATGCTGGCGGGCTTCCCAGCGGGCCTCGTGATCTACTGGGCCTGGAACAACACGCTCTCGGTGCTCCAGCAGAGCTACATCATGCGCCGCAACGGCGTGAAGGTGGAGCTGTTCGACAATCTCAAGGCGACGTTCGCGCGGAAGGCGACGTAGCGTCGTCATTGCGAGGAGCGAAGCGACGAAGCGATCCGGAGTCCCGCCGCGGATACATTTCTGGATTGCTTCGCTTCCGCCTTCGCTCTTCGAGCTACGGCGGACAAATCGCTCGCAATGACGCGAGGAAACAGAAAGCCTTCGCATGACTGACGACAAAGATGCGAAGCTGATCGAGGCCGGGCGAAAGCTGTTCACCCGCGACTGGCAGTTCATCTGGGCATCTCCTTCGATCGAGACGCTGCCGCCGATGGCGGGGCTGGAGGTCGCCTTTGCCGGGCGTTCCAATGTCGGCAAGTCGAGCCTGATCAACGCGCTCACGGGGCGCAATGCGCTGGCGCGCACCTCGCATACGCCGGGCCGCACCCAGGAGCTGATCTTCTTCGAGGTCCCCGGCAAGACCGATTTGCGGCTCGTCGACATGCCCGGCTATGGCTACGCCAAGGCGCCGAAGAGCCAGGTCGCGTCCTGGACCGAGCTGATCCACAAATTCCTGCTGGGGCGCGCCTCGCTCGCGCGCGTCTACGTTCTGATCGACGCGCGCCATGGGCTCAAGGACGTCGACCTCGAGGTCCTCAAGACGCTCGACCGCTCTGCCGTCAGCTATCAGGTCGTGCTGACCAAGGCCGACCAGGTGAAGGCCCCCGAGCTGCAATCGCGTATCGCCGAGACCGAGGCGGCGCTGGCCAAGCATCCGGCCGCGTTCCCGAACGTGCTCGCGACCTCATCGCGCAGCTCGACCGGCATGGAGAGCCTGCGCGCCGCGATGGCGAAGCTGCTGGAAGAGCGGGCCTCGTGATGATGGCTCAGCGTCTGCTGATCGGGCTTGCCGGCTTGATGGGCGCCGCCGGCGTCGCGCTGGCCGCCGCCTCCGCTCACGGCGCCGATGCAAGCCGGCTCGCCTCCGCCAGCGCGATGCTGCTGTTTCACGCAACTGCCATACTTGCCGTCACGGCGCTGCTCGCGCGCGGCCTTCTGCACGGCGGAATTGGCCTGATCGGCGCATTCGGCTTCGTGATCGGCGCCGCGCTGTTCGCGGGCGACCTCACCTTGCGGCAATATGCCGGGCACTCGCTGTTTCCGATGGCGGCACCGACCGGCGGGACGGTGATGATTGCGGGCTGGTTGGCGGTGAGTGTGGCGGCGCTGGCGGCGAGGAAGTGACGCTCTTTTTCCCTTCTCCCCTTGCGGGAGAAGGTGGCGCGAAGCGCCGGATGAGGGGTCTCTAACCGCAGGTGCGCTCGCGGACAGAGACCCCTCACCCGTCTCGCCGCTATCGCGGCGAGCCACCCTCTCCCGCAAGGGGAGAGGGGAAGAACATCGCTTTGCGCTGTCCCCGCCAATCGGATAGAACGCAGGCCGCTCCAGTTCCGCCAGCGAGATCCGCGACATGACCGACATCTCCCCGCTCGACCAGGCCCGCATCCTGTCCGAAGCGCTGCCGCACATGCAGCAGTATGACGAGGAAACCATCGTCATCAAATATGGCGGCCATGCCATGGGCGACGAGGAGACCGCCAAGAACTTCGCGCGCGACATCGTGCTGCTGGAGCAGACCGCGATCAATCCTGTCGTAGTGCATGGCGGCGGGCCGCAGATCGCGACCATGCTCAAGCGCCTCGGCATTCAATCGGAGTTCGCCGCAGGCCTGCGCATCACCGATGCCGCGACCATCGAGATCGTCGAGATGGTGCTGGCCGGCTCCGTCAACAAGCAGATCGTCGGCTACATCAACGAGGCCGGCGGCAAGGCCGTGGGTCTCTCGGGCAAGGACGCCAACATGGTGAAGGCGTCGAAGACGACGCGCACCATCATCGATCCCGGCTCGAACATCGAGAAGGCGATCGATCTCGGCTTCGTCGGCGACCCCGAGAAGGTCGACCTCACGCTACTCAACCAGCTGATCGGCTACGAGCTGATCCCGGTGCTGGCGCCGCTCGCGACCTCGAAGGAGGGCCAGACGCTGAACGTCAACGCCGACACTTTTGCGGGTGCGGTTGCCGGCGCGCTGAAGGCCAAGCGTCTGCTGCTGCTCACCGACGTGCCCGGCGTGCTCGACAAGTCGAAGAAGCTGATCCCGCAGCTCTCGGTGAAGGACGCGCGCAAGCTGATCGCCGACGGCACCATTTCCGGCGGCATGATCCCGAAGGTCGAGACCTGCATCTATGCACTGGAGCAGGGCGTCGAGGGCGTCGTCATCATCGACGGAAAGATGCAGCATGCCGTGCTGCTCGAGCTGTTCACCAACACCGGCACGGGAACGCTGATCCACAAGTGATGAAGAGCTGGCCAAAGAAAGCCGTCATGGCCGGGCAAAAGCGCGAAGCGCGCCTTCGCACAGATGTCCCGGCCATCCACGAGCTTTTGACCGGCACCAGGAACGTGGATGCCCGGGACAAGCCCGGGCATGACGATCGGAGGGTTCGGCAGCACGGTCGCTCCACCCTCACCCGCTTCCTGATGACGCTGCCGGCCGCGGCCGTCTCGTTCGTCGTCTCCTCGGTGCCGGCCTTCGCCGATCTGAAGATCTGCAACCGCATGTCCTATGTCGTCGAGGCCGCGATCGGCATCGACGACAAGGCGGCGACCGCGACGAGGGGCTGGTTCAGGGTCGATCCCGCCACCTGCCGCGTTGTGGTACAGGGCACGCTGACCGCCGACCGCATCCTGCTCAACGCCCGTGCTCTCGGCGTCTATGGCGCCTCCCCAATACCGCAGAACGGCGGCGACATGCTGTGCGTGGCGCAAGATAATTTCGTCATCGCCGCGGCCCGGCAATGCCGCAGCGGCCAGACCCAGGCGGCCTTCACGCAAGTGACGCCGGCGCAAGGCGCCGACGGCAACCTGATTGCTTATCTCGCCGAGGATTCCGAATATGACGACGAGCAGGCCCGTCTCGCCGGCATCCAGCGGCTCCTGGTGATCGCAGGCTACGATGCCGCGCCGATCGACGGCGTCGACGGGCCGAAGACGCAGGCCGCCCTGGCCGCATTCCTGAAGAGCCGCGGATTGTCCGCGGACATCGCGGGCTCGCCCAATTTCTTCAAGACCATGGTCGATGCGGTGCAGACGCCGTCCGCGACCGGCCTCACCTGGTGCAACGACACGCCGCACAAGGTGATGGCGGCGATCGCGGCCGACGACGGCAAGTCCGTGACCAGCCGCGGCTGGTATCGCATCGATCCCAAGACGTGCCTGCACCCTGATGTGACCGGCCAGCCGAAGCAGATCTTCAGCTTCGCGGAGGCCGTCGATGCCGACAACCGCGCCGTCAAGCTGAAGGACCGGCCGTTGAACTGGGGCGGTGACAGGCAGCTCTGCACGCGCGAGACCAAGTTCGAAACCACCGAGCAGACCGATTGCGGCGCGCGCGGCTTCGTGGCGAACGGCTTTGGCGCGGTCGACATGTCGAGCGGCGGCAAGACGCTGCGCTTCGCGGTGCCGTGAAGGAAGATTTGCGATGAGCCAACCCCGCACCTTTACCCATGTCGACACCTGGGTGTTCGACCTCGACAACACGTTGTATCCGCATCACGTCAATCTGTGGCAGCAGGTCGATCTGCGGATCACCGAGTTCGTGTCGCGCTGGCTGCAGGTGACGCCGGTGGAAGCGCGAAAACTCCAGAAGGATTATTATCAGCGCTTCGGCACGACCATGCGCGGCATGATGACCCTGCATGGCGTGTCCGCCTACGACTATCTCGCCTACGTCCACAAGATCGACCATTCGCCGCTGGAGCCCAACCCGGCGCTCGGCGAATCCATCGCAAGATTGTCGGGGCGCAAGCTGATCCTGACCAACGGCTCGGTGGACCATGTCGATGCAGTGCTGGCACGGCTCGGCCTGGTAACGCATTTCGACGGCGTGTTCGACATCATCGCCGCCGAATTCGAGCCGAAGCCGGCGGCGCAGACGTACCAAAAATTCCTCGCCGACCACGCGGTCGATCCGACACGCGCCGCCATGTTCGAGGACCTTGCCCGCAACCTCACCGTCCCGCATCAGCTCGGCATGACCACGGTGCTGGTGGTGCCGGATGGAACGAAGGAGGTGGTGCGGGAAGATTGGGAACTGGAGGGCCGGGACGCCGCCCATGTCGATCACGTCACGGATGATCTGACGGGGTTTTTGGCTGGGTTGTCTCCCAAGTAGCCGACTCGTCTCGGGGCGCGAAGCGAGCCCGGGACGACGCCGGAGTATGCCTTGACTCCGCCCCGCCAAATCCCGAAAAAGCGCTCCAATTCACACGAAACCACGCCTTCCCCAGAGGAAACCCCGATGTCCCTTGCAGCCCTCGAATCCACCATCAACAGCGCCTTCGACGCGCGCGACGGCATCTCGACCTCGACCAAGGGCGAAGTCCGCGAGGCCGTGGACCAGGTGCTGGAGACCCTGGACAAGGGTGAGGCCCGCGTCGCCGAGCGCGGCGCCGACGGCAAGTGGAAGGTCAATCAATGGCTGAAGAAGGCCGTGCTGCTGTCGTTCCGCCTCAACGACATGGGCGTCATCAACGGCGGCCCGGGCCAGGCGAACTGGTGGGACAAGGTGCCCTCGAAGTTCGAAGGCTGGGGCGAGAATCGCTTTCGCGATGCCGGTTTCCGCGCCGTGCCGGGCGCCATCGTGCGCCGCTCGGCCTTCATCGCCAAGAACGTCGTGCTGATGCCGTCCTTCGTCAATCTCGGCGCCTATGTCGATGAGAGCACCATGGTGGACACCTGGGCCACCGTCGGCTCCTGCGCGCAGATCGGCAAGCGCGTGCACATCTCCGGCGGCGCCGGCATCGGCGGTGTGCTCGAGCCGCTGCAGGCCGAGCCCGTGATCATCGAGGACGACTGCTTCATCGGCGCCCGCTCGGAAGTTGCCGAAGGCGTGATCGTGCGCAAGGGCGCGGTGCTGGCGATGGGCGTGTTCCTGGGCGCCTCGACCAAGATCGTCGACCGCGAGACCGGCGAGATCTTCATCGGCGAAGTGCCTGAGTATTCGGTGGTGGTGCCCGGCGCGCTGCCCGGCAAGCCGATGAAGAACGGCCAGATCGGCCCGAGCACCGCCTGCGCCGTGATCGTCAAGCGTGTCGACGAGCGCACGCGCTCCAAGACCAGCATCAACGAGCTGCTGCGGGATTGAGGCTTTTTCCTCCCCCTCTCCTCGCGAGCGGGGCGAGGTAAAGAGAGACCGTTCGAACCGCCTCTCCCTCCATCGCGACCAATCTCCGGGCGGCCGCTCCCGCCCGGAGCCGCTCGCATGGACTGGACCTCGTACCTCTTCCGCTTCGACGGCCGTATCAACCGCGCCTTGCAGTGGCAGGCGGTGCTGATCGTCGCGGTGCTCGCTGGCTTGCTCGGAATCATCAGTCAGGTGATCCACCTCCTCAGCGGGGACGGATCGTCGAAGCTATCCATCAAACTCGATTTCGACTTCGGCCTCGACGAACTCTTCAAGCTGTTCGATCCCCGGCTTTATCGCTCGCTGGCATCCCTCGGCCACACGGACTTGGTCCTGAAGGCATCAGTCCTGTCGCTGTTCACATGGATCTTCCTGGCAACGGCCACCAAGCGGCTGCACGACCGCGACAGGAGCGGCTGGTGGACCATTCCATTCTTCCTCGCACCCGGCCTGTTCAGTCAGTTCTCGGATCTGCTGCCTGACTCCCATTGGGCCCAGTCGCTCAGCCTCACCGCTTCGACCCTGTGGCTGTGGGGAATAGCCGAGCTGTTCATCGTGCCCGGCACCGCGGGCCACAACCGCTTCGGCCCCGATCCGCTCGCCGACTTCCACGACGGCTCCGCATCCGTCGCTCCCTCTGCGAAAAGCTGGGACCAGAGCCGCGAGATCGAAATTGTCCCGCCCAGCGCTAGCCCACCCGGCGGCATGCATGTTAAGCGGGGCTCATGACCGATGCTCTCTCCATTGCCCGCGATCTGATCCGCTGCCCCTCGGTAACTCCCGATGATGCCGGTGCGCTCGGGGTCCTCGAAAAGGCCCTCGACGCCGCAGGCTTCATTTGCCACCGCGTGACCTTCAGCGAACCCGGCACCGCCGACGTCGACAATCTCTATGCGCGAATCGGCAGCGAGGGGCCGCACATCACCTTCGCCGGCCATACCGACGTGGTACCGCCCGGTGACGAGAGCGCATGGAGCGTCGGTGCGTTCTCCGGCGAGGTCAAGGACGGCGTGCTGCACGGCCGCGGCGCGGTCGACATGAAGGGCGGCATCGCCTGTTCGGTCGCCGCTGTCCTGGAGCATCTCGCCGCCAATGCCGGCCAACCGCGCAGCGACGGCACGGGCTCGATCTCGTTCCTGATCACCGGCGACGAGGAAGACGTCTCGATCAACGGCACCATCAAGCTGTTGAAATGGGCCGCCGAGCGCGGCGAGAAGTTCGACCATTGCGTGCTGGGCGAGCCTTCCAATGTCGAGACGCTCGGCGATACCATCAAGGTCGGCCGGCGCGGCTCGCAATCCGGTACGCTTTACGTCGATGGCGTGCAGGGCCACGTCGCTTATCCGCATCGCGCCTCCAATCCGGTGCCTGACATTTCGCGATTGATCGTGGCGATCTCCGACGAGCCGCTCGACCATGGCAGCGCGCAATTCCAGGCCTCCAATCTCGAATTCACCTCGGTCGACGTCGGCAACAAGGCCTTCAACGTCATCCCGGGCGAGGCCCGCGCGAAGTTCAACATCCGCTACAACGACAATCACACCCAGGCGAGCCTGCGCGAGCTGGTCGAGACCCGGTTGACGAAGGCCTGCGGCAACCGCATCAAGGCCCGCATCGTCTGGGAGCCCTCGAACTCCAACGTGTTCGTGACCAAGCCTGGCCCATTCACCGATCTCGCGGTATCCGCGATCGAGGAGGTGACGGGGCGCAAGCCGGAGCTGTCGACATCAGGCGGCACGTCGGATGCGCGGTTCATCTCAAGCTATTGCCCGGTGATCGAGTTTGGGCTGGTCGGCCAGACCATGCATCAGGTCGACGAGCGGGTCCCGGTGGCCGATTTGGAGACGCTGACGAAGGTGTATCGGGGGATACTGACAAGGTATTTTGGGTAAGCGCGGTCATTGCCGAGTATTCCGCCGTCATGCCCGGGCTTGTCCCGGCCATCCACGTACTTCAGTCCCAGCAAGAAAGATCGTGGATGGCCGGGACAAGCCCGGACATGACGGAAGTAGCGGCATCAGGCCCTAATAATCCACCTTTATCAGATACAGCCCGTCCGGCGGGGCGACGATGCCGCACGCTGCGCGGTTGCGGGCTTCCAACGCTGCGGAGAGATCGTCGGCGGTCCAGCGGCCTTCGCCGACCCAGACCAAGGAGCCCACCATCGAGCGGACCTGGCTGTGCAGGAACGACCGCGCTGAGGTGACAATCGTGATCTCGCGGCCATCGCGCTCGACTTCGAGCTGATCGAGCGTCTTCTCCGGCGACTTGGCCTGGCACTCGGTGTCGCGGAAGGTCGTGAAATCGTGCTTGCCGAGCAGACGTTGTGCCGCCGCATGCATCGCCTCGGCATCGAGCTTGCGCGGCACGCGCCAGGCGTGGCCGATGTCGAGCGCGAGGTTGGCGCGGGTGTTGATGACGCGATAGCGATAGTGCCGCTTCACGGCCGAGAAGCGCGCCTCGAAGCTGTCAGGCACGATCTCGGCCTCGAGCACCGCGACCGGATGCGGGCGCAGATGCGCGTTGAGGCCGTCGCGAAACCGGCCGGGCGGAAATGGCTTCTCGATATCGACATGCGCGACCTGGCCCCGCGCGTGCACGCCGGCATCGGTGCGGCCGGCGCCGTGCACGCGCAAATCCGCCCCGGTCATCGCCTTCACGGCCGCCTCCAGTGCGCCCTGCACCGACGGCAGCGTGTCCTGCACCTGCCAGCCGAAGAACGGCGCGCCGTCATATTCGATGGTGAGCTTGTAGCGGGGCATCTGTCCGATTTTGTCCGGTGTCATTGCCGGGCTCGACCCGGCAATCCATCGCCTGGGAAAGAGTTTTGTTAGAAGATGGATACGCGGGTCAAGCCCGCGCATGACGAGTTGGCTAGCTGAACTTCGCGCCGGCCTTCAACGGCACGCCGCGCAGGAAGTCCGCGGTCTGCATCCGACCCTTGCCCTCGCGCTGGAGCTCGATGATGCGGATGGCGCCCTCGCCGCAGGCGATGGTCAGCTTGTCATCGAGCACCTCGCCCGGCGCGCCCGAGCCCTTCGCCAGCTCGCAGCGCAGGATTTTGACGCGCGCGTTCTCGCTGACGCCGGCGAGCTCGGCCCATGCCCCGGGGAACGGCGACAGACCGTGGATGTGGCGCAGCACGGCGCGCGCCGGCTTGCTCCAGTCGATCCGCGCCTCGGCCTTGTCGATCTTGGCGGCGTATGTCACGCCGTCCTCGCTCTGCTTTTTGAGCTGGAGCCCGCCGCGCGCGAGCGCGGCCATCGCGCGCACCATCAGGTCGGCGCCAAGGCGGGAGAGTCGATCGTGCAGATCGACCGCGGTCATGTCGTCGGTGATTGCGAGGCGCTCGGCCATCGCGACGTCGCCGGTGTCGAGGCCGACATCCATCTTCATCACCATCACGCCGCTCTCGGCATCGCCTTCCATGATCGCGCGGTTGATGGGGGCGGCGCCGCGCCAGCGCGGCAGCAGCGAGGCGTGCAGATTGTAGCAGCCCAGTTTTGGCGCATCGAGGATCGCCTGCGGCAGGATCATGCCGTAGGCCACGACCACGGCGGCATCGGCATCGAACGCGCTGAACTCGTCGACCGCTTCCTGGGTTTTCAGCGTCTTCGGCGTCAGCACGGGAATGCCGAGCTTTCGCGCGGCCTCCTCGACCGGCGTCGGCTGCAATTGCAGGCCGCGCCGCCCGCCCGGCTTCGGCGCGCGGGTGTAGACGGCGACGATCTCGTGGCCGTGCGCGACCAGCTCGAGCAGCGTCGGCACGGAGAAATCGGGCGTGCCCATGAAGATGAGGCGAAGGGGCATGTGGCGAGACAATCCTCGGAAACGAGCAAGGTACTCGTCATGGCCGGGCTTGTCCCGGCCATCCACGTTCTTCCTGCTCGCGGCGGCAAAGAACGTGGATGCCCGGCACTTTAGCTTAAAGACGCGCTCTGCGCTTTCGGCCGGGCATGACGGCGGAGGATGTGGCTACTCCGCGCGCTTGGCGGCTTTCTCGAACTTCTTGATGACGCGGTCGCGCTTGAGCTTCGAGAGATAGTCGACGAACAGCACGCCGTTGAGATGGTCGATCTCGTGCTGGATGCAGGTGGCATAGAGGCCTTCGGCGTCCTCCTCATGCACCTTGCCGTCGAGATCGGTGAAGCGCACGCGCACCTTCGCAGGGCGCTCGACCTCCTCGTAATATTCGGGGATCGAGAGACAGCCTTCCTCGTAGACCGACAACTCCTCGGAGGAACTGATGATCTCGGGGTTGATGAAGACGCGCGGCAGCGGATGGGTCTCGCCGTTCTCGTCGCGCTTGGCGAGGTCCATGGTGATCAGCCGCAGCGGCTGCGCGATCTGGATCGCGGCGAGCCCTATGCCGGGCGCGTCGTACATGGTCTCGAACATGTCGTCGGCAAGCTTGCGGATCTCGGCCGTGACCTTCTCGATCGGCTTGGAGACCAGACGCAGCTGCCTGTCGGGCAGGATGATGATTTCTCTGAGGGCCATGGCCGCGATTTAAGCCCCGCGCCGGGTGCGGTCAATGCGGCCCGGAACCCCGTTAACCCTTCGCTAACCATAAATTTTCAGGTTTCGTTAACCATAAAAATTAGGGTGCGGTTAACCATAAGCGTTCGCTATTCGTTCGCGGACACCGGCGAATCGGCTAGAACGATCGGCATGAACGAGATCATTTTCATGCTCGGCGACTGGCCGGTGCGCACGATCGATGCGCTGATTGGCTTCGGCGTCCTCGTCCTCATCCTCTTGGTGGCGATTGCCGTCGTGATCGCCCGTTCGGGCCGGCGCGGCGCGGAACTCGCGATGGCGAATGCGATCCGCGCCGACGAGCTCGAGGAGCGGCTGAGCCAGGTGCTGCACGCCCAGAGCGAATCCTCGGGAAGGGTCGACACCATGACCCAGACCCTGGCGGGACGCCAGGCCGAGATGGCCCGGGCGGTCAACGAGCGACTGGACTCGGTCACCCACCGCGTCGGCCAGTCCATGGAGCATTCGACCCGCAACACCATGGAAAGCCTGCGCGCGCTGCACGAGCGGCTCGGCATCATCGACAGCGCCCACAAGAACCTCACTGACCTCACCACCCAGGTAACGACCCTGCGCGACGTGCTCGCCAACAAGCAGTCGCGCGGCGCCTTCGGCCAAGCCCGGATGGAGGCGATCGTCCAGGACGGTCTTCCAAAGGGCGCCTACGAGTTCCAGTTCACGCTCTCGACCGGCAAGCGGCCGGACTGCGTCGTGTTCCTGCCCGACCAGCGTCCGCTTTGCATCGACGCGAAATTCCCGCTGGAGGCGATGACGGCGCTGCACGACGCCCGCACCGACGAGGAGAAGCGGATCGCCACGCAGCGGCTGCGCGCCGACGTGATGAAGCATGTCAGCGACATCGCCGAAAAATACCTCATCACCGGCGAGACCCAGGAGATGGCGTTGATGTTCGTGCCGTCGGAATCGGTCTACGCCGAGATCCATGACGGCTTCGACGACGTGATCCAGAAGGCCTATCGCGCCCGCGTGGTTCTGGTGTCACCCTCGCTGCTGATGCTCGCGATCCAGGTGATGCAGCAGATCATGAAGGACGCGCGCATGCGCGACGCCGCCGACCAGATCCAGACCGAAGTCATCAAGCTCGGCGACGATCTGGGACGTCTGCGCGACCGCGTGGTCAAGTTGCAGAAGCATTTTTCCGATGCGAACGAGGACGTCCGCCAGATCCTGATCTCCGCCGACAAGATCGAGAAGCGCGCGGGCCGGATCGAGGAGCTCGATTTCAGCAAGACCGAGGCCCCGGAGGGACCGCATCTGGTGGCAACGGTTGCGCCGGAGCTGTTCCCGCGGAAGCTCCAGGCGGGGGAGTGAGCCCGTCTCGTCATGGCCGGGCTTGTCCCGGCCATCCACGACCCTTTCGGGGGCATCAAGAACGTGGATGCCCGGGACAAGCCCGGGCATGACGAGCTTTGTTGCAGAGGCAGCACGGCCAGAATCTGTTAACACCGCCCCATGACCTCACCCGACGCGACCTCACCCGACGCGACCTCCTCCGCCGCGACCGCCGCTCCTGCGACCTCCTGGCGCGACAGTCTTGCCGTTTACCTGCAGCCGCGGGTGCTGATCGTGCTGTTTCTCGGCTTCTCTTCCGGCCTGCCGCTGGCGCTGTCGGGATCGACGCTGCTGGTGTGGATGCGCGAGGCCGGGGTCGATCTCAAGACCATCGGGCTGTTCGCGCTGGTCGGCACGCCCTACACGCTGAAATTCCTGTGGGCGCCGCTGGTGGATGCGCTGCATGTGCCGCTGTTCACCCGCGCGTTCGGACGCCGGCGCGGCTGGCTGGTGTTTTCGCAGTTGTTGCTGATCGTCGCGATCCTGCTGCTGGCGATGACCGACCCCGCGCGGTCGCCATTCTATGTCGCGCTCGGCGCGCTGCTGGTGGCGACGACGTCGTCGACGCAGGACATCGTGGTCGATGCCTTCCGCGTCGAGAGCCTGCCGGAGAGCGAGCAGGCGGCCGGCATGGCCGCCTACGTCGCGGCCTACCGGATCGGCATGCTGGTCTCGACCGCCGGCGCGCTGTTCATCGTCTCGGGCTTCGAGGACACCGGCATTCCCCGCACGTCGGCGTGGATGTGGGGCTACGTGGTGATGGCCGCGATGGTGCTGATCGGCACGATCACCGCGCTGGCCGCGACCGAGCCGCCGCAATCCGCACAGGCGGAAGCTGCGACACAAGCCGAGACGGCGTTTGCGCGGGTGTTGAGCGCGGCGATCGGCGCGTTCTCCGAATTCCTGTCCCGCAAGGATGCACTCGCCGCGCTCGCCTTCGTCGTGCTGTTCAAGTTCACCGATGCGTTCTCGGGTACGATGACGGCGCCGTTCGTGATCGACCTCGGCTTCACCCGCAACGATTACGCGGCGATCGTGAAGGGCGTCGGCCTCGCCGCGACCCTGATCGGCGGGTTTGCCGGTGGCTTCGTCGCGCGGCGCTATCCGCTGGCAATGTCGCTCTGGATCGGCGGCGTGGTGCAGGCGCTGGCCAATTTGTCCTTTGCCTGGCTCGCAATGGTCGGCACCAATCAATGGGCGCTGGCGCTCGCGATCTGCGCCGAGAACTTCACCAGCGCCATCGGCACCGTGATCTTCGTGGCCTACCTCTCGGCGCTCTGCCAGAACCCGCTGCACACGGCAACGCAATATGCGTTGCTCACCGCGCTCGCAGCGGTGGGGCGGACCTATCTGTCGTCGAGTGCGGGCTACGTCGCAAGCGCGACCGGCTGGCCGATGTTCTTCGTGATCTGCGTGCTGGTGGCAATCCCGAGCCTGGTGCTGCTGACCTGGCTGCAGCGACGCGGGCATTTCGAGGCGTTGGGGCCGGTCAGGGTGTGACGTTGCCCTCCCTCCTCGTCATTGCGAGCGAAGCGAAGCAATCCAGACTGTCACCGCCGAGATAGTCTGGATTGCTTCGTCGCAAGAGCTCCTCGCAACGACGAGGAGAGAGCGATGCACGCACCCCCCCTACTGTTTCTTGATCAGGCTCCACTTCGTGATCACGGCTTCGCTCATCTGGCCGGGATCGCTGGCGCAGGCGATTTCGTCGACCTTGACCGAGATTTCCTTCCCGACCAACGCTTTCAACTGCGTAGCCTGCGCGTCGCTGGAGGTGACCAACTGGAAGGTCTCGGGCCCGGTCTCGAGATTGCACAGCCCGTTCGGCGCCGGCAGGCGACGCGGCTCGGAGGTGATCTGGTACATTGCAATCCGCTTGCCGGTGTTCTTGGCGTCGCGCACCTTCATCGCGTTCAACTCGCCGGACAACACCTCGCCCGCGTTGATCGGCTTGCCGGGCTTGGGCGCTGGCAGCGCCCCATCGTCCTGCTGCGCAGAGATGGCCGGGTTCGCCAGCAGCATCATCGTCGCGACCAAAGCCAGGCGTGTGGCGAAAAGTTTCGTCATGTCGTCCGTTCCGTAAAGTTTGGATGGAGATTGTTGTTTTGACGCGTTTCCTTCACGCGAACCGGTATCCACTTCGCTCGAAAACGCTCTAGAATAAGGTGCGCTGCCGCATCGCAGCCGATAGCGTACCTTCATCGAGATAATCAAGCTCGCCGCCGACGGGAACTCCGTGGGCGAGCCGCGTCACCTTCACATTGGCGTCCTGCAAGAGGTCGGTGATGTAATGCGCCGTGGTCTGGCCGTCGACTGTCGCATTCAGCGCCAGGATGATCTCGTGCACCCGCGAATCATGCGCGCGCGCGACCAGCGCGTCGATGGTCAGATCCTGCGGGCCGACGCCATCGAGCGGCGACAAAGTCGCGCCCAGCACGTGATAGCGCCCCTGGGTCGCATTGGCGCGCTCCAGAGCCCAGAGATCGGCGACGTCGGCGACGACGACGATGATGGCGTCATCGCGCTTCGGATCGATGCAGACGGTGCAGGGATTTTGCGTGTCGATGTTGCCGCAGGTCTTGCAGACCTGGACCTTGTCCAGCGCGACCTGCATGGCCGAAGCCAGCGGCATCATCAGCGCTTCGCGTTTCTTGATCAGATGCAGCGCCGCGCGCCGCGCCGAGCGCGGACCGAGGCCCGGCAACCGCGCGAGAAGCTGCACCAGCCGTTCGATTTCGGGACCTGCAACGGCGCCCATATTACTGGCCGAACAACCCCGGCGGCAGGCCGAGCCCGCCGGTCAGCGACTGCATCTTCTCCTGCATCGCAGCCTCGGCCTTGCGGCGCGCATCACCGAGCGCGGTGACGAGCAAATCTTCCAGCACCTCGCGCTCTTCCGCTTTCATCAGCGAGGGATCGATCTTGATGCCCTTGACGTCCATCTTGGCGGTCATGCGCACGGCGACGAGTCCGCCGCCGGAGATGCCCTCGACTTCCACGTTGGCCAGAGACTCCTGCATCTCCTGCATCTTGGATTGCAGCTGCGCCGCCTGCTTCATCATGCCGAGAAAATCAGCCATCGGTGCTCGTCCTTGGAAAGAAGTTAGGCTCAGAGATCGTCGCCGTCGGAACCGTCGGGCGGATCGTCGCTGCCATAGTCCGCGTTTATATTGGCCTCCGGCGTCTCCGGGGCAAGCCTGCGGACCTCGACAACTTTGGCGCCGGGGAAGCGCGACAGCACCTCCCGCACGCGCGGATCGGCCTCGGCGGTCCGCGCATGCTCCTGCTTGGCGGCCTGGTTCACCGCGCGCAGCGTCGGCTGGCCCTGCTCGTTGGACACGACGATGGTCCAGCGACGGCCGGTCCACTGCTCGAACTTCCTCGCAAGCTCCGAGATCATCGTCTTGGAAGCGTTGGGCTCGAGCGCGACCTCCAGCCGGCCCTCCTCGAAACGGACGAGGCGCATGTCGCCTTCGAGCGCGCTCTTGGTCATGATGTCGCGCTTCTGCCCGGCCAGCGCGACGAGCTGGGTGAAGCTCGTGATGCGCAGTTGCGGCGCGGCACCCTGTGGAGCCGGCTCGGGCGCCACCATCTGCGGCCGGGCGCCACCGCCGAACGCTGATGGCGATGATGTCGGCATGCGAACCGGCGCTGCGGACATGGCCGATGCGGAAGCAACCGGCGCGGACGACGCGCTGCTGCGACCGGCACCGCCGCCGTTTGCGACCGGCGAACCGCCGCCGTTCTGCTCCAGCATCCTGATCGCTTCGTCCGGCGTGGGCAAATCAGCGACATAGGCGATCCGCACCAGCACCATCTCGGCCGCCGCAGCGGGCCGCGTCGCGGCCTGGACCTCGGTGATGCCCTTCAGCAGCATCTGCCACATCCGCGACAGCACGCGCATCGAGATCTTCGAGGCGAAATCCCTCGCGCGCACCCGCTCGGTCTCGCCATAGGCGACGTTCTCGGCAGTCGCGGGAACGATCTTCACGCGGGTGACGAAATTGACGAATTCAGCGAGGTCCGAGAGCACGACGATCGGATCGGCGCCGACATCGTACTGGTCACGGAACTCCCTGAAGGCGGCCGCGATGTCGCCGCGCGCCAGCGAATCGAACAGGTCGATGACGCGGGTGCGGTCGGCGAGCCCCAGCATCTGCCTGACGGCGTCGGCCTTCACGGTGCCGGCTGCATGCGCGATCGCCTGGTCGAGCAGCGACAGCGAATCGCGCACCGAGCCTTCGGCGGCACGCGCGATGATGCCGAGCGCTTCGGGCTCGATCTCGACGCTTTCCTTCGCCGCGATATTGGCGAGATGCTTCATCAGCACGTCGGCCTCGACCCGGCGCAGATCGAAACGCTGGCAGCGCGACAGCACGGTGACCGGAACCTTGCGAATCTCGGTGGTCGCGAACACGAATTTGGCGTGCTCCGGCGGCTCCTCGAGCGTCTTCAGGAAGGCGTTGAACGCCGCCGTCGACAGCATGTGGACTTCGTCGATGATGTAGACCTTGTAGCGCGCGCTGGCCGGCGCGTAGCGCACGCTGTCATTGATCTGGCGGACGTCGTCGACGCCGGTATGCGAGGCCGCATCCATCTCCAGCACGTCCATGTGCCGGCTTTCCATGATCGCCTGGCAATGCACGCCGAGCGTCGGCATGTGGATGGTCGGACCCTTTACCGAACCATCCGGCATCTCGTAGTTGAGTGCACGGGCCAGGATGCGCGCGGTGGTGGTCTTGCCGACGCCGCGGACGCCGGTGAGGATCCAGGCCTGCGGAATCCGCCCGGTCTCGAATGCATTGGAGACGGTGCGGACGACCGCTTCCTGCCCGATCAGATCGTCGAAACTGGAGGGACGGTATTTGCGCGCCAGCACCCGGTAGGGCGCGTTTCCGGCCGAGCCGGCGCTATCGGGATTGGAAGGGGCGCCAGCGTCGGTCATCGGTCGATCCGCAATGAAATGTCTCTTGGCCGGCTTTGCGGAAAGGAGCGCGCTGGCGGCTGGTGCCGCCGGCGCTGGTTCGCTCGAAAAACAAGTAGGAGACTGACGAGCGACCCGATCCGACCTCGTTAGGGCTGCTTCCTTCCGGACCTGACCCGGTTGGCGAGTGGCTCGTCCACCGCCAATCTCCCGGTCCTTATTTGGGGCCAAAAGGGGCGGAAAGCAAGCGGCTATCGCCCGTGATCGAGGGCGCCTGCCCAGCATCCAAGCAATTCCCGATCTGCCCAGCCGATAGGCTGTGCTTTCACTGAAAGTGCGACCTTGCTAAGAACCTGCCGGAACCTGTCCCAACCAGAAAAGCGATTGATCCCAATGGTTACACGTCGTGATGTTGCATCGATTGTCGGGCTTGGCGCCATGACCGCGGCCGCGCTGGCTTCGCCGGCCGTGGCCCAGACCGCCGATCAGAACGAATCGACCTTCGCCCGCATCCGCCGGACCAAGAAGATGCGAATCGGCGCGGTCGGCGGCGGCGCGCCCTATTACATGAAGGATCTCTCCAGCGGTCAGTGGAAGGGCTTCTACGTCGACATCGCCAAGGCGCTCGCCGACGACATGGAGGCCGAGCTCGAGATCACCGAGACCACTTGGGGCAATTCGGTGCTCGACCTGCAGGCCAACAAGATCGACATCTTCTTCGGCCTCAACCCGACTCCGAAGCGCGCGCTGGTGGTCGATTTCTCGGTGCCAGTATTCAACAACGCCTTCGGCATCCTCTGCAAGAAGGACTTCAAGCCGAAGAGCTGGGCCGAGCTGAACTCGCCCGACATCAAGATCGCGGTCGACCAGGGCTCCTCGCACGATCAGGTCGTCAGCCGCCTGACGCCGAAGGCGCAGATCACGCGGCTCAAGACCGCGGACGATGCCACCGCCGCGCTTCAGACCGGCCGGGTCGACGCGCAGTGCCTGATCACCATGCTGTCGCTGACCGTACTGAAGAAGAACCCCTCGCTCGGCCAGCTCGTGCTGCCGACGCCGATCTTCGCAACGACATCGAATGCCGGCTTCCGCCGCGAGACCGACAAGACCTGGCGCGACTACGTCAACACCTGGATCGACTTCAACAAGGGCCTCGGCTTCATCCGCAACGCCATCATCACCAACATGGAGCTGGTGGGCGTGACCGAGGCGGACATTCCGCCGGGCGTTTCGCTGTAAGTAAGATCAGTTTGAGCCGGGCTCGATTGAGGCGCACCGCTCCGCCCCCTCTCCCGCTTGCGGGAGAGGGTTGGGGAGAGGGTGTCTCAGCTGGCAAGACTTCCCCAGAGGAAAGAGCCCTCACCCGTATCGCATCTTCAATGCGATACGACCTCTCCCGCAAGCGGGAGAGGTGAGCAAGAAAGCACGCATGTATCAGTGGGACTTCGGCATCCTCTGGAGCTATCGCTGGCTCTTCCTCAACGGGCTTGGCGTCACCGTGGGCTTCACCGTGGTCATCGTGGTGTGCGGGCTGCTGTTCGGCCTGCTCGGGGCGTTCGGCACGCTCTCGCGCTTTAGGGCGCTGCGTCTTCTCGCGCTCACCTTCATCGAAGCCTTCCGCTGCACGCCGATCCTGGTGCAGCTGATCTGGTTCTATTACGCGCTGCCGATCCTCGCCGGCGTCGAGATGACGCCGATCACGGCCTCGGCGCTGGCGCTCTCGCTCTATGGCGGCTCGTTCTATTCGGAGATCATCCGCGGCGGCATCGTCTCGATCGACAAGGGTCAGTCCGAAGCCGGCGCCGCGCTTGGCATGACCCCTGGCCAGAGCATGCGGCGCATCGTGCTGCCGCAGGCGATCAAGCGCATGATCCCGGCGCTGATGAACCAGTCGATCATCCAGTTCAAGAACACCTCGCTGGTCTCGGTGCTGGCGGTGCCTGATCTGGTCTATCAAAGCCAGGTTGCCGCGCATGACAGCTACCGGCCGCTGGAAACCTACACGGCGGTCGCGGTCGCCTATGCGGCGATCCTGATCCCGCTCACCATCCTCGTCCGGCGCGGCGAGAAGCGACTGGCGGTCGGCGAATGAGCGAGACGTCGAAAATCGAGATCCGCAGCCTGCGCAAGAGCTTCGGCAGCAACGAGGTTTTAAAGAACATCAATCTCGACGTCGCCAAGGGCGGCGTCGTGGCGCTGATCGGTCCGTCGGGCTCGGGCAAGTCCACGCTGCTCCGCTGCATCAATCTTCTGGTGACGCCTGATGGCGGCAGCGTTCGCGTCGGCGATACACGCTTCCAGTTCGGCGAAGGCGCGAAGCTTCCCGACGTAAGGACACTGGCAAGATTCCGCGCCACCACCGGCATGGTATTCCAGCACTTCAACTTGTTCCCGCACATGACGACGCTGCAGAACGTGATGGAGGGACCAGTCACGGTGCGGCGCATGGCTAAGGCGGATGCGGAAAAGCTCGCCCGTGCGCAGCTCATCAAGGTTGGACTTGCGGAGAAGGCGGATCAATATCCGGCAACGCTGTCCGGCGGCCAGAAGCAGCGCGTCGCGATCGCGCGGGCGCTCGCGATGGAGCCCGACGTGATGCTGTTCGACGAGGCCACCTCGGCGCTCGACCCCGAGCTCGTCGGCGAGGTGCTCGCCGTCATCCAGCAACTGGCCTCCGAAGGCATGACCATGGTTATCGTGACCCACGAGATCGCCTTTGCCCGCGAGGTCGCCGACCGCCTGATCTTCATGCGCGACGGAATCGTGGTCGAGGAAGGCCCGGCGCGGCAGGTGATCGACACTCCGAGGGAAGCCGCCACACGCGCCTTCCTCAGCCATTTCCATCGCACCGGCGCATTGCCGCCGGCCACAACGGCATCGTGATGTCCAATATCAATCGCGTCTATCTCGTCACCGGCGCCGCCAGCGGCATCGGCCGCGCCACCGCAAAGCTGCTCGCCGCGCCGGGGATCGGGCTAGTGCTCCATACGCGCGCCAACGCAGAAGGCCTTCAAGCCACTGCCGCGGATGCCGAAGCGAAAGGCGCCGTGGCGGCAAGCTGCCTTGGCGATCTCGCCGAGGAGAGCGCGGCCACCGACGCCGTCGCCGCCGCGAAAGCCGCCTTCGGCCGGCTCGACGGATTGATCCTGGTCGGCGGCCATGCCCGCCGCGGCAGTGCGATCGGCACGCCCGCGGATCAGTTCCGGCAGGCGATGGACGAGTCCGCACTGGCCTTCACGCGAATGGTCGCTGCCGCGCTTCCGCAGCTGCGCGCAGGGCAAGATGCGCGGATCGTCGCCGTGTCCTCCTTCGTCGCCCACGCGATCCGTCCCGAATTCGCCCCCTTCGCAGCGACGGCTGCCAGCCGCGCCGCGCTGGAAGCGCTGGTGCGGCTTACCTCGGTCGAACTCGCAGGCGACGGCATCACCGTCAACGCGGTCGCGCCCGGTCTCATCCTCAAGGACAAGCCCAACGAGAGCCGGCTATCGCCCGAGCAGATCGCCGCGACCGAGGCGCTGATTCCGATGCGCCGCCGCGGGCGGCCGGAGGAAGTCGCCGAAATCATCGCCTTCCTGGCGTCACCAAAAGCATCCTACGTCACCGGCCAGGTCTGGCACGTCAATGGAGGCCTGACATGAGTGAAGCGACCGTCGAACGTCTCAGGCTGTTCCTGATCGAAAGCCCGATCAAGATGGCGCGCCTGCAGGGCGTCGGAAACGTCAAGGGCACGGTGAAGCGCGTGCTGATCGAGCTCACCGCGAGTGACGGCGTAATCGGCTGGGGCGAGGCGGCGCCGTGGGAGGTGTTCACGGGAACGCCGGAGGCGGCGTTCTCCGCGCTCGATATTTACTTAAGGCCCATCGTGCTCGGCAAGCCTGTCCGCCGCGTCCGCGCGCTCATGGCCGAGTTCGACCGCGCGCTGGTCGGCCATGCCGAAGCAAAAGTCGCCATCGAGATGGCGTTGCTCGACATCGTCGGCAAATCGTCGGGGCTGTCCGTCGCCGACCTGCTCGGCGGCCGGGTGCGGGACACGATTCCCCTCTCCTTCTCGATCGCCGATCCGGATTTTGCCGCCGATCTCGAGCGCATGCGAAAGATGGTTCCTGAGGGCAATTTCATCTACAAGGTCAAGACCGGCGTGAAGACGCATCGCGAGGATCTCGACCATCTCGAAGCGATCCGAAAGGAGTTCGGCGACCAGGTCGATCTGCGCGTCGACTACAACCAGGCACTCGCACCGTTTGGTGCCATCAAGATCCTGCGCGATGTCGAGCAGTTCGCGCCGACCTTCATCGAGCAGCCGGTGCCGCGCAAATATCTCGACGTGATGGCGCAGCTCACCGCGGCGATGGAAACGCCCGTGCTGGCCGACGAAAGCTGCTTCGACCGCCGCGACATGATGGAGGTGGTGCGCCGCGAGGCGGCCGACGCCGTCTCGATCAAGCTGATGAAGGCCGGCGGCCTGTTCGAGGCGCAGGCGATCATGGCGATCGCCGACATCGCCGGCCTGCCCGGCTATGGCGGCACGCTTTGGGAAGGCGGCATTGGCCTTGCCGCCGGCACGCAGCTGATCGCGGCCACGCCGGGCATCTCGCTCGGCTGCGAATTCTACATGCCGCACCACGTGCTGACGGAGGACGTGCTGGAACAGCGCGTCTCCAACCGCGGCGGCCACGTCGTCGTGCCCGATGGACCCGGCCTCGGCATTCGCGTCAGCGAGGCCTCGGTCCGCGCCAATGCGCGGGTGCTGGCGGAGGGGTAGACTCCCGTCATTCCGGGGCGCGCGTAGCGCGAGCCCGGAATCCATAGTAACACGATTGAGTTTGGCGGAGACTCGGAGCTGCCGGCTCGGGCAGTAACTTCTCCCCGTGGAGATGGGTCCCGGGTTCGCGTTTTGCGCGCCCCGGGACGACAGCGGAGCATGCCGCCCCCGCGGCCCCGATCCTTCCCCTCAGGGAATCGGTATCGTATGGTCCGGCCAATAAAGCCCGAACCCACCGGGCACTCCGGAAACGCATATGTCTGATCCCGCCTGGTCGCTGCACTCCCGCCTGAAAGAGGACACCATCGATATCGGCGATCTGCCGCTGTCGAAGGTGCTGGTCATCAAGGACGCGCATTATCCCTGGCTGCTGCTGGTGCCGCGGCGCACTGACGCCGTCGAGATCATCGATCTCGACGAGGTGCAGCAGGCGCAGCTGATGACGGAGATCTCCCGCGTCTCGCGCGCGCTGAAGGAGATCACCCGATGCGACAAGCTCAATGTCGCGGCGCTCGGCAACCTCGTGCCGCAGCTTCACGTCCACATCATCGCCCGCCGCACCAGCGACGCCGCCTGGCCTCGGCCGGTCTGGGGCGTGATGCAGCCCTTGGCGCACGACGCCGCGGAGGTTCAGAATTTCATCAGCGCGCTTCGCCGCAAGATCTGGTTGGGTTGAAAGAACGATAATGTCAGCATTCGACTCGTTTCCGCTGGGACAACCGGCCTTCGTCACCAACATCCTCGATCGCGCCGCGCATCTGCGGCGCGACGACGAGAAGCTGTTCGCGATGGAGCAGAAGCCGACCTCGCGCGCCTATGTCGTTTATCGCGACTCGCTGCTGGTGAAGCGCGACGGCGACAAGATTCGTGCGCTGCTCTCGATCGACGAGGCTCTGAAGTGCGGCGCCAATCCCGGCACGATATTCCTGGGCTTGCGCGACGGCGCCGCGGTGTTCGGCATGGGCCTGTCGCAGGCCGCCGCCGAGAAGCTGGTGGGCCGCGCGGACTACACCGTGACCGAGCTGCGCGGCATGGCGATGCAGGGCGCGATCCCGCCCCGGGAGCTGTCGGCGATCGCGATGGCGAAGTCGATGGTCGGCTGGCACCAGCGCCACGGTTATTGCGCCAATTGCGGCACGCGCAGCGCGATGAAGGAAGGCGGCTGGAAGCGCGAGTGTCCTTCCTGCAAGGCCGAGCATTTTCCGCGGACTGACCCGGTCGTGATCATGCACGTCGCCTCCGGCGACAAGTGCCTGCTCGGCCGCCAGAAGCAGTTTCCTGCAGGGATGTATTCATGCCTCGCCGGCTTCGTCGAGGCCGCCGAGACCATCGAGGATGCGGTCCGCCGCGAGATCCTGGAAGAATCGGGCATTCGCTGCACCGACGTGCAGTATTACATGACGCAGCCCTGGCCCTATCCGTCCTCGCTGATGATCGGCTGCAGCGCGCGGGCCGTGAGCGAGGACATCGTCGTCGATCACTCGGAACTGGAGGATGCGCGCTGGTTCACGCGCGAGGAGGCAACCCTGATGCTGACGCGGACGCATCCGGACGGGCTCGCAGGCCCTCATCCCTTCGCCATTGCCCATCATTTGCTCGGCCGCTGGGTGCACGACAAGAGCTGACCGCCGATGGCCGCATCCGGGATCGCGCCGCGCATCCTCTGCATCGGCATTCCCGTGCGCGACCTCACCTTTCGGGTCGAGGCCGTGCCGGCGCGCGGCAGCAAGGCGAACGCCAACCATCTCGCCGAGATCTGCGGCGGCAACGCGCTCAATGCCGCGATCGCCATTGCGCGGCTCGGCGGCCGCGTCTCGTTCGCTGGCCCCATGGGCGATGCGCGGGAGACATCGAGCGGCTTCATCCTCGCGCAGATGGCGCAGGAGGGCATCAACACCAGCCACATCGTGCGCATGCCTGATGCGACCACGCCGGTTTCAGCGATCATGATCGAGCCCTCGGGCGAACGGACGCTTACGATCTATCGCGATCCCGGCCTGTGGAGCGTGCAGATGCCCAAGGCCGACGAATTACTGGCCGATTGTCGCGCCGTGCTCGTCGAAAGCCGCTGCGGCGCGTTCTGCAGCGACCTCTGCGCCGAGGCTCGGCGACGCGGCATTGCCGTCATCGTCGGTGTCGATCGCGCGATGTCGTTGCAGGACGGCCTGCTGACCGCCGCCTCGCATCTGCTGTTCGCGAGCGAGCAGGTGCAGGAGACCGCCGGCGTCGCCGACGACGGCATGGCGTTGCAACGCCTGGCCGCGCTGACGCCCGCCTTCCTTGCCGCGACCCGCGGTCCGCTCGGTACGATCTGGCTGAACGAAGCAGGCGAGTTGGAGGAGACCCCGGCCTTCCCGGTCCAGGCGGTCGATACGCTCGGCGCCGGCGACGTCTTTCATGGCGCCTTCGCACTCGGCCTCGTTGAGGGCGGTGACGTGCGGCGGGCGCTGCGATTCGCCGCGGCCGCCGCGGCACTGAAATGCACCCGCCATGGCGGCGGCATGGCTGCGCCGCAACGCATTGAAGTTGAAGAGTTTTTGCGCGGAAGGTCGTAGAGCAGTTCCACGGACGACCCGCGATTATGGGCTTGCTGGGGAAAGATTTTCTCTATATCAGGGAAATCAGCCCCTGAATTGGAACAAAGTTCTTCAAATGACCGACGTCACCGTCCAGATCCCCGAGACCAGCCGCCGCCTCGACGCCATCGACCGCAAGATCCTGATGGTGCTCCAGGAGGATGCCTCCCTGTCCGTCGCCGAGATCGGCGACCGCGTCGGCCTGTCCTCAACCCCCTGCTGGAAGCGCATCCAGCGGCTGGAGGCCGACGGCGTGATCATCAAGCGGGTGGCCCTGGTCGACCAGAACAAGATCGGGCTCGGCATCTCCGTGTTCGTCTCGGTGGAAAGCTCCGATCATTCCGACGCCTGGCTGAAGAAATTCGCCGAAGCCGTCAGCGCCATGCCCGAGGTGATGGAGTTCTATCGCATGGCCGGCGATGTCGATTACATGCTGCGCGTCGTGGTCGCCGACATGCAGGCCTATGACGTGTTCTACAAGAAGCTGATCAGCGCCGTGCCGCTGAAGAACGTCACCTCGCGCTTTGCGATGGAGAAGATCAAGTCCGTGACCACGCTGCCGATCCCGGCGGTGGTGGCGGCCTGAGCGCCACCGTTGGATTGAACGGGATCAAGGCTATCAGCGGCGGATTGCCGCCGCCTCCGCACGTCTCGGCACGCCAGCTTGGTAAGCAGGCATTAACCGGGAATTAGTGGCACCCGCCTATCGTTCCGGCATGGAGGGGAGAACGACAGATCCGCCCCGGCAATGGCCTGCCTGGGTGAATGCGATAGCGTTGCTGGTCGCAGGATGGATCGCGCTCGCAATCCTCACCTTACAGGTTCGTCCGGGCGCGACAGTCGTCGCGGTTGCGTTTCCGCCGTGGTGGAGCACGCAACAGGCGTTTCAGGCTGCGGCATCGGCGCAAGCGGCGATCGTCAGGGCAACAGCCCTTCCCACCCTCCTCGTCGTCCGCCCGGATGACCATGACGGGCTGGCTCGCCTGCACGAGGCGGGCGCATGGCTCGTGATGGACGCGCAAGCGGTTTCAGCATGTTTTGGCAGATAGCTCCGGGGGACGAAATGACTATCGAGAACGACGGACTGGAATCGCTTCGTCAGACAACGAGCAGGGTCCTTGCCACGGTGCTCTGGGTGCACGTGCCAATTAGCGTGATCATCGGAGTCACGCTAGGGAAGGCTTGGCTCGTCCCCGCACTCTTCATGGCGGCCTTCGCCCTCGCCGCAACTATGTCCTGGCGCCTGTCGGGCAACGGTCTCTCCACGCGCCTCGTGTTCGCCGTCGCGCTGATGAGCGGCGTGTCGATGTTCACCTATCAATTTGAAGGACACGCCTGGCAGATCGATATGCACATGTACTTCTTCGCGGCGCTGGCCTGCATCGTCGCCTATTGCGACTACCGGCCGATCGTCGCCGCGACGGTCGCGGTCGCGCTGCATCATATCGCGTTGAACTTCCTGCTGCCCGCGGCAATCTATCCGGGCGGCTCCGATTTCGGCCGCGTCGTGCTGCATGCCGTGATCCTGCTGATCGAAGCCGGCGTGCTCGTCGCTCTCGCGTTCAAGCTCCAGGAACTGTTCGAGACCACCGCCGTCAAGACGGCCGAGGCTCAGGCCGCGATGGCCGCGGAGGCGCGGGCCAACAGCGAGCGCCACGACATCGAGCAGCGCGCCAAGGAGGAACGAGAGGCAGCCAAGCAGCTGCTCGCCGGCAATTTCGAGCGCAGCATCGGCGGCATCGTACAGGCGGTGGCGGTCGCCGCCGGCGAAGTGCAACAATTGTCATCGGCGATGAGCAACAACAGCGCGGAGACCGCGCGCCAGACCGCCGCCGCGGCCCTGGCATCGAACCAGGCCTCCAGCAATGTCGAGACGGTTGCGGCTGCGACCGAAGAGCTCACCGCGTCGGTCAGCAGCATCACCCAGCAGGTTTCCCGCTCGGCCGAGATTGCGGCCAAGGCCGCGAGCGAAGCCCGCCGCACCAACGAGGTGGTCGAGGGCCTCGCAAGCGGCACGCAGAAGATCGGCGAAGTCGTCACGCTGATCCAGACCATTGCCAGCCAGACCAATCTGCTGGCGCTGAATGCCACCATTGAGGCTGCCCGTGCCGGCGAGCATGGCAAGGGCTTTGCCGTCGTCGCGAGCGAAGTGAAGGCGTTGGCGAACCAGACCGCGAAAGCCACAGAGGAGATCTCGGCGCAAGTACAGAGCATCCAGAGCGCAACCAGCCATGCCGTCAATGCGATCCAGGCGATCGGCGCAACCATCGCGGAGATTGATCAGATCTCCGGCCAGATCTCCTCTGCGGTTGACCAGCAGGGCCTGGCGACGCGCGAGATCGCGGGGAGCCTGCAGCAGGCCGCCACCGGCACGCGTAAGGTGAACAACAACATCGTCGGCGTCAGCAAAGCTTCCGAGCAGGCAGGCGTGGCCGCCTCGAGGATGCACCAGGCCGCCGCCGGACTGTCATCGCAGTCCGAGCGTCTCAAGGCGGAGGTCGACGGCTTCCTGGGCTCGCTGCGGACGGCGTAAGATCGCTGCTGCACGAGCCGGGCCTGCATGGTTCGAGACGCCCGCCGCTGGCGGGCGTCTCGAAGGATGGCCGCGAAACGAGATCAATCAGATCGTCTGATTGTACTCGCCGACTTCGGGATGCGTGCGCAGCACGCTGTTCACCATCTCGAACATGTCGTGCATGCGCTGCTCGGAGACCGGGCTCTCGACCACCACGACGAGCTCGGGCTTGTTGGAGGAGGCCCGCACCAGGCCCCAGCTGCCGTCCTCGACGGTGACGCGCACGCCGTTGACGGTGACGAGATCGCGGATCGCCTGGCCGCCGATCTTCGTGCCCTTCGCCTGCAAGCCCTCGAAATGCTTCACCACCTGGTCGATGACGCCGTATTTGGTCTCGTCGGCGCAATGCGGCGACATCGTCGGCGACGACCATGTCTTCGGCAGCGCATTCTTCAGATCCGCCATCGACTTGCCCGGCGCGCGGTCGAGCATGTCGCAGATCGCGAGCGCCGAAACCAGGCCGTCGTCATAGCCGCGTCCATACGGCTTGTTGAAGAAGAAATGGCCGGACTTCTCGAAGCCCGCGAGCGCGCCGGTCTCGTTGGTGCGGCGCTTCATGTAGGAATGGCCGGTCTTCCAATAGTCGGTCTTGGCGCCTTGCTTCTGCAGCACCGGGTCGGTGACGAACAGGCCGGTCGACTTCACGTCGACGATGAAATGCGCCTCCTTGTGGATCGCCGACATGTCGCGCGCCAGCATCACGCCGACCTTGTCGGCAAAGATCTCCTCGCCGGTGTCGTCGACGACGCCGCAGCGGTCGCCGTCGCCGTCGAAGCCGAGGCCGACATCGGCCTTGTGCTGCAGCACCGCGTCGCGGATCGCGTGCAGCATCTCCATGTCTTCGGGGTTCGGATTGTATTTCGGAAAGGTATGGTCGAGCTCGGTGTCGAGCGGAATCACCTCGCAGCCGATCGCCTCCAGCACCTGCGGCGCGAACGCGCCGGCGGTGCCGTTGCCGCAAGCCGCGACGACCTTGAGCTTGCGCTTCAGCTTCGGACGATTGGTGAGGTCGGCGATGTAGCGCGCCGGATAATTCTCGTGGAACTGATAGGAGCCGCCCGCCTTGTTCTTGAAATCGGCATTGAGCACGATTTCCTTCAGCCGCGTCATCTCCTCGGGTCCGAAGGTCAGCGGACGGTTGGCGCCCATCTTGACGCCGGTCCAGCCATTGTCGTTGTGCGAGGCGGTCACCATCGCGCAGCAGGGCACGTCGAGATCGAACTGCGCGAAATAGGCCATCGGCGTCACCGCGAGGCCGATGTCGTGCACCTTGCAACCCGCCGCCATCAGACCGGAGATCAGCGCGTATTTGATCGAGGCCGAGTAGCCGCGGAAGTCGTGCCCGGTGACGATCTCCTGGCTGACGCCGAGTTCGGCGATCAGCGCGCCCAGCCCCATGCCGAGCGCCTGCACACCCATCAGGTTGATTTCCTTCTGGAACAACCAGCGCGCGTCGTATTCACGAAAGCCCGTCGGCTTCACCATCGGCTCGGATTCGAAGGCGTAGGTGTTGGGCAACAATACGGATTTCGGCTTCGGGAACATTGAGACGATCTCGTCAAAGGGGGCAGAGGCAGCCTTAGCGAATGCCGGGCCGCAGCGGAAGGCGGGAATGCAGGCTTATGGCCGATAATTGCGGCAGTTTGGTAACGAAGAAACGTTACCGGGAGGGCGATACCAAATGCATGACCGGAATGGGGCTAACTCTGCAGCCGTGCGATCTCCTCTTCGACGATTGCCTTGAGAGCTGGCAGAGCCTGCTGAACGGTTTCCCACACAAGATGGGCTGCAACATCTTCATAGTTGTGGCGATAGACATTGCCCGCCGCCGCCATCTGCCTCCATGCGATCGCTGGGTGCCTGGCTTTCAGCGCCTCCGGCAGACGGCGAGAGGCTTCTGAAATGATCTCTAGACACCGCGTTACAGCATAGACCGCCTGATGCGATCAGAAGGCATAGACAGCATCGGCCGTCGCGGCAGGAACGACGTATGATTTCAGGCCGTCGCGATTGACGACGTCAACCGGGCCATCGAAGAGATTGGAAATGTATTCCTTGAGCTCAACGTAGTCGAAGACAGTGATCCGCGCGTCTGGATCAATCTCGACCATGATGTCGATATCACTGCCGGAACGATTGTCGCCTCTCGCAACCGACCCGAACAAGGCGGCATGCAAAACGCCCCGCTCACGAAGGGCGTGCTCGGACTGTCGCAGGATGGCAATCGCGTCGGGGCTGTCCATGGGCGGAATATAGCACCCAAGCTGGCCTTAAGGGAGGCCCTACCAGGCCAATTAGAGCGGCCTACTGCTCCAGCACCATCTGGCCGTTGGAATATTCGAAGCGCTTCAGGCGGGAGAGGAAGGAGAGGCCGAGCAGGTTCTCCGACAGCGCCTGGTCGGGCAGCACCATGGCGTCGACGTCGCGCACCACCAGACCGCCGACCTCGAGCATCGCGATGCGGGTGCGCGCGGCCTTGATGGTGCCATTGGCGGTAGAAACGGTGGCATTGTAATCGCTGCGTGAGGGACGCAGGCCAAAGCGGGCTGCCGAAGTCTCATTCAGCGCAACCACGGAGGCGCCGGTGTCGAGCATGAATCCGATGCGCTGGCCGTCGATCCGGCCCTCGGTCTGGAAATGACCGCGGCCATCGCGGGCAATGGCGACGCTGCGGCCCCCGGCAGGCGCAGTGGCCGCAACGGCGAGCGTGGTGCGCGGCACCGCGGTTGCGGAAGCCGAACTCATCTTGTCCGCCATCTGCGCCATGAAGGTGCCGAGGCCGATCAAGACGGCTGCGATGATCAAAATGTTACGCATCACACCACTTCCGAGCCGGAAAGCTCGATTTCACCACGCGACACGCCAGGCCGCGAGCATTGCTGCGGCCAGAGCGACGCTATTTTGATGAAAAGGATGAGCGAACGGTTAAGACGACTTCAGGTGCCGCGCGGCTTGGCGCGTCGGGTCGGCACTGCGCTGGCCGGATCGTCCGGCCAGGGATGGCGGGGATAGCGGCCGCGCAGGTCGGAACGGACCGCGGCGTAGCTGCCGCGCCAGAAGCCAGGAAGATCGCGCGTCACCTGGACCGGACGCTGCGCCGGCGACAGCAACTCCAGCACCAGCGGCACCTTGCCGGCGGCGATCGAGGGATGGGTGTTAAGACCGAACAATTCCTGCAGCCGCACCGCGATGGTTGGCCCCTGCTCGGCCTCGTAGTCGATCGCGAGCACGCTTCCGGTCGGCGCCTCGAAATGCGTCGGCGCCTCGCGCTCGAGCCGCGCGCGCATCTCCCACGGCAGCAGCGCCATCAGTGCAACCGAGAGATCGCCGGGCGAGACGTCTTTGAGCGCGATCTTGTCGTAGAGCGCCGGCACCAGCCACTCGTCGCGGCGCGCGATCAAGCCGTCGTCCGTGAGATCGGGCCAGCTGTCGCCCTCGGCCTTGCGCAGAAACAGCACGCGATCGCGCCATTGTTTGGCGGCCTTCGACCAGGGCAGCCGATCGAGGCCGGCGGCGATCAATCCGTCGGCGAGAATCCGCGCGGTGTCCTCGGTCGGTGACACGGCCAGTGTCGCTTCGGACAGCGTGATCGCATGCAGCACGCGCTTGCGCCGCGCGCGCAGCGCCATCGCGCCGCGGTCGAACGAAATTTCGTCGGCGCTCTCGATATGCTCGGCGAAATGCCGCTCGATCTCGTCCTGGGTGATTTGCGCAGCGAGCAGGATACGTCCGCTCGCCGCCGTGCCCGTCATCTCGCCGATCGCGATATAGGGCGCGCGGGCTAGCGCGGATGTCTGCTCGACCGCGGCGCCGCGGCCGTTGGCAAGCACGAAACTGCCATTACCGCGATTGCGCGCGACGCGGTCCGGGAACGCATAGGCGAGCATCAAACCGGTCGAGAGATCATCCTGCGGTCCCGCCTTCTCCGAAGCTGCCACTTGCGAGGCCCAACGCCGCGCCAGATCGCGCGCGCTGGCGGCGCGCGGCGAGCGGTCGCGGCGGAACTGGTCGCGCCGGTGCTCGAGATCGACGCTGTCGCCGCCAAGCCCGCGCTCCGTGATGATGGCCGCGATCTCGGCGGCAGCTTCGCCCTCGCCTGCGCGATGCGAATCCACGATCATGCGCGCGAGCCGCGGCGGCAGCGCCAGCGCACGCAGGCTTTTTCCCTCTGCGGTGATGCGACCGTCGCCATCGAGTGCGTTGAGCTCGGAGAGCAGGCTTTTTGCCTCCTTCCACGCAGGCCCCGGCGGCGGATCGAGGAATGACAGCGAGGCGGGATCGCTGACGCCCCATTGCGCGAGATCAAGCACGAGCGAAGACAGGTCGGCGCTGAGAATTTCCGGCTGGGTGTAGGGCGCCAGCGAGGCCGTCTGCGGCTCGTCCCAGAGCCTGTAGCAGACACCCGGCTCGGTGCGGCCGGCGCGGCCGCGGCGCTGGTCGGCTGCCGCACGCGAGGCGCGCACGGTCTCGAGCCGCGTCAGGCCGATGTCGGGCTCGTAGCGCGGCACCCGGGCGAGACCGGAATCGACCACGATGCGCACACCTTCGATGGTGAGCGAGGTCTCCGCGATCGAGGTTGCCAGCACCACCTTGCGCATGCCTTTAGGGGCAGGCGAAATCGCACGGTCCTGCACGGCGGCGTCGAGCGCGCCGAACAGCGGCACGATCTCGACGCTGGCGTCCTGCACGCGCTCGCCGAGGAAACTCTGGGTGCGGCGGATTTCGGCAGCGCCCGGCAGGAACGCCAGCACGGAGCCGCCATCGGCTCGCAGGGCCGAGGCGATCGCATCCGCCATCTGCCGCTCGATCGGCGCATCCGCCTTGCGGCCGAGATACCGTGTCTCGACCGGGAAGGCGCGGCCTTCGCTCTCGACGACGGGCGCATCGCCAAGCAACCTTGCCACGCGGGCGCCATCCAGCGTGGCGGACATCACGAGGATGCGGAGGTCCTCGCGCAGGCCGGTTTGGGCGTCACGGGCCAGCGCGAGGCCCATGTCGGCATCGAGCGAGCGCTCGTGGAATTCGTCGAACAGGACGGCGGCAACGCCTGACAGCTCGGGATCGTCGAGGATCTGGCGGGTGAAGATGCCCTCCGTCACCACCTCGATGCGCGTGGCGCGCGAGATCTTCGAGCCAAACCGGACGCGATAGCCGACGG
Source organism: Bradyrhizobium sp. MOS003 (assembly GCF_003020125.1). GTDB lineage: Bacteria > Pseudomonadota > Alphaproteobacteria > Rhizobiales > Xanthobacteraceae > Bradyrhizobium. The sequence continues at coordinate 797,038 of NZ_PYFW01000001.1, read as the reverse complement.
TCTCGCCGGCGCGTTCGCCCAGCGATTTGGCCATGCGGGCGGCGCTGGCGCGCGCCGCAATACGCCGCGGCTCCAGCACGATGATTTTCTTGCCCCTCGCCCAGGGCGCCTCGAGCAGCGCGAGCGGCACGCGCGTGGTCTTGCCGGCCCCGGGCGGCGCCACCAGCACGGCCGCGTTATGCGCCTCCAGCGTGCGCGACAAATCGTCGAGCACGGCATCGATCGGAAGGGGTGTGTCGAAACTGCGGGGCAAGGCCTATCCACTCGTCATGCCCGGGGAAAAGCGCAAAGCGCGTCTTCGCACAGAAGTCGCCGGGCATCCACGTCTTGGACCAGAAAACAGACGTAATTAGCCGGGGCAAGCCCGGCCATGACGGAATCATGCGCAGCTGTGAAGCTATCAGCCCTGCACGGGCGGCCGGCCGATGCTGTCATAGGTGAAGCCGGCGGCTTCCATGTCCTCGGGGCGGTAGATGTTGCGCAGGTCGACGATGACGGGTTGCGCCATGACGGTCTTCAGTCGGTGGAGATCGAGCGCTCGGAACTGCACCCATTCGGTGACGATGACGAGTGCATCGGCACCTCGCGCGCAGGAATAGGCGTCCTCGCAATAGGTGATGTCAGGCAGCTCGCCCTTGGCCTGCTCCATGCCGACGGGATCGAACGCCTTGACCTTCGCACCCATGTCGATCAGGCCCGTCACCAGCGGGATCGACGGCGCATCGCGCATGTCGTCGGTGTCGGGCTTGAAGGTGAGGCCGAGCACGGCAATGGTCTTGCCGCGCAGAGAACCGCCGAGCGCCTGGCTCACCTTGCGCGCCATCGCGCGCTTGCGGTTCTCGTTGACCGCCAGCACGGATTCGACGATGCGCAAGGAGACGTCGTAATCCTGCGCGATCTTGATCAGCGCCTTGGTGTCCTTCGGGAAGCACGAGCCGCCGAAGCCGGGACCGGCATGCAGGAACTTGGTGCCGATGCGGTTGTCCAGGCCAATGCCGCGCGCGACCTCCTGCACGTTGGCGCCGGCTTTCTCGGAGAGATCGGCGATCTCGTTGATGAAGGTGATCTTGGTCGCGAGAAACGCGTTCGCGGCGTATTTGATCATCTCGGCGGTCCGACGCTCCGTGAACATCAACGGTGCCTGGTTCAGCGACAGCGGACGGTAGATGTCGCCCATCACCTTGCGGCCGCGCTCGTCGGAGGTGCCGACCACGACGCGATCGGGAAACTTGAAGTCGCGGATCGCCGCGCCCTCGCGCAGGAATTCTGGATTGGAGGCGACCACGACGTCGGCGTTGGGATTGGCCTCGCGGATGATGCGCTCGACCTCGTCGCCGGTGCCGACAGGCACGGTCGACTTCGTCACCACGACGGTGAAACCTTGCAGCGACTGCGCGATCTCTTTCGCTGCAGCGTAGACATAGGAGAGATCGGCATGGCCGTCGCCACGGCGGGACGGCGTGCCGACAGCAATGAACACGGCATCGGCATCCGCGACCGGCTTCTTCAGGTCGGTGGTGAAGTCGAGCCGCTTGGCCTTGACGTTGGTCGCAACCAGTTCGTCGAGCCCGGGCTCGTAGATCGGGATCTCGCCGCGATGAAGCGCCGCGATCTTCTTCTCGTCCTTGTCGACGCAGGTGACGTCGTGGCCGAAATCCGCAAAGCAGGCGCCGGAAACCAGTCCCACATAGCCCGTGCCGATCATCGCAATGCGCATGAAAATCCCTGTTTTGGTTAACGAATGATGCTGCTTTGCAGCGGTCTTAGAGCATTTTGAGGTCCTCGGGGAAGAGGTCAGCCCCAAGAAAGCAGCCGGAAAGCCGGCATGCGAATTGTACAGTAAAGGGGACCGAAACCAGACACCGCCATACTGCCTCGCTCTTGGGCGGAACAGCGCCTCGAAAAGGGACATCATGACACCATTCGGCACAATCGCCGCGGCCGGAGGCTTAAAGAGCCCGACGGCCGCGCGTGTCGACTGGATCGACTACGCCAAGGGCATTTGCATCGTCATGGTCGTGATGATGCATTCGGTGCTGGGGGTCGAGCTCGCCGCCGGCCAGACTGGTTTCATGCATGTCGCCGTGGCCTTCGCAAAGCCGTTCCGGATGCCGGATTTTTTCCTGATCTCCGGCCTGTTCCTGCCGCGGGTGATCGACCGGGATTGGCGAACCTATCTCGACCGCAAGGTGGTGCATTTCGCCTATTTCTATGTCGTCTGGGTGACAATCCAGTTCGGTTTCAAGGCGCCCGCTTTCGCGGCAGAGACGAGCTGGCACCACGTCGGCCTCTTGTATCTCGAATCCTTCGTGGAGCCGTTCGGCACGCTGTGGTTCATCTATCTGCTGCCGGTCTTCTTCGTCGTCACAAAACTGACACGCAAATTCCCGCCGCTCGTGATCTGGCTCGTCGCCGCCGCACTGGAGACGGCCCGCATCTCCACCGGCTGGACCGCGATCGACGAGTTCTGCGCCCGCTTCGTCTATTTTTATTCGGGCTATCTGTTCGCACCTTACGTATTCGCGCTGTCGGATCGCGCGCGGAAACATCCCATCCTTGCGCTCGCAGCGCTCGCGACCTGGGCGCTGGTCAATGCCGGCCTCGTAGCATTCGGCGCCAGCGAGTGGAAGATCGTCTCGCTCGTGCTCGGCTTTGCCGGTGCCTGCGCCATCATCACGATGGGCACGCTGCTCGCGCGCGCGCAGTGGCTGAACTTTTTCCGCTTCTGCGGCGAGCATTCGATCGTGATCTATCTCGCCTTCTTCCTGCCGATGGCGGCGACGCGGACGCTGCTGCTGCGCACCGGCATCATTCCCGACATCGGCACGGTGTCGCTGATCGTCACCGTCGCCGGCGTGCTCGGCGCGCTTGCGATCTGGCGGGTGGCGCTGCGGCTGCACGCCGATTTCCTGTTCGAGCGTCCAGAGGCGTTCTGGATCGCGCCGAAGAAGGCGGGGCCGGTGTTGCAGGCGGCGGAGTAGCCTCGCTCTACGTCGTCCCGGGGCGCGCGAAGCGCGAGCCCGGGACCCATAACCCCAGGATGACGCTGTTGCAGAAGACGGCAACCACGAGTCTTCGCCAAACTACTCCCTATGGCTATGGATTCCGGGCTCGCGCTTCGCGCGCCCCGGGATGACAGTGGGGATAGTGGCGTCACCGAGCCAAAAATCACCCTTCCAAGGCTGTCAAAGCCCGCAAAAATTCTTACATTGCGGCCATGCCCAAGACATCCCCGAAGACCGCCGCCGAAACCAAGTCCGCTGCTGCGCCAGCTGCTGCCAAACCGGTCGCAGCGAAGACTGCCGGCAAGGGCGACCACATCTTCCTGGTCGACGGTTCCGGCTACATCTTCCGCGCCTATCACGCACTGCCGCCGCTGAACCGCAAGTCCGACGGCTTGCAGGTCAACGCCGTGCTCGGCTTCTGCAACATGCTTTGGAAGCTGCTGCGCGACATGCCCGTCGACAACCGGCCGACGCATCTGGCCATCGTGTTCGACAAGTCCGAGGTCACCTTCCGCAACAAGATCTATCCCGAATACAAGGCGCACCGGCCGCCGGCGCCTGACGATCTCATTCCGCAATTCGCACTGATCCGCGAAGCCGTGCGCGCCTTCGACCTGCCCTGCCTGGAACAAGGCGGCTTCGAGGCCGACGACCTGATCGCGACCTATGCGCGGCAGGCCAGCGAACGCGGCGCCACCACGACCATCGTGTCCTCCGACAAGGATCTGATGCAGCTCGTGAACGACAAGATCATGATGTACGACACCATGAAGGATCGCCGCATCGGCATCCCCGAGGTGATCGAGAAGTTCGGCGTGCCACCGGAGAAGGTGGTCGAGGTGCAGGCGCTGGCCGGCGACTCCACCGACAACGTGCCCGGCGTGCCCGGCATCGGCATCAAGACCGCCGCGCAGTTGATCACCGAGTATGGCGACCTCGACCAATTGCTGTTCCGCGCCACCGAGATCAAGCAGCCGAAACGGCGCGAGGCGCTGATCGAGAATGCCGAGAAGGCGCGAATCTCGCGCAAGCTCGTGCTGCTCGACGACAAGGTGAAGCTGGACGTGCCGCTCGACGACCTCGCCGTCCACGAGCCCGACGCACGCAAGCTGATTGCGTTCCTGAAGGCGATGGAATTCACAACGCTGACGCGCCGTGTCGCCGACTACTCTCAGATAGACCCCGCCAACGTCGATGCCGATGCGAGCAACAGCAGCGGCGCCAAGGCCGGCGACGGCGCCGCCAAGGCAAAATCGTCCGAGGCCTCCGGCGATCTCTTCGGCGCGCCTGCGGCCATCGCGACCGGCGGCGACAAGGGCGACAAGGGTGCGAGCCTGAAGGGCGCGCCGATTTCTCTGGCCGCCGCGCGCGAAGAGGCGCTCCGCAAGCTTCCATTCGATCGCGACAAATATCAAACGATCAAGTCGCTGCAAGAGCTCAACGCCTTCATCGCGCGCATCCATGACGCCAGCCATGTTGCGATCGAGATTCGCGCGAACTCCATCGATCCCATGCAGGCCGATCTCTGCGGCATCGCGCTGGCGCTGACGCCAAACGAAGCCTGCTACGTACCGCTGGCGCACAAGCAGTCCGGCGGCGACGGCGGCTTGTTCGACGCCGGCCTCGCGCCGGATCAGGTCAAGCACGCCGACGCCATCGACGCGCTGCGTCCCGTGCTGGAATCACCAGGCATTCTCAAGATCGGTTTCGACGTCAAATTCACCGCAGTGATGCTGGCGCAGCACGGCATCACCTTGCGCAACACCGACGATGCCAAACTGATCTCCTACGTGCTCGATGCCGGGCGAGGTTCGAATGAACTCGACTCGCTCGCCGAGCGCTGGTTCGGCCACGCCATGCTGAAGGAGAACGAGCTGCTCGGCAGCGGCAAGGGCAAGATCACCTTCGACCAGGTGCCGATCGACAAGGCCGCGCCGCTGTCGGCCGAAAGCGCCGATATGGCCCTGCGCGTCTGGCGCGTGCTGAAGCCGCGCCTCGTCGCCGAGCATATGACCACCGTCTACGAGACGCTTGAGCGGCCGCTGGTGTCGGTGCTCGCGCGCATGGAACGGCGCGGCATCTCGATCGACCGCCAGGTGCTGTCGCGACTCTCGGGCGACTTCGCCCAGACCGCGGCCCGGGTCGAGGCCGAGATCCAGGAGATCGCCGGCGAGCCGGTCAATGTCGGCAGCCCCAAGCAGATCGGCGACATCCTGTTCGGCAAGATGGGCCTGTCCGGGGGCACCAAGACCAAGACGGGCGCATGGTCGACCACCGCGCAAGTGCTGGACGAACTCGCCGAGCAGGGCCACGATCTCCCGAAGAAGATCCTGGAGTGGCGCCAGGTCTCGAAACTGAAATCGACCTATACCGACGCGCTGCCGACCTATGTCAATCCGCAGACCCATCGCGTGCACACGACCTACGCGCTGGCAGCGACCACGACGGGCCGGCTGTCGTCGAACGAGCCGAACCTGCAGAACATTCCGGTCCGCACCGAAGACGGCCGCAAGATCAGGCGCGCCTTCATCGCGACGCCCGGGCACAAGCTGGTCTCCGCCGACTATTCGCAGATCGAGCTGCGGCTGCTGGCGGAGATCGCCGACATTCCCGTGCTCAAGCAGGCGTTCAAGGACGGTCTCGACATTCACGCCATGACCGCGTCGGAAATGTTCGGCGTGCCGATCAAGGGCATGCCGAGCGAAATCCGCCGCCGCGCCAAGGCGATCAATTTCGGCATCATCTACGGCATCTCCGCGTTCGGCCTTGCCAACCAGCTCGGCATCGCGCGCGAGGAAGCCTCGGCCTACATCAAGAAGTATTTCGAACGCTTCCCCGGCATCCGCGCCTATATGGACGAGACGCGCGATTTCTGCCGGCAGAACGGCTACGTCACCACGCTGTTCGGCCGCAAGATGCACTATCCCGACATCAAGGCCTCCAACGCCTCGGTGCGCGCCTTCAACGAGCGCGCCGCGATCAACGCGCGGCTGCAGGGCACCGCGGCCGACATCATCCGCCGCGCCATGACGCGGGTCGAGGACGCGCTGGACGAGAAGAAGCTCTCGGCGCAAATGCTGCTGCAGGTGCATGACGAATTGATCTTCGAGGTGCCGGACGCCGAGGTCGCAGCGACGCTGCCGGTCGTGCAGCACGTGATGCAGGACGCGCCGTTCCCGGCCGTGCTGCTCTCAGTGCCGCTGCATGTCGATGCGCGCGCGGCGAATAATTGGGACGAGGCGCATTGAGGCTGCTTTCCCCGGATGCTGCGCAACGCGCCGCCCTTCGCGGCGTGGTGCGTTGCTGATCCGGGGCCCACGCTGCGCCAACTGCGTCCCGGCTCTGCGGCGCACCGTTTCACGCTGCGCCGCGTCCGGGACACGCGAGTTCAATTGTCCTCCGAGCAATTGCGTAATGGCTCCCCCGGTTCGCGCATATTAGAACCGGACCGCGTCTCGGACACCGGTTCACCCATGCCCCACACCTCCGCCCTGCTCGGCTTCGCCCTCGTCTGCCTCGGTCTCGTGCTCACCCCGGGCCCGAACATGATCTATTTGATCTCGCGCTCGATCACGCAAGGGCCTGCGGCGGGCATCGTCTCGCTCGGCGGCGTGGCGCTCGGCTTCGTGTTCTACATGTTGTGCGCGGCGTTCGGCATCACGGCACTCTTGCTCGCCATTCCCTTTGCCTACGACGCACTGCGCTTTGCCGGCGCGGGTTATCTGTTGTGGCTGGCCTGGCAGGCGGTGAAGCCCGGCGGGCGCTCGCCGTTCCAGGTGAAGCAGCTTGCCATCGACAGTCCGCGCAAATTGTTCGCGATGGGCTTCGTCACCAATTTGCTCAACCCGAAGATCGCGATGCTTTATCTTGCGCTGCTGCCGCAGTTCATCGATCCCACAGCCGGCAGCGTGCTGACGCAGTCGGTCGTGCTCGGAGCGATCCAGATCGCGATCAGCGTCAGCGTCAATGCGATGATCGCGCTGGCGGCCGGATCGATCGCGCTGTTCCTGGGAAGCCGACCGAGCTGGATGCTGGTGCAGCGCTGGCTGATGGGCACGGTACTGGCCGGGCTGGCGGTGCGGATGGCGGTCGAAGCGAAGAAGGTGTAGCCGACGTCGCGAGCCACACGCTCGTGTCCCGGACGCGCTGCACGCTCTTGCGATGCTGCGCGGAGCCGGGACCCAGTGTTGCCGCATGGGCCCCGGCTCTGCAGTGCATCGCTTGCGCGCTGCGCTGCGTCCGGGGCACGAGATCCGAAAGCTGAGAGACTTAGTCCAGCTTCGCTTCCATACCCCGCTTTACCGCCGGCCTTGCCATCAGCGCCTCGTACCAGCGCTTGACGTTGGGGAAGTCGGTCAGATCAACCTTGTGGCGAGGGTGGCGCCAGGCCCAGCCCAGGATGGCAAAATCGGCAATCGAGAGTTCGCCGGCGACAAAGTCGTGGTCCGCCAGCCGACGGTCGAGCACGCTGTAGAGCCGGCGCGTCTCCGCCATGTAGCGCTTGAGGCCGTAGGCACGGTCCTGCTCGTTCTCGAGTGCGATGAAATGATGCACCTGGCCCGGCATCGGGCCGAAGCCGCCCATCTGCCACATCAGCCATTCATAGACCGGGATGCGGGCACCCAACGATTTCGGCAGGAATTTGCCGGTCTTTTCACCGAGATAGAGCAGGATCGCGCCGGATTCGAAGATGCTGACGGGCTTGCCGTCCGGGCCCTCGGGGTCGACGATCGCGGGAATCTTGTTGTTCGGGGAGAGCTTGAGGAACTCAGGTGCCATCTGCTCGCCCTTGGTGATGTTCACCGGGACCACCTTGTAAGGCAGCCCCATTTCCTCCAGCGCGACCGAGATCTTGCGGCCGTTCGGCGTGTTCCAGGTGTGCAGCTCGATGGTCATGCCTTGTTTCCTTCCCCAACAGGTTTGGCATCCCACCTACTCCAGAACGTCGCGCCCCCACAACCGGCGGTCCGGGATGGGCGATCCCTGTTGACGAGGGACGCCCCCTCTGGAATGTCGCGCCCGTCGCGGATAAATTCCGCCACTTTCCAAAAACGCTCCCGAGGGACCGCCGTGTCGAAATCAGCCTCCCGCGCCCGCCTGTTCGAAATCATCCGCCGGCGCTCCTTCGGCCGCGGCGAGGTGACGCTCGCGTCGGGCCGCAAGAGCGATTTCTACTTCAACCTCAAGCCGACCATGCTCGACCCCGAAGGGGCGACCCTGCTCGCCGAGCTGACCTATGAGGCGCTGAAGGACGACAATCTCGATTTCATCGGCGGCCTCGAGATGGGCGCAGTGCCGCTCGCCGGCGCCCTGGCGCAGATTTCCTGGATCAAGGGCCATCCGATCGCGGCGTTCTTCGTACGCAAGAAGCCGAAGGAGCACGGCGCCAAGCTCGCGATCGAGGGCCTCCCCAGAGGCGAGACGCTCGAGGGCAAGCGGGTCGTGATCGTCGAGGACGTCACCACCACTGGCGGCTCCGCGATGAAGGCGGTGGAATCGGTGCGCGAGACCGGCGCCGAGGTGGTGCTGGTGCTGACCATGGTCGACCGCGAAGAAGGCGCCACCGACACGTTCGGTGCGGCCGGCTTGCCGTTCCGCTCGCTGTACAAGGCCTCGGAGTTCTTGAAGGCTTGATGCCCCCCGCTCCCGTGTCCCGGGCGCGACGCGGCGCGTAGCGATGCGACGCTGAACCGGGACCCAGCGCTTAGTCCGCATCCGCATGGGCCCCCGGCTCTGCAGCGCACCGCTGAAGGAGCGCTGCGCCGCGTCCGGGGTACGAGACCAACTCTCCCTCAACCGCTCATTTACCATCCGGCCTTATGGTGAATCATGTGCTGAGATCCCCAAGGGGGTCCGGCCGGTTCCGTAGCGTCGGGTGGAGTGAGCGTTGCGTACAGTCCTGTCCCATGCGCGCCGGCGGCGACGCGCGATGCTTGTAGCCGCCACCCTTGCAGCACCGCTGCTTGCGGCGCCGGCCCCGGTTTCGGCCGAGGGCCTGTTCGACTTCTTCTTCGGCGGCATGCAGCAGCAGCAACGGCCACAGCGCGAGGTGCCGCAGCAGGCAAGTTCCTACGCCGATCCCTTCACCGGCCAGCAGAATGCCGCCACTCCGCAATATGTGCCGCCGACCCGCGCGGCCGCAGCCGGGGGCTCCGGCCCCGCCTTCTGCGTGCGCAGCTGCGACGGCAAATATTTTCCGCTGATGCGCGGCCTCGCCTCGCCGGCCCAGATGTGTCAGGCGTTCTGTCCTGCCAGCGCGACCAAGGTCTTTTTCGGCTCGTCGATCGACGGTGCGGCGTCGCAGACCGGCGAGCGTTACGCCGACAGCGAGAACGCCTTCGCCTACCGCAAGGCGCTGCGTTCTGACTGCACCTGCAACGGCCGCGAGCCGGTCGGCCTTGCCCCGGTCGATCTCGCGCTGGACTCCTCGCTCAAGGCCGGCGACGTGATTGCCACCACCGACGGGCTCGTCGCCTATACCGGCATCCGCGTCGGCAACGACCAGGCCGCGGACTTCACCCCGGTTGCCTCCTATCCCGGCCTCACCGCCCAGGTCCGCGCCCGCCTCGGCGAGATGAAGGTGGCCCCGGTGCGGGCAGAGACGGTGTCGGCAGATGCACCCGCCGCGGAGATCGTGCGTGAGACGCTGCCGGATGTGACGGTGCCGAAGACGGCAAAGCCGGCGAAGCGGGCCGGGCTGGATTAGTCGCCCTCGTGTCCCGGACGCGCTGCAGCGTGAAACGCTGCTGCGCAGAGCCGGGACCCAGACTGCCGCGAGATGGGCCCAGGCTCTGCAGTGCACCGCTCAGGAAGCGCGGCGCAGCGTCCGGGCACGAGACTATCGCCCGATGATCACCCCGATCACGTTGGGCGCCGCCAGATATTTCTCCTCGATCGCCGCGCGCGCGGCGGCGCGGTTGTCCGGGGTCAGGAGCCCGCGCTTCTCGGCCAGGATCATCCAGCAGAAGCCCCACCAGTCCGTCAGCATGCCGGCTTCGTCAACGAGGTCATATCCCTGCTCGGCCGCGAAGATGCGCGCATGGGCTTCGTCCAGCGTGTCGAGAAACAGATGGTCCTCGACCGAGAACAGATCGTCGCTGACGTCGTCGATGGTATAGCCCCAGATCGACTGGCACACCGCGTTGAACTCGCGGTCGAACTGGTCGTCATCGATCCTCTGGCGCCGCGCCGCCTGATGCAGCCGCGACAGCGAGCGCGCGAAATCGGCGATCCGGGTAAGGGCAAATTGATCGAAGGCGATGGTGGACATGTAGTCCTCGCAAAGTCTGACAGACGCTAGATATTGTGCCAGCAACGCGCCGAATCGCAATGATATATCAAAGACTTGCTAAAGTGTTCTTAATTTGTTCCGGGACGAGGCCGAAATTTCAGGAACAGCGCGAGGCCGCAATCGCATGGACGCGGCGGTCGCCGAGCAGATGGGCGACGAAGCCGTTGGCCGGAAAGATCCTCGCGAATGCGACGTCGCGAATGCTGAGGCCGCCCGCATAGGCGCCGAACGCCGGCATCACCGCTCGCATCCCGTCGGATGCGAAGCAGCGGCGCTCCATCGAGCGGCCACGCGCGGAGACGCGCGCCTTGGGATGGAGATGGCCGGCGATCTCGCCGCACGCACCGGTCGGCTCGTGACGGAAAGTGATCGGGCCGATCCCGACTTCGTCGGCGACGGTGCCGCCGAGATCGCTCGGCAGCATCGGATCGTGATTGCCCGAAATCCAGATCCAGTCGCGGCCGGTCTGGAGCCCTGCGACCGCATCGCGATTTTCCGGCGACAGCCGCTCATGCGCGGTGCGGTCGTGAAAGCTGTCGCCGAGTGCGATGACCGTGCGCGGATCATGGCGGGAGATGACAGCAGCGAGACGACTCAGCGTGGCCAGCGTATCGTAGGGCGGCAGCAACACGCCGCGGGCGGCGAAGCTGGAGCCTTTTTCCAGATGCAGGTCGGAGACGACGAGCAGGCGCTGCTCTTCCCAGAACAAGGCGCCGGAGAGATCGGCGGCGAAGGTCACCTCGCTGATGGTGACTGTGGACACGCGCATGTCGTCGTCGTCCCCTGAAACCTGCGCGCCAATCGTCACGTCTTACCCGCTTCTATCCATCGCCTCTTTGACGAGCTCATCGGCGGCTTCGGCCAAAAGCTCGTCTGCAGCTTCGCCATAAACTGACTCGCGACCGATTTCCAGCATCACGGGCACGGCCAGCGGCGAGACGCGGTCGAGTTCCCGATGAGTGATGCGACCTTGGATGCGCACCAGCATGTCACTGAGGCGGCGCAAATCGAGCAGGCCGGTGGCGGCATCGGCGCGCGCGGCGCGCAACAGGACGTGATCGGCCTGATGCTTGCGCAGCACGTCGTAGACGAGATCGGTCGAGAACAAAACCTGACGACGGCTCTTCTCCTCGCCGGTATGCCGGCGTGTGATCAGGCCGGAGATGATGGCGCAGTTGCGAAAGGTGCGCTTCATCAGGGCGGATTCGGCGAGCCAGGCCTCCAGATCGTCACCGAGCATGTCAGGATCGAACAGCGCGTTGAGATCGATCCGGCCGTTGCGGATCATGGAGGAAAGATCGCCGAGCGCCCAGATCGCCACCGCATATTCGTTGGCGACGAAGCCGAGCGGCCGTGCGCGGGCGCGCTCGAGCCGGCGCGTCAGCAGCATGCCGAGGGTCTGATGCGCGAGACGTCCCTCGAAGGGATAGCAGACGATGTAGTGCTTGCTGGCGCGCGGAAAGCTTTCGACCAGGAGTTCGCGCACCGCCGGCACGCTGCTGACATCCTTCTGCAGCGACAGCCAGTCGCGCACCTGCTCCGGCAGGCCACGCCAGGCGCGCGCGTCATCGAGCAGCCGGCGCACACGTTCGGCGAGATAGGTCGAGAGCGGGAATTTCCCGCCCATATAGGACGGCACTTTCGGGTCCTTGTCATGCGCGCGCGAGACATAGACCTGGTCCTCGACCAGGGTCTCATAGCGCACCACCTCGCCCGAGAACACGAAGGTATCGCCGGGCGAGAGGCCCTCGATGAAGGCCTCTTCGATCTCGCCGAGCAGCCGGCCGCCGCGTGCGATCACGCCGGTCGAGCCGCCTGCTTTGCCATGGCCGCCGCCGCGCGAGCGCACCAGGCGCACCTTCAGCATGTCGTCCTCGACGATGGTGCCGACATTCATGCGGTAGCTCTGCCGCACCTTGGGATTGGCGACGCGCCAGCGCCCCTCCTTGTCCTGCTTGATTCGGGCGAAACGCTCATAGGTCTTCAGCGCGTAGCCGCCGGAGGCGACGAAATCGACGACATCGTCGAAATCCGGCCGCGACAGGTCGGCGTAAGGCGCGGCGGTGCGCACTTCGGCATAGAGGTTATCGGAGAGGAATGGCTCGCCGCAGGCACAGCCCAGCACGTGTTGGGCCAGCACGTCGAGGCCACCTTTGCGCAAAGGCGGTGTGTCCTGCGCGTTCTCGGCAATGGCGTCGATCGCGACGCGGCACTCCAGCACCTCGAAGCGGTTGGCCGGCACCAGCACCGCGCGCGAGGCTTCGTCGAGGCGGTGGTTGGCGCGGCCGATCCGCTGCATCAGCCGCGAGGAGCCCTTGGGCGCGCCGATATTGACCACGAGATCGACGTCGCCCCAGTCGACGCCGAGATCGAGCGAGGAGGTGCAGACCACGCCGCGCAGGCGTCCCGCCGACATGGCGTCCTCGACCTTTCTGCGCTGGGCGACGTCGAGCGAGCCGTGATGCAACGCGATCGCGAGGCCGTCGTCGTTCATGCTCCAGAGATTCTGGAACAGCATCTCGGCCTGGCTGCGGGTGTTGACGAAGACCAGCGTGGTCTTGTTCGCCTTGATCAGCTCGTAGATCTCGGGGAGCGCGTGACGCGCGCTGTGGCCGGCCCAGGGCAGGCGCTCGCGCGTATCGAGCATCTCGACCTCGGGCGGCGCGGCCCCGCCGGCAACGACGATGTCGGCGGCGGTCTCCTTGCCGTCGGGCTGCGGCACCAGGAAGCGCGCGAGCTGATCCGGCTCGGCGACGGTTGCCGACAGGCCGATCGCGCGCATCTGCGGCGCCAGCCGCCACAGCCGCGCCAGCCCGAGCGAGAGCAGATCGCCGCGCTTGGACGTCACCAGCGCGTGAAGCTCGTCGAGCACGATGCGCTTCAGCGAGGAGAACAGGAACGGCGCGTCATCCGAGGACAGCAGCAGCGCAAGCTGCTCGGGCGTCGTCAGCAGCACGTCGGGCGGATAGCGCCGTTGCCGCTGGCGCCGCGACACCGGCGTGTCGCCGGTGCGGGTCTCGACCTTGATCGGCAGCGCCATCTCCGCAATCGGCCGCTCCAGATTGCGCGCGATGTCGACGGCAAGCGCCTTCAGTGGCGAGATGTAGAGCGTGTGCAGGCCGCCGGAACGTTGCACGCTGCGACCGGTGGAGACGAGGCTTTTCTTCTCACCGGCCTCGCGCTCAATCGGCTGCAGCGAAAGCTCCACCAGGGTCGGCAGAAATCCCGCGAGCGTCTTGCCGGCACCGGTCGGTGCGATCAGCAGCGCCGAGCGGTCCTCACGCGCCTTCTCCAGCAGCGCCAATTGATGCGCGCGCGGCGACCAGCCGCGAGCTGCGAACCACGCGTCGAAGCGGTCGGGCAGCAGCGCAGGCGTTTCGGCCCGACTTTTGAGGATGCGGCGCGTCACACCATGACAGGTAAGCCGTGAGGGCGGCTTCGTCGAGGGGCTGCCCTCAGCGCCTGCAGCGGGCCAATTGGCATTTTGCGCTGACAATTGAAGGCACGCAGGTCCCCACATCGTCATGGCCGGGCTTGTCCCGGCCATCCACGCTTGCACGCAGCACTGAGAACGTGGATGCCCGGGACAAGCCCGGGCATGACGACCTCTTGTGAAAGTCCCATAAGGTTCCCGTCCGCCTGTACGAGGCGGGTCGGAGATCTCACGCTCCCGCCGGCACCTGATCCAGAAATCCGGTCACGCTTTGGATCCGGCCGTCCTTCAGCACGGCAAAATCGGTGCCCTTGATCGGGCTGTCGGCGCCGTCTGGACCAAGTCCCCAGGAAAAGCGGACGTGTTCGCCGTAGCCGTTGGGCTCGCCGATCAGGTGGAATTTGAAATCGGGAAAGCGCTGCTGCACGCCTGCGATCAGCGCCTCGATGCCGTCGCGGCCGTCGCCCTTCATCAAGGGATCGACATAGCTTGCGTCAATCGTCCAGTTGTCGCCGAGCAGTTCGCGGCGGCGGCCGGCGGTGCGCTCGTTCCAGAGCTCGATATAGCTTCGGGCGATGGTGAGGGGGTCGGTCATGGCACTCTCCTTCGATGACGCCGTATTCGGCTGCCGTCACTATCGAAGGTTCGGGAGCGCCGATCGATTACCTGACAGGTCATCGTTACGCAAAAAGAGAGCGGGATGACGTCGCCATCGCGCTCTCTTCGTCTGTTGTTTGCGAAAATTACTTCGCGGCCGTGACCATGATCTCGACGGTGTATTGCGGCGCCGCCAGCTTGGCCTCGACGGTGGCGCGGGCGGGAGTATTGCCGGCTGACACCCAGCCATCCCACACCGCGTTCATCTCGCCGAAGGTCTTCATGTCGGTGATGTAGATCGTGGCTGAGAGCAGCTTCGACTTGTCGGTGCCGGCCTTGGCGAGATGGCCGTCGATGGTCTTCAGGATGTCCTGGGTCTGCTTCGTCACGCTTTCGCCGGCCGCGTTGTTGGCGACGACGCCTGCGAGATAGACGGTGTTGCCGTGCACGACGACCTGGCTCATGCGCGGGCCGGTTTCGAAACGCTGAATGCTCATTGGTAGCTCCTCACTGGAATGGCGCCCCTGTCTAGCCCAGCGCCTCACGCCCTGCCACCCCGGCGGTGCATGCGTCGCTGGCAACGCATGCGCGGCTTATCGAAGCGGACCGAACAATTTCAGCCCACCGCCTTGGCGGCGGACCGGCCCGCATTGCGGCCCGAGAACAGGCAGCCGCCGAGGAAGGTGCCCTCCAGCGAGCGATAGCCGTGCACGCCGCCGCCGCCGAAGCCGGCGGCTTCGCCGACCGCATAGAGGCCGGGAATGACTCTGCCCTCGGTGCCGAACACTCGGGACTCCAGATCGGTCTCGAAGCCGCCCAGTGTCTTGCGGGTGAGGATGTTGAGCTTGACCGCGATCAGCGGCCCCTGCGCGGGATCCAGGATCCGGTGTGGGGAGGCGGTGCGGATCAGCCTGTCGCCGATATAGCGGCGCGCATTGTGGATGTTCATCACCTGCGCATCTTTGACGTAAGGGTTGGCGATCTCGCGGTCGCGCGCCTCGATCTGCATCCTGATGTGCTCGAGCTTGAGGAGGTCGCTGCCGGCAAGCTTGTTCATGGTCGCGACGAGGTCCTCGATCTTGTCGCGCACGATGAAATCGACACCATGGCTTTTGAATGCTTCGACCGGCGCCGGCGCCCCCTTGTTGGTGGCCCGGCGCAAGGTCATGCGCCAGCTCTTGCCCGTCAGGTCCGGGTTCTGCTCCGAGCCCGACAGCGCAAACTCCTTCTTGATGATGCTCTGGGTCAGGATGAACCAGGAATAATCATAGCCGGTCGACATGATGTACTGGAGCTGCCCGAGTGTGTCCGAGCCCGGGAAGAGCGGCGCCGGCAATCGCGTGCCCGTGGCGTCGAACCACATCGAGGAGGGGCCCGGCAGGATGCGAATGCCGTGGCGCGGCCAGATCGGATTCCAGTTCTGGATGCCCTCGACATAATGCCACATGCGGTCGCGATTGATCAGCCGCGCACCTGATGTCTCGGTGATGCCGATCATGCGGCCATCGACATGTTCGGGCACGCCGGAGATCATGAATTTCGGCGGATCGCCCAGCCGCTTCGGCCAGTTCTGCCGCACCAGCTCGTGATTGCCGCCGATGCCGCCGGACGCGACGATCACGGCTTGCGCCTTAAGCGCAAATTCGCCGACGACATTGCGCGAGGTGCTCTTGCCGCGCTCGATCGGATCGGGCGCGAGCACGGCACCGCTGACGCCATCTACTGTGCCGTTGGTGATGGAGAGCGCATCGACGCGGTGACGGAACCTGAAGCTGAGCCGGCCGCTCTTCACGGCCTCGCGCGCCCGGCGCTCGAACGGCTCGACGATGCCGGGGCCGGTGCCCCAGGTGACATGAAAGCGCGGCACCGAATTGCCGTGGCCCATCGCGTCGTAACCGCCGCGCTCGGCCCAGCCGACCACCGGAAAGAAGCGATGGCCCATCGCCCGCAGCCAGGCGCGCTTTTCGCCGGCCGCGAACGCGACATAGGCCTCGGCCCATTGCCGTGGCCAGAAGTCGTCGTCGCGGTCGAAGCCGGCGGCACCGATCCAGTCCTGCATGGCCAGGTCAAAGGAATCCTTGATGCCGAGCCGGCGTTGCTCCGGCGAATCGACCAGGAACAACCCGCCGAACGACCAGAACGCCTGGCCGCCGATCGACTGCTCGCCTTCCTGGTCGACCACGATCACGCGCTTGCCTGCGTCGGCAATCTCGATCGCGGCAACCAGTCCCGACAGGCCCGCGCCGACGACGATGACGTCAGTCTCTTCAGCCATGTGCGTCCCCCTCCATGAATTTCCCCTGTATTTGCCCGGATTGAAGCCAGCGGTTGCAACTGAGATCAAGGGTGTGGCGCGTAAGACATCATTAACTTGTTCCACTTTGGGATCGAGACCCGCCGAGTGCAGCACCGCCGCAACACTGGATTTGAATTTGTTTTGAGCGAGCCGGCCTGCCTAGACAAAACCTCGGTTACGACGGACGCTAGCCGCGCATCATCACCTGACACGCAGATTCGAATTCGACTGGGGCGGGGACAATGAAGTTTCTGACGGGGTTGCTGGCGGCAGTTCTCCTCATCGCTTGCATGGGGGCTTCTCACGCGGTGGTTCGGATCGCGGATGACCGCGGTGGCCGGATCGGAACCTACGTCGACAAATACCAGGACCTCAGGCAGTCAGGTGACACCGTCATCATCGACGGCCTCTGCGCCTCGGCCTGCACCATCGTCCTCGGCGCCATTCCGCATGACCGCATCTGCGTGACCTCGAGCGCGACGCTCGGCTTCCACGCCGCCTGGGATTTCGGCAGCAACGGCCGCGCCGTCACCAACACCGAGGCGACCCAGATGCTGTATATGATGTATCCTTCGCAGGTGAAGCGTTGGATCAACCAGCGCGGCGGCCTCACCCCGCATATGCTGTTCCTGAAGGGCAAGCAGCTCCAGGCCATGTACAAGCCCTGCTACCTGGACGCGCAGGCCTCGGCCATCAAGCCGTCGCGCCGGCCGCTCCCGCAATCGGACCGGATCGAATCCGCCCGGGGCCAGCTGCGCTGACCTTCCCGGCCTGACCGGACCGTTCCGGCCCGCCAGCGGCGCCTTGCCGGCAGGCGGGCCAGGGCTTATCTGAGGCTGGGAACCCGGGCCTTCGCCCCGATCGTTGTCATGGCTCAACCGCTGCACCCATCGCATCCGCTACAGGACAATTCGCCCACTGCCGGCCGGACGCCGTTCGTGCTGCTGTTGGCGGGCGCGGGGATCGGCAGCTTGCTGGTGCTCGGCGCGCTGGCGCTGTGGTTCCACTACGGCACGCAGATGTTCTTCGAAATGATCAGGACCGGCTTCGCCGCCTGCTTCTGATCCGCCACAGGAAGTTTTCCGCTCATGAGTTCCGCCGCCCGTCCGCTGGTGATCGCGACCGCTTTCGCCGCAAGCCTCGTTGCCGGCCTCCTGATCATGTTCTGGGCCATGGGCGGGGTCAGCAAGGTGGCGCAGCCGGCCGCGATCGGCGGCCCGTTCCAACTGACCGACCAGAACGGCAAGGCGGTCACCGACAAGAGCCTCAAGGGCAAGCCGACCCTGATCTTCTTCGGCTACACCCATTGCCCCGACGTGTGCCCGACCTCGCTGTTCGAGATCTCGGAAGTGCTGCGCGCGCTGGGCAAGGATGCCGACAAGGTCAATGCCGTCTTCATCTCGGTCGACCCCGAGCGCGACACGCCGGCGACCATGAAGGATTATCTGTCGAGCTTCGATCCGCACCTCGAAGGCCTCAGCGGCGATCCCGCCGAGACCGCCAAGGTCATCACCTCCTACCGGGTCTACGCCAAGAAGGTCCCGACCAAGGACGGCGACTACACCATGGACCACACCGCGCTGATCTACCTGATGGACCGCGACGGCCGCTTCGTCTCCCCGTTCAATCTGAAGCGGACGCCGGACGAGGCGGCGGCGGATTTGAAGAAGTATCTCTGAGGGCTGATCGAGCCGCGAACTCCACTGCAACCTCTCCCGCTTGCGGGGAGGTCGACGCGCGGAAGCGCGGCGGGTGGGGCTATATCCATTTAGGGGCACTCGCCCAGCGGACACACCCTCTCCCCGACCCTCCCCCGCAAGCGGGGGAGGGAGCGCACCGTCGCCACATTCCGCACTCGCGTTCCCGTCGGGATGGTCTATAACGCCCTCCGATCCCTATGATATCAGTTCATTTCCGGCCGATGGCTCCATCGCAACAGGCGAAATCGTCCAAATCTGCCCGTAGCTTGCTGGCGGGGCTGGCGGTCGGTGCCTGCCTGCTCGCAGGCTTGCCCAACGCCGAGGCCCAGAACCCAGCCAAGCAGCCGCCCCCGGCGGCGCCCCAAGGGACGCAGCAAGCCGCACCTCGGGTCGCGCAGGCCGCCCCGCAGGCCGTGCCGGGCTTCTGGGATCCGCGGCGGCGGCCGGAGCGGCCGGACCTGTCGCGCCTGACCGTGATCCGCTTCCTGACCGAGACCGACTATCCGCCGTTCAATTTCACCGGCGCCGACGGCAACCCGGCCGGCTTCAACGTCGATCTCGCACGCAGCCTGTGCGAGGAGATCAAGGTCACCTGCACGGTGCAGATGCGCCGCTTCGAGACGCTGGTCGACGCGCTCTCCTCCAACCGCGGCGACGCCATCATCGCCTCGATGGCGGTGAGCCCGCAGCTGCGCGCCCGCGTCGACTTCACCGATCCCTATTACCGGGTGCCGGCGCGCTTCGCCTCGCGCAAGGACGCGGTGATGCCGGAGATCCGGCCCGAATATCTCGAGGGCAAGAAGGTCGGCGTCATCGCCGGCTCCGCGCACGAGGCCTATCTCAAGGCGATGTTCACCGACGCAGAGCTGCACCCCTATCCCAACGACGACGGCTTGCGCAGCGCCTTGCGCAAGGGCGAGGTCGATTTCATTTTCGGTGATGCGATCTCGCTCGCGTTCTGGATCAACGGCACCGATTCCGGCGATTGCTGCGCCTTCTCCGGCGGTCCCTTCGTCGAGAGCCGTTTCTTCGGCGAGGGCATCGGCATCGCCGTGCGCAAGGGCAACGACGTACTGCGCCAGGCCCTGAACTGGGCGTTGTTCCGGGTCTGGGAAAAAGGCCGCTACACCGATCTGTGGCTGCGCTATTTCTCGGTGAGCCCGTTCTGACTGCGCCGCGGCTCTATCCGCCGTCATTGCGAGGCGCCCTTGCGACGAAGCAATCCAGACTGTTTCCGCCGTGACAATCTGGATTGCTTCGCTTCGCTCGCAATGACGCTGTGAGAGGCAACACCGCCCACAAAATTGCATTTGGCCCGGAAATCGCTATTTTCCGCGGCCCGGAGGCCCCTTGATGTCCGTTATCGATCCCAACATGAGCCCGAGCGATCTGCGTGCGCTTGCCGAACAATCCAACGCCTGGCCGTTCGAGCAAGCCAAGGCCATCGTCGCGCGGCTGAAGAAAAGCCCGAAGGACGAGGTGCTGTTCGAGACCGGCTATGGACCGTCGGGCCTGCCGCATATCGGCACGTTCGGCGAGGTCGCGCGCACCTCGATGGTTCGCCATGCCTTCCGCGTGCTGACCGAGGACAAGGTCAAGACGCGTCTCCTGGCGTTCTCCGACGACATGGACGGGTTTCGGAAGGTGCCCGACAACGTGCCGAACAAGGAGATGCTGGCCGCGCATCTCGGCAAGCCGCTGACGCGGGTGCCGGATCCGTTCTCCAACGAGTACCCCTCGTTTGGCGCGCACAACAACGCTCGCCTGCGCGCGTTTCTGGATCATTTCGGCTTCGACTACGAATTCGCGAGCTCGACCGACTACTATACGTCAGGCCGCTTTGACGCGACGCTGCTCAAGATGCTTGCCGTCTACGACCAGGTGATGGCGATCATCCTGCCGACGCTCGGACCCGATCGCCGCGCGACCTATTCGCCGTTCCTGCCGATCAGCAAGACCACCGGTGTCGTGCTGCAGGTGCCGATGATCCGCCGCGACGTCGCGGCCGGCACGGTGACCTATCTCGACCCCGACACCAACCAGGAAGTCGAAACGCCGGTCACCGGCGGCAACGTCAAGTGTCAGTGGAAGGCCGATTGGGCGATGCGCTGGGTCGCCCTCGGCGTCGACTACGAGATGGCCGGCAAGGATCTGATCGACTCCGTGAAGCTGTCGGGTGCGATCGCAAAGGCGCTCGGCGGCACGCCGCCGGAAGGCTTCAACTACGAGCTCTTCCTCGACGAGAAGGGCCAGAAGATCTCGAAGTCGAAGGGCAACGGCCTCACCATCGACGAATGGCTGCGCTATGCCTCGCCGGAATCGCTGTCGCTGTTCATGTATCGCGAACCGAAGGCGGCCAAGCGGCTGTTTTTCGACGTCATCCCGCGCCAGGTCGACGACTATCAGCAATTCATTGATGGCTTTCCCAAACAGGACGACAAGCAGCAGCTCGGCAATCCGGTCTGGCACATCCACAACGGCAAGCCGCCGCAGGGCGACATGCCCGTCACCTTCCAGCTGCTGCTGACGCTGGTGTCGTCGTCGAACGCGGAGAACGCCGAGACGCTGTGGGGATTCATCGGCCGCTATCGTCCGGGCGTGAGCCCGCAGACGCATCCGAAGCTCGATGCGATGGTCGGCTACGCCATCAATTATTACCGCGACTTCGTCGCGCCGACGAAGCAGTTTCGCGTGCCTAACGAAACTGAGCGGGCGGCGCTGCAGGATCTGCGCGATGCGCTGTCACAGCTGGCACAGGACGCAACGCCAGAGGACATCCAGAACGTCGTCTACGAGATCGGCCGCCGCGAGCCGTTCCTCGACCAGGTCAAGAAGGGGAAGGACGGCCGTCCCGGCGTTACGCTGGACTGGTTCAACATGCTCTACCAGGTCCTGCTCGGCCAGGAAAAGGGCCCGCGCTTCGGGTCCTTCGTCGCGGTGTACGGCGTGCAGAACGCGGTCAACATGATCGACGGCGCGCTGGCAAGGAGCGCGTGAGGTAAGTCGCGGACGCGTAGCCCGGCTGAGCGCAGCGAGATCCGGGGTCTTTGCATGCCGCGCAAGCGGCCCCGGATGTCGCTGCGCTCAACCGGGCTACGGGACTCGCGCTCAGATCGACTTCAGCACGTAACGCCGGTTGTCCTTCTGCACCGGGCGCGCGTTCATCGGATAGAGTTTTGCGAACGCCGCGACATCGGCGGCCGACACATGGATCGGGGTGGTCAGCAGCAGCCATTCGACCACTTCCGAGCAGGGCGGGGTCGTCAGCGAGCCGGGATAGCGGAAGTAGCTGAGCTTCGTTGGCAGCATGGCGTGCGGATCGATGCCCGCATCCGCTTTCACCGCGGGACCTTCCGCTGCCGGCATGGTCTTGACGATCTTGCCGAAAGCCGGGGTCGGCCTGCCCTCGGCCATCAGCACGCCGACCACGGCGAGGCCGCCGGCATCATTGCGATGGATGAAGTGCGCCTCCATCGGGAAATTCTTGCCGCCGATCATGTGCTCGCTCGGCCGGTGGAAATGCACCTGAAGCAGCTTGTACTTGACGTCGCCGAGCATCAACGTGCTGCCCTCGGCGAAATTGAGCTGGATCGTGTGCCCGTTGTTGACGATGGTGTCGGCGGACTTGCCCCAGTTCACCTTCAGCGCAGGCAATTGCGATTTGACCGTCGCTTCGATGTCGATCGGCGATTGCTGCAGGCCGACGGAGCAGGCCTTGTTGGCGGCGTCGAGGTCGCCCCATTTGCCGGGGCCGCCGGTGCCATCGTAGCTCCCAGTGTGCGCCTTCGGCGGCAAAGGCGGGTTTGCACACCGGACAGAGAGCGAGGCCCGCCAAAGCCTTCAATGCGTGGCGACGATTCATGATCTTTCCCCAGAAATGGATTGATGCCGAAAAAGGGCGCGGGGAACCTAGGCGAGCGCCGCCTTGAGTCGCAAGCTGGTTGAAACACGGTGTGGCTGTCGCCCTGGAATGACGATGAACAGAGCGTTTACTGGCTGGCCCAGATGATCCGCGCCAGCCACGCAACGTCGCTCGTCGACAGCCGGTGCTCGCCTTGGGCTGCACCGAGCGGCAGCAATTCCACCCCCTTCGTCGTGCGGCGCTTGAGCGTTGCGACCAGCATGTCGTCGGCTCTCGTCTTCAGCACCACGCGGTCGCCCTTGTGGACCGGTGTGCCCGGCGAGACCAGGATGATGTCGCCGTCGCGATAGGCCGGCTGGAGTGCGTTGCCGGACACTTTCAGTGCGAAGGTGTTGTGGTCCTCGGCGGTCGGAAGCGCGACCACCGCCCAGCCGTGGCCCGACGGAAAACCGAATTCATCAAACGCGCCACTCGCGCCGGCCTCGGCGAAGCCGAGTAGCGGCACGCAGCAGCCGTGGCCCTGCACGCCGTCGATCAGCGTCACAAAGGTCGCCATCGAGGAATCGGCGGCTGCGAGCGCCTTGGCGATGGATTCTGTCGAGGGCCAGCGCTCGCGGCCGTCGGAGGTGACGCGCTTGGACCTGTTGAAGGTGGTGGGATCGAGCCCGGCGCGCTTGGCAAGACCGGATGGCGACAGACCGGCGCGCGCCGCCAGCCGATCCAGGGCGACCCAGATCTGGTCGTGCGTCAGTATCCTCTGCGCTTTGGCCTGCCTGACCATGCAAGGTCCAGCCCGTCGCAACTCAGGAAAACTGTCCTCAAATCAACCGGTTTTCCGTTTTCCGTGCAAGGGGCGATCGGGGATGCGATCCAAGCGCTTGAGTTCGAGAGGTGTGGCCTTTACGGTCGCGCCCGGGTTTCAAGACCCGCAAGAGGCGAAAAAACCAAATAACCTCAAAGGGCTCCGCAAGCGGTGGTCAAGATCTACAAAATCTGTCCGGCCTCGGCCTGGCGCGAGGCGGAACGGCAGGGCATCTACCGGGGCAGCGCGGACGATGCGCGCGACGGCTTCATCCATTTCTCCACCGCTGCCCAGGTTCCCGAGACCTTGCGCAAGCATTATTTCGGCCAGCGCGCGCTGTTCCTGGTCGAGGTCGATGGCGACGCGCTCGGCGGCGCACTGCGCTGGGAGCGCTCGCGCAATGAGGAGCTGTTTCCTCATCTCTACGGCGAGCTCGACCTCGGCGCGGTGCTGTCGGTGATGAACCTCAACATGCGCTCCGACGGCGGCCACGACACTCCGGAGCTGCTGCCGTGATCCGCGCTTTCGACGCCTTTTCGCTGCCGGTGCTGCGCTGGCTCGATCCGGAAGATGCCCATCGCCTCGCGATTCGGGGTCTGCGCTTCCTGCCGCCGGTCACGCCGCGCCCTGACGATCCCAAGCTCGCGATGCGCGCCTTCGGGCTCAACTTTCCCAATCCGATCGGCATGGCCGCGGGCTTCGACAAGAGCGCCGAGGTGCCGGATGCACTGCTGCGGCTCGGCTTCGGCTTCGTCGAGATCGGCTCGGTGACGCCGAAGCCGCAAATCGGCAATCCGCGGCCGCGGCTGTTTCGTCTGGAGCGCGACGAGGCCGTCATCAACCGCATGGGCTTCAACAATGACGGCGCGGAAGTCGCCTTGCGCCGGCTTGCCGCACGCGCGCAGCACGGCGGCATCGTCGGCGTCAATGTCGGCGCCAACAAGGATTCGCCGGACCGCGTCGCCGATTACGTCAAGCTGATCGAGACCTTTGCGCCGGTGGCGAGCTATTTTACCGTCAACGTCTCCTCGCCGAACACGCCGGGCCTGCGCAATCTGCAGGAAGGCGCCCTGCTCGACGATCTCCTCGCCAGGGTGATCGACGCCCGCGAGCGCGTCAGGCAGAAGGCCGGCGACACGCCGGTGCTGCTCAAGATCGCGCCGGATTTGAGCCTCGCCCAGCTCGACGATGTCGTGCAGGTGGCGCGCTCGCGCCGGGTCGACGGCATGATCGTGTCGAACACGACGATCGCGCGGCCGAGCACGCTGCGGGAGGAGATGCGCGCCAAGGAGCAAGGCGGCCTGTCCGGCCGACCGCTGTTCCGCCTGTCGACGCGGATGGTCGCGGAGACCTATGTGCGCGTCGAGGGCGCGTTCCCGCTGATCGGCGTCGGCGGCGTCGATTCGGGCGGTGCCGCGCTGACCAAGATCCGCGCCGGCGCGAGCCTGATCCAGCTCTATTCGTCCCTGATCTACAAGGGCCTCGGCCTCGTCGACGAGATCAAGCGCGACCTCACCTCGACGCTGCTGCGGACGGGACGGGACTCGCTGTCCGAGATCGTCGGCGCGGATGCTGCGACGCTGACCGCGGAAGACTGGCCGGGGATGTAAGGCGCTCTCGTGCCCCGGACGCCGCGCAGCGCGCCGGCTTCGGCGCGGTGCGCTGCAGAGCCGGGGCCCATGTGACGGCGAGTCCGAGGAGTGGTGGGTCCCGGCGCTGCGCAGCAGCGTTCCACGCTGCAGCGCGTCCGGGACACGATCGTCACAGTTTCGAAAACGTCGCCCTGAACTGCGCGGGGTACCTCGCGGCCTGCAAGCCGCCGCGCGAGAGGTAGGAGGCCATCAGCGCGCACCACAGTCCGGCATTGCCGAGTGATTGCAGCGCCCACCAGGCGGCGAAGAAGATCACCAACGAAGCCAGCATCAGATTGCGCATCTCGCGCGCCCAGGTCGCGCCGATATAGATGCCGTCGAAGCCGAAGGCGAACACGCCGGGAATGGGTGCGAGCACGACGAACGGCAGGAATTCGCGCGCGGCACGGCGGACGTCGTCACTCGCCGTCATGACATCGATCAGAGCCGCCCCGAACAGCGCGAACAGTCCCGACACCACCAGCGCGAAGCCGAGGCCCCATAGCAGCACCAGCCGGGTTGAATCCGCAAAGCCCTTTGCATCGCGCGCGCCAACGGCGCGGCCGCAGAGCTGCTGCGCGGCGTTGGCGAGACCGTCGAGGAAGAAAGCGCTGACCAGCAGGAAGTTGTTGAGCACGGAATTGGCGGCCAACGTGACGTCGCCGGCCTGCGCGCCCTTTGCGGTGAAGAACAGGAACACGGCGATCAGCGCCGCGGTGCGGATCAGGATGTCGGTGTTCACCGCCAGCAACCGCAACAGCTTGTCGCGGTCGAGCAGGGTCGCGTACGGCACGGCGAAGCCGCCATCGGCATAATGCCGGCAGACCAGCACGCCGAGGGCGAAGCCGACCGCTTCCGACAACAGCGCGGCGATCGCGGCACCGGCGATACCGGTGTCGTAGACCAGCACCAGCAGGATCGTCGCCGCCATGTTGACGAGGTTGATGACGACCTGAAGCAACAAGGCCGAATTGGCGCGGGCCTGGCCGATCAGCCAGCCGAGGATGACGTAATTGGCGAGCGCGAACGGCGACGACCAGATCCGGATCTTGAAGTAGGTCTTCGCCGCCCGTGTCACGCCCTCGCTGCCGCCCATGAGATCGAACAGCACGGCAGCCAGCGGCAGTTGCAGCAGGATCAGCGCGGCGCCGATCAGGCCGGCAACGATGAAGCCGCGCGCCAGGATCGCGATCGGCTCGCGTGTGTCGCCCGCGCCCAGCGATTGCGCGGTGAAGGCGAGCGTGCTCATGCGCAGGAAGCCGAACAGCCAGAACAGGCAATCGAAGATCACCGAGGCCATCGCGACGCCGCCGAGCAGCGCGGCATCGTCGAGCCGCCCGATCGCCGTGGTCGAGACAATGCCGATCAGCGGCGTGGTCAGGTTCGCGACCATCGCCGGGCCGGCAATGGCGAACACCTGACGGGTGCCGACTTTGGTATGGACGGGCGCGTGCATGGTCAGAACACGACGACCATGCCGTCCTCGGCCGCCATATGGGGCAGAGTCTCGAGGCGCGACAGCATGTCGTCGCTCATATGGGTGAGGACGAGCCGCTTGGCGGCGATCGCCGGCAGATGCTGTTCCAGGGTCTTCAGGCTGAGATGGTTCTTCACCACCTTCTCGTACATATAGGCTTCGGCAATGAAAAGATCCGCGCCATGCGCCAGCGGAATGAGCGTCTCCGTCCATTCGGTATCGGCGCTGTAGGCGAGCGTGCGGCCCTCGGCCTCGACGCGGTAGGCGAGGAAGGGGCCCCCGGATTCGCCGTGCACAACGGAATAGGGCGTCACCGTCACGGGGCCGAACGTCCGGCTCTGCTCGGGCGTGAGCTCGACGACGTCGAGCTCGAAGCGCTGCTGGGTCTTCGAGGAATGCTCGAACAGCGCCTCCATCACCTCACGCAGCCGCCTCTCGATGCCCTGCGGGCCCGCGATCGTCAGCGGCCGCGTCCGTCGCGAGAACTGGGCGTCGAGCAGGACCAACGGCAGGCCGGCAAAGTGGTCGCCGTGGAAATGCGTGATCAGGATGAGATCGATGTCGTTGCGGTCGATCTCGAGCCGCTTCAGCGCCGGCAGGGCCGACGCGCCGCAATCGATCAGGAAGTTGGCCTGGCGCCCCGAGACATGGAAGCAGGTGTTGAGCCTGCCGCCGGAGCCGAAAGCGTCGCCGCAGCCGACGAAACGGAGTTGCATCGGCTGCGGACCTTCAAAATCTCACCGGCCGCGCGGCGTGCCGAACACGCGCGAGAGCAGCCAGATCGGGATCACGATGACTGCGCCGAGCAGGAAGTAGCGCCACAGCCAGTTGATGGTGTCGAAGCCGAGATCCCAGAGACGCTGGAACAAGAGGCGGATGCTGGTGAGGATGTTCCAGGGATCGAAGCCGATCGCGGCGAGCACGACGCCGACCAGGATCGAGAGCAGGACCAGGCGAAATGCGACCGCCAGCGGCGAGCCGCCGAGAAAGCGGTTCAGCCCGTCACTGCGGCCGGCCGGCAAATCTCTGACGTCTTGGACCATCTCAAACTCCTCAGCGGATTCGACCCATTATAGGGCACGGCGAGGCAAATGGGGAACCCGCAACGGGGCGTCAATCGGGTTACGGGAGTTTAATTCAGGCAGTCGGTTGCCGCGGGCTGGCTGCAACCTCTCCCGCTTGCGGGAGAGGTCGCGCCGAAGGCGCGGGTGAGGGCTCTCTCCTCTTGGGGAATCCCAATGCGGAGACAGCCCTCTCCCCAACCCTCTCCCGCAAGCGGGCGAGGGGGCGCACCTTCCTTGTGGCCGCGATCGAGCCTTTCACACTTCACACCTCCACCACCTCCGCCTTCAGCATCCGCTCCAGCGTCTCCAGCCGGTCCGCCTCGCGCGGCGGCTTGTCCCAGCGCAGGCGGCTGATGCGGGGGAAGCGCATGGCGACGCCGGATTTGTGGCGCGGCGAGCGCTGCAGGCCCTCGAACGCCACTTCCAGCACCAGGCCCTTGTCGCCCTCGTGGACGACGTGGCGGACGGGGCCGAATTTTTCCGTGGTGTTGCGGCGGACGAAGCGGTCAATCTGCAACAGCTCCTCGTCGGTGAAGCCGAAATAGGCTTTTCCGACCGGCACCAGCTCGTCACCGCCCTCGCCCTCGGTCCAGACACCGAACGTGTAGTCGGAATAATAGGACGAGCGCTTGCCGTGGCCGCGCTGCGCATACATCAGCACGGCGTCGATGATGTGCGGATCGCGTTTCCACTTCCACCACTGGCCCTTGGGACGTCCGGGCAGGTAAAGCGCATCGCGCTGCTTCAGCATCACGCCTTCGACGGCGTCCGCGTCTTCGCCGGCGCCTGCGCTGGCGGGATCGGCACGGGCGGCCGTCAGTGCCTCCCAGCTTGCGAAGGGCACCGTGGGCGACAGGTCGATGCGGGGATCGCCGAGCTTCCCGATGAAGGTCTCCAGCCGTTCGCGCCGCTCCGCGAACGGCAGCTCGCGGAGATCATTCTCGTCGTCGCCGAGCAGATCGTACGCGCGCAGATGAATCGGAAACTCCTTGATCAGCTTCGGCGACACGACCTTGCGGTTGAGCCGCTGTTGCAGGACGTTGAAGCTCTGCACCCGGCCCTCGCGCAGGATCAGAAGCTCGCCGTCGATCGCGCCTGGTAGCCGCAGCGACGGCACGAGATCGGGAAAACTCCCGGTAATGTCCTCGCCGGTGCGCGAATAGAGCCGCGCGGTGATGTGGCCGTTTTCGTCGCGCCCCGCCACCGCCTGCACGCGAATGCCATCCCATTTCCATTCGGCGATGTAGTCGGCAGGATCCAGCGCAGCGAAATCGCTGTCCTCGATCGCATGCGCCAGCATCACGGGACGGAACGGCGCGGGATCGCGATTGACCGGCTTGTCACCGCGACCCTCCAGCCAGGCGAACAGGTCGAGATAGGGCGGTGCAAGGCCGGGCCACATCAGCTCGACATCGTGCGGATCCTTGTCGCCGAGCGCGGCGGCCGCGGTCTTGGCGAGGCGTGCGGAGATGCCGATCCGAAGCGCACCGGTGACGAGCTTCAGCAGCGCCCAGCGGCCGGTCTCATCGAGCTCGTCGAGCCAGCGCTCGAGCTGCTTCGGCAATTCGGTCTTGCCGAGCGTGCGCAACGTGGTGACGACTTCGGTCAGCGTCGGGGGTGGTGGGTTGTTGTGCACACCCACGGCCTTCGGCCACATCAGCGCCACCGTCTCCGAGAGATCGCCGACATAATCGTAAGACAGCCCGAACAGCACCTCATCCGTGCGCGTCGCAATGAGATTGCGGATCAGCGCCGACTTGGCGTGCTTGAAGCTGAGCGCGCCGGTCAGCGCGGCCAGCGCATAGCCACGGTCGGGATCGCCGACCTCGCGGAAATAGCCGGTGAGCAGCCGCAACTTGTTGTTGCGGCCGGGCTCGTAGGCGAGACGGTCGAGCAGTTCGGCGAAGCGGTTCATGCCTCGGCCTCGTCCGCGATCGGCGTCTCGCTCTCCTCGTCGCCATAGCCCACGAGATCGAGTGGCCGCGCTTTCAGGCCTTTGCTTTGGCACCAATGCACCAGCGCGTCTTCCTGGCCGTGCGTGACCCAGATTTCGCCGGCGCCGGTCGCGGCGATGGTGGCGGTGAGGCCGTCCCAATCGGCGTGGTCGGAGATCACCAGCGGCAGCTCGATGCCGCGCTGCCGCGCGCGGGCACGCACCCGCATCCAGCCCGAGGCGAATGCCGTGACCGGATCGGGAAAGCGCCGTGTCCAGAGATCTGACGTCGCCGATGGCGGGGCCAGCGTGATGGTGCCGGCGAGCGCCGCCTTCTTCACGCCCTTCACCGGCCTGAGTTCGCCGAGATCGATGCCGCGGCTCTGATAGTACTCGGTGATCTTCTCCATCGCGCCATGCAGATAGATCGGGGCGTCATAGCCCGCCTGCCGGATCAGCTTGATCACGCGCTGGGCCTTGCCGAGCGAATAGGCGCCGACCAGATGTGCGCGCTCCGGAAACAGCGCGACGGAGGCGAGCAGCTTCTCGACCTCGTCGCTCGCATCGCCATGCCGGAACACCGGAAGCCCGAACGTCGCCTCGGTGATGAAGACGTCGCATTGCACCAGTTCGAACGGCGTGCAGGTCGGGTCTGGCGCGTCCTTGTAGTCGCCGGAGGCGACGATGCAGGTGCCCTTGCAGGCGACCGCGACCTGCGCCGAACCCAGCACGTGGCCGGCCGGGTGAAATTTGACGGTGACGTCGCCAAGCCCGATTTCCTCGCCATAGCGGATCGCTTGCGTCGAGCCGGCAAAATTCTCGCCGTAACGCAGCCGCATCATGTCCAGCGTCTCCTGCGTCGCCAGCACGGAGCCGTGGCCGGGGCGCGCATGGTCGGAGTGGCCATGTGTAATCACGGCTCGCTCGACCGGACGGATGGGGTCGATGTGGAAGCCGCCGGGCTTGCAGCACAGGCCGGCAGCAGCCGGCAGCAGGATGTCTTGTGGACGCATGCGATTAATATAGGAAGGAGCCGCTCCAAATTAAGCCGTCATGCGCGGGCTTGACCCGCGCATCCATCGTCCTAAAGAGTTCCTTTTTTAATGGATTGCCGGGCCTTCGCCGCGCCGGAGGGGCTTCGACCCCGCGGGCGGGTCAAGCCCGGCAATGACGAACCGGTTCCTCAATGCCCCTGCGCCTGTTTCAATCCTCCGGCGATCTCATCGCCGACCGCCGCTTCGAATTCGCTCGCGATCTCCAGCTCAAGGGCGATCTGCCCGCCGCCGCCGACCTGCTGGAACAGGCCCTCGAGCTCGCGCCGAACTTCACCTCGGCCTGGTTCACGCTCGGTGAGATCCGCGAGGAGCTCGGCGAGCGCGACAAGGCCATTGCCGCCTTCCGGAAAGCGCGCGAGGCCGACCCGGACGACCAGCACGGCGCCGGCTTGCATTTGATACGGCTGGGCGACGAGCAACTCTCGGAGATGCCGAAGGCCTATGTGCAGGCCTTGTTCGATCAATATGCGCCGCATTTCGAGGATGCGCTGGTCAACGATCTCGACTACCGCGCGCCGTCCCTGATCTTCAAGGCGGTGATCGCCGCGCGCGTCGCCGCCAGGAAGCCGGCTCTGTTCAAGCGCGCCATCGATCTCGGCTGCGGCACCGGCCTTGCGGCAGCCGCCTTCGCCAAGCAGGTCGATCATTTCACCGGCATCGACCTGTCGTCCGGCATGATCAAGGAGGCGCGTGCGACGGGTCTGTACGCCGAGCTCGAAGTCGCCGACATGATCGATGGCTTGCGCGGCAAGCCCAATGCAAGCGCGAACCTGATGCTTGCGGCGGATGCGTTCGTGTATCTGTCGGATCTCGCACCGGTGCTGACGGAAACAAGGCGCGTGCTTGCAGCGGGCGGCGTACTCGCCTTCACGCTCGAGACCCACGATAAAAACGGCATCATTCTCGGCGAAGGCCTGCGCTATGCCCATGCAGCGGAATATGTGCGGAGCGCGCTCGTCAGGGCCGGACTGAAGCTCCTGACATTGCAGACGGCCTCGCCGCGCATCGAAAACAACGAGCCGGTGCGTGGCCTCGTCGTGGTCGCCGAGAAAACTTGAGTCTAGGCGCTAACTCCCTGACATTTCAGCGTCATTGCGTCGCAAAGCGGTGACTTCCCCCTTGCGAGCCCTGCGCACCTGCCAGCACAATGCGCGCGCCAGGGAGAAACACATAATGACGAAGAATCCATCGCGGCGCGATTTCAGCGCCGCCGCGCTCGCCACGATCGCCGCATCGACATTGCCCGCGCCTTATGTCTGGGCTGCGGAGAAGAAATACGATGCGGGCGCCAGCGACACCGAGATCAAGATCGGACAGACCGTGCCGCATTCCGGCCCCGGCTCGCTCTACGGCGTGCTCGGCCGCATCGGCGAGGCCTATTTCCAGATGCTGAACGAGAAGGGCGGCATCAACGGACGCAAGGTCAAGTTCCTCACCATGGACGACGCCTACAGCGCGCCGAAATGCGTCGAGGCGACGCGGCGCCTGGTCGAGCAGGAAGAGGTGCTCGCGCTGTATGGCTCGCTCGGCACCGCGCCGCAGACCGCCGTGCACAAATATCTGAACTCCAAGGGCGTGCCGCAGTTGCTGCTCAACACCGGCGCGTCGAAGTGGAACAACCCGAAAGAGTTCAAATGGACGATGGCGGGCCTGCCGCTCTATCCGACCGAAGCTCGCATCCTGGCGCGTCACGTCGTCAGCGTGAAGCCGAACGCGAAGGTCGGCATCCTCTACCAGAACGACGATTTCGGCCGTGACTTCCTCGGTCCTTTCAAGAAGGTGTTGGCCGATGCCGGCGGCACGGCATCGGTGATCATGGAGCAGACCTATGATCTCACCGAGCCGACCGTCGATTCCCAGCTCATCAATCTCTCGAAGTCGGGCGCCGACGTCTTCTACAACATCTCGACCGGCAAGGCGTCGTCGCAGTCGATCCGTAAAGTGGCCGAGCTCGGCTGGAAGCCGCTGCAGCTTCTTTCCGCCGGCTCCACCGGCCGCTCGATCCTCAACGCCGCGGGCCTCGAGAACGCCGCCGGCATCGTCGCCATCCGCTACAACAAGGAGGTCGGTCTGCCCAAATGGGAGAAAGATCCGGACGTGATGGCGTTCGAGGAACTGCGCAAGAAGTACACGCCGGCGATTGATCAGGACAACACGATCGCGTTTGCCGGTTACGGCCAGGCCGTGACCATGGGCGAGATCCTGCGCCGCTGCGGCGACGATCTCACCCGCGCCAACGTGCTGAAGCAGGCCTCGAACCTCAAAGGCTTCCACTCCCCCTATTTCCTCGACGGCGTCACCTACGACTACACGCCCGAGGACTACACGCCGATGAAGACGCTCTACATCTCCACCTTCACCGGCAAGGACTGGGACATCTCCGACAAGCCGATGTCGGAGTAGCCGGGCGCGCACGCCGCAGCGCTATTCTGCGATCGTCAGCCGATACGCCCGCGTCGCATTCACACCAAAGGCCTTGGCCCGCACCTGCGGGCCAAGCTTCGTCAGGCAGGCCTCCAGCGCGCTCTTGATCTCGCCATAGCTTCCCGCAAGCAGGCACACCGGCCAGTCCGAGCCGAAGATCAGCCTGTCCTCGCCGAAACAGCTCGCGGCGTGCGCGACGAACGGAAACAGCCGCTCCGCATCCCAGTCGTTCCAGACTGCCTCGGTAGCAAGCCCCGAGATCTTGCACCAGACATTGCCGCACGCCCCGAGCGCCTTGATGCGATCGGCCCACGCTTCGCTGCCACCGTCGGCGATCGGCGGCTTAGCGGCGTGGTCGAGCACGAAGCGCGCCTGCGGGAAGGCCTGCGCGGTTGCGATCGCGGCGGGCAGCTCGCGGGTACGGACCAGGAAATCATAGGCGAGATCGTGCGCGAAGACCGTAGTCAGACCGCGCCGAACGTCCTCCCGCAGCAGCCAATCGGGATCACCCTCGTCGTGCACCTGATGGCGGATGCCGACGAGCTTGTCGCCGCCGGGTGAAGCGCGAAGCCGATCGAGCGTGTCGCCCAGCGAACCATCCGTCAGATCAGCCCAGCCGACCACGCCAACAACGAAGGGATTTGCGTGCGCTATCTGCTGGAATTCCCCGGTCTCTTCCAGCGCGGAGCGGCATTGCACCACGATGCTGGCGTCGATGCCGTTCGCGTTCAGCAGCGGCGCGAGATCGTCAGGACCGAAGGCGCGGCGGATCGACGTCAACTCGTCCGCTGCCATCCAGGGATAATCGGCACGCGCTGGATCCCAGAAATGCTGGTGGGCGTCGATGATCATTCCTTACGCTCCACCCGGCAGCGGCGCGCGGGCATCGACGAGGTTCCGCGCGCGCAGCTCCTGCCAGAAGGCCGCCGGCACCGCCGTCTCAGACATCGCGATGTTGTCGGTGACCTCGCCTGCGTTGCGCGCGCCCATCACGGCGACC
The DNA here is from genome assembly GCF_003020125.1 of Bradyrhizobium sp. MOS003. GTDB lineage: Bacteria > Pseudomonadota > Alphaproteobacteria > Rhizobiales > Xanthobacteraceae > Bradyrhizobium. The sequence goes on along the minus strand of NZ_PYFW01000001.1, from coordinate 763,468 downwards.
GTGACGGCCGGATGCGCCATGCAGAACTGCAGTGCGGCGGCCTTCAGCTCGGTGCCATGCTTGCGGCAAAGCGCGTCGAGCGCGAGCGCGCGCGCAACCAGCGCTGCGTCGGCATCCTGATAGTTGAACTTCGCGCCGGCGTGCGGATTGGCGAGGATTCCGCTGTTGTAGATCCCGCCGAGCAGGATGCCGATACCTTTCGCCGCGCAGAGCGGAAACAGCGCGTCCAGTGCGCCCTGGTCGAGCAGCGTGTAGCGCCCGGCGAGCAGGAAGCAGTCGACCGGCACGGCCTCGGCGAAGCGGACCGGCATCTCCGACTGGTTCATGCCGGCGCCGATCGCCTTGACGGTGCCCTCACCTCGCAAGCGCTGCAGCGCACGGAAGGCACCGGCGACGGCGTCGTCATAGTGATCGTCGGGATCGTGCACCAGGAGCACGTCAACGCGGTCGAGGCCGAGGCGCGACAGGCTTTCCTCCACCGATCGCATCACGCCGTCATAGCTGAAATCGAACACTGGCCGCTCGCGCGGCGTGCCCTTGTAATGCTCGTCTTCGGCGGCGCCGTCATCCGGTGCGCGCAGCAGACGTCCGACCTTGGTCGAGATGACGTAGGAGTCGCGTTTCTGCTGCCGCAGGAATGCGCCGAGCCGGCGTTCCGCGAGGCCGAAGCCGTAGAGCGGCGCGGTATCGAAGAAACGCACTCCGAGCGACCAGGCGCGCGCGACCGTCGCCTCCGCATCGGCATCGCTGACGGGGGCGAACAATCCGCCGAGCGGGGCGGAACCGAGCCCGATTGAAGTGACGTCGAGCGAGCCGAGCCGCGATCGTTTCATTCCCATGGCCTTCCAGCAGTCTTCATTCCAGCAGTCCAGATCATCTCTCCCGCTCGCGGAAACCGCAAGCGGGAGAGGTTCGCAGGAACGCGGGGCTGGCGGCGCTCCTACTTCAACATCTGCGCGACGTTGTCCTTGGTGACGAGATCGAGGCCGGTATAGACGATCTCCGGCACCTTCTCGCCCTTCTTGATGGCGAGCAGCGTGTCCATCGCCTTCTCGCCCATCTCGAACGGACGCTGGCCGACCAGCGCATTGGCATAGCCGTCGCGCAGCAGCTCGAGCTGCATCTTCAGCGTATCGGCGACGACAAGCGTGAACTTGCCGGAATCGATGTCCTTCTTGTTCCTGCTGGCGAAGGCCTTGAAGCCTTCGGGCGCGAACATCGGCCAGCCGCCGATCGGAACGATAGAGGCGAGATCGGGCGTTGCGGTGCGCATGTCCGTCATCTGCTGGACCGCGAGCGCGGGATCGTCGTTGCAGAAGGTCGGCGAGCCCGCGACCTCGGCCCATTTCGACCCCTTCAGCGCCTCGCGCACGCCGTCGACACGCTCGGCGAGGTTCTTGGCGCCGGGACCGCCGGAGACCATGGCGTATTTGCCGCCGTCAGGCCGCATCTTCAGCAATTCCTTGCCGAGCGCGACACCGAACTCCTTGTTGTTGGTGCCGATATAGGCGATGCGCTTGGAGCCCGGCGCATCGGCATCGAAGGTGATGACGGGAATGCCGGCCGCGCTCGCCGCCTCGATCGACTTGGTCATGGCCGCGACGTCGGCGACCGAGATGGCGAGGCCGTCGACCTTCTGGGTAACGAAGTCCTGGATGATCTGGGCCTGCGTCGCCGGCTCATGCTCGACCGGTCCCTTGTAGATGCACTCGATGTTGCCGAGCTCCTTGGCACGCTTCAGGCAGCCGTCGCGCGCGAAGTCGAAGAACGGATTGTTCATCGCCTTGGGCACGATCACGAAGCGGTAGTTCGCGGCGAATGCCGGCGTCGCCATGATCGCAACCGCGATGCCGGCAAGTAGAAATTTCCTCATCGTCTCCTCCACCCTTGTTTGGTGCCCGTCCTCTCGAAAGCGCCCGGGAAGCGAACAGGCAGCGTCTTATTTGCCTTCCCGAAGCGACGTTAATTCAGTTCATCCGCGAGCGGATGCGGTCGACCAGCACGGCCAGGATGATGATCACGCCGACCAGCGTCTGCTGCCAGTAGGAGGACACCTGCGCCAGCACGAGACCGTTGCGGATCACTTCCAGCAGCACGCAGCCGACGATGGCCCCGAGCGGGCCGCCGATCCCGCCGGCGAGGTTGGCGCCGCCGATCACGGCCGCCGCGATCACATTCAGCTCGTAGGACGTCGCCATGTTGGCGGGCGCCGATCCGAGCCAGCCGGAGATGATGATGCCTTGCAGACCCGCGGCGAGCGCGCAGAGCACATAGACCTCGATCTTGACCCGCACGACCGGAATGCCGGTTAGCTCCGCAGCCTTCTCGTTGCCGCCGAGCGCGAAGACGTGGCGGCCGAACGAGGTGTGATGCAGCACCACCGCCATCGCCAGCGCGAGGACGATCAGATAGATGAAAGGCACGGGCACGCCGAGCACGTCGCCCGAGGTGAGCGCATAGAAACGATCAGCGTCCGGCCCGCCCGGAAAGCTGCCGCGGCCGTTGGAAACGACATAGCCGAGTCCGCGCACGATCGAGAGCATGCCGAGCGTGGTGACGAAGGGCGACAGGCCGAGCACCGCGATACAGAAGCCGTTGACGAGACCCGCGATCAGCGCGACGCCGAGGCCGGCGAGGATCGAGACCAGCAGGATCAGGCCCGGCAAATTGGCCACGACGGTCTTGCCGTCGGCCGCCATGTGCACGAACAAGGCGCCGGCAGGCGAGCCGGGCGCGGACAGCTCGGTCATCACCATCGAGGTGATCATCGCGGAAAAGCACATCATCGAGCCCACCGACAGATCAATGCCGCCGGTGATGATGACGAAGGTGACGCCCAGCGTGGCGATGGCGATGAACGAGAAGTTCTTCGCAACGTTCTGAATGTTGCCTTCGGTGAAGAAATAGGGACTGGCGAAATGCATGATCACCAGCAGCACCGCGAGCGCGAGCAAGACGTAGCCGGTCTGTGAGGCGAAGATGCCGCGCTGCCACCATTTGGTCTTGCCGACGTTCGAGAACATGACGGGAGATTCCATTGGCATGGCCATCACGCCGCCTCCTTCGCACCGGTGATGAGGGCGGTGACTTCCTCCGGCGAGGTCTCGTGAATCGGCTTGTCCGCCCGCTTCTCACCACGGCGCATGACGATGACGCGGTCACACACCGCGAAAACGTCGGGCATGCGGTGCGAGATCAGCATCACGGCGACGCCCTGCTCCTTGAGCCGGTGGATCAGGCCGAGCACCTGCTCGACCTGGCGCACCGAGATCGCGGCGGTCGGCTCGTCCATCATCACCAGCCGCGCGTTGGAGAGCCGGGTCCGCGCGATCGCGACCGCCTGGCGCTGGCCGCCCGACATCTGCTTGACGAGATCGTCGGGGCGCGTCTCCGAGCGCAGCTCGCCGAACAGTTCCAGCGCGCGCGCTGCCATCGCCTTGTGGTCGAGAAGCGCGATCGGCCCGAATTTGCGCTTCAGCTCACGGCCGAGGAACACGTTGGCCGCCGCGGTGAGATTGTCCGACAGCGCGAGGTCCTGGTAGACGACCTCGATGCCGACCGCGCGGGCATCGACCGGCCGGCTGAAATGCACCGCCTTGCCGGCAAAGCGGATCTCGCCGTGGCTGGGCCGGAAATTGCCGGCGATGATCTTGACCAGCGTCGACTTGCCGGCGCCGTTGTCGCCCATCAGACCGACCACCTCGCCCGGCATGACGTGCATGTCGACGCCGTGCAGCGCGCGGATCGCGCCGAACTCCTTGCCGATCCCGGAGAGCTCGAGGACCGGTGTCGCGTCAGCGTTTGCCATCAGCAACCTCGTTCAGACATAGCGGTTGACCAGGGATTCCAGATATTCCTGCCGGCCCGAGCGCGGCTGCGGGTCGAAGCCGGGCTGAAGCGCGCGGTCGGCGAGATCGGCGAGCGAACGCTGACCGCCGAGAATGGCGCGTCCGTCCGGCCCAGCCCATCCCTGGTAACGTTCAGTCAGCGGCGCCGTGAGCGCGCCGGCATCGACCATGTCGGCGGCGGCGAGGAACGCCCGCGCGCAGGCATCCATCGAGCCGACATGGGCATGGATCAGATCGTCCGCATCGATCGACTGCCGCCGGATCTTGGCGTCGAAATTGAGCCCGCCGGTGGTGAAGCCGCCGCGGTTCAGCATTTCGTGAAACACCAGCGCCAGCTCCGGGACGTTCATCGCGAACTGGTCGGTATCCCAGCCGAGCAGATCGTCGCCGCGGTTGATGTCGAGCGAGCCGAACACGCCGAGCGCCTCAGCCAGCGCGACCTCATGGTGGAACGAGTGGCCGGCAAGGATGGCGTGGTTCTGTTCGATGTTGAGCTTGACGTCGTTGAGCAGGTCGTAGCGCTCGAGGAAGCCGTAGCAGGTGGCGACGTCGAAATCATACTGGTGCTTGGTCGGCTCCTTCGGCTTCGGCTCGATCAGGATCGGCCCCTTGAAGCCTATTCTGTGCTTGTGCTCGACCACGAGCGAAACGAAGCGGCCGAGCTGGTCGAGCTCGCGCTTGAGATCGGTGTTGAGCAGCGTCTCGTAGCCCTCGCGCCCGCCCCACAGCACGTAATTCTGGCCGCCGAGCCGGTGCGTGACCTCCAGCGCGGCGCGGACCTGGCCGGCCGCGTAGGTGAAGATCTCCGGGTCCGGATTGGTCGCCGCGCCCGCCATGTAGCGACGATGCGTGAAGAGATTTGCGGTTCCCCAGAGCAGGCGCACCTTGCTCGATGCCATCTTTTGTTCGAACAGATCGGCAATCGCGTTGAGATTAGCGACGGACTCGGCGAGCGAATTGCCTTCCGGCGCCGCGTCGACGTCGTGGAAGGTGAAGAACGGCACATCGAGCAGTCGGAACAGCTCGAACGCGACGTCGGCCTTGGCCCGTGCCTGCGCCATCGCGTCTGTGCCGTGGTGCCAGGGCCGCAGGAACGTCTCGCCGCCGAAGGGGTCGCCACCCGGCCAGCAGAACGAATGCCAATAGCAGACCGCAAAGCGCAAATGATCCTCCAGCCTGCGGCCATGCACGAGGCGATCCTTGTCGTACCAGCGGAACGCGGGCGCTTGGCCCGCCTCCTTGCCGGCGAAGGCGACGGGCGCATTTGCACCGAAGAATTTGGCTGGCGCGTTCACTTAAGGGTGCTCCTTCAATGCGGGATAAAGCTCGCGCCATCGCCGATAGGCCTCGTCATAGGCTTCCGTGACGGATGCGCGGGGCGCGAAGCTCGCGAGCCGCCGCGGGCGGGTGCAGACGTCCGCAGGATCTTCACCGGTCGCAGCGAGCCGGCCGAGCCTGGAGGCACCGAGCGCCGCCCCGACCTCGCCCTCCTCGACGCGGTGAACGGGAATGCCGAGCACGTCGGCGCAGATCTGCGCCCACAGCGGCGAGCGCGAGCCGCCGCCGACGAGATCGAGTTCGCCAACAGGCCCGCCCGCGGCGCTCAGCGCCGCTAGATTGTCGCGCGCGGCGAAGGCGACGCCTTCGAGCACGGCCTGCACGATCTGCGTCCGCCCGGTCGCACCGCGCAGGCCGACCAATGCGCCGCTGGCGGCGGCATCGTTGTGCGGCGTGCGCTCGCCATCGAGATAGGGCAGGAATTTGATCGGGCTCGGCCCATCGACGCGCTCGCCGAGCGGCGCCAGCAGCGCTGCGGCCGGTGTCTCCATCACACTGGCGAGCCAGGCCAGCGAAGCCGCCGCCGAGAGCATCACGCCCATCTGGTGCCAGAGGCCCGGCAGTGCGTGGCAGAACGCATGCACCGCCGTTGCAGGCGCCGGCGCGAACCGGTCTGTGACTCGGAACACCACGCCTGACGTTCCCAGCGACAGGAACGCATCGCCCCGCGCGATGGCGCCCAGCCCGATCGCGCTCGCAGCGTTGTCGCCGGCGCCCCCGGCGACGACGACATCCTTCGCCATGCCCCAGCGCTGCGTGAATTCCGGCATGAGCACCGCGCTCACGGCGCTGCCCTCGACGAGGCGCGGCATGTGGTGAAGATCGAGTCCAGTCGCATGCAGCAACAGGGGCGACCAGCGGCGCAGACCGACATCGAGCCACAGCGTGCCGGCCGCATCCGACATGTCCTCGATCATCTCGCCGGTCAGGCGATAGCGCACATAGGCCTTGGGCAGCAGCACCTTTGCGATCCGCGCGAAGATTTTCGGCTCATGGCGCGCGACCCACAACAGCTTCGGCGCGGTGAAGCCGGGCATCGCCAGATTGCCGGCAATCGCGTGCAGCGAGGGGCAACGCTGCTCCAGCACGGCGCATTCGGCCTGCGAGCGGCCGTCGTTCCAGAGAATCGCGGGACGCAGCGGCCGACCGTCCTCGTCGAGCAGCGTTGCGCCGTGCATCTGGCCCGACAGGCCGATGCCGCGGACTCGCGCCACCTCGCGCGGATGGCGGCCCGCGAGAGCGTCGACCGCACCGATGGCGGCCTCGACCCAGGAATCGGGATCCTGCTCGGACCACAGCGGCGCCGGGTGCGACAGCATGAGCTCGCGCGCCGCCGTCGCGACAATCGCGCCGGCTTCGCTCACGAGCACCGCTTTCACGCCGGACGTGCCGATGTCCAGTCCGAGATACAATTCGTCTCCTCCTTGTTCATTGCGAGGCGCGATCTTGACGTCGCGTTCTCCGCCAGAGAGCCGCCCGCTCTAGGGCAGATTGTCCCGCATCACGATGTCGATCCTGATCTTCTCCTGTTCGCGCAGGATCGGCTCGCCGCGAGCGAGCGCGAGCAGCACGCGCACCGCGGCGCGCGCTTCATGCCCGGGGTTCTGCGAGATAGCGGCATCCATCACGCCCTGCAGCAGCAGCCGGCGCGTCAGCACGGTGACGTCATGACCGACGAACACGACCTGCTTGTCGCGGCCGGCGTCACTCAACGCCTTGGCGACGCCTTGCGTGCCCGCGCCGACGTTATACAGGCCGACAATGTCGGCATGCTTGGCCAACAGCCGCGCCAGCACCTGTTCCGAACGATCGTCCTCGTCGCGCCCTTCCAGCACCGGCAGCACGCTGAGCCCGGGGAATTCCGACGCCATCACTTGGTTGAAGCCGAAGATGCGCTCGGCATGGTCGCGCAGGCCCTGCGAGCCCGCGACGATCGCGACCTTGCCGGACTTTTGACCGGCCAGCCGCCCGACCAGCGCGCCGGCGGTGCGTCCCGCGGCAATGTTGTCGATGCCGACATAATGGTGGCGACGCGACGACGGCACGTCGGACACCAGCGTCACCACCTTGGTGCCGGCATCGACGAGATCGTTGATCGCGGCGCGGACGCTGGGATGATCCAGCGCCACCACCGCGACGCCGTCGCAGTCGCCGGACAGCGCCTCCAGCGAGGCTGCGAGCACCGACGGATCGAACACGTCGGTTGCGACCATCTCGACGTTGAGGCGGCGAACCGAGAGCCAGGCCGACATTTCGCCGAGATAGCCCTCGATCTGCTGCATGAACGGGTTCGGCCCCGACGGCATCACGAAGGCAAAGCGGCGGGCGCGGCCGCGGGCCAGTTCGGCGGCGGCAACGTGCGGCTGGAACGAATTGCGCTCGATCGCCGCCTTGACGCGCCGCACCGTATCCGGCCGCACCCCCGGCCGATTGTGCAGCACGCGGTCCACGGTCGCGAGGCTGACGCCCGCCTCGCGGGCGATGTCCTTCAGCGTCAGCGCGGTCGCGGTGAGGGTCTCGGCCATGGCTGAAGGCTAGCAGAGGTGTTTTGAGGTGCGCAACTCATTTTGAGGGCTATCGCCGCGCTTCCTCAAATTGAGGGTGTAGACCAGCACTCCAACTCGTCTCCGCTCCGCGTATCACGTCGAAATCCAGGCAGTCGCCTTCGCGCAGGCGCACCGCTTTGGCGTCGATGTGCACGGCGATCATCCCCTCCAGCATCAGCAACTGCTGGGTGAAGGGGTTGCGGCCCTAGGGGCGGTCCGGCACCCGCGTGCCAGCCGGCAGATCAACGACGATGATCTCGATGCCGCTCGCCGCATCCATCGGTGAGGCGTGCCGGCGGCGATAACCGTTGTTGAGATCGCGCCAGTTCGCGACGACATCGCTGAGCGACACGTCGAGCGCGGAGCAGAGCCTGCCGAGCAGCGATGCGGTCGCGCTGCCCTGTGCCCGCTCCACCCGCCCGATCATGGCCCGGCTGACGCCCGAGCGCGCTGCCAGTTTTGCCGACGGCCGCTCGTTGGAATGTTCGGAGTGGGCGGACAAGGACGTTTTCCGCGCGGTCGCTCTGTTAACTATTGTCGGCGTGCGAAAAAATTGCCTCAATGTCCTGCCTGCCGTCGAGCACGCGAACGATCTCGGCTGGGTCAGCCCTCAAACGATAAAAGACAATTTACGGAGTAACCGCCAGCGAACGCAGGCCGGAGCGGATTTCGTCGCGCGCCCGTCCCGCGAGGGGGAAATCCTCGATTAGCGCGACGGCTTTCCCGATCTGGCGCAAGATCCTGTCGGCGGTCCCAGCCCCTGCCACCTCGGCGTAGTAGTCCCAGAGCCGATCAAAATCGGCGAGCGCTTCCGGCGACCAAAGGACCGGAAGTTTATGCTCCACCATGTCGTGAGTTCTTTTCGCGCAAAAACTCTTCCAGATGCAGAGTCACACCCTTGCCTGCATCGAGCGAATGGAGCCCGCGGTCGATTTCAGACCGAAGAGCGTTGAGCTTTTCGACATGCGAAAGCAATTTGCGGTCGATCGCTTCCTGATCGGCGGGCGGCAGCTGGGGAATTTGCGCGAGGGCTTGTTCGAGCGTCCTGACCATGGCTCCAGCGTAGCACATTACGCGGACCGGCCGAGCCGAAAACTTGGAGCGGGCGAAGGGAATCGAACCCTCGTATGCAGCTTGGGAAGCTGCCGTTCTACCATTGAACTACGCCCGCTTATGCGCGGCTCGCGCGCCCGTCTTGATTAGCCGAGACGGCGCCTCCCGCCAAGCGGTTTGGCGCGGCCGGCCTGACGCTCCTTAAGTTTTGGGTAAGATTCCAGGTGCGCCGGATTGTGGCGGTGTTATGATCTCCTGTCTGGGGAGAGACGTGCACTGAGTGGGGCGTGTGCATGGTGGGGCGCGGCTATTCGATATTCGACACGGCGATCGGGCGCTGCGGCATCATCTGGAGCGGCACCGGCGTGGTCGCCGTGCAATTGCCGGAGGCGCGGGAGATCGACACCCGCCGCCGCATCTTTGCGGTCCATCCCGAAGCGCGCGAGCAGCGTCCCTCCGACAATGCCGAACTTGCGATCGACGGCATCGTGAGCCTGCTGCAGGGCAACGATCCCGATTTTTCCGAGGTCAGCCTGGATGCCGGCGGCGTGCCCGGCTTCAACCGGCGCGTCTACGAGTTCGCATGCTCCATTCCGCGCGGGGAGACGCGGACCTATCACGAAGTCGCCAAGACGCTGGGCGCTTCAGGTGCGGCTCACTCGGTGGCGCAGGCGATCGCCAGGAATCCCTACATGCTGATCGTGCCCTGCCACCGCCTGCTCGAGGCCGACAATTACGCCGACCGGCTCTCGCCTTACGGCGGAGTGATCTCCAAACGGCGGCTGCTGGCGCTGGAAGGCGCCCATCCCGTCGCCAGCAAGACGCTGTTCGAGGTGCTGCTGCCCGTTGCTCCGCCGAGGCCGTCCACCTAGATAGGTGGCATGGACGCAACCACGCTGCTGAATACACCCTCGATGACCGTCTCCGAGTTTCGCTGCGATGCGGGGCCGGATGACGCGCCGTTTGCCGAATGCCGCACCGGGCATTCCATCGCCTATGTCCGCTCGGGCAGCTTTGGCTGCCATTGCCGCGCCGGCTTCTTCGAGCTGGTGGCGGGCTCGATGCTGGTCGGCGCGCCCGGCGAGGAATACACCTGCACGCATGAGCATGTCAGCGGCGATGTCTGCCTGTCGTTCTTCCTCGGCGCGGACCTGGTCGACGCCCTCGGCGGGCGGCGCGAGACCTGGCAGGTCGGCGCCACGCCGCCGCTGCCGGAATTGATGGTGCTGGGCGAGCTCGCCCAGACGGCGGCAAATGGCAACAGCGACATCGGCCTCGACGAAGTCGGCCAGATCCTGGCCGGCCGTTTCGTTGACGTCGTGTCGGGCAAGGCGCGCAAGCCGGCCACACCCACCGCGCGCGACCGCCGCCGCGCGGTCGAGGCCGCGCTATGGATCGACGATAACTCGCATGAAGAGGTCGATCTCGAACAGGCGGCAAAGCAGACGGGCCTCAGCCCATTCCACTTCCTGCGGCTGTTCTCGAGCGTGCTCGGTGTCACCCCGCATCAATATCTGGTGCGTTCGCGATTGCGCCACGCCGCGCGGCTGCTCACGGATGACGACATCGCGGTCACCGATGTCGCCTATGACGTCGGCTTCGGCGATCTCTCCAATTTCGTCCGCACCTTCCACCGCGCTGCCGGCGTATCGCCAACCAAGTTCCGCCAGGCCTCGAAGGGGGAGCGCAGCATTCTCGCCGAACGCCTCGTCCTCAACTGAGACAGGTCGGCCGCATTTGCGGGTAACAGTCTGTTGACCAGACGGATGCGCCGCGCTGGGCTTGCGGGACGTCGCGCGATATTACAACCAGCGGGCGAATCAACGCTCCTTCGAGGCGGCGAACCGGCAGATGAACAGTGCCCCGGGTGATGTGATTGCGGCCACATTGATCGCGCTTGCCGTCGGTCTTGCCTTCATCGCCGGCTGTGCCGTCTATTATGGCCGCCAGATCACTTCGCGCAGGATTCCGATGCAGTGGGGCACCGACGGTCAGCCGGCCTGGTTTGCACCACGTCTCATCGGGCTCTGGTTCAGCTTCGGCATCACGGCGGCGCTGTCCGCGTTCCTGCTCATTCTCGCCCAGCACGACCCTCAGAAGCTCACGGCGCTGATCGTCGCAACGGTCAGCGTGATCGGAACGAACATGTGGGTTCACGTCTATCACCTGAAACGGGTGATCCGTTGGCAGTCGGAGGCCCCGGCGAACTAAGCGGCGCCGGGCGCAAGATTCTCCAAGAGCGGCCCACCTCACCCCGACTAGGGTCGCCTCCGGCGCGCGCCATTTTCGGCGCGTTTTGCAGATGGAGACGACCATGTACGACCACATCGGGCTTCGCGTTGCCGATCTCGACGCCGCGACACGCTTCTACACCGCGGTGCTGGCGCCGCTCGGTTACGTCCTGTGCTCCAGCGGCGACGGTTATGCCGGCTTCGGGCCGAAGGGCGAGCCGGCGCTGTGGCTGCACCTCAACAAGGGCCGCAAGGCCGACGGCGCGCACATTGCGTTCCGCGCCGGAGATCATGACGCGGTCAAGGCATTTCACAGCGAAGGCCTGAAGAGCGGCGGCCGCGACAATGGCGGCGCCGGGCCGCGCAAGGATTACAGCCCGACCTATTACGCGGCGTTTTTGATCGACCCCGCGGCAACAATGTCGAGGCGGTCTGTAGCTGAGCACCCTCCTCGTCATTGCGAGCGCAGCGAAGCAATCCAGACTGCCTCCGCAGAACCATTCCTGGATTGCTTCGCTGCGCGCGCAATGACGGGGTTGTAGCGCCGACCTATCGTAGTCAAGGACATCTCCATGGCCTCCATCCACAACGACATTCCTCTTAACGCTTCCGCGCACCACGTCTGGAATGCGGTGCGCGATTTCGGCGCGCTGCATGAGCGGCTGGCGCCCGGCTTCGTCACCGCCTGCACGCTCGACGGCAATGCGCGTATCGTCACCTTCGCCAACGGCTCGGTGGCGCGCGAGATCCTGGTCGATTGCGACGACGCGCGGCAGCGCCTCGTCTATGCCATCAACAACGAGCGGCTGAAGCATTACAGCGCCTCGGTGCAGGTGATCGCCGACGGCGAGCGGAGAAGCCGCTTGGTGTGGATCATCGACATGCTGCCGAACGAGCTTGCAGCCTATGTCGAGGGACAGACCAAGGAGGCCGTCGTTGCGATGCTTAAAGCGTTTCCGCCGGCTGCAGCCTAGCCGCGGTCGACGCGCTGCGCTTCTGTGAGTTTTCTCACAGAGCTCCGCCCTCGCCAGCCGTAACCATCGCGGCGTGCGTCCGTTCGGCTCCGCTCTCCCGGCGGCGCCACGCGCGCGAGGAGCATGCCATGAGAGGTGCGGACAGAGTGATTTGCCAAGCGGCCGCCGTGCTGCTGCTGTTTTCAGTCGCGAGCTCGCCGGCGAAGGCGCAGTTCCTCGGCGGCGGAGGTGTCGGCGGCGAGGACATGATGACCCAGATGGCGCCGATGCTGGAGATGATGAAGGCGAAGATGGGCAAGCGCCGCTTCGCCATGATGATGCAGACCATGGGCCCCATGATGAGCCGCATGATGGAGAATGGCGGCGGTGGACTTGGTGGCATGATGAGCGGCGGTGGCCTCGGCGCCAGCACGCTCGGCGGCGGCTTCGGCGCACCCAATTACGGCGGCTACGCCCCGACGGGTGGCGGCCCCATGCCGGCCGGTTATGGCGGTGTTGGTGGCGGCGACATCATGGGCATGATCGGCGGCTCCAGTGGCGGCGACATGATGGCGATGATCCCGCAACTGATGCGGCTCGCCAATGTCGGCGGCAGCGGCCATCGCCGCCACAGGCATCGCTAATCGGCTGCGCCTGAAAGCGCCGGCCTGACCGCAGGCTTGCTCGCGCGCGGCCCCCAGCGCGTCAGCACCACGCTGGAAGATGAGAGCAGGCCGAGCAGGACCATCGAACTCGCGGCCAGCCAGAAATAGCTCTGCGCGGTGGCCTCGTGGGTGGTCAACCACCAGCCGGCCGCCGAGATGTAGACCAGCCGCGCCGTCTGCGCCAGCACCGGCCCAATCACCTTGGCCGCGCCTTGCGAGGAGAAATACATCGTCGAGGCGAGCCCGATGAAAGCGTAGAATGGCGCGACCGTCGACAAATATTGATGGCTGGCGGCGCGCACCGTCGCGCTGTCCGTGAAGATGTTGACCCAGAGATCGGGGAACATCGCGACGAGGCACGCGGGCGCCCCGACGGCCACGAAGGCGCTCGCACCCGCGATCCACGCGATGCGCCGCGCGCGCGCGATGCGGCCGGCGCCGATCGCCATGCCGACCATCGGCACCGAGGCGATGCCGAACGAGAACGCGATCGAGGTCAGCAGGAATTCCAGCCGCGCGCCGATGCCGTAGCCGGCGAGGATCGCGGTGCCGAACTTCGCCAGCATGTGGGTGAAGATCGAGATCGTCAGCACCGATTGCAGCGGCGAGAAGCATGCGATGGCGCCGACCTTCAGGATGTCGAAAAACATCGCCCATTGAATCCGCAAGCCGCGCAGCTTCGGTGTCACCCGGGCGCGGCCGGAGAACAGGTACCAGCCCATGATGCCGATGTTCATGCAATAGGCGATCAGCGCGCCGGCCGCGACGCCGCGCATGCCGAACTGCGGCACCGGCCCGAGCCCGAGCCCAAGCGTGCCGCCGAGCACGATCTGCCAGGCCGCGGAGTTGAGGATCAGGAACGACGGCAGCTTCATGTTGCCGGTGCCGCGCAGCACGCCGGCCATGGTGTTGAGCAGCCAGGGCAGCACGGCGCCGCCAAAGAACACCTGTGTGTAGGCAATCGCGTGCGTGAGCACGTCGCCGCGGCCGCCGAGCATTTCCAGCACACGCGGCCCGAAGATCAGCATGCCCAGCATGAAGACGAGGCCGAAGCTGATGCCGATCAGGATCGCATGCGCGGCGAGGGTGCCGGCGCGCTCGTGGTCGCCGGCGCCGAGCGCGCGAGCAATGGCGGAAGCCACCGCGCCGCCCATCGCGCCGCCCGACATCGTCATGGTGAGGATGATGGTCGGGAACACGAGCGCCATCGCCGCCAGCGCCTCGACGCCGAGCCGGCCGATATAGGAGGTCTCCGCGATCACCGTGCAGGTGCCGGCCGAGAGCGCGATCACGTTGGGCCAGGCGAGCGACAACAGCGTACGCAGGATCGGCCCGTCCGTCAGCGCGCTCCGCACCGGGGGTGGGGGCGGCGGCAGCGGACGCTCTTGTTCATCGACCGGGATTTCGGCGATGTCGGACATGTCCTCCCCCGGGGCGGAGCCCCATCTGCGGCGCGGCAATGCCTAGGTGTGCCAATTATTTTCTTCGCGCAGAGGGCGCGGCGAGAGGCTTGTTAGCACGGCGCGGGGCGATTCCTCCTGCGCCAGTTGCAGGCGTGCCCTGCGGCAGCGCATTTCGATGGGGGGGAATTTACCCGATCGTCCACACCAGCGGCGGCCGCCCTCCTGTCGTCGGGCGCAAATGCACGCCGATGTGCCGCCCACATCCCGCAGCGAGGCCTGCGAACAATCCCTCCAGCACCCTGGCGCAGGCGGGGTGATAGTCGGCGACGCCGTCCATCAGCTTCCAGCTCTGCTGGCGGAGTTCGAACGTGCCTTCGGATTGCGTGGTCTCGGCCGCGTCGTCCTGCGCGGCGAGCAGCGCATTCAGGAACGCGGTGAATTCATTTGCACCGCCGCGGCTCATCGCCAGTGCGGCAGCGACCTCGTCGAAATATTGCATGCCGATCAGCTTGCCGGTGAGGTGCAGGAGATAGCTCGCATCCTCCGGTCCGAACAGCTGCACCATGACGGGCGCGGCGGTGCGGACATATTCCATCGCGTAGTTGCGATAGGCTTTCTCCAGCCGCGGCTTCGGCCAGCTCGCGACCGGCAAAGTCGGCGCAGTCTTGGCATCGAACAGCGGCGCTTCGAGGTGGCGCGCGAACACGAGCCGCTGGTCCAGCTCGAGCGGATGGTCGTATTGGCAATAATAGCCTTCCAGTCCGTCCTGGCCGTCGACGCTCTGCTTGGTGCAGACGAAACCGAGCCTGAGATCGCCGAGCGCGACGCCGTTATTGGCGTGCCATCCGCGCAGCATCGCACGGCTCACCTCGCCCGGAACGCCGCAGATCGCGGTGCCTTTCCAGATCCAGCGCGGCGGCGGATAGCGGATCCAGGCCTTGGTGTCGCTCTCATACATGTATTCGACATGCACGCCGCCGATCCAGTTGGAGAGATAGTGATATTGCGCGGCCGCCACCGCCGGCGGCAGATGATCGATCCCGAGCTTCCGCAAGCCCGGCAGGAAGCGCTCCTGCTGCTGCCGGCGGAACACGCGGAAGACGAACTCGGCGGCGTCCGCGGTGCCGCGCCGCGTGACGACGGTGAGGATGAGGCCGGTGAAGTAAGCGTGATAGAGATCGGCGACCGCGCGCCAGCGCTTCCATTGGGCTTCCTGCGCGAGATCTGATGCGGCGGTCATGTTCGCTCCCGATCGTTGTTGCGATCGAGTGTGTCACCGCGCCTTCCGGCAAGCAACATGACGCCCGTGCAGAGCGCCCTGCGCGGCCGCCCGCCAATTCCGCATCACGAAGTTTGCGGCGGCGCCTTGGCTGCGCGCTCGCGCTCGACCCGTTCGGTGACGTCACGCGCCATCGCCACCGATCCCAGCACGTTGCCGCCGGAATCCCGCACCAATGCGAATGTCATCTCGATGTAGAGCTTGCGTCCGCTCTTGTGCAGCGCGCGGGTCAGCGTCGGCCTGCCCGCAAGCTTCATCGCGCCGCTGGCCAGCGCAGCTTCAAAGCCTTTCCAGTGCGCGGCACGCAGATGCTCGGGAATGATCAGGTCGAGATTCTGGCCGAGCGCTTCCGTGGCCGAGAAGCCGAACAGCGCCGCCGCTGCACGATTCCACCGCATGATCGTGCCGGAGCGATCCGAATAGATCAGCGCATCCGCGACGTCTTCGGCGATCTTTGCGTCGAGTTCGGATGGGTCGGTCATGTCACCACCTCGTAGCCTGATTTCGCTTGCGCTCCATCTGGGCTACAGGATCGGGCTACACCCGGAAATGCTTCGATAGTTTGAGGCCCTGGGCCTGGTAGTTGGAGCCGATGCGCTGACCGTACATCGCGTCGGGACGGGCCAGCATCTTCTCGTAGACGAGGCGGCCGACGATCTGGCCGTGCTCGAGAATGAACGGCACTTCGCGCGAGCGCACTTCCAGCACGGCGCGCGATCCCAATCCGCCAGCGCCGGCATAGCCGAAGCCGGGATCGAAGAATCCGGCATAGTGCACGCGGAATTCGCCGACCAGCGGATCGAACGGCACCATCTCCGCGGCGTAGTCGGGCGGCACCTGCACGGCTTCCTTCGAGGCCAGGATGTAGAACTCGCCGGGATCGAGGATCAGGCTGCCGTCGGGACGGGCCGAGATCGGCTCCCAGAAGTCCTCGACGGAATAGCCGGCGCGGCGATCGACGTCGATAACGCCGGTGTGCCGCTTGGCGCGGTAACCGACGAAGCCGTTCGCCTTCTCGCCGGAGAGATCGACGGAGACGGCGACGCCGCCGGAGAGATCGGCATCGTCGATGTCGACGAGACGCTCTGCGGCATGCAAGCCATCGAGTTCGTCGGGATTGAGGATGGCGTCGCCGGTGCGGAAGCGCACCTGGCTGAGACGCGAGCCCTCGCTGACCAGCACCGGAAACGTCTTCGGGCTGATCTCGGCATAGAGCGGGCCGTGATAGCCGGCGCCGATCATGTCGAAGCGGCGGGTGCCGTCAGCGATCACGCGGGTGAAGACGTCAAGCCGGCCGGTGGAGCTCTTCGGGTTCGCGGCCGCGACGATCTCCGGCGGCAGCGCGAGGCTCTCCAGCAGCGGCACGATGTAGACGCAGTTGGTTTCAAGCACGGCGCCGTCGGCGAGGCTGAATTCGTGCAGCTTCAATTCGTCGATGCGCTCGGCGACGGTGGCGCCGGGACCGGGCAGGAAGCTGGCGCGGACGCGATAGGCAATGTCGCCGAGACGCAGATCGAGGCTCGCCGGCTGGATCTGGCTCTCGACGAAATCATAGGCGGGCAGGATGAGGCCTGCCGCCGCCATCGCCGCGATCATGCGGTCGGGCAGGATACCATTGGCGTCGGGCGCGACCGTGAACGTCAACCGGGGGTCCTCATCGGGGGTCAGATGCATCCGGACATGCCGGAAATACAAGTCTTTTACGGCTATCCGATGGACGCCTTGACGGAAAGGGCATTGCGGAATATGAGCATCACTTATCCCGTGGTGATTTGAGCCGGCCGGCTTGCAGCCACGTTAAATAAGTCGCTAAACAGGCCGGGGACCTCTGTGATCCCGGCCCGTGGTTATATCCAGGCCGGTTTTTTGTGACCGTTTTCGACGAGACGGTCATGTCGGAGGTACCTATGTCGAAGTCGACCGCCCACTACCGTCCCGAAACCCGCCTGGTCCATTCCGGCACCCTGCGTTCGCAATATGGCGAGACGTCGGAGGCGCTGTTCCTGACCCAGGGCTATGTCTACGACACCGCCGAGCAATGCGAAGCGCGGTTCAAGGGCGAGGATCCGGGCTTCATCTATTCGCGCTATTCCAATCCCACCATCGCGATGTTCGAGCGCCGCATGATCGAGCTCGAAGGCGCCGAAGCCGCCCGCTCGGCCGCAACCGGCATGGCCGCGGTGACAACCGCGATCCTGGCGCCGCTCAAGGCG
Source organism: Bradyrhizobium sp. MOS003 (assembly GCF_003020125.1). Classification (GTDB taxonomy): domain Bacteria; phylum Pseudomonadota; class Alphaproteobacteria; order Rhizobiales; family Xanthobacteraceae; genus Bradyrhizobium. The sequence continues at coordinate 745,939 of NZ_PYFW01000001.1, read as the reverse complement.
GGCGATCATCTGGTCGCCTCCCGCGCGCTGTTCGGCTCGTGCCTCTACGTCGTGCAGGACCTGCTGCCGCGCTACGGCATCGAGACCACGCTGGTCGACGGCGCCAATCTCGACGAATGGCAACGCGCGGTGAGGCCCAACACCAAGACGTTCTTCCTGGAGAGCCCGACCAACCCGACGCTCGACGTGCTCGACATTCCCGGGATTGCCGAGATCGCGCACAAGGCCGGCGCGCGGCTCGTCGTCGACAACGTGTTCGCGACGCCGATCTGGCAGAGCCCGCTCGCGCTCGGCGCCGACGTCGTGGTCTATTCCGCGACCAAGCACATCGACGGCCAGGGCCGCTGCCTCGGCGGCATCATCCTGTCCTCGGAGGCCTTCATCGCCGAGCATATCCACAATTTCATGCGCCAGACCGGCCCGTCGATCTCGCCGTTCAACGCCTGGGTCCTGCTCAAGGGTCTCGAGACGCTGGGCGTGCGCGTGCGCGCGCAGACCGAGACTGCCGCGCGCATCGCCGACGTGCTGGCGAGCCATCCGAAGATCTCGCGGCTGGTGTTCCCGGGCCGCGCCGATCATCCGCAGGCAGCCCTGGTGAAGAAGCAGATGCGCGGCGGCTCGACGCTGGTCGGCTTCGAGGTCAAGGGCGGCAAGCAGGCCGCGTTCCGCGTGCTCAATGAATTGAAGCTTGCGAAGATCTCCAACAATCTCGGCGACGCCAAGAGCCTCGTCACCCATCCGGCGACCACGACGCATCAGCGCCTGAAGCCGGAGGACCGCGCCGCGCTCGGCATCAGCGAAGGTTTCATCCGCTTCTCGGCGGGGCTGGAGCATGCCGATGATCTGATCGAGGATCTGACGGCGGCGCTGGAGAAGGCGTGAGAGGGGGAAGGTCTGGTAGGGTGGGCAAAGGCGCGCTTGCGCCGTGCCCACCATTCTCGATGACAACGACGAGATCGTGGGCACGGCGCGCGAAGGGCGCGCCTTTGCCCACCCTACGGCACCGTCTCACATCGGCCGATATGTCTGCACGTCCGCCGGCACGTTCACGCCGAGCTTGATCTGGCCGACGGAGCGGATGATGTCGTCGCCGAGCAACTGGGCGAAGCAGGCGTAGCCCCAATCGTTCATGTGCAGACCGTCGGCGATGACGAAGCTCTCGACCGGGATCGCCTGGTTCTCGTGCCAATCGCGCATGACCTCGAAGCGCGGGAAGATGCCGACATGGCGCAGCTCGGCAACCTTGCCGAGCAGATTCACCATCTTGCCGGCGCTCTCCTTGCGCTGGTTGACGGCCGGTGAATATTGCGGATCGACCAGCACGATGTCGGCATCGCCGGCGGCCTGAATGCGGCCGATGCCGTCCTCGACCATCTTCGCGGTGTCGCCGGGATCGAGATTGCGCAGCACCGCATTGGTGCCGACCTGCCAGATCACGAGATCCGGGTGCACGTCGATCACCTGCGTCTGCAGTCGCTTCATCATCTCAGGCGCGTCCTCGCCGCCGACGCCGGCATTGACGACGGTGATGTCGGCGGTCGGATAGTGCCGGCGCAATTGCGCGGCGAGACGGTTCGGATAGTTGAACTCCGGCGAGCTTGCGCCGAAGCCCGCGGTCGACGACGAGCCGAACGCGACGATGACGACGGGCTTGCCCGCGACGAGCTTGCCCGCGACATGCGGCAGCGAGCCCATCGCCTTCGAACCGCCCTTCGGCGGCAGGCACGGCACGCGGCTGAAAATATCGGCGGCGGATTTGGCCACCTCTTTCACTTTGTCGATGGCGCGTGAGGTGACGCCGCGCTGCTCTTGTGACCTTGCGGCGATGGTGGTCTGCGAGGGTGAAGCGGGCGCGGGATCAGACGACTGCGCCGGTGTGGGCGCCGCCTGCGCGGCCTGGGTCTGCGCATGCGCGGCCGGTGCCAGCAACAAGAGCACTGCTGCTGCAGGCGCGGCCAGCCATGCCGTAAGGCAAAAAGGGCGGAGAGAACTCATTAACGCTAGACCTCAATTCTACTGCTGGACCGACCCCAGATGGGCTGCGTCGATCACGAACTGTGCCAACGCCCGGCCAAGGCAATCATGGACTTGCTTCGCCAGCTCGGGCCCGCGGGTCGGGCTGAACAGGTCGAACTGACCCTGATCATTCCACTGCCGCATGATCGTGAAGCGGTCGAACAGCGGAATATCATGCTCCTGCGCCACAACGCGCATATTATCGAGAAAGGGCTGCGCCGAGATCATCGTCTCGGTACGTGGGCTGTATTGCAAATTCATCAGAACGACGTCGGCCCCTGCCTTTTGCAGCGCAATAACCCCGTCGGTAACGGCGCTGCGAAACTCGTCGGGATCGATGGATCGGATGGCATCCACGGTCCCGGTTTGCCAGACCACTAAAGTAGGCGTTTTTGCTTCCATCAGCTTAACGAAGGTCGAGGCGGCCTCCTCTGCCGTCTTCTTGCTCTGTATTTCTACGGAGACGTGCACCGCCTCCGACGGCGGCAGCTTTTCCTTCAGGATCGCCTCCATGCGCGCCGGATAGGAGCTGCTCTCCGACGCCGGAATCGTGGTCGAGCGGCTGCCGATGACCAGGATCTCGAGCGGCTTACCGGCCTTGACGGCTTCGGCGACCTTGGGGAGCTGGCTTTCGCTGTTGAGGAGATAGGACGGCAGCTCGCACGCCGCGGGCGCGGCGGCAGGCGCAGCAGCATCCTCCGCGCGCGCCACAGGCACGGCGAGGCCACCGCATAACAGGACCAGGCTCAGGAGAACCTTCGCCTTCATCAGCCCCCTCCCGCCAGATCGGCGTTGCCGACGGCGTTCTTGGTTTTCGCACCGCTCTTGTCAGCCACGCGCTTGTACCACGAAATCACCCAGGCCACGCCCCACATGATCAGGACCCCGGAGAGACTAATCAGCGCATGCATGGCTGCCCCGCCGGAGACCTCGGCGAGAATGAAATGGCCGGCGAAGGCCAGGAAGACGCCGAGGCAGAAGATCTCCAGGGAATGCTGCCCACATAGAATCAATGGGCGCAGCCAGCGCGATTTCAAGCCCGGCCAGTCCCGGGGCAGGAAGCGCACGGTGAGCGCGGCCAGCGCCAGGAAATGCGTGAAGCGCAACACGTCGAGATTGGTCTTGTCGATCGGATACATCCATTGCTCGATCAACTTAGGCATAAGGTGCGACAGCTGGGGCACGTACCAGGTCAGCGTCACGTAGAAGGCCGCGACAAGGTAGGCGATCGAGATCCACATCGTCACCGACGACGCCAGAACGCGCGACATGCGCCGCGCTCCCCCGAGCGCGCACCATGCCCCGAACACGAACAGCAATTGCCAGGCGAAGGGATTGAAGGCCCAGAAGCCGTTCGGATAGGCCGAGAGATAGAGGTCGAACTCCCAGGTTGCTGCATAGAGCAGGACCGAGAGGCCGAGCGTGACGTCCGGCCGCCATTTCATCAGCCACAGGATCAGCGGCAGCGCGAGCATCAACACGATGTAGAGCGGCAGCACGTCCATGTTGACGGGACGGAAGCGCAAGAGCAGCGCCTGCACGATGGTGACGTCGGGCTGCTTGAGGAAATCCATGATCCCCATCTCTTCGGTGTAGAGCGGGTTCTCGAAGCGGGTCGCGACGTAGGAGATCTCGGCGAGGAAGATCGTGAACAGGAAGACGTGGGCGACGTAGATCTGCCAGACCCGGCGCAGGATGCGCGCGGTGGCGATGACGACGCCGCTCTCCAGCATCGCCCTTCCGTAGACGAAGGCGGCGGTGTAGCCGGAGATGAAGATGAAGATTTCGGTAGCGTCGCTGAGGCCGTAATTGCGGATCGTCAGCCAGGTCAGCAGGCTGGCCGGCAGATGGTCGATGAAGATCAGCCACAGCGCCAACCCACGGAACAGGTCGAGCCGGAGCTCGCGCTCGCCGATGGCGGGCAGCGTGATGGCCGGCGCCCTGGCGCGCGGCTTCGACCCAGCGGGCTTGCTGCCCACGGCCGCGCTGTCTGCAGGCTTGACGTCTGCAGGCTTGACGTCTGCAGGGTTGGCGGTTCCCGCGATCGTCGATCCCGTCACTTGGTCGGCAATGGTCATCGGGGGCCAAATACCCTTCGGCAAATCGCGACGTCTCGAGGAGTGTACCGGTCCGGTCGTCGTCTCGCAAAGCGGCCGGGTCACGGAAGGGCTCGAACCCCTCCGGGGGTATTTCCCTCGGGGTGTCCTACCCTTCGAATTCTGGCGGGACGATGTCGCGAAAGCCGCCTCAGGGGTTTGGTTCCGGAGCCGGATTTCGATATGGTAGCAGCCATGTACCGCGCCGTGACCCGCCAGATTGAAGTAACCGTCGAGCCGAACTTTGTTCCGGAACAGTCCTCGGCCGACCGTTCCCGCTATTTCTGGTCCTACACCATCGTCATCACAAATTCGGGCGAGGAGACCGTGCAGCTGAAGACGCGGCACTGGATCATCACCGACGCCTCCGGCCGCCAGCAGGAGGTCAGGGGCGAAGGCGTGGTCGGCGAGCAGCCGACGCTCGCCCCCGGCGAGCGCTTCGAATACACCTCGGGCGTCCCGCTCTCGACCGCCTCCGGCTTCATGACCGGCCGCTACCAGATGGTCAGCGAAAGCGGCGAGCGCTTCGAGATCGACGTGCCGGCGTTTTCGCTGGACAGCCCTGACAACAAGCGGGTGTTGAACTAGGGGCGGCGCGCTCATGTCCCAGACAAGCTGCAACGCCGTCGGCGTTGCGGGCGCAGAGCCGGGCCCCAGAGCGGCACGGCACGACGCAGCAATATGGGCCGCGCTCCCTCAGCCGTCATTGCGGGGAGCCCTTGCGACGAAGCAATCCAGAATCCCTCCGCGGATGGATTCTGGATTGCTTCGCTGCGCTCGCAATGACGGAGTATGACGCAGCGGCATCGCTCTTTCGTCTACATCTCTCTTGCAGACATGCCTTCTCGTTCTCGCGGCGCGTTTCGCCCGAGCTTTGCTTCGTCGCTCCACCCTCCGATCCAAGAGGGCGCAGGGAAGGCCGGGTGCCGGCTGGCACCCGCGGTCCGCTGCGCGAAAGGCACGCGCAGAAAGAACCGCACAGCAGCATACAGGTGTCGCCGATCACTCGGCCTTCCCTGCGCGATGGCTGGACGGCTTATGCCGTGATCTCCCGGGAGCCGACCATTCCTTCTGGCCTCCCTCGCCCCGCGAATTTGGATGATGCAGTCTGCCCGGTTGGGCTCGCTCGCACCTTCGCGAAAGACTTGACCGTGGCAACGACGGCCAGGACCACACGGTTTTGCCGTACGCACGGCCCGCCATGTCGCCGCAGTTTTTCCAGCCCTGTCGACGGAGCCGGAAACTTACGAGCGAGACGAAGCCTGACAGCGCCGTCGTCCGCACGTGGCCTCGGGCTCACAGGGACTACCCGCCCTGCCCGCGCCTCTCATGCCGACGCTGCCGCGTCCACCGCAAGCCTGGCTCGCGAACATGACGACTTCACGTCGCCCCTCTTGGTGAGCCGGGATGAGCGACACATACGCCGAAACCGAATTTCGGTAAAGTGAAATATTTTCGAGCGCGTGGATTGACAGAGGCCAACACAGGCAGTTGCCGTAGGGTGGGCAAAGCGAAGCGTGCCCACGTTTTTTACCGTCATCGAGGGATCGTGGGCACGGCGCAAGTGCGCCTTTGCCCACCCTACGAGAGCTCGCTACGCGTCCTCGACGCCCGCCTCGTCCGGCGTGAAATCGTACACCGAGCTGCAGAATTCGCAGGTGACGACGACCTTGTCGTCCTTCACCATCGCCGCGCGGTCGTCGGGCGAGAAGCTCTTCAGCATGGAGGCGACCGCATCGCGCGAGCAGGAGCATTGCGCCTTGAGGACCATCGGATTGAACACGCGCACGCCGCGCTCGTGGAACAGGCGGAACAGCAGCCGCTCGCCGGAGAGCTCGGGATCGATCAGCTCGACGTCCTCGACGGTCTCGATCAGCGAGCGCGCCTCGACCCAGGCATCGTCTTCCGCGACGCTGTGCACCTCGACGCCATCGGGGGCATCGCCGGGATGCAGATCGGCCTGCCGCGCGCGCTCCGGCGCCTTCGGCAGAAACTGCATCAGCATGCCGCCGGCGCGCCAGCGATGCTTGCCGCCGTCGTTCGAGCGCCACTCCTCACCGACCGCGAGACGCACCTTGGTCGGGATCTGCTCGGAGCGCAGGAAATATTCGTGGGCGGCGTCTTCCAGGCTGCCGCCGTCGAGCGCGACCAGACCCTGGTAGCGGCTCATGTCGGGGCCCTGGTCGATGGTCATGGCGAGATGACCGCGACCGAGCAGCGCGCCGGAATCCATTCCGGATTTTTGGGCATCGCCGAGGCGCGCGGCGTCGAAGCGCGCATAGGCGCGCAGGCGATCCGGCGCCTGATAGTCCACCACCAGGAACGACACCGGACCGTCGGTCTGCGCCTGCAGGATGAAGCGTCCCTCGAATTTCAGCGCAGAGCCGAGCAGCGTCGTCAGCACGATGGCCTCGCCGAGCAGCTTGCCGACCGGCGCGGGATAATCATGCTTGGTCAGGATTTCGTCGAGCGCCGGGCCAAGCCGCACCAGGCGCCCGCGCACGTCGAGCGCGTCGACCTCGTAGGGCAACACGGCGTCATCGATCGGAACCGCTGATGGCGCGCGAACCGGACCCTCAGGGCCGGCTTTCATCTCAGGGGATTGGGAAACCATGGGGCGTTATCTGGGGTCCAAGGGCGGAAATGGAAGGGGGCGGGGGGCACTCCAAACTCGACGTCGTCCCGGGGCGCGCAACACGCGAGCCCGGGACCCATAACCACAGGATGACTTTATTGCGCACGATGACAACTCCGAGTCATCGCCAAATGACGTCCTGTGGTTATGGATCCCGGATCTGCGCGCCGCCGTGCGGCGCTTGTCCGGGATGACGGCGGAGAATGGAGCCATCAACCCGGCCCCACCATGAGATCACTTCACCGCGTCGAAGCACCAGGCCAGAATGCCCTTCTGCGCGTGCAGGCGGTTTTCGGCCTCGTCGAACACGACCGATTGCGGACCGTCGATCACGTCATCGGTGACCTCCTCGCCGCGATGGGCGGGCAGGCAGTGCATGAACAGCGCATCGGGCTTGGCCAGCGACATCAGCTTGCCGTTGACCTGATAGGGCTTGAGCACATTGTGGCGGTGCTCGCCTTCCTTGTCGCCCATCGACACCCAGGTGTCGGTGACGACACAGTCGGCGCCGCGCACGGCGGCCTCCGGATCGGTACCGAGCATGATCGGCGCGCCGGTCGCCTTGATGAAGTCGCGCATGACTTTCTTCGGCGCGAGTTCCGGCGGGGTAGCGACGTTGAGCTGGAACTTGAAGCGCTCGGCGGCATGGGCCCAGGACGCCAGCACATTGTTGTCGTCGCCAGTCCAGGCCACAGTCTTGCCCTCGATCGGGCCACGATGCTCCTCGTAGGTCATGAGGTCGGCCATCACCTGGCAAGGATGCGAACGCCGCGTCAGGCCGTTGATGACGGGCACCGTCGCATATTCCGCAAGCTCCAGCAGCGCATCGTGATTGAGGATGCGGATCATGATGGCGTCGACATAGCGCGACAGCACGCGGGCGGTATCGGCGATGGTCTCGCCGCGCCCGAGCTGCATCTCGGCACCGGTGAGCATGATGGGCTCGCCGCCGAGTTGGCGCATGGCGACGTCGAACGACACGCGTGTCCGGGTCGACGGGCGCTCGAAAATCATCGCCAGCGTCTTGCCTTCGAGCGGCCGCACCGGCTGCTGCGCCTTCTGCTTCGCCTTCATCGCCGACGAAGCTGCAAGCATGCGCTTGAGCTCCGACAACGGCAGCTCGTTGATATCCAGAAAGTGCTTCGGAGTTTTATTGGGGGACTTGCTCATCAGCTTGCCGCCCGCTCGGTCTGGCTGGACGAGATCGCGGAACAGGCGCGCTCCAGCCGCCCGACGCTGTCCTCGATCTCGGCTTCGGTCACGATCAGCGGCGGCAGGAAACGCACGACATTGTCGCCGGCCCCGACGGTGAGCAGCTTTTCATGACGCAGCGCCGCGACGAGATCGCCGGAGGGCACCACGGCCTTGATACCGATCAGCAGGCCCTCGCCGCGCACTTCGCTGACGACATCGGGATAGCGGTCGATCACGGAGGCAAGCTTCTGCTTCAGAAGCAGCGACATTCTCTGCACGTGGTCGAAGAAGCCGGGCTCGAGCATGACGTCGAGCACGGCGTTGGCGGCCGAGATTGCCAGCGGATTGCCGCCGAAGGTCGAGCCGTGCGAACCGGGCCCCATGCCGGCAGCCGCATCCGCAGTCGCCAGAATGGCCCCGATCGGGAAGCCGCCGCCGAGCGCCTTGGCCAGCGACATCACGTCCGGCGTGACGCCGGTGCGGCGATAGGCGAACAGATCGCCGCTGCGGCCCATGCCGGTCTGCACCTCGTCGAAGGCGAGCAGCAGGCCCTTCTCGTCGCAAAGCTGGCGCAGCGCCTTGAGGAAGCCAGGCGCTGCCGAGCGCACGCCGCCCTCGCCCTGGATCGGCTCGATCAGGATGCCGGCGGTGTGCGGACCGATCGCCTTCTTGACGGCCTCGATGTCGCCATGCGGCACCTGGTCGAAGCCTTCCATCGGCGGACCGAAGCCTTCGAGATATTTTGCCGAGCCGGTCGCAGCCAGCGTCGCCAGCGTGCGGCCGTGAAAGGCGCCTTCGAAGGTGATGATGCGGTAGCGCTCCGGATGCCCCTTGGAGAAGTGGTGATGGCGCACCAGCTTGATCACGCCCTCGAGCGCCTCGGCGCCGGAATTGCAGAAGAACACGAAGTCGGCAAAGCTCTCGTTGCAGAGCCGGTTGGCGAGCTTCTCGCCATCGGGGCTCTGGAACAGGTTCGACATGTGCCAGAGCCTGGTCGCCTGCTCCTGCAGCGCCTTGATCAGATGCGGATGGCAATGGCCGAGCGCATTCACGGCCACGCCCGAGGTGAAATCGAGATAGCGATCGCCATTGGTCGCGATCAGCCAGCAGCCTTCGCCGCGCTCGAAGCCGAGGTCGGCTCTGGCGAAAACGGGGAGCAAATGCGGCGCTGCGCTGTTGGTCATGATGTCACTTGAATGTTGCGGACGGTGGCACGCGTGCATTGCGCAACGCACCATCCACCGGCCCGGAAAACGAAACGTGCCGCCTTTTAAGGGCGGCACGCGGGACCATCTTATGCCTGGCAAGACGGGTGTCAATGCCGCCGGAAAGCCTCGGGAAACGCTGAATCCGTAGTCTTGCGGTGCCGATTTTGCGGGTTTTCACCACGGAACATGTGGAAGCGAGTCGGCGGACTCTTGCGCGGGAGTCACGCCATATTGTAGCGTTTGAATTGTCAGATACGACATCTCGTGCAGCGGTTCTGATCTCAAGTGCCCTCATGTACCGGCGTAAACGTTCGGGCGTCAGTTACGCGCCCGGCGAGCCTTAAGGGATTCTGGCAGCACGGGTTTTTCGAAGCTTAGCAATCGCCGCATGGGCGCCAGCACGGCAGCCGCGCAGCGAGGGAAAGGGTGCAATGACGGTTTTGACCTGGTCCGATGATCGCGTCGAGCAGCTGAAGAAGCTCTGGGAGGCCGGGCTTTCGGCCAGCCAGATCGCAGCTGAGCTCGGCAATGTGACCCGCAATGCCGTGATCGGCAAAGTGCACAGGCTCGGTCTGTCCGGCCGCGCCAAGAGCCCGTCATCGGCCGCGCCCCGGCCGCGCAAGGCGCGCCCCGCACAGCACATGATGCGGGTGACCCGCCCGATCGCGCGCGGCAACACCGCGCTGGCCCAGGCCTTCGAGGTCGAGGTGGAGGCCGAACCGGTCACCTACGACAACGTCGTGCCGATGAGCCAGCGGCTGTCGCTGCTCGAACTGAACGAGGCGACCTGCCACTGGCCGGTCGGCGATCCCTCCAGCCCGGACTTCTTCTTCTGCGGCGGCAAGGCGCTGTCCGGCCTGCCCTACTGCGCCCAGCACTCGCGCGTGGCGTATCAGCCTGCGGCGGACCGCCGGCGCGCACCGGCGAAGCCGGGGCCGCGGTAAGTCAGCCGATTAATTGACCGCAAGGATGGCGCCGTCATAGGACGGCGCCTCAACCAACTCGGTGTCGTCCCTGCGAATGCAGGGACCTATGACCTCGGGGCGAAATTGCCGCTCGAGATGGTCACTCCGAGTCTTCGCCAAACCACCTTCTGCGAGTGGGTCCCGGATCGGCGCTACGCTCCGGACGACACTGTGTGTGTCGCCAGAGCTTCCCACCCCCTACGCCTGCTCCGCCTTCGCGAAGCGATCGTCCAGCGCGTAGCCGGCGCCGCGGACGGTGCGGATCGGGTCCTGCTCGCGGCCGAGATTGAGCAACTTGCGCAGGCGGCCGATATGGACGTCGACGGTGCGCTCGTCGATGTAGATGTCGCGCCCCCAGACGCTGTCGAGCAGCTGCTCGCGCGAGAATACGCGGCCGGGATGCTCCAGGAAGAACTCCAGCAGGCGATATTCGGTCGGGCCGAGATCGATCGGCCGGCCCGAGCGCGCCACGCGGCGCTTGTCGCGGTCGAGCTCGATGTCGCCATAGGCCAGCACGGTGGCGAGCCGCTCGGGGCTGGCGCGCCGCAGCAAGCCCTTCACGCGTGCCAGCAGCTCCGGCACCGAGAACGGCTTGACGATGTAATCGTCGGCGCCGGTCGCGAGCCCCCGCACCCGCTCGCTCTCCTCGCCGCGCGCGGTGAGCATGATGATCGGCAGCTGCTTGGTGTCGGGCCGGGTGCGCAGGCGCCTGCACAGCTCGATGCCCGACAGGCCCGGCAGCATCCAGTCGAGCACGATCAAATCGGGGATGTGCTCCTTGAGGCGGGTGTCGGCGTCGTCGCCGCGCATGACCGTCTCGACGTCATAGCCGTCGCCTTCGAGGTTGTAGCGAAGCAGCTCGGTGAGGGCTTCCTCGTCTTCAACCACCATAATGCGTGCGCCCATGGTGTCGTCGCTCCTTAGGTCTTCAGCTATTCGGGATCGTCGTGGCGAAGGTGGTCATATCGCCCTTCGGCCGCTTGTCGGTGATCGCCTGGCCCTCGATCATGTAGAACACGGTCTCGGCGATGTTGGTAGCGTGGTCGCCGATCCGCTCGATGTTCTTGGCGCAGAACATCAAATGGATGCAGAACGAGATGTTGCGCGGATCCTCCATCATGTAGGTGAGGAGCTCGCGGAACAACGAGGTGCAGATCGCGTCGACCTCCTCGTCGCCCTTCCATACCGCCATCGCTGCCGGCAGATCGTGCGCGGCATAGGCGTCCAGCACGGACTTGACCTGCTGCTGCACGAGGTCGGTCATGTGCTCGAGGCCGCGGAACAGTTTGAGCGGATGGAAGTCGGTCTCGAGCGCGGCGACGCGCTTGCCCATGTTCTTGGCGAGGTCGCCGATGCGCTCGAGGTCGGTCGCGACGCGCATCGCGCCGACGATCTCGCGCAGATCCACCGCCATCGGCTGGCGGCGGGCGATGGTGAGCACCGCGCGTTCCTCGATGCGCTTTTGCAGCGCGTCGAGATCGGCGTCGATGGTGACGACGCGCTGGCCGAGCGGCACGTCGCGGCGGATCAGCGCGTCGACGGAATCGACGATCATGCGCTCGGCGATGCCGCCCATCTCGGCGACCAGGCGGGTGAGTTCCTGGAGGTCGGTGTCGAAGGCCTTTGCGGTATGTTCGGTACCCATGTCGCGTCTCCTCAGCCGAACCGGCCGGTGATGTAATCCTGCGTGCGCCGGTCGGTCGGCGACGTGAAGATCTTGCTGGTGTCGTCGAACTCGATCAGCTCGCCGAGATACATGAAGGCGGTCTTGTCGGAGACGCGCGCGGCCTGCTGCATGTTGTGGGTGACGATCGCGATCGTGTAGTTCTCGGACAGTTCCTGGATCAGCTCCTCGACCTTGGCGGTCGAGATCGGGTCGAGCGCCGAGCAGGGTTCGTCGAACAGGATGACTTCGGGGCGTACCGCGACGGTGCGGGCGATGCAGAGGCGCTGCTGCTGGCCGCCGGAGAGCGACAGGCCGGAAGCATTGAGCTTGTCCTTGACCTCGTTCCAGAGGGCGCCGCCGCGCAGCGCCTTCTCGACGCGGTCGTCCATCTCGGACTTCGAGATCTTCTCGTAGAGGCGGATGCCGAAAGCGATGTTCTCGTAGATCGTCATCGGGAACGGCGTCGGCTTCTGGAACACCATGCCGACCCGGGCGCGCAGCAGATTGAGGTCGAGCTTGGGGTCGAGGATGTTGGTTTGGTCGAGCATCAGCTGGCCGGTGGCGCGCTGGCCCGGATAGAGGTCGTACATCCGGTTGAAGATGCGCAGCAGGGTCGACTTGCCGCAGCCCGACGGGCCGATGAACGCCGTGACGCGGTTGGCGCCGAGCGTCAGGTTGATGTTCTTCAGCGCGTGGTGCTCGCCGTAATAGAAGTTGAGGTTGCGCACCGTCACCTTGGCGGGCGCCTCGGGCAGCACCGGCGCCTGCGGAAGGCCCCCGGACGCGCTCATCGATACGGAAAGATCACTCATTTTGCGGTCCTCTCGGCGCCAAGGATGCGCGCGCCAATGTTCAGGGCAAGCACGGTCAGGGTGATGAGCAGGGCGCCGCTCCACGCCAACTGCTTCCAGTAGGCGTAGGGGCTCTGCACGAAATTGTTGATGGTGACAGGCAGGTTGGCCATCGTCTTGTTCAGGCCGAGGCTGAAGAACTGGTTCGACAGCGCGGTGAAGAGCAGCGGCGCGGTCTCGCCCGCGACACGGGCGGTGGCGAGCAGCACGCCGGTGATGAGGCCGGACCTAGCCGCACGATATGCGATACGCTTGATCACCAGCGAGCGCGGCAGGCCCAGCGCCGAGGCCGCCTCACGCAGCGGATTCGGCACCAGCAGCAGCATGTCCTCGGTGGTGCGCAGCACGACCGGGATCACGATGACGGCGAGCGCCAGGCCGCCCGCGAGCGCGGAGAAGCCACGCATCGGCACCACCACCGCGCCGTAGATGAACAGGCCGATGATGATCGAGGGCGCCGAGAGCAGGATGTCGTTGATGAAGCGGATCACCGAGGTCAGGCGGTCGTTGCGGCCGTATTCGGCAAGGTAGGTGCCGGCGAACAGGCCGAGCGGCGCGCCGATGCCGACGCCGATCACCGTCATGATGATCGAGCCGACGATCGCGTTGCGCAGGCCGCCTTCGGTCGAACCCGGAGGCGGCGTATCTGCGACGAAGAGCTCGAGATTGAGGCCGGCAAGGCCGTTGAAGAACAGCGTGATCAGGATCAGCGCGAGCCAGGTGACGCCGAAGACAGCCGCGGCGAAGCAGAGCCCGCGGATGATGATGTCCGTGCGGCGACGACGCGAATAGATCGGATTGAGGGCCATAACCTTACTTTCCCGCCTTCCTGTCGAGCCGCATCAGCATCAGCCGCGCGGCGGCCAGCACGAAGAACGTCAGCACGAACAGCAGGAGGCCGAGCAGGATCAGGCCGGACTGGTGCAGGCCGTCGCTCTCGGCGAACTCGGATGCGATCGCCGCCGAGATCGTGGTGCCCGGCGCGAAGATCGATGAGGAGATGCGGAACGAGTTGCCGATGATGAAGGTCACCGCCATGGTCTCGCCGAGCGCGCGGCCCAGCGCCAGCATGACGCCGCCGATGATGCCGACGCGGGTGTAGGGGATCACCACGCTGCGGACGACCTCCCAGGTGGTGCAGCCGACGCCGTAGGCGGCCTCCTTCAGCACCGGCGGCACCGTCTTGAACACGTCGACCGAGATCGAGGTGATGAAGGGCAGCACCATGATGGCGAGGATCAGCGCGGCGTTGAACGTGCTGAGATAGGACGGCGGACCCGCGAAGATGGCGCCCAGCACCGGGACACCGTCGAAGATTTTGATCATGAAGGGCTGGAAGCTGTTGGCCAGGAACGGGCCCAGCACGAAGAAGCCCCACATGCCGTAGATGATCGAGGGAATGCCGGCGAGCAGCTCGATCGCCATGCCGATCGGGCGGCGCAGCCATTGCGGGCAGAGCTCGGTGAGGAAGATCGCAATGCCGAGACCGACCGGAATGGCGATCAGCATCGCGATGAAGGAGGTGACGAGCGTGCCGTACATCGGCCCGAGCGCGCCGAGCACCGGCGGATCGGCCGACGGCGCCCAGCGCTGCGTCCACAGGAAGGAGAAGCCGAATTCCCTCATCGCCGGGTACGCGCCGACGATCAGCGAGATGATGATGCCGCCGAGGATCAGCAGCACCGAGATCGCGGACAGCCGCGTGATCCAGTAGAAGGTGACGTCGCCGAGCTTGAACGCGCCCAAGGCCTTGGCGCGATCATACGGTCCGGCGTCGTCGATGATATCGCTCTGAACGGCCATTTCTGCCACGCCGATCCCCTGTACCCGTTATATGCGCTTGTTGCCGGTTGTTGTGGTCTTGCGCTCCGGACGCGGCGCGAGGCCGATCCGGAGCGGAGGTTTTTCGAACTCCCGGAGTGATGTCCGGGACAGGAGCTCTTAGCTCTTGATATCGGCAGCCCAGGTCTTCTCGATCTGCTTGACGACGGTGTCCGGCATCGGAATGTAGTCGAGCTCTTCCGCCGCCTTGTCGCCCTTCGTGAAGGCCCAGCGGAAGAACTTGATGGCTTCCTGCGAGGCAGCCTTGTCGGTGGCGTCCTTGTGCATGAGGATGAAGGTCGCCGCGGTGATCGGCCAGGACTTCTCGCCGGGCTGGTCGGTCAGGATGACGTAGTAGCCGGGCGCCTTGGCCCAGTCGGCGTTGGAGGCGGCCGCCTGGAAAGCTTCCACGGTCGGCTGCACCGGCTTGCCGGCCTTGTTGACGAGACCGGTGTAGGTCAGCTTGTTCTGCTTGGCGTAGGCATACTCGACGTAGCCGATCGAGTTCTTGGTCTGGCCGATGTTTCCCGACACGCCTTCGTTGCCCTTGGCGCCGACGCCGACCGGCCACTCGACCGCGGTGCCCTCACCGACCTTGCTCTTCCAGTCCGCGCTGGCCTTGGAGAGGTAGTTGGTGAAGTTGAAGGTGGTGCCCGACCCGTCCGAGCGGCGGACCACGGTGATCGCATCCGACGGCAGCTTGACGTTCGGATTGAGCTTCTTGATGGCCGGATCGTCCCACTTGGTGATCTTGCCGAGATAGACGTTGGCCAGCGTCTCGCCGTCGAACACCATCTCGCCGGGCTTCACGCCCTCGAGGTTCACCACGGGAACGATGGCGCCCATCACCATCGGCCACTGGACGAGGCCGTCCTTCAGGAGCTGCTCGGCCTTGAGCGGCATGTCGGTCGCGCCGAAGGTCACGGTCTTGGCCTGGATCTGCTTGATGCCGCCGCCGGAACCGATCGATTGGTAGTTCAGACCGTTGCCGGTCTCCTTCTTGTAGGCGTCAGCCCACTTCGAATAGATCGGGAACGGAAAGGTCGCACCGGCACCGGTGATGTCGGCAGCAAAGGCCGCTGTCGTCGAAGCGGCAACCATGCCGGCAGCGACGATCGTTTTGAGGAAATTCATGCTGGTCTCCATACAGGGAAGCGAAGCGCCAACAGCGCCCGATCGCGCTCCCCACGCCGCCCCTTTAGGAGCGGTCGGCTGTGCTTTTACGAAGGTTTCGTGACAGTCGGATGACACACTTAGGCGATTGTAATCGCTTAGGTTTCAGCTCGCTACCGGACCCTTCGCCTGGGGAAAACAGGCGGTGAAGGTGGCGCCCTGCTTGGGCACGCTCTCGATCAAAAGCCGGCCGCGATGGCGGTTAAGAATATGTTTCACCAGCGATAATCCGAGCCCGGTGCCGCCCTGAGAGCGGCTGTCGCCGACGTCCACCCGGTAGAACCGCTCGGTCAGCCGCGGCAGGTGCTCCGGCGCGATGCCGGGGCCGAAATCGCGCACCGTGATCCGGACTTCCTGGGTTCCATCAGTGGCCGCGCCGGATGTCAGTGACACGACGACGCGTCCGCCGGAGGCGCCGTATTTGAGCGCGTTCTCGATCAGATTCTCGAACAAGCGGAGCAGCTCCTCGCGGTCGCCCGCGATCATCACCGGCCCCTCCGGCAACTGGATCTCGACCTCGACCTGGCGCTCGCGCGCCAGCGGCTCGAGCCCGTCGGCGACCTGGCGGATGATCGGCAGCAGGTCGACCAGGGTGTCGGGCCGGACATGGGCCGACAGCTCGACCCGCGACAGCGACAAGAGGTCGTCGATCAGGCGCGCCATGCGGGTGGCCTGGTTGTGCATGATGCCGAGGAAGCGCTCGCGCGCCTTGGGATCGTCCTTGGCCTGGCCCTGCAGCGTGTCGATGAAGCCAGACAGCGCGGCGAGCGGCGTGCGCAGCTCGTGGCTGGCATTGGCGACGAAGTCCGCGCGCATCTCCCCGACCCGTCGCAGCGGCGTCTGGTCGTGGAAGGTCATCAGCATGCATTTGTCGGCGCCGCCGAAGCTGGTCGGCACCGGCACCGGCGTGATCATAAGCTCCATCCAGCGATCGACCGGGACGTGGTCGAGATAGGTCGCGCGCCGGGCCTCGGTGGTCGCGATCGCTTCGCGCAACGCCGTGATGATCTCCGGTGAGCGCAGCGCGAACTGGGCGAGCTCGTTCCGGCGCAGCGCCGGCGCGAGCTGGGCGGCGGCGGCGTTGAGGTGGATGACGCGGCCGGCGCGGTCGAGCAGCACTGCCGGATCCGGCATGCCGGCGACGACCGCCGCCACCGCCGCGCTCTCGACCGGGTTGATGCGCCTGACCTCGTCGCGGGACGCGGCGGGATCGTGCAGCCGCCACGGGACCAAGGCCGCAGCGGCGACGCAGAGGAACACGATCGCGGCGTGAAGCGCGGACAATTCGCCGAGCGAGACCACGACGGAGAGCGCCAGCGCCGCGGCGATCAGGATCACGGTCGAATGCCGCAGCCGGTCGGACCAGGGCTGCGCGGAGGGAGGAGATGGGGCGTCGATCGCCATCGGGACGGACTTCTCCTGGAGGACCGGTCCTAAGATTTGTCGCTGCGCTCTCGCACATAAGCGGCTTTAGGCGCCGGGCCAGGGTCGAGCTTGAGCGCCGCCTGCTGCAGGCGCTTCGATCGTGCGCCGATGATAACTTCGCGAAACGTCAGCAAGATTACAGAGATGACGAAGGGCGAGAGATAATAGAGGACGCGGAATAGCAGCATGCCGCCGAGCAGCTCCTCGCGGTCCATCTGCCAGAGGCCGACCAGCATGGCGGCGTCGAACACCCCGAGCCCGCCGGGCGAGTGGCTGGCGAAGCCGAGCAGGGTGGCCGAGACGAAGATCACGGCGACCACCACAAAGCCGAGATTGGGCTCGTCAGGGACCAGCACATACATCGCGAGAGCGCAGAAACCGAGGTCGATGATGCCGATCGCGATCTGGAGCAGCGTCAGCGGACCGCCCGGCAGCTGCACGGTCCAGGGCCCGCGGCCGACCACGCGCGGCTGGGTCCAGACCCAGACCACGTAGCCGACCAGCCCGACGATGATCATCAGGGCCAGCGTCCGGTTCAGCCAGGGGGGCAGCTGATCGATCGAGGCGGCCGCCTCCGGATGGTAGGCGATGCCGAGGCCGAGCACGGCGGCATTGCCGAGCCAGAAGGTCAGGCCGGCGAGGAAGCAGATCTTGGCGACATCGATCGCGTTCAGGCCGTAGGCCGAATAGATGCGATAGCGCACCGCGCCGCCGGTGAAGACGGATGCGCCGACATTGTGGCCGATCGAATAGCTGGTGAAGGCCGCGAGCGCGTTGATGCGATAGGGCACATGGGCATGGCCGATCGCGCGCACGGCGAACAGGTCGTAGAAGGTCAGGGTGAAATAGCCCGCAGTGACGAACAGCGCCGCCATCGCAATCTGGCTGGGCTCGGTGCTCTTGATCGCTTCGAGGACTTCGTTGAAATCGATGCCTCGCAGCATGTGGTAGAGCACATAGCAAGCGATGCCGATGACCGCGACGCTGATCACAACGCCAAGCTTATGCAGGATTTGCTTCTGGCGCAGAAACGACACCGCTCTGCGTATGGCTTCCAGCATCTAGACCTCGAACAACGCTTCAGCGGCCAGGGTGGCCGGCGAACATGCAGACGACGCACAGGCACTCAACGAACCTTCGCCGCTGGCTCCGGCTTCGCGCATGCCCCCTGCCCCTCCACTAGCGCGTTTTGGGGCGGAGTGGAATTCGCCAATTCGAACAAAAACACGTGCATTCAATATTTTAGGCAGGGTTGCGGGCTCCTGATGCACGGTTTGGCGCCTTCGGCGGCAGACTGGACGCGAATCTCCATGGCGATCCTGCGCAGGCGCCATGAAAGTTTGATGATTTCAGCCGCCCAATGTTCCTTCGCGCCTTAAGTCGACGTCAATCTATGGGCCGCGTCCGCCTGTTGAAAGAGGGGGCAATCCCGGCCTTCTTCACGGGTCGTCCGATGCGCCGGAAGGTCGCGGGCCCCCGGCTCGGCCTCATGGTGCAGTCAGATAGCCGCGGCCATAAGCACCGGCCTGATCCTCGAAGATCGCCATGGCCGTGGTCATCCGCCTGAAACCGAGGCGTTCGTAAAACCCCTCCTTGCCAGGGACGGCGTAGAGGATGATCTTGCGATGACCGCGGCAGTGCACAAGCAGACGCTCGATGATGTCGCGGCCCAGACCTCGTCCCTGGCGGTCCGGGTGCACGGCGACATCACAGAGATAGGCGCAGTCGCGGCCGTCGGCCAGCACGCGACCTGCACCCACGATGCGACCATCCTCATTGGCGAAGACGCGAAACATGCTGTTGCCGAACACCAGCGCGAGATCCGCCGGATTCTTGTTGCCCAGCGGCGCGATGCGATAGAGTTCGGACAGCTCATTCCAGTCGATCCCGGCGAGATCGTCTACCCAGACAATTGACATCGCTAAAGCCCTCCGAGGCTCAGTCCCGCGCGGCGTTGACGGCAGCGACGATGTCGTCGCCGTCAGGGAAATGTCCTTTGCTGCGACTGGCAACGACCCGGTCACCGAGCTTGACCTGGAAGACGCCCCCCTTGCCCGGGACGAGATCGGCTTCCAACCCCAGTTGTCGGTGCAGCGCCGCGGCCGCCTCTTTGGCGCGTTTCTCGTATCCGCACGGCCGGCAATAGATGATGGTCACGTCCGACATCTCGTCCTCCTTCAGGCCGCAAGCTGGGGACGCACCGCTTCGATTCCGGCGATCCAGCCGGCAACGGAACGGCCGATCGCGTCGGGGTGATCCTCCTGGAGGTAGTGCAGGCCGGGCCCAAGGCGGACGAGCGCGCAGTGCTGCAGCGAGGCCGCGAAGGTCTCGGCAAATTCGGGAGAGACGACGGCGCCAGGCTCGCCGGTGAACAGCAGCTTTGGATAGGAAGACGCTTCGAGCGCCGCATGAGCCATTTGGAGCGCTTGATAGACGTCTGCGGGCTCGCCCGCGATCGGCAACTCACGAGGGAATGCGAGCGTGGGACGGCGGCTGTCCGGCGTCGGAAACGGTGTGCGATAAGGCGCCATCTCGTCTTCGCTCAGGGTGCGCATGATGCCGCCCGGCAGGACGCGTTCGACGAACGCGTTCGCCTCCAGGATCATGGCCTCCCCCTCGCCTTGCGTCCTGAATTTGCGGAATGTCTGGCGCGCAGCTTCGGCCTGGTGAAAATCCTGCCAGGTCGGCATCGGCCGGATGAATTCCATGAAGGCGAGGCCGCGCACGAACGCCGGCCGGCGCGCCGCGAGATGAAACGCGAGCGCAGTGCCCCAATTCTGCGCGACGAGATAGGCCGAGTCGATGCCGAGCTGTTCGATCAACGCGTCGAGATAACGGACATGGTCGAAGAAGCGGTAGTCGATGTCGGGCTTCCCGGACCGGCCGAAGCCGATGAGATCGGGCGCAATGCAATGCGCCACCGGCGCAACCAGCGGCAGGATGTTTCGCCAGATATGCGAGGACGTCGGATTGCCGTGAAGGAAGAGCGCGACCGGCGCGTCCTGCGCACCTGTCTCGCGATAAGCCATCGTGCTTCCCAGCACGGAAGCGCTGCGGATCTGGATCTCGGCTTGCTGGCTCATGTCGGCTCCTTGAATACAGTTTTGAAGGCGATGGTCTTGAAGCGCTCGAGCGCCTTGGGCGAGCGGTCGACCTTCATGCGCAGGATCGCGCCCTGCCAGGACGCGAGCAGGAAGTCGGCAAGCTCCCCGGGCTCGAATTCGGAATCGATTTCGCCGCCGCTTTGCGCCTCGCTGATGCAGGCAGCAAAAGGCATGCGCCACTCGGCAAAAATTTCGGCAAGGCGGTTGCGCAGCATGTCGCTGCTGCCGGCCGCTTCCAGGCTGAGATCGCCGATGAGACAGCCGCGTCCGTAGCCGTCGGCTTCGAGCCGGCCGGTGATGATGTCGAGATAGCGTTTGAGCCGCGCCCGCGGGGTCAGCGACGTGTCTTCAAGAGCCTCCGCGACCAATCCCTTCGTGATCTCGAAATAGCGATCGAGCACCTCCGAGGCGAACGCTTCCTTGGAACGAAAATGATTGGTGAAGGACCCCAGCGGAGCGCCGGCCGCGGTGGTGACATCGCGCACACTGGTGCCGTGATAGCCGGTCCGGAACATGACCTTCAGGCCGGCGTCGAGGATATCGTCTTTGAGTGAAGGCTTGGGCATGAGAAAATAATACGTACGTACGTATTATTGTCAAGCCAGCTTATGCGGCGGTCCTTGGGATTCCCGCAACAGGAGAGAGGCCTTGGCGACCCGGATTCAGCCTGCCGGCTGGCTGCGCGAGACCACGCGGTCGCGCAGCCAGGCGCCGATGGTGCAGCCGATGAGGTAGCAGGCAAGCATGATCAGGCCGAGGTCGAGCCAGTAGCCGAAGCGGCCGGGGACGACGCGTGCGAACGAGGCCGCGACCAGGGCGGCAGTAAGCGCGGCGAGCCAAGTCGCGGTCGCCTTCGAGGTGCCGTGGCCGCGCTGGACCACCGAGATCCAGCCCATGCAGAAGCCCAGCAGCAGCGAGCCGATCAGCCAGCCCAGATGGAACGAGACGAGATAGGGCATCGTCACCTCACCAGAAATTCGATGCGGCGGTTCTGCGCCTTGCCGTCATCGGTGTCGTTGCCGGCGACCGGCTGCGTGCTGCCATGGCCGATTGCGGTGAAGCGGCTGGCGGGCAGGCCGGCCTTGACCAGATAGTCGATCACCGCCTGCGCACGCTTTTCCGAGAGAGCCCGGTTGAAGCCGTCCTCGCCGTCGGCGTCGGTATGTCCGGCAATTTCGACATTGGTGGTGGGGCAGCGCAGCGCCGTCTCGATCAGATGATCGAGGATGGCGGCGGAATCCGGATCGATGTCGGCGCGCTTGGCCGCGAAGCGGATCTTGCCCTTGGCGAGAAGGTCCGTGAACAATTGCTGGCACACGGTGCCGTCGACCGGGCCTGCCGCGGGCTTCACGGTGATCTCCGGCTTGTACTGCCAGTTCTTCGGGAAGTCCTTGCCGAGGCCGGCGCGGATGTCGTTGGCGGCCGCCTCGTAGAGCGCATCGCCCGACAGCTTCACCTCGCGGTCGGAGACCACCAGCGTGCCCGTCGACAGCCGCGACAGCGCGCCGAGTGCGGCGATCACGGCCGTGTTGAAGGAGCCGGGCGCGCCGACGCTGGCCTTGAGATTGTCGACGACCTTCTCGGTGAAGAATTTTCGCGCGGCGCTGGTGGCGATCGCCGCGTGGATGGTGTTGTCGGGCACGTAGCCGGTCAGGGTCACGGTCGCGGCGACCGGATCCTTGTAGGCCTGGAAGATATAGGGCGGCGCCTTGACGTCGTTGGCGGCGATCGAAAAGCCCTCGGGCAGGTTCTTCAGCGCCGCCACGATCGCCTCGCGGCCACCGAGATCGCGCGCCATGCCCGAGAGATTGACCTTGGTGTCCGTGATCGTGATCTTGCCGTCCTTCAGCTTGCCGATCTGGTCCAGCAACAGCATCGCGGCGGCCTCGAACCGCGGCGGCGCACCGCGCGCCAGCCCCATCTGATCGGCCACCTCGACGCCGCCGACCTCCTTGCGGGCCGCCTCGGTGAGCCGGCCTTTCATCGACGGCAAGGGCGCGGAGCCCGACAGCGTCACCCGCACCACGTCGCGCTCGGCGTTCCAGACGAAGGGTTTGGCCTCGGGAACAAGGCGGGTCCGGTCGTCGACCAGGCGCACGCCGGGGACGGTCTCGACTGCCGTCACGGCGTCCCGGCGCCCCTCCTCGGAGAAGGCGTCCGCGGCCAGGCTGACGTCGCGGCCATCGACCGCGATCCGGGTCTTGTCCAGAACGGTATCCTTCAGCGCCGCCGAGCTGCGGGCCGACAGGTCGGCCTCGACCGGCAAGGTATTATTCCAGGCCGCAAATCCCCACATGACGGCCAGGGGAATCAGCCCCAGCCACCATTTGCTGGCCCACGTGAAAAGCTTCTGCATTCGACGACCCGAAATCTGGAAACGGAGACAAAACAAACCCTTGGCAGGCTGTCAAACCGGAAATGGCGCCCTTCCGAGGCGCCGGCTCGACAATCCGACTAACTTTTTCTTCAAGGGTTCTTCCGTAAGTTGCGGGCGGAATGCCAGAGTCTGCCAGCCGGTCATGAAACAACTGCGTAACAATGTCATCCGCGCCGGGCTGGGAGCACTTTACTTCAGCGGCGCGCACCATCTGCTGCGCCCGCTTTTGTCGGGCGTCGGCGCCATTTTCATGCTGCACCACGTGCGGCCGGCCCGTGAGGCCGCGTTCCAGCCGAACCGGCATCTCGAAGTCACCCCCGAATTCCTGCGCGCGACGCTGTGCCATCTGCGCGCGCGCGATATCGACATCGTCAGCATGGACGAGCTGCATGAGCGGCTGGTGCAGGGCCGGTTCGACCGCCGCTTCGCTGCCTTCACCCTCGACGACGGTTATCGCGACAATCTCGACTACGCGTTACCCGTGCTGCGCGAATTTGACGCGCCTCTTGCGGTCTATGTCGCGAGCGATTTTGCCGAAGGCACCGGACGGCTGTGGTGGACGGCGCTGGAGGCCGTGATCGCCAAGGCCGAGCAGATCGATGTCACCGTTGGCCATTCCGCGCTGCGGCTCGATGCGACGACGCCTGTGGCCAAGCAGGCAGCGTTCGACCGCCTGCACGACTGGCTGCGCGCGCTGCCCGGCGAGCACGATCTCAAGCGGGAGATCGAGGCGCTCTGCGCGACGCACCACGTCGACATGGCCGCGCTGTGCCGCAGCCTCTGCCTGTCCTGGGCCGAGCTGAAGAGCTTTGCCGCCGATCCGCTGGTCACGATCGGCGCGCATAGCGTCAGCCATTGCAACCTCGCCAAGCAGGCCGAAGACGTCGCCGCGCAGGAGATCGCCACGAGCCGCGCGCGGATCGAGCAGGCGCTGGACCGTCCCGTGCTGCATCTCGCCTATCCCTATGGCGACCGCGAGGCCGCAGGCGTCCGCGAATTCGGCCTCGCTGCAACGGCGGGCTTCAAGACCGCGGTGACGACGCGGCCCGGCATGCTGTTCGCCGACAATGCCGCCCACATGACGGCGCTGCCGCGCGTCTCGCTCAACGGCAATTACCAGGACGCGCGAATTTTGCCGGTGCTGACCTCGGGCGCCGCGACCGCGATGTGGAACGGTTTCCGCCGGTTCGCGGCGGCGTAGACCGCATTCTCCGCTGGTGGCTACTCTCAGCCCCTTCCTTGACTCCCTTCCCCTCCCCGCCCAAAACAGCGCCAACAAAGGGAGGCACCATGTTCAACGACCTGTTCTCGCTCAAAGGCCGCGTCGCGCTGGTGACCGGCGGCTCGCGCGGCATCGGCAAGATGATCGCGGCGGGATTTCTCAGCGCCGGCGCCGCAAAGGTCTACATCACCGCGCGCAAGGCCGGCCCGTGCGAGGCCACCGCCAAGGAGCTCAGCGCGCAATATGACGGCGAATGCATCGCGCTGCCGATCGACATCTCGACCGTCGAAGGCTGCGACAGGCTCGCTTCCGAGATCATCAAGCTGGAGCCGAAGCTCGACATCCTCGTCAACAATGCGGGTGCGGCCTGGGGCGCAGAGTTCGACGAATTCCCTGAAAGCGGCTGGGACAAGGTGATGGACCTCAACGTCAAGTCGCTGTTCTTCCTGACCAAGGCGCTGGCAAAACCGCTGCGCGCGGCGGCCTCGCACGAACGGCCGGCGAAGGTGATCAACATCGCCTCGGTCGACGGCATCTTCGTCAATCCCAGCGAGACCTATTCCTACGCCGCCAGCAAGGCCGCCGTGATCCATCTGACACGGCGCATGGCGACCAAGCTGGTCAAGGACAACATCAACGTCACCGCGATCGCGCCGGGGGCGTTCAAATCCGACATGAACCGGGCCGCGCGGGACCACGCCGACGACGTCGCAAAGCGGATTCCGGCGCGGCGCATCGGCAGCGACGAGGACATGGCGGGCGTCGCGATCTATCTCGCCTCGCGTGCGGGCGATTACGTGGTCGGCAACACCATCGCGGTCGATGGCGGCGTGGTGTACGCCAATGCGGGGCTGGAGATCGCGGGGTAGGCGGAGCGCGTCAGCGGATTATGGAAAGCAGGCGGCGGCGCCCACACGCCGCTGTCGTACCCCGGCTTGACCAACGGCCAACCTGTCAGTGATGTGTCCGAACAGGTGTCAGCTATGTCTCCGGTCTAAACATCAAGCCGGGCGATGACAGTCTTCGTATGGCGCAGTCGTCGCGCGGGCGCATGTCGAGCACCGGCCAGAACCGTCTCATGGCGCGGTTGACCAGAGTCTCCGTCGCCGAAAGCCGATTGCGGCGAGCAGCCACCACCGAGGGCTGCTCTCGTCGGTCGCCGCAGCCCCCTTTTGGAACTCACTGTGTCGTTCCGGTGATAGCAATCTGCCTGAAACCAAATAATCTTCGAACCAAATTTGCGATGCAAGACAGGGTTGCCAATACGATGAAGGTAATCGCCACAATCGCCATTTCGGCGGCACTCACTGGATCGGCTGTTGCTGCGGATCTGGCAGCCCGGCCCTACACCAAGGCGCCGGTCCCGGTCGCTGCCGTCTATAACTGGACCGGCTTCTATGTCGGCGCCAACGGCGGCGGTGGCTGGGCCCGCAAGTGCTGGGACAATTTCTCCGTGCTCGGTGTTCCCGGGCCGGTCGCCACCGAAGGATGCCACGATGCGACCGACGGCACGGTCGGTGGCCAGATCGGCTATCGCTGGCAGGCCACCAACTGGGTTTTCGGTCTCGAGGCGCAAGGCAACTGGGCCAATTTCACGGGGTCCAATACCAGCCTCGTATTCCCCGCCCCCTTCGGCCAGATCAACCGCAGCAAGGTTGACGCCTTCGGCCTGTTCACCGGTCAGGTCGGCTACGCCTGGAACAACGTCCTCTGGTACGTGAAGGGTGGCGCTGCTGTCGCCCACGACAAGTATGAGGGTATCGACATCCCGACCGGCGCCGTGTTCGATCGTGCGAGCGAGACCCGGTGGGGTGCCGCCGTTGGGACCGGCATCGAATTTGGCTTCGCCCCGAACTGGTCGCTCGCGGTCGAATACAATCACCTGTTCATGGGCAAGCGCGACATCAGTTTCAACTTTGTGCCGCCGTTTGCGGGCCCCTCGCGCAGCGACACCATCCGTCAAGATGTCGATGTGGTCACCGCCCGCATCAACTACCGCTTCGGCGGCCCGGTCGTCGCCCGCTACTGATCGAAAGACGCTCTCTCGGACAACAAAGCCCCGGCACCGTGCGGGGCTTTGTTTTGATTGGTTTGATGATCCGTCGATCGGTGACGGCCATAGCCGGCGATCGTCTTACGACTCGATTTTCACGTACTCGAAATCGCCGGGCTTGTTGTCGATGCCGACCTTCGGCGGTGAGATCCACGAGGCGAACTTGCCGCTTTCGGTGACGGGCTGCATCAGCGAGGTGATGAAGTCGCCGTCGGCGGTCGAGGGCAGCCAATCGTCCTTGCGCTTCGCCCAAGTGGCATCGTCGATCAGGAGGCCATCCGGCGTCGCATGGATGCTCTTGAACTCACCGATGTGGCGGTGGAAGGCGACGTTGGGCAGCTTAAGCTGGAAGTCGTAGCCCGCGGTCGTGATCACCTTGTTCCAGCGCAGCAGGCCCTTGACGCAATCCTGGCTGTAATCGTCGCGCAGACGCATGTTGAGCGCGGTCAGCGCCGGCTCGTCGACCAGCTTGATCTCGCCGTCGATGAACTTCAGCACCGGATAGGTGGCGTTCTTGAGCTGGTGATCGTCCTCGATCTGGGTCTCGTGATAGCGGCCCTTGATGCCGGCGTTGAAGGCGTTGGCCGCGTTGGTCGAGACCTCCGAGCCGAACAGATCGAGCGACAGCGTGTAGTGCAGGTTCAGCTTCTTCTGGATGGTCGGAAGATCGATCACCCCGAGCGCGCGGACCTTGGCGATGTCGGTGGGATCGGTGATGCCGGCCTCGCGCATGGCATCGCAGGTGCGCTGCACGACGCGGGTGATGCCGGTCTCGCCGACGAACATGTGGTGGGCTTCTTCCGTCAGCATGAAGCGGCAGGTGCGCGACAGCGGATCGAAGCCGGACTGCGCGAGCGAGTGCAGCTGCATCTTGCCGTCGCGGTCGGTGAAATAAGTGAACATGAAGAAGGACAGCCAGTCCGGCGTGGCCTCGTTGAAGGCGCCAAGCATGCGCGGCGCGTCCGCATCGCCGGAGCGGCGGCGCAGCAGATCATCTGCTTCCTCGCGGCCGTCGCGGCCGAAATATTTCTGCAGCAGGTAGACCATCGCCCAGAGATGGCGGCCTTCCTCGACATTGACCTGGAACAGATTGCGCATGTCGTAGAGCGAGGGCGCGGTCTTGCCGAGATGGCGCTGCTGCTCGACCGAGGCCGGCTCGGTGTCGCCCTGGATCACGATCAGGCGGCGCAGCATGGCGCGATGCTCGCCGGGCACTTCCTGCCAGGCCGGCTCACCGTAATGCTCGCCGAACGGCACGACGCGGTTTTCTTCCTGCGGCGCAAGCAGGATGCCCCAGCGATAGTCGGGCATGCGGACGTAATCGAACTTGGCCCAGCCGCGCGGATCGACGGAGTAAGCGGTGCGCAAATACACCAGCGACTCCTGAAAGCCTTCCGGCCCCATGTCGCTCCACCAGTCCATGTAGCCGGGATGCCAGCCTTCGAGCGCCTTCAGCACCTGGCGGTCTTCGGCGAGATTGACGTTGTTCGGAATCTTGGTCGAGTAGTCGACGTTCATGATGTTCATGTTCATGGCCGTGCTCCTTGGGTTCTTGTCCCGGACGCTGCGCAGCGCGAAGCGGTGCGCTGCTGAGCCGGGACCTATGTTCGGTCCACTATGGGGCCCGGTTCTGCGCTGCGGCATTGCATGCCGCAGCGCGCCCGGGACACGTTCGTCGTCACACTCGCGTCATGTCGAATTTCGGCTTCTGGCCGCTGCCGTAGCGGCGCAGCGCGCCTTCCTCGCCGACGGCGTTGGGGCGCTGGAAGATCCAGTTCTGCCATGCGGTCAGGCGCGAGAAGATTTTCGATTCCATCGTCTCGGGGCCGACGAAGCGCAGGCTCGCTTCCATGCCGGTGAGGCTGTCGGGCGAGAAGCTGGCGCGTTCCTCGAGGAACACGCGGACCTCGTCGTCCCAATCGATGTCGTCGAGGGCGAAGGTGACGAGGCCGAGCTCCTCGGCCGGCTCGGCGTCGAGCGCGGTGCCAAGCGTCGCTTCCGCGCGCTCCACATCGGCGGGATCGGCCTGGAAGCGCGATTGCAGCCGCGTCAGGCCGTGGCTCATCGGATAGGGGCCGAAATTCATCGCGGAGAGCTCGATCGACGGCGGCGGGCGGTTGTCGCCCTGGCGCGTGCCGATCAGCATGTAGGAGCGGTCGGCGGCGAAGACGAGCTCGGCGAGCGTGCCGGCGAAGCAGGAGCCGGGCTCGACCAGCGTCACCAGCGTGCGCGAGGTGACGTCGATGCGCTTGAGCACGCGCTTCCAGTAATGCCTGATTTCGTTGACCAGCCAATGCGCCTTGTTGGCTTCGAGGAACGCATCGTGCGCGAGCACATGGGCGCGGTCGCCATGGCTCTTGAACACCAGCATCGCGATCTCGAGCTCGTTGATGCGCAAGTGAAGAATGGCATCGTCGAGCTCGCGCGCAACCTGAAGCGGCCAGAACGACGCGCCCAGCGCCATCATGCCGTCGATGTCGGCGGGTGCGGCGGTCTCCGGTGCCTTGATCGAGATGGTGGCGATGCGGGCCGTGCGATCGATATCGACCGTGACGAACTCGTAGCGGATGCTGGTCTCGTCGATGACGCGCTTGAGTGGGGAGAGCGTAATGCCCTTGCCGCTGCCCTTGCGCTTCGATTGATCCGCGAACTCCTTGGCGCGCTCGGCGATCTTGCCTTCGAGCTTGCTGTTCGGCACGATCTCGTCGACCAGGCGCCATTGCACGGCGCGCTTGCCCTTCACGCCTTCCTCGATGGTGCAGAAGAAATCGGCATGGTCGCGACGCACCTTGCGCTTGTCGACGACGCGGGTGAGACCGCCGGTGCCCGGCAGCACCGCGAGCAGCGGCACTTCGGGCAGCGCGACGGCGGACGAACCGTCGTCGGCGAGGATGATGTGATCGGTCGCGAGCGCCAGCTCGTAGCCGCCGCCGGCGGCCGAGCCGTTCACCACGGTGATGAAGCGCTGGCCGGAATTCTCCGACGAATCCTCCATGCCGTTGCGGGTCTCGTTGGTGAACTTGCAGAAATTGACCTTGTGGGCGTGCGTGGAGCCCGCGAGCATGCGGATGTTGGCGCCGGCGCAGAACACGCGGTTCTTGGCCGAGCGCAGCAGCACGACCTTCACTTCCGGATGCTCGAAGCGCAGGCGCTGCACGGCATCCGCAAGCTCGATGTCGACGCCGAGATCATAGGAATTGAGCTTGAGCAGATAGCCCTCGAACAGGCCGCCGTTCTCGTCGACATCCATGGTCAGCGTCGCGACGTCACCCTCGACCGCGAGCTTCCAATGCTTGTAGCGGGAGGGTTCGGTCTGGAAATCGATGAATGTCGCGCCGCCTGCGAGGCGCCGATCTTCCCCGGCCATGGGCCACCCTTGAGCTCGTTTTGGTTTAGCGTTAGATGCACAATAGTGCATCTTTTAACATGCGTCCACCCCTCAACTGCGTCCACATGCACTTTGTTTCATGCAATCGGCTGGGACCGCACAATCGCGCCAAGCGCGATCCAGTCAGCCTTCGAGAGCTGCGGGCGGCCGATCTTGGCCTGGAGCAGCGCCACCACGGCGGCAACCGGAAAGCTCTCGACAAAACCATCGCCGGCCGGCGCCGCCTTGCGCGAGGTGAGCGACGTCAGCTCCGCAAGCGCGTCGCCGAACAGGCGCGCGGCCGAATGCGCCTTCTGCATGCGCAGCCGCAGATTGGCATTGGCGATAAGGATGCAGGCGCGCAGCAGGATGCGCTCGCGGCCGCTCTGCGGGGCTGCGGCCCAGACCGTCTCCAGCACCTCCTGCGCTTCCCAGAAATAGCCGCGGTCGTTGAGCGCGAGCCCGTAGCGCAGCGCCGGGTGGCGGGCCGGCACGTAGCCGCGAAAGGCCGAGGGCACCAGCGCCTTGGCCAAACCAAGCGTCTCGTCATCGGCCTCGATGCCGCCGGTCCCGCCCGGCACATAGGCCCATTGCGGCCACGGCAATGGGCCGGTCACATGTGAAGGCACATTCATGGATGTGCCTCCGCATGGTCATGCGGCGCGTCCCTGAAGTCCCTGATCGTCGCGCAGGGCCGCTCTTGCAAATTGCTCAATCGCGTCAAGCGTCGCCCCCGGCGCTTCACGATGCGGGGAATGGCCCGCGTCTGAAATGACTTTAATATCGACCGGACAGTAGCACTCTTCCTGCGCAATTTCGACCTGACGCAGTGTCCCATATTGGTCGCCTGCACCCTGCAGGATCATGATGGGAACGCGGATATAGGCCAGATATTCCGAGATGTCCCAGTCGCGGAATTTCGGATCGAGCCAGGCCCCGTTCCAGCCGTAAAAGGCGTTGTCGACATCCTTGTGCCAGCGCGCCAGCTTTGTCTTGAGGTCGGTGGTCTCGTAGGTGGCCTTGATCGCGGCGATGGATGTCACCGAGATGTCCTCGACGATGAAATGCGGAGCGAGGAGCACGAGTCCCTGCAGGCGGTGGTCCTGATGCGCGCCGGCATAGATCGTCGCGATCGAGGCGCCGTCGGAATGGCCGAGCAGCAGGCCGCGCCTGAAGCCGATCGCGTCGAGCAGCTTCGGCAGCAAATCCAACGCCTCGCGCTGCATGTAGTCGAGCGGCCGCGGCAATGTCACCGGGCTCGACTGACCGTAGCCCGCGCGCGAATAGGCGAAGATGCCGGCGCCTGTGGCTTGTTGCAGCTTCTCCGGGAAATCGCCCCAGAGGCCGACGCAGCCGAGGCCTTCATGCAGCATGACGATGGTCGGCGCATCGGCGGATGCGGGGGCGAGCCATTTGTATTCGAGGCTGGCGCTGCCGATGGTGAGGAAGCCGGTAGGTGTGAGATTGGTCATGCTATTGCTCTTGTCTCTCCGCCGTCATGCCCGGGCGTAGCCGTCTGAAGGACGGCGTCGCTTCCGCTCGCCTATGCCCGGGCATCCACGTCTTTCGTCAACCGCAGCAGCGCGTGGATGGCCGGGTCAAGCCCGGCCATGACGGCCTGTTGCACATGGTCAACTATTGCGCCCCTTCCCGCAGCTTGAACCGCTGGATCTTCCCCGTCGCCGTCTTCGGCAAGGACTCCACCACGTCGATCCAGCGCGGATATTTCCACGGGCCGATCTTCTGCTTGACGTGCTCCTTCAGCATTTCCTGCAGCTCCGTCGTGGACGCGCCCGGGCGCAGCACGACGAAGGCCTTCGGCTTCAGCAAGCCTTCCGGATCGGCCTCAGGCACGACGGCGGCTTCCAGAACGGCGGGATGGGTGATCAGCGCGCTCTCGACCTCGAAGGGCGAGACCCAGATGCCGGAGACCTTGAACATGTCGTCGGCGCGGCCGCAGAACGTGTAGCGGCCTTCTGCGTCGCGGACATATTTGTCACCCGTGCGGGTCCACGGTCCCTCGAAGGTGCGGCGGCTCTTGTGGCGCTGATTCCAGTAGCCCTCGCCGGCCGAGGGCGCATCGACCAGGAGCTCACCGACCTCGCCGTCGGCGACGTCCTGGCCGGCCTCGTTCACGAGCCGCACCGCGTAACCCGGCACGGGCTTGCCGGAGCAGCCGTATTTGATGTCGCCGGGCGCGTTCGACAGGAAGATGTGCAGCAGCTCGGTCGAGCCGACGCCGTCGAGAATGTCGACGCCGAAGCGCGCCTTCCAGCTGGTGCCGACGGATTCCGGCAGCGCCTCGCCGGCCGAGGTGCAGATGCGCAAGGCGCCGCCGCCGCGCTCCGCCTTCATGCTCTCGTCGTTGAGCATCGCCGCAAACAGGGTCGGCACGCCGTAGAAGATCGACGGCTTGTAGCGGTTCATCAAATCGAACATGCGCGCCGGCGTCGGCCGCTCGCTGTTGAGGATCACGCTGGCCCCGACCGACATCGGGAAGGTCAGCGCGTTGCCGAGCCCATAGGCGAAGAACAGTTTTGCGGCGGAGAGACAGACATCACTCTCGCGGATGCCCAGCACCTGCTTGGCGTAGGTGTCCGCGGTCGCCTGCAAGTTCGAATGGATGTGGCGCACGCCCTTGGGCATGCCGGTCGAGCCCGACGAGTAGAGCCAGAACGCCGGCTCGTCCGGATGCGTCGCGGCGGTCGCGAACTGGTCGCTCTCGCCCGCGAGCTCCTCAGTGAGCTGCTTGTGGCCGTTCTGCTTGGCACCGGAGACGATGACATGCTCGAGATCGGGCATGCGGCCGACGACGTCCTTGATGACGGGATAGAGCGCCTCGGAGACGAACAGCACGCGCGCGCGGCAGTCGGCGAGGATGTAGGCGTACTGGTCCGCAGTCAGCAGCGTGTTGAGCGGCACCGGCACGATACCGGCGCGGATCGCGCCCAGGAACACCACCGGAAAATCGACCGTATCGAGCATGATCATCGCCACGCGCTCCTCGCGGCGGACGCCGAGCCGGCGCAGCATGTTGGCGGCGCGGCAGCTCTGCTGCTGGAGTTCGCCATAGGTAAGCCGCGAGACGGTGTCGTCGAAGGCGAGCTTGTTGCCCCGGCCCTCCCCGACGTTACGGTCGAGCAGCCAGGTCACCGCGTTGTAGGATCCCTCGCTCACGGACTTCTCCCCCGAATTTTAGAATTATAATTCATAGAAAGACACCGCGGCGGCTTGCTGTCAATGCCAGCAGGCACTATGTTTCATTAAAGCGCGCCGCAGGACTTCCTTCAAGAGGACACCCGTAAGAAGGATCATGACCGACAGTCCCGACGCCGAATCCCAATTCCTCGAACAACTCGGCCAGCGTGTGCGCACCATGCGCGCACTGCGCGGCATGTCGCGCAAGGTGCTTGCCAAGGTCTCGGGGATTTCGGAGCGCTACATCGCGCAGCTCGAGGGCGGCAAGGGCAACGTCTCCATCGTGCTGTTGCGCCGCGTCTCCGACGCGATGGGCGCGCATCTCGAGGATCTGTTGCCAAGCGCCGATCCGACGCCGGACTGGCAGATGTTTCGCGATCTCCTGCGCAAGGCCACGCCTGCCCAGATCGCGCAAGCCAAGGATCTGCTCGCTGGCGGCAGCGCCACCGCGCCCCGGCGCGCGCCGTTCTGCGGCATCGCGCTGATCGGCCTGCGCGGCGCCGGCAAATCCACACTCGGCAAGATTTTGGCGAAGAAAGTCGGCTGGAGCTTCGTCGAGCTCAACAAGGAGGTCGAGCAGCAGAACGGGCTCTCGGTCGCCGAGATCATCGCGCTGTACGGCCAGGAAGGCTTTCGCCGCATGGAGCAGGCGGCTCTGCAGCAGCTGCTCGCCCGCAACGAACTGATGGTGCTGGCGACCGGCGGCGGTATCGTCTCCGAGCCCTTGACCTTCGACCAGATCCTGAGCTCGTTCTACACGATCTGGCTGAAGGCCGAGCCCGAAGAGCACATGGCCCGCGTCCGTCGCCAGGGCGATCTGCGCCCGATGGCCGACGACCGCTCCGCGATGGCCGAGCTGCGCAACATTTTGCTGAGCCGCGAGCCGCTGTATTCGCGCGCGACGGCTGTGGTGGATACGGCGGGTCTTTCCGTCGATGCCGCAGCAGCGCGGCTGATTGATGCGGTGCGCCCGGTGCTGCAGAACGAAGCCCGCAGTTTCGGGCTGCGCAGCGTGGCGCTGTAGAGATGACCGACAGCGACGTCACCATTTCCATGTTCGAGCGGATCGGCGGCCGCGCCACGATCGACGCCCTCGTTGACCGGTTCTACGACCGGATGGAAACTTTGCCGGAAGCCAAGGTCATTCGCGCGATGCACGCGGACGATCTGGGCCTGATCCGCGACGTGTTGAAGCGCTATCTCACCGAGTGGACCGGCGGGCCGCGCCTCTATTCGCCTGAGAAGGGCCATCCGCGACTGCGACAGCGCCACCTCGGCTTCGCCATCGGCGATGCCGAGCGCGACGCCTGGATGCTGTGCATGCGCGGCGCCATGGAGGAGACGGTGACCGATGCCGCCGCGCGCCAGGACCTCGACAAGGCGCTGTCGGGCCTCGCCGACTGGATGCGCAACCGGCAATAGGTCGGGCTCCCACTCTTGGTGCGATCACACCGTCGGGCTAAGCTGCGCTCCGTCACGGAGACACTCTCGATGGACGCGACCACGACGCCGGACGTCATCAGGCGGCCTGTCCCTGCGCATCTGGCGCACATCGTCTCGTCGATTTCCTGCTATCGCGAGCGCGGGCTTGGCCTGATCAATTTTCGGCACGCGGCGCCCTTATCTCTTCCCCTGCTCATCAACCTCGGAAATCCATTCCGGATCGCGCTCGGCCGCGAGCCCGACCTATCGGATGCGCGGCCAAGCTTTGCCGCAGGGCTTTTCCCCGGACCGGTCCAGATCGAATCGGACGGCCGTGCCATGTGCATCCAGATCGACTTCACGCCGCTCGGCGCCTACCGCTTCTTTGGCGGCGCGATGCCTGATCTGACGGCGCGAATGGTCGACCTCGGGGATTTGCTGGGCCGGGACGGCCGGGACCTCAGTGCAAGGATTACGGACGCACCGGATTGGCAACAGCGCTGGGAGATCATCGAGACGTTCGTGATCGGGCGGACGGTGAACGAGCCCTCGCCGGAGATCGCTGCGGCCATCCAACAGCTATGGCGCAGCGCGGGCGCGGCCCGGATCTCTGACATCGCCACGGACGTTGGCTGGAGCCGCAAGCATCTGTCGCGCCGGTTCCACAACGAGATCGGCCTTTCACCGAAGACGCTGGCGCGCATGCTGCGCTTTCACCGCGCCTGCACGCTGGCGCGCGAGGGCAGTGCGTTCGGATGGGCTGGGGTCGCGCTCGAAGCGGGCTTCGCCGATCAGGCGCATCTCGCCCGCGATTTTAGAGAGTTCAGCGGCGAAAAACCCACCGAGTGGGCGGCACGGCTGGCCATCGCGGACCACCGCCTCATGCGAGAGGCCGGCGGATGAGAGGCAATGTCCCAAATCTTCAAGAATTCGGTGGGCGGGCAATTTAAGGGGAATGAGCAACCCCAGGAGACACCATGTCCAACCCGATAGGGACTGAAGCGCCACGGCTGTATCATACCCTGCGCTGCAAGAATGCCGAATCGATGATCTCGTGGCTGAAGGACGTTCTCGGCTTTAGGGAACGCGTGATTTACCGGCGCGACAACGTCGTTGTGCATGCCGAATTGTCGTTCGGGTCGTCGATCCTGATGCTGGGGGCGGACCGGCCAGACGCCTATGGTAAGCGCGTCGGAGAGCTGGAAGGCCGCAGAACCGATTCTGTATATCTGGCCGTCGACGATCCCGATGCGCTCTACGCCAGGGTAAAGGCGTCCGGGGCTCCGATCGAAATGGAATTGTACGAGACCGATTACGGCAGCCGGGATTTTGCAGCGCGCGATCCCGAAGGCGGCCTATGGAGTTTCGGTACTTATTGGCCCAAGGTCGGCGAGGATCCTCTGCCGGGCTGACTGACCGCAGGTCACCGAGATGCGCAACGCTGGCATTCAGGCATGGACGACGACACCGCGTAGACATCGCGTCCCGCCGGGCTAGACTTGCCGGCATGGCCGAGATCCTCCCTGACACCATCCGCCGCCTCTACACCGATCCCGGCGAGTACATCGACAGCGATCATCCTGCCGTGCAGGAATTCGCCGAGACCACGGTGCGCGCGGATGCGAGCGCGCGCGAGAAGGCCAGCCGGCTCTACAAGGCGGTGCGCGACGGCATCCGCTACAACCCCTATGTGAGCATGCGCCTCGCCGAGACCTTTCGCGCGTCGAGCGTGCTCGCCGCAGGCCAGGGCTATTGCGTCGGCAAGGCCTCGCTCTATGCCGCCGCCTGCCGCGTCCACGGCATTCCCGCGCGCGTCGGCTTTGCCGACGTGAAGAACCATCTCACCACAGAAAAGCTGCGCGCGAGCATGGGCACGGACATCTTCACCTGGCACGGCTTTACGGAGGTGTACGTGGACGACGCCTGGCGCAAGGCGACGCCGACGTTCAACGCGACGCTCTGCGCCAAGGTCGGCGTGGCGCCGCTCGATTTCGACGGCCACACCGATGCGCTGCTGCATCCCTTCGACGGCGAAGGCCGCGCCTACATGCAATATGTCAACGACCGCGGCACCTATCACGACGTGCCGGCGAAATTTCTGATGCGCGAGATGGCGCGGGATTACGCCAACATGCAGGGCGAGGATCTGTCGGGACGCGACATGGAGCGCGAGGCGGCGGAGCGTTAAAGCACGGTGTGCAGGCAGGTTACGCCTTCTGCATCCCAACCCGATCGTTGCACGCGTCGAGCACCGACCGATCCAGCGCCTCGGCTGCAAAGCCCGCGACATAGATCAGCGCCATGATCGCCGCGGAGATCGCCAGCGTCTCCGCATGTGCGATACCCCACTGCAAGATCCGCTGCCGCAAGGTCGGCGGCGGAAACCGGTACGTCCTTCCCGTCGGCGTGATCAGGTCAAACGACCGAACCGACCGCGAGTGTCCGGGGATTTTCCTGGGTAGCATCCGGAACCCTCCTCTCCAGCTCCTCGATCATGCCGCGCGCGATTTCCCGCTCGCCCATGATGACGACATCAGCCCCAAGCCCCTTGAGATGGTCGACCTCGGCATCCGCGTGCGCCCGCGCGATGATGCGGATATCCGGATTGGCCGCGCGCGCCTGCTGCACGATCTGTCCCGCCTCGAACGCTTCGGGAATCGCGATCACGAGATGCCGTGCCCGTGACGGATTGGTGGCGCCGAAAATTTCGGGCTGGGCAGCGTTGCCCATGACGGTCTCGATGCCGCTCTGCTTCAGCTTCGCCAGCAGGCTCTCTCCGACCTCGGCCACGAGGAACGGCAGCTGCCGCTGCGTCAGCGCATCACCGACGAGCGCACCGACGCGGCCATAGCCGATCACGATCGTATGATCCGTCAATTCCGTGGTTCGGATCGCCTCGGTGACAGCATCTGGGACTGCAGGTTCCTCGCGCCGCGGGTCGAGACGCGGCGCTAGCCAGGTCGCGGCGGCGAACATCAGCGGGTTGAGCATGATGGAGAGGATCGCACCCGCCATGATCAGGTCGCGGCCCTCCTTGGGCAGGATCTGCGAGGCGACGCCGAGCTCTGCCAGGATGAAGGAGAACTCGCCGATCTGCGACAGGCTCGCCGAGATCGTCAGCGCAGTGGCGACGGGGTGGCGGAAAATCACCACGATCAAATAGGCCGCGAGGGATTTGCCCAGCATGATGATCGCGAGGGTGGCCAGCAGCGGCCAGGGCTCGCGGACCACGCTCATCGGATCGAACATCATGCCGACCGAGACGAAGAACAGCACGGCGAAGGCATCGCGCAGCGGCAACGATTCCTGCGCGGCGCGCGCACTGAGCGGCGATTCCCGCAGCATCATGCCGGCGAAGAACGCGCCGAGCGCCAGCGAGACGTCGAACAGCTTGGTCGCGCCGAACGCGACGCACAGCGCGATCGCGAGCACGGCGAGACGGAACAATTCGCGCGAGCCGGTATGGGCGATATAGTGCAGGATCCACGGGATCACCCGGCGACCCACGACCAGCATCAGGCCGATGAACACGACGATCTTGACGAGGGTCAGCACCACGATTCCGGCGAGCCCGAAGCCGGCCTGTGCCGCGAGCGGCTCGAATGCCGGCTTGCCCTCGGTGCCGCCCTGCAGGCTCGCGATCGCGGGAAACAGCACCAGCACGAGCACCATCGCGAGGTCCTCGACGATCAGCCAGCCGACCGCGATGCGTCCGCGATCGGTCTCCATCAGGCGGCGCTCCTGGAGCGCGCGAAGCAGTACGACTGTGCTTGCCACCGATAGCGCAAGGCCGAACACCAGCCCCGCCGGGATGCTCCAGCCCATCAGCCATGCAAGGCCAAGTCCCATCAATGTCGCAGCCGCGATCTGCACGACGGCGCCGGGCACGGCGATCTTCCGCACCGACAGCAAATCCTGCAGCGAGAAATGCAGGCCGACGCCGAACATCAGCAGGATAATGCCGAGCTCGGCGAGTTCGGTGGCAAGCGCCTGGTCGGCGACGAAGCCCGGCGTGAACGGACCGACCGCGACTCCGGCGATGAGATATCCGACCAACGGCGGTATGCGGAACCGCTGTGCGATGGTTCCGAATACGAAGGCTAGTCCAAGTCCGACGACAATGGTGGCGATGAGAGGTGTTTCATGCGGCATTTTTGCCTTGTGACACAGCGAGCACGCTGGCGCACCGCGACCTGTGCGCGCGGGCAGCTAGCTCACAGCAATTGCGAACGCACGGATTCCGCGGCGTCGCGCAGCAGCGGCAGAAAACGTTCGATCAATTCCTGCGTCGGCACGCGGTCGACATGGGCGCCCATGTTGATCGCGGCCACGATCACATTGTCGTAACGACGCACCGGAACCGAGATCGAGCGGAAATGCGGCTCGGCTTCGCGATCGACCAGCGAATAACCCTGGGCCCGATCGCCAGCGATGCGCGAAAGCAGCGTCTTGGGATTGGTCTCGGTTTGCGGCGTCAACGCCTCGCGCGTCATCTTCTTCAGGCGCGCCGCGAGATCGGCATCATCGAACTGGCCGAGCATGGCGCGGCCGACGGAGGTGCAGAAGGCGGGCAGCCGGTAGCCGATTTCGAGCCCACCGGAAAACATCCGCGCCGGACTGCTGCGGGCGACGAAGACGACCTCGTCGCCATCGAGCACCGCGAGCGAGGAGATTTCGTTTGCCGCGATCGCGACACGATCGAGCACCGGTTGCAGGACAGTGACGAGCTGATTGGAGCGCAGATAGGACGCCGCCAGCGTCAGCACATGCGGCGTCAGCGAGAAAAGTTTGCCGTCGCCGGAGACGTAGCCGCCGCGTTGCAGCGTGAACAGCATGCGCCGGGCGGTCGCGCGCGGCAGATCCGCTGCGCGCGCGAGATCGCTCAGCGTCATCGGGCCTGCATTGGTGCCGAAGCATTGCAGCAGGCGCAGGCCGCGATCGAGCGCCTCGACGAAATCCGTCGCACGCTCGTCAGTCTCGCTCCGCTTCAGCTTGGGCATGTCGGGGACAATCCTGCAAAATAGTGCTTGCTGCCGGTTCAAGGCATGTCATAATTCGCACATTCGTTCAATAGGCGAACAAGCGCCATTCCACGCAAGGATGCACCCGCCATGATGAGCCAGGAGCAGAACGACCTGATCACCCGCACCGGGCCCAGGGATCCCTGCGGCAAGCTGATGCGGAGCTACTGGCAGCCGGCGGCGCTGGTGGATGAGTTGCAAGGCGAGCGGCCGATCCGTCCCGTCAGGCTGCTCGGCGAGAACCTGGTGCTGTTCCGCGACGAGACCGGTCGCTATGGCCTCATCGACCGCCATTGCGCGCATCGCGGCGCCGACCTCGCCTTCGGACGGCTCGAGCATGGCGGCCTGCGCTGCGCCTTCCATGGCTGGCTGTTCGACGCCACCGGCCAATGCATCGAGACGCCGGCCGAGCCGAAGGACTCGAAACTCTGCCAGAACATCAGGCAGCGCTCCTATCCCGTGGTCGAAAAGAGCGGCATCCTCTGGGCCTATCTCGGCGAAGGCGAGCCGCCGGCATTTCCGGAGCTCGACTGTTTCGTCGCTCCCGGTACTCACACCTTTGCGTTCAAGGGCCACATGGCCTGCAACTGGCTGCAGGCCCTCGAGGTCGGCATCGATCCCGCGCACGCCTCCTACCTGCACCGCTTCTTCGAGGACGAGGACACCTCCACCGCCTACGGCAAGCAATTCCGCGGCGCTTCCGCCGGCTCCGACCTGCCGATGACGAAGATCCTGCGCGAATATGACCGCCCGATCATCAATGTCGAGCACACCGAATACGGCATGCGTCTGATCGCGCTGCGCGAGATCGACGAGGAGCGCACCCATGTGCGCGTCACCAACCAGCTCTTTCCGCATGCGTTCGTCATTCCCATGAGCACGGAGATGACGATCACGCAGTGGCACGTGCCGGTCGACGACGAGAACTGCTACTGGTACGCGATCTTCACCAGCTATTCGAACCCGGTCGACAAGCAGAAGATGCGCGACCAGCGGCTCGAGCTCTATGAGCTGCCGGATTACAAATCGCGCAAGAACCGAGCCAACGACTACGGTTTCGATCCGCACGAGCAGCAGACCGCGACCTATACCGGCATGGGCAACGACATCAACGTGCACGACCAATGGGCGGTTGAATCGATGGGCGCGATCCAGGACCGCACCCAGGAGCATCTCGGCTCGAGCGACAAGGCGATCGTGCAATATCGCCGCCTGCTGCGGCAGGAGATCGAGAAGGTCGGCGGCGGCGAGAAGCCGATGCTGTTTCTGGATGAGAGCAGGGCACGCAGCATTCAGGGACCGGCCACCATGGACGGCATCGGGCCGACTCAGGGTTGGGAGCTCTACTGGATGGAAGTCGACGTCAAGCGCCGCCGTGGCGCTCCTTGGGCCGCACCGGTCCCGAAGGAGATCGCGGACAACGTACACCGGCTGACGGCGGCGGAGTAAAGCGAAATTCCCTCCACGTCATTGCGAGCGAAGCGAAGCAATCCAGACTGCCTCTCCAGAAAGACGCTGGATGGCTTCGTCGCTTCGCTTCTCGCAATGACGGAGAATGTGGCAAGTGTTTTGCTCACGTCGAGCAGCGTGGATTGAGGAGCAACCATAGTGACTTTCGTCGCGCGTCATGCGCTGTGGTCGGATGAGCAGAAAGACGCCGCAGCGCGCATGCGGCGCATCGTCGAGGAGAAGAACCTCGAAGTCATTCGCCTCGCCTTCCCCGACCAGCACGGCATCCTGCGCGGCAAGACCATCATCGCCTCGGAGGCGATCGCTTCGCTGGAGAGCGGCTGCTCCATCACTACCACCATGCTGGCCAAGGACACCTCGCACCGCACGGTGTTTCCGGTGTTCACCGCCGGCGGCGGCTTCGGCATGAAGGAGATGGAGGGCGCGGCCGACGTGCTGATGGTCGCTGACCCCACCACGTTTCGCGTCTTGCCGTGGGCACCGACCACGGGCTGGGTGCTGTGCGACCTTCATTTTGCCGACGGCCGCCCAGTGCCGTTCGCGACGCGTTCGCTCTATCGCAAGGCGCTGGACGAACTCGCCAGCCGCGGTCACGACTTCGTCGCGGGGCTCGAAGTCGAATTCCACATCTTCAAGCTCGACGATGCGCATATGCGGCCCGAGGACGCGGGACAGCCGGGCGTGCCGCCGTCGGTGAGCCTGCTCAGCCACGGCTATCAATATCTCACCGAGCAGCGCTTCGATCAGATGGAGCCGGTGCTGGAGATCCTGCGGCGCGACATCATCGCGCTCGGGCTCCCGTTGCGCTCGGTCGAGGTCGAGTTCGGCCCGAGCCAGTGCGAATTCACCTTCGCGCCGAAGAAGGGGCTGGAGCCCGCCGACAACATGGTGCTGTTTCGTTCTGCCGTGAAGCAGATCGCGCGCCGCCATGGCTATCACGCCACCTTCATGTGCCGGCCGAAATTGCCGAATGTGTTCGCAAGCGGCTGGCATCTGCACCAGTCGATCGTATCGCGGGCGACCGGTGAAAACCAATTCATGACGAAGGACGGCGGCGAACCGCTCAGCGCGTTCGGCAAGTCCTATCTCGCCGGCCTGCTCGACCACGCGCGTGCATCGACCGTGTTCACCACGCCGACCATCAACGGCTACAAGCGCTACCGTTCCTATTCGCTGGCGCCGGACCGCGCGATCTGGGGCCGCGACAATCGCGGCGTGATGATCCGCGTGCTCGGCGGCGCCAATGATGCCGCGACGCGCCTCGAGAACCGCATCGGCGAGCCCGCCGCCAATCCCTATCTCTACATGGCCTCGCAGATCCTCTCGGGCCTCGACGGCGTCGACCGCAAGCTCGATCCGGGCCCGTCGGCCGACACGCCCTACGAGACCAAGGCGCCGCTGCTGCCGAAATCACTGCGCGATGCGGTCAGCGCGCTGAAGGACGATCCATTCTTCCGCGACAAGTTCGGGCCTGAGTTCGTCGACTATTACACCCACATCAAGAACGCCGAGATCGACCGCTTCCTGTCCGAGGTGACGGACTGGGAGCAACGCGAGTATTTCGAGGTGTTTTGAGCTGAACTTCAGCCCTCTCCTCCGTCATTGCGAGCGCATCGAAGCAATCCGGAACCTCTCCGCGGAGACAGTCTGATTGCTTCGTCGCTTCGCTCCTCGCAATGACGGGGAGAGAGCGGGGGTTAAATTCCCAAATATTTATGCTGCAGGTCTGGCTCGGCCATCAGCTCGTCCGACGTTCCGCTCCACACCGTCTTGCCGCGCTCGATGATGAAGTGGCGGTCGCAGATGCGGGCGAGATGGTCGACGTTCTTGTCGACGACC
Organism: Bradyrhizobium sp. MOS003; assembly: GCF_003020125.1. Classification (GTDB taxonomy): domain Bacteria; phylum Pseudomonadota; class Alphaproteobacteria; order Rhizobiales; family Xanthobacteraceae; genus Bradyrhizobium. Next base: position 703,816 of record NZ_PYFW01000001.1, on the reverse strand, counting down.
AGGATCGACTGGCCCCGGCTCTTGAGCAGCGACAGGCAGTGCCAGATCTCTTCGCGGATCAGCGGCGCGAGACCTTCGGTCGCCTCGTCCAGGATCAGCAGCTTCGGGTTCGTCATCAGCGCGCGGCCGATCGCCAGCATCTGCTGCTCGCCGCCGGAGAGCTGGTTGCCCATGTTGGCGGCACGTTCGGCGAGGCGCGGAAACATCACGTAGATCGCGGCCAGCGTCCAGGGATTGGCGCTGCCGAAGCGGTCGGCGGCGGCCGCGACCAGGTTTTCGCGCACGGTAAGGTTCGGGAAGATCTGGCGTCCTTCGGGGACCAGACCGACGCCGAGCTTTGCGATCCTGTAGGACGGAAGCTGCCTGACCTCGGCGCCCGCGAAACGAATGCTGCCGGCGCGTGCCGGCGTCAGGCCCATGATGGAGCGGATGGTCGTGGTCTTGCCCATGCCGTTGCGGCCCATCAGCGAGACCATCTCGCCCGGCTTGATCGACAGTGACAGCCCGAACAGCACCTGGGACAGGCCGTAACAGGTCTCGATGCCGTCGACCTCGAGCAGCGTGTCAGCCATGATTTTTTCAGCCATGGTGCGTCACCACGTGCTGGTCGCCGAGATAGGCGCGCTTGACGTCCTCGTTGGCCCGGATCGCGGCCGGATCGCCCGAGGCGATGACGCGGCCATAGACCAGCACCGAGATGCGGTCGGCCAGCGCGAACACCGCCGGCATGTCGTGCTCGACCAGCACGATCGAGACTTCCTTCCGCAACTCCTGGAGCAGCTTTACCATGCCCTGGGATTCGGTGACGCCGAGCCCGGCCATGGGCTCGTCGAGCAGCAGCAGCTTCGGCTTGCTGGCGAGCGCGACCGCGAGCTCGATCTGGCGCCGCTCGCCGTGACTGAGCTTCGACACCAGGACATCGGCACGATGCAACAGGCCGACGCGATTGAGCGCGGCGTGGGCGGCATCGCGCAAGCCTCTCTCCTTGCGCGCGTTGGCGAAGAAGCGGAACGAGGTGCCGGCATGAGCCTGCGCCGCCAGCGCGACATTGTCGGCGGCGGTGAAGTCGAGCAACAGCGAGGTGATCTGGAACGAGCGCGCGAGACCCAGCGCGCAGCGCCGATGGGCCGGCAGATAGGTGATGTCGCGGCCACCCAACGAGACGCTGCCGGAATGCGGCTCGAGATGCCCGGTGAGCTGGCTGATCAGCGTAGTCTTGCCGGCACCGTTCGGACCGATGATGGCGTGCAGCTCCCCGGCCGCAACGTCGAGCGAGACATTATCCGTCGCGATGATGCCGCCGAAACGGCGCACCAGCTTTTCGACGCGGAGCAGCGGTTCAGCCACGGTTGAACCTCCCGAGCAGGCCCATGATGCCGCCGCGGCCGAACAGCACGATCAGAAGCAGCAGCGGGCCCATGATCAGCGCCCAATATTCGGTGATCTGCGACAGGAATTCCTCCAGCAGCAAAAACACCACCGCGCCCATGACCGGGCCGAACAGCGTGCCCATGCCACCCAGGATCACCATCACCATGAGATCGCCGGACCGGGTCCAGTACATCACGGCCGGGCTGATGAAATCGGTGTTGTTGGCGAGCAGCGCGCCGGCCAACCCGCACATCATGCCGGAGATGACGAAGCAGACGAGCTTATAGCGCTTGGCCGGAAAGCCGATCGCCTGCATGCGCTGCTCGTTGGAGCGCAGGCCCTGCACGACGAGGCCGAAGCGTGAGTTGACGATGCGCCAGATCAGGAAGAGCACGCCGAACAGGCAGGCAAGGCAGAGATAGTAGAACTGCGTGCGATTGCCGAGATTGATCAGGCCGGAGAAGTCGCTGCGCTTGTAGACGGTGAGCCCGTCGTCGCCGCCATAACGCGCGAGGCCCGAGGCGACGTAATAGGCCATCTGCGCGAAGGCGAGCGTAATCATGATGAAATAGACGCCGCGGGTGCGCAGAGACAGCGCGCCGATCACGAGCGCATAGAGCGCGGACGCCGCGAGCGCGACCGGAAACTGGATGAAGCCGGAGCCGACACCTTCCTGCGCCAGCATGCCGACCGCGTAGCCGCCGATGCCGAGATAGGCGGCATGGCCGAAGCTCATCATGCCGCCAAAACCCATGATGAGATTGAGGCTCGCGGCCGCCAGCGCCAGGATGACGATGCGGGTGAACAGCGTCAGGATGAAGACGTTGCCGGCGAGCTGCGAATACAGCGGCAGCAGCACGAGGCCGGCCAGCATCAGGGCCGTGACGGCCTTGCTCACAGTCAAACTCTTCATCGGCGGTTGGCCGGGAACAGCCCCTCCGGCCGCACCACCAGCACAATCGCCATCAGCAGGTAGATCAGCATGGAGGACAATGCGGGCGCGGCAGTGGAGGCCGCGGCGCCGCTCAGCACCTGCCGCAGCAGATTGGGCAGAAAGGCGCGGCCTAGCGTGTCGATCATGCCGACGAAGATCGCGGCCAGGAACGCACCGCGGATCGAGCCGATGCCGCCGATCACGATGATGACGAAGGCGAGGATCAGGATGTTCTCGCCCATGCCGATCTGCACGGTGAGGATCGGCGCCTGCATCAGCCCGGCGAGGCCCGCGAGCGCGGCCCCTAAGCCGAACACGAGCGTGTAGAGCAGCTTGATGTTGATGCCGAGCGCGCCGATCATCTCGCGGTTGGAGGCGCCGGCGCGGATCAGCATGCCGATGCGCGTGCGCATCACGCCGAGATAGAGCAGCAACGCCACCAGCAGCGCCACCACGATGATGGCGAGCCGATAGGCGGGATAGTGAATGCCGGGCAAGATCGGCACCGGCACCGTGAGCCAAGCCGGCAGCGGCAGCGCAAGGCCGGCCGGACCCCATATCAGGCGCACGGCTTCGTTGAAGAACAGAATCAGGCCGAAGGTCGCGAGCACGTGGTCGAGATGATCTCGCCCATAGAGATGCCGCAGCGCCGACATTTCGAGCACGATGCCGAGGATCAGCGTGGCGCCAAGCGCCAGCAGCGCGCCGAGCAGGAAGCTGCCGGTCCAGGCCGCGAAGGTCGCGGCGAAATAGGCGCCCATCATGTAGAGTGAGCCGTGCGCGAGGTTGACGAGATCCATGATCCCGAACACCAACGTCAGGCCGGCGGCGAGCAGGAACAGCAGCAGGCCGAACTGCAATCCGTTCAGAAACTGTTCGACGACAAGCAGCATCAAGACTCTTTCAGGCGCACGCGGTGTCGCGCCGATGTTCGAACACGGTCGCCATCAGTGAAAGAGCTCCCCCTGCCTCATCAAGGCGGAAAAATGGGTAATGGCAGTATCGTTCCGAGGCAAGAGCGATTCGACACCGAACATGCACTTTGTTGCATGCCGGTGCATGCGGTCGAGATGGCCTTGCAAGAAGGTTGCCGCGCCGGCTGGGGCAACCTGCCGCACCCAAACGATCACCCTCCCCCCGTTGCCTGCTCAGACCGGGAAGAGGGTGTTGAATTTGTGGGATCGATGAGATGCGTCTAGTGCGATGTCATCTGCCGGGATAGATCATCCGGTTCGGCGAGCACGCTGTTGGCCGTCGAGGCCTCCAGCGCCGCCATCCGGAACAGATAGGCGAGCGTCGCCAATCCGGTGTCCTCCGCCATCTCCGCCAGCTCGAGCGCCATGTCCGACATGTAGCCGAGATTCTCGTCCCTGATCTGCGCCATGATCTGGCTGTCCCGCATCATGTTCGACATCTCAGGCGCTCTTTCGTTGCGCGGCAAGGCCGCAGAGGTTGGCACGGGCGACGGCGTCGAGATGCGGGCCGTCCTGGCGCACGACCGAATGCATGCCGATACGATCGTGCAGGGCATCGAGGGTCTCGCGACGAATGTCGATGGTTGCCGCCATGGTCCACGCGTTCTCCACCAGAGCCGGCAGGCCAAGCGGGGTCACCACGAAGCCGGCCTCGTGGAAGCGTGGCAGCCACCAGGTCTCCATGATCGCGCTGACCTGCGCGATCCCCTGCGCGAGGCAGAACTCCTGCACCGCCGCCATCAATTGCAGGTTGAGCGCGCCGTCGCGGCGATCACGCACGACGAAGTAGCGCGACCATTCCCAGACCAGCGGATTCGCGGGGCAACCGCGCTCCGACGCCAAATGCGGGAACACCTCGCTCATCATCGAGGGTTTGGTCGTCGGGTAGAGCCGGTGACCACCGATGATCCGCCGCCCCTCGAGCGCAAGCAGATAGACGGTATCCTCGTCGTCGTAGGAATCGATTTCGCGGCAATCCGGCCTGCGCAGCGCCTCCCAGTGCCTCTCCTCGACGAAGATGTCGTGGCGCAACCGGAACTGCTGCTCGATTACGTCTTCATAAAGGTGGCGATTGACCGCAGAAATGGCATGAATCATGAAAACCCCCATTCATCCTCAATGGGGGCAGAGTCGGCGAAAAGAGCCGGGTTCGATATTGGGAAATTTCCCAGTACGGCGCTTACGGATTGATGATCTTGTTCCGAATCGCCAGCGCCACCGCATGCGTGCGGTTGACGGCACCGAGCTTGCGCCCGGCAGTTGCAAGATGCTCTTCCGCAGTGCGCTGCGTGATGTGCAAAATTTCGCCGATCTCCCAGGCCGACTTGCCCTGTGAGGCCCAGGAGATCACCTCGCGCTCGCGCGGGGTGAGGCGCGCCGGGGGATAAGGCGTCGGCTCGAGCAGACGGCGAATGTGGTCGAAACCATACATCGCCATCAAGTGCAGCGCCGGCTTGCTCCGCGGATTGAGGTCGAGATGAACGCCGCCAAGCGACACCGCCGCTTCATAGCCGGTGAGCCCGTGAATCGGCACGATGAAGCCCCGCGACATGCCAAACTCGCTGGCGCGGTTCATCACCTCGGCCGCATCGGGCTCGAGCTCGGCGTCATAGGGGGCTTCCGACCATTCGAACGGATTGACCGATTGCCGGCACAGCCGCACCACGGGATCGAAGCGGTCGTAATTGTTCTGGGTGTACAGGCTGAACCAGCCGGCCGGCCAACGCTTGGCGAGCACCATCTGCGCAAACCGCTGGTCGGGATTGGGCAATCCCGTCACGATGATGGTTTCGAAGCCGAAGCGCCCGAACGCCGTTTCAAGCGCGTTCATGGCATCGGGCACCTTGCGATAGGTCCCCAGCCCCTCAATGAAGTCGAGCGCCTCCCGGCCATAATCTACGGCGGACATCGGTGCATTTCCTGACCCACAAGGGCCCGTATAGCACGTATTTGGGAGCTGCCTCAATTCGCAGCAGCCGTAGTTTCCCGGTGCTCATCCGCCCTGAAGATTTTGACTACTTGTGGCAGAATTCACGTCACGATACACCTGAGGCGACCGAAGCGGGAACACCACGATGCAAGACGAGGACATCGCCCTCAACAGCGTGCTTGGCCTGGAATTGAACCGCGTGTTTTTCGCCATCCGCGAAACGGCAAACAAGCAGAAGATCATCGAGTTCGCGCGCGAGGTGCTGCAAGGCGAGCGCGAGGACCTGACTGAGAGCGTATTGCCGGAAGGGCCGGCGAGCTAGAACGCAATTGCAGCATGGCTCGCGCTGGCGACAGCCGGTGGCTCAAGCCCGTGACCTGATCTTGAGATCAACAAGCGCGCGACGTCCGACCGACGTCAATTCGTCCAAGGTCGTCATGCCGGACTGAGCAGCGTCCAGCAGACGTGCCGCAACGAGCTTCCTGCTCTCGTGATCCCCGCCATGCCTGACGTGGCTGAAGGCAGCATCAAGCGCCGCATCTAAAATGGCTTGAATGCGGCCTTCGAACTCGTTCATGGTCTCACCAATGCACCCGCGCCCAACCGGCCCCTTATGCGCCGGCGCGGTAAAATCGTATGTTCACAAGTGAACCCAAAAACTCTGGCGAGTGAAGCGGCATCGTGTCGGGGGGACTACTGTCTGTGCGCGGCACTGAGCCGACATCATCCCAGCCGATCAGATGCGAGCCGGGGGAGCGATCTAACTCCAATCAATCAATTCTGTTCCTGGGCCAAGCGACAAAATTGCAGATGCTTCCCTCTATGCGGCTTGCCAATATTTGCTTAGAAAAATCGTCTGGAACCAGGGCAGGGCATGACTGAAGGCATCACGAAATCTGCAACCGGCATCGACGGCTTTGACGATCTGACGCTTGGCGGACTTCCCACGGGGCGACCGAGCCTCGTGTGCGGGTCGGCCGGCTGCGGCAAGACGCTGTTTGCTTCGACCTTCCTCTTCAATGGCGCGAAGATCTACGACGAGCCCGGCGTCTTCGTCACGTTCGAGGAGCGCCCGGTCGACATCATCGCCAACGTGGATTCGCTCGGCTTCGACCTCCAGGGGCTGATCGACCAGTCGAAGATCCACATCGAGCACATCGAGATCGATCCATCGGAAGTCGCCGAGATCGGCGATTACGATCTGGAGGCTCTCTTCCTGCGGCTCGAATTCGCCGTCGACCAGATCGGCGCCAAGCGCATCGTGCTCGACACGATCGAAAGCCTGTTCTCGGCGTTCTCAAATCCCGCGATCCTGCGCGCAGAAATACGCCGCCTGTTCGACTGGCTGAAGCAGAAGGGCCTGACGGCGGTCATCACCGGCGAGCGCGGCGACGGCACCCTGACCCGGCAAGGCCTCGAGGAATATGTCTCGGACTGCGTGATCCTGCTCGATCACCGCGTCGACAACCAGATCTCGACGCGGCGGCTGCGCATCGTCAAATACCGCGGCACCGCGCACGGCACCAACGAATATCCGTTCCTGATCGACGAGGACGGCTTTTCCGTGCTGCCGGTGTCCTCGCTCGGGCTCGGGCACAAGGTGTTCGAAGACCGGATCTCGACCGGCGTGCCCGACCTCGACGCCATGCTCACCGGCGGCGGTTTTTACCGTGGCAGCAGCATCCTGCTGACCGGCGTCGCCGGCTCCGGCAAGAGCTCGCTCGCCTGCATGATGGCCGACGCCGCCTGCCAGCGCGGCGAGCGGGCCCTTTATCTCTCGTTCGAGGAATCCGAGGCGCAGACCGTCCGCAACATGAAGTCGATCGGTACCGATCTCGGCAAATGGCTGAAGAGCGGCCAGATGCGCTATATCGCCGCGCGACCGACCTTCTACTCGCTCGAAATGCACCTTGCGATCATGCTGCGCGAGATCAACAGGTTCAAGCCGCAGCTCGTCGTACTCGATCCGATCTCCGCCTTCACCGACTCGGCCGACATCGCCGAGGTGCAGGCGATGTTGCTGCGGATCGTCGACTACCTCAAGTCCAACGGCATCACCGCCGTTTTCACCCATCTGGCCAGTGTCGAGCAGGCGCAAACCGACGCCGGCCTGTCGTCGATCATGGATGGCTGGGTCCTCTTGCTCAATCGCGAGGCCAATGGCGAATTCAACCGCGAGCTCTATCTCTTGAAAGCGCGCGGCATCTCGCATTCCAACCAGGTCCGCGAATTCGTCATGTCGAGCAGCGGCATCCACCTGCTCGAGCCCTATCTGGGCGAGGGCGGCGCATTGACGGGCTCGGCCCGCCGCAACGAAGAGGCGCGGGCGCGCCGGGCCGAGACCGAGCGCCAGACCGAGGTGTCCCGCGTGCAGGACCAGGTCGCGCAACGGCGACGCCGCGCACGTGCCCAGATCGAAGCTCTCAACGCGGATATCGAAGCCGACGAGGCCGAACTCAATCGGTTGATCAGGACCGAGGAAATCTATCAGCAACAAAGCCGGGAAAACGCCGCAGCACTGGCGCGCGGACGCGGATTGGACGTCTCTACCGGCAAGAAGAAGCAGGACTAAGCCATGACCGAAGTCGACAAAGAGCCCGTCAAGCTCGTCCTCTACGTCGCCGGGGAGACGCCGAAATCGCTCGCCGCGATCCGCAATCTCGAAAAGATCTGCTCCGAGCACCTGGCCGGCAAGTACAAGGTCGAGGTCGTCGACCTCAAGAAGCAGCCGCAGCTCGCCCGGGAGCATGGCATCGTCGCCATTCCCACCCTGGTGAAGGAGCTCCCGGTGCCGATCCGCAAGATCATCGGGGACCTTTCCGACACCCAGAAGGTTCTCGTTCATCTGTCGGTGGAGGAATGATGGCGGTGGTATCGCTCGCATCTGCGTTGACCCGGGAGGAGCTCGAGGCTCGGCTTTACGAAGCCGAGGAGACGCTCCGGGCCATCCGCGAAGGCGAGATCGATGCCGTCGTCATCAGCGGCGGAACCACCGAACAGGTCTTCACGCTCGGAGACGACGGCCAGTCCTATCGCACCTTCATGGAAGCGATGGACATCGGTGCCGCAGCGTTCGACGCCGATGGGCAATTGCTCTATGCAAACCAGGCGCTGTGCAAGCTGCTCGGCAGGCCGGCCAGCGAGCTGTCCGGGCAGGCGTTGCTGGGCATACTCGACGCCGTCAACCAGACCACTTTCCGCCGGCTGCTTACGCAGGCGCTGCGGGAGCGGCTATCGTCCGAAATTCACGTTCGCGTCGAGGACAGCGAGCGCAGCTTTCTTCTCACCGGTGCTCCGATCGATTTTGGTATCGTGAGCGGTGTCGCGATCACTTTCACCGACATCAGCGAACGCGAGCAGACCGCCGCTGCCAAGGAGTCCGAGCGGCTGGCGCGGTCCGTTCTCGCCTCCGCCAACGAGGCCGTCATCGTCTGCGATCGCTCCGGCATAGTCACCCACATCAATGCGGCCGCCGAACGAATCTGCGCCGAGGCGCCGATCGGGAAGCGGTTCGAGGAGGCGATCGCACTGACCTTCGCTGATGCGGCCGAGCTGATGTCCGGAGGCGATATCGTGGCGATGGCCGTTGGCGGCACGCCGGTGCAGGGGCTTGAAGCGGCCGTGAAGACATCTGCCGTCGACGTCACCGACGTCATGATCAGCGCGGCACCGCTCGTCGTATCCGGCGAACGGACCCAGGGCTGCGTGGTGACGCTGATCAACCTGTCGCAGCGCAAGGCCGCCGAGCGTCGCCAGACCCTCCTGATGGGCGAGCTCGATCACCGCGTCAAGAACACGCTGGCCATGGTGCTGGCGATCTCAGCGCGCACCGCGTCCCACGAGCGCACGATCGAGGACTTCCAGAAATCCTTTTCCGGCCGCATCCAGGCCCTGGCGGCTACCCATACGTTGCTGTCCAACGCGTCCTGGGAGAACCTCCAGATCAAGGACGTGCTCAGCGTCGAGCTGGCGCCCTATGCGACGCTCTCCAGCGGACGCATCTCGATGGAGGGGCTGGATATCTCCGTCGACTCCAAGACGGCCGTCTCCCTCGGGCTGGTGTTCCACGAATTGACGACCAACGCAGTGAAGTACGGCGCGCTGTCGACCCGCGCCGGCAAGCTGTCGGTGCGGCGGATCGGCCTGCTCGACGACGGTGCCCTGCAGATCGAATGGGAAGAGCGCGACGGCCCCATGGTGACGCCGCCGACGACCTCTGGCTTCGGCCAGACCCTGATCTCACGCAGCCTTGGCAGCGGCGCCAACGGCGGTACGAAGCTCGAATTCCGCCCGACCGGCGTCGTCTGCCAGATCCTGATCCCGAAATACGGCCACTTCCATTCCTAGAATATTGTCGCTGGATGGCCGCGCGCCTTCCGTGAGATGATCCCGGAAGATCATTCCGGGACGCCCAGACATGATGACGCTGCGCCAGGTGGAAGTGATCCGTGCCGTGATGGTGACGGGCACCATCGGCGGCGCGGCGAAACTGCTCAACGTCTCAGCGCCCGGGATCAGCCGCCTCGTCAAATACACCGAGCGCTCGCTCGGCATCCGCTTTTTCCAGCGCCAGAACGGGCGCTACTTCCCGACGCCGGAAGCCGAGAACATCTTCGAGCAGATCAACGGCGTCTACAAGAAGGTCGACGACCTCTCCGAGATCATCTCCAAGATCGGGCGCGGCGGCCTCTCCGAATTGCGCATCGGTTCGGTGCCCAGCATCTCGCAGGTGATGGTGCCGCGCGCGATCGAGCGCGTCCGCCGCCGCTATCCTGATTTGGGCATCGACATCAACATCCTCAAGCTCGAAGAGGCCATCGACTATCTCATGCTCGGCCGCGGCGAGTGCGTGGCGATGAGCTACCGGCTGGAGCATTCCGGGCTCGACTTCATGCCGCTGGCCTCGGGCGAGTTGTACTGCATCGTGCCGCCGGGCCACGAGCTCGCCGGCCGCAAGCAGGTCTCGGCCGCCGAGATCACCCGGTATCCGCTGATCGGCATCGATCCCAACGATCCCTACGGCCGGATCATGGCCGAGATCTTCGCGCGCCACCGTCTCGCCTACAACATCACCATCCGCGCGCGCTTCGGCACCACGGTCTGCGCGCTCGTAAAGGCGGGCCTCGGCATCGCCATCATCGACCAGTTCACGGTGGCTCATGGCGGCTATCCCGGGATCGAGCTTCTGAAGATCGCCGAGCCGACCCGTTTCGACACCTACATCGCGGTCAAGCGCGGCGCGCCGCTGTCGCTCCATGCAGAGTCTTTCATCGAGTCGCTGCGCGCCGAGATGCGCGCGGTCGAGCCACCCCGCGGCAGCGGTAAGGCCGCGCCGACGCGCGGACGGAAGAAATAACATCATGTTAGGTTTGCCGGATAAAAGGGTAATTGTGTTAGGCGAGGGAAAGGCTATCGTTGCACCTGAAATCCCGCTTGGAATCGCGCGGATTTCCCCGCTAATGGCCGGGACCGAACGCTCCCTTTGAGACAATAGCGAACCATGTCCACGCGCGGATACGCCGCCAGCAAGAAGCTCCTCACCGGCCTGATCGGCGCACCGATCGCGCATTCCGCGTCGCCCGCCATGCATGAGCGCGCCGCGGAGGCGCTGGGCGTGCGCGGCCACTACCAGCTCATCGAGGTTGCCGGTGCCGATGCGGCGGGGCTTCGCGTGATGCTCGAGGGCGTGCGGCGGCTCGGCTTTGCCGGCGTCAATGTCACCTACCCCTACAAGGAAGCGGTGGTCCCGCTGCTCGACGAGCTGGCGCCGGGCGCGGCCGGCATGGGCGCGGTCAACACCGTCGTCGTCAAGGACGGCCGCCTGACCGGCCACAACACCGACACCACCGGCTTTGCCCGCGCGGTGGCGCCGCTGCTGGCGCCCGCGGGAAATGCCGTTGCGGTGATCGGCGCCGGCGGCGTCGGCAAGGCGATCGCGTTTGCACTTGCGAGCCTCAAAGTGTCCGACATCCGCATCTTCGACAGCGAGCCGGCGCGCGCGGCAACGCTCGTCTCCCTGCTTGCGCCGCGGGGCGGCGCAAGGATCGCCGCAAGCGTCGAGGATGCGCTTCACGGCGCAACCGGTCTCGTCAACGGCACGCCGGTCGGCATGCTGCCGGACCGGGGCATGCCGGTCACCGCCACGTTTCTGCATGACGGATTGTGGGTCGCGGATGCCGTCTACTCGCCGCTGATGACGCCGCTGCTGGCGGCGGCACAAGCCAGGGGCGCGCGGATCATGACCGGGCGGGAGCTCGCGATCTATCAGGCCGCCGACGCGTTCGAACTGTTCACGGGCCTTGCCCCATCGACCGAGATCATGGGAGAGGCATTCGACGAGGTGATGGCGGCGCGAAGCTCGGCCTATCACGCAACGTAACCGAAGCGGCCGATACAAGGCCGCCGGCAACATCAGAGGAAATGGGAGGAGACATCATGAGATCGACCATTCTGGCAGGCGCCCTGCTTGCCTTCGCAGCTGCAACCAGCGTTCACGCCCAGGCGATCAAGCTCGCCGACGTCGCCGAGCTCTCGGGCGGCGGCGCCACCGTCGGCACCAACTGGAAGAACGGCATCGACCTCGCGATCGAGGAGATCAACGCCAAGGGCGGCGTGCTCGGCCGCAAGCTCGAAGTCAGCCATGCCGACTCGCAGTCCAACCCGGGTGTCGCCCGCGCCCAGGTGCAGAAGGCGCTCGATGCCGAGCCCTATGTGCTGCTCGGGCCCGGCTATTCCGGCTCGGTCAAGGTCACCGCGCCGCTCGCGGCCGAAGCCGGCATCGCGCAGATCATGGGCGGCGAAGCCGCCGAGTTGACGCAAGCAGGCAACAAGTTCCTGTTCCGCACCTCGTTCGGCCAGCAATCCTCGATGCCGAAGGTCGCGAAATACATCCACGACGACATGAAGGCGAAGACGGTCGCGGTGGTCTGGGTCAACAACGATTTCGGCCGTGGCGGACGTGACATGGTGTCCAAGGAGCTCGAACGTCTCGGCTCCAAGGTGGTGGCCGACCTCTCCACTGAGGCGGGCCAAGCCGACTTCGCCGCCGACGTCGGCAAGATCAAGGCCGCCAATCCCGACGCCGTGTTCGTCTACCTCAACGAGGAAGAGAGCGCGCGCATCCTGAAAGAGCTGAAGCGCCAGGGCGTCACCGCGCCGCTGATGGGCGAGACCACGCTGATCGGCCAGAAGGTGATCGAGCTCGCCGGCGATGCCGCCAACGGCGCGCGCGGCCATGTCGGCCTCACCACCGATGCGCCGGTCGATTTGATCAAGGCGTTCCGCGAAAAGTTCGCCAAGAAGTACAATTACGTGCCCGACCATAACGGCCTGAAGGGCTATCTCGCCGTCTACATGGTGAAGGCCACCACCGAGAAGATGGGCAAGGTCGACCCGAAGAAGTTCGCCGACACGCTGCACGGCTTGACCATCAAGGCCGCGGACGAGCCGGGCATCCTGATGGACGTCACCTTCAGCGACACCGGCGACATCGACCGCCAGAGTTTTCTGGTCGAAGTGGTCGAAGGCAAGCAGGTCGTGAAGCAGGTGCTGCCGAAGGTGAAGTGAGGCGCACGGTCTTCACCTCTCCCCGCTTGCGGGGAGGGGTCGGGTCGCATCGAAGATGCGATCCGGGTGAAGGGGCGCCTCCGCGAGTCCAACTGTTGGCGACTTCGCTGAGACGCCCCCTCACCCCAACCCTCTCCCCGCAAGCGGGGAGAGGGAGAAGAGAGAGGGGAACATGTCCAACCTATTCGATCTCCTGGTCGCAGGGTTAGCCACCGGCGCGATCTATGCGCTGGTCGCAGTCGGCTTCACGTTGCTGTGGCAAACCTCGCAGACCATCAATTTCGCGCAGGGCGAGTTCGTGATGCTGCCGGCGTTCCTGATGCTGGCGGCGATGCATGCGGGCGCGCCGTTCTGGCTCGCGATCATCCTCGGCATTCTCCTGTCGATGATCCTGCTCGGGCTCGGCTTCAAGCTGTTGCTGGTCGATCCCATGATGCGCCACGGTGTGCTGCCGCTCGCGATTGCCACCATGGCACTGGCGATCGGCCTCAAGGAGGCCGTGAAGCAGTTCTTCAGCGCCGAGGCCTCGCCCTTCCCGTCGATCGTGCCGACCGGCGACGTCTCCATCCTCGGCCATGCCGTCTCGCTGCAAAGCATCGGCGTGCTCGTCGTCGCGATTCTGGCCGTGTTCGGCCTGACCGCGCTTCTCAACCGCACCTCGCTCGGCCACCAGATGCAGGCCGCCGCGCAAAACCCGACGGTAGCGCGCATCATCGGCGTGCCCGTCGAGCGGATGATCCTGCTGACGTTCCTGATCAACGCCGTACTGGTCGCGCTGGCCTCGCTTCTGATCACGCCCATCTATCTGGCAAAATTCTCGTCTGGCGAGGTGCTGGGACAGGCGGCCTTCATCGCGGCGATCGTCGGTGGATTCAACCAGGTGCGCGGCGCGATCGCCGGCGGCCTGCTGATCGGCGTGCTCGACAATCTCGCGGCCAGCTACGTCTCGACCCAATATCGCGCGGCGGTGCCGCTGATCTTCCTGATCGTCGTCATCCTGTTCCGGCCACAAGGATTGCTCGGCCGCGCCGAGGAGCGCACGGTATGAGCGGCTTTGGCAAATCCCTGAAGATCGCGCTCGGCCTGATCGTCATCGCCGGCCTGATCGTCATCCCCATGAACTTCAACCGCTACGGCCTGTTCATCCTCAGCCAATGGGCGGTGATGACGATCGCCGCGATGGGCCTCAACCTCACGCTCGGCTATGCCGGCCAGGTCTCGCTGGCGCAGGGCGCGTTCGTCGGCATCGGCGCCTATGCCGCGGCGATCATGACCACCCATGGCTGGCCGCTGCCGGCAGCGATCGTCGTCGCCATCGTGCTGAGCTTCGCGGTCGGCTGGGTGCTCGGCTATCCCGCGCTGCGCGTGCAGCACCACTACCTCGCCTTCGTCACGCTGGCCTTCTCCACCCTCGCTTTCCTGGTGTTCCGTAACGAGAGCTGGCTGACCGGCGGCATCTACGGCATCTCCAACATCCCGCGGCCGAACTTTTTCGGGATCGCGACCAACAAGCCGCTGCCGTTCTACTATGTCTGCCTCGGCTCGCTCGCGATCGTATCGGTCGCGGTGTGGTGGCTGATCCGCTCGCCCTGGGGCCGCGCCTTCATGGCGTTGCGCGAAAACCCGCTGCGCGCGCAATCGCTCGGCATCGACACCCGCCGCTATACGCTGATGGCGTTCGCGATCGGCTCGGCACTCGGCGGCGTCGCCGGCGCGCTCTATGCGCCGCTGACGCAATATATCGATCCTGTTCCGTTCAACCTGTCGCTCTCGCTCGATCTCCTGATGATGGTGATCGTCGGCGGCGCCGGCTTCTACTTCGGCCCGTTCCTCGGCGCGATGATCGCGGTGCTGCTGCCGGAATGGCTGCGTTTCACGGAAGGCTATTATCTGATGCTCTACGCGATCGCCGTGATGGGGCTGCTGATCTGGTCGCCGACCGGCATTCTGGGAATTCTCGACCGCTACCTCGCCGAGCGCCGCACCAAGGCGGCCTCCGCGCAGCGCGCCGTCGCGAAATCGCGCCTGGAGACGGCGCAATGAGTGCGGTCCTCGAAGTCTCCGGCATCAAGAAGAATTTTGGCGGCATCCGCGCCGTCGACGGCGTTTCTTTCGACGTGCGCGAGGGCGAGATCCTCGGCCTGATCGGGCCGAACGGCTGCGGCAAGTCGACCCTGTTCAACTGCATCCTCGGCCAGCTCACCCCATCTGGCGGCGAGGTCAAGCTCGACGGCAAGGTCGTCACGGGCCTCCGCCCTTCCGAACTCAACAAGCTCGGGGTCAGCCGCACCTTTCAGCTGTTGCAGGTGTTTCCAAAACTTTCAGTGCGCGAGAACCTGATCCTCGCCGGACAGGAGCACCAGGGCAACATGGCCTCGCGCCTGGTCGGCCGCTCCGATGCCGGATTGACTGATGCCGCCAACCAGATGATCGGCTTCTTCAAGCTCGATCATCTCGCCGACGAGCCAGCCGGCGGATTGTCCTATGGCCAGCAAAAGCTGCTCGACGCCGCCATGGCGTTCATGGGCGGCCCGCGCCTGGTTCTGCTCGACGAGCCCGCCGGCGGCGTCAACCCGTCGATGCTGGCGGATTTGAAGGAGCGCCTGGTCGCGATCAACCGCCAGAAGAACGCCACCTTCGTCGTGATCGAGCACAACATGGAATTCGTGATGTCGCTGTGCTCGCGCGTGATGGTGATGGCGGAAGGCAAGGTGCTGGCGATGGGACGGCCCGACGAGGTCCGCAAGAACCCCGCCGTGATCGAAGCCTATTTGGGACATTGACCATGAGCGACCCGATCCTCTCGGTTCACAACCTCGTCGGCGGCTACGGCAAGATGACGATCTTGAACGGCACGACCTTTTCCGTGCCGCAGGCAACCATCACCACCATCATCGGCCCGAACGGCGCCGGCAAGTCCACCGTGTTCAAGGCGATCTTCGGCCTGTTGAAGCTGCGCGAAGGCAAGGTCAGCTTTGCCGGCCGCGACGTCACGAACTTGAGCCAGCGCGCGCTGCTCAATGCCGGCATCTGCTACGTACCGCAGGGCCGGAACATTTTCCCGGAGCTGTCGGTGCGCCACAATATCGAGCTTGGTGGCGTCGTCGCCGGCAAAGGCCTCGATCTCCCCGCCCGCATCGAGGCGACGCTCGATTTGTTTCCAGCCCTGCGCCGCAAATCCATGCAGCAGGCCTCGACGCTCTCCGGCGGCGAGCAGAAGCAGCTCGAGATCGCCCGCTCGCTGCTGCTCGAGCCAAGACTGGTGCTGATCGACGAGCCCTCGATCGGCCTGTCGCCGCTGATGGTGCAGCAGACCTTCGACATCCTCAAGAGCCTGCGCGACCGCGGCGTCACGATCCTGATGATCGAGCAGAACGCGCGCTCGGCACTTGAAATTTCCGACATCGGCATCGTGCTCGAGCTCGGCCAGACCCGCATGGTCGACGACGCCAAACGCATCCTGAACGATCCGCGCATCGGCCAGCTCTTCCTCGGCGGTGCCATGGAGGAGAGTGCAGCATGAACGAGCGATCGATCGCAACCGTCTCCCTCTCCGGCGCCCTCGACGAGAAACTCCGCGCCATCGCATCCGCCGGCTTCGACGCGGTCGAGATCTTCGAGAACGATCTGCTGTCGTTCGGCGTCGGCCCGCGCGACATCGCAAAGCTCTGTCGCGATCTCAATCTCGCGATCTCTGCGTTCCAGCCGTTCCGCGATTTCGAGGGCATGCCGGAGCCGCAGCGTGCGCGCAATTTTGCCCGCGCCGAGCGCAAATTCGACCTGATGCAGGAGCTCGGCACCGACCTCTTGCTGATCTGCTCCAATGTCTCGCCCGCCTCGCTCGGCGGCATCGACCGCGCGGCGGATGATTTCCGCGAGCTCGGCGATCGCGCCGCCAGGCGCGGCTTGCGCATCGGCTACGAGGCCTTGGCCTGGGGCCGGCACGTCAACGACTATCGCGATGCCTGGGAGATCGTGCGGCGCGCCGATCATCCTGCGATTGGAATCATCCTCGACAGCTTTCACGCCCTGGCACCGGGATTTCCGACCCGCGCGATGGCCTCGATTCCCGGCGACAAGATATTTCTGGTGCAGCTCGCGGACGCGCCGAAACTCGAGCTCGACATTTTGTCGTGGAGCCGTCACTTCCGCTCTTTCCCCGGCCAGGGCGACCTGCCGGTCGGCGAGTTCATGGCCGCGATCGCGGCGACCGGCTATGCCGGGCCGCTGTCGCTGGAGATCTTCAACGACCAGTTCCGCGCCGGCTCGGCCACGCAGACCGCGCTCGACGGCCTGCGCTCTCTGATCCTGCTGGAGGACCAGCTTGCGCCGGATTGGCCGAAACTCGCCGCCGAGACGCTGGCGCCGAAAACGAAGGGTCGCGGCATCGGCTTCATCGAATTTGCCGTCAACGAGACAAAGGCGGGCGAGCTCGGCCGCTTGTTTGCGCAACTCGGTTTTCGCAAGACCGGTGCGCATCGCAGCAAGGCGGTGGAGCGCTGGTCGCAGGGCGAGGTCGAGCTGGTCATCAACAGCGAGACCGACGGCTTTGCGCATTCACACTATGTGACGCACGGCCCCGGTGTTTGCGCGATTGCGCTCGATGTCGACAATGCCGGCCTTGCCATGCAGCGCGCCGAGACACTGAGGGCGCGCACCTTCTACCAGCCGGTCGGACCGTGCGAGCTGGAAATCCCCGCGATCCACGGCGTCGGCGGCAGCCTGCTATACTTCCTCGATCAGGCCGGCAAGAACTGGGACACGGATTTCGAGCCGGTAACGAGCGACAAAGGCGCGGACGCGCTGCTCGCCATCGACCACATCGCGCAGTCGATGCCCTATGACGAGATGCTGTCGTGGCTGTTGTTCTACACCGGCATCCTCGACCTCAAGCGCCTGCCGCAGATGGAGATCGCCGACCCCAGGGGCCTGGTGCAGAGCCAGGCCATCATCAACGCCGATCAGAGCCTACGCTTCGTGCTCAACGGCTCCTCCGCCAATCGCACGCTGCCGGCGCGCTTCATCTCTGAGTTTTTCGGTTCGGGCGTACAGCACGTCGCGTTCTCGTGCCGGGACATTTTTGCGACGGTCGCCGAGATGCGCGAGCGCGGCGCGGATTTTCTGGATATCCCCGCCAATTACTACGACGACGTCGAAGCCAAATACGATCTTGCGCCCGAGCTAATGGCGCAGCTGCGCGCCAATCACATCCTCTACGACCGCGAGGGCGACGGCGAGTTCTTCCAGGTCTACACTCACATCTTCGACGAGCGGTTCTTCTTCGAGATCGTCGAGCGCAGGAATTATCAGGGGTTCGGTGCGGCCAATGCCGGCATCAGGCTCGCGGCGCAATCGCGGGAAGTGCGGCCCGCGAGCATGCCGCGGGCGTGATGACTCTCTCCCTTTTGGGAGAGGGTGGCTCGTCGCGAAGCGGCGAGACGGGTGAGGGGTTCTCTCCACGAGAAAATCTCTCGCAGTTGAATATGCGGAGATACGCCCCTCATCCGGCGCTTCGCGCCACCTTCTCCCACAGGGGAGAAGGGGCAACGTCGCTTGTGGCTACTTCATCGTGCACTTGTCGTGGAAGCGATCCTGGTCGTTCTCGACGATGGTCGCGACCGTCTTCAGCGAGAGCTGGCCTTCGCCGTCCTTCACCACGTCCTGCAGATAGAAGTTCTGCACCGGGATGTGGTTCTTGCCGTATTTGAAGGGACCGCGCAGCGACTTGAAGTTGGCCTTCTCCATCTCGGCCTTCATCGCGTCCTTCTTGCTGGTGTCGCCCTTCACCGCGACCACCGCGCTGTTGATCAGCTGCGCGGCGTCATAGGCTTGCGCACCGTAATAGGTCGGACGCAGGCCGGTGTACTTCTTGCGATAGTCGGCGACGAAGCGCTTGTTCTGCTCGTTGGGGAGGTCGTTGACCCATTCCTGCGCGCCGGGCACCCCGAGCGCGTTCTCCTTCTGCAGCGGCAGCGACAGCTCGTCGACGGTGAACGCCGTGTAGAGAGGCATCGTGCTCTTCAGGCCCGCCTGCGCATATTGGTTGAGGAACTGCACGCCGGCAGCGCCCGGATAGAACACGAAGATCGACTCGGCGCCGGAGGCGCGCGCCTTGGAGAGCTCGGCGGAGAAATCGAGCTGGCTCGGCCAGACCGTGTATTCCTCGCCCTTGACCTCACCCTTGAAGGTGCTCTTCACGCCGGCCAGCATGTCCTTGCCGGCCGCGTAGTTCGGGCCGATCAGGAACACGCTCTTGACGCCCTTCTGGTTCATGTAGAGGCCCATCGCGGCGGGCGTCTGGTCGTTCTGCCAGGAGGTCGAGAAGACGTAAGGCGAACACAGCTCGCCGGCGAGCTGCGAGGGGCCGGCATTGGCAGAGATCAGGAAAGTCTGCGAGTCCACGGCGGTCTTCAGCGAGGCCAGGAGCACGTTCGACCAGATATAGCCGACGATGAAATCGACCTTGTCCGACTGCACCAGCTTCTCGGTCTTCTGCTTGCCGACATCGGGCTTCTGGCCGTCATCCTCGTAGATGACCTCGACCGGCTTGCCGTCCATCTTGCGGCCCATGTGATCCAGCGCCAGCTCGAAGGAGTTTCGCATGTCGTTGCCGATCACGGCGGTCGGGCCGCTGAAGGTCGAAACGAAACCGATCTTGATGGTGTCGCCGGCGAATGCCGGGTTCGCCAGTACCAGCGCCGCTGCGCCCGCCAGCCAGAATGCCGTCCTCATAACCACTCCCCTCCACATTATTGAGCCCGGAAACAGGGTGATCGCCGCCCCGGGTCTATCTCTATTGAACGCAAAATCCGTCGCGCCGCCAATGGCTCAGTGCCTGCCCTGCACCATATTTCGCCCTAATCGGCGAAGGCAAGAAATATAATTCTACATACTTCGGCCAACCCTGCGGCGCTTTCTCGCGTCTGGTCGATACATCCGGCCTATGCGGCGATTGATGACGGCTATTGGACCGCAGCACCCGATCCGCACTTAAATGGGGGTGTGGAGCAGCGAGATTCGAGGGCACATCATGACCACGACACCGCATCGCGTCGTCATCGTCGGGGCCGGCTTCGGCGGGCTGGAGGCGACCTACCGGCTTGCGGGTGCGCCGGTCGAGATCACGCTGATCGACCGCCGCAACCATCATCTGTTCCAGCCGCTGCTGTACCAGGTCGCAACCGCCTCGCTCGCCACCAGCGAGATCGCGTGGCCGATCCGACACCTGATGCGCGACCGGCCCGAGGTGACGACGCTGTTCGCGACCGTCAGCGGCGTCGACGCGGCAAGGCGCCGCGTGCTGATCGACGACGGCAGCGAGGTGCCTTACGACACGCTGGTGCTCGCGACCGGCGCGCGCCACGCCTATTTCGGCCACGACGAATGGGAGCAGTGGGCGCCGGGCCTGAAGACGCTGGAAGACGGCACCACGCTGCGCCGTCACATCCTGGTAGCGTTCGAGCGCGCCGAGCGCGAGACCGATCCGGCCAAACGCGCCGCGCGCCTGACCTTCGTCATCGTCGGCGCCGGTCCTACCGGCGTCGAGCTCGCCGGCACCATCGCCGAGATGGCCCGTCACACGCTTCCCAGCGATTTCCGCAACATCGACACCACCAAGGCGCGGGTGGTGCTGATCGAGGCGGGGCCGCGCGTGCTCGCAGGCTTCGCCGACGACCTCTCGGCCTATGCACAGGCGTCGCTGGAGAAGATCGGCGTCGAGGTCGTGCTGGGACAGGCCGTCACCGAGATCAATCGCGAGGGCGTGGTGTTCGGCGGCAAGCTGCTCGAAGCCAAGACGCGGATCTGGGCTGCCGGCGTTCGCGCTTCGCCCGCCGCCGAATGGCTGGGCGCACCAGCCGATCGCGCCGGACGCGTGCAGGTCGAAGACGACCTGACCGTCCCCGGTCATCCCGAGATCTTTGCGATCGGCGACACCGTCAGCATCAACGCCTGGGAGGGCAAGCCCGTGCCCGGCATCGCGCCGGCGGCGAAGCAGCAGGGCCGTCATGTCGCCGAGACTATCACGGCGCGGCTGCGCGGAGCTGCGACCAGCCCGTTCCGCTACAAGCACGCCGGCAGCCTCGCCCAGATCGGCAAGCGGCTCGCCGTGATCGACTTCGGCCGCTTCAAGCTGCGCGGCACCATCGCGTGGTGGATCTGGGGCATCGCCCACATCTACTTCCTGATCGGCCTCCGCCACCGCCTCAGCGTCGCGCTGAGCTGGTTGTGGATCTACGCCCGCGACCAGCGCGCGGCGAGGTTGATCACGCAGGGGAGCAGCAAGGTGGTGTAGCTCTTTTTCCTTCTCGCCTTGTGGGAGAAAGTGGCGCGAAGCGCCGGATGAGGGGTTCTCTCCACTCGCAAGACCGTCCGCGAGGAAAGAGCCCCTCACCCGTCTCGACGCTTCGCGTCGAGCCACCCTCTCCCACAAGGGGCGAGGGTGCAGCGCGCTCCCCCTACTTCACCAGCTCGCAGCCGCCCTCCGCGATCGGACGGAACGCCTGCTCTGCGGGAATGGTCGAGACCAGCTTGTAATAGTCGTACGGATATTTCGACTCCTCCGGCTTCTTCACCTCGAACAGATACATGGGGTGCACGACGCGGCCGTCCTGGCGGATGATGGTGTCGCCGAACAGCTTGTCCTTGCCTCTGAACTTCTTCATCTCGGGCACGGCGTCCTTGGCATTGTCGCTGCCGGTCGCGGCAACCGCGTTGAGATAAGCGAGCGTCGAGGCATAAACGCCGGCCTGGTTGCCGCTCGGCATCTTGCCGTTCATGCCGGGCCGCGCGGCAAACCGTTTGGCGAACGCGCGGGTGTCGTCGTTCATGTCCCAGTAGAAGGCTTCCATGAGCTGGAGGCCCTGCGCGACCTTGATGCCCATGCCGTGGACGTCGTTGATGAAGAGCAGGAAGGCGACGAGTTTCTGGCCGTTCTGCTGGATGCCGAATTCGGCGGCCTGCTTCACCGCGTTGATGGTGTCGCCGCCGGCATTCGCAAGCCCGATCACCTGGGCTTTCGACCCTTGCGCTTGCAACAGGAACGACGCGAAGTCGGAGGTGCCGAGCGGATGCTTTGAGGAGCCGAGCACCTTACCGCCGTGGCCCTCGATATATTTCTGTGCTTCGGCCTCGATACCCTTGCCGAGCGCGTAGTCGACCGTGAGGAAATACCAGTCCTTGCCGCCGCGCGACATCATTGCGGCTGCGGTGGTGTTGCCGGTTGCCCAGGTGTCGTTGACCCATTGGATGGTGTTGGGCGAGCAGGCCTTGCCGGTTAGATCCGAGCTTGCGGTCGAGGACGCCAGAAAGGTCATGCGGCTGTCGCGCAGAAGCGTGTTGATGGAAAGGCCGACCGCCGAGTTCGGCACGTCAACGATGGCATCGACGCCTTCGACGTCGAGCCATTTGCGCGCAATGGCGTTGCCGACATCGGCCTTGTTCTGGTGGTCGGCATAGACGATCTCGACCTTGATGTTCTTGCCGCCGCCGTTGAAATCCTCCGCCGCCATGCGCGCGGCTTCCACCGAGCCCATGCCGTTGGTGTCCTGGAAGATGCCGGAGATGTCGTTGAGCACGCCGACGCGCACGACATTGTCGGAAATCTCGGCGCTCGCCGCGCCGGCCATCAGGCTCGCGGTCAGCGCGAGCGCCCACTTCAGATGTTTCATTGGTCCCTCCCCTGCTTATTGTTTCCGGTCGTGTCAGGCCGGCGTGATCGTCACCGGCAGGCTGTCCAGCCCGCGCAGCGTATTGTTGAATCGGCGCTGCGGCTCGCCTGTGATCTCGATGCTGGCGATGCGGCGCGCCAGCGCCGAAAGCATCGTCTCGCCTTCCAGCCGGGCCACGAGCTGGCCGACGCACATGTGGATGCCGGAGCCATAGCCGACATGGCCGGAGGTGCGGCGGGTGATGTCGTAACTGTCGGGCTTGTCCCAGCGCCTGGGATCGCGATTGGCCGCGGCGAGGAACATCAGCACTTTCTCACCTTCGCCGATCGTCGCGCCGGACAGCTGGACGTCACGCGTCGTGGTGCGGAAAAAGGTCTGCACCGGGCTTTCGAATCGCACGGCTTCCTCGAAGGCGTTGCGCGCAAGCGTCAGGTCATCACGCAAGCGCTGCCATTGCTCGGGGAAACGCGCCAGGCAATAGACGGCGGCACCGATGCCGTTGACCGTGGTGTCGAGGCCGGCCGACAACAGCGAGCGCACCAGTAGCGGCGCTTCGGCCGCGGTGATCGCGCCCTCATCGACATGGGCGTGGATGCAGGCCCCGATGCCGCCGGGCGTGAGGTTGTCACGCTGGCATTGGGCGGTGACATAGGCTTGATGCGGCGACGAGCGCGCGATGGCTTCCTGGCGCAACTCATTGGGCGGGCCGAAGGCGTTGAACACGACGCTCGCATAGGGGATGAGATGCTCACGGCCTTCGGGCTTCAGCCCCAACGCGTCCGGAAAGATCGAGAGCGGATAGGCTTCCGCCAGATCCGTGATGGCGTCAAAACTGCGCTTGGCGAGCAGCATATCGACTCGTTCTTCGGCCGCCGCCGCAAAGCGGTCGCGGAGCCCCTTCATCACGGTCGGTGATAGCACCCTCGACAGGACGGCGCGGGTGCGGGTGTGAGCGGGCGGATCGGCTTCGAGGATCAGGCTCGGCGGCCGCCACGGCGTCTCCTTCTTGAAATCGCTGAGGCCGACACCGCGGCTTGAGCAGAAGGTCGCGGGATCGTTCAGCACCGCATGGACCTCGGTATAGCGCGCCACGCCGTAGACGTTCCACTTGTCGAGATAGACCACCGGCCCCGCCTCCCGCAGCCGCTCATGCGTGGGATAGGGATCGGCGAAAAAACTCATCGCGAAGGGATCGACGTCGAGATGCGGAACGGCTGCGGAGCCGGACGCTATCGGGGAGCCGGATACGGTCATGGGAGATCTCCCTCATTTTGATCTTGTGAAAGGACGGCGCTTGCCCTTAGGTCGGTCGCCCCACCGCGAGTCAGACCCCCGACATGCCTTCGCCTTCGACCAGATCCCGCCAGAAGCCCGCGCCTAGCGATGCGGGACCGACGCTCGATCTCGACCGCTACGTCCCGGCGTTCGTCACGTTCATCGCCAACAAGCTCTCGAACAGCGCTACCGCGTTCTATCAGCAGCAGTTCGGCGTCAACGTCACGGAATGGCGGATCATGTCGCTGCTGGCGATCGAGCCCGGGATTCCGGCCTCGCGCATCTGTCACGTTATCGGCTTCGACAAGGGGCCGGTGAGCCGGACGCTGGCGGGCCTCGAGAAGCGCGGGCTGGTCTCGATCCGCACTGATCCCCATGACGGCCGCACCCATTCGATCGCGCTGACGGCGAAGGGCCGCGCCACCCATGACAAGGTGATCGTCGCCGCGCTCGAGCGCGAACGGCGGCTGCTGTCCTGCCTGAACAAGGACGAGCGCGAGGTGCTGATCGATCTGCTGCGCCGGCTGCACGAGAATTTGGGCGCTGTCACCGGCGGCACGGAGGCCTGACCGATCGCGGCGCGATCTCGCGTCGCCTGCAGGCACGCGCCAGCGTTTGCCCGCGGCACCCTCTCTGCCGAGCATCGTTTCCTCCGATTTAGGCGCGGCGGTTCCCCCGCCGTCATCCTTGTCTGGAACGGTTCGCACAAATTAGTTGCTTCGGCAACAAAAGAATCATGCAGGATATTGCGGCAGAATGGCTGGCGTATTGGATGGCAGGCAGTCTGCTCGCCCCAATCCGTCATTGCGAGCGCAGCGGAGCAATCCAGACTGCATCGGCGGCAGGATTCTGGATTGCTCCGCTGCGCTCGCAATGACGATGTGGAGAGAGCGCGTCCTGCCCAATGCACGCTCGTGTCCCCGACGCGCTGCAGCGTGAACGCTGCTGCGCAGAACCGGGACCCAGGAGGCCACCCGCACGACAAGAGATGGGCCCCGGCTCTGTAGCGCATCACTGCATGCTGCGCTGCGTCCGGGGCACGAGAGCAGCTAGCGGTGGGCGGGACGGCCTATCCGACGCACCCAATCCACTCCGCCGACGCGTCATCATTCAATCGCGTCACCGCATCCGCTCGCCGCGTCAGCACCGCGCGCTGGTTGATGTAGCCCTTGTCGGTGATCTCGCCGCCATCGACCGATGGCGGCTCGGCGAGAAGCAGCGCGCGTGTGGCGTGGCCGGAGGAGTTGGGCCCCTGCTGCCTCAGCTTCGCCAGGCCCTGCGCGATCGCGCTCCTGACCTTGTCATGTGCGAGCACCTCGTTCGCATCGGCCGTTTCGGGCAGACCGGCGTGGATGCGGCAGGCCGCGATGTTCGGGATCACGAGGAAACGCACCTCGTCACCGCCGTGCCCTGACACGACGATGTCCTGCGCAAGCGGCGCCAGCGCGGCGATGCCGGCAACGCGCAGCGTGCCGACATTGACCCAGGTGCCGGAATTGAGCTTGAAATCCTCGGCGACGCGGCCGTCGAAGAACAGGCCGCGCTCGGGCCGCGCGCTGTCGGCAAGCTTCACGGCATCGCCGATCAGATAGAAGCCCTCTTCATCGAAAGCCTGCCTGGTCAGCTCCGGCGCTTTCCAATAGCCCGGCGTGACATTGGGGCCGCGCACCCGCACCTCCAGCTTGTCGCCGGAGGTGACGAGCTTCAGCTCGGTGCCGGGAATGGGCACGCCGATGTTGCCGGAGCGTTCGGCAAGAAAATGGCAGTCGGTCGCGAGCGGCGACGTCTCGGTCGAGCCCCAGGCCGAGACCATCGGCAGCGCCCGGCCGACCGTTTTGATCGAAAGCTCTTCGAGCCCATCCCAGAGATTCTGCGGCAGCGCGGCCCCCGCATAGAACGCGAACTTCACCTCACCGAAGAAACGGCGGCAGAGCTCCTCGTCGCCGCGCAGCGCCGCGATCAGCATATCGAAGCCGCGCGGCACGTTGAAATAGACCGTCGGCATCACGCTTTTCAGATTTGCCAGAGACGTCGCGAACAGCCCGGGCGCCGGCTTGCCGCCGTCGATATAGAGCGAGCCGCCATTGCGCAGCACAAGGTTGAAATTGTGGTTGGCGCCGAAAGTGTGGCTCCAGGGCAGCCAGTCGAGAATGACGAGATCGCCGCGGCCCGGCTGCAGGAAGGTCCAGGTCTGCGCCTTGGCCTGCTGGCTCGATGTCAGCATGCGCTGGGTGTTGATGACGGCCTTGGGCGCGCCGGTCGAGCCTGACGTGAACAGGAATTTGGCGATCGTATCGGGCGCGACTGCGGCGAAGGCTTTGGCGACATCGGGCGTTTCGGGCGTCGCCGCGATGTCGCGGAAGGCGAGCGCATCGGCATCGCCGGCGTTGCCGCTGATGATCTGCGCCCTGTGCAGCGGCTTGATCGCGGCGAGCGCCGGCGCGAATGACTTGGTCGCGGAGACATAGATCGCGCCCGGATCGAGCAGCGCGACCATGCTCCTGAGCTTGTCGAAATCTTTCGACATCAGCGAATAGGCCGGCGAGATCGCCGCCGAGGGCACGCCGACATGCTGGGCGGCAAGCGCGAGCAGTGCATGGTCGATGCTGTTGTCGGAGAGGATCGCCAGCGGTCGCTCGACGCTCAGGCCCTGCGCCAGGATCCAGGAAGCCGCCGCACGCACCTGGTGCTGCGCCTGCGCATAGGTGACGGTGGTCCAGGGCGCCGCGACATGGCCGCGCTCGGCCAGGAAGATCGTATCCGGCGTTTGCCGCGCCCATTGCTCCAGCCAGTCGCCGACGCAGCGCGCGCCGTCGCGCAACGGTTCGGACGAGCGCAGCACGATGCTGCCGTCGGCGCGATGCTCGGCGACAGTTCTGGGTGTTGCGAACAGGCTTGCAGCGTCACCGCGAGCGGCGGTTGTCATGGTTCCTCCTCCGCCCGGATCCCCGGATCGGCCGCAGCCTCGTTCCGGACTGCTTTGGCCGTAATGTTGGGCACGACAATTGTTGTCGTCAACAACAATCTTCCGCGACGGCGCCCGAAGCGCTAAGCTTGCCCGGCAGGAGACACGATGTGACAGCCACCGCGCCCCGGACCTCCCCACGCAAACGAGCGGGCAACGGCACCGCGCGGCGGATCGACGCCGACGAGATCGGCCTCGACGCGCTGGTGGGGCACGCCGGCTATGCAGTGCGGCGCTTCCAGATCTGGATCTTCCAGGACTTCATTAGAACACTCGGCGATGTCGACATCCGGCCGACGCAATATTCGGTGCTGACGGTGATCGGCGCCAATCCGGGCCTGTCGCAGATGGCGGTGGCGAAACGCCTCGGCATCGAGCGCGCCCGTCTGGTGCACCTGCTCGACAGCCTCGAGCAGCGCAAGCTCGTGAAGCGGGTCAAGTCGAAGGCGGACCGTCGCTCCCATGCGCTGCATCTCACGATCAAGGGCGAGACGGCGCTGGCAAAGTTCAAGCGCCTCGCGGCCGAGCACGAACGGCATGTCGAGGCGAAGATCGGCAAGGAGAACCGGGCTCAGCTGCTGCGAATTCTCGCCGGCTTCACCTGATCTCAACTGCCCATGATTTGAGCAGATGCCCGCCACAGGGCGTCGGCATCACGGCCCGCCCGTCGGTCGAATTGTCTCCCAAGCCACTGATCGCACGTACAATATCCGCAGCTTCATTCCTGCCCGGATAATGTACACAATGGCACATCGCTTGCTTCGCTCCGGGCGAAGACAGATTGCCGGAGTTTTGTCGCCATGAGGGCTGAAATGGGGGCTAAGCAGCCTGAAACGATCGCCGCGATCGTGGCCGCGCATCGCGCGGGCACGCTGATGCCGGCGGAGACGATCGCACGGACCTATCAGCGTATCCGCGACCATAATGATCCCGCCATCTTCATCAGCCTGCGCGACGAGAAGGATGCGATCGCGGAGGCCGAGAGGCTTGCGACGAAGGACGCCGCCAGCCTGCCGCTCTACGGCGTGCCTGTCGCGGTGAAGGACAATATCGACGCGCTCGGCTTTCCGACCACGGCGGCCTGCCCGGCCTTCTCCTATACGCCCACCCACGATTCGACGGCGGTGGCGCGGCTGCGCGCGGCCGGCGCGATCATCATCGGCAAGACCAATCTCGACCAGTTCGCGACCGGTCTCGTCGGCGTCCGCTCGCCTTATGGCATTCCCAGAAATTCGATCCGCGAGGATCTCGTTCCCGGCGGCTCCAGCTCGGGTTCAGCGGTCGCCGTCGGCGCCGGCCTGGTGCCGCTTTCGCTCGGCACCGACACCGCCGGCTCGGGCCGCGTGCCGGCGATGCTCAACAACATCGTCGGGCTGAAGCCGAGCCTCGGCATGATCTCGAATGCCGGACTGGTGCCGGCCTGCCGCACCCTCGATTGCATCTCGGTCTTCGCCCTGACGGTCGACGACGCGGCGCTGGCGCTGTCCGTGATGGCCGGGCCCGACGCGGCCGATCCGTTCTCACGCGACCGACCGCTGGGCGCGATCAGGCCGTTCCCGGCAGGCTTGCGTCTCGGCGTGCCGCGCAAGGGGCAACTGATCTTCTTCGGCGACAGGAAGGCGGAAGCCGCCTACGCCGATGTATTGAAGCGTTGGACTGCGCTCGGGGCGACGCTGGTCGAATTCGATCTCGAGCCGTTCTACGAGACGGCGCGGCTGCTCTATGAAGGTCCCTGGGTCGCCGAGCGCTATCTCGTGATCAAGGATCTGCTGGCGTCCGCGCCCGATTCGATTCACCCCGTGACGCGCGAGATTACCGCCGCGGGAGCGCGGCTCACCGCTGCGGAGACGTTCTCGGCGCTCTACCGCCTGCAGGGCCTGCGCAAGAGCGCCGAGCGGACCTTTGCCGATATCGACGCGCTGGTGCTGCCGACGGCGCCGACCGCCTACGCGACCGCGCAGGTGCTCGCCAATCCGATCGAGCTCAACAGCCGGCTCGGCACCTACACCAATTTCGTCAACCTGCTCGACCTCTGCGGCCTGGCCCTGCCCGCAGAGATGCGCGCGGACGGCATCCCGTTCGGCATCACGCTGCTCGCCCCCGGGGGACATGACGCGCTGCTGGCGAGCATCGGCCGCGTCTTCCATGCGGATACGAAATTGACCGTCGGAGCAAAGGGCGTGGCACAGGCACCACTTGCGCCGTTGCCGGCAAGTGGCGGGGACGAGATCCCGATCGCCGTGGTCGGTGCGCATCTGTCCGGCATGGTCCTGAACGCTGAACTGACGGCGCTGAATGCCAAGCTGATCGAGGCAACGAGGACCGCGCCCGACTACAAGCTCTACGCGTTGAACACCACACCGCCGAAGCCCGGCATGCTGCGCGTCGCAGCCGGCCAGGGTACGGCCATCGAGCTGGAGCTCTGGTCGCTGTCGTCCTCCGCGTTCGGCAAGTTCGTCAATGCGATCCCCGCGCCGATGGCGATCGGCACGGTGCGCCTCGCCGACGGCCGCAGCGTGAAGGGATTTCTCGTCGAGCCCGAGGTGCTGGGCGAGGCGCGGGACATCACGGCATATGGCGGCTGGCGGACATTCATGGCGGAAGCTGCAACAAAGCAGGTCTCGTAGGGTGGGCAAAGGCGCGCGCTTCGCGCGTCGTGCCCACCATCAGCCTTATGGTGGGCACGCTTCGCTTTGCCCACCCTACGGCACCGCGCGTGGTGCTCGCTACACCGACACCGCGTAGATCTCGTATTCCCCGCGCACCAGCTCGATATGCGCACGCATCGCAGCGGCGGCACCCTGCTTGTCGCCGCGCATGATGGCGACGACGACGCGGTCGTGCTCGGCTTGCGATTTGGCGAGACGGCCGAGGTTACGAAACTGGGCGCGGCGGAACGGCTGCACGCGGACGCGGGTCGCCAGTGTGATCTCGGCAATGTAGCCGTTCTGCGATCCCGCGTAGATCGCGTTGTGGAAGCGCTCGTTGACCTCGTGGAAACGCTCGGGATTGCCGGCGTAGCTCAGCACCCTCAGCTCCTCGTGCACGGCCTCCAGACCGTGGCGCTCGGCCGCCGACATGCGCTCTGCGGCAAGGCCGGCGCACATCGCCTCGAGCTCGGCCATCGCCTCGAACATGCTCGTCAGCCGTTCGACCGAGGGCTGCGCCACCACCGCGCCGCGATGCGCACGCGACTCGACGAGGCCGCTGGCCACCAGCTGGCGCAGCGCCTCGCGCACCGGCGTCCGCGACACGCTGAAGCGGCGCGCGATGTCGGTCTCGTCCAGCGGTGAGCCGGGAGCCAGGGTGCCGCGCACGATCTCGTCGGCGAGCTGCAGGCGCAGCTCCTCGGCGCGTGTGACCTTGTGCAGCGATGCCGAGGGACGGTCGACGCGGGGCACCACCGGCTCGGCCGGCAATGTTCCCCGCGGAAGATCCTCAAGCGTCATACGGTCAGGTCTCTTTCGGCTCGTCGATGATGCTGACATGGGCGGCGACGACGCGCCAGCCCTCCGGGAAGCGAATCCAGGTCTGCATCTGCCGGCCGACCTTGCCGGGCGCCGTGTCGCGATAGAACAAAGTGGAGGCCACGGCCGTGTCGCGGCCATAGCTGGAGATAACGGTCCTTGCGGTGCGGCGATTGAGGCCGACCGGCGAGCGCGCGGCGCGGAAGCCGTTGATCGCCTCATAGCCGTAGAGGTTCTCGCCGATGCCGTAGCGCAGCGTGCGGGGATCGTTGCGGAAGAGCTCGCCGAGCACGGCGACGTCATTGGTGATGAGCGCCTGCTCATAGCGGTCGAACGCGGCTTTGACTTCCGCGATCACCTCGGGGAGATCGATCTCCATGTCAGAGTCCTCTCGGCGATGGCGCAGCGGCCACGCCCATCTTTTCCAAGGCGTGCGCGACGCGGAGCGCGATGTCCTCGCGCCAGGGCGCAGCGATGATCTGCACGCCGATCGGCAACGGCTCGAGCGGCACGGGCACGGCGACCACCGGCAAACCGATGAACGAGATCGGCTGGGTGTGGATGCCGATATTGGCGCGCACCGGCAGCTCGACACCGTCGAGGTTGAAATTCACCTGGCCGAGTTTCGGCGCGGTGCAGGGCGTCGCCGGCGCGAGCAGCACGTCGACCGACTTGAATATCTCGGCGAGTTCCGCGCGATACCAGCGGCGGAATTTCTGCGCGCGGTCGACCAGCGCTGCCGGCACCATGGCGCCCGCGATCAGCCGGTCGCGCACGGCCGGATCGAAATCGTTCGCGCGCCGGCGCAGGCGATCGAGATGCAACGAGGCACCTTCGGTGGTGGAGATGACATAAGCCGCCGCGCGAGCGCGCGCGGCCTCGGGAATGTCGACCACCTTCGTTGCGCCCAGCGCCTTGGCGACACGGCTGACGGCCTCGACCGCTTCGGGAAACACGTTCTTCTGGAAATACCCGCCGGCGATGGCGATGCGTAGATCCGAGACCGGATTGGCGATCAGCGGCAGCGTCGGCTCCAGCCCGCGCGTGGTGCAGGCGCTGTCCTCCGCGTCCGGGCCCTGCATCGCATCATAAGCGAGTGCGAGATCGGCGACGGAGCGCGCGAACGGACCGAGATGATCGAGGCTCGCCACGAACGGAAACGAACGCGCGCGCGACAGCCGGCCATAGGTTGGCTTCAGGCCGAAGATGCCGCAGAACGAGGATGGCACGCGGATCGAACCATTGGTGTCCGAGCCGAGCGCGATCGGCACCAGCGCGCCGCCGACGGCACTGCCCGAGCCGCCGGACGAGCCGCCGGTCATCCGCGTGGTGTCGTGCGGATTGCGCGAGGGGCCGTCATGGACGTTCTCGCCGGTGAAGTCGTAGGCGTATTCGCCCATGTTGAGCGCGCCGACCAGCACGGCGCCGGCGGCTTCCATGCGCTCGATCAGCGTCGCATCGCGCGCTGCGGGCGCGCGATCGCGGTTGATCTTCGAGCCTGCGCGGGTCGGAAGCCCGGCGACGTCAAACAGGTTCTTCACGGCGAAGGGAACGCCGGCGAGCGGGCCGATGTCCTTGCCGGCGGCGATATCGGCATCGATCGCGCGTGCCTTGGCGCGGGCGCGATCTGCGGTGACGTCGGTGAAGGAATTGAGGATGCCGTCGTGCTGCTTGATGCGCGCGAGAGCGGCTTCGGTCGCATCGAGCGCGGACATCTTGCCGCCCGCAACCGCCTTCGCGATTTCGGCGGCCGTCATCTCTGGCTTGCTGGTCATGGCAGCATCAGGCGGTGAAGATCGGCGCCGGCTCGGTCTCGTCCGGCAGCGCGAATTCGTCAACCAGGCGGCCAAGCCGCAGCGACACTTCGAGATTGGCACGCACCGCAGGCCTCCAGGCTTCCTCGACCGGCAGCGCCAGCGCTTTCGATACGGCGTCGATATAATCGTCCAGCGGCTCGGCCATCACGCTCCCAACAATCTCTCAGTGCGCGCTCAGTGGACCTGCAACGGCGGATGCGGGATCGCCGTCAGCAGCTCCTTGGTGTAGTCGTCCTGCGGATCGCTCAAGACCTGCTCGGAAGAGCCCTCCTCGACGATTCGACCCGTCCGCATCACAATGACACGATCGCACAACAAGCGCACTACGTTCAAATCATGCGAGACGAACAGATAGCTCATACCTAGCCGTGCTTTCAGGTCCTGCAGCAGGTTCAGCACGACCGCCTGCACCGAGACGTCCAGCGCCGCGGTCGGCTCGTCCAGGATCACCAGCTTCGGATGCAGCGCGATGGCGCGGGCGATGCCGACGCGCGCCTTCTGGCCCCCGGAGAGCTGGTGCGGGAAGCGATCCAGCAGATTGTGCGGCAGGCCGACCATGGTGGCCAGCTCCTCGCAGCGGGCGCGGAGCGCATCGCGGCCCCTGATGTCGCTCAATTGCATGATGGGATCGGCGATGGCGCGCGCGGCGGTGAAGCGCGGATTGAGGCTGTCGGTCGGGTCCTGGAACACCATCTGGATGCGGCTGCGCTGCGGCAGCCGCGCGAACGACGCAGGCTGGATGGCGCCGATGTCCTCGCCGTCGAACTGGATCAGGCCGGAGGTCTGGTCGAGCAGCCGCATCACCATCATCGACGTGGTCGATTTGCCGCAGCCGGATTCGCCGACCAGGCCGACGCTCTCGCCATGGCCGATCGAGAAGCTGATGCCATCGACGGCGCGGAACACGTCGGGCTCCACGGGCGGCTTGCGGCCGAACAGCTTTCCCAGCGTGGCCGTGGCGCCCTGGCGAGGATATTCCTTCACGAGCTTTTCGATGAGGAGAAGGGGTTTTGCGTTCTCGTCGCCCCCGGGCTTGACCCGGGGGTCCATCGACTGAGACTGGTCTTGCGAAGCGTGATGGATGGCCGGGCCGGGCCCGGCCATGACGGCGGAGCCCTCCTCCTCCGGCAGCAGATCCCGCAGGCTCACGCCGAGCCGCGGCGTCGCGCGCATCAGCTTCTTGGTGTAGGGGTGCTGCGGATTGGCAAAGATGTCGGCGGACTTGGCGGTCTCGACTACCCGACCCTTTTCCATCACCACCACCCGATCGCAATAGGCGGCAGCGAGGCCGAGATCGTGGGTGATCAGGATGGTCGACATCGCCTTGCGTTTTGTCAGCTCGACGATCAAATCCATCACCGCCTTCTGGGTGGTGACG
This sequence comes from Bradyrhizobium sp. MOS003, assembly GCF_003020125.1. GTDB lineage: Bacteria > Pseudomonadota > Alphaproteobacteria > Rhizobiales > Xanthobacteraceae > Bradyrhizobium. The sequence goes on along the minus strand of NZ_PYFW01000001.1, from coordinate 670,471 downwards.
TCGAGGCCGGTGGTCGGCTCGTCCGCGATCAGCAGTTGCGGATTGCAGGCGAGCGCGAGCGCGATGACGACGCGCTGGCACATGCCGCCGGACAGCTCGAACGGATAGGCGTGGTAGCGCTCGCGCGGGCGGGCGATCTTGACCTGTTCCAGCGCCTCGATCGCCTTTTCTCCGTGGTCCGAAACCGTCGCCTGCTGCACATGGGTGCGCAGCACGTCCTCGATCTGGTCGCCGACTTTCCGGATCGGGTTCAGCGCCGCGCGCGGGTTCTGGAAGATCATCGAGACTTCGCGCCCGCGCAAATCGCGCATCTGGTCTTCGGTCGCCGCCTTGACGTCGATGCCGGAGAACATCACCGAACCCTCGGCGATCCGGCCGGCGCGGTCGAGGATGCGCATCACGGCGTAGGAGGTCACCGACTTGCCGGAGCCGGACTCGCCGACGATGGCGAGCGTCTCGCCCTTGGCGACGGAGATGTTGACGTGCTGCACGGCCTTGACGATGCCGCGGCGGGTAGAAAATTCGACGGTGAGGTCCTGGACGTCGAGCAGTGGCTGGGCGGTCATGCGGGCCTACCAACCAAAAAATGCGAAAACAACCCCATGCACAGTAGAATGGCATTGAAATCGTTGAGGAATTTTCGACGAAAATTGGCCATCACGTCCTCCGCTGGGGGTCGACGATGTCGCGCAGGCCGTCGCCGAGGAGGTTGAAGCAGAACACGGCGATCATCAGCGCGAGCCCGGGGAACAGCGCGATCCACCACTCGCCCGAGACCATGAAGCCCGCGCCTTCGGCGACCATGATGCCCCATTCGGCGGTGGGCGGCCGGACGCCGAGGCCGATGAAGGAGAGGCCTGCGGCATTGAGGATGGCGTAGCCCATGGTCAGCGACATCTGCACGATCATGATCGGCATGATGTTCGGGAGGATGTGCACCAGCAGGATCCGGAATTCGCCGTTGCCGGAGAGGCGCGCGGCCTGCACGAAGCCGGCGTTGCGGCGGACATTGGCTTCGGCGCGCGCGACACGGGCATAGAGCGGGAAGTTCACGATGGCGGTGGCGAGGATGATGTTCTGCACGGTGTTGCCGAGCGCTGCGACGATGCCCATCGCCAGCACGAACAGCGGGAAAGCCATGATGGTGTCGGCGATGCGGCCGACGATGCGATCGGTCCAGCCGCCGAAATAGCCGGCCGCGATGCCGGCAAGGCCGCCCATCAGGAACACCAGCACCACGGAGGCGACCGCGATGAAGGTGTCGAGCCGTGTCGCCACGATGACGCGGCTGAAAATGTCGCGGCCGAGCTGGTCGGTGCCGAACCAGTGCGCTGCCGACGGCGGCTTCAGCGCCGCTGCAGTGTCGGACGCCAGCGGATCATACGGCACCACATAGGGGCCGAAGATCGCGGCGATGAGGATCAGAACCAGCAGCGCGAAGGCGAAGCCGGTGACCTTGTTCTCGCCGAGCACGTAGCGGGTCTGTTCGAGGATCGCAGTCAGTCCCGACGTGCGCGCGGGACCGACGGGTTCAACAGCAGGCGCAACGGAGCTCATGGGATCACTCCTAGATGTTGTATGACCGAACCGGCAAACCGCGGGAGTGCCTTACCTCTCCCGCTTGCGGGGGAGGTCGGCGCAACGCGCCGGGTGGGGGCTCTCTCCACATTGGGACTCTCACCCGCGGAGATACCCCCTCCCCAACTCTCCCCCGCAATCGGGAGAGGGAGCGCACCGTCGTCGGCGTTTGCACCGGACGAAGCCACATCATGGTTCAGCCCTCCAGTCTGACGCGCGGATCGATCACGCCGTACAGGATGTCGATCACGAGATTGAGCAGCACGTACATCACCGCCATGGTCAGCACGAAGCCCTGCACCGGTGCGAAGTCCGACGAGATCAGCGCTTCCACCGCGTAGGAGCCGATGCCGGGCCAGGCGAACACTTTTTCCACCAGCACGTTGGCCCCCAACAGGAACGAGAACACCATGCTGAGCGTGGTGATCACAGGCAGCATCGCATTGCGGAATGCGTAGGTGACGATGACGGTCGCAGGCGACAGGCCGCTGGCGCGGGCGGTGCGGACGAATTCGGACGACAGCACCGCAAGCATCGAGGCCCGCGTCATGCGCGCGATCGGCGCCAGCGAGAAGATCGCAAGCGTCGTCGCCGGCAGGATGAGCTGGCTCAGTGCCGAACGGAACGCTTCGAGGTCGCGCGCGATCAGCGTGTCGATCAGATAGAAGCCTGTGACCGTCGGCGGCGCGCTGTAGAACACGTCGAGACGGCCGAGCGGCGCGGGCGACCAGCCGAGCCGGAAATAGAAGACATAGACCAGCACCAGGCCTGTGAAGAACACCGGCAGCGACACGCCCGCCGTCGTCGTGACGCGACATAAATGATCGACCCATGATCCCGGCCGCGTGGCCGCCAGCACGCCGAGCGGAATGGCGATCATGACCGAGACGATCAACCCGAGCAGCGTCAGCTCGGCCGAGGCCGGCAGGCGGTTGCGGATTTCGGCTGCGACCGGCTGGCCCGTGGTCAGTGAGTTGCCGAAATCGCCGTGGGCGAGGTCGTTGGTGTAGCGGAAGAACTGCTCGATCAGCGGCTTGTCGAGGCCGAGCTTCTTGCGGATCTGCTCGACCGCCTCCTTGGTCGCGGCAGGGCCGGCGAAATAGGCGGCGGGATCGCCCGGCAGCGCGCGCGTCAGCAGGAAGGTGACGATGACGACGCCGATCAGCGATGGAATCGCGAACATCAGGCGCTTGCCGATCATGGTCAGCATGGGGTGCTCCCTGTGGTGAGGAGAGGTGACGCAACAGGCACGACCGCGCTCCCTCTCCCGCTTGCGGGGGAGGGTTGGGGTGGGGGTGCCTCTGCATAGGGGCTCTTCGTGTGGAGAGAGCCCCCACCCGCCGCGCTCTTTGAGCGCGTCGGCCTCCCCCGCAAGCGGGAGAGGCGAACAGAGCCAGCCGATAGGCCTCCGAACACCATATACGATTGCCTCGCCCTACTCGCTTTTCGCCACTCCGCTTCCTCACCCCTTCGCCATCGCGCGATAGTCCAGCCTGCGGTGGAACCAGTACTGATAGCCGCTGATGTTCTTCTGCATCGCGACGTTGACGAAGGGCTGGTACAGCGGGATGCGCGGGATGTCGGTGAAGGCGAGATCGACGAAGCCCTTCACGTCCTTGTCGTAGGTCGCGGTGTCGCCGATGGCGGCGGCCGTGCGCGCGCCGTCGATCAACTTGTCCATCTCCGCCGACTTGTAGCTCATGGTGTTGAAGACGGAATTGTTGCCGTGATAGCACCAGTAGAAGAAGTACTCGGGGTAATCGAGCCAGCCCGAGAACACGTTGGTGAAGAGCGGCATCTCCTTCTTGTTCAATTCGGTGCGCCAGTTGGCGCCGGGTACCTTGTTGATGGTGGTCTTGATGCCGATCTGCGCGAGGCTTTCCTGCACCAGCACGCAGAGCGGCTCGTTGACGCCGGCGAAATTCAGGTCGAACGAGATCGTGGTCTCGAAGCCGCCGGCCATGCCCGCTTCGGCCATCAACGCCTTCGCCTTCTCGATGTCGGTATTGTATTTGTGCGGCTGCGGCCAGGCGACTTCGGTGGCCTTGTCCTTCGGCGCACCGAACATCGGGTTGGCGAGGCCGAACATCACCGCGTCCATGATCTTCTGGTAGGGCAGCGCGTAGGCGACGGCCTGACGCACCTTGGGATTGTCGAAGGGCGGCTTGGTGACGTTCATGCCGATATACTGGATGCCGTTGGAGAACGGCAGCGACACCACGTTGAGCTTGCCGTTGGCTTTCATCTCCTGAAAGTCCTTGTTGGGCAGCTCGTAGGAGATGTCGGCGTCACCGCGTTCCAGCAGCGCGCGGCGGTTGCCGGCCTGCGGCACCATGCGCCAGATCACGCGCTTGATCTTCGGCAGCGGACCGCAAACCCAGTCGTCGTTGCGCTCCATGATGACTTCGGTGCCGGCGGTCCATTTCGTCACCTTGTAGGCGCCCGAGCCCGCGGTTTGCTGCTTGGTGAACTCGAGACCCCAGGGATCCTTCTCGCTGGCGTTCTTCTTCACCAGCTCGGAGTTGACGATGCAGGGCACGATCACGGCGAGATCGGGAATGGTGAGCTTGTCCTTCTTCAGGAAGTCGACGCGCACGGTGTGGTCGTCGATGACGACGAACTGCTCGGGCTTCGTGAGAGACCCCGCGCTCATCTGGAAGGTCGGAAAGCCGCCGACGCTGACGGCGCGGTCCAGGGACCACTTCACGTCCCTGGCGGTCACGGGCGTGCCGTCGTGGAATTTGGCGTTCTTGCGCAGCTTGAACGTGACCGACATGTCGTCGATCTTGAACTCCTCGGCGAGTTCGCCCTTGAACTTGTCGCGATCGTAATAGGGCACGCCGCCGGGGCCGCTCTTCATCTCGTGGCTGATCAGGCGGTCGTAGCAATTCCAGGAGACTTCATAGCCGGGCACGTTGGTGCCAACGCCGTGGATATCGAGATTGTTGGGGCCGCCCTCCGAGACGATCAGCAACGTCTCCGAGCGGGCGTCGGCATAGGCCGAGGAGATCACCTGCGGCATGGCCGGAAGCGCCGCTCCGGCGGCCAATCCGGAAACGGACTTGAGGAAATCGCGACGCTTCATGGCAATGGCTCCAACACAAAGTTTTTGGTTGGAACCGGATTCGCAAGGTTCGTGCCAAGGCTTAACGGGGATTTACCACCGAGGTACTGGACTGAAATTGCTATAAAAATTTCGACTTAAGCGGATCGCGGCGTTCGCCTCGATCTCGCAAATTGCATACAAAGATGCAGATTTGCTCATTTTGTGAGCTAAATCTGACGGGCGCCCTCGCAATAGGCACCGACATCATTCCGGGGCGATGCGCAGCATCGAGCCCGGAATCCATCGGGCGGCAGTACGTCCTCGGCGATGAATTCCCAGGTGCTCGTTGCGCACCATAGCTCGCCGCTCCGCGGCGCCCCGGAATGACGGAGAGTGGTGGGGAAAGCGCGCCCGCTCACCCCGCCCAGATCAGCTCCTGCAACTCGACCAGATTATCCGCCTGCTCCTGCCAGCCATCGATGCAGATGTGGCTGTCGAGGTCGCTGGCGCGGTGCAGCAGCATCAGGGCCATCAGCCGGCGCTTGAGCGAGTAGTCGAGCTTCTCATAGCCGAAGCCTTCGAGCAGGCTCCTCACCCTGCCCGGCCGGCCCGCCGCCATGAACGCGCTGGGGCCGAGCAGATCGTAGTCGCGCCATCCCGCCAGCACGTCGCCGAAGTCGAACAGGCCGGCTAGCGACCATTGGCCGTCATCGCAGGCGAGCAGGAAGTTCTCCGGAATGTATTCGCCGACCAGAAAGACCGGCGGCGCGTCCATCGGAATGAGGTTCTCCGCATCGCGCAGGAGATCGTCGAGGCCTTTGAGAAATTTCGGCGCGAGGCCGAGGCGCGTGTGCCGGGCCTTGCAGCCCTGCATCTGGAGACGCATCAAGTCGTTCCAGCGCGGCTCGACGTTCACGAGCGGTCCGAGCGGGACGTGCTGGACGCGCGCGATGGTCTCGCCGATCTGGCGCAGCAGGCGCTCTTTCTGGTCTTCCGGCAATTGCGGCCACACCTCCGAGCCGAGCGTGCCTGTGAGACGTGTGATGACGAGATAAGGCCAGCCGTCGCGCGTCCCCTCGGCGACGATCTCGGGGATCGGCAGATCGAGATGGCCTTTGAGCTGCATCAGCGAGCCGCGCTCGGAGACGAATTGTGCGTGCAGCATCGGCGGGAAGATTTTCAGGATCAGCTTGTCGCCGAGGCCAACCACGAGATTGGTGCCTGTCACAAACACATGCGGCGCAGCGATATCGAGACCGTGACTGCGGGCGATCTCGAGCGCGATCGGCAGCCATTGGGAGGGATGGGATCGGAAGGCGCGGAAGCTCGTGGCGTCGGTGAAGGCCGGTAAGCCACGCAATGGAGTGGACATCATTTTGGATGGCTCAACGGTAGGCGCTTGATTGACTCAGTGCGAACCGAGCAGGCGGTGCACCTCTCCCGCTTGCGGGGGAGGTCGGCGCGAAGCGCCGGGTGGGGGCTTTCTCCTCTGGGGGATTGTCCCGTTGTTGAGAGAGCCCTCTCCCCAGCCCTCCCCCGCAGGCGGGGGAGGGAGCGCACCGCCCGCGCGGCAGCAGCGGCGTTCAATCGCGGCACGCTACCGGTCCGGACTTGCGCGCTCAAACTGGCGCAGGATCTTGTTGCCGCGCTCGACCGCGGCATCGAGCGCTGATTGCGCACTCTTCTGCCCGGCGAAGGCCTGCTCCAGCTCGTCCTCGATCGCGCCGCGGATCAGGACGAAGGAGCCGAGCCGGATGCCTTTCGAGTTCTCCGTCGGTGGATTGAGCGTGATCTCCTCGAACGAGATCGCCGCGCCCGGATTGCGCTCGTAAAAGCCCTGCGCGCGCGTCAGCTCGGAGGCAGCGCGGGTGATCGGCAAGTATCCGGTGTTCTGGTGCCAGGCGGCCTGCACGCCGGGCTGCGCCAGATAGGCGAAGAATCGCGCCACGCCCTTGTATTCCTCGCGCGGGCGGTCGCGCAGCACCCACAGGGTTGCGCCGCCGATGATCGAGTTCTGCGGCGCGCCCTTCACGTCGGGCCAATACGGCATCATGCCGTAGCCGACCTCGAATTTCGAATTCGCCTTGATGTCGGCGCGCGTCGCCGAGGAGCCGATGAAGATGCCGCATTCGCCGCGCTGGAAACGCGGCTCGGCCGCTTGTCCGCGGCCGCCATAGTCGAACGATTTCGTCTTTTGCCATTCGGCGAGCTGGGCGATGTGCTTGACCACGACCGGATTGTTGATGGTCAATTCCGCGTCCAGCCCGGCAAAGCCGTTGCCGCGCGTCGCCAGCGGCAAATTATGGAAGGCGGAGAAATTCTCGACATGGATCCAGGACGGCCAGGACGTGGTGAAGCCGCACGCAGCACCGCGGTCGCGCAGGCGCTTTGCAGCCGCGCCCAATTCAGGCCAGGTCTTCGGCGGCGTCTCCGGATCGAGGCCCGCATCGCGGAACATGGTCTTGTTGTAATAGAGGATCGGCGTCGAGGAATTGAACGGGAACGACAGCAGATTGCCGGCCGCATCGGTGTAATAGCCGGAGACGGCGGGCAGGTAGTCGCTGAGCGAGAACGGCTCGTTCATGTCCCGCATCAGGCTGAACACCGGATAGATCGCGCCCTTGGCCGCAGTCATGGTGGCGGTGGCGACCTCGTTGACCTGGACGATGGCGGGCTGGCTGCGCGAGCGGAAGGCGAAGATCGCGGCGGTCACCGTCTCGGTGTAGTTGCCCTTGTAAACGGGCACGATGCGGTAGTCGGACTGCGCGGCGTTGAAGTCCGAGGCGAGCTTCTCGAGCTGGCGGCCGAGCTCGCCGGACATGGCGTGCCACCAAGCGATGTCGGTGGCGGCGCGAGCAGGAGCTGCCAAGGAGAGCGCCGCAAGGATGGCGAGTAACAAGAGGCGCGATGCTGACGTCACGATGGCTTTTCTCGTTTCTCACGCCAAACGGCGGGCGACACTGCTTACGGCGCCTCCCCAGCGGTTTCAACCGGCAACGCATCCCGGCCGCGCTGCACAATCGGCCGTACCCGCAGCGGGTAGCCTTGGCCTTCCCATCTGCTAGATTGCATTGAACCTTTTGCTCCCGCCATAGACTCCATCACCGAGGGGTTGAGTGTGCCAGTGCTGAGCCGTGCCGAACTCTCGCGGACCGGGGTGATCTTCGTCGCGCTGCTTGCCGTCTTCATGACGGGCGCCGTTGCACGCGAATTTCGCGCCGCCGATACCCAGACCGAGGATTACCCGACGGTCCAGGCGCTGCGCTACATGGGCGCCCTGATCGCCGAGCGCAGCGGCGGCCGCCACGAGATCAAGGTGTTCCACTCCCGCCAGCTCGGCGAGGAAAAGGAGACCATCGAGCAGACCCGGGCCGGCGCGATCGACCTCAACCGGACCAACGTCGCGCTGATCGGAAACTTCGTGCCGGCGATGAACGTGCTCGCCATGCCGTTCCTGTTCCGGTCCATCGAGCACATGCAGAAGGTGCTGGATGGGCCCGTCGGCAGCGAGATCCTCGATAGTTTCGAGCCCTATGGCTTCGTCGGGCTGGCCTTCTACGATTCCGGGGCGCGGTCGCTCTACAACGGCGTCCGGCCGGTGAAGTCCATCGCGGATCTCAAGGGATTGCGGATCCGGGTGCAGCAGTCGGAGTTGATGAGCCAGATGGTCCGCTCGCTCGGCGCCGAGCCGGTCGAGATGCCCTATGGGCAGGTGCTCACCGGGCTCGCCAACCATCTGGTCGACGGCGCCGAGAACAACTGGCCATCTTTCGTGACGACGGACCATTACAAGCATGCCGGCCATTACACGCTTACCGAGCACACGATGAGCCCTGAGGTGCTGGTGATCTCGCTGAAGGCCTGGCGGAGCCTGTCGCCGGACGATCAGAAGATCTTCCGGGAGGCCGCGCAGCGCTCCAGCCGGTTCATGCGCGAGAAATGGCGCGACCTGGAGGAGCAATCGCAGCGCAAGGCCGAGGCCGCCGGCGTCACCATCATCAGGGATATCGACCGCAAGCCATTCGAGGACGCGATGGTCCCGATCTACGCCAAGGCGGCGCGTGATCCCGCCGCGGCCGCGCTGATCGAACGCATTCGCAAGGTGGAGTGAGGCCTGTTGACCGGGCTTGGACACAGCGAGCACGCAGAGCGGCCGTCGGGCCCGATCGGACGGCTGCGCGCGCGCATCGTCGGGGCGCTGCGGGCGGTGCCGATCCGCTGGCGCATCCTGTCGATCGCGGCGCTGAATTCCGCCGTGGTGGTGGTGCTGGCGGCGATGATCTGGAACGGCGCGCAGGTGCTGGGCTCGGCCTGGGACGACGTGCGTCAGGTGCGCGAATCCGACCGGATCCTGGCGCTGCTCGAAAGCGAGACCGGGCGGCTGCAGAACCTGATCCACCGCTACATCAACCAGCCGAGCCCGGACCTGTTCGCCGAGATCCTGCTGCTGCGCGAGGCGGTGCTGGGCACGCTCTCCAACCGCGCCGCCAAGGACCCGATGCTGTCGGGCTCGGTCGAGGAGCTGGAGCGCACCACCGACCGCTTCCTCAACGGCTTCGGCGAGCTGCGCGGCGTGCAGGCGACCATCGCCAGGACCTATGAGGAGCAGGTGCAGGGGCCTGCCCGTGACATGGCCGGCCTCTATTCCATCATCGAAGGCGCCACTGGCCATCGCGACGCGCTGATCTGGCCTTCGCTCGGCAAATCCCGCGAGGCCTTCACCGCGATGCTGGTGGCGGCCAATTCCTATTACCTGTCGCTGTCGACGGGCGCCGCCGACGACGCGCGCCGCAACACCGAGACGATCGAGAAGACCATCCCCGTGATGATCGATCTCGCCGACAACGATCTGCAGAAGATGGCCTTGCGGCGACTCGGCGCCCGCACCGCCGCGCTGCGCGAGGGCTTTGCAAAACTCTCCGAGCAGCTTGCGAGCCGCACCGAGCTGCTCCGCAACACCATCGACGCCAGCCAGGCCGAGGCGATCGGCGCCATCGACGACCTCTCCGGCAAGATGCGCCAGCGCGAGCAGAAGGCGCAGGAGACCTTCGACCGCACGCTGGCGGATATTTCTCGCCGGGTCCTGACGATCGCGGTGATCTTCCTCGGCATCATCCTCACCGCCGGCGTGCTGATCGCGCTATCGATCCGCCTGCCGCTGCAGCAGATCTTGACCGCGATGCGCGCGATCACGCTTGGCGACCTCGGCCGCGAGGTGCAGGGCACCAAGGCCCGCGACGAGGTCGGCGCGATGGCGCGCGCGGTGGAAGTGTTCCGCGAGAACGCGATCGCGAAGCGCCAGACCGAGGACGAGCTGCGCGCGTCCAAGGAGAAGGCCGAAAGCGCGCTGCTTGAGCTCAATACCGCCCAGCAGAATTTGATCGATGCCGAGAGGCTGGCGGCGCTCGGCGGCCTCGTCGCCGGCGTCGCGCACGAGGTCAACAACCCGATCGGCATCAGCCTCACGGTGGCCTCGAGCTTTGCCCGGCGCAGCGAGATCTTCGAGGCCCAGCTCAGGGGCGACGGCGGCCTGCGCCGCTCGCAGCTGGAGGAGTTCGTGCAGTCCTCGCGCGACGCCTCGCAGCAGCTGGTCGCCAATCTGCAGCGCGCCGGCGAGCTGATCCAGTCGTTCAAGCAGGTCGCGGTCGACCGCTCCCATGCCGAGCGGCGGCAATTCTCGCTCAGCGAGGCCACCGACCAGATCATCGCGAGCCTTCGCCCCGTGCTGAAGCGCTCGCCGATCACGCTTCAAGTCGACGTGCCCGAGGGGCTGCTGCTCGACGGCTATCCCGGCTCCTATGGCCAGATCCTGACCAACCTCTTCCTCAACGCCGCCAACCATGCTTTCGCCGACGGGCGCGCCGGCACGATCACCATCTCGGCGCGGCCGCGCGGGACCGACGACATCGAGATCATCTTCACAGACGACGGGGCCGGCATGACCCCCGATGTGCAGCGCCAGGCCTTTGACCCTTTCTTTACCACCCGGCGCAATGAAGGCGGTACGGGACTTGGCCTGCATATCGTCTATAACCTCGTCACCCAGCAGCTCGGCGGGCGCATGATGCTGGAATCCAAGCTGGGACAAGGCACCACTTTTCGCATTATCATGCCCCGGGTCGCCAAGGGCGGCGCGCAAAGCACAGAAAGTGACGGGACTTCTCAATGGCCGAACAGGACGATGTCCTCCACCTGATCGACGATACCGGTACCGCGTCGGAGGATGCCAACGCCCGGAAATGGAAGATCGCCGTCATCGACGACGATCCGGCCGTGCATGACGGCACCCGCTTTGCTCTTTCGGATTACAGCCTGAACGGCCAGGGCCTGGAGATTCTGTCGGCGCATTCCGCGGCAGAAGGCCGCACGCTGATGGCCGCGCACAACGACATCGCCGCGGTGCTGCTCGACGTCATCATGGAGACCGATGTCGCAGGCCTCGAGCTGGTCGAATACATCCGCAACGAGCTCAAGAACGAGACCGTGCGCATCATCCTGCGCACCGGCCAGCCCGGCCAGGCGCCGGAGCGGCGCGTGATCGTGCAGTACGACATCAACGACTACAAGGCCAAGACCGAGCTCACCGCCGACAAGCTGTTCACCTCGCTAACCGCGGCGTTGCGCTCCTATCAGCAGCTCGAGCGCATGCTGCAGACACGGCGCGGGCTCGAGATCATCATCGACGCGGCCTCGACGCTGTACGATTTCAAGTCGATGCAGCGGCTCGCCGAGGGCGTGCTGACCCAGCTCGCCTCGCTGCTCAACGTCGATTGCGCCGGCATACTGGTTTTGCGCGACAATGGCGGCATCGACCCCGAACTCTCGGTGCTCGCCGGCAGCGGCTGCTACAGCCGCTTCATCGGCACCACCTCGTCCAAGGCGCTCGACCCCGATCTGCGCGCGATGGTGGAAGCCGCCTTCCAGGGCCGCAAGAACGAATTCGCCGACCACCGCAGCGTGATCTATCTGCGCACCGGGAGCGGCCGCGAGGTGGTGGTGCTGCTGCAGGCCGAGCGCGAATTGTCGGAGACCGACCGCTCGCTGGTCGAGATCTTCTCGAGCCGGCTCTCGATCGCCTTCGACAACGTCATCCTCTATCAGCAGCTCCAGGACGCCAACACCCAGCTGGAGGACCGCGTCGCCCAGCGCACACGCGCACTGATGCAGGCCAACCGCCGCCTGTCGGCGCAATGGCTGCGGCTGCAGCGCGCCAACGGCTTCAAGAACGAGATCCTGGGCACGGTCGCGCACGATCTGAAGAATCCGCTCGGCGTCATCCTCGGCCGCACCGAGATGCTGAAGGAGCTGATCTCGACCGGCGCCTCGGAAAGCGGCGTGGTCGCCCAGGTCGACCACATCCGCGACGCCACCAAGCGCCTGACCACGATGGTCGACCATCTGATTTCGGACGCGATGGCCGACGCCTTCGACATCACCATCCGCCGCGAGCCGGTTGACGTCGCGGCTCTGGTCAAGGAGGTCGCCGAGGCCAACCAGCCGCTCGCCGTCAACAAGCAGCAGGCGATCGGCGTCACCGCGCCGCCCAACATCGTCACCATGTGCGACACCGACCGCATCCGCGAGGCCATCGACAACCTGATCAGCAACGCCATCAAATACTCGCCGATCGGCGGCAGGATCGACGTAGTCGTCAGCCATGAGGGCAGCGAGACCATCGTGCGCGTGAGCGACGAGGGCGCCGGCCTTTCGCCGGAGGATCTCGGCCGCCTGTTCGGCCGGTTCCAGCGGCTATCGGCCAAGCCGACCGCCGGCGAAAGCTCGACGGGCCTCGGGCTATCCATCGTCAAGCGCATCATCGACATGCATGGCGGCGAGGTAACCGCCGACAGCGAAGGCCCCGGCAAGGGCTCGACCTTCACCATCACCCTCCCCGCGACCGAACTGCCGTGATTTGGAAGCCATGACCCAAAGCCAGCACATCATGATCGTCGACGACGAAGCCCCGGCCCGGGAGATGGTCGGCGATTATCTCAAGATGCACGGCTTCACCGTGACCCTGTGCGACGGCGGCAAATCGTTGCGGACCGCGATCCAGGGCGGCATGCCCGATCTCGTCGTGCTCGATCTCAACATGCCCGAGGAAGACGGCCTCTCGATCATCCGCGACCTCAAGAGCCGCATCAACGTGCCTGTCATCATGCTGACGGCCACCGCGAGCCCGATCGATCGCGTGGTGGGGCTGGAGCTCGGCGCCGACGATTACGTGGCAAAACCCTGCGAGCTGCGCGAACTGATGGCGCGTATCCGCTCGGTGCTGCGCAGGAGCGTGCCGGCCAGGGCAGCAGTGCCGGAAGCTGCAGCCGCGAAGTCGGACAAGGAGCAGCTGGTGCGCTTCGGCACCAAATGGCTCGATCTCGAAGCCCAGGCCTTGCGCGACGACGAGGGCAACGAGCATCCGCTGACCGCCTCCGAGTTCGGGCTCCTGAAAGTGTTCGCGGCCAATCCGAAGCGCGTGCTGTCGCGCGAGCGGCTGCTGGAATTGGCCAATGCGCGCGACGCCGAAGCCTTCGACCGCGCGGTGGATCTCCGCATCATGCGCATCCGCCGCAAGATCGAGCCCGATCCGACCAAGCCCGCCGTGATCCGAACCATCCGCGGCGGCGGCTATTTGTTCTCGCCGCAGGGCGAGAAGGCGTAAGGGCAGGCGGCAAATACAGCTGTCATCCCGGGGCGCGCACAGCGCGAGCCCGGGATCCATAACCACAGAGTGTGGTGATGAAGCCGAGCTGGTAACTCCGAGTCTTCGTCAAACTGCTCCTGGGATTATCGGTCCCGGGCTCGCTTCGCGCCCCGGGACGACATGAGAGTGTCTGGCGCGACCGAACGCCCAACCCAAAAATTCGTTCCCGGCGGTTCGGAGCGCCGCAAAACGTCCACCCCCGTATTTTCCGTACATTGAAATTGCAAGCTTTTTTGCCCCTAATGTTTCGTCGCAGCCCCCCCGACGAAACAATTTGGCGGCGCACGAAACCATTTTCCGCTTTTCGTGCAGACGTCCCGAAACGTTGGCTCATTAACACTTTGGTCCAAGGAAACGCCGCTCGGTTGCGGCGCTACGGGGAGCCAAGTCAATGCGGAATGTCATCGCCATCAACGCCCAGGCCAGCCAGAGCATCATCGCCGCTCAGGCGACTTCGGACGATATGCTTCTCGAGAGCATTGCCGACGGCAACCGGACGTCGATGCATATCCTTTATTGCCGCCACAATGTGCGGGTGTACCGCTTCATCCTGCGCATCGTGCGCGACGCCACCGCGGCCGAAGACCTCGTGAGCCAGGTGTTCCTGGACGTGTGGCGGACCGCCGGCCAGTTCCAGGGCCGCTCGCAGGTTTCGACCTGGCTGCTGTCGATCGCCCGCTTCAAGGCGCTGACCGCGATGCGCCAGCGCCGCTTCGAGGACATCGACCAGGAGGACGTGCGCCAGATTCCCGATGGCTCCGATACGCCGGAGACCTCGCTCGACCGCAGCGACACCAGCGCCATCCTGCGCGCCTGCGTGCAGAAGCTGTCGCCCGCGCATCGCGAGATCATCACCCTCGTCTACTACCACGAGAAGTCGGTGGAGGAGGTCGGACAGATCATCGGCATCCCGCAGAGCACGGTGAAGACGCGGATGTTCTACGCCCGCAAGCAGTTGGCCGAATTGCTTAAGGGAGCGGGCGTCGAGCGCTTTGCCGCCTAAGGCCAATGAATTCAGAGGGATAGGGCCGTCGATCTGGCCCGTCCCGAACACGGAAGTGTTACCGCCGACGAAACAATTGAAACAAAGCACAACATCAGGCGGAAAAACTTCCCCCCTACAAAGGTCACATACGGTTTCGTTAAACCTCCCAAGACTCCAGCGACCCGGACGATGCCCCCGTCCGGGTCGTTTTGTATTTGGGGGTGGGTGATGCGAGCGTTGAGAGCCCCGCTCCTCCATCTTCATGGCCGGGCTTGACCCGGTCATCCACGCCTTAAGCCGCGGCACGAAGAACGTGGATGCCCGGGCCTTCGCCTCGCCGAAGCGGCTTCGGCCGCGCAGACGGGACAAGCCCGGGCATGACGACCTCAGCCAAGTGCGTTCGTCACGAAGGCGTGACGCCGCGTAACGACATCCCACCTGCCTCCGAACCACCCTCGTGACCTCCATCACGAGTGCGCCATGCTCGAACTTCTCTTCGCCGTCCTCGCCGGCATCCTCACCATCGCCGCGCCCTGCACGCTGCCGATGTTGCCGATCCTGCTCGGCGCCTCGATCGGGCGCGCGGGACATTTGCGGCCGGCGATGATCGCGCTCGGTTTCGTGCTGTCCTTCTCCGCGACCGCGCTGCTGCTGGGCGCGATTACGCGGCTGTTCGATTTCGATCCGAATGTGCTGCGCGAGGCGGCGTCGATCCTGCTGCTCGGCTTCGGCCTGTTGATGCTGTGGCCGGCGCCGTTCGAATGGCTGTCGAGCCGGCTCAACGGCTGGCTCGACCTGGGAAATTCCGGCGCCACCCAGCGCGAGGGCGCGCTCGGCGGACTCATTCTCGGCACCACGCTTGGGCTGGTGTGGACGCCCTGCGCCGGGCCCGTGCTCGGCTCGATCCTGACACTGGTTGCGACCTCGAAGAATCTGGCCTGGGCCGCCACACTGCTGGTCGCCTACGCCATCGGGGCGGCGATCCCGATGCTGGCGATCGCCTATGGCGGACAGGCCGCGACCACGCGCGTGCGCAGCCTCTCGCGCATCTCACCGCGGCTGCAGCAGGGCTTCGGCGTCGTCGTGATCGGCTTCGCGGTCGCCGCCTATTTCCAATACGACACGCTGATCGTGGCGTGGCTCACCGGCTTCTATCCCACCGGCCAGATCGGCCTGTAATCATCCCTCATCATCACCGGAGGACGCTTCCATGACTTTCAAATTGCTCGCCGTCTCGGCCGCCCTGATCGGCTTCGTCGTCACCGGCGCCGTCATCCCCGGCATCTGCGAGGAGGCCGCGCGCGCCACGCCCGTCGTCACCGCGGCCGCAAGCCAGCAGACCGCGCCCGATTTCACCGGCATCAACAATTGGTTCAATTCGAAGCCGCTGAGCCTGGCCGACCTCCGCGGCAAGGTCGTGCTGGTCGATTTCTGGACCTATGGCTGCGTCAACTGCGTCAACACGCTGCCGCACGTCACCGACCTCTACGCGAAATACAAGGACAAGGGCCTCGTCGTGATCGGCGTGCATACGCCGGAGTTCCCGTTCGAGCGCTCGGCCTCCAACGTACAGGCGGCGCTGAAGCGCCACGGCATCACCTATCCGGTGGCGCAGGACAACGATTCCAAAACGTGGAACGCCTACCGCAACCAATATTGGCCGGCGCAGTACATCATCGACCAGAACGGCAAGATCGTATTTCAGCACGCTGGCGAAGGCCGCTACGATGAGATCGACCACACGGTGGCACGTCTGCTGAACGTCAACAGCTAAATTCGTGTGATTGGACAAAGAGTCCTATAGGACGCGAGCAGCGCATGAGTCATCTATGGAGGGGCCGGGCGCAAGGGCTTAGCTGAGCAGCCGAATCGGCGCCCGCATCGCCACGACTTGTCGTGTTGTACGGGAGCGCCGATGCTGTCGAACCTTGATCCCATCGTGCTGGCACGCGCGCAGTTTGCCTTCACGATGTCGTTCCACATCGTGTTTCCGGCGTTCTCGATCGGGCTTGCAAGTTATCTCGCCGTTCTGGAAGCGCTCTGGCTGTGGACCGGCCGCGAAGTCTTCCTCAACCTGTTCCATTACTGGCTGAAGATCTTCGCGATCGCATTCGGCATGGGCGTGGTGTCGGGCATCGTGATGTCCTACCAGTTCGGGACCAACTGGTCGGTGTTCGCCGACAAGACCGGACCGGTGATCGGTCCGTTAATGGCCTACGAGGTGCTGACCGCGTTCTTCCTCGAGGCGGGCTTCCTCGGCGTCATGCTGTTCGGCCTCGATCGCGTCGGCCCCCGGCTGCACTTCGTCGCGACGCTGATGGTCGCGATCGGCACGCTGATTTCGGCGTTCTGGATCCTCTCCGCCAATTCGTGGATGCAGACGCCGGTTGGCCACGCCGTCAATCCCGACGGCCAGTTCGTCGTTGTCGACTGGTTCAAGGTGATCTTCAATCCGTCCTTTCCCTACCGGCTCGTGCACATGGTGCTCGCCGCCTATCTGACGACGTCGCTCGTGGTCGGCGCCGTCGGCGCCTATCACCTGCTGCGCGACCCGCATCTTGCCGGCCCACGGGTGATGTTCTCGATGGCGATGTGGATGGCGGCGCTGGTGGCGCCGGTCCAGATCCTGGCCGGCGACCAGCACGGCCTCAACACGCTGGAGCATCAACCGGCCAAGGTGATGGCGATGGAAGGGCATTACCGGAGCCATCCCGACGGCGCACCGCTGGTCCTGTTCGGTCTACCCAATCAAGCGGCCGGCAAGGTCGATTACGCGATCGAGATCCCGAAACTGTCCTCTCTGATCCTGAAGCATTCGCTGAATGCACCGCTCGCAGGCCTCGACACCGTACCGCGCGAAAACTGGCCGCCGGTACCGATCACGTTCTGGTCCTTCCGCATCATGGTCGCGCTGGGCTTCCTGATCTTCGCGCTGGGGCTGTTCAGCCTGTGGGCCCGCTGGCGCGGCACCTTGTTCGACTCCCGGCCGCTGCACGTCTTCGCGCTGACGATGGGGCCCGCGGGCTTCATCGCGGTGCTCGCGGGCTGGATCACCACGGAGACCGGCCGGCAGCCTTTCACGGTCTACGGCCTGCTGCGAACCGCAGACGCCGCCTCGCCGCTGGCCGCGCCCGCAGTCGGCTCGTCATTGCTGGCGTTCGTCGTCGTCTATTTCATCGTATTCACGGCGGGCGCCATCTACATTCTGCGCCTGATGGCGGCCTCGCCTCATCACGGCGAACAGGGGCCACGCGGCGACGTGCCGACACGCGCCGCCGGCATCACACCGGCCTCGGGCGTGGCGGGACAGGGTGCGCTGCCATGATCGCGAGCATCGACCTTGCCACGCTCTGGGCCTTCATCATCGCCTTCGCGGTATTCGTCTATGTCGTGATGGACGGATTCGATCTCGGCCTCGGCATGCTGTTTCCGTTGTTTCCGGCCAAGGCCGACCGCGACGTGATGATGAACAGCGTGGCGCCCGTCTGGGATGGCAACGAGACCTGGCTGGTGCTGGGCGGCGGCGGCCTGATGGCGGCCTTTCCGCTCGCTTATGCGGTGCTGATGCCCGCGCTCTACACGCCGATCATCGCGATGCTGATCGGGCTGGTCTTCCGCGGTGTCGCCTTCGAATTCCGCTGGCGCACCACCGCGGCACGAAACCGCTGGGACTTGGCCTTCGCCTTGGGGTCGCTGCTGGCGACGCTGGCACAGGGCATCGCCCTTGGGGCCATCCTGCAGGGCGTGCATGTCGAGGGCCGGCATTATGCCGGCGGCTGGTGGGACTGGCTGTCGCCGTTCAGCCTGCTGACGGGTGTTGCCCTGGTGATCGGCTATTCCCTGCTGGGCGCCACCTGGCTCATCCTGAAGACCGAGGGCGCGCTGCGCGAGAAGGCCTACCGGCTGAGCTGGGGTCTGCTGTTCGCGATGCTTGCGGCGATCGCACTGGTCAGCATCGCCACGCCCTTTCTCAGCATTCAATACGCGCAGCGCTGGTTCGCCTGGCCGAACGTCGCGCTGGCCGCACCGGTACCGATCGCGGTCGCCGCCGTCACCGCGTTCCTGATCCGCAGCCTCGGGCAAAAGCAGGACTCCCGGCCGTTCTTTCTCGCACTGGCCTTGTTCGCGCTGTCCTATGCCGGGCTGGGTATCAGCATGTATCCCTTCATCGTGCCGCAGAGCATCACGATCTGGCAGGCGGCTGCGCCGCAGAACAGCCAGATCTTCATGCTCTTCGGCGTGGCCGGACTGGTGCCTCTCATTCTTGGCTACACCGGCTGGGCCTATTGGGTGTTCCGCGGCAAGGTCCGGGCCGGGAGCGGTTATCACTGATGTCGCACAAAGCAGAGGCCAGGCCGCTGGGGCGACGGCTGATCTGGTTCGCCGTTCTCTGGCTCGGCGGCGTGGGCGCCGTCACCGTGATTTCATTCGGTCTCAGACTGTGGCTTGCGCCGAAATGATCGGGCCGGCCACACCCTGAGCGGAACCTCGTTCTCCGCTGCTCAACGCCGACAGCCGATGCCGGATGAAGCGGGCCTTGATGTTGCTTGACTCCGCTGACCTGTCCGTGGACTTTCGCGGCCTCGACATCAGCCGCCCGCAATGGACGACCCCATCACCACCAACGACATTCGCCTTCGCGAAGGCTCCTCGATCGCGCAGCGGCTGGTGATGGCCGGCTTCTCCGCCGCGGTCGCCCTCTGCTTCACGCCGGGCCTGTTCACGCATGATACGACGGAGGTGATCATCTCCGTGGTCGCGCTCGTCGTCGGTGCCGTGTTCGTCGTCGGCATCATGATGGCGCCGGCGGTGGTGTGGATCATCACGCCGGACGAGATCCTGATCGGGCGGCAAAGTCCGTTTGGAAAGCTGCGCACACGCATCGTCGCGAAAGACGACATCACGGCGTTGCACGTTCCCCGCAGCAAGAGAGTGAAGGCCCGCTTTCAACTCGTCTTCACGCTGGTCTCGGGCGAGCGGTTGACGTCGCCGCCAATCTCCGATGTCACGCATGTTCATGACACCGTGGCGCGGATCGCCGCGCAGTTCGAGGTTCCCAATGTCGAGGAGCCCGTCAATCCGCTCGATGCCAGCAATCGCGAGATGCACCTCGGCGAGCCTCTCGAGGCCTTTCCCGCCTGGGACATCCGCATCGTCGCGTTGATCGCCGTCGCGTTGTCCGCCGTGCCCTACGCCTACAAGCTCTGGCGCGGATGGCCGCCGAGCCACGTCGATATCCTGCTGCTGCCGCTCGGCGCGCTGGCGGCGTTCGCGGTCTACAGATACGCCAACCTCGTGATCGGCGCGTTCTGGATCATCCGGCAGAGCGATATTCGCGTCGAGCGGCTATGGGGCGACGGCACGCCGCGCACGGACAGCATCGAGGGACCTGACGTGAAGACGATCACCGTCGACCGCCGCGGCCGGTCCGAGGACGAGCACTGCATCGTGTTGATCCGGCTGCACTCCGGACGACGGTTTCGCAGCCCGCGGATTGGTTCGAGGGTAGAGGCGCGGGCGGTGGGGGCAGAGATCGTGCGGCGGCTGGGGATCGCGGCGGAGAGCAACAAGATCTAGAGGGCGTCTCGCGCCAGTTGTCGGAATTGATCTCACCGCAAGTTCGGTCTGAGCCTCTCCCGCTAGCGGGAGAGGTCGCCGCGTGGCGGCGGGTGAGGGCTCTATCGGCATCGGGAGCGTCCCATTGCTGAGACACCCTCTCCCCAGCCCTCCCCCGCAAGCGGGGGAGGGAGCGCAGTACCGCCTTGGCCACGATCTATGCTTTTCGCGCCATCCCCTGTTTGTGGCATTGCCGGGCGGGCGTCAAAAAACCAAAGCATTCTCGTGACATATCAGGGCGGCGCGCCATCAACTTGCCATGAACATGCCCCTCAGGTTTGATGGTTCCGAATGATTTGCGCCGAGGCAGTGGGGAGAGCTTGAAATGACGGATTTTCGTCGCCTGACCGGGATGTTCGTGGCCGCGATCGGCCTGATCCTGTCTGCACCACAGGCCATCGCGCAGCAGCCGGACCGCGGCGACGAGCCGGGCTTGGTCGCCGATGACGGCTACCAGCTCGACCCGGAATGGCAGAAGCAGGTGGTCTATTTCCGCACCACCGAGGCGCCGGGCACGATCATCGTCTCAACCGCCGAACGCCACCTTTATCTGGTGCAGCCCGGCGGGCGCGCGATCCGTTACGGCATCGGCGTCGGCCGCGACGGTTTCCAGTGGCAGGGGCTGGTGAACATCACCAACAAGAAGGAGTGGCCGGACTGGACGCCGCCGCCTGAGATGATCCAGCGCCAGCCCTATCTGCCGCGCTTCATGGCCGGCGGCCCCGGTAACCCGCTCGGAGCCCGCGCCATGTATCTCGGCACCACCGTCTACCGCATCCACGGCACCAACCGCCCCGACACGATCGGCACCAAGGTGTCTTCCGGCTGCTTCCGCCTCGTCAACAATGACGTCGCCGATCTCTACGACCGCGTGCCTGTCGGCACCAAGGTGATCATCCGGCAGAAGCCAGAACTCTGAGGCTTCGATCCGAGCATGGTCCTCCGGGCCATGCTCGTCGCCTCTCCTTCCCAATTTCTTTTCCCGATTATTCGAGAGATTAAAAATGATGCGCACTTTTCGTGGCGGCCTGCTGATCGGGCTCGCGGTCGCCGTGCTGGTCGCCGTTCTCGCCATCATCTACGAATTCTACGACACCCGCACGCTGAAGCGCACCGTGCGCCGCGGCGAGGTGCTGTGCGGCGTGAACAAGGGCCTGCCGGGCTTCTCCTACTCCGAAGACAACAAGACCTGGACCGGCTTCGACGTCGATTTCTGCCGCGCGGTGGCGGCGGCGATCTTCAACGACCCCGGCAAGGCGAAGTTCATCCCGCTCGATGCCGGGGAACGCTTCAAGGAACTGCAGAGCCGGAAGGTGGACATCCTCTCGCGCAACTCGACCTGGAGCATGGCACGCGAGCTCGATTACGACCTCTATTTCCCCGCCGTCGCCTATTACGACGGCGCCGGCTTCATGCTGCCGCGCTCGCGCAACAAGGAGACCTCGCTGGACCTCGATGGCAGCAAGGTCTGCGTCCAGGCCGGCACCACGACGGCGCTCAACGTCGCCGACTAC
Source organism: Bradyrhizobium sp. MOS003 (assembly GCF_003020125.1). Classification (GTDB taxonomy): domain Bacteria; phylum Pseudomonadota; class Alphaproteobacteria; order Rhizobiales; family Xanthobacteraceae; genus Bradyrhizobium. Next base: position 649,031 of record NZ_PYFW01000001.1, on the reverse strand, counting down.
TTCCGTGCCAACAACATGAAGTATGACGAGGTGAAGTTCGACAAGCTCGACGATGTCGTGAAAGCCTACGACACCGGCAAATGCGACACGCTCTCCGCCGACGTCTCCCAGCTCTACGCGCTGCGGATCAACTTGGCGAAGCCCGGAGACAACATGATCCTGCCGGACATGATCTCCAAGGAGCCGCTCGCTCCCGTGGTGCGCCAGCGCGACGACGACTGGATGATGATCGTGAAGTGGACGCTCTATGCGATGATCAACGCCGAGGAGCTCGGCGTCACCTCGGAGAACATCGACGAGGCGCTGAAATCGAAGAAGCCGGACGTGATGCGGCTGGTCGGCACCGAAGGCAATTACGGCGAGCAGCTCGGCCTCACCAAGGACTGGGCCGCCCGCATCATCCGCCACGTCGGCAATTACGGTGAGATGTACGAGCGCAATATCGGCGAGAAGTCGAAGCTGAAGATCCCGCGCGGCATGAACCAACTGTGGAACGCGGGCGGCGTGCAGTACGCACCGCCGATGAGGTAAGGGTTCCATCCGCCGTCATTGCGAGCGAAGCGAAGCAATCCAGAGTCTTTCCGCTGAGGCAGTCTGCATTGCTTCGCTGCGCTCGCAATGACTAGCTTGGGGCTGGCACCCTCCTCACCCACAACTGTCACCGCGTGTGAGGCGTCAGTCGGCCTCAATATCCCCGCGCCTGCGCCAGCTGCTCGGTGTGGTAGTTGGCATCGCCGAACAGCTCCTCGCACACCCTTGCGCGCTTCATGAAGAAGCCAATGTCGAACTGGTCGGTCATGCCCATGCCGCCATGCATCTGCACGCCCTCCTGCACCGCGCGCGTGGCGGTGGTGCCGGCGCGAGCCTTTGCCACCGCGACGGCTGACGTTGCCTTGGCAACATCGGCGTCCAGCGCCTGCAGCGCCTTCATGGTGGCGGCGCGGGTGATCTCGATGTCGACATAGAGCTCGGCGGCGCGATGCTGCAGCGCCTGGAATTCGCCGATCAGCTTGCCGAACTGCTTCCTGCTCTTGAGATACTCGACGGTGCGATGGAAGACTTCCTCGCTCAACCCCACCATTTCTGCGGCGACCGCGCCGCGCCCGATATCGAGCACGCCGTCGAGCAGGGCGGCGCCCTGGTCGACCTCGCCGAGCACATGATCGGCATTGACCTCGACATTGGTCAACTCGATCCGCGCCGCATTGTGCGAATCGACCATGATGGTGCGCTCGATCGCGACGCCCTTGGCCTTGGGGTTCACCAGGAACAGCGTCAGGCCGTCGCGCTCCCCGGCGGCGCCCGAGGTGCGCGCTGCGACGATGAAGAGATCGGCGACATGACCGTCAATCACGAGCGCCTTGGCGCCCGAGAGCCTGAAGCCGTTGCCGGCGCGCACGGCCTGCAAATTGATCTGAAGCGGACGGTGCTTTGCGCCTTCGTCGATCGCCAGCGTCGCCAGCAGCGAGCCGTTCGAAATCTTCGGCAGATATTCCGACTTCTGCGCAGCATTGCCGCCGCGGCTCAGCGCCGAGGCCGCGACCACAGAGGTGGCGAGGAAGGGCGACGGCATCAAGGTGCGGCCGATCTCCTCCATCACGACACCGGCCTCGACATAGCCGAGCCCGCTGCCGCCAAACTCTTCCGGCACCAAGAGGCCGGCAAATCCCATCTCGGCGAAGGAATGCCAGAGCTCCCTGGAGAAGCCGGTCTGGTCCTTGTTATCGCGCAGGGATCGCAGATGCGAGACCGGCGCCTTGTCGCTGATCAGCCCGCGCGCTGAGTCGCGGAGCATCGATTGTTCTTCGGTGAGGACGAGGGCCATGTGCGTGTTTCCGATTCGAAATCTATTTTGTCTTGGTCATTCCGGGATGCGCCGTAGGCGCAGGCCCGGAATCCATCGGGCGGCAGAGTTGGCGGATGAATGAATTCTCAGATGCGCAATTGCGCATCTTAGCTCGCCGCCATGCGGCGCCCCGGAATGACAGAAGCCTCACGCCCCCGGCAAATCCAGGATGCGCTTGGCGACGATGCCGAGCATCACCTCGGTGGTGCCGCCCTCGATCGAGTTGGCCTTGGTTCGCAGCCAGGCGCGCGGGCGGGCGCCCTGCCTGGAGCGCTCGCTCTCCCATTCCAGCGCATCGATGCCGCCGGCCGCCATCAGGATCTCGTAGCGGCGCTTGTTGAGCTCGGTGCCGTAATATTTCATCGCCGAGGAAAACGCCGGATGCGCCTGCCCCGCCTTGGCGAGATCGATGGCGCGCTCGGCGCAGGCCGCAAGTGCTGCTTCATCGACGTCGAAGCTGGCGATCTCTGCACGCAGCATCGAATCGTCCAGCTTGCCTTGCGCATCGGTGCCGACGGAATCCGCCGCGATCTGGCCGAGCGGCCGGCCGACGCCGCGCTCGCCCATACCCGAGATCATCGCGCGCTCGTGCTGCAGCAGATATTTCGCGACATCCCAGCCGCGGTTGACGGTGCCGACCACATGCGACTTCGGCACGCGGACGCTGTCGAAGAAGGTCTCGCAGAACGGCGAATAGCCGGAGATCAGAAGGATGGGCTTGGTCGTCACGCCCTTCGAGGTCATGTCGAACAGGATGAAGCTGATGCCGTCGTGCTTCTTGGCCGCGGGATCGGTGCGGACGAGGCAGAAGATCCAATCGGCATAGTTGGCGTAGGAGGTCCAGATCTTCGAGCCCGTGATGACGAAATCGTCACCATCGCTCTCGGCACGGGTCTGCAGCGAAGCAAGGTCGGAGCCGGCGTTCGGCTCGGAATAGCCCTGGCACCAGCGGATCTCGCCCGCCGCGATCTTCGGCAGATGCTCCTTCTTCTGCGCGTCGTTGCCGTATTTGAGCAGCGCCGGTCCGAGCATCCAGATGCCGAAGCTCGACAGCGGGGGGCGGGCGCCGATCTTGCCCATTTCGGCGCGCAGCACCTTGTGCTCGGCGGCGCTGAGGCCACCGCCGCCGTACTCTTTCGGCCAATCGGGCACCGTCCAGCCCTTGTCGCGCATGCGCTCGAACCAGATGCGCTGCGGCTCGGACGAGAACTTCGCGTTGCGGCCGCCCCAGAACACGTCTTCATCCGACGTCGCGGGCTTGCGCATCTCCGGCGGGCAATTGGCTTCCAGCCAGGCGCGCGTCTCGGCGCGAAATGTTTCGAGCTCGGCCGTCTCAGTGTCGCTGCTACTGGAATCAGTCATTGGTCGTTTCCATCATCAAGATCGACTTGTTGGGCACGACTCTGGGCCAAGCCTTCGTGGAATTCAACCACTTCCGCGAGCCTGCGTTCAGCTATAGTCGCATTCGACAGAGTGCTTGAAAACATGGAGGAAACGACAATGCGCCTGAAACTTCTTTCGCCTGGCGAAATGAACGAGAGCCAGCGGCAGACCTATGACGAGTCGATCGCGGGCAAGCGCGGCAAGCCGCCGGCGCCGATGATGGCCTGGCTCAACAGCCCGGACATGGCCCGTCACGCCACCCGGCTCGGCGAGGTGCTGCGCTACGACACGATGTTTCCCGCAAAACTTTCGGAGATCGCGATCCTGGTCACGGCGCGGCACTGGACCGCGCATTACGAATGGTACGCGCATAAGCGCCTCGCGCTCGCCGGCGGCATGAAGCCTGAGATCATCGACGCCATCCGCGACCGCCGCACGCCCGCGTTCGACGACCTGGAGGGTAAGATGATCTACGATCTAGCGAAGTCGCTGCACGAGGGCCACGGCGTCGAGAAGGGTCTCTATGACGAGGCGGTGAAGCTGCTCGGCGAGCGCGGCGTCGTCGAGGTGATCGGCCTGTGCGGCTATTACACGATGGTGTCGATGACGCTGAACACGTTCGAGTTCGAGCTGCCGGAGGGCGAGGTGCCGGAGCTGACCTAGTCGCTCATTTGGAAACGATGGGTTTCGGAACAGGCTGGTAGCGCCGTCCCGAAGCCGGGCCTATCTGGAATTCATCAACGGAGCAGCCACATGTCGCAGAACCCAGCCGTCGCCGCCGGCACCAGGATCGGCCACGTCCACCTCAAGGTCGCCGATCTCGATCGCGCGCTGGGCTTCTATTGCGGAGTGCTCGGCTTCGAGCTGATGCAGCGCATGGGCTCCGGCGCGGCCTTCATCTCGGCCGGCGGCTATCATCATCACATCGGGCTCAACACCTGGGAGAGCAAGGGCGGCTCGCCGCCGCCGCCCGGCACGACGGGGCTCTATCACACCGCGATCCTCTATCCGACGCGCGCAGCTCTTGCCGACGCGCTGCACCGCGTGCTCACGGCCGGCATTGCGCTGGACGGCGCCAGCGATCACGGCGTGTCCGAGGCGTTGTATTTGCGCGATCCTGATGAGAACGGCGTGGAGCTCTATCGCGACAGGCCGAAGGAAGAATGGCCGTTCGGGCCGGATGGGAAGCTTGCGATGTTCACCAAACGGCTGGACGTGGAGGCGTTGCTGCGAGAGCGGGAGGGATGAGCCGTAGGGTGGGCAAAGGCGCACAGCGCCGTGCCCACCCTCCTTCAGTAATGGATCAGATCGTGGGCACGCTTCGCTTTGCCCACCCTACGAGAGCTGCGCTCGCAATGACGGAATGTGTTGAGGCGCCGCCTCAGGTTAGACTGCCTTCGGCCGCGGCGTTCCCCGCACCATGATCAGCGCGGCTGCCGCCACCTCCAGCGCGATGCAGAGATAGAACGGCAGCGAATAGCCGCCGGACCAGTCCCGCAGGGCCCCGACCACACCCGGGCCGAACGCGTAGGTCACCTGGTTGATCGCGGTGTTGAGGCTGATCAGCACGCCGAACGAGGCCGAATCGAACTCCCGCTGCACGATCAGCGACGGCAGCGTGATGAGGTTACCGACCGAGAAGCCGAACAATGCGCAGGCCGCGATAAGCGCATAGTCGTTGTGCAGGTTGATGACGACCAGAAGCGCCGCGGCCTGGCTGAGGAACGACAGCGCGGAAGCCAGCCGCTGGTTGAGGCGATCGATCACCAATGAGAACAACACGCGGCCGACCACGGCCATTGCGGTCAGCACCGCGACGGCGACCGCGGCGCGTTCGCGGCCGATTACGGGATCGAGGAACGAGATCAAATGGACGATGAAGCCGACCTGCGCGAACAGCACCAGTGCGAACGCAATCGTCACCGTGAGGAAGCCAACGTCGCGCAGCGCCCATGCACGGATCTGCGTCGATGATTGCGGCTTCGTCTTCGCCGCCGCGTGCCGGCCGTGGTGATCGGGCGGCCGGCCGACGACGAGAAGGATCACCGGCAGCAGCAGCACCAGCATGGCGCCGGCGGCGGCGTACATCGCGCCGGCAAAGCCGACATGGCCGATCAGGGTCACCAGCAGCGGCACGCCGACGATGCCGCCGAAACTGGCGCCGTTCAACGCCAGGCTGATCGCCATGCCGCGCTTGTGGTCGAACCACAGGCTGATCGTGTTGGTGATCATGGCGAGACTGGTGCCGGCCCAGCCGAAGGCGAGCACGGCGTCGGCGAGATAAAGCTGCCAGGGCTCGCGCACCGCGCCGATCGCGACGCTGGCTGCCGCCATCGCCAGCGTGCCGGCAACCAGGCAGAGGCGCGGGCCGTATCTCCTCACGGCCTCGCCGACGAACACGACGAGCAGCGCGCCGAACAGATAGAAGAACGTGGTGCCTGACGAGATCAGCGTGGTCGGCCAGCCCCGCGCGCGCTGCAGCTCGGCGACATAGACGCTCTGGCCGTAGAAGCCGAGACCCCAGCCGAAGGTCGCGAGCAGGAAGCAGACCGCGACGATGCGCCAGCCTTCGTAGCGGAGGGAGGCTTCGTCGACGGTTGGGGGCTGGGGATTGTCGAGCATCGCCGCTTACTCCGTCATGCCTTCGATCCACCGCCTCAGACGTGGATGGCCGGGACAAGCCCGGCCATGACGACATCTAAATGGCCCTCGCCCGAAAATCACTTCGACCTGGATCGAAGTATCAACGCTGCTGACAATCTCCTGACAATCAGATCGCGTCCGGGAACTCGCCCATCGCCGCCTCCAGCCGCGCCTTGCGGCGGCGGGCCAAGGAGACCAGCGAGAGCACGCCGAGGCCGAGAATCACCGGAGGGAACACCACCAAATTCACCGCCGACCAGCCGTAATTGGCGAGCAATTGCCCGGAGGAGAACGAGCCGATCGCCATCATGCCGAACACCAGGAAATCGTTGAAGGCCTGGACCTTGTTGCGTTCCTGCGGGCGGTGCGTCTCCAGCACCAGCGCGGAGGCGCCGATGAAGGAGAAATTCCAGCCGACGCCGAGCACGATCAGCGTGGCCCAGAAGTGCATCGCGGTGAGACCGGAGAGGCCGATGCCGGCGGCGCCGGCCTCCAGCATCAGGCCGGCGGCGACGACCTTCTGCGCGCCGAAGCGGGCGATCAGCGTGCCGGTGAAGAAGCTCGGCCCGTACATCGCGACGATGTGCCATTGAATGCCGAAATTGGAATCGGAGACCGACAGGCCGCACATCTTCATGGCGAGCGGCGCCGAGGTCATCACCAGATTCATCATGGGATAGGAGATGATGCCGCACAGCGCCGCGGCGATGAAGCGCGGCTGGGTCACGATCATGAGCAGCGGCCGGCCGCCATGCAGATCGGCCGGCGCGGGCTTGGGCATGTCGACGCCGGCGACGATGCCCATCGCGATCAGTGCGACGGCGGCCTGGACCAGGAAGCTGAAGGCGAACAGATAGGGCTGCCAGACATCCATGGTCCATTGCACGAGCTGCGGACCGAGCACGCCGGCGAACACGCCGCCCGCCATCACCCAGGACACCGCCTTGGGCCGGTAGGCCGCGCTGGCGCCGTCGGCGGCAGCAAAGCGATAGGACTGCGCCACGGAGCCGTAGAGGCCGCCGAGGAAGGTCGCGATGCAGAACAGCGCGAACGAGCCGTGCAGGATCGCGAACGAGCCGAGCAGGCCGGTGAGCGCGCCGAGGCCGGTGCCGATGACGAAGGCCGCGCGGCGGCCGAAGCGGCGCGAGATCGCGCCGGTCGGCAGCGTGCCGGCCGCAAGTCCAACCACATACATCGAGATCGGCACGGTCGCGAACGACATGTCGGGCGCCAGCGTGGCACCAACGATGGCGCCGGTGGCGAAGATCACGGCCGAGTTGGCACCGGTCAGCGCCTGGGCTGCGGCAAGGCGCACCACATTGGCGCGCACGCGGGCGTCGTCGGCGATCTCATGGGCAGAAGTCACGTCAAGCATCGGCGTTTCCGCCCCAAGGGGCTCACAAAGGTCTCGTTGATTCGCGGCACTATGGAGGGGTGGGGAAGGGCGGGCAACCGGCGCAAACGGGCGCAGGCCATGCCTCTGACGCAATCGGTGCAATGATAGCGGGCCGCGCCCTTGACGGCTTGCGCTCGATGAAATCCTATCCGCAGCCATTTTTCGGAGTTTCGTTCATGACCGTCGACGCCAGGCCCACGCTCAGCGCTCCCGACGACGATCCCTTTCTGTGGCTGGAGGAGATCGAGGGCACGCAGGCGCTCGATTTCGTCGAGCGGCAGAATCAACTGACGCTCACGGCGTTCGGCGGCAAGGCCTTCGAGCACGACCGCGACATCCTCGCTTCGATCTACGATCGCCCGGACAACATTCCCTATGTCAGCCGGCGCGGCACCGACCTGCACAATCTCTGGAAGGACGCCGCCAACCCGCGGGGCCTGTGGCGGCGGACCACGCTGACGGAGTTGCGCAAAGCTGCTCCTGCGTGGGAGACCATGCTGGATATCGACAAGCTCGCGGCGCGCGAAGGCGAGGACTGGCTGCTGAGCGGAATCGCCACGACGCCGGGCAGCCCGCGCGCCATCTTGAGCCTGTCGCGCGGCGGCAGCGACGCCGTGACGTTGCGCGAATTCGACCTCGTGACGAAGAGCTTCGTGGCGGACGGCTTTACGCTGCCGGAAGCCAAGGGCGGCGCGGACTGGCTCGATGCCGATACGCTGCTGCTGTCGAGCGCCCATGGCGAGGGGATGGTGACGAGCTCCGGCTATGCACGGACGGTTCGGCTGTGGCGGCGCGGCCAGCCGGTCGATCAGGCCGAGGTGATCATCGAGACCACCGCCGAGCACATGATGATCTATGGCAGCGCCGACGACACCGGACCTGAGTCGCGGGCCTGGATCGTCGAGCAGATCGACTTCTTCAATCACGCGGTCTGGCTGCGCGATGCGGCAGGGAGCATGACGAAACTCGATCTGCCGACCGGGATCTGGCTGCAGGCCCATGGCGACTGGTTCGCGATGAAACTGCGCAAGGATTGGGCCGTGCAGGGGCGGACCTACGCCACCGACACCGTGCTCGGCATCTCGCTGTCGGCGTTCCTCGACGGCAGCCGCGATTTTTCGGTGTTGTTCGAGCCGGCGCCGCGGCGCGCCTTGCAAGGCCTGTTCTGGGCGGCGGGCAAGCTCGTGCTGTCGATCCTCGACGAGCTGCGCCCGCGCTTCGAGATCTGCACGCCATCCGCCACCGGCTGGAGCCGCTCGGTGCTTCCCGGCCTGCCCGAGATCGGCGTCGTCGACGTCTGGCCGCTGGATCGTCATCCCAGCGAGAGCAACGGAGATCTGCTCGCCAACGTGCAGGATCCGCTTACCCCGCCGTCGCTGCTGTTGATCGAACGCGGCGTCGCAAGCCCGGTCGTGCTGAAGCAGGCGCCGAAGACGTTCACCGCCGACGGGCTCGTGGTGACGCAGCACGAAGCGATCTCTGTCGACGGCGAGCGCATTCCCTATGTCCAGACCGGTCCGCGAGGCGAGACGGGCGATGCGCCGGTCTATATGAGCGCCTATGGCGGCTTCGGACATTCGGTGAAGCCGTATTACAATTCCTCGCTCGGCAAGCTGTGGCTGGAGCGCGGCGGCACCATCGTGCAGGCAAATCTGCGCGGCGGTGGCGAGTTCGGCACGCGCTGGCACGATGCCGGCCGGCTCGCCGGCAAGAAACTCTCGCATGACGACTTCGCCGCGGTCGCGGCCGATCTCGTCCGGCGCGGCGTGACGAGCGCAAGACGGATCGCGGCGCAGGGCGGATCGAACGGCGGCATCCTCATCACCAACATGCTGGTGCGCTATCCCGAGCGCTTCGGCGCGCTGTTCTGCACCATCCCGCTGATCGACATGCGCCGCTACACGAAGCTGCTCGCGGGCGCGAGCTGGATCGCGGAATATGGCGATCCCGACAAGGCGGAAGAGTGGGAGTGGCTGAAAACCTATTCGGCCTATCACAACGTGGAGGCCGGCCAATCCTATCCGCCGATCCTGATCGCCACCACGCGGCGTGACGACCGCGTGCATCCCGGCCACGCCCGCAAGATGGCGGCGAAGCTGCAGGCCATGGGCTACGAGGCCTGGTTCTACGAGCCGGAAGCCGGGGGCCACGGCTACGGCAAGGACAACAAGGAGCGCGCCGGCTTCGAGGTGCTCGGTTATCGGTTCTTGAAGGAGAAGATCGGGTGGCGGGATGAAGGCTAGCGCTTGGGCGTTGACGTCTCTGCAACGTCATGCCCGGGCTTGACGGCCTTTCAGCGCTCAAACACCAGCGTCAGATTGTTGGCGGGCATGTCGATGGCATCGACGAGGCGAAGACCAACACCGCGCGCGAGTGTCTCGACATCGCCGATGTCGCGCACGCCCCAATCGGGATTGCCTTCACGCAAGGAGGTGTCGAACACCGCATTGCTGAGCGCGGTGTGCTTGCCGTCGCGCTTGAACGGACCGTAGAGGAACAGCTTGCCGTCGGGTCGCAGGTAGCGGCCGGCGCCGGCGAACAGACCCTCGGCCACCGCCCAGGACGCGATGTGGATGACATTGGCGCAGAACACGGCCGCAAGGCTCGTCGGCGCCTGCCCGCTCTTCATCTCCTGACACCAGCTGGGATCGGTGAGATCGATCCGCAGCGGGCTACGGATGTTCGGCAGGCCCGCATGGACGCGCCAGGCTTCGATGCTCTTGAGGTGGCGCTGGTTGAGGTCGCTGGGCCACCAGATCAGGCCGGGCGTATGGCGGGCAAAATGGACCACGTGCTGGCCTGTTCCACTGCCGAGTTCGACCACGTCTCCGGTCGTTCCAGTGAGGTGCTTTTCCAGCACCGTCCATAGCGGCTCGTGATTGCGATGAAATGCCGGAGCATCAAGCCGTCCATCCGGCTCGACCCGTCCGCCGTCCCTGCCAAATTCGACGACATATTCAGCCAAGTGAGTCCCCAATGAATGTGAAACAGAAATGCCGGCCAGAAGGGCCAAATGCCCTGGAATAATTTGCTAGTACCGCCCCGTTAGATGAACGAACCTATCTCAACAGTTGCAATGCAGAGGATATTAACTCCATTTTGCCGCATGCATAGTCTTGATTGTCAGGCGATGCCCTTTGTGCTTTGGAACGCTTATATTTCCGCAAACGAGATCATCGACATACCGCTCGGGACGATGCCTTGACCGCCTTTCCTTGCAAGCTTGCCGTCCTGGTGACGCTGGTCCTCTCAGCCGGCGCGGCTATGGCTCCGGCGCAGGCACAATCCGCTGTCGCCGACGGCCAGAAGCTCGCTTTCGATCGCGGCAAGGGCAATTGCCTGACGTGCCACGTCATCAAGGGCGGCGACCTGCCGGGAACGATCGGGCCGGAACTGAAGGACCTCAAGACCAAATACCCCGATCGCAGCGAACTCACCGCGATCATCTTCGACGAGACCAAGCGCAACCCGCAGACCATGATGCCGCCGTTCGGCCGGAACAGGATTTTGACCGAACAGGAGATCAGCGCGATCGTTGATTTCCTGCAAACTCTGTAACGGCCGGCTGCCCAGGAGATTTGAGATGACCACGACCAGCGGCCCGCTTGCGACAAGGCGCCTGATCCTTCAGGGCGCGGCCTCCGTCGCCCTGCTCGGCCTCGGCAATCTTCCGTTCGCGCCCGCGCATGCCGCGGCCAACGACAAATATCCGGAAGAGGCCTTCAAGCAGAAGAACGAGGCCGACGCGATCAAGGCGCTCTATGGCAGGAACGCCGAGCCCTCCAACAAGGTCAAGCTGGATGCGCCCGAGATCGCCGAGAATGGCGGCGTGGTCCCGGTGTCGGTGACGACGACACTCGACAAGGTGAGCTCGATCTCGTTCTTCGTGACCGAGAACCCGTTCGCGCTTGCCGCATCCTACAAGATCGCCGAGGGCACCATTCCGGGCGTCGCCAACCGGCTGAAGATGGCCAAGACCACCAAACTGGTCGCCATCGTCGAGGCTGACGGCAAGCTCTACAGCGCGACCAAGGAAGTAAAGGTCACCGTCGGCGGCTGCGGCGGCTAGGAGGATCGGTCCGATGGCATCAAGCATTCGCGTGCGCGCAACGTCCAATGGCGACATCACCGAGGTGCAGGCGCTGATCCAGCACCCCATGGATACCGGCCTGGTCAAGGATCCCAAGGGTGAGGTGATCCCGGCACACTACATCCAGCAACTGACATTCGAATGTAACGGCAAGGACGTCTTCGTCGCCGATTGGGGCACCGCGGTCTCCAAGGACCCCTATGTCAAGTTCAGCTTCAAGGGCGCCAAGAAGGGCGACGACCTCAAGATTTCCTGGACCGACAACAAGGGTGCGTCGGATACGACCACCGCGAAGATCGCGTGATGAAGACCCGATCTGCCCTGTTGCTTGGCTCGCTCAGTGCCGCGCTCGCAGCGTTCGCCCTCACCTCGCCGCGGGTCATCGCGGCGGACAAGGTCGATCCCGTTGCCGACGCCAAGGCGTTCCAGAACTTCTTCTTCCAGAAATTTCCTGAGGTGAAGCACGAGGACTTCGTCAACGGTCCATATTCCATGAACGCGGACATGAAGCGGCAGTGGCAGGAGAAGGAAGAATTCCCGCCTTACGAATTCGCGCTCGACGCCGGCAAGGAGATGTTCGCGACCCCGTTCAAGAACGGCAAGACCTATGCTGATTGCTTCCCCAATGGCGGCGTCGGCATCCGCCAGAACTATCCTTACTTCGACGAGAAGGAAGGCAAGGTCGTCACGCTGGAGCTCGCGCTCAACCGCTGCCGCGAGGCCAATGGCGAACAGCCCTATTCCTACGTCAAGGACGAGATGGCCTCGCTCACCGCCTACATGGCCTTCACCTCGCGCGGCAAGCCGATGGAGATCAGGATTCCCGACGATCCGCGCGCGCTCGCGGCGTTCGAGAACGGCAAGCGCTATTTCTACACCCGCCGCGGCCAGATGAACTTCTCTTGCGCCAGCTGCCATGTGCAGAGCCCGGGCGAGCGCATCCGCGCCGAGGTCTTGGCGCCGGCGCTCGGCATTCTCAACGCGATGCCGATCTACCGCTCCGAATGGAGCGGCATGGGCACCATTAGCCGCCGCTTCGTCACCTGCAACAGCCAGACCCGCGCGGTTCCGCTGGAGCCGCAGTCGGACGAATACCGCGACGTCGAATATTTCCTGTCCTACGTCGCCAACGGGCTGCCGATATCCGGACCGGGAGCGCGGCCATGAAGCGGTCACTTCCCCTCGCCATGCTGCTAGCCTTGAGCCTCGCGCCGGCGGCGCGCGCGGCAAACGAAGCGGATTACAAGGCGGCCTATGCCACCGCCGAAGCCGCATCGAAGGAGGCTGCCGGCTTGCGCAATCAGTGGACCACCACCGTCGCGACGCTGGCCGCGGCCAGGAAGGCGGCGGATGGCGGCGATTTCGACCGCGCCACAGCCTCAGCCAGGGAGGCCGAAGCGCTGGCAAAGGCGTCGATCTTCCAGGCGACGACCGAAAAAGACGCCTGGAAGGCGATGGAAATCCGCTAGACTGGCCTGAACTGAAACAGTCTTGCGACATTGAGGGCGCGGAGAATTTTTGGATGGCGATCCGCCGCCGTGATTTCCTGAAGAGCGCGGGCCTTGCGGCCGCTTCTCTCGGACTGCCGCGGCTTGCGCGGGGCACCGAGACTGCCGGTATCTACGACCTCGAACGGTTCGGCAATGCGCGGATCCTCCACATCACGGACACGCATGCGCAGCTCAACCCGGTGTATTTCCGCGAACCCAGCGTCAATATCGGCATCGGCGAGATGGCGGGGCGGCCGCCGCATCTGGTCGGCCGCGCCTTCCTCGACCGGTTCGGCATCCGCCCCGACAGCGCCGATGCCTATGCTTTCACCTGTCTCGAGTTCGACAAGTCCGCGGGACGCTTCGGCAAGCTCGGCGGCTTTGCCCATCTGAAGACGCTGGTCGATCGCTTGCGCGGCGAGGTCGGCGAGAAGCGTTCGCTGCTCGTCGACGGCGGCGATCTCTGGCAGGGCACCGGGCTTGCCAACGTCATGCAGGGACGCGACATGGTCGAGGTCGCCAATCTGCTCGGCATCGAAGCGATGACCGGGCATTGGGAGTTCACCTATGGCGAGCAGGTGCTGCGCGACAATCTCGAGCGCTTCAAGGGCGAGTTCCTGGCGCAGAACGTTTTCCTGACCGAGGAAGCCGCGTTCAACGACGCTCCCGCCTTCGACAAGGCCACCGGGCGCGTGTTCAAGCCCTCCGTCATCAAGGAGATCGGCGGTCACCGGATCGCGATCGTCGGCCAGGCCTTCCCCTACGTGCCGATCGCGCATCCCAAGCGGTTCACGCCGGACTGGACTTTCGGCATCCGCGAAGAGGAATTGCAGAAGCATGTCGATGGCCTGCGCGGCACCGACAAGGTCGATGCGGTCATCCTGCTGTCGCACAACGGCATGGATGTCGACCTCAAGCTCGCAAGCCGCGTCACCGGCATCGACGTCATTCTCGGCGGCCATACCCATGACGCCGTGCCGCAGCCTATGCCAGTGAAGAACGCCGGCGGCACCACGCTCGTCACCAATGCCGGCTCCAACGGAAAATTCCTCGCCGTACTCGACCTTGCAATCGACAAGGGCAAGGTCGGCGACGTTCGTTATCATCTGCTGCCAGTCTATTCCGAGCTGCTGAAGCCCGATCCCGCCATGGCCGAGCTGATCGGCCGGCTGCGCGCGCCGCACGTGACCGACTGGTCGGAGAAGATCGCAACGCCCGACCGCCTGCTCTATCGCCGCGGCAATTTCTCCGGGCCGGTCGACGAGCTGATCTGCACCGCGCTGCGCGCCGAGCTCGATGCAGAGATCGCGCTGTCGCCGGGGTTCCGCTGGGGCATTACCGCGCTGTCAGGCCAGCCGCTGACCATGGAGGATCTGCTCGCGGAGACGGCGATCACCTATCCTGAGACGTACGTGCAGGAGATGACGGGCGCCCAGATCAAGGACGTGCTGGAAGACGTCTGCGACAACCTCTTCAATGCCGACCCCTATTACCAGCAGGGCGGCGACATGGTGCGCACCGGCGGGCTCAGCTACACCTGCACGCCGACGGGCGCGATCGGTGGCCGCATCTCGGAGTTGAAGCTCAATAGCGGCAAGGCGCTCAGCGCCGGCCACCGCTACAAGGTCGCAGGCTGGGCATCGGTCAACGGCCAGCAGGGCGCGCCGGTGTGGGACGTCGTCGGCAAATATCTGCGCTCGGGCCGGATGTTTCAGGAGCGGCTCGGCTCCGGCGTGACGCTGAGGGGCGTCGAGAACAATCCGGGCATTGCGGGACAGGGATGAGGTGGGCGCGGATCTCATTTGCGCTGATGCTGGCGCTGCTGGTCGGAACCGCGATTGCGCCGGCCTCGGCGCAGCAGGTGCCTCTCCAGGACAAGCCGTTCGCGGAGCATAGAATCGTGCTGCAACTCTCCGACGGCGATGCGAAGAAGCAGGCGCTGGTGCTGAGCGTCGCCAACAACCTTCTGAAAGCCTACGACCCCGACAAGATCGCGATCGAAGTGGTGACGTTCGGGCCCGGCATCGAGCTCCTGCTGTCCGGCAGCGAGCGTCGCAAGCAGGTCGAAAGCCTGATCGCGCAGGGCGTGCGGTTCGACATCTGCCTCAACACGGTCGATACGATCGAACGCGAGACCGGCAAGCGGCCGGAGTTTATCCCCGCCGCGACACCGGTGCAGGTCGGCGTCGGGCAGATCCTGTTCCTGGCGGAGAACGGTTATACGGTGGTGAGGCCGTAGGGCTGTCCGGAGTGCGCAGCACGTCCCCCGCCACACATTTGGTGTCATCGCCGCGAAGGCGGCGATCCAGTACTCCGTGACCGCCGTTGGATGAATCGAGAAGCCGCGGATTACTGGATTCCCCGCCTTCGCGGGGAATGACAGCGGTGGGTGGGCGAGCCGCCATCGCGGGGCTGACTGCTCCCAAGCCTTCATTGCTATCCGGCTGCCCGTCGCCCTATCAACCCAATAAAAATCTTCCAAATTTTGCTCCAAACACAGTGAATTGCTTCTCTTCATGGCCCGCGGCGTAGTAGAATCCGCGACAATCAGTTCCCCTCGCCGGGTCTCGCCATGATCTTCCGCCAACTCTTCGACAGCGTTTCGGGTACCTACAGCTACGTGCTTGCCAGCCGCCCCGGCGGCGAGGCGCTGATCCTCGATCCCGTGCTGGAGAAGGTCGATCGCTACTGCCAATTGCTGCGCGAGCTCGACCTCAAACTGGTCAAGGCGGTCGACACCCATCTGCATGCCGACCATGTCACCGGCCTCGGCGAGCTGCGCGACCGCACCCATTGCATGACCGTGATGGGCGACCAGACCAAGGCCGACGTGGTGGCGATGCGGGTCGCCGACGGCGACAAGGTGACGATCGAGGGCCTGTCGCTCGACGTGATGTACACGCCCGGCCACACCGACGATTCCTATTCCTATCTGATGGGCGATCGCGTCTTCACCGGCGACACGCTCTTGATCCGCGGCACCGGCCGCACCGATTTCCAGAACGGTTCTTCGCGCGCGCAGTACGATTCGATCTTCAACCGGCTGCTCAAGCTGCCGGAGGAGACGATGGTGTTCCCGGCGCATGACTACAAGGGCGACACCGTCTCCACCATCGGCGAGGAGAAGCGCTTCAACCCGCGGCTCCAGGTGCGCTCGGTCGACGAATATATCGAGTTGATGGCGAACCTGAAATTGCCCAACCCGAAGATGATGGACGTGGCGGTGCCCGCCAACATGCATGTCGGCCTGCATCAGGAAGAGCTCGAGAAGGAAGGTCGCGCGCTCAGCGCAGTCGAGGCGATCCGCGTCCTCGGCCGGCCCGACATGCTGCTGGTCGATCTGCGCGAAACCAACGAGCGGATGAAGCACGGCATGCTCGAAGGCGCGCTGCATACGCCCTATCCGTCCGTCGAGGAAAGCCTCAAACCGGGCGGCATGCTGCGCGAGGTCGCCGCCGCCACCGGCCGCCGCATCGTGTTCTTCTGCGCGTTCGGCGAGCGCTCGGCGATGGCGGTGGCGGCGGCCAAGGCGGCCGGCCTGTCCAACACCGCCCACATCGCCGGCGGCGTGGATGCCTGGAAGAAGGCAGGCGGGCCGCTGGTGCACTGACCGCCTGCTTGCGATAGGTCAGAAACTGCACATATCTTCCGGATAGGATCGGATGCAGCATCACCATCCGGGACCAGACATGACCAGGATCTGCAAACCAAGCGAGCCGCCCAAAGCCGCCGAAACCAAGATCGCCGAGAAGAAGCCGGCGGAAGGCAAGGCGAAGACACCTCCGCCGCCTCTCGATGAGGACGACTACGAGGACGGCGACATCGCAACGCCCAAGCGCGACCGCTATGGCCCGGATGATGAGCCGTTGTGAGAGGCCCAAGCCGGGGTCGCCCCCACCCGCACTAGCTGCCATGCGCCTGCGTTCATGGACAAATAACCGCTCTCCCCGATAGTTTGCGCGCCTTCCAGGGAGCGAAAACGAAACTGCAATGGTCGATATTCTTGCCGCACCGCAGCAAGGCAAGGCGGACAGCGCGCTCCGCACGCTGACCGGAATCTCGATCGCGCATTGGGTCAGCCACTTCCATCTGTTGGTGCTGCCGATGCTGTTCCCGTTCCTCAAGGACAAGCTCGGCGTCGGCTATGTCGAGCTCGGCTTCTCGCTGACCACGCTTGCCGTCGTCTCCGGCCTGACTCAGGCGCCGACCGGCTATCTCGTTGACCATTTCGGTGCGCGCAAAATCCTGCTGATCGGGCTGATGCTCGGCGGCTGCGCGCTGATCCTGCTCGGCCTGCATGTGAGCTACGCTTCGCTGATCGCCTGCGCCGTGCTGCTCGGGCTCGCCAACAGCGTCTATCACCCCGCCGATTACGCGATCCTGGCCGAGCACATGGACGAGGCGCGGATGGGCCGCGCCTTCTCGATCCACACCTTTGCCGGCTATCTCGGCGGCGCGGTGACGCCGGCGATCGTCGCCGCGCTCGTCATCGTGTCGGGCGGGGTCGGTGCGCTGATCGCATCCGGCGCCATCGCCATTCTGGTGGCGCTGCTGCTGGTGGCCATCGGCATCCCCGAGGCCGGCGCCCACAAGACGAAGCCGGGCCACGAGAACGCACCGAGGCAGGCCGTCGTCACTCCGGCGCTGATCACGCTGACGGCTCTGTTCATGCTGCTCAGCCTGTCGGTGGCCGGCATCAACAATTTCGGCGTGGTGGCGCTGATGAGCGGCTACGGCACCTCCTATTCGATCGCCAATGTCGCGCTGACGGCCTTCCTCGGCGCCAGCGCCGCCGGCGTGCTGGCCGGCGGCTTCCTCGCCGATCACACCGAACGCCATGGCTATGTCGCCGCGGCCTGCTTTGCCGCGAACGCGGCGATCGTGCTGCTGATCGCGCTGGTGACGCTGCCGGGCTGGGCCTTGACCGCAACCATGACCGCGGCAGGCTTCCTCTCCGGCGTGATCGCACCCTCGCGCGACATGCTGGTGCGCAATGCCGCGCCGGCAGGCGCCGCGGGACGCGCCTTCGGCATCGTCTCCACCGGCTTCAATCTCGGCGGCATCGTCTCGCCGCTGCTGTTCGGCTGGATCATGGACCAGAGCGCGCCGCACTGGGTGTTCGGTGCGTCGGTGATCTTCATGGTCGCGACCGTGCTGCTGTCGCCGTTCACGGAACGGAAGCCGGCCAAGGCTGCAACGCAACCCTGAGCGCACTTCCCCGCGCTTGACACTGCGACCGCGCGCCCGAAAATGCGCCCAAGCAAAACAACACACCGGGAAGAAGCACCATGAGCAATCCTGACCTCGTGATCCGCGGCGGCACCGTCGCGGACGGTCGCGGCGGCGAGCTGTTCGAGGCTGATGTCGCCGTCAGCGGCGGGAAGGTCACCGAGGTCGGCAATATCTCGGCCAAGGGCCGCGAGGAAATCGACGCGCGCGGCAAGCTCGTCACGCCGGGCTTCGTCGACGTGCACACGCACTATGACGGTCAAGTCACGTGGAGCCAGGATATCACGCCGTCCTCGCAGAACGGCGTCACCACCGCGATCATGGGCAATTGCGGCGTCGGCTTCGCGCCGTGTAAGCCTGTCGATCACACAAGGCTGATCCAGCTGATGGAAGGCGTCGAGGACATTCCCGAGCCTGTTCTGAGCGCAGGCATTCCCTGGGCCTGGGAGAGCTTTCCGGACTACATGGACTGGCTCTCGAAGCGCGATTTCGACATCGACGTCGGCGCACAGCTGCCGCACGCGGCGCTGCGGGTCTATGTCATGGGCGAGCGCGGCGCGCGCCGCGATCCTTCGACTGCCGAGGATAATGCCGCGATGGCAAAGCTCGCGGGCGAAGCGGTCCGCTCCGGCGCGCTCGGCTTCTCGACGTCGCGGACGCTCAACCACCGCACCTCGACCGGCGATTTCACGCCGACGCTGAAGGCCGGTGAGGACGAGCTCACCGCCATCGCGGGCGCGATGCACGGCGAGGGCCGCAGCGTGCTGCAATTCGTGCTCGACCTCTCCACCATCCACGAAGACCTGCCGATGATGCTGCGGGTGGCGGATGCCACCAAATGTCCGATCTCGTTCTCGATCACGCAGAACGACAAGGCGCCGCAGCGCTGGCGCCAGACGCTCGACGAGATCAACGCGGCCGCCAAACGCGGCCTCTCCATCACCGCGCAGATCGCGGCGCGCCCCGTCGGTCTCTTGCTCGGGCTCGAGCTGTCGCGCAACCCGTTCCAGACCCATCCGAGCTACAAGGCCATCGCACATCTGCCGTTGCAGGAGCGGCTGGCGCGGCTGCATCAACCGGAGGTGCGCAAGGCGATCCTGAGCGAGACTGCGACCGCCACCGACGATCCGCTGTTCTTCCGGCCCAACTACGACAAGATGTTCCTGCTCGGCGATCCCCCCGATTACGAGCAGCCGCCGGAAAACGCGCTGGGGCCGCAGGCACGGCGGCAGGGACGCCAGCCGGAAGAGCTCGCCTATGAAGCGATGCTGTCGGACGAGGGCCGCGGCATGCTCTATGTGCCCTTCCTCAATTATGCCGACGGCAATCTCGATGCGACGCGCGAAATGCTGATCGACCCGCAATCGGTGCCGGGCCTGTCCGACGGCGGTGCACATTGCGGCATCATCTGCGATGCCAGCTTCCCGACCTATCTGCTGACGCACTGGACGCGCGACCGCAGGCGCGGCGAGAAGCTGTCGATCCCGTTCGTGGTGGCGGCGCAGTCGCGCAAGACCGCGCTGTCGGTCGGCCTCACCGATCGCGGGCTGATTGCGCCCGGCTACAAGGCCGACCTCAATGTGATCGATTATGACCGGCTGCATCTGCATCCGCCGAAGGTGCATTACGATCTGCCGGTGGGCGGGCGACGGCTGTTGCAGGACGTCGACGGCTATGACGCGACGATCGTCTCGGGAGTGGTGACGCGTCGGCACGGCGAAGCGACAGGACGGCGGCCGGGGAAGCTGATTCGTGGGGCGCAGGGGGTGAATTAGCCACGGCTGTAATGAGGCGCGAAGGCCGCGCCTCATTTTCAGTATCGGGTGGGGCGAACCGGCCCCTTACGTCGGCGACACCGCACCCTTCAGCGCGGCGGACTGCGCCGTCGCGCCACGCGTCAGTCGGGCCTTTTCCGTGTTCGGCCACAGCAGCAGCAGGCCGAGCAGGCCGGAGCCGACCATGATCACGGCGTTGATGGTGAAGCCGGTCATGTAGCCGTCGATCGTGCTGCCGGCACGCTGGATCATCGCTCCCATCACCGCCGGCGCGATGATTCCGGCCAGCGTGTATAGCGCGCCGTAGATCGCGAGAACGGCGCCGCGCTGCGACGTCGGCGTGAACTCGCCGAGCATCGGCGGGCAGACCACGTAGATCGCCCCGCAAAGTCCCGAGCCGACCACGAGCAGTGCGATCTGGAGGCCTGCGCCCTGGACATGCGGCATCATCGCCAGGATCAGCCCGCCGAGCACCAGCGGCACCGAACCGAGCACGCCGCGCGCCACGCGGGTGTTGTAGCCACGGGCCATCATCACCTGTGAGATCCACCCGGTGAGAATGACGATGGTGGCACCGAACACCCAGGGCAGGATCGAGATGAAGCCGGCTTGGCTCTGCGAGAAACCGAGGCCCTTGACGATGAACGGCGTGAACCAGGTCAGGCCGAGCGACAGCGCCCAATAGGCACCGAAGGTCGCGGCGACGCAGCCGATGAAGGTGCGAGAGGTGAGAAGCTGCAAGTAGGGAATCTTCTGCTCGGTCGCGGCCAGGACCTGCGTGTCCTCCAGCGGGCCTTCCTTGCCGAGCGCGAGCCAGGCACAGACCCAGATCAGGCCGACGACGCCCAGCGCGCCGAAGGCGTAATGCCAGGAATGATTGACGATGACCCAGTTCAGCGCCGGCACCGCCAGGATCACGCCGAAAGCCGAGCCCTGCGACAGGATCGCGGTGGGCAGCGTGCGCTTCTCGTCGGGGAACCATTTGTAGATCGCGTGTGCCGCGACCGAGAAGGCTGGGCCTTCACCGGCGCCCAACACGATGCGGCAGATCAACAGCGTGGTGAAGGACACCGTGCCGACCATCGGAAACTGCGCCAGCGCCCAGATCACCGCGAGCACGAGCAGCACCCAGCGCGTCGGCACCTTGTTGACGATGAAGCCGACCACGATGGCGGCGATCGAGAACAGGAAGAAGAACGAGGAGCCGAGCAGGCCGAACTGCTCCGGGCTGAGCTTCAGATCGGTCATGATCGGCACGCCGGCGAGACCGACGACGATCTTGTCGGCGAAGTTCACGACCATGAAGAGGAAGAGGAGAAACGTGACGGTCCAGGCGCCCTTCGGCGTTGCCTTGGTCCCGATCGCCTTGCCGGCCATCTCCGCCGTTCGCTCAACGCTCATGATCCTCCCCCATCGATGCTTTTTTCGTTCTTGGCACTTTTTTGATTTGGCCGCCTTGGAAGCTAACAACGGGTTCGAGAGCAACGCAACCAGCATTTCCCCGGTAGGTGTGCTACGCAGCAATTCCGCTAATTCCGTCCGGCGCCATTCATCGTGTTGAACATCAAGAATCTCTCCAAGACTTTCTCCTCGGCCGGCGAGCCGGTCCACGTCTTGCGCGGTGTCGATCTCGACCTCAGGGCCGGCGAGCGCATCGCGCTGACCGGCGAGTCCGGCAGCGGCAAGAGCACCTTGCTGCATTTGATCGCGGGGTTGGACGCTGCCGATGGCGGCACGATCCGGCTGGAAGACATCGAGGTTACCGCGCTGTCCGATGCTGGCCGCGCCCGCTTGCGGCGCGACCGGATCGGGCTGGTTTTCCAGCAATTCAACCTGATCCCGAGCCTGTCGGTCGCGGACAATCTGGCCTTTCAGGCTCGGATCGCCGAGCGTCAAGATGCGGCCTGGACCAAGGAACTGGTCGAGCGGCTCGGGCTCGGCGCTCTGCTGAAGCGCTATCCCGAGCAATTGTCCGGCGGTCAGCAGCAACGGGTCGCGATCGGCCGGGCGCTGGCGATAAAGCCATCGCTGCTGCTGGCGGACGAGCCGACCGGTAATCTCGACGAGGCTACCGCCGAGAACGTGCTGGCGCTGACGCGCGACCTCGTCGCGCGCACCGGCTGCGGCTTCCTGATGGTGACGCATAGCCTGCATCTGGCAGCGACGCTCGACCGCCATCTCACCTTGCATGCGGGGCGGATCGCATGAGACGCGCGCTGTGGGTGCTCGCGGTGCTGCTCAGCCATTGGCGGCGTCACAAGATGCAGTTCGCGACGCTTCTGGTCGGGCTGATCGCGGCGACGGCCCTGTGGAGCGGTGTGCAGGCCATCAACCAGCAGGCCCGCACTGCCTATGACCGCGCCGCGGCGACCTTTGGTGGCGCACGCACCGCGATGCTGGTCGCGCCTGACGCGGCGACCTTTCCGCAAGAGTTGTACGTGAAACTCCGCCGCGCCGGCTGGCCGGTGTCGCCGACGCTGGAGGGCCGCGTCCAGGTCAACGGCCGCTCGTTGCGGCTGCTCGGCATCGAGCCGGTGACGCTGCCGGTCGAAATCGGCAACGCACCGCGTCTCGGCGCCTCCGACCTGGGCAGCTTCGTGGCGCCGCCGGGCCAGACATTGGTGGCACCGGAGACGCTGAGCGACTTGCACGAAGCCGAAGGCGCGTCACTCCCGATCAGCAACGGCGCAAAACTGCCGCCGCTGCGCGTGCTGCCGCAGCTCGCGCCCGGCGTGCTGGTGGTCGACATCGGCGTCGCGCAGCGTCTGCTGAACAAGCCGGATCAGGTTTCGCGGCTTCTGATCGGCCAGCCCAAGAGCAAGCCCGCGGGGCTCGCCAGCGTGGTCGGCGACCAGTTGCAGCAGGTGGAGCCGACTGCGGAGACCGAGCTGGAGCGCCTCACCGACAGTTTTCATCTCAACCTCACGGCGTTCGGCCTGTTGTCGTTCTTCGTCGGGCTCTTCATCGTCAATTCGGCCGTCGGCCTCGCCTTCGAGCAGCGACTGCCGATGCTGCGCACCTTGCGCGCCTGCGGTGCCTCGGCGCGGCTGGTCAACAGCGTGCTGGTGGTCGAACTCGTCGCGCTGGCGCTGATCGCCGGGCTGATCGGACTCGTGTGCGGCTATTTCATCGCGGCCGTGTTGCTGCCCGACGTCGCGGCGTCGCTGCGCGGACTCTATGGCGCACAGATCCCGGGGCAGCTCAGCTTGCGGCCCGAATGGTGGTTCGCCGGCATCGGCATCAGCATTGCCGGCGCGCTCGTTGCGGCGACGACCAGCCTGATCAAGGCGATCAGGATGCCGGTGCTGGCGACGGCGCAGCCGCGCGCCTGGCAACAGCGGCAGCGCCGCTGGCTGGTCCTGCAGAGTCTTGCCGCCTGTGCCGTGTTCGCCGTCGGGCTGCTGCTGCTTGGCTATGGCGAATCGCTGATCGCAGGCTTCGGCCTGCTGGCGGCCTTGATGCTCGGTGCGGCGCTGATCCTGCCGGCCTTCCTCGAACTTCTCCTGCTCGCGGGGCAACGCGCTGCGCGAAGACCGCTTGCGCTGTGGTTCTGGGCAGACAGCCGGCAGCAACTCTCCGGACTATCGCTGGCGCTGATGGCGCTGCTGCTCGCCCTCGCCGTCAATGTCGGGGTCTCCACCATGGTGGAGACGTTCAGCCGCACCTTCCTCGGCTGGCTCAACGGTCGGCTCGCAGCTGACGTCTATATCAGCGCCTCCGACGACGGCCAAGGCGTTGCGATCCGCAACTGGCTGAAAGAGCGCAGCGACGTGCAGGCGATCCTGTCGGGTGGCCGCGCCGAGACGCAGGTTCAGGGCCAGCCAGTGGAATTGCTCGGCCTGCCCGATCACGCGCTCTATCGCGAGCGCTGGCCGCTGCTGGAGGCCGTGCCGCAGGCCTGGACCCGGCTTGTGCCGGGTAATGCCGCCTTCATCAGCGAGCAGCTCAGCCGCCGTCTCAACGTCCGCATCGGCGACGTCGTCGAGGTGCCGGCGCCGGGCGGGAGCTGGGAGCTCGACATCGTCGGCATCTATGCCGATTACGGCAATCCCAAGGGGCAGCTGACCGTCAACGTCGCCGCGCTGATCCGGCAGTTTCCACAGACGCCGCAGACGCGGATCGGGCTGATCGTCGCAAAGGAAAACATCCCGGGCCTGATCGGGGCGTTGCAGAAACAGTTTGCGCTCGACGATCGCAGTGTCGCCGACCAGGCCACGGTGAAGGCCGAATCGATCCGGATCTTCAACCGCACCTTTGCTGTCACGTCCGCGTTGAATGCGTTCACACTCGGTGTCGCCGGAATCGCACTGTTCACGAGCCTGCTGACACTGGCGAATTCCCGCCTGCCGCAGCTTGCGCCGCTATGGGCGATCGGCATCACGCGGCCGCACCTTGCCGCGATCGAATTGACCAAGACGCTGTCGGTGGCGCTGTTCACCGCGCTGCTGGCGGTGCCGCTCGGGCTGCTGGTGGCGTGGTGCCTGATCGCGATCGTGAACGTGAAGGCGTTCGGCTGGCGGCTGCCGTTCCATGTGTTCCCGCTGCAACTGGTCGAGCTGGTCGCGGTGGCGCTGGTCGCGTCGATGCTTGCGGCGCTGTTGCCGGTGATACGGCTGGCGCGGATGCAGCCGGCCAGCCTCGTCAAGGTGTTTGCCAATGAGCGCTGATCGGATCTCGCGCCGCGCCTTCGCCGGCGGCATCGCTGCGCTTGCTCTCGCGCGGCAGGCCGGTGCGCAGGGCTATGCGGGGCTGGGTGAGAAAGCCGATGGCTTTGCGAAGGTGACGCCGGGGAAGCTGTTTGCCTTTCCCGGCGATCACGGACCGCATCCGGAGTTTCGTATCGAGTGGTGGTATCTGACGGCAAACCTCGTCGATTCCAGCGGCGCGGCTTGCGGCCTGCAATGGACGCTGTTCCGCCAGGCGGCGCAGCCGGGCCCGCAAGGCGAGGGCTGGGCCAATCAGCAGGTCTGGATGGCGCACGCCGCGGTGACGCGGGCCGACACCCACCGCTTCAACGAGGTCTTTTCACGCGGCGGTGTGGGCCAGGCCGGCGTCACGGCCAAGACGTTCGATGCCTGGATCGACGACTGGGAGCTGAAGGGTTTTGACCGCACCGACGATCGCACTTTGGCGCCGTTGGAGCTGAAAGCGTCCAGCACCGATTTCAGCTACGCGTTGACGCTTGAAGCCGATCGTCCGGTCGTGCTGCAGGGCGACCGTGGCTACAGCCGCAAATCGGAGCGCGGCCAGGCGTCCTATTATTACAGCCAGCCGTTCTACCGCGCCCGCGGCGCGCTCACCATCGACGACAAGCCGGTCGATGTCTCGGGCCAGGCCTGGATGGACCGCGAATGGAGCAGCCAGCCGCTCGACGCCGATCAGACCGGCTGGGACTGGCTGTCGCTGCATCTCGCGTCCGGCGACAAGTTGATGCTGTACCGGCTGCGGCAGAAGGACGGCCGGGATTATCCGTTCGGCAACTGGATCAGCGCTGCCGGCGAGACCCAGATGATCGCGGGCGGCGACATTCAAATGATCCCGAAGGCGACAGCGGAGGTCGCCGGACGCAAGCTGCCGGTGGAATGGCAGATCGCGATCCCGTCGCGATCATTCTCGATCCGCTGCAAGCCGCTCAATCCAAAAGCCTGGATGGGGACCGGCTTCTCCTACTGGGAGGGGCCGATCAGCTTCGCCGGGACGCATGACGGCGTTGGCTATCTCGAGCTGACCGGCTATTGAAGCAGCGGCCTCTTCAAAGGGATTTCGCGATGTATCGTTTCACCGCTCTCGTCACGCTGCTGGCGATCGCGTTTTATTTCTTCACCTGCATCAACGTGTCGCGCTCGCGCAGCAAGACCGGTGTCAAGGTGCCGGCAATGTCGGGCCACCCGGATTTCGAACGCGCCTTCCGCATCCAGATGAACACGCTGGAATGGATGCCGATCTTTCTGCCGGCGCTCTGGCTGTTCGCGGTCTATATCGGCGACGGCATCGCGGCAGCGATCGGCGCGGTCTGGATCATCGGCCGCGTCGTCTATTTCATCGGCTATTCGAAGGCGGCCGCCAAGCGCGGCCCGGGCTTTGCGATCCAGGGTATCGCGGCCATCGCATTGTGGGCGGGGGCGCTGGGGGCGGTGGTGTTGCGGCTGGTGTGAGGCGCCGCAGCACAGGCTCTCGTGTCCCGGGCGCGGTGCAGCGTGCAACGCTGCGCCGCTGAACCGGGACCCATGTGGCATCGAACGTGGAGGAGTATGGGTCCCGGCTCTGCGCAGCAGCGTTTCACCCTGCAGCTCGTCCGGGACACCAGAGCGTCACTTCGTCAGCGGGCAGCCGCTGTCCTTGGCGGTGAAGAAGGCCTTGTCGCCGGGAACGGTGGCGAGCAGCTTGTAATAATCCCAAGGCTTCTTCGATTCCGAGGGCTTCTTGACCTCGAACAGATACATGTCGTGGACCATGCGGCCGTTCTCGAGCACCTTGCCGCCTTGCGCGAAGTCGTCGTCGACGGGCAGCTCCTTCAGCTTCTTGGCGACCGCATCGGGATCCTTGGTGCCGGCCGCCTTGACCGCCTTCAGGTAGCTCAGCGTTGCCGAATAGGTACCGGCCTGGATCATGTTCGGCATCCGCCCGGTGCGCTTGAGGAAGCGTTCGCCGAGATTGCGCGAGCGGTCGTTGACATCCCAGTAATAGGCTTCGGTCAGCACGAGGCCCTGTGCGGCCTGCAGCCCGAGGCCGTTCACCTCGGCGAGCGTCATCAGCAGGCCGGCGAGCTTCTGGCCGCCGGAGACGATGCCGAACTCGGACGCCTGCTTGATCGAGTTGGTGGTGTCGAGGCCGGCGTTGGCGAGGCCGACGATCTTGGCCTTCGAGCTCTGCGCCTGCAGCAGGAAGGAGGAGAAGTCCGAGGAGTTGAGCGGCACGCGCACCGAGCCGACCACCTTGCCGCCATTGGCGGTGACGATCTCGCTGGTGTCCTTCTCCAGCGCGTAGCCGAAGGCGTAGTCGGCCGTGAGGAAGAACCAGGTGTCACCGCCGGCCTTGGTCAGCGCACCGCCGGTGCCGACACCGAGCGCGCGGGTGTCGTAGGCCCAGTGGAACCCATAGGGCTGGCAGGCATCGCCCGTGAGGCGCGAGGTCGCGGCGCCGACGACGATGTCGATCTTCTTCTTTTCCTTGGAGAGCTCGTGAATCGCGAGCGCGACCGAGGAGGTCGTCAGCTCCGTGATCATGTCGACGTTCTCGACGTCGTACCAGCGCCGCGCGATCGAGGTCGCGAGGTCAGGCTTGTTCTGGTGGTCGGCGGTGACGAGTTCGATCTTCTGCCCCAGCACCTCGCCGCCGAAATCCTCGATCGCCATCTTGGCGGCTTCCACCGACCATTTGCCGCCGTAATCGGCGTAGACGCCGGACTGGTCGTTGAGAATGCCGATCTTGACGCCTTGAGCAGACGCCGGCGCCGCCAGCACCAGGGCGGAGGTTGCGACGGCGGCCAAAAGTGCTGATTTCATCTGTTAGCTCCCAGCAGTTTTCTGTTTTGAAATCGCGCGGATACTAGTGAAGAACCCCGCGCCTGCCCATCCATTTCACGTTGGCCGTTAGTATGGGATTCTGCGCGCCAAACAACCGCCGTCGTCCCGGACAAGCGAAGCGCAGATCCGGGACCCATATACCCAGGGGGAAGTTTGGCGGAGATTCGTGGTTACCAATCTCGCCGCATCTTCTCCCTGGGGATAGGGGTCCCCGCCTACGCGGGGACGACAGCGAGGGGTAAGAGTACGCCGGTGGCCACCATCTGCAGTTAAGAGCCCACCACCTTCGGCTTCCCCTCGTTCCGCCCCTCGGCAAGGTTCCGCACCACCACGTAGAAGATCGGCGTGAACAACAGGCCGAACAGGGTGACGCCGATCATGCCGAAGAAGACGGCGACGCCGACGGCCTGCCGCATCTCCGAGCCGGAGCCACTCGATATCACCAATGGCAGCACGCCGAGGATGAAGGCGAAGGACGTCATCAGGATCGGTCGCAGGCGCAGCCGGCAGGCGTCGATCACGGCCTCCAGCCGCGGCTTGCCCTCGTTCTCGATGTCGCGCGCAAACTCGACGATCAGGATCGCGTTCTTGGCCGCCAGCCCCACCAGCACGACGAAGCCGATCTGGGTGAGGATGTTGACGTCCTGCCCCATGATGCGCACGCCGATGGTGGCAGCCAACAGGCACATCGGCACGATCAGGATCACCGCGAACGGCAGGGTCCAGCTGCCATATTGTGCGGCGAGCACCAGATAGACG
Organism: Bradyrhizobium sp. MOS003; assembly: GCF_003020125.1. GTDB lineage: Bacteria > Pseudomonadota > Alphaproteobacteria > Rhizobiales > Xanthobacteraceae > Bradyrhizobium. Next base: position 620,894 of record NZ_PYFW01000001.1, on the reverse strand, counting down.
AACAGCACGCAGATCGGGAACACGTAGAGGCCGGCATTGCCGCCGGTGATCTGCTGATAGGACAGGTCGGTCCATTCGAAGGTGAAGCCGCTCGGCAAGGTGTCGTCCGCCAGCTTCTTGATGGTGTTGAGCGCCGTGGTCGAGCTGGTGCCCGGCGCCGGCTCGCCCTGGAGTTCGGACGCCGCATAGAGATTGTAGCGCGCGACGCGGTCGGGACCCGAGACATCCTTGAACTCGACCACGCTGCCGAGCATCACCATGTCGCCGGAGGCGTTGCGCGTGCGCAGGCGTGCGAGATCGCTCGGCTCCTTCCGGAACGGGAAGTCGGCCTGCGCGGTGACGTGATAGGTGCGGCCGAACAGGTTGAAGTCGTTGACATAGGTCGATCCGAAATAGCTCTGGATCGTGTCGTTGATATTCGAGATGGGAACGCCGAGCTTCTGCGCCTTGGTGCGGTCGATGTCGACGAACAGTTGCGGCGTGTTGGCCGAGAACGGCGAGAACACCGTGGGAGCGAGCAGCGAGGGCGATTTGCGCGCCGCGGCAACGAGCTCATCGGTGGCTGCGGCGAGCATCTCCGGCCCGCGGCCCTGACGGTCCTGGATGCGGATGGTGAAGCCGCCGCCGGTGCCGATACCCGGTACGGCCGGCGGCGGGATCACGATGATGAACGCGCCCTGGATCGCGGACAGGCGCTTGCGCAGGTCGGCCGTGATCGCATTCGCCGTGAGCCCCTTCTTGATCCTAGCCTCGGGCTCGTCGAACACCGGGAACAGCGCGGCCGCATTGCCGGCCTGCGTGCGGGTGGCGCCCGAGAAGCCGGCGAAGGCAGCGACGCGGACGATCCCCGGCGTATCGAGCGAGATCCGCTCGATCTCGCGCACGACCTCCGTGGTGCGCGCCAGCGACGCGGCGCCTGGCAATTGCGCGGAGATGATGACGTAGCCGCGGTCCTGCGCCGGAATGAAGCCTTGCGACGTGGTCGCGATCAGCCAGCCGGCGCTGCCGATCAGCACGACGTAGATCAGGATCATCACCACCGAATGCCGAATGACGAAATTGGCAAGCCCGGCATAGCCGTGCGCCAGCCGGTCGAACACGCGGTTGAACACACCGGTGAAGGCGTTCCACCCGCGCGCGACGACATTCCAGCTCGCCGGCGGCCGCTTCTCCCCGTGCGGCGTGAGGATCTGCGAGGCCAGCGCGGGCGACAGCGTCAGCGAGCAGAAGCAGGAGATCGCGGTCGCAACCGCGATGGTGACGGCGAATTGCTGGAAGAACTGCCCGGAGATGCCGCCGAGGAACGCCGTCGGAACGAACACCGCGCAGAGCACCAGTGCGATCGAGACCAGCGCGCCGCCGACCTCCTCCATCGTCTTCAGCGCCGCGTCGCGCCGGCTCATGCCGTGCTCGAGATGGCGCTCGACGTTTTCGACCACCACGATGGCGTCGTCGACGACGATGCCGACGGCGAGGACGAGGCCGAACAAAGTGAGGTTGTTGATGGAGAAGCCCAGCGCCGCCATCACCGCGAAGGTGCCGACCAGCGACACCGGGATTGCGATGATCGGAATGATCGCGGGCCGCCATCCCTGCAGGAACACCAGCACCACGATGACCACGAGCAGCATGGCTTCGTAGATGGTCTTGATCAGTTCGTGGACGGACTGGGCGATGAACTCGGTGGGATTATAGCCGATATTGAAATCGAGACCCTTCGGAAAGGTCTCCTTCAGCCTCGTCATGGTATCGGTGATGTTCTTCGCGGTGGCGAGCGCGTTCGAGCCGGGCCGCTGCGTCACCAGCATCGCGACCGCGGATTTGCGCAGCAGGAAGCTGTTGGTGGTGTAGGAGAGCGCGCCGAGCTCGATGCGGGCGACGTCGCGCAATCGCACGATACGGCCGTCCGAGCCGGCCTTGATCAGGATGTCCTCGAACTGCTTCTGGTCCTTCAGGCGGCCGGTGAAGGTGAGGTTGGGCTGGAAGGCGCGATCGGCGATCGGCGGCTCGGCGATCTGGCCGCCGGCGATCTGCACGTTCTGGGCGCGGATCGCGGCCAGCACCTCGGCCGAGGTCAGGCCGAGATTGGCAATTCGATCGGGGTCGAGCCACAGCCGCATCGAATAGTCGCGCGCGCCGAACATCTGGATGTCGCCGACGCCGTCGAGACGCAGCAGCTGGTCGCGGACCTGGAGCAGCGCGTAGTTGGAGATGTAGAGCTGGTCGAAAGTGTCGTCCGGCGACAGCATGAACACGACCATCAGGATGTCGGGCGAGTTCTTGCGGGTGGTAACGCCGTTGCGCTGGACTTCCTCGGGCAGGCGCGGCTGCGCGATCGCGACGCGGTTCTGCACCAGCACCTGGGCCTTGTCGAGATCGGTGCCGAGCTTGAAGGTGACGGTGATGGTGAGCTGGCCGTTCGAGGTGGCCTGGCTGTAGAGGTACAGCATGTCCTCGACGCCGTTGATCTCCTGCTCGATGGGAGCGGCCACCGTGTCCGACACGGTCTGCGCGGAGGCGCCGGGATATTGCGTGGTGACGACGACGGTCGGCGGCACCACTTGCGGATATTCGGACACCGGCAGCGTGGTGTAGGCGAGCGCACCGACGATCAGCAGCACGATCGACAGCACCATCGCCAGGATGGGCTGGTTGATGGAGAGACGGCCGAGATTCATGACTTGCCACCGGCTGGGGCTTGCGCCGTCTGCGGCGTGACCTTGGCGCCGACACGGGCGCGCTGGATGCCGTTGACGATGACGCGGTCATCGGCCTTCAATCCCTCGCGGATCACGCGCAGGCCTTCGTCGAGCGGCCCGAGCAGCACAGGGCGCGCCTCCACCGTGTCGTCGGGTTTCACCACGAACACGATCTTGCGGGACTGGTCGGTCGCAACGGCGACGTCCGGAATCAGCAGCGCCTCATAGGGCGCGCTGCCGATCAGCCGGACGCGGCCGAACTGGCCGGGCAGGATCGACAGGTCCATATTCTTGACCACGGCGCGGCTGCGCAAGGTGCCGGTCGAAACGTCGAGGCGGTTGTCGAGGAAGTTGATGGTGCCTTCATGCGACGGCTTGGTTTCGCCGGCCAGCGTCACCTGCACCGGATTGGCCGTGTCACGCGAGCTCGGGCGCCGGCCTTCGAACCACAGCTTGCTGTATTTGATGAAGGTCGCCTCATCCATGTCGAAATAGACGTAGATCGGGTCGAGCGTGACGATCGAGGTCAGGAGGGTCGAAGAGCCATTGTCGCTGCCCTGCACGAGATTGCCGGGGCTGACGAGATGCCGACCGACGCGGCCGGTCAACGGCGCCGTTACATGGGTGAATTCGATGTTCAATCTGGCGGCTTTCAGCGCGCCTTCCGCCTGCACCTCCGCGGCATGCGCAGCCTGCAGGGCCTGACGGCGCTGGTCGACGACCTGCTCGGAGACCGCGCTGGTCTGCACCAGGCTGAGGCCGCGGTCGAGCTCGCGCTTGGCCAGTTCCACCTTGGCGCGGGCATCCGACAGCTGTCCCTCCGCCTGCGTGGCGACTGCCTCGAACGGACGCGGGTCGATCACGTAGAGCAGATCGCCCTGATGCACGATGGCGCCGTCCTGGAATTCGACCGAGTTGACGAAGCCGCCGACGCGCGGGCGCACCTGCACCTCCTCGACCGCCTCGAAGCGGCCGGTGAACTCGTCCCAATCGGTGACGGTGCGCTTGACCGGCTGGGCGACCGTCACCGGCGGCGGCGGAGGAGCGGCTGCTTGCGAGGTCGGCTGCCCGCAACCAGTGAGCGCGAACGAAGCGACGAGCAGACCCGCTAGCGTGTAATGCCGCGGCTGGATGAAATCGTGCTTTTTGACAAGTCGCTTGCTTCCATCCGGTCCAGCCATCCCAGGTCCTCGCATCGTCCTTTGTCAAAAGCCGCGGAAAAAGCAGGGTAGGCATTTACCCGCGGGCGACCCAAGATGGGTGGAGTTGATGAACACTTCAAGACCAAAGCTCGGGCAGGGCTTTCAAGCACACCCTGACCGGATGGCGGGTTGACGGACCCGAGCGGAGCTCTCTCACGCGATGCGAGAAGGCACGCTGCCACCCGCTCCTGGAGGGCCCTAGGGGAATAGTAAGGAAACAAGCCAGCGCCTTCGCACATGACGGGAGCCGGCGGCTCGGCTAGATTACTTCCACAAGAACAAGACGAATTGTCCGGGAGGACAGGCGTGCATCAAGGACGTGTCGTTTTCGGCGCGATCGAGGAGGTCGTGTTCGGACATCCTGCGACTGAGGCCATCGTCGCACAGATGGACCGGTTGGGAGCACATCGTGCTTTCCTGATGGTGTCGGGCACGCTCAGCCGGCAGACCGACGCAATCGAGAAAATCAAGCAGGCCCTGGGCTCCCGCTGCGCCGGCCTGTTCGATGCGATGCCGGCGCATACGCCGCGCGAGGCGGTGATCGCGGCCACAAATGCCGCGCGCGAAGCGGGTGCCGATTTGATCGTCACCGTGGGGGGCGGCTCGATCACCGACGGCGCCAAGGCGATGCAGCTTTGCCTCGCCAACGGCATCGACGATGTCGACGGCATCGAGCGCATCCGCGTACACAAAGGCATAACGCCCGAGATGAACGCCCCGACGGTGCGGCAGGTGAGCGTGCCGACCACGATCGCCGGCGGCGAGTTCAGCGCGATCGCGGGCGTCACCGACCGCCGCACCAACGTCAAGCAGATGCTGCGGCACCCGCTCGCCGTACCGCGCGCGACCATCCTCGATCCCGCCATCACCGTGCACACGCCGGAATGGCTGTTCCTGTCGACCGGGGTCCGCGCCATCGACCATTGCGTCGAGGCGATCTGTTCGCGTGAGACGCATCCTTACGCCGACGCGCAATCGGTGAAGGGCCTCGCCATGCTCGCCGACGCGCTGCCGCGGGTGAAAGCCGATCCCGCCGATCTCGACGCGCGGATGGATGCGCAGATCGGCACCTGGCTGTCGATGGGCGCGCTCGCGGCCGGCGTTCCCATGGGCGCGAGCCACGGCATCGGCTACGTGCTGGGCGCGGCCTTCGACGTGCCGCACGGCTACACCTCCTGCATCATGCTGCCGGCGGTGATGCGCTGGAATGCGCGCGACAATGCCGAGCGGCAGATGATCGTTGCTGCCGCCATGGGCTATCCCGGCCACGCCGCGGCCGACGTGCTCGATGCCTTCATCCGCTCGCTCGGCATGCCGCGCAGCCTCGCGGAGGTGCGCGTCTCGCCCGAGCATTTCGATGATATCGCCGAGCAGGCGATGCGCACCAACTGGATTCCGCGCAATCCGCGCAAGATCGAAGACCCGGCGCAGGTGCGCGAAATCCTGCTTCTCGCCGCATAGTCCAGAGCCGGAGGATAGATGTACCCAGGTCAGCATGCCCGCCTACGCCCGCTGCAGCCCGCCTTCATCATGGCGGCAACAGGCGAAGCCGTCACCTATCGCGAGCTCGATGCGCGCAGCAACCGGCTGGCCCATCTGTTCCGCAAGCACGGCCTGAAGCGGCTCGATCATTATTCGATCTTCATGGAGAACAATTCCCGCTATCTCGAGGCCTGCGGCGCAGGCGAGCGCTCCGGGCTGTATTACACCTGCATCAACTCCTTCCTGACGCCGGGCGAGCTCGCCTATCTGCTCGTCAACAGCCAATCGAAGATCCTGATCACGTCGGTGGCGAAGCTCGACATCGCCCGCGAGGCGATCCAGGCTTGTCCCGATATCAAGCTCTGCATCGTCGCCGACGGCCCCGGCGAGAGCGAGCGCATCGTCGGTCTTGCGGACGTGACCGCGGATATGCCGACAACACCGATCGCGGATGAGTGGCTCGGCACCGCCATGCTCTATTCGTCCGGCACGACCGGACGACCGAAAGGCATTTTGCGACCGCTGCCCGAGGAGCCGCCGAAGCACAATCTGCCGCTGTTCGATTTCCTGACCAAGCTCTGGCACTACCGCGAGGGCATGGTCTATCTCTCGCCGGCGCCGCTCTATCATTCCGCGCCGCAGGCGGCCGTGAATCTCACGATCCGCATGGGCGGCACCGTGATCATCATGGAGAGCTTCGATCCCGAGCGCTACCTCGAGCTGGTCCAGCGCTGGGGCATCACGCACACCCAGCTGGTGCCGACGATGTTCTCGCGCATGCTGAAGCTGCCGGAAGAGGTGCGCGGCCGCTACGACCTGTCGTCGCTGGAGATCGCGATCCATGCAGCGGCGCCCTGCCCGGCGCTGGTCAAGGACGACATGATCAAATGGTGGGGCCCTATCATCCACGAATATTACGGCGCCACCGAAGGCCTCGGCTTCACCGCCTGCAACAGCGAGGAATGGCTGGGCCACCGCGGCACCGTCGGCAAGGTGCTGCTCGGCGACCTCCACATCCTCGACGAGAACATGCGGGATTGCCCGACCGGCACCCCCGGCCAGGTCTGGTTCAAGACGGCGACGCCGTTCGAGTATTTCAACGATCCGGAGAAGACCAAGGAGGCGCGCTCGGCCGATGGCAGCATGAGCACGGTCGGCGATGTCGGCTATGTCGATGCCGACCGCTTCCTCTACCTGACCGACCGCGCGACCTTCATGATCATCTCCGGCGGCGTGAACATCTATCCGCAGGAATGCGAGAATCTGCTGATCACCCATCCCAAGGTCGCCGATGCCGCCGTGTTCGGCGTGCCCAATCCAGATCTCGGCGAAGAGGTGAAGGCGGTTGTACAGCCGATGCCCGGAATCGCGCCGGACACGGCGCTCGCCGACGAGCTGATCGCGTTCTGCGCAAAATCGCTGTCGCGGCAGAAGGTGCCGCGCTCGGTAGATTTCGAAAAGGAATTGCCGCGGCTGCCGACGGGGAAGCTGTACAAGCGCCTGCTGCGGGACCGATATTGGGGCAACAAGGCGTCACGGATCGTGTGAGGCTACCCCGCGACTTCGGCACAACAGCCGCTTGTTCGCACTTGCACTCTCACATTGTGAGAAGGCGAAACTCCGAAGCGTTCCGTCATCCCAATTGTCGAGAGGTCGGACGTCGTTGCGGGTTGCCTCGCTGGGCGCGCCTCGCTATCGTTAGCACAAACAGGCCGCAAAAGGCCGATCTCCAGGGAGGATGAGCATGCGGAGCGTATGGGCGCTCGCCGCAATGGCGGCGCTATCTGTGCTGACGGCCTCGACCATCACGCTCGCCGGTGAGCCCAAGCAGGGCGGCGTCCTGCGCATGTATCATCGCGACAGTCCCGGCAACGCCTCGATCCATGAGGGCGCGACCTATTCGCTCAATGTTCCCTTCATGCCCATTTTCAACAACCTCGTCATCTACAAGCAGGACGAGGCCCAGAACAGGATGGACAATATCATCCCCGAGCTCGCGGAAAGCTGGGCCTGGGTCAATGACAACAAGACCCTGACCTTCAAGCTGCGCCAGGGCGTGAAATGGCACGACGGAAAGCCGTTCACCTCGGCCGACGTCAAATGCACCTTCGACCTGCTGATGGGGAAATCGCAGCAGAAGTTCCGGCAGAATCCGCGCAAGAGCTGGTACAACGAGGTCAACGAGATCTCGACCAATGGCGATCTCGAGGTCTCCTTCAACATGAAGCGACCGCAGCCCTCGCTGCTGGCCTTGCTCGCCTCGGGCTACACACCGGTCTATCCCTGTCATGTCTCGCCCGGCGACATGCGCACCCATCCGATCGGCACAGGCCCGTTCAAGTTCGTCGGGTTCAAGGCCAATGAATCGATCAAGCTGACGCGAAACACGGATTATTGGCGCAAGGGCCGTCCTTATCTCGACGGCATCGAGTTCACCATCATCCCGAACCGCTCGACGGCCATCCTCGCCTTCGTCGCCGGCAAGTTCGACATGACGTTCCCGACTGAGGTGAGCATTCCGCTGCTCAAGGACGTGAAGACGCAGGCGCCGAACGCCGTCTGCGTGGTCGAGCCGAACAACGTCGCGACCAACATCATCGTCAATTCGTCCGCGCCGCCGTTCGACAATGTCGACATCCGCCGCGCCATGGCGATGGCGCTCGACCGCAAGTCCTTCATCTCGATCATGTTCGAGGGCCAGGGCGACGTCGGCGGCACCATGCTGCCGCCGCCGCAAGGGCTCTGGGGCATGCCGAAGGAGATGCTCGAGAGCATTCCGGGCTACGGCCCCGACATCAACGCCAACCGCGAGGAAGCCAAGAAGCTGATGCAGAAGGCCGGCTACGGGCCCGACAAGCACCTCTCCGTCAAGGTCTCGACCCGCAACATCCCGGTCTATCGCGATCCCGCGGTGATCCTGATCGACCAGCTCAAGAGCATCTACATCGACGGCGAGCTGGACGTGGTCGAAACCGCAAACTGGTTCCCGAAGGTCGCCCGCAAGGATTACATGCTCGGCCTCAACCTCACCGGTAATGCCGTCGACGATCCCGACCAATCCTTCTATGAGAACTATTCCTGCGGCTCGGAGCGCAACTACACCAATTACTGCAACAAGGAGATCGAGAAGCTATTCGACGTGCAGTCGCAGGAGACCGATGTCGAGAGACGCAAGAAGCTGGTCTGGGACATCGACAAGAAGCTGCAGGAGGACGTGGCGCGCCCGATCATCTTCCACGCGCGCACGGGCACGTGCTGGCAGCCCTATGTCAAGGGCGTGACCGTGATGTCGAACAGCTCCTATAACGGCTACCGTTACGAAGACGTCTGGATGGACAAGTAGCGCGCTGGCAGCTCGACGGGAGGCGCGACATGTTTGCCTATCTGGTGCGGCGCCTGTTCCTGATGCTCGTGACCCTGTTCGGGATCTCGATCGTCATCTTCCTGCTGCTGCGCATCGTCCCCGGCAACATCGTCGACATCCTGTTCGCCGCGGCCGGCTATGTCGATCCCGCCGACAAGGCCAATCTGGAGAAGGAGCTCGGTATCGACCAGCCGCTGGTCGTGCAATATTGGCACTGGATCTCCGGTTTTCTGCGCGGGGACTTCGGTTACTCCTACGTCTCCGAGAAGCCGGCGCTGCAGGAGATATTGCCGCGGATCCCGATCACGGCGCGGCTTGCCGGCCTCGCGCTGCTGTTCTCGGCCTCGATCGGCATCCCGCTCGGCGTCATCAGCGCGGTGAAGCAAGGCACGCGGCTGGACTACGCGCTCCGCGTCGTAAGCTTGAGCGGATTGTCGCTGCCTTCGTTCTGGCTTGGCCTGCTCATCCTCACCGCGTCGGTGGCGATGTTCAATCAGATGCCGATTTTCAATCCAAATCCGGCGACCTGGCTCGAGGCGTTCGCGACCTATGCCGTACCCGCCGCCGCCGTCGGCTTCCGCAGCGCGGCTCTGACCATGCGCATCACGCGGTCCTCGATGCTGGAGGTGCTGCGGCAGGATTATATCCGCACCGCGCGCGCCAAGGGCGCATCCGAAGCCGCCGTCAACTATCGGCATGCGCTCAAGAACGCGATCCTGCCCGTCATCACCGTGATCGGCATCGAAGCGGCATTCCTGATCGGCGGCCTGATCGTCACCGAGACGGTGTTCAACATCCCCGGCGTCGCCCGCTTCCTGGTCGAGGCGATCCGCTGGCGCGACTATCCGATCGTGCAGAACCTCGTGATGCTGATGGCCGTCGTGGTGGTGAGCGCGAATTTCATCGTCGACATGCTCTACGCCGTGTTCGATCCGCGCATCAGATACACGGATTAGGAGATCAATTTGGCTGCGATCGACTTCGACGTTGAACTGAGGCGGGCCGGCGCGCATGCGACCGGCGGCTGGCGGCGCGTGCTGTTTCTGGCACAGCGGCATGTGCTGGGCGCGGCGGGCCTTGTCATCATGGCCGTGTTCGTGTTCACGGCGATCTTCGCCGACTTCATCGCGCGTTACGATCCCCTCTCGATCGATTCGGCCCGCGCGCTGGCCCGCCCGAGCATGGCGCACTGGATGGGAACGGACTCGTTCGGCCGCGACGTGTTCAGCCGCATCATCCACGGCGCGCGGATCTCGCTTGCCGTCGGGATCGGCTCGACCGCGCTCGGCGGCACGATCGGCGTCATCGTCGGCCTGACCTCCGGCTATCTCTCCGGCTGGGTCGATCTGGTATTCCAGCGCGTCTCCGACATCCTCCAGGCGCTGCCGCTGCTGGTGCTGGCGCTGGTGATGACGGCGGCACTCGGCCCGTCGCTGCCGAACGTGATCATTGCGATTGCCATCCCGCTGATCCCGACGGTCGCGCGCGTCATCCGTGCCAACACGCTGGCGCTGCGGGAATTGCCCTTCATCGAGGCCGCCAAGTCGATCGGCATGAGCGAGGTGCGCATCGCGCTCCGCCATGTGCTGCCGAACACGCTGGCGCCGCTGATCGTGCTCGCCACCGCCCAGCTCGGCTCGACCATCCTGACCGAAGCCTCGCTGTCGTTCCTCGGCCTCGGCATTCCCGAGCCTTATCCGTCATGGGGCCGCATGCTCTCCGAGTCAGCCGCCGAATATGTCCGCACCGCGCCGTGGCTGGTGATCTTCCCGGGCATTGCGATCAGCCTCGCCGTGTTCGGCGCCAATCTGTTCGGCGACGCCCTGCGCGACATTCTCGATCCCCGGCAGCGCGGCTGATGACTGACAAATCCGATCTCGTGCTCGAGGTGAAGAACCTGAAGACGGTGTTCTTCACCAATTCCGGCCTGTTCAGGGCTGTCGACGACCTCTCCTTTACCGTGAAGCGCGGCGAGACGCTGGCGATCGTCGGCGAATCCGGCTGCGGCAAGAGCGTTACCGCGCTGTCGCTGATGCGGCTCGTGCCCGATCCTCCCGGCCGCCTCGTCGGCGGCTCGATCTCGCTCGAAGGCACCGATCTGCTGGCACTGGATGAGGCGGAGATGCGCGCCGTCAGGGGCAACCGCATCTCCATGATCTTCCAGGAGCCGATGACCTCGCTCAACCCGGTGATGCGGGTCGGCGACCAGATCGTCGAGGCGGTCCGGCTGCATCGGAGCATTCCGGCCAAGGAGGCCCGGGCTATCGCGGTCGAGATGCTGCGTTTGGTCCGCATTCCCGAACCGGCGCGACGCGCGAAAGAATATCCGCATCAACTCTCCGGCGGCATGCGCCAGCGCGCGATGATCGCGATGGCGCTGGCTTGCCGGCCGGCGCTACTGATTGCGGACGAGCCGACCACCGCGCTCGACGTCACCATTCAGGCGCAGATCCTGGCGCTGATCCTCGACCTGCAGAAGGAACTCGGCACCGGGCTCGTGCTAATCACGCACGATCTCGGCGTGGTCGCGCAGACCGCACAGCGCGTGATCGTGATGTATGCGGGGCGGAAGGTCGAGGAAGCCAGCGTCGAAGCGCTGTTCGCCGCGCCAAAGCATCCCTATACGCGCGGGCTGATGGCGTCGATCCCGGCTGTGCCCGCACCCGGAATCGCCGCGCCGGCGCGGCTGAACGAAATCCCCGGCACCGTGCCGTCGCTGGTGCGGCTGCCGAAGGGTTGCGCCTTCGCGCCGCGCTGCAAGCTCGCGATCAAGCGCTGCGAGGCCGAATATCCGCCGCTGGCGGATTGGGGGAGCGGCCATCTTGCCGCCTGCTGGCGCGCGGAAGACGTCGCGGAGGTGGCATGACCGAAATTCTGCTCGAGGTCACCGACCTCAAGAAGCATTATCCGGTGCGCGCCGGCGTGCTGCGCCGGCAGGTCGGCACCGTGCATTCGGTCGACGGCGTCTCGTTCTCCCTTGGTGCCGGCGAGACCCTCGGGCTCGTCGGCGAATCTGGTTGCGGCAAGTCGACGGTGGCACGGAGCGTGCTGCGACTGGTCGAGCCGACCTCGGGCCGGATCCGGCTCGACGGCGAGGACATCACCCATCTGTCCAAAGCGGCACTGCGCCCGCACCGACGCTCGATGCAGATCGTGTTCCAGGACCCGTTTGCCTCGCTCAACCCGCGCATGACCGCCGGCGACATCGTCGGCGAACCGCTCGCGGTGCACGGTCTCGCCAGCGGCAAGGCGCTCGAGGCGCGGGTCGCGAAGCTGTTCGAGCAGGTGGGCCTGCGTCCCGACCAGATGCGCAACTTCCCGCATCAATTCTCCGGCGGTCAGCGCCAGCGCATCTGCATCGCGCGCGCACTGGCGCTGGGGCCTCGCCTGATCGTTTGCGACGAGCCGGTGTCCGCGCTCGACGTCTCGATCCAGGCGCAGGTGATCAACCTCTTGATCGACCTGCAGCGCCAGCACGGCTTCTCCTACCTCTTCATCGCGCATGATCTGGCCGTGGTCGCCCATATCAGCCACCGCGTCGCCGTGATGTATCTCGGCCGGATCGTCGAGATCGCGGGCAAGGACGAGCTGTTTCGCAATCCCAGGCATCCCTACACGCAAGCGCTGCTGGCCTCGGTGCCGGTCGCCAATCCGCTCGCGAAGAAGCTCGCGCCGCTGGTCGACGGTGACGTGCCGAGCCCGGTCAATCCGCCCTCGGGCTGCGCGTTTCACACCCGGTGCCGGTTTGCGATGGACCGGTGCAAGACCGAGCGGCCGGCTCTGCTGGAAGCCGGCGACGGGCATCAGGTGGCGTGCCTGCTCAATGACGGGACGGGACGGAGCCAGTTGGCGCCAACGACCTGATCACCGGCCAGGCCGCCAGCGCGGCAGCCAGATGCTTGAGCGTGTGCCCCGAGACGATGTGTCCTGTCGCTTCGAAAATGAGCGCGTCACCGAGCTCGAAAAGCTTGGCCAGCACATAAAAGAAGATCACGCCGCCAAGCGGCACGCCAAGCGCACCAGGTCGAGGGCGCGTCAACGCCAGGGCCACGGCGAGTGCCATGCCGCCGAACTGCACGACAATCCATGGCGTGAGATTCTCGCGTGCCACCCAGGCAGCCAACAGGCCCGCGATGATCATCAGCACGAGCACCGCCTCTCCGCTGCGCACGCTGACGCGCTCGCTGGCTGCGATACCCAGAAAGCCCGCGAACGCGACCGCCATGCCGAGACGATCGGCCACGAGCCGCTGCGGCAGGTCGGGTTCCAGGTGATAGAAGCCGGAACCCAGGCAGGTGAGGATCAGTCCCACGAAAAACCAGCTTGCACCCACGGGCGCCTCATTGCGGGCGCGCAGCCGCTCCGAACCCCAAACGCCCATCGCGAGGAAAGCGAGATTGCTCAGCACGTCGCCGGCGTTGGGCACACCGAGCCAGGTGCGATCATCGACGAAGTGCGGGACGTGCCAGGCGGAGGCGGGCAGCGCGGGGGCGAGGAGCGCCGTCAGCGTCAGAACGCAGAGCGCGCTGATCAGGTAGCTCTCGCGGCGTTGTGGCGCGGCGAACGGGAGACGGCGGGATCCCGCCGGGAGCGAGGGATTGGTCGCTTGGGAGGGATCATTGGCGCGCAACATGTCGGCTCCGACATTGAACAATGTTCAATATCTGTAGCCGAAATATGAACTAGGTTCAAATTAATCTTGGATATCGTTCTGAAATCCAGACAACCCATTGATATAAATATGATTTATATGTCCATCACGCGTCGGAGGGCCTAGTATATGGGTGCGCCCGGCGCTATGCGCCTTCCCCCTACGATTTCGGAGCTCGTGGTGCCGACTATGCTCCGATCTCGGCGACGATCCTGCCCGTGGTGACCTGCTCGCCTTCAGCGACGTCAATCGTGGCGACCACGCCGTCGATGCCGGCTTTGTGGACGTGTTCCATCTTCATTGCCTCCAGCGTCAGCACCGGTTGGCCCGCTTTGACAGAGTCGCCCGGCTTGACCAGTACGGCGACGACGCGCCCGTTCAAGGCGGCGCGCACCTTGCCGTCACCGCCATTGGCGGCCGCGGCCTTGGGCGCGGCGAGCGTAAGATCGGTGACCGCGAGCGGGATGCCGCGGTGCTGGACGTAAAGCCGATCGCCGTCGCGCAGGAATTTGGCGCTGTCCATCACGCCGTCATGGCGAAATCGGATGGCGTCGGAATCGAGTTGATCAATTTCGAATTTTTCTTGGCGACCGTCGCTGGCGACAATGTAGCCACCATCGCGCTCTCGCGTGACTTCGAGTTCGTATGTCTGACCTGAGATCTCGATCTTCACCGGCAACGGAAAGGTGGCGGCCAAGCTCCGACCAGCCTGCCATGATAGCGCGCGCGGGTTGGTGACGTAGAGCAGCAGACCCGCCAGCGCCATGTCGAATGTCGCGGACGGGCGTGGTGCCAGGAGCTCGTCGCGATGCGCGTCGATGAAGGCTGTCGTCGCCTCGCCCTTGGCAAACCCGGTATGACGCAGGCAGGACATCAGGAACGCCTGGTTGGTGGTCACGCCGAAGGCGGTGAGCTGCTCCAGGCCGACGATCAGCCGTCCTCTCGCCTCCTCGCGCGTGGCGCCATGGCTGATCACCTTGGCGATCATGGAATCGTAGAACGGCGGGATCTCCGAGCCCGATTGCAGCGCGTGCTCGACGCGGATGCGTTCAGGCACTTGCCAAAGCGCCATGCGACCCGACTGCGGCATGAAATCGTGCCCGGCATCTTCCGAGCAGAGCCGCACCTCGATGGCATGGCCGGAAAACTTGATGTCCTGCTGCTTCACCGGCAGCGCCTCGCCGCGGGCGACGCGCAGCTGGAGTTCGACGAGATCAAGCCCGGTGATGGCTTCGGTCACGGGATGCTCGACCTGGAGGCGGGTGTTCATCTCCATGAAGTAGAACGCGCCGCTGGCATCGAGCAGGAATTCCAGCGTGCCGGCTCCCTCATAACGCAGCGCCTTGACCGCGGCGACCGCAACGTCACCCATCTTCGCGCGCAGTTCCGGCGTGACCGCCGGTGACGGTGCCTCCTCGATCAGCTTCTGGTGCCGCCGTTGCACCGAGCAGTCGCGCTCGCCGAGATGGACGGCGTTGCCGTGGCTGTCGCCGAACACCTGGATCTCGATGTGGCGCGGGTTCTGGATGGCGCGCTCGAGGATCACGGTGGCGTCGCCGAACGCCGCCTTGGCTTCCGACCGCGCACTGCGCAGCGCATCCGGAAACGAAGCGGCGTCTGCGACCAAACGCATGCCGCGGCCGCCGCCGCCGGCGACGGCCTTGATCATCACGGGAAAGCCGATCTTCCTGGCTTCCGCGAGCATGACCTCGTCGCCCTGCTCGGCCCCCTGATAGCCGGGCACGCAGGGAACGCCGGCCTTCTTCATGATCTCCTTGGCACCGGCCTTGTTGCCCATCGCCTCGATCGCCTGCGGCGAGGGCCCGATGAAGACGAGCCCGGCATCCTTGCAGGCTTGCGCGAAGTCCTCGTTTTCGGCGAGAAAGCCGTAGCCGGGATGAACCGCGTCTGCGCCGCTCGCTTGCGCCGCGGCAATGATGGCGGGGATGTCGAGATAGGATTGCGCCGGCAAGGCTTCGCCGATGCGCACGGCCTGATCGGCCTGCTTCACGTGAAGCGCATCCCGATCCGCATCCGAATATACCGCAACGACACCAAGCCCGAGCTGCCGCGCACTGCGCATCACGCGCAGCGCGATCTCGCCGCGATTGGCGACCAGGACCTTGAAGAACGGCCGGTGCTGCACTGATCCGTTCCTCATGGGCGTGCCACCGAAAACTGCATGCGCTGGGGCGTGCGTGCGTCGCCTTCGCGGCAGATGGCCAGAACTTCCGACAGCACCGCGCGGGTGTCGCGCGGATCGATCACGCCGTCGTCGAGCACGCGGGCGCTGGTCGAGAACACGTCCATCTGCCCGTCGAACACGCCGACGATCTGCGCCTTCATGGCCTCTAGCTTGTCTTTCTCGACCGGCTTGCCACGGCGCGCCGCGGCGGCTTCGGTCACGATCGCCATGGTCTCGGCGGCCTGCTCGCCGCCCATCACGGCTGTCTTGGCGTTGGGCCAGGAGAAGCAGAAGCGTGGATGGAAGCCGCGGCCGCACATGCCGTAATTGCCGGCACCGAACGAGGCGCCGCAATAGATCGTGATCTGTGGCACCGTTGCCGACGTCACCGCCTGGATCATCTTGGAGCCGTGCTTGATCATGCCAGCTTCTTCATAAGCCTTGCCGACCATGTATCCCGTGGTGTTGTTGAGGTAGAGGATCGGCGTGCGGGTCTGGCAGCACGCCTGGATGAAATGCGTCGCCTTGTTGGCGCCGGCGGGATCGAGCGGCCCGTTGTTGGTGATGATGCCGATCGCCTGGCCTTCGACGCGGGCATGGCCGCAGACCGTGGCGGGGCCGTAATTCGGCGACATCTCGGTGAAGTCGGAGTCGTCGACGATGCGCGCGATCACCTGCTTCATGTCGACAGAGCGCTTGTGGTCCATCGGCATGATGCCGAGCAGCTCATCCTGGTCGTAGCGCGGTGGCTTGAACTCGCGGGCCGCCTTGCCAGGCCGTTCCCATTCCAGCGCCGCCATGATCTCGCGGGCGATGCGCAACGCATCGCGGTCGTCCTCGGCAAGGTAGTCGCCAAGGCCGGACACTTGCGTGTGCATCTCGGCGCCGCCGAGCTCTTCCTCGGTCGCGATCTCGCCGGTCGCGGCCTTGAGCAGCGGCGGGCCCGCGAGGAAAGCACGGGTGCGGCCGCGTACCATGACGATGTAGTCGGACAGGCCGGTCTGGTACGCGCCGCCCGCAGTCGAGGAACCGTGCGTCACGGTCACGACGGGCAAGCCCGCGGCCGAGAGCCGCGCCAGATTGCGAAAAATGTTGCCGCCGCGGACGAAATCCTCGACGCGGTAGCGCAACAAATTGGCACCGGCGCTTTCGACCAGCTGGACATAAGGCAGCTTGTTCTCCAGCGCGAGTTCCTGCACGCGGATCGTCTTGTCGAGGCCGTAAGGCTGCAGAGCGCCGGCGTCGATGCCGGCGTCATTGGCGCTGACCATGCAGCGGATGCCCGAGACGAAGCCGATGCCGGCGATGACGCCGCCGCCCGGCACGCTCCTGGTCGCATCAGGCACATCGAACATGTAGCCGGCGAGCGTCGACAGCTCGATGAAGGGCGCACCGGGATCGAGCACCAGCGCAACGCGCTCGCGCGGTAGCAGTTGCCCGCGTTTGTGGAAGCGATCCTTTGCCGCCGCCGACGCCGTACGCGTGCGCTCTTCCAGCGCGCGCATGCGGTCAATCAGGTCGAGCATGCCGTCGCGGTTGGCATGGTAGGCAGCGCTACCGGCGGAAATGGTGTTTTCGAGAATGGACATCAAAGCTCCTGCCCGTCATTCCGGGGCGCGCGCAGCGCGAGCCCGGAATCCATACTCCCGATCGTGGTTATGGATTCCGGGCCTGGCCCTTCGGGCCATCCCGGAATGACGGAGTGTGTGACTACCGATTCGTCCCAAAGATCTTCCGCGCCTCGGCGGGGCTTGCGATCTCGCGGCCCGCACGCCTAGCGCAGGCGGCGACGGCCTCGATCAACTGGCCGTTCGAGGTCACTTTCCTGCCGTCGGCGAGATAGAAGGTGTCTTCGAGACCGGTGCGCAGGTGGCCGCCGAGCTCGGCGCAGCGCTGGTGCAGCGGCCAGATTTCCTCGCGGCCGATCGCGGTGACCTGAAAGTGCGCCTCGGGACGCTTCAGCTTGATCAGGATCGGCAGCAGCTCCGGGTCCGAAGGCATTCCCGAAGCAACACCCATGACAAAATTATACTCGAGCGGCCCCTTGTACATGCCGACCTGGGTGTACATGCCGACGCAGCGAACGATGCCGACGTCGAAACACTCGAACTCGGGGATGGTGCCGACCGCGTTCATGACGTCGAGATAGTCCTTCACCTTCTCGACCGCATTGTCGAACATCATCGGCGGCCAGGCCCAGCTGTTGTCGGCCTTCACCTTCAGATAATTCAGCGAACCGGCGTTGCAGGCGGCGATCTCCGGCCTGGTCTCGCGGATGCAGTCGAGCGCGCCGGAGTAGTTCGGCCCTGACACGCCCGAGGTGTGGTTGATGATCACGCCGGGACAGGCTTCGCGGATCGCCTGCTGGATCTCCTTGCTGACGGCGACCTCCCATGACGGCAGGTGGCCCTTTCCAGGCGCCTGCTGGCGCAGATGGATGTGCATGACGGATGCGCCGGCATCGAACGCAGCCTTGGCTTCGCGCGCCATCTGCTCGGGCGTGACCGGCACGTTGTGCTGCTTGGGGTCGGTGAGCACGCCGTTCAGCGCGCAGGTGATGACGGCCTTGTCGCTCATGCCAAAAATGTCTCGCACGTTGAGAATTCAACGCTTGCGATCATGGGATGGGTGGCATGCGGCTTCTTGCGCGGAGAAGCTGGAAAAGAACGAGCTTTCGTAGGGTAGGCAAAGCGAAGCGTGCCCACCATCTTTGCGAATCGCCGAGAGGTGGTGGGCACGGCGCAAGAGCGCCTTTGCCCACCCTACGGCAGCGGCATCAACTCGCCTCTGCGAGCCGCACCGTCTCGGTGCTCCGATAGATCGCAAGATCGCGCGAGCCGACAAAGATCGCGCGGGGCTTCAATCCGTAGAAGCGGCGGATGGAATGGCTGAAATGCGTGGAGTCGGGATAGCCGATGTCCTGCGCGAGATGGGCGAGGTTGAGGTCCTGGTTGGCGAAGTGCAGCAGATGCCGCGCGCGCTTCCAGGCGCGGAAGGAGCGGAACGAGATGCCGGTCTCTTCCTTGAACAGATGCAGGAATCGCGAGGCCGAGAGCCCTGCTTCCGCGGCACATGTATCCGCGGTCACGGGCTCGCCCGTGAAGCGGCCGATGCGGGCAACAGCGCGCATCACGCGGGGATCGAGCACACGGCGCGGCAGTGCCTCGCCAAAGCACATCTCGTCGAATTCGGCGGTGGTGATGTCGCCATAGCGGCGCTGGCGCAGCAGCGTGTAGGCGGCGAGGATCTTGCGCGCGTAGACCGCCCTGTCGGGTCCCGTCAGCCGCTGGGCCAAGGCCTCGATCACGCCATCCGGCATGCTCTCCGGCTCGAGCGTCACGCTGATTGCAGTGCGGTAGTCGCTAGCGATGGAATGCCGCTGGTTCGGCAGGGTGACGAACAGCTCACCAGTGGCGAGAGCGTCGTCGATCGTCAAATGCAGGTTGCCCTTCACGGCCACATAGACATGACAGCAGCCGGGGGTCCTCTTGCGGGGACGGCCGAGCAGGCCGGCATAGAAGACGCGCTCGGGTGTGATCAGCATCAGATGGTCGGATTCGCGACCGATATCTTCCATTGGGATCCTCCTCGCGCGGCTCTGTGGCCGCTGCGGACGGAAATCACCTTAGCGGAAATCTGGGCGCTGTCACGACGGGATAGCGCTATCATGGAGCGCAAAACATTGTCAGTTCAGGACTGCGATGAGGCCGCCCCGAACCGTCATGAGACCACAATCCCGGCCCGCGCGAGGGCTCAAGCCCTCACACGCGGTGCAACATTCTGCTCGGCGCCGGCCTTTTGCTCCGCAGCAACAGCGCGCTTGAAGCCATCGCGCTGCTGCAATCGCGCCCAATAGGCCGCGACATTTGGCCCGAAATCCTTGGCGAGCCCGATATTGTCGGCGAGCCGAAGCGCATAGCCGATGACGATGTCTGCGGCTGTGAAGCGGCCGGCGCACAATGTTTCAGCATTGGCGGCCGCTGCCTCGACAGCGCGCAGCCGGCCCAGGAACCATTTGGCATAGTCGCCGGCGACCTGCGGGTTGCGGCGCTCTTCCGGCTCGAGCTGGGTGTAGCGGAGCACCAGCGTCTGCGGGAAGGTTAACGTGGCGTCGCTGAAATACATCCAGTTCAGGAACGCGCCATAGGCGGGATCCTCGGGACCGACCATCAGCGGCGTTGACCCATGCTTGATCCCGAGATAGTGGCAAATGCCGGATGATTCGGTCATCTTCGTCTCGCCGTCGACCATGAAGGGAATCGTGCCGAGCGGATTGAGCGCGAGATATTCCTTGGCGAAGACCCGCGGCGGGAACGGCAGCATCTTCAGCTCATAGGGCAGCCCCATCTCCTCCAGCATCCAGAGCGGACGGAACGAGCGCGCGGCGTCGCAATGATAGAGCGTGATCATGAGGAACTTCCTTTGCTGCCGGGCAGCGTGCCCATCATCTTGCACAGGACCATCAGCATGACCTCGTCGGCACCGCCTCCGATGGAGGTCAGGCGGCTGTCGCGATAGGCGCGGCTGACCGGCGTCTCGTTGGTAAAGCCCATTCCGCCCCAATATTGCAAGCAGGCGTCGGTGAGCTCGCGCCCGAGCCGGCCGGCCTTCAGCTTGGCCATGGTCGCAAGCTTGGTCACATCCTCGCCGGCGACCAGCTGCTCGGCGGCGCGATAGATCAGCGCACGCAACAGCTCGACCTCGGTCTGCATCTCCGCCAGCTTGAAGTGCACGACCTGGTTGTCGAGGATGCTCTGGCCGAAAGCTTTGCGGTTGCGGGTGTATTCGATGGTCTCGTTGATGATGTACTCATGCGACTTCAGGCAGGCCGCCGCGCCCCACAGCCGCTCTTCCTGGAACTGAATCATCTGGTAGGTGAAGCCTTTGCCTTCCTCGCCAATCCGGTTGCGCTTGGGCACACGGACTCCGTCGAAGAAGATCTGCGCGGTGTCCGACGAGCGCATGCCCATCTTGTCCAGCTTGCGGGCGATGGTAACGCCCTTGCTCTTCATGGGCACGCAGATCAGCGATTTGTTGCGGTGAACCGGCCCGTCGCCGGTGTTGGCGAGCAGGCAGATCCAGTCGGCCTGGGTGCCGTTGGTGATCCACATCTTGCCGCCGGTGATGACGTAATCGTCGCCATCGGAGCGCGCCTGGGTCTTGATCGAGGCGACGTCGGAGCCCGCGCCGGGCTCGGAGACGCCGATGCAGGCGACGAAATCGCCTGAGATCGAGGGTGCCAGAAACTCGCGCCGCACCTCGTCCGAGCCGAACCGCGCCAGTGCGGGCGTCGCCATGTCGGTCTGCACCCCGATCGCCATCGGCACGCCGCCGCAGGTGACGGCGCCGAGCTCCTCAGCCATCATCAACGCATAGGAATAATCGAGCCCCGAGCCGCCGAACTCCACGGGCTTGTTCAGACCGAGGAAGCCGAGGCTGCCCATCTTCTTGAACAGCTCGTGCGCCGGAAAGATGTCGGCTTTCTCCCAGTCATCGACATGAGGATTGATCTCGTTCGCGATGAACTTCTGCAGGCTTCGGCGGATGTCGTCGTGGTCGGCGGTGAACAGCATTTTGTCAGCTCGGCTCCGGTATCTCTGATGTGCTCGTCATGGCCGGGCTTGTCCCGGCCATCCACGACGTTCTTGCTGCAACAAGAACGTGGATGCCCGGGACATCTAGCGCGAAGACACGCTTCGCGCTTCTGCCAGGGCATGACGGAGAAAACGTTATAATCCCATCTGCCGACTTGCCAGATCCTTCATGATCTCCTCGGTGCCGCCGCCGATGGCGTTGACCTTGACCTCGCGGTAGATGCGCTCGGCCTTGATACCGCGCATGAAGCCGGCGCCGCCGAAAATCTGCACGGCCTCCGAGGCACAGAAGGCCATGGTCTGCGTCGCCTGGTTCTTCATCATGCAGATTTCCGCAACCGGGCTCTCGCCCTGCTCGAGCCGCCACGCCAGCATTTCCAGCATCGCCTGACTTGCGGCGACCTTCTGCGCCATGTCGACAATCTTGTGGCGGATGACCTGGTGTTGCGCCAACGGCTTCCCGAACGTCTTGCGTTCCTTCGCATAGGCGATCGCCTCATCCAGGCAGACCCGCGCGAAGGCGGTGCAGCCTGCCGCCATGCCCATGCGCTCGCTGTTGAAGTTCTGCATGATGATCTTGAAGCCCTGGCCTTCCTCGCCGATCAGATTTTCGGCCGGCACACGGCATGCGTCGAAATGCAGCGTCGCGGTATCGGAGGCCCACCACCCCATCTTCTTCAGTTTCGTCCTGGACAGGCCGGGCGTGTCACCCTCGATCAGCAGCAGGCTGACGCCGCCGGCACCTTCGCCGCCCGTGCGCACTGCAACGGTTAGATAATCGGCCCGCATGCCTGAGGTGATGAAGGTCTTCTCGCCGCTCACGACGTAGTGATCTCCGTCGCGCCGCGCTTTTGTCGCGAGGTTCGCGACATCGGAGCCGCCGCCGGGCTCGGTGATCGCAAGCGCCGAGATCTTGTCGCCTGACAGCACCTGCGGCAGCACGCGTGCCCTCACCTCGGGCCGCGCAGCCCGCGCGATCGGCGGCGAGCCGATGGTGTGACTCATCAGGCTGGCGCTGACGCCTCCGGCGCCCGCCCGCGCCAACTCCTGGCTGGCCACGATCTTCATGAACTGGTCGGCGGCGATCCCGCCATATTCCTCGGGGAATCCCAGCCCCAACAGGCCGATCTCGGCCGCCTTGCGGTACAACGCGCGCGGGAATTCGCCGGCCTCGTCCCATTCATGGGCAAACGGGGTGATCTCTTTCTCGACGAAGCGGCGCATCATGTCGCGGAAGGCGTCGTGCTCGGCGGTATAGAACGGGCTCTTCATCGCACTCTCGCCTCGCGGACGGATTCGTCTCGCTCACCATGGCCGGAACATCGGCGGCTCACTTGCGCAGAGTGGCTGACCGGGGAACCACTTCGGCGCATGCTTCGGCTAGCAACTCAACGCAAGACGATTTTGACCCCTCGCGCGCCAACTCCAAATCAAAAAAGACGTCGATGCACCAACTCCGGCTGGCCCCAAGGCCACGCCGGGCATGCTGCACGGCAAATGGGACGCAGGCGGCACAAGCCGCCGAGGGAGGAATGCTTGGCCGTTCGTTATTACGACTGGATCGTTCATCATGGCCGCCGCACGCCTGACAAGGTCGCGGTGATCGACCTCGCGAGCGAGCGCCGCTTCACCTATGCGCAGCTGGACGGCCGCGTCTCCCGCCTCGCCTCGTTCCTGCGCCACACGCTGAACGTCTCTCGCGGCGACCGCGTCGCGGTGCTGGCGCTGAACACGACCGATACGCTGGAGGTGCAATTCGCCTGCGGCCGCCTCGGTGCGATCTTCGTGCCGCTGAACACCCGCCTCACCGTCCCCGAGCTTCAGTTCATCACCGCTGATTGCGCACCGAAGGTGATGATCCACGACACTGATCTCGCCGAGACCGCGCTTGCCGTCGCAAGGCTGTGCGGCATCGCAACCAGCCTGCTGCTCGGCCCCGGTGGGTCCTATGAGGCCGGTATCGCGGCCGCCAAGCCGCTGGAGACAATCGAGCAGGTCACGCTCGATGACGTCTCGACCATCATGTACACGTCCGGCACGACGGGACATCCCAAGGGCGCGACCATCACCCATGGCATGACCTTCTGGAATTGCGTCAATCTCGGCGGCCCCGCCTGCATCGGACCGGCCTCGGTGCTGCTCACCGTGCTGCCGCTGTTCCACACCGGCGGGCTCAATTGCTACACCAACCCCGTGCTGCATGCCGGCGGCACCGTGATGATCATGCGCGCGTTCGATCCCGGCGCAGCGCTCGGCCTGATCAACGATCCCGCACAGGGCATCAACGTGTTCTTCGGGGTGCCGGCGATCTACCAGTTCATGGCGCAACACCCCGCCTTCGCGACGACCGACCTCGGCCGGCTGATCGTCGGCGGTGTCGGCGGCGCGCCGATGCCGGTGCCGCTCCTGAAGGTCTGGGAGACGCGAGGCGTCGCGCTCCAGCAGGGTTATGGCATGACCGAGACCTCGCCGGCGGTGCTGGTGCTCGACCGCGAAGATGCGGCGCGCAAGGCCGGCTCCGCCGGCAAACCGGTGCTGCACACCGAGGTGCGGATCGTGCGGCCCGACGGCACCGATGCCGATGTCGGCGAACTCGGTGAGCTCTGGGTCAAGGGGCCGAACATCACGCCGGGCTACTGGAACAGGCCCGAGGCTAACAAGACCTCCTTCACCGACGGCTGGCTGCACACCGGTGATGCGACGCGCGTCGACGAAGAGGGCTTCTACTACATCGTCGACCGCTGGAAGGACATGTACATCTCCGGCGGCGAGAATGTCTATCCGGCCGAGGTCGAGAACGTCCTGCACCAGCTCAGCGCGATCGCGGAAGCCGCAGTGATCGGCCTTCCCGATCCGCAATGGGGTGAAGTGGGCCTTGCCATTGTTGCGGTCAAGCCAGGACAAAAGCTGACCGAGGCCGATGTCTTCGCGCACTGCGCGGCCAATCTCGCGCGGTTCAAATGTCCGCGCCAGGTCCGCTTCGTCGATGCGCTGCCGCGCAACGCGACGGGCAAGATCCACAAGCCGACACTGCGCAAGGACTTCTCAGTCGCCTCCGAAGTCGACAAGAAAGTCGCCAACGCCTGACCCCAAGCGCCCCTCGCGGGCGCTTTTTCTTTTTGACGTGCCTGCTCCATCCAACAAGAAACCCCAAGGAATTTCCATGAAGAACAAGAAACTCGTCCTGCTCGCCGCGGCGACTGCCCTGACAGTGCTCTCCACCCAGGGCGCTTTCGCGCAGAAGAAATACGACACCGGCGCCAGCGACACCGAGATCAAGATCGGCAATGTCGAAGCCTATTCCGGCCCCGCTTCGGCCTACGGCATCATCGGCAAGACCGAGGAAGCCTATTTCAAGATGATCAACGACCAGGGCGGCATCAACGGCCGCAAGATCAACTGGATCTCCTATGACGACGGCTATTCGCCGCCCAAGACCGTGGAGCAGGTCCGCAAGCTGATCGAGAGCGACGAGGTATTTTTGATCTTCAATGCGCTGGGCACGCCGACCCAGACCGCCGTGCAGAAATATCACAATGCCAAGAAGGTGCCGCAGCTGTTCCTCGCCACCGGCGCCAGCAAGTGGAACGACCCCAAGAACTTCCCCTGGACCATGGGCTTCCAGCCCAGCTACCGGGTCGAGGCCCAGATTTTCGCCAAGTACATCCTGAAGGAGAAGCCGGACGGCAAGGTCGCGATCTTCTATGCCAACGACGATTTCGGCAAGGACTACCTCGCCGGCATCAAGGACGTGTTCGGTAACAAGGCCTCCAAGATGATCGTGGCGGAGGAGAGCTACGAGACGTCGGAGCCGTCGATCGACGCCCATATCGTCAAGCTCAAGGGCACCGGCGCCGACGTCTTCGTCAACATCGCGACCCCGAAATTCGCGGCGCAGGCCATCAAGAAGATCGCCGAGCTGGAATGGAAGCCGATGCACCTGATGACCGACGTCTCGGTGTCGATCGGCGCGGTGATGAAGCCCGCCGGTCTCGAGGCCTCCGAAGGCGTGCTTTCGGCCGGCTATCTCAAGGACCCCTCCGATCCGCAGTGGAAGGATGACGAGGGCATGAAGAAGTTCATGACGTTCATCGACAAGTACATGCCGGGTGCCAACATCTCGGACGCAAATCTGGCCTATGGCTACGCGGCATCCCAGACCATGGTGCAGGTGCTGAAGCAGGCCGGCGACAATCTCACCCGCGAGAACGTCATGAAGCAGGCTGCGAGTCTTAAGGACTTCGCCCCCGACACGCTGATCCCGGGGATCAAGGTCAACACCTCCGCTACGGACTTCGCGCCGATCGAGCAGCTCAAGATGTGGCGCTTCAAGAAGGGTCAGTGGGAGCTGTTCGGTGATATCATCAGCGCCGAGACCGGAGGCTAGTTTTCGCGCACGCCCTGTTCGACAATCGGGAGCCGTCCCATCAGGGGCGGCTCTCCACCGAGGTGGAATAGCGGCCGAAGGCATGATCTTCTCGAAAAGTCGCAAGGCACTTTTCCAGATCGTGCTCTAGGGCTGGACCGACATTTCGGCATCCTGGCTCACCTCGATGGCCGACACGGAAAGGCCAAGACGGCGGGAATCGCCAATGCCCGTCAACACGGGGCACGACCATGACAGGATGGCGATGCCCGAGGGCGGCAGATCGAGGTCCATCGAATAGGCATCGGCGCCGATTGCGATTGCAGAGGCGTCCACGCGCACGCCGTCGAGATAGAAATGCGCACCGATCTCGCGCAGCGGCGCGCGAAAGGCGGGACTCCGGATCCGAACGGTGTTGCGGCCCGCGCGGCCCTGGATGCGCATGGCGGCCTGCGGCTCGCTCCAGCGGAAGACGTGCCCCGCTGACGATTCGAGGCCATGGAATCCGGCTTGGCCGAGAACGTGATCTCCCAGGAATTTCGCCGCCGGCCCCGCCTGACCACGCACGCGATGAATGCATTCAAGCCGCTGCAGATGGATCAGCGCGGCGATATAGCGCCTCATCCATCGCGCGATCGCCTCACTCGATCCGATCACCGTCAGCGCGCTCAGGCCGAGATACGCCTGTATCACGGCCAGCCGCGCGGCGGCGCGAACGAGACGATCGCCGTGCAAAGCCAATGCGCCCCAATGCCAGAAGGCGCGCAGCTTTTCATCGGGCCGCTTCCAGCCGCAGCCTTTGAGACTGTAATGCACGAGCGCATTCAATGCCGCGCGGGCGAGCGATACGTCGAACCCGGCCCACTCGACCCATTCGATCGGGACTTCGAGCAACTTGCCGCCGGGATCGCGGCGCGCCTCGCCGAGATAGCGGATCTCGCCCTCGACGAAATCGAGCGTGAACGTCTTGAGCTCGCCGATCTCGCCGATGTAGTAATGATGGAAGCGCGCCTCCTCCAGATAGCCGATGGCATAGCCTCTGGCATGATAGGCTGCGGCCAGCACCCATTCGGCGAAATGGCCGAGTTCCTCGCGCAGGCCTCCGCACTCCCAATAGACGTCGCGCCGCGTCACGAAGCACTGATCGAGCACCTTGCGCCAGGGATGCTGCCTCATGCCGAATTCAATGTCGGCCTGGTACATCGCGGCTTCGGCTTCCGAGAGCCTGTTATGGCAGATCGGCACCGACCGGCAGGAGAAGGCGGCCCAATCGGGATTCGCGTCGATCGCGCCGATGCACAGCTCGATCACGTCGGGCTCGGGCCGGCAATGCGATTCCGTGAAGAACAGATAGCTGCCACGGGCCTTGGTGGCGCCAAATGCGCAGAGTCCGACGTCGTGATCCGAAGCGGTGAATTCCAGGCGCGCCTGTTCGCCGGCCAGCACCTTCAGCTCGTCGCGCGCGACGAAATCCGGCGGCACCACCAGGATGATCTCGTAGAGCGATTTGTCGACGGTCTGCGATGTCCAAGCGACCCAGGACTGCTCCCATTGCCCGCGATGATATTCGAGCGGGATG
The DNA here is from genome assembly GCF_003020125.1 of Bradyrhizobium sp. MOS003. GTDB lineage: Bacteria > Pseudomonadota > Alphaproteobacteria > Rhizobiales > Xanthobacteraceae > Bradyrhizobium. The sequence goes on along the minus strand of NZ_PYFW01000001.1, from coordinate 593,772 downwards.
ATGATGGAGAACAGCGGAGCTTTGCCGCCGTATCGCGCGGACGCGTCTTGCATGCCCTCTTATAAACGCATACGACGCCATTCCGGACGAATTCTCGCGGACTATAGCGTCAAAAACAGCGCGAACGATTCCTCTACCGTGCGACGCAGGTGCGTTCGATACAATGCGTGGTTGGCATCCTCGGGCCCGACCCGCCCCAAAGACGGCTTCGGGACGTTTCGGAGCGGCACATAGGCGATCGGCGCTGCGATCGGCGTCAACTGCGAGCCAGGGCCGGCGCGGAGCGTCGAGATGATTCCGTACATCTCGCCGGCGACCGTCGGCCGCGACACCGTGATCACGCGATGCTGGCCGTGCTTGATGATGACGAGGTAGATGAAGCCTGACTGATGCGGGACGGCAACCTCGCCGGTATGCTCATAGGCGGCATCGGTCCGATCGCCCTCCCGGAAGACCAGCGAAGAGACTTTCGACTCCCAGACGATTTCGGTGCGGTACGCGAAGATCGCGTCCTTGTCGCCGAAGGACGGCCGCAACGTAACGTAGACGTCCTCGAGCCAGGTCACGGCGCGATGCGCATAGGAGCCGAGACTGTCGGGAGCGACATCATTGGCAGCCTGAGGCGCCGCCACGACCGGGCTGTTGCGCAAGGAGACGCCCAGCGCCTGCTCCAACCGGACCGTCGTCGCCAGCGTGAACGGTCGTCGGCCGCCCAGCACCTTCTCCAGCGTCGACAGGCTCAGCTTGGCCTGCTCGGCCAGCGTCTGCCGGGAGATCCGGCGCCTGGCGAGCTCCTCGCGAATGGTCTCGGCGATCTCGCGGCTTTGCTCGTCCGAAAGCTGCTTGTCGGTGATCTTGTCCTGCATCTGCATCGCTAGCCCTGCTCCAGCACGGCCACTGTAGCAGGGCGGACAAAGCAGCACAAAACCGCACATGAGCGTCCCACGGCGGCCGGCCCGGGCCGGCCGCGGCGGAACATGACCGATCATTCTGCTCGCGAAATCGGGCCCTCCCGGCGAATGCTCAAAGCCAGCAAACGTCCCTCCGGGAGCAGACCAATGGACACCTACGACACGGCCGACAACGAAGAGCACCCCATGTTGAAGGCGCTGATCAAGCTCGGGTTGTTTCTTCTGGCGCAAGGCGTCGCGGTGATGCTGATGGCCTTCGTGGCCCTGCTCGTCAGTTTCGGCACCAGTTGGTCGGCAACGATCGAGCAGGCGAGCCTGCTTCAGCCCGGCGACGCCAAGTCCGGCTCCCTGCTTCTGAAGGAGGATGGCGCTACTACAGAGGCGATCCGCCTCGGCACTGACATCGACGTCACGGTCTCCGGCCCGACGCTGCGCGCGCGCGTCACCCAGATCTTCCGTAACCCGACCAAGGATTGGGTCGAGGCAACCTATGTCTATCCGCTCGCAACCGGCGGCGCCGTCGACACGCTGAAGATGGTGGTCGGCGGTCGCGCCATCGTCGGTGATATCAAGGAACGGCAGCAGGCCCGCGTGATCTACGAAGAGGCACGCCGCGCCGGCCAGAAGGCGGCACTCACCGAGCAGGAACGGCCGAACATCTTCACCAATTCGGTCGCCAATATCGGCCCCGGCGAGACCGTGCTGGTGCAGATCGAATATCAGGAGCCAGTGCATCAATCCGGCAACGAATATTCACTGCGCCTGCCGCTGGTGGTCGCACCGCGCTACAATCCGGCGCCGATCGTCCAGAGCGTCGACTTCCGCAAGGACGGATCGGGCTGGGGCGCGGCGACCTCGGATCCCGTGCCGGACCGTGACCGCATCTCGCCGCCTGTGCTGGATCCCGCCAGGAATGCACCGGTCAATCCGACCAGCATCACGGTGCGCCTGAAGGCCGGCTTCGCGCTCGGCGAGGTCAGGAGTCACCACCATAACGTCAAGATCGAGAGCCCGGACAACATGGCGCGTGTCGTCACGCTCGCCGATGGCGCCGTGCCGGCGGACCGCGACTTCGAGCTGACCTGGAAGCCCGCCGCCGAGAAGGCGCCGTCGGTCGGCCTGTTCCGCGAACATATCGGCGATGCCGACTATCTGCTCGCCTTCGTTACTCCGCCCAGCGCCGAGCAGACGGCCCAAAAGCCGCTGCCGCGTGAGGTCGTGTTCGTGATCGACAATTCGGGCTCGATGGGCGGCACGTCGATCGTCCAGGCCAAGGCGAGCCTCGCTTACGCTCTGTCTCGACTTCAGCCGACCGACCGCTTCAACGTCATCCGTTTCGACGATACCATGGACCTGCTGTTTCCCACCTCAGTCCCGGCAGACGCTGCCCATGTCGGCGAGGCGACCTCGTTCGTGAGCGCGTTGCAGGCACGCGGCGGCACCGAGATGGTGCCGGCCATGCGCGCCGCGCTGGCCGACAAGCTCGGCGACACCGGCATGGTTCGCCAGGTCGTCTTCCTGACCGACGGCGCAATCGGCAACGAGCAGCAATTGTTCGAAGCCATCGCGGCGATGCGCGGCCGCTCGCGTGTCTTCATGGTCGGCATCGGGTCGGCGCCCAACACCTATCTGATGACTCGCGCCGCCGAGCTCGGCCGGGGCGCCTTCACCCATATCGGATCCGTCGAGCAGGTGGAGGAGCGCATGCGCGGCTTGTTCGCCAAGCTCGAAAATCCGGCCGTGACCGGCCTCACCGCGAAATTCTCCGAAGCCAAGGCCGACGTCACCCCGGCGATCATCCCCGACGTCTATCGCGACGAGCCGCTGGTGCTGGCGGCAAGGCTCGACAAGCTCGCAGGCTCGCTCGAAATTAAAGGGCGCGTCGGTGATCGTCCATGGTCGGTGACGCTGCCGCTGCAAAATGCCGCCGAAGGCAACGGCCTGTCGAAACTCTGGGCCAAGCGCAAGATCGGTGACGCCGAAGTGGCGCGCGCGATGCGGGAGCTCGCGCCCGAGGAGGCCGACAAGGCGATCCTGGCGCTGGCGCTCGACCATCAGATCGTCACGCGCCTGACCAGCCTTGTCGCCGTCGACAAGGCGCCGAGCCGGCCCGAAGGCGCGCCGCTCAAGCTCAGCGAATTGCCGATCAACCTGCCCGCCGGCTGGGACTTCGAGAAAGTGTTCGGCGAACGGCCGCAGATCCCGGCGCAGTCGCGTGAACGCCATGCTGATGCGGGCAGCTCACCGGCGGCGCGGCGTCCGGCACCCGCAGCGCCTGATGCGATCCGTCTGCCCAAGACGGCAACCTCAGCCGAGTTGAAGATGATCGCAGGCCTGATCCTGCTCGTGCTCGCCTCAACGCTTTTCGTGTTCAACCGGCGTCGGCTCTTGCTCACCGACGCCGCTTGAGAGAGGAGCCTCCCCGAGCTCCTCTGTTAGCGCGCGCGGCTGCCCGTCCCATACCAACGGCCGCGCGCGCCTTTTTCGTACCCGCGGCGAGCGAGCCGAAGTCCATGCCATGCCCCGCCTCTTATTGCCCCTGACTCTCGCCTTGATGGGCCTCATCCTGTTTGGCGACGGCGCCTGCATCCATGCCAAGGCGTGGCTGGCGCAGATGCTGCTGGAGCGCGCCTTCGACAGAAGCGTCGCGACGGGCGAAGTGATCAAGCCGTGGTCATGGGTCGACACCTGGCCGGTTGCGCGGATCGAGGTGAAGCGGATCGGCGCCAGCGCCATCGTTCTGGAAGGCACGAGCGGACAGGCGCTCGCCTTCGGGCCCGGCCATATCCCCCAAACGGTTGACGCAGGCGAGCGCGGGGTTGCCGTATATGCGGCGCACCGTGACACACATTTCCGCTTCTTGCAGAGTGTATCCGTCGGAGACGTCATTGAGATCACACGCCGCGACGGCAAACATTTCCGCTACCGGGCGGACTATTCGGCCGTCGTCCGTGACGACGCCTCGGGCATCGATCCCGCGGCGCAGGGCGTGGAGCTCGTGCTCGCGACGTGCTGGCCATTCGACGCCGTCACGCCCGGTCCGGAGCGTTACGTCCTGCATGCCACCTCGATCGAGACGCGTGAATAGCCGTTCGCAATCCGCCTGTTACGGATCGATCGAGCATTCCCAAATCACGCCGGACCTGCTGGGAGCATCGCGTCAACGGGCGCTTGAACTGGCGCTGCCGGCCGGAGACCTGTAAGAATGGCCCATTGATTTATACGTTGTGATTTTGTGAAAGACCGTTAAATGGACGACGAGTTCAGGCAGCGCCTCGAACAGCGGTTGGAGCAGCTCGAAAATCGCGTCGCGCTCCTGGAAAGGAATCAGTATCTCGTTGCGGCCGGGCAACGGCGATCTTCGCTCCGGAGCCTCTGGCGCCGTCCGCCGATGTGGACCTTCGAGCAATACCCACCGCGCCTGCTCAACCTGACGGCTTTCCCGCCGGTACCCTCGATCTAAGAGAACGCACCGCGGATCGCGATGGTCACGCCGAGCTACAACCAGTCGCAATATCTCGGCGTCACGATCGACAGCATCGTGAGCCAGAACTATCCGAACCTGTATTACCACGTGCAGGACGGCGCCTCGATCGACGGCACGGCCGATCTCCTGAAGAACTGCGGCGAGAGCATCAGCTGGACGAGCGAGCCTGACCATGGGCAGTCACACGCCATCAATCTGGGCTTCGCCGGCATCGACAGCGACATCATGGCCTATCTCAACAGCGACGACATGCTGCTGCCGGGGACGCTGGCCTACGTCGCCGACTACTTCACGTCGCATCCGCATGTCGACATCGTCTATGGCCACCGCGTCTTCATCGATCGCGAAGGGCTCGAGGTCGGCCGCGCCGTGCTGCCGCCCCATGACGGACGCGCGCTGCAATATGCCGATTATATTCCTCAGGAGACGATGTTCTGGCGCAAGCGCGTGTGGGACAGGATCGGTCCAATCGACGAGAGCTTCCACTACGCGATGGACTGGGACTTCATCCTGCGGGCGCAAGAAGCGGGTTTCAAATTCGTGCGCTTGCCGCGATTCCTCGCCTGCTTTCGAATCCATGATGCTCAGAAGACGGCATCGACCTACGCGATTGGCGTCCGGGAGATGGGCATCTTGCGTCGCCGCGCGCTCGGCTTCAACCCGACGCAAATGCAGATCCGCCGCGCCATCGCCCCCTATCTCGCGAGACAAGTCGTCTTTCACTACGCCCACAAGCTGAGCCTGCTCCGGTACTGAGCAGGCGGCGATCACCGGCCTCGTGTCGCGCTGACATCGTGATCGAGCCAGATCCGTTCGAGACCGATGCCGAGGGGGCGCGCGTCGGAGCTCAGTCCGAGATCCGCGGGCGAGCGCGGATCGGATAGCGAGAGGCTGATCGTCAAAGTCCCGTCGGCGGCAATCGCGGCCGGGTCGAGCAGCAACCTGCGCAAACCCGCGAACGCCCCTCTCGAAAATGCCAATTGCTGCGGCGCTCCGTTGCCGACACGGCACGCCGCTCGCAATTGCGGATTGCTGTCGGACACGAAGGCCCGGCACGCCAGCACGAGTTCGACCGGTCGTGACGGAATCGGGTGGACTTCGAAGCGGAGCACGCATTTCCTGGCGATGGACCAGGTACCCCATTGCTCCGGCTCGCTCCACCCCTCGACCAGCGCCGCGACGCCAGTTCCGCCATGTACGAATTCGAGTTCCTTTGCGCCGAGAACCGGCGCGGACACGGGAGCGTCCAGCGCCGTCGGATCGAGCGGTCCTTGATCCGGAACGAACTGCGCGATCACACGCACTGCATCCGCGATCGAATTGAGCCCGAGCGCCGAACCATCCAGCTCGTAAAGCACGCGGTTCTGCCCGATGACGGAAACACCCTTCCCGGGCGGCGGCCGATCCGCAAGGCAGGCAGGAATGATGATGTCGGCGACGTCGAACCCATGCGTGCGAGCGAGTTCGCCGATGGTCTGCACGGTTCGATGATACAGCGGCGGCCGATGGTTGATGTCGGTCGCGAGCGCCTGTGCCAGCGCCTTGAAGTCGAGCCGCACATCATCGTCATTCGCCAGCAACAGGCGTTTGAGGACAAGCATGTCCTTCGCAACGAAGAGCTGGAGAGCGTTGAGATCGGGGAGTTGGGGCTCGTCGTCGATGGGCCCGAAATCGCGCGACCCGCGCGGCGTCTCGAGCAGGTCAGTGGTCTCGAAGAACAGCGCGTGACCGGTGCTATGCTGCGAGAATCCGGCCATGCTCAGAGGCCGCGACAGTCGGACGAAACTGTCGGTGAGCGCAGCATTGGCGATGCCGGATGCCACGTCTGGCGACAGGCCGATGAAATAGCGGCCACCGATCGCACGCATTCGATCGATGACGCTACGGCGGACGAACGAATTGTAGATCATCGGCAGATGCGAATAATGCGCCTGGAACCCGAAGACGCGCGCCAGTTCGCCCCGCGACGACACTCGCTGCGCCGACGAGGTCAGGTCGATCTCGGCAAGCAGCCGGTTGCGGAAGGCCGGATGGTAGTAGCCCGGCCAGTGATAGGTGTAGGCGCTCCAGCTCAGGAGATCGATGTTTCGGCCGGCGAGCATCCCCGATGCCGTGGCACATGCATATGGCATCAACCCGTCGTCGTCGCCGAGAAAGGCGATGTACTCGCCTGAGGCGTGGCCGAGCGCAGACTCCCAATTGTCGGTCATGGTCAGGACAGTCTCGCTGGCAAAGTGCCTGAAGCGCTGGTCCTGGAGATCTGCGACCATCTTCGCGATCTCGGGATTGCCACCATTGTTTTGAACGATGAACTCGCAATCTGCATGCGCAGGCTGGCACGCCATGGTCGCGAGCGCGTGGCGAAGCGTGTCGGGACGATCGAGGGTCGGCACCACGATGGACAGCAGCGGCATGATGACCATTTGAGAGAATGAGGGTCACGGTTTCCTAGCATCTTGCCGAACCGTTCGCACTTTCGCCAAAAGTCTCGTGATGCTAGCCTTGTCGTCACATCCTGCCCATTCCGTCTCGCGGCATGGAGCGGCCACGATCAGCCCCCGAAGCCGGCGCGCGACGGCGCGTTGCAACAAGAACAAGAAGTGAAGGAAGCGCATGGAAGCTCAAGTGTCCGCCGCATCGGCTTCTCCGCGCCCATGGTCTCCAGCGCCCGACGCCGGAGACATCGTCAAGGGCATCCACGCCATGCTGCACCCGCACAACATCGTGCTGGTGGGCGCGACCGACAAGCCCGGCAATTATGCCGAACGCATCTGGAATAATCTGATCAAGTACGGGTACGAGGGCGGCCTCTATCCGGTCAACGCCAAGCGGGAAGCCATCTGGGGCGTGCCCTGCTACAAGGACTTCGCGAGCCTGCCGGAGAAGCCGGACCACGTTCTGGTGCTGGTGCCGGCGCGTTTTGCGGTGCAGGTGATCCGCGACGCCGCGGCAGCCGGCGCACGGTCGGCCACCATCGTCACCTCTGGCTTCAGCGAGTTGCAGGACGAGGAAAGCCAGAAGCTCGCGGCCGAGTTGCAAGCGGCGATACGCGAGACCGGACTTGCCGTCACCGGCCCGAACTGCCTCGGCAATCTGAGTGCCGGCGAAAAGCTCTTCACCAACATCGACGACCGCATCGTCACCATGGAGCAAGGTGCGGTGGCGATCGCCGGGCAGTCCGGCGCCATCGTCATGGCGATCCGCCAGGCGCTGGAGGATCGCGGCGTCGGTGTCGGCTACATGGTGACATCAGGCAATGAGGCCGGACTCGAGACGCCGGACCTGATGCGCTATTTCGCCGAGGATCCGAGTATCAAGGTGATCGTCGTCTATCTCGAGGGCGTGCGCAACACCAAGGCGTTTCGTGACGCCTGCAAGGCGGCGCGCGCCGCGAGCAAGCCCGTGATCGCGCTTAAGCTCGGCGCCTCCGAAGGCGGCCGCGCCGCGGCGATGGCCCACACCGGCGCGCTCGCGGGCTCGATCGAGACGTTCGACGCCGTAGCAACGCGCGAAGGGGTGATCCGGGTCGGCGGCCTCGACGAGCTGATCGAGACCACCGAGTGCTTCGTTCATTCCGCCGTGCCCAAGGGCGACCGACTCGCCGCCGTCACGCTGTCGGGCGGCAAGCGCGGCATGCTGCTGGATGCCTTCTATGCCGAGGGCCTGAACTTTGCGCCGCTGAGCCCGCATGTCGGCTTCGAACTGGCGAAGATGCTCGGACCGGGCTCGATTGTCGGCAACCCGCTCGACGCCGGCTTTGCCGCGGTGGTCGATCCCTCGGTCTATATGAAGTCGATCAAGCTGATGATCGACGACCCCGATATCGACATCGTCATCGTCGATGCCGAACTGCCGAAGGCTCCGCACGAGCTGCGCGAACGCAATTTGCGCATCGTCGACGAGATGGCGCGCGAGGGCGGTAAGCCCGTGATCTATATCAGCGCGATGTCGATCGGCTTCACCGAGTTCACCAAGACGTTGCGCAAATCGCTGCCGCATCTCGCGGTCATGCAGGGCATGGACCGCGCGGTGACCGCAATCAAGTCGCTGCTCGACTACGCCAAGCTGCGCAAGGAAGTGCCCGATATCGGCTCGAGCTCGAAGCCTGCCGCGCGCGCCGTGCTGGAAAAGGCGCTGAAGTCAGCGAACGGTGCCGCGCTCGACGAGGTCGCTTCGAAGAAGCTGCTGAAGGCCTACGGCATTCCGATCTCGAAGGAAGCGATCGCACAGACGGCGGCCGAGGCGGTGAAGATCGCCAGGCGGATCGGCTTTCCGGTCGTGGCAAAATTGGTCAGCGCCGAGATCCTGCACAAGTCCGACATCGGCGGCGTGGTGTTGAACCTGCACAGCACCGCCGAGGTGAAGAAGGCGTTTGCCGACATCACCGCACGGGTCGCGAAGCTGAAAGGCAAGCCGAAGCTCGACGGCATCCTGATCGCACAGCAGGTCAGGGCGGAGCTGGAACTCGTGGTCGGTGCCTCGCTCGATGCCGAGATGGGGCCGGTCGTGCTGTTCGGCACCGGCGGCATCGACATCGAGCTGATGAAAGACGTCGCGCTCGCCGGTGCGCCGCTGGACGAGGCCGAGGCGCGGCTCCTGATCGGCCGCACCAAGGCCGGCATCAAGCTACGCGGCTATCGCGGCAAGCCGGCCCTGCACGAAGCCTCCGCGGTGAAGGCGCTGGTCGGCCTGTCCAATCTGATCGCGGATGCCGGCGACCGGATCGCATCGATCGACATCAATCCGTTCCTGATCAATACCAGGACGGGCGTCGCCGTCGACGCCCTGATCGTGTTGAACAATGCCGCGGCAAGGCGCGCGTCAGGGCACTGATGTCGCGAGGGGCCGCGGGGCGGATCGACGCAGCGTCATCCGCCGATTGAGTGGAGGAAAGAAGTGGCGGGTTACGCTGCCGCCTTCGCTTTTCGAGCGAAGTCGGACAAGTCGTTAACCCGCCCGTCCTAATATTGCGGTCCAAGCCCCATCCGGGCTCCTTCCAACTTCCCTGCTTTGGCCGTAAAACCTCCCGCATGGCACGCGCGAGTCATCTGGTGATTGGAACGGCGACGCTGGCGGTGATCGCCGTGGCGTTCGGCGGCGTGCTCGGCGTCCAGAAATGGCGCACCATCCAAAGCCGCAGCCAGTTGCGCGTGGTGTTCGAGGGCGGCTCGGCCTCCGGGCTGCGGCGCGGCGGACCGGTCAATTTCGACGGCGTGCCCGCGGGCCAGATCCTGTCGATCAAGCTGGACAGTCCGCGCAGGATCGTGGCGCTGGTGATGCTCGACAACACCGCGCCGATCCGCAAGGACACCGTGGCGGGCATCGAGTTCCAGGGCCTCACCGGCGTTGCCGCGATCTCGCTGATCGGGGGCGCGCCCTCCGCGCCGCCGGTGCCGCTGGACGCGGACGGCGTCCCCGTGCTGACCGCCGACCTCAGCGACGCCGAGTCCATCGTCGACACCCTGCACAGCGTCGACCGCACGATCGTCAGCAACTCCCCCGCGATCAAGGAAGGCCTGCGCACGTTCGAGGACTACACCGCCGACCTCCGGAGCAAGGGCGGCGAAATCGACTCCGTCATGGCCAAGGTCGACAGCGCCTTCGCGGGCTTCGACAAGGCGGTCACGAAGATCGAAGGCGCGGTGCCCGGCTTCGTCGACGGCAAGGCCGACGAGCTGTTCGAAAAGATAAAGGGGCTGCACGAGCTTGCCGACACCATGAGGAAGAAATCGGCCGGCTACCTCGAGGACATCCGTCGCTCGCTGCTCGACGTCAGCGAGGCCGCCAACAAGATGAGCGGGACGCCCACGCCTGCCGCCGCACCGCGCCCACCGCGCAAGCCGCCACAGAAGAAGCAGTGACGCCGTTGCCGCCTGATCCAGCGACCACGCCTCACCAGGCGTAACGCACGAGGCCCTTGCCGGCGTAGGAGCGGGTAAGGTTCGAGAACTCCCCCTCGAAGGTCGCCGACGCGGACCAGCCGTTCATCCAGTTCATCTGAGCCGATGCCGAGGTCAGAGCGGAATCGCGCGCCTGCGCGGCACCGTTCACGACGAAGGCCGATCCCGGCAGCGTCTGGAACACCGCGCCGACGGTGCGGTCCGGGTTGTAATCATGCGCCCAGGCGAGCCGGCCGCGCAGGGTCACGAGGCCGCCGGCCGCGGCAAACGACCGGTCCGCGCGCAGGCCGAGTTCGGTGCGGGTGCTGGTCACGTCCTTGGCGGCATAGTTGAGCGCGAAGACGTTGCTGCCGACCACGGCTGACTCTGCATAGCTCGGAAGGCTGAACAAGGTGGCCTGGAGCGCGGCATAGGGCGTGACGCCGGCCCATTGCATGGCATAGCGATAGCCGCCCTCGATGCGGCCCGAGAAGGCGTTGGCGTCGAACTTCGCCCGCAACTGGTCGTAACCGGCAGCCGTCACGATGCGGTTGGTCGTGACGTCCTGCCAACCATAGGCCAGCGCCGCCGTGATGTAGGCAGGTCCCGCCGAATGACGCACGAAGGCGCCGGCCTGGAACAGGTCGGAGCGCCCCCAACCGAGCCCGTTGACGTTGAAGCCGGTGCCACCGCCGGCAAGCGCAAAGCCCGCAATCGTCGACGGCGAGAAGCGGTAATCGAGGCCCACGGCCGTGCCGTAGACGCTGCTGCTCGTGTTGTTCGAGCCGAGGCCGGAATTGCCGTCGGTGGTCTGCGAGCCGCCATAGCCGGCCGCCCACACATCCCAGCGCTGCTCGAACGTCGTCGCCGGCGCCTTGCGGTCAATCGCGGCGAAGGCGTCGCGCGCGCTCTTGTCATGCGCGCCTTTGCCGGTCGCGGCATAGGCATTCACGTTCGTCTCGTCGGCATAGGGCGTCGTACCCGATGCACCGCCGCGCCCCGCACCGACGACGTCTGTCAACAGGCTCATGAACAGGTTCATCGCATTGAACGTCGTCTGCTGCGATCCCGTTGCAGGCTCGCCCGAGGCCTGCGTCAAGCCCTGCGGGGTGAGACTCGCGAGTGCGACGGGCAGGCTGCCGGTGGTGTTGAAGATGCGCGTCAGGGCGTTGGCGACGTTCTGCTGATTGATATTGAGGCCGCCGCCATAACCCAATGCGAGATCGAGGAAGACGTTGTTGGGATCGTAGCTCAGCTTCGCATGCAGGTTCGGCGACAGACCCGCGACAACCGGATTGAACGTGTCGGGCAAACTGTTCGCGGTCAGGATCGTGTAGTGCTTTGCGATGGTGCCGATCGGAACGACCGCGACGGTTGCGCCATTGAGCGTGGAGGTCCCGGTCACGACCGCGATGCCGTTGCTCGCACCGGAGATCTGAACCAGATAGGTCGATGCGCTGGTGAAGGTGAGATCGACGTTCACGTTGAGCGTGCCGGTCGGAAGACCCGGCGCCACCGTGCCGCCATTGACGTTGATGGTGTTGACGTTGCCGACGCCACCAAAAGTGCCGCCGGTGGCGACGCCCACATTGCCGTTGATGGTGCCGGCGAGAATGAGCGCGCCGCCCAACACGTTCCAGTCCTGGTTGCCGGTGCCGGTCACGGTCCAGGTCGAGCTGTCGATCTTGTTGAAGGTGGAGAAGCCATCATACTGGAGACCGACGCCGATCAGACCGAGGTTGAACGTGTCCTTGCCGGTGCCGCCAAGCTGGAACGTGTCGGTGCCGGAGGCGAGCACCTGGCCGTTGATCACACTCCCCGGACCAAGTGTCAGCGTGTTGCCGCCGCAGCCACAAAGATCGATCGCCGCAAAACCGGTCGCGGCATTGATCGTGCCGGAGTTGAAGACAGTGCCACCATTGGTGGTGCTGATGCCGACACCATTGGCGCCGACATTGATGACACCGGTATTGACCACCGCATTGCTGGTCGACAGTGACGTTACCGAAATTCCGGTGCCCGCGTCTCCGACGGTGATGGTGCCGCGATTGGTAACGGCGTTGTCGTCGCCCAGGAGGGCAACGCCCTGCGCGGAATCCCCGCCGATAATCGTGCCATTGTTGGTGATCGTGCCGGACGAGCCCGACAAACCGACGCCCAGAGCCCCAATACCGACAGTGACCGTTCCACTCTGGGTGATGGTTGCGTTGTTGCCTTGTACCTGCATGCCGGCGGAGGAGCCGATGGTCGTGATCGATCCGGTGTTGGTCACATTCGCGTTGCTGCCGATCACAGCGATGCCCATGCCAAACTGCGCAGCATTGATGACACCGGCGTTGTTGACGGTCTCGGTATTGCCTTGCGCAAAGATACCCACGGCGCTTTGACCGACGGAGATCGTGCCGGTCGCCGTGTTGGTGACCGTGTTGCCGTCGTTGATCGCAAGAATTCCGCCGGATAATCCCGCCGAGGCGCCGACCGTGACCGCGCCGGCATTGGTGACGGTCGTGTTGCCGAAAACATAAATGCCGATCGCGCCGTTGAGGCCTGTGATGGTACCGCCGGCCGAATTCGTGATGGTGTTGCCGAGGCCGGCGAAGATGCCCGAGCCGTTGGCGCCGACCGACAGGGCGCCGGCGTTGGTGATGACGTTGTTGTCCTGAACGGAAACCGCGGAGCCGCCATCACCCGTGGTGATCGTGCCGTTGTTGGCGATGGTGTTGTTGTTCAGCATCGAAATGCCGAGGCCGTTATCGATCACCGTGATGCTGTTGTTGGTGGTGACGGTGTTGAAATTGCCGCCGTTGATGCCGGTGAGGCCCGAGCCTGCCGTCACCGTCCCGTTGTTGATGACGACGTTGGTGTCGTTGACGTTGATCGCAGCGGTGCCGTTGTCGTTGACGGTCGCGCCTGTCAGCACGTTCACGGTCAGATTGGTGACGCCGCCGCCGGCAGCGAAGCCGTTGGCATCGTTGCCGCTACAGGTGACCGTCTGTCCGCTTACCGCTGCGTCGGGCTGACAGTCCGCCTGAGCCGATGTCGCAAACAGGCAAAGGGCAAGCATCGCCACGACAGCCGACGCGGCCGCGCCAGGACGCAGCCTATTCCGCCCGCTCGATGGCGACCCAACCCCCACGGCCCAACCCCTTGCCCATGGCGCTCCCTGCGGCGCCGCCGGGGAACCTAGGCCATGATGCAGGCCAGTAGAACTACGGTCGGGTCAGAATCCGGCTATGCTGCCGTAACTTGAGCAGATTGGACTCATGATGTTGCAACCGCGCCACGTCCAACTCCCAATCCGCGCATGAGGAGGGGCGTCAGACTGTCCGGACCTATGTACGGCCATTCACATGATGGGGGCCGCTCACGCCTGCCGCCCATCCCGCAGCCCGCCATGACCTAATAGTTGCTCGGAGACGATCCGTTCGGGATGCCGTCGATCGGACATTCGTCCGTGCCGGGGGTCGAGCGGGTCATCGCTTCGACCATGTCCCGCGTGCCCTCGGGATCGGCGATCCAGTTCTTGTAGAAATCGTAGGGACAGGCCGCGACGCCGCGCGGGCTTTCGCCGGAATTGATCATGCCGGTATAGCCGCGGTGGACCAGCTTGTAGAGATGGTTTTGCGACTGGCCGTTGCGGCGCGCATCGCGGATCATATGTTTCGACAGCTGCGCGTATTGGATGCCGTAATCCTCCTCGCCGCACTCGCCGAGTGTGCGGCCGTCGAAGCCGATGATCGCGGAATGGCCGAAATAGGAATAGACGCCGTCGAAGCCGGCGGCATTGGCGACCGCGACATAGACGTTGTTGGCCCACGCCATCGCCTTCGAGATCAGGACCTGCTGCTCCTTGGCCGGATACATGTAGCCCTGGCAACGCACGATCAGCTCGGCGCCCTTCATGGCGCAGTCGCGCCAGATCTCCGGAAAATTGCCGTCGTCGCAGATGATCAGGCTGACCTTCATGCCCTTCGGGCCTTCGGAGACATAGGTGCAATTGCCGGGATACCAGCCCTCGATCGGCACCCATGGCATGATCTTGCGGTATTTCTGGACGATCTCGCCCTTGTCGTTCATCAGGATCAGGGTGTTGTAGGGCGCCTTGTTCGGATGCTCCTCGTGGCGCTCGCCGGTCAGCGAGAACACGCCCCACACCTTTGCCTTGCGGCAGGCTTCCGCGAAGATCGCGGTCTCCTCACCGGGCACTGCGCATGCCGTCTCGTACATCTCCTTGGAATCGTACATGATCCCTTGCGTCGAGTATTCGGGGAAGATCACGAGGTCCATGCCGGGCAGGCCGACCTTCATGCCCACCACCATGTCGGCGATCTTGCGGGCGTTGTCGAGCACCTCGGCCTTGGTGTGCAGGCGCGGCATCTTGTAATTGACGACGGCGACGCCGACCGTGTCGTTGCTGCTGGAAATGTCACCGTGAAGCATGTTGACCGCTCCTGTCGTTCATTCGTTTGAGGTCATCGCCTGCGTTAGTGGCTGATCATCCAGGGACGCGCCGTTGGAAATCCCTTGGCGCCGCTCTTGGTTTTCGTCACCAGCCGCGCCGGCTTCTTCTTGTCCGGCGAGCCCCTGTCCTTCACCGTCTTGCCCGACGAGCAGCAGCCGCAACCCGGGCCGTGCGAGGCCTTGTATTGCGCAAGTGTCTGCGGCGCATGCGAGCTGCGCTCGTTGACGGCGTGCGCCTTGCGCGTCTCCGACGGCATGCAGAAGAAATTCGGTGCGGTCAGGATCACCCGAGGCGCCATCGTCTCGCAGTGCGGGCAGCTCTGCGGATCGTCGCATTCCGCCATCGGGCGCAGATCCTTGAACGGACCGCAATCGTCACAGAGATATTCGTAGACCGGCATCGCATCATCCCCACGCTGTCGCCTGTTCAACACTCCTCGCGACGGATGCGGGCGGCAATTACTCCCCGCCCCGCATCCGTCGCGCAGGGATCATTTGTCCGGCGAAATCGGCATCTGGATATCGCCCTTGATGTGCTTGATGGGACCTGCCGCCGACGGCATGACGTCGAAGTCGAAGATTTCCGTCGGCAGCCACAGCGTGGCGCAGGCGTTGGGCACGTCGACCACGCCGGAGATGTGGCCCTGAACCGGTGCGGTGCCGAGGATCGAATAGGCCTGGGCGCCGGAGTAGCCGAACTTCTTCAGATATTCGATCGCGTTCAAGCAGGCCTGGCGATAGGCGATGGTGACGTCGAGATAGTGCTGCTTGCCGGCTTCGTCGACCGAGATGCCTTCGAAGATCAGATAGTCCTTGTAGTTCGGCGTGATAGGCGACGGCTTGAAGATCGGATTCTTGACGCCGTACTTCGCCATGCCGTCCTTGATCACCTCGACCTTGAGATGCAGCCAGCCGGCCATTTCGATCGCACCGCAGAAGGTGATCTCGCCGTCGCCCTGGCTGAAGTGCAGATCGCCCATCGAAAGACCGGCGCCGGGCACGTAGACCGGGAAGTAGATCTTGGAGCCGCGTGAGAGATCCTTGATGTCGCAATTGCCGCCATGCTCGCGCGGCGGCACGGTGCGCGCACCTTCGGAGCCGATCTTGTCCTTGACGTCGCCCTTGGCGCGGCCACCATGGGCGGTCGCCGCGAAGGGCGGGTTGGCCAGGCCCGGCACGCGGGTCGGGTTGGTCGAGATCAGTTCGGCCTCGCGCTTGTTCCAGGTCTCCAGCATCTTCGGATCGGGCAGACAGCCGATCAGGCCGGGATGGATCAGGCCGGCGAAGTTGACGCCGGGGATGTGGCGCGACGAGGTGTAGAGGCCCTTGATGTCCCAGATCGACTTCTGCGCCAGCGGGAAGTGATCAGTCAGGAAGCCGCCGCCGTTCTGCTTGGAGAAGAAGCCGTTGAAGCCCCAGAGGCTCTCCTTCATCGGGCCGACGTCGAGCAGATCAACGACGAGAAGATCGCCGGGCTCGGCGCCCTTGACGCCGATCGGACCGGAGAGGAAGTGCACGATCGAGAGGTCGATGTCGCGCACGTCGTCGGCGGAATCATTGTTCTTGATGAAGCCGCCGGTCCAGTCATAGGTCTCGATGATGAAATCGTCGCCGGGGTTGACCCAAGCCACGATCGGGATATCGGGGTGCCAGCGGTTGTGCACCATGTCATTTTCGTAGGCCGACTTGGTGAGATCGACCTTGATCAGTGTCTCTGGCATCGAGAAGCTCCCCTTTTACACGGTTGGTTAGACGGACAGATATTTCGAGACCTGCGCGGCATCGACACTGTCGCGCGGGTCATCACGCACGATCGCGCCGTTCTCGATGACCAGCACGCGGTCGGCGATGTCGAGCGCGAAGCTCAGGACCTGCTCGGACACGACGATCGACAGGCCCTTCTCATCGCGGATGCGCTTCAGCGTGCGCGCCATCTCCTTGATGATCGAGGGCTGGATGCCTTCGGTGGGTTCATCCAGCAGCAGCACTTTCGGCTTGGTCGCGAGCGCGCGGGCGATCGCAAGCTGTTGCTGCTGGCCGCCCGAGAGGTTGCCGCCGCGGCGACCCTTCATCTCCAGCAGCACCGGGAACAATTCGTAGATATCGGCGGGGACCTCGGTCCCGCCGGAGACGACGAGACCGGTCTCGATGTTCTCCTTCACCGTCATGGTGGAGAAGATCATGCGGCCCTGCGGCACATAGGCGAGGCCCTTGGCCACGCGGTCGTAGCTCGGCAGGCCACCGAGCTCGGCGCCGTCCATGCTGACGGAACCGCTCTTCATCGGCAGGATGCCCATCAGCGACTTCATCAGCGTGGTCTTGCCCATGCCGTTGCGGCCCATGATCGCAACGATCTCGTTGGGCGCGACCTTCACGTTGAGGCCGTGCAGCACCTCGCTCTGGCCGTAGGCGACGTGGAGATCGGAAATTGCCAGCATCGCGCGCTCCTTAGTGGCCGAGATAGACTTCGATGACCTTGGGATCGTTCTGCACCTTCTCCATGGTCCCCTCCGAGAGAATCTGGCCCTGGTGGAGCACGGTGACCTTGTGGGCGATGTCCTCGACGAACTTCATGTCGTGCTCGATCACCAGCACCGAGCGATTCTTGATGATGCGGTTGAGGAGCTCGGCGGTCTTGGCGCGCTCGGACACGCTCATGCCGGCGACAGGCTCATCGAGCATCAGGAGCTCCGGATCCTGGATCAGCAGCATGCCAATCTCGAGCCATTGCTTCTGGCCATGGCTGAGCTCGTCGGCATAGGTGTTGAGCTTGTCCTTGAGGAAAATCATCTCGGCGACCTCCGCGACCCGATCCTTTACGAGTTGGTCGCGCTGAAAGGTCAGTGAGCCGAGCACGGTGCGGCCGCGCGGAAACGAGATCTCGAGATTTTCGAAGACGGTGAGATCCTCGAACACCGATGGCGTCTGGAACTTGCGCCCGACGCCGGTTTGCACGATCTGGTTCTCTTTCATTTTCGTGAGCTCCTTGCCACGAAACTGAATCGAGCCCGACGTCGCCTTTGTCTTGCCGCAGATCAGGTCGAGCACCGTGGTCTTTCCGGCGCCGTTAGGGCCGATGATGACGCGGATCTCATTCTCCTCGACGTAAAAGGAGAGATCGTTGACCGCCTTGAATCCGTCGAAAGAGACGGTCAGTCCGGAGACGGCGAGCAGGAATTCTTTGGGCTGTTGACCGACGAGCATGATGGCCTCCTCACTCTGCCGGCGCGCCGTCGGCGACCGAATTGTCTTTCCAGTCCCGCTTCGGCTTGCGCGAAGCAAACAATCGATCGATGCGCGGCTGCACGTAATCAGCCCAGAGCCCGGACAGCCCGTTCGGGAAAGCGAGCACGACCGCGATGAACAGCGCGCCGAGACCGAACAGCCAGAGTTGCGGGAAGGACTCCGACAGGCTGGTCTTGGCAAAATTCACCAGGAGAGCACCCCATATCGCGCCGAAGATCGACATCCGTCCGCCCACCGCGGTGTAGATCACCATCTCGATCGACGGCACGATGCCGACAAAAGACGGCGACATGAAACCGACGTTGAGCGCGAACATGGCGCCGCCGATCGCGGCGAAGACCGCGGCCATGCAGAAGGCGAAGATCTTGAAGTTGGCGACGCTATAGCCGGAGAAGCGGACCCGGTCTTCCTGTTCGCGCATCGCCACCAGGATGCGGCCAAGCTTGGTCAAGCGGATGAATTGCGCGATGCCGATGCAGGCGAACAGCAGCACCACCTCGACGAAGTACAGGATGACCTTCGCGTGATCGGGCCGGATGTCCCAGCCTTTGAGCGTACGCAGGTCGGTCATTCCGTTGATGCCGCCGGTATAGCCCTGTTGTCCGACGATCAGGATGGTGAGGATGGCGGCAACAGCCTGGGTGATGATCGCGAAATAGGTGCCGCCGACACGGCGCTTGAACATCGCGGTGCCGATGATCAGGGCGAAGACGCCGGGAACCAGAATGATGGCGAGGATCGTGAAGGTGAGGCTGTGGAATGGCTGCCAGAACAGCGGCAGCGACGTGATCTGATTCCAGTCCATGAAATCAGGGATGCCCGGCGTCGACTGGATCTTCGTGTTCTCGACGCTCGAGGCCTCGAGCTTGAGGAACATCGCCATGCAATAGCCCCCGAGGCCGAAGAACACGCCCTGCCCCAGGCTCAAGATGCCGCCATAGCCCCAACACAACACGAGGCCGAGCGCGACAAAAGCGTAGGTCAAATATTTCGCGACCAGATTGAGCCGGAATACATCCAGCGTCAGCGGCAGGATCACGAACAGCACGGCGGCCAGAGCAATGAAGCCCATGAGTTCGGATCGATTGAAGAAGCGTGAGTTGATCATGACTTGCCTGCTTCCCGCTATTTGCGAACCTTGAGGGCGAAGAGACCCTGCGGCCGCAGCATCAGGATTCCGACAACGGCGAGCAGCGTCAGCACCTTGGCCATCGAGCCCGACATGAAGAACTCGAGGGTGGATTGCGTCTGCGAGATCGAGAATGCCGAGGCGATGGTGCCGACCAGGCTCGCCGCGCCGCCGAAAACGACCACGAGGAACGTGTCGACGATGTAGAGCTGTCCGGAGGTCGGGCCTGTCGAGCCGATCATCGTGAAGGCGCTGCCGGCGATTCCGGCGATGCCGCAGCCGAGACCGAAAGTGTAACGATCGACCTTTTCGGTGTTGATGCCGACTGCACCGGCCATGATGCGGTTCTGCACCACAGCGCGCACCTGGCGGCCCCATCGCGATTTGTACATGACATAGGCGACACTGATGGTGATCAGCACGGTCAGGCACATCACGAAGACGCCGTTGATCGGCACCTCGATGCTGTCTGTCACATGTAGCGATCCCAGCATCCATTGCGGCAATTCGACGCCGACCTCGCGCGCGCCGAACACGGAGCGATAGGCCTGCTGCAGGATCAGGCTGAGGCCCCAGGTCGCCAGCAGCGTATCGAGTGGGCGCTTGTAGAGGTGCCGTATCAGCACCCATTCAACCAGCATTCCCAACGCACCGGAGGCGATGAAGGCCAGGATCATCGCGAGAAAGAAGTAGCCGCTGAAGAGGCTCGGTAAATAAGACTGGAAGAAGCTCGAGGTCATCCAGGTGACGTAGGCCCCGAGGATCATGAACTCGCCATGGGCCATGTTGATGACGCCCATCTGGCCGAAGATGATGGCAAGCCCGAGCGCCATCAGCACGTAGACCGAGAACAGGATCAGTCCTGCAAAGCCCTGCATGACGAAGATGGAGCCGAGATCACCAAGCGAATAGTCGCCAAACATCGATGTCCTCCGTCGGAGATAAGGTCCCCGCGCCGCGAGCAGGTTCGCGACGCGGGGGGTCTTGGGCGTGGATTTGCTGTCCACGCCAGGGAGAGGCTTGGTGCTTGAAAGAAAGCGCGACTGAGAGCGCTTCTTACTGGTAGCCCTTCTTACTGGTAGCCCTTCTTACTGGTAGCCCTTCTTACTGGTAGCCCTTGGGGAAGGGATCGGGCTCGACGAGATCGGCGGTCTCGTAAATCAGCTCGAACTGGCCATCCAGCTTGGCGCGTCCCACCCGGGTCTTCGACCAGAGGTGATGATTTTCGTGGATGCGCACATAGCCTTCCGGCGCGCCCTTGAACTCGACGCCGGGCGAAGCCGCCGCGATCTTGTCGACGTCGAAGGAGCCGGCCTTCTCGACCGTCAATTTCCACAGCCACGGGCCGAGATAGGCAGCCTGGGTGACGTCTCCGATGACGGTCTTTTCGCCCCACATCTTCTTGAATGCGGGCACGAAGGCCTTGTTGTTGGGATTGTCGAGCGACTGGAAGTACTTCATGCAGGCATAGGCGCCGGCGATGTTCTCGCCGCCGATGCCGTCGATTTCGTCTTCGGTCACCGAGATCGTCAGCAGCGCCTGCTTGGAGAGATCGATGCCGGCGGCCTTGAGCTGCTTGTAGAAGGCGACGTTGGAGCCGCCGACGACGTCGGTGAAGATCACGTCGGGCTTGGTCAGCTTGATCTTGTTGATGACCGAATTGAACTGGGTGTTGCCGAGCGGATAGTATTCCTCGCCGACGACCTTGCCCTTCAGCACGTTCTCGACGTGCTTGCGCGCGATCTTGTTGGAGGTGCGCGGCCAGATGTAGTCGGAGCCGATGAAGAAGAAGCTCTTCGCGCCCTTCTCCTTCGCGATCCAGTTCAGGCCGGCGAGAATCTGCTGGGTCGCCTCCTGGCCGGTGTAGATCACGTTCTTGGACTGCTCGAGGCCTTCATAGAAGGTCGGGTAATAGAGCATGCCATTATACTGCTCCATGACCGGCAGCACCGCCTTGCGCGAGGCCGAGGTCCAGCAGCCCATGATCGCCGCGACCTTGTCGTTGACAAGCAGCTTCTTGGCCTTCTCCGCGAAAGTCGGCCAGTCGCTGGCGCCGTCTTCCTGGATGAACTTGATCTTGCGACCGAGCACGCCGCCCATGGCGTTGATCTGCTCGATGGCGAGCTTTTCGGCCTCGATCGAGCCGGTCTCGGAGATGGCCATGGTGCCGGTCGCCGAGTGCAGGATGCCGACCGTCACCTCGGTGTCGGTGACCGCAAGGCCGGTGGTGTTGACCGCCGAGGTCGCCGGGGCCTGCGCAAATGACGCCCGCGGCAGCATCGTGATGGCGGGCACGGCGGCCATTCCCATCAATAGTTTGCGCCGGAGCGGCGAAAAAAGGCCCTTGTTTGGTTCGTCTGACATGAGCACCCCACTTTTGTTCGAGGACACGCGATTGGTGCCATGAGGATGGCTCGGATCCGGGTGGCGGAAGCATACGCAAGATCGCGTATACTGCACCGCAAAATGCCGACGTAGGCTTTGGTACGGAATTTGCGAGGGATCCAGGTCCGTATCGGGAGTGGGGTAAAGCGTGGCAGGGCGGCAGCGAATAGACCGCGTCAGGCGACAGTACAACCAATGGGTCGCCAACCAGACGCTGGAAGACTATGCGCTGCGCTTCACCGCCAAGAGCGCGCGGCGCTGGTCCGCCGCCCGGGTCGCCAACACGGCGCTGGGCGCGATTTCGTTCCTGGCGATGGAGGCGATCGGCGGCACCATCACCCTGAACTACGGCGTCACCAACGCGACTGCCGCCATCCTCGTGGTCTCCCTCATCATCTTCTGCTGCGGCATGCCGATCGCCTATTATGCCGCCAAATGCGGCATCGACATCGACCTGCTCACGCGCGGCGCCGGTTTCGGCTACATCGGCTCGACCGTCACCTCGCTGATCTACGCCTCCTTCACGTTCATTTTCTTTGCGATCGAGGCGGTGATCCTCGCCTCCGCGCTCGAGATGTGCTTCGGGATTCCGCGGCCGGTCGGCTATCTCATCAGCGCGGTCGTCATCATCCCGCTGGTGGCCTATGGCATCACGCTGATCAGCCGTTTCCAATTGTGGACGCAGCCGCTGTGGATCGTGCTCCACATCATTCCGTTCGCGGCAATCGCCTGGCACAATCCGCACTCCTTTACGGAGTGGCGCAAGTTCTCGGGCGAGCACGGCGATCTCAACGGGCATTTCGACCTGCTGCTGTTCGGGGTCGCGGCCTCGGTGGTGTTTTCGCTGGTGGCGCAGATCGGCGAGCAGGTCGACTTCCTGCGCTTCCTTCCGCGCGACCGCCGCGCGTCCAGGGCCTCCTGGTGGATAGCGATGATGAGCGCTGGCCCCGGTTGGATCGTGCTTGGCGCCCTGAAGCTCCTGGCGGGCTCGTTCCTCGCCTTCTTCGCGCTCAGCCATGGGGTGCCGCCCGAAGAGGCCGCCGAGCCGGCGCATATGTATCTCGAAGCGTTCCGTTACGTGCTGTCGCAGCCCGATCTCGCACTGGCGCTGACCGGCACGTTCGTGATCCTGTCCCAGGTGAAGATCAACGTCACCAACGCATATGCCGGCTCGATCGCCTGGTCGAACTTCTTCTCCCGCCTGACCCACAGCCACCCCGGCCGCGTCGTCTGGCTGGTCTTCAACGTCATCGTGGCGCTGCTGTTGATGGAGATCGGCGTCTACAAGGCACTCGAGCAAACCTTGGCGCTCTATTCCAACGTCGCGATCGCCTGGGTCGGGGCGCTGGTCGCCGATCTCGTCATCAACAAGCCGCTTAGATTGCGGCCACAGCAGATCGAGTTCAAGCGCGCGCATCTCTACGACGTCAATCCGGTCGGCGTGGGCGCGATGACGATCGCGACCATCGTCTCGATCAGCGCCTTCTACGGCCTGTTCGGGCCTACCGCGAAGGCGCTGTCGGCCTTCATCGCGCTCGCGGTTGCTTTCATCGTCGCACCGTTGATCGCCTGGGCCACGGACGGCAAGTACTACATCGCGCGAAAGCCGAAGCGAAGCTGGCAGAACCTCGAGGCGATCCAGTGCTGCATCTGCGAGCACTCGTTCGAGCCGGAGGACATGGCCTCCTGCCCCGCTTACGCCGGGCCGATTTGCTCCTTGTGCTGTTCACTGGATGCCCGATGCCACGATCTCTGCAAGCCGCATGCGCGGATCCAGGCGCAGATATCGGAGACGCTGGGCAAGCTGATGCCGCAGCCGATCTACGCGCGCATCAATTCGCAACTCGGCCACTATGTCGGCGTGTTCGTGGTCTCCGCCGGTCTCGTCGCGCTGGTGCTGGGCCTGATCTATCTGCAGACCTCGGCAAGCGTCCATGGCGAGAACACGCTCGTCTCCAACGTGCTCTGGAAAGTGTTCTTCTCGCTCAGCATCATCATCGGCGTGGTGGCTTGGCTGTTCGTGCTGGCACAGCAGAGCCGCCGCGCCGCCGAGGAGGAGACCCGAAGGCAGACGGCGCTGCTGATTCAGGAGATCGACGCGCACAAGCGCACCGACGCCGAGCTGCAGCGCGCCAAGGAGGTCGCCGAATCCGCCAACCTCGCCAAGAGCCGCTATGTGGTCGGTCTGAGCCACGAGCTGCGCTCGCCGCTGAACGCGATCAGCGGTTATGCCCAGCTGCTGGAGCAGGACACGACGCTGAGCACCAAGCCGCGTGACCAGGTCCGCGTCGTCCGTCGTAGCGCCGATCACCTCTCCGGCCTGATCGACGGCATTCTGGACATCTCCAAGATCGAGGCCGGGCGGTTGTATCTGTCGCGCGACGAAGTGCGCCTCAGCGAGTTCCTCGACCAGCTGGTCGGCATGTTCCGCCTGCAGGCCGCCGCCAAGGGCATCGACTTCGTGTTCAGGCGGCCGGCGTATCTGCCGCTCGTGGTCTACGCCGATGAGAAGCGGCTGCGCCAGGTGCTGATCAATTTGCTCTCGAACGCCATCAAGTTCACCCAGACCGGCAGCGTGCAGTTCGTCGTGCATTATCGCAGCCCCGTCGCGGAGTTCGAGGTGACCGACACCGGTCCCGGAATCCAGGGCGACGATCTCGAACGCATCTTCGCTCCGTTCGAGCGCGGTGCGCTCGGTGTTTCGCAGCCGCAAACCGGAACGGGACTCGGCCTGACCATCAGCCGACTGCTCGCCGGAGTGATGGGCGGCGACATCAAGGTCATGAGCACCGTCGGCACCGGCTCGACGTTCAAAGTCAAGATCCTGCTGTCGGAGGTCACCAATCCGCGGCGCATCGCGCCGGTGGAGGCGCCGATCTCCGGTTATCACGGCGCGCGCAAGACCATCCTCATCACCGACGACGATCCCGTGCATCGCGACCTGCTGCGCGAGGTGCTGACACCGCTCGGCTTCATCCTGCTCAGCGCGCCCGACGGCCCCGGCTGCCTCGCGCTGGCTCAGCATTGCCGGCCCGACCTGTTTCTGCTCGACATCTCGATGCCCGCCATGGACGGCTGGGCTGTCGCCGAGGCCTTGCGGGCGAACGGCCATCACCAGGCCCGTATCCTGATGGTGTCGGCCAGCGCGATCGAGGCTCACGGGGCGCCGCTGGCGCAGCCCTTCCACGACGGCTATTTGATGAAGCCGATCGACATCCCGCGGCTGCTGGAGACGGTCCGCCAGCTCCTCAAGATCGAATGGCAATATGGCTCGGACGAGCTTCCGGTATCGTTCTGGCACCCCGAAAGCGGATCAAGGCCCCCGTCGCGGCATATCGAGGCCCTGATCGGCCTCGGCCAGATCGGCTACGTCAGGGGCATCCAGTTGAAGCTCGACGAGATCGGCAACGAGCACCCTGAACATGCCGATTTCGTCGCACAGATGCGGTCGCTGGTCGACCGCTTCGATCTGGACCAGTACATGGCTACCTTGAAGACGTTGCATGCGCATGAACATTGAGTCGAAGAAGCGCGACGTCGCGCTCGTTGTCGATGACTCTCCCGAGACGCTGCGGCTGCTCACCGACGCGCTCGACGGCGCCGGCATGACGGTGATGGTGGCACTGGACGGCGCGGCGGCGATACGCATCATCGACCAGATCACGCCCGACATCATTCTGCTCGATGCCGTGATGCCCGGCATCGACGGCTTCGAGACCTGCCGCCGGCTCAAGCGCGATGCGGGCCTTGCCAATGTCCCCGTGATCTTCATGACGGGGCTCGCCGATACCGAGCATATCGTTCGCGGGCTCGAGGCCGGCGGCGTCGATTACGTGACGAAGCCGATCGTGATCGAGGAAATGCTGGCGCGCATCCGCGTCCATCTCGGCAATGCCCGCCTGACGCAGAGCGCGCGCGCCGCGCTCGACGTCTCCGGCCGTTTCCTGTTCGCGGTCGATCGCCAGGGCAATTTGCTGTGGGCAACGCCGCAGGCGCAGAAGCTGCTGTCCGACCATCACGGCGCGCAAGCCGACGACTTCGTCCTGCCGCCATCGCTGCTGCAATGGCTGGAGCAGGCCAGGGCCAAGGGCAGCTCGAAATCCCAGGCGGCTTCCTTGCCGGACAATCCGCAGCTCCGGCTCTATTACATGGGCGAAACCGCGCCGAACGAGTTTCTACTGCGGCTATCCAGGGAGTCTGGCACCGCGCTTCCCCCCGAATTCACCAGCGAGCTCGGCCTCACCACCCGCGAAGGCGAGGTGCTGGCCTGGCTCAGCAAGGGCAAGACCAACCGCGACATCGCGCAGATATTGGGCCTCAGCCCGCGCACGGTCGACAAGCATCTCGAGCAGATCTACGCCAAGCTCGGCGTGGAGAACCGCACGGCCGCGGCAGCGATTGCGGCGAACGCGACGCGGAGGAATTCGTGAGCCGCCGAGAGTGAGTTGGGACGCCACCAACACTGCAAACGACGGAGTATGTGGCGAGCGCCGCCCGCCACACGACCCCTCACCCACGAGCGCCCTCAGCCGTAAACGAACGCCTTGTCATCCAGATCCGTCTTCGGGATCTCGTCCTTTTCGGTCCAGTAATCCTGGCTGTGCTGCCATTCCGGCTTGTCGCCGCGCTTGGGCAACAGGTCCATGTTGCGCATCATGTAGCCGGGGTTGAAGTTTTCCGGATCGATCCAGGGCAGGATCGGCATGTTGTGGTCTTCGGCGCGCAGTTTCACCTCGACCTTCTTCTTGCCCTTCGCCTTCATATGGCCGAGCAGCCGGCAGACGAAATCTGCGACCAGATCGACGCGAAGCGTCCAACTGGCGCGGAAATAGCCGAACACCCAGACCATGTTCGGAACGCCCGTGAACATCATGCCGCGATAGGTGACGGTGTCGCCGAAGGCCAGCGGCTTGCCGTCGATCTCGAAGGCGATGTCGCCCAGCGCTGCGAGATTGAAGCCGGTCGCGGTGACGATGACATCGGCCTCCAGCAGCTTGCCGGATTTGAGCTGAATGCCGTTCTCGACGAAGGACTCGATCTCGTCGGTGACCACGGAGGCCTTGCCGCTGGCGATGCCCTTGAACAGATCGGCATCCGGCACGAAGGCGATGCGCTGCCGCCACGGCCGGTAGGTCGGCGTGAAATGCGTCTCGACATCGTAGTCTGGGCCGAGCACCGCGCTGATCTGGCCGATCAGCTCCTTCTTCACCTGCTCGGGTTTGGACAGGCAGAGTTTCGTGAACGCATCCTGCTCGAACAATATCTTGCGCCTAACGATCTCGTGGATCCAGGCCTCGTCGACCTGAAGCCGGCGCAACTCCTCGGCGATCTCGATGGCGTTGCGGCCGAGCCGGAAATAGGTCGGCGAACGCTGCAGCATGGTGACATGCGCGCATTTGTCCGCGATGTTCGGCACCAGCGTTGCCGCGGTGGCGCCCGAGCCGATCACGACGACCTTCTTATTCGTGAGGTCGAGATCGTCGGGCCATGTCTGCGGGTGGACGATGCGGCCCTTGAAGCGGTCGGCGCCCTTCCATTCCGGCATGTAGCCTTCCGAATGACGGTAATAGCCCTGGCACATCCAGAGGAAGTTCGCGGTGAAGGTCCTGGCCTCGCCGGTGTCTGTGGTCACGGCCTCGATGGTCCAGAGATTCTGTTCGCTCGACCAGCTGGCGGAATTGATCTTGTGCTTGTAGCGGATGTGCCGTGCGATATCGTTGTCGTCGATCACCTCCTTCATATAGGCGAGGATTTCTTCGGCGGTCGCGATCGGCGGGCCCACCCAGGGCTTGAAGCTGTAGCCGAACGTATGGAGATCGCTGTCCGAGCGAATGCCGGGATAGCGATGCGTGCTCCAGGTGCCCCCGAACGTCGCCTGCGTTTCCAGGATCACGTAGCTCGTCCCCGGAAGCTGCTTGTCGATGTGATAGGCGCTGCCGATGCCGGAGATGCCGGCGCCGACGATTAGCACGTCGAAATGCTCAGAAGCCTGTTTGGCCGTGGCGTGACTGCGAACAGCGACATTCATTGTTGCTTCTATGCCTTGCTTGTTTTTATGGCCGTCCTTGACGGACGGCGCGTTTCCTCCGCGGCAGGCATGATCACCCGCCGCGCTTCCGCTTCAAAATGACATAGATCAAGTCGCGGTCAAATCACAGTGCCGCACCCCAGCTCCGCGCGGTCTGCACGATCCAGTCGCGATAGAGCGTGAGCGGCGTGACGCCGGTCAATCCGCCGCAGCCATCGCCGGCGCTCGGTCCCGTTGCCCAGCTGATGACCCCGACAAGCACGGCGCCGTTCGGCTTGTCCTCGAACACGGGACCACCGGAATCGCCGGTACAAGCTCCAATTCCGTCGCGAACACCGTTGGTTACGGGATCGACCAGGCGGATCTGAAGCGTGCCGGGCTGGCCCGTGACGACGAGGCCTGCGATGCGCGTGGCCCCGCCGCTCCTGCCATCACCGCGTACGGTGACCCCGGTACCGGCAATGACGAAGCGGCTACCGACCCGGATCGGAATGTTCGGCGTACCGACCGGCACTGTCGATTTTCCCTTGAGTGGAATTTCCAGCTGCAACAGCGCCACGTCGGCGCCGGCGCGATGCACCTGTGCTTTGTAGCCCGGATGGATGGCGATGGTGCGAACGTTCAACAATTGAGGTTCGCCACCGCTACGATCGACGATCTTGTAGTCCGCGCCCGGCGGCACGCAGTGAGCGCCGGTCAATACGATCTTCGGCGCGATCAGAGTGCCGGTGCAGGAATTTCCCCGCGAACCGACGATGGTGACGACGGCGCGCGCCACGCCATCGGCCTGCGGCGTGCCGCCGCCGACGATGGCATGAGCGGGCGTGGCGAGCAGCAGCGCAGTCGTGATGAACGTGGCAAGCTTCTTCATGGGAACACGCTTCGGATTGGCGGCGGCAGACCGCTTCGGACTGGTCCTTGCCGATAGCGCATGCTAGCCCACTTGGAAAGGAATTGACGAGGGCAGGACAGTGGCGATCGAAGCTGTGATCTTTGATTTTGGCGGCGTGCTGACGAGTTCGCCGTTCGAGGCGTTCGCGCGATTCGAGACCGAGCGCGGGCTGCCCGTCGACATCATCCGTCGGACCAACGCCGCCAATCATTTGGAAAACGCCTGGGCCAAGTTCGAGCGGGCCGAGATCGATATCGATACCTTCGACGAATTGTTCGCCACGGAATCGCTCGCACTCGGCGCGGAGGTACGCGGCCGCGACGTGCTGCCGCTGCTGCAGGGCCATCTGCGCCCTGAAATGGTCGAAGCGCTGAAGCGCATCAAGGCGCAATTCAAGACCGGCTGCATCACCAACAATCTGCCTGCCAATGCCATCGGCAGCATGACCGGGCGCTCCCTCTATATCGCCGAAGTCATGGTGTTTTTCGATCATGTTATCGAGTCCGCCAAGATCGGCCTGCGCAAGCCCGACCCGCGCATTTACCGGCTGATGGTCGAGACGCTGAAGGTCGATCCGAACAATTGCGTCTATCTCGACGATCTCGGCGTCAATCTGAAACCCGCGCGCGAGATGGGCATGACCACGATCAAGGTGGCCAGTGGCGCGCAAGCCATCGCCGAGCTCGAGGTGGCGACGGGGCTGAAGCTGGGCTAAGCCTTTTCGCAACAGGGAGGCGCCGTTTCAACAGACTCGTCATTGCGAGCGCAGCGAAGCAATCCAGACCGTCTCCGTGGAGGGACTCTGCATTGCTTCGCTGCGCTCGCAATGACGGTTATGGCCGACACCTCGGCGAAGGCACAGCCTACTCCGCAGCAGCAGCGCTCCGCTCCGGAAATGCAGCCGCGAGCGAGGTGCGGTCGGGCTTCAGCACGCCGCGCTCGGTGATGAGGCCGGTCACCAGCCGTGCCGGCGTCACGTCGAACGCGTAGTTCGCGACCGGCGAGCCCTCGGGCACGATGCGCACCGTCTCCAGCCTTCCATCCGCGGTGCGGCCGGTCATGTCGGTGACCTCAACGCCGCTGCGCTGCTCGATCGGAATGTCGCGGATGCCGTCATGGACGGCAAAATCGATCGTCGGCGACGGCAGCGCGACATAGAACGGCACGCCGTTGTCGTGGGCGGCGAGCGCCTTGAGATAGGTGCCGATCTTGTTGCAGACGTCGCCGTTGGCGGCGACGCGGTCGGTGCCGACGATGGCGAGATCGACCATGCCGTGCTGCATCAGATGGCCGCCGGTGTTGTCGGGGATCACCGTGTGCGGCACGCCGTGATGGCCAAGCTCCCAGGCGGTGAGCGAGGCGCCCTGGTTGCGCGGGCGCGTCTCGTCGACCCAGACATGGACCTTGATGCCGCGCTCATGCGCCAGATAGATCGGTGCGGTCGCCGTGCCCCAATCGACGGTGGCGAGCCAGCCGGCATTGCAATGGGTCAGCACGTTGACGGTCTCGCCCGGCTTCTTCGATGCGATCGCCTCGATCA
The DNA here is from genome assembly GCF_003020125.1 of Bradyrhizobium sp. MOS003. Lineage (GTDB taxonomy): Bacteria > Pseudomonadota > Alphaproteobacteria > Rhizobiales > Xanthobacteraceae > Bradyrhizobium. The sequence continues at coordinate 563,814 of NZ_PYFW01000001.1, read as the reverse complement.
GCTTCAGGCCGTTGCCGGCGATGCCGCGGTTGATCTCGACATCCTGCTCGACGATCTCGTCGGCCCGTGCATACGCGGCCTCGGCCCGCTCCAGCGGATCGATCGGCGCGAGCGCCATGCGCATCTCGTCCAGCGCCCATTTCAGATTGATCGCAGTCGGCCGCGCCACCACGAGAGTCTCGTAGGCCCGTTTCAGGCCGGCGTCGGAGGCGTCCTCGCGCATGGCGAGCGCCATGCCGTAGGCGGCAGTCGCACCGATCAGCGGCGCGCCACGCACCAGCATGTCGCGGATTGCGACGGCTGCGTCTTCGCACGAAGTCAGCTTCGCGACGACGAACTCATGCGGCAGCCTGCGCTGGTCGATCGCACCGATCGTCCAGCCGTCAGGCTCGCGCCAGATGCTGCGGAAATGCTTGCCGTCGACCTTCATGGCATTCTGCCTTTCAGTTCACGCGCAGGATCCGCCCGGCCACCGCGTCGAGCTTCTTCAGAAGCTCGGGATCGCGCGCCTCGGGCGCCGTGATCAGCGCGGTGTCGAGCGCACGGTCGGAGCCGATCGGGCACAGCTCATGCTCGCGCGGGAAATCCTTTGCCAACCGCGCCACCAGGGCCTTGGCCTTGTCGGCGTTCGACGTCAACACGCGGATGATATCCTGCACGGTGACGGCATCGTGATCGGGGTGCCAACAGTCGAAATCCGTCACCATCGCCACCGTGGCGTAACAGAGCTCCGCCTCGCGCGCGAGCTTCGCCTCGGGCATGTTGGTCATGCCGATCACGGAATAGCCCAGCGTCTTGTAGGTCATGCTCTCCGCATAGGTGGAGAATTGCGGCCCCTCCATGCAGACATAGGTGCCGCCACGCGCGATCGCGATGCTTTCAGCTTCGGCGGCCGCGGCCAGATGAATGCGCAAACGTGGGGAGACCGGATGCGCCATCGACACATGCGCGACGCAGCCCCGGCCGAAGAATGAGCTCTCGCGCTTGTGGGTGCGGTCGACGAACTGATCGACTAGAACGAAGGTGCCCGGCGGCAGTTCCTCCCTGAAGGAACCGCAGGCCGACAGCGAGATCAGGTCAGTGACGCCGGCCCTCTTCAACACGTCGATATTGGCGCGATAGTTGATGTCAGAGGGCGAGAGACGGTGGCCCTTGTCGTGCCGCGGCAGGAACACGATCGGCAAACCAGCGATCGTGCCGCGCCTCAAGGGAGCCGACGGTTCGCCCCACGGGCTCTCGATCACCTCTTCGCGCGCACCCTCGAGGCCTGGCAAGTCGTAAATGCCCGAGCCGCCGATGATGCCCAATACCGCCTGCGTCATACCTGCTCCACCTGTTCGCAACTTGCGACATGGTTAAGCTATGCCAGTTTTGCGGCGGTTTTGGAACGGGGGTTGTGGGGCGATGCCGGTGGTGTGAGGGGCGCGCAGGCCCCACACTCAGTATCGTCCCTGCGCACGCAGGGACAACAGCAGAGAGTTATGCAGCGTTCGCCAGCTGCAACTGCGTCGCAACCATCCGCTCGAGCGTCTCGACGGACTGGAAATTCTCCGGCGTGATCTCGGCTTGTGGAATGGTGAAGTCGAACTCGGCTTCGACGCCGAGCATCAGATTGACCATATCCATCGAAGTCAGGCCGGCATCGACGAGCTTGGCGGACGGCGTGACGTCAGCGGTGAGAGAATTCTGTTCGAGGATACCCTTCACCAGCTTGATGATGCGATTGCGCAATTCGGTATCAAAGGCTTGCATCGGCAAATTCCCGTCTGTCTGTCAAAGGTCGCACCGGCTTGCCGCTTACGATGGGCACGGCCTGCCGGTCCCGCAATGGGCGACACCAATACTTCAGGTTTCTTAGTAAACGATGACTCAGATTGTCCGGAATTCGACCCTCTTGCAGATTCCTAACGCGATGCCGGAAAAACGGCGGATGCAAACAACCGGACCTTAACTGTTCATTCGGAATTGGGCTTTGTTTACCCTCTATTTCATCGACGAATTTGAATTAAATCCGTAGCCTCATCTCACAAGCAAAGATGACCGGAAGATCGCCGGCGGCATCGCGAATGATGCCGGCGATCTCGAACGGCAAACCGGAGGCGGACGAGTATGAACGTGCGTGAAGCAGTCCTCACTGTCGACGAAGCGGAAACAAGCTTCCTCGAGCAGGGTCCCTCTCTGATCGAGCGCGCCGCCCGGACCGCCGCAGCGGCCGCGGCCGACGCAGACGGGGTCGATCGCGATGCCCGCTTCCCGCACAAGGCTTTCGAGGTCGCTCGCGAGCAGAAGCTGCTCGGCGTCATGATCCCGGTCGAGTTCGGCGGCTTCGGTGCCTCCATCTACGACGTTACCGACATCTGCTACACGCTCGGACGCGCCTGCGCCTCGACGGCGATGATCTACGCCATGCACCAGACCAAGGTTGCGTGCGTCATCCGGCACGGTCACGGCATCCCCTGGATGGAAACCATGATGCGCCGGGTCGCCCGCGACCAGTGGCTGCTCGCCTCCTCCACCACGGAGGGCCAGAACGGCGGCAACATCCGCGCCAGCGCCGCTGCCGTCGACCACGCCGGCGACACCGTTTCGCTGGTGCGTGACGCCACCGTCATCTCCTATGGCGCCGAAGCCGACGGCCTCGTCACCATCGCCCGCCGCGCCACCGAGGCCGCCGCCTCCGACCAGGTGTTGCTGGCGCTCGCCAAGGACGATTACTCGTTGAAGCGGACGCTGGGCTGGGAAACGCTCGGCATGCGCGGCACCTGCTCGACCGGCTTCGAGCTGAAGGTGGATTGCCCCGCCGATCGCGTCTTCCCTGAATCCTATGACAAGATCCACGCCCAGACCATGACGCCGTTCGCGCATCTGTGCTGGTCGTCGGCCTGGACCGGCATCGCCGCCGCAGCCGTGACCCGCGCGCAGGCCTTCATCCGCAAGGCGGCCCGCAGCTCCGGGGGCCAGATGCCGCCGGCCGCGGCGCATTTCACCGCTGCCAAGATGTCGCTGGCGAAGCTTCGCGCGCTGCTGTCGGCCAATATCGATGCCTTCGCCCGTGCCGAGCATGACGAGCGGGCGCTGAGCTCGCTCGACTTCCAATCCTCGATCACGCTCCTGAAGGTGCAGGCTTCCGAGCTCGCGGTCGAGACCGTGATGCATGCGATGCGCACAGCCGGCCTCTCCGGCTACCGCAACGACGGCGAGTTCACCATGGGCCGGCACCTCCGCGACGTGCTGTCATCTCCGATCATGATCAACAACGACCGCATTCTGGCCAATGCCGCGACATCGACTCTGATGAGCGGCGTGCCGACAAGCCTTCGCGACTGAATCAATAACAACAAATTCGAAATAGCAGGATCTCGCGCCATGAATATTGCCATTCTCTCCGACTCGCCCGCGACCGCGCCGCAAATGATCGATCCGCTCGATCATCTCGCCGACAAGCTGTTCCACCGCATGGGCGCCGACGGCGTCTACGCCCGCACCGCACTCTATGAAGGCGTCGTCGAGAAGCTCGCCGCGCTGATCACCAGCCATCGCGAGAGCGGCACCGAGGTGATGCGCTTCCCGCCGGTGATGAGCCGGGCCCAGCTGGAAAAATCCGGCTATCTCAAGAGCTTCCCGAACCTGCTCGGCTGTGTCTGCGGCCTGCACGGCACCGAACGCGAGATCAACGCCGCGGTGAGCCGCTTCGATGCCGGCGGCGACTGGACCACCTCGCTGTCCCCCGCCGACCTCGTGCTGTCGCCCGCCGCTTGCTATCCGGTCTATCCGATCGCGGCGAGCCGCGGACCCCTGCCGAAAGGCGGCCTGCGCTTCGATGTCGCCGCTGACTGCTTCCGCCGCGAGCCTTCCAAGCATCTTGACCGTCTGCAATCGTTCCGGATGCGCGAATATGTCTGCATCGGCACCGGCGACGACGTTGCTGATTTCCGCGACCGCTGGATGGTGCGCGCGCAGAAAATCGCGACCGATCTCGGCCTCGCCTTCCGTGTCGACTATGCCAGCGATCCCTTCTTCGGCCGGGTCGGCCAGATGAAGGCGGTGAGCCAGAAACAGCAGCAGCTCAAGTTCGAACTTCTCATTCCGCTGCGCTCGGAAGAGCAGCCGACCGCCTGCATGAGCTTCAATTATCACCGCGAGCATTTCGGCACGACCTGGGGAATCCAGGATGCCGATGGCGAGCCGGCCCACACCGGCTGCGTCGCCTTCGGCATGGACCGGCTGGCGGTCGCCATGTTCCACACTCACGGCACCGACCTTTCCGCCTGGCCCGCCAAGGTGCGGGACATCGTGGGCCTGCAGCCGCAGGTCACGGCCGACGCCCACGTCGAAGGCTGGCGCTAGCGGCATGATCCGGATCCGAAGGCCGGCGTCGGCAAAAGTGCGAAGCGGCCTTCCGAAAAGACCATGCTGAAACAATAGACCGAACGAGGCCTGCCATTTCCACGGGTAAGACGAGCGTGATTCACACCAAGGTGCGATGCCGCGAGATCACCGAGGCCGACGCCGAAGCGGTCGCGGACCTGCTGACGCGCGGCTTCGTCGGCCGCTCACGGAACTATTGGATTCAGGGTCTGCGCCGGCAGGCCTTCCGGTCCGTCCCGGAGGGCTATCCCCGCTTCGGCTACATGCTCGAAAGTGACGGCACGCCAGTCGGCGTGCTGCTGCTGATTTACACGGCGCGGAAGAACGGCGAAGAGACCAACATCCAGTGCAATCTGTCGAGCTGGTATGTCGATCCGGCCTACCGCAACTATGCCCCGCTGCTGACCAAGATCGCGCAGCGGCACAAGGAAGTGACTTATTTCAACATCAGCCCGGCAACGTGGACCTGGCCGATCATCGAAGCGCAGGGCTTTCGTGCCTATTGCCGCGGCATATTCTTCTCGGTGCCTGCCCTGGCGCGTCCACCGCGCTGGAGCGAGGTCGAGGTCATCTCGCCTCACGCCAAGACGATCGAGGGGCTGTCCGAAGCCGAAACCGAGTTGCTGACGCGGCACGCGCGCTATAATTGCCTCAGCCTCGTGTGCCGAACGCCGAAGGGAACATTCCCCTTCATCCTGCAACCGGTGCGCATCCGCCGCGGCTTCCTCGCGCCCCCTGCGATGAAGCTGATCTATTGCCGCAGTGCTGCTGAATACGCCCTCTGTGCAGGCCGTATCGGCCGGCTGCTGCTGCGGCTCGGCAAGATCGCGGTGACGATCGATTCGAACGGGCCGATTCCCGGCCTGGTCGGTATTTATACCGAGCAGCGCGGGCGCAAATATTTCAAAGGTCCGCACCGGCCGCAACTCGGCGATCTCACCGATACGGAACTGGTGTTGTACGGCCCCTAGCCAACCCGGCTCTGTAGCCCGCATGAGCGCAGCGACATGCGGGAATGTCCGCTCCGGATATCGCTGCGCTCATCCGAGCTACATCCTACCGCTTTGTCAGCTCGCCATTTGCGCGGTCTCTCTCCATCGCCGGTCACCCTCCGTAAACTACTGCGCTTAAGGGAATTTTCCGGCCTCTTCGCTACACTCGGTGGTTGAATTAGGTTGCGTTAAGTCTATTGCCCGCCGAGACCCGCCGACCCCATGATTTCGACCCGCGACAACGAGCTTGGTGCACGCCGCGAGCAAGGCCCGGAGGCCCTGGTCGCGCTGAGCCAGCTTGCGCTCGACCACATGGAACAGGGTGTCTGCGTCTACGATGCCGACAACCGGATCGTGCTGGTCAACCAACGCTATCTATCGCTGTTCGACATGTCGGCCGACATCGTGCGGGTGGGGACGAGCTACCGCGAGGTGCTCGCGCATAGTGCGGTGCGCGGCAATTTTCCCCGGGATCAGCTCGACACGCTGTATTCGTCGCGGATCGCGCAGATCGCAGGCGGAAAGCCGTTCCGCACCGAGCAGCGGCTTGCAAGCGGCCTTGTCATGTCGCTCGAGCTGAAGCCGCTGCCCGGCGGCGGCTGGATGACGATCTGCGACGATGTCACCCGCCTTGCCCGGCTCGAAGCCGAATTGCGCGTGCAGACCGAGCGCAGCCAGCACGCGCTCGCCAACATGTCGCACGGCCTCATCATGTACGACGCCGACAGCCGCGTCGTCGTCTGCAACGATCGTTTCCTGAGCCTCTACAATCTCGATCCCGATGTCGTGAAACCAGGCGTCCCGCATCGTGCGGTGCTCGACCATTGGGTGGAGCGCGGCAATTTGCCGGGCATGCCTGCCGACGAATTCCACGTCTCCAGATTGGAGGACGTGCGCACCAGAAGGACGAAAGCCCTGCTGGTGATGCGTTACGACGGACGCATGGTGCAGACGGTCTCCCGCTTCCTCCCCGACGGCGGCTGGGTCACCGTGCACGAGGACGTCACGGAGCGGCTGCAATACGAGGAAACGCTGAGGCAGCAGAATTTCATTCTCGACGCCGCGTTGGAGAACATGGCGCACGGGCTCGCCTTCTACGACAGCGACATGCGCCTTCGCATCTGCAACACCACCTACCGCAGGATCTACCGACTGTCACCAGCGGAGACCAGGCCCGGCACCCACCTCGCCGAGCTGATCGAGCGCTCGATGGCCAACGGCGCGTTTGCTTCGGAGTACAGCCCGCAGCAAATCCTCGAAGCCGCCCGCGCGCGGATCGCGAGCCGCGATTGCTCGCCGATGCGCAGGAACATGGCGGAGGACACCGTGATCTCGGTGCGCTATTGTGCACTGGCCGAGGGCGGCTTCGTCGCCACCTACGAGGATATCACCGAGCGCGAACATGCGATCGGGGAGCTGAGCGAACAGTATCTCCGCTTCGACGCGGCGCTGAACAACATGAGCCAGGGCCTGTGCATGCTCGATGCGAGCCTGCGCGTGATCGTCTGCAATCGCCGCTATATCGAGATGTACGGCCTTTCGCCTGACATCGTGAAGCCCGGCGTCTCGATGCGCGAGATCATGGAGCACAGCTGCGAGCTCGGCATCCATCAGAACACCACAGCCGCGCGGCTCTATGCCGACTATGTCGAACGGCTGCGCGAGGGCGAGCATACGCTGCACCGGCATTTGAGCGATGGCCGCATCATCAAGCTCAATCACAAGCGGATGGAGCATGGCGGCTGGGTCGTCACCTACGAGGACGTCACCGAGCGTCACAAGGCCCAGGCGCGCGTCGCGCACATGGCGCAGCACGATTCGTTGACCGACCTGCCCAACCGCACGCTGTTCCGCGAGAAGATGAGCGAGGGACTGAACCAGGTCGCGATCGCCGGCGGCGCGATGGCCGTGCTGTGCTTCGACCTCGACAATTTCAAGACCGTCAACGACCGCCTCGGCCACGCCGCCGGCGACCGGCTGCTGCGCTGGGTCGCGGCGCGGCTGAAGGAGAATGTCGGTGAGCACGACACCGTCGCGCGCCTCGGCGGCGACGAATTCGCCGTGCTCCAGCGCGGACCGCAGCCGCAAGCGGCGGAGCAGCTGGCCAGAAGGGTGGTCGAGGTCATCGGTCATCCGCCGCCGCTGGAAAATCAGTCGATCCATGTCGGCGTCTCCGTCGGCATCGCAATCGCACCCGACCACGGGCTCGATGCCGACGAGTTGATGAAATGCGCTGACCTCGCGCTGTACCAGGCCAAGGCCAAGGGGCGCGGCGCCTATCAGCTGTTCGAGCCCGAAATGGAGGAAGAGGCGCGCCGCCGGCACGCGCTGGAACACGATCTGCGCGGAGCGCTGGAAGCAGGCGAATTCCATCTGGTGTTCCAGCCGCAGGTGCGGCTCGATTCGTCCGAGCTCACCGGGTTCGAGGCGTTGCTGCGCTGGAAACATCCCTCGCGCGGCTTCGTCTCGCCGGCCGAGTTCATTCCAATCGCGGAAGAGGATGGCCTTATCGTTCCGATCGGCGAATGGGTGCTGCGCACCGCCTGCGCGACTGCCGTGTCATGGCCCGACCTCACCGTCGCGGTGAACCTGTCGCCGGTGCAGTTCCGGTCGCGCGGGCTGGTGGCAATGGTCACGAGCGCGCTTGCCGAAGCCGGCCTGCCGCCGGAGCGGCTCGAGCTCGAGGTCACCGAAACGGCACTGCTCGACGACAGCGAGGCGACGGTCGAGATCCTGCACCAGCTGCGCGCACTCGGAGTACGCGTCAGCCTCGACGATTTCGGCGTCGGCTATTCCTCGCTGAGTTACCTGCGCAAGTTTCCGTTCGATCGCATCAAGATCGATCGCTCCTTCGTCGGCACGCTCGGCGAAAGCCCGGAGAGCGTTGCCATCGTCCGCACCATCGCAAGCCTCGGCTCCGTGCTCGGCGTCGAGACGACCGCGGAGGGCGTGGAGACCAAGGAACAACTCGACTTCGTCCGCGAATGCGGCTGCACCGCCGTGCAGGGCTATTATTTCGGCAGGCCATGCCCCGCATCGGAAGTTGGCCGCACCATCGAGACGCTGAGTACGGTCCGGCGCGTGGCGTAGCGGCTTTCTGCTCCCCTCAAATTCCGCCTCTCGGCACACGACCAAACGACGAATTGTCGCATGTGCCGCCTCTGCCGGGATTGCCGCACCGCCCGGCGCCCGTGATCCGCGTAATGCGCTTTTCTTCTCGCTCGATTTCAGGAACAATCGCCTCGCAAGAACGAGAAAAGGCAGCCCGCAAAGAGGCCGCCGCGAGGGAGGAGTTTCGATGCCGCGATACGGGCTGAAGACAATCGCATTTGCCACGATGCATGCCGTCATGGGCGCATCGCTCTCGACGGTCGCCAGCGCGCAGGACTATCCCAGCAAGCCGATCACGCTGATCGTGCCGTGGCCGGCCGGCGGATCGACCGATATCTCGATGCGCGCCATCGCCGACAGCGCCTCGAAGGTGCTGGGGCAGCCGATCGTGATCGACAACAAGGCCGGCGGCGGCGGCACCGTGGGACCTGCCACCATGGCGGCGGCCGCGAAGCCGGACGGCTATACCATCTCGCAGATTCCGATCACCGTGTTCCGCCTGCCTTTGATGCAGGAGGTGTCGTGGGATCCGGCGAAGGATTTCACCTACATCGTCCATCTCACCGGCTACACCTTCGGTGTGACCACCAGCGCGGAATCCCAGTTCAAGAGCTGGAAGGACGTGGTGGAATTCGCGAAGGCGAACCCGGGCAAGGTGACCTACGCCACGCCAGGTGCCGGCACTTCGCTCCACGTCGGGATGGAGCAGATCGCCGGGATGGCCGGCATCAAGCTGACGCAAGTCCCCTTCAAGGGTGGCGCGGAGACCAACGCTGCGGTGCTGGGACAGCACACCATGCTGCAGGCCGATTCCACGGGCTGGCGGCCGCTGGTCGACGCCGGCAAGCTCCGCCTGTTGATGGTCTGGACCGGCGCGCGCTCGCCGAACTACCCTGATGTGCCGACGCTGAAGGAGCTCGGCTATCCCATGGTCTATGACTCGCCGTTCGGCATCGCCGGCCCGAAGGGCATGGATCCAAAGATCGTCGCCAAGTTGCACGATGCTTTCAAGAAGGCGGTCGAGGACCCCGCCGTCGTGGCAACGCTCGCCAAATACGACATGGTGCCGAACTACAAGAACACAGAGGACTACAAGAAGTTCGTCGTCGAGGTCACGGAGTCAGAGCGCAAGGTGATCGAAACGCTCGGGCTGGCGAAGAAGTAGATCAGGCCGCCTGCGTGTCCCGGACGCGATGCAGCGCTTCTTCAGCGTTGCACCGCAGAGCCGGGACCCATCTTTTCGTCCACACTCATGGGCCCCGGCTCTGCAGCGCATCGATTCGTGCTGCTGCGTCGGGGGCACGAGAGAGATCGCGATGACCAATCAAACCAACGTCAAACTCCGCCTCAGCAACTCCGAACTCTGGGGCGGGCTGATCGGGCTCGCGCTCGGCGGCTTCGTGATCTGGTCCGGCGTGAAGCTGAAGCTCGGCACCATCAACGATCCCGGCTCCGGCTACGTGCTGTTCTACACGGGCATCCTGATGTGCGTGTTCGCAGGCACCATCATCGTCTCGGCACTCACCGACGGCGCGCCGACGCTGGCCTCGCGCTGGGAGAATGTGCGCTGGAGCAAGCCGCTCCTGCTGATTGGCTGTCTCGTGGCATTCTCCATTGCTCTGGAGCCGCTCGGTTTCCTGCTGTCCTCGATCCCGTTGATGTTGCTGCTGTTGCGGCTGATCGATCCCGTGCGCTGGACGCTGGCGATTCCGATCGCAGTGCTGGCGCCATCAGGCATGTGGTGGGTGCTCAAGCGGCTGCTGTTGATCCAGCTGCCCTCGGGCCTGTTCGGGATCGGCTGACCCTATGGATACGCTTATCAATGTCGCCCATGGGTTCGGCGTCGCGCTGCTGCCGGTCAACCTGCTCTATTGCTTCATCGGCGTCTTTATCGGCACGCTGGTCGGCGTGCTGCCGGGCATCGGGCCGATCTCGGCGATGTCGCTGCTGCTGCCGGTCACGCTGTCGGGGACGCCGGAATCCGGTATCATCATGATGGCCGGCATCTATTACGGCTCGATGTATGGCGGCTCGACCACCTCGATCCTGGTCAACATTCCCGGCGAGGCCGCTTCCGTCGTCACCTGCATCGACGGCCACCAGATGGCGAAGCAGGGACGCGCGGGTCCCGCGCTCGGCATTTCCGCCTTCGGCTCCTTCATTGCCGGCACGTTCGCGCTGATCGCCTTGATGCTGGTGGCGCCGAAGCTTGCCAGCGTCGCCATCGCGTTCGGCCCGGCCGAGTATTTCAGCCTGATGGTGCTCGGCCTCGTGGTCCTCACTTTCCTGACGCAGGGCTCGATGCCGAAGGCGCTGCTGATGGCGTGCATCGGTGTCGTGCTCGGGCTGATCGGGCTCGACAGCATCACGGCGCAGCCGCGCCTGACCTTCGGCCGCATGGAGCTGATCGACGGCATCGGGCTCGTGCCCGTGGTGATGGGCCTGTTCGGCGTTGCCGAGGTGCTGCTCAACACCGAGCAGGCGATCAAGCGCGACATCATCAACACCAGGATCACCCATCTGCTGCCCACCAAGGAGGACTGGAAGGCGAGCGCAGGTCCTGTCGGCCGCGGCACCATCCTCGGCTTCTTCCTCGGCATCCTGCCGGGCGGCGGCGCGGTGGTGGCGTCGTTTGCCTCCTATGCGCTGGAAAAGCGGCTGTCGAAGACGCCGGAGCGCTTCGGCCATGGTGCGATCGAAGGCGTCGCCGGGCCGGAATCAGCGAACAACGCCGCGGCGGGCGGCGCCTTCATTCCGCTGATGACGCTAGGCATCCCGCCGAATGTGGTGATGGCGCTACTGCTCGGCGCCTTCGTCATTCACGGCCTGCAGCCGGGACCGCTGCTGATCACGCAGAACCCGGGCCTGTTCTGGGGCATCGTCGCCAGCATGTATATCGGCAACGTCATGCTGCTGGTCCTGAACCTGCCGCTGATCGGCATGTGGGTACAGCTGCTCAAGCTGCCCTACAACATCCTGTTCCCCCTGATCATCCTGTTCACGATCCTGGGCGTCTACTGCTCCAGCAACAACGTGTTCGACGTCTATGTGATGATCGCGTTCGGCATCGCCGGCTATTTCATGCGCAAGCTCGGCTACGAGCCGGCGCCGCTGGTGCTGGCCTTCGTGCTGGGGCCGATGATGGAGAACAATCTGCGCAAATCGCTGATCCTGTCGCAGGGCGATCTCTGGACCTTCGTGCAGCGGCCGATCTCGGCGGTGTGCCTCATCTTCGCACTGGTGCTGCTGATCGCGCCGCTGCTGCCGTCACTGCGCAAGAAACGCGAGCTGGTGGCGCTGGATGAGGGGGCATAGCTTCGTAGGGTGGGCAAAGCGTAGCGTGCCCACCTTTCGCGCCGCGTCATTCAGAGAGATGGTGGGCACGGCGCAAACGCGCCTTTGCCCACCCTACAAGACTTCAGCTTGCCGCCGGCAGCGCGCTATCCGACGGCGCGCTCCAAGGCCGCTCGCCAGATGCGAGCCCGATCAGGCGGCCCTGGATGTAGTCGCAACCCCAGTCCCGGAGCATGCCTGCGGCCTCTTCGTCCTGCACCCATTCCGCCACCGTCTTGATGTCGAGGCGGCGGGCGAGATCGATCAGGGTTTGCACGAAGGCGCGGTCGTCGGCGGAATGTGTGATGTTCTGCACGAACGCGCCGTCGATCTTCACGATATCGACGCCGAGCTTGCGCAGGTTTCGGAACGAAGTGTAGCCCGCGCCGAAATCGTCGATGGCGATGCGGCTGCCGAAATTCTTCAGCCGCGTGACGAAGCCGCGGACATCGTCGATGTCCTGGATCGCGACCGTCTCGGTGATTTCGACGATCAGCCGCTCGGCGACGCCGGGATGGGCCAGCATCAGCGACTCGATCCCCGCCCACCAGTCCGGATCCATGGTCGTATCAGGCGAGATATTGAGACTGAGGCTGATGTCGGGCGCGGCGGCGAGTTCGGCGACCACGAGCTCGAGCACGCGGTGATCGACCAGGCGGATCAGGCCGAGCCGCTCGGCGACTGGCACGATGTCGGGCGCGAGCAGCACCTGACCGTCGCCCTGATCCATCCGCACCAGGCATTCGTGAAACGCACGCTCGCGCGAGACGGCCGACACCACCGGCTCATAGGCAAGCTTGATGCGGCGTTCGTTCAGCGCGGTGACGATCTCGTCGGTGACGCGGATGTTGACGCGGCGCTGGGCGTCGCGCGTGGCATCCGGACGCCAGGCCGCGAAAGAGCCGACGCGGCGACTCTTGGCGGCATCCAGCGTCTCATGGGCGCGGTTGACGGCTTCGTCGGTGTTGCGGGCATAGCGCGGCACGCTGACCGCGCCGATCGAGGCGGTGACCGAGACCGGGCCGGATTTGGTCGGCACCACCTCATCGCGGATGCCGGCAAGGAAACGCTCAGCGGCGACGTTCATGTCGTCGACGGTGCAGTTCTTCAGGATCAGGCCGAACTTGTTGCCGGAAAAGCGGCCGAGCACGTCGCCGCCACGCAGGCGCGAGCGGATGCGCTTGGCGATGTCGAGGATCACGGCATCGGCAACGTCGAAGCCGAAGGCGTCGTTGACGCGGGCGAGATGGTCGATGCCGACCAGCATGAAGGCCGCGGTCGAGCGGTAGCGGGTGGTCTCCTCGATCGCCTCGGCCAGCGCGGCAATCAGGTGAGAACGGTTGAGCTCGCCGGTCAGCGGATCGAGCCGTGCCAGCTTGGTCAGCTCCTCGTCGCGGGCGTGGCGCTCATTGTTGATACGGACCGAGCCGATCGCACGCACCGGGCGGCCGTCGGGGCCGGCGAACCAGCGCCCGGTCTCCTCGATCCAGATCACGGGATCGGCGGCACTCATGCGGACGCCGTACTCGACCCGGTAGGGGGTGCCGTCGGCACCATGCACGGCATAGGTTTGCGTCAGCGCCGCAGTGCGCAGCGATGGCGCGGGCTCGATCAGCTTGGCGAATTCGGCGCCCGTCGCCAGCCGCTCGGCGGGAATGCCGGGAAAGACGCTGGCGACCTGGTCGCCCCAGACGATCGCATCGCTGCCGATGTCCCAGGCGAACACGGCCTGGCCGAGGGCGGCCAGGATGTCAGAGGCTTGCGGTAATGCGGGGATCAAGATCGCCTCGTTTCGGGACAGCGGGAAGTCCTGAGTTGGCACAGGATAAAGCCAGATTCGTCGCCAACCCTAGGCAAAGTTGATAAACAATTTGGAAACCACGTTTCTGCGGGCCGGGGAACCAAACCGGGCCGTCCGGCATAGGCCTTGCGAGTACTGACACGCACCCGGCACCAGCGTCCCGAAACGCGACAGGCTCGGCCGGATCAACGGTGATCGCGATGTTGAGTACGGATCGAACGGACGCGACGGAGAACGGCACAGGCACGGCCATGGTGCCGCTCCTGCCGATTTTGCAACGTGTTTACAAGACGCCGTTGCCGCGTCCCGATCCGAGCTTCGTCGCCCAGTTGATCGCCAATGCCGAACATCTGCCCCAGGCGAACCGGCTGCGCCGCGCCTCTTCCGAAGATGCGCAGACGGCTTATGGCGGCAAGCGCCCGCTGCAAAGCGTCAGCGCGCGCACGCGGCAGGTGGTTTGAGATCGATCAGCGCGGCGGTGTGTCGGGGGACGGAGACGTGCCGTCGCCCGGCTGCAAATGCGGCGAGGGGACGTCCGGCGAGGACGCGCTCTGCACCGGCTTCGGCGCGGGAGGATCCATCAAAACGGATTCGGCGACGGACTGTGCCGAGGACCCGGGCGGCGTCACCGGTGCTGAGATCGGCGCGGACACCGGCTCGAATTTGGGCTCGGCGACGGCATCGACCGCCGGAGCTTCCACCTGGCGTTTGGCCTTGCGCGGCGTCGGCACCGTTGTCTCGGCGACATAGGTGACGCGGCGGCGCGTGCGCTGGGCAATGCCGCCGAAGAAATCGGCCATCGCGAGCAGCACCAGCAGGAAATAGGTCGAGTTGCCGAATTTGGGCCACATCACGAATTCGGCGGCGGCCGCGCCGAACAGGATCAGCGACAGCAGGTGATCCATCAGGAATTTCGAACCAGGCCGCGCGCCCTTAACCACTTCGAGCAGCAGCAGCACGATACCAAGCGCCAGCATCACGTCGGCGAGCGTGACCGGCCAGGCCTCGCCTGACACCATCGGCACCTTGAACAGCACATCCGTGAAGGACACGGTCGGCATCAGGAAGGCGATGATGTTGTAGACCGCGAGCGGAATCAGAAGCAGCGGGAAACCGACCATCGGCGAAAGGCCTTCTCGATCAAGATATCCAGACAGGACAATGCGGCGGCGAAGCATTAGCTCCGCCGCCGCCACTGTCATATCTCATGGGTTGGCCGAAATCAGGCAGGCGAAATGATCCTGCCTGAGAAAAAGGTCCTTAACTCAGGACTCTTTCTTCTTCAGGACCTGCCGGCCCTTGTACATGCCGGTCTTGAGGTCGAGATGATGCGGACGACGGAGCTCGCCGGAGTCCTTGTCTTCCACATAGGTCGGCTTCTTGATGGCGTCTGCCGAGCGGCGCATGCCACGGCGCGACGGCGAGGTTTTTCTTCTCGGAACAGCCATTTCTACATCCTCTAGGGATTGGTGTTATCAGGGCATCGTCCGCGAGGGACGGCTCAGCACCCGCAATCCGAGGCGAGCTGAATGCCGATCAAGGCCGCGCTTATAGAGGAAGGCTGGCCGCAAAGCTAGAGCGTTTTCGAGCGAAGTGGATACCGGTACGCGTCAAGAAAACGCGTCAAAACAAGAATCTAGAGCCCCGTTCCGATGCGATTGGAACGGAAAAGGCTCCAGGCTCTTGGGCCGGAAAATGCGCCCGAAAAGGACCCAAAATCAGCGATTTTCCTGCCAACACGTCGCGAGCGAGCTGGCCTGCGCCCTCGCCACATAGGTCCCGGCCAGCCGCCGGACGCCCGGGCCGGGGGTTTTGGCACTGCGTTTGACCGGATTCGGCAGGATCGAGGCCAGAAGGGCCGCCTCGCGCGGGGAAAGGCCGGCGGCCGATTTGCCAAAGGCATAGGCGCTGCCCGCCTCGACGCCGAATTGGCCCCGCGGACCGAACTCGGCGATGTTGAGGTAGATCTCCAGGATCCGCGGCTTGGGCAGGACGAGGTCGATCCAGAGCGCCAGCGGGAATTCGAGCGCCTTGCGGACGAAGTCCCGGCCCTGCCAGAGGAATAGGTTTTTCGCGACTTGCTGGGTGATCGTGGAGGCGCCCCGGAACGGCGTACCGTCCTCCTGGGCATCGTCGATCGCCTCGCGCAGCGCGCCCCAATCGATGCCGTGATGCTTGCAGAAATGGGCGTCCTCGGCTGCGATCACCGATCGCGGAAGTGCGGGCGACATCGCCGCCAGGTCGATCCATTCCCGCTGCATCGGCGCGCCGCGAAGCGAGCGCCACGCCATCAGCGTCGAAACCGGATGGCCGAAGCGGTAGAACGGCGCGATCACATAGGGCGCGAGAAAGACGACCGCGAGCGCTACCAGCAGGATTTTGACGATGCGCAAATCGACCTTTCCGGCCCCGAACCAGAAGCGGCCACGGATCCTGCCATTAAGTCTGTGATAATTCGGGCCTTTTCCAGCACTTTTTAGGCCTTCCAAACGATTGACTGGGGCGGGCGCATAAAGGATTGTCCCGCCGAATTTTAGTTCTGGAGCCCTTCTTGATGACCGGCACGTCCCCGTCCGATTTCGCCAAACGTCTGGACAAGACCGCTGATGATACCGAGGCCCTGCTCGGCCACCTGCTGTCGGACGACATCCTGCACGATGAGATCGCCCGGCCCAAGCGGCTGATGGACGCAATGCGCTATTCCAGCCTGAACGGCGGCAAGCGTCTGCGGCCGTTCCTGGTGGTCGAAAGCGCGGCCGTGTTCGGCGTGCCGCGCGATGCCGCGCTGCTGGTCGGCGCCGCGCTGGAATGCATCCACTGCTATTCGCTGATCCACGACGATCTGCCTGCCATGGACAATTCGGACCTGCGCCGCGGCCGCCCGACCCTGCACAAGAAAACCGATGACGCGACCGCGATCCTCGCCGGCGACGGACTGTTGACGCTCGCCTTCGACATCGTCACCCGCGACGAGATCCATCGCGACGCCAACGTGCGGCTGCTGCTGACGCGCGCGCTGGCGCGCTGCGCCGGCATCGGCGGCATGGTCGGCGGCCAGATCCTCGATCTCGCCGGCGAAGGCCGCTTTGGCGGCAACGAGCCGATCGATGTCGCTCGCATTCAGCAGATGAAGACCGGCGCGCTCTTGCGTTACGGCTGCATCGCAGGCGCGATCCTCGGCCAGGCCTCGCAGAAAGAATATCAGGCGCTCGACGATTACGGCCGCGCGCTCGGCGAAGCCTTCCAGATCGCCGACGATTTGCTCGACGTCGAAGGCGACGCAGCCGCGCTCGGCAAGCCCGCCGGCGCCGATGCGGCACTCGGCAAGACCACTTTCGTCACCCAGCTCGGCATCGAAGGCGCCAAGCAGCGCGTGCGCGACCTGCTCGCGCGGGCCGACAGCGCCGTCGCGATCTTCGGTGAGCGCGCCGCCGTGCTGCAAGCCGCCGCGCGGTTCGTGGCCGAGCGGAAGAACTGACGATACCGATGGCGGCCGAGGGCAAAGAAGATCCCGTTCTCGCCCGCTTCCGCAAGATGTCGCGGCCGGTACGGCTGATCTATGCACGGCCGCGGACCTTCATCGCGCTCGCGGCTGGGGTCCTGGTCTGCCTGCTGCTGCCTGGCTCGCACCGGCTGGTGACACGGCTCCTGTTCGGGTGGGATGCGCTGATCGCGGTCTATCTCGTGCTCGTCTACGCAATGATGCTTTGCAACGACCACCAGCACATCAAGCGCGCAGCCGCGATGCAGGACGACGGCCGTTTCGTGATCCTGCTGGTAACGGCGACCGGCGCCTTCGCCAGCATCGCCGCGATCGTCGCCGAGCTCGGCACACCGCATCGGGGCGTGCTGGAGCTGACAATCGCGATCAGCACCATCGCGCTGTCGTGGGCCGGCGTACACACCACCTTCGCGCTGCACTACGCGCACGATTATTATCGGAGCGCCAAGCCGGGCGGCCTTCAGTTCCCGAGCAGGGACAAGGTAGACAACGCCGACTACTGGGACTTCGTCTATTTCTCGTTCGTGATCGGCATGACCGCGCAGGTTTCCGACGTCGGCATCACCGACAGGACGATCCGCCGCACGGCCACGGCGCACGGGATCGTGTCGTTCATCTACAACACGGCCTTGCTGGCGCTGACGGTCAACATTGCCGCGAGCGCCATCTCGAACTGACATCGTCCCGGCACTGCCGGGACGACTCGCATTGTCAGTTGCAGACCTCGGCATTGGCGTCATTGGCGGGACCGCCACCGCCGCGATATTCGAGATGGCAACCACGGTTGACCGGGCGGCAGCCGGTATTGTTGCAGAACATCTGGCCACCGCCCGAACGACGGCTGGCGCCAGCTGCGGCGGCAATGCCAGCCGCACCACCATAACCACCCGCAGCTCCGGCAGCGGCATCACCGGTCTGACGACGCTGACGGGCGGGACGCTCATCACCGTCGTCGCGCTTCGCCGTTGCGGGCTTGGCCGGCTTGGCGGCGCGCTGCTTCTCGCACTCATTATCGTCGTTGACCGCATAGCCCTCACGGCAAACGATCTTGGTGCACTTGTCGCCATCGGCCTTGAAACCGTGCTCGCAGACCAGCGGACAGACCCGCGACGGCTTGGCCTTGACCGCATCCAGCGCGTCCGTGCTCGCCGTCTTCACGTCGAGCTTGGTGCCGGCATAGCGGTTGAACTGCGACAGCGAGCGCTGCGAGGACGTAGTCCAGTTGCCGTCGGCCTGCCCGGAGTAGCAGCCAACGCGGCCGAGTTCGGTCTGCACCGAGCGGCTGAGATCGGCCGGCGCGGTCGCGGGCGTCAGCGAGGCGACGTTGGTACCGGAAGGGCTCGCCGTGCTGGTCGGCGCAGCGGCGGCGAGGTTGACGCGCTGCTGCTCGGCGGCGGCTGCCTGCTGCTGCGCCTGCTCCTTGGCCTTCTGGGCGGCGAGCTGGGCCTGCTCGGCGGCCTTCGCATCGGCCGCCGCCCTGACCTGTGCATCCTTCTGCGCGCCAAGCGCGGCGAGACGATCGCGTTCTGCCTCGGCCTGTTTCGCCTTCTCGGTGGCAGCCGCATGAGCCTGCTCGGCACCTATCTTCTCGACCTGAAGCTTGGCAAGGCTGGCATAGAAGCCATCGGGATGCTGGGCGAGGAAGGCAGCCCACGCCGCCTTGTTGCCGACCTGGAGCGCGAGCTCGTAATCGCGACGGATGTCGGCCTGCGGGTTCGGCGCGGGCGCAACCGCCGCTGCGGCCGTCACCTTGACCGGAACCAGCGGCACGTCCTCACCACCGAGCGAACCGTAGACGAACGGCTCCTGCTTGTTACCGGTCGACTTGAGCACGTCGTCGCGCACGAAGCCGAAGGCGCGGCGGACATCGAGACCCGGCGTCGCCAGATGCTTCGACAGCGCGACCGTAAATGGGCTGTTGGCGCCGTCACCGTCCTGGGCCGTGAAGCCGGCCTTGGCCGAATAGGCGATCAGGGTGTTGGGGCTGGTCGGCTCGACCTGGGCGAGGCCCCGGCCGATGCCGCGCGAGGCCACCGTGCGCTTCATGGTCTTGCCGAACGGATTGTCGCGGCAGGCATCCAGGATCACCAGGCGGAGCTGCTTGGCAGGCTCGACGGCGACCAGAACTCGGTCGAGGGACAGCGCTTCGTCATAGACGTCGGTGTCGCGCTCGAGCTTGGCATCGACAGGGATCAGATAGTTCGAGCCCTCGACCTCGATGCCGTGGCCGGCATAGTAGACCACTGCGATGTCGGCGCTTCGGGTCGCGTCGGCGAACTCGCGCAGCACGCGCCGCGTTTCCTGCGCCGACAGATCGTGCCGGGAATCGACGACATCGAAACCGGCTTCCTTCAGTGTCTTCGCCATCACCGCACCGTCATTGACGGGGTTGGCGAGCGACGGCGCGTGCTGATACGCCGAGTTGGCGAGCACCAGAGCGACCCGCTTTCCGGCGAAGGCGGGTCCGGCGCCGAACAGCAACGCGGCAGCGAGGAGAAGCGGGCAAAGTCTGAGCAGATTGCGCATGGCACGACTTCCGAAATTCAGGCCATCTGGCCCCTTTGGGATCGCTTTAGCAGGATCTGGTGCCGGCTCTTGTGATGGAGGTCACGAAAGCTGCGCCGGCGCTACCAGAGAGCCCCCTTAGTTTGTCGCACCAGCGCGGTCGCGGTTCGCCGGTCGATGCGGGCGAACCGGGTTCCCTCAGACAACCCCGATGTGCCCCCGATATTGCGGCAGATCGTCCGTAATGTCGTGCCAGGGCACCTTTGAGGCCACGAAAATGTGGGCGCTCGGCCGGATCGAGGGGGCGTCGACCAGGGTTCCCATGGCGACATGAACCCATTGTCCTTCTCGCACCCGGGAATAAAGCAGCGAGCCGCACCGCCCGCAATGGGCATCATGGGTCGTGTCGTCGCCGAAAATCATCTTCTGGTCGCCACCCCGGACAATGCGGAGATTGTCCTGCGCGATGCCGGCGAACGGCTTGAACGCGGAGCCGGTGGTGCGACGGCAGTTCGAACAGTGGCAGTTCATCGCATAGGAGAACGCGTCGACCACTTCGAACCGCACGGTGCGGCAGTAGCATTCGCCGATCAGGATACGAGCGTTCGAATTTTCTGATCCTGTCATGCCAACACCCTCGCGCGATTAGCGAGACACCCATAGCGCATTTCGATGCGTACGACTAAGTTCCGCCCAAGCCATCATTCAAAAGGATGACCCATGAGCCAGAACCGTTCGAGCGTCGAAGCCGTCGTGCAATCCTATTTCGACGGGCTTTACGAGGGCGATGCCGAGAAGCTCGGCGCCATCTTCCATCCCTCCGCTGACTTGCGCTGGGTCGAGAAGGGCGAACTCCAGGTCCTGACCGTGCCCGACTGGCTCGACCGCGTCCGCAAACGCGCCTCCGCCAAGGCCGAAGGCAAGCCGCGCGAGGATTTCATCGTCACCATCGACCGTTCGGACGACAAGACCGCCTTCATCAAGGTGCGATGTCAGCTGCCGCCGCGTTTCTTCACCGATTACCTGGTCGCGATGAAGCTCGCCGACGGCTGGCAGATCGTGTCGAAGTCGTATCGTTATGATGTGAGGGAGTGAAGGCGCAGCACTTCTGCTGCCCAATATCCGCCGCGCCCGGTGCCCATTCTGGGTCATTGCGAGGAGCCCTTGCGACGAAGCAATCCAGAATCCCTCCGAGGAGGCAGACTGGATTGCTTCGTCGCTTCGCTCCTCGCAATGACGGTGCGGATACAGCATCCACGACATTTTTGGTCTCCACTCGCCTGAAGGCCTCCCATGCCGCTCGATCGCCGTTCCCTGCTCGCCTCGCTATGCTGGATCGCGGCTTCCCCCGCGCTTGCCGCCGAGCCCCCGCCCGAACTCGAAACCTATGAGCGTGAGAGCGGCGGGCGGATCGGGGTCTATGCGGAGAATCTTGCGACCGGCAAGAAGCTCACCTGGCGCGCCGACGAGCGCTTCGTGATGTGCTCGACCTTCAAGGCCTCGCTCGCGGCCTGCGTACTGGCTCGGGTCGATCACGGCGAAGAGAAGCTTGCGGCCACGATCGCTTACGGCAAGACCGATCTGCTGGAGTATGCGCCGGTCGCCAAGCAGAACCTTGCGGCCGGCGCGATGTCGGTCGGCGACATGTGCAAGGCGATCGTCGAACTCAGCGACAATACCTGCGCCAATCTGCTGCTGGCGCGGATCGGCGGCCCCGCCGCGCTCACCGCGTTCTGGCGGTCGCTCGGCGACACCACCTCGCGGTTGGATCACAACGAGCCCGAACTCAACCGCTCGCCGCCCGGCGATCCGCATGACACCACGACGCCGGCAGCGATGGCGGGAAATTTGCGGCGCCTTGTGGTGGGCGAGGCCCTGACGCCGGCCTCGCGTGCCCTGCTCACGGAGTGGATGGTGAACTGCAAGACCGGCGCGAACCGGCTGCGCGGCGGCCTGCCCGCAGGCTGGACCATCGGCGACAAGACCGGCAACAACGGCAAGGATGCCTCGGGCGATATCGCGGTCGCCTGGCCGAAGCCCGAAACGCCGATCCTGATCGCGGCCTATGTCCAGGGCGGCACGCCGAACGCGGCGCAGATCGAAGCCGCCTTTGCACGCATCGGACGGATGGTGGCCGAGCGGCTGGCGTGAGCCGCACGCATTGACGCAACAGTCGCTTCCGGGTCAAGACAGACCATCATGGAAGCGAAGTTTCAGACCTTTCTCATCCTGCTCGCCGTGCTGGCAGGCGTGGCGCTGGCCGCACGCCGCTTCAACGTCGCCCCTGCCATCCTGCTGATGCTGGCTGGCGTCGGCCTCGCTTTCGTGCCGGGCATGCCGGCGGTGGAATTGCCGCCGGAACTGGTGCTGCTGATGGTGCTGCCGCCGCTGATCTACTCGGCCAGCGTCGCCATGAGCTGGCGCGAGTTCCGGAAAAATCTGCGCCCCATCGTGCTGCTCGCGGTCGGCGCCGTGATCTTCACTGCGGCGTTGGTGGCGGCCGCCACGCACTACATGATCGGCCTGCCCTGGACCATCGGCTTCCTGCTCGGTGCCATCGTCGCGCCGCCCGACGTGGTGGCGCCGCTTGCGATCGCGCGCCGGCTCAACATGCCGCGACGTCTCCTGGTCATCCTCGAGGGTGAAGGGCTTGCCAATGATGCCACCGCGCTGATCCTCTACCGCTTCGCGCTGGCCGCCATCATGGTCGGGCATTTTTCGCTGCCGCTAGCGGCCGGCGAGTTCCTGCTCATCGTCGCCAGCGAGATCGCCTTCGGCATCGGCGTCGGCTGGCTCTCCCTTCGCTTCCGCAAATGGTCCGGGGATCCGCAGGTCGAGCTGACCTTGTCGCTGATCACCCCCTACGTTTCCTATTGGCTGCCCGAGCATATCGGGGGCTCCGGGGTGATCGCGACGGTGGCCTGCGGCCTCTATGTGAGCTGGAACGGCCCGTTGCTGATCTCGTCGGCGACGCGCCTGCAAGGCATCTTCTTCTGGGACCTCGTGATCTACCTGATCGAGGGCGTGCTGTTCCTGCTCACCGGCTTCCAGCTGCGCGCGCTCTACGAGAAATCGAAGGCGTTCCCGCTCGACGACATCCTGATCGCGACCGCATTGGTCCTGGTCATCATCGTAACCGCGCGCTTTGCCTGGCTCTATCCCGCAACCTATCTGCCACGGATGCTCAGTAAGTCGCTGCGTAAGCGTGACCCGTCGCCGCCCTGGCAATGGCCGTTCGTGCTCGCCTTCACCGGCGTGCGCGGCGCAGTGTCGCTCGCGGCCGCGCTGGCGCTGCCGTTCACGCTGCCGGGCGGCGATGCATTTCCATATCGCGACCTGATTCTGTTCGTGGCCTTCGGCGTCATCTTCGTCACGCTGATCGGCGTCGGCCTGACGCTGCCGCCGGTGGTGCGCTGGCTGGGCGTCGCCGAGGCCGGCCGCAACGAGCATGCCGCCGAGCACGAGGCCGAGATCGCGGCGAGACGCCAGGCCCTCGATGCCGCGTTGAAATCGCTCGACGCCCTGACTGAAGAGAAGGACGTCTCCGACGAAGTGATGCGGCTGCTGCGCGCCCGCCATGAAATCCGTATCAGTCAGCTCCCCGATTCGCTCGACCCCACCCACCACGACGTCTCCGCCGCCGGCACCGCGCTGACCCGCGACCTGATCGCCGCCGAACGAAAATTCATCCACGATCTCCTGCGCGACGGCCAGATCACCGACGAGACCCGCCGCCGGATCGAGCGCGATCTGGATCTGGAGGAGGCGAGCCTGGCGAACCGCGAGTATCGGCGGACGCCGCTGTAGACCGCCCGTCATGGCGACAACCTACCGCCTCGCGCAAAACTCCCCTATGGCAGACGCCACGGCCGCGGCAATCGTCTCATGACGCTCCGGCGAGTTCATCGCCATTTCCTCGTCGCGGTTGATGATGGAGCCGGCCTCGAGCAGCACTGCGGCACTGCTCGTTCGCGACAGCACGACGAGATTGTCGTAGCGATAGACGCCGACATCCTTGTCGAGCAACTGGCGGCGGTAACGGCCCATCAGCGGCAAGGTGTATTGACTGGCATATTGCAGGCCCTGCTCCTTCAACTGCCTGCCGATCATCCGGGCCAGCATCAGGCTGGTGGCGAAGCGTGAATTCTGCTGCGACACGAACAGCGAGTGGCCCGAAAAGCGGTCGCTGAAATAGCTCTTCGCGCCGTCGAATTCCCAGGTCTCGAGCAATTTATCCGGCACCGAATCGTGATGGATCGACAGGAAGAGATCGGCCCGGCCGTCATTCGCGGCAGTGACCCGCTTGAACAGGCTCGGCCGCGCCTTGCCGTCCGTGACGAGAAGCCGTGCCGCCGCAAAGCCTTCGTGCCTGAGTTTGGTCGTGACCAGTCTCGCGAGCCTGAAGTTGAAGCCGAACTCGGGATCGTTGCGCGCGCTCAACGCGCCATAGGAATCCGGGGTGTGGCCGACATCCACAATGATACGGAATTTGCGCGGCTCGCATGCCTCCGGCGCGGTCGCTCTCGACCGCGCCTTCGCAAACTTGGGTGCGCTGGCTGCCCGCGCAACGTCCATTGGCGAAAGCAAAAGCGGGATCAGCGAGACCGCGATAGCACGCCACGACGTTCTCACACCGGCTGCTCCCCCTTCACCGTCACCCGCGTCCCCGAGCGCGTATGCGGCCAGTAGTCCCACATTGCGCGGTGCTGGGTGCAGCGGTTGTCCCAGAACGCGATGGCATTCTCGGTCCAGCGGAAGCGGCACTGGAACAGGGGGTTCTCGGCGTGCTGGTAGAGATAGGCCAGCATCGCATCGCTCTCGTCGCGCGGGATGCCGTTGATGTGGCGGGTGAAGCCGCGGTTGACGTAGAGAGCCTTCCTGCCCGTGACCGGATGCGTCCGCACCACAGGATGCTCGGCGCTCGGATAGGACGGTCGGTCGGCGACGCCGTAATTCGCGTAGAGCCCACGATAGATCGGCTCACCGTCATGCAGCGCGGTGAGCCCATCGAGATAGGCCTTCATGCGATCCGACAGCGCATCATAGGCTGCATACATGTTGGCGAACAGCGTGTCGCCGCCGCGCGGCGGGCACTGCTTGATGTAGAGGATCGAGCCCATCGGCGGTTCGAGATCGCAGGACACGTCGGAATGCCAGCCCTCGCCGTTCGCTCGCGGCGAGTTCTTGTCGGCGTAGATCTTCATCAAGGCGGGATCTTCGTCCTCGTGCGGCGCGGCAGGATGAAAATGCAGCTCGCCGAACTTGCGGCCGAAGGCGAGATGCTGCTGCGGCGTGATGTGCTGGTCGCGGAAGAAGATGACGAGGTTTTCGGCGAGCGCTCGGTGGATCTCGTCCATCTGCTGGTTGGAGCGGGTATCGCCGTCGACGACCTTGCCGATGTCGACGCCCGAGATTTCCGCACCGATGATGGGGGTGAGCTTTTCGACCGCGATGGTTTCGTAGGGCGCGCCGTCCTCGGCCATGTGTCGATAGCGCGGGCCCTGCTTGCCGGCGAGTGAGCTCATGGCGTGTCTCCCGATCAATGTTGATTGGGAGCATCGTAGCAATGTAGGGCGGGTTAGCGAAGCGTAACCCGCCACTTCGCGTCGCAAAAAAGGCGGATTACGCTTGCGCTAATCCGCCCTACGAATTCAGCGATGTGACGGCCGCAGCTTACTCCGCCGCGGTCACCGGCACCTTGGCACCCTGGCCGTAACGCTGCTCGATATAGTCGATCACCAGCGCCTTGAAGTCGGCCGAGATCGTGGGACCGCGCAGCGTGCGGAACTTCTTGCCGTCGACGAAGACCGGCGCGGCCGGCGCTTCGCCGGTGCCGGGCAGCGAGATGCCGATATTGGCGTGCTTGGATTCGCCGGGGCCGTTGACGATGCAGCCCATCACCGCGACATTGAGCTCTTCCACGCCGGGGTATTTCGTCTTCCAGGTCGGCATCTCGTCGCGGATGAACTCCTGGATCGAACTTGCCAGCTCCTGGAACGTGGTCGAGGTGGTGCGGCCGCAGCCGGGGCACGCCGCGACCAGCGGCACGAAGGTGCGGAAGCCCATGGTCTGCAGCAGCTCCTGGCCGACCTGCACCTCGCGGGTGCGATCGCCGCCGGGCTCCGGCGTCAGCGAGATGCGGATGGTATCGCCGATGCCCTGCTGCAGCAGGATGCCGAGCGCGGCGGAGGAGGCAACGATGCCCTTGGTGCCCATGCCGGCCTCGGTGAGACCGAGATGGATGGCGTAGTCGGAACGCGACGCGAGATCCTGATACACCGCAATCAGATCCTGCACCGCCGAGACCTTGGCGGAGAGGATGATGCGGTTCTTGGGCATGCCGAGCTCTTCGGCGCGGGCCGCCGACAACAGCGCGGACTGCACCATGGCCTCGCGCGTCACCGCGCGCACGTCGCGCGGATTGGCGGAGGCGGCGTTCTCGTCCATCAGCTTGGTCAAGAGCTCCTGGTCGAGCGAGCCCCAATTGGCGCCGATGCGCACCGGCTTGTCGTTCTTGTTCGCGATCTCGATGATGTCGGCGAACTGGGTGTCACGCTTGTCCTTGAAGCCGACATTGCCGGGATTGATGCGGTACTTGGCGAGCGCCTCGGCGCAGGCCGGATAGGCCGCGAGCAGCTTGTGGCCGATATAGTGGAAGTCGCCGATCAGCGGCGTGGTGATACCGCGCTTGGCGAGGCCGTCGCGAATGTGCGGAACGGCGGCCGCGGCTTCCTCGCGATCCACGGTGATGCGGACCATTTCGGAGCCGGCGCGCGCGAGCGCTGCGACCTGGGCAATCGTACCGTCGATGTCGGCGGTATCGGTGTTGGTCATCGACTGCACGACGATCGGCGCACCGCCGCCGACGGCGACGTCGCCGACCTTGACCTGGGTGGTGTGATGGCGCGGCGCGGGCCCCGCGATGTCGGAATCGATTGATGTTTCGGGCTTGTTCATGGGGGTCCAAATATCAGGTTTTGGTGACGTTCAGCAATGCGTCGCGCGGTGCCGCAGCGACTTGGCTCGGGCGGTTAACCAGAAAAAGCCCAGCAATTACAAGGACGGCTGCCGCCCCGAACGCCAGGCTTAGGGTGTCATGCATGATGAAATAGCTACCGACCACGCCAAACAAAGGGGTGATGAAGGTAAAAGCCGACAATTTGCTGGCCGAATAGGTCTTCACGAGAGCGAACCAAAGCGTGAACGTGGTTCCAACCACCCAGATCGCCTGGAACGCCATCAGGCCGAGCGACAGCGGCGCGGGGGTGTGCGTGATGGTCTCGCCGAACAGCCAGGCCGCCAGCCCCAGGATCGGGATCGAGATCGCGACCTGATAGCCCAGCGCCTTCTCGGGCGCGGCGAACCGCAAGCGCGTCCCCTTGGCAACCAGCGTGGTCGCCGCCCACAGCGCGGCACCACCGACGATCATGAGGTCGCCGAGCAGAACATGCGAATCGACGTTGGGCTGCGGCACGCCAATCGCGAGGGCGACGCCGGCAAAGCTGATGGCGAGACCCAGCCATTGCGAGGCGCCGAGCCGCTCGCCGAGCACTTGGTAGGAGCCGAGCGCAACGAAGAATGGCGCGGTATAGAGGAACACCACCGCGCGCGACGCCGAGGTGAGTCGTAGCCCCTGGAATATCAGCACGAACTCGATACCGAACATCAGACCGGCGATCAGGCCCGGCTTCCACGTGCCGTCATTCTCGAAGAACTTGACGCCGCGAAACGTGCCGATGAGGAACAGCACCGGCAGCGCGCCCGCCGACCGGATCGTGGCCTGCAGCATTGGCGGAATGTCCGGCAGCACCAGTTTCACCGCGATCTGGTTGAACCCCCAGGTCAGGCACAGCATGAGCATCAGGGCGATGGCGCCGGCACTGAGGGGGCGTGCGGCGGAGGGGTTGGCTTGTGGTGAGGACATCTCTTCCCGAAAACCGGCTTTGCGCCGTTGTTTGCTTTATGCAGCTTTCTGACAATGGGTGCAGACGCCCGTGATCTCGACCACGGACAGCTTGGGTGCGAAGCCTGAGCTGCGCGCGGCAGCGTTGAGGTCCTTGGCAAAGGACGCCGACGGGATCTCGCCGACGAGGCCGCAGCGCTCGCAGATCAGGAACGCCACCGCCGAGGTCGCGTCGTGGTCGTGGGCGGCGCAGGCGAGATAGGCGTTACGGCTTTCGATGCGGTGCACGAGGCCGTTGGCCATCAGGAAATCGAGCGCACGGTAGACCGTGATCGGCGCCGGCCGCGCCATCGACTTTGCCAATTCGTCGATCACCTCGTAGGCGCCGAGCGGACGATGGCTGGAGAGCAAGGCCGCCAGCACGTGACGACGGATCGGCGTGAATTTCTGCGCGCGCTGCTCGCAAACGGCCTCGGCATGCGCCAGCGCATCCGCGGTGCAGCGGCCGTGATCATGGTCGGGCGTGGGAAATGCCGGCTTTGCGAGGGTCATGCGGCCCGCTTCTAGCATTTCGGCCGGGGAACCCAAAGCACGACTGCCGAGTGGCTGTCAGCCATGCTTTTGCTGCGGGACAGCGTCCCGCTAACCCGGCATGAAATAATCATAAGCTTGCTTATTATATTCAAGCTTATTGGAGACAAAGCTTATGACCCGCGGGTCCGTCGACCAGAATTTCCTGTTCACGCTGGGCGAACTCTACCGCCTCTTGCGCGTCTATGCCGACAAGGAGGCTTCGCGCTTCGGCATCACCCGCGCGCAATGGGCGGTGCTGGCCAAGGTCGAGCGCAGCGAGGGCATGAAGCAGTCGGAACTCGCCGAGCTGCTCGAGATGCAGCCGATCACGCTGACCCGCCTGATCGACAAGCTCTGCGACAGCGACTGGATCGAGCGCCGTCACGATGCCTCGGACCGCCGCGTCAAGCGGCTTTATCTCAAGAAGTCCGGCCGGCAATTGTTGGGCCGGATGAGCGGTCTGAAGTCCGAGCTGACCGCCAACGCGCTCGACGGCATTACGCCGGCCGACGCCCATCGCCTGCTGACCCAGCTCGAAACCATCAAGGAAAACGTGCGCACCGCGATCCAGACCAGCGGTGCGGAACAGGCGCGCAAGGAGCAGCGCTATGGCTGATCAAGTCCTCAAGTTCCAGCCCGAGCAGAAGACCGACGGCGGCAAGCCGACCAAGAAAGCCGGCACCGATCCACGACGCCGTCTGGTCGCGGGCCTGCGGCGCTATCGCCGTTTCCTGCTTCTGGTCGTGCTGCCTCTCGTCGTGGTCGTCGGCGGCCTCACCTTTTATCTGCATGGCGGCCGCTATGTCGGCACCGACGACGCTTATGTCGGCGCGCAGAAGGTGCTGGTGACGCCCGATATCTCCGGCAAGATCCTGAAGGTGGTCGTGAAGGAAGGCCAGTCGGTCAAGCGCGGCGACGAGTTGTTCGAGATCGACCCCGTTCCGTTCCGCCACGCGGTCGACGAGGCCAAGGCGCAACTCGCCCAAACCCGCACGACCTATGACAATCTCGTCGCCAACATCAAGATCTATGGCGACATGCTCAACCTTGCCCAGCAAGGCATCGATCTGAAGCAGCGCGACGTCGAGCGCAAGCAGGCGCTGGTGAAGAACAATTTCGGCTCGCAGCTCGATCTCGACAACGCTTCGAATGCGCTGGTCACCGCCGGCGCGCAGGCGCAGTACATCAAGCAGCAACTCTCCAACGCCAAGACGCAGCTGCTCGGCGATTCAGCGTTGCCGCTGGAGCAATTCCCGCCCTACGCACAGGCGAAAGCCAAGCTGGACGATGCACAGCGCAACCTCGACCACACCGTGCTGCGCGCCCCGATGGACGGCGTGGCCACACAGGTCGAGCAGATCCAGCTCGGCCGGTTCGTCACCGCCGGCACGCCCGTCTTCTCCATCATCGACGTCGCCCATCCCTGGGTCGACGCCAACCCGAAGGAGAGCGACCTCACCCACGTCACCGAAGGGCAGCCCGTGACGCTCGAGGTCGACGCCTTCCCGAACCACGTCTTCAAGGGCAAGATCGGATCGCTTTCGCCCGGCACCGGTGCGCAATTCGCGATCCTGCCGCCGCAGAACGCCACCGGCAATTTCGTCAAGGTCGTGCAGCGCGTGCCGGTCAGAATCTATTTCGACGAGACCGACAAATATGTGCGGAAGCTGAAGGCCGGCATGAGCGTCTACGCCACCATCGACACCGGCCACAAACGCTCCCTCGCCGGCCTGCTCGGCCTGTCGGCGACAGCGAGCCAGGACATAGATCAGGACAAGGACTGATCTCATGGCGGAGTCTAATCCCGCATTGATGGTTCCCGGCCTGCGCCGGAACATGGTGACGATCTGCGCCATGACCGCGACCATCATGCAGGCGCTGGACACCACCATCGCCAACGTCGCCCTGCCCTACATGCAGGGCACGCTGTCGGCCTCGCAGGACCAGATCAACTGGGTGTTGACCTCCTACATCGTCGCCGCCGCGATCATGACGGCCCCGGTGGGCTGGATTGCCAACCGCTTCGGCCGCAAGCGCATCTTCATCATCTGCGCAGCCGGCTTCACCATGGCATCCGTGCTGTGCGGACTCGCGCAGGACATCAACCAGATGGTGCTGTTCCGGCTTCTCCAAGGCGTGTTCGGCGCAGCCCTGGTGCCGCTGTCGCAATCCGTGATGCTGGACTATTACACGCTGCAGGAACGCGCCAAGGCGATGTCGATCTGGGGCATGGGTGTGATGATGGGCCCGATCATGGGTCCCTCGCTTGGCGCCTGGCTGACCGAGACTTATTCCTGGCACTGGGTGTTCTTCGTCAACCTGCCGTTCGGCTTCATCACCGTGCTGGGGCTGATCGTCTTCATGGACGAGACGGATCGGAACATCAGCCTCAAATTCGACTGGTTCGGCTTCGCCGCGCTGGCGGTGGCGATCGGCTCGCTGCAGCTTGCGCTCGACCGCGGCGAGCAGCTGGGCTGGCTGGAATCGAACGAGATCCTGGCGGAGTTCATCGTCTCGGCCGTCGCCTTCTACTACTTCCTCGCGCACTCCTTCACGACCTCGACGCCGTTCATCCGCTTCGCGCTGTTTCGTGATCGCAACTTCGTCACCGGCTGCATGTTCATGGTCGTGATGGGGCTCGTGCTGTTCTCGACCATGGCGCTGGCCTCGCCCTACATGCAGAACGTGATCGGCTATCCCATCATCACCGCCGGCCTGCTATTGGCGAGCCGCGGCTTCGGCACCTTCTTCGCCATGATGCTGGTCGGCCGCATGATGCGCTATGTCGAAGCGCGTACGCTGATCATCTCCGGTTTGACGCTGACCGCGGGCTCGTTGTTCCAGATGACCGGCTGGACCGATTTGACCCAGGTGCCGGAGATCGTCACCGTCAGCGTCATCCAGGGCTTTGGCTTCGGTCTCGTCTTCGTGCCGCTTTCGACCGTGGCGTTCCTGACGCTCTCGAACGAGTTGCGCACCGACGGCACGGCAATGCTGACCCTGATGCGCAACGTCGCGAGTTCGGTCGGCATCTCCGTGGTGATCGCGCAACTGACGCAGGGAACGCGGCGGACTTACGCGATCCTGTCCGAGCACATCAATCCGTTCAACCATGCACTGCAGATGCCCGACGTCAGGGGCCTGATCAACCTGTCCACCGACGCCGGCCGCGCCATGGCCGACAGGATGGTGAGCGTGCAGGCGCAGATCATCGCCTTCGCGCACGACTACCAGCTGGTGATGCTCTTCGTCCTCTGCACCATCCCGCTCGCCTTGCTGATCGGCTCGACCAAGGCCACGCTGCGCAAGCAGGCGGCAGGGCCGGAACATGCGGTGATAGAGTAGGCGCAGCAGTTTCGCGCGATCGCGTGTCCCGGGCGCGGTGCAGCGCGTAGCGATGCGCCGCAGAACCGGGACCCATTCTGCAGTCGGATGTGGGCTCCGGCTCAGCAGCGCATCACTGCGTGCTGCGCAGCGTCCGGGGCACGAGAGATCAGCCCAGCAACTCCTCGCAGCCCAGATCGTCCACGGCCGCAAATATCCGCTCCAGATTATTCCACCAGATCACCGGCGGGATGTTGATGCTCCACTGCCAGACCGGCCGCGTGATCTGCCAGAGCACCGCCCAGCGGTAGTCGCGATCGAGCGCGCCGCGCGTGTAGCCGGTGATGCCGCTCTCGATCAGCGTGTCATGGTAGAGATTGAGCAGCGAGCGTTCCAGCGCCTGCCGGCGCTCCGGATACCAGTGCATCGCCATCATGTAGGCGAGGTCGTGGGTTGGAACGTTGATGCTCCACAGATCGAAATCGAAGATGCGCACGGTATCGGCGACGCCGGCGCGCGGCAGCAGAAAATTCCAGACATGGGCATCGCCATGGGCAATGCTGAGATGACGGCGTGAGTGGTAACGCTGGGACAGTCGCTCCGACTGATCGATGAGCCGGCGATAGAGGGTACGCCGTTCCTCGCTGAGACGGTCCCCGAGAGAATCGGCAAAGCGGTCGTAATGACCCGCGAAGGTCTCCATGCGCTCCGCGCTGTCGTCAGGACTCGCCCAGCTGCCGACGGCGTCGCCGAGGCTCGGATGGTCCCACCACGCCGCGTGCCAGCGCGCGAGGGTGGTCACGATCGCAATCGCCTGATCGCGCGACGGCGGCAGCGGCCAGGCCGCCGCGACGGCGTGACTGTCCGTGAGGTCCTCGAGCAAGAGATGCCAGGCGAGGCTGTCCTCGTCGAAATGTCCGTCGAAGCAGCGGGGCACGAGACCCGGCGGCATGCCCGGCGTCAGCTCCGTGTAATAGGTCACCTCCTGCCGGCCGCCATTGGCGAGCTTCTCGGCGAACGCTGCGTTCGCCGTCTTCAGGATCGGCGATTGCGGCGCGCCGCCGAATTCCCCGACATAGCGCAGGCCGAGCCGGGTGATATGCGACACGACTGTGTCGCGCTGATGCAGCACCTTCACCTCGCGGACCGCGCCGGCGTCCAGCACGCCGCCTCGCCGTAGCGCAGCCGTCAGTTGGGCCGGCTCAACGACATCAGGCAGTTGTGGAGGTGCCATGAAATTCACGATGCCCCTTGTCCCGCGTCATAACTTCACGATCGCAACCCCACGCACCAGCGGCCGAACCGACGCAGCTCAAGCCGCCGCAGTCGATTCACGCACGGTCCGCACCACGACGGACCGGAGCTGCTCGAGATTGTCCGCCATGCCGGCGATTGCCTGCCGGACCTCGGCGGCGCGCTCGTTCACGGCAGCGGCGTCGCGGCTGACATTGCCGATCTTGGCCGAGACCTCCTTCGCTGCGGAAGCCGATTCGGAAATCGACCGCGAAATCTCCCGAGTCGCGGCGTCCTGCTCTTCCATCGCGGCGGCAACCGAGGTCGCTACGCCGTCGATCTCGACGATGTGACCGCCCATTGTCTCGACGGCGTCGACCGCAGCCTGCGTCGAGGTCTGGATTTCGGCAATCAGCCGCCCGATCTCCTCGGTGGATTTGGCGGTCTGGTCAGACAAGGACTTTACTTCGGCGGCGACCACGGCGAAGCCGCGGCCGGCCTCGCCGGCGCGCGCCGCCTCGATCGTGGCATTGAGTGCCAGAAGGTTGGTCTGGCCGGCGATGCCGCCGATCAGGTCTGAGACTTCAGCGATCTTCTTCACCGATCCGGCCAGTGCCTGGATGGTCGAACGCGCCTGCTCTCGGCCGGCGACCGCCGATTTTGTGACGGTGCTGGTCCGTGTGACCTGGCTTGCGATCTCGCGGATCGAGGCGCTCAGCTCTTCGGCCGCGGCCGAGACGGTTTGCGAGCTGCCGAGGGCCTGGGTGGAGGCCGCCGCGACCGCCTGCGACTGCGTGGAGAGCGACCTTGCGATCTCGGACAGGCTGGAGGCGGCCCGCTCGACGCCTTGCGTCGCCGCCCCCGCAGTGTCGACCGAACGGCCGGTCTCGCGTTCGACGGTCTCGGCCATCTGGTGCAGGGCGGAGCGCTTGGCAAGCGCAGCCGCCTGCTCCTGCCGCAACTGCTCCTCGCGCAGGCGGGAATTCTCGACCGCCGCCTGCTTGAAAACTACGAGCGCGCCCGCCATCGAGCCGACCTCGTCCCGACGGTGCGCGAACGGAATGTCGGCGGCCAGATCGCCGGTCGCGAGCTTCTGCATCGTACCCGTCATGCGCACGATCGGGCGCACCACACCGACGGCAACGCCGAGCAGGCCCGCGGCAATGAAGGCCAGGACCGCGGCGGAGACACCGAGGAGAATAAAGAGCATCGAGCTGTCGCGGTCCGCGGCCAGCTTCTCCATGTCGGCATTCTGCTTGTTGGCGCTCTCGACGATGCTGTCGATCACCGCGCGATGCGCGGTGTAGGCATCCTTGAGCTGCGCATAGATGCGCTCGGACGCCGCTGCATCCATAGCCTTGAGGGCCGGCAGGAGCTGGTCGGACGCCTTCCAGAATTTCTGCACCTCGGCATCGGATTTCGAGACCAGCGCGGTCTTGAGATCGGCCGAGAGGCTGGAGGTAACCCAGAACGCCTTGCGCTCGTCGTAATCCTTGCGGAGCTGGATCAGGCGTTCGCCGTGCGCCGCCAGCTGGTCCGGCTCGCGCATGGCCAGGGTCGCCTCGAGATAGGCCTCGATGACGTATTCCGGCGGCGGCAGGATGTCCGCGATGAGGTCGTTGCCGAGCTTGATGTCGGAGTAGAGCGGTCCGCCGACCTTGAGCTCCCGCAGGGTATAGAGGCTGGTTGAGACCACTGCCGTAAAGCCGATGGCGAGCACGATCCCGAATGCGAAAATCGCGGAGGACAACGACAAACGGATCTTCATGAAATATTCCAGGGCCCGCGCCTAAACCGCGTGGAGCCTAGATCAATATGGTAAATACGGGATTGCATCCCCGGGAAAGCCCCGGAAGAAACGCCCCGCAAAACTACGGAAATACGACGTCGAGTGATCGATTTTGGGTCAATGACACTGACGCACAAGCACGGAAGCAGGACCTCTCAAAGCCTGATTCAACGCCGCGGTTGCGCAGGATGAGAAACGCGTGCGGGGCACCGCGGTGTCACCGACACGCGGTGTCTCACACGTCGAAAAACACCGTCTCGTCGTCGCCTTGGAGCCGCAGGTCGAGCCGATAGACCGGCTTGCCCGCCTCGCGCACCGCGGTCAGCGTGGCGCGGCGCTCAGGGGGCACCAGCGCCAGCACGGGATCGGCGGCGTTGCCGGCCTCATCGCTGAAATAGATGCGGGTGTAGAGATGCCGCAGCATGCCGCGGCCGAACACCGCAACGAGGACATGCGGCGCCTGCGGCTTGCCGTCGGGATCAGGCACCGCACCGGGCTTGATGGTCTCGAACGCGTAATTGCCGTCCTTGTCGGTGCCGCAACGGGCAAAGCCGCGGAAGCTCGCATTTGGCAGCGCACGCTTGTCCTGCGGGTCGGCGAAGCGGCCTTGCGCGTCCGCCTGCCAGATCTCCAGCATGCAATCCGGCACGGCAACGCCGTCACCGTCGAACACGCGACCCTCGATGCGGATGCGCTCGCCGGTGACGTCGGGCGTCAGCGTCGAGTTGGTGAACGCGTCATTCCAGGCATATTCGCCGTTCGGCGTCAGGCCGTATTTGAAGAACGGACCGACGGTCTGCGATGGGGTGATCCCGTTGGGCTTCACAGAATCCTGCACTTAATGGTTCTCCATAGGCGTGGCGTTCTTGCCGCGCAGCACGATGTCAAAGCGGTAGCACAGGGCCCATTCGGGCTGGGTGTTCTCGAGGTCGAACGCGGAGACCATCCGCGCTCGCGCTTTCTCGTCCGGCACCGAGTTGAAAATCGGATCGAACGGGAACAGCGGATCGTTCGGAAAATACATCTGCGTCACGAGGCGCGTGACGAAGGAATGGCCGAACACCGACAGATGGATGTGCGCGGGACGCCACGCATTGTGGTGATTGCCCCAGGGATAGGCGCCCGGCTTGATGCTGACGAAGCGGTAGTAGCCGCTCGCATCGCTCACGGTACGGCCGGCACCTGTGAAATTCGGATCGAGCGGGGCCGGATGCTGGTCGCGGACATGGACGTAGCGGCCGCAGGAATTGGCCTGCCAGATCTCGACCAGCGAGTTCGGCACGCCGCGGCCGTCCTCGTCGCGCACATGGCCGTGCACGATGATGCGCTCGCCAATCGGCTCGCCCGTATGCTGGGTGGTGAGATCGCTGTCGCCCTCGCGCACGGTCTCGTGGCCGTAGACCGGGCCGGTCAATTCCGACAGCGTGTGGCGCATCGGAATCAAGGGCTTGTTCGGCGCGCGCTTGATCGAACTCTTGTACTCGGGCGACAGCGGCAGCGGATGCGCCTTGTTGCTGTCAGTGGGATAGATGAAGGTCATTGGCGAACTCCTCCCCGGCCATTTCAGATCGGCCGGTCAACGCTTCGGCCAATCATTATAGGATATAACTAATTTGGGGAAGCGGGTTTGGCAGTCCTCCTGCGCCCGGTGGCGGGCACAAGCGCGCTATTTGATCGGCGGACGCGGCAGCACGGCTTCGCCGGCCTCGAGCCGGTAGGTGTGGTCGAGCGAATACCAGGGCGTCGCGACATCGCGCTCGGTCGGATGCGGCGAATCATGGCGCAGGAAATGGCCGATCAGCGCTTGTGTCACACCGAACTGCACGTCGCTGTCGATATGCGGATCGGCGGGGTCGTAGACCTGTGAGATCAGCACCTTGAATCCGGGCTTGAAGACCAAAGCGTGCAGGTGTGCGGGACGATAGGGGTGCCGGCTCTGCGCCTTGAGAAGGCGGCCGACCACGCCATCGGTCGGGATGGGATAACCGATCATCATCACCGAACGGAAGGCGAAGCGCCCATCCTCATCGGTCGTGAACTTGCCGCGCAGGTTCATGTCGGCCTGCTCGGGATCCTGGTTCTCATAGAGCCCGACCGGTGAGGCGTGCCAGACGTCGACCTCGGCCCCGGCGACGGGACGACCGTCCTTGTCGACGACGCGGCCACTGACGAACAGCGGCGCACCCGGCGTCTCGGAGCGCACGATCGATCCGCCGTTCTCGACCCGCGGCGAGTTCAACCGCCATAAGGGTCCGAGCAGCGACTGATCCGTCTCCGTATTGCCCTGATCGCCGTTGTTCAGCAGGCAGACGAGCGGGGAGACCCCGAGCGAGCCCGCCATCAACACGACTTCATTATGTGTGTCGGTGGTCAGCTTGCCTAGCTCGGCCACGATCGCCGCGGCGTCGCGGAATTCCTTCTCGGTCAGGCGCACATCGCGGACGAAGCCATGCAGGTGCTTGACCAACGAGATCATGATCTGACGCATCCGCGGATCGGATGTTCGCTCCATCACCGCCAAGGCGGCGGCCGTGACGTCCTGCTCACGCGCGATGATCATGGCACGATCCCGGAAACCCTCTCCCTGCAAGCGGGGAGAGGGAGGAGAGAGCCTAATTCAACTTCTCGATCGCGACCGCAACACCCTGGCCGACGCCGACGCACATGGTGGCGAGTGCCAGCTTGCCGCCGCGCTTCTCCATGCCGTGCACGGCGGTGAGCGCGAGCCGCGCGCCGCTCATGCCGAGGGGGTGGCCGAGCGCGATGGCGCCGCCATGCGGATTGACGAAATCGGCATCATCGGCGACGCCGAGCTGACGCATGCAGGCGATGCCTTGCGAGGCGAAGGCTTCGTTGAGCTCGATCAGGTCGAAATCGCTGATCTTCTTGCCGAGCCGCTCCATCAGCTTGCGGGTCGCGGGCACCGGGCCGATGCCCATGATGCGCGGCGGCACGCCGGCCGAGGCAAGGCCGAGGATGCGCGCGCGGGGCGTGAGACCATGCTTCTTCACGGCAGCTTCGGACGCCAGGATCATCGCGGCCGCGCCGTCATTGACGCCGGAGGCGTTGCCGGCGGTGACCGTGCCAGGGTTGCGCACGATCGGCTTCAGTTTTGCCAAGCCTTCGAGCGTGGTCTCGGGACGCGGATGCTCATCCTTGTCGATGGTTACAGGGCCAGCCTTGCCGCCGGGAATCGTGATCGGGATGATTTCTTCCGCAAAATAGCCGGCCGCGATCGCCTTACCCGCACGCTGCTGCGAGCGGATCGCGAAGGCGTCCTGGTCGGCGCGCGAGACCTGGAATTCCTCGGCGACGTTCTCGCCGGTCTCGGGCATCGCATCGACGCCGTACTGCGCCTTGAGCAACGGGTTGATGAAGCGCCAGCCGATGGTGGTGTCGAAGATCTCGGCCGAGCGGGAGAAGGCTTCCTGCGCCTTGCCCATCACGAAGGGGGCGCGGGTCATGGATTCGACGCCGCCGGCGATCGCAAGCTCGATCTCGCCGGAACGGATGGCACGGCCGGCCGCACCGACCGCATCGAGACCGGAGGCGCAGAGCCGGTTCAGGGTCTGGCCGGGAACCGAATCCGGCAAGCCCGCCAGCAACAGCGCCATGCGCGCAACGTTGCGGTTGTCCTCGCCGGCCTGATTGGCACAGCCGAAGAAGACTTCGTCCACCTGCGCCCAGTCGAGATTGGGGTGCTTGGCCATCAGCGCCTTGATGGGCGCGGCAGCCAGATCGTCGGCACGCACCTTGGCGAGTGAGCCGCCGAAACGGCCGATCGGGGTCCGCACGGCATCGCAGATAAAGACGTCACGCATCGCTGTTCTCCCTGAATGCCGCGGTCCGGCCAAAATTCTTCAATGTCGGCGGAGTTTTAGGAGGGCGCCCGCGGCAGGTCAATTGACGGTTTCGCGGGTGGCATATTCCTAGCTCTTCGTCATTCCGGGGCCCGCGGAGCGCGAGCCCGGAATGACGACAGAGAATGTGGCAACCGCGTGCAATACACGGACAACGTGGAAAACCTCCCCTTCCCGGCCAAAGCGATAGGAGCAGGAGGCGAAATTTTGTAGGTTGCGCCGCCCATGACCATGCAACAGCCGATACCCGTACCGCCCCCCGACGAAGTGCCTGCCTCGCCAGCGGAAGCCATCGCGCGCGTCACGCCGATGATGGAACAGTATCTCGAGATCAAGGCGGCGCATCAGGGCCTGCTGCTGTTCTACCGGATGGGCGATTTCTACGAGCTGTTCTTCGAGGACGCCGAGATCGCCTCGAAGACACTCGGCATCGTGCTGACCAAGCGCGGCAAGCACCAGGGCAACGACATCCCGATGTGCGGCGTGCCGGTCGAGCGCTCCGAGGATTATCTGCACCGTCTGATCACGGCCGGCCACCGCGTCGCGGTGTGCGAGCAGACCGAGGATCCCGCTGCGGCCAAGGCACGCGGCAACAAGAGCGTGGTGCGGCGCGGCGTGGTGCGGCTGGTGACGCCGGGCACGCTGACCGAGGACACACTGCTCGACGCCCGCGCCAACAATTATCTGCTGGCCATAGCACGCGCCCGCGCCTCCGGCGGCGGTGACCGCTTCGGGCTCGCCTGGATCGACATCTCGACTGCCGAATTCACGGTGATGGAGTGCTCGGGCGGCGAGCTCGCCGCGACGCTGGCGCGCATCAACCCGAACGAGGCGATCGTCACCGACGCACTCTACAACGACAGCGAGCTCGGGCAGACCCTGCGCGAACTGCCGGCGGTGACGCCGCTGACCCGCGACGTCTTCGACGGCGCCACCGCCGAAAAACGGCTGTGCGATTATTTCGCCGTCGCGACCATGGACGGTCTGACGCAGCTCACGCGTCTCGAAGCCACCGCCGCAGCGGCCGCCGTCACCTATGTCGATCGCACCCAGGTCGGCAAGCATCCGCCGCTGTCGCCGCCCGCGCGCGAAGCGTCCGGCGCGACCATGGCGATTGATCCGGCGACGCGCGCCAATCTCGAGCTGACCAGGACGCTCGCGGGCGAACGCCGCGGCTCGCTGCTCGATGCGATCGACTGCACGGTGACCTCGGCGGGCTCGCGCCTGCTCGCCCAACGCCTGGCCGCGCCGCTGACGGATGCGCCGGCGATCGCACGCCGGCTCGATGCGGTCAGCGTTTTCGTCGCCGATTCAGCTGCGCGCGAAGACATCCGCAGCATCTTGCGTGGCGCGCCCGACATGTCGCGTGCGCTGGCGCGGCTGTCGGTCGGCCGCGGCGGCCCGCGCGACCTCGCCGGCTTGCGCGACGGCATCATCGCCGCCGACCAGGTGCTGGCGCGGCTTGGCGAGCTCGATCAGCCGCCGCAGGAAATCGCCGCGGTGATGGCGGCGCTGCAAAGGCCCTCGCGCGAGCTCGCGGCGGAATTCGCCAGCGCGCTCGACGAGCAGCTGCCGCTGATCAAGCGCGATGGCGGCTTCGTCCGTCAGGGCTACGAGCCTGCGCTGGACGAGACGCGCAATCTGCGCGACGCCTCCCGTCTTGTGGTGGCCTCGATGCAGGCACGCTACGCCGACAACACGGGCGTCAAGGGCCTCAAGATCCGGCACAACAACGTGCTCGGCTATTTCGTCGAGGTCACCGCGCAGCACGGCGACAAGCTGATGTCGGCGCCGCTGAACGCCACCTTCATCCATCGGCAGACGCTGGCGGGCCAGGTGCGCTTCACCACCTCCGAGTTGGGGGAGATCGAGGCCAAGATCGCCAACGCGGGCGATCGTGCGCT
The DNA here is from genome assembly GCF_003020125.1 of Bradyrhizobium sp. MOS003. GTDB lineage: Bacteria > Pseudomonadota > Alphaproteobacteria > Rhizobiales > Xanthobacteraceae > Bradyrhizobium. The sequence goes on along the minus strand of NZ_PYFW01000001.1, from coordinate 523,616 downwards.
CGGGCTCGAGCTCGAGATTTTCGAGCGGCTGTCAGCCAAGGCCATGGCCATCAGTGACGATCTGCGCGCCGCCGCCCACGCCTTCGCCTTGCTCGACGTCGCGACCTCACTGGCCAAGCTCGCGGTCGACGACAATTACGTGCGGCCGGAGGTCGACGAATCCCTCGGCTTCGCGATCGAGGCCGGCCGCCATCCCGTGGTGGAGCAAGCCCTGAAGCGCAATGGCGAGCCGTTCATCGCCAATGCATGCGATCTGTCGCCTGGACCTGCGCAAAAGTCCGGCCAGCTCTGGCTGCTCACCGGTCCCAACATGGCCGGCAAGTCGACCTTCCTGCGCCAGAACGCGCTGATTGCGCTGCTGGCGCAGATCGGCAGTTTCGTGCCGGCGACGCGCGCACGGATCGGCATCATCGACCGCCTGTTCTCGCGCGTCGGCGCCGCCGACGATCTCGCCCGCGGCCGCTCCACTTTCATGGTGGAGATGGTCGAGACGGCTGCGATCCTGAACCAGGCCGGCGAGCGCGCGCTCGTCATCCTCGACGAGATCGGCCGCGGCACCGCGACCTTCGACGGCCTCTCCATCGCCTGGGCCGCGATCGAACATCTGCACGAGAGCAATCGCTGCCGCACGCTGTTCGCCACGCATTATCACGAGCTGACCGCGCTCTCGGCCAAGCTGCCGCGGATGTTCAACGCCACCGTGCGGGTGAAGGAGTGGCAGGGCAACGTCGTGTTCCTGCACGAGGTGCTGCCGGGCTCGGCCGACCGCTCCTACGGCATCCAGGTGGCGAAGCTCGCCGGCCTGCCGCCGGCGGTGATCACGCGCGCGAAATCGGTGCTCTCCAAGCTGGAGGCGCAGGATCGCGGCCAGACCGCACGAGCCCTGGTGGACGATCTGCCATTGTTCGCGGTGCCCTCCCGCGCGGCGGCCGAAGCGGCGCCGCCGAGCGAGGCGGAGCTGCTGATGGAAGCCGTGAAGGCGCTGCACCCCGACGAGATGTCGCCACGCGAGGCGCTCGATGCGCTGTACGCGCTGAAGGCCAGGCTGCCGAAACAATGATGGGTGCCGTAGGGCGGGCAAAGCGCAGCGTGCCCACGCATATCGGCTGGATCGCGAAGAGATGGTGGGCACGGTGCGCGAAGAGCGCGCCTTTGCCCACTCTACGAGCCCGTCGTTACGCCCTTGCCGCAATCGCGGCGGCTTCCGCGGCGGCGCGCTGCATGCTGGTCGACATCTCGTTCGTCACCGTGCTCTGCTCCTCGATTGCGGCGGCGGTCGATGTCACGTACTCGCTGACATTGTTGATCGCCTGCTTGATGGAGCCGAGCGCGCTGACGACGTCGCCGGAGATGCCGTTGAGGCTGCCGATCTCCTGGCCGATCTTGTCGGTGGCCTGCTTGGCCTGGTTGGCGAGGCTCTTCACTTCGGAGGCGACCACGGCAAAGCCGCGGCCGGCTTCGCCGGCACGGGCGGATTCGATCGTGGCGTTCAGCGCCAGCAGGTTGATCTGGCCGGTGATGTTGTTGATGAGCTCGACGATGCCGCTCATTGCCTGAGCGGCTTCGGTGAGGCGCTGGGCCTGGGCGTCGGCGGAAGCGACCTGATCCACCGCGCTCATCGCGGTCTCGCGCGACTTGGTCATCGCCTCGGAGATCTCCCGCACCGAAGCATTCAGCTCTTCCGAGCCGGCAGCGACCGATTCCATCATGCCGCGCACGCGCTCGTTGCCCATGCGGACCAGCACCTGTTTAGTGACGTCCGTGGCATATTTGACGACCTTGAAGGGCTTGCCGTTGAGATCGAGGATCGGATTGTAGGAAGCCTGGATGTAAACCTCCTTGCCGCCCTTGCCGATGCGCTTGTATTCGGCCGCCTGGTATTCGCCGCGGTTGAGCGCGGCCCAGAACTCGCGATAGGCGGCGCCGTCGCGCTCGCTCGGCTCGACGAACATGCTGTGGTGCTTGCCCTTGATCTCCGCCAGCGAATAGCCGAGCGCACCGAGGAAGTTGGCATTTGCGATGATGATCGTGCCGTCCATGTTGAACTCGATCACGGCCTGGGCCTTGTCGATCGCCGCGATCTGACCGGCTAGATCCGCGTTCTTCAGCTTCTGCGCGGTGACGTCGGTCGCGAACTTGACGACCTTGAAGGGCTTGCCCTTCTCGTCGAAGATCGGGTTGTAGGAGGCCTGGATCCAGACTTCCTTGCCGCCTTTGCCGATGCGCTTGTATTCGGCCGCCTGGTATTCACCGCGGTTGAGCGCGGCCCAGAACTCGCGATAGGCAGCGCTGTCTCGCTCGGCAGGCGCAACGAACATGCTGTGATGTTTGCCTTTGATCTCGTTCAACGTGTAATCGAGCGTATGCAGGAAGTTCTCGTTGGCGCTGAGGATCGTACCGTCCAGCTTGAACTCGATGACCGCCTGCGAGCGGTTCGCTGCGGCGACTTGCGCTCCGAAGTCGAGGTTCTGCAGGCGGACCGAGGCATCGGACCATTCCACCACGACTCCCGCCCGGCTGCCGTCTTCGTTCTTCACGGGCGTCGCAACCAGATCGAACTTCCGTTCGCCGATCTGAATCATCGCACGATGCACCGCGCTGAGGCTCGCCAGCATCTGGCGCTGATGCTGAGGGTTCTTGTGGAACACGTCGATGTTGGTCCCGATAAGGGTATTCACGTTGAAGTGCGGAAGCTCTCTCTTGAGATCGGCCTCGGCAGTGCGAAGCAGATCCGTGACGGCGCTGTTCATGTAGACGATGTTGAGGTCGTTATCCGCAACCATCAGATTGGCACTCACGACCTTGGCGGCCATCAACGTCAATGCATCCGAATTCGACTTGCGCTTGAACATGAATTTCTCCGTATCAATCCGCTTGTTCATTGAGCGCTCCGTAGCTTTACGGGTCGCGGCGAATTGCTGAACGCTTAACGGGAACTAATCGCCCCATCGTAACGAACAAGTTCAAATAAATTTCTAATATGCTTATCGATAATCAGCAGAGACCGACGTAAGCCGTCGCAATCGGCCTACGGCCCGGCCATGCGCGAAGCTCTGCGGCGACGCGACGCAGCGCCGATCCCCCACAGCGTCAGGTTCCAAGCTATGCAGGTGCCGAGCGCGAGACACAAACCAACGGCCGATCCGAACGACACCACCGCCACGTGCAGGACGGCGATTGCCGTGCCGAATCCGAGCAGACCCCAGGCAGAGTTGGCGAGCACGGCGGCGGTGGGCGGGCCACCGATGCGCGGGTGCAGGATCAACATGATGCTGGAGAAGACCACGGGATACAGCGCGATGATGCCGCTGATGCGAGGGCCAACCCAGCCCGAGGTCGAGACCACGATGGCAACGAGGGTCGCGACCAGCGAAGCGCGCATCGGCACATCGTACCAGCGGCGCGTCACCAGAGGCATCTTCACATGGCGATAGCCCGCCAGAAGCGGAATGCAGATGCCGAAGGCGATCAGATTGGCGGCGAGCCCGGCCGTGAGCGACCAATCGAACTGGCGAATGATCGAGGCAAGCACGATCCAGACGGCGACCGCGCTTCCGCAACTCACCGCGAGACTATGCCGCTGCGCCAGCACGACATAGATGAGGCACATGAAGATCGTCGCCGCATTGATCGGCAAGCTCGCCAGTGAGCCCTGCGCGATGAAGGCGGCATCGTGGTCGAGCGCGAGGAAGACGTAGGAGGGACCGGCCGAGATCGGCAAGGTCGCGACCAGCGCGCCGATCACCGGACCCGCGCGCTCGGTGATGATCGAGGCCGATACGACGAACGCCGCCGAGATCGCCATGCGCAGGAGGAGGACGAGGAGAAAGTGAAGATCGAGGGACATCTTGGCTTCTTACCCGCCCCTGGAGGGGGAAGGTCGGCTCATATGGAGCGCAGCGAAATATGAGAGGGGTTGGGTGACAGTCTCTCGACCAATACGGTGCCCGAGTGGCGAGAACGCCCCACCCCCGCTCGCGCTGCGCGCGATCGACCCTCCCCCTCCAGGGGAGGGTAAGAAATCACATCCGCTGCATCGACACCGACACCTTCGGGCCGTTCTTGATGGTCTGATAGACCACGCAATAGCGCTCGGTGAGCTTGAGCAGCAGATCGAGCTTGTCCTGCGGCGCGTCGGTATCGACCTCGAAGCGCAGACGGATCTCGGCGAAGCCGACCGGGGTCTCCTTGTCGACGCCGAGCGTACCGCGGAAATCGAGATCGCCCTCGGCATAAACGTTGCCGGTCTTGAGCGGCACCTCGATCGCGGTCGCGACCGATTTCAGCGTGACGCCGGCACAGGCGACCAGGGCTTCCAGCAGCATGTCGCCGGAGCAGAGTTCGAGGCCGGAGCCGCCGGTCGCCGGATGCAGGCCGGCAAGCGCGATGGCGCGGCCCGTCTCGACCTTGCAGGCGATTCCTTCGCCATCGGTGGAGCCCTTGGCCTTCAGCGTAATCAGCGCGGTCTTGGGATCGGTCTTGTAGCGCTCCTTGATCGGAGCCTGCATCTGGCGCAGCTCTACAGCGTCCATTTTCGTTCTCTCCCGGATAATTGCTCCTCGATGTACCGGGTCAGAGCGAAATTGTCACCACCACATGGCCTGACCGGGACCCTGGGTTGCGTCACGGTCGGGCACGCTGCGATCGAGCGAACGGTCGAGCGACGTCAGCACACTTCGCTTGAAATTCTCGAACAGCGGCGAGTTGCGGTCGCGTGGGCGGCCGAGGTTGATCTCGATCTGATCGAACAGCCGCCCCGGTCGCGGCCGCATCACCAGCACGCGGTCGGCCAGTACCACGGCCTCGTCGACGTCATGGGTGACGAGGATCAGCGTCGGCCGGGTGTCGGCCCAGAGGTCGAGCAGATGATCCTGGATATCCCGGCGGGTAAAGGCGTCGAGCGCGGAGAACGGCTCGTCAAGCAAAAGCACCTCCGGCCGCGGCACCAGCGCGCGTGCGATCGCGACGCGCTGCGCCTGCCCGCCGGAGAGCTCGCGCGGCCAGGCCTGCGCCTTGTCGGCAAGGCCGACGCGTTCGAGCGCGCGCGCCACCTTCTCGCGCCGCTCGGTCGCGGGCAGATCGGCGAGTCCAAAACCGATATTGTCGGCGACGCTGAGCCAGGGCAGCAGCCGCGGCTCCTGGAAGATGATGCCGATCTTGGCGTGCGGCGAACTGATCGTCTCATCGTCGAGCGTTACGCTGCCCGAGCTGGCGCGATCGAGGCCGGCGATGGCGCGTAACAATGTGGACTTGCCGCAGCCGGAGCCGCCGATGATGGCGATGATCTCGCCCTGCCTGATCTCGGCCGAGAAGCGCGCCAGCGCCTCGACGCCGTTGGGATAGGTCTTGCTGACCCGATCGAGCGCCAGCATGAAATCAAGCTCCCTTCGCTCGCCCGAAGGCATCCTGCCAGCGCAGGAACGGCGCGGCGGCAACCTCGATCAGCCAGTCGGTGAGCTTGCCGAGGATGGCGAAGATCACGATGGCGGCCAGGATCTGCGCGGGCTTGCCGAGTTGTTGGCCATCGAGCAGGAGATAGCCGAGGCCTTCGGAGGCGCCGATCAATTCGGCTGCGACCACGAACATCCAGCCGAGACCGAGCCCGACGCGCAGCGAGACAACATAGGCCGGCAGCACGGCGGGCAACAGGATACGGCGGATCATCGCCGGGCCGGACAGTCGGAAGGTGCGGCCGACCTCGACGATCTTGCGATCGACGATGAGGATCGCACCCATCACGCCGAGATAGACCGGGAAGAACACGCCGACCGCGATCAGCGCGATCTTCGAGGTCTCGAAGATGCCGAGCCAGAGGATGAACAGCGGCACCCAGGCGAGCGAAGGGATCGCGCGCAGCGCCTGCACGGTCGGATCGAGCAGGCGGCGCGCCAGCGACCAGTAGCCGGAGACGGCCCCCAGCAACGTGCCCGCGATCACGCCGAACGCGAAGCCGAGCCCGACACGCCACAACGTCGCTGTGATGTGGCGGACCAACTCGCCGGAGCGGGCGAGCTCGGTGATGGTGGCCAGGACGCGCGACGGCGGCGGCACCAGCCGGCCGTTGGACCAGCCGGACCAGACCACAAGCTCCCAGCCGAGCGCGAGCGTCAGCGGCAGCAATACGCCAAGCACTGGCCGCGCATAGCGCGACAACCGCGATCGCATAGCGGCGCCTTCAGCCGGTTCCGAGGTCTGTTGCAGCACTGGCGCGTCGGAGATCATGGCCATTAGCAAGCGCGTCTCTTCGGGGAATGCAAGGGTGCGCGGCAATCTGGGTTGTCGCCGCGGACAAGCGAAGCGCAGATCCGGGGCCCATAACCACAGGAGGATCTGGTTACGGGGACTCGAGGTGACCTCTTTCGCGCCAAATCACTTCCTGGGGCTATGGGTCCCGGGCTCGCTTCGCGCCCCGGGACGACGGCGGAGTTTGATGCACGCGCGTGCCTCCTCCGCGCCAAACTAATTCGTCGGCAGCGGAACCTGGTCGTCGATCAGGGCATCCAACGTCGCCTTCACATCGACCTTGGCATCGACGACACCGGCTTGCTGGAGCGCGAGGCCCGCGGCCAGAATCGACTCGCGCTGGGGTGCGCCGATGCGGCTGTGGGTGAGCTCGGTGCGCTCCTTGAGCTGCTTGTCGACGACGGCCTCGGGAAGTTTTGTGACCGCGATGAATGTCTTCTTCAGCTCGTCGTAATTCGCCAGCGAATATTTGCGCGCCTCTTCGTACACCGCAAGCACGCGGCGGGCTGCGTCCGGATGGTCCTTCAGGAACTGCTCGCGCACATTGAGGATGCCCCAGGTGTTGGCGTCGGCCTTGCGGTAGAACAGCTTTGCGCCCTCCTCGACCTCGGCCTGCGCCATCATCGGATCGAGGCCGGCCCAGGCATCGACGTCCCCGCGGATCAGCGCGGTCTTGCCGTCGGCGTGCTGGAGCAGCACCGGGGTGATGTCCTTTTCGGTGAGGCCGGCGCCGAGCAACGCACGCACGAGGAAGATGTGCGGGTCGGTGCCGCGGGTCACCGCGACGCGCTTGCCCTTGAGGTTGGCCACGCCGGCGATCCTGGAATCCTTTGATGTCACCAGCGCGGTCCACTCAGGGCGCGAGTAGACGTAGATCGATTTGATCGGATTGCCGTTGATGCGGGCCACCAGCGCCGCAGAACCCGCGGTCGAGCCGAAATCGATCGAGCCGGCATTGAGGAATTCGAGCGCCTTGTTGGAGCCAGCCGACTGCACCCAGGTGACGGTGATACCGTCCTTGGCAAACTCCTTCTCCAGCAGCCCCTTCTGCTTCAGGACCATCGACACCGGATTGTAGGTCGCCCAGTCGATGCGGATTTCCTTGAGCGGATCGGCCGCCTGGGCCGTGGGGGTCACGGCGAGCGCAACCGCTCCCGCCAACAGAATGCGTCGTGTAATTCCGGTCATGCCCAGCCTCCTTCAAAACTTCATTTTTTTCAAGGAGTTATGCCTAGAGGTCAACGAGAAAATCCGTCCCTCGAAGGCGCACCGGCCGAGAACAGATTTGCCCAAAGCCGCAACTTTCCAGCATGGAATGACTATTGCCAGAGAATGGCGGGTGACAGCGCCAGTCACCTCTTATATCCGGTGAGGCATGGACAGCATGGCGACTGAGCACAAGGCCGAGGGGGATGATCGTTTCGACACTGCGCGGATCACCGCTGCGGTCGATGCGCTCGCCGAAAAGCACCAGGGACGCGAAGACGCGTTCCGCACGGCCATGGCGCAATTGCTCAAGGCCGAACTGATCGCGGCGCGGGACGTCGCACAAGCGATCCTGCTGAAAGATCGTCACGGTAGGCACTGCGCCGAGCGGCTGTGCCACGTGCAGGACGAGATCATCCGCATCCTGTATTCGGCGGCGACGCGTCATCTCTATCGCTCGCCGATCCCGAGCGGTGCCGAGCGCATGGCGGTGGTCGCGACCGGCGGCTATGGCCGCGGCCTGATGGCGCCCGAATCCGACATCGATCTCCTCTTCATCCTGCCCTACAAGCAGACCGCCTGGGGCGAGCAGGTTGCCGAAGCCATCCTCTATTGCCTGTGGGACATGGGGCTGAAGGTTGGCCACGCCACGCGCTCGGTCGACGAGTCGATCCGCCAGGCACGCGGCGACATGACCATCCGCACCGCGATCCTGGAGACGCGCTTCCTCACCGGCGACCAGCCGCTCTATGACGAGCTGGTCGACCGCTTCGACAAGGAGGTGGTGCAAGGCACCGCATCGGAATTCGTCACCGCCAAGCTCGCCGAGCGCGAGGAGCGCCACCGCCGCGGCGGCCAGTCGCGCTACCTGGTCGAGCCCAATGTCAAGGACGGCAAGGGCGCCCTTCGCGACCTGCACACGCTGTTCTGGATCGCCAAATACGTCTACCGCGTGCGCGACACCGACGAGTTGGTCGAGCGCGGCGTGTTCGACGCGCAGGAATATCGCACCTTCCGCCGCTGCGCCGATTTCCTCTGGTCGGTGCGCTGCAACCTGCATTTTTACTCCGGGAGGCCAGAGGAGCGCCTCTCCTTCGATCTCCAGCGCGAGATCGCGGTCCGGCTCGGCTACACCTCGCATCCCGGCATGCAGGACGTCGAGCGTTTCATGAAGCACTACTTCCTGGTCGCCAAGGAAGTCGGCAACCTCACCGCCATCCTCTGCGCCAAGCTCGAGGACCAGCAGGCCAAGCCCGCGCCGGTGCTGAGCCGGATGATGGCGCGGCTGCGTCCGACCCAGGTGAAACGGCGCGTCCCCGACAGCGACGATTTCATCGTCGACAACAACCGCATCAACGTCGCCGCACCCGACGTGTTCAAGCACGACCCGGTCAATCTGATCCGGATCTTCCGCCTCGCGCAGAAGAACAACCTCGCCTTCCATCCGGACGCGATGCGCGACGTGACGCGGTCGCTCGGCCTGATCAACGCGCAGATGCGCGAGAATCCCGAGGCCAACCGGCTGTTCATGGAGATCCTGACCTCCGACAACGCCGAGATCGTGCTGCGGCGGATGAACGAGACCGGCGTGCTCGGCCACTTCATTCGCGCCTTCGGCAAGATCGTCTCGATGATGCAGTTCAACATGTATCATCACTATACCGTCGACGAGCATCTGATCCGCTGCGTCGGCTTCCTGCAGGACATCGAGCGCGGCGGCCACGACGAATTCGCGCTCGCCAGCGACCTGATGCGCAAAATTCGCCCCGAGCATCGCGCGGTGATCTACATCACGACGCTGCTGCACGACATCGCCAAGGGCCGGCCCGAGGATCATTCGATCGCCGGCGCCAAGGTGGCGCGGCGACTCTGCCCGCGGCTCGGCTTCAGCGCCGCCGACACCGAACTGATCGCCTGGCTGATCGAAGAGCATCTGACGATGTCCACGGTCGCACAGTCGCGCGACCTGTCCGACCGCAAGACCATCGAGAATTTCGCCGCCGTGGTGCAGTCGGTCGAGCAGATGAAGCTGCTCACGATCCTGACCACCGCCGACATCCGTGGCGTCGGCCCAGGCGTGTGGAACGGCTGGAAGGCGCCGCTCTTGCGCTCGCTCTATTACGAGACCGAGCCGGTGCTGACTGGCGGCTTCTCGGAAGTCGACCGCGGCAAGCGCCTCACCGCCGCCTACGCCGAATTCCGCAATGCCTTCGCCGAATGGCCGGCGGAAGAGCTCGACGCCTATATTGGTCGGCATTATCCGGCCTATTGGCTCAAGGTCGAGTTGCCGCGAAAGATCCGCCACGCCCGCTTCGTCCGCTCCAGCGAACAGGCCGGCCACAAGCTCGCGATCAATGTCGGTTTCGACGAGGTCCGCGGCGTCACCGAGCTGACGATCTTTGCGGCCGACCATCCCTGGCTGCTGTCGATCATCGCCGGCGCCTGCGCTTCGGCCGGCGCCAACATTGTCGACGCCCAGATCTACACCACGACCGACGGCCGCGCGCTCGACACCATCTCGATATCGAGGGAATACGACCGCGACGAGGACGAGGGACGGCGCGCGACCCGCATCGGCGAGATGATCGAGGACGTGCTGGAAGGCAAGCTGCGCCTGCCCGAAGTGGTGGCGCGGCGTACCGTGCGCAGCAAGGCGCGCCCCTTCGTGATCGAGCCGGAAGTCACCATCAACAATCAATGGTCCGACCGCTACACCGTGATCGAGGTGTCCGGCCTCGACCGGCCCGGCCTGCTCTACGAGCTGACCACCGCGATCTCGAAGCTCAACCTCAACATCGCCTCGGCCCACGTCGCGACCTTCGGCGAACGTGCCCGCGACGTGTTCTACGTCACCGACCTCCTGGGCGCGCAGATCAACGCGCCGACACGGCAGTCCGCGATCAAGAGCGCGCTGACCCATGTGATGGCCAGCGACAAGGCCGTAGCGGCACCGGCGGCGTAGTCGCCTAGCACGTCTCTCTCTCCTGTCATTCCGGGGCGCGCCACTTGGCGCGGGCCCGGAATCCATTCATCAGCACCGTCGGTGCACCCGATGGATTCCGGGCTCGCGCTACGCACGCCCCGGAATGACCGTAAGAGAGAACCTAAACCTCCACGCCCTCATGCCGGAGCAGCCAGCGCTTCCGCTCCAGCCCGCCGCCGTACTTCACCAGCGAACCATCGGCGCCGATCAGGCGGTGGCAGGGCAGCACCACGCTGATCGGGTTGGAGCCGTTGGCATGACCGACGGCACGAATGGCTTTTGGCAGATCGATCCTTGCGGCGAGCGCGCCGTAGCTCATCGTGGTGCCGGCGGGGATGTGAGCCAGCGCGCTCCAGACCTTCTGCTGGAACGGCGTCCCGGCGATCCGCCATGCGATGGCCGAGAGTTGACCGAAATCACCGTCGAAATAGCCCGACAGCGCCGTCCGCATGTCCGTCGGCGCAGGCTGGTCGCTCAAATCGACCGCACCGTAGTGCAGACGCAGGAGCCCACGCATGCGGTGCTCGTAGTCCTCCCAGTCGAGCGCACGTAGCGCCCCCTCCGCATCGGTGACGAGCAGCGCGATGCCGATCGGCGTCGTCAGGCGATCGAGGCCGAAGCTTACGGAGGGTTTGGTCGATCGGCTGGCCATCGCGGCACCATTGCATCGAAACACACACCCATCGCACTTGCCATGCCGGCCGTGCTAACGTCCACCCGAAAGCTGACGCTTTGGGGGAGCTCAACTTGATTCTGGTTGCCAATATCATGGTGGCGCTGGTCGCCGCACTGCACGCCTACTTCCTGATCCTGGAGATGTTTCTCTGGGACAAGCCGCTGGGCTTGAAGACATTCCGCAATACGCCCGAGAAGGCCGAGATCACGAAGGTGCTGGCCGCCAATCAGGGCCTCTATAACGGCTTCCTCGCCGCCGGCCTGATCTGGGGTCTGGTCCACGGCAACCCGGCCTTCGCATTCCAGATCAAGGCGTTCTTCCTGCTCTGCGTGATCGTGGCCGGCGCCTACGGCGCCGCAACCGTCAGCAGCCGCATCCTGATGGTGCAGGCCCTGCCGGCGGCGATCGCGCTGGTTGTCCTGTTCCTGACCTGAGGCGCTAGAGCGCAGCACCGCGATCCTTGCGCGGCGCAAGTCCTTCCTCCACAATCTTCGGCAGCGATGGCGACCGTTGGCAATCAACGGGAAAAGACCGTCGACCGGAAAAATTCCGTCAGGAGGAACAACCCAACATGAGCAATCGCAGAGCATTTATAGCTGCCACGGTGGCGCTCGCCGTCGTGGTCTCCGCCAATCAAGCCTTCGCCCAGAAGAAATACGACACCGGGGCGACCGACACCGAGATCAAGATCGGCCAGACCGTGCCGTTCTCCGGCGCCTACTCCGTCTACGCCAATATCGGCAAGACCCAGGCCGCCTACTTCAAGATGATCAACGATCAGGGCGGCATCAACGGCCGCAAGATCAACCTGATCCAGTATGACGATGCCTATTCGCCACCGAAGACGGTGGAGCAGGTGCGCAAGCTCGTCGAGGGCGACGAGGTCCTCTTCACCTTCCAGATCATCGGCACCGCGGCCAACGCTGCCGTGCAAAAATATCTCAATGGCAAGAAGGTGCCGCAATTGCTGGCCTCGACCGGCGCCGCGCGCTTCAACGATCCCCAGAACTATCCCTGGACCATCGCCTACAATCCCAACTACGTGTCCGAAGGCCGCATCTACGCCAAGTACATTCTCAAGGAGCATCCGAACGCCAAGATCGGCGTGCTCTACCAGAACGACGACATGGGCCGCGACTATCTCGCGGGGCTCAAGAGCGGCCTCGGCGACAAGGCCGCCAGCATGGTCGTCGGCGAGGTCTCCTACGAGGTCACGGACCCGACCGTCGATTCCCAGGTGGTCAAGCTGAAGTCGATGGGCGTCGACGTGTTCTTCGATGCCTCGACGCCGAAATTCGCGGCACAGGCGATCAAGAAGCTCGCCGACCTCGGCTGGACCCCGGTCCATATTCTCGACATCAATGCGAGCCCGATCTCGGCGACGCTGAAGCCGGCCGGCCTCGATATCTCCAAGGGCATCATCTCGACCCAATATGGCAAGGAGCCCAGCGATCCCCAGTGGAAGGACGATCCCGGCGTGAAGGCCTTCTTCGCGTTCATGGACAAGTATTTCCCGGAAGGCGACAAGCTCAACACCGTCAACACCTACGCCTATTCGGTGGCCGAGCTGCTGACGCAGGTGCTCAAGCAATGCGGTGACGATCTGACGCGTGAGAACATCATGAGGCAGGTCGCCAACATCAAGGACTTCACGCCGAGCTTCGCGCTGCCCGGCATCAAGATCAACACCGGGCCCAACGACTTCCGCGTCAACAAGCAGATGCAGATGATGAAGTTCAACGGCGAACGCTGGGAGCTGTTCGGACCGATCATCGAGGATTCGGGGCCTGCGGGTTAGTCTCGCTCGCAAGATGGTTAGCTCGCGGTCGCGCAAAGCGCGATCCGCGAGCGTAACCCACCCTACCAAGGACGGGCATCCGCCCACCTTGCGTTGCAGCAACGCCTCATCCACACTCGCCCTCAGCGATGGCATCGGACGCACCGTGCGCCCGGCAGACCATCGGCCATAACAAAATGAGGAAATTGCGAATGAGGAATGGAATTCTGCATCTGGCTGCGGCAACGGCGCTCAGCCTGGCGCTGTCGATCTCTGCGGCCAATGCCCAGAAAAAATATGATCCGGGCGCCAGCGACACCGAGATCAAGGTCGGCCAGACCATGCCGTTCTCGGGGCCGGCGTCGGCCTATTCGTCGATCGGCAAGACGCAGGCCGCCTATTTCAAGATGATCAACGACCAGGGCGGCGTCAACGGCCGCAAGATCAATCTGATTCAGTACGACGACGCCTATTCGCCGCCGAAAGCCGTGGAGCAGATCCGCAAGCTGGTCGAGAGCGACGAGGTGTTGCTGACCTTCCAGATCATCGGCACGCCCGTGAACGCGGCCGTGCAGAAATATCTCAACGCCAAGAAGGTGCCGCAGCTATTCGCGGCGACCGGCGCCTCGAGGTTCACGGACCCCAAGAACTTCCCGTGGACCATGGGCTTCAATCCCAACTACTTCGTCGAGGGCCGCATCTACGGCCAGTACATTCTGAAGGAACATCCGAACGCCAAGGTGGGCGTGCTCTATCAGAACGACGATCTCGGCAAGGATTATCTGAACGGCATCAAGGCCGGCCTCGGTGACAAGGCCGCCAAGATGATCGTGACTGAAGCCTCCTACGAGGTGTCCGACCCCACCGTCGACTCGCAGGTCCTCAAAATCAAGGATGCCGGCGCCGACCTGTTCTTCAGTGCGAGCACGCCGAAGCAGGCCGCGCAGGCCATCAAGAAGATTGCCGAAATGGGCTGGCATCCGGTCCAGATCGTCGACATCAACGCCACCTCGGTCGGCGCGGTGTTGAAGCCCGCTGGCCTCGACGCCGCCAAGGGCCTGATCAGCGTCAACTACGGCAAGGAACCGCTCGATCCGACCTGGAAGGACGATGCCGGCCTGAAGAAGTATTTCGACTTCATGGCGAAGTACTATCCCGACGGAGACAAGGATTCGAACTTCAACACCTACGGCTACAGCACGGCGCAGCTGCTGGTGCATGTGCTGAAGCAGTGCGGTGACGATCTGACCCGCGAGAACGTCATGAAGCAGGCGGCCTCGGTGAAGGACTTCGCCACCGACACGGCGCTCCCCGGCATCAAGGTCAACACTTCGCCGACCGACTACCGCGTCAACAAGCAGCTTCAGATGATGAAGTTCAACGGCGAGCGCTGGGAGCTGTTCGGCCCGATCCTGGAGGATGCCGGTCCGGCGGGTTAGTGGTCGAAAACAGCTGCCTCGACGACGTCATGCCCGGGCTTGTCCCGGGCATCCACCTTCTTGGGCTGCAAAGGAAGGCGTGGATGGCCGGGTCAAGCCCGGCCATGACGATGGCGAGAGATTCGCCTCACGACATTCAAGTCGGTATCTCCCCAAAATTCTTCCCCACCGGCAGCACCGCGTGCCGGATCAGCCGCGAATCCTCCACGCCCGCCTGGCGGTGCTTGACCGCCTCGCGGTAGACGGGATCGCGGATCATCTCGACGAAGGCTTCGACGCTTGGATATTCGGCGATGAAGCAATGATCCCAGCGCTCGTCCTGCGGGCGATCAGCATCAGCTCGAATTTGCCCTGCCAGACGATGCGGCCGCCGAGGCGTTCGAACACCGGGCCGCTCTCGCGGCCATAGGCCGCGTAGGCTTCCGCGCCGCTCGCCTTGCGTCCGTCCGGATAGGCCGCCTCTTTCCGCAGCCGCACCAGGTTGAGCATGTGGATCGGGCCGGGACGGTCGTTCTCCCGGAACTGCGCGAAGATCTCCTTGGTCGGATCGATATGGCCCATGTGGGTTTCCTCTGGGTGCTTCCTCTTTTTGTGCCGGCGATCCTAGCTCCGGTGCCAAAGGAGCGGAACTGCGGGGTGCGAATGCCGCACCTCCTAATCACGCGTTAACGCCGGGGTAACCGGGCCTTAAACAGCGACCGCTAGCGTGCAGCGGGGCAGGCTGACCGGGCGTATTTGCGTATGGCGTGGGGAAAGAAAAAGGGTGGGCGGAAGGAGCCGCTGTTCGGCTTACCCGCGGCGCTCGCCGATCTGCGCCTGACCGCGGCGGACCGCATCCCCGGCGGCGACGACAAGCCGAAGAAATCAACGAAATCATCCGCCAAGCGCAAGAGCGAGGATTCCGGCGACGAGCCGCCGCGCGAGCGCAAGGCACAAGCCGGCCGCAGCGGTGCCAAGCGCCGCTCCAAGTCACGCATCGGCGCCAGCCTCGGCCGCCTGGTCTATTGGGGCGCAGTGCTCGGCCTGTGGGGCGCGATCGCGGTGGTCGGCGTCGTGATCTATGTCGGCGCCCATCTGCCGCCGATCCAGTCGCTGGAAATCCCCAAGCGGCCGCCGACGATCCAGATCGTCGGCATCGACGGCAGCATTTTGGCGCAACGCGGCGAGATGGCCGGTGCCAATGTCGCGCTGAAGGATTTGCCGCCGTATTTGCCCAAGGCCTTCATCGCCATCGAGGACCGCCGCTTCTATTCGCATTTCGGCATCGATCCCGTCGGCATCCTGCGCGCCCTCGTCACCAACGTCATGCATCGCGGCGTCTCGCAGGGCGGCTCGACGCTGACGCAGCAGCTCGCCAAGAACCTGTTCCTGACCCAGGAGCGCACCATGCAGCGCAAGCTGCAGGAGGTGGAGCTCGCGATCTGGCTCGAGCGCAAGCATTCCAAGGACGAGATCCTGGAGCTCTATCTCAACCGCGTCTATTTCGGCTCCGGCGCCTACGGCGTCGAAGCCGCCGCGCAAAGGTATTTCGGCAAGTCGGCGAAGAACGTCACGGTCGCCGAGGCCGCGATGCTGGCCGGCCTCGTCAAATCGCCCTCGCGCCTCGCGCCGAACCGCAACCCCGAAGGCGCCGAAGCCCGCGCGCAAATCGTGCTTGCGGCGATGGCGGATGCGAAATTCATCACCGATGCGCAGGCGCAGGCCTCGATCGGCCATCCCTCCTACAATGTGAAGCCGGTCGGCGCCGGCACGGTCAATTACGTTGCCGACTGGATCGGCGAGGTACTGGACGATCTGGTCGGCCAGATCGACGAGAGCATCAAGGTCGAGACCACGATCGATCCGAAGCTGCAGAGCGTGGCGGAAGCCGCCATTATCGACGAGCTCGCGGCCAAGAGCGTGAAGTTCAATGTCAGCCAGGGCGCGCTGGTGGCGATGACGCCTGATGGCGCGGTGCGCGCCATGGTCGGCGGACGGAACTATTCCGAGAGCCAGTACAACCGCGCGGTGACCGCGAAGCGCCAACCGGGTTCCTCGTTCAAGCCGTTCGTCTATCTGACCGCGCTCGAGCAGGGGCTGACGCCTGACACGATGCGCCAGGATGCGCCGATCGAGGTCAAGGGCTGGCGTCCCGAGAACTACACCCATGAATATTTCGGTGCGGTGACGCTGACGCAGGCGCTGGCGATGTCGCTCAACACCGTCGCGATCCGTCTCGGCCTCGAGGTCGGGCCGAAGAACGTGGTGCGCACCGCGCACCGGCTCGGTATCTCCTCGAAGCTCGAGCCCAACGCCTCGATCGCGCTCGGCACGTCGGAAGTTTCGGTCGTTGAACTCGTCGGCGCTTATGTGCCCTTCGC
Source organism: Bradyrhizobium sp. MOS003 (assembly GCF_003020125.1). Taxonomy (GTDB): domain Bacteria; phylum Pseudomonadota; class Alphaproteobacteria; order Rhizobiales; family Xanthobacteraceae; genus Bradyrhizobium. Next base: position 506,932 of record NZ_PYFW01000001.1, on the reverse strand, counting down.
CAACGGCGGCCTCGCGGTCACGCCGCATGTCGTCACACGGATCAAGACGCTGGGCGGCAAGCTGCTCTACATGCGCCAGCCCGAGGAGCGTAACCAGGTCGTCGATCCCCGCTATGTCGGCATGATGAACGCGATGATGCGGGAGACGCTGATATCGGGCACAGCGAAGAAGGCCGAGATCCCCGGCTGGCCAGCGGCCGGCAAGACCGGCACCAGCCAGGATTATCGCGACGCCTGGTTCATCGGTTACACCGCCAACCTCGTCACCGGTGTCTGGCTCGGCAATGATGACAATTCTCCGACCAAGAAGGCGACCGGCGGCGGCTTGCCGGTGGAAGTCTGGTCGCGCTTCATGAAGACGGCGCACGAGGGCGTGCCGGTGGCGGCATTGCCGAGCACACCAGGTGGCTGGGGCCTGTCGAACCTCGCGCAGGCGGCCTCGCAGGTGTCGCCGCCGACAGCGGCAGGACCAGCATCGGCGCCGGCGCCCGTCAACAATGGCGGCTATCGCCCGCCGCCGACGCGCGCCAATGCGCGGCCGGAGGCTGCGGCAGGGCTCGATGGCTGGTTGATGGACCGGCTGTTTGGCGGAAATCGCTAGGCTCGGGTTGAAAGCATTGAGCCCCCCGAACCAAAAAGTGCGAAAACAACCCCATGCACAGTAGCCGGCGATAGCAATATCAACGGCTTGCGCGGGCGCTGAGAGCGCCCGCCAGAAGACAGCTGTCATTCCCCGCGAAGGCGGGAATCCAGTACGCCGTGGCTTCTCGATTCAATCGGTGCCGTCTCGGCGTACTGGATCGCCCGGTCAAGCCGGGCGATGACACCTTTCAAGACGTTAGCAGCGAGGCCCTAATCCTCGACCCCGTAGCGGTGCAAATCATTGCCGTAGGTGTCGAGCCACTTCTTGGCGCGCTCCATCGACGGGCAGACCTTGCCGCAAACGCGCCAGAACTTCGCCGAATGGTTCATCTCGACGAGATGGGCGACTTCGTGCGCGGCGAGGTAGTCGAGCACGAAGGGCGGCGCGAGGATCAGCCGCCACGAGAACGACAGCGAGCCGGCCGAGGTGCAGGAACCCCAGCGGCTGGACTGATCGCGGATCGAGAGCCGCTTGACCCTGACACCTAGCTCGGCGGCATAGGCCTCCGACGAACGCTGCAGATCGTGGCGTGCCTCGCGCTTGAGGAAGTCACTGACGCGGCGATCGACATGTTCGAGCCCGCCGGCGACGCAGAGAATGCGCTCACCGCTGTCGCGCACCTCGGTCCACACCGTGCCGCGCGTGCCGGCGCGATGAACGATGCGATGCGGCGTGCCACGAAGCGGTATCACCGTGCCCGGCTGGAACGGCGCGGCCTTCGGCAAGCGACCGAGACGCGCGGCGATCCACGCACCGTGGCGCTGCGCGAAGTCCTTGGCCTCGGCTAGCGTGCCGCGCGGCGGCATGGTGAGGATGGCTTCGCGATCACTCGGATGAATTCTGAGCGTGTAACGGCGCGCGCGGCGATGCCGGCGCAATCGGATGGCAAAATATTGCGATCCGTGCGTGATCAGGACGGTCTTCGGTTCGTGGGGACGCCGATAGAGGAGAGCGCGAGTGGCCATGTCTGTCAGTCCGGGGAGCAAGAGTTCGCCCGGATTCTGCCATAACCGTCGCCAGGGAAAGCGCTCGGCGCAAAAACAAATCATTTGCCCAATATACAGGGGTCTGGCGTCCGGGAGACCCTACAGACTGGGGTCGGAACCGGCTTTTTTCGCCCCCGCCGGACGCATGCGGCACCCCCAAGGGGTGAGGTTGGACTCACTCCTATGAAGCTACCTAAATACCGCGAATCTGGAGGGAACCAGGCTCGGCCGGAGGCCCCGGCGGGGCCTGAATTTTCGACGGGAAAGCCGAAAAAGAAGCTATTCAGCGGCGCGAGCCTGCAATGAGCTCGGGTTCGCCGCCGAGACCATGAAGTCGTGAATGCGCGGCACGATTTCCGACCTAAAGCGCGAGCCGTTGAACACGCCGTAATGTCCGACGCCCTTCTGCACGTAATGAACGCGGCGATGATCGGGAATCGAGCTGCACAATGTGTGCGTCGCTTCGGTCTGGCCGAGACCGGAGATGTCGTCGTTCTCGCCTTCGACCGTCATCAATGCCACGCGCGTGACCTTGGAGGGATCGACGAGTGTTCCGCGATGGGCCATCTCGCCCTTCGGCAGCGAGTGTTTCACGAACACGGTGTCGACCGTCTGCAGGTAATATTCGGCGGAGAGGTCCATCACCGCGAGATATTCGTCATAGAACTCGCGATGCTTGTCGACGAGGTCGCCGTCGCCCTTCACCAGATTGGCGAAGAGCTGCTTATGGGCATCCATATGACGGTCGAGATTCATGCTGATGAAGCCGTTGAGCTGCAGGAATCCCGGGTAGACGTCGCGCATCATGCCCGGATGCGGGAACGGCACCTTGGTGATGACGTGGTTGCGGAACCAGTCGATGCCGCGCTCCTGGGCGAGATTGTTCACCGCCGTCGGATTGCGGCGGGTGTCGATCGGGCCGCCCATCAGCGTCATCGAGGTCGGCACGAACGGATCGCGCCGCGCTTCCATGACCGAGACGGCAGCCACGACCGGCACGGAGGGCTGGCACACCGCCAGCACATGCGTGTTGCCGCCGAGGACGTGCAGCATCTCGATGACGTAGTCGATATAATCGTCGAGATCGAAGCGGCCATCGCTGAGCGGCACCATGCGGGCGTCGGCCCAGTCGGTGATGTAGACCTCATGCGCGGGCAGGAACGCCTCGACCGTGCCGCGGAGCAGCGTCGCATAATGGCCGGACATCGGCGCCACGATCAGCACGCGCGGCTGCGGGCTGCGCAGCGGACGGGTGAATTTGCGATCGAAATAGAGCAGCCGGCAGAACGGCTTTTCCCAGACCGAGCGAACCTCGACGGGGACGCGGATGCCGTTGACCTCGGTGTCGTCGAGGCCCCATTCCGGCTTGCCGTAACGGCGCGTGGTGCGCTCGAACAATTCGCAGGCCGCGGCAACCGACTTGCCGACCTCGGTGCGTGCCCAGGGATTGAGAGGATTTTGAAACAGCAGCTTCGTCGCGTCAGTGACCGCGCGTGCCGGATTGAGAGAGGCGTGCGCCATCTCGTACATCCAGTACATCGGCGTCGTCAGGACCGGACTGCCTTCGGCCGCCAGGGGCGGCGCGCCGCCAAACTCACCAATAGGCATCGCTATATCCTTCTTCGCATCGCAGCATACTGCCGAATGCGTAATATTGCGTCAATCCATGGTTCCGTACATCTACGTAGCGAAAACGGTTAAACCGGCCTGAATCCACGATAAACGACGTTATTCGCCGCCCGACAGCAGCGAACCATTCTTCTTGGCGCTGCGCAAAAGGGCAAGGAATGCCCAAAAAGAAGCGCCCAGCAGCATCGCGTTGATGGCCAACGCATCCAGCATCAGATCGATCCGGAAGGTTCGTTCGATCAGCAGCGCGCGCATCCCTTCGAACACGTAAGTCGGCGGCAGCGCCCAGGCGATGGTTTGCAGCCAGAACGGCAACACGCTGACGGGATAGTAGACGCAGGCGAGCGGCAGGATCGCGAACATCAAGGTCCAGACGATGCTCTCGGCGCCGAGGCCGTTTCTCAGTACGAGGCCCGACACGAAGATGCCGACCGACCAGCTCGTAAAGATCAGATTGCAGAAGAATGCGATCAGCGGCAGGCCGAGGGCATAGACATTGAAGTGAAACATGACCAGCGCGAGCACGGTCATCGGAATGATCCCGATCGCAAGCCGGATCAGGCTCATGACCATCAGCGACAGCAGAAACTCGATCGGCCTCAAGGGACTCATCATGAGGTTGCCGATGTTGCGCGCCCACATCTCCTCCAGGAACGAGATGGAGAAGCCGAGCTGGCCGCGGAACAGGATGTCCCAGAGGATGACGGCACCGATCAGCGTGCCGCCGGCGCGCGCGAAGAAATTGGAATTCTCGGCGACGTAATGCTGGATGAAGCCCCAGGTGATGACCTGCAGCGCCGGCCAGTACAGCAATTCGAGCAGCCGCGGCCAGGACGACATCAGGAGGTACCAGTAGCGCAGGATCATCGCGCCGATGCGGTGGACGGAGATGCCGCGGTGGAGGGAAATGTTGGTCATGGCAGCTACGCGGTACCTCCGCCGTCATTGCGAGGAGCCCTTGCGACGAAGCAATCCAGAATCCCTCCGCGGAGAGAATCTGGATTGCTTCGCTTCGCTCGCAATGACGGAGGATAAGCCGGAAATCCTTTCACCTCACCGCCTCCTTCGCGCCGTTCGCCCGGCCGCGCGCGACGTCCAGAAATACCTCTTCCAGCGTGGTGCGGTTGTAGCGCGCCATGATCGCCTCCGGCGTATCGTCGTCCTCGATGCGGCCGCGCTTCATGATGATGACGCGGTCGCAGAGCCGCTCGACCTCGAGCATGTTGTGCGAAGCCAGGAGGATGGTGGCGTTGTTCTCCTTGCGATAACGCTCCAGATGCGCCCGCACCCAGTCGGCGGTATCCGGATCGAGCGAGGCGGTCGGCTCGTCCAGCAGCAGCAGCTCGGGCCGGTTGATCAGCGCTTTGGCCAGCGCGACGCGGGTCTTCTGGCCGGCGGACAGCTTGCCGTTGGCACGGTCGATGAAATCGGTGAGGTCGAGATCGTCCGCGAGCGCGGCGATGCGCTCCGACAGGTTCTTCACCGCGTAGAGCTTGCCGAACACGGTGAGGTTCTGCCGCACCGTGAGCCGCATCGGCATGTCGACATAAGGGCTCTCGAAGTTCATCCGCCCCAGCACGGAAGCGCTCTCCTCGGGCATCCCATGGCCGAGCACCTGCACGCGGCCGGAGGTCGGCAGCACCAGGCCCATGATCATCGCGATGGTCGTGGTCTTGCCGGCGCCGTTGCCGCCCAGGAGCCCGGTGATGCTGCCGCGCGGCAACGAAAAGGAGATGTCGTCGACGGCGCGGGTCTGCTTGTAGATCTTGACGAGGTGATCGACCTCGATCGCCGCGGAGGAGGTGCGCCCCGCGACAGTCGGCGGACTTGAAGCTTTGTCGTTCCCGGTCATGCTGGGGCGTTCTTCTGCTATTGCAGCGGAGAGCGCAAGGCTTGTAATCCGGATGGTTCCGCGAGCCCGCGTTTGTGATCGAGAAGGCACCGCCACATTGGCCGAGATGACCGAGACTGCCGATACTGACTTCCGCCACGCACAGCGGCATATCCGACTCGACACCATCCTGCGGCTGCGCTGGCTGGCGGTGCTGGGCCAGCTCGCCGCGATCTTCATCGTGGCGCAGGGATTGGAATTCAACGTCGAGATCGTCCCATGCGTCAGCATCATCGCCTTGTCGGCAGCACTCAATCTGGCGCTCCAGACCGCGGCCAATCCGATGCAGCGGCTGGAGCCGATGCAGGCGGCCGGACTGCTCGCGCTGAACATCGTGGAACTGGCCGGTCTGCTGTACTTCACCGGCGGACTGCAGAACCCGTTCTCGTTCCTGTTCCTCGCGCCGGTGCTGATCTCGGCCACGGCGCTGCCGGCGCGCTCCACATTCGGCCTCGGCGTGCTCGCGGTGGCCTGCGCCTCGGTCCTGTTCTTCTTCCATTTGCCGCTGCCCTGGGATTCCGACGATCCCCTGGTGCTGCCGCCGATCTATCTCGTCGGCATCTGGCTCTCGATCGTGCTCGCGATCGGCGTCACCAGCCTCTACTCGTTTCAGGTGACCGAAGAGGCGCGCAAGCTCGCAGATGCGCTGGCCGCGACCGAGCTGGTGCTGACGCGCGAACAGCATCTGACCCAGCTCGACGGCCTTGCCGCTGCGGCCGCGCACGAACTCGGCACGCCGCTGGCCACGATCTTCCTGATCTCGCGCGAGCTGGAAAAGACGGTCAAGGACGCCAGCTTTGCCGCCGACCTGAAGACGCTGCGCGAGCAGACCCAGCGCTGCCGCGACATCTTGAGCAAGATCACCCAGCTCTCCTCCACCGGCGCGCCGTTCGACCGCATGAAGCTGTCGGAGCTGATCGAGGAAGTGGTGGCCCCGCACCGCGATTTCGGCGTCGAGATCAAGGTGCGGATCGCGGTCGCCGCCGTGTCCGAGCCGGTCGGCTCGCGCAACCCGGCGATCCTCTACGGCGTCGGCAACATCGTCGAGAACGCGGTCGATTTCGCCCGTACCACCGTTGAGGTGAACGCGTGGTGGAACAAGGACACGATCGAGCTTCTGATCTCCGACGACGGCCCCGGCATTCCGCCCGACATCCTGAATCGGATCGGCGAGCCCTATTTGTCGCGTCGGCGAACCACGGATGAGGGCGGCGGCGAGCGACGCGGTCTCGGATTGGGCGTGTTCATCGCGCGTACCTTGCTGGAACGCACCGGCGCCAAGGTCTCGTTTACCAACCGGATATTCCCGGACCACGGCGCCGTGGTCCAGATTACATGGCCGCGCCAGCGTTTTGAGGCTATCGAGAGCCTCGAAGAAACAATAGGATAGCCGCGACCTTGCGTCGCACGACGGGGCGGATCGACTATTTGCCGCCTTGGCACTGCGCGATTGCGACGCCATATGTAGACGCGCTGGAGAGAGGACAAAACCTTGAACGCCATCGCCGAACTGAACGAACAGACCGATCGCTCGCTGCTGATCGTGGAAGATGACAAGCCGTTCCTGGAGCGGTTATCGCGCGCCATGGAAACGCGCGGCTTTGCCGTGACTTCATGCGATACCGTCTCCGACGGACTTGCGCAGATCGGCAAGGCCGCACCCGCATTCGCCGTGGTGGATCTGCGGCTCGGTGACGGCAACGGCCTCGACGTGGTCTCGGCGCTGAAGAAGAAGCGCCCCGATGCGCGCGCGATCGTGCTGACTGGCTACGGCAACATCGCCACGGCCGTCACCGCGGTGAAGATGGGCGCGATCGATTATCTCTCCAAGCCCGCCGATGCCGACGACGTCGTCGCGGCGCTGCTGTCGACCAGCGCGGACAAGTCCGATCTGCCGACCAACCCGATGTCCGCCGACCGCGTCCGCTGGGAGCACATCCAGCGCATCTACGAGATGTGCAACCGCAACGTCTCGGAGACGGCACGCCGGCTGAACATGCATCGGCGGACGTTGCAGCGGATTCTCGCCAAGCGCGCGCCGCGGTAATGGTCTCGTAGGGTGGGCAAAGGCGCGCAGCGCCGTGCCCACCATATGTCTGGATTGGATAGAGCTCGTGGGCACGCTTCGCTTTGCCTACGGCACTGCAGCGCGTCCGGGACGAGACCACGCTATTCCCAGAAATCAGCGTGTCCCTGCGGGTCGACCAGCCGGTTGATCCGAAGCGCTGCTGCCATTCCGAACCGTACCGTCATCTGCTTGCGCGTGGCGGCAGCGAGCTTGTGCTCGGGCGCTTCGCACTGCAGGTGCGCGCCATAGGCGTCGGCGATGATCAGGCCGGTGCCTTCCGGAAAAATCTCGCACGGCAGGTCCTGCGTGAAGGCGAAGAACAGCCGATCGCAATGGGCGCGGTATTCGTGCCATTTCTGGTCGGCGCGCAGATCCTCCACCGACGATTTGATCTCGACGATCCAGATCTCGCCGCGCTCGTTCAGCGCCACCAGATCGGCGCGCCGGCCCGAAGGCAGCGGCAATTCGCTGATGCAGGTAAAGCCGAGCGAACGCAGCAGCCGCGCGGTGCCGCGCGCAATGGCCAGCGCCGTCTCGGACTGACGGCGATCGGGCGGCGGCACGAGGGTGATGTTCCGGGCGGCGTTGTCCATGGGTGGGAGGATAGCCGATTCCATTCCGTCCGTCATTCCGTGGCGACAGCGGGTGCACGGCGAGAGCGGGAACCACTCTGGCCGCTCTTAATTATCACGCAGCCGCCGCCGGTCGTGGGCGGACCGAAGAGGGCTGCCCCGGCATGATCGACGATCTCTGGTACAAGAACGGCGTGATCTATTGCCTCTCCGTCGGCACCTATATGGACGCCAACGGCGATGGTGTCGGCGACTTCAAGGGCCTGCTGCGCCGGCTCGACTATCTGCACGGGCTCGGCATTACCACGATCTGGCTGATGCCGTTCCAGACCTCGCCCGGCCGCGACGACGGCTACGATATCGCCGACTATTACAGCGTCGACCCCCGCTACGGCACGCTCGGCGACTTCGTCGAATTCACCCATGGCTGCAAGCAGCGCGGCATCCGCATCATCATCGACCTCGTCGTCAACCACACCTCGGACCAGCACCATTGGTTCAAGGAAGCGCGGCGCGACAAGAATTCGCCCTATCGCGACTGGTACGTGTGGTCCGACAAGAAGCCCGCCAACGCCAACACGGGCATGGTGTTTCCCGGCGTACAGAAGACGACCTGGACACGCGACAAGGAGGCCGGCGCGTATTATTTCCACCGCTTCTACGATTTCCAGCCTGATCTCAACACCTCGAACCCGCACGTTCAGGCCGAGATCCTGAAGATCATGGGCTTCTGGATCCAGCTCGGCGTCTCCGGCTTCCGGATGGACGCCGTGCCCTTCGTGATCGCCACCAAGGGCGCCAAGGTGAAGAAGCCGGTCGAGCAGTACGACATGCTGCGCGCGTTCCGCGAATTCCTGCAATGGCGGCAGGGCGACGCCATCATCCTCGCCGAAGCCAACGTGCTGCCGGAAACAGACATGGAGTATTTCGGCCGCGATGGCGACCGCATGCACATGATGTTCAACTTCCACGTCAACCAGCACCTGTTCTATGCGCTGGCCTCCGCCGACTCGCGTCCGCTCGCGAAAGCGCTGAAAGCGACAAAGCCGCGGCCGGCCGCGGCGCAATGGGGCCTGTTCCTGCGCAATCACGACGAGCTCGATCTGGGACGGTTGACCAAGGCGCAGCGCGACCTCGTCTTCAAACGCTTCGGCCCCGACAAGGACATGCAGCTCTACGACCGCGGCATCCGGCGCCGCTTCGCCCCGATGGTTGGCGGTGACCGCAGGCGGCTCGAGCTCGCCTACAGCCTGATGTGCACGCTGCCCGGAACGCCTGTGATCCGCTATGGCGACGAGATCGCGATGGGCGATGACCTCTCATTGCCGGAACGCAATTGCGCGCGCACGCCGATGCAATGGTCGACCGAACCGCATGGCGGTTTCACCAAGAGCGACAAGCCGGCATTCTCCGTGATCGACAAGGGGCCCTACGGCTTCGATCATGTCAACGTCGCAAAGCAGCGGCGCGATTCCAACTCGATGCTGAACTGGACCGAACGCATCGTCCGCATGCGCAAGGAGGTGCCGGAAATCGGCTGGGGCGATTTCGCGATCATTGCGACGCGCGATCCCGCCGTGTTCATCATGCGTTACGACTGGCGCAACAATTCGGTGCTGTTCGTGCACAATCTGGATGACAAGCCGCGCGAGACCGCGTTCTCGGTCGGGTTGCCCGGCGACGCCGGCGAACACCTGATCAATCTGCTCGCGGAGGACCACAGCCACGCCGACAAGCGCGGCCAGCATCGAATCATGCTGGAGCCGTATGGCTACCGCTGGTATCGCGTCGGCGGGCTGGATTATCTGCTGAAGCGGAGCGACATCGACGAGAATACGGCGAAGGGAAATAAGCATCCGGGCTGAGGTGAAGGCCTTCATTTGCTCCCCCGCTGCAGCGATCGTCGTTGCGAGCGCAGCGAAGCAATCCAGAATCTTTCCGTTAAGGGATTCTGGATTGGCTTCCTCGCAAGAGCTCCTCGCAATGACGAGGAGATAGCAGCGGCCCCTTTTGTTGTCATGCTGCGCTTGTCCGGGACAACGGCTAGGCGGGCGGCGATACGATCACCCCTTCATTGCCGCGCAGATCCAGCACGCCTTCGATTCGCTCGCCCTCACGATCCAGGAACGTCGACAGGAGGATCTCACTGCCGAAACGGATCGCGCTGGTCGTGACCGCGATGGGATCGGGGCCAAGATTGAGCGCCACGATCACCGCGTGTCCCTCGGCCTCGCGGCGATAGATCAAGAGATTGCCTTGCGCCGTGATCGGACGATAATCGCCCGCGACCAGCGGCCGACTGCTCTTCCGCAAGCTGATCAGACGCTTGTAGAGGTTGAGGATCGAGCGCGCATCGGCTTCGAGATTGACGACATTGTCGCGCACATAGTGCTCCGGCAGCGGGAGCCACGGTCGCGCCGCCGAAAAGCCGGCGAATTCGGACGCGTCCCACTGCATCGGCGTGCGGCAGCCGTCGCGGCCGACACCGATGCCCGGCACGTTCTTCTCGAAGGGGTCGCGGACATCCTCCGGCGCGATGGCCACCTGCTGCATGCCGATCTCGTCGCCGTAATAGAGCGTCGGCGTGCCGCGTAGCGTCAGCAGCAGCATGGCGGCGATTCGCGCCTGCTCCGGCCCGACGCGGCTCGCGACCCGCGGGCGATCGTGATTGCCGAGCACCCAGTTCGGCCAGGCGCCGCGCGGCAGGGCCTTCTCGTAATCCTCGATGATCCTTTCGATCGATCGCGCGCTCCAGAAGGTCGAAAGCAGCGCGAAGTTGAACGGCATCTGCGCGCCGGTGAGATCGTTGCCGTAGTAGGCCATCAACCGATGTAGCGGCAGATAGACCTCGCCGATCAGCACACGGGCGCCGAACTCATCGGTTACGCGCCGCATCTCGGCGATGACATCATGCACCTCCGGCTGATCGGTGGAATATTGCGTCAGGATCCTTTCGTTCGGCGGCCGTCCCTCGACGTAATGCGGATTGGGCGGATTTTCGCGGAATTCGGAATCCTTGATCAGGTGCCAGATGACGTCGACGCGAAAGCCGTCGACGCCCTTGTCGAGCCAGAACCGCATCACGTCGTAGATCGCGGCACGGACGTCCGGATTGCGCCAGTTCAGGTCCGGCTGCTGGGCGAGGAAGGCGTGGTAATAATATTGCCCCGTGGCCTCGTCGAACTGCCACGCGCTGCCGCCGAACTCGGACAGCCAATTGTTCGGCACCCCGCCATCGGGTGCCGGATCGCGCCAGACGTACCAGTCGCGTTTGGGATTGTCGCGCGAGGCGCGGCTCTCGGCGAACCAGGGATGCCGGTCGGAGGTGTGGTTCGGCACGAGGTCGAGGATCAGCTTCAGGCCGTTGTCGTGGGCGGCCGCGATCAGCGCATCGAAATCCGCCATCGTGCCGAACAGCGGCTCGATGCCGGTATAGTCGGAGATGTCGTAGCCGAAATCTTCCATCGGCGAGGGAAAAATCGGCGACAGCCAGATCGCATCGACGCCGAGCGATTTGACGTAAGGCAGCCGCCGCAAGATGCCGGCGAGATCGCCGACGCCGTCACCATCGGAGTCCTGAAACGAGCGCGGGTAGATTTGATAGAAAATGCCGTCGCGCCACCAGTTCTCGTTGCTTTGAGTCATGCGAAAAGACCACCCGGAATCTGCGTCTTGCGCGGGAGAACGCGACAACACCGCCCCGGTTCAAATTGGGAGGCTAATTGGACCGCCGTGTGACCGTTGTTCCAGGGAGCAGGCCCGAATCTTTTGCTTGGCGGCCTGACAAAAATCGGCATTGTGGCGCCATGACCGAGCAAAACGACACCCAAGACTCTTCGCAAGCCAAAGCCGGCGCGATCATCGTCCCCGTGACGCTGTTCGAGCAGAACTGCACCATCATCTGGGACGAGCCCAGCAAGAAGGCGGTGGTGATCGATCCCGGTGGTGACGTTCCGAAGATCCTTGACGCGATCAAGCAGACCGGCGTCACCGTGGAGAAGATCTGGCTGACCCACGGTCATATCGACCATGTCGGCGGTGCTGCCGATTTGCGCGATGCACTGAAAGTGCCGATCGAGGGCCCGCATGAAGCGGACAAGTTCCTGCTCGACAATGTGGTCGAGAGCGGCGCACGCTTCGGCATAACCGGCGTGCGCAACTTTGCGCCCGACCGCTGGCTCGCAGAGGGCGACACCGTGTCGATCGGCAATCTCATGTTCGACATCTACCACTGCCCCGGCCACTCGCCGGGCAGCGTGGTGTTCTTCAACAAGCAGCTGCGCTTCGCCCATGTCGGCGACGTCCTGTTCGCCGGCTCGGTCGGGCGCACCGATTTGCCCGGCGGCAGTCACGCCACGCTGATCAACTCGATTCTCACCAAGCTGCTGCCGCTCGGCGACGATGTCGGCTTCATCTGCGGCCATGGCGCCGGCTCCAGCATCGGCCAGGAGCGGATGACCAATCCGTTCATCACCGGCGAGACGTGAGTCGCGACGCGCGCTACTTCATCAATCCTGCGGCGGTGAGCGCGCGGGTGATGACCGCACTGATATCGAGGCTGCGGCTTTTTTCGGGGTTCGGCTTGGCCGGTTGATCGGCGACAGCCGATCGGATCGACCTGGCGAGATGCGGCGCGGGTGACAGTGCTGTCACCGTCTTCGGCGCTGGAGCAGACTTTGCGGCCACTTTCTTCGTGGCAAGGTTTGGAATCCAGTTGGTCAGGCCGAAGAACTTGGCGATGTGGTAGGACGACGAAATTCCAGCTTCAATCAGGAAGGCACCTTCGACGCCATAGCGCTGATCGTTGTCGGCAATGCCAAGCGGCGTGCCGTGCGACATGCCGGTGATGGCGAAGGATTCGACGACGGTTTCGCCGTCCTTGTCCCACCAGGTCTGGCGCGGGTATCCGTCGACGATCGTCTCGGCCATCGGGGCGCCGGGCAGGCCATGCAGATCCAGCCACTGCTTGACGATCGCGTTGGCATTGCCGGGATTGACGGTGCGGTCGGCGCTGCCATGCCAGACCGAGATTTTCGGCCAGGGCCCACGGTGGTTCGACGCCTGTCGTACGAGGTCTCCGAGTTCCCGCGCCGGCCGATCTGGCGAATGAAACATGCCGTCCAGTGCTTCGCGCAGATTGGTCGCGATGCCGTAAGGCAGGCCCGCGACAACAGCGCCGGCCGCAAAGACTTCCGGATAGGTCGCGAGCATCACGGAGGTCATGCCGCCACCGGCGGACAGACCGGTGATGAAGACTCGCCGCGCGTCGATGCCGTGGGTTTTGGCCATGTGCGCGATCATCTCGCGGATCGATTGCGCCTCACCGCTGTCGCGCGTGATGTCTTCGGTGTTGAACCAGTTGAAACAGGTGTTGGCATTGTTGGCGCGCTGCTGCTCCGGCATTACCAGGGCGAATCCGTAATGATTTGCCAGCGTCGACCATCCCGCGCCGAGATCGTAAGCGGCCGCAGTCTGGCCGCAGCCGTGCAAGACGACGACCAGCGCGCGCGGTTGCTGCAACTGCGCCGGCACAAAACTGTACATGCGCAGCTGACCAGGATTGGAGCCGAAGCCCGTGACCTCCTCCAGCGCGCTCGATGCGCTAAGGCCGAATTCGCGCAAGCGAAACCCATCCAGCTTGGGGAGCTGCCGCAACAGTTCAAGATTCTTCGCTAATGACACCGGCAGCTCCAAGTGGGTGACCCAACAACGTCCACCTCAATCAAATAGTTGCTGCAGTGCAAAATAAAAAGACCGTGTGCTGTCGGTCACCATGGAATCCCGGGAAATCCTGCGGATTTCGCATGCATTAACCAGGCTGCCTCAACTTCGTGCAGATGCGCGGCACATTCGCGCCGGAATGCGGTCCAGATCGTGATCAACGCCTCGACAGCACGGGGGAAACGACAAGGCCTGCGCGCGCTGATTGCAGAGATTCGGTCGCTACGGACACCGGATGCGACGGCTTCGTGAACTCGCCGGGCTGCTGGATGTGGGAAACGGGATGACGCTGTCGCGGCGATCTGCACCTCGCTCCGCTTGCGAGGAGAGAGAGAAGACATCCGCATGCCTGCATTCCGCAACACGGGACACCGGGCGATTGCGTTCGCATGCTCCGGCACGTAGCCTCACCGCCTCAACAAACAGAAAATCAAAGCCGGAGAGAACGCCATGGCGCGCCTGAAGTTCGGAGCCTTCCTTGCCCCGCATCACCCGATCGGGGAGCATCCGATGCTCCAGTTCCGGCGCGACCTCGACCTGGTCGAGCAGCTCGATGCGCTCGGCTATGACGAGTTCTGGTGCGGCGAGCACCATTCCTCCGGCTGGGAGATGATCGCCTCGCCCGAGATGTTCCTGGCCGCGGCCGGCGAGCGCACCAAGCGAATCAAGCTCGGCACCGGCGTGGTGTCGCTGCCCTATCATCATCCCTACAACGTCGCCCAGCGCATGGTGCAGCTCGACCACATGACCGGCGGCCGCGCCATCTTCGGCTCAGGCCCGGGCGCTCTCGCCTCCGACGCGCACACGCTCGGAATCGATCCGATGACGCAGCGCGACCGCCAGGACGAGGCGATCGGCGTCATCCGCCGGCTGTTCAACGGTGAGCGCGTCACGGCGAAGAGCGACTGGTTCACCATGAACGACGCCGCGCTGCAGATCCTGCCGCTGCAGGAAGAAATGCCGTTCGTGGTGGCCTCGCAGATATCGCCTTCCGGCATGACGCTCGCCGGCAAATACGGCTGCGGCATCATCTCGCTGGGCTCGATGACGACGCAGGGGCTGATGTCGCTGCAGCAGCAATGGCAGTTCGCCGAGGACGCCGCGAAGAAGCACGGCACGAAGGTCGACCGCGCCAACTGGCGCGTGCTGCTGACCTTCCACATCGCCGAGACCCGCGAGCAGGCGCGCAAGGAATCCGGCGCCGGGCTGATGCGCTGGCACAACGAATATAATGTCGGCACGCTGCAGCGGCCGGGCCTGACCGCGTTCTCCTCGCCCGACGAGGCCGTGGACAAGACCGCCTTCGTCGAGGGCGCGGCGTCCACCATCGGCACGCCCGACGATCTCGTCAAAACCATCAAGAACGTGATGCAGGTCTCCGGCGGCGTCGGCGCCATCATCGGCTTCGTGCACGACTGGGCCAATCCGGAAGCCACGCGGCGGAGCTGGGACATGGTGGCGCGCTATGTCGTGCCGGAGATCAACGGCTATATCGACGGCCTGCGGCGGTCGCAAAAATTCGTGATCGAGAACCGTGCCATCTTCGAGCGTGCGGGCCAGGCCGTGATGGCCAAGATCATGGAGAACGAGAAGGCCGCCGAAGCGCTGAAGGTGACCGGCCCCGGCCGCGTCGCCATCCCCGCCGTCAACGCGCCGGATCTGCAGAAGGAAGCGGCGAAGCGCTAGGCCTCATCAAGGCTACACCTATAACCACTATCATGAGTACGTGATACCGGCCTGTGCTATGCTGATCCCATCAGCCTGGCGCAGCCGTATTAATGCCGCGGTCGCGCGATTTCTGTCGGTCGGCCAACCGGAGCAATCGTCATGTCGATGCAGAATGTCGCCCCTGCGCTTCCGTTCACCGCCCCCAGGCGCAATGAGCTGACGCACATCCCCGGCGACGAAGGATGGCCGATCGTCGGCAAGACCTTCCAGGTGCTGGCCGATCCCAAGGGCCACATCGAGGCGAACGGCGCCAAATACGGCCCGGTCTACCGCACCCATGTGTTCGGCGAGACCAATGTCGTGCTGCTCGGGCCCGAGGCCAACGAACTCGTGATGTTCGACCAGCAGAAGCTGTTCTCGTCCACGCACGGCTGGAACAAGGTGCTCGGCCTGTTGTTTCCGCGCGGATTGATGCTGCTCGATTTCGACGAGCACCGGCTGCACCGCAAGGCGCTGTCGGTCGCGTTCAAGTCGGGGCCGATGAAATCCTATCTGGCCGATCTCGACCGCGGCATCTCCGCGCGGGTCGCGCAGTGGAAAGCCAAGCCCGGCGAGATGCAGCTCTACCCGGCGATGAAGCAGCTCACGCTGGATCTCGCGGCGGCGTCCTTCCTCGGCGCCGATATCGGGCCGGAGGTCGACGAGATCAACCGCGCCTTCGTCGACATGGTCGCCGCCGCTGTCGCGCCGATCCGCCGTCCCCTGCCCGGCACCCAGATGGCCGCCGGCGTCAGGGGGCGCAAACGCATCGTCGCCTATTTCCGCGAGCAGATTCCGCTGCGACGCGGCAATCACGGCGCCGATGATCTGTTCTCGCAGCTCTGCCGCGCCACCCATGAGGACGGCGCGCTGCTGTCCGAGCAGGACATCATCGACCACATGAGCTTCCTGATGATGGCGGCGCACGACACGCTGACCTCGTCGCTGACGTCGTTCGTCGGCGAACTCGCCGCCAATCCGGACTGGCAGGACAGGCTGCGCGCGGAAGTTCTCGCGCTCGGGCTCGCGGCCGATGCGCCGAGCAGCTTCGACGATCTCGAAAAGATGCCACTGTCCGAAATGGCGTTCAAGGAGGCGCTACGGATCAAGCCGCCGGTGCCCTCGATGCCGCGCCGCGCCATGCGCGATTTCAGCTTCAAGGGCTATACGATTCCCGCCGGCACCGCGGTCGGCGTCAATCCGCTCTATACGCATCACATGAAGGAGATCTGGCCGGAGCCTGATAGGTTCGATCCCTTGCGCTTCACCGAGGAGGCGCAGCGCAACCGCCACCGCTTCGCCTGGGTCCCGTTCGGTGGCGGCGCGCATATGTGCCTTGGCCTGCACTTCGCCTACATGCAGGCGAAGTGCTTTGCGCGGCACTTCCTGCAGAACATCGAGGTGTCGCTGGACGAGGGCTACAAGCCGGACTGGCAGATGTGGCCGATCCCGAAGCCGCGGGACGGCCTGAAGGTGCGGGTGAAGGCGGTTTAGCCGCAGCCGTCATTGCGAGCGAAGCGAAGCAATCCAGAGTCTTTCCGTGGGCAAAGGCTCGGAGCGCCGTGCCCACGATCTCTCGCGACGGAAAAATTTCGTGGGCATGCTTCGCTTTGCCCACCCTACGGCACCCTCGCCGTGGTTGCTTACGCGCCTCCGTCGAACGCCTTCCGCAGCGCCGACAGCCCCTGCTGCTGCTGGGTCCAGTTGCGGCCACCAGTGACGGCGCCGTCGACGACGAAATCATGTCCGTTGACGAAGCTGGATTCGTCGCTTGCCAGAAACACCGCAGCGTAGGCGATATCGTCGGGCAGGCCGGCGCGCGGGATCGGCTGGGCGGTCTTGTAGACGTCGCGCAACATGGCGGGCGTCTGTTCGGCCGCATCGGTCGAAAGCCCGAGCGCCTTGCCGAAAATGCCGGTCGCGATCGCACCGGGCGAGATCGAGTTGACGCGCACGTTGGATTCACCGAGCTCCATCGCGACGCATTTTGTCAGATGGATTACAGCAGCCTTGGCCGCCCCGTACACCAGCGACGACGAATAGCCGGCGAGGCGTCCGGCGATGCTGCCGTTGTTGATGATGCTGCCCGACCCCTGCTTCTTCATGACGGGCGCGGCGTGCTTCATGCCGAGCATGACGCTGCGCACCAACGTCGCCATTGCCGCGTCGAAGCGATCGACCTCGAGACCCTCGATGCCGCCGGTCTGCGCCGGGCCGCCGGCATTGTTGAACAGGCAGTCGATCCGGCCGAACTTGTCCACGGCGAGCGCGATCAGCGCCTGCATCTGCGCTTCGACCGTCACGTCGGTCTGGCGGAAGATGCAGTTGGCGCCGAGCTGCTTCGCCAGGGCCTCGCCCTCCGGTAGACGCCGCCCTGCGATCACAATTTTGGCACCTTCGGCAACGAAGACTTCCGCAGTGCGCAATCCGATCCCGCTCGTGGCCCCCGTGATCACCGCAACCTTGCCGTCCAGCCTGCCCATGGAATGTCCCTGTTTTCGAACGATTTGATGCCAAATGGCGAACATCGGCCGCTGCCATCACGGCGGGCG
The DNA here is from genome assembly GCF_003020125.1 of Bradyrhizobium sp. MOS003. Taxonomy (GTDB): domain Bacteria; phylum Pseudomonadota; class Alphaproteobacteria; order Rhizobiales; family Xanthobacteraceae; genus Bradyrhizobium. The sequence goes on along the minus strand of NZ_PYFW01000001.1, from coordinate 489,163 downwards.
CCACTATCCCCGCCTGTCTCCGACAAGGCAAGCTATGCTTGTGCGGGCGGGATGCGTAACATCTTCACAGGACGCTCGATTTTCGAACGCATATCGCAACTGGCTGCGCATGGGGAAGTTGATCGAGGAATTCCGCAGGGGCTGGCAGGGTACAGCGCCGCCTTCGCTCGGTCTAAGCATCGCGTTTGCCGCGGCTTGCCTGCTGGTTGCGACGCTGACGCGCTGGGCGCTGGCGCATGTGCGGCCCGACGTCTACTTCACCCCCTATTTTCCAGCGGTGTTCTTTGCCGCCGCGTTCGGAGGCTTCCGGATCGGGGTCGTGACCGCGCTGGTCGGCGGCATGCTTGGCGTCGTCGTAAATTTCGGCGATGCCTTTGCCGATCGCGCGCGGTTTGCCCTGCTGGCACTCTATTGGGCGGTCTGTGCGCTCACGATCTGGGGCGTCGAGCACTATCGCACCATGCTGGCGGAGCAGCGCCGGATATCCAAGCGCCTGATCGAGGAAGAGGATTATCGCAAGCTGCTGGTCGACGAGCTCCAGCACCGGCTGAAGAACAAGCTGTCCACGGCTCACGCCGTGCTGCATCAGGTGCTGCATGACGAGCCGCTGGTCTGGGCCCGGGTCGATCCGCGGCTGCGCTCGCTGGCCGCGACCGACGATCTGATCTCGCGGATCGACAAGGCCGGCTGTGACATTCGCGACCTCCTGATCTCGGAACTCGGCCCCTACGGCCATGTCCGCTTCACCCTGAATGGCGATCGGCTGTTCCTGCCGCCGAAGCTCGCGGTCACGCTGTCATTGATGTTTCACGAACTGGCCACCAACGCGGGCAAATACGGCGCATTTTCCTCGCCGCGCGGTCTGCTGCAGGTGTCATGGACCGTGAGCGACGACCGCCTGACTGTCACCTGGGACGAGACAGAGGGGCCGAGCGTAGACAAGGTGTCAGAGCCCGGCTTCGGCACCAAGCTGCTGAAATCCGCGCTGTCGGCCTTCGACGGCAAGACCGAGATCTCATACATGAAGACCGGGCTGCATTGCATCATGCAGTGCCGCATCCCGCAAAGCGAGTAGCATCGCGCGTCAAGCGAAAGCCGACCCGCGCGCCGCCCGCACTTTCGCCGGCGCTGTTGACGCTCTGTTAATGACGATCGTCGGCGCGCGTCGCATCGCCGCAAGTTTCTCCCAAAACAGCCCCGTATTTCTCCGTACCCCTTAACCAAACTTAAGAGGGAACCGCGCAAGATCGCGCCTATTGCAAAGCGCGCTGAAACAACAAGATTCATGACTTCTATGAACGACAACCAATATTCCGGCGCGACTGAAGCCGAACTCGGTTTTCTCAAGGAAATCGTTAGAATGCTGCCGGCCGGCCTGACCGTGCAGGATGCGCATGGCGAGCTTCTGCTGGTTAACGATGCCGCCGCCGCGCAGCTCGGCATGGACGGCAGCCGTCCTTCGCCAGATCTGGCGCCGCGCCGCGAAGCCTGCCGCCAGGCGCTGAGCGCCGGCCAGGCTGTCGTCACCGAGGAGGCGCTGCACGGCGGCGCCGCGCGCCAGGTGCTGCTCACGACCCATCGTCCCGTTCGCCTCGCCGGACGCGAGCTGCTGATCTCGGCATCCTCCGACATCACCGAGCAGAAGAATTTCGAGGACCAGCTGTTCCGCTCGGCCTATTTCGACGAGCTGACCGGATTGCCCTCACGGCGCGTGATCGAACATCACACCAGCAACCTGCTTGCGGCCGATCGTGGCGGCGAGCGCTTCGCGCTGGCCTTCCTCGACGTCGACAATTTCAAGCACATCAACGACTATTACGGCCACGCCGTCGGCGATGCGCTGCTCGTCGAGCTGTCGAAGCGGCTCGGACGCGACTTGCGCGATTCCGACATGCTGTCGCGCATCTCCGGCGACGAATTCCTGCTGCTGCTATCGCCGATCCAGAGCCAGGAGGAGGTCGCGGAATTCATGCAGTCGACGCTGGAGCGGCTGACGGCACCGTTCTTCATCGACAATTCGGAAGTCTTCGCCTCCACCTCCGTCGGCATCAGCCTCTATCCCGAACACGGAAGCAGCTTCGAGACGCTGCGCCAGAACGCCGACATCGCAATGTACCGCATCAAGAACGACGGCAAGGGATCGGCGACGTTCTTCGACTCCAGCATGGAGCGCGAGGCGCTGGCGCGGATGAAGATCGAGCAGTCGCTGCGGCAAGCCATCCTGGAGAAGCGCTTCTGCTGCGCCTTTCAGTCCAAGGTCGACATCCGCACCCAGGCCGTGAAGGGCATCGAGGCCCTGGTGCGCCTGCGCGACGACGAAGGCGTGATCCAGGCGCCCGGCTCGTTCATCAATCTCGCCGGCGAGCTCGGCCTGATCGACGAATTGACCCACCTCGTGCTCGCCGAGATCGTCAAATCGATCGATCTGATCAACGAGACTTTCGGCGCGGAAGCAACCATCAGCATCAACGTCGCGGCCAAGCAGGCCGGCAATCCCGAGTTCATGCGCAGCTTCGCGCGGGCGCTGGAGGAGACCGGCTTTCCGCAGCGCTTCATGATCGAGGTGACGGAAGACGCCTTCGTCGCCAAGAATCACTTCCAGGCCGAGATCCTGCCGATGTTCCGCAAGCTCGGCGTCGGCATCTCGATCGACGATTTCGGCACCGGCTATTCCTCGCTCTCGGCACTGGCCGACATCACCGCCGACGAGATCAAGATCGACCGCTCCTTCATCACCGACATCCATAAGCGTCCGCGCAGCCAGGGCATCCTGCGCGCGATCGAGTCGCTGAGCGAGGCGCTCGGCATGACCGTGATCGCCGAAGGCCTCGAAACCTACGAGGAGCTCGCTTATCTCCAGGCCGCAACCAAGATCCGCTACGCGCAGGGCTATTATTTCTCCCGCCCGATCTTCCTGGAGGAGCTGAAGCTCGCGACACCGGCCTCGAGCGAGTCGCGCGCCAGCGTGGCGAGCCGGCCGACCCAGCAGAACCGCCAAGGCTATTCGCGCGCGAGCGGGTATCGAAGGTAGGGACCGCCCGCCACACCCAGACTTTGCAAAAACGTGGATACACCGATCAGAAAGTGACGCCGCCTCCGTCGACGGTTGGCGCGAGGCCGCCTGGTTCGGCAACATTATCGGTGCAGACCGTCAAGCGGTTGTCATATGCCTCCCAGCGGCCGGACCGCCGGAAGGTGGAATTGCAATGTTCTTCAGGCTGTGCAAATCGCTGTGGTACACCGCAGTTCATTTAGGGAGGACCATCGTGCGTCGATCACTCATCATAACGACAACCATCCTCGCACTCGCTGCGGGCACCTCCGCGCAAGCCGACGATCTCAAGATCGCGCTGATCTACGGCAAGACCGGTCCGCTCGAGGCCTACGCCAAGCAGACCGAGACCGGCCTGAAGATGGGCTTCGAATACGCCACCAAGGGCACCATGACCCTCGATGGCCGCAAGATCGTCATCATCACCAAGGACGACCAGGGCAAGCCGGACCTGGCCAAGGCCGCGCTCGCCGAAGCCTATCAGGACGACAAGGCCGACATCGCGATCGGCACGACGTCGTCGGCAGCCGCGCTCGCCATTCTCCCGGTCGCCGAGGAGAACAAGAAGATCCTGATCGTCGAGCCCGCCGTCGCGGACCAGATTACCGGCGAGAAGTGGAATCGCTACATCTTCCGCACCGCGCGCAACTCCTCGCAGGACGCGATCTCCAACGCGGTCGCGATCGGCAAGCAGGGTGTCACCGTCGCAACGCTGGCACAGGACTATGCGTTCGGCCGCGATGGCGTCGCCGCCTTCAAGGAGGCACTCGCCAAGACCGGCGCGACGCTGGCCGCAGAGGAATATGCCCCGACCTCGACCACCGACTTCACCGCGGTCGGCCAGCGCCTGTTCGACGCGCTGAAGGACAAGCCGGGCCGCAAGGTGATCTGGGTGATCTGGGCCGGCGCCGGCAATCCGCTGGCCAAGCTCCAGGACATGGACCCGAAGCGCTACGGCATCGAGCTCTCCACCGGCGGCAACATCCTGCCGGCGCTCGCCGCCTATAAGGGCCTGCCCGGCATGGAAGGCGCGACCTATTACTACTACGAGATCCCGAAAAACCCGGTGAACGACTGGCTGGTCGCCGAACACCAGAAGCGCTTCAACGCGCCGCCGGACTTCTTCACCGCGGGTGGTTTTGCCGCCGCGATGTCCGTCGTCGCCGCCGTCACCAAAGCGAAGTCGACCGATAGCGAGAAGCTGATCACCGCGATGGAAGGCCTGGAGTTCGACACGCCGAAGGGCAAGATGGTGTTCCGGAAGGAAGACCATCAGGCGCTGCAAAGCATGTATCACTTCAAGGTCAAGGTCGACCCGAACGTCGCCTGGGCGATCCTCGAGCCGGTCCGCGAGCTGAAGATCGACGACATGGACGTTCCCGTGAAGAACAAGCGCTGAGTGCTTCTTCACCTCTCCCGCTTGCGGGAGAGGGCTCCACCCTCTTGGGGTTCTCGCCTGCGGAGACACCCTCTCCCAAGCCCTCCCCCGCAAGCGGGGGAGGGGGCGCAGTGTGATCGCGGAAACATCGCCCTCTCATCATTTGCCAAACCTATGACGCTCACCCTCGAAACCCGCGAGCTCACCATCCGCTTCGGCGGCCATGTCGCGGTCAACAACGTCTCCTGCACGTTCCGTCCGGGCGAGCTCACTGCGATCGTCGGGCCGAACGGCGCCGGCAAGACCACCTATTTCAACCTGATCTCGGGCCAGCTGCGCGCCTCGAACGGCAGCATCCTGTTCGACGGCACCGACATCACGCACCACTCCGCGCCGCTGCGGACCCGCGCGGGCCTCGGACGCGCGTTCCAGCTGACCAACCTGTTTCCGAACCTCACCGTAGAAGAGAACGTGCGCCTCGCGGTGCAGGCGGCGAACGGCACCCACTACGACATGCTGCGGCCCTGGAGTGTGCGCCGCGACCTGATCACACGCGCCGACGCCATCCTCGACCAGGTCGCGCTCGGCAGCCGCCGCGGCGTCGCCGCGACCGCGCTGTCGCACGGCGACCAGCGCAAGCTCGAAGTCGCCCTGATGATCGCGCTGGACCCGAAGGTCTTCATGTTCGACGAGCCGACCGCCGGCATGAGCATCGACGAGGTGCCTGTCGTGCTCAACCTGATCGCGCAGCTCAAGCAGGACACGAGCAAGATCATCCTGCTCGTCGAGCACAAGATGGACGTGGTGCGCTCGCTCGCCGACCGCATCATCGTTCTGCATAACGGGCAACTCGTCGCGGACGGCCCGCCGGCCGAGGTGATCGCCTCGCCGATCGTGCAGGAGGCCTATCTCGGCGTTGCCCCCAAGACCGCTGGAGAGAGCGCGGCATGACCGATCTCCTGAAACTCTCCGGCGTGCATACCCATATCGGCCGCTACCACATCCTCCAGGGCATCGACCTCACCGTCCCGCAGGGACAGGTCACGATGCTGCTGGGGCGCAACGGCGCCGGCAAGACCACGACGCTGCGCACCATCATGGGGCTGTGGCAGGCATCCAGCGGCGAGATCAGCCTCGCCGGCGACCGTATCGAGAGCCGCGCCACGCCTGATATCGCGCGGCTCGGCGTCGGCTACGTGCCGGAGAGCATGGCGGTGTTTTCCGATCTCACGGTGAAGGAAAACCTGGTCCTGGCAGCGCGCGACGCGCCGATGGACGACAAGCAGCTGGAATGGATCTTCGGCTTCTTTCCGGCGCTGCGCCGGTTCTGGCTGTCGCGGGCGGGGAGCCTCTCGGGCGGGCAGAAACAGATGCTGTCGATCGCGCGTGCCATCATCGAACCGCGCAAGCTCTTGCTGATCGACGAGCCGACCAAGGGGCTGGCGCCGGCGATCGTGATGGCGCTGATCGAGTGCCTGAAGGAGATCAAGCGCAAGGGCGCAACCATCCTGCTGGTCGAACAGAATTTCTTCGCCGCCCGCGAGCTGGGCGACAACGTGCTGGTGATGGACAACGGCACCATCGTCCATCGCGGCGAGATGGCGGCGCTAGCCGCCGACGTGCCGCTGCAGGAGCGGCTGCTCGGCCTGAGCCTGGAGGCGCATCAGTGACTGACCTTGCCGCAACCGATCCGCTGCCGAAGCCGAAGCGCGATCTCGCGCCGATCCTGCTGCCGGTCGCGCTCGCCCTGGTGACGATCCCGCTGATCGGCTCGCCCAGCACCTGGCTGACGCTGACCGCCGCGAGCCTCGCCATGGGCATGATGATCTTCATCATGGCCTCGGGCCTCACACTCGTTTTCGGCTTGATGGACGTGCTCAACTTCGGCCACGGCGCCTTCATCGCCGTCGGCGCCTATGTCGCAACGCTGGTGCTGGCGCCATTCGCAACGTCCATTCAGGCCGACTCGCTCTGGATCAACCTGGCCGTGCTGGCGCCGGCGGCGCTGCTCTCGATGGCGGTGTCCGGCGCGCTCGGCCTGGTGGTCGAACGCGTGCTGATCCTGCCGGTCTACGGCCAGCATCTGAAGCAGATCCTGATGACGACCGGTGGCCTGATCGTCGCCGAGCAGACGCTCTATGCGCTGTGGGGGCCGCAGATCATCCCGATGCCGCTGCCGGCGTCGCTGCGCGGATCCTTCATCCTCGGCGACGTCGCGATCGCCAAATACCGCGTGCTGGCGACGCTGATCGGGCTGGCCGTCTTCATCGCGATCCAGCTCGTACTCAACCGCACCAAGCTCGGGCTGCTGATCCGCGCCGGCGTCGAGAACCGCGAGATGGTCGAGGCACTCGGCTATCGCATCCGCCGGCTGTTCCTCGGCGTGTTCATGACGGGATCGGCGCTGGCCGGCCTCGGCGGCGTGATGTGGGCGCTCTATCGCGAGCAGGTCCACGCCTCCATGAGCGACGAGCTCACCGTCTTGATATTCGTGGTCGTCATCATCGGCGGGCTCGGCTCGATCGGCGGCTGCTTCATCGGTGCGATCCTCGTGGCCATGGTCGCCAATTACGGCGGCTTCCTGGTGCCGAAACTCGCCCTCGTCTCCAACATCCTGCTGATGGTCGCCATCCTGATGTGGCGGCCGCGCGGCCTCTATGCGGTGACCAGCCGATGATGATCCTGTCAGGCGATCCGCCGCGTAGCCGGATCCTCACGCTCGTTCTCGTCGTCATCATCCTGGCGCTGGCGGCGACGCCGTTCCTGTTCCCGGGTGCCAAGGCGCTGAACGTCGCAGCTAAGATCTGCGTCTTCGCTGCCCTGGTCGCCTCCTACGATTTGCTGCTCGGCTATACCGGCTCGGTATCGTTCGCCCACACCATGTTCTACGGCATCGGCAGCTACGCGATCGCGATCGCGCTGTACGGCATGGGCCCGAACTGGGCCGCGGTCGCCACCGGCATCGTGGTCGGCCTGCCGCTCGCAGCCCTGCTCGCGCTCGCGATCGGCCTGTTCTCGCTGCGGGTCGCCGCGATCTTCTTTGCCATGATCACGCTCGCGGTCGCCTCCGCCTTTCAGGTGCTGGCTTCGCAGTTGTCCTGGCTGACCGGCGGCGAGGACGGACGCAGCTTCCAGCTGCCGGAGTTGCTGCGCCCCGGCACGGTACTGATCTCCAAAAGCATGTTCGGATTCGAGGTCAACGGCCGCATCCTGACCTTCTATCTGGTGTTCGCCGTCTCGGCCCTGATGATCCTCGCACTTCTGCGGGTGGTGAACTCGCCGTTCGGGCGCGTGCTGCAGGCGATCCGCGAGAACCGCTTTCGCGCCGAGGCGCTTGGCTTCCGCACGGTGTTCCACCTGACCTATGCCAATTGCATCGCCGCGCTGGTCGCTGCCAGTGCGGGCATCCTGAACGCGCTGTGGCTGCGCTATGCCGGTCCCGATACCTCGCTCAGCTTCTCGATCATGCTCGACATCCTGCTGATGGTCGTGATCGGCGGCATGGGCACGATCTACGGCGCGATCATCGGCGCCACCATCTTCATCCTCGCCCAGAACTATTTGCAGTCGCTGATGGGCGTCGCCTCCACGGCGGCGTCGGAGGCCGGCCTGCCGCTGCTGCCGGGGTTGTTGCATCCCGACCGCTGGCTGCTGTGGCTCGGCCTGTTGTTCATCGCCAGCGTCTATTTCTTTCCGACCGGTGTGGTCGGACGGCTGCGTAATCCCGCCGGCGACAAGAGCGCCGGCAATTCGCATTAGGCCGCGATTAATGATGCAGTGCGGCGTTTGCCGCGCCCCCCGCACAACCGCCACGCGATTCCCGCTGCGCTGCATACAAACCAGATGGCGCAACTGGATTAATGCTTAGGTAACTGGCTTTCCTAAGGTTTAGGCCATTTGTGCGGTGTATTCGTGTTCCTCCAGGGAGGGGGAATGCGCCAGGTCTTTTCCACGGTGGCAGCCGGAATGTCTCGAGCCGCAAGGAACGGCTGGGAGGCTTTGGCGCGACGTGGTCCTGTCCTGTGGCTGACCCTGTGCGGCGTGTTGCTGGTCGCGGGCATCTTCGGCGTGACGGCCATGGCCGTCGGCGAATTTCGCGAGCGCACCCTGACCAACCGCGAACGCGAGCTGGAAAACACGGTGCAGCTCATCGCGCGGCACTTTGACCAGCAATTCGAGGATTCCGACGTCGTCGCCGCCGACCTGATCGGGCAGATGAACCTGATGGAGGTCACCTCGCCGGCGATGTTCCGCGAGCGCATGTCCGGACCCGCGACGAACCAGATGCTGCGCAGCAAGATCAGCTCGGTTTCGTATCTCGGCGATATCGCGATCTACGATGCCGACGGTGATCTGATCAACTGGTCGCGGCCCCAGCCCTTGCCCAAGATCAACGTTTCGGCCCGGGCCTATTTTCAGACGTTCAAGACCAATCCACAGTCCGAGCCGGTGCTGCTGGAATCCGTCCGCAGCTTCATCATCAACAAATGGACCACGATCGTCGCACGCCGCTTGACCGGCGCGGACGGCACCTTCCTCGGCGCGATGGTCCGCCGGATCAATCCCGACAGCTACCAGCAATATTTCGCGTCTGTCGCGCTGGCAGAGGGAACGGCTATTTCGCTGTTCGATCGCGAAGGCAAGATGCTGGCGCGCTATCCGCACCGCGAAGAGCTGATCGGGCGGAACTTCAAGGACGCGCCATTGATGCGGAAGGTGCTGACCGACGGCGGTCAGCTCACGCTCCGCGGTGCCAGCCCGATCGACGGCGAAGAGCGGCTCGGCTCGGCGGCGTCGCTGACGCACTTCCCGCTGGTCATCCTCGCCACCAACACCACGGCAGCGGCGCTGGCCGACTGGCGCCATCAGACCGGCTTCATGGTCACGACCGCCGCGCTTTCATCAGCCATCATCGCGCTGATCCTCTATCTGATCATCCGCCTGATCAACCAGCAGAACCGCGAAGCGCAGGAACGGCTGGAAGCGGAGCGGCTGCGGCTCGACACCGCCTTGAACAACATGACGCAGGGGCTGATCCTCTACGATTCGAGCGGCACCATCGTCACCTGCAACCGACGCTACGTTGACATGTTCGGCCTCTCCCACGAGGTCATCAAGCCCGGCTGCCACATCCGCGAGGCGATGTACCACCGCAAGGAGCGCGGCGCATTCGACGGCGACGTCGAGGCGTTTTGCACCGATGTCATGAGGGTCGTCGCCGAAGGCACGGTCTCCAGGCGCACGCATCAACTGGCCAACGGCCGCGCCTTCCAGGTCATCAACACCCCGCTGGCACAGGGCGGCTGGGTCGCCACGATCGAAGACATCACCGAGCGGCGCAATCTCGAGCAGGAACGCGACCGCAACCACACCTTCCTGCGCGAGATCATCGATCATATCCCCTCCCGGATCACCGTGAAGGACGCCCAGACGCGGCGCTACCTCCTGGCCAACCAGGTCGCCGAGGAGGAGCTCGACAAAACCCATGAGTCGATCGTCGGCAGGACGGCGTTCGACCTCTATCCGGCGGAGGACGCCGAGGTCATCACACGGGATGACGACAAGCTGCTGCAATCGCCGAACGGCCTATTCCTGGATGAGCACATCTGGAACACCCCGGCCATCGGGCGGCGCTATATCACCTCGACCCGGATCGGCATCCGCGACAAGTCCGGCGAGCCCCGCTACATCATCAATGTCGTCGAGGACGTCACCGACCGGCGCCGGGCCGACGAGAAGATCGCGCATATGGCGCATTACGATGCGCTGACCGACCTGCCGAACCGCACGCTGTTCCGAGATCAGATCGAACGCGAGCTGGCGAAGGTCGCCGACGGCTGCCAGTTCGCGCTGCTCTATATCGACGTCGATGAATTCAAGGGCATCAACGATTCGCTCGGCCACCACGTCGGCGACGAGCTGTTGAAGGCGATCGCGGGCCGTCTCCGCGGCTGCCTCAAGCAGGGTGACCTGATCGCGCGGCTGGGCGGCGACGAGTTCGCGGTGATCCAAACCGGCATCCAGTCCTCCGCAGACGTGCTGGCCTTCGTGACGCGGATCTACCAGGCGATCCGGCAGCCCTATCATTGCCTCGGCCATCAGCTCTCCACCGACGCGAGCATCGGCATCGCGCTGGCGCCGCAGGACGGCACCGATCTCGACCAGCTCATCAAGAACGCCGATCTCGCGATGTACGGCGCCAAGGCCGAAGGACGCCGCACCCACCGCTTCTTCGAGCCGGAGATGGATGCGAGCGCCAGGGCGCGCCTGAGCATGGAGCAGGATTTGCGGCAGGCGCTGGTGAACGGCGGCTTCGAGATTCACTATCAGCCGCTGGTCGACCTGCGCACCAACGAAATCTCGGGTTGCGAAGCGTTGCTGCGCTGGCGTCACCCCGAGCGCGGCATGGTGTCGCCGGCCGAATTCATTCCCATCGCCGAGGACACCGGCCTGATCACCGAGCTCGGTGACTGGGTGCTGCGCATGGCCTGCAACGAGGCCGCGACCTGGCCGACGCATATCCGCGTCGCGGTCAACGTGTCGCCCGTGCAGCTCAAATGCGACACGCTGGCGTTGCGGATCGCGGGCGCGCTCGCCGCTTCCGGGCTGGACCCGCGCCGGCTCGAGCTCGAGATCACCGAGGCCGTGCTGATCCGCGACGACGAAGCTGCGCTCTCGATCCTGCACCAGCTCCGCTCGATCGGCGTTCGCATCGCGCTCGACGATTTCGGCACAGGCTACTCGTCGCTCAGCTATCTCAAGCGCTTCCCGTTCGACAAGATCAAGATCGACCGCTGCTTCGTCGCCGACATCGCGGAGACGAGCGGCGCGCCCGTGATCGTGCAGGCGGTGGTGAACATCGCAGCCGCCAGCAACATGACCACGGTCGCCGAGGGCGTCGAGACCGAGGCGCAGCGCGAGATGCTGCGTGCGCTCGGCTGCACGCAGATGCAGGGCTATCTGTTCAGCCCGCCGAAGCCGGCCAGCGAAGTGCGGAAACTGTTCGGCTCGACTGACGGCATGCCCGGAGCCTTGCCGGTGGCGGCGGTGGCCTGATGACGAAACCAGGGGCGTCATCAAGCAAGTCGCCGGGAAGGACTTCAGGCAAGACGCCGATCAAGTCTTCGGCCAAATCCGTCGACGTCGCGGATTCCTACGCCGTGCGGCTGATGCAGCATCTGGTGGTCCCGACCTTCGTGATCGACCCGAAGCGCCGTGTCGTGATCTGGAACAGGGCCTGCGAGCGGCTGACCGGCCTTGCCGCATCCGAGGTCATCGGCACCAACAAGCACTGGCAGGCTTTCTACGAGACCAGGCGCCCGTGCCTCGCCGACCTCGTCGCGCTCGACCGGCCGGAGCGGCTTCCGGAATTCTATTCGGAATATGCCGCACGCGGCCATAACGGGCTCGGCTTTTCCGCGGAGAACTGGTGCACGATGCCGAAGCTCGGCAGCCAGCTCTATCTCGCCATCGACGCCGGCCCGATCCACGACGAGGCCGGACATCTGATCGCCGTGGTGGAGACGCTGCGCGATCTCACCGACCAGAAGCGCGCCGAGATGGCGCTGAAGGAGCTCGCCGCCAAGGACGGGTTGACCGGCTTGTCGAACCGCCGCTCGTTCGACCAGATGCTGATGACCGAATGGGCCCGAGCCCACCGCACGCAGAAGCCGCTGGCGCTGCTGTTCGTCGACGTCGATCATTTCAAGCTGTTCAACGACCACCACGGCCACCAGACCGGCGACGAATGCCTGCGCGCGATCGCTTCGGTCGTCAGCCGGCATGCCGTGCGCCCGCTCGATCTCGCCAGCCGCTATGGCGGCGAGGAGTTCGCGCTGATCCTGCCGGACATGGATTGCAACACCGCCTGCGTCATCGCCGACGAGATCCGCAGCGCCGTGATCGCCTTGCGGATCGCCCACGGCGCCATGGGCGCCGGCGACCACGTCACCCTCAGCGTCGGGGTCGCCAGCCACATTCCCGGCGGCGCCGATGGCGGGCCCGAGCGGCTGCTGGGCGCGGCCGACGAGGCGCTCTACGTGGCCAAACGCCTCGGCCGCAACCGCGTCATCTGCGCCGAAAGGGTGCTGGCCGAGTTCGCAAGCCTCGACCGGGAGGCCGCAGCGGTTCCGGCCCCTTTCCGACGCAAATCGGCTTGAAGCGCAATGTGGCGAGAACCGGTTGCCCGCCCCTCGCCAATCGGCTAAATGAACCTCGACTAGCACCCGTAGCTCAGCTGGATAGAGCGTTGCCCTCCGAAGGCAAAGGTCACACGTTCGAATCGTGTCGGGTGCGCCAGTCTTGCCGCCGTTTCAGCCCGCCCTCACGTCAACATCGCGACGATCGCCTGGATCTGGTCTGAGGCGGACGACACCAATCCGTCATATGACGTCTGGCCGTGCGCGGCGGCGTTCAGGATGCATTCGGCGACCGCTGCTTTCAGGCCGAACACCGATTGATGGGCCGGTACGCTCGCCATCACCGTCTCCAGCGCTTGACGCATCGTGTGAATGAACTCGGAGCTGTATTGCATGGGCTGTCCTCCGTGCGCTCATATTAGGTCGCGTCACCATGCTTGCCACTCACAAGCCTGAGATTGCTCTTTGAATTGGTCGAGACCGAACGTCTCAATTCAAACGCCAGATGGCCGCATTGAGCACGCCGGCAAACGCCACCCAGGCTGCGTAGGGCACGAACAACGCGGCTGCCAGCCTGTCTCGTGATGACTCGATGACAATGTAGCTCGTGATCGCCACGAACATACCGACGAGGATGACCAGCGCAGCGCCGATCTGGTGCATCGTGAACATGACCGGCGACCAGGCGAAGTTCAGCGCGAGTTGCGCAGCCCAGGCCAGCATGGCCTTGCCTGACGGCTCGCGGCGAAAGGTCCGCCAGCCCGCGATGGCGATCATGATGTAAAGGAGGGTCCAGGCCACCGGGAAGGCCCAGTTCGGTGGCACGAAAGCGGGCTTGGCGAGCGCGGCATACCAGTCTCCGGGGAGATTGGTTGCGCCGATCAGCCAGCCGATGCCGACCACGCCCACCAAGAACAACAACAGCTGCAGCATCCATCACCTCGCGAATATCGTCGTGCAATTGTATCATCTTTCCATGAGCGAATCCGACACGTCGACCGGCGAGGCCCCGCCCGTCCGCAAGATCATCCATATCGACATGGATGCCTTCTATGCGTCGGTGGAGCAGCGCGACAATCCGGAGCTTCGCGGCAAGCCGGTCGCGGTCGGAGGCTCCGCGGAGCGCGGCGTCGTCGCGGCCGCCAGCTACGAGGCGCGCCAGTTCGGCGTTCGCTCCGCGATGCCATCGGTCACGGCGAAGCGGCAGTGCCCCGATCTGATCTTCGTCAGGCCGCGCTTCGAGGTCTACAAGGCGATCTCCAGGCAGATCCGCGACATCTTTGCCGAGCACACGCCCATCATCGAACCCTTGTCGCTCGACGAGGCCTATCTCGACGTGACGGAGAACCTGCAGGGCATCCCGCTGGCGCGCGACATCGCGCTGAAGATCCGCGGGAAGATCAAGGCCGAGACCGACCTCAACGCGTCGGCGGGCATCTCCTACAACAAGTTTCTCGCAAAACTCGCCTCCGACCATCGCAAGCCCAACGGTCAATTCGTGATCTCACCGGAGATGGGACCGGCTTTCGTCGAGACGCTGCCGGTCGGCAAGTTCCACGGGATAGGCCCGGCGACGGCTGCGAAGATGAACGCGCTCGGCCTGTTCACCGGTCTCGACATCCGCAACCAGACGCTGGCGTTCATGAATGCGCATTTCGGCAAGTCGGGCGCCTATTACTACTGGATCTCGCGCGGTGTCGACGAACGGCCGGTCCGGGCCAACCGGATTCGCAAGTCGATCGGCGCGGAGACCACGTTCTCGACCGATCTCGCCGAATTCGACGCGCTCGCAACCGAGCTCAAGCCTCTCGTCGACAAGGTCTGGCGCCATTGCGAGACGACGGGTCACTGCGGTCGCACCGTCACCTTGAAAATAAAATTCGCCGACTTCGAGATCATCACGCGCAGCAGATCCGTCCCGGCGGCGGTTGCGCGCCGGGACGATCTGGAACGGCTGGCCAGCGGCCTGCTCGAAGTCGAGATGCCACTGCCCAAGCGCGTCAGGCTGCTGGGGGTGTCGCTGTCGGCCCTCCAGGCCGGGGACGACGTTGAGCCACAACTGACCTTCGGCATTTGAACGGGGCCAGACGTGATCGGCTCCAACACGTCCGTCCCGGGCGGATCAATGCCGCACGTGCTCGAACACGACGATCACGCCGGTCGGCTCGGGCTCGTGCGCCATCAGCCGCGTCAGGTCGGAATCGCCCCAATCGGCGAGGCTGACGACTTCGCCGCTCTGCCGATCGGCACCGGGCGATGGTGTGGGCTCGAGGACCTTGAGGCCCATCTCGTCGACAAAGAAGGTATGCTCGCCGAACATGCTGTTGAGCTGCGGCATGGCCGGATGTTCGTCGGGCAGCACCTGAGCGCCGAGCTGGTTGACGGTCTGCTTCACCTGTTCGGATGTGAGCTTCATGAGCTGCTCCGTTTCTGTCACGTCGGGGTTTCATTGGCCCAGGCGGGAGCACGCGTTCCCCGCGCCTTTGTCCGTCTGGTCGAGTCCGAACAGGCGCTGCGCTGGAATGTTCCGGTGAAATGTTTTTCGTGATCGCGCGTTCCATCCGCCGCGCTCGCGGCACGAGATCGCCACAGGATGCGCACGATCCGTCCTGCGGATGCGCGCTAATCGACAGCTTCGACGATCCGGATATCGCGATCCGCACCATCTCCGAGCAGGTCGTGCGCGGCCTTGTAGGCCGGGCTCTCATACGCCGCCTTGGCGCTCGCGACACTGTCGAACTCGATGAGAACGACGCGCTCCATCTGGCCGAGCTCGAAGACGGCTGCCGGCATCCCTCGCGCGATCACGCGGCCACCCGCCGCTTCGATGGCCTGGCGCGACACGCCGGCGTAGGCAGCCATCGCATCGGGGTTCTTGATCGCACGATAGGTTGCAACCCAATAGGCTTTTGCCATTGCTCTTCTCCAGTTGTTGTGAGTTTTAATCGCTGCGGTTCTCGCCCACCGACAGCGCGCATATGCGTGACAGATAAGTGTAGGGCAAGCCGGTCTCCCCGGCCCAGGCGTTGAACTGCGCCTGGACCTTGGCGAGATCGCCCTTCGACTTGACCTGTTCGGCAATGTCGAGGCCGGCATCGCGCAGGCAGGCAACCACGTCCCCGGACGTCACAAAGCCATCCCAGCCGAGGAAGCGCAGCAGCATCTGCCCGGTGTTGCCGCCGAGCCGGCTGCCGCGCTTGGTCATGAGATCGAGCAGGCCGATCTCGTCGGACGAGGGCCATTTCGCCAGGAACTTGCCGAAGCTGCCATGCTCCTTCCCGATCTCCTGCACGAAGGCGGCGTTGTCGCGCACCGACATGATCTTGGCACCGTTGCGCACGATGCGTGCATCGCGCAGCAGGCCTTCCCAGTAATCCTCGGGCTGAAAGGTGAGCTTGGCCGGCTGGAAATCCAGGAAGGCGTCCTCAAAGCCGGCCCATTTCGTCTCGATCACGCTCCAGGCAAAGCCGGCGCAAAACACCCGCTTGGTCATTTCGGCGAGGACGCGGTCGTCGCCGAGCTTGGCCAGCCGCTTGAGGTCCGGCTTTGCTGGCATCAACTTCTCCAGCGCCTTGGGCCCGCCCTTGCGCTTCTCGGCGCGGGCGCGAATGGTCTTGAAGGAGGTCATGCGGACACGAGCGGTTGAGGGCACGCCACGACACCAGAATTCGATCGACCGGTCCAGCCCCCCACGATTGACGAGAGGCAGCGGCCGTGCTGGTCTGCTTCTTGCCTTATGACATTTTGAGATTCCCAGACATTTTCAGTTTCGCGAACGGATTTTCGATGCGTTGCCTGGTCGTTGCCGACCTGCATTATTCGCTGCCTCAGCTCGACTGGCTCGTCAGCGCGGCTCCGCAATTCGACCTCGTGATCTTCGCCGGCGATGCGCTCGACATCGGCTCGATGGTGGATTTCCGCGCCCAGATCGTGGTGGTGAAGAAATACCTCGCCCTGATCGCCGCGAAAACCCGCGTGATCCTCTGCTCCGGCAATCACGACCTCGACGACCGCAACGCAGAGGGCGAGAAGATCGCACGCTGGATTTCGGAAGTGCGCGACATCGGCATCGCCTGCGATGGCGACAGCCTCACCATCGGCGACACCCTGTTCACAGTGTGCCCGTGGTGGGACGGGCCGCTGGTCAAGCAGCGCCTCATGGCCCAGCTCGGCGACGCCGCTTCCGGCCGGCGGCGACGCTGGATCTGGGCCCATCACGCGCCACCGGCGAATTCACCGACGAGCTGGGGCGGCAAGCGCTTCTTCGGCGACGTCGAGCTGGTGCAATGGATCATGCAGTACCAGCCGTCGATCGTGATATCAGGCCACGTGCACCAGTCGCCCTTCATCAAGGATGGCTCGTGGTTCGACCGGCTGGGCGAGAGCTGGGTCTTTAACGCCGGCCTGCAACCCGGCCGACCCCCGACCTACATCGTGCTCGACCTCGACGCGAACATGGCGTTCTGGCTTGCCGCCGGCGAGGCGCAATGGATCGACCTTAGCGCGCCGCTGAAGCGGCCCGCCACACCCATCGATGCGCCACTGGACTGGCTCACATCCTTGGATCGGATTGCAGATCCGAGCCTGGCGAGACCTCAACCGGCGGCAGGTTGATCATGCTCTGAAGCACCTCGCCGACCATGGCCAGGTGCGTGCCGTGCCCGGCATATTGCCGCTTGAGATCCGCGAGATAGGTGTTGGCGACGTTGAGACGCTGCGCCAATATTTTTGCGATGAGCAACGCGACGCCCGGCTCCTGCTTGAGGAACGAGGCGGCATCCTCGAATTCGTAGATGATGGAATCCGAGCAGGCCCGCACCGTCGCCGTATGCGGCTGCCCCAGCAGCACGGACATCTCACCCAGCACCGCGCCCGGCTCGGTGACGGTGGCGACCACCATCTCGCCCTTGAGCACTTCGAGTTTGCCCTGCATCAGCACGTAGAGATGGCCGGTGGTACCGCCCTCGGTGACGACGACCGCCCCGGCCTTGACCTGCCGTTCGGTCCCGCCCGTGCAATAGTTCAGAACCGCGCGCATCCTGCGAAGTCTCCCGCCACGGGCGGCAGTAGAGCACGATCCGCGCCGCGGGCTTGCTCAAATTTACGGCAAGCCCGGCTGACGCGACAAGCGCTTGGCGAGGTGGACCGACTGCCAGTCTCCCAGTCCGGTATCCCTGAAACCTGCCTTCTTCGCGAGGCCGCGCATCTCGGCATTGGTCCGGGCGGTCTCGGCGGCGATCATCTCGTGACCGAGATCGATCGCGCGCGTCTCCATCGCCGTCATCATCTGAAGGCCAAGCCCCATTCGCTGGAAGGCATCGGCGACCGAGATGGCAAATTCGCCGTGCCGGACGGCCTCGTCATAGGCGTATCGCGCCTCGCCGATGATCCGGCCCTGGCCCTCCTGCCTGAGCTCGGCGAGCAAGGTGAAGTGGTCGAGCCGGTCGGACTCGACGCACTCGGCCGCGACCACGGAGAGATCGGTTCGCGCGCCACTGAAGCGCTTGTTGCGCGATGTCGTGGAGAGGCCGGTGAAATAGACCGAGAGGCTCTCGGCATCGGATTGGCCCGCGGTCCTGATGCAGACCATGCCCTTCGTTGCGGCCAATTCGACCGGCTCGACGACGGCTCCCGGAAACAGCTGGGACATGCGTGTGATGCTTTCGGCAGGTTGCTGGGACTTGCAGACCTAGCCGAGGCCGCGCACCGTCCGCTTGGACGGAGCTGCCAATCATGCGGCTGAAAACGAACAGCTCGTTTTCATGTGCCGCGCCTCACACACGGGAGAGTGAAGGCACATCCTCGGGCACGATCGCCTGAAGCCCGCCGAAGCGGCGTTCGCGACCGTGGAATGACGCCAAGGCAGCGGCTAGATCGCCGGCATCGAATTCGGGCCACATCCGCTCGGTGAAGTGCAGCTCGGCATAGGCGCCCTCCCAGAGCAGGAAGTCCGACAGCCGCTTCTCGCCCGAGGTGCGGACGATGAGATCGACGTCGCGCAGACCGGCTTCGCCGGTGACGAGCTGCGAGAAGGCTTCGCGGGTGAGGCTCGTCAGTGCGGCCGCTTTCGCCGCGGCATTGAGGATGGCATCACGGGCGGAATAGTCGACGGCGATGCGCAAATGCAGCGTGGTGCCTCCAGCGGTGGCGGCTTCGGCGCGCGTGATGGCATTGGCAATGCCGTCAGGCAACCGGTCGCGGCGGCCGATCACAGTGAGGCGCACGCCGTTCTTGACCAGGCTCTGCACCTCGTTGGCGAGATAGAAGCGCAGCAAGGTCATCAGCGCCGCGACCTCGGCCTTCGGCCTCCGCCAATTGTCGGTGGAAAAGGCGTAGAGCGTCAGCGTGCCGATGCCCTGTTTTGGCGCGGCCTCGACGATGCGGCGGATCGCCTCGACGCCGGCCTCATGGCCGCGCACGCGCGACAGGCCGCGCCGCGTCGCCCATCGTCCGTTGCCGTCCATGATGATGCCGACATGAAGCTTCTCGTTGCGGGACGCATCACTTTGCATCGCAAAGTCTCCGGTCAAAAAAAGGGAGGGTCAGGTCGAGACGATACCGAGGCGGCCAAGCGGCGGCGCCTCGCGGCCGGCAGCCTTGGCGGCGTCGCGCACCAGGCGTTCGAGCACGGCGAGATAGTCGAGGAAACGGCGGCGGCCGGTCTTGGTGAGGCGGCAGGTGGTGTGCGGGCGGTTGCCCTCGTAGCCCTTGGTCACTTCGACCAGGCCGGCCTCCTGCAGCACGCCGAGATGCCGGCTGAGATTGCCGTCGGTGAGGCCGCAGAGCTGCTTGAGGTCGGCGAATGCCAGCCCCTTGGGATGCGCCATCAGCGAGGTCAGAAGCCCGAGCCTCGCCTTCTCGTGGATCACACGGTCGAGCCCTTCATAGGAAAAGGGCGCGCTGTCAATCTTCGACATCATGGCCTCCGGATGCGACATGGAGAATGCCCGCCATCACCGACTGCCCGATCACGAAGGGCAGGCCCATGGTCCATGGCGAGAGCGTATGGGTCTGGCTCGCGAGCACCACCACCACGAAGCCGGACACGAAATACCAGGCGCCCGCGAGCGCGACGGTGCGCGGCAGCGAGCGGACGGAGGCGAAAATGCCGAGCGACACCAGGATCTGCCACAGGCCCGGCAGCAGCCACAGCGTCTCGCCCGCGAACTTCCACAACACCACCGCGAGCAGCACACCGGCAACGCCTGCCGGCAGGAACTGCTCGGCCGCCTGGTGGATCATGGCGTCGGCCAGACCCGAATGATGCCGGCGCGAACGCGCGCGCATCTCGACCCCGATCATCAGGACGGAGAGCGCGGCGGCGATGAACCAGCCGAAGAAGAAGCCGAGCGGCTCGCCGGTGGGATCGTCCAGCAGCCAGAATTGCAGGATCGCGGTGAGCAGCGCGACCGCGCCGGTCGCGGCCATCGTCGCGGGGCCGTAACCACGGAACGCGGTACCGGCCGCAATCTGGCTGCGGATCGCCACGATGTCGGCCAGTGCCTTGTCGAGATCGCGCAACCCCAGAACCTCGTTCCGCCCGTGCAAGTGGGGAGTACCGCCCCCTTACTTTGTATTGCAAAGTATACGGCTTCGCAAAGTAAAGACAAGCCCGAAGTCGTTTCGAGCGACCCGCCGCGCCAAACAACTGCCGGTTGCGCGGCTCCCGGTTCCGCAGATAAGATGCGGCGCCAAAAGCGTTCCGGGGGCTGGTATGTGGCTTAGGTCTTTCATCGTCGCGTGTTTATTGCAGCTTGGTATCGCCGGAGCCGCGAATGCCGCGGGGCCGTTCGGCAGCGTCAACGTCGGCAACTGGATCGGCGGCGCCTTCAGCAATGACGAGACTGGCGCGTTCTCCCACTGCGCCGCGACGGCACCTTACTTGAACGGCGTCATCCTGGTCGTCGGTTACAACGCGGTCGGCACTTGGTCTTTGGCGTTTGCGAGTCCGAGCTATCGCTTCAAGCAAGGAGAGAACGCCGCAATCGACGTCATCTTCGACGGACAGGAGCAGGCTCGGCTGTTCGCTACGGCCAATCAGCCGAACATGCTCACGGCGGTCATGCCTACCAACGTGGTGCGCACGTTCCAGAAAGCAAACCTGATGGTCGCAACCAGCGGCCGCACGGTGCTGAATTTCGACCTGGCCTCGGCCGGAGCGGTGATCGCGGGATTGTCCAATTGCGTGACCAAGGTGAAAGCCGGTGGGCTCGACAAGGCCGGCGACTTCACCAAGGGTACAGCGAAGCCGGCCGCCACGGCGGAGAAGCAGCCGTCCCCACCGGCGGGCAAGCCCGTCAAACCCAAGAGCGGCACCGGCTTCGTGGTCAGTGCTAACGGACACATCGTCACCAACAACCATGTGATCGAGGGCTGCAGCGACATCAAGGGCAATCTCACGGGCGAGGCCACAATGGCGTTGCGCGTCGTATCGAGCGATGCAACGAACGACCTCGCTCTTCTGCAGGCGCCATCGACTGCAACGTTCAAGGAGGTGGCCCGCATCCGCGACCGCTCGATACGTTCTGGCGATTCGGTCGTCGCGATCGGCTTTCCCTACCGCGGCCTGCTGAGTTCGGACTTCACCGTGACGACCGGTATCGTGAGCTCGCTCAGTGGCATGCGCAACGATTCGCGTTTCCTGCAGATCAGTGCGCCGGTGCAGCCCGGCAACAGCGGAGGCCCGCTATTCGACACCACCGGGCAGATCGTCGGGGTGGTCACCGGAAAGCTCGACAATCTGCGGATTGCGGTCGCAACTGGCAATATCCCCGAGAATATCAACTTCGCCATCAAGACCGGCGCGCTGCGCGATTTCCTCGACAATTCAGTGGTGCCCTACCAGACCGCGGAGCCCAAGGGCGAGCTGAAGACCACCGACATCGCCACCAATGCCCGCGCCTACACAATGCTGATCTCGTGCAACGCAACAGAGCAGGCGGACGCAAAGCGGTAACGACGCAAACCATCGCGCGTAGCCGGGAGTGAGCGAGGCGCAGACCGGACTTCCGTCGGCGAGCTCTCAATACGGAGCGACGGGCCGCGCACGCCGCTGCGGCCGCGGTTGCGCCGGTTGCCCTTGGCCGTAGGCAAAGCGCGGATTGCGATCGCAATACAGCAGCCGGCCGGACACGCTGGCCTGGCATTGTTCATAGGTGCTGTAGGTGCATTCGCCGGGATAATCATACTCGCCGCCCTGGGCGCACCATGGGTAGTCCCGCGCCGCTGCGGGCGTGACGGTGGCGAAGCCGGCCAGAACCGCCGTGCCGAGCATCAGCAGCACCAATTGCGTCTTGCGCATGATCCAACTCCTCTCCTGCCGGCCCGATATACGGTGCCATCCATCATCAGGTTTCGCGGCGCCGTTTTATTCCAGATCAACGAAACAAACACGCAAGAAAAAAGCCCTGCCGGACGGCAGGGCTCCTATCCTCGCGATCACAAGATCGCTACTCGACCTTCAGGCCGGCGAACTCGACGACCTTCTTCCATTTCTCGGTCTCGGCCTTGATCTCCTCGCCGAACGCCTCGGGTGTCTGCACCCGCGGCTCGCCGCCGAGCTCGACCAGACGCTTGGTCATGTCGGGCTCCTTCATCAGCGCGTTGATCTCGCTATTGAGCTTGGCGATGATCTCCTTCGGCGTGTTCTTCGGCGCACCCATGCCGAACAGCGCGCTGGCCTCGTAACCCTTGACGGTGTCGGCGATCGGCTGCACGTCGGGCAATTGCGGCGAACGTTCCGTGGTGGTGACGCCGATGGCGCGAAGCGAGCCGGAGCGGATGTGCTGGATGATCGAGGGCATGTTGTCGAAGATCACCTGCACCTGGCCGCCGAGCATGTCGGTGATCGCCGGCGCCGCGCCGCGATAGGGCACGTGCTGCATCTTGCAGCCTGTCAGGGCCATGAACATCTCGCCGGACAGATGCACCGAAGTGCCGTTGCCGGACGAGGCCATGTTGACCTTGCCGGGATTGGCCTTCACGTATTCGATGAACTCGGCGACGTTCTTGGCCGGCACGTCCTTGTTGACGGTCATCACGTTCGGCACGCGCTGGAACGAGGCGACCGGCGCGATGTCGTTCACGAAGTTGAACTTGAGATTCTTGTAGAGCGAGGCGTTGATGTAGTTGGCCGGATTGACCAGCTGCAACGTGTAGCCGTCGGGCTCGGCATTGACGACCGATTCGGTGCCGATGTTGTTGCCGGCACCCGGCTTGTTCTCGATCACGAATTGCTGGCCGAGCTTTTCCGAGAGCCGCTGGCCGATCAGTCGCGCCAGGATGTCGGTGGCCCCACCCGGCGGATAGCCGACCACCCATTTCACCGGGCGGGCCGGATAGTCGGCGGCAAGCGCCTTCGACAGCGGGGTGGCTGCAAGCGGACTGGCGGCGAGCAGGCCCAGCGCGGTACGGCGAGTGATCATCTAAAGGGTTCTCCCAGTGTTGTTCTTGAAAGCCGAATGTCTTGAAAGTGGCGTCGGCGCGGTTGTAACAAAGCTTGCCGCAGGCGGAAAGTGCGCGGGGCGCATCACGACGAAAGGATAAGGCATGGTGGTCAAGGTCGAAGCTCTCGATCATCTCGTGATCAATGTCTCCGACGTCGCGGCCACGACGGAGTGGTACGGCAGGATTCTCGGCATGGAAGTCAAGGTGTTCGACCCCGGCGGCGGCAAAGCGCCGCGGACTTCGCTGCACTTTGGTAACCAGAAGATCAACGTCCGGCCGCGCGATGCCGACAAGGTGGAGTGGTTCACCGCGGACCACCAGACCGCCGGCAGTGAGGACCTCTGCTTCCTCACCTCGGCTTCACCCAGCGAGGTGGTGGCGCATTTGCAGGCACACGGCGTCGCAATCGAGGAAGGCCCGGTTCCCAAGCAGGGCGCGCGCGGCACGCTGCGCTCGGTCTATTGCCGGGACCCGGATGGGAGCTTGATCGAGATCTCGTCGTATGAGAACGGTGGTCGATAGGACCACCGCTGCCTGCTCCGAACACCGTCATTGCGAGCGCAGCGAAGCAATCCAGGCTGCCTCCTCGGAGGGATTCTGGATTGCTTCGTCGCGAGGGCTCCTCGCAATGACGAGGAGAGAGCGGGTGCTTCCGCCTCCCCGATTTGCTCCCCCGCCCCGTCCGATGGCAGGAAGACGCAATCATCAAAAGGCAGCCGTCATCAAGATGCAGGCTGCACGGGGAGGAACCATGTCAGTTCAACAGACCGCAGCCGGAATCGTCAGCCCATTCGATGGACTCGACGTACCCTGGCTCTTGAGGATGCGCGCCGAAGTGCGGCGCGATCACCCGTTCCTGATCTGGGCGCCGTTCGATGCGCCGGCACGGCGCTGGAGCTATGGCGAGTTTCACGAGCGGGTCGGCGCGCTCGCGGCGGGGCTGGCACGGCGCGGCATCAAGCCGGGCGAATATGTGCTCATTCATCTCGACAATTGCATCGAGGCGCTGCTGGCCTGGTTTGCCTGCGTCGAGTGTGGTGCCATCGCGGTCACCACCAACACCCGCTCGGCACCCGCCGAGATCGCGTATTTTGCCGATCATTGCGGCGCGGTCGCCGCGATCACGCAGCCGGCCTATGCGGAGATCGTCGCGCAGAACTGCCGCAACATCCGCTGGATGGCGGTGACCTCGCATGATGCCGGCGCAGCGCCCGAGCACCGCGTCTCGCGCGGCGACAGTTTTGAATCCCTGTTCGCCGACAGTGCCGACCGCCCCAGGCGCGCGGCCGATCCACTGGCGCCGTGCAGCGTGCAGTACACCTCAGGCACGACGTCGCGGCCGAAGGCCGTGCTGTGGACCCACGCCAACGCGCTGTGGGGTGCCAAGATCAACGCCGCGCACGAGGACCTGCATGCGAGCGACGTGCACCAGACCTATCTGCCGCTGTTCCACACCAACGCCCTCGCCTACTCCATGCTGGCGACGCTGTGGGTCGGCGGCTCGTGCGTGATCCAGCCACGCTTCTCCGCCAGCCGGTTCTGGGGCGTCGCGCGGGAGCACGGCGCGACCTGGACCTCGACGATTCCGTTCTGCATGAAGGCGCTGCTCGAGCAGGAGATTCCCAAAGACCACAGCTTCCGCCTGTGGGGGACCGCCATCAACGAGCCGCCGGCCTTCGCGGCCTTCGGGATCAAGATGATCGGCTGGTGGGGCATGACCGAGACCATCACTCACGGCATCGTCGGCGAGGTCGACCAGCCCAACATACCCATGTCGATCGGCCGAGCCGCGCCGGAATATCAAATCCGCATTACCGACGACGAGGGACGGCCGACCGAAATCGGCGACACCGGCAATCTCGCGATCAAGGGCATCCCCGGCCTGTCGCTGTTCGCCGAATATCTGCACAACGAAAAAGCGACGCGCGAGAGTTTCGACGCGGACGGCTTCTTCCTCACAGGCGACCGCGTCGAGCGGCTTGCGAACGGCTTCATCAAGTTCGGCGACCGTGCCAAGGACATGCTGAAGGTCGGCGGCGAGAACGTCGCGGCCTCCGAGATCGAGCAGGTGATCGCGGTGGTTCCGGGCGTGCGCGAGGCGGCCGTGGTGGCGAAGAAACATCCGATGCTGGACGAGGTGCCTGTCGTCTTCATCATCCCGCATGGCGGCGTCGCCGGCGCTGCGCCAGATCTGCACGAGCGCGTGATGGCCGCCTGCCGCAACGGCCTTGCCGACTTCAAGGTGCCGCGCGAGATCAAGCTCGTCGACGACATGCCGCGCTCGACGCTGGAGAAGGTGGCGAAGGCTGAGCTGAGGAAGATGGTGGGGTGAGTTCGGATTCGTAGGGTGGGCAAAGCGACGCGTGCCCACGAATTGAGTGCGATCGTAAAAAGCTCGCGGGCACGGCGCTATGCGCCTTTGCCCACCCTACGGCATCTACCGCAGCGTGATCAAAACGAACCCAGCGCCACGGGCCTGAACGCCTGCAGCAGCTGCTGGTCGAGCTTTCCGCCCATGCCTTCCATCATCGTGAAGGCGCGCGAGTGGGTGAAGGGCATGCGATAGGCGCGTTTCTCCACCAGTGCCGCGTAAATATCGACGATCGTCGTCAGACGCACGATGTCGCTGATCTGGTTCGACGAAAGGCCGTTCGGATAGCCCGAGCCGTCGAGGAATTCGTGGTGATGCAGGATCACGTCGAGCATCTCCGGCGGGAAGCTGCCTTGGGCTGCGAGCGCGTCATAGCCGCGGCGCGGATGTTCGCGGACCTCGGCCATTTCCTCGTCGGTAAGCTTGCCGGGCTTGTCGAGCAGCGCCGAGGGAACGAAAGCCTTGCCGACATCGTGCAGCAGCGCGGCGCGGGTCAGGCGGCGCTGGTCGTCCTCGCGCATGCCGAGATGCTGCGCGAAGGATACGGCGAAGCCGGTGACGAACAGGCAGTGCCGGTAGCTGCCGACATGGTGGCAGCCCACCGTGGTGAGCCATTCGCGCAACGAGGAGTGCTTGATCGCCTTCAGGATCTTGCTCTCGGCGGCGATGACGTCGTCAAAGGTCAAGGGCACGCCGAGTGGCAGCTTCTCGAACATCTTCGCCAGCACCGCGTGCGCCGCCTCGACGCCGCGGTTGAGCGTCTTGCCACGGTCGGTCGCGTCATAGGCGGCGGTGTCGGGGAAGGCGGCGCGGATGCGCTGGAGGATGGCTTCCGCCTGGAGCGGCCGCGAGATGGTGTCGGTGGCGCCCAGCGCCCAGGCCTGCATGGTGCCGTGATGCAGGGCATCGGCGAGCACGAACAGCCGCGGCATCGCGCGATAAGCATCGCCACGCAGCTTGTTGCGCACGCGCTGCACGCTCTCGGGCGAGCGCAGGTTGATGTCGACCACGAGGCCGGAGAGATCGCGCGAGGGCTGCTCGGGAATCTCTTGCGTCGTCACCGTCGAGACGTCGCCGACCGCCTTCAGGATGCTGGCGAGCTCGGTGCTCGCATCGCTCCGGTCGGAGGCGAGCAGAAGCCGGCGTTTGGCGGCGGTTTTGGCTGGCGCGTTCATGACTTCCCCAAAGCATGGGACTGGATTTGGCGTCAGCCTAAGCCTGATCAGGTTCTCCGGCCCTTAAGAGGCGTGCTCAATGGAACCTTCTGGAATTATGCGCAATTTTACGGATTTCGGTTTCGGGAGGCCGACATGCAAAATTTGCGAAAACAACCCCATGCACAGTAGAACGGCATTGATGGCAAAGGGGAATTTTGAACGCCTTTGCCCCCGCCGCTGCCGTCGGCTCCCCTTTCGTGGAGGGAGACAGCCACCAAAACAGATCCGCCGGAGGTTGTCCCCCGGCGGATCTTCTCATTCGGCAATCGCGTTGCGCGCTACGCCTTCATGCTCGCCTTCACGGCTTCCGCCGTAATGGGCAGTGCCCGCACGCGGGCGCCGCTTGCGTTGAAGATGGCGTTGCCGATGGCGGGCGCGACCACCGTCACCGCAGGCTCGCCGACGCCGGTGGCCTTCTCGCCATTGGCGATCACGGCGACCGCGACCTCCGGCACCTGGCTCATGCGCAAGGGCGTGTAGCTGTCGAAATTGGTCTGCTCGATGCCACCGTCCCTCAGCGTCGCCTTCTCGTACATCGCCAGCGACAGGCCCCACAGCGCCGCGCCCTCGACCTGGGCGCGGATGTTGTCGGGATGCACCTGGGTGCCGACGTCGGTTGCGACCGTGAGCTTCTTCACGGTCACCTCGCCCGAAGGAGCCACCGCGACATGGGCGACGCAGGCCGTCCAGCTCGCGCTTGCGCGCTCCTGCGACGACACGCAGGCGACGCCCATGCCCTCGCCCTTCGGCAGCTTGCGGCTGCCGTAGCCGGCAAGGCCCATCGCGGCGAGCAGCGTGTTGCGCAGCCGCTGCGCGCCGCCGTCGTTCTTGCCGGCGCCGTCGAGCAGCGAGATGCGGAACTGGGCCGGGTCCTTGCCGGTCGCAGCCGCGATCTCGTCGATCATGCTTTCGACGGCCCAGAAGGTCCAACCAGGTGCCACCGAGCGGAGCTGGCCGGACGGCGTGGCGTTGTGCGCGAGCTCGTTCTTGATCGCGCGCACATAATGGTTGGGCACCGTGTAGAAGAAGTCGGCGCCGTTGACAGTGAAGCTGTCGAGCGGCCCCTTCTTGTCGACCGAGGGCGTGAGGAAATCGGGGATCCCCCAGCGCGCGGTCGGCCAGGCCGACACGACGTCGTGGCTGAGCGCGGTGAGCTTGCCGTCGCCGTCCACGCCGGCTTTCACTTTCTGGTAGGTGAGCGGACGCGAGAAATCCATCGTCATGTCGTTCTCGCGCGTATAGATCACCTTCACCGGCTTGCCGACCGCCTTCGCCGCCTGCACGGCAGGAATCATCATGTCGGCATCGAGCCTGCGGCCGAAGCCGCCGCCGAGCCACATCTGATGCATCACCACGAACTTCGGATCGATCCCGGCAGCGCCGGCCGCGATCGCGCCGGAGCGTGTCGCGAACTGGTTGCCGGAATAGATGTGCAGGATGTCGCCCTTGAACTCCGCGGTGGCGTTCATCGGCTCCATCGGCGCGTGGATGTTGATGCTGGTGGTGTACTCGGCCTCGACCACTTTCGCCGCCGAGCCAAAGGCCGCATTGGGATCGCCGTCCTTGACGAAGAACTGGCCGGAATCCTCCAAGGCCTGAAGCCGCTTGGCCTCGTCGAGCAGCGACTGGCTCGACACCTTCGCGTTCGGACCGCCGTCATAGGTGATCTTCAGCGCCTGCGCCGCCTTCTTGGCGTTGGCATAGGTGCTGGCGACCGCGACGACCCAGCCCGAGGTCGTTCCGGTCTTGTCATCGAGGGTGACGGCCTTGATGAAGCCCGGCACCTTCTTCGCAGCCGCGTCGTCGACCGACTTCACGGTGGCACCGAAACGCACCGGCGGTGTCACGACCGCGCCATAGGCCATGCCCGGCAGCATGACGTCGATGCCGTATTTGGCCGTGCCGTTGGTCTTGGAGGGAATGTCGAGCTGCGGCACCGACACACCGATCATGGTGTATTGATCCGGTGTCTTCAGCTTGATCGCCTTGAGCTCGTCCGGCGTGAAGGTTTTCGTCGCCTTGCCGCTCTTGACGACGTCGGCGAACGACATCTGCTTCTTCGATTTCGCGTGCACGATCATGGAATCGCGCACTGCGAGTTCAGAGGCCGGCACGCCCATCGCGGCGGCGGCGCCCTCGGTCAACGCCATGCGTCCGGCCGCACCCGCCCGGCTCATCGCGTCGAAGTTCATCATGGTCGACCAGCTTCCGCCGGTGATCTGCGCGCCCAGCACGGGGTCGTTGAACTTCGGGTCGTTGGAGGCGAGGTTGACCCGCATGTCGCTCCACTTCGCACCGAGTTCCTCGGCCACGATCTGCGCCATGGTGGAGGCGATGTGCTGGCCCATGTCGGCCTTGCCGCACGTGACGGTGACCAGGCCATCGGGCGCGATCGCGTACCAGATGCTTGGCTCGAAGTTCGACGGCGCCGCGAGCGCTTCACCTATTCCGGGCACGCCTGCATAACCGAGCACGAGGCCGGTTGCGGCACTGCCCACGAGGAATGAGCGGCGGCTGAGGTCGGTCGCCACGGGGGTGACGTTTTTCACGTGCTTGTTCATGTGGGCCTCCGCTCGTTGCCGGAAGCGGATGCAGTGCGCATCTCGGTGGCGGCGCGCATGATTGCCTTCTGGATACGCGAATAGGTCATGCAGCGGCAGAGATTGCCGTCCATATGCGCCACGACCTCTTCCTTGGTCGGATTGGGATTCTTCGACAGCAGCGATGCCGCCTGCATGATCTGTCCGGACTGGCAGTAGCCGCATTGGGGCACCTGCTCGGCGACCCACGCCTTCTGCAAGGGATGATCGCCCTTGGCGGAGAGGCCTTCGATGGTGGTGATCTTCTTGCCGGCGACATCGCCGACCATGGTCTGACACGAGCGCACGGCTTCGCCGTTGACGTGCACCGTGCAGGCTCCGCACAGCCCGGCCCCGCAGCCGAATTTTGTGCCGGTCATCTGCAATTGCTCGCGGATCGCCCAGAGGAGCGGCGTGTCGTTCGCCGCATCCACGGACATACTCCGCCCGTTGATGGTGAGTGTTGGCATAGGCGTCTTCCCCTGCCGGTGCATGAAGCCGCTTACGGCGGCAACTTGAATGGCGGACGCCCACCGGGCTGGCGGCCCACCTTGGCGGCGAGAATGATCGGGTTCGGGTGCGGAGGCAAATGCAATTTGGAAGCAGTCGAAACAAACGCTGCGTCGCTACGTTGTGCGTTGCGAGAGCAGGACCAGAGCAGCGACTGGACGCAATAGAGAGCGTTGTCGGACATGCGTGCCATTGCGTTCAGGCAGTTTCTTCGAGGTAACTTGGCAAGCTAAGCTGCTGCCGCTGGCGCGACTTTCTTCTCCCCTGCGGGAAAGGGTCCACCGACGTCGTGGCGACCAATAAAAAGGAAAGGGCGGAAAACAATGCCAAGGATCGATCGGGACGGCGTCGGAATCTACTACGAGGTTCACGGCAACGGGCCGCCGCTGCTGCTCACCCATGGCTATTCCTCGACCTCGGCGATGTGGCACGGGCAAATCGATGCGCTCGCAAAGGACCATCAGCTGATCCTGTGGGACATGCGCGGCCACGGCCAGTCCGATTATCCCGATGATCCCGACGCCTACAGCGAAGCGCTGACGGTCGCCGACATGGCGGCGATCCTCGATGCCGTCGGCGCGGAGCGCGCCATCATCGGTGGCCTCTCGCTCGGCGGCTACATGTCGCTGGCGTTCTATCGCGCCTATCCGGAACGCGCCCGCGCGCTGCTGATCATCGACACCGGCCCCGGCTTCAAGAAGGACGACGCGCGCGAGGCCTGGAATGCACGGGCGCTTGCGACCTCCGACAAGCTCGATCGCGAAGGTCTCGACATGCTGAAATCGGCGACGCGCGAGCGCGCCACGGCCAGTCATCGCGACGCCAGGGGATTGGCGCTGGCCGCGCGCGGCATGCTGACCCAGCGGGATGCGCGCGTGATCGAACTGCTGCCCGACATCAAGGTGCCCAGCCTGATCGTGGTCGGCGCCGACGACACCCCGTTCCTCGCCGCGTCCGACTACATGGCGGCAAAAATCCCGGGCGCACAAAAGGTCGTGATCCCCGCGGCCGGCCACGCCGTCAACATCGATCAGCCCCAGGCTTTTGTTGACGCGGTGCTGCCTTTCCTGAAGAACTTGCCGGCATAGGCAATCAGGGACGCGGGACCATGATGCGAGCGATCTTCGCGGCGGGCGCAATGGCGGCGCTGTTGTCGGCAGCGCAGGCCGAACCCTTCGGGGCGGTGCCGGCGCGCCAGCCCTTCGTCACGACCTTGTCAAACAATGTTCCGCTCGTCTTCGGCATGGATGCCGAGCAGACCGCCCGTGCCCTCAGGCAACCCCTGCAATATGTGCGCGGGCGTCCCGGCAACGAAATCTATCTTGCCCTGCGTAACATCGGCGGCAGTGGCTTGATCCCCACCCGCCACCGCCTGTTCCTGCAATTCCGCCACGGACGGCTGGCAGGATGGAAGGAGGATTACGGCGAGAACTGGATGTGGGAGTAACGCGCAGCTCTCACCCCTCATGGTGAGGAGGCGCGAAGCGCCGTCTCGAAACATGAAGGCCCCGCTGCTACACCTCGGCTTTCATCCTTCGAGACGCGCGCAAGAGCGCGCTCCTCAGGATGAGGGGAGAGAGCTGAAATTTCCGATGGACAACCAAGAAGGACAACCCGCGTGGGACAAGACATCAGGCTGACGGCTTCCGACAACTTCCAGTTTGGCGCCTATCGCGCCGATCCCTCAGGCACGCCGAAGGGCGCGGTGGTGGTGATCCAGGAGATCTTCGGCGTCAATCACCACATCCGCTCGGTCTGCGACCGCCTCGCCGGGGAAGGCTATGTCGCGATCGCGCCGTCGATCTTCGACCGCACCGCGCCGGGCTTCCAGTCGGGCTACACGCCCGATGAGATCGCCGAAGCCCGCAAATTCGTCGCCAATCCCGATTGGGCCGCGATGCTGCGCGACACCCAGGCCGCGATCGATGCGGTGAAGAGCGTGGGCCCGGTCGGCATCATCGGCTTTTGCTTAGGCGGCAGTATCGCCTTCGTCGCGGCGACGCGGCTGTCGGGACTGAAGGCTGCGATCGGCTATTACGGCGGCGCGGTGGTGCGCTTTGCCGACGAGACGCCGAAGTTTCCGACGCAACTGCATTTCGGCGAGAAGGATGCGGGCATCCCGCTGACCGACGTCGAGACCATCAAGTCGAAGCGGCCGGACGTGGAGGTGTTCGTCTATCCGGGCGCCCAGCACGGCTTCCATTGCGACGAGCGCGCGAGCTACGACAAGGCCAGCGCCGACATCGCCTGGCCGCGCAGCATGGCGTTCTTTGCGAAGCATTTGAAGTAGCGATCTCTCACCGCCGTCAGTCCGGGATGCGCCGCGCAGCGGTGCAGGCCCGGAATGACGAGAGGATAAATTCGTTAGAACCAGCGCTCGCCGACGAACACGGTGTCGCCGGGGTTCAAGGGGGTGCCGAGCGGCACCACGGCGCGCATGGAGCCGCCGTTCTCGGTGTGCGTGATGGTGACGACATCGCGCTTGGCGCGGGGCGAGAAGCCGCCGGCGATCGCGACCGCGCTCTCGACCGTCATGTTCGGCACGTAGGGATATTGGCCGGGCGCGGTGACTTCGCCGAGAATGAAGAAGGGGCGATAGGACTCGACCTCGACAGCGACCGATGGCTCGCGGATGTAGCCGTTGCGCAGGCGCGCGGCGATTTCACCGGCGAGCCCTGCCGGAGTTCGACCGCGTGCGGGCACTCCGCCGATCAGCGGCATCGTGATCGAACCACCGGCATCGATGGCGTAGCTGTTGGTGAGACCTTCCTGGCCGTAGACCACGACGCGAAGCTTGTCGCCGGCGTCGAGATGGTAGGAGGCATCGTAGCGTCCTGGTGCCGCCATCGGGACAGCGTAGCCGACAGGCATGGGCGCAGGCGATGGAGCGAAGGAATTGGTGAGCGCGCCGATGGCGCCGCCGCCGTTGGCAACGACGACCGGCTGCGGAGCACCGTAGGGCTGGCCATATGCCATGGTGTCGAGATCGGCGCGCGGCTGCATCACCGCGACGGGACCGGCGGTCTGCATGCAGCCGCCAAGTGTCAGCGCGGCGGACGCTGCCAGTGACGCTGCCAAGATCGACCATCGAAACGCGCGTGCAACCGGCACCAGACCAATCCCTCGAAACGAGACGGGTTAAGTGATGCACCGGTTATGGTTAATAAAGCGTTGAGTTGGGGGCTGCGATGATGCTCGCCACTGGCGCGGCGCGCCCCCTCTCCCGCTCGCGGGAGAGGGCTGGGGAGAGGGTGTCTCCACATCGGGACAGCCCCCTAGAGGAAAGAACCCTCACCCGCATTGCATCTGCGATGCAATGCGACCTCTCCCGCAAGCGGGAGAGGTGCACCGAGTTCGTGGTTGGCTTACGCGCTCACACCGGCGCCGATCGGGCAGGACACGCCGGTGCCGCCGAGGCCGCAATAGCCGGCGGGATTCTTCGCCAGATATTGCTGATGGTAATCCTCAGCGAAAAAAAATTCGCCTGCCGGCGCGATCTCGGTGGTGATGGCGCCGAGGCCCTTCGCAGCAAGTGCCTTCTGATAGAGCGCCTTCGACTCGTCAGCCGCCTTCTTCTGCGCATCGCTAAACGAATAGATCGCGCTTCGGTACTGCGTGCCGAAATCGTTGCCCTGGCGCATGCCTTGAGTCGGGTCGTGGCTCTCCCAGAACGTCTTCAACAATGTCTCGTAGGAAATCTTCTTCGGATCGAACACGACAAGCACCACTTCGGTGTGGCCGGTGCGGCCCGAGCAGGTCTCTTCATAGGTCGGGTTCGGCGTGTGACCGCCGGCATAGCCGACGGCGGTGGTGTAGATGCCGTCGCCGAGCTGCCAGAACTTGCGCTCGGCGCCCCAAAAGCAGCCGAGCCCGAACACCGCCTGCTCGAAACCGGCGGGATAAGGCGGCTGCAGCTTGCGGCCGTTAACGAAATGGGTGGTCGCGGTCGGAATCGCTTGCGCACGGCCGGGCAGCGCCTCGGCTGCGCTCGGCAACGCGGTGGTCTTGCGCATGAACAGCATGATTTGATCTCCGAGGGAACGAGCTCTCCGTCGCCTGAGCCAGATGCCCGGGCGGCGTGCTCGCGATCAGGTGGGAATATAGGGATCTACGCTGGCGTGGGCAGTCTTGTTACGCCGCGCGTCTCGCGCGCGCTCAATCCCGGCGGGAATTGAGGATCAATCCCGGGAATAGCCGATCAGCGGTTTCCGCGGCCGGAACAGGATCATCAGCAGGATGCCGAGAATGCCGAGGACGGCGAAGACGGGCTGATCCAGCAGCAGGCGGATCACCGAGGTCCAGAGCCAGGGCGCCTTGGCCTCGACCCAGGTGCGGAATGCCGACTGGCTGGCCTGATTGATGTCGTTCCAGAACTGGCCGAACCGGGTGAATCTGAGGGTCTGATCGGCCACCCAGCGGGCGCCGTCATAGACCATGAAGATGAACCCGCCGGCGAGCAGCAACAGCCCAATCAGTCGGAAAAAGCCGCGGATCATGCCTCACCCTATATGGTCGTCCGATCGGAGAAGCCGATAAAACGCCGCCAGCCAATAGCCGGGAGACGGCATAAATTCAACCTCTTCAGGGCGTTACGGCGCCCCTGGAGAGCCCTCGAGGCCGCTTTTCCAGCTTGGAAAGCGTTGACGGTGCCGAAGACCCTCTCTATAAGGGCGCCAACTGGCGGCGGGCGCAATCCTGCCGCCGCTGTTCTTTGAGCAGTTGCAGGCGCCTTGAGCTTAGAGGCTCTTTGGGCCTCAGAGACAGCCGCAAGGCTGTCGCTCATGTTCCGGGGACAGCCCAGCAACCGAACACCCTTAATCCGAGCGTCGATTACGCGGTCAAGCAAGCCGGCGCTACCCGACCAAGACGCGACCGGTACCCGCAAAGGATATTGAGACCATGGCCAATACCACCTCCGCCAAGAAAGCGACGCGCAAGATCGCCCGCCGCACCGCCGTCAACAAGTCGCGCCGCACCCAGATGCGCGGTGCCGTGCGTAACGTCGAAGAAGCCATCGCGACCGGCGACCGCGCCGCTGCCGTGAAGGCGCTGGCGAATGCCGAGCCCGCCTTGATGCGCGCCGCCCAGCGCAACATCATTCACAAGAACAACGCCAGCCGCAAGGTCTCGCGGCTCACCGCGCAGATCGCCAAGCTCGCGAAGTAAGATCGTCAAGTAACGGCGACGGATTGATCGACGATCAATCCAACATCATACGCGTCAAATAGCCCGGCACCGAGCCGGGCTTTTTTGTTGCCTGTCATTTCGCGCACGCGTCACACCGCAGTCGACCATCGATTGGAGGGTTTGCTCCGCTTGCGCTATGTTTCGTTCCGTAATTCTACTTGCGGATCTCCTGCAACAGGCGAAACTTCCACCGCGTTGCAAAAACCCCTGTGCTGCGGGCTCAACTTGAATCCGCGGGCGACCAAAGTTCTACACACCGTAGATTCACAGGAACGCACATCAGCGTGGAGTTACCCTGTGAAACGAGACTCAAAAAACGATGACTCGCTAATCACTTATCGACATAGCGACCGCAAGCATTTGGAAAATTCGCCCCGCGCGTCGGGCGCGTGACAAATTTGTAAAAAAAATTGGCGGTGGCGGAGAATTGTCACATGAGATGCGGCATTCTCGATTCTGCGCACGAATCCAGAAACTTGCTTCCGAGCCTGTGAACAACTCGCGTGCGGCGTTAACCGACGTCAAGTTTTTTTGGTGGCTCAAGTGAGAATCAATTCGTTGCGAGTCTTTCCGCTTAGTGTATTCCTTAGTCGTCAGCGGCGCCCACGATCTTCAGACCAGCGCGGTTTAGGAAACGGGGCGAGCGTGCAAATCGGCGGCGGTGTGCACGTAGGCGACGCTTCAAAAAGCGAATGTCGGATCAAAAACCCATAGCAATGTGGGAATGGTAGCTCTTTGTCTGAACGTCTCCAAACGGGATCTTGCGATCCCGATCTCACGAGGCGCACGGACATCGCAAAGTTACCCCGGCACGAGCGATGGCGAAGCCGCGCGGACGACGAGTACGACGGGCGGGACATTCGCGACGTGAGCGACTGTCTTTCACACGCAGGACCTTGCCGTGAGCTATCACGGCAGGACGGGGAGGTATCATGTCCTACGGATTCAACGCGGTATTGACACAAGTTCCATCGTTCAACGATGCCGTCTCCGATCCGTCCAGCGTTCAGCCTCCCACCTGCGAAAGCGCGTCGAGTACGCGCTGACCTCGCGAACTCTCCATCTCCGACATCGCTGATCTGACCCGCGGCGCATTCCGCCGAACGGTCGAGCCATGCCCGACGATGGACTCGCTTGAGGTCGCGCCATGACAGGAAGCCCTGCATGGCGCTCACCACGCAACCTTATCTCTCAAGAGAAGTTTTCTGACGATGACAATGGAACAGGATCGCTGGTCACGCGTGAAGAGCCGGCTGCGCTCGAACGTTGGCGAAGACGTCTACACGAGCTGGTTTGCACGCATGGATCTCGAAGGCGTGCAGGACGAGAGCGTGCGGCTCTCGGTGCCCACGCGCTTTCTGAAGAGCTGGATCCAGGCCCATTATGCCGAGCGCGTGCTGTCGTGCTGGCAGGCCGAGATGCCCGAAGTGCATCGCATCGACCTCACGGTTCGTTCGGCCGTGCGCCCGGTGGTCCAGCCGAAGGAAGCCCCCGCGCCGGTCGAGACGCGACGCGCGCCCACGCCGGAGCTGCGCTCGACCGCAACCGCGCCGGTGTCGGCCAATCATGACGCGCTCGGCGGCTCGCCGCTCGATCCGCGCCTGACTTTCGCAAGCTTCGTCGTCGGCCGCTCCAATACGCTGGCGCATGCGGCTGCGCGTCAGGTCGCGGAAGGTCGCCGCGGCGATCCCGTGATGTTCAATCCGCTCTACATCCATGCCGGGGTCGGGCTCGGCAAGACGCATCTGCTGCAGGCGGTGACCTGGGCCGGCAATTCCGGCAACGAGCGCAAGGTGCTTTATCTCACCGCGGAAAAATTCATGTACGGCTTCGTCGCCGCGCTGAAGACGCAGACGGCGCTGGCCTTCAAGGAAGCGCTGCGCGGCATCGACGTGCTTGTCATCGACGATCTCCAGTTCCTGCAGGGCAAGTCGACCCAGGCCGAGTTCTGTCACACGCTGAACGCGCTGATCGATGCCGGCCGCCAGGTCGTGATCGCGGCCGACCGTCCGCCGTCCGATCTCGAAAGCCTCGACGACCGCGTCCGCTCGCGGCTCGCCGGCGGCCTCGTGGTCGAGATGGGCTCGCTCGGCGAAGAGCTGCGCCACGGCATCCTCAAATCGCGCGTCGCAGCCGCCCGCGCCCATCATGCGACCTTCGAGGTGCCGGAGGAGGTGCTGCTTTATCTGGCGCGCACCATCACCCACAATGGCCGCGACCTCGAAGGCGCGATCAACCGCCTGCTGGCGCATTCCAAGCTCAACAACCGGCCGGTGACGCTGGAGATGGCGGAGCACGAGGTGCGGGACCTGGTCCGGCCGCAGGAGCCGAAGCGGATCAAGATCGAGGACATCCAGCGCGTGGTGGCGCGGCAGTACAATGTCAGCCGCTCCGACCTGCTCTCCTCACGCCGCACCGCCAACGTGGTGCGCCCGCGCCAGGTGGCGATGTATCTCGCCAAGACGCTGACCCTGCGCTCGCTCCCCGAGATCGGCCGCCGATTCGGCGGGCGCGACCACACCACGGTGCTGCACGCCGTACGCAAGATCGAGGCCCTGGTCTCCAAGGACACCGCGCTGTCCGAGGAAGTGGAGTCGCTGAAGCGCCAGCTTCAGGAATAGAAGCCTAAGCTCCCGCCATTCTCCCGCCGTCCCGGCCACGCCTGGGGCGGCGGTTTTCTTTTGGGCGGTAAATCGTGGGAATCGTGCGGAACTGGGGCCCCAATCCCTTGAAACGGATGGCTTTCCGAGCCACCTTGCGCGACCCTGGCGGCTTTGGTCATATCGGCTGGATGATCGGGCTTTCCGGGGTCTTCGGTGCCGTGGCGCGCGTTCCGCCGCCCGGCTTTTCCAACGCTGTGTTTTCTTTGGGATCGGGCGAGTAGTGCAATGAAGGTTACGGTCGAACGCGCGCAACTCCTGAAGTCGCTGGGCCATGTCCATCGCGTGGTCGAGCGCCGCAACACGATTCCGATCCTCGGCAACGTGCTGGTCCGGGCCGAGAACGCCAAATTGTCGCTGAAGGCGACCGACCTCGACCTCGAGGTGACGGAGACGCTGCCGGCGGAAACCGCGACCGCGGGCTCCACGACCGTGCCGGCGCACATGTTCTACGACATCGTACGCAAGCTGCCGGACGGATCGCAGATCGTGCTCGAAGCCGACGGCGACCGCGCCGTGCTGGCGATCCGCGCCGGCCGCTCGCGCTTCACGCTGCAGACCCTGCCGGAGAATGATTTCCCGGATCTGGCCGCCGGCGACATGTCGCATTCGTTCTCGCTCGCCGCCAAGGACGTCAAGCGGCTGATCGACCGCACCCAGTTTGCGATCTCCACGGAGGAGACCCGCTATTACCTCAACGGCATCTATCTGCACGCCGCCGGCACGCCCAAGGCCGCGACCTTGCGCGGCGTCGCCACCGACGGCCACCGCCTCGCCCAGCTCGATCTGGTGCAGCCCAAGGGCGCCGAGGGCATGCCCGGCGTGATCGTGCCGCGCAAGACTGTCGGCGAGGTGCAGCGCCTGATCGAGGACACCGACGCCGAGATGACGATCGAGTTGTCGCAGGCAAAAATCCGCTTCACCATCGGCAACGTCGTGCTGACCTCGAAACTGATCGACGGCACCTTCCCCGACTACGGCCGCGTCATCCCGCAGGGCAACGACAAGGAGCTCGTCGTCGACAAGAAGGACTTCGAGAACGCGGTCGACCGCGTCTCCACGATTTCGAGCGAGCGTGGCCGCGCGGTGAAGCTCTCGCTGGCGCCGGGCAAGCTGGTGCTGTCGGTGACCAATCCGGATTCCGGCAGCGCCACCGAAGAGCTGGAGGTCGAATACGCCTCCGATGCCCTCGATATCGGTTTCAACTCGCGCTATCTGCTCGACATCGCCTCCCAGATCGAAGGCGACGTCGCAACACTCCGGCTCGCCGATCCCGGCTCCCCGACCCTCGTGCAAGACCGCGACGACAAGAGTGCGCTTTACGTGTTGATGCCGATGCGGGTGTGAGACCTACCGGCATCCATACCTGTCACTACATCGTCATGGCCGGGCTTGTCCCGGCCATCCACGTCTTCGGTGCCAAGAACGTGGATGCCCGGCACAAGGCCGGGCATGACGGAAAACGGATTTCATGACCCCCTCCCGCATTCATCGCCTGACGCTGACGCATTTTCGCAATTATCGCGCGGCGGGGCTCGAGACGGCGGCCGACATGGTGGCGCTGGTCGGGCCGAACGGAGCGGGCAAAACCAATTGCATCGAGGCGATCTCGTTCCTGTCACCAGGACGCGGCCTGCGGCGCGCGACGCTGGAAGACGTCGCCGACAACCAGGGCGACGGCTCCTGGGCGGTGTCGGCGCAGGTCGAGGGCGCGTTGGGACTGGCGACGCTCGGCACCGGCATCGAGCCGCCGCGCGCTGACGCCGCCGTGAGCCGGCGCTGCCGCATCGACCGCGAGCCGGTGGGTTCGGCGGCCGCCTTCGGCGACCATATCCGCATGGTGTGGCTGACGCCGGCGATGGACGGGCTGTTCATGGGCGCAGGCTCGGAGCGGCGGCGCTTCTTCGACCGCCTGGTGCTGGCGATCGACAGCGAGCATTCCAGCCGCATCAACGCGCTGGAGCGCTCGCTGCGCTCGCGCAACCGCCTGCTCGAAACCCGCAATTACGACGACCATTGGTGCGACGCCATCGAGCGCGAGACCGCGGAGCTTGCGGTCGCGGTCGCGGCAACGCGCGGCCAGACCGCGGCGCGCCTCACCGGCATGCTGAATGCGCGCGCGCAGGCCTCCGCTTTTCCATCGGCGCAGATCGCGCTCGACGGCTGGATGGAAAACGCGCTGCTGAACGAGACGGCGACGTCGGTCGAGGACCGCTATCGCCAGATCCTGCGCGACAACCGTCCGCGCGATGCCATCGCCGGCCGCACCACCGACGGCCCGCACCTCACCGATCTCCAGGTGATCTATGCGCCGAAAAGCATGCCCGCGCGCGATGCGTCCACGGGCGAGCAGAAGGCGCTGCTGATCGGGCTGGTGCTGGCGCATGCGAGCCTGGTCGCCGAGATGACCGGCATCGTGCCGCTGTTGCTGCTCGACGAGGTCGTCGCCCATCTCGATCCCAGCAGGCGCGCCGCGCTGTTCGACGAGCTGCGCAAGCTCGGCGCGCAAGTGTGGCTGACCGGCGCGGATCCGGCCGCCTTCACCGAGATCGGCGCTGGAGGCGAAGTCTTCGACGTCGAGAGCGGACAGGTCTCGTCCCGACGCTAGGCCGCTACATTGAACCCGACCGTTTCCGGCCGCGACTAGCTGCTTGAGGCTGCAAGATGCGGCCATCGCGCGGGATTTCAGCCATGCGCGACATCCTTGGAGCATGAGCATGGCGACGGTGGGGCGTGGAGCGCAAGCTCCGGCACGATGGCAACTCATTGCGTGCGGCCTCGCGCTGTTCGGAAGCTGCCTGCTCGCGGCCAGTGCCGGCGCCTTCGTGTCGAACCTGCCGCCGCTGTTCTCGGGCGCGCTCACGCTGGACCCTGCTGCCAGGCTGCCTGCGCCGACCCGCTACAGCTATCGCGGAATCCACACCACGGTGATGCCCGGCATCGAAGCTCCGCTCCGGACCAGGCTCGAAGCCCGCGTGCCTGCAACGCTCGGTGACGTCCTGACGTTTTATCGCAGCGAGCTTCGAAAGCTCGGTTGGCAGGAACTGCAGGAAGACGCGGTGGTCACCGCCGATCGCGCGCGGCTCGCCTTCGTCTCCCCGATCGGGCCGGCAGCGCTGCAGCTCGACCGCGATGGCGGCAGCACCTCGGTGCATCTCCTGCAGAAGAATTCGGATGTCGCCACACGCGCGAACGTGCTGCCTGAACCAGGCAAAGCGAAGCTGGTGTTCAGCAACATCGGCGAGAACGAGGCCGTGCTCACGATCAACGAGCGGACCATCCCTCGCCCTGCCGGAGCCAACGCCGTCGCGCTGGACCTCATGCCCGGCA
Organism: Bradyrhizobium sp. MOS003; assembly: GCF_003020125.1. GTDB lineage: Bacteria > Pseudomonadota > Alphaproteobacteria > Rhizobiales > Xanthobacteraceae > Bradyrhizobium. Next base: position 448,295 of record NZ_PYFW01000001.1, on the reverse strand, counting down.
AATATTCCTACGAGCTGAGCGCGTGGGGCCGTCCGGCCACCACGAACATGCTCGCCGTCGCAGCCGGCGATACCTGGGAGCTCGCGGTCGGGCGCGACGGAGCGGCGTGGCCGCCTCTCCAGCTGTATTGAGCTCCGCCTTCTGTTCGCCCGCGCGGCCTGTTGAACCTGCCCGGTTCCTGCCGCGACTTCTGGTCTGAGGCCGCGCCGATGGTGCCGCAGCCTGCAATGCGCGGGCATGAAGCCGCGCCCAAATCCAGGAGTTCTGACGATGCCGATGATCCGGCGCGGGGCGCAAGCCCCCGCAAGATGGCTGCTCCTTGCTTGCGGCATTCTCGCGATGGCGGGCACGCCCCGTCACGCGAGCGCAGCAGACGACGGCATCATCGACGTCCGTACCCTGCCGCGGCCGGACGGCGCGGTGGAGGACACCTCGCGGGCGGACACTCATCGTGTGACATACGCCGTGCCGGGCGGGGTTGCCGCCGCGTCGGAGACCACCAAGAAGCTGCTGAGCGCGGAGGGCTGGGTGCCCTATGTGTACCCGCTGGACGAGAATAGCTCCGCGCTGGCCTTCAAGAAGGGACGGCAGGGACTCCGTGCCTCCTTCACTCAGGCCCGCGGCCAGTCCGCCGTGTCCTACACGCCGAACCGGATCTATTCCAACGTGCCGTTTCCGGACGGTGCGACCGAGCTCGTGTTCGACGAGACCCGGCCCTATCTCGGCTGCATCGCGCCCGGCGCGCTGGATGCGACCTCCGATTTCTTCGGGAGGGAGATGGCTGCCATGGGATGGCGCAAGCTCGCGGCCGAGACGGCGTCACGCTGGCCGAACGCCGATCTCGGCGAGACCGTCCCGAACGGGGTACGCGCCTTCTACGACCATCCCGGCGGCGACACGACGCAGTTCTACAAGCAGAAGCCGGTGATGCTGACCCTCACGCGTCGCTTCGACGGCCGCACCAATGTCGAGATCCGGGTGGCGCCGTTCGCGCTGCCCCAAGAGCTCGAGGCCGACGATGACATGGCCGGCCTGCCGCGCCCCAAGCCAACCAAGTCTGCGCGAGGCCTCGGCGGCGCGAGCTCCAACAAGCGCGAGATGTCGGCGGCCGCGATGGCCGAACTGCCCGCGGTGCTCGCCTTCTATCGTCGCGAGCTAGTTGCGCGCGGCTGGCAGGAAGATGGCAAGGTACCGCTCGTGCCCGGCGACGATGTCGCGATCAATATCTCCTCGGCGGAGGAGACCGGCGTGCTGCGGCTCGGCCGCAAGTATGATTTCACGATGATCAGCCTGACCGCGCAGGTGAAGGACTCAGCGCTTGCCGCCCGCGCCAAGGCGAAGAAGGAGGCCGATGCGAGATTCCTCGGCGATGCCTTGGGTGCTGCCCAGCAGCTCATTGCTGCCGATGAGGCCAGGCGCAAGACGCAGGCGGCTTCCCTGTCCGATGCGCCGCTCAACGTGCTCGCCGACAGCAAGACGCCGGTGCCGCTGCCCGAAAACGCCGAAGGCGTGAGCTTCGAAGGCGGCGATGGCCGGCTGGAATTTTCCTCGGCGTCGAGCGTGAAGGCGCTCAGCACCTTCTACCGTGCGACGCTGAAGGGCTCGGGCTGGAAGGAGCAGCCCTCCGTCATCAACCAGCCCAACATGGCGGTGATGGCGTTCTCCAGGGGCGGCAAGTCGATCTCGATGACCGTGATGCAGATGGGTCCGAAGGTGAATGTCCGCGCCAACGGCTCGGGCCTGGTGACGGAAGCGGCCAAGCCGGCGGCCACGGCGGAAGTACAGGCCCAATCCTCCGAACCGCTCAAGCCCGACTCCGACTCCCAACTGCCCGTGCCGACGCAGCGTTCGTCGAAATCCTTTGCCACCACGAAGATCCCCGGCGGCGAGGCGCCGCTGCGCCGCGAGCTGACCGCCAGCATCCCGGCGCCGCTCCAGGATGTTCTCACCTTTTATCGTGCGGAGCTGTCCAGGCTCGGCTGGCAGGAAAAGACCGGCGGCGCAGCCGTGTCCGCGGAACGCGCAAAGATCGACTTCACCTCACCGCAGGGCCCGGCCACGCTCACACTCGGCCATACCAAAGGCGAGACCACGGTCAATCTGGCACAGAAGAATGCGGATGTAGCTGCTAAGGCCGACATCATGCCCAAGGAGGGACAGGCGAGGCTCATGCTTGGCAATATGGGATCGAGCGAGGCCTCGCTGACGATCAACAAGCAGACCGTCAAGATCGCTGCCGGGGCCGGCGGCCCGCGATCGCCGAAAGGCCCGATGCTCGATCTGCCGCCGGGCACGTACCAGTACGCGCTGCGCATGCCCGGGCAGCCCGCCCGCACCGAGGCATTAACTGTCGCAGCGGGCGAGGCCTGGGGCCTTTTGGTCGGCCCGAGCGGCGACGTGCTGCCGCTGCAGATGTATTGAGGCTGTGCCGCGCTCCTGCTCTCTCGGCATCGTCATGGCCGAGCTTGTCCCGGCCTTCCACGTTCCTCGGTCCGCTTAGCGGGGTCGTGGATGCCCGGGACAAGCCCGGGCATGACGAAGCCATAAGCGTGCCTCAAAACGCGCCTCGAAACAGCTTCCCGAGCCCGCAAAAACCACGCCGTTCAACGGCTGAAAAACGCCTTCGAATCGGGCTTTTTGCAGCCCTCGAAATTGGCCGTCAGAAGGCTTGAAAACCGGCCAAAAAACCCCATTTAGTCAAAGGGTTGGCGGAAGATACTTTGCGCTAGGCGCAAACTCTCTTTCGTGGCACAAATAGCTCGCAAATCAGCGCCTTTTGCGCAGCTGATTCGGGCGACATCTCGAAGGCCTCTCATGACAGAACCTGCTCGGCAGACGCCTGCCGAAAACGAGCCCTCAAATCCAAGCGATTACGGGGCGGAATCGATCCGCGTGCTCAAGGGTCTCGATGCCGTCCGCAAGCGCCCGGGCATGTATATCGGCGACACCGACGACGGCTCGGGCCTGCACCACATGGTCTACGAGGTCGTCGACAATGCGATCGATGAAGCGCTGGCGGGCCACGCCACGCGCGTCGACGTCGTGCTCAATGCCGACAATTCCGTCACGGTGCGCGACGACGGCCGTGGCATTCCCGTCGACATCCATAAGGGCGAAGGCATCTCGGCGGCCGAAGTCATCATGACCCAGCTCCACGCCGGCGGAAAGTTCGACCAGAACTCCTACAAGGTCTCCGGCGGCCTGCACGGCGTCGGCGTCTCCGTCGTCAACGCGCTGTCGAGCAAGCTTGGCTTGCGAATCTGGCGCGACAACAAGGAGCACTACATCGAGTTCGCCCACGGCCATGCGGTCGCACCGCTCAAGGTCGTCGGCGATGCGCCGGGCAGGCGCGGCACCGAGGTGACGTTCCTCGCCTCGGGCGAGACCTTCAAGAACATCGAATATGATTTCGCCACGCTCGAGCACCGGCTACGCGAGCTCGCCTTCCTCAATTCCGGCGTCAACATCGCACTCTCCGACATGCGACATGCAGTCGAGAAGCGCGAGGAGATGCACTATTCCGGGGGCGTCGAGGAATTCGTCAAATATCTCGATCGCAACAAGAAGGCGATCGTGCCGGCGCCGATCATGGTTCGCGCGGAAGCCAACGGCATCGGCGTCGAGGCCGCTCTGTGGTGGAACGACAGCTACCACGAGAACGTGCTGTGTTTCACCAACAACATCCCGCAGCGCGACGGCGGCACCCATCTGGCCGGCTTCCGCGGCGCGCTGACGCGCCAGGTCAACGGTTATGCCGACGCCCATGCCAAGAAGGAAAAGATCGCGCTGACCGGCGACGACTGCCGCGAAGGCCTCACCGCCGTGCTGTCGGTGAAGGTGCCCGATCCGAAATTCTCGTCGCAGACCAAGGACAAGCTGGTGTCCTCGGAAGTGCGCCCCGTGGTCGAGAACGTGCTGAACGAAGCGCTCCAGGCCTGGTTCGAGGAGCACCCCAGCGAAGCCAAGATGATCGTCGGCAAGGTGATCCAGGCCGCCGCCGCCCGCGAAGCCGCGCGAAAGGCGCGCGAGCTGACGCGCAAGAGCCCGCTCTCGGTCTCCTCGCTGCCCGGCAAGCTCGCCGACTGCCAGGAAAAGGACCCGGCGAAATCCGAGCTCTTCATCGTCGAGGGTGACTCGGCCGGCGGCAGCGCCAAGCAGGGCCGCAACCGCGAATTCCAGGCCGTCTTGCCGCTCCGCGGCAAGATCCTCAACGTCGAACGCGTGCGCCCCGACAAGATGCTGGGCAGCGAGCAGATCGGCACACTGATCACCGCGCTCGGCACCGGCATCAGCGACGAATTCTCGATCGAGAAGCTGCGTTATCACAAGATCATCGTGATGACGGACGCCGACGTCGACGGCGCCCACATCCGGACGCTGCTGCTGACCTTCTTCTACCGCCAGATGCGCGAGATCATCGACGGCGGCTACCTCTATATCGCCCAACCGCCGCTGTATAAGGTCAACCGCGGCAAGTCCGAGCAGTACCTCAAGGACGAGAGAGCGCTGGAGGATTACCTGATCGACACCGGGCTCGACGACTGCGTCTACATTCCAGGCTCCGGCGGCGATCGCACCGGACGCGATCTGCGTTCGCTGATCGACGACGCCCGCGCCGTCCGCGGCATCCTGCGCAGCCTGCACACCCGCTACAATCGCAAGGTGATCGAGCAGGCCGCCATCACCGGCGTGCTCAACAAGGCGATCTACGGCGATCCGGAGAAAGCCGCCGCGGCCGCGCAATACATCGCCGCCCGCCTCGACACGCTCGCCGACGAGGTCGAGCGCGGCTGGGTCGGCCAATACGTCGAAGGCCAGGGCTTCCAGTTCGAGCGCACGGTGCGCGGCGTCAAGGAAGCCGCCGTCATCGACGATGCCTTCCTGGGCTCGGCCGAAGCCCGCAAGCTCGACGAATACACCGTGAAGCTCCAGGACGTTTATGCTCGCCCCGGCAAGCTGCGGCGCAAGGACGTGGAGCACATGGTCTACGGCCCGGTCGACCTGTTCGAAGCGGTCACCGACGCCGGCCGCAAGGGCGTCACGCTGCAGCGCTACAAAGGTCTGGGTGAGATGAACCCGGAGCAGCTCTGGGAGACGACGCTGGACACCAATGCCCGCTCGCTGCTGCAGGTGAAAGTCAAGGAGGTCGACGAGGCCGACGACATCTTCACCAAGCTGATGGGCGACGTGGTCGAGCCGCGCCGAGACTTCATCCAGGAACATTCGCTGAGCGCGACGATCGACATCTGAGGCCGTTGCATCAGATGTTTGTCGTGCCCGGGCTTATCCCGCCAGCGCGGCCAAAGCCGCTTCGGCGCGGACAAGCCCGGCCATGACGACGCGGGTGTATCTCGGCTGAACCTCACCGCCCGCCATTGCGACGAAACGGCGTGACCCATAAGGCCAATTCCGGCCGGGAAGCCTCGCGCCATGACCGCCTCTGCAACGACCAGCTCCGCCACGCCCTCACGCCGCCTCGGCATCATCGGCAGCATTGTCGGCATGCTGGCGCTGATGGCGGCGGTGCTTCCGCATTGGGTCGTGCCGATGGTGTTCCCGCCCCCGCCGGCGGACAAGGTGATCGTGGACACCGGACATCGCATCAAGGACCGCATCGTCGCAAAGGTAAAGGGCGTGGAGTATCAGGCTCCGAAGGTCGAGAAGTCGGCTGGACGAAGTTGGAGTGAAACCGGGTCGGTCGCAGCGATCTCGCTCGGGCTGCTCGCCATCCTGCTCTCGGTCCTTGCCCTGGTGTTTCGCGAAGAGAGACTCCTGGCCGGCGTGGCTGCCGCGCTCGGCACCGGCGCGATCGCCATCGAGATCTCCTTTCTGGCTATGGGCCTCTTGCTGCTGATCGTGATCCTTTATGTGGTGGCCAATATCATCGGCTTGTTCTAAACGCCGGGGCCAGCGTGACTGTTCGGGTCCAATGAGCGGCCCTCCGCCGCCACAAGTGCAGAATTGCTACCCTGCTCAATTCTCGGTAGTTTCCGCCTCCGAAGCAGCCCGCCCCACCGCAACAGGACGGAGACAACCGACGTGGCGCCCATCCAATATATCGTCGAGGGCGGTCACCGGCTCTCGGGCTCGATCGAGCCGTCCGGCAACAAGAATTCCGCGCTGCCGATCATCGCCGCGGCCCTGCTCACCGAGCATCCCGTGGCGCTGGAGAACGTGCCGCGCATCCGCGACACCGAGACGCTGGTCGAACTGATTCGCTCGGTCGGCGCGTCCGCGGAATGGACCGGGCGCAACACGCTGCACATCCATGCCAAGAGCATCCGCGCCGCCGATCTCGACCCCGAGCTGTGCGTGCGCATCCGCGCCTCGATCCTGCTCGCGGGCCCCCTGCTCGCGCGCTGCGGCGAAGTGATGCTGCCGCCGCCCGGCGGCGACGTCATCGGCCGCCGCCGGCTCGACACCCATGTGCTCGCGCTGGAGCAGCTCGGCGCCAAGGTCACCGCGACCGACCGGCTCGAATTCCGCGCCCCAAGGCTTTCCGGCGCGGACGTGTTCCTGGACGAGCCGAGCGTCACCGCGACGGAGAACGCGCTGGTGGCGGCGGTGGCCGCCGACGGAATCACCTATCTGCGCAACGCCGCCTCCGAGCCGCATGTGCAGGATCTCGCCAACTTCCTCGTTGCGCTCGGTGCCAAGATCGAGGGCATCGGCACCAACACCATGATCATCCATGGCCCCGCGACGCTGGGCGGAACGACGTACCGGATCCAGCCCGACCATATCGAGGTCGGCTCGCTGATCGGGCTTGCCGCCGTAACGCGCTCTCCCTTACGCATCACCCGCGCCGGCGTCGAGCATCTGCGCTCGATCCGCATGGGCTTCGAGCGGCTCGGCATCGTCTGCCGCGTCGAGGGCGACGACCTGATCGTGCCGTCGAACCAGACGCTGAAGATCCAGGACGATTTCGGCGGCCACGTGCCGAAGCTGGAAGACCAGCCCTGGCCGGCCTTCCCGGCCGATCTGATGTCGATCGCGATCGTCACCGCCACGCAATGCGAGGGCGTGATCCTGATGTTCGAGAAGATGTTCGAATCCAGGATGTTCTTCGTCGACAAGCTGATCGCGATGGGCGCGCGCATCGTGCTGTGCGACCCGCACCGCGCGATTATCGCGGGCCCCAGCCGCCTGCACGGTGCGACCTTGACCTCGCCCGACATCCGCGCCGGCATGGCCATGCTGCTGGCCGCCGTGTGCGCGCAGGGCACTTCCACCATCAACAACGCCGACCAGATCGAGCGCGGCTACGAGCGCATCGAGGAACGGCTGAACGCACTGGGCGCGAAGATCACGCGCGTGCCGGAGCGCAGCTGAAGCGCGATGCGACTGCGATGAATCGTCATCGCGCCTGCCGTGCGCATGATGCTCGGGAGACCGCGAAGCAATCATGCGCCAGCACACCACCTATTTCGATGGGATCGCGTCGAAAGCCTTTTTGCAGTCTGCGGACAGGCTCGCGTAATTGTCGCCGAGGCATTTGCGGATGCGGCCACCCCCAGGCATGGTGCCGGCGCAGAACCGTGAATAGTCTGCCTTGCAGGCCTGCTTCGCCTCGCTCCGCGCATCGCCTGCGGAGGCCTGCGACAGGAACAGCACGAGAAGTGCGATCAGGCTCGCGGCGGCCAGACCCGCCCGGACATAAACGGCAGTTCGCCGCGAGAACGTCACCGCCGATCCGCTTGCCGGCCGGCCAAATCGTTGCACCATATCATCTCCACCAATTCGCAGACATCGATGTAGGTGATACGTCTGGGCGGCCCGAATCCCTCGTTCACTCTGCGAGGCTCAGCGAAAATAACCGCCGACAAGTTGGCGGCGTCCTTTCGGCGAAATTCGTTCCAGCGTTTCGACGAATGTCGCGATGACGAGGTCACCTATTTTCAGGCGTTTGTCGCGAGCGTCCTTGACCGCCGCGTCCAGTTCGGCCTTGTCCAGATCCGTCTGTGCCGCGGTTTTCATCGCCTTGACCAGCGCATGCCGGTACTCGGTCTGCAGCGGTAGAAGCTCGGCCTCCTTGCCCTGATAGATGCTCCACAGGATCTCCGCGTCCTCCTTTGGCAACCTTTCCGCGACACGCTCGATCATCCGGAGCGGCATTCCCGCGCCGGGCCGGAAGCCGCCGGGCAGCAGCCATTGCACGGAGACATAAGTGAACAGGATGACGTTGAGGCAGAGCGACAGCAGCACGAGCGCTCGCAAAGCAGACGACGATTCTCGCCAGAACTTCATTGCACCGATCCAAAGCCGATTGCGTAGACGTCGAAGACGCCGCTCATGACCGACAACGGGTCCGATGGCGGATGAACATAGGGAATGGCCCCCGCCAGCCACACGCCAACCAGCACGGAGCAGGCGAGGCTTGCGGCTGGCACAAGGCCGCGCGGAAACAGGAAGCGATGCCACTGCGGACGTCGCTGCTGGACATTTGCAAGTCTTTGCAGGACGAGGAAGCTGGACCGCTCGGCGCGTCCCGCCTCGATTTCCGGCGCGGCGGCAAAGAGGCGATCGAGGCGCGCCTGCTCGGCAAGGATGCGACCGCCTTCCAAGGTCGCCGCGAACGGCCGTGCGGCATTGCGCGTCGCCGCGGGCCAGCGTTCGACGTCGCCGCCCCATGTCTCCGCCAATCGTCTGAACTCATCGAACGTCATGCGAAACTCCCCGTGTCTTGTATTTTCTGGACGCTTTCCCTAAGTGCGGCCCGGGCACGCCCGAGCAGCGATTCGAACGCCTTGGCGCTGAGATTCATCGCTTCAGCCGCTTCCTGGCCGCTCAGCCCTTCCACGTAAAAGAGCGCGATCGCGCCGCGTTGACGGTCCGACAAATTCGCCATTGCCCGCTGGAGCATGCGGTGCTCCTCCGCAGCGATCATGCTTTCAGCGGCGTGCGGCGCCGTATCGGGCACCTCGCCCGCCTCATCGAGGGGATGGAAGCTGCGCCGCCGTGTGCGGTCGAACGTCAAGTTGAGGACGATCCGGTAGAACCATGTGGTGAATTTCGCGACCTTGGGATCGAATGAGGCTGCGTGGGACCAGACACGCAGTAATGCCTCCTGGCCGATATCGTCGGCCTCGGCCGGGTCGCGGACGATCCGTTGTGCCACGCGCAGCGCCCGCGGCATATGGCGCTGCATCAGGATGCGAAACGCGTGCTGTTGCCGCGCCGAAACCTCCACCATCAAGGCCTCGTCCGATGGCTCTTCCGTCATCTCGCCCTGTTGCTCTGGCCTGCGATCATCGTTGCTGCGCGATGCGTCCTGATCCCGGCCCCGGGGAAGATATGCCGCATGGCCGGCACGCACCGGGAGCTTCAATCGCGGGAGCTGCGGCAACAAGCCGCGAGCGCCCCGGTCAGAAGCGCCAATATACGCCGGCTCGAACCGTATGCGTATCGAGCCTGGATTCGCGCTCGCCAAAGGCGGTTGTTCCGACGGTCTGTGCGCCGAGCATCTTGGATCCGTAATTGTCATAGAGATATTCGAGGCGGACCGAGCCCTGCGGCGCGACCCGAAACTCCGCGCCCGCGCCGACCGACCAACCCATCCGGGTGTCGCTCCAATTCGCGACGGCGCCGCTCGCATTGTCGAAAGCCTTGCTCTCCACGCCTGCAATGGCAAGCCCGCCGCTGGCGAACAGCAGGGTCCGCGGGAAAGCGTAACCGATGCGACCACGCAGATGGCTATTCCAGTTGACGGCAGATTGCAGCTGCGTGACAGCCGGTGCGGGTGGGAATCCGGTGTCGATCGTCGCTCGCGCGTCGACGAAGTTCACATCGCCCTCGATGCCGGCGACGATCCGGCCCCATTGCGCCGAGAAGCCCGCCATTGCACCCACAGTCGCTCCCCTGGGATCGACGAAGTAAAATTCACCGGTGGTGGGAAACGAGATGTCCGAGCGGCCCGACAGATAACCGCCCTGGACGCCGAAATAGGGTCCGGCCCAGTTCAGGAGCGCCACCAACGCGGCCTGGGCTTGCGGCGGAGGAGAGGCAGGTAGCCTCAGATCGGCCGCCGCAACGTGGCCAGCCCCCGGTAATGGAGAGAGGATCAGCGCGGCAAGCGTCAGTGCAAATCTCGTTTTCATGCAAAGCTTCCCAATCTCAGACCGGCGCAGCCCGCCGCACCCGAGGAATACGGCGCAAGCCGCACTTTCCTTCGCTCCCAAGCCCGCTTTTTTTCGATCGAGCCGCCTCGTTTCTTGCCGTTACTTCGCCAATCGGGGCTGCTATGCCCCCCCGCCATGACCGATCTTGTGGACACCAAACAGCCGTACCGAGCGCGCTCGGATGCGCCGCAAAACCATCTCGCCGAAGAATTCGTCGAGACGCTGCGGCTGGCCGTGCCGATGATGCTGACCCAGCTCGGGCAGATCGCGATGATCACGACCGATCTCGCGCTGATCGGGCGGCTAGGCGAGGATGCGGTGGCCGCAGCGGCGCTGGCGCACACGGTCTATTTCGTCAGCTTCACCTTCGGGCTCGGGCTCGTGACCGCAGTATCGCCGCTGGCGGCACAGGCGTTTGGCGCGGGCGACATCAAAAGGCTTCGACATGTCTTGCGCGTCGGCCTCTGGATCTCGCTCCTGATCTCGCTGCCGATGATGGCATCGCCGCTCTACGGCGAAAGGATCCTGCTTGCGCTCGGCCAGGCGCCGCACTCGGCCGCGCTCGCCCAGCGCTATCTGAACGGGCTGGCCTGGGGCATCGCGCCGGCGCTCGGCTTCATCGCACTGCGCAGCATGATGAGCGCGGTGAACCGGCCGCAGCCACCGCTATGGATCACGCTGGCGGCGATCCCGGTTAACGCCGTGCTGGTCTATGTGCTGATCCACGGCCTGTTCGGCCTGCCGGAGTTCGGCCTGTTCGGCGCGGGGCTTGCGACCGCGATCGTCAATCTCGGCACCTTTCTCGCCGCGCTGGCCATCGCCGCATGGCGAAAGCCATTTGCCGATTACCAGCCGCTTGCGCGGCTGTGGCGGATCGACTGGTCTCTGATGCGGCAGCTCATCGCGATCGGAGCGCCGATCTCGTTCTCCCTTCTGCTGGAATACGGCTTGTTCTCATCGGCCGCACTGCTGATGGGATTGATCTCGACGACGGCGCTCGCCGCGCACCAGATCGCGCTCCAGGTCACGGCCGTACTTTTCATGGTCCCGCTTGGCATCGGCATGGCCGCCACGGTGCGGGTCGGCCACGCATTCGGCCGCGACGACCCGGCCGCGGTGCGGCGCGCAGGCCTCGTCGCAACCCTGCTCGGGATCACGTTCGTTTCCGCGCTGACCATCGCCATCATCTTCGGCCGCTACGAGCTCGGACGGCTGTTTTTTGGCCGCGGCGAGACCGGTGCGGCAACGGTCGAGCTGACCGCGACGCTGCTGCTGGTCGGCGCCACTTTCTTCATTGCCGATGCGCTCCAGACCATCATGGGCGGGGCCCTGCGCGGCATCAATGACACCAGGATGACGCTGGTGTTCGCCGCGATCGGCTATTGGTGCGTCGGCTTTCCGATCGCCTGGTGGCTCGCTTTCCACGCCGATCTCGGCGCGGTCGGCGTCTGGATCGGACTGTCGATCGGCTCGTTCGTCTATGCCGGCTTGTTGATCTTGCGCTTCCGGATACTGACGCGCAGAGTGGCGGCATGATCGGGACAGTCCACGAAGTCACGCCTGATGTCGATGCCGGCACGGTGCTGGCAGGTGCGCAGTTCATCGACGCGTTCCGTGTCGGGATTGGCGCAGCGGCCGTGAATGCGCGCGAAGCCTGCACGAGGATGGTGCTGCACGGGCCGCGCTGGATCGACGTGCTGATACGCCTGCGCAATGTCCTGGTGAGCCCGTTCGGGCTGAAGACATCGGGCGAAGGCGCGCCGGCCCCGGGCGGGCTGATCGGCCTGTTTCCGGTGTTGAGCGAGACGCCGGAGCAGCTGGTCGCCGGTTTTGACGATTCTCATCTCGATTTCCGCATCGTGGTCGATGTCGCGGGCACGGCGGCGGACCGCCAGGTGACCTCGACCACGCTGGTGCGGACGCATAATCTTCTGGGCCGTACCTACCTCGCCCTCATCATGCCCTTTCACAAGCTCGTGGTCCGCAGCATGATGCGGCGGATCGTGGAGCCGGCCGATGACCCTGTCAGTTGATCTTTTCTTCTCCTTCCGCAGCCCCTTCAGCTATCTGGCGCTGCCGAAGACGCTCAAGCTCGTCGAAGAGTATGATCTCGCCGTGAACCTGCGGCCGGTCTATCCGCTCGCGGTCCGCGTACCCGGCTTCTTCAAGAAGGCCAGTCCGAACTTCATTCGCTATGTCGTGCTCGACAGCACGCGCGTGGCGCAGCATGAGGGCATCCCGTTCCGCTTTCCCCGGCCCGATCCGATCGTGCAGGACAAGACGACATTCGATGTCGCGGCCGAGCAGCCCTACATCCACCGCCTCACCCGCCTCGGCGCCATGGCGCAGATCGAGGGCCGCTCGCTCGCATTTACCAACGCGATCGCGCGTGTGCTGTGGGACGGTTCGGTGGCCGGCTGGAACGAAGGCGGTCACCTCGCGCGCGCCGCCGAGAGCGCAGGCTTCGACCTGGCTGCTATGGATGCCGCGATCAGCACCGATCCGGATCGCTACGAGCAGGTCATCGCGGACAACGAAAGGGACCACGCCGACTCCGGCCATTGGGGCGTGCCGACCTTCGTGTTCGAGAACGAGCCGTTCTTCGGCCAGGACCGCATCGATCTGCTGGTGTGGCGCTTGCAAAGCAAGGGCCTGACGAAGCAATAACTTACTCCGCCACACGCACCGACTTGTGCGCCGCGGACTCCGACCATTCGCCGACGACGCGGTCGAGGTCGCAGAGATTCTGGTGCATCTGCTCCAGCGAGAAGCCGATGGCGAAGAAGCGCTCGGCGGTGTCGCCGGAATGGCCGCGGATCAGGCCGTCCTTGCGCACCGCGGCGACCGCCTCGGCGTAGTGCTCGAGTGCGACGTGGACGGGATGGATCGGCGGCGCGCCGGCGCCTTGCCGCATGGCCGCGGCAGCCGATCGCAGGAAATGCGCGATGACGGTCGAGACTTCCGTCAACGGCCCGGCGAGCCGCGTCTGCACCTCGATCGGCAAAGGCACCACGGTGGCGCGGCCGATCATCACGACATCGTGGCGCAACCGCAGGACCGTTCGCAGCAGCGGACCGGTGTCAGGCCCGCTCGACAGCCGCGCGGCGCGCTCGCGCTCGGCTTCCGCGCCGATCGCATTGAGACCAACCATCGCGCTGCCGATGCCGTCCTGGATCCGGTGCAGCGCGTCGTTGTCGCGGCCGCGGGTGAGGCCCGCGAGCAACTCGGTGAAGGCGTCCGCAATCAGCTCGAGCAGGATCGCCGCACTGGCACGGATCTGCCGTACCGCCCGTGAGGGCAGCACAAGGAACGAGACCAGTAATCCCGTGATGGCGCCGACCCCGACCTCGCTGACGCGGTCGATCGCCGAAGTCATGGGATCGGAATGATGCATGGTCGGAACCAGCAGCACGATCACCGCTGTCACCGTCGCCGCGCTGAGGCTCGGGTTGATCGCGGCGATGAAGGCGAGCGGGGCGACCGAGAGCACCAGCAGCCCCAACAGGCCGGCTTCGCTGGAATAGGGGATCAGGATCGCGATGGCGCCGCCATAGATGGCACCGCCGATGGTGCCAAGCAAATAGTCGCGCGTCGCCTTGAGCGAGCGGCCGACGCTCATCTGGGTCACGATCAGCGAGGTCAGGACCGCCCAGAGCGGCAACAGCAGATGCAGCGCGGTGGCCAGCGCATAGGCCGCGGTCGCGGCCACCGTGACCCGGATCGCCAATCCCAGTTGCGTCCGCCGCGACCTGATCCGCTCGAACAGCTGTTTTGCGAGTGCCATCGTCTGAGGTCTCGATTCTCTCAAATCCGAGCTTTTTGGAGCCGACAAAAGCATGGCTGATGCCCGCGGCCGCAAGGCCGCTTGAAAGGCCAAATCAGCCCGCCTAACTTGCGCGCCAAAACGAGGAAACACGATGGCCCACGAAACCGCAACGCTCGCCGCCTACGTCTTCAATCTGAAATACCAGGATATTCCGGCCGAAGTGCTGGATCGCGCCAAGGTGCTGACGCTGGATTTTCTCGGCAGCGCGATCCGGGCCCGCAGCGAGGCGGAATCGACCCCGGCGATCCTGAAGATGCTGGAGGCGCTCGCACTCGACACCAAGGGCGATTCCACCGTGTTCGGCGACACCAAGACCTGGACCCCGGCGGTCGCGGCACTGCTTAACGGCGCGCTAGGCCATTCCCTCGATTTCGACGACACCCATGCCGATTCCTCGCTGCATCCGAGTGCGCCGGTGGTTCCGGCCGCCTTCGCCGTCGGCGAGATGGTCGGCGCGTCTGGCCGCGACGTGCTGACCGCTATCGTCGCAGGCTATGAAGTCTGCTGCCGGCTCGGCAATGCGCTCGATCCGACCTCGCATTATGCACGCGGCTTCCATCCGACCGCGACGGCCGGCACCTATGGCGCGGCCGCGGCGGCCGGAAAATTGTTCGGCCTGTCCGAGCAGCAGATCATCGCGGCCTTCGGCGTCTCCGGCAGCCAGGCCGCGGGCTCGCTGCAATTCCTGGTCAACGGCGCCTGGAACAAGCGCTACCAGGTCGGCGCGGCCGCGATGAACGGCGTGATCGCCGCAACGCTGGCGCGCAATGATTTCGTCGGCTCGGCCGAATCGGTCGAAGGCAAGCACGGCCTGCTCGCCGGCTATACCGACGATCCGCATCCCGACAAGGCGGTCGCCGGGCTCGGCAACACCTATGAGACGATGAAGATCGGCGTGAAGCCGTATCCGAGCTGCCGCTACACCCACGCCGCGATCGACGCGCTGATCGCGATGCGGCGCGAGCACAATCTGACGCCCGACCAGGTCAAGCGCGTCGAGATCGGCCTGCACCGAAACGGCATCACGCTGACCGGCGATGCCGCGACCAAGCGGCACCCGACCTCGATCGTCGGTGGCCAGTTCTCGATGTTCTTCACCGGCGCGCTCGCGCTCGACCAGGGTTCGTTCGGCTGGGACGATTACAACCGGCTCGGCGACGCCGCGATCGACGCGCTCGCCGACAAGTTCGACGTGGTGCAGGACGATCGGCTCGAGATCGGCCGCACGCATCCCTTTGGCGCGCGGGTCAGCATCACGACTGAGGATGGCGTGCATGAGCGGCTCTATGCCGATCCCTCCGGCGAGCCGAATTCGTTCCCGGACGCCCAGGCGATGCAGCAGAAATTCCTGACGCTGGCGCGCCCGGTGCTGAATGCACGGGCGGAGAAATTTGCGGACGCGATCATGACGCTGGAGCGGTTCGATCGCGTCGCGAAGGCGACGGAATTGGGGAGGTAATTGGATTCTAGCCGCGCAGACGGTGCACCCTCGCCCCTCGTGGGAGAGGGTGGATGCGCGAAGCGCAGCCGGGTGAGAGGTTCTCTCCACGAATCCGACTCTCATCTGGACGCGTGGAGAGACACCCCTCATCCGGCGCTTCGCGCCACCTTCTCCCGCAAGGGGAGAAGGAAGAAATCCGCTCCTCTCAATTCGCTCCCGCCACCTTCCCCTTCTCGCGTGTCACGGCCACCACGTCGCGGACGAGTTCGAACACACCGTCAGCTTGCGGCGGCCAGTTCGGCGAGCGTCCCATCCGCACGATCACCAGTTTCTCCGAGGGGATGACGATGGTGTATTGCCCAATCGTGCCCTTGGCGAAGAAGGCATCGCGCGGCCAGCCGTGCGCGACGCGAAAGTTTGCGCCAAAGCTGTCGCCCTGATTGGTCCAGAAGCCGGCACCGATGCCGACCCACGCATTCGGCGTGGCCGTCACCGAATAATTCACCCAGCCCTCCGGCAGGATGCGCTTGCCGCCGGCGATGCCATCGTTGAGATAGAGCTGGCCGAAGCGCGCCCAGTCGCGCGCGGACGCCAGCATTTCGCTGGAGCCTTCGATCGTGCCGGCCCCGTCGAGCTGAAGCGTGACATGGTTCATGCCGAGCGGCGCGAACAATTCGTGGCGCGCGAAGCGCAGCGCGTCTGCGGGACTGCCGCCGACAGCGTTGCGGATCAGATGCGAAAGGATGAGGGTGTTGCCGTCGTGATAGTTCCACGCCGTGCCGGGCGCGGTCTTGAGCGGGATGCTCGCAGCATAGGCGGCCATATCAGCCTCCACGAACTTCATCCGGTTGACCGGCTCGAAGGCCGAGCCAAGCGAGGCCTCCAATGAGCTGCCAAGCGCAAGGCCCGCAGTGTGCCGCAACAACTGATCGACGGTGATGGCGTGACGTGGATCGTCAGGATGTCTCCACGCGGCGACTGGCGCGGGCCCGTCGAGCTTCAATTTGCCCTGGCGCACCAGCACGCCTGTCAGCGCCGAAATCACCGACTTCGTCATGGAGAAGCCGAGCAGCTGTGTCTCTGGTCCGATGCCGTCGGCGTAACGCTCGGCGATGACGCGGCCGGCCTTCATCACGACGATGGCGCGGGTGCGGCGGTGAGGCGGCTGTGCGGGTTCGGTGAAGGCGCGGTCGAGCGCCGCTGACAGCTCCTCGCTTTGCGGCCGCACGATCGATGGGCCAGCGATCTCGGGCAGCAATGCGGGCTGCTTCTCATCAGGCGGCAACGCGACCTCGGTGATCCCCTCGCCGTGCTCCAGCGTGCAGCCCAGTCCTTCGCGATAGACGGCACGGCTGCGGCCGATCCCTAACAGGGTCACCGTGACGGCCTTGCGCGCGCGGTCGATCTGCAAATTCATCGCCCAGGTCAGGAGGCCGGTGCCCGGCATCGCGTCCGTGGTTTCGGCGAGGTCGCGCATGGGATCGAGGTCGGAGACGAAGGTCTCGGAGCAGAGCGTATCGGCGATGAAGCCGGTCGCAACCTTCGGCACGTCGCGGGCGCGCGCCGCGCCGAGCGCGAGGCCGGCACAGGCGATTGCGGTGGTGGCGAGGATGATCTTGCGGCGACGGGTCATAGGCTTTCTCCGGCTTCGGGGCGCGTGCGGGAGAGCAGGCCGGAGGTGGGCGAAACGCGCTCGCCGGATTTGAAAAATGACATCGTCGAAACCGGCGGAGACTAGCCGATTTCGAAATTCCTGCGTGATTCCAATGGCCTGAAAATCTAGACCGCGTTCACCTTGAGGCGCCGGTATTCGGTCGGCGTCACACCCGTCACCGCCTTGAACGCGCGGTTGAAGGGGCCGAGCGACTGGAAGCCCGCATCCATCGCGATGGTGATGACGGGGACCTCGGCCTGGGCGGGATCGGCCAGCGCGGCCTTGGCCTCCTCGATGCGGTGGTTGTTCAGGAACACATTGAAGTTGCGGTAGCCGAGCCGCTGGTTGATCAGCCGGCGCAGCCGATATTCCGGGATTTTCAGCCGGCCAGCGAGCACACCGATGGTGATGTTCTCGTGGCGATAGATCCGCTCGTCCGCCATCAGGCGCATCAGGGCGTCGATAAGCGTTTGGTCGGCGGCATCCTCGGTCGCAGGCTGGCTGACAACAATCGGTGCTTCGGGCTCCGCTGTGGCCGGAAACAGGTCCGCTCCGTCCACGCGCATCATGGCATAGACGATCGCCGCGACAGTACAGGTGAGCGCGCCGGCATTGACGGTTTCGGCGGCATCGCCGACATGGTAGCCGGCGGCGGCGATCTGGAGCACAGCGTTTAGCCCGCCGTAGAGCGCGATGGCGCAGACGACGAAGACCCGAGCGCTGCGGCGGCGCTCGACGAGGTCGGCCGGCCAGGAGGCGATCATCTGCCCGACCGCAAGCGCGATGAAACCGAGCACGATCAGATTGACCACCGTCACCGAGAACCGGACATGGCCGCTGGGCGCAATCCAGACGCAGCCTGCGAAGCTGAAGGCCGTCACCAGCGCCCAGATGCATCCGTGCCACCAGCGGAGGCGAAACTCGTCGTCGAACAGGGAGCGTGTGAACAGCCAGAACACCACGATGGTGCCGGTCGACAACGCGATCAACGGTGCATGCCAGAGCGGGACCCGCGAGGTGACGTCCATCGAATAGCTCGCCGCATGCGCGGCCGAGCCGAGCGCGAAGGCCGCGCCGAGGCGGGCTGCGAGCACGTTGCGGAAACCTTGCAAAAGCGACGCCGCCAGCACCAGCAGCAAAGCCACGGAGGCGGCGCGGAAGGCGAGCTCGGTCGCGGCAAGGGTCATCGGGTGATGCGATCGGTCGCGGTTGACATCGCCGAACATCCTTCGTCAGGCGGCGCTTTTCAAGATGGATGATACCAGAGAAACCATGGCCCGCCCCTGTTTCCGGATTTGGTCTCGCCGATATCGCGCGATGGCGCCAAATAGACCGTCGCGGCGTTGCGGCGGCGGCGCGACGAGGCCGTCAAATCCTGTTAAGATCGCCGTAGTAGAGAAGGAATTCACCATGAGCTGGCAGCCCTCGAACGATCCCGTGCTCGGCGATCCCATGTCCTGCGATGCGCTCGATCTCGTCATCGTGCCGCGCACGCGCGATCTCGGCGACGGGTTCGCGGTGCGGCGCGCGCTGCCGCACGGCAAGCGGCAGATGGTCGGGCCCTTCATCTTCTTCGATCATTTCGGCCCGGTGCAGTTCGTCTCCGGCAAGGGGATGGACGTGCGGCCGCATCCGCATATCGGGCTCGCCACCGTCACCTATCTGTTCGACGGCGCGATCATGCACCGTGACAGCGAGGGCAACGTGCAGGAGATCCAGCCCGGCGCGATGAACCTGATGACGGCCGGGCGCGGCATCGCGCATTCCGAGCGTACGCCGGAGGTGCAGCGCGCCTCGGGCCAGAAGATGCTCGGCCTGCAAAGCTGGATCGCGCTGCCGGCAGGCTCCGAAGAGATCGCGCCGTCGTTCCAGCACTACGGCTCGGGCGACCTGCCTGTTGTCTCCGAGCGCGACTTCACCGCGAAGGTGATCGCGGGCTCATCGTTCGGCATCACGTCGCCTGTCACGATGGTCTCGCCCTGGTTCTACACCGAGGTCACGGCCGTGGAAGGTGCGAGCGTGCCGTTCGACCCCGATCATGAGGAGCGCGCGATCTATATCGTCGATGGCGAGGTCGAGATCGCGAACGAGCGTTACGAGGCGCCGCGGCTGCTGATCTTCCGTCCGGGCGACCGCATCACCGTGAAGGCCGTGAGGCCTACCCGAATGATGTTTCTCGGTGGCGATGCGCTGGAAGGGCCGCGCCACGTCTGGTGGAATTTCGTCTCCTCCAGCAAGGAGCGGATCGAGCAGGCCAAGCAGGACTGGAAAACCGGCCGTTTCGCTGCAGTTCCGCAGGAACATGAGTTCATTCCGCTGCCGGAATAGGCTAATCCGGTTGCCGGCCGTGTCGTCAGTCGCGGCCGGAAGTTCTGCCTGAAAGCCAAGTTCTGCCTGAAAGCCAAGTCTGCGAAAGCTTTGCGATGACCACCATGCTCTCCAGCGACCTGCCTCTGCCCAAGATCGGACGCGGCAAGGTGCGCGATATCTACGCCGTCGACGACGACCGCCTGCTGCTCGTCACCACCGATCGCATCAGCGCCTTCGACGTCGTGATGGGTGAGACTATCCCGATGAAGGGCGCGGTGCTGACGCAGATCAGCGCGTTCTGGTTCAACGAGCTCGAGGGTGTGGTGCCGCACCACATGATCAGCGCCGACACCGACGAGATCATCGCGGCCGTGCCGGCGTTGAAGCCGCACCGTGCCGAGCTTCTCGGCCGCGCCATGCTCTGCAAGCGCACCACCGTATTCCCGATCGAATGCGTGATCCGCGGCTATCTCTCCGGTTCGGCCTGGAAGGAATACGCCGCCAGCGGCACGCTGGCGGGCGAGAAGCTGGAGGCGGGCCTCGTCGAGAGCGAAAAGCTCGAGCCCTCGATCTTCAGCCCGGCGACCAAGGCCGAGACCGGCCATGACGAGAACATTACCATTGCGAAGATGCGCGAAGCGGTCGGCGACGAGGTCGCATACACGCTCGAGAGCATGACGCGCGCGATCTACACGCTCGGCGAGGAGCTGGCGCGCGAGCAGGGCATCATCATCGCCGACACCAAGTTCGAGTTCGGCCGCGACAAGGACGGCCGCATCATCCTGATCGACGAGGTGATGACGCCGGATTCCTCGCGCTTCTGGGCGGTCGATGCCTACAAGCCCGGCCAGCCGCAGGCGAGTTTCGACAAGCAGCCTTTGCGCGACTATCTCGACGTCGAGCGCCGCGCCGGCCGTTGGAACGGCGACGCCCCGCCGCCCCCGTTGCCGGCAAGCGTGGTGGAAGCCACGAGCAAGCGATATCTCGAAGCGTATCGGCGGGTGACGGGGAAAGAGCTGAAGATCTAGCTCCAGCCACCATCGCCCCGCACCGCGACGACAGGACGTCTTCTATCTCTCGGACGACCACGGAAAGCTGACATACTGGTCGCGGGTGTCATAACAGATATTCCCGTACATCCTCAGGTAGGCATCTCGCCGCGCGTGATCGTTGAACACGGCCGCGGGATTTGCCAGATCGGCTTCGTATTGACCGATATTGCCTGCCGTCAGTGCGCTTGGAAGAATGTCCATGGCCTGCGGAATGCTCTTGCCTTCCAGCCAGTCGGCCGCATGCTGCCCCATGGCGTAGCCGAACACCGAGGATGCGAGGCTGATGCTGATCTTGTAGGGACCGCCCTTCTTGATTTCAGTGACGGCTTCGACCTCGCCATCAATGCCGCCGAAGAACTGATCCGGCCTATCCTTACCGGCCTCCCTCACGGCTTGCAGAGCACCAAGGACGACCGTGTCGGCGCCCAGTACGACATCCACGTCTGGATGTGCCAGCAAAATCGTTTGCATCATCCTGTACCCCCCTTCCTTGTTCACGGTCGGAGGGGAAATGTCTGCAACGATATCGGCGCCGGGAATGTCCTTCAACACGTCGCGCATCGCCGCGAAACGCGGGGCGAGAAACTGCAGGCTGTCGTGAGTCAGGATCACGACGTTGGCCTTGCCGGCAAGCTTGCCCCGAATGTAGCTCGCTGCCGCATCGCCGAGCGTCTTGCCCGTGAGATATTGGGGTGCATTCAACAGCGACGTGGCCGGCGGCGGCACGACGGCGCCGACATAGGCGCCTTGCCAGATCGTCTTCCGCAACGCCGGCGCCAGCGCGGCGGGATCGACCGGCGCAATAACAAGTCCGCCGGTTCGCGCGTTGCGGAAGCCTTCGACCTGACCGATCATCTTCTCCGCGCTGTTCTCTGCAACCGACGCGGAAAAACTCAGGCCTCGGTCCCGTGCAGCCATCGCAAGGCCTCTCGAAATGCCTTTGATGAATTCGCGGTCGTTGTCCTGCGCGAACGCGAGAGACTTGTTCAGCGGAGGACGACTGCAAGCCGCGGCATTGCGATCGAACGGGCCAAACACGCGCGGCAACGTGATCCCCGCTGGTCCGTCCTCGGCCCATGCGCCGGTGCAACAGGCAACAAACGCGCAAGCCAAAACGGTCGAGAGCCAATTCCGTCTGTCAGATTTCATGCGGACACACTGTCGGCCACGGATGGAAGAACCAGCTTGCGCGGCAAGACTATCCGGAAAGTCGTGCCCTGATCCAGCTCCGAGGTCGCGGTAATATCGCCCCCCAGGTTTCTCAAGACAGTTCTCGCATAGGCGAGCCCGACCCCCTCGCCGGTCTGGTCCAACTTGCCGACCCTGCGGAACAGTTCAAAAATCCGGCCCACATCCTGCGGAGCTATGCCGCGGCCGTTGTCGGCAACCTCGATCGCGACCCGATCGCCGGGCAGCGTCGTGCTGCTGACCTTGAGCTGGAGCGGTCGTCCCGTCGCGCGGTACTTGACGGCGTTGTCGAGCAGGTTGCCGATCACCTGCTCCAGCGAAAGCCGATCGGTCACGATCGACCTGACCTGAAATTGCGTGTCAACCTTTCCCCCCGCTGCCGAAATCTGATGCTGGATCGCAGCCGCGCTCGACACAATGGTCCGCTCGAGGTCCACGTCTTCCGGCCTTGGATCGCGGCGCCCGTCCCGCGACAGCAGGAGCACGGCGTTCAGAAGCGCCTCCATCTTTGACGCCGACTTGCGAATAAAGCCGATGGCCTCAGGCATGTCTTCGGAGGTGATCTTCCTGGCATGCTGCAATTCCGGATCGTTCGCCCCAATGCCCGGCCGCTCGAGGTATTGCGCAAGATCCCTCGCTCCCTCTGCGAGCTCCGAGGAAAACCCGACAATGCTGACCAGCGGAGCGCGAATGTCGTGCGACACGAGATGCGTGAAACGCTGCATCTCTTCATTGGCCCTCGCAAGCGCTTCAGTTCGGTGCCTGACCCGGTCCTCCAGTGACACATTGAGCGCCGCGACCTCGTCGCGCGCTTGCGTCAACTCCCTGGTATAACGCAGCAGCGTCACGGTCACGGCGCCGACGACCAGCACAATCAGGATCGACGCCGCGATCGACGCGAACCTCAAATTCGTCGCGTTCGCCCTTTGCTGCACCACGCCGGACGTCAGACGATTGTCCATGGTCCGGACAACGCCCGAGACGAACAGGTTCAACTCATCCATCAGCGCCTTGCCGCGATTGGTATTGGTGATGGCGAGAGCCTCGTCGTCCTGCCGGTCGTTCTTTAGCGCGATGGTCCGGTCCATTTCTGCGAACTTGTCGGCTGTGAGCAAATCAAGCCGTTTCAACACCGCGGCGAATTGCGAGTCGTCCCCGAGATTTCGTTTCAGACTATCGAGCTGCCGGTATGCCGATGTCTTTGCGGCGCCGTAGGGTGAGAGATAGATCTGGTTGCCGGTCAGCAGCAAACCGCGTTGACTCGATTCCGCCGATTGAACCGCGCTGCGAAGCTCCACTGCGGCGACACGCACATCACGCAATCTGACGACATCATCGAAATGCTCGTTCGCGCGATCGCCGAGCCACACGGTCATGCCGACAACGGCGAGCAGCGCGGCGAGGCCGACCACAAGCAGAACCAGCGACAGCGGCACGATGAGTCTTTTCGCAATATACATAGGGTGCGCCAATCCAGCCGGCACGCCGGCAAATCCAATTGGAACACAAGACCTTAAGGAGGAAGCAACATCAAGGCCCACCCCCGGGCCCCGCCCCAATCCAGTAGTCTGCACCTCGAGGATGCAGACATGCTCGCGCCCCTGCCGGGTGAGGGCAGGGCGCGCACCCATCGGATGTACTCAGTTGGCGGACGAACGTCAGAGATGTCTTCGGCAAGCACCACGGCTACGGCAGCCTGGGAAAAAGTGGAATTATCTCTCAATCTCAGCGGCTTAGCTCAAAATGCCTCATAGGAACTCTTTCAGTCCCAGGGTCGAGCGACCACAGTGGTCGCTTGAGCACCTGCATGTCCCTTTCATTTGATTCCGCTTCCGACTTGCAGAGAAGCTGCTGAAAGTAAATTTCGTCGTATTTAGACAGGACCATCACGTCTTCGGACGACAGAACCGCTCTCGCGGTATCTCAAATTCTTGGACGCCTAAGGCGAGCGAAACATACGCTGGCCATTTGCTACTGGTCGCTCGATAGCTGGGGTGTATGCGGCTGTCGCTTCAGCGCCAGGCGTGCGATCCACATCTAACGCAAGCAAGAGTTCGGCAACCCTGTTGGCGGACGCCGTCCATTCCGCGAGCTTGGTGTAATTGTCCGTGAACCAGTTGAACGCGGTCTGGACGACGACGAACGCCGCCGACGCCTGTACCACTTCGCCGAGGGTCATGGTCTCGTCGAGGTATTTGGGCAGGCAAAGCAGCAGGCCGACCACCGGCGTCACCAGAAGACCCGTATAGGTGACCAGGGTCATTCGCATCAATTGCCAGCAGTAGATTCGCCAGATGGCAATCACCGCTTTCAGGGCGGCGCCGACGGCATGGCGATCGTTGATGCCGGCCTCCTGCACCACTTTGCCCTCGCGGGTCTCGCGCACATGCGTGCCGATCGCCCGCAATTCGGCTTCCATGCGCTTGTTTTCCTCGATGACCCGGGTCAGACGGCCGGCGGTCAGCCAGATGCCGATCACCAGCAGCGCGGAATACGCGACCACGGCGACGACGAGGTAACCGGGAATTGCCAAGGTGATGCCGTCGAAATGCACCGTGAGGCTGCCTCCGACCGACCATAGCACTCCGACGAAGGTTGCAATCGTGAGCACGGATTGCAGCAGGCCGTTGACCAAATCGACCGGGAGATCCGTCGCGACCTTGGCATCCTCGGCGATGCGATACTCGGGCGCCTCGTGATGTCCCTCGATGGCACTACGCTCCGGACCACGATCATCCACCAGCCAGTCGCTATAGAGGCGATTGCTCAACCACTCGCGCCAGGAACGCTGCAGGGTCATCCGCGCCCACACCGAAAACACGACCAGGGCGATGCTCGCCGCGGCCAGCGGAAGAAACCGGAGTGCCAGTGACAGCAACTCCGCTCGATCCTTCCGGCCGATGGCGTTGAAGAAGTCGCGATTCCAGAAGTTCAGGCCATATTGCGTCAGGAGCTGCAGCACGACGTCGATGATCAAGGCGATCACCAGCAGCCAGGCCGTCCACGCCGTCGGTCCGCGCCAGTATCCCGAGGCACTTTGCCAGAAACGGCCGAGAAGCCGCATCTCACCCGGGATGAAAGAGGTCCTCGTCAGCATGGGGGAGCCGCAACCCTGCGCGCGCGCCATCCCTATGATGCCGCGCGCGTCAGGTTAGGCGGTCTTGCCCGCGGCCTTTTGACCTGCGTCAAGCGACGCCGGGGGCTAAACCCCCGCCATCATCACGTATTTGATCTCGACATATTCTTCCATGCCGTGATGCGAGCCTTCACGGCCGAGACCGCTTTCCTTGACGCCGCCGAAGGGCGCGACTTCGGTGGTGATCAGGCCCGTGTTGACGCCGACCATGCCGGACTCCAACGCCTCGGCGACGCGCCAGACGCGGCCGAGATCGCGGGAGTAGAAGTAGGACGCCAGGCCAAACGGCGAGGCGTTGCACATCGCGATCACATCGGCCTCGTCCTTGAAGCGGATCACCGGCGCCAGCGGACCGAAGGTTTCCTCCTGCGCCACCAGCGAGTCCGACTTGACGTCGGCCAGCACGGTCGGCTCAAAGAACGAGCGCCCGAGCTCACTGCGCTTGCCGCCAGTGACGACCTTGGCGCCGCGCTTGACGGCATCGGCGATGTGGCGCTCGACCTTGTCGACCGCCTTCATGTTGATCAGCGGGCCTTGGGTGACGCCGCTCTCGGTGCCGTCGCCGATCTTCATCGCGGCGACCTTCTTCGACAGTTTCTGCACGAACTCGTCGTAGATCTTGTCCTGGGCGTAGAGGCGGTTGGCGCAGACACAGGTCTGGCCCATGTTGCGGTATTTCGAGACGATGGCGCCTTCGACCGCCGCGTCGATATCCGCATCGTCGAACACCACGAAGGGCGCGTTGCCGCCGAGTTCGAGGCCAAGCCGCTTCACGCCGACGGAGGCCTGCTGGTAGAGGATCTTGCCGACCGCGGTCGAGCCGGTGAAGCCGACGAAGCGCACCGCCGGATGCTCGCACAGCACCTTGCCGATCGGCGGCGCGTCACCGGTGATGATGTTGAGCACGCCCTTGGGAATGCCGGCCTTCTCGGCGAGCACGGCCAGCGCCAGCGCGGAGAGCGGCGTCTCGTTGGCGGGCTTGAGCACCACGGTGCAGCCGGCGGCGAGCGCCGGCGAGACCTTGCGCGTGATCATCGAGTTGGGGAAATTCCACGGCGTGATCGCGCCGCAGACGCCGATCGGCTGCTTGATCGCGAGCAGCCGCGCGTCGGGCCGCTGCGTCGGAATGGTCTCGCCATAGACGCGGCGGGCTTCCTCGGCGAAGAACTCGATATAGGCGGCGCCGATGTCAACCTCGCCCAGCGCCTCGGAGAGCGGCTTGCCCTGCTCGGAGGTGAGGATCAGCGCGAGATCCTCGCGGTTGGCGGTGATCAGCTCGAACCATTTGCGCAGGATGTTGGAACGCTGCTTGGCGGTGTGCTTGGCCCAGCCCGGAAAGGCGCGCTGCGCGGCCTCGACCGCCTTGGTCGTCTCGTCTGCACCAAGCTGCGGGACTTTTGCAAGCTCGACGCCGGTCGCGGGATTGTTCACTGCGAAAACCGGCGAGCCGACCCAGGCGCCGTCGATGTAGCAGGCCTCCTTCAGAAGCAAGGGGTCTTTCAACCGGTCGCGCAGGGTGGCGGTGGCTTGCGGGGCGCGTGCGGCAGCGGGCGGGGTCATGGCGTTACTCCTCGAACGATCATTTTGGGGCGATCGGATCGGCCGGAATATAGGGACAAGCGGCGCGCAATGCACCGTCCCACAACGCACATCTGATGGGAGCCAAAGCGACAGCGGCCTTAGGCCGCGCCACTCATATAGGTCTCGCGGCGGCCGATCATGCGCTCTGCCGCAGCCTTGGCGTCGGCCTTCGACGAGGTTGCGCAGGTCCGGTATTCGAGATCGGGAACGTCGGACGGGTTGCGGCGGCCGAACCAGTTTTTCGAGCCGACCGGCAGCAGCGCCAGGGATTGCGCCAGATTGTCGACCGCACCGAACGAATAGAGCGCGCCGGTGCCAGCGATGCGCACCTCGTAGATCCCGGGCGAAATCGGTGCCTCCAGGTTCTCGCCCCGTCCGGGACGGGGATAGCGCTTCCATTCGCTCCAGGTTGAAATCATCTGAGGTCCCCTCACGGCCCCCTAGGACCGCCAAATTTGCATCAAGTCTTAACGTCGGCCGCCGATTGGGCCGAATGCTGAACGCCGCAACGCACAAAATGTTTCAAGTGCTTCAAAGCATATCGCCAGCGCCCATCCACGGTCACGGCGAGATGCGGCCATCCACCGCAGATTGTGATGGCGTGGCGCCGTTCAGCTGCCTGTCGTCCTGCGCGAGGGGCCGGACCGTCAAGTCACGACATCGCGACCGAAGCGGGCATCTGGACGCGCTTGCCCCACGGATCGGGCCGGAGGACAATCGATCACTGCCAACAATAATCAAACCTGAGGAAACGCCATGCAAAGCAAAGCTCAGATCGACGAGATTCTGCGCCAGAAAAGCGACGCCAAGGAGATTCCCGGCGTCGTCGCGATCGCCGCCAGCGGCAACGACGTGCTGTATCAGGGCGCGTTCGGCAAGCGCGACCTGTCCAAGCCCGACGCGATGACGGCCGACAGCGTATTCTGGATCGCCTCGATGACGAAGGCGGTGACATCGGCGGGCGCGATGCAACTGGTCGAGCAGGGCAAGCTGTCGCTGGATGCGCCGATCGGCGAGGTGCTGCCCGATCTCGCCAATCCGCAGGTGCTCGAAGGCTTCGACGCCAAGGGCGAGGCCAAGCTGCGCCCGGCCAAGCGGCCGATCACGCTGCGTCAGCTCATGACCCACACCGCCGGCTTCTGCTACAATATGTGGAACGGCGATCTCGCGGTCTATCTCGACAAGAACGGCATTCCCGCGATCACCACCTGCCAGAACGCGGCGCTGAAGACGCCAGTGATGACCGACCCCGGCACGCGCTGGGAATACGGCACCAATATCGATTTCGTCGGCAAGGCCGTGGAAGCCGTCAGCGGCAAGCGACTGGATGCCTACTTGCGCGACAATCTGTTCAACCCGCTCGGCATGAGCGACACGGCGTTCAAGATCACCGAGAGCATGCGCAACCGCCTGGTCGGCATGCACGCGCGCGGCGAGGACGGCCAGCTCGCGTCGATCCCGTTCGAGCTTGAGCAGGAGCCGGAATTCCACATGGGTGGCGGCGGCCTTTATTCGACCGCGGCCGACTACATCAAGTTCACCCAGATGATCTTGAACAAGGGTCGCGGCAACGGCAACCAGGCGCTGAAGGCCGAGACGATCGCCATGATGGGGCAGAACCACATCGGCGATCTCGCCATGACCAAGATGACGACGGCGGCGCCGATGTACACCAACGACGTCGACCTCTATCCGGAGCAGGTCAAGAAATGGGGCCTCAGCTTCATGATCAACACGGCGAAGACGGCCGAAGGCCGAAGCGCCGGCAGCCTCGCCTGGGCGGGCCTTGCGAACACCTATTACTGGATCGACCCGGCCCGCGACGTCACCGGCGTGATCCTGATGCAGCTGTTGCCGTTCGCGGACACGAAATGCCTGGAAGCCTTCGCGGGATTCGAGCGCGGGGTTTATGCCGGGCTTGATGCGGGGAGCGGCCAGAAGGCGGCGTGAGAAAGCCAATCTCTCTCCACACGTCATGGCCGGGCTTGTCCCGGCCATCCACGTGCGGCCGCGCATGCGGAAGTCGTGGATGCCCGGGTCGAGCCCGGGCATGACGGCGGAGAGACTGCGTAGAACATTTTTGAAAGGATCTCGATTTGTCGAATAAGGCGGACAGCTACGTTTGCGGCATCTCGGACACGCCGCTGCTCGGCGACACCATCGGTCGCAGCCTCGACCACGCGGTGCGGCGCTGGGGCGATCGCGAGGCGCTGGTCTCGCCCAGCCACGGCGTCAGATGGACCTGGAAAGAATTCGCAGATCAGGTGGACGCGCTCGCCGCGGGCTTTCTCGCACTCGGACTCGAACGCGGGGAGCGGATCGGCATCTGGTCACTGAACCGGCCCGAATGGACGCTGACCCAGTTCGCCGCCGCCAAGGCCGGCCTGATCCTGGTGACGATCAATCCGGCCTACCGGCTCAGCGAGCTCGAATTCGCGCTGAAAAAGGTCGGCTGCGCGGCGATCGTCACCGCCACCGCCTTCAAGACCAGCAATTACATGGAGATGCTCAACACGCTGCTGCCGGAGCTGGCGGACGCCACGCCCGGACAGCTGCAGGCGGCGCGATTGCCGGCCTTGCGCATGGTGATCCAGATCGGCGGCCCGGCGGCTTCAGGCACGATCCCTTTCGAGGAGGTCGCGCGCATGGGCAGAGCGGGGCATCGCGAGCAACTTGCCGCGCTCGGTGCTGCGCTTCAGTTCGACGACCCCGTCAACATCCAGTTCACCAGCGGCACCACGGGATCGCCCAAGGGCGTCACGCTGACCCATCACAATATCCTCAACAACGGCTATTTCACGGGACGCGCGATGCGGCTGACCGAGCAGGATCGCATCTGCATTCCAGTGCCGCTCTATCATTGCTTCGGCATGGTGATGGGCAACCTTGCCTCGGTCACGCTCGGCACCACCATGGTCTACCCGGGCGAAGGTTTCGATCCGCTCGCGACGCTGCGCGCGGTCGAGCAGGAGAAATGCACCGCGCTGTATGGCGTGCCGACCATGTTCATCGCGGAGCTCGATCACCCTGAGTTCAAGAACTTCAATTTGAAATCACTCCGCACCGGCATCATGGCGGGCGCGCCCTGCCCGATCGAGGTGATGAAGCGCGTCAACACCGAGATGAACATGCGCGAGGTCACGATCGCCTATGGCATGACCGAGACCAGCCCGGTGAGCTTCCAGAGCGCGACCGACGATCCGCTCGAGCGGCGCGTCTCCACGGTCGGTCGCATTCACCCGCATGTCGAGGTCAAGGTGATCGACCTCGAAGGCAAAATCGTGAAGCGGGGCGAGCGCGGGGAGCTCTGCACCCGCGGCTACAGCGTGATGCTGGGATATTGGGAGGAGAAGGAAAAGACCGCCGACGTGCTCGACGCCAATGGCTGGATGCATACCGGCGACCTCGCCACCATCGATGTATCAGGCTATTGCAACATCGTCGGCCGCATCAAGGACCTGGTGATCCGCGGCGGCGAGAACCTCTATCCGCGCGAGATCGAGGAATTCCTGTACCGTCACCCCAGGATTCAGGACGTGCAGATTTTTGGCGTCGCCGACAGCCGCTACGGCGAGGAGCTCTGTGCCTGGATCCGCGTCAGGCCGGGCGAGACGCTGACGGCCGAGGAGGTCCGCGCCTTCTGCGACGGCCAGATCGCGCACAACAAGATTCCGCGCTACGTCGAGTTCGTCGACGAGTTTCCGATGACGGTGACGGGCAAGATCCAGAAATTCGTGATGCGCGATGCCGTGGAGCAGCGGCTGGGATTGAAGGCTGCGAAGACGGCGTGAGACCCACCGTCATTGCGAGGAGCTCTTGCGACGAAGCAATCCAGAATCTTTTCGGAGAGGCAGGCTGGATTGCTTCGCTACGCTCGCAATGACGGGGGAGAGCGAGGGCCTAAGCCGTCAGCCCGCGCTGGCCAGCCAGCTCCTTCAGCGACACCAGCGGCCTCGCGCCGATGTGCTGGATGACTTCGGCAGCCGCGAGCGCCCCGAGCTCACCGCATTGCTTGTAGGCTAGATTGCGCGACAGGCCGTACAGAAAGCCTGCGGCGAACAGATCGCCGGCGCCGGTGGTGTCGACCACCTTGTCGACCGGGAACGCGGGCGCTGCGACGGCGTCTTCAGACGAGACCACCATGCAGCCCTTCTCGCTGCGGGTGACCACGCCGAGATTGACGTCGTTGCGCAACTGCTTGAGCGCGGTGTCGAAGTCGGAGGTCATGTAGAGCGAGTGCAGCTCGGACTCGTTGGCGAAGACGATGTCGACGGTGCCGTTGCGCATCAACGAGAGAAACTCGTCGCGATAGCGGTCGACGCAGAAGGAATCCGACAGCGTCAGCGCCACCTTGCGCCTGGCGTCATGGGCGATCTTGGCCGCCTTGACGAAGGCGTCCTTGGCGTTCTTGGGGTCCCAGAGATAGCCTTCGAGATAGACGATGCCGGCGCCGGCGATCTCGGCCGGATCGATATCGGCGGGCGAAAGGTCCTGCGCTGCGCCGAGATAGGTGTTCATGGTGCGCTCGCCGTCATCCGTGACCAGGATGTAGGAGCAGCCGGTGGCGGGGCCGTCCGTCGCGGCGGGCGTGTTGAAGGCGACGCCGGCCGAGCGGATGTCGTGGACGTAGAGCTTGCCGATCTGGTCGTCCTTGACCTTGCCGACATAGGCGGCCCGTGCGCCCAGGCTGCCGATGCCGACGATGGTGTTGGCGGCAGATCCCCCCGAGACTTCAGTGGCCGGCCCCATGTCCTTGTAGATGGCCGCGGCCCGCGCCTCGTCGATCAGGGACATGCTGCCCTTGGCCATGCCGTGCTTGGCCAAAAAGGCCTCGTCGGTCCTGACCAGCACGTCGAACAGCGCGTTGCCGATGCCGAGAACGTCATATTTCACGTCAGCCATTCACCTTGATCCTGTTTGGCGGATTGCGAACCCTGCGAAAATCCGCTTCCTGTCGGCCTGAAATCTGGCTCGCGGCCTATCACGACCGGGCCGGCGCGGGCAAGCAACGGTATGATAAAGAGCCGATGATCCGCTCCTTCCTGACCGTCTCGACGGGAACGCTGGCCTCGCGGCTGCTGGGCTTTGCCCGCGATTCCCTGATCGCGGCGCTGCTCGGCACCGGCGCGGTGGCGGATGCGTTCCTGGCCGCCTTCCAGCTGGTCAACGTGGTGCGGCGGCTGCTCAGCGAAGGCGCGCTGAACGCAGCGCTGGTCCCGGCATGGCTGCGCGTCAGGGACCGCGATGGCGCGGTGGCTGCGGCGGCGTTCGCGGGGCGCGTGCTCGGCACCGTCAGCGCGGCCCTGATCGCGATCTCGCTCGGCATAGCCCTGCTGATGCCGCTGATCATGACGGTCATCGCGCCTGGCTTTCTCGGTACCGGCACGCTCGATCTCGCCGTCCAGAACGCGAGGCTGATGCTGCCATACCTCGCCTTCGCCGGTCCCGTCACGGTGCTGATGGGCCTGCTGAATGCGCAGGGACGCTTTGCGCTCACGGTATTCTCGCCGCTGCTGTTCAACATCGCGCTGATCGCCGCGATCGCTTTGCTCCTGGTCTGGCACGCTGACGCCGGCTTCGCCGCCCGGCCGCTGGCCGCCACGGTCGGTGTCGCCGGCCTGCTGCAGCTCCTGATGCTGCTGTCGCAGCAAAGCGCGCGCCTTGCGACGCCTCTGCGCATCAGTTTCGACAAGGAGATGCGCGGCTTCTTCGCCAAGGCGATCCCCGGCATGATCGCAAGCTCGGGCCCGCAATGGCTGATGGTGGCCGGCGCGATCATCGCATCGGCGACGCCGTCAGCGGTGTCCTGGCTCTATTTCGCCAACCGCCTGATCGAGCTGCCGCTCGGCATCGTCGGCGTCGCCATGGGCACCGTGCTGGTGCCGGAGCTGACGCGCGCGGTGAGTGGCGGGGACCGTGATGCGGTGGCGCATGCGCAATCGCGCGCGCTTGAGCTTGCGACCGGGCTGGCGTTCCCTGCCACGCTCGGCCTGATCGTGCTGGCCGAACCGATCGTGCGGCTGTTGTTCGAGCATGGCGCGTTTGGTGCCGGGGACAGCGCGGCGACCGCGCACGCGCTGATGTGGCTAGCGCTGGGCCTGCCCGCGCACGTGCTGATCAAGGCGCTGTCGCCGGCCTTCTATGCCCGCGGTGACACGATGACGCCGCTGCTCGCGACGGCCAAAGGGTTCGTGGTCGCAGTCGTGCTCGCGGTTCTGCTCGGCCATTTCTTCGGCGCGAGCGGGATCGCCGCAAGCATCGCGGCCGGCGCCTGGAGCAGCGCGCTCTCGCTGTTCCGCAAAGGCACGGCCGAGTTCGGTTTCTCGGTCGATGCCGCCGCCCGCAAGCGGCTGCCGCGGATCGCGCTCGCCGCAACCGCCATGGGCGCCCTGCTCTGGCTGAGCGCGGGCCTCGTGCCTTCTGAGGCCCACGGGCTGATCCGTTTCATTGCGCTGGGCTTGCAGATCGCCGCCGGAATCGCCGTCTATGGCTTGCTCCTGCAGATCCTCGGCGTCGCGTCCTGGCGCGAGGCGGCCGGTGCCCTGAAGCGTCCCGGCCGGCCCGATCCGGGCGCCTGAGCTCACAGAAATACCCTTGACGGGGCAGCGCCGCTGTTGGAAACGACGCCCCGTATCTTGCAGGAAAGCTGCCATGCCATTCGTTGAACGGGTCTTTTCGGGCGTCCAGCCGACGGGGAATCTGCACCTCGGCAATTACCTCGGCGCCATCCTCAACTTCGTGAAGATGCAGGAAACCCACAACTGCATCTATTGCGTCGTCGACATGCACGCGATCACGCAGGGCGTGGACGTCTGGGGCGGACCGGCCGAGCTCGCGCGCAATACCCGCGAGGTGACCGCAGCGTTCATCGCAAGCGGCATCGACCCCAAGAAGCACATCGTGTTCAACCAGAGCCAGGTCTCCGGCCATGCCGAGCTCGCCTGGATCTTCAACTGCGTCGCGCGCATGGGCTGGCTCGGCCGCATGACCCAGTTCAAGGAGAAGGCCGGCAAGGACCGCGAGAATGCCTCGGTCGGCCTGTTCGACTATCCCGTGCTGATGGCCGCCGACATCCTGCTGTACCGCGCCACCCATGTGCCGGTCGGCGAGGACCAGAAGCAGCATCTCGAGCTCTCGCGCGACATCGCCCAGAAGTTCAACAACGACTTTGGCGATTCGATCCGCAACCTCGGCGCCAATGACGGGCTGTTCTTCCCGCTGCCGGAGCCCCTGATCACGGGCCCGGCGACGCGCGTGATGAGCCTGCGCGACGGCACCAAGAAGATGTCGAAGTCGGATGCGTCAGACAATTCGCGCATCAATCTGACCGACGACGCCGACACCATCGCGCAGAAGATCCGCAAGGCGAAGACCGATCCGGAGCCGTTGCCGTCGGAGGAGAAGGGCCTGGAAGCCCGTCCCGAGGCCGACAACCTCGTCGGCATCTTCGCCGCCCTCTCCGGCCGCCCCAAGGCGGACGTGCTGCGCGATTTCGGCGGCGGCCAGTTCTCCAGCTTCAAGAACGCGCTGGCGGAGCTGTGCGTCACCAAGCTGGCGCCGATCGCCGGCGAGATGAAGCGCCTCGTCGCCGACCCCGGCCATATCGATGCGATCCTGAACGAAGGTTCCGATCGGGCCCGCGCCATCGCCGACGAGACGATGAAGCTCTCCAAGGATATCGTCGGCTTCATTCGCCGGCGCTGAAGACGGTCGGCGCCAGAGCGCCGACCGCATCTCCTCTCCCCAACGCTGCGGGAGTGTGGCAGCATGCCGGTCGTGCAAATTCCGGGACATGCATGACCAGCAAGCGACTTTGCTTCGAGCCGGGTCACAAGCCCAAATGCCTCGTCATCGTCGACGACACCGCCGAATGGGATCGCGCGGTTTACTACGCCAGTCGCTGGGCGATCCGCGCCGGCGGCGGCGTGGTGATGCTGCGCATCATCGAGCCGGAACAGCAGAGTCAGGAATGGCTTGGTGTGGCCGACATCATGCGCGCCGAGGCGCAGGAAGCGGCGGAGGCCGCGCTCGACCGTGCCGCCGGCCGCGCCAACGGCATCGCCGCGATCACGCCGGAGCGGGTTATCCGCGAGGGTGTGCCGATGGAACAGCTGCGCGCGGTGATCGACGAGGACCCCGACATCGCCATGCTGGTGCTCGCCGCCAATCCGGGCGCGGAGGGGCCGGGACCGCTGGTTAACCTGCTGGCGCATGAATTGGGGACGTTTCCTGTGCCGGTCACGATCATCTCCGGTGCGCTGAGCGACGCGAGCGTGGATTCGCTGTCGTAGCTCGGTTTCGTCTTACCCTCCCCTGAAGGGCTGCTGGGAGCCCTAACCTGCTGATACAACAACAGAACGGCCATCTCGCCCCTTGATCGTGCGTTCCCCGTCGCCATCTGCTAGGGAATAGGCTACGCGCCGGCCTTGAACCGGCGACGTCTGGAGAAAACCATGTTCATTCAAACCGAAGCCACCCCCAATCCCGCCACGCTGAAGTTCATTCCCGGCCGCGCCGTGGTCGACGGCAGCCCGATGGAGTTTGCGAGCCGCGAATCGGCTGCGCAGTCGCCGCTCGCCGAAAAGCTGTTCGAGGTGCCGGGCGTCACCGGCGTGTTCTACGGATCGGACTTCATCACCGTGACCAAGGCGAACGGTGAATGGCAGCAGCTCAAGCCCGCGATTCTCGGCGCCATCATGGAGCACTATATGTCCGGCGCGCCGCTGCTCGCCGATGGCGCGGCCCAGAGCGCTGCCGATCTCGACGACGAGGACGAGTTCTTCGACGAGGCCGATGCGGAAACGGTCGACATGATCAAGGACCTGATCGAGACCCGCGTGCGGCCGGCGGTCGCCAATGACGGCGGCGACATCACCTTCCGCGGCTTCAAGGACGGCATCGTCTATCTCAACATGAAGGGCTCGTGCGCCGGTTGCCCGTCGTCGACAGCGACCCTCCAGCACGGCATCCAGAATTTGCTGAAGCATTTCGTGCCGGACGTGGTCGAAGTCCGGCCGATGTGAGCTGCCAGCGAATGGCGAGTGCCGTAGGGTGGGCAAAGCGAAGCGTGCCCACCTGCTCTGCCATAAGCTGAAAGTGGTGGGCACGGCGCAACTGCGCCTTTGCCCATCCTACGAAGTGCGGCGATATTAGGGGGCTACGAACAGTGCTTGATGAATGGCGGATAGGCGCTCGGTTCGCTAGACTGCTCTCCATTCACCACGCGCCATTCGCTCTTCCATGTTGATCCTCGCCATCGATACCGCGCTCGACGCCTGCTCCGTCGCCGTGCTCGACACCGAAGCGGCCGAGCTCCTCGCGCAGGAGCAGCTTCTAATGAAGCGCGGCCACGCCGAGGCGCTGATGCCGATGATCGCGCGCGTGATGCAATCGGCCAATCTCGCCTTCACCACGCTCGACCGCATCGCGGTCACCGTCGGCCCCGGAAGCTTCACCGGCCTGCGCGTCGGCATTTCGGCGGCGCGCGGCCTTGCGCTCGCGGCCGCGCGGCCGGCGATCGGCCTGACCACCTTGTCGGCCTATGCCGCCTCCATCGTTGGTCAGAGCAAATCGGCACCCGTGATCTCCGCAATCGACGCGCGCCACGACCATGTCTATTTCCAGATCGTCGCCGGCGACGGCAGCCAGTTGGTGCGGCCGAGCGTCGCGTCCGTCGACGCGGCGATCGCAGCCTCGCAGTTCGGCACGCCCCATCTGGTCGGCAATGCCGCAAATATCCTCGCCGAGCGCTGGCCGAACGACGTCCCGCAGCCGGTCGCAGTCGACGCCCAGCCCGCGCCCGATATCGGCTGGGTCGCATGGCTCGGCGCTGCCGCCGATCCCGCGACGAATCCGGCGCGGCCGTTCTATCTGAAAGCGCCCGACGCCAAGCCGGCGGCACAGCCGCCGTTTGCAGCGCAAGCCGCGACCCCATGATGAGATGGCTGTCGGAATGGTGGCGCGGCGGCACTGCCGCCGTCGAGCCCGCATCCGTGCGTGACGCCGCGCGGCTGGCGCAGCTTCACGGCGCTTCGTTCGCGCGCGGCTGGGGCGAGGGCGAATTCGAGAGCATGGTCAGCGAGCGCAACACACTCGTGCATCGGTTGCGCCTCGGCCGCAGGACCGTCGGATTTGCGGTGTCGCGGATCGGGGCGGATGAAGCGGAAATCCTCTCGATCGCGGTGGACGAGGCCTATCGCGGCCGCGGCCTCTCCCGCACGCTGCTGATGACCCATCTCGGCCACCTCGCGGGGCGCGGCGTGCGCACAATATTTCTCGAGGTCGAGGAAAACAACCAGCCGGCGCGGCGGCTCTACGATGGGGCCGGATTCGTGGTGGTCGGACGCCGCGAACGCTACTATAAGCAGCCGAACGGGGAACAATTGAACGCACTTCTGATGCGACGTGACTTGTCGTAATATTGGTGGCAGAAAGCGCCCCCGCCAGGCAGACGAATTATGACCGCACTGAAACCTTCTTCCGCATCCAAGGCGTCCGGCATCGAAGCGCGCTGTGCCGCCACCGGCATGCGCATGACCGAGCAGCGCCGTGTCATCGCCCGCGTGCTCGCGGAGGCGGTCGATCATCCCGATGTCGAGGAATTGTACCGGCGCTGTGTCGCGGTCGACGACAAGATCTCGATCTCGACCGTGTATCGCACCGTCAAGCTGTTCGAGGATGCCGGCATCATCGAGCGCCATGATTTCCGCGAAGGCCGCGCGCGCTATGAGCAGATGCGCGACAGCCATCACGACCATCTCATCAATCTGCGCGACGGCAAGGTGATCGAGTTCACCTCCGAAGAGATCGAGAAGCTGCAGGCGGAGATCGCCCGCAAGCTCGGCTACAAGCTGGTCGACCACCGGCTCGAGCTCTATTGCGTTCCGCTCGACGACGACAAGCCCACAAGCTAAGTGCCCGTCGACCTCATCATCTTCGACTGCGATGGTGTGCTCGTGGACAGCGAGGTGATCTCCTGTCGCGCCCATGCGGATGTGCTGACGCGGCACGGTTATCCGATCACCTCGGAGCAGGTGCTGGTCCGCTTCCTCGGCGTATCCGAGAAGGACGCGCGGCTGATGGTCGAACAGGAGATCGGCCGCAGCCTCCCCGACGACCTGGAGAGCCAGGTGAACGCGGCCACGCTGCAATTCTACGCCAGCGATCTGCAGCCGATCACCCATGTTGCGGCGGCGATCGGTGCAATCGATCTGCCGAAATGCGTCGCATCGAGCGGCACGCCGGAGAAGATCACGCACGGGCTGACCTGCGCCGGCCTCTACGACCTGCTCGCTCCGCACATCTTTTCAGCGAGCCAGGTCGCGCGCGGCAAGCCCGCGCCCGATCTGTTCCTGTTTGCGGCGACCCAGATGAAAGTCGCGCCGGAGCGGTGCCTCGTGATCGAGGATAGCGTCCCCGGCGTGACCGGCGCGCATGCCGCCGGGATGACCGTGCTGGGCTTTCACGGCGGCAGCCACTGCCCGCCGGGGCACGCCGAAAGGCTGCGCGTCGCCGGCGCCGGATTGACGTTCGATGATATGCGGCAATTGCCGGAGTTGGTCCGGCGGGTCGCCCTGGACACTCTGGCGGGCTGAATCTGACGCCAAACCTCGCGATTCCGCGCTTCGCGGCCAGTTGGCGGCCGCTTGGCGCCCCGAACGGGCCTTCCGCCCGGCGTTGGCTGGATTTTCCCCTCTCCAACCTATATCTGAGGGCCGTCCTCCACCACAATTCCGGGTTCCATGACGCCGCCGCGCAAGCTGCACATCAAATCATATGGCTGCCAGATGAATGTCTACGATGCCCAGCGCATGGTGGACACGCTGGCTCCGGAAGGATTCGTGGAGACGGCCAGCGCTGATGACGCCGACCTCGTCATCCTCAACACCTGTCATATCCGCGAGAAGGCCTCCGAAAAGGTCTATTCCGAGCTCGGCCGGCTGCGCGTCGCCAAGGACGAAGCCGCCCGCGCGGGGCGCGCGATGCAGATCGCGGTCGCGGGCTGCGTGGCGCAGGCCGAAGGCGGGGAGATCACACGCCGCGCGCCCGTGGTCGACGTCGTTGTCGGCCCCCAGAGTTATCATCACCTTCCTGAGCTTTTGAAGCGTGCGCGCGACGAAGGCCGCGCGATCGAGACCGAGTTTCCCGCCCAGGACAAATTCGGCTTTCTCGCCCAACCCAAGCCCGACGCAATCCGCGCGCGCGGCATTTCCGCTTTCGTCACGGTGCAGGAAGGTTGCGACAAGTTCTGCACCTTCTGCGTCGTGCCTTATACGCGCGGCGCCGAAGTGTCCCGGCCCGTGGCGAAGATCGTCGACGATGTGAAGCGGCTCGCCGACAACGGCGTGCGCGAGCTCACGCTGATCGGGCAGAACGTCAACGCCTATCATGGCGACGGGCCGGACGGAAAAACCTGGCCGCTGGGCAGGCTGCTCGAACATCTGGCGACGATTCCCGGCATCGCGCGGCTGCGCTACTCGACGAGCCACCCCCGCGACGTCGATGACAGCCTGATTGCCGCCCATCGCGATCTCGGTGCCCTGATGCCGTTCGTACACCTGCCGGTGCAGTCGGGCTCGGACCGGATTCTGGCGGCCATGAACCGGAAACATACTGCCGATGATTATCTCGATGTCATCGACCGTTTCCGGTCTGCGCGCCAAGACATTGCTTTTTCATCAGATTTTATCGTGGGCTTCCCCGGTGAAAGCGAGCAAGATTTTCTCGCCACCCTCGCGCTTGTCACGCAAATCGGCTACGCTGCGGCTTATTCGTTCAAATACTCCGCCCGGCCGGGAACGCCGGCCGCGGACATGCAGGAGACGGTGTCCCCCGCCGAAATGGACCAGCGATTGGAGCGGCTCCAGGAACTGATCGACAGCCAGCAATCGGCCTTCAACAAGGCCGCGATTGGCTCAACGGTCGACGTGCTGTTCGAGCGTCCGGCGCGCAAGCACGGCCAGATCGTCGGCCGCACCGCATTCCTGCAGCCCGCCCATGTGATGGCCTCGCCCGACATCATCGGACAGATCCTGCCTGTCAGGATCGACAGCCTCGAACGCTACAGTTTCCTCGGCGAGCTCGTGACCCCGCACGGCGCGCGCGAGCCCGCTTTTTCGCAAGCCTTTGGAGCCTGAACCCTTGCCCAAAAGCGCATCGGATTCGTCTTCGCTCGCTCCCAGCCGCAAATTTGACCGCGACATGCAAGTTCCGCCCGAGACCCAGGTCGTCATCGACTTCGACGACAACCGCGCCGCTTCCGCGCTGGTCGGCCCCTACGGCCAGCATCTGGCGCAGATCGAACGGCGGCTCGGCGTCGTCGTCGATTCCAAAGGGAACCACATCACCATCGGCGGCTCGCGCGACGGCTGCGACGCCGCTCGCCGCGTGCTGGAAACGCTCTACGCACAGGCCGTGAAGGGGCAGGATCTCGACCAGGGCGAGGTCGAGGGCGCGATTCGCGCCGTGATCGCGCAAGGCTCTCTGTTCGAGTTCGACGCCAAATCGGCCAAATCGGCGGCCTTCGACAGCATCAATCTGCGCAAGCGCCCGGTGCGCGCGCGCACGGCCGCGCAGGACTCCTACATCCGCGCGCTGAAGCGCCATGAGCTGGTGTTCGGCATCGGGCCGGCCGGCACCGGCAAGACCTGGCTCGCGGTCGCGCATGCCGCACAACTGTTCGAGCGCAAGGAGGTCGACAAGATCATCCTGTCGCGTCCGGCGGTCGAAGCCGGCGAACGGCTCGGCTTCCTGCCCGGCGATCTCCGCGAGAAGGTCGATCCTTATCTGCGCCCGATCTACGATGCGCTCTACGACCTCATGGATGCGCGCATCGTCGAGCGCGCGCTCCAGACCGGCGAGATCGAGATCGCGCCGCTCGCCTTCATGCGCGGCCGTACCCTCACCAACGCCGCCATCATCCTCGACGAGGCGCAGAACACCACGTCGATGCAGATGAAGATGTTCCTGACGCGCCTTGGCGAGAACAGCCGCATGATCGTGACCGGCGACCCCTCGCAGATCGATCTGCCGAACGGCCAGACCTCGGGCCTGGCCGAGGCGACCCGCCTCCTGGGCGGCGTCGAGGGCATTGCCCAGGTTCATTTCAAAGCCGAGGACGTGATCCGCCACGAACTCGTGGCGCGGATCGTCGCCGCCTACGAAGGCTCGCCGCAGCGGCCGGCCGCCGGCAAATCCTGACGAGGCAACAGCCGGACCCAGAGGGCGCGGACACGGCGCCTCATCGTTCCGAACAAAGACAATGTCGCAACCGAATCTTCCCATGACCGAGGTCCTCGTCGTCGCCGATTGCTGGCAAAGCGAGCCCGATTCCGAAGCCGTGATCCAGCGCGCGGTCGCGGCCGCGGCCGAAAGTGTCGACGAAGACGTTGCCGACGCCGAAGTGGCGGTGATGCTGACCGATGATGCCGGCATCCGCACCCTCAACAGCAATTGGCGCGGCATCGACAAGCCGACCAACGTGCTGTCGTTTCCCGCGCTCCAGCCGGAGAGCGAATGGAAGCCGGGCGATGCACCGCGCATGCTCGGCGATATCGCGATCGCCTACGAGACCATGCGGCGCGAGGCGGACGAGGAACAAAAGCCGTTCGACCACCATTTGAGCCATCTCGCCGTGCACGGCTTCCTGCACCTGATCGGCTACGATCACGAGAACGACGGCGACGCCGAGGAGATGGAAGCACTGGAGACGCAGATCCTGGCTCACCTGGGAATTCCCGATCCCTATGCAGACCGCGCAGGGACGCACTGAGATGCCGGACTCAGACCCGATCCAAGACAATCCGCGCCACTCGGCCAATTTGCCGGTCGTGGTGACCCAGGGCGAGGTGATGCGCCCGACCGCCGATGGCTGGCTCCTGCGCGCCATTCGCACGCTGTTCGGCTGGAAGGCGGGATCGGTGCGCGACGACCTCCAGGTCGTGCTCGATGCGACGACGCCCGACGACACCGGCTTCTCGGCGGTCGAGCGCACCATGCTGCGCAACATCCTTGGTTTGCACGAGCGCCGCATCGCCGACGTCATGGTGCATCGCGCCGACGTCGTCGCGGTCAAGCGCGACATCCCGCTCGGCGAGTTGATGGACCGCTTCGAGAGCGCCGGCCATTCGCGCCTCGTGGTCTTCAACGAGACGCTCGATGATCCCGTCGGCATCGTCCACATCCGCGACCTGCTTGCTTTCATGACCTCGCGTGCCCGCGTGTCGGAAGCCACCAAGACCAAGCGCAAGAAGCCGCTGCCGGCCGGGCTCGACCTTCGCGCCGTCGATCTCGCGATGCCGCTCGAGGATGCGCGCATCATTCGCAAGCTGCTCTACGTGCCGCCGTCGATGCGGGCGATCGACCTGCTGGCGCAGATGCAAGCCACGCGCATTCACCTGGCGCTGGTGGTCGACGAATATGGCGGCAGCGACGGGCTGGTCTCGCTCGAGGACATCGTCGAGCAGATCGTCGGCGAGATCGACGACGAGCACGACAGCGACGAGCCGCCCTCGATCGTGCGCCTGCCGGACAACGCCTTCATCGCCGACGCCCGCGCCAGCCTCGACGACGTTCGCACCGTGATCGGCGAGGATTTCGTCACCGGCGAGGCCGGCGAGGAAGTGGAGACGCTCGGCGGCTATCTCGTCAGCTTCGTCGGGCGCCTGCCGGTGCGCGGCGAGGTGATCTCGGGTCCCGGCAATTACGAGATCGAGGTGCTCGATGCGGATCCGCGCCGCGTCAAGCGGCTGCGGATCTCGACGCGCAAGGAGCGCCCGGCGCCGCGCACCCAGCGCGAGAGAGGCCGCCGCGAGGCCGCGCCGGACAGCGGTCAACCGCCGGCCAACGACACGCCCACCCCGCCGCCGAGCGACGGGACCGGCCAGCAGTGAGCCCGTTCCAGCGACTTCGGCAAATTGCGCTTGCCATCATCCTCGCCTGGGGATGGAAGCGCGCCGTCATCGCCATGGGGTGCGGAGCGCTGTCGGTGCTGGCGCTGGCGCCGTTCAACCTGTTCCCAGTGCTGTTCATCACCTTCCCGGTGCTGGTCTGGCTGATCGACGGCACCGGCGCCGGACGCTATGGCGGCGTCCCCGCCGCAGCGCTGACCGGCTACTGGTTCGGGCTCGGCTATTTCGTCCCCGGCCTCTACTGGATCGGCTACGCCTTCTTCGTCGATGCGGATGTGTTCGCCTGGCTCACCCCGTTCGCCGTGCTAGGGCTGCCGGCTTATCTGTCGATCTTCACCGCGATGGGCTTTGCGGTTGCCCGCCTGCTCTGGACCAAGGACGCCACACGCGTGCTCGCACTCGCCGCGAGCCTCACGGTCAGCGAATGGCTGCGCGGCCACGCGCTGACCGGCTTTCCCTGGAACGCGTTCGGCTACGCGATGTCCGAGCCGTTGCCGCTGGCGCAGACCGCCTCGCTGGTCGGCCTGTG
The DNA here is from genome assembly GCF_003020125.1 of Bradyrhizobium sp. MOS003. Classification (GTDB taxonomy): domain Bacteria; phylum Pseudomonadota; class Alphaproteobacteria; order Rhizobiales; family Xanthobacteraceae; genus Bradyrhizobium. Next base: position 405,552 of record NZ_PYFW01000001.1, on the reverse strand, counting down.
GGGCATGACGTTCCTGACGGTCGCGATCTTCGCGAGCCCCGCGACGCTGATCGACCGCACGCCCGATCGCCGCTTGGCTTGGCGCGTGCCGGCGGCTGCAATTGCGCTCCTGCTTGTCATGAGCATCTTCGGCGCGATCCGCCTGTCGCTGCATCCGACCACGATGGTCTCGGGCGCCAAGCTGCGCCTGATGCAACCGAACCTGCAGCAGGACGCCAAATTCAACTACGCCGCCAAATCGGAGGTGATGAAAAAATACCTGGCGCTGTCGGACCGCGCCTCCGGCCCGCAATCGACGGGTGTGCGCGATGCGACCATCCTGATCTGGCCGGAATCCGCCTTTCCGTTCTTCCTGACCCGCGAAGCCGACGCGATGGCGCAGATCGCCGATCTTCTGCCTCAGGGCACGGTGCTGATCACGGGTTCGGTCCGCGCGCCCGACCTGCCGCGCGGCACGCCGATCACGCGTGCCTATAATTCGATCTACGTCATCGATCACGACGGCAGCGTGCTCGCAGTGTACGACAAGTTGCATTTGGTGCCTTTCGGAGAATTTCTTCCCTACCAGGCGTTGATGGAGAAGCTAGGTTTCGAGCAACTGACGCGCATGCGCGGCGGCTTCATTCCCGGAACGGTGCGGCATGCGCTGCAGGTGCCCGGCGCGCCTCCCGCGCTACCGCTGATCTGTTACGAAGCCATCTTTCCCGGCGAAGTGGCCGGACGCAACGAACGTCCGGGCTGGATCATCAACCTCACCAATGACGGTTGGTTCGGCATTTCGACCGGCCCCTATCAGCATCTGGAGCAGTCGCGGATGCGCGCCATCGAGCTCGGCTTGCCGCTGGTCCGCTCCGCCAATACGGGTGTCTCTGCGGTGATCGATCCCATGGGCCGCACCGTCGCCAGCCTCGGTCTCGGAATCGAAGGCATTTTGGATGCAAGTCTGCCTGCCGCGATCTCACCGACCGTCTATGCGCGGGTGGGCGATGTGCCTGCCGCCATGCTCGTCGCAGTGGCCGTGTTTCTGGCCGTCCGCCGACGCACCGCCAAGCGGAAGGCCTGATCGCGCCGTCGCCGTGGAGGCGGCCGGAAGCTTTTGACAACCGTAGTCCCACGGTTGACAGACTGCACGCAGGCTCCCCATTCTGCACCGGCTGCAAAAGACAGTGGTGCATTGCTAAATTTCTCCGCAATGTTTTCCAATAAGAGAGTTTGATTTGACGTTGCTTGCACCTGACGCACTCCGGTTGATTGCGCTGAAGGTGGTGTTTGGAGGGCTGAGGAAATGTCGAAAGCGCCCAACCCTGTTGACAAATATGTCGGCAGTCGCGTGCGTATGCGCCGCATCATGTTGGGCATGAGCCAGGAAAAGCTCGGTGAAGCTTTGGGCCTGACCTTCCAGCAAGTTCAGAAATACGAGAAGGGCACCAACCGGGTAGGCGCGAGCCGCATCCAGCAGATCGCCGAGATTCTGCAGGTGCCGGTGTCGTTCCTGTTCGAGGGCGGCCCGAGCGGCGTGGCGGGTCCGGATGGCTTCAGCGAAGGCGCCTCACCTTCCTATGTGTCGGACTTTCTCGCGACCTCCGAGGGGCTTGCCTTGACCAAGGCATTCACGCGAATCACCGATTCGAAGATGCGCCGCTCGATCGTCGATCTCGTCGAGCAGATCGCGGCCCGCGAAGGCCCCGACAAGCGCTGACGCACGATCTGAATGGCGATTTGAGACGGCGTGAAATCTGGCCTATGTCGTCATTTCCGGCCGCGCCTTGATGCGTGTCCGCTCCGATGATGCGATTCAAGGGCACAGATGCGCGCATGACCAGCTCCAATTGGTTCGATTCCCAAACCATTCTCGATGGCATCCGCCGCTGGGTGGAGATCGAGACGCCCACGGAAGCGCCTGAACAGGTCAACAGGCTGATGTTCGTCGTCGCGGAGCAATACCGCGATCTACCCGTCACGCTCGAGCGCGTCGCCGGCGTCGACGGCTGCGGCGACCATCTCATCGCGCGCACGAATTGGGGGCAGGACCGGCCGGGCATCCTGGTGCTGAGCCACCTCGATACCGTTCATCCCATGGGATTCATCGAGCGCCTGCCGTTCAAGGTCGAAGGTGACGTCGCGTTCGGTCCCGGCATCTACGACATGAAGGGCGGCGCCTACATCGCCCATCACGCGTTTCGCGCATTGTGCGCAGCAGTCGCTCGCTCGCCGCTCGGCATCACGCATCTGTTCACCTCCGACGAGGAGATCGGCAGCCCCACCTCTCGCGCACTCATCGAGGCGGAAGGGCGCAAGGCCAAATACGTGCTGGTGACGGAGCCGGCGCGCGACGGCGGCAAGATCGTCACCGGACGCAAAGGCGTCGGACGCTTCCAGGTAGCAATCAAGGGCGTGCCCGCGCATGCCGGCTCACGGCCGGAAGACGGCCGCAGCGCCGTGCGCGAGCTCGGCAACGTCATCCTGGCTCTGGAAGGGATGAACGACCTCGCGCGTGGCGTCACCGTCAATGTCGGTGTGGTGCGTGGCGGCACGCGCGCCAACGTTACCCCCGAAGAAGCCTATGCCGAAGTCGATTTGCGCGTGCTGAGCCTCAGGGATGCAGAGGAGTTCGTCGGCAAGATCCTTGGGCTGACATCAAAGACCGACGGCGTCACCGTCACCGTCACCGGCGGGCTCAATCGTCCGCCCTACGAGAAGAGCAACGCAGGCGCCTCGCTCTACGAGCATGCGAAGACACTCGCCGGCGAGATCGGCTTCGAGCTGGTCGACACCCACACCGGCGGCGGCTCGGACGGCAATTTCACCGCGGCCCATACCGCGACGCTCGACGGTCTCGGCGCCGACGGCAAGGGCGCGCACACCCATTATGAGCAGATCTACATCTCGTCGCTCGCCCCCCGCGCGCGACTGCTCCATCGCCTGTACCAGACGCTGCGATGAGCGAGCGCAAATCAGACCCCGATCGCGATGACAGCCAGCGCGCGTTCTTCGGGCGCCGCAAGGGCCACAAGCTCAGGCAGCACCAGGCCGAGCTGATTGGCCATCTGCTGCCGCATCTGGCGCTCGATATCGACGGCGAGACGCCGGCGGATGCAAGGGAGATCTTCGACCCCGCTACTGAAGATGTGCGGCTCGAGATCGGCTTCGGCGGCGGCGAGCATCTCGCGGCCGAGGCCCAGAGCTTCGCCACGACGGGCTTCATCGGCTGCGAGCCCTATGTCAACGGCATGGCAAAGATCCTCGCGCAGATCGAGGCCGCCAACATCGGCAACATCCGCCTGTTTGCAGGCGATGCCGCCGAACTGCTGGCTTGGCTGCCCAAGGCATCGCTGTCGCGGGTCGACCTGATCCATCCGGATCCCTGGCCGAAGCGGCGGCACTGGAAACGGCGCTTCGTCCAGGACAGGACGATCGCAGCGATGGCGCGCGTGCTGAAGCCGAACGGCGAATTCCGCTTCGTCTGCGACATCGACGATTACTGCGCCTGGACACTGTCGCATCTAGCGCATTCGCAGGATTTCGTCTGGCTTGCCGAACGCGCCGACGATTTCAGGCAGCCATGGGCGGGCTACACCATGACGCGCTACGGCCGAAAAGCGACGCGTGAAGGACGCAAGGCGGCTTATCTGCGGTTCAGACGACTCTAGATCGTCTGCCGGTTGCGCCAGAAATTCACGACGCGCTCGGCAGTCGTCGGCATCAGGCGCGTGAAGTTGACGCGCGCGGCCTCGATGTCGGCATCGGCCGGCGTGCGGTGCGGGCCGTACCAGAGCAGGATGAGCGCGCGCACCGTGGGCCAGCCGAGATTCAGCACGCGACCGAGAATGAGGATCGGATCGTAGCGGTCGCCTGAGATAAGACGGTCGAGGACCGAGAGGCGAACGCCGGCCATCGCCGAGAGCGAGGCGATCGATTCCTCGTATTTGTTCGCCTTGGCGAAACCGAGCAGCGCGCTCTCGCCGAGATGGCCGTCGCGATGCAACGCCAGCACCGTGCGCTGGGCCGGGGAGAAATCGCGCCGTGGCCCCGGCGGCTGCGCGGCCTCCTCGATGGCCGCCATCGCGCGCTTGATCTCGACCTGTCGCGCGGGATGGGCCACGCTGGAGAGCCGGCGGCGGATGACGTCGAGCGTACCGTCCAGAAGCTGTTTCAGGTTCTCGCCCGAGAGATCGTTGCGCTGGCCTATCTTGAGCGTCAGCACGCCGTCCTGCGCAGCGCGCTTGATCAGCTCGGAATAGCTGCCAGGCGAGAACACCGCGCCGGCATTGCCCGCGGCGCGGCGCACCACGTTGCGATCGCCGCGCTCGACCAGCACGTCGGTGATGACGGGGGACAAAACGGGGCGCTCCGTCATCGCCAGCAAATGCCCCTGACCTTTCAACCGCGCGATCTCGACCAGCGCGGCGTCGTCGAGCACGGGGGAGCGGCGCAGCACCGGACCCGCGACCGCGATTTCGTTTTCGCGCGCGAGCTGATTCACCAGATGCGGTGGCGCGTTGTTCAACTGCGAGAAGCGCTCGGCCAGGTCGGCGCGCGAGGCAAGCTCCGCATGCGGAACAAGATCGATCAGGAGATTGTCGAAGAGATCGATGAGCTCGGGACGAAGATTGGCGGAATCCTGGAAGAACAATTCGGAGATGGCCCGCGCGATCTCGCCGCGTCGCCGCGGATCGCCGCGTTTTACGATATCGTCCAGTCCGGGAATGAGCGACGTGGCAACGGTCATGTAAACGCAAACTCGTAGGGGGCACGCCGCGGGCGCGCCCTTTATCCAAGCCGCCCCACCGTCAGGGAAATTAGACCTCCGAGGTGAAGGAAGCGTTAGGCCCGGGACGCCGCGAATCGGGCGCAAAAAGCCTCGCTTGGCCCGCGATGGGCCTTGTCCGGAGGCACAGAAAGCGCTATATCAGCGGCAATTCATCTTCTCATACGATCCGCGTAGTGAGAGTGGGCCCGAAAGGACCCGCTCTTTTTTGTTACCCGAACGCGGCTTGGCGGAAGATGTAGCCCGACGCGCTGTCGGGAAGTTCCGAAGCGGGCTTTGGAAATCTTAACCAAGCCTTAACCCAAGCCTTATCCAACGAGCGCCTTGACCCCTGATATGACCGAACCGAACACTGGTTCCACGGATGCCGAGTTGCTGGCCGAGCCGAGGCTCGTGGTCGAGCCGGGCGTGGCGGCACGTGTGTCTGCGGTCGCAGGTCCGGTGCTCGAGGGCATGGGATACCGGCTGGTGCGGATCCGCATCTCCGGCGAGGCCGGCTGCACCGTGCAGATCATGGCCGAGCGGCCGGACGGCTCGATGCAACTCGAGGATTGCGAGGCGATCTCGCGCGCGTTGTCGCCCGTGCTGGACGTCGCCGATCCCATCGATCGCGCCTATCGGCTGGAAGTTTCCTCGCCGGGGATCGACCGGCCGCTGGTCCGCCGTTCCGATTTCGAGCGCTATGCCGGCCATCTCGTAAAGATCGACATGGCCGTCGCCCATGAGGGGCGCAAGCGGTTCCGTGGCAAGCTGGGGGCCGTCGAGGGCGACCGGGTGCACCTGCGTCGGGACGACGCCAAGGCGAGCGACAATCCCGACGTCCTGCTCACGATGGAAGATATCGGCGAAGCCCGGCTGGTGCTGACCGATGATCTGATCGCGGAATCCATGCGCCGTGGCAAGGCCCAGGAGCGCCAGATGCGCCGCGATCTCGGGCTGGAGCCGCCGGCTGCACCGCACGCCGAGATCAGCGCGAAGATCACCAAGAACACCAAGCCGCAAAAGAAGCCGGCCCCGACCAACACAAAGAAACATCGCCTTGCCGCCGAACGCGCGCGGCGTGGCGAGATCGAGCCTGACGAAGGAGACTAGCCATGGCAGTCAGCGCCAATCGACTTGAGTTGCTCCAGATCGCCGATGCCGTTGCGCGCGAGAAATCGATCGACCGCGGCATCGTCATCGCGGCGATGGAGGACGCCATCGCCAAGGCGGCGCGGGCACGTTACGGCAGCGAAACGGACGTTCACGCCGAGATCGACCCGAAGAAGGGCGAGCTGCGGCTGTCGCGCCACATGCTGGTGGTCGAGACGGTCGAAAATCATTCTAACCAGATCTCGCTGGTGGACGCGCAGCGCGCCAATCCCGGCGCCCAGGTCGGCGACACTATCGCCGACACCCTGCCGCCGCTGGAATATGGCCGCATCGCCGCGCAGTCGGCCAAGCAGGTCATCGTGCAGAAGGTGCGCGAGGCCGAGCGCGACCGGCAATATCAGGAATTCAAGGACCGCATCGGTGACATCGTCAACGGCGTCGTCAAGCGCGTCGAATATGGCAGCGTGATCGTCGATCTCGGCCGTGGCGAAGCCATCATCCGCCGCGACGAGATGCTGCCGCGCGAAGTATTCCGTAACGGCGACCGCGTCCGGGCCTACATCTTCGACGTCCGCCGCGAGACCCGTGGCCCGCAGATATTCCTCTCCCGCACCCATCCGCAGTTCATGGCGAAGCTGTTCGCGCAGGAAGTGCCGGAGATCTATGACGGCATCGTCGAGATCAAGGCGGTTGCCCGCGATCCGGGCTCGCGCGCAAAAATCGGCGTGATTTCTCGGGATTCCTCGGTCGATCCGGTCGGCGCCTGCGTCGGTATGCGCGGCTCGCGCGTGCAGGCCGTGGTGAACGAATTGCAGGGCGAGAAGATCGACATCATCCCGTGGTCGCCCGACATCGCGACCTTCGTGGTCAACGCGCTGGCGCCGGCCGAAGTGTCCAAGGTCGTCATCGACGAGGACCGCGAGCGCATCGAAGTCGTGGTGCCCGACACTAACAACCAGCTCTCGCTGGCGATCGGCCGCCGCGGCCAGAACGTGCGTCTGGCCTCGCAGCTCACCGGTTGGGACATCGACATCCTGACCGAGCAGGAGGAATCGGAGCGCCGCCAGGCCGACTTCGAGAACTCCACTCGCGTCTTCATGGAATCGCTCAACGTCGACGAAGTGGTCGGCCAGCTGCTGGCGTCCGAAGGCTTCACGTCGGTCGAGGAACTCGCCATGGTGGACCTCAAGGAACTCGCCGGCATCGAGGGTTTCGACGAGGAAACCGCGCAGGAGCTCCAGAACCGTGCCCGCGAATATCTCGAGCAGCAGGAAGCGGAGATCGAGGCCCGCCGCAAGGAGCTCGGTGTCGAGGACGCCGTCAAGGACGTGCCCGGCGTCACCTCCAAGATGCTGGTGAAGTTCGGCGAGAACGACATCAAGACGGTCGAGGACCTCGCCGGCTGCGCCACCGACGATCTGGTCGGCTGGACCGAGCGCAAGGAAGGCGGCGAGCAGACCAAGTTCCCGGGCGCGCTCGACGGTATCGACATTTCCCGTGACGATGCCGAGGCGATGATCATGCAGGCCCGCGTCAAGGCCGGCTGGATCACCGAGGCCGATCTCGCCAAGCCCGCTGAGGAGGCCGAGGCGACCGAAGATCAGCCGGCTTAGGACGAAGGAGGATGTCGCCCGGATGCTCACCGATACTGACCCCGAACTCGACCATGGACCGCGGACCGAAAAGTCCGCGACCATGCGGATGTGCGCGGTCAGTCGGCAGGTGCGGCCGATCGACGAACTGATCCGCTTCGTCATTTCGCCGCAGGGCGACGTCGTTCCAGATCTCAAGCGCAAGCTGCCCGGACGCGGCATGTGGCTCACGGCCTCCCGCGGGGTGGTTGCGGAAGCCGTCCGGCGTCACCATTTTGGCAAGGCCTTCAAGCGCGAGTTGCGCATCCCTCAGACGCTTCCTGCCGATATCGAGGCGCTCCTGGTTCGGAGCGTGACGGAAGCCCTTGGGATCGCCGCCAAGGCCGGTCAGGTCGTGGCCGGCTTCGGCAAGGTCGAAAGCGCCCTTCGGGAAGGCACGGCCGAGGTCCTGATCCACGCCAGCGACGGGGCTGCGGACGGAATCCGCAAATTGGACACGCTGGCGCGTCAAAATGCCGGAAATCGCGGCGCCAGGCCGCAAATTACCGTCGTCACGGCGCTAAAATCGTTAGAATTGGATTTGGCACTGACCCGGTCAAATGTGATACATGCTGCCCTGCTCGCGGGCCCGGCGAGCAGGTCATTCCTGTCGCGTAGCCAGATGCTGGTCCAATACCGGATGGCGGACGCTGACAAGACTGCCGAAAAGCCCGGCCAGGATTTCTGAGAGATACGACGACCCGATTGGACGGTGCGGCAACGCACAACACTGATAAATCAGGATTAGGACTGCTGAATGGTTGATACCAAGACCCCTGACGACAAAAAGCTGAGCGTTCCGAGCAAGACGCTATCGCTCAAGCCGCGCGTCGAAACGGGCACTGTCCGCCAGAGCTTCAGCCACGGCCGCAGCAAGCAGGTCGTGGTCGAGAAGCGCGGCAAGCGCCGCGTCGACGGCAGTGCCGAACCGCAGGCTCCCACGGTTGTCGCGAGGCCGGCACCGGCCGCGCCAACTCCGGCGCCCGCTCCGTCGCGCCCGGCGCCGCCGCGCAACGCCGGATCCGGCGTGGTGCTGCGCACGCTGACCGAGGACGAACGTTCCGCCCGCGCCAGCGCGCTGGCCGACGCCAAGGTGCGCGAAGTCGAAGAGCGCCGCCAGGCTGAGGAAGAGGCCCAGCGCCGCGCTGTTCGCGAAGCCGCTGAGCGCATCGAGCGCGAAGCTGCCGAATCCCGCCGCAAGGCCGAGGAAGAGCGTCACCGTCACGAGGACGAAGCGAAGCGCAAGGCAGAGACCGAGGCCAAGAAGCGTTTTGGCGAAGGCGAGCAGCCGGCATCCGCGCCGCGTCCCGCAGCCGCCGTCCCCGCCGCTCCGGCGGCGCGCCCCGGCGCTCCCGCCGCGCGCCCCGGCACCACCACGGCACGCCCGGGAACATCGACGGCGCGTCCCGGAACGACCACAGCGAGGCCGGCAGGTGGCCCGTTGGGCCGCGCGCCCGCAGTTGCTGCCGGCCCGGACGAGGACGATGGTCCGCGCCAGATCCGCCGCGGTCCCGGCGGCGCCGCGCGTCCCGTGGTAGCCCCCAAGCCCACCCACAAGCCCGGCCCGCAGAAGGAGCGCGGCCGCCTGACCGTCGTCACCGCATTCAATGCCGACGACGTGCGCGAGCGCTCGATCGCCTCGTTCCGCCGCCGCACCCAGCGCCTGAAGGGCCATGCCGCGAACGAGCCGAAGGAAAAGCTGATCCGCGAAGTGGTCATTCCGGAAGCGATCACGATCCAGGAACTCGCCAACCGCATGTCCGAGCGCGCGGTGGAAATCATCCGCATGCTGATGAAGCAAGGCGCGATCCACAAGATCACCGACGTGATCGACGCCGATACCGCGCAGCTGATCGCCGAAGAACTCGGTCACACCGTCAAGCGCGTTGCTGCATCCGACGTTGAAGAAGGCCTGTTCGACGCGACCGACGATTCGACCGACACCGAGACCCGTTCGCCTGTGGTGACGGTGATGGGCCACGTCGACCACGGCAAGACCTCGCTGCTCGACGCGCTCCGTCATGCCAACGTCGTCTCCGGCGAGGCCGGCGGCATCACCCAGCATATCGGCGCCTATCAGGTGCTGTCGCCCGAAAGCGGCAAGAAGATCACCTTCATCGACACGCCCGGCCACGCCGCGTTCACCGCGATGCGCGCCCGCGGCGCCAAGGTCACCGACATCGTCGTGCTGGTGGTCGCGGCCGATGACGGCGTCATGCCGCAGACGGTCGAAGCCATCAACCACGCCAAGGCGGCGCGGGTGCCGATCATCGTTGCGATCAACAAGATCGACAAGCCCGATGCCAAGCCCGAGCGCGTGCGCACCGAGCTGCTCCAGCACGAGGTGCAGGTCGAATCGTTCGGCGGCGACGTCGTCGACGTCGAAGTGTCCGCCAAGAACAAGACCAATCTCGACAAGCTGCTCGAGATGATCGCGCTCCAGGCCGATATCCTCGACCTCAAGACCAATTCGGAACGGCCGGCCGAGGGCACCGTGATCGAAGCCAAGCTCGACCGCGGCCGCGGTCCGGTCGCAACCGTGCTGGTCCAGCGCGGCACGCTCCGGGTCGGTGACATCATCGTCGCCGGCGCCGAGATGGGCCGCGTCCGCGCGCTGATCTCGGATCAGGGCGAGACCGTCCAGGAAGCAGGTCCGTCGGTGCCGGTCGAAGTGCTCGGCTTCAACGGTCCGCCGGAAGCCGGCGATCGTCTCGCCGTGGTCGAGAACGAAGCCCGCGCCCGCCAGGTCACGAGCTACCGTGCGCACCAGAAGCGCGAGAACGCGGCTGCCTCGATCTCCGGCATGCGCGGCTCGCTCGAGCAGATGATGTCGCAATTGAAGACCGCGGGCCGCAAGGAATTCCCGCTGATCATCAAGGCCGACGTGCAGGGCTCGCTGGAAGCGATCCTCGGCTCGCTGGAGAAGCTCGGCACCGACGAAGTCGCCGCCCGCATCCTGCACGCCGGCGTCGGCGGCATCTCGGAATCCGACGTGACGCTGGCGGAAGGTTTCAACGCCGCGATCATCGGCTTCTCGGTTCGTGCCAACAAGGAGGCCGCTGCGGCCGCCAAGCGCAACGGCATCGAGATCCGCTACTACAACATCATCTACGACCTCGTGGATGACGTGAAGAAGGCGATGAGCGGTCTGCTCGCGCCGACCTTGCGCGAAACCATGCTCGGCAACGCCTCGATCCTGGAGATATTCAACATCTCCAAGGTCGGCAAGGTCGCCGGCTGCCGCGTCACCGACGGCACCGTGGAACGCGGCGCCAATGTGCGCCTGATCCGCGACAACGTCGTCGTGCACGAGGGCAAGCTGTCGACGCTGAAGCGCTTCAAGGACGAAGTGAAGGAAGTCCAGTCCGGTCAGGAATGCGGCATGGCCTTCGAGAACTACCACGACATGCGTGCCGGTGACGTGATCGAGTGTTACCGCGTAGAGACGATCCAGCGCTCCCTGTAAGTCCAAATCTTACCGAAGCGCCCGGATCTTTTTGAGCTGAAATTGCGGGAGTGCGATGGCCGGATTTTTTCCGGCCATCCACCCCTCTTCGTTTCAACAAGACAACTGACAATGCCCGTGTCCCAAACACGGGCATGACGAGGTGATTTTCGAGAATGCCACGCCATCATCAGAAGAAGAGTTCCGCGCCAGGCGGAGGCTCGCAGCGGCAGCTGCGCGTCGGCGAACAAGTTCGCCACGCGATGGCCGAGATTCTGGCGCAAGGCAATGTGCATGATGCGGACCTCGAAGGTCACATCATCACCGTGCCGGAGGTGCGGATGTCGCCCGACCTGAAGCTCGCGACAGTCTATGTGATGCCGCTTGGTGGCCGCGACACCGAGGTCGTCATTGCTGCGCTCGAACGCAACAAGAAGTTTCTGCGCGGCGAGGTCGCGCATCGCGTTAACCTGAAATTTGCACCTGACCTTCGCTTCCGCGTCGACGAACGATTCGACGAAGCGGAACGGATCGAGAAGCTTTTGAGAACACCTGCGGTGCAGAAGGATCTGGAACAGGATCCGGACACGGATCGGGAAGAAGAACGATGACGATGGACCCTGCTCACGACACGATCAGCGGCGAACAGGCCGATCAGCGCGACGTGCAGAAAAACAATTTTGCGGACGATAATTTTGCGGGCTCGGGCGGCGATTCGCAGCCGCATCAGGAGCCGCGCCGCGTCAACAACGATCCGCGCGCCAACACCAGGCAGAAGGGCAACCAGGTCCGCCGCGACCGCCGCGACGTCCATGGTTGGGTCGTGCTCGACAAGCCGATCGGCATGACCTCGACGCAGGCGGTTGCGGTGCTCAAGCGTCTGTTCAACGCCAAGCGCGCCGGACACGCCGGCACGCTCGATCCGCTCGCCTCGGGGGGCTTGCCGATCGCGCTCGGGGAAGCCACCAAGACCGTTCCCTTCGTCATGGACGGCCGCAAGCGCTACCAGTTCACGGTGTGCTGGGGCGAAGAGCGCGACACCGACGACATCGAGGGCCGGGCGACCGCGACCTCCGACCAGCGTCCGACTCGCGAGGCCATCCTGGCCCTGTTGCCCCGCTTCACCGGGGTGATCGAGCAGATTCCGCCGCGTTATTCCGCGATCAAGGTCCAGGGCGAGCGCGCCTACGATCTCGCCCGCGACGGCGAAATCGTGGAACTGGCGGCCCGCCCGGTCGAAATTCACCATTTAACCCTTGTGGATCAACCGGATAACGATCACGCCGTGTTCGAGGCCGAATGCGGCAAGGGCACCTATGTCCGGGCACTGGCCCGCGATATGGGCCGGATTCTCGGCACTTACGGCCATATCTGCGCTCTCAGGCGGACCCTGGTCGGCCCATTTGGCGAAAACGACATGATTCCGCTGGATCAGCTGGAGGCTTTGTGCGATAGAGCCGCGTCCGGCGAGGGTAGCCTCGCGGACGCGCTTATGCCCGTTGAGACCGCGCTGGACGACATCCCGGCACTGGCCGTCACTCGGGCTGATGCGGCAAGGCTCCATCGGGGCCAGGCCGTTTTGTTGCGCGGACGGGATGCGCCCACAAGTAGCGGCACAGTCTATGTCACGGTGGCAGGCCGTCTTCTCGCGCTTGCTGAAGTCGGCAATGGCGAAATCATCCCCAAGCGTGTGTTCAACCTGACCGGCCTGACTGCCAGTTCCGGTCGCAACGAGAGAAATTGACGATGTCGATTGCCGCAGAACGCAAAGCGGAAGTCATCAAGACGAATGCCAACAAGGCCGGCGACACCGGCTCGCCGGAGGTTCAGGTCGCGATCCTGTCGGAACGCATCAACAACCTCACCAACCATTTCAAGACCCACGTGAAGGATAACCATTCGCGTCGCGGCCTCTTGAAGCTGGTCTCGACCCGCCGCTCGCTGCTCGACTATCTCAAGAAGCGGGACGAGGCGCGTTACAAGGCGCTGCTCGAGAAGCACAACATTCGTCGTTAAGAGTTCTTGCGCGCGCCCAACGGCGCGCGTTTTCGTACGTGGTTTCGAACGAAAGCGCTTATTTCAAGCTTTTTGATCGAAGTTACGCGCACGTCGGATGCGGGCCGTTGACGGCCGGCATCCGGGCATGAAGAGCGAAGATCGCAATGCGCGTATTCGCATTCGTGCCGACTGACAGTCCAGCAGCAATCCGGCGGCTGGGCACAACGGGCAAGGCGCCCGTATGACCCGAAAGGATGGACGCCATCCGAAATCCAGAAACCATGGCAGGATCGCAGGACGCTGATCGCCCGCTTCGATCAACGTCCCGCAATCTTGCGCATGGTTTTTGTTTTTCGAGAGCCGTCCCTTCTTTCGAGAACCCATGAAAGAAGACCTCTATGTTCAATAAGCATTCAGTCGAGATCGACTGGGGCGGACGCCCTCTCAAGCTGGAAACCGGCAAGATCGCCCGCCAGGCCGACGGCGCCGTCGTCGCCACCTATGGCGAGACCGTGGTTCTCGCCACCGTCGTTGCCGCGAAGTCGCCGCGCGAAGGCGTCGACTTCCTGCCGCTGACCGTCGATTACCAGGAAAAGACCTACGCCGCGGGCCGTATTCCCGGCGGCTATTTCAAGCGCGAGGGCCGTCCGACCGAGAAGGAGACGCTGGTCTCCCGCCTGATCGACCGTCCGATCCGTCCGCTGTTCGTCGACGGCTGGCGCAACGAGACCCAGGTGATCGTCACCGTGCTCTCGCACGACATGGAGAACGATCCGGACATCGTGGCGCTGGTGGCATCGTCTGCCGCGCTGACCCTGTCCGGCGCCCCCTTCAAGGGCCCGATCGGCGCCGCTCGCGTCGGCTTCGCCAATGACGAGTTCATCCTCAACCCGACGCTCGACGAGATGGTGGACACCCAGCTCGACCTCGTCGTCGCCGGCACTGCCGACGCCGTGCTGATGGTGGAATCGGAAGCCAAGGAGCTGAACGAAGACATCATGCTCGGCGCCGTGATGTTCGGTCATCGCCACTTCCAGCCGGTGATCAACGCGATCATCGAGCTCGCCGAAAAGGCCGCCAAGGAGCCGCGCGAAGTCACCACCATCGACAATTCGGCGCTCGAAAAGGAAATGCTCGGCCTCGTCGAGCAGGAGCTGCGCGCCGCCTACGCCATTCCGGTCAAGCAGGATCGCTACGCCGCGGTCGGCAAGGTCAAGGAAAAGGTGATCGCCCATTACTTCCCCGAAGGGCAGGAGCCGAAATACGACAAGCTGCGCATCTCCGGCGTGTTCAAAGAGCTCGAGGCGAAGATCGTTCGCTGGAACATCCTCGACACCGGCAAACGCATTGACGGCCGTGACAGCAAGACCGTCCGTAACATCGTCGCCGAAGTCGGCGTGCTGCCCCGCGCCCACGGCTCGGCGCTGTTCACCCGCGGCGAGACCCAGGCGCTGGTCGTGACCACGCTCGGCACCGGCGAAGACGAGCAGTACATCGACGCGCTGTCGGGAACGTACAAAGAGACGTTCCTGCTGCACTACAACTTCCCTCCCTACTCGGTCGGCGAGACCGGCCGCCTCGGCGGCACCAAACGCCGCGAGATCGGCCACGGCAAGCTGGCGTGGCGCGCGATCCATCCGGTGCTGCCGCCGCATCACGAATTCCCCTACACCACGCGCGTGGTGTCGGAGATCACCGAGTCGAACGGCTCGTCCTCGATGGCTTCGGTCTGCGGCGCTTCGCTCGCGCTGATGGATGCCGGCGTGCCGTTGAAGCGGCCGACCGCGGGCATCGCGATGGGCCTGATCCTCGAAGACAAGCGCTTCGCGGTTCTCTCGGACATCCTCGGCGACGAGGACCATCTCGGCGACATGGACTTCAAGGTCGCCGGTACGGAGCAAGGCATCACCTCGCTCCAGATGGACATCAAGATCGAGGGCATCACCGAAGAAATCATGAAGGTGGCGCTCGCCCAGGCCAAGGATGGTCGTATCCACATCCTCGGCGAGATGTCCAAGGCGCTGACCAACGCCCGCGCCGAGCTCGGCGAATACGCGCCGCGCATCGAGACCTTCAAGATCGCCACCGACAAGATCCGCGAAGTGATCGGCACCGGCGGCAAGGTGATCCGCGAGATCGTCGAGAAGACCGGCGCCAAGGTCAACATCGAGGACGACGGCACCGTGAAGGTCGCCTCCAGCGACGGCGAGGCGATGAAGGCCGCGATCAAGTGGATCAAGTCGATCGCCTCCGATCCGGAAGTCGGCCAGATCTATGACGGCACCGTCGTCAAGGTGATGGAGTTCGGCGCCTTCGTGAACTTCTTCGGCTCCAAGGACGGTCTCGTCCACATCAGCCAGCTCGCTTCGGCGCGCGTGCAGAAGACCTCCGACGTCGTCAAGGAAGGCGACAAGGTCAAGGTCAAGCTGCTCGGCTTCGACGACCGCGGCAAGACCCGCCTGTCGATGAAGGTCGTCGACCAGACCACCGGCGAAGACCTCGAGGGCAAGGTCGGCGACGGCGAGAAGGCACCGCGCGAAGCGGCCGGGGAGTAATCGCTCGGCACTATCGGAGACACGAAGGGCGGCCTCTCGGCCGCCCTTTTTTATTGGCTGCCTGCAGCGGGCATCATCAAGATGGCAATGCGCGATTCCGCCGCAGCGTCACAATGACTGTGATCGAAACCGGCGGGGGTCCCTGCTGCGTAGCTGGTCTCACGCTCGATCAGCGGATCGTCCCCAGACAGGAGAAGCACATGTCATCCATATCCAGGCGCCGTCTCATGTTCGCTGCAACAGGCCTTGTTGCCGCTGCCGCGGCTCCGCGCCTTGTGTTCGCGCAGGCCGCCGTGGCGCCCGCAGGTCCGTTCAAGCTCGATCCGCTGGCCTATCCGGCGAACGCGCTGGAACCGCATATCGATGCCAGGACGATGGAGATCCATCACGACCGCCATCACCAGGCGTTCATCACCAACCTGAACAATTTCGCCAAGGACAATCCGCAGATCGCCGATAAGCCGGTCAGCGAGGTGCTGGGCAATCTCAATGCCGTGCCGGAGGCCATCCGCACCGGCGTCCGCAACAGCATGGGCGGCCACGCCAATCACACCATGTTCTGGCAAATCATGGGACCGAACGGCGGCAAGCCGGAGGGCGCCCTGCTCGCGGCGATCGATAGCGATCTCGGCGGCATGGAGAAATTCCAGACCGACTTCAACGCTGCCGGCGGTCGCGTGTTCGGTTCGGGCTGGGTGTTCGTGACGGTCGGCAAGGATGGCAAGCTCGCGATCGAGACTCGTCCTAATCAGGACAATCCGATGATGGACGGCAAGCGCGCTTTGCTCGGCAACGACGTCTGGGAGCACGCCTATTACCTGAACTACCAGAATCGCCGGGCCGATTATCTCAAGGCATGGTGGAACACGGTGAACTGGAAAGTCGTCGGCGAGCGCTACGCAGCCGCGAAGGCGGGTACACTCGGCGTGTGACCGCTCACAGCGACCACGAGAAAAGGGCGGCCTCACAGCCGCCCTTTCCTTAAATTGAGAGATGCTTCAAAGCGTCACTCCCCCTTTCCCCAAAAGGAGAGGAGGAGATGGCGTTACTGGCGCACGATGTCGTACCGATCGAGGTTCATCACCTTGGTCCAGGCCTTGGCGAAGTCCTTCACGAACTTCTCCTTGGCGTCCGAGGTGGCATAGACCTCGGCGTAGGCGCGAAGCTGCGAGTGGGCGCCGAAGATCAGGTCGACGCGCGTGCCGGTCCACTTGACCGCGTTGGTCTTGCGGTCGCGGGCCTCATAGGTGCCGTCAGCCGCCTGGGACCACTGCGTGCTCATGTCGAGCAGGTTGACGAAGAAGTCGTTGCTCAGCGTTCCCACCTTGGAGGTGAGGACGCCGTGCTTCGAACCATTCGCGTTGGCACCGAGCACGCGCAGGCCGCCGAGAAGCGCCGTCATCTCCGGGCCGGTGAGCCGGAGCAGCTGCGCGCGATCGACCAGGGCTTCCTCCTGCTGCATGAACTGATGCCGCTTGCCGACGAAGTTGCGGAAACCATCGGCGCGCGGCTCCAGCGGAGCAAACGAAGCAGCGTCAGTCTGCTCCTGCGAGGCATCCATGCGACCCGGCGTGAAGCCGACCTTCACATCGACGCCGGCATCCTTCGCGGCCTTCTCGACCGCGGCGGTGCCGCCGAGCACGATCAGATCGGCCAGCGAGACCTTCTTCGCGCCCGACGAGGCGTTGAAGTCCTTCTGGATCGCTTCGAGCTTGCCGAGCACCTTGGAGAGCTGGGCCGGCTCGTTCACCTCCCAATCCTTCTGCGGGGCAAGCCGGATGCGCGCGCCGTTGGCACCACCGCGCTTGTCCGAACCGCGGAACGTCGAGGCCGACGCCCACGCCGCCGAGACCAGCTCGGACACCGAGAGGCCCGAGGCCAGGATCTTGGTCTTCAGCGCGGCGATATCCTGATCGCTGGCCAGCTCGTGATTCAAGGCCGGGATCGGATCCTGCCAGATCAGCGTCTCCTTCGGCACCAGCGGGCCGAGATAGCGCTGGATCGGGCCCATGTCGCGATGGGTGAGCTTGAACCAGGCGCGGGCAAAGGCGTCGGCGAACTGAGCCGGGTTCTCCAGGAAGCGCCGCGAGATCTTCTCATAGGCCGGGTCGAAGCGCAGCGAGAGGTCGGTGGTCAGCATCGTCGGCCGATGCTTCTTCGACTTGTCGAAGGCGTCGGGAATGATGGCGTCGGCACCCTTGGCCGTCCACTGGTTCGCACCGCCCGGGCTTTTCGTCAGCTCCCATTCGAAGTTGAACAGGTTCTCGAAGAAGTTGTTGCTCCACTTTGTCGGCGTGGTCGTCCACGTTACTTCGAGACCGCTGGTGATGGCATCGCCCGAGTGGCCCGACGCGTGCTTGCTCTTCCAGCCGAGGCCCTGATCTTCCAGAGCGCCCGCCTCCGGCTCCGGCCCGACCAGAGAGGGATCGCCTGCACCATGGGTCTTGCCGAAGCTGTGGCCACCCGCGATCAGCGCGACGGTTTCCTCGTCGTTCATCGCCATGCGGGCGAAGGTCTCGCGGATGTCCTTGGCCGCGGCAACTGGATCCGGCTTGCCGTTCGGACCTTCCGGGTTGACGTAGATGAGGCCCATCTGCACCGCGCCGAGCGGCTCGGCGAGCTCGCGTTCGCCGCTGTAGCGTTCATCGCCAAGCCAAGTGCCTTCGGGACCCCAATAAAGTTCTTCCGGCTCCCAGACGTCGACGCGACCGCCGGCGAAACCGAACGTCTTGAAGCCCATCGATTCCAGCGCGACGTTGCCGGCGAGCACCATCAGATCGGCCCATGAAATCTTGCGGCCGTATTTCTGCTTGATCGGCCAGAGCAGACGGCGCGCCTTGTCGAGGTTGGCGTTGTCGGGCCAGCTGTTGAGCGGTGCGAAACGCTGCTGGCCGGCACCCGCGCCACCGCGGCCGTCGGTGGTGCGGTAGGTGCCCGCGCTGTGCCAGGCCATGCGGATCATGAGGCCACCGTAATGACCGAAGTCGGCGGGCCACCATTCCTGCGAATCCGTCATCAGAGCGGTCAGGTCCTTGATGACCGCATTGAGATCGAGCGACTTGAACTCCTTGGCGTAGTCGAAGTCGTTGTCCATCGGGTCCGACTTGGCGGAATTCTTGTGCAGCGTCTCGATGCTGAGCTGGGTCGGCCACCAATCGCGGTTCGCCGGCACGCGTTTTCCACCCGAAAACGGGCACTTCGAAGTGTCGTCCATGAATACCTCCTCTGGTGGCGCGAGTTCGCACCTTCGACCAGGTAGAACCACTCTAAGCCCCGCAGTCCATCAGGGGAAGTTGACTTTAATGATCGCTGCGATAGGATTTTCTGATGGCTAACGTGACGATGCGCCAGCTCCGGTATTTCGATGCGCTGGCGCGTCACGGCCATTTCGGCCGTGCCGCCGAGGCAAGCTCGATCTCGCAGCCAGCCCTGTCGATGCAGATCAAGGAACTGGAGGACGCGCTCGGCGGCCTGTTGCTGGAGCGCAGCGCCCGGCAGGTGGCCCTGACCCGGTTCGGCGAAGAGCTCGCGCCGCGCGTCCGCGACATCCTGCGCTCGGTCGACGAGCTCGGCGATTTCGCCCGCGCTTCGCAGGACCGCTTCGCCGGCCGGCTACGCATCGGCATGATCCCGACGATCGCGCCCTATCTGCTCCCCAAGATCACCAAGAATCTCACCCGCATGCATCCGGAACTCGACATTCGCGTGCGCGAGACGATGACCCCCCGGCTGATCCAGGAATTGGTGGACGGGCGGCTCGACACCGCCATCGTCGCGCTGCCGGTATCCGAACCCTCGCTCACCGAGGTCGCGCTGTTCGACGAGAAATTCCTGCTGGTCCGGCCGGGCTCCGATGAAGGCACACCGGTGCCCTCGCGTGAGATGATGCGCGAGATGCGGCTGCTGCTGCTTGAAGAAGGACACTGCTTCCGCGATCAGGCGCTGTCGTTCTGCAACATGCAATCGGCGCCGCCGCGCGAGATGCTGGATGCGAACTCGCTGTCGACGCTGGTCCAGATGGTCAGCGCCGGCATCGGCGTGACGCTGATTCCGGAGATGGCGGTGCCGGTGGAGACCCGGTCGGCCTCGGTCTCGCTCGCGCGCTTCCGCGACCCCGAGCCATCCCGCACCATCGGCATGGTCTGGCGCAAGACCAGCCCGCTGGCGCGCCAGCTGCTCCAGATTTCCGAGGTGGTCTGCCTGTCGGCCGGCAAGGTGCGCGCACGTCCATCTGTGCGCAGCCAGCGGGCGTAGACCTTGGATGTCTCGGGCGGAAGCTGCTCGCGTTCACACGCGCGCAGATGCCGGACGAGATGCACCTACGTTGCGTCCGCGAGAACGAGAAAGCCTGGCGCTGGTACGTGCGCGAAGACTTCGTATTCGAGAAGCAGGAGATCGATCCGTCGGACGGGTTCTTGATGAAATATTATCGATGGAAGCGCCCCATCGGGTAGGCGCCGATTTCGGGTGCAGCTTGCGGTTGTCACGATCCCCATCTAATCTGAGTCATCCGACGACCTCCGGTTTCTGATCCCCCTGGACTCCATGTTTCGATTTGCTGCCTCATTACTCGCCCTGCTGTCCCTTACGGCTTCGGCATCGGCGCAAACTCCTCCTGCAAACTCCGCGTCTCCCGCACCAGCAAAACCGGCTGCCAAGAAGGCCGCGCCGAAGACCAAACCGGTGGCGAAGCAGCCGGTTGCGGTCGAGAGCGGCCCCTGCAAGCTCGGCGTGATCTCGGTGATCGGCGAGCGCTACTCCGTCCAGAAATTCGGGCTCACCCTTTTCGAGAACGAGGAGACCGAAGTCCCCATCGACTGGGGTCTCGACGATCTCGTGTTCGCGCGAGTGAAAGCCGCAACGGGCGGCGATCCCGGCGTTCGCAGGATCGCCTTTCCCAAGGGAGCCTTCGATCCCTTCTACAATCCGAAATCGCGATTCATTCCCGATCCCAATGAACGCCTGCCAGCGATCGTGCGGGGCATCACGCCGAACGTGAGCTGCGATCGCTATCTGGTTGCGACCACGTACAAGGGGGAATTGCCGGGCAGCCGCATGATGTTGAACGGCATCGGCACATTCAATCAAGGGCTCGGAAATCTGATCCGGCATTCGCATTTGTTCGCAAACATCTCGATCAACCTGATCGACGGCCGGAGCTACGAGGAGATCAAGCGCCCCTTTGTGAATTTCGGCGCGAACTTCGCCGCAAGTATGCGACTGACCGAAGACCCGCTTAACAAGCTCGACAATGACCAGTTCCCCAACCCACCCGCGACCGCTTCGAGCAGCGCGATTCTGCGCGAGAGAACGCGGGCGCTCATCACCGACAGGCTCGATCGGGGGCTTCCCGGCTATCTGATGCAAGACTGACACGCACTCGTTCGCGTCGACCAAGCTAAGTGCGTTGCGATTTCAAAGCGGACACGCGATGAATAAGCCTCGCTCGCCTCACGCCGATGGAAGGTTCCCCGTCATGATCAAGCTCTATTGGTCGCCCCGTTCGCGCTCGTTCACGACGCTTTGGCTGATGGAGGAGAGCGGCCTGCCTTATGAGCGCGTGCTGACCGATATCTCCATCGGCGCGCAGAAAGCGCCGGACTTCCTCAAAGTCAATCCGATGGGCAAGGTGCCGGCACTGTCCGACGGCGATGTTGCACTCGGCGAGGCCGCCGCGATTTGCGCTTACATCGCCGACCGGTATCCCGAGACCAAGCTCGCACCCGACATAGTCGATCCCCAGCGCGGGCGCTATTTGCAATGGTTGTTCTTCTCGCCTGGCTGCATCGAGCCCGCCATCATCCAGATCTTTACCAAGATCGAGATCCCGACATCGACCGCGGCCTGGGGCAGCGCGACGCAGGTGTTCGACGTGCTCGAGGCCGCGCTTGCCAAGGGGCCGTGGATTCTCGGCGAGAAATTTTCGGCCGCCGACATCACGATCGGCTCGGGTCTGAATTTCGCGGTGCGGCAGTTCAAGATGGTGCCGTCGCGCCCCGCCTTCGATGCCTATCTCGCGCGCTGCACGGCACGGCCGGCGTTCCAGCGTGCGGAGAAGATCGCAGCGGGCTGAAGCACCTCTCGTAGAGTGTGCGAAGGCGCCTTCGCCGTGCCCACGATCTGCAATTATTGAGAGACGGTGGGCACGTCGCTTGCGCTCCTTTGCCCACCCAACGAAGTCCTACTCCGGGGTCTTCAAATCGTCCGGCCGCGGCATCAGGATGGTGTTGTAGCCGGAATCGACATAGTGGATCTCGCCGGTCACGCCGCCCGAGAGGTCCGACAACAGATACAGCGCCGAACCGCCGAGCTCTTCGAGCGTGACGCCGCGGCGGAGCGGCGAATGCTTCTGCATGAAGGCGAACATCGCGCGCGCCTCGCCGATGCCGGAGCCAGCAAGCGTGCGGATGGGTCCCGCGGAGATCGCGTTGACGCGGATGCCGCGCGGTCCGAAATCGGAGGCGAGATAGCGCACGGAGGCTTCCAGCGCCGCCTTGGCCACGCCCATCACGTTGTAGTTCGGCATCGCGCGCTCGGAGGCGCCGAAGGTCAGCGTGATCATGCTGCCGCCCTCGCTCATCAGCTCGGCGGCGCGCTTGGCCACCTCCGTGAACGAGAAGCAGGAGATCACCATGGTACGCGAGAAGTTCTCGCGGCTGGTGTCGGCATAGCGGCCCTTCAATTCGTTCTTGTCGGCAAAGCCGATGGCGTGGATGACGAAGTCGAGCTTGCCCCATTTTTCGCGAAGCACGTCGAAGGTCGCATCGACGCTGGCGATGTCCTCGACGTCGCAGGGCAGCACCAGATCGACTCCGAGCTGCTCCGCCAGCGGCTTGACGCGTTTGCCCAGCGCCTCGCCCTGGAAGGTGAAGGCGAGCTCGGCGCCGTGCGCATGCAGCGTCTTCGCCATGCCCCAGGCGATCGAATGATCATTGGCGATGCCCATGATCAGACCGCGCTTGCCCTTCATCAGACCTTCCATTTCAAGATCACCTTCCGCTCTTCGTCATGCCCGGGCTTGTCCCGGGCATCCACGCCCTTTGCAGCCTGAGGCCAATACGTGGATGGCCGGGACATCAAGCGCGAAGACGCGCTTCGCGCTTTTGCTGGCCATGACGAGAAAATCAACGCTGCGCCAGCAAGGACGTCACACATCCAGCCGGCTGAACACCAGCGTGGCGTTGGTGCCGCCGAAGCCGAACGAATTCGACAGCACGGTGCCGATTTTGACGTTGTCGATGCGCTTGCGCACGATCGGCATGTCGGCGAACACGGGATCGAGCTCCTGGATGTGGGCGCTCTCGCAGATGAAGCCATTGTTCATCATCAGCAACGAGTAGATCGCCTCCTGCACGCCGGTGGCGCCCAGCGAGTGGCCGGTCAGCGCCTTGGTCGCCGAGATCGGCGGGCACTTCTCGCCACTTCCGAACACGCGGCGAAGGGCGTCGATCTCCGGAGGATCGCCGGCCGGCGTCGAGGTCGCGTGCGGATTGATGTAGTCGACCTTGCTCTTCACCGTCGCCATCGCCATGCGCATGCAGCGCTCGGCGCCTTCGCCGGAGGGTGCGACCATGTCGTAGCCGTCCGAGGTCGCGCCGTAGCCGACGATCTCGCCGTAGATGCGGGCGCCGCGCGCTTTGGCATGCTCGAGCTCTTCCAGCACCAGCACGCCGGCACCGCCGGCAATGACGAAGCCGTCGCGGTTGACGTCGTAGGGACGCGACGCGGTGGCCGGCGTGTCGTTGTACTTCGAGGACATCGCGCCCATGGCGTCGAACAGCACGGACAGCGACCAGTCCAGCTCCTCGCAGCCACCGGCGAAGATGACGTCCTGCTTGCCGATCTGGATCGTCTCATAGGCGTTGCCGACGCAATGGTTCGACGTCGCACAGGCCGAGGAGATCGAATAGTTCACACCCTTGATCTTGAACCAGGTCGCAAGCGTCGCGGAAGCCGTGGACGACATCGCCTTCGGCACTGCGAAAGGTCCGACGCGCTTCGGTCCCTTGGTGCGGGTGATGTCGGCGGATTCGACGATGGTGCGTGCCGAGGGACCGCCGGAGCCCATGATGATGCCGGTGCGGATATTGGAGACTTCCTCAGGGCTCAGGCCGGAGTCCTGGATCGCCTGCTCCATCGCGACGTGATTCCACGCCGCGCCCTGGCCGAGGAAACGCATCGCGCGGCGGTCGACCACCGTCGCGGGATCGAGCGTCGGCGCGCCCTGCACCTGCGAACGGAAGCCGAGCTCGGCATATTTCTCAGCCCGAGAAATGCCCGACTTCGCCTCGTGAAGGCTCGCAAGCACTTCCTGGGTGTTGTTTCCGATCGACGAGACAATGCCCATCCCGGTGACCACAACCCGCCTCATGACAGCCTCGCCTCAATCGTTGTTGTCTTGGTGATGCGCTCAGCCCAGGTCCGTGCCCTGCTTGAACAGGCCGACCTTCAAGTCCTTGGCGCGATAGATAATCTGGTCATCGACCGAAAGCCATCCATCGGCGATGCCAAGCACGAGCTTTGAACGCATCACGCGCTTGATATCGACGTTGTACACAACCTTGCGGGCCTCGGGCAGCACCTGACCGCTGAACTTTAATTCGTTCAAGCCAAGCGCGCGGCCGCGACCTTCGCCCCCGGTCCAGCCCAGAAAAAAGCCGACCATTTGCCACAGCGCGTCGAGACCGAGGCAGCCAGGCATCACCGGATCGTTCTTGAAGTGGCAGCCGAAGAACCAGAGATCGGGCTTCACGTCGAGCTCGGCGCGCACCAGCCCCTTGCCGAACTCGCCGCCATTGTCGTTGATATCAGTGATGCGGTCGAACATCAGCATCGGCGGCAGCGGCAGCTGGGCATTGCCCGGGCCGAACATCTCGCCGCGGCCACAGGCCAGCAGATCTTCGTATTCGTAACCGTTGCGCCTGTTCAGCATGCACGAGCCTCTGTTTGAAATCCGATTGAGCGGCGCTTCTTGGCGAAAATGGGCCCCGTCTCGGTCGGAGAGCAACGCCAATTGCCACTGTCAGGGCGCTGCGCCCGCTTGCCCCGGATGGACCGCGGACCGGGCCTCGATGCCCGGCTGCGCCAAAATCGGCTAAGCGGAACCGCGCGCTCTCTAACACAGGCCATTTCAGGTGGCAAAGCCGATACATGAAGGTAAATGACGCGATCCCCGGCGGGTTCCAAGCCTGATTAGAACCTCTCTAGTTGCGAGAAACTTGCATCTGCATCTATCTGTTCTTATATTGCAGATACATATTGTTCACGCGTGCCGAAGTCTGGAAATGAACGAGAATACCGCGCCCCATCACGACGACGACGTCCATGCCGCGGCCCTCTTGTCCGGCCGCCAGCCGGCTTTGACCGGCTGCCCCTGGCATGACGTCAACGAAATGCTCCAGTCCGCGGGGCTCCGTCCGACGCGCCAACGCATGGCGCTCGGCTGGCTGTTGTTCGGCAAGGGTGCTCGCCACCTCACGGCTGAAATGCTGTACGAGGAAGCGACGCTGGCCAAGGTCCCGGTGTCGCTGGCGACCGTCTACAACACGCTGAACCAGCTCACCGATGCCGGCCTGCTCCGGCAGGTCAGTGTTGACGGCACCAAGACCTATTTCGACACCAACGTCACCACCCACCACCACTATTACCTCGAGAACAGCCACGAGCTGGTCGACATCGAGGATCCGCATCTGGCGCTGTCCAAGATGCCGGAGGTGCCGGAGGGCTACGAGATCGCGCGCATCGACATGGTCGTGCGCCTGCGCAAGAAGCGCTGAGATCTACCGAAATCAATCTGAGACCATTATGGCCGGGCTCGTCCCGGCCATTTTCGTTTGCAGCGTCAGTTGACCTGCTCGTCAGAATACACGCCCCAGAGGCGCTCCTGCTGGATCCAGCCGTCGAATCCGCTGCCGGTGACGCGGCACCAGTTTGCAGCGCACTTCTTTACCTGCGTGACGACGCCGGCCTGGAGTTTTGCGGCAACGGCGCTGTCAGGATCGGCGCGATCGTAGATCGGGGCGAGCTCGTCCTTGTGCTTCATGGTGACGACCGCGGTGCGGCGACCCGACAGCAGCGAGTGATAGACCCAGCCCTCGGCACCTTCGGAATCGCGCACCCGGCGCCAATTCTCGAACTCTGCGGTGATTTCCACCGGCAGGCCCGAACGGGTGTAGACCCAGGCCACGTCATTGTCCTTGGTCGGGCCGGCACGGACGTTCACATGATCCGATTTGAGGCTGACATAGCGCGGCACCGGCAGGCCGCTGGCGGTCTGAGGCGTGGTGTCCTTGGCCGAATGCGAAGGGCCGACCGTAGCGCTCAACCAGGTGCAAACGAGCGCCATCACCGAACAAAAACGCCCCAACGCCATCAACCCGTCTCCTGTCGAAGACCCGGCCCGAGCCGGGTCCTCACCCCAAATTCCAAAACCTGCCGCGCCACCCCCTGACCCGCCCCACGCGGGTGTTCCCCCAAGCCGGCTCCTTCAAGCCTTAACCCGTGGTTCTTGTCTTGGCCCGGCCTTCTGCTAGAGAGGACGGGCATCTGAACAACCAGTTTGCCCCGATTTTCCGACCGGAAATATCGGGAGAGCTTGAAGGAAACGCCGGGGACGGACACGGCAAAGGGCAGTGTCGAACAACCGGGTTAATGAGACCTCAACGACCGGCCTTTGGCGACAGAGGCGGCTTGCGACGCCTCATGAGAGCAGGACATGTCGGTGAAGAAAAAGCCCCTCGTCGTGGTGACGCGCAAGCTGCCGGATTCGATCGAGACGCGGATGCGCGAATTGTTCGACGCGCGGATCAATCTCGAGGACACGCCGATGTCCGCGGACCAGATCGCTGAAGCCGCACGCACCGCCGACGTGCTGGTTCCCACCGTCACCGACCATATCAGCGCCGACATCGTCAACCAGCCCGACTGCAAGCTGCGGCTGATCGCCAATTTCGGCAACGGCGTCGACAATATCGACGTGGAGGCCGCGCATGCCCGCGGCATCACCGTCACCAATACGCCGAAAGTCCTGACCGAGGACACCGCCGACATGACCATGGCGCTGATCCTCGCCGTGCCCAGGCGGATGATTGAAGGCGCCTCGATCCTGACCGAAGGAAAGCCGTGGGCCGGCTGGTCGCCGACCTGGATGCTTGGCCACCGCATCGGCGGCAAGCGGCTCGGCATCATCGGCATGGGCCGCATCGGCCAGGCGGTGGCGCGCCGTGCCCGCGCCTTCGGCCTGCAGATCCACTATCACAACCGCCGTCCCGTGGCGCCTGTCATCGCCGAAGAGCTTGGCGCGACCTATTGGGAAAGCCTCGACCAGATGCTGGCGCGGATGGACATCATTTCGGTGAACTGTCCGCACACGCCGGCGACCTATCATCTGCTCTCGGCGCGGCGGCTGAAGCTGATCCGGAAAGACGCCTACATCGTCAACACCGCGCGCGGCGAGGTGACCGACGAGGACACGCTAATCAAGCTGATCGAAGGCGGCGAAATTGCCGGCGCCGGCCTCGACGTCTACGAGCATGAGCCCGCGGTCAATCCGAAGCTGGTGCGGCTCGCCAAGGCCGGCAAGGTGACGCTGATGCCGCATATGGGCTCGGCCACGATCGAAGGCCGCGTCGAGATGGGCGAGAAGGTGATCATCAACATCCGCACCTTCCTCGACGCCCACAAGCCGCCGGATCGCGTGCTCCCGAGCATGCTCTGAGGTCTATTTCCTGCGCGCCTCGCGCTTGCGCCAGTCGGCGACGAAATCGATGAAGGCGCGCAGCGCGGGCGGCGTCTGGCGCCGGCTCGGGTAGTACAGAAACGGTCCGGGAAACGGCTCGCACCAATCTTCCATCAGGCTGATCAGCGCGCCGGACTTCAGGGCTTCGCCGACATAACCGTCGATCGTTGCCCAGATGCCCGCGCCGGCGAGCGCGGCCTGCATCGCAAGGTTCATGTTGGTCGAGATCAGCTTGGCCGGCGGATCGACCTTCACGATCTGGCCGGCCTTCTCGAACTCCCAATCATGCATCACGCCGCTCGAGTAGCGGGCGCGGATGCAATCGTGATCGAGCAGATCCTTCGGATGCTTCGGATCGCCGCGGCGCGCGACATAATCGGGCGAGGCGACGACGACATAGTGCTGCGGACCGCTCAGCGGTATCGCTACCATGTCCTGCGCCAGATGCTCGCCATAGCGGACGCCGGCATCGTAGCCTCCGCTCACGATGTCGACGAAGCCGCTCTCGGACACGACGTCGAGATCGACCTGGGGATGGGCAGCGAGAAACGGCCCGACCATCGGCGCCAGCACGAGATCGACGGCCGGGGGCGGCGCGTTGATGCGCAGGCGGCCAGAGGCCACCCCGCGCAGACCCCGCACCTCCGCCAGGGCATCGCCGACATCGCGCAGCGCAGGTGCCACCCGCGACAGCAGCAGCTCGCCCGCCTCGGTCAAGGCAACGCTGCGGGTGGTGCGGTTCATCAGGCGGACACCGAGGCGCTCCTCGAGGTCCCGTAGGCGCTGGCTAAGGCTCGATACCGACACGCGAATTTCAACCGCCGCACGCCGGAAATTCCGGGTGCGGGCGACCGCCACGAAGACGTCGAGATCGCGCAGATCAGATTCGGTCATTGTTCGACACGATGAACAAGCCATTCGGCATTGTCCAGCTTATCGGGGCAATGGAGCGGGCGCATATCCCCCCTGGTCACGCGGCGCCACCAGCCTGCGCCTTTTCGAGGAGAACCATCATGGAACAGCACAAACTCGGTTCAACCGGCCCCAGCGTCTCCGCCCTGGGTCTCGGCTGCATGGCCATGTCGGACGCCTATGGCCCGGCCGATCGCGGCGAGAGCATTGCCACGGTCCACGCCGCGCTCGATGCCGGCATCACACTGATCGACACCGGCGATTTCTACGCGATGGGCCACAATGAAATGCTGATCCGCGATGCGCTCAAGGATGTGGCGCGCGACAGAGTGCAGATCAGCGTCAAGTTCGGCGCGCTGCGCGGCCCCGCCGGTGAATTCACCGGCATGGATTGCCGCCCGACAGCGCTCCGGAATTTCCTCGCTTACTCGCTACAGCGGCTCGACACCGACTATGTCGACATCTACCGCCCGGCGCGGCTCGACCCCAACGTTCCCATCGAAGAGACCATCGGCGGCCTCGCCGATCTCGTGAAGGCCGGCTACATCAGGCATATCGGCCTGTCCGAGGTCGGATCCGACACCATCCGCCGCGCGCATGCCGTGCATCCGATCGCCGATCTCCAGATCGAATATTCGCTGATCGAGCGCGGCATCGAACGCGACATCGTCAAGACCTGCCGCGAGCTCGGCATCGGCATCACCGCCTACGGCGTGCTGGCGCGCGGCCTGATCAGCGGCCATTGGTCGAAGGATTCAGGCAGGGCCGGCAAGGATTATCGGCTGATGACGCCGCGCTTCCAGGGCGCAAATCTCGACGCCAATCTCGCGCTGGTGGAATCGCTGCGTGCCATCGCCGGGAAAATCGGCGCAACGCCGGCGCAAGTCGCGATCGCCTGGGTGGCGGCGCAGGGCCAGGAGCGCGGTCAAGCGATCGTGCCGCTGGTCGGCGCCAAGACCCGCACCCGTCTGATCGAAGCGCTTGGCGCGTCCAGGGTCACGCTGACACCGGCACATCTTGCGGCGCTGGCCAAGGCGTTTCCGCCCGATGTCGCTTCAGGCACGCGTTATACCGCCGAGCAGATGGCCCATCTCGACAGCGAGAAGCCGGCCGCGGCGTAACGCAGCAGATCAGGTGCGATGGGCGCTGAGGTCGGTGACCACGGGCCCGTCGCCATTGAGCGGGTTGGCCGGATCGCGCCCATAGCGCAGCGTTTCGAAGCGCATCGCGCGCGCATCGATCATCAGGAGGCGGCCGACGAGGCCGTCGCCGAATCCGACGATCTCGCGGATCGCCTCCAGCGCCATCATCGAGCCCATCACGCCCGCCAGCGCGCCCATGACGCCGGCCTCCGCGCAGGCCGGTACCGTGCCGGGCGGCGGCGCCTCCGGAAACAGGCAGCGATAGGTCGGATTGAATTCGCCCTGCGCGTTGGTCTCGTGTGCGCGGATGGTGGTGAGCGAGCCGTCGAACGTGCCGAGCGCCGCGGTGATCAGCGGCTTCTTCGCGAAGAAGCAGGCGTCCGAGACCAGATAGCGCGTCGAGAAATTATCGGACCCGTCGAGCACGAGGTCGTAATCGCCGATCAGGTCGAGCGCATTGTCGGCATTCAGCCAGGTGGCGTGGCCGACGAAACGGACGTGCGGATTGAGCGCCGAGATCCGCTCTGCCGCGCTCTCGACCTTGTGGCGGCCGATATCGGGCGTGGTGTGGATGACCTGGCGCTGCAAATTGGACAGCGAGACC
The DNA here is from genome assembly GCF_003020125.1 of Bradyrhizobium sp. MOS003. GTDB lineage: Bacteria > Pseudomonadota > Alphaproteobacteria > Rhizobiales > Xanthobacteraceae > Bradyrhizobium. The sequence goes on along the minus strand of NZ_PYFW01000001.1, from coordinate 375,668 downwards.
ACGTCGTCATCGACCACGCCGAGCGTGCCGATACCGGCGGCGGCCAGATACATCAGCGCCGGCGCGCCGAGTCCGCCGGCGCCGATCACCAGCGCCGACGCCCGCTTCAGCGCAGCCTGGCCGGGACCACCGACGTCGCGCAGCACGATATGGCGGGCATAGCGTTCGAGTTCGTCCGGGCTCAGCATCGTCGTCCTTCGTTCCTCTCACCCTCATGGTGAGGAGCGCGGCACGCGCGTCTCGAACCATGAAGGCCCCGATCTCGCCCTGGGCCATCCTTCGAGACGCGGCCTGAAGGCCGCTCCTCAGGATGAGGACCTGAACGCGTGACGTCTATCGCCACCTGAACCAGCGCAACATTGTTCGCGACCAACGAGATGTGCTTGAATGACATGGCGTTCAATGGGCTGGCTGGATTTGTCATGAGATCGATGCTTGCGGCAACACTGATGTTTGCGTCCGCCACGGGTGCGAGCGCCCAGATGACGACGCCGCAGGTCCCCGGCACAAAGCCAAAGGTGATCCAGACCGTCCCGATCAAGCCGCCTGCCCTGCAGACGCCGTCGCAGACGGCGGACGGCATGACGCAGGCGGAACGGCTGTCGCTACAGTCCGACCTCGCCTGGGTCGGCCAGTATAACGGCGCCATCACCGGCGACGTCAGCGCGCGCATGGTCGAGGCGATCAAGGAATACCAGAAGCTCAAGGGCGGCAAGCCGACCGGCGTGCTCAATCCGCAGGAGCGTGCCGCGCTCGCCGAGACCGCGCGGCGGAAGCAGGAGGGCGTCGGCTGGAAACTCGTGACCGAGATGACCAGCGGCGCGCGGCTCGGCATTCCCTCAAAACTGGTGCCTCAGCAGGCCACCGACGCCAACGGCTCGAAATGGACCTCGCCGACAGGAACCGTGCAGGTGCTGCTCAGTCGCCGCAAGGAGCTAAACCCCACCACCGCCAAGCTCGCCGAGCTCGAGAAGAAGGAGCCGTCCGGGCGCAAGGTCGACTACACCGTGGTGAAGCCCGACTTCTTCGTGCTGTCGGGATTGCAGGGTCTGAAAAAATTCTACGTTCGCGGCACCTTCAAGGGCGACGAGGTCCGCATCATGACGATCCTCTACGACCAGGCGACCGAGAACACGGTCGAGCCGGTCGTGATCGCGATGTCGAGCGCGTTCAACGCGTTTCCGTCCGGACCGCAAGCCGGGCCGCCGCCGCGCAAGACCGTCGAGTACGGCACCGGCCTCGTCGTCAGTGACGACGGCGCGATCGTCACCGACCGACTCGTCACCGACAGCTGTCTCGCCATCACGATCGCCGGCTATGGCAGCGCCGATCGCCTCGCCGAGGACAAGGAGCGCGGTCTCGCACTGCTGCATATCTACGGCGCGCGCGGCCTGAAGCCGCTCAGCCTGGCTGGCGGAGCGGCCAAGACGAACGTGGACGTCGTCGGCATCGCCGACCCACAGAGCCAGGGCGGCGCGGGCGGCGTGTCGGTCGTCAAGGCCGCACTGGCGCCGGTCCCGAGCAGTGATTCCATGCTGTCCCCGCCGCCGGCAGTCGGGTTCTCCGGTGGTCCGGCGATCGATGGCGACGGCAAGTTCACCGGCATCGCGCTTTTGAAGCCGGCGATGATGGCGGGTCCTGCGACATCGGTGCCGGCCTCGCAGGCCGTGATGGTGTCCGCAGATGCCGTGCGCGATTTCCTGAAGGCGAATGGCGTCACCGCGAACGGCAACTCGGCGGATACGAAAGCCGCCGTCGTCCGCGTGATCTGCGTGCGGAAGTAACTCTCTTGTCGCGGACGCGCTGCGGCACGCAGCGATACGGCGCGGAGCCGGAACCCAGGCATCCAAATTCCGTGCAAAAAGTGCTGGCCCCCGGCTCGGCAGCGCATCACTGCGTGCTGCGCCGCGTCCGGGGCACGACAAACTAGCTCAGCCTGAACCTGATCCCGCTTTTCGCAAGGCCGCCCGAAATGCCGACGGGCGTGCCGTCGGCACGCCAGCAGGCGGCGCCGGTCATGGTGCCGTCGTCGTGGAAGGCAATCCCGTTCATGCCGCCCGCGACGGTCGCGACGGGCTGCACCTTGTGGCCGAGCACGGCGAGTTCCGCGCGCACGCTTTCCGGCACCGTCTGCTCGACCTCGAGCGCGTTGCCTTCGGTCCAGACCCTGGGCGCCTCCACCGCCTCCTGCAGGCTCATGCCATGGTCGATCAGATTGACGAGGGCCTGCATCGCGCTCGTGAAGATGCGCTTGCCGCCGGGCAGGCCGAGCGCATAGCGCAGCTTGCCGTCGTCGAGCGCCATCATCGGCGACATCGAGGTGGTGACTCGCTTGCCCGGCGCCAGCGACAGCGCGTGGCCCGGTCGTGGATCGAACAAATTCATGTAGTTGTTGGCGATGGCCCCGAGGCCCGGAATCATGATCTTGGCGCCAAACAGATTGTTGATGGTCTGCGTGGTCGCGACCACGTTGCCGAAGCTATCCGCCGCCGTCATGTGCGTGGTGTGCGCGCCTTCGAGCTGCGACACGCCGGCGCCCCAAATCTGCGCCCGCGCCGGATCGATGGCGCGGCGGCGCTCCTCGGCATAGGCCTTCGAGGTCAGCTTCTCCACGGGCACCCCGACATAATCGGGATCGCCGCTGGCCGCGGCGCGATCGGCGAAGGCGATCTTCAGGGCCTCGGCGAGGTAATGAATCGTCTCGGATGTGCCGAAGCCGAGGCCGCCGATATCATAGCCCTCCAGGATGTTCAGCATCTGCGCGATGTGCACGCCGGACGCCGCGGGCGGCGGCGGGCCGAGGATGGTCCAGCCGCGATAGTCGGCACGGATCGGCTGCCGTTCGACGGTCTTGTAGCTGGTGAGGTCGTTGCGGCGGATGAAACCGCCGGTCTTCTCCATGTAGTCGGCGAGGATGTCGCCGAGCGGCCCTTCGTAGAGAGCGGTCTCACCGTGATCGGCGATGTAGCGCAAGGTCTCGGCATATTCGGCCTGCACCACGCGCTCACCAACCTTCAGCGGCGCGCCATCAGGCAGATAGATCGCCGAGATCGGCTTGTCCTTGCGCATCTCGGCGGCACTCTCGCTGATGCATTCGTGCAAATAGGGTGTCGCCGCATAGCCGCGCGCGGCGTGCTTGATCGCGGGCTGCATCACGTCGGCGAGGCTCATGGTGCCAAACCGGCGCAGCGTCTCGCACCAGGCCTTGAGCGAGCCCGGCGTGGCGACTGCTTTCGGGCCGTTGAGATTTTCGTTGCCGATGGTGTCGAACACGTCATGCGCCGAGCCCGGCTTGGGCATGTAGCTGGTATCGCGCACCGCTGCGGGCACGGTGCTCTGGCCGTCGATGAAGCGATGGCTGCCGTCGGCCAGCCGGATATGTCCCATGCCGCCGCCGATGATGCCGACCATCATCGGCTCGACCACGGTCAGCGTGAACAGGGTGGCGATCGCGGCGTCGATGGCGTTGCCGCCGGCGGCCAACATCTCGGCGCCGGCGCTGGAGGCCAGCGGGTGGTTGCTGACCACCATGCCGCGGCTCGAGACCGCCGGCATCTTCTGGCAGTCGAAAGTCGTCGCCGTCCGGTCGCGCCAGTTTCCGCTCATGCCGCTCGTCCCTCTATTCACGGCGGCGAGCACACCACACGCACGATTACGGGTCCAGTAATGGTACGGATTAGCTGGCATTCCCGATTCTGCCATCATTATCAGCGTTGATTCGGACATCCGCGGTCCCCTTTGGATCGGGCAGGGCACGTCCTGAGCGAGAAGAGCTCAGCATCGAGAGCGATGCACGTTCGCGTGGCGTTATCCCGAGACCCAGCACTCCAAAGGATTGATCTTCAAATGCACACGATCGTACTGGCCACTCAAAAAGGTGGCAGCGGCAAGAGCACGCTCGCCATCGGCCTCGCGCTCGCGGCCAAGCAGGCCGGCTTCACCGTCCGCCTGATCGAGACCGACCCGCAGGGCACCCTGTCCAACTGGCTGCGCCGTCGCAGCAACGACGACGTCGTCGTCGAGCCGATCTATCATGTCGCCAATATCGAGCCGCGCCTCAAGATGCTCGCCGATAGCGGCCTGCAGCTTGCGATCGTCGACACCGCCGCTGGCCTCAGCGCCGCCACCACCGCTGCGATCCGCCATTCCGATCTCTGCCTGATCCCGGCCCGCCCCAGCGTTGCCGACATCGAAGCGACCGTCTCGACGCTCAGCGTCGCGCGCGCCTGGAAGCGGCCCTACAGCTTCGTGCTCAACCAGACGCCGATCCGCGGCCAGCGCATCGACAATGCCGCCAACACCCTCGCCGAGGAAGCCGCGCTCGATCTTTCGGACGTGCTTGCGCGCCCGCTGATCGTGATGCGCAACGACCACCAGGACTCGCTTGCGAGCGGCCTCGCGGTGAGCGAATTCGCGCCGAACGGGAAGTCGGCGGACGAGATCCGCGGCCTCTGGCGCTGGATCGAAACCCGGCTCGATCTCGAAGCCACCACCAATGTGCTGATCGACCAGGTCATCTCGGCCGCGGACAGCATGCTCCATATCGCCGCCGAGCAGGCGGCGGACGAGACCACGACACTGACGTCCTGAGCGGGGCAATCGCTCTGACGGCAGTCGGCCCTTCACCATCCGGAAGGGCCCTAGCGACGAAGCAATCCGGCCACCAGCCCGGCCGGATTGCTTCGCTTCGCGTTTTTCTGGCGAGGGCAAACACGCTCTCGAACAAGAATCCCGAAAACAACCCCATGCACAGTAGAACCGCCCCCGGCCAAGGCACCTCGGCGGCGGCGCGCAGACGTCTGACTTGCCGGGCAAAACGGCTGTTTGCGGGCTACGGTGCTCCATCCACCCGTCATTGCGAGCGCAGCGAAGCAATCCAGAGTCTTTCTGCGGAGGAATTCTGGATTGCTTCGCTGCGCTCGCAATGACGGCGTGGTGGAATCCTCGCCTTACAGAGGTTCACAGCCTTCCGGGTGCGATCACTCTCATTTCTGACATTTCGGACACCAGAACGTCGATCGGCCATTCTGCGTGAACCGCTTGACCGTGCCGCCGCACCCTGGCGTCTTGCAGGTCTCGCCTTCGCGGTCGTAGACCTTGAACGAGTGCTGGAAATAGCCGAGTTCGCCCGAGGTCTGGCGATGGTCGCGCAAGGACGAGCCGCCGGCCTTGATGGCGTCGTTCAGCACGGTGTGGATCGCACTCACCAGCCGCTTCGCATGATCGGTCGGCTCGCCGCCGCCAACACCCTTGCGACCCTTGGTCGCGAGCGTCGCCGCGATGCGGCGCGGCGACAGATGCGAGCGATGCAGGGCTTCGCAGACATAGATGTTGCCGAGCCCCGCGACCACGCGCTGGTCGAGCAGCGCGGCCTTCAGGCTCGTCGTTTTGCCTTCGCAGGACCGCGCGAGCATCGCCGCGTCGAATTCATTGCCGAGCGGCTCGGGACCGAGGTCGCGCAGCAGCGGCTCGTCTTCGAGTGCGTTGCGTGCGATCACTTTCATGTAACCGAAGCGTCGCGGGTCGTTGAAGACGATGTCCGCGCCGGAGGACATCCGAAACAGCACGTGGTCGTGCGTGGAATCCTTCCCCCTCGGATAGTGAAACTCGCCGGGCGCGGCCTCGTTGTCCGGTTTGATGACGCGGAACGAGCCCGACATGCCCAGATGCATCAAGAGCACGTCGCCGGAGGCGAGATCGGCCATGAGATATTTTGCACGGCGGCCGAGCCCCGTGACGACCTGCCCCTGCAGCCGCGCCACGAAATCCGGCTGGAACGGAAAGCGCAGATCCGGCCGGCGGGCCTCCGCAACCAGGATTTTCGCACCCTCCATCACCGGCTGAAGGCCGCGGCGGACGGTCTCGACTTCGGGCAATTCAGGCATGGTCAGGCATTCACCTTATGAGGGCGGTGTGATAGCGCCATTGCGGCGGGCGCGCTATGGTTCGCCCAGTGGAGTAGAGTAATGGATCGGCCGGGCGAAACCACGCATTTTGGCTTCAGGGACGTTCCCCTGGGGGACAAGCAGACGCTGGTGAACGATGTGTTTCACAGCGTGGCATCGCGCTATGATTTGATGAACGATTTGATGTCCGGTGGCCTGCACCGGGTCTGGAAGGACATCATGATAACGGCGCTCGACCCGCCGAGGGGCGACCGGCCGTTCTCGCTGCTCGACGTAGCCGGCGGCACCGGCGACATTTCGTTCCGCGCCGCCAAGGCCGCCGGTGCGGGCTTCCACGCCACCGTCTGCGACATCAACACCGACATGCTGGCCGTGGGCCGCGAGCGCGCCGCGAAGCGCCATCTCGAAACCCGGGTCGATTTCGTCGAGGGCAATGCCGAAGCGCTCGCCTTCGCCGATCGCAGCTTCGACGCATATACGATCGCTTTCGGCATTCGCAACGTGCCCCGGATCGATCTCGCGCTGCGCGAGGCCCATCGCGTGCTCAAGCCCGGCAGCCGCTTCCTGTGCCTGGAATTCTCCACCGTCGAGATGCCCGGGCTCGACCGGATCTACGACCTGTTCTCGTTCAAGGTGATCCCACCGCTCGGCCGCATGATCACGGGCGATGCCGAGTCCTACCAATATCTCGTCGAGTCCATCCGCAAGTTTCCGAAACCCAACGCCTTCGCCGACATGATCCGCGACGCCGGCTTCGCCCGCGTCAGCTGGCAGACATTGTCCGGCGGAATCGTCGCACTTCATTCGGGCTGGCGTTTGTGATCTCTGCCATCACCCACATTTCGCGCCTGATCCGCGCCGCATTCGTGTTTGCGCGCGAAGGCGTGTTCGGCTCGGTCGATCCGAGCCTGGTTCCGCCGCCGGGACAGCTCGCGCTGAAGCTGGCGCGCCTGATCGAACGACGTGGCGTCAAGCACGGCCCGCGGATCGCGCGCGCGCTGACGCGGATGGGCCCCGCCTATCTCAAGCTCGGACAATTCCTGGCCACACGTCCCGACGTCGTCGGCGTGATCATGGCGCGCGACCTCGAAAGTCTCCAGGACCGCCTGCCGCCGTTTCCGCAGCACGAAGCGGAAGCCACGATCGCGACCTCGCTGGAGCGGCCGCTGAAAGACGTGTTTGTCAGCTTCGGCCCCCCCGTCGCGGCCGCTTCGATCGCGCAGGTGCATCGCGGCGAGGTCTCACACAATGGGATCCGCAAATCGGTCGCGGTGAAGGTGCTCCGGCCCAACGTGGCCGCGCGCTTCCGCCGCGATCTCTCCGACTTCTTCTTCGTCGCACACAAGGCCGAAACCTATTCGTCGGAGGCGCGCCGGCTGCGCCTCATCGAGGTCATCAACACCATGTCGCGCTCCGTCGCCATGGAGATGGACCTGCGGCTGGAAGCAGCTGCGCTGTCCGAGATGGCGGAGAACACCCGCGACGATCCCGATTTCCGCGTGCCTGATGTCGACTGGGACCGCACCACGCACAACGTGTTGACGATGGAGTGGATCGACGGCATCGCGCTGAACGATCACAAGCGTCTGGCAGAATCGCAGGTCGACCTGCCCGATCTCGGCCGCAAGGTGATCCAGAGCTTTCTGCGCCACGCGCTGCGCGACGGCTTCTTCCACGCCGACATGCATCCGGGCAACCTGTTCCTGGATGACGCGGGACGACTCGTCGCGGTCGATTTCGGCATCATGGGCCGGCTCGGCATGAAGGAGCGGAGGTTCCTCGCGGAGATCCTGCTCGGCTTCATCACCCGCGATTATCGCCGCGTCGCGGAAGTGCATTTCGAGGCGGGCTACGTGCCCGCGCATCACTCGGTCGAGAATTTCGCGCAAGCCATCCGCGCCATCGGCGAGCCCATTCACAACCGCACCGCCGAGGAGATCTCGATGGCGCGGCTGCTGACGCTGCTGCTCGAGGTCACCGGCCTGTTCGACATGACCACGCGGCCCGAATTGATCCTGCTGCAGAAGACCATGGTGGTGGTCGAGGGCGTGGCGCGCGGCTTCGATCCCAAGCTCGACATCTGGAAGATCGCCGACCCCGTGGTGCGTGAATGGATCGAGCGCAATCTCGGACCCATTGGCCGGGTGCAGGGCGCGCTCGCCGGGACCGGAGACATCGCGCGCGTGCTGATGCGCCTGCCCGAGATCGCCGAACGGTCGGTGAAGGTGCTGGAACAGCTCGAGACCATGACGCGCGAGGGCATCAGGCTGTCGCCCGAGAGCATCGCCGCGATGGGCCGCAGCGAGGGCCGCAAGAACCGCTGGCGCACCGTTGCGCTCTGGATCATCGCCGCGACCTTCATAGGCATCCTGATCGCCGTCAGAAATCTTTGATGGTCATTGATTGCATTGCAATCACGAGAATGATAGCATCGCCGTCATTCACGCTGGAGTGGCGCCGTGGCAAGCCTGACCATCCGCAAGCTCGACGAACACGTCAAAACCTATCTTCGGCTGCGCTCGGCCAAGAACCGCAGGTCGGTCGAGGAAGAGGTCCGGGTGATCCTGCGGGAGCTGATCGAGGGCCGCGAGGAGCCGCTGACGCCGTTTTCGGCACCGCCTGCGGCATCCTCCGCCCCCACGCTCCAGCGCACCGGCGCCCTTCCCGAGGCCAGCGTCACCCTGATCATCGGCGGCGGCATTGCGGCCTATAAATCGCTCGACTTAATCCGCAGGCTGAAGGAGCGCCGCATCGAGGTCCGCTGTGTCCTGACCAAGGCGGCCCAGCAATTCGTCACGCCGCTGGCAGTGAGCGCGCTGTCGCATGAGCGCGTCTACACCGACCTGTTCGACCCCCAGAGCGAGTTCGACGCCGGCCATATCAGGCTCGCGCGCGACTGCGACCTGATCGTGGTGGCGCCGGCCACTGCCGACCTGATGGCGAAGATGGCGAACGGCCACGCCGACGATCTCGCCAGCGCCATCCTGCTCGCGACCAACCGCAAGGTGCTGTTGGCACCGGCAATGAACCCGTTGATGTGGGGCAATGCGGCGACCCGGCGCAACGTCGCGCAGCTGCAGCGCGACGGCGTGGTGCTGATCGGACCCAATTCCGGCGAGATGGCGGAAGCGGGCGAGGCCGGCGTCGGCCGCATGTCCGAGGCCATCGAGATCGCCACAGCCGCCGAACGGCTGCTGCGGCCGCCGGTGCCGCGCCCGCTCGCCGGCAAGCGCGTGCTGATCACCGCAGGCCCCACCCACGAGCCGATCGATCCGGTGCGCTACATTGCCAACCGCTCCTCGGGCAAGCAGGGTTTTGCCATTGCCGCCGCGGCGCAGGCCGCCGGTGCCGAGGTGATTCTGGTGAGCGGCCCGGTCGATCTCGACGATCCCCAAGGCGTCACGGTCAAGCACGTCGAATCGGCGCGGCAGATGCTGGAGCAAGTGCAGGCTTCGCTTCCCGCCGACATCGCGATCTTCGCCGCCGCCGTCGCCGACTGGCGCGTTGCAAGCGAAGGCGGGCAGAAGCTGAAGAAGACCTCGGCCGGCATGCCACCGCTCCAGCTGGTCGAGAACCCCGACATCCTCGCCACCATCTCGAAGCTGACTGACGCACGTCCGCCGCTGGTAATCGGCTTTGCCGCCGAGACCGAGCACCTGATCGACAACGCCAAGTCGAAACTTGCCCGCAAGGGCTGCGACTGGATCGTCGCCAATGACGTGTCGCCCGCCACCGGCGTGATGGGCGGTGACCGCAACACCGTGCACCTCATCAGCAAGAATGCCGAGAGGAACGGCGAGATCACGGTTGATTCCTGGCCGGGGATGACCAAGGAACAGGTCGCCATCGAGCTGGTCGCGCATGTTGCCAAAAGCGTGACCGGCAAATCCCGGGAGTCAGCATCTTGAGCACCGAGGTCACCGTCGAACTGCAGCAACTGGCACACGCCGAAGGCCTGGCACTGCCGGCCTATCAAACGGCTGACGCCGCAGGGCTCGATCTGATGGCCGCGGTGCCTGAGAGCGAGCCGATGACGCTCGCCCCCGGTCAATATGCGCTGGTGCCGACCGGCCTTGCGATCGCACTGCCGGGCGGGCACGAGGCGCAGGTGCGGCCGCGCTCGGGGCTTGCCGCCAAGCACGGTGTCACCGTGCTGAACTCGCCGGGTACGATCGACGCGGATTATCGCGGCGAGATCAAGGTGATCCTGATCAACCACGGCGCGGCGCCGTTCGTGATCAAGCGCGGCGAGCGCATCGCTCAGATGGTGATCGCCCCCGTGGTGCAGGCCGCGCTGGTTCCCGTCGCGACATTGTCCGTGACCGATCGCGGCGCCGGCGGATTCGGCTCGACCGGCCGCTAACGCACGACAGCTCCAGCCGAATCATCCCGACGACTCACATGAGTTGGAACCCCTCGCCCGGCATTTTTTAGAGGCCGCCTTTGCGTTCACGATCTGGACTCTTACCGGCGGAGTCACGGTGAGGGTATTGTCGTTTGATTCGCACGCGACGGGGGTCGCCGCGTGTAAATTCGTGCGGTCTTGGGGCAACTATGTCAGGCGTGATCGTGTCGATGCGTCGGACGCTGCTGTCGTGCACATCGCTCGTGCGCAACGGCCTGTTGGGAAGCGCTCTTGCAGCGCTGCTGCCGGCTGCGCCGGCCGAGGCGGCCGACCTCATCGACACCCTCTCCATCATGCTGGATTTCAACCGGCAGGAACTCGCGGTGCTCGCCACCGCGCTGGCCTTGCTCGGTTTCTCGGTGATGGCCGCGATCCTGTTGATGCGCACGCGCGTGCGCACGGCGAAGAACGAGGCGCGGCTGCGTGCCCGAATCGGGGAACTCCAGCTCCAGGCCGACCGCTTCGGCGCCCTGCTGTTTGCCGAGCCGCAGATCCTGATCTCCTGGCCCGCAGGCGACAGTCGCGCGCAGATCTCCGGCGACGTCTCGCTGGTGCTGCCGCGCGACTCCTCGCCGCAACGCGTGCTCGCCTTCGGAACCTGGCTGCCGCCGGAACCCGCGCTCCAGATGGATCATGCCGTCGACGCGCTGCGTGACCGCGGCGACGGGTTCCAGCTGACCCTCACGACCGCGCATGGCCACACGCTCGAGGCCATCGGCCGCGCCATCGGCGGCCAGGCCATTGTCCGGATTCGCGAACTCTCGGGACTGCGCCGCGATCTGGCCGAGACCAATCTTCGCTACAACGCACTCTCCGACGAGACCGAGATGCTGCGCGGCTTCGCCGCCAACGCACCCTGGCCGATCTGGGCCAAGGGCGAGAACGGGGCGCTGACCTACGCCAACCCGGCCTATGTCCGCGCCACCGAGGCGAACAACGTCACCGATGCGCAGGAGCGCAAGCTGGAGCTGCTCGACAGCGCCGACCGCACCGCGATGGAGCGGGGACTGAAGGACACCGCCAATTTCAACGCGCGGCTGCCGATCGTGGTCAGCGGCGAGCGCCGAATCTACGACGTGCGCGCGGTCAATGTCGGCCGCGGCAGCGTCGGCGTCGCCATCGACGCCAGCGAGGCGGATGCGCTCAGCTCGGCGCTGGTGCGGATGGCGGAGGCGCATCGCCGTACGCTCGACCAGCTCTCCTCCGGCGTTGCCGTGTTCGACGGTCAGCGCCGGCTCGCCTTCTACAATGATTCCTACCGCCGGCTGTGGGACCTCGACCGCACCTTCCTCGACGCCAATCCCGACGATTCCAGCGTGCTGGATAAGCTCCGCGCTGCGCGAAAGCTGCCGGAGCAGCCGGACTTCCGCGCCTGGAAATCCAAGCTGCACGAGGCCTATCGCGCGGTCGAGACCACCAAGGACACCTGGTACCTGCCCGACGGCCGCGCGCTCTCGGTGGTCACCACGCCGAACCCGGAAGGCGGCGTCACTTATCTGTTCGACGACGTCACCGAGAGCCTGGAGCTCGCCCGCCGCTTCGACGGCATGATCCGGGTCCAGCGCGAGACGCTGGACAGCCTCGCCGAGGGCGTCGCGGTGTTCGGCAGCAACGGCAAGGCGCAATTGTTCAATCCGGCCTTCGTCCGGATGTGGAAGCTGTCGAGCGATGCCATGCGCGACGAGCCGCACATCCAGACGGTGGAAGGCTGGTGCCATCAGCTGTTCGACGACCCCACGGTCTGGCGCCAGATCCGCGAGGCCGTCACCTCGATCGAGAGCCGCGCCGACGTGCCGCTCAAGCTGGAGCGCAAGGACGGCAGCGTGCTCGACGGCATGATCCGGCCGCTGCATGACGGCGCCACCATGCTGACCTTCCAGGACATCACCGACACCGAGAACGTCGAGCGCGCGCTGCGCGAGCGCAACGAGGCGCTGGAGGCTGCCGACCAGATGAAGGTGGATTTCGTCCACCACGTCTCCTACGAGCTGCGCTCGCCGCTCACCACCATCATCGGCTTCGCGCATTTCCTCAGCGATCCCTCGACCGGGCCGCTGACCCCGAAACAGGCCGAATATCTCGACTACGTCACCAAATCGACCAACGCGCTGCTGGCGCTGACCAACAACATCCTCGATCTCGCCACCATCGACGCCGGCGCCATGAAGCTGGAACTCGGCCCGGTCGACGTCAGCAAGGCCATCGAGCTCGCCGCCGAGGGTATCCAAGACCGGCTCGCCACCGACCGCATCCGTCTCAAGGTCGAGATCGCGCCCGATATCGGCAGCTTCTCCGGCGACGAGAAGCGCGTGGTGCAGGTGCTCTATAACCTCCTCGCCAACGCCGTCGGGTTTTCTCCACAGGATTCCACCGTCGGCATCAGCGCGCGGCGCACCGAGCGCAGCGTGGTCTTCACCGTGACAGATTCCGGGCCTGGAATACCTGCCGACATGAAGGACAAGGTGTTCAACTGGTTCGAAAGCCGCTCGCAGGGCTCGCGTCACCGCGGCGCCGGGCTCGGCCTGTCGCTGGTGCGCTCCTTCGTCGAGCTGCATGGCGGTAACGTGCGGGTGGATTCGATCGTCGGCCGGGGCACGGTCGTGATCTGTGACTTCCCGACCGACCAGGCGGCGCATCGCGACGCCGCCGAATGAGCGCGCCCACCACATTCTCCGTCGCGCTTCACAACGAGACGGCCACTGCGCAATTGATGGCCGACCTCGCGCTGCTGGTCGGCCCCGGCGACGTCATCACGCTCACCGGCGATCTCGGCGCCGGCAAGACAGCGGCCGCCCGCGCGCTGATCCGCTACCTCGCCGGCGACGAGACGCTGGAAGTGCCGAGCCCGACCTTCACGCTGGTGCAGGGCTACGAGCTGCCGCCGTTTCCGGTGGTGCACGCCGATCTCTATCGCGTCGAGGACGAGAGCGAGCTCGAGGAGATCGGGCTGTCACCGCTGCCCGACGCCACGCTGGTCCTGATCGAATGGCCGGAGCGTGCGCCGTCGGCGATGCCGCAGGATCGCATCGACATCTCGCTGACGCATCGCCCCGCACTGGGCTCGAACGCGCGCGCTGCCGACATCACCGGTTACGGCAAGAGCGCTGCCACCATCGCGCGGCTGCAGGCGCTGCGCCAATTCCTCGACGTATCCGGCTATCTCGAATCCACGCGTCGCCGCATGGCCGGCGATGCCTCGACCCGATCCTATGCGCGGCTCCTGCGCGACGACGAGATCGTCATCCTCATGAATTTTCCGCAGCGTCCTGATGGTGCTGCGACATACAACGGGAAATCCTACAGCGCCGCGGTGCATCTCGCCGAGAACGTCAAGCCGTTCGTCGCCATCGACGAAGGCCTGCGCGCGCAGGGCATCTCGGCGCCGATCATCCACCATTCCGACCTCGACCATGGTTTCCTGATCACCGAGGATTTCGGCAGCGAAGGCGTGGTCGAAGGCGACCCGCCGCGCCCGATCGCCGAGCGCTACGAGGCGGCGACCGATGTGCTCGCCGCACTCCACGGCCAGACGCTGCCGGACACGCTGCCGCTGGCGGATCAGACCTACGCCATACCTGTCTTCGATACCGAGGCGCTGCTGATCGAGATCGGCCTGATGCCGGAATGGTACCTGCCCGATCGCAACGCGCCGCTGAGCCCGGCGGCGCGCTCGGAATTTTTCGCGATGTGGCGCGAGCTGCTGAAGAAACCGCTGGCCGCACCGAAGACGTGGATCATCCGCGACTATCACTCGCCCAACCTGATCTGGCTTGCGGATCGCACGGGCATCGCGCGCGTCGGCGTGATCGATTTTCAGGACACCGTGCTCGGTCCGCAATCCTACGACGTGGTGTCGCTGCTCCAGGACGCCCGCATCGACGTGCCCGAGAGCGTCGAGCTGACGCTGCTGTCGCGCTACATCAAGGCGCGGCGCGCTGCCGATGCCGGCTTCGATCCGGCCGGCTTCGCCGAGCTCTATGCCATCATGTCGGCACAGCGGAACACGCGCCTGCTCGGCACCTTCGCCCGCCTCAACCGCCGCGACGGCAAGCCGCACTACCTGCGTCACCAGCCGCGGATCTGGACCTACCTCCAGCGCTCGCTGGCACATCCCGCGCTGAGCTCCCTGCGCGACTGGTACCTTGCCAACGTCCCACCGCCCCAAAGTCCGCCGAAGGCCTGATTCGGGGTTCCGATTTACCGGCTGTTAGCCAAGGCGCCGGTATTCTGGCGGCGAGGCAGCCGGATGAATACAGGGCTGGAGCGGACAGATGGCGGTAAAGGCAGACCAGCGCGGCAACAGCCGGGTTATTTTCGAGCGCGGGATCTCGGCGCAGATGATGGGGATCGACGGCACCTGGCGGCGCGACTGCACCATGGAGGACGTCTCCGAGACCGGCGCCAAGCTGACCATCGACGGCTCGGTGGAGGGCCTCCATCTGAAAGAGTTCTTTCTGCTGCTGTCGTCCACCGGCCTCGCGTACCGGCGCTGCGAACTGGCCTGGGTCAATGGCGACCAGGTCGGCGTCAATTTCCTGAAAGTCGGCGACAAGAAGAAAAAGGCGCGTTCCGCAGCCGTCGGGGCATGACGGCAGCCCCGTCGTACAACCGTCACGGCGGGCAGTTAAGGCGATTGAGATGCGGTGCGGCTGATCGATCCTCGTGTTAGGATCGCCGCGAACGTGAAAGGTCTGGAAAGCGAAGGATGTCCGTCAAACCGACCAAAGCCATGGTGCTCGCCGCAGGGTTCGGCCTGCGCATGCGTCCGTTGACGGACAAGATGCCGAAGCCGATGGTCCCGGTGGCCGGCCAGCCGCTGCTCGACCACGTGCTCGACAAGCTCGGCCAGGCCGGCGTGACCGAGGCCGTGGTCAACGTGCATTACCTGCCGGATCAGATCATCGATCACGTCGCAACACGCCAGCTTCCGCGCGTGACGATTTCGGACGAACGCGACCAGGTGCTCGGCACCGGCGGCGGCGTGGTCAAGGCGTTGCCGCTGCTTGGCGATGCACCGTTCTTCCACGTCAATTCCGACACGCTGTGGATCGACGGCGTGCGCTCCAATTTGACGCGGCTCGCCGAAAACTTCGACCCAGCGCGCATGGACATCCTGCTGCTTATGGCGCCGACCGCGACCAGCATCGGCTATAGCGGCCGCGGCGATTACGGCATGCTGCCGGACGGCGCCCTGCGCAAGCGCAAAGAAAAAGAGGTCGTTCCGTTCGTCTATGCCGGCGCTGCGATCCTGTCGCCGTCGATTTTCGAAGGCGCGCCGCAGGGCGAGTTCTCGCTGACGAAGATGTTCGACCGCGCAGGCGAGCAGGAGCGGCTATTCGGCCTCCGCCTCGACGGCGTCTGGATGCATGTCGGCACGCCCGACGCCGTGCACGCCGCGGAAGAGGCGTTCCTGGAGAGCGTAGCGTAGGGCTGCTCGCTTGTCCCGGACGCGGTGCGGCGCGAAGTGCCGCTCCGCAGAGCCGGGACCCAGAAAACTCGCAAATTCGACTAAGGGAAATAGGCCCCGGCTCAGCAGCGCATCACTGCGTGCTGCGCCGCATCCGGGGCACGAGAGCGGTGGGGTGGGAAACAACGGGGACGATCTCCGCTCACCCATATCCATTTGAATCCGCCTCCCTATATTGGCGCCTGATCCTCCGAATCAGGCAGCCATGCGCGTCTTCAGCGTTCCCCTCTCAGTTCCGTTCCTGCGCACGATCGTCTCCGCTCTGCTGGAGGGACGGCTGGTCGACGGATTTGAGGCACGCAAGGAACCGGCACGGCTGGCGGATGCCACGCTGTATCTACCGACAAGGCGCGCGATGCGCGTGGTTCGCGAGATCTTCCTCGACGAGATGGGGGCGGACGCGGTGGTGCTGCCGCGCATCGTCGCGCTCGGCGACATCGACGAGGACGAGCTCGCTTTCGCCAATGAGGGCGAGCAGTTCTCCGGCGCAACGCCGCTCGACATTCCGCCGCGGCTTGGCGAGCTCGAACGACGGCTGACGCTGGCGCAACTGGTCGGGGCCTGGGCCAAGGGGCCGGTGCTGTCGCCACTGGTGGTCGGCGGACCCGCTTCGACGCTGGCGCTCGCAGGCGACCTCGCGCGGCTGATCGACGACATGGTGACGCGCGGCGTCGACTGGAGCGCGCTCGACGGTCTCGCACCGGACAATCTCGACCGCTACTGGCAGCACTCGCTCGAATTCCTGCGCATCGCCCGCATCGCCTGGCCCGGTCATCTCGCCGAGATCAACCGGATCGAGCCGGCGGCGCGGCGCGACCTCCTGATCGCGGCGGAAGCCAAACGTCTGACCGCGCATCCGCATGGCCCCGTGATCGCGGCGGGTTCGACCGGCTCGATGCCGGCGACCGCGAAATTCCTGCACGCAGTCGCCTCGCTGCCGCATGGCGCCGTGGTGTTGCCGGGTCTCGACACCGATCTCGACGACGATGCCTGGCGCAGCATCGGCGGTGTGCGTGATTCGCTCGGCAAGTTCGCGGAGCATCCGGCCTCGAACCATCCGCAATACGCCCTGCACGCGCTGCTGGATCGTTTCGGCATCAAGCGCAGCGACGTCGAGATTCTCCAGCCGCCGGCAGAGAGCGGCCGCGATCTGCTCGCATCCGAGTCGATGCGGCCCTCCGCCAAGACGGAAGTCTGGCACGACCGGCTGAAGCAGCCGGATGTCGCCGCAAAGATCGCGGGCGGCATGACGAACCTCGCCGTCGTCGAAGCTCCCAACCCGGAGATGGAAGCGCTCGCTATTGCCATTGCGATGCGCGAGGCACGGCATCTCGACAAATCCGCAGCGCTGGTGACGCCCGACCGTGCGCTGGCGCGGCGCGTGATGGCCGCACTCACGCGCTGGAATCTGGCGTTCGACGATTCCGGCGGCGACGTGCTGATGGAGACCCCTGCCGGCGTCTTTGCGCGCCTTGTAGCGGAAGCCGCCACTAAGGGGTTGGAGCCGCCGACGCTGCTGGCGATGCTGAAGCATCCGCTGTGCCGGCTCGGCCGGCTGCCTGGCGCATGGAAAGCGGCGATCGAAGACCTCGAGCTTGCAGTCCTGCGCGGCACGCGCCCGCCTGCCGGCACGGCTGGCCTCTTGCGCGAATTCAATCGTTTTCGCGAGGAGCTGGCCAAGCTGTGGCGCAGCGAGGTTTCCGCGCTCCACAAGGCCGAGCCCCGTGCGCGTCTCAAGGCCGAGGCTATCGATCGCATCCAGGCCCTGATCGACACTTTGCAGAAGGCGCTGGCGCCGATCGAGAGCCTCGCATCGTCAAAGCCATTCGACTTCGCCGAGCTCGCGCACCGCCATCGCGAGATCATGATCGAGCTGTCGCGCGACGAGCAGGGCATCCCGCTGGCCTTCGAGGAACGCGAAGGCCTCGCCCTTGCCAGCGCCTTCGACGATCTCCTGCGCGGCGGCAGGACCTGCGGCTTGATGGTGACGCTGCCAGACTATCCCGACCTCTTCCAGACCGCGTTCAGCGACCGCGCGGTGCGACGGCGCGACAAGCCGGGTGCGCGGCTGCAGATCTACGGACCGCTGGAATCGCGCCTGATGCAGGCCGACCGCATCATCGTCGGCGGGCTGATCGAAGGCGTCTGGCCACCGGCGCCGCGCATCGATCCCTGGCTGAGCCGGCCGATGCGGCACGAGCTTGGTCTCGATCTTCCGGAGCGCCGCATCGGCCTCTCCGCACACGACTTCGCCCAGCTGCTTGGCGGCGGCGAGGTGATCCTGACCCATTCCGCCAAGGCCGGCGGCGCGCCGGCGGTGGCTTCGCGCTTCCTGCATCGGCTCGAGGCGGTTGCGGGCGACGGTCATTGGAAGGCGGCCGTTCGCGCCGGCGAGAAATATGTGAAGTTCGCGGGCGCACTGGACCAGCCGAACGAGGTCAGGCCGGTCAAGCAGCCCGAGCCGCGGCCGCCGCGAGCGACCCGGCCGCTCAGGATGTCGGTCACCGCAATCGAGGACTGGCTGCGCGATCCCTACACGATCTACGCAAAGCACATTCTGCGGCTCGATGGGCTCGATCCCGTCGACATGCCACTCTCGGCCGCCGACCGCGGTTCGGCTATCCACGATGCGATTGGCGAGTTCACGGAGAGCTATGCGACGCATCTGCCGGACGATCCCGCCCGCGTGCTGCGCGCGATCGGAGAGAAGCATTTCGCGCCGCTGATGGAGCGGCCCGAGGCGCGGGCGCTGTGGTGGCCGCGCTTCCAGCGCATCGCGCGCTGGTTCGGCGAATGGGAGACGGCGCGCCGTGACGTGGTCAAAGCGATCAAGGCCGAGACCCGTGGCGAGATTTCGATCAGGCTGGACAGCGAGCGCAGCTTCCGCCTCTCCGCCCGCGCCGACCGCATCGAGCGACGCCAGGGCGGCGGCTACGCCATCCTCGACTACAAGACCGGCCAGCCGCCGAGCGACAAGCAGGTGCGCCTGGGCCTGTCGCCGCAGCTCACGCTGGAGGCCACGATCCTGCGCGAGGGCGGCTTTCCCGACATCGACGCCGGCTCCTCGGTGAGCCAGCTGGTCTATGTCCGGCTCAGCGGCAACAATCCGGCGGGCGAGGAGCGCATCGTCCAGCTCAAGGTGAACAAGAGTGACGAGCCAATCCCACCGGACACCGCAGCCGCCGATGCGCGGGCGAAGCTAGAGGCGCTGATCCGCGCCTTCGACGACGAGAACCAGCCCTACACCTCGCTGAACCTGCCGATGTGGACCAACCGCTACGGCACCTATGACGATCTCGCCCGGATCAAGGAATGGTCGGCGGCCGGTGGCCTGGGGATCGAGGAATGGTGAAAGCACCGCGCCCCATCCCCGATGCCGTTCGCGACACACAAAGGCGCGCGTCCGATCCGACTGCGTCGGCGTTCGTGTCGGCCAATGCCGGCTCGGGCAAGACGCATGTGCTGGTGCAGCGGGTGATCCGCCTGCTGCTATCGGGCGTGCCGCCGGAAAAGATCCTCTGCATCACCTTCACCAAGGCGGCCGCCGCGAACATGGCCGAGCGCGTGTTCACCACGCTGGGACATTGGGTGACGCTGGACGATGCTGGGCTCGACGCAGCGATCCGCGCGGTCGGCATCCCGCATCCCAGCGCGAAAATTCGCCGCGACGCACGAAAACTGTTCGCCTGCGCGCTGGAGACACCGGGCGGGCTGAAGGTGCAGACCATCCACGCGCTGTGCACGCGCCTGCTGCAGCAATTTCCCTTCGAGGCCAACGTACCCGCGCGCTTTGCCGTGATCGACGAGCGCGACCAGACCGACATGATGGAGCGCGCCAATCTGAAGGTGCTGCTGGAGGCCGCGCGCGATCCCGACAGCGTCACGGGCCGCGCCTTGCTGACCGCGATGGCGAGCGCCGCCGACGTCACCTTCAAGGAGGTCGTGCGCGAAGCGTGTCTCAGCCGCGATCATTTCATGGCCTGGACGGATGAGGCCGGCAACGCCGAAGCGGCGGCTGCGCAGCTGGCGACGGCGCTGGGCGTCGATGCGAGCGACCGCATCGAGGACGTCGAGACGGAGATTCTCGACGGACCCTACCTGCCGCGATCGCGCTGGGACGACATCGCCCTCGCGCTGGAGGACGGCAGCAAGTCCGACAACGACCAGGCCGGCCGGCTCCGCGAGGCCAAGGTCTTTTCCGGCGGCGCGCAGGTCGATGCTTACCTCAGCGTCTTCCTCACCGACGAAAAGCTGCCGCGCAAGGCGGTTCTGACCAAGAAGTTTGGCGAGCACAACCCGTCCGTGGCCCGTCTGTTCGAGAACGAGGCGCTACGCATCAGCGGACTTGTCGAGAAGCGCCGCGCCGTGACCATGCGCGACCGCAGCGCGGCGCTCTTGCACATCGCGACCGCGGCGGCCGCGAACTATCGCCGCGAGAAGCAGGAGCGCGGCCTGCTGGACTACGATGACCTCATCGACAAGACGCTGGCGATGCTGAACCGCGTGTCTTCAGGCTGGGTGCATTACAAGCTCGACCGCGGCGTCGATCACGTTCTGATCGACGAAGCCCAGGACACCAGCCCGCGGCAATGGGACATCGTCGCCCACATCATCTCCGAATTCACGGCCGGCGAAGGCGCGCGCGAGGGGCTGAACCGCACGGTCTTCGCGGTCGGCGACGAGAAGCAGTCGATCTTCTCCTTCCAGGGTGCCGACCCGCACGAATTCGACAAACGCAAGCGAGAGCTGGATCGCAGATTCAGAGCTGCCGGGCTGAAGTTCGACCCCGTCGCCTTCACTTACTCGTTCCGTTCGGGTGCTGCGATCCTGCATTCGGTCGACCACGTCTTCCGCGACCCCACGATCTACAAGAGCATCCATTCGATCGACGTCGGCCATCCCTTGCACAACTCGCTCAGCGATGCTGGTCCAAGCGTCGTCGAGCTCTGGGATCTCGCGGAAGCCGACGATCGGCAGGACATCGAGGGCTGGCGCGCGCCGTTCGACGGTGTTGCGGTCACCAGCCCCGAAGTCAAACTGGCGCGCCGGATCCAGGCCGAGATCAAACGGCTGGTCGAGAGCGGCACGCTGACCGGGCATGAGGGCGAGCGCCGGCCGCTACGCTATGGCGACATGCTGATCCTGGTACGCCGGCGCGGCAATGCGTTCGATGCCGTGATCCAGGCGCTGAAGCATGCCGGCGTCCCGGTGGCCGGCGCCGACCGGCTCAAGCTGACCGAGCATATCGCGATCATCGACCTGATGAACCTCGCGGACGCGCTGCTGCTGCCGCAGGACGATCTCGCGCTCGCGGTGGCGCTGAAGAGCCCGCTGTTCGGCCTCGATGACGACGACCTGTTCCAGTTGGCCTATGACCGCAAGGGCTCGCTGCGCCGCGCACTCGGCGAGCATGCGGCCGGAAGCGAAAAGTTCGATTCCGTGCTGCGGCGGCTGGAGGCCTGCGAGAGCCGTGCGCGCGAGGAGACGCCGTTCGCCTTCTACGCCTGGCTGTTAGGGGGCGACGGCGGGCGTGCGCGCATCCTGCGCCGGCTCGGCCATGAAGCCAACGACGCACTCGACGAATTCCTGGAGCTCGCGCTCAGCTGTGAGCGCAAGGCGCCGGCCTCGCTGCAGGGCTTCATGGCCTGGCTGCGCTCGGCCGACACCGAGGTGAAGCGCGACATGGAAATCTCGCGCGACGAGGTGCGGGTGATGACCGTGCACGGCGCCAAGGGGCTGGAAGCTTCGGTCGTGTTCATGGTCGACACCACGTCGTCGCCCGCGGATTCGCAGCGGGTCCGGCTGATCCACGTGCCCCGCGGCAATGGCGGCGAGGTCGTGGTCTGGGCCGGCCGCAAGGCCGACGACCCCAAGCCCGTCGCCGACGCGCGCAAGGCCATGCTCGAGGAGACCGAGGACGAATATCGCCGCCTGCTCTATGTCGCGATGACACGTGCGGCCGACCGCCTGATCGTCGGCGGCTGCATGCCCGGCAACATGAAGACGGTTCGCAAGCTGAGCTGGTATGATCTGGTCGACACCGGGCTCAAAGGCTCGGGCCTGGACAAGCAGGTGATCGAGACGCCGCTCGGCAAGGTGACCCGATTCGCCCGGCCGGAGGATGTCACCGCGCTGGGTGTCCCGGCGGCAACTGTGGACCAGGCGGTCGCGCTGCCGGAGTGGCTGCGAACACCGGCACCGAGCGAGACCGTCGACGACGATCTGGTGCGTCCGTCCGGCCAGTCGGCCGAGGATGGCCGCAGCGTGCGGACAGGCGAATCGGTGCAGACGCGCGCCCTCGCGTTGCAACGCGGGACGCTGGTGCACCGTCTGCTGCAATCCTTGCCCGATATCGCCGCGGAACGCCGGCGCGAGGCCGCACTCGGCTTCATGGCACGCAACGCCGCGGACTGGCCGGACGCCGATCGCGCCGCTTTGGCCGACAAGGTGCTGGCCTTGATCACCGAACCGCGCTTTGCGCCGGTCTTTGCCGCCGGCAGCCGCGCCGAAGTCGCCATCGCCGGCCGGCTGGAGCGGCCGGGCCGGGCGCCGGCGCTTGTGTCGGGGCAGATCGACCGGCTGGTCGTCCGTCCGGATGAGGTGCTGATCGTCGATTTCAAGACCAACCAGGCGGCGCCCAAAAGCGCGGCCGAGGCACCCGTCGCCTACGTCCGGCAGCTTGCGCTGTATCGGGCGGTGCTGGCGCGGCTTTATCCCCAAAAGCCTGTCAGGGCGGTCCTGCTCTGGACCGAGGCCCTTGAATACATGGAGATTTCAGCCCCCGCGCTGGACGCGGCGCTGGCATCCATTCATGTCGGCGTGAGCATCCTTGACCCGGCAACAGGCCGTTCATAGGTTGACGCCATGATCCCCGGCGCGATTCCAGGTCGCGCCGATTCTCTTCAACCGAACGAGGTACTCCCATGGCCGTTGGCAAGGTTTCTGACACCGATTTCGAAGCCGAAGTGCTCAAGGCGAACGGTCCCGTCGTCGTCGATTTCTGGGCCGAGTGGTGCGGTCCCTGCCGCATGATCGCGCCCGCCCTCGACGAGATCGCCGGCGCGATGGGCGACAAGGTCAAGATCGTGAAGCTCAACGTCGACGAGAGCCCGAAGACCGCGTCGAAGTACGGCGTGATGTCGATCCCCACCCTGATGATCTTCAAGGGCGGCGAGATGGCCTCCCGTCAGGTCGGCGCGGCGCCGAAGGCGAAGCTGCAGCAGTGGATCACGTCGGCGGTCTGATCGCCTCCCGCAAGTTTATTTTCGACAACGGCCGGCGAAAGCCGGCCGTTTTGCGTTGATGGGACGTGTCCAGCGTATGACGAGTCCCGGCCATTGCCTGCCCCTCCTGCAAAGCGCACGCGCAAATCGACATCTCTCGCTGCGATGGAGGCGCGGTCGGTCGACGAGATCCCGCGCGGCAAGGAATGGCAGTACGAGCCGAAATGGGATGGCTTTCGTTGCCTGCTGTTGCGCGACGGCAGCCGCATCGATCTGCGCTCCAAATCCGGCGAGGACCTCACGCGCTATTTTCCCGAGATCGTCGCTGCCGCGCTGACGCTGAAAGCCGATCGCTTCACGCTCGACGGCGAGATCGTCGTGCCGCACGGCAAGAGCTTTTCCTTCGACGCGTTGCTGCAACGGATTCATCCCGCCGCAAGCCGCGTGAAGAAGCTCTCGCAGGAAACGCCGGCGCTCTACCTCACCTTCGATCTGCTCGCGACGGCAAAACAGAAGCAGCTTGCCGAGAGGCCACTCGGCGAACGGCGGCCGGCGCTGGAGGCTTTTGCAAAGGCCAATCTGAAGGCCAGCAGTTTCCATCTCTCACCGGCAACGACGAGCTACGCCATCGCGAAAAAATGGCTGGCTCAGTCCGGTGGCGGCTCGGACGGCGTCATCGCCAAGCGGATCGATCTGCCCTATCAGGCCGGAAATCGCGACGGCATGCAGAAGATCAAGAAATTTCGCAGCGCCGATTGCGTGATCGGCGGCTTCCGGTATGCCTCCAACAAGATCGCCGGCCGCAACGTCGTCGGCTCGCTGCTGCTCGGCCTCTACGACGATGAAGGCCTGCTGCACCATGTCGGATTCACCTCGGCGATCAAGGCGAACGAGAAGCCGGCGCTGACCGATCGGCTGGAGGCGCTGATCGGCGAGCCCGGCTTCACCGGCAACGCGCCGGGCGGACCGAGCCGCTGGTCGACCGAGCGTTCGGCCAAATGGTGTCCGCTCAAGCCGAAGCTGGTGATCGAGATCTGCTACGATCATTTCAGCGGCGAGCGGTTTCGCCACGGCACCTCGATCCTGCGCTGGCGCCCCGACAAGGCGCCACGGCAATGCAGCTTCGATCAACTGAAGCAGAAGGTGGCGGATCCGATGAAGCTCTTGAAGTAATCCGCGCTCGTGCCCCGGCTCTATGAAGCCGCGCTTTGCGCTGCACCGCGTCCGGGACACGAGACGATTTACCTGAGCCATCCCGTTGCCAGCGCATTCGCCAGTTCGGGTTGACCATTGCGCCGTGCCAACGCTGCCATCGCCTCGTGATCATACGCGACGTGGCGGAACGTCACCTGCCAAGCATCATCCGTCCGTTCGAGGATCGCATAGCGCGCCTGCGGCGTTCCGGCTTCGACGACATGCGGATAGGGATGCTTGTCGCGAAAGCCGGGGCTGCCGACGCTGCCGGGATTGACGATCAGCCGGCCATCGCGAAGCCGTACGGCGCGGGCCAGATGGGTGTGGGCGCACAGGATCAGGGACTGCGTGATGGCTTGGGCAAATTGCTCGATGCGGTCGAGCGGCGACAACGCGACCGTGCCGTTGGGATGCACATTATCGAGCCAGTAGACTTCGTCGCTGTCGGGCGTCGCATGACAGAGAAAGACATCGTCGCCAAACACCCGCGTCTTGCGCTGCGCGCGCAGCCAGTCGAGCTGGGCAGCATCCAGCGCATCATAGGCGGGACGGTCCCAGGAGCCCATCTTGTCCGGCGGGCGGTCGAGCAAATAGCGATCGTGGTTGCCGAGCACGTGCACGGCGTCGAGCTGCATCAGCATCTCGATGGTACGGCGCGCATCGAGCGGGCCGCTCAGCATATCGCCGAGATTGACGATGTCGGTGATGCCGTGGGCGCGGATATCGGCGAGCACGGCCTCCAGCGCGAGGTAGTTTCCGTGGATGTCGGCGATGGCGGCAAAACGCAGGGACATTCTCATCACTCCCGCCTATGCAGGTGGCGTGCCGTTCAGCCCAAGCACGTGACCGGCGAGATAGAGCGATCCCGTAATCAGGATTCGCGGCGGCACTTCATAGGCGAGTTTCGACAGGCCACGCAATGCGGCTTCGACGCCGGAGACGGTCTCGACGCGCATGCCGAGGCTGCGCGCGGCATCCGCAAGGCGATCGACCGGCATTGCGTTCTCGTCGGGGATCGGTACCGCGATGATGTGACGGGTGAGACCGGCAAAATTGGCGAGAAAACCCTGCGCGTCCTTGTTGGCCATCATGCCGGCGATGACCACCAGCGGCCGCGACACCCGCTCTTCGAGATCGCCGAGCGCGGCGGCCGCGACGCGGCCGCCTTCGGCATTGTGCCCGCCATCGAGCCAGATCTCCGAGCCCTGCGGGCCCAAAGCGAGCAGCTCGCCCGAAGTGAGACGCTGCATCCGCGCCGGCCATTCGGCGCCGACGATGCCTGCCTCGAACGCGGCCTGATTGATCTTGAACGTTGGAATCGCGCGCAGCGTTGCGATGGCAAGTCCGGCATTGTCGAACTGGTGGCGGCCGAACAGCCGCGGCGCCGTGAGATCCATCAGGCCGCGGTCGTCGGAATAGACCAGGCGACCGTGCTCGACATTGACGTGCCAGCTCTCGTTCGCCGCAAACAGTGGCGCGCGCACGCGCTTGGCCTGCGCCTCGATCACCGCCATGGCTTCGCCCGCCTGCTCCGCGCAGATCACGGGCACACCGCGCTTGATGATCGCGGCCTTCTCGCCGGCGATCGACGTCAGAGTGTCCCCGAGAAAATCCATGTGATCCATGCTGACAGGCGTGATCACGCAGGCCGCCGGCGTGTCGACCACATTGGTCGAATCGAGCCGGCCGCCGAGGCCGACTTCGAGCAGCACGACATCGGCCGGGTTCTGCGCGAACAGATGAAACGCCGCGGCGGTCTTCAGCTCGAACAATGTCGCGGCTTCACCGGCATTGACGCGTTCGACCTCTTCCAGCGCGGCGCGCAACTCGTCGTCACCGACCAGCACGCCGCCGCCGACGCGGCCGAGCCGGAAGCATTCGTTGATACGGACGAGATAGGGCGAAGTATAGGCGTGCACGCGCAGGCCTGCGGCCTCCAGCGTCGCGCGCAGATAAGCCAGCGTCGAGCCCTTGCCGTTGGTGCCGGCGATGTGGATCACCGGCGGCAGCTTACGTTCGGGATGGCCGAGCCGCTCGAGCAGGCGGTGCATCCGCTCCAGCCCGAGGTCGATGCGCTTCTGATGCAGGACCGACAGCCGCCCGATCAATTCGCCGAGCGGCGTCTTCGTGCTGTCGGGGGATGCGTTCACGCGTGCGGCGCAGCCGGCGCCGTTTCAGCCGCCGATACGATCTGAGCCGGGCTCGTGACGGCCTGTATCGGCTTCGACGCACCCTCCTGCGCCGGCGCCTTGGTCAGCAGGCGACAGAGCCGCGCCAAGGTCGGACGCAGCTCGTGGCGATGCACGACCATGTCGACCATGCCGTGATCCTTGAGGTACTCGGCGCGCTGGAAACCCTCCGGCAGCTTTTCGCGAATGGTCTGCTCGATCACGCGCGCGCCGGCAAAACCGATCAGCGCGCCGGGCTCGGCGATCTGCACGTCCCCGAGCATCGCGTAGGAGGCGGTCACGCCGCCGGTGGTCGGATTGGTCAGCACGACGATATAGGGCAGCTTCGCCTCGCGCAGCATCTGCACCGCGACGGTCGTGCGCGGCATCTGCATCAGCGACAGGATGCCTTCCTGCATGCGCGCGCCGCCTGACGCCGCGAACACGATGAACGGCGACTTCTTCTCGACCGCAAGCTCGAGCCCGCGCACGAGGGCTTCGCCTGCGGCCATGCCGAGCGAGCCGCCCATGAAGTCGAAATCCTGCACGGCGACGACGACGGCGGAGCCTTCGAGCTTGCCGTAGCCGACCTTGACCGCGTCGTTCAGGTTGGTCCGGGCGCGCGCATCCTTGATGCGGTCGACGTATTTCTTCTCGTCACGGAACTTGAGCGGATCGGGCGTGACCTCGGGCAGCGCGACGTCGTACCAGGTCTCGTTGTCGAAGATCGACTTCAGACGCGCCACCGCGCCCATGCGCATGTGGTAGTTCGAGCCGGGGATGACGAACTGGTTGGCCTCGACGTCCTTGTAGAACACGAGCTGTCCGGAATCCGGGCACTTGATCCACAGATTCTCCGGCGTCTCCCGCCGCAGCATGTTGCGGATCTTCGGCCGGACCACGTTGGTAAGCCAGTTCATGGTTTGCTCCGATGTGCGAACCCGCCTCGCGGATCGCCTGAAGGGTATATGGCGACCGGGCCGCTGCCCGGCAAGCCGCCGTGTCGCCCGCCTTAGAGCATGATCCGGAAAAGTGTGACGCGGTTTTCCGACAAGATCATGCTCAAACTCAAGAAACCAAAGCGGAATTAAGGTCTATTCCGCCGCCTGTTGCGCGCCCCTGACGCCCTGGGCCAGGGCCGCCGTCAGCTCCGCCACGGCGTTGACGGTTTTGCCGGTCGCCCGTCCCTCGGCGTCGAGGCTGTTCTTGAGCGCATCGACCAGCGCGGTGCCGACCACGGCGCCGTTGGCATGGGATGCGATGGCGCGCGCAGTCTCCGGCGTGCGGATGCCGAAGCCGACGCAGACCGGCAGCTTGGTGTGCCGCTTGATGCGGGCAACCGCCTCGCTCACGGCCGAGGAATCCGCGGTCGCGGCCCCGGTGATGCCGGTGATGGAGACGTAGTAGACGAAGCCCGAGGTGTTGGCGAGCACGGCCGGCAGGCGCTTGTCATCGGTCGTGGGCGTCGCCAGGCGGATGAAGTTGAGGCCGGCCTTCATCGCGGGCAGGCAGAGCTCGTCGTCTTCCTCCGGCGGCAGATCAACGACGATGAGGCCGTCGACACCCGCGCTCTTGGCATCGACCAGAAACTTGTCGACGCCGTAGATGTAGATCGGATTGTAATAGCCCATCAGCACGATCGGCGTCGCGTTGTCGTCCTTGCGGAAGCCGCGCACCAGCTCCAGCGTCTTCTTCAGCGTCATGCCGGCCTTGAGCGCGCGCAGGCCTGCAGCCTGGATCGACGGACCATCGGCCATCGGATCGGTGAAGGGCATGCCGATCTCGATCACGTCGGCGCCCGATTTCGGCAGCGCCTTGATGATCTCGAGCGAGGTCGCCGGATCGGGATCGCCGGCCATCAGGAAGGTGACGAAGGCCGAGCGGCCTTGTTTCGCGAGCTCGGCGAAACGAGTGTCGATGCGGGTGGTCACTTGCTCTTGCCCCTCAGGATGTCGCCGACCTGCGGGACGTCCTTGTCGCCGCGGCCGGAGAGGTTGACGACCATCAGGTGATCCTTCGGCCGCTTCGGCGCGAGCTCCAACACCTTGGCGATGGCGTGCGCGGGTTCGAGCGCGGGGATGATGCCTTCGAGCTTCGACAGCAGCTGGAACGCGGCGAGCGCTTCATCATCGGTCGCGGAGAGATAGTTCACGCGGCCGACCTCGTGCAGCCAGGAATGCTCGGGGCCGATGCCGGGATAGTCGAGGCCGGCCGAGATCGAATGCGCGTCCTGGATCTGGCCGTCGGCATCCATCAGCAGATAGGTGCGGTTGCCGTGCAGCACGCCGGGACGGCCGCCCGCGATCGAGGCCGCGTGGAGCTGCGTCAGGCCATGGCCGGCGGCTTCGACGCCGAAGATCTCGACGGTGGGATCATCGAGGAAGGGATGGAACAGGCCCATCGCATTCGAGCCGCCGCCGATGCAGGCGACCAGCGAATCCGGCAGACGGCCCTCGATCTCCTGCATCTGCGCCTTAGTCTCGTTGCCGATGATCGACTGGAAGTCGCGCACCAGCGTCGGATAGGGATGCGGGCCTGCGACCGTGCCGATGCAGTAGAAGGTGTCGTGCACGTTGGTGACCCAGTCGCGCAGCGCCTCGTTCATGGCGTCCTTCAGCGTGCGCGTGCCCGACTGCACCGGCATCACCGTGGCGCCCAGCATCTCCATGCGGATCACGTTGGGCTGCTGACGCTCGACGTCGACGGCGCCCATGTAGACGATGCATTCGAGCCCGAAGCGCGCGCACAGCGTCGCGGTGGCGACGCCGTGCTGGCCGGCACCGGTCTCGGCGATGATGCGCTTCTTGCCCATGCGCCGCGCCAGCATGATCTGGCCGAGCACGTTGTTCACCTTGTGCGAACCGGTGTGGTTGAGCTCTTCGCGCTTCAGGTAGATCATGGCGCCGCCAAGATGCTCGGTGAGGCGCTCGGCGAAATAGAGCGGCGAGGGCCGGCCGACATAGTTCTTGAGATAGCCGTTCATCTCGGCCTGGAACGCCGGATCGGCCTTGGCCTCGGTGTAGGCCTTCTCCAGATCGAGGATCAGCGGCATCAGGGTTTCGGCGACGAAGCGGCCGCCGAAGATGCCGAAATGGCCGCGATCGTCGGGGCCGCTGCGATAGGAATTGGGTTTGGCGATGTTCATCGAACACTCAACTCTTGGCTGGCGCGCGCGGCGCGAATGAAGGCCTTGATCATCTCGGGGTCCTTCACGCCGGGGGCGCTCTCGACACCGGAGGACACGTCGACGCCACCCGCGCCGGTGACGCGAAGGGCCTCGGCGACGTTCTGCGCATGAAGGCCGCCCGACACCATATACGGCAGCTTGAGCTCGAGGTTTCCGAGCAGGCGCCAGTCGAAGGGCGTACCGAGGCCGCCGGGCCGCGTCGCGTCCTTCGGTGCTCGCGCGTCGAACAGGATGCGGTCGGCGACCGCCGTGTAGCCGGGCAGCACGGCAAGATCCGCAGCGACCTCGACCGGGACCGCCTTCATCACCGGGCGGCCAAACCGCTGCTTGATGTCGCGCAGCCGCGCCACGCTCTCCTTGCCGTGCAGCTGGAAAATGTCCGGCGACAGCGCGTCCATGATGTTGTCGAGCGTCGCGTCGTCGGCATCGACGGTGAGCGCCACCTTGAGCGCGCGCCCCTTCGCCTGGCGTCCGAGCTCGCGGCCGAGCTCCAGCGACACATGCCGCGGCGAAGGCGGGAAGAACACGAACCCCACCATATCCGCACCCGCCTCAAGCGCCGTTTGAAGCGTCTCGCGCGTAGTCAGGCCGCAGATTTTGACGAGCAGGGACATGGGCTCAAAGCAAAAGGAGGCCGCAAGGTGCAGCCGGAAAACGGGGTTTTCGGTCGGGCGCTTCTACAACGTCGCGCGCTGCTTGTCTCGCCCGATGGGCCCGTAAAGCCCGACCCCGGAGGGAACGGGAAGCCGCTGCGAGGCCGGCTTTGCTGCGGCCGCCTGGGCCCGCAAATCGGCCAATTCGACCCTGGCAGCCCGTGAATCCGCCTCGTGGCGGCGCGCTGCGCGGCGCCAGTGCCGCTGACCGAGCCAGACGGCACAGCCGCCGGCGAAGACGCCGAGGGCGGCAACCAGGATCAGGAGCATGAACAGCGGCAGCGTCGCCGACAATGACGGGTCGTTCGCGATGAAGGGATCGAACGAGACCGTGACGAAGTGCCGGTTGGCAACGGCGAAGGCCACCAGGATCAGGCCCAGCGGAATCACGATCAGCGCGGTCAGGAACTTTCTCATCGCGATCGCTCGTCTTGAATCAAGCTTGCGGCCGCATCATGCGGCTATCGGTTAAACCCCGACGTCGACATCCTTAGTCGGGCGCGCCGGGATCCGGATGGTCGCGGTTCAGCCGCTCGCGCATTTCCTTGCCGGTCTTGAAGAACGGAACGCTCTTCTGATCGACAGGCACATGAGCGCCCGTGCGTGGATTGCGCCCGGCGCGTGCAGGGCGATGCTTGACCGAGAAAGCACCGAAGCCGCGCAGCTCGACGCGGTCACCGCGCGCGAGAGCCGCTACGATCTCTTCGAGAATCGCATTCACAATGTTCTCGACATCCCGCTGGTACAGATGCGGGTTGTGCTCGGCGATACGCTGAACAAGTTCGGATTTGATCATCGAGAGATAGGACCCGGGAGCGTGCGGATGACCATTTCCGTGAAAATACCTTGATCTGTCAAGACGCTAAATCAAGATTGAGGATCGTGAAAATGCGTGACAAATGCCGAAAAAGCGGGCTGACCCGACGCCCGTCAGACGGGAAAATCATCGGACGCTCGCCCAGCCCCGTCAATTTGAGGCGGCCGGTTGCCACAGGGCGAGCATTCCATCCATTCCGAACCGATCGACCGCCTGCGCGACGCCGGTTTGGCCGATTTGATGCGCAATCGAGCCCAAACCGAGCGCTTCCAGCGTAACGGCAGCCGCCGTCTTGAGGAACGGCAGATCGCCAAAGCGCGGCTGGAGCTTGTAGTCGCGTACCGGAAGACCCTTCTTGACGCTCTTCTGCTCGACCAGCCAGGTCACCGCCGTCTTCTCGTCGCCGATCTGATCAATCAGCTTGAGATCGATCGCCTGACGTCCGGTGAAGACGCGGCCGTCAGCCACTTTCTCGAGCTGCGTGTCATCCATGCCACGCCGTTCCTTCACCAATCCCCTGAACCAGGCGTAGGAATCCTTCACCAGCGCATCGAGGGCAGCCCGCGCTTCGGGACTGGTCGGCTCGAAACCGTTGGGTGCGGCCTTCAGCGGCGACGATTTGACCTCCTCGACCTTGACGCCGATGGTCTTCAGCAGCTCGCTGACGTTGGGATATTGGAACAGGACGCCGATCGACCCGACCAGCGAGCTCTGCTGGGCGATGATGTGGTCGCTGGCAATCGCCGTGATGTAGCCGCCCGAGGCAGCCAGGCCCTCGACCACCACGACCAGCGGCTTCTTCGCCTTGAGCCGGACAAGCGAATCGTAGAGTTGCTCGGAGCCGGCGGTGGTACCGCCCGGCGAGTTGATGTGAACGATGACGGCCGCGGCCTGCGAATTCTCCAGCCGCTCCAGCGCCTGCGTGCGATCGGAATCGCTGCGGATCAG
This sequence comes from Bradyrhizobium sp. MOS003, assembly GCF_003020125.1. Taxonomy (GTDB): domain Bacteria; phylum Pseudomonadota; class Alphaproteobacteria; order Rhizobiales; family Xanthobacteraceae; genus Bradyrhizobium. Next base: position 343,700 of record NZ_PYFW01000001.1, on the reverse strand, counting down.
GCCCTCGATCTGAACCCGTGCGATCGAACCGGCGGAGGCGAAGGTGCCGCGCGCGCCGGGTGTCGCGATCAGCGCAAAGCTCGCAATCGCCGCGATCGCGATCAGCGCAGCCATCACGCGCCAGAACGTCAGCTTGCGGCGGATCCTGCGGCGATCGACGATGATGTCCGAATCGAGCGACATCCCAATATCTCCAAATGAAAGGCCAGGCGCGTTGTGCCGTCACAGCGTGACCATTGGCTTATCTCGATACATCAATTGCGGCGCAATTTGAAGAAAACAAGGCCTGCGGCCCTGCGGCCAAGTACGTCGTCACGTCCTCCGCTGTCGTCCCCGCGAAGGCGGGGCCCCATATCCCCTGGAAGAAGTTGTCGCGCGAGTTGGCAGCCACGAGTCTTCGCCAATCTCGATCATGTGTTTACGGATCCCGGGCTCTCGCTTCGCCCGCCCCGAGACGACAGCGGAGCATGGCACAACAAAAAGCCCCGGCTCGCGCCGGGGCTTCGATGCAGCGAAATGCGTTTCGCTTACTTGCTGTCGCGGTTCTTGAGCGCGGTGCCCAGGATGTCGCCGAGCGTTGCTCCCGAATCGGAGGAGCCGTACTGCGCAATAGCTTCCTTCTCTTCGGCAACCTCGAGCGCCTTGATCGACACCTGGACCTTGCGGGCCTTCTTGTCGAACTGGATCACGCGGGCATCGACCTTCTCGCCGACGGCAAAGCGTTCGGCGCGCTGGTCGTTGCGATCACGGGCAAGCTCCGAGCGCTTGACGAAGGTGGTGAAGTCGGTACCGGCGATCTTCACCTCGATACCGCTTTCCTTCACTTCGAGCACTTCGCAGGTCACGACCGCGCCCTTCTTGACATCGCCCGGCTCGGCGAAGGGGTCGCCTTCGAGCTGCTTGATGCCGAGCGAGATGCGCTCCTTCTCGACGTCCACATCGAGCACCACGGCCTTCACCATGTCGCCCTTCTTGTAGTTGTCGATCACCTGCTCGCCCGGAAGCTTCCAGTCGAGGTCGGAGAGATGGACCATGCCGTCGACGTCGCCTTCGAGACCCAGGAACAGACCGAACTCGGTCTTGTTCTTGACCTCGCCCTCGACCGTCGAACCGGTCGGGTGACCTTCGACGAAGACCTCCCAGGGGTTGCGCATGGTCTGCTTGAGGCCGAGCGAAATGCGGCGCTTGACGGAATCGACTTCCAGCACCTGCACTTCGACTTCCTGCGAGGTCGAAACGATCTTGCCGGGGTGCATGTTCTTCTTGGTCCACGACATCTCGGAGACGTGGATCAGGCCTTCGATGCCCGGCTCGAGCTCGACGAACGCACCGTAGTCGGTAATGTTGGTGACGCGGCCGGTGAAGCGGGCACCCAGCGGGTACTTGGCTTCGATGCCCTGCCACGGATCGTCCAGCAGCTGCTTCATGCCCAGCGAGATGCGGTGCGTCTCGTGGTTGATCTTGATGATCTTGACCTTCACGGTCTGGCCGATCGAGAGCACCTCGGTCGGGTGGTTGACGCGGCGCCACGCGATGTCGGTGACGTGCAGCAGGCCGTCGATGCCGCCGAGATCAACGAACGCACCGTAATCGGTGATGTTCTTGACCACGCCGTCGATGACCTGACCCTCTTCGAGGTTCTGCACCAGCTCCTGACGCTGCTCGGCGCGGGTCTCTTCGAGAACCGTGCGGCGGGACACGACGATGTTGCCGCGGCGACGGTCCATCTTGAGGATCTGGAACGGCTGCGAGTTGTTCATCAGCGGCGCAACGTCGCGGATCGGACGGATGTCGACCTGCGAGCGCGGCAGGAAGGCCACGGCACCGTCGAGGTCGACGGTGAAGCCGCCCTTGACCTGGTTGAAGATGACGCCGTTGACCTTCTCGTTGTTCTGGAAGGCCTTCTCGAGCTTGCCCCAGCTCTCTTCGCGGCGCGCCTTGTCGCGCGACAGCACGGCTTCGCCAAGCGCGTTCTCGATCCGATCGAGGAACACTTCGACCTCATCGCCGACCTTCAGGTCGGACTCACGGCCGGGGCCGGAAAATTCACGCAGGGCGACGCGGCCCTCGGTCTTCAGGCCGACGTCGATGACGGCCATGTCCTTTTCAATTGCAACCACCTTGCCCTTGATGACGGAGCTTTCCTGCAGGTTGCCGCCTGCGAAGGACTCGTCGAGCATCGCGGCGAAATCGTCGCGCGACGGGCTATAGGTATCAGCAGAAGTCGAAGCCATTTGTTCTCCATTTGCGGATGTCGTGCCGGCCGTTGGGTTCATGGGCGCATCGCACACGCAGTGTCGGAAGGTCCGCAAAACCTTCGAGCGACCGCTCGCTGCTCCGGCCTGAGAGGCGAAACAGCGGAAGCGGGCCGGCTGGGCCCGCGCGTTCGATACGTGGAAATCTTATGTCCGGAGCCTGGATCGCGTCGGGCCCAAACAGGGGACCGAGGTATCGACCTCAAAGAGCGGGAGCGGGCACTTCCTCCAATGACGGCGGCGGCTTAACCCCGCGACCGGCCCGCTCGGACGGCCTCGATAATGTCGATGGCGGCCCGGACGCCGCCTTCTATATCCAGTTGGGAGTTATCTAGCAAGTAAGCATCCGCGGCCGGCTTCAGGGGGGCAATCGGCCGGTTCTGGTCACGTTCGTCGCGCTGGATGATGTCGGCGAGCACGGCCGCTTCGTCCGCCTCCTCGCCCCGTGCCAGTGCTTCCATGGTCCGGCGGCGGGCACGGACCTTGGGATCGGCGACGACGAAGATCTTCACGTCGGCATGCGGGCAGATCACGGTTCCAATGTCGCGGCCGTCCAGCACGGCGCCGGGCGGATCGGCTGCGAATTGCCGCTGGAAATTGACCAGGGCCTCGCGGACCCGCGGGATCGCCGAGACGATCGAGGCGCCCTCGCCGGCCTTCTGGGTCTTCAGGGCCGGATTGCCGAACTTCTCGGGATCGAGTTCCAGCGCCGCCGCGACCGCAGCCTCCTCGTCCCGGAGATTGCGACCGGACTGCATCAGGGCATAAGCCACAGCGCGGTAGATCACGCCGGTATCGAGATGACGATAGCCGTAATGGTGCGCGAGACGCTTGCCGAGCGTCCCCTTGCCCGAGGCAGCGGGCCCGTCGATGGCGATGATCATGTCACTCAAACCTTGGCTGTCTGCGGCCCGCGCGCACGTCGCAATGGCCGCTCTTCGGTGAAAATATTGCGAGACGCGAACTCCGCGGGGCTCGCAAAAGTAAGATATTCGCGCATTGCGTCGGACGGGGACGACGCGGTGAACCATGGCTCGGCAAGGCGTCGGGCCGGATCGCAGACCCAGGCCGGCACCCGGCCAAGACGACGTTGTTTTGCTAGATATTCGGCGATGGCACCGACCAGAGCGTCGAGCCGTTCGTTCTGCGTCAGCGCCGGCTCGTCCTCGATCGTCTGGTATTGAGCAAGGCTCGTGGCAGCCAAGTCGAATGTATCGATGAACTTGGCCAGAGTGGTATCCTGTGGCGCACCTGCGCGTATGAGATCGACGGCTTCAGCGAGGGTTTTTGGGCGCATCCCAACCTCCTCACAGCAAGGTATCGCGATCGAGGGCTTCGCTCATGGCCGCGGCCTCATGAAAACTCGGCCCCTAGCGAACGCATCATCGGAATGAAGTCCGGAAAACTTGTGGCGATGAAGGCGGTGTCGTCGACGGTCACCGGCTGATCGGAGGCGCAGCCCATCACCAGGGCGGACATCGCGATGCGATGGTCCATGTGGGTGGCGACAGTGCCGCCGCCGGGGACGTGACCGCGGCCTTCGACGATCAGATCGTCGCCGGAGACCTCGACCTTCACGCCATTGACGCGCAGCATGGCGGCGGTGGCCTCCAGGCGATCCGATTCCTTGACGCGCAGCTCCTGCAGGCCGCGCATGATCGTCGTGCCCTCGGCGAAGGCGGCTGCCACCGCCAACACCAGATATTCATCGATCATCGAGGGCGCGCGCTCCGGCGGCACTTCGACGCCGCGCAGCTTCGAGGCGCGTACACGCAAGCGCGCCATCGGCTCGCCGGCATCGCCGCGAACGTCGCTCTCCTCGATGAAGCCGCCCATTTCGCGCAGCGTCGTGAACAGGCCGGTGCGCAGCGGATTGGTCATGACGTCGGTCAGCACGATATCGGAGCCCTCGACGATCAACGCGGCGACGATCGGGAACGCCGCGGAGGAGGGATCGGCGGGCACAACGACGGTGGCGCCATGCAGCTCGGGCTGGCCGGCCAGTGTGATCTTGCGGCCATGCGTGCCCTCGCGCGTGGAGGTGATATCCGCGCCAAAATGCTTGAGCATCAGCTCGGTATGGTCGCGGCTGGCTTCGCTCTCGATTACGGTTGTGGTGCCGGGCGCAGCCAAGCCCGCCAACAGCACCGCCGATTTGATCTGGGCCGAGGCAACCGGGGTCTGGTAAGTGATCGGCAGCGGATCGCGCGCGCCCTGAAGGGTCAGGGGCAGACGGCCGCCCTCACCACCGGAGATGACCCTGGCGCCCATCTTTTCCAGGGGATCGAGGATCCGGCGCATCGGGCGGCTGCGCAGCGAGGCGTCGCCGTCGAACACCGCAGAGATCGGGCAGCCGGCGACGGCGCCCATCACCAGCCGGCAGCCGGTCCCGGAGTTCCCGAAATCCAGCGGAGCCTTGGGCTGGGCGAAGCCCGCGACGCCCACGCCCTGCACCTTCCAGGCAAAATCGCCGGTTCGCTCCACGGTGGCGCCCAGCGCCTGCATCGATTTGGCGGTGTTGAGGACGTCCTCGCCCTCCAGCAGGCCCGAAATCCTGGTCTCGCCCACCGCGAGCGCGCCCAGGATAAGGGCGCGATGGGAGATCGACTTGTCCCCGGGCACCCGTACTTTCCCGGTCAGGGGCCCGCTGGCGCGAGCCTGGAGCGGCCTCGTTTGGTCGGAATGGGTCACGATCGTGTCCTTGGATGCGCCCTCGAAGGGGCTTGGCGCAGGTACCACATGGTCAGCACCTCGTCACGGGCATGTCGTTCTCCCGTAATGCGCTATTGACAGCGGCCCGCCAACTAGCCAAGTGAAACACCGCTTTTCAGACATTCCCAGGATTCCTGCCGTGGCCAAGTCAGAACTCGGAACCAAACGTATTTGCCCGACCACGGGCAAGAAGTTCTACGACCTCAACAAGAATCCGGTGATCTCGCCCTATACCGGCGAAGTCGTGCCGATCGCCCCCGTCGCGCCCGCACGCGTGCCCCGCGGCGCTGAAGCCCGGCACGCGGCGACGGCGGATGCCACGCCGGAGCCGGCAGAGGTCGAAGAGGTCTCGCTCGAGGAGGCCGACGCCGAGGAGAACAGCGGCAAGGTCAAGGCCGTCGTGCCCGAATCCGAGGACGATATCGAGGTCGACGAGACCCTCGATGACGACGATGACGATGATTCGACCTTCATTGCCGACGAAGAAGAGGGCGATGAGGACGTAACCGACATCATTGGTGATGTCGGAGGTGATGAAGAGACTTGAGATCGGCCCTGATCTGTGAAAAAGGGTGCACCGCGCGAGTCACCAGGGCTCGCCGGTGCGGGTGATCCACCAGGATCCCCACAAGGACTAAGGGGCCATAGCTCAGCTGGGAGAGCGCTTGCATGGCATGCAAGAGGTCGGCGGTTCGATCCCGCCTGGCTCCACCAGCCTTCGCTCGCTTCGCGAGCTTCGGCTCGGCAAGCCAGCTCCGCTTTATTGTAGCGAAGCTAGCGAAGGCTGCCGCGGCGTAGCCCGAAGGGCGAAGCCGGGCCTCGGCAAGCGCATACCTGTCCAATAGGTTGAACGGCGGAGACGATCCGCCATCAAGTACGTCTACATCTCGAAAGCCTCGATTCGCTCCATTTCTACATCGGCATCACCGACGACCTTCGGGCTCGGCTTGCAAAGCACAATGCCGGCGAGGTGCCGCACACCTCGAAATATGGGGCATGGCGCATCAAGACTTACATCGCCTTCAGTAACGAGAAGCAGGCCGTCTCATTCGAAAAGTACCTGAAGTCAACATCCGGCCGAGCGTTTGCCAAGAAGCGGCTCCAGCCACTACTCCCCGATCACCGCATTCAGCCGATCCCGCAGCGCGACGATCTCGTCCTTCATCGCGACCAGCTCCGACACCGAGCAGTCCGACGCCGCCAGGATCGATTGCGGCACGGCGCGCGCTTTCTCCTTCAGCGCATGCCCCTGCGGCGTCAGCGCGATCAGGACCTGGCGCTCGTCCTCGCTGCTACGGGTGCGCCTCACGAGATGCGCGGCCTCCAGGCGCTTGAGCAGCGGCGTCAGCGTGCCCGAATCCAGGAACAGCTTCTCGCCGATGTCCTTGACCGGCACGTCGTCGCGCTCCCACAGCACCAGCATGACCAGATATTGCGGATAGGTCAGGCCGAGCCGGTCGAGCAGCGGCTTGTAGACGCGGTTGAAGGCGTGCGCGGCCGAATAGACCGCGAAGCAGATCTGGTTGTCGAGCCGCAGCGGCGCGTCCGCTGCCGAATGTTTTCGAGGCATGAGAATCTCACGGGATCTCCTCTCATTCTGGGCCCGGCAGACGGCACATTCAATTGCGAACAATTAAATGTGAGCCATACCAATTTAGATTGCGCACAATCTAATTGTCTGCGATAGAGACTGCACCCCAACCGGAAGACCCGAGGAGACGACAATGTCCGTAAACGTCCTGTACAAGACCAGCGCCAAGGCCACCGGCGGCCGCGACGGCCATGCCGCGACCCTCGACGGCGCGCTCGACGTCAAGCTCACCACGCCGAAGGAGCTCGGCGGCGGCGGTGGCGCCGGCAACAATCCCGAGCAGCTGTTCGCGGCCGGCTATGCCGCCTGCTTTATCGGCGCGATGAAGTTCGTATCGTCGCAGGGCGGGCCGAAGGTTCCGGCTGATGCCTCCGTGACCTCGACCGTCGGCATCGGCCCGCGCTCCGAGGGCGGCTTCGGTCTCGACATCGATCTCGCCGTTTCGCTGCCGGGTCTCGCCCGCGCAGAGGCCGAGGCTCTGGTCGAGAAGGCACACCAGGTGTGCCCGTACTCGAATGCCACGCGTGGCAATGTCGACGTTCGCCTGACCGTCGTCTGACCGAAATTGCGGATTGGCCGGCCCGGGATCCCCCTCGGGCCGGCCGCTGCCATTTGCCATGCCGCGGCATGCGGTATGAGCCTGCATGACCCCCTACGCTTGGCGCCATTGCTGGCACCGGGAAACCTCGCTAGGCCTGTGATCAAATGACCGACACAGGGGACGCGAGGGCATGACTGAAGCCGCCAGTTCTGAAGCCGCATTGGGCGCAATGAGCGGATTGCGCGTCATCGATCTCACGCGCGTGCTCGGCGGTCCCTATTGCACCCAGATTCTCGCCGACCACGGCGCCGACGTGATCAAGGTCGAGCCGCCCGCGGGCGACGAGGTGCGCGACTGGGGTCCTCCCTTCCACGACGAGGACGCGGCCTATTTCATCGGCATCAACCGCAACAAGCGTTCGATCGGGCTCGACCTCGCCTCCGAGGGCGGCCGCATCGTGCTGCTCAAGATGCTGGAGACGGCCGACGTCCTGATCGAGAATTTCAAGCCCGGCACGCTGGAGAAATGGGGTATCGGCAACGACGTCCTCAGCAAGAAATTTCCCCGCCTCGTGCATTGCCGGATCTGCGGCTTCGGCGCCGACGGGCCGCGCGGCGGCAATCCCGGCTATGACGCCATCATCCAGGCCATGACCGGCATGATCGCGGCGACCGGCTCGCCCGAGAGCGGACCGATGCGGATCGGCGTGCCCCTGGTCGACATCGGCACCGGCCTCTACGCGGCGATCGGCATCCTGATGGCGCTGTCGGAGCGGCAGCGCTCCGGCAAGGGCCAGTTCCTGGAGACCACGCTGTACGAGACCGGCCTTGCCATCATGCATCCCCACACCGCGAATTACTTCATGCATGGCAAGCCGCCGTCGCTCACCGGCAACGAGCACCCCAACCTCGTGCCGTATGCGATCTTCCCGACCAAGACCGACACCATCTTCATCGGCGTCGGCAATGACGGCACCTTCCGCAAGCTGGCCAAGGAGATCGGCAAGCCCGAGCTCGGCACCGATCCACGTTTCGCCCGCAACAAGGACCGCATCGCCAACCGCGAGGCGCTGCGCGCCGAGCTTGCCGCCGTGTTCAGCCAGCACGAGGCCGAGCCGCTGTGCAATCGCCTGCTGGCAGCAGGCCTGCCCGCAGGGCCCGTGCAGAAGATCGACCAGGCCTTGCAGAACCCGCACACCATCGCGCGCGGCGATATCATCGAGAAGGACTGGTACAAGGGCGTGGCATCGCCGATCCGGCTCGACCGCAGCAAGCCGAGCCTTCGACGCCTGCCGCCGAAATTCAGCCAGCATTCGGCGGAAGTGCTCGGCGAGTTCGGCTACTCCAAGGCCGAGATCGACGCCATGGTCGAGAAGGGCACCGTCTGCGGCCCCGAGCGCAAGCGATAGAGGCCTACACGTCCGTCCAGCGAATGATGCCGCACTGCGGCGCGGGCACGATAGTGCACCGCGAACGGAGGCGGCTGCCCGCTTCGTCTTCGCCTATTTGACGACTTCCCATTTAGCAGCGCTTGCTGCTTTCGTTTCTCCCGCTTACACAGTCATGTGAACGTCATATGGCGCTGCTAGCGCAAGCGCTTCTTTTGACGGCCAAGGGAGGTTTACTTGATGGCTCTTCGACATTTTGGCGCGGCTACCGCATTTGCACTCACGGTCGGCATGACGGCGTCGCCCGCGCTGGCCGTGACGGAAATCCAGTGGTGGCACGCGATGACCGGCGCCAACAACGACGTCATCGTCAAGCTCGCCAACGACTTCAACGCGGCGCAGAGCGACTACAAGGTCGTCCCGACCTACAAGGGCAATTACGCCGACACCATGAACGCAGGCATCGCGGCGTTCCGTGCCGGCAACGCGCCGCACATCATGCAGGTGTTCGAGGTCGGCACCGCCACCATGATGGCTGCGACCGGCGCCGTGAAACCGGTCTACAAGCTGATGGCCGACGCCGGCGAGAAGTTCGATCCCAAGATCTACCTGCCCGCCATCACCGGCTATTACTCGACCTCTAAGGGCGAGATGCTGTCCTTCCCCTTCAACTCGTCGTCGACCGTCATGTGGGTCAATCTCGACGAGCTGAAGAAGGCGAACGTCGAGATCCCGAAGACCTGGCCCGAAACCTTCGAAGCCGCCAAGAAGCTGCACGACAACGGTCATCCGACCTGCGGCTTCTCCGGCTCCTGGGTCACCTGGGTCAACCTCGAGCAGCTCTCCGCGTGGCACAACGTCCCGCTCGCAAGCAAGGCCAACGGCCTCGACGGCTTCGACACCAAGCTCGAGTTCAACGGACCGCTCCAGGTCAAGCATCTCGAGAAGCTGGTCGAACTCCAGAAGGACAAGACCTACGACTATGCCGGCCGCACCAACACCGGCGAAGGCCGCTTCACGTCGGGCGAATGTCCGATCTACCTGACCTCGTCGGCGTTCTTCGGCAACGTCAAGGCGCAGGCCAAGTTCAACTTCACCGCGGTGCCGATGCCGTATTATCCTGATATCAAGGGCGCGCCGCAGAACTCGATCATCGGCGGCGCTTCGCTCTGGGTCATGGGCGGCAAGCCGGCCGACGAATACAAGGGCGTTGCAAAATTCCTGACCTTCCTCTCGGACACCGATCGCCAGGTCTACATCCACAAGGCCTCGGGCTATCTGCCGATCACCAAGGCAGCCTATGAGAAGGCCAAGGCCGAGGGCTTCTACAAGGACCAGCCCTATCTCGAGACCCCGCTGCTCGAGCTGACCAACAAGGAGCCGACCGAAAATTCTCGGGGCTTGCGCCTCGGTAACATGGTTCAGCTGCGCGACGTCTGGTCGGAAGAGATCGAGCAGGCGTTGGCGGGCAAGAAGACCGCCAAGCAGGCGCTGGATGCCGCCGTCGAGCGCGGCAACACGATGCTGCGTCAGTTCGAAAAGACCGCCGTCAAGTGAGGCGATGAGCGGCAGGCCGGAAACCCGGCCTGCCGCTTTCGGCGGACACCATGCAAAAGCAAGCCATCTTCCAATCGAAGCTATTGCCTTACGCGCTGGTTGCACCGCAGCTCGCGATCGTCCTGATTTTCTTCTACTGGCCGGCCTTGCAGGCCGTGATCCAGTCTTTCCTGCTGCAGGACGCCTTCGGTCTCTCGACCACCTTCGTCTGGTTCGACAATTACATCGAGCTGTTCAGGGATCCCGCCTATTTCGAGTCGATCGTCCGGACCTTCTTGTTCTCGTTCGCGATCGCCGTCTCGTCGCTGTCCTTTGCGCTGCTGCTCGCCGTCATGGCGGACAAGCCGCTGCGCGGCTCGATGCTCTACCGCACCCTCCTGATCTGGCCCTATGCAGTGGCGCCGCCGGTCGTGGGCGTGCTCTGGATCTTCATGCTGCATCCCTCGCTGGGCATCATCGCGCGCTATTTGCGCGCGATGGGGGTCGACTGGAATCCGCTGCTCGACGGCGACCAGGCGGCAACGCTGATCATCCTCGCCGCCGCCTGGAAGCAGATCTCGTATAATTTCCTGTTCTTCCTCGCCGGCCTGCAGGCGATACCGAAAAGCGTGCTCGAAGCCGCCGCGATCGACGGTGCGCGTCCGATGCGCCGGTTCTGGACCGTAACCTTCCCGCTGCTGTCGCCGACCATCTTCTTCCTGCTGGTCGTCAACATCGTCTACGCCTTCTTCGACACGTTCGGCATCATCGACACCATGACCCGCGGCGGTCCCGGCACCTCGACGGTGACGCTGGTCTACAAGGTCTATTCAGACGGCCTGCTCGGCGGCAATCTCGGCAGCTCCGCGGCGCAATCGGTGATCCTGATGATCATGGTCATCGTGCTGACGGGAATCCAATTCCGCTTCGTCGAACGCAAGGTGACTTACTGATGGTCGAGGAAGAGGGCTTTCGACGCTATATCGCCCACATCATTCTCTGGATCGGAATCGCGATCGTCGCCTTCCCGGTCTACATCGCGTTCATCGCCTCGACCCAGGACAACGCGCTGATCGCGAACGGGCAGATGTCGCTGTTGCCGGGCGGTCATTTCTTCGAGACCTATTACCAGACCATCTTCGTCGGCACGAGCGGCTCGACCCGCGAGCCCGTCGGCAACATGATGCTGAACTCGCTGGTGATGGCGCTGCTGATCGCGATCGGCAAGATCGCGATCTCGATCATCTCGGCCTATGCGATCGTGTATTTCCGCTTTCCGTTCCGGATGGCGATCTTCTGGATCATCTTCATCACCCTGATGCTCCCGGTCGAAGTCCGCATCTATCCGACCTACAAGATCGTCGCCGATCTGCACATGCTCGACAGCTATGCGGGCCTGGCGCTGCCGCTGATCGCCTCCGCCACCGCAACGCTGCTGTTCAGGCAATTCTTCATGACGGTGCCGGACGAGCTCCTGGAAGCCTCGCGCATCGACGGCGCGGGTCCCCTGCGCTTCTTCTGGGATACGCTGCTGCCGCTGTCGCGCACCAACATGGCGGCGCTGTTCGTGATTCTGTTCATCCTCGGCTGGAATCAATATCTCTGGCCGCTGCTGATCACGACCCGCGACGACATGCAGACCATCCAGGTCGGCATCCGCAAGATGATCACCACCACCGACGCGCTGACCGAATGGCCGATCGTGATGGCGACCGCCGTGCTGGCCATGCTGCCGCCGGTGTTCGTCGTCGTCGTGATGCAGAAACTGTTCGTGCGCGGGCTGGTCGAGACGGAAAAGTAACAAGCGAGTTTTCATGGCTAACGTCACCCTGCGCAACGTCCGCAAGACCTATCCCGGCGGCTTCGAAGCCATCAAGGGCGTCAACGTCGATGTCGGCGACGGACAGTTCTGCGTGCTGGTCGGGCCCTCCGGCTGCGGCAAGTCTACCTTGCTTCGCATGGTCGCAGGGCTCGAGACGATCACGAGCGGTGAGATCGACATCGGCGGCCGTGTCGTCAACCAGATCGAGCCCGCCGATCGCGACATCGCGATGGTGTTCCAGAACTACGCGCTCTATCCGCATATGAGCGTCTTCAACAACATGGCCTACGGCCTGCGCAACCGCGGCATGAAGGAGGCCGAGATCAAGTCCCGCGTCGACGAAGCCGCGCGCGTGCTCGAGCTCACCTCGATGCTGGATCGCAAGCCGCGCCAGCTTTCCGGCGGCCAGCGCCAGCGCGTCGCCATGGGCCGCGCCATCGTGCGCCAGCCGAAGGTGTTCCTGTTCGACGAGCCGCTCTCCAATCTCGACGCCAAGCTGCGCATCGCGATGCGCGTCGAGATCCGCAAATTGCAGCGCCGGCTCAACACCACGTCGATCTACGTCACCCATGACCAGTTAGAGGCGATGACCCTCGCCGACATTCTCGTCGTGATGAACGGCGGCCAGGTCGAGCAGGTCGGCAATCCCCTGGCGATCTACGAGAAGCCGGCGACCACCTTCGTCGCCTCCTTCATCGGTGCTCCCCCGATGAATTTGATGTCGACGCGCCCCGAGGAGATCAGATCGCAGCTCGGTGGCGCGGGCGAAGCCGGCATTCTCGGCATCCGCCCGGAAGATTTCGTCATCACCGACCAAACCCCGGCCGGCGGCGTCGCTTTGCCGCTGACCGTGGAGGCGATCGAGCGCGTCGGCGCCGAAACCTTCATCTATGGCTCGCGCGAGCCGGAAGAGCAGCGCGTTGCCGCCACGCCCGGCGAGCTGCCGCCCGGCGAGATCATCGTCCGCATTCCCGGAACCGAGGCCCCCGCGATCGGCGCGAAAATCCGCGTCGCAGCGCTGCGCAACAAGCTGCATCTGTTCAGCGGTGACGGCCGCACGCGGCTCGAAGCCTGAGGAGGGGTCCGAGGCTCCCAACTAAAAAATGCGAAAACAACCCCATGCACATTAGAAGGGGCTTTGTTTTCGTTGAGAGAATCCGCGACAGATTCGTCATGCCCGGGCTTGTCCCGGGCATCCACGTTGTCAGTGCAACGAGCAAGGTCGTGGATGGCCGGGACATGCCCGGCCATGTCGATCCGCGAGCAACTGACTGCGCGATGCGCCGATCCACAGCAGCCCGGCTACCTGCTTGAACCAACACGGGAACGTGCCCATATTGCTCATCAAGGGGTGCCACTACGGGCCCTGATGCACCAAAGTCGCTTTGCGAGGACTTTGTAAACTATGTCTCGTGTTCCTACGTTATCCAGTCCGTTCCTCCTGGGCTTCGACGAGATTGAGCGCGTGCTCGATCGCGTCGTCAAAGGCGCCGACGGCTACCCTCCCTACAATATCGAGAGGTGCGGCGGCGCGGACGGCCAGCCCGAGCGGTTGCGTATCACGCTGGCGGTCGCCGGATTCACGCGCGACCAACTCGATGTAACCATTGAGGAAAACCAGCTCGTGATCCGCGGGCGCCAGCAGGACGACAAGACCCGGCAATACATCCATCGCGGCATCGCCGCGCGCCACTTCCAGCGCACTTTCGTGCTGGCGGAGGGGATGCTGGTGCTGGGTGCGGATCTGAAGAACGGGTTGTTGTCGATCGATCTGGCCCGGCCTGAACCGGAGAGGATCGTTAAGACAATCGCTATCAATGAGCACGAATAATGGAACGAGTAGCGGACTCGACCGCTTAGTGTTCCAGAGGAGTCGAGACCATGAGTGAAGGTCACGTTGCGTTCGAATACGAAGCCAAGAATGTCTCGCCCGAGACGCTGGCAACCCTCGGCGAAGGCCATATCGCCTATGTGAAGCAGATCCGCTCGGAAGACGTGCCGGGCCTGTTTCCCGAAGCGCCGAAAATCGCGCCGGGCCTCAAGCTCTTCGCGCTCCACGCCGCCGACGGCACGCCGATCATGCTGACCGACAGCCGCGAAGCCGCGGTCGCCAACGCCTGGAGCAACGAGCTGCAAGCGGTGAGCGTGCACTGAATTAGCGCTTCGAACGGATAGAGTTTCAAGCGGGCACGCCTTCCTCCGAAGGCGTGCCCGTTTTCATTGGTGTGATGATGGCGCGACCTCGTCATTGCGAGGAGCACTTGCGACGAAGCAATCCAGAGTGCGTTCGCGGAGCTTTGGATTGCTTCGCTGCGCTCGCAATGACGGAGACTGAGGCGCGAACCACGCGACACCCTGCCCCGGCCCTGCAGCGCACCGCTGAAGAAGCGCTGCGTCCGGGGCACGAGAGTGAGCGAAGAAGCTCGCAGTCAGCGAGCGACGATTACGCCGCGGTCGCCGGCGGCAGCGCCAGCACCGAATAGATCGCCTGCGCGTCGCGCGAGGCGCGGAGCTTCTTGGCGATGTCCTGGTCGCGCAGGAGGCGGGCGATGCGGGCGAGCGCCTTGAGGTGATCGGCGCCGGCGCCTTCGGGGGCGAGCAGCAGGAAAACCAGATCGACCGGCTGGCCATCCATCGCCTCGAAATCGATCGGGCGGTCGAGCCGCGCGAACAGGCCGAAGATCTTCTCGAGCTTGGGGAGCTTGCCGTGAGGGATCGCGACGCCATAGCCGACCGCGGTGGTGCCGAGCTTCTCCCGCTGCAGCAGCACTTCGAACACCGAGCGCTCGTTCTGCCCGGTCAGTTCGGCGGCCCTGGCCGCGAGCTCCTGCAGGGCCTGCTTCTTGTTGTTGACCTTCAATGCCGGGAGAATCGCCTCGGGTGCGACCAGATCGGTAATCGGCATGGAGGGTTTCCGAGGTGAATTAAACCGTCAGGTTCCGAATTGGCCGGCTTGGAGAGACACCACGCCGGGCCGGCGCGAGAAGGTGAAGCAGGTGGGGGACTTAGCCCTGATCCTGATGTGGGGCGCTTCTACTCCAACGCAATCCCGGTGCCAACTCCCGCGTGCGGCTTTGCCACGGTCATTGTTAAGGCCTGGGGATCCTACGGGGCTCCAGTTTCGCCTAATTACCCACCTTGCCGTCCGGTTTCCCACCAGGCGGGTCGATCCAGCCGACATTGCCGTCAGCCCGCCGATAAATGATGTTCACCCGGCCGCTTGAGCCGTGTTGAAAGACCAGACAGGGCGCCCCGCTCAGGTCGAGTTCCATGACGGCCTCGCTGACCGACAGCGGCTTCAGCGAGGTGGTCGATTCGGCGATGATGACCGGGCTGTAGCCGGTGACCTCCTCCTCGTCCTCGCCTTCACCCGGCGCCTCCAGCACGTACGCCGTGGCGTCCATGGCGGCGAGCGCAGCGGAGGCGACATGGGCCTTGCGGGCCGACCGGTCCTTGAGACGGCTCTTGTAGCGCTTGAGGCGCTTCTCGATCATCACGAGAGCCATGTCGGCGCTGGCATAGGCATCCGGCGCGTTCGAATCGGCTTCCAGCGTGATGCCGGAATCCAGATGCAGCGCGCAGTCGGTGCGAAAACCGAAGCCGTCCTTGCTGAGCGTGATGTGGCCGGAGTAATTGCCGTCGAAATATTTGCGCAGGACCTCTTCAGTCCGGTCGGTCACGCGGCCGCGAAGGGCCTCGCCGACATTGACGCTCTTGCCCGAAATCCGAAGAGTCATGTGATGCCTCGCTTGGTTTGCTTGCCAAGATTGGATCGGTCGCGAATGGAAGGAGAGTAGCGCGATTTCGCGCCAGCGCAATCAGGCCGGTTCGGTGTTGCGGGAGCGATCGGACAATGCGGTCGAGAGAACGTTACCAAGAGCGCTCTGTTTGTCGCGGCGCCGTTGCACCGAGGAAGGAATGCGCATGGCTTCGCGGTACTTCGCGACCGTGCGGCGGGCAATATCAATGCCCGAGGCGCGCAAGCGTTCCACGATGGTATCGTCCGACAGGATCGCCGCGGGCTCCTCCGAATCGATCAGCTGCTTGATGTGGTGACGCACGGCTTCCGCGGAATGCGCCTCGCCGCCGTCGGCCGACGCGATCGACGCCGTGAAGAAATATTTCAGCTCGAAGGTGCCGCGATTGGTCGCCATGTATTTGTTGGCGGTGACGCGCGACACCGTGGATTCGTGCATCTGGATGGCGTCGGCAACGGCCTTCAGATTGAGCGGCCTCAGATGCGCCACGCCGTGAGTGAAGAAGCCGTCCTGCTGGCGCACGATCTCGGTTGCGACTTTCAGGATGGTGCGGGCGCGCTGATCGAGCGCGCGCACCAGCCAGGTCGCGTTCTGCAGCGCATCGGTGAAGTAGGACTTGTCGCCGTCCTTGCCGATCTTCTTCGACAGCTGGGAATAGTAGGTCTGGTTGACCAGCACGCGCGGCAAGGTGTCGCTGTTGAGCTCGACGTGCCAGCCGCCGTCGGGACCCGGGCGGACATAGACGTCCGGCACCATGGTCTGCAGACGCGCCGAGCCGAACTTCATGCCGGGCTTGGGATTGAGGCGGCGGATCTCGCCGATCATGTCGGCGATGTCCTCGTCGTCGACACCGCAGACCTTGCGCAAGCCTGCGATGTCGCGCTTGGCCAGGAGATCGAGATGCTCGACCAGGGCCTGCATCGCGGGATCGTAGCGGTCGAGCTCGCGGAGCTGGATCGCCAGGCATTCGCTCAAATTGCGCGCGCAGACGCCGGGCGGGTCGAATTTTTGCAGCACGGCAAGGACGCCGTCGACGTCGGCTTGCGTCGCGCCGAGACGCTCGGCAGCCTGGCCGAGATCGCCCGGCAGATAGCCGGCCTCATCGACGAGGTCGATGAGGTACTGGCCGATCATGCGCTGGGCAGGGCCGGTGAAGGCCACCGAGAGCTGCTCGGCGAGATGGTCGCCGAGCGTTGTCTCGGCTGCGACAAAGGCTTCGAGATTGTAGTCTTCGTCACCCGAGGCGCCGCCGCCCCACTCCGTATAGGTGGTCGGCGCGGCGTCCTGGGCGTTGCGCGCCGCGGCCTCGGCCGGCTCCTCGGAGAAGACATTGTCCAGGCCCGTGTCCAGGGTCTGCTCGATCTCGGCCCGGGTGCCGAGATCCTTGCTCATCCATTCTTCCTGGCCCGGCTCGAACGCCTCGCCCGGACCGCCGCCCGGTTCGTCGCTGTGGCTGCCACCGAAATCGTCGTTATCGCCGTACTGGCCGGCCTCGGCCGGGGCCTCCCCCACGGGGGCCTCGTCGTTGGCCCGCTCCAGAAGGGGGTTCCGCTCGAGTTCCTCTTCCACGAAGGTCGTGAGATCGAGATTGGACAATTGCAGCAGCTTGATCGCCTGCATCAGCTGCGGCGTCATGACCAGCGACTGCGATTGACGGAACTCTAATCTCTGCGTGAGCGCCATGAAGCAAGAACCGTTCCCAAAAATTGGTCCGATTTTTGCTTATCCTAGTCCGAGACCGATGTACACGCCTTGACGAAACCCAAAAACGGGCTAGAGGCGGAATTCCTCGCCAAGGTAAAGGCGGCGCACGTCCGGATCGGCGACGATCTCATCCGGGCTCCCCTCGGTCAAGATTTCACCGGCATAAACGATGTAGGCGCGATCGGTAAGGCCGAGCGTCTCGCGGACATTGTGGTCGGTGATGAGAACGCCGATGCCGCGATTGGTGAGATGGCGGACCAGATCCTGGATGTCGCCGACCGCGATCGGGTCGATGCCCGCGAAGGGCTCGTCGAGCAGCATGTAGTTCGGACGCGTTGCCAGCGCACGTGCGATCTCGACGCGGCGGCGCTCGCCGCCTGACAGCGCTATCGACGGCGATTTGCGCAGCCGCGTGATGTTGAACTCGTCGAGCAGCGAATCGAGCTGCTGCTCGCGCTTCTTGCGCGAGGGTTCCACCACTTCGAGCACGGCGCGAATGTTCTGCTCGACGGTGAGGCCGCGGAAGATCGAGGCTTCCTGCGGAAGATAGCCGATACCGAGCCGCGCGCGCTGATACATCGGCAGCTTGGTGACGTCGTGGCCGTCGAGCTCGATGGCGCCGCGATCGGCCTTGATCAGGCCGGTGATCATGTAGAACACGGTCGTTTTGCCGGCGCCGTTCGGACCGAGCAGGCCGACCGCTTCGCCGCGGCGCACATAGATGCTGACGCCGCGCACCACCTGGCGGCTGCCGAAGGACTTTTCCACGCTATGCACAGCCAGGAAGCCCGGCCGCTTCAGGAGCTGCGGCCCGCCGGCGCCATTCGACTTGGCGGCGGCCCTGACGGGGTGAACCGCCGGCTGACGCGGCGTGTCGGCCTGATAATCGTCTCGATAGTCGCCCTGGAACTGGTCGGGCGCATGAACCGCCTGGTCCCGGGCCATCGGCGGCGTATCCCGGATCGGGCTAGGCACCAGCCCGCCGACGCCGTCACCGAGTGCGGTGATGTCCTGGCGCGCAAATCCTGGCCGGCCGCGCTTGGCGGGGCGCCGACGGAACATGCTGAAGAGATCGACCATCCCCGCCTTCTAAGCCTTTCGCGACGATCCCGCGCGAATTCGCGCGATCCGCCGCACCGGCCATTCGATTCGCCGATGCAGCATGAGTGAAGGGATGTCTCATGCCCAGTGAAACACGCCCGAAAAGCGGCGGACCCCGCTTCGAAAGCCCTGCGCGCTAGATACAGTCTCACCGGCCAAGCTTCAACCTCGGTTCGGGAGCACCCGAACCAAGTCGTTGAATTCATTTCGGTTTACTTGCGCCAGGCAATTGCAGGGCTGGGCCTGCGCCAGCGCCGCCCTGCGTTCCGCATTTGCTGTTCTGGTCGAACAAGCCGCGTACCTTACCGCTGTCCGATTCCACCCGTGAGACGCCGGTGGTCATGTCGACCACCAATCGGTCTCCTTGCAGCACGTTCTTGCACTGGGTCAGGACGACCTGACCGGAACCGCCGAGCATGGTGATGAGATTGGTCTTGGTGTCAAACACAGCGGTGTCGCCGGTCACCACCTGGTCCTTCTGGGTGACCACGACATTGC
This sequence comes from Bradyrhizobium sp. MOS003, assembly GCF_003020125.1. GTDB lineage: Bacteria > Pseudomonadota > Alphaproteobacteria > Rhizobiales > Xanthobacteraceae > Bradyrhizobium. The sequence continues at coordinate 324,795 of NZ_PYFW01000001.1, read as the reverse complement.
CGCGCGCCTCCAGCCGCTTGATCGAGGAACTGCCGCCGGGACCCGGCTGCGCCGACTGTATCGGCGCGCCCTTGGTCGCCTCCTTTGTCCCCTTGGCCGCAGGTTGGGGCGTGGCGGGCTTGTCGCCGCCGGACTCGTAGAACACCACCAGCGTCTTCGAGGTCATGGTGGTGTCGCCCTGGATGACCTTCACATTGCCGGCGAAGGTCGCCTCCTTCTTCTTGTCGCGCATCTCGAGCGAGGCGGCTTCGATCTGGATCGGCTGATCGCGGTTCTGCGAGAAGCCCTGCATCGCGTTGGGGACGCCTTGCATCGTGCTCTGCGCAAGGACGGCGCCGGTTGCAGCAAGCGCGACAGTGGCGGCGAGTGCCGCCGCACTGACGATGACATTGCGCGTGTGTTTGCGCGGAAAAAACCTGATCATGAAAATCACTTTGAATTGGCAGATTTGTTCTTTGACTTGGCCGACGGCGCCGCCGGTGCGGGCTCGACCGGCGCAGGCTGCGCGGCGGCGGGATCATCCAGCTTGTCCAGATGCATCACCACATTGCCCTCGAAGCGGATGACGTCGCCGCCTTCCGTAATGCGCAGCTTGTCCGCGGTCAGCGTGCCGTTGGTCAGCTTGACGTCGACGCGCTCGTCCGAAGAGACCGTGCCCTTGCCCATGTCCACGAACGCCGAGTTCAGCCGCGCCTCGTAGCCAGTCGAGGTGCGCAGGAAGATGTCCTTGCGCAAATCGAGCTGCTGCTTCTTGTTGTCGAAGCGGCCGGTGCGGGCATCGAGAAACAAGGTCGACTGGTCCTCCATCAGCACTTTGGCGCGCAGGTCGTTGAGATCGACATGGTCGGGATCGGTGACGTCCTGCGTTGCAGTCTTGGCCCAGAGCTCGTAGGGCCGCTGGTCTGGGGTGAAGCCGGAAAGATGCGGCGATTCCATCGTGATCTTGGTGCCCGATACCACCATGTTCTCGACGGTGAGCGGCAGCTCCGGAATCCTGAACTTGTTGAAGAACGCGATGTAGATGATCACGGCCATGGCCACGATCACCGTCGCCGGGACCGAGACCCGCAGCATCCGCACCAGGCGGCTGTGGCGCGCCGCGCTGGCAAACTTCGCCGCAAGCGCGGCGTCGTAGGTGGGATTGTGGGCCGAATTCACCTGAGCTCCGGGGTGCCTGCTAAGCCTGTTCGGGTCGACGGTGCATTGTACCCGGCGCCAGCAAGATATGCAGCTGGCGACAGGCCGTTACGAAAGTGTCCGAAACGGGGCGGCAACTCCCTCCAGATAGGCTCAGGAGTGCGCGAAAATGTCCTCCTCCTCCCATCCCTGGAGGTCGAGCAGGGCGCGGGTCGGCAGGAAGTCGAAACAGGCTTTGGCCAGCGCGGTGCGCCCCTCCCGCACCAGCATGGCATCAAGCCGCTCGCGCAGGGCATGCAGGTGCAGCACATCGGAAGCGGCATAAGCGAGCTGCGGCTCGGTCAGGCTGTCGGAACCCCAATCGCTGGACTGCTGCTGCTTGGAGAGATCGACATTGAGTACCTCACGCACGAGGTCTTTCAGGCCGTGGCGGTCGGTGTAGGTGCGGACCAGGCGCGAGGCGATCTTGGTGCAATAAATCGGGCCGGTCATGACGCCGAAGGTCTGGTACAGCACGGCGACGTCGAACCGCGCGAAGTGGAAGATCTTGGTGATGGCGGGATTGGCCAGAAGGGCCTTCAGGTTCGGCGCGTCGGTGTGGCCCTTGGGGATCTGCACCACGTCTGCGCTGCCGTCGCCGGGCGAGAGCTGCACCACGCAGAGCCGGTCGCGGTGCGGGTTCAGCCCCATGGTCTCGGTGTCGATCGCCACCGCTCCGGTGTAGCGGGACAGGTCGGGCAGGTCGCCGCGATGCAGGCGTACGGTCATGGCGTTTCAAAACCTCGGGTCGAATCGGTTACGTCGTCACAATTGCGAATTCGGATTGCCCGCGATGTAGCCATTGCCGGCGGGCCGCGCAAGCACGCGCTTCGCTCAGATCGCCGCCAGCATGATGCAGATCATCGCCGCAACCGCAATGCGGCTGGGGCCGTCGCGGAAAGCGTAGAGAATCGGATCATCGGGCATCTCGCGGCGATGCGCCATCATCAGGGCGCGGCCGAACCAGTACAGCAGCAGCGGAGTGAGCAGCCACAGCATCCAGGGACGGCCGTAGAGCGGCGTCACCGCGGACGAGGAGACGTAGAGCGAGAACACGGTCACCGCATTCATCGCGCTCGCCGCCGCCATCGCGGCGATGATTTGCAGGTCGGTGACGCGATAGTCGCGGTTGGAGGGATCGGCAAGGCCGGCGCTCTCGCGCATGCTGAGCTCGCTGAAGCGCTTGATCAGCGCGAGCGAGGTGAACACGAACAGCGAGAAGATCAAAAGCCATTCCGACAGCACGACGCCGACGCCGACCGCGCCGGCGACGATGCGAAGCGTGTAGAGACCGGCGAGCGTGACGATGTCGACCAGCATCTTGCGCTTGAGCACGAGCGAATAGGCGATGGTGGTGGCGAGATAGGCGCCGAGCACGCCGAGGAACAAGGGCGAAATGCAGAGGGAGGCTGCGACCGCGAACAGCCACAGCGCGGGGATTACTGTCAGCGCCGAGGATATCGGCAGATCTCCGGCCGCGAGCGCGCGATGCCGCTTGGTCGGATGCTGCCGGTCGGCGGCGAGATCCAGCAGGTCGTTCATCAGATAGGCGCCGGACGCACAGGCCGAGAACGCCAGGAACGCCAGCAGCGCGGAGCCGAAGCTGGCAATATTTAACTGATGCGCGGTGATGACAGGCACGAACACCAGCGTGTTCTTGGCGTATTGATAGACGCGTAGCGCCTTGGCCCAGGTCCCGAGGCTCGCGCGGCCGCGACTGCGCGCGGAAATGCGCGCGATGACGCCGCGATTGAACGGCAGGTTTTCACCTGCAGCCAGATCGGCCGGCGCGACCACGCCGTCAAAGCCGAGATGCGCGGCGATACCGGCAGCATGATCGGCAAAACGGTCGGCGACCAGGTAGACTTTCTCGCCGCGCGCCCGCGCCGCCAGCGCCTGGTTCAGCACGCCGGGATCATAGGGCAGATGGGCGTAGTCGATCTCGGCGCGCGCCAGGATATCGGTGAGCGCCGCCATACCCGGGCGTCCGCCGGCGCCGAAACGGGCCAGCATGCGGCCGGGACTGGAGAACAGCGCCTCCATCAGCAGCTCAGATCGCAGCAGTCCGCCTTCGAGATCGATGACGAGCGTCCGCGCGGCTGCCGCCGTTGGCAACGGCTCGGGCACGCCAGGATCATACTGCCGGGCAGGCTGCTCCATCCGAAAACGCTCTGACTTGCCGCGAACTGACCGGCATCCGGCCGGGGAGCAGGGAAATGGACGGTGAGGACACTAGGGGAGCATTCGCTAAGGGCGGCTTAATCGGGGCTACCGGAAACACCGGGAACAGGGTCGGGAGCGGTCGCCGGCCCCGGCGAAAACCGAAGACTTATCAATTGGATCTAGTCAAGCAGCCGCTCACGGCGCCTTCTTCTGCGCGGGCGCGCCCGGCTTCACCGGCGTCACCTGGGCTTGCGGCTGGGCGGATGCAGCTTCCGGGGTGGCGATGCCGATCGCGAACAGACGCCATTGCCCGGCCACGGTCTGAAACGTGAGATCGAACCGGATCTGCTGTGGCCGGGTCGGAATGTACCCTGCAAGGCGCAGCATTCCCTGCTGGTCGAGCGCGGGCGCGTCGCTGAATTGAGGCGCCAGCAATGCCGCTCCGTAGAGATCGAAATTGCGGCGGCGCAGGTCGAGAAAATTCAGCCCGAGATCGGCAGCGGTGTTGCGCGCCTGGAAGTCGGGCGCAGCGAGGTCGCGCAGAACGGTGTAATTGCCGGTGCGGTTGGCATCGTTGAGCGTGAGCAGCGTCGAGCGGATCAGATAGAGCGCCTGCTCCAGCGTGACAGGCAGCGGCGGCTGCGCGGGGGCCGCGGCCGGCGCGGGCGTCTTCTGCTGCGCCATCGCCCCGTCAATTCCGCAACACAGCGCCAGTGCCATCACGGCTCGCGCGATCAATCGCATCGGATTGTCAAAGCCCGCCATCACCAGCCGACGCGCATTCCGACGCGGCCGCCCAATCCGCCGCCGTTGGTGCCGTAGGTCAGGCCGCCGCTGGCCTGCACATGCTCGCTGACGCGCAGCGCCGCACTCATCGAGAGCGCATTGGTGTTCTGGAACGTCCCCCAGTTCATGCTCATCGCGATCTTTTCGGACGGCATCAGCCACGGCGAGCCGGACATCGCAAAGGCCATCGCGACACCGTTGATCGCCTTGCCGGCTCTGCCGTCGATCTCGTTGAGACGGGCATTGATGCCGGCGAGCTGGCTGTTGATGCCCGCGACATCCGCGGGGCTCGCAAAGCCGAGCGCGCTGAGCGAGGTGGAGGCGAGATTGCCTGCGGCGTCCGTGGTGACGAGTTGCACCGGCCCGGACTGCGCGGCCGTGCTCGCGGCCGAGGTGACGCCTGTCATCGTGTAGGTATTGCTCGCGGTGCCATAGACCTGCTGGTTGGCGCGTGTCGCGGTGGCGCCATTGCCGATCGCGGTGGCGTTGGCGAAGGTTGCGGAGGCGCCATTGCCGAAGGCCGACGAATTCGCGCCGGTGGCGTTGGAGCCGTTGCCCACCGCGGTGTTCGCAACACCGTTTCCGCTCGCATTGGCGCCGTTGCCGACTGCAATGTTGAAGCTGCCGGTCCCACTGGCATTGGATTGCGTGCCGTTCGCGATATTCCTCGAATTGGCGCCGTTGGCATTCGCCAGATAGCCGGCCGCCGCGTTGGAGCTGTTGGCGCCAAATGCGATGGCGGCGTTGCCGGTGGCGACGTTATTGCTTCCGGACCCGCTCGCGTTGGTATTCACGCCGGTCGCGATATTGAAGCTGTTGTCGCCGGTCGCGTTGGAGTTGGGGCCGGTCGCGATGTTGCCGCTGCCGTTGCCGAAGGCGTTGGCGTTGGTCCCCGTCGCGGTGTTGGCGCTGGCGTCGCCGTAAGCCCTGGCGACAAACCCGCTTGCGAGATTTCTGCTGTTGTTGCCGGAGGCATTGGAACTGCGCCCGGTCGCAACGTTCCTGCTGTTGTCGCCGTTGGCCAGGGCGGTGAGCCCGGACGCGAGATTACCGCTGTTGTTGCCGCTGGCGTTGGCTCCGGCGCCGGCCGCGATATTGTTGCTATTGTCACCGCTGGCTTGCGCGTTGTTTCCGGACGCCATGTTTTTGCTGCCTTCACCGCTGGCGATGGCTCCCGCTCCGGTCGCGCTGTTGAAGCTGTTGTTGCCGCTGGCGTTGGCATTGTTTCCCGACGCACCATTGGAGCTGCTATCGCCGCTGGCGTTGGCGCCGGCCCCCACAGCGGAGTTGTTGCTGCCGTTGCCGGCAGCGGAAGCGGACGGTCCGCAGGCAAAATTGCTCGCTGATCCCGCCGCCGTGGCGCCTTGCTCAGACGCGGCGCCATCCACGCACACGAACTGAGCCCGGGCTTGCGGCGCGCCGGCACAGGCCGCGATCATGGCAATGAGCGCTGTTGCAAGAAAAGCGGTTGCTGGCGCCCGCGGTGAAATCGTCATGTTCGGTCCCCACCCGTCTTCCAAACTCGCAACCCGCAAGACGAGGAAGAATGGGGACCGCCGTCACTTCCAGCCCCGATTCACGTCCAGCCGCTGCCACGCCAATGCGATTGACGTTTGGCAACTCTCAAAGCATGCGGCCCGTGGTTTTGGGAAGACGCGCGATGCACGAAAGCCTGCGCGGCCTATCGTCCTCCCATATTCATGGGGGCCGCCCGGTGTCCCCGCTTCTCAGTCCGCGCAACTGTTTCGCGAGGAGACGGGTGGGTCCGCCGGATGCCCGGCTGTTGCATGGAACCCACAACGGCGCACGAACTGCCCGTTTCGGCGGAACCTGTGGCACGCGCCACGTGGAAATCCGTCGTGCCCACCCCATCTTCCGGTTTCTCTCCCCGCCACCCACGAATCGAGATTCATGACCGAACAGACGCTCGCCGCGCCGATCGACGACCCATCACAACGCCAGCGCGGTTTCTCGCGCTACCAGGCGCTTCTGATCGCCCTGCTCGCGTTCACGCAGTTCACGATCATCCTCGACTTCATCATCATGTCGCCGCTTGGCGCCATCCTGATGCCCGCGCTCGACATCACGGCCACCCAATTCGGCGTCGCGGTGTCGGCCTACGCCTTCAGCGCCGGACTGTCGGGCATCCTCGCCGCCGGCTTTGCCGATCGCTTCGACCGCAAGCGCCTGCTGTTGTTCTTCTATGTCGGCTTCACGCTCGGCACCATGCTGTGCGCGGCGGCACCGAACTATCACGTGCTGCTGATGGGCCGGATCGTGACCGGATTGTTCGGCGGCGTGATCGGCGCCGTGGTGCTGGCGATCGTCACCGATTTGTTCGCGCTGCATTTGCGCGGCCGCGTGATGGGATTCATCCAGACCGCGTTCGCCGCGAGCCAGGTGCTCGGCATTCCCGCCGGACTGTTCCTCGCCAATCACTGGAGCTGGCATGTCTGCTTCATCGCGATCGTGATCGTGTCGATCGCAGCGATCGTCATCATCGCCTTCGCAATGGAGCCGGTCGACGCGCATCTGAAGCTGAAGCAGGACAAAAACCCGTTCCACCATCTGGTCGCGACGCTCGCACAGCCGCGCTACACGCTGGCCTTCTTCGTCACGACGCTGCTGGCGACCGGCGGCTACATGCTGATGCCGTTCTCGAGCGCCTTCACCGTGCACAATCTCGGCATCGACATCACGCATCTGCCGACGATCTATCTGGTCTCCGGCCTGTTCAGCATCGTCACAGGGCCGCTGGTCGGCCGGGCCAGCGATGCGTTCGGCAAATATCCGACCTTCGTGTTCGGATGCGCGATGACCGTCGTCATGGTGCTGATCTACACCCATCTCGGCCATGTCTCGCTCGCGACCGCGATCCTCGTCAACGTGCTGATGTTCGTCGGCATCTTCTCGCGCATGATCCCGTCGCAGGCGCTGATGTCGGCAATCCCCGATCCCGACCAGCGCGGCTCCTTCAGCGCGGTCAGCGCCTCGCTGCAACAGCTCTCCGGCGGGCTCGGCTCGGTGCTCGCCGGCGCGATCATCGCGCAAGCGCCCGACGGCTGGCTGCTCCATTTCGACCGGATCGGCTACGTCGTCGTCGCGACGACGATCGTCACGCTGGTCGCGATGTATTTCGTACAGAAGGCGGTGGCGGAGCGGGCGGGGAAAAGCGTGGTGTGATGTGAACCAACGCTGGGCCTTCGATGACCAAAGTTGGATGCGCCGAACGGAGATTTCCAATGAAGCTCAAACTTGCCGCCGCGATGCTCGCCGCAAGCCTCCCGCTCGCATCGATGGCTTTCGCCCAAGGCGCCGCGCCAGCCGACCTTGCAGTGATCGATGCCTGCCTGAAGACCGCGGAGAAGACCGGTGGCTTCGGCGGCGCGTGCGTCGGGCTCGTCGCCGACCCCTGCATCAAAGCGGCAGAGGGCGCGAATGACGATGTCGCCAAGTGGAAGGCTTGCGCGGCGCGCGAACTCGCCGTTTGGACGCAGAAAACCAGTGAGGCGCTCAAAAAGGTTCAGGCCGGCGGGTTCGCCGACGTGATCAAGGCAGCCAATGACTCGCAGAAAACTTTCGCCGCGTCGCGCGATCGCCTCTGCGCGGCCTTCGACCAGATCGACCCCGGCATGTACCAGGGTGGCGCGAGCTACTGCCGCCTGCGCGAGACCGCGAATCGCTCGCTGAGCCTGATCAAGCTCGGCGCTGCGGTCAACGAGCACTGAGACCTCTCAGGCTCTTGCGGTCATCAGCTTTGCCCGACCTTTTCCCACATAGCGACGACGGCTTCGGCTGCGAGCGCGGTGGACGTCGTTCATCGCTCACTTGGTATCATGAACTCCGGAATCTGGATCAAGACGCGCCGGTTCATTCCGCAGCGAGACAGGACATCGGCGGGTGTTCGCAGCCATGTGGCGAGAGGAGTCGACCCGAAGAGCGATGTAGGCCATTCGGTACGCCATGAGCACCGTGCCTCGGTTTTATGTACCGGTCAGCAGCTCAAATTCCCTGCAAAAGCGATTTCAATCGCTTGAGTAGGAGATGGTGCCCAGGAAAGGATTGCCAAAGCCCGACCGACTCTCTTTGATTCTAAAGGGGAATTTCGGTTCAGCAAAGAGCTTGTTACACAGTCTCGTTTCAGGCAATTCATGGGTTGGATCGCATGCTGCCGTGCTCCTAGAGGTTGCGCTAAGATACTAAGCGAGGAGCTGAATTATCTGTTCATCGATCCCAAGGCCGGTGAGCTAGGGGTGCGCAACGCGGTGAAGACGGTGCGAAATAAGGTCAATGAGTTTGTTCGCGAGGTGGTGAAGGACAAGAACGTTGATCCTAGCCACGGCTGGCGCCATCGCTTCAAGACGGTGGGCATTGATCAAGGCGTCGAGATGCGCGTGCTGGACGCCATACAGGGGCATGCGCCGCGCAGTGTCTCGGAGGGCTACGGAGATGTGACCATCAAGGCTAAGGCGAATGCTATTGCGAGGTTCCCGGCACTCGACGTCGCCTAAGCCACCGTAAGCCGACAAAACCCTTCGGTCCTGCAAGGTCTTTAAGGCCAGAAGCGGTATCTGACACGTGGATGGAAAGAGGCACCAATTGATGTGGCCTTACTCTCGGCGGCGATCACCTTCGGCATTCTGTGCCAGCTTTATCCACTCGCCGGCCAGCGCAACCACGCCTCTTTGTCGAGCGGGTTACAGTAGGCAGTGTCATAGCTTTGCATTCCCAAGAAGCGGCTTGGTGCCAACTATATCAGCAAGGCGCCAACTGGAATGAATAGCGCCCCCGAAAGGAGAGCGGCCGGCCCTATGTCGATTCTGTAGCACGGGCTTTCGACGCGAGCCCGGTCAACATTTCTTCAGGGGTCCCAAAACTGAGATGTGACCTCGTGGCGGCGGGTTATTGCTTTCCCCCCGGTGCCCTCCCTCAATTTCCAGGCCGACTGGACCTGCGGCGCCTCGCCAGCGGGGCGCACCTCTATGACTGCGGCAATGGATTGCCGAGCTTCAGAAGCAAGTCACCGCAGAAGTCGGCAAAGTGGGCGCCTTAGAAAAGCGAATCAAGGCGCTGGCTGATCCCTCGGTTAGCCGCCCTTCGACTTCTCATAGAACTCCAAGAAGCCTTCCTCGGTGATCTGCCGATGGAGCACGACATCACGCGCCTCATCAGTCTTCACCGGCCCCGCCTCAGGCGTGACATGCAGCACCCAGAGCTTGCCTTCGCGCCGCAGGTCCTCCTTGCGAATTTGGATCATCTCGCCCACGCGGGCACCCGTGAAAGCACATAGCCACGGCACCCACCGCTTTGCCGCCGCCAGCTTCGGGGCCTCCCGGCCCGGCACGAACTCGCGAGCGTGCCTCAGGATGGCGATAGCCTCCGAATCATAGAACCCCTTGGGCCGGAGCTTGCGCGGCTTGCCGACCTTGATGGTGATCCCTTCGGCCGGATTGCTGGGCAGCCTACGATTGACCACCGCCCACCCGAACAGTGTCTTCAGGCCCGCGAGATCGCTGTCCTTCACGGTCTTCGGGCTAACGCCGCTCTGCACGCGATAATCCTTGAAGCAAACGATGTCCTCCGGTGTCACTCGGCTCGCGGTGTCATGCTTCAGGAATGTCACAAGACGCGCCATCGAGTTGCGATAGCTCTCATAGGTGCTCTGCTTGCGCCCTGCCAGCTTGGCTTCCTTCCACCAGTCCTCGACCAACCCGGTGAGGGAGTTCTTGGAGGCGCCCCGCTTTGGCTTTTCCTTCAGTGCCCTTTCAGGCGCCTGCCAGTCCGGGAAGCGGGCGGCCTTGAGGTCCGGCGCATAGTCCCCTCCCGCATTGCGCTGACGGCTCATGAAAGCGTCCCGCAACGCCATCCAAAAAGCGACCAGCAACATGGCGCGCGTTTCGCTGTCCACGCGGCGAATGCCCTTGGTCAGCAAGAGGCGATCCACGATAGGGCCAAGCGGCTTTTCCAAGTGCTTGGGGTCGCCATCCTTGCCGACCTTCTCCCACATCGCCACGACGGCCGCCCATTGAGCTTCTTGCTCGTCCTGACTGTCGGTGTCTGGCGCCCAGCCAACTCCGGGCGTGTGCACCATGGCGACACTCCGGGCGCGGCTCTCGCTGTCCGCCCAAACGCGATAGAGTTCGCCCGCCAAGGCCGTCGCCTGTCGGTGGCTCAGATGCACAGGGGCATCATTGCGGAGCGCTGCCCAGACGGATTCCAGATAGGCCGCCGCGAGCGCCTGACGGGTCTTGATCTCGCTGGGGTCTGTGGTGCGAAGGGAGAACCGGACTGCCTGAGCGCCCTCGCGAAGCGTCACAAAAACGAAGCTATCACCGAGCGGAATCGCCAGTTCGAAACCGACTGCTTTGCGTCGGACATCAGCCGGAATGCGCTGCACGAAAAGAGGAAAGCGAGACCCGTCCCGGCGCATCGGCCGAACAACCCTGAACAGCAATGTTACACCCCATTGTTACACAGTCGGGGCCAACGCAACACTCTGAAAGGGCTTATCTATCTGGATTTGTTTGCGATCCAGAAAAGCATGGTGCCCAGGAAAGGACTCGAACCTTCACGGCCGTTAAGCCACTGGCACCTGAAGCCAGCGCGTCTACCAATTCCACCACCTGGGCATGCCGTTTAGGGCACGGAGGCGGTTACTAAGGTTCAGTGACGCTGTTGTCAAATCATGAGTAGGGATGCGGATTGCGCATCGCAAACCGGCCCGATACAAGCCTGATAACACGCGCTCGTCCCCCAGGAATGGACCCAGGATCAGATCCCATGGCATCGAATTCGGAAACTCTCGTCACGGTTTTCGGCGGATCGGGGTTTTTGGGCCGGAATGTGGTCCGCGCGCTGTGCCGGCGGGATTACCGGGTCCGGGCCGCCGTGCGGCGGCCGGAACTGGCCGGATACCTCCAGCCCTCTGGCAAAGTCGGGCAGGTCCACACCGTGCAGGCCAATTTGCGCTATCCGGCCTCGGTCGAGGCGGCGGTGCGTGATTCGGATGTGGTGATCAATCTCGTGGGCATCCTCGCCGAGGGTGGCGCGCAGAGCTTCGACGCCGTCCAGGCCAAGGGCGCCGAGACCGTCGCCAAGGCGGCCGCGGCCGTTGGCGCCCGGATGGTGCATGTTTCGGCGATTGGCGCCGATGCGGAATCGCCCTCGCTCTACGCCAAGGCCAAGGCGGCCGGCGAGGCGGCGGTGCTGGCCGCGGTGCCGTCGGCCACGATCTTCCGTCCCTCCGTGATTTTCGGCCCCGAGGACCAGTTCACCAACCGCTTTGCCGCGCTGGCCCGGATGTCGCCGGTGCTGCCGCTGATCGGCGGCGAGACCAGGATGCAGCCGGTCTATGTCGGCGACGTCGCCACCGCGATCGCGGAGGCCGTCGACGGCAAGGCCAAGGCGGGCGCGACCTACGAGCTCGGCGGCGCGGAAGTGCTGACCATGCGCGAGATCATCGAGGCCATCCTCGAGATTACCGACCGCGAGCGGATGCTGATCCCGCTGCCGTTCGGCCTCGCCCGCTTCAAGGCCGCCTTCCTGCAATTCGCGCCGGGCGCGTTCAAGCTGACGCCGGACCAGGTCACGCTGCTCGAGCGCGACAACGTCGTGTCGGATGCGGCGAAGGCCGCCGGCCTCACGCTGGAAGGGCTCGGCATCGCCCCCGATTCGCTGGAAGCGATCGCCCCGCAATATCTCTGGCGTTTCCGCCCCCAGGGCCAGTTCCAGCGCAAGAGCGCGTAGGGCTCACTCTCTCCGTCGTCATGGCCGGGCTTGACCCGGCCATCCACGTCTCTGCTAAACGCGGATGCCAAGAACGTGGATGCCCGGCACAAGGCCGGGCATGACGAGACTGTGTGCAAGCCGCAAGAACCTCAAAACTTCAGCTTCTTGAACACTGCCTCAGGCAACACCTTGATGATCAGCATCACGAGGCGCCATTTGCCGCTGACATAGACCACGTCGGTCTTGTCCTCGACCGCGCGGAGAATGGCATCGCCGACCACCGGCGCCTCGACGGTGAGCGGGCCGATCAGCTTCATGCCTTCCGTCATCCGGGTGCGGACGAACCCGGGCTTGACGGTGACGACATGCACGCCGCCGCGGCTGGCGCGGGCGCGCAGGCCGGAGAGGAAAGCGGAGAAGCCGGCCTTGGCCGAGCCATAGACATAGTTCGAGGCGCGGCCGCGATCGCCGGCAACGGACGACACGCCGACGATCGTGCCGCTGCCGCGCGCGAGAAACTTCTCCGCGAACAGGCCGAGGATCAGCGCGGGCCCTTCGTAGTTCGAGCGCATGATCGCTGTGGCATGGACGAGGTCGCTCTCGGCATCCGCCTGCACGCCGAGGAGGCCGACGATCGAGACGACGATGTCGGGCAGCGCGGGAAGAGCTCCGACAAAGCTTTCGAACGCGGCGGTGTCGAGCACATCGAATTTGTGGAGGCCGACTTCGACATTGTAACGCGCGCGCAGATCGGCGGCATCTGGCTCCAGCGCGGCGACGTCGCGGCCGGCGAGGGCAACATCGTATCCTGCTTTGGCAAAGGCGCGCGCCGCGGCGCGGCCGATGTCGGAGGAGCCGCCGAGCACCAATACGGATTTGCGTGACGTCACGGCCTAGACCTCATCGAATAGACGCTGTGAAAGTTTCGATCGGATGTTGCCGGCGGGATCGAGCGATTTGCGGATCGCGTTGAAACGCTGCAGGGCAGGATAGCCGGCCTCGAAGGTCGCGCGCGACTGGCGGGCGTCTTTCGCCAGATACAGCCGGCCGCCGGCGGCGACGACGAGGGGATCGATCTCGTCGAGGAAATTCAGGATGTCGCCCTTCACCGGGAAATCCAGCGCCAGGGTGTAGCCGGGCAGCGGGAACGACAGGATGCCGTCGCCCTGGCCGAGCTTCTTGAGCACGGCGAGGAAGGAGGCGTCGCCGCGCCGCGCGACCCGATCGAGGATCTCGCCGAGCACGGCGCGCGCGCCGGCTTGCGGGATCACGCATTGATGCTGGAGGAAGCCGCGCTTGCCGTAGATGCGATTCCAGTCACTGACGCTGTCGAGCGGAAAGAAATACGGATAGAGCGAGACCACATGGCTGCCGCCGGCGCGGCGCGCGCCCATGCGGTAATAGAGCTCGTTGAAGGCGCGGACACTGATGCGGTTCAATGCGATCGACGGCAGGTCGAGCGGCAAGCTGAGGCGGGAGTCCTTGCCGACCGGAAATGCATCGGCCCCTTCCGCCAATTCCCCTTTATCCGCATGCTCGCCGAGATAGACCAGCGAGCGGCCCAGATCGCGGCCGCGTGCCACGCAGTCGATCCAGGCCACCGAATAGGTCGCGGCGTCGCCCGCCTCGAGTGCGCGCATCGCGGCATCGAGATCGGACGCGGAGATCACCCGCTCGCGGATCCAGCCCGTCTCGACCCGCCGCAGCCGCATCGTCGCTTCGAGGATGATGCCGGTCAGGCCCATGCCGCCGACCGTCGCGAAGAAGGCGTCGGAATTCTCATCGCGCGAGGCCTCGATGACCTCGCCCTGTCCGGTGCGCAGCAGGATGCTGTCGACGTAGCGGCCGAAGCCGCCCTCGGAATGATGGTTCTTGCCGTGCACGTCGGCCGCAATGGCGCCCCCGATCGAGACGAAGCGCGTGCCCGGCACGACGAAGGGCAGGAAGCCGCGCGGGCCGAAGGTGTCGATCAGGTCCGACAGCAGAACGCCGGCTTCGAGACGGATGCGACCGGTTGCCGGATCGAACGACCTGACCCGGTCGAAGCCGGTCATCGTCACGGTCCGCGTGGCGCCGATCGCGGCATCGCCATAGGCGCGGCCGTTGCCGCGCGCGACGCTGCCGGCCGAGACGGCTTCGCCGACCGCCGCGAACGAGCGCGGGCGCAGCACATCGCTATCGACGACCGGGAAACGGCCCCAGCCGCTGACGAGGGTCATGGCTCAGCTCCTGTGCCGGACGCGCGCCGCCCGGCGTTGGAACTGACTACCGATCAAAAGCTTACATTGCGTTGAGAGCGTGAGCGAGTTTTCGAAGTTACCGCCCCAACGCCAGCGCGATCAGGCCGAGCGTGCCGACGATGACGCGCCACCAGGCGAACACCACGAAGCCGTGCCGGGTGACGTATTCCAGGAACGTCTTGACCACGATGATCGCGGTGATGAACGACACCACGAAACCGATCGCGACGATGCCCATGTGGTCCATCGTCATCTCGGAGCGGTTCTTGTAGAAGTCGTAGGCGAACGCGCCGATCATGGTGGGGATGGCGAGGAAGAACGAGAACTCCGCCGCCGCGCGCTTGTCGGCGCCGAGGAACATCGCCGCGACGATGCTGGCGCCGGAACGCGACACGCCGGGGATCATCGCGAGGCACTGCGCGATGCCGATATAGAGATACATCAGCAGCGGAAACCTGGTGGCATCATGCTCGCGCGGCTTGAGGTCGAGCTTGTCGACCCAGAGTAGAATGGCGCCGCCGACGATCAGGGTGAAGCAGACGACCCAGGGATTGAACAGCACGCTCTTGATGTATTTGCCGGCGACGAGGCCGACGATGACGGCGGGCAAAAACGCCACCAGCACGCCGACCACGAAGCGGCGCGAATAGGTGTCGCCGGTGAAGAAGCCGATCACGACGTCCCAGAGCTTCTTGAAGTACAGCCCGACGATCGCGAGGATCGCGCCGAGCTGGATCAGAACCGTAAATGAATCCCAGAAGGCACCTTCGCCGAGATGAAAGAAGCGTTCCGCGAGCAGCAAATGGCCGGTCGAGGACACGGGAAGGAACTCGGTCACACCCTCGATGATGCCGAGGATCACTGCCCGTATTGCGTCTGACATATTTACGGTCCATTTGGGCTGGAAAAGCGGGGCTCTTCTCGCCTATTCGCCCCCATGCCGCAATCGCAAAATGCGAAATCACGCCCTTGCCTCGCGGTTTTGAAGGACTAGTGTGGCGCCGCACAAACATTGATGGAATCTTAAGCACCATCACATAGTCAAAGGCTTCATGTTTACGCTGTTTCATCATCCGTTCTGTCCGCATTCGCGTTTCATCCGCCTGATCGCGGGCGAATACGGGCTCGACCTCAAGCTGGTCGAAGAGCGCAGCTGGGAGCGGCGCGAGGCGTTTCTGTTGCTCAACGCGGCAGGCACGACCCCTGTGATGGTGGATGACGAGCAGCCACCGATCCCGGGCGCTGCGATCATCGCCGAATATGTCGACGAGGCCTATGGCGCCGAGATGGGGCCCAAGCGCCTGATGCCGGAGACGATCTCCGAGCGCGTCGAGGTCCGCCGGCTGATGGCCTGGTTCAACGAAAAGTTCTTCGAGGAGGTCTCGCATCCTCTCGTCACCGAGCGCATCTACAAGCGTTTCATGAGCGAGGAGAATGGCGGCGGGCCGCCCTCGGCCGACGTGATGCGCGCCGCCAAGGCCAATGTGCGCTATCATCTGGCCTATATCGGCTGGCTGGCGCAGACGCGAAACTTCCTGGCCGGCGACCGGATCACCTACGCGGATCTCGCCGCCGCGGCGCATCTCTCGGCGATCGACTATCTGGGCGACGTGCCATGGAGCGAGGACGACGCAGCAAAGGCGTGGTACGCGCGGGTGAAATCCCGCCCGTCGTTCCGTCCGCTGCTGAGCGAATGGCTGGCCGGCGTGCCGGCGTCACGGACCTACGTGGACCTGGATTTCTGAACTCCGATCCGGCTGAACTGAAGGCGGCGCTCACGCGCGAGGCGCGGGCGCTCGGCTTCGACTGCATCGGCATCACCGCGCCGGGCACGATCGAGAGCGCCGGAAAGTATTTCCTCGAATTCATCGCGTCGGGCGGCCATGGCGACATGGATTGGCTGGCCGCGCAGCCGGAGCGTCGCGTCGATCCGCGCGGCCTGTGGAGCGATGTGCGCAGCGTGATCATGCTCGGCGTCAATTACGGCCCCGATTCCGATCCGCTCGCAATTCTCGAGCAGCGCACGCGCGCGGCGATCTCGGTCTATGCGCGGGGCGACGACTATCACGACGTCATCAAGAAGCGGCTGAAGGCGCTGGCGCGCTGGCTGGTCGCAACCGCGCCGTCGGACGTCAAGGTGTTCGTCGACACCGCCGCGGTGATGGAGAAGCCGCTGGCGCAGACCGCGGGTCTCGGCTGGCAGGGCAAGCATACCAATCTCGTCTCGCGCGAATTCGGCTCGTGGCTGTTTCTCGGCGCGATCTACACCACGCTGGATTTGCCGCGTGACGATGCCGAGATCGATCATTGCGGCTCGTGCCAAGCCTGTCTCGACATTTGCCCGACGTCGGCATTTCCCGCGCCCTACAAGCTCGATGCGCGGCGCTGCATTTCCTATCTCACCATCGAGAACAAGGGACCGATCCCACACGAATTCCGCAAAGCGATCGGCAATCGCATTTACGGCTGCGACGATTGCCTCGCGGCGTGCCCCTGGAACAAGTTCGCGCAGGAGGGACGCGAGGCCAAGCTTGCCGCACGCGACGAGCTGCGCGCGCCTGATCTTGCCGAACTCGCACGCCTCGACGACGCCGCGTTCCGCGCGCTGTTCACGAAGTCGCCGGTCAAGCGCATCGGCCGCGACCGCTTCTTGCGGAACGTGCTGATTGCGATCGGCAACTCCGGTGACATGGGACTAGCGGTGGAGGCGCGGCGATTGCTCGACGACGCAAGTCCGCTGGTGCGCGGCGCTGCGGTGTGGGCGCTGCGGCAGTTGGTGTCGCGAGAGGAGTTCGTGGCGATCAAGACGAACGCCGCCGCGAGCGAGCGCGACGAGAGTGTTCGTGAGGAGTGGCAGGCCGCTTCCTGGACTTGATTTCCCCGCGCGTTCCCGCAAAGTCGCGCGCCATGACAAACCTGCCTTTCTTCACCCGCGACGGTGACACATTCCATCCGACGGAAGCCGCCAACGGTCCGTGGGATCCGAAATCGCTGCACGGACGCGTCGTCGTCGGGCTGCTCGGCTTCGCCATCGAGGAGCGCCACTCCGGTCCCGAATTGATGCCGGCGCGGCTGACCGTCGACATGTTTCGGCTGCCGACCATCGACAAGCCGATCGAGGTGACGACACGCCTCGTGCGCGACGGGTTGCGCATCCGCGTGGTCGAGGCGGAGTTCGTCTCCGGCGGTGTCAGCATGGCGCGCGCCTCGTGCCAGCTGCTGCGCAAGACGCAGAATCCTGACGGCAATGTCTGGTCGCCGCCAAACTGGGACGTGCCGAAGCCGGCCGACATTCCAAGACCCACCGATCCCAGGCTCGGCATGAACGGCAAATGGACGACGCGCCCCATTGTCGGTCACATGGGCTCGCTCGGTCCGCGAAAGCTCTGGATGAGCGAGGTGCGCGAGCTCGTCGCGGGCGTGCCGATGACGCCGTTCGTCCACGTCGCCACCGGCGCCGATTTCGCCAGCCCGTTTGCCAATGCCGGCGACAACGGGCTCGGCTACATCAACAGTGACGTGACGATCTATCTGCACCGCCTGCCGGTGACGAACTGGATCGGATTCGAGGTGGTGAACCACCACGCCACCGACGGCGTCGCTATCGGCGAATGCTGGCTCTATGACGAACAGGGCCCGATCGGCACCGCGACAGTTGCTGCGCTGGCGCAGCGCAAGCCGATGGCCAATCCGTCGAAGCGATAGGAACGCTCCCCTCGTCATTCCGGGGCGCGACGAAGTCGCGAGCCCGGAATCCATCGAGCGGCAGAGTTTGCTGATGAATGGATTCCGGGTTCGCGCCAAGTGGCGCGCCCCGGAATGACGAGAGGAGAGACCTACGCCAGATGCCGCTGCATCTCCGGCCGCGCCTTCAGCTCGGCGCCCTGCTTGGCGACGATCTTCGCAATTCTTTCAGGCGCGAACTTCAGGTCGACGAACGCCGGCGCGGTATTGGCGACCTCGTGATAGCTCACGATCCTGCCCTCACGCAGCGTCATGATCGCAACGCCCTCGAACATCGCCCGCGCGCCGCCAGCTTCCAGCAGGGTCGAACGATAGCTGAAGGTGTAGCGCGCATAGAGCGTGGTGCCGTCGGTGACGGGATCGTGCATGTCCCAGCGGAAATCGGTCGCCGTGCGATAGAACCAGTCGTCGACCATCGCCGCGATTCTGGCGCGGCCCGCAAAGGCTCCGTAGAACACGTCGTGATAGACGCCGTCCTCGGTAAACAGCTCGGCGAATGCTTTGCCGTTGCGCTGCTCGACAGCGTCGCAGAAGGCACGCAGCATGGCGGTGGTGGTCATCGGCGTTTCCCCTATTTCATTTTCCGTCATGCCCTGCGAGGGCGCATCCAGTACGCCGCGGCCTTTCGGTTCAATCAAGACCGCTGGTGGAATACTGGATCGCCCGATCAAGTCGGGCGATGACAGCTGCTGTTAGAAGACACTTCACCCGATCTCGGCGACCGCGGCAAGAATGCGGGCGATGTCCTGCGGGCGGGAAAGGCGGTGGTCGCCGTCCTGGATCATGGTCAGCACGACGTCGTCGGCCGGCAGGCGATGCGTCAGCGCGAACGCGTGCTGCCAGGGCACATCAGGATCCTTCGCGCCCTGCAGGATGCGGACCGGGCAGCCGAGATCGATGGCGCTGCCGAGCACGAGATGGTTGCGGCCCTCCTCGATCAGGTTCCGCGTGATCGGATAGGGCGAGCCGTCGCCATACTCTGACGGACGCATCCAGACACCTTTGGCCTCGATCTCCTGCTTCACCGCGGCGGGAAAATTCTTCCACATCAGCTCTTCCGTGAAATCAGGCGCAGGCGCGATCAGCACGAGCCCGGCAAGCGAGGCCGCGCCGGAACGCTTCTTGATTTCCCGCGCGAGCAGCAGCGCCATCCAGCCGCCCATGGAAGAGCCGATCAGGACCTGCGGCCCGTCGCAGAAGCGTTCGAACACCGCCACGCACTCCTCCAGCCAGCGTCCGATGGTTCCGTCGGCGAAATCGCCGCCGGATTCGCCATGACCGGAATAGTCGAGCCGGACCATGGCGCGGCCGTGATCCCGAGCCCAAGCGTCCAATGCCAGGGCCTTGCTGCCCTGCATGTCCGATTTGAATCCGCCGAGCCAGACCAGCCCGGGCCCCTGCCCGCGCCGGCTGCGCACCGCGATGCTGCGTGCTGACGGGCCCTCGCCCACATCGATGAAGTCGAGCACGGCTTCGGCAATTGCATGGGTCATGGAACGTTTACCCTGGCTGCGCGGTTTGGCCTGTCGGGTCGTATTCCGCAGCGCCGGAGACCGGCATTGTCCCTTTGGGACGCTTGCGGAACGGAAGCAAGGTGTCTATGTCGGTCAGCGTGCCCAGGCGTGACCGAAATGCCTCGCATTTGAGGGTTTTTCGTTTCTCGCACGAGCGAATTGCTTGCCGGCAAACACATCTTCCTGCAAAATAGCCGCCTCTTTCACAACTTTGGAGAACAACCCATTCGCCGTCCCAATAAAGCCCCGCCCGTTGCCAGCAAAGACGGGCCGCGCATCAATGATGATATCCGCAATGCGCAGATCCAGCTGATCGATCAGGCGGGTGACAACAAAGGCACCGTCGAGACCGTTGCGGCTATCCGCATGGCCCAGGAAGCCGGCATGGATCTGGTCGAGATCTCGCCGAACGTCAGCCCTCCCGTCTGCAAGATCATGGACTACGGGAAATATAAGTATTCCGCCCAGAAGAAAGCCGCCGAAGCCCGCAAGCGGCAGAAGATCGTCGAGATCAAGGAGATCAAGCTCCGCCCGATGATCGACGACCACGATTACGAAGTTAAGATGCGCGCGATGCAGCGATTCTTCGAAGAGGGTGACAAGGTCAAGATCACCCTGCGTTATCGTGGCCGCGAAATGGCGCACCAGGAGATCGGCACCAAGCTTCTGGACAAGATCAAGACCGACGTCGCCGAGCTCGCCAAGGTCGAGCAGGACGCCAGGTTCGAGGGCCGTCAGGTCGTCATGGTGCTGGCGCCGCGCTGACGCCGGCTTTTTAAGATAGAGATTTCAACGGCCCGTCCGGATGATCCGGCGGGCCGTTTTTGTTCAGGTCCTCGTCGCCTGCCAGGTGCCGCTGCACTGGTCGCCGGAAATGATGCCCTTCCACGAGCCGGTGCCATTCACGCCGGCGAGCCGGCCGCCGCCGCTGGCATGGGAGGCCCCGACCGAGACATGGACCGCCACTGCACCGCCGCGCTTGACCGTGCCGGAGACCCGGCCGCCGCCCGCGGAGGAGACACGGCTGCCCGTCACCGTGAAGGGGACGCTATAGCCGGAGCTGCAATTGCCCCGGGTGGTGGCGAAGGTGACATTCCAGATGCCGTCATAACCGCCGGCGCGGGCATCGGCGGTGGATGGCAGTGCGGCTGTGGCAAGTATGGCAAGCAGCGCCAGACGGCGCGGGCGGGCGAAATCAGTCAAAAAGAAAGGCGTTTGGGACAAATGGGCCATCTTGGTCCTGCTCCGGGCGACACTGCTTGGACATATGTGTGTACCAGCACCGAATAGTCGGCCGGTAGGTTCCGCCGGTTCATCGTTGCCAATTCGCCCGTTCTCTGTCATAAGCCCGGCCTTCATCGCCCGGCTGATTAAGGGCTGCCGTGGCGGTGTCCGTGCGGGTTTCGCGCTTGTTCGCAAAACTTGAGCACAATCAACGCTCTAACGAGCATTTTTGACGGCCAGCCGCCTTCGCGGGCGGATCCCTGCGCCATTAGGAGAGCCAAATGCCCAAGCTGAAGACCAAGTCGGGCGCTAAAAAGCGCTTCAAGGTGACTGCCACCGGCAAAGTGATGTTCGCCCATCGCGGCAAGCGTCACGGCATGATCAAGCGGACGAAGAAGCAGATCCGTCAGCTGCGCGGCACCGCGGTGCTGTTCAAGACCGACGGCGACAACGTCAAGAAGTACTTCTTGCCGAACGCCTGATCGCGTCCACGATCATTGCCAACCGTGCCGCCTTTTGCGCGGCAATCCGATAACCAAAGTCATCTCTGAAGGATTTCGTCATGTCTCGCGTCAAACGCGGTGTGACCGCCCACGCCAAGCACAAGAAAGTCTACAAGGCCGCCAAGGGCTTCTACGGCCGCCGCAAGAACACCATCCGCGCCGCCAAGCCGGCCGTGGAGAAGGCCCAGCAGTACGCGTTCCGTGATCGCAAGCGCAAGAAGCGGACCTTCCGCGCACTGTGGATCCAGCGCATCAACGCTGCCGTGCGTCCGTTCGGCCTGACCTATAGCCGATTTATCGACGGCATGGCCAAGTCCGGGGTCACCGTTGACCGCAAGGTGCTGTCGGATCTCGCGATCAGCGAGCCCGCGGCGTTCCAGGCGATCGCCGAGAAGGCCAAGGCCGCCCTCGCGGCGTAATGCGGCCGGAGCTGTGCTGGCGGCGTGAGCCGTCCTGCACTGTGCTCTGCGTAGCCTTCCTCTTGTGATGGCCCGGGCAGAGGCGCGTTACCGCGCCCGACTGCCCCGGCCTTCATCTCTCGCGCAAACACTTCTCCGACGTGGAAGCCCGGCGTAATGCCGGGTGTGACGGGCTAGGATCATCGGCTCAGCATCCTGGCCAAAAGGGATTGCCATGACCGATCTTGCCCAGCTCCAAGCCCAGATCATCGCCGACATCGCCGCCGCTGCCAACGAGGCCGCGCTCGAAGTCGTGCGTGTCGCAGCCCTCGGCAAGAAGGGCTCGATTTCCGCGCTGCTGGCAACGCTCGGCAAGATGTCGCCGGACGAGCGCAAGACGCAGGGCGCGGCGATCAACCAGGCCAAGGACGAGGTCACCGCGGCGCTCGCTGCACGGCGCGACGTGCTGAAATCGGCGGCGCTCGATGCGCGTCTCGCGTCCGAGACCGTCGACGTCACGCTGCCGCTACGCGATGCGCCGACGGAAGCCGGCCGCATCCATCCGCTGAGCCAGGTCTGGGACGAACTGACCACGATCTTCGCCGACATGGGATTCTCGGTGGCCGAAGGCCCCGACATCGAGACCGACGATTACAACTTCACCAAGCTGAACTTCCCGGAAGGCCATCCGGCGCGCGAGATGCACGACACCTTCTTCTTCCACCCGAAGGAGGACGGCTCGCGCATGCTGCTGCGAACCCACACCTCGCCGGTGCAGGTGCGTACCATGCTGAGCCAGAAGCCGCCGATCCGCGTGATCTGCCCGGGCCGCACCTATCGGATCGATTCGGACGCGACCCACACCCCGCAATTCCACCAGGTCGAAGGCCTCGTCATCGACAAGACCTCGCATCTCGGCCACCTCAAGTGGATCCTGCACGAGTTCTGCAAGGCGTTCTTCGAGGTCGACCACATCAGCATGCGCTTCCGCCCGTCGTTCTTCCCGTTCACCGAGCCGTCGCTGGAGGTCGACATCCAGTGCCGCCGCGACAAGGGCGAGATCCGCTTCGGCGAGGGCGAGGACTGGCTCGAAATTCTCGGCTGCGGCATGGTGCATCCGAACGTGCTGCGCGCCTGCGGCATCGATCCCGACGAGTACCAGGGCTTCGCCTGGGGCATGGGCATCGACCGCATCGCCATGCTGAAATACGGCATCGCCGACCTCCGTCAGCTGTTCGACAGCGACGTCCGCTGGCTGTCCCATTACGGCTTCAAGCCGCTCGAAGTGCCAACGCTTGCCGGAGGGCTTAGCTCGTGAAATTCACCCTCTCCTGGCTGAAGGATCATCTCGCGACCGACGAACCGCTCGACACGCTCGCCGAGAAGCTCACCATGATCGGGCTCGAGGTCGAGAACATCGAGGACAAGGCGAAGGCGCTGAAGCCGTTCACCATTGCGAAGGTCATCTCGGCCGAGCAGCATCCGAATGCTGATCGCCTGCGCGTCTGCATGGTCGATACCGGCAACGGCGCTGCGCCGGTGCAGGTCGTGTGCGGCGCGCCGAATGCGCGCAGCGGTCTCGTCAGCGTGTTCTCGCCGCCCGGCACCTACATTCCCGGCAAGGACATCACGCTTGGTGTGGGCACCATCCGCGGCGTCGAGAGCCGCGGCATGCTGTGTTCGGCGGCCGAGCTGCAGATCTCCAACGACCATGACGGCATCATGGAATTGCCGGCGGACGCGCCGATCGGCGCTGCTTACGCCGAATGGGCCGGCCTCGGCGATCCCGTGGTCGAGATCAATCTGACGCCCAATCGGCAGGACTGCACAGGCGTGCACGGCATCGCGCGCGACCTCGCCGCCGCCGACATGGGAAAATTCAAGGACCCGACCATCAAGCCGATCAAGGGCGAATTCCCTTGTCCCGTGCAGGTCACGGTCGAAGACGCCACGCTGTGTCCGGGATTTGCGATGCGTCTCGTGCGTGGCGTCAAGAACGGCCCGTCGCCGGAATGGCTGCAGAAGCGGCTGACCGCGATCGGGCTGCGCCCAATCAACGCGCTGGTCGACATCACCAACTTCATGACCTACGACCGCGCGCGTCCGCTGCACGTGTTCGACGCCAAGAAGGTCAAGGGCAATCTCGTCGTGCGCCGCGCGCGTGACGGCGAGACGCTGCTCGCGCTCGACGGCCGCACCTACAATCTCGATCCCGCGGTTTGCGTGATCGCGGACGAGCACGGCGTCGAATCGCTCGCCGGCATCATGGGCGGCGAGGCCTCGGGCTGCGATGAAAACACCACCGACGTGCTGATCGAATCGGCGCTGTGGAACGAGATCAACATCGCCCAGACCGGCCGCAAGCTCGGCATCAATTCGGACGCGCGCTACCGCTTCGAGCGCGGCGTCGATCCGGCCTTCATGGTGCCGGGGCTGGAGCTGGCGACCAAGCTCGTCATGGAGATGTGCGGCGGCACGCCGTCCGAGACCGTCGTGGCCGGCAAGGCCTTCGGCGAGGACCGCGTGATCGATTTCCCCGTCACCGAGGTCAAGCGCCTGTCCGGCATCGAGGTGCAGCAGCCGGAGATGAAGCGCATCCTGACGCATCTCGGCTTCATGATGGCGGGCCCCGGCCCGGTGGTGAAGGTCGCGGTGCCCTCGTGGCGCTCCGACGTGCACGGCAAGGCCGACATCGTCGAGGAGATCGTCCGCATCTTTGGCGTCGACAAGGTGCCGATGACGCCGTTCGAGCGGGGCGAGGACGCGCGCAAGCCGGTGCTGACGCCGCTTCAGCAGCGAACCCGGCGCGCCAGGCGCGCGCTCGCAAGCCGCGGCGTCATCGAGGCGGTGACCTGGTCGTTCATTACGAAGTCCGCGGCAAAGCTGTTCGGCGGCGGCCAGCGTGAGCTCGAAGTCGCCAACCCGATCGCGGCGGATCTCTCCGACATGCGCCCGACGCTGCTCGCGGGCCTGATCGCGGCCGCACAAGCCAACGCCAATCGTGGCGTCAGCGATGTCGCACTGTTCGAGGTCGGACAAATTTTCAAGGGCGACCGCCCGCAGGACCAGTTCATCGCCGCAAGCGGCGTGCGTCGCGGCTTTGCCTCCTCGGAAGGTCTGGGGCGGCATTGGTCGGGCTCGGCTCAGGCCGATGTGTTCGACGCCAAGGCCGATGCGCTGGCCGTGCTGGCAGCCGCCGGTGCGCCGATGCAGGCGCTGCAGATCGTCGCAGGTGGACCGGCTTGGCTGCATCCGGGCCGTTCCGGCACGATCCAGATCGGGCCGCAGAACGTGCTCGGCCATTTCGGCGAGGTGCATCCCGGAGCGCTCGAGGCGCTCGGCGCCGATGGTCCGCTTGTCGTGTTCGAGGTGATCCTCGACCGCATCCCCGAGGCGAAGAAGAAGCCGACCCGCGCCAAGCCCGTGATCGAGCTCTCCGCATTCCAGCCTGTCACGCGCGACTTCGCCTTCATCGTCGATCGCGGCGTGAAGGCCGGCGACATCGTGCGGGCCGCGCAGGGCGTCGACAAGAAGCTGATCACCGGCGTGAACGTGTTCGACGTCTACGAAGGCAAGGGCATCGACGACGGCAAGAAGTCGATCGGCATCGCCGTGACGATCCAGCCGCGCGAGAAGACGCTGACCGATCAGGAGATCGAGGCCGTCGCTGCGAAGATCGTGGCCGAGGTCACGAAGAAGACCGGCGGCATGCTGCGGGGATGAATATTGCGGACTTCCTTCCGAAGGACGTCAGCCTCAGCATTGCGATGGCGCTCTGCGCCGTCGCGTTCGTTTCCGGTACTGCGCGCGGCTTCTCCGGCTTCGGCTCCGCGCTGATCTTCATGCCGTTGGCGAGCAGCATCGCCGCGCCGCGGCTCGTCGCCGCCTTGCTTCTCGTGATCGATTTCATCGCGGCCGCACCGCTGCTGCCGGATGCATGGCGGAAGGCGGATCGCAAGGCCACCGCTGTGATCGTGCTGGGCGCGCTGGTCGGCGTTCCCGTCGGCACCTATTTCCTCAGCGTGCTCGAACCCGTCACCACGCGCTGGATCATCTCCTGCTTCGTCGCCGCGCTGCTGCTCCTGCTGCTGTCGGGCTGGCGCTATCGCGGCAAGGACCACGCATGGCTCTCGGTCGGCATCGGCGGCCTGTCGGGCTTCTGCAGCGGCCTTGCGCAGACCGGCGGCCCGCCGATCGTCGGCTATTGGCTCGGCCGCCCGATCGCACCGATCGTCGCGCGCGCCAATATCGTGCTGTTCTTCGGCGCGTCTGATTTCTTCTCGCTGATCAGCTATGCGACCACGGGCCTGATCAGCCGAGAATCGCTCGTGCTCTCGCTGATCGTCGGCCCGGTCTACGCGATCGGAGTCGCGTTCGGCGCCTTGCTGTTCGGCCGCGCGAGCGAGAAAGTGTTTCGTGCGATCTGCTATGCGCTGATCGCGATTGCGGTGATCGCGGGACTGCCGGTGCTGGACGGGGTGCTGCGCTAGATCCCCGCCTATTGTCGCGGCACGCGACGCTTCTTCGTCGACTGCGTCGGCACGTCAGCGGGCTCATCCTTCAGCGCACCGATCTTGCGCAAGGCTGCGTCCGCGGCGCGCTCACCGCTTTCCCAGGCGCCGTGGACGGTGCCCCACAGCGTCTCGTGCGTGGCCTCGCCCGCGAGGAACACATTGCCGATCGGCTCGCTCAGGATTTTTCGCGACAGCTGGCCGCCAGGCGCGGCTGCCGACATCGCGCCCATGACGTAGGGCGAGGCATTCCAGCGGGTCGCGCTGGTCTTCCCGATGGCAGCCGCGGCCTCGCTGCCGAACAGTTTTGTGATCCATTCCCTGGCGAACGCGGCCATCGCCTTCTCGCCCAGCTCGGAGAGATCGCGGCCGAATGAGCCGCCGACGTCGATCGAACACAGCGAGGAGCCGCCCATATTGGCGAACATGAGTGCCGTGCGTGTCGAATTGCTCTGCTCGATCAGGATATCGTCGCGCGACAGGCCGAGCGGATTGCCCGGCAATTGCAGCACGATGCGATCGTAGCTGCCGAGGCCGAGCTTCGAGGCCGCGTCTAGCGTGCGTTTGGGGATGTCGGGCGTGAACTTGATCGCGCCCGATGTCAGCACGTTGGTCGAGACCGTGACGATGACGGCGCGCGCGGCGATCTTCCCCGCTGGCGTCTCCACGCTGACGTCGCGATTGCTCCAGCTGATACGGCTCGCCGGCGTCGACAGTGCCACGGGCGCCTGCTCGCCCAGCTTGGTGATCAACGTGCCCAGGCCCTGACGGCAGGCGATCGCCGCGTTGCGGTCTTGCGCGCGCCCCTTGTCGATCGCGGACAGTTCCTTCAGGTCCTTGCCGGCAAAGCCCGCGCCCAGCAGGAACTCGGCCGCGCCCGCCCAGTCGCCGAGATCCTTCGGCAGCACGGACGCGCAGGAAGTATCCAGCTTGGCCCGCGAGGCCTCGTCGATGGCGCGGTTGGCGCGCACCAGCGCCGCCAGGAATTGCTCGGTCTCGCCCGCGCGGGCATTGCGGCGGCCGATGCGCATCTTCTGGCCCGTTGGCGCCGGCAGCACGTCCAGCCCGACGCTACGCGCCAGCCGGATCATCGGATTGGTGTCGGGATTGTGCATCCAGCGCGCACCGCGGTCGAACGGCACATCGAAGGTCGTGCTGTCGGTGATACAGCGGCCGCCGATCTGCGATGCCGCTTCCATCACGACGACCTTGCGGCCCGTCGCCACGATGCGCCGCGCCGCGGCGATACCCGCAGCCCCCGCGCCGATCACGACGATGTCGGCCTCACGCGGCAGGGGCGCGGCGGTTGCGCGCAGGACCGGCATTGCGGCAAGGCCCGCCGACGCGACAAGGAAACCGCGGCGCGTGATTGTCATGTCATGGTTTCCGAGGACTTGCGGCGAACGGGAACAGTCAGCGAACCTTGCCGCATCTGATGTTGCACGGCAACCATCATGGTGAATCAATCGTGCTTGATGTCACGGAACGATGAACCGAATTGCAACAGGTTTAGACCATGATAGAGAAGGGAAAAAAGACGGCCGCAAAAGGCCGTGGGGGGAGTTGGAAAATGGGGACGGTCCTGGATTCAGTCGGCAAGCTGATTGCCGCGTACCTCTCCAAGGAGGTGCCGGGCTACGAGCCGTTCACGCCGAGCGACCCGGAGCACCTGCGCGGCGTCATCGAACCAGGCGACGTGCTGCTGGTCGAGGGCAACAACCGCATCTCCGGCATCATCAAATATCTCACACAGTCGACCTGGTCGCATGCAGCGCTTTATGTCGGCCCGGTCGAGGGCGCCGAAGAGCCCGACGGCGAACCTCACGTGCTGATCGAAGCCAATATCGGTGAAGGCGTCACCTCGGCACCGCTGTCGAAATATTTCCCCTATCATACCCGGGTCTGCCGCCCGGTCGGGCTGTCCTACGAGGACCGAACCACGGTGTGCCGCTATGCAATCAACCGCATCGGCTTCGGCTACGACACCAAGAACATCGTCGACCTCATGCGCTTCCTGTTCCCGCTGCCGGTGCCGCAGCGCTGGCGGCGACGCATGATCGCGATCGGCTCGGGCGATCCGACCAAGATCATCTGCTCGGCGCTGATCGCGCAGGCGTTCGACGCGGTGCGCTATCCGATCCTGCCGAAGATCACCAAGGCCGGCAGCCGCGCCGCCCGCCGCGAGATCCTGCACATTCGCGATTCCTCGCTCTACATGCCCCGCGACTTCGACATCTCGCCCTATTTCGAAGTCGTCAAACCCACCATCGTGCACGGCTTCGACTACACCGCCTTGCACTGGGCCGACAAGCAGAAGCCGCTCGAGGAGGTAGCCGGCTCATTCGGTGTGTTTCCAGAAACGTTCATGGCGCCGCCGCTCGTTCCTGAAGCGGTTGACGAAGAGGCGCCGGCTGAGATTCCGGCTGAGCAAGTGAGTGTGGGCCTTGCGGAGGCGAGCGCCGCCTTCTCCGAACATTTCGTGCAGCTGAGCGAACTCGCGACGTACCGCGCACTGGCGCGACAAATGGCGGCGTAGTTAGCCGGCTTCATCAACGCCGTCATTGCGAGCGTAGCGAAGCCATCCGGAATCCGTCCGCGGCGGCAGGCTGGATTGCGTCGTCGCATCAGCGCAAAATTGCTACGCAATTTTGTCGCGAGCTCCTCGCAATGACTGACGTAAGGACCTACCGCTCCGCCCGTCCGATCACCGCCATCAGCTCCGCGATCTTCGCTCGTTGGTCGGCCTTGTCGCCGCTCGATATCGCGTGCTCGACGCAATGGGCGACGTGGTCCTTGAGGACCTCCTCCTCGACCCGGCGCAGCGCGGCCCGCACCGCCGAGATCTGCGTCACGATGTCGATGCAGTAGCGGTCCTCCTCTACCATTTTCGAGAGGCCGCGAACCTGGCCTTCGATCCGGCCGAGACGTTTTCCGACGGATGTCTTGATGTCCTTGCGCATGAGGTCTATATACCCCTACCGGGTATGGGTTGCAAGACCTGAACACCGCTGGAGCAGGATTATGAACAAGCCGGAACACGGGCAACATCACGACACAACCCCTCACGCCGGATGCGGCTGTTCGAGCAACACCGCGACGCCAGCCGCCAAGCCTGCGGCCTCCTCCTGCTGCGGCGGACATGGCGATCATTCCGGCCACACCCATGATCACGGTGACACCGCGACCAAGGTCGAGGATCCCGTCTGTGGCATGAGCGTCGATCCTGCGACTTCGAAGCATCACCTCACACATCACGGCGAGACCTTCCATTTCTGCTCGGCCGGCTGCCGCACCAAATTCGCCGCTGACCCAGCCAAATATCTCGCCAAGGAGAAGTCGCCCGAACCCGAAATGCCGGCGGGCACGATCTACACTTGCCCAATGCATCCGGAGATCCGTCAGGTCGGACCCGGCAGCTGCCCGATCTGCGGCATGGCGCTGGAGCCGGAGGTGGCGAGCCTCGACACTGGTCCCAACCCGGAGCTCGCCGACATGACGCGGCGGTTCTGGATCGGCGGCGCGCTCGCGTTACCGGCCGTGGTGCTGGAGATGGGCGGTCATCTCGCCGGTCCCCACAACTGGATCGATCCGACCTTGTCGAACTGGATCCAGCTCGCTTTCGCCACCCCCGTGGTGCTGTGGGCCGGCTGGCCGTTCTTCGTTCGCGGCTGGCAATCGCTGCTGACGCGCAACCTTAACATGTTCACGCTGATCGCGATGGGCACGGGGGTTGCCTATGTCTACAGCATCATCGGCACGGTCGCCCCGCAGATCTTTCCTGCCACTTTCCGCGGCCATGAAGGTGCGGTTGCCGTCTATTTCGAGGCGGCTGCGGTCATCACCGTACTTGTGCTGCTCGGCCAGGTGCTGGAGCTGCGCGCCCGCGATGCGACCTCCGGCGCGATCAAGGCACTGTTGCAGCTCGCGCCGAAGACCGCGCGTCGCGTCGGCGCCGATGGCAGCGAGCACGAGGTCGAGATTGACACGCTTCACGCCGGCGACCGCTTGCGCGTCCGCCCCGGCGAGAAGGTGCCGGTCGACGGAACCATCCTGGAGGGCCGCTCCTCGCTCGACGAATCCCTGGTGACGGGCGAATCCATGCCGGTCACCAAGGAGGCGGGCGCCAAGGTCATCGCCGGCACGCTGAACCAATCAGGCGGCTTCATCATGCGAGCCGACAAGGTCGGACGCGAGACGTTGCTGTCGCAGATCGTGCAGATGGTCGCCGATGCGCAGCGCTCGCGCGCACCGATCCAGCGGTTGGCCGATCAGGTCGCGGGCTGGTTCGTCCCGACCGTCATCGCCGTCGCCCTCGCCGCCTTTGCTGCCTGGGTCTGGTTCGGACCAGAGCCGCGGCTGGCCTTCGGCCTGGTCGCTGCCGTCAGCGTGCTGATCATCGCCTGCCCCTGCGCGCTAGGTCTCGCGACCCCGATGTCGATCATGGTCGGAGTCGGCCGCGGCGCGCAAGCCGGCGTGCTGATCAAGAACGCCGAGGCGCTGGAGCGGATGGAGAAGATCGACACGCTGGTGGTCGACAAGACGGGCACGCTGACCGAGGGCAAGCCCAAGGTGGTCGCGATCGTGCCGGCATCCGGCTTCGTCGAAGACGACATCCTCCGGCTGGCGGCCAGCGTGGAGCGCGCCAGCGAGCATCCCTTGGCCGACGCCATCGTGCGCGCGGCCAAGGAGAAGGCGCTTGCCTTCGGCCAGGTCGAGCAATTCGACTCGCCGACCGGCAAGGGCGCCACCGGAAAGGTCGACGGCAAGACCATCGCGCTCGGCAATACCGGATATCTCGCCTCGCTCGGGATCGACACGACGACGCTCCACGCCGAGGCAGAACGGCTGCGCCGGGATGGGGCCACGGTGATCAACATGGCCGTCGATGGCCGGCTCGCCGGCCTGTTCGCGATCGCTGATCCGGTCAAGGCTTCGACCCCGGAGGCGCTGAAGGCGCTCGCGGTCGAAGGCATCAAGGTCATCATGCTGACCGGCGACAACCGGACGACGGCGGAGGCCGTGGCGCGCCGGCTCGGCATCGCCGATGTCGAGGCCGAGGTGCTGCCGGATCAGAAGAGCGCGGTGGTCTCGAGGCTGCAAAAGGCCGGCCGCATCGTCGGGATGGCCGGCGACGGCGTCAACGACGCGCCGGCGCTGGCCGCCGCCGAAGTCGGCATCGCCATGGGCACCGGCACTGACGTGGCGATGGAGAGCGCCGGCATCACACTGCTCAAGGGCGATCTCGTCGGCATCGTCCGCGCGCGAAAGCTGTCGCAGGCGACGATGAGCAACATCCGGCAAAACCTGTTCTTCGCCTTCATCTACAACGCCGCCGGCATCCCGATCGCGGCCGGCATCCTCTATCCCGCCTTCGGCCTGCTGCTCTCGCCGATCGTCGCCGCGGCAGCGATGGCGCTGTCCTCGGTGAGCGTGGTCGGGAATGCGCTGCGGCTGCGGGCCACGCGGCTGTGAGGACGTCGCGGTAGCCCGGATGGAGCGTAAGCGAAATCCGGGCGTCTTGCCCGCATATCGGCATCGTCCCGGATTGCGCTTCGCTCCATCCGGGCTACGGTTCACGGGACACAGTTGAGATGCACCGAGAGGATCTGATGCAGCGAATTACGATCACGATCGAGGACGATCTGCTGGCGGAGATCGACGCGGCGGCGGAGGCGCGCGGCTATCAGAACCGATCCGAGATCATCCGCGATCTCGCCCGCGCCGGCCTGCAGCAGAGCACCGAGGACACCGCGCAGACCGGCCAATGCGTCGCCGGCCTCGTCTATGTCTACGACCACGCCGCGCGCGATCTGTCGAAACGTCTGGTGCAGGAATTCCACGGCCATCACGACCTCGCGCTCGCGACGTTGCACGTCCATCTCGACGACAACAATTGCATGGAGATGACGGCGCTGAAGGGATCGGCGGACGAGGTCAAGCATTTCGCCGACCACATCATCGCCGAACGCGGCGTCCGCTACGGCCGCGTGGTGATGATCCCGACCGGCGAGGGCAAGCCGGCGAAGGCGCGGAAGCACGGGCACCGGCATGGATAGCTGAGGCGTTGCGCGCCCCTTGGGGGTGAGCGGCTCTATCCGCTGACTCCATCACGTAGGGTGGGCAAAGGCGCTCTTGCGCCGTGCCCACGATCTCCATCAATAAGCAACAAAGGCGTGGGCACGCTTGCGCTTTGCCCACCCTACGATACTGCGGTCCGGTTGAAGGAAGTCGGGCCGCCCTCCCTTGCCGAAGCCGCAATCTGTCTCTACCTCTCGCCCGTCATTCACCTCCGAGGGTCCCCCATGCTGGATGCCGCCATCAAGGCGCTGTCGCAAATGATCTCGCCGCCGATGCGCTCGATCCTGTGGCGGTCGATCGGGCTTGCGCTCGTGCTGATCATCGTGCTGGCGATCGGCCTGCAGCGGTTGCTGAGCTGGTTTGCGACCTATGGCGAAGTCTGGCTTGAGGGCCTGCTCGGTCCCGGCTGGCACACGTCGCTCGAGGTCCTGGCCTGGATCGTCTCGATCGCGGCGGGACTTGGCGTCGTGTTCGGGGCCGTGTTTCTGATGCCGGTGATCACCTCACTGGTGGCGAGCCTGTTCGTCGACGACGTCGCCGACATCGTCGAGCGCGAGCACTATCCCGCCGAACGGCCTGGCGTTGCGCTGCCGTTCAGCCAGGCGATCTACGAGGGCGTCAAGACCGCGCTCCTGACCATCTTGGTCTATCTGATCGCGTTGCCGCTGGTGTTGTTCGCAGGCGCAGGCTTCCTGATCTTCTTCCTCGCCACCGCCTGGCTGCTCGGCCGCGAATATTTCGAGCTTGCTGCGATGCGCTTTCGCTCGCCGGAGGAAGCCAAGGCAATGCGGCGCGACAATGCCGCCACCATCTTCACCGCCGGCCTGTTCATCGCCGCCTTCGTCTCGATCCCGATCGTCAATCTGGCGACGCCGATCTTCGCCATGGCCTTCATGGTCCACATGCACAAGCGGCTGTCAGGCCCGCGGCCCGAGCTGATCGAGCCGGCGCGGCAGATGCGGTGACGCGCCCTACGTCACCTGCACGCCGCATTTCCGCAGCACCGTCTTGGCGAAGCCGAACGGGGCCGGCGTGAACGGACCGGGCGGCGCGCGGGTGATCAGCGCGACGACGCCGAGGCCGGCCACCGCGAGCCAGAAGCAAAGCCAGAAGCCGTCGATATAGGCGAGCACATTGGCCTCGCGCTGCACGAAGCCTGCGAGCGTTCCGACCGCCCGGGCCTGCGCCGATCCTGTCCCATGGGCGGAGAATTGATCGGTGAGCTGCTTCAGGACACGGACCACGTCGAGATCGCCGACGCCGAGGTTCTGGCCGAGATAGAAGGAATGGACCTGCTCACGCACGCGCAGCCACGTCCCCATCAGCGCCACGCCGATCTCGGCGCCGCCAAGCCGCATGATCTGGATATAGGCGGCGAACGAGGTAGCCCGGCTCGGGTCGGAGTTCGACAACAGCGTGATGATCAGCGGCAACAAGGTCAGCGCCTGCCCGATCGCCTGCAGCAGCACGATGCCGACAAAGTCTTCGCGCGCCCAGTCATGGGTGAGTTGCGTGCCCCAGAGATTGGCGGCGGCGAAGCAGGCGAATCCCAGGACCACCACGGTTCGCGTATCGAAATGTCGCAGCAGCCAGATCGAGAGCGGCACCAGCACGAACATCGGCAACGCGCCATAGGCGAGCAGGAGCATGCCGCTCTGCTCCGGCCTGAGCTGGGTGATGGTGGCCAGGAAGTTCGGTACCAGCGACGCATTGGACAGGCTGGTCAGCGTGTAGAGCAGGATCAGGACCAGTCCCAAACCGATATTGCGCGAGAACAAGACGTTCACATGCGCCCAGGGCTGCCGCACCAGCGACTCGTTGACGAGAAAGGCCGCGAGCAACGCCGCGCCGCTGGCGAGCAGCGCCATCACCGTGCCCGAACCCAGCCAGTCCAGCCGGTTGCCCTGATCGAGCCCGGCATAGACCATCGCGACCCCTGCGCCGAGCAGCAGCATGCCGCCCCAATCGGCCTCGCGCAGCAGCGCGCGGTTCATGGGCTCGTTCGGTGTGCCGAGATAGACCATCAGGCCCATCAAGGGCGCGATCACCACACCCTGCCAATAGAGCCATTGCCAGCCGAGATGCTCGACATAGAAGCCGACCAGCGAGGTCGAGCTATCCAAGGCGAAGCCGACGCGGATCGCATAGATCGAGATCGCCGGCAGCCACCAGCGGATCGGCAGGTTGCGGAACACGATCATCAGCGTCGCCGGCACGAAGGTGCCGAGCAAAAGGCCGTGCACGACGCTGAGCGCGAGCAGCGTCGGATAGTCGTGCACGAACGGAATGATCAGCGAGATCAGCGCATAGGCCAGGCTCGGAATGCCGAGCACGCGGCGCAGCCCAAACACGGTGGCGAGCCAGGCCACCGCGGGCGCGACGAAGATCTGCGAGCCGATGCCGGCGGTGGAGAGCCAGGCGCCCTCGTCGAACGAGAGCGAGAAGGCGCCGCGCAGGTCGGGCAGGCCGACCGTGGTCAGACGGCTGTCGAAATTGGCGAGGAACGAGCCGAGCAGCACCGCCGCCACGGCGAACAGCGGCTGCGGCGCGACGCCGCCGCGCGAGAGCGGTCCGCGATCGGCGTCGTCATTTTCCGCCATTGCCAGCCTTGGTGTCGATGCGGGTGACCACCGACATGCCCGGCACCAGGCGCGCCGTGAGCTGCTGGCCGTCGTCGAGCCGGATGCGCACGGGGATACGCTGCACCACCTTGGTGAAATTGCCGGTGGCGTTATCAGGCGGCAGCAGCGCCACTTGCGAGCCCGTCGCCGGCGCGATGCGCTCGACCTTGCCGCGCAGCGTCTCGCGCGGAAAACTGTCGACGGTGATCTCGACGGGCTGCCCGGGCGCGACGTGCGTGAGCTGGGTTTCCTTGTAGTTCGCGATCACATAGACCTGCGGCAGCGGCACCACGTTGATGAGGTTGGTGCCGATATTGACGTAGTCGCCGGGCTGAACCTGACGCTCGCCGACGACGCCGTCAAACGGCGCTGTGATCCGGGTATAGCCGAGCTTGAGCTTGGCGCCGGCCAGCGTCGCCTTGGCCGCCGCGACGTCTGCGGCGCGCTGCTTTCGGGTGCCTTGCAGGACCTCGAGCTGATGCTGCTGGGCCGCGATCACGGCGCGGCTCGCGCGCACGTCGGCCTGCGCCTTGGCGTAAGCCGCGACGGCTTGCTCGAACCTTTGCCGCGTGCCGGATTCGGTCTGCGACAGCGATTGCTGGCGCTCCTGCTCCTGCCGTGCCTCGACCTCAATGGCTTCGGCGGAGAGCCGGGCAGCCTGCGCCTGCGCGATTGTCGCATATTGCAGCTCGATCTGGTTGGCCAGATTGTCGAGGGTTGCCTGCGCGGCGGCGACATTGGCGTCGGCCTGTGCGACCTGGGCCTCGTAATCGGCGGGATCGATCTGGATCAGGAGATCGCCGGCCTTGACGCGCTGGAAGTCGGTGACGGCGACGGTCAGAACTTCGCCCGAGACGCGGCTCGACAGCCGCGTCAGGTCGGCGCGCACATAGGCATCATTGGTGGTCTGGATCACGGCATTGCCGACCCATTCGTCGAAGCGCAGCGTCGCAAGCGCGACGAAGCCGAGCGCGACGATCACGGCGAACAGGGGGATCGCGAACCGGCTCCACAGCGAAGCGGCCGGCCGCTGCGTCGGCTTCGCTGACGGGGCGGGCGTTACGGCGACAGCCGCGGGCGGGACTTGTTCCTGTTGACTCACGATATCACCCCAAGACGCTCTGCTCTCACCGCCGTCACACCGTCTTCTCCGGCCACCGGCAGAGATCGTTGATCAGGCAAACTTCGCAGCGCGGCTTGCGCGCGAGGCAAGTATAGCGGCCGTGCAGGATCAGCCAATGATGGGCATGGAGCATGAACTCGGCCCGGATCACCTTTTC
This sequence comes from Bradyrhizobium sp. MOS003, assembly GCF_003020125.1. Classification (GTDB taxonomy): domain Bacteria; phylum Pseudomonadota; class Alphaproteobacteria; order Rhizobiales; family Xanthobacteraceae; genus Bradyrhizobium. The sequence goes on along the minus strand of NZ_PYFW01000001.1, from coordinate 288,829 downwards.
GAGACCGAGCTCGACCTCCAGCGGCGTCTTGCCCGGCGCCAGCCCCGTACGGTTGCCGACGCGGAAGACGTGCGTGTCGACCGCCATGGTGTGCTCGCCGAAAGCCATGTTGAGCACGACGTTTGCGGTCTTGCGTCCCGCACCCCGCAACGATTCGATTTCGGCACGCGTGCGCGGCACCTCGCCGCCGAATTCGCTGAGCAGCTTGGCCGATAGCGCAATTACGTTCCGGGCCTTGGTGCGGTAGAGACCGATGGTCTTGATGTACTCGCGCAAGCGCTCCTCGCCGAGATCGAGCATTTTCTGCGGGGTATCGGCGACCTCGAACAAGGCGCGCGTCGCCTTGTTGACGCCGGCATCGGTTGCCTGCGCCGACAGCACCACGGCGACCAGCAGCGTGAACGGATTGACGTGCTCGAGCTCGCCCTTCGGCTCCGGATTGGCTTTGTGAAAGCGGCTGAAGGCTTCGTGGACCTCGGCGGGCGTCCAGCGCTTTATCGCCCTGAGGCTCTTCCTGGCGGGCGCGTTCGGCTTCGCGACGACCGCTTTTGCCTTTTTCTTCGGCACATCCGCCTTGCGCGGGGCCGGCTTGCGGGTGATTTTCGCCATGATCGGGATATACTGAGGGACGATGAGCACAGGCAACGAAATTGAACGCAGCGATGCTGATCCGCGCGACGTGCAGATCTTCTCCGCGGTGCTGACGCCGCATCGCTCGCTGAACCGCACCGGCTTCCTCGCCGTGATGCTGTTCGTGAGCGTGGTCAGCTTCGTCACGGGCCTCGCCTTCCTGATGATGGGTGCTTGGCCGGTGTTCGGCTTCTTCGGCCTCGACGTTCTCGTGATCTGGTGGGCCTTCAGGGCCAATTTTCGCGCGGCGCGGGCCAGCGAGGAGATCGCGGTCACGCCCTCGGAGCTGCGGGTGCGGCGCGTCAGCCATCGCGGCCAGGTCTCGGAATGGACCTTCAATCCGCTCTGGGTCCGGCTCGACCAGGAGGTCGACGAGGAATACGGCATCGAGCACCTCTACCTGATCTCGCGCAGCCGCCGGCTGCGCATCGCCGGCTTTCTCGGACCTGAGGAAAAGGCGAGTTTCCACAAAGCCTTGGTTGGTGCCCTGAATGCCGCCCGACGCGGCCCGACCTACAATCCGGTGACGTGAGCGCAGTCGGAAATCGGGTGGTTTCCCAGCCGTCCCTCCCCTACATTTCCGGTCATGATGACACTCGCCATACATGACCAGCGCCTGACCAAGCCGGGCCCACAGAACGCCGCGCTGCGCGACTATGATTCGGTGCGCCGGGCGATCGCCTTCATTTCGGAGAACTGGCGCGCGCAGCCGACCATCGAGGCGATGGCGGATGCCGCCGGAGTCACGCCGGACGAGCTGCACCATCTGTTCCGTCGCTGGGCCTCGATCACGCCGAAGGCCTTCATGCAGGCGCTGACGCTCGATCACGCCAAGGGTTTGCTGCGGGATTCCGCGAGCATCCTCGACGCCGCGCTCGACTCGGGACTATCGGGACCGGGCCGGCTGCACGATCTCTTCGTCACGCATGAAGCGATGTCGCCGGGTGAATGGAAGAACGGCGGCGCCGGCCTGACCTTGCGTTACGGCTTTCACCCCTCGCCGTTCGGCACCGCGATCGTGATCGCGACCGACCGCGGCCTGTCGGGCCTCGCCTTCGCCGATCACGGTGAGGAGAAGGTCGCGCTCGCCGACATGACGCGGCGCTGGCCGAACGCAACCTATGTCGAAGACCACGAAGGCACCGCGCCGCTCGCCGCGCGCGTCTTCGACACCAGGCTGTGGCGACCCGACCAGCCGCTGCGCGTGGTGATGATCGGCACCGATTTCGAGGTGCGGGTGTGGGAGACGCTGCTGAAGATCCCGATGGGACGCGCGGTGTCCTATTCCGACATCGCCTGCAACATCAACAGCCCGAAGGCCTCACGCGCCGTCGGTGCAGCCGTCGGCAAGAACCCGGTCTCGTTCGTCGTGCCGTGCCACCGCGCGCTCGGCAAGAGCGGCACGCTGACGGGCTATCATTGGGGCATCACCCGGAAGCAGGCGATGCTGGGCTGGGAGGCCGGGCGGCTGGGGATGCAGTAGGCGCAAAAGCACACTGCCGTGGGCAAAGGCGCGTAGCGCCGTGCCCACGATCTGTCTCAAGTCGTTGACGCTGCGTGGGCACGCTACGCTTTGCCCACCCTACGGCACCGAAATGTGCAGCAAAGATCTAACCCGCCAGATCCAGCTTCGAGGCCACCGTCGAATCCGCGTTGAGGCGGTAGATGATGGGCACGCCGGTGGCGAGCTCGCGCTTCAAGATGCCTTCGGGCGTCAGCTTTTCCAGCACCATGATCAGCGCGCGCAGCGAATTGCCGTGAGCGGCGACCAGGGTGCGCTTTCCGTTGAGCACGCCGGGCAGGATCTCCTGCACGTAGTACGGCAATGCCCGCGCGAGCGTGTCCTTCAGGCTTTCGCCGCCGGGCGGCGGCACGTCGTAGGAGCGGCGCCAGATCAGCACCTGATCCTCGCCCCATTTCTTGCGGGCGTCGTCCTTGTTGAGACCGGAGAGATCGCCGTAGTCGCGCTCGTTCAGCGCGAGGTTCTTCATCGTCGGCAGGCCCTTCTGGCCAAGCTCGCCGAGAATGAGATCGAGCGTGTGCTGCGCGCGCGTGAGCACCGAAGTATAGGCGACGTCGAACACGAGGCCCTGCGCCTTCAGCTTGCGGCCGGCTTCCGTGGCTTCCTTGACGCCGAGCTCGGTGAGGTCAGGATCCTTCCACCCCGTGAACAGGTTCTTCAGATTCCATTCGCTCTGGCCGTGGCGCACGAGCACGAGGAGACGTTCACTCATCGACTGCTTTCCGTTTCGTTCAAATGTCAGACAAGCCGAGCACGTCGGCCATGGAGTAATGCCCCGGCTTCTTGCCATGCGCCCACAGCGCCGCCTTCAGCGCGCCGTGAGCGAACAGCATGCGGTCTTCCGCCTGATGCGACAGCGTCAGGCGCTCGAAGGGCCCGAGGAAGGTGACGCTGTGATCGCCGGCGACGGTGCCGCCGCGCAACGAGGCGAAACCGATATTGCCCGGCCTGCGCGCGCCGGTGATGCCGTCACGGCCGCGCTCGGAATGTTCGTCGAGCGTGACGCCGCGACCGCTGGCTGCGGCCTGTCCCAGCATCAGCGCCGTGCCGGATGGTGCATCGACCTTCATGCGATGATGGGTCTCGACGATCTCGATATCAAAATTCTGGTCGAGCGCCTTGGCAACGCGCTTGACCACGGCCGCCAGCAGATTGACGCCCAGGCTCATATTGCCCGACTGCACCACGATGGCGCGGTTGGTGACGCTCTTGATCACGGCATTGTCGGAGCCGGACAATCCGGTGGTGCCGACGACATGCACGATACCGCGCTCGGCGGCGATCGCGACATTGGCGATGGTCGCGGCCGGCACGGTGAAATCGAGGATACCATCGGCCTCCTTCGACATCGCCCAGAGGTCGGCGGAGAGCTTGATGCCGTTGGCCGACAGGCCTGCGAGCACACCGGCGTCCTTGCCGAGCAGCTCCGAGCCCGGCATCTCCAGCGCGCCCGCCAGCACCGCGCCTTTGCTCTCGCCGATCGCCCGCACCAGCGCGCGGCCCATCCGGCCACCGGCTCCAGCAACAATCAGGCGCATGTCGGACATGGTGTGATCCTCTCAGGGGCCGTTTTAGCCGGGGGATGCAGTTCCGGCAACCGAGGGGGATCAGGCAGGGCCGCCTGCGGCCATCCTTCGAGACGCCCGCCTGCGGCGCGCCCTCAGGATGAGGTCGGATTTCGCGGCGAAATGTCAGACCTCATGGTGAGAAGCCCGCACGAGCGGGCGTCTCGAACCATGCAGGCCCGAGGGCGCTCAGCCGTCCGACGGCTGCGGGCCGTCATAGCCTTCGATGATGATGAGGTCGGCGATCGAGTGCGGCTGGCGCACCTTGATGTTGGCCTGGTATTCCGGCGAATTGTAGCAGGCGATCGCGGTCTCGTAGTCCGGGAATTCGATCACGACGTTGCGGGTGCGGCTGGCGCCTTCGACGGTGGTGAACTTGCCGGCGCGGACGACGAAGCGGCCGCCCCATTTCTTAAAGATCGGACCGTTGGCGACGGCGTAGGGCTTGTAGCCCTCGTCATTGCTCACATCAACGCGTCCGATCCAGTAGCCTTTTGCCATTGTTCTTCTCCCTGTTGTTGATTGTTAACCGAGCGCCTGCGCGATCTCGGCATGGATGGCCTCTGCGGCGGCCTTGGGGTCGGCGGCTTCCAGCACCGGCCGCCCGACGACGAGATAATCGGCGCCAGCCGTGATCGCACGGCTGGGCGTCATGATGCGCTTCTGGTCACCGGTTGCCGAACCTGCCGGCCGGATGCCGGGGGTGACGAGGCTCATCTGGTGGCCGACGATCTTGCGCAAATTGCCGACTTCTTCCGGCGAGCAGACGAGGCCGTCGATGCCTAGCACCTGCGCCTGTTGCGCGCGCGCCTCGACCAGTTCGGAGACACCGAGCCGATAGCCGGCCGCATGCAGATCGTCCTCGTTGTAGGAGGTCAGCACCGTGACGGCGAGGATCTTCAGGCTCGAATTGCCGCGGCCTTCGACCGCGCCCTTCATGGTCTGCGGATAGGCGTGCACTGTGAGGAACGTGGCGCCGAGCCTCGTGATGCTCTCGACGCCCTGCATCACGGTGTTGCCGATGTCGTGCAGCTTGAGATCGAGAAAGACCTTCTTGCCCTTGTCGGCGAGCTTGCCGACCAGCGGCAATCCGCCGGCATAAGCGAGCCGATAACCGATCTTGTAGAAGGTGACGCTGTCGCCGAGACGATTGATGGTCGCCTCCGCGGCATCGACGCTGGGCAGGTCGAGCGCAACGATCAGGCGGTCCTTGGGGGCGATCTCGGCTGGCGTCATGTCACCTCACATCATGCGTTGGGAAATGTCGATCAACTGCGCCACCAGCTCCTTCATCGCGGCGATGTCGGCCTCGTTCTTGAGCCTGTCCATATCGTCATAGGCCTGGTCTGCAAAGGCGAGCGTGAGCTGGCTGGCAATCACGTTGGCATGGCAGGAGGTCAGGATCAGCCTGAGCGCCTGCAGCGCACGCGCCGCGCCGAGCCGGCTCTGCGAGGCGCCGGCGAGGGCAAAGGCCCGGTTGCGGAACACCTCGCCGCGTGCCTCGTGCGGATCCTGCACGCGGCTGACCCAGTCGATCGCGTTCTTGAGCAGCGGCGGCACCGAGGCGTTGTATTCGGGCGAGACGAACAGCACGCCGTGATGCGTGCCGATCATGCGTTTGAGATTGACCGCATGCTTGGGCACACCGGACTTGGCCTGGAGATCGCCATCATAGATCGGCAGCGGAAAATCGGCGAGCGAGACGCGGGTGACGTCGACGCCGGCCCGGGCGAATTCATAAGCGGCGACCGCGGCCAGCTTCGCATTGTGCGAACCGGTGCGCAGCGAGCCGGGAATGACCAGAATTTTGGGTGCGGACATCCGCTTCCATGCGTTCGGCGAAACGAGCCCGCCGCGCATGAGAGACAGCCGGCGGAATTAGTCCTTGCGATACACCCAGACGCGGGCGGGCGGAAGGTTCATCCAGATCCGTTCCGACGCCTCTGTGGACACGCCGGGCAGCGATTTCGGGATCGGCGGCACCACCGCATAGGTGAACTGAACGAAGGGAGCGCCGGGTGCGAGTGCCGTGAAGGCGTCGCGGATCAGCCGTAGCCGCGTCAGCATCGGTTTTGTCACCAGCGGCAGGCCGGAGACGACCGCGGAGGCCGGCGCGCTCAGGACGTTCCAGAGCGTATCACGCAGGCGATAGGCATCGCCCTGCACCACCTTGGCCTGCGGATAGCGGTCGCGCAGCAACGCGCAGAAACCGGGATTGTATTCGACCAGGACGAGACGCTTCTGATCGACACCGCGCTCGACCAGTGCCGAGGTGATGGCGCCGGTGCCGGGTCCGAGCTCGACCACAGGCGCGTCCGAATCGACGTCGACGTAATGGGCCATGGTCCGGGCCAGCAGCTTGCCCGACGGCATCACGGCGCCCATGTGCAAGGGCTTTTCGATCCATGATCTGAGAAAGCGAACCTCGTCGTCGAGACGAGGCTTCTTCAACGCACGCGCGGACGATGGCAATGGCATGTCAGGACCGGACGGGACCGCAGGACCGCGGCGTGTCAGAAAATGGTCATAAAGACGTATAGGCCGAAGGCGGCATGGTCAAGCCGAGTCAACTCGCCCGATTGCCGAAGAAGTCCTTGACCTTGGCGAAGAAGCCCTCGGATTCCGGCTGCGTGTTGCCGCTCGACAGCTTTTCGAACTCGGCCAGCAATTCCTGCTGTTTTTTGGTGAGGTTCTGCGGAGTCTCGACCACGACCTGGACATACATGTCGCCCATCTGGCGCGACCGCAGCACCGGCATGCCTTTTGATGCAATGCGGAATCGGCGGTTCGACTGGGTCCCGGCCGGCACCTTCACTTTGGTCTTGCCCTTCTCGATGGTCGGCACCTCGAATTCGCCGCCGAGGGCGGCCGTCACCATCGAGATCGGGACACGGCAATGCAGATCGGCGCCGTCGCGCTGGAAGAACTGGTGTTGGGTCAGCGACAGGAAGATGTAGAGGTCGCCGGGCGGACCGCCGCGGACCCCCGCCTCGCCTTCGCCGGCGAGCCTGATCCTCGTGCCATCCTCGACGCCCGGGGGAATGTTGACCGAAAGATTCCGCTCGCGGGTGACGCGGCCCTGTCCCGAGCAGGACGGGCAGGCATCCTCGATCATCTGGCCGCGGCCCTGGCAGCCCGGACAGGTCCGCTCCAGCGTGAAGAAGCCCTGCGACTGCCGCACGCGGCCGGCGCCGCCGCAGGTCGAACAGGTCTTCGGCTTGGTCCCGGCCTTGGCGCCGATGCCCGAGCAGGCCTCGCAGGTGACCGAGACCGGAATCTCGATCTGCGCGGTCTTGCCGCCGAAGGCTTCCTCGAGCGTGATTTCCATATTGTAGCGCAAGTCGGCGCCACGCTCGCGGCCGCCGCGACCGCGTTGTCCGGCCATGCCGAACAGATCTTCGAAAATGTCGGAGAAGGAAGAGGCGAAGCCCGCGCCGAAGCCGGCACCACCGCCGCCGCCCTGCTCGAAGGCGGCATGGCCGTAGCGATCATAGGCCGCGCGCTTGTCCTTGTCCTTGAGGACCTCGTAGGCCTCGTTGATTTCCTTGAACTTGACCTCGCTGGTGTCGTCCCCGGGATTGCGGTCCGGATGGAACTTCATTGCCAGCTTGCGGAACGACGATTTCAGAACGGATTCGTCGGCATCGCGTTCGACTTCGAGGGTTTCGTAATAGCAGCGTTTGGTGGACGTGGACATGAGGGACTCGGTCTATCCAATCGCGATTCAAATCGGAGCGAAACGACGTCGCCACACGACGATATAGGCGGCCTTCTGCTCGGCGGCAGAGGGCGGCGTGGCGGCGTTCAGCATAACGGCTGGGAATTGATCGATCGTAACGGGCGACCCGCCCGTCCGTCCCGACACGGCGGCCTCCCCCACGAAGGGGGAGGCCGGTAGAGCGTGTGGGGTCCAAGCCGTCCGCATCATGACCCGCTCGGGGATCAGGCGGACTTCTTGTTGCTCTTGTCGTCGTCGACTTCGGTGAATTCCGCGTCGACGACGTCGTCCTTGGCCGCGTCCCTCTTGGCATCGGCCTCGGCCTGCTGCGTGTACATGGCCTCGCCGAGCTTCATCGAAGCCTGGGCCAACGTCTGGGTCTTGGCCTTGATCGCCTCGGCATCGTCGCCCTTCAGCGCTTCCTTGAGGTCGCCGACGGCGTCCTCGATGGCGCGGCGCTCGGTCTCTCCGACCTTCGAACCGTGCTCGGCCAAAGCCTTCTCGGTCGAATGCACCAGACCATCCGCCTCGTTCTTGGCGGTCACGGCCTCGCGGCGCTTCTTGTCCGCCTCGGCATTGGCCTCGGCGTCCTTGACCATCTTCTCGATGTCGGCTTCCGACAGGCCGCCGGAGGCCTGGATGCGGATCTGCTGCTCCTTGCCCGTGGCCTTGTCCTTGGCCGAGACATTGACGATGCCGTTGGCGTCGATGTCGAAAGTCACCTCGATCTGCGGCATGCCGCGCGGCGCCGGCGGAATGCCCATCAGGTCGAACTGGCCGAGCATCTTGTTGTCGGCCGCCATTTCACGCTCACCCTGGAAGACCCGGATGGTGACCGCGTTCTGGCTGTCCTCGGCGGTCGAGAACACCTGGCTCTTCTTGGTCGGGATCGTGGTGTTGCGCTCGATGATGCGGGTGAACACGCCGCCAAGCGTCTCGATGCCCAACGACAGCGGGGTGACGTCGAGCAGCAGCACGTCCTTGACGTCGCCCTGGAGCACGCCGGCCTGGATCGCAGCGCCGATCGCCACGACTTCGTCCGGGTTGACGCCCTTGTGCGGCTCCTTGCCGAACAGCTGCTTCACGACTTCCTGGACCTTCGGCATGCGCGACATGCCGCCGACCAGAACCACTTCGCCGATCTCACCGGCGGTGAGGCCGGCGTCCTTGATCGCCTTGCGGCAGGGCTCGACGGTCTTCTGGACGAGGTCGTCGACCAGCGCTTCGAACTTGGCGCGGGTGAGCTTCATCGTCAGATGCTTCGGACCGGTCTGGTCCGCGGTGATGAAGGGCAGGTTGATTTCGGTCTGCGTCGTCGAGGACAGCTCGATCTTGGCCTTTTCAGCGGCTTCCTTCAGGCGCTGCAACGCGAGCTTGTCGTTGCGCAGGTTGATGCCCTGCTCCTTCTGGAATTCGTCCGCGAGATAGCCGACCAGACGCATGTCGAAGTCTTCGCCGCCGAGGAAGGTGTCGCCATTGGTCGACTTCACCTCGAACACGCCGTCGCCGATTTCGAGAATGGAGATATCGAACGTGCCGCCGCCGAGATCGTACACGGCGATCGTGCCGGCCTTGGTCTTGTCGAGGCCATAGGCCAGCGCTGCCGCGGTCGGCTCGTTGATGATGCGCAGCACTTCGAGGCCCGCGATCTTGCCGGCGTCCTTGGTCGCCTGGCGCTGGGCGTCGTTGAAGTAGGCGGGAACGGTGATGACGGCCTGATCGACCTTCTGGCCGAGATGGGCTTCCGCGGTCTCCTTCATCTTCTGCAGGATGAACGCCGAGACCTGCGAAGGCGAGTAGGTCTGGCCGTCGGCCTCGACCCAGGCGTCGCCGTTGGAAGCCTTCACGATCTTGTAGGGGACGAGCTTCTTGTCCTTCTCGACCATCGGGTCGTCGTAGCGGCGGCCGATGAGGCGCTTCACTGCGAAGAAGGTGCGCTCGGGATTGGTAACGGCCTGGCGCTTGGCCGGCTGGCCGACGAGGCGCTCACCGTCGTCCGTCACGGCGACGATCGAAGGCGTCGTGCGCATGCCTTCGGAATTCTCGATGACTTTGGCGTTCTTGCCATCCATCACGGCGACGCACGAATTCGTGGTGCCGAGATCGATCCCAATGACCTTTCCCATGGTCCGATATCCTTGTTTTTGCGGCAGGTTGGCTGGGCCCAGAAGGCACCCGACCGAAACCCCCTAAGATCAAACATTCGCGATATTGCGATGGTTGACGCTCATATAGGAGGGGGGGAGGGGCCCGCAAGGACCGAAGCTAGGTTTCTGCCGTGAAAACATTGGGTTTTGGAAGATCATATCCGGGCTGCACCGCTCTTGCAGGTGAGGAATTATTAACAGGTTCAGGCGTCAGCAAGCCCCGGCTACCGCAAGCCCGCCCGCCCTGTTGCCGCAAGCCCAAACCCGGTAAAAGGCGAACCGGCCGGACCGCCGCCACGGCTGCTCCGCGCGACAAAGCGGCCCGGTCGCCGACCATCGAACGGCCTCAATGTGAACCAATCAGAGTGCCCATGAAGCTGATCCGTCCCCTCGCCGCGCTCGCCCTCCTGATAGCCTCCGCGTTTCCGGCCCTCGCCGCCGACGCCGTGTTTCCACCCGGCTTGCGCCTCGGCATGGTGCCGCTGGTCGGCCTCAGCACGGCAAAAACCTTTCCCGGCTTCGAGAGCGAGGACGGCAACGTCAAGGTGCTGATCACCGAGCTGCCGCCGGCGGCCTATGGCGAGGTCGTGAGCGCCTTCAATTCCAATCCGGCTGGCACAGGCGGTGTCAAGCAGGACAAGATCGAGACGCCCGCGGGCCTCGCCTATTTCACCACCGAGAGCGGCAAGGCGGGCGACACCCCGGTGAAGCGCTATTCGATGATCGTGCCGGGCGCCGGCTTCTCCGGCTATGTCGCGGTGCAAGTGCCGGAGAATGCGACCAAGATCTACACGGATGAGGCGGTGCGGCAGATGTTTGCGAGCGCCACCACCCGCAAGCAGGTCTCGGCAGAGGAGCAGATCGGGTTGATGCCGTTCAAGATCACCGATCTCGCCGAGTTCAAGGACATCCGCACGCTGGCGCCGGGCTCGAGCATCATCCTGGCTGACGGCGACGAGAGCTCCGGCTATGAGTCGAAGCCGTTCATGATCCTCGGTCTGATCGGCGCCACGCCGCAGCAGGCCGACGACCGCGCGCGCTTCGCCCAGGAAGCGGCGCTGCAGATCCCCGGCGTGCGGGAATCGCGCGTCACCATGTCCGAGCCGATCCGCATCAACGGCCAGCAGGGCTTCGAGACCCGGATCGACGGGGTCAGCGGCAAGGACAAGGTCCCGGTCACCGTGGTGCAGTGGATCCGCTTCTCGACCGGCGGCGCCTCGCTGCGCATCGTCGCCAGCGCCCCGCGCGACCAGTGGCTGGCCGCCTTCACCCGCTTCCGCGCCGTGCGCGACGGCATACAGCCGAAGGGCTGAGCGCGAAGGCGGGGATCCATACCGCGTGATCTCGCGGTTGCAAAAGGTATCGGCCAAACTTCTCCCTGTGGTTATGGATCCCGGGCTCGCGCTTCGCCCGCCCCGGGACGACGGTGCTGTGGGTTTGTCAGCCCACCCCCTCACCAACGCCGGCCGCATTTTCGGGCTTCTGTTCGTATACGAACGGAACTAGGCTTCGCTCCCGTTGGATCATCCTGGATGGGAGGCGAACGATGCTGGATCGACGGCAAATCCTGGCAATGCTTGGAACGACGGCGCTTGCGACTCTCGCGCCAACCGCACTCTTTGCAGCGGCATCGATCAAGCCGGACGATGCGTCCGCGCTGCTCGTGATCGACGTGCAGAACTGCTTCCTGCCCGGCGGCAGCCTCGCGGTGAAAGAGGGCGAGCAGGTGGTGCCCGTCATCAACAAGATCTCGAAGGCGTTTGCCAACGTGGTGATGACGCAGGACTGGCATACGCCGGGCCACGTCTCGTTTGCGTCGGTGCATTCCGGCAAGAAGCCATTCGAAACCGTCGATCTTCCCTACGGCAAGCAGGTGCTGTGGCCCGACCATTGCGTGCAGGGCACCGACGGCGCTTCGCTGTCGAAGGACCTTGCGATCCCGCACGCCGAGCTGATCATCCGCAAGGGCTTTCACAAGGACGTCGACAGCTATTCGGCCTTCCTCGAAGCCGACGGCAAGACCTCGACGGGCCTTGCCGGCTATCTCAAGGGCCGCAAGATCAAGCGCGTCTTCGTCGCTGGCCTCGCGACGGACTTCTGCGTCGCCTGGACCGCGCTCGACGCGCGCAAGGCGGGCTTCGAGGTCTATGTGGTGGAAGACGCCTGCCGCGGCATCGACAATCAGGGATCGCTCGCCAAAGCCTGGGCCGATATGGCCAAGGCCGGCGTCAAGCGGATTCAGTCTGCGGATATCGCGGTGAGCGCGTAATCGGCGCGAACAACTGCAAGCCCTTCATACCGAGGAGCGCGCTTGTTCGTGCGCGTCTGGAAGCATGAAGGCTCCGCTGCGGCAGCTGGCCTGCATGGTTCGAGACGGCGCTCACGCGCCTCTCACCCTGAAGATCGATCAGTTCGCCGCGCTGTTCGGCTCGTTGGTGTTGGCGGCCGGCGCGGGCTTCGCGCCGCCCTTGGCAACGCCGACCAGGGCCGGGCGCAGCACGCGATCGCCGATCGTATAGCCGGCCTGCATGATCTGCACCACGGTGCCCGACGGCACCGACGCATCAGGCACTTCGTACATCGCCTGGTGGAAGTTCGGATCGAACTTCTGGCCCTGCGGATCCAGCTTCTTCACGCCGTGCTTTTCGAGCGCGCTGTGTAGCGAGCGCTCGGTGAGCTCGACACCCTCGATCAGCGCGGTCAGGCCGGGATCGGCCGTGGCGCGAGCCTCGGCTGGAACGGCATCGAGCGCGCGCTGGAGATTGTCGGCGATGTCGAGCACGTCGCGGGCAAAGCCGGTGATGCCGTAGAGGCGGGCGTCGGCGACCTCCTTGGTGGTGCGCTTGCGCAAATTCTCCATCTCGGCCAGCGTCCGCAGCATGCGGTCGCGCGCCTCGGCGGCTTCCTTCTGCAACGTTTCGACCGAGCCGGGCTCGGGATCGTCGGGCATGATGTAGGGTTTCGACACCACGGGCTCGCCGGTCGCAGCAGTCGTGTCTTCGGGTTGCCGGTCTCGATCGGTCATCGGCTCATTTCTCGAACTGGTCTGGTTTCGCGTGGGAGTTTTCTGGCCCGGATATCGTGCTTCGGACGCCGAAAATCAAGCGCCCGTGAACGGATCAAACGCCGGTCAGCCTCCCAGCAGGCGACTGACGATGCGGGCGGCGTAGTCCACGGTCGGGATCACGCGGGCATAATTCAGCCGCGTCGGCCCGATCACACCCAAAACGCCGACGATATGGCCGGCGGCATCCCGATAGGGCGAGATGATGGTGGAGGACCCCGACAGCGAAAACAGCTTGTTTTCGCTGCCGATGAAGATGCGCACGCCCTCGGCGGTCTCGGCGCGCCCCAGCAGGTCGATCACCCCGCGCTTGGTCTCGAGATCGTCGAACAGGAGCCGAACCCGCTCCAGATCCTCCAGCGCATGCAGATCTTCGAGCAGATTGGCGTGGCCGCGGACGATGAGCTGGCGGTCCTCGGTCTCGCCGCCGGACCAGCTGGCGATTCCGGCGGAAATCACCTTCTGTGCCAGCTGATCGAGCTCGGCGCGGGCCTCTCCAAGCGCCGTCTCGAGCTCGAGCCGGGCCTCGGCCAGGGTCCGGCCGCGGATGCGCGCATTGAGGAAATTGCCGGCCTCGGTGATCGCCGAGGAGGGAACTCCGGGGGGCAGCGACAGCACGCGGTTTTCGACCTGGCCGTCCTCGCCGACCAGGATCACCAGCGCCTTTTCCGGTTCCAGGCGGACGAATTCGATGTGCTTCAGCCGCGCATTGGATTTCGGCGTCAGCACCACCGCGGCGGCGCGGGTCAGGCCCGACAACCGCGTCAGCGCCTGGTCCAGCGCCGCCTCGACCGAGTGCGCCTGGCCGACGGAGGTGAGCTGACTCTGGATCGACTGCCGCTCGGCCTCGTTGAGGTCGCCGACCTGCATCAGGGCATCGACGAAGAAGCGCAGGCCGAGTTCCGTCGGCAACCGGCCCGCTGAGGTGTGGGGTGCATAGATCAGGCCGAGCTGTTCCAGATCAGCCATGACGTTGCGGACCGAGGCCGGCGACAGCGGCATGGCGATCAGGCGCGAGATATTGCGCGAACCGACGGGCTCACCGGTCGCGAGATAGCTTTCGACAATTTGACGAAAGATGTCGCGAGAACGCTCGTTGAGCTGGGCGAGCCCCGCGCGCGGCGCGATCAGATGGATCGGATCGTGATGGGCCACAGACGGTAACTCCTGTCAGACGCATGTAATTTGTCCATCCGGGAGGGTTATGACAAGCGCCGCGTTTGCAGGGCGGAGAACCGGGGGTGAAAAAGCCTTGTCCTTCCCCCTTGCCGCATACCCTCACCCCACCTACAAGCACCGCGAACAGCCCTACACCGACGAGTTCTGGAGGATTTCCCATGCGGCCAAGCCGCCGTGCGCCCGACGAATTGCGCCCCGTGACGCTGGAGCGCGGCGTGGTCAAATATGCGGAAGGCTCCTGCCTGGTGAAATTCGGCGACACCCATGTGCTGGTCACCGCCACGCTGGAAGATCGCCTGCCGCCGTGGCTGAAGGGCCAGGGCCGCGGCTGGGTCACGGCCGAATACGGCATGCTGCCGCGCGCGACCTCGGAACGCACGCGCCGCGAGGCCGCCGCCGGCAAGCAGAGCGGCCGCACCGTCGAGATCCAGCGCCTGATCGGCCGCTCGCTTCGCACCATCGTCGATCTCGAAGCGCTCGGCGAGCGTCAGATCACGGTCGATTGCGACGTGCTGCAGGCCGATGGCGGCACGCGCACGGCCTCGATCACCGGCGCCTGGGTCGCGCTCGCCGATTGCATCGCCTGGATGAAGGCGCGCAACATGATCAAGGCCAAGGTGATGCGCGACAACGTCGCTGCGATCTCCTGCGGCATCTACAACGGCACGCCGGTGCTCGATCTCGACTATGCCGAGGATTCGGAAGCCCAGACCGACGCCAATTTCGTCATGACTGGCGATGGCCGCATCATCGAGGTGCAGGGCACCGCGGAACGCGAACCGTTCACACAGGACGAGTTCCTGGCGCTGATGGCACTGGCCCAGAAGGGCATTGCGCGTCTGGTGGACTTGCAGAAACTGGCTGTCGCGTAGTCAATAAGCCCATGCACCGCCGAATCACCGGAAAGCTGGTCATCGCCACCCATAATCCCGGCAAGCTCGCCGAGATGCGGGAGCTTTTGGCGCCTTACGGCATCCAGGCGGTGTCCGCGGGTGAACTCGGCCTGGACGAGCCCGACGAGACCGGCAACGATTTCCGCAGCAATGCCGCGATCAAGGCGATCGCGGCGGCGCAGGCGACCAGGCTTCCAGCCTTCGCCGACGATTCCGGCATCGTGGTCGACGCGCTCGACGGCGCGCCCGGTATCTACAGCGCGCGCTGGGCCGGACCGAGCAAGGATTTCAACGCGGCGATGGCGCAGATCGAGCGCCTGTTGCAGGAGCGCGGCGCGACCACACCGGACAGGCGCAAGGCCCACTTCGTCTCCGCGCTCTGCGTCGCCTGGCCCGACGATCATCTCGAAGAGGTCGAGGCGCGCGTCGAAGGCACGCTGGTCTGGCCGCCGCGCGGCACCGCCGGCTTCGGCTATGACCCAATGTTCTTGCCCGACGGCCACGGCCGCACCTTCGGCGAGATGGAAAGCATCGAGAAGCACGGCCTGCCGCCGCTCGGCCTCGGCCTGTCGCATCGCGCCCGCGCCTTCGTGAAACTGGCGGAGATCTGCCTTGAGCCGCGCTAGAGCGTTTTCCAGCGAAGTGGATACCGGTTCGCGCCAGGAAAACGCGTCAAGACAAGACTCTGCAGCCTTCGGCGTCTACGTGCACTGGCCGTTCTGCCTGTCGAAGTGCCCCTATTGCGACTTCAACAGCCACGTCCGCCACGCCGCGATCGACGAAGCGCGCTTCGCCTCCGCTTTCGCCCGCGAGATCGAAACGACCGCGCAGCGTTCGCCGGGCCGTGAGGTCACCTCGATCTTCCTCGGCGGCGGCACGCCGTCGCTGATGCAGCCGGCAACGGTCGGCGCGGTGCTCGATGCCATCGGCAAGCACTGGAACGTCGCCGGCGACGTCGAAGTGACGCTCGAGGCGAATCCGACCAGCGTCGAAGCCACGCGCTTTGCCGGCTATCGCGCAGCCGGCGTCAACCGCGTCTCGCTTGGTGTACAGGCGCTCGACGATGCGTCGCTGAAGGCGCTCGGTCGCATGCACAGCGCGCGCGAGGCGCTCGACGCCGTTGCCATCGCGCGCCGCTCGTTCGACCGTTATTCGTTCGACCTGATCTACGCCCGTCCCGACCAGACGCCGGCGATGTGGGCCGATGAATTGCGCCTCGCCATCGATGAAGCCGCCGAACATCTGTCGCTCTATCAATTGACGATCGAGGAAGGCACGCCGTTCTTCGGCCTGCACCAGGCCGGCAAGCTGAAGACGCCGGACGAAGCGGTCGCGCGCGCGCTCTACGACGTCACGCAGGAAACCTGCGACAAGCTCGGTCTGCCCGCCTACGAGATCTCCAATCACGCGCGGCGCGGCGCCGAGTGCCGGCACAATCTGGTCTATTGGCGCGGCGAGGAATATGCCGGCATCGGCCCGGGCGCCCACGGCCGGCTCGACATCGACGGCATCAGGCACGCCATCGCCACCGAGAAGCGTCCCGAGGCCTGGCTGATGCGGGTCGAGACCAACGGCCATGGTGTCGTCACCGACGATCTCCTCAACAGCGAAGAGCGCGCCGACGAATTCCTGCTGATGGGATTGCGTTTGGCCGAGGGCATCGACCCCGAGCGCTACAGAGCGCTCTCCGGCCGCCCGCTCGACCCCAAGCGCATCGCACTGCTGCGCGAAGAGGGCGCGATCACGGTCGATGCGACGGGCCGGTTGCGCGTGACGAGCAGCGGATTTCCGGTGCTCGATGCGGTGGTCGCGGATCTCGCAGCGTAGCGGGCTGCCGTCGTCGACCTACGCCCCAAAACTCTTCGGCGATCCCGCGACCGCAACGCCGCCACCCTGCGTCACCTTCATCACCGCAAGCCCGCGCTCATTGGTGCCGTCGGCGCGGAAGCGGAACAGGCCGTCGATGCCGGCGAAGCCCGACGGATTGGTGAGTACATCCGGCGAGAAGCGCGTGGTGCCTTGCGTGCGCGCCAGCGCGGCGACGAGGGCGACCGCATCATAGGCGAGCGTCGCGGTGCGAATCGGCTCCGCGCCATATTTGGTGCGATAGCGTCCGGAGAACGCGCGAAAGCCGGCCGGATCGGGCGCGGCGTAGAGGCCGCCCTGCAGGCTGGCATTGGCATAGACGCGGGGATTGTCCCACAGGCCGGTGCCGAGCAGCTGGATGTTGCGTAAGTTCGCGCCCGCCGCCGTCATCGCATCTGCCACCGACACCACGGCATCGCCGTCATCGGCGATGAACAGCGCATCGGCGCTGCCGAGCTGCTGCGCCACGGTGCGCGCCGGCGTGGCGCGATCGGCGCCGTATTTTTCGAAAGCGACGATGCGTCCGCCACGGCGCGGCACGGCCGCCTTCACCGCGGCCTCGACGACGTTGCCATAGGCATTGTCGGGAACCAGCACGGCGACGGAGCGCTTTCCGACGCTGGCGGAATATTCGACGATGCGGTTGACGTCGGACTCCGGCAGGAAGGAGAGCAGATAGACGCCGCGGCCGGCGATGCTGGAATCGGTCGAGAACGCGATCACCGAGATGCCGCGCGTGCGCGCGACCTGCGCCACTGCCGGCACCGATTGCGCGAACAGCGGTCCCAGAATGATCTCGGCGCCTTCGTCGACGGCCTGTTGCGCGGCAGCCTGCGCACCTTGCGGGCTGCCATTGTCGTCCTTGATCAGCAGCTGGATGTTCGGGTTCTGGAATTCGGCCAGCGCCATCTCGGCGGCGTTGCGCATGGATTGTGCGGCAAGCCCGGCATTGCCGGCGGCCGAGAGCGGCAGGATCACGGCGACCTTCACGCCGCCGGTGCCGGCGGTCGTTGCCTGCTGCGGGGGACCCGCGGGCTGAGCCGGTGGCGTCGAGCTCGAGAACGGGCTGGAGAATTGGCTCAGGCTCTGCTGCACGCCGGCGCAGGCCGACAGCAGAGGGGCGCCGATCAGCAGGCCGAGCGCGCTCCGGCGAGTCGCCCCTGACATAAGACGCCCCGGAACGGGAAATTTTGGATAACGCGGGCCCACCATGGCAACTTCTCTTCTGACCCGCCGGCTCCGGCCGGTGACGATATTCTTTCCACGACACAAGCCGCGGATTCAGGCATATTGTCGGCAAATAGTTAACCGAAACAAAAGGATAATAGCCCCTTAACGCGGCCGCCTTCCGGTTCCAGAAGCTGTTTACCCTCGCTCATTCAGCATCAAGGCGGTGTTTCAGTCGCGAATATGGCGCAAGAGCCCTCATTGCCTCTCGACGTGATCCTGAATCGATCACATTCCCGTCCGTTCCTCGCCCCTCACCTCAGTACGATCTTTTTCGACGAGCCGGTTCCCAGCCCTGCGGATCGTGCCTAAGTTGACTTCATTATGCGCGCAAAGCCGGCCCCGATAAATACGCCTGAAGCTCAAGACGCCGCCACGCGCGGTTTCTCCATCGATGCCCATCGCCTTGCGGCGCCGAAGGCGGCACCGGGCCTGCATCTGGTCGCAACCCCCATCGGCAATCTCGGCGACATCACGGTGCGGGCGCTCCAGACCCTCGCCGGCGTCGACGTCATCGCCTGCGAGGACACCCGCATCACCCGGCGCCTGACCGAGCGCTACGCGATTGCAGCACAGCTCAAACAATATCACGAGCACAATGCGGAAGCCGCGCGTCCGAAAATCCTGGAGGCGCTGGCGCAGGGTGGCTCGATTGCACTGGTCTCCGACGCCGGCACGCCGCTGATCTCGGATCCCGGCTTCAAGCTGGTCCGCGAGGTCTGCGCCGCCGGCCATGCGGTGTATGCCCTGCCCGGCCCGTCCTCGGTGCTGGCGGCGCTGTCGGTCGCGGCACTGCCGACCGACCGTTTCTTTTTCGAGGGGTTTCTGCCGGCGAAGTCAGCCGCGCGAAAGGCGCGCCTGACCGAGCTTGCGCGCATCGACGCCACGCTGGTGATGTTCGACTCCGGCAACCGCGTGCAGGACACGCTCGCAGAGCTCGCCGAGATCATGGGCACCCGCGAGGCCGCGATCTGCCGCGAGCTGACCAAGCTGCACGAGGAGATTTCGCGCGCACCGTTGAGCCAGCTGGCGCGCGGGGCCGATACGCTGGAGACGCGCGGCGAGTTCGTTCTGGTGATCGCTCCGCCAGCAGCCGATGCCGAGATGCTGACATCGGATGCGCTGGACGATCTGTTGCGCGAGCAGCTTGCCGCGCACAGCGTCAAGGATACCGTGGCGCATGCGGTCGCACTCTCGGGACGGCCGCGCCGCGAAGTCTATGCCCGCGCGCTCGAGCTCGCCAAAGACCTGAGGGGCGGCGATGGCGAAGACTGAGGTCCCGGCGGAACCGAAGGTCGCCTCGCCCGAACGCGTCGCCGCGTTCCAAACCGGCATCTCCGCGGAGAGTCGCGCAGCCGCCTATCTGATGGCCAAGGGCTACCGTATCCTGGCCAAGCGCTACCGCAACCCGCATGGCGAGATCGACATCGTGGCGCGCCGGCGCAATCTGATCGCCTTCGTCGAGGTCAAGGCGCGCGCCACGCTGGATGACGCCGCCTTCGCCGTGACGCCGCGCCAGCAGCAGCGCATCATCAATGCCGCACAGGGCTGGCTTGCCGCGCATCCCGAGCATGCCGAATTCGAATTGCGATTCGACGCCATGCTGATTGCGCCGAAGCGACTTCCGCGCCATGTGTTGGCGGCATTCGACGCCTCGACCTGAAAGGCAGACCATGAAACTGAACGTCGCCGTCCAGATGGACCCCATCGCCCGCATCAACATCAAGGGCGATTCCACCTTTGCGCTGCTTTTGGAGGCGCAGAAGCGCGGCCATGGCCTGTCCTATTACACGCCCGACAAGCTATCGATGGTCGGCGAGGAAATCGTAGCGCCGGTTCAGTTCCTCACCGTGCGCGACGAGCCCGGCAACCACTTCACGCTCGGTGAACCCAGGCGCGAGGCGCTGAACGGCTTTGACGTGGTGCTGCTGCGCCAGGACCCGCCGTTCGACCTCGCCTACATCACCTCGACGCATCTTCTGGAGCGCATCCATCCGAAGACGCTGGTGGTCAACGATCCCGCCTCGGTGCGCAACGCGCCGGAAAAGCTGTTCGTGATGAACTTTCCGCAGCTGATGCCGCCGACCCTGATCTCGCGCGACCTCGACGAAATCAACGCCTTCCGCGACAAGCACGGCGCCGTCGTGATGAAGCCGCTGCACGGCCATGGTGGCGCAGCGGTGTTCCGCGTGATGCCGCAGGACATGAACTTCGGCTCGCTATACGACATGTTCTCGGTGACGTTCCGGGAGCCCTGGGTGATCCAGCAATTCATCCCCGAGGTGAGGCACGGCGACAAGCGCATCATCCTGGTCAACGGCGAGTTCGCCGGCGCGGTCAATCGCGTGCCGGCCGCCGACGACCTCCGCTCCAACATGGTGCGCGGCGGCGCGGCGCAGGAGACCGAACTCACCCCGCGCGAGCGCGAGATCTGTGCCACCGTCGGCCCGGCGCTGCGCGAGCGCGGCTTGCTGTTCGTCGGCATTGACGTCATCAACGGCAACCTCACCGAGATCAACGTGACCTCGCCAACGGGCATCCGTGCCATCGCGCGCCTCGGCGGGCCCGATGTTGCAGCGAAGGTGTGGGACGTGATCGAGCAGAAGCGGGCGAAGTAAGCGCTCTGCAATGATGACGTTGGGAAGAGCGCGAACTCTCCCCGCGTCGCCGGCCGCATCACTAACCACCCGTTCACCATGACGCGGCGCATGTCATGCGAACGAACGCCTCGTACTGCGTGAATCTACGGGGCCGCTGGCCGACCCAATAACGCGCCGTTCACCATCTGCGGAGAACCAGCATCCCGGCCGGCCGGAGCGTTCGGCCTCGCAACACCCCTTATACTTTTACTGCCTACTCATCGACGCGGGGGAACACGCCAGGTGCGGTTCGAGTGCCCCGCGTATGAGTAGAAGCGTATGAACACCGCACGTATCGTCGTTCTCGTCATCGCGCTGGGCGCCGGCGGCGTCGCGGCGTATCTGGCGAGCGGCTTCGACAACAAGCCTGCGCCCGTCCTGCCCGCCGCCGAGAAGTTGCCGACCGTCGAGGTCCTCGTCGCCAAGTCCGATATCGGGCTCGGCCAGGCCGTGAAGCCGGAGGACCTGCAATGGCAAGCCTGGCCGGCTGCGACCGCGAGCAGCGCCTTCATCCGCCGCGACAGCAGGCCCGAGGCGCAGACCCAGATCGCCGGCTCGATCGCCCGCGTCCCGCTGATGCAGGGCGAGCCGATCCGCGAGCAGAAGCTGGTCAAGGCCGACGGCTCCGGCTTCATGGCCGCGATCTTGCCCGCCGGGATGCGCGCCGTTTCCACCGAGATTTCCGCCGAGACCGCCGCCGGCGGCTTCATCCTTCCGAATGACCGCGTCGACATCGTCCTGACCCGCCGCCTGAAGAACCCCGACGGCGCCAACAACAACAATGGTCCGACCGGCGGCAACGACCTCGTCCTGTCCGAGGTCATCCTGACCAATATCCGTGTGCTCGCGATCGATCAGGCGCCGAAGGAGAAAGACGGCCAGAACGCCGTCGTCGGCAAGACCGTCACGCTCGAGCTCCGGCCCGACCAGGTCGCGATCCTCGCAGCCGCACGCCAGGGCGGCACGCTCCAGCTCGCGCTGCGGAGCATCGTCGATGCCAACGCAGTCGACGGCACGCCTGAAGACCAGGGGATCAAGCGCGCGGGCGGCGTGAACGTGATCCGTTACGGGGTGCAGGCAAGGCAATTGACGTCACAGAAGTGATGGTGGGGATCGCATGAACTACGGGGAAGATCAGACGGGGCTGCGCCTTCGGGGGAAGCGCACGCGCTCGTTCTTGACGGGGACGATGCTGATGCTGGGGCTGCTCGCAGCGCCCGATGTCGTCGGCGCGGCGGATGCGCCGGTGGGCGACCAGGCGCCGATGCAGGCGCCGGATCTCGGCGTGTCGTCGGTCGCGACGATCGCACCGGCGAGGACGCGTTTTCTCTCGCTCGGCGTGGGCAAATCCGTCGTCATCGACCTGCCGCGCGAGGTCAAGGACGTGCTGGTGGCCGATCCCAAGATCGCCAATGCAGTGATCCGCTCGGCCCAGCGCGCCTATATCATCGGCGGTCAGGTCGGCCAGACCAACGTCGTGTTCTTCACCGCCGACGGCCAGCAGGTCGCCGCCTATGACATCGCCGTGAAGCGCGACCTCAACGGCATGCGCACGGCCTTGCGCCAGTCGCTGCCGGGCGTTCAGATCGAAGGCGTTGGCGACAGCGTGATGCTGACCGGATCGGTGTCGAGCCCGGTCGAGGCCCAGCAGGCCGGCGACGTCGCCGCGAAACTGGTCGGCGGCTCGGACAAGGTCGTCAACAACATCGTCGTGCGCGGCCGCGACCAGGTGATGCTCAAGGTCGTCGTCGGAGAAGTGCGCCGCGACATCGTCAAGCAGCTCGGCGTCGATCTCAGCGCCAGCCTGAACGCCGGCACCGCGGTGGTGAATTTCAACAATTCCAACCCGTTCTCGGTCTCGGGCGGGCCGATCGTCGGCAGCAACGGACTCGGAGTCGCCGGCGTCACCAAGGGCATCGCCACCGTCAGCGCCACCATGCGCGCGATGGAAAGCGCCGGCGTCATGCGCACGCTCGCCGAACCGAGCCTGACGGCGATCTCGGGCGAATCCGCCACCTTCATCGCCGGCGGCGAATTCCCGATTCCAGCAGGCTATTCCTGCGATCCCGTCACCCACGTCTGTACCACCCAGATCACCTACAAGAAGTTCGGCATCTCGCTGAACTTCACCCCGGTCGTGCTCAGCGAAGGCCGCATCAGCCTGCGCGTGATGACCGAGGTCTCGGAGCTGTCGAATACGAATTCGATCACCTTGACGCAGGCGGTGTCCTCGACCTCGAGCAACTCGATCACCATCCCCTCGATCCAGACCCGCCGCGCCGAGACGACGCTGGAGATTCCCTCCGGCGGCTCGATGGCGATGGCCGGCCTGATCCAGCAGCAGACCAAGCAGGCGATCAACGGCCTTCCCGGCATCGACCAGGTGCCGATCATCGGCGCGCTGTTCCGCAGCCAGGACTTCGTCAACAACGAGACCGAACTGATGGTGATCGTGACGCCCTACGTGGTGCGTGCAGTCGCCCAGAAGGAATTGTCGCGGCCCGACGACGGCTTCGCGCCGGCCTCGGACGCGCAGACCGCACTGCTCGGCCGCATGAACCGTCTCTATGGCGTCGCGCGCCGCGTCGATCCGATCGCCGGCACGTCCGGCGATTTCGGCTTCATCATCGACTGAGGCGAACGGACGGCTGGGGAACGGGCAGGATTCGGGGCAAGAGGGGATGAGGCGATGACGACAACATCAGCCGATCGACGTCGCAAGCTGCAGATCGCGCTGGCACTGACAGGGCTCTCCGTCATGCTCGGCGCCTGCAACACCACCGGCGAGATCGTCACCCAGACGGTCCCGACCGACTATCGCCAGCGCCACCCGATCGCGGTGCAGGAAGGTAAGAAGTCGATCGTGATCTTCGTCGGCAAGGCGAGGGGTGGACTGTCGCCCGCGCAACAATCGGACGTCGCGGGCGTCGCCCGGGACTGGGTGCGCGAGGGCACCGGCTCCGTCGTCGTCGACGTTCCCGTCGACAGCGCGAATTCGCGCGCGGCGGCCGCGACCTATCAGGAAATCCGTTCCGTGCTCTCATCCGGCGGCGTGCCGTCGCGTGCCATCGCCCAGCATCCCTATCGCCCTGAAGATCCCGGGCTGCTGCCCACCATCCGCCTGAGCTATTCGAAGATGGCCGCGGTGGCCGGCCCCTGCGGGCTGTGGCCGGAAGACCTCGGCCCCTCGATCCTCGATCCCGGCTACAACGAGAACCGCCCCTACTTCAATCTCGGCTGCGCCAGCCAGCGCAATCTCGCCGCGATGATCGACAATCCGGCCGACCTCGAGCAGCCGCGATCCGAGACGCCGGCCTATACCGCGCGGCGCGACATCGCCTTTGATCGCTATCGCAAGGGCACTGCGATCGCGACTCCCAATTCCGAAGCCGACAAGGCCAAGCTCAGCGACACAGGCAAATGACCGTTATCCACGACGAAGAAGCGGACGACCTAGGTCACCCCGAGGAACACATTGCGCCGGTTCCCCGCATCTCGGTGCAGGCCTTTTGCGAAACCGAGAAGACGCTCGCAGCGGTGACCGCGGCGGGGCAGGACCGCCGGCTGGCGAAGGCGCACCTCACCGCCAAGGACGGTGGCCTTGCCGCGGCGATCGAAGTCTATGAAACGATGCCGACGCCGAACGTGATCGTGATCGAATCCGACGGCACCCGCGACATCCTCGAGGGGCTCGACGACCTCGCCGGCGTCTGCGACCCCGGCACCCGCGTGGTCGTGATCGGCAATCCCAACGACACCGCGCCCTATCGCGAGCTGGTGCGCCGCGGCGTCAACGATTATGTGGTGGGACCGGTCGAGACCCTCGACGTCGTCCGCTCGATCTGCAGCCTGTTCTCGGCCTCCGAGGCCATCATCACCGGCCGCGTCATCGCAGTGGTCGGCGCCAAGGGCGGCGTCGGCGCCTCCACCGTCGCGCACAATTTGGCCTGGACCATCGCACGTGACCTCGCGCTCGATTCCGTCGTGATCGACCTCGACCTCGCCTTCGGCACCGCGGGCCTCGACTACAACCAGGACCCGGTTCAGGGCATCGCCAACGCGGTGCTGTCACAGGACCGGCCGGACACCGCGCTGATGGAGCGCCTGCTCTCCAAATGCACCGAGCGCCTCAGCCTGCTTGCGGCGCCCGCCACGCTCGACCGCGTCTATGATTTCGGCGCCGAAGCTTTCGACGCCGTGTTCGACACACTGCGCATGACCACGCCCTGCATCGTGCTCGACGTTCCCCACCAATGGTCCGGCTGGACCCGGCGCGCGCTGGTGAACGCCGACGACATCCTCATCGTGGCCGAGCCGGATCTTGCCAATTTGCGCAACACCAAGAACATGCTGAGCGTACTGAAGGCGGCGCGGCCGAACGACCGGCCGCCGCTGTACTGCATCAACCAGGTCGGCATGCACAAGCGCGCGGAGATCGACGTCAAGTCGTTCGCCAAGACCATGGAAAGCCAGCCGATCGCAGTGATCCCGTTCGATTCGAAACTGTTCTCGACCGCGGCCAATAACGGCCAGATGATCGCGGAGGTCTCCAAGAGCCACCGCACCACCGAGCTGTTCCAGAACATGGCGAACCGCCTCGCCGGCCGCGGCGAGGTCAAGAAGCCGAAGCGCTCGCTGCTGGGGCCGCTGCTGAAGAAGCTGAAGGGCAAGTCGGGACGCAACTCCGCGCCGCATCGCAAGGCGTCATAAGCGTACACAGAAAGGGGCGGATTATTTGTCCGCCCGCTGCTGCTGCTGCTTCTTCGCCAGCAACTGCCTCAGCGCCGCGACCTTGGCCGCGGCCTGGTCCGGCGGCAAATCTGCCTTCACAAGGATTTCGGCCTCGGCCTCGCGGCCCTGCAATCCCAGCACGAGCGCGAGATTGGCGCGGATCCGCGCATCGTTCTGATTGCGTTGATAAGCGCGGCCGAGGACCTGCTCGGCCTTCGGCAGATTGTTTTGCAGCATGTAAGACAGGCCGAGATTGGACAGCACGGTCGGCTCGTCCGGCACGATCTTCAAAGCCGCGGCATAATATTGCTGCGCTTCCTCGTTGCGGCCGAGCTGATCCAGCGCCGCACCCTGCGCCGACAAGATGCGCCAGTCCGGATCCTCGGGCGTATGCGCGCGGCTGAGGACGTCGAAGGCCTGCTGGAAGCTGCCGCTGTCGGCGAGCGCGCGGCCGTAGCCGGCGAGCAGCGCCTTGTTGCTGGGATGGGCGAGCACCGCCTGCTCCATGACCGCAACCGCCTGCGCGCGCTGACCGCTCTCGCGCAGCGCCTTGCCGTAGGCGAGCGCAACGTTGGGATCACTGGGCTTGGCACGATAGCGCTCGCGTAAGGCGTCCAATTCGGGCCTGGCGTCGGCCTTGACGGCCGTTTCCGATCTAGCGCCGAGCGCGCCGGTCACATCCTCGATGCCCGCGGTCTGACAGCCGCCGAGCGCGAGCGCGAGAAAGGCGGGAAGCAGCAATCTCGCCGGAGAAGAGGCGAGGGGCGAACGCTTGGGCATACTCTGATCACTCGGCAACTGATCAGAGATGCTTACCGATTAACGCTAAAGTCCCGTTAAGGACCTGCGACCTCAGTCGGTGAACTCGGCACCGAATTCGCAGCCGATGCGCCAGCGCAGGCGGCACTGGCGGGAATAGTCGGGTGCGAAGATGATGGTGAATTGCGGCGGCACTTCCAGGAATTCCGCCACCACCTTCACACCGCCATCCGAAATATCAGTGATCGTGCAGTCCCGCGGCAGCGAACCCGCGCCAAAATGGATCTTGGCGAGCCGGCTGCACATCCGACGTTCGCTTCTCCGGCGATTTGCAAGCATTTGAACTGTTCACCCGTTGACCACGGCCCATCCCGCAAGCGTAGGAGTAGCTGACATGTGTTGGGATGTGCTGAGCGGAGCCGGTTGCATTCGAGGCGTAGTGTCGGTTCGGCGTTTACGCCTGGTTAGGTTTTGCCTTCTGGCTCCAGCATCGTTCCCGTATTGTTCTTGCGAAAGACGTCCGGCTCTGCTACCCCTAATTGTGAAAAGGGGCAGGCTGGTTTGAGCATGGTTCAGCGGGTTTCCACCGTCGCCTTTGAGGGCATCGAGGCCCGTGCGGTCGACGTGCAGGTGCAGGTCGCGCCTGGTTTGCCGGCGTTCGCGATCGTCGGCCTGCCGGACAAGGCGGTGTCGGAGGCGCGCGAGCGGGTGCGCTCGGCGCTGATTGCGTCCGGCCTGGCGCTGCCGGCGCGGCGGATCATCGTCAATCTGGCGCCGGCCGACCTCCCGAAGGAAGGCAGCCATTACGACCTGCCGATCGCGCTCGGGCTGATGGCGGCGATCGGCGCGATCCCGCCGGACGCGCTGACCGGCTTCACCGTGCTCGGCGAGCTCGGCCTCGACGGCTCGATCGCGCCCGTGGCCGGGGTTCTTCCCGCCGCGTTCGGCGCCAATATGCGCGAGGAGGGGCTGATCTGTCCGGCCTCGTGCGGCTCCGAAGCGGCGTGGGCGAGCCCGGACATCCAGATCATCGCGGCAAGCTCGCTGATCCAGATCGCCAACCACTTCAAGGGCACGCAAGTGCTGTCGCGGCCGTCGCCAAAGGTGCACGAGCCCGCCGCCTCCACGCTCGATTTGCGCGACATCAAGGGCCAGGAAAGCGCCAAGCGCGCGCTGGAGATCGCGGCCGCCGGCGGCCATCATCTTCTCATGATCGGCGCGCCCGGCGCCGGCAAATCGATGCTGGCGGCGCGACTACCCTCGATCCTGCCGCCGCTGTCGCCGAGCGAGTTGCTGGAAGTTTCGATGATCGCCTCCGTCGCCGGGGAGATCGAAGGCGGCGCCCTGACCGCGCGGCGGCCGTTCCGCTCGCCGCATCATTCCGCGAGCATGGCCGCGCTCACCGGCGGCGGCATGCGCGCAAAACCCGGCGAGATCTCGCTGGCGCATCAGGGCGTGCTGTTCCTCGACGAATTGCCGGAGTTCGATCCGCGGGTGCTGGACTCGCTGCGGCAGCCTCTGGAAAACGGCGAGGTCGCGGTGTCACGCGCCAATCATCGCGTCACTTACCCTGCGCGCTTCATGCTGGTCGCCGCGATGAATCCGTGCCGCTGCGGCAACGCGTTCGAGCCCGGCTATGCCTGCAAGCGCGGCCGCGTCGACCGCTGCACCGGCGACTACCAGGCGCGCATCTCCGGCCCGCTGATGGACCGGATCGATCTGCGCATCGAAGTTCCCGCCGTGACCGCCGCCGATCTGATCCTGCCGCCACCGGCGGAAGGCTCCGCCGAAGTCGCCGCCCGTGTGGCGGCCGCGCGCGACATCCAGCTCGCGCGTTATGCGGATGCCGGCCTGCCAAAGGTTCGCACCAATGCCGAGGCCCCGGCTTCCGTGCTGGAAGAGATCGCAAAGCCGGACGCGCAAGGCCAGAAGCTGCTGCGCGACGCCGCCGAAACCATGCGGCTGTCGGCGCGCGGCTATCACCGCGTGCTGCGGGTGGCGCGCACGCTCGCCGACCTCGATCGGGCCGACAAGATCGGCCGGCTGCATCTGGCCGAAGCGCTGTCCTACCGCGCACTCGCGGAGGATGTGCGGCAGCCGGCTTGATCATTCCACGCATCAACCCCGCGGTAACGAGTTTCCTTTACGCTCTGCAAACCATAAGGCCCACAGAGTTCCCGTACCGGGCCCGGCGAGTAGAGCGTCATGTTGCGTTTCAAGATCCTGGCCTCGGTTGTTCCCTTGTTGGCGACCGCGGTGTTCGCCCGCGCGGAGATCGGATCGGTCTCACATCCCTGCATCGCCCTCGGCGAAACCTCGGTCGAGCTCACCTCGCTGTTCTGGACCGCCGGCGTGCATGTCGCCTTCACCGAAGATCCCGCCCGGGCCACCGTGCGGGTTCAGATCACAGACGATGCCGACGCTGCGGACTTCGTCGTGGTCGACGACGGTCTCGGTTCGGAGCCGGAGTCCTGTCAGGCCAATCCCGCAACGCGCCTCGTCTCGATTGCCGCTCAGCCCGTCGATGGCGGCCAGGTCATCTATCTCTCCACTGAGGGTCCGGCGGATTACCGCATCTATGTGCGCTCGAAGTCGTTCTCGCAGCGCGAGGCCGCGGCGCTGATCGTCGGCGCCCATGGGGGCCATCGCCCGCTCCCGCTCCAGGCCGCTTCGCTCTGACGGGCACTGAGATCATGAGCCGTTAACACCTCGTCAACCCTGTTTGGAGGCAACGCCAAAGCCTCAAGCTGTTCGCAAGGTCGGCGCGACATCGTCACAGCCGGCGGGTGGCAGGATTTCGAGAAGAGTCGGGGTCGGTGGCGATGGGTCGGACGTTCCGGATCAAGGTGCGCATGCGCCGCTTCAGGCGACAGCATCCCCGCATCGCCTTCGCGATCCGCTCCTTCATGATCTTCTCGGCGACCTTCGGCGGCGCCTATGGTTTCGTGTCCGGCAGCCGGTCCGAGAACTCCGGCTACGATCCCTACACTTTTGCGATCGGCGCGAGCTTCTTGTTCGCGCTCGCCTGCCTCGGCCTTGCGACGCTGAGCATGCGCCTACGCTTCGTGAACAAGCGGCTGCGTACGCTCGCCGCCCACAACGAGGCGCTGATCGACCGCAATTGGGAACTGAAGGAAGCGGAAGAACGCGCCCGCAGCCTGTTCGAGCAGCAGGGCGACCTCATCGTGCTGCGCGCACCCGATGGCCGCATCACCTTTGCGAACGAAGCCTATTGCGCGCTCGCAGCACAGCAGCGTAGCGCGCTGGTCGGCACACGTTTCGATTTCGACGTGCTGGAGCAGGGCGACAGCGCCCGCGAGAGCAGCGGCACACGCATCCACGACCAGAAGATCGCAACCCCGCTCGGCGCGCGCTGGATCGCCTGGCGCGAAGGCTATGTCCGCCTCGACGCCGGACAGCCCGCCGAATTGCAGAGCGTGGGACGCGACGTCACCGACCGTACCGAGACCGAACGCGCTTTGTCCGACGCGCGCGACCAGGCCGACGCCGCCAACCGCGCCAAATCGCGCTTCCTCGCGATGGCCTCGCACGAGATCCGTACGCCCCTGAACGGCATCATCGGCATGGGCGGCCTCCTGCTCGACACCACGCTGACCCCGGAGCAGGCGACCTATGCCAAAGCGGTGAAAACCTCGGGCGAAGCCTTGATGGCGCTGATCGAGGAACTGCTCGATTATTCCAAGATCGAGGCCGGCAAGCTCGATCTCGAACAGCGTCCCTTCGCGCTCTCGACCCTGATCGAGGAGATCACCGAGTTGCTCGCGCCCCGTGCGCAGGCCAAGTCGCTCGAGATCGCCGCCTATGTCGACGAACGCCTGCCGCTCGAGGTGGTCGGCGATGCCGCGAGGCTGCGCCAGGTGCTGCTCAATCTCGCCGGCAACGCCATCAAGTTCACAAGCAACGGCGGCGTCGCATTGATCGTCGAGCCCGGGATCTGGCCGAACGAGATCAGCTTCCTGGTTCGCGACACCGGCATCGGCATTGCGCCGGAGGCGCAGCAGCGCATCTTCCGCGAATTCGAGCAGGCCGACGAGCGCGTCGCCCGCACCTATGGCGGCACCGGGCTCGGTCTTTCCATCAGCGAGCGCATCGTCAAGCGCATGGGCGGCCGGATTACGCTCGTGAGCGAGCCGGGCAAAGGTTCGACCTTCGAGATCGCGGTGCCGCTTCCGCCCTCGCAAGCCAGCGCGGGACAGACGGCCTTTCCAAGCCCCGACCTCGCCGGCAAGTCGATGCTCCTCGTCGCCGACGGCATCGAGGCCTCGCTGATCGCGCGGCGCCTCGAGCGCTGGGGTGGCCAGACCTGCATGGTTGCGGATGCGGCGGTCGCCGAAGCGCTGCTGCCGGAACGCTCATGGCACGCGGTGCTGATCGATCGTGCGGTCGGCCCCGCCGCAGCCGACCAGCTGGGCGAAATGGCCCGCGCGCATGCACTGCAGCGTCTCGTGCTGCTGACGTCGGGCTCGCGCCACGAAAAGCTGTCGCCGGCCTTCACCGGCTTTCTGGTGAAGCCGCTGCGGGCGGCCTCGCTCGCCGCGCGCCTTGCGCTGACGCCCGAAGTCGCCTCGCCAGATCTCGCGCCGGAACCGCCGGCTGACGCCGCCGGCGCGACCGCTGCCAAAGGCCTGTCGATCCTCGTCGCCGAGGACAATGAGATCAACGCGCTGTTGATGCGCTCGCTGCTGACGAAGCTCGGCCATCGCGTCGTCATTGCCGTGCACGGCGAGGCCGCGCTGGAGTCCTGGCTCGCCGCGTCATCGGCCGGCACGCCCTATGATCTCGTGCTGATGGACATCCAGATGCCGCAGCTCGACGGCATCGAGGCGACCAAGCGCATCCGCGCGCATGAGGCCGCGACGGGCGGCCACCACACGCCGATCCTCGCACTCACCGCCAATACGCTGGTGGAGGATCGCTATGCCTGCTTCGAGGCAGGCATGAACGGATTCCTGATCAAGCCGCTCGATCGGGAGAAGCTGGACGAAGCGCTGGCAGGGCTTGCGGCGTCACGGCGGCTGGCGGTCTGATCCAAATATCTCGCGGGAACCTTG
Source organism: Bradyrhizobium sp. MOS003 (assembly GCF_003020125.1). Taxonomy (GTDB): domain Bacteria; phylum Pseudomonadota; class Alphaproteobacteria; order Rhizobiales; family Xanthobacteraceae; genus Bradyrhizobium. Next base: position 257,817 of record NZ_PYFW01000001.1, on the reverse strand, counting down.
ATTCCATCAGGTGATCGGTAATTGAAATCGACCGCGCTGCGCGTCACCATCCTCCGGGGGCATTTGCAGGAGGATTTCGCGCATGAACGTGCTGTGCCGCCTCGTATTCATTGTTTTTCTCGCTGGATTTTCCCGCCACGCCGCGGCCGATACGCCGGAGCTCATCGCCTCGCTCAAGCAAGGCGGCTACGTGCTGATCTTTCGGCACACCGCGACCGACGACAGCCAAAGGGATGTCTACCCCTTCAAGTTCGACGATATGAGCGCCCAGCGTCAGCTCAGCGAGAAGGGCAGGGACACGGCGCGCCAGATCGGGGCAGCGGTCAAGGAATTCGCGATCCCGATCGGCGAGGTCTATACCAGCCGGCTCAACCGCGCGATCGAGGCCGGCAAGCTGATCACCGGCCGCGAGGTCAAGCCGATTGATGCCTTGACGGACAGCAGCAACGCCAGCGCAACGGGGATGGCAAACCCGACCGGCGCCAACGCAAAGGCCGGACAGGCCGTGCGTCAGCTCGTCGACGCGCCGCCGCGTGCCGGAACCAACACCTTCCTGGTCACCCACAAGACCAACATCGCCGATGCCTTCGGTAAGGAGGCCGGCGACGTGCAGGAAGGCGAAGCTTTCGTCTACAAGGCCGGCTCCTCGGGCTCCGCTACCTTTGCAGGACGCATCAAACTCGCCGATTGGACCGCGAAGACCGGCAAGTGACCGACCGCATCGAACGCGGCGGCCGATGCGACGGAGACGGAGCGTGACTTGCCGTTCCGCCTCCGTCCTGTGCTACCAACGTCCCGGGAGCAGCGACTGAAGGGCCGGTGACACGTGAGAACATCAGAAGACCGCGCGTTCCTGGTCTGGCTTGTCGTGATCTCCCTCGCGTTCGGCTGGGTGCTTTGGCCGTTTTCCGGCGCATTGCTGTGGGCCACGCTGCTGGCGATCATTTTTGCGCCCTTCTATCGACGGTGCCTGGAAACACTGCCGGAATGGCGCAATCTCGCCGCACTTTTCACCGTCATCGTCGTGGTCGTCATGGTGCTGATCCCCATCGGGGTCGTGATCGCTTCGCTCGTCGACCAGGGTGGCGAGTTGGTTCAGCGCGTTCAGACCGGCGAGATCGATCTGACACATCCGCTACAGCAGCTGAAAGCCGCGCTGCCGGACTGGGCCGTATCCCTGTCGGATCGCCTCGCCGGCATCGATCTGACATCCTTGAAAGAACGCCTGTCGAGCCTGGTGGTCCCGGCCGGCCAGCAGCTGGCCGGGCACGCGCTCAACATAGGTCAGTTTACGGCTGAGTTTGTCGCGAGCGTGCTCGTAATGCTCTATTTGCTGTTCTTTCTCCTGCGCGACGGCGACGATTTGAACCTGCGCATCCGCAGTGCACTGCCGCTGCGCGTGAGCCAAACCGACGAGATCCTGGATGCGTTTACCCTGGCGGTTCGCGGGACCATCAAGGGTATCATCCTGGTTGCCCTGATCCAGGGCGCGCTTGGCGGGGTGATCTTCTGGCTGCTCGGCCTGACTGCGCCGCTGCTGGCGGGCGCCATCATGGCGCTACTTTCACTTCTGCCCGTGCTCGGCTCCGCCCTGGTCTGGGTTCCGGCCGCCCTCTATTTGCTGATGACGGGCGCCGTCACGAAGGGAATCATTCTGCTCGCTTTCGGGACCTTCGTGATCGGCCTAGCCGACAATTTTCTCCGCCCCATGCTGGTGGGACAGTCGATCCAGATGCCGAGCTATGTTGTGCTGCTCGCCACCGTGGGCGGCCTTGCAACCTTCGGAGCGAACGGCTTCGTCATCGGCCCGCTCGTCGCCGCAATGTTTTTGACGGCGTGGCACATTTTTGTCAGCTCGAAGGAACGACGGGAAGGGCTGAAGTAACCGTTAGGCGGCGTGCGCGGTGAAACGGGGCGCGGACAGCCTGCCAGGCGACCCCAAATTTCCCCTGAAGGTGGTGTCGGTCTGCCCGGCGCGCTTGCAGTGCGGGCAGACGAACAGATGTGCAATGATCGAAACCGGCTCGTCTGCGAGCAGTTCCGAGCGGTACCACCTCATCTCGATATGACAGTCGGGGCAGGTCGGTGCTTCGAGCTGCTCCGCGGCGCTTCTCAGACGATCAACCATGGAGCCCTCGCGTCCCGAAGGTCATAGCCGAATACCTATCGCCGGTCTGCAACAAAAGATACCCTGCTCGAACAGGGCAGGACCTTGGCCCGCTCAGATCACAGCCGCCTGAGCGCCACGCTCTCGACGGTGTGGTCGGCGCCCTTCTTCAAGATGAGCGTCGCGCGTGGACGGGTGGGCAGGATGTTGTCCTCGAGATTGGCGAGGTTGGTGCGCTCCCAGATCGCGATCGCCGTCGCGGTGGCTTCTTCGTCCGACAGCAGCGCGTAGCGGTTGAAGTAGGACTTCGGATCGACGAACGCGGTGTCGCGCAGCGACAGGAAACGCCGGATGTACCAGCGCCGCAGCGAAGCCTCGTCGGCGTCGATATAGACCGAGAAGTCGAAAAAGTCGGAGACGACGGGCACGGCCTTGCCGTCGCGCGGCAGCTTGCCGGTCTGCAGCACGTTGACGCCTTCCACGATCAGGATGTCGGGCTGGTCGATCTCGGCCCACTGGTTGGGAACGATGTCGTAGGTCAGATGCGAGTAGACTGGTGCGCGCACGTTGCGGCGTCCGGACTTGATGTCGGACAGAAAGCTGAGCAGCAGCGGCAGATCGTAGCTCTCGGGAAAGCCCTTCTTCTGCATGATGCCCTGCCGGTCGAGCACGGCATTGGGATAGAGAAATCCATCGGTGGTGATCAGTTCGACCTTCGGACGCGGCGACCAGCGCGCCAGCAGCGCCTGGAGCACGCGGGCGGTGGTGGATTTTCCGACCGCGACCGAACCGGCGACGCCGATGATGTAGGGCATCTTGCGATCGCGGATGTTGAGAAACTGGCGCTCCGCGTAATACAGGCGCTGCATCGCATCGACATAGATCGAGAGCAGGCGCGACAACGGAAGATAGATGTCCTCGACTTCCTTGAGATCGAGGCGATCGTGGAGCGAGCGCAGCCGGTCGAACTCGCCCGGCTCCAGCGTCATCGGCGTATCGTCGCGCAGACGTGCCCACTCCTCGCGCGAATAGATGCGGTACGGATTATACTGCTGCTCGGGTGCGCGGATATCCATGACGCAACCTTCTCCGTTGGAGCTTATGTCAGCCCTTACGCGACGCTTTCTCTTCCAACCCCGACATATTCGTACGCTTGTCGAGCGTGGCTTCCACCTCTTCCAGCTTTACGCCGCGGGACTTGAGCAGCACAAGGAAGTGATAGAGCAGATCGGCACTTTCAGCGATCAGATGCGCGCGATCGTTTTCGACTGCTGCGATTACGGTTTCGACTGCTTCCTCACCGAACTTCTTGGCGCAATGCTCGGCGCCCTTGTCGAGAAGCTTGCGGGTATAGGACACCTCGCCGCCGGCCGCGGCGCGGGCATCGATGGTCTCGGCCAGATCGTGGATCGTGAAACGCGGCATCGGAATTACTCGGAAACACACAAAGCCAGAGGCCAAATCCCCGGCGGCCTGTGTAGCATTTTTATGAAGCGGAGTCGTCAGGCATCCAGGCGCATGGGTAACCCGCGCCGGGCCATGTGCTCCTTGGCCTCACGAATGGTGAATTCCCCGAAATGGAAGATCGAGGCGGCTAGCACGGCCGTGGCGTGGCCGTCGCGGATGCCGTCGACGAGGTGGTCGAGATTGCCGACGCCGCCCGAGGCGATCACGGGCACGGTAACGCTGTCGGCGATCGCCCGGGTCAGCGGGATGTCGAATCCCTGCCTGGTGCCGTCGCGATCCATCGAGGTCAGCAGGATCTCACCGGCGCCAAGCGAGACCACTTCCTGGGCATATTCGATGGCGTCGATGCCGGTCGAGTTGCGCCCGCCATGGGTGAAGATCTCCCAGCGGTCGCCGCCGGCGCGCTTGACGCGCTTGGCGTCGATCGCAACCACCACGCACTGCTCGCCGAATTTTTCGGCTGCTTCCTTCACGAACTCGCGACGTGATACTGCGGCGCTGTTGATCGAGACCTTGTCGGCGCCCGCGCGCAGCAGCGTCTTGATGTCGTTGACCTCGCGCACGCCGCCACCGACGGTCACGGGCATGAAGCAGGCCTCCGCAGTGCGCCGGACCACGTCCAGCATGATGCCGCGGTTCTCATGGGTCGCGGTGATGTCGAGGAAGGTGAGCTCGTCGGCGCCGGCGGCGTCATAGGCGATCGCCGCTTCGACGGGGTCGCCGGCATCCCTGAGATCGACGAAGTTGACGCCCTTGACGACGCGGCCGTCCTTGACGTCGAGGCAGGGGATCACGCGCACCTTGAACATGTGTCAGCTCCCAGGCGCACGCGCGTTGCGGATCAAATTGAGGGCGGCGGCGGGATCGAGCCGGCCGTCATAGAGTGCGCGGCCGGCAATCGCGCCGGCAAGCTTTTTGGCGCGCGGCGTCAGCATGGCCTTGACGTCCTCGATCGAGGCGAGGCCGCCGGAAGCGATCACGGGAATCGAGATGGCGTCGGCCAGCGCAATGGTCACATCGAGGTTCAGGCCCTTGAGCAGGCCGTCGCGCGCGATGTCGGTGAAGATGATGGCGGCAACGCCGGCATCCTCGAAGCGTCTTGCGATCTCCAGCACTGTAACTTGCGAAGTCTCGGCCCAGCCTTCGACCGCGACCTTGCCGTCGCGCGCGTCCAGCCCGACCGCGACGCGGCCTGGGAATTTCTTCGCGGCAGCCTTCACCAGCTCCGGATCGCGCACCGCGGCGGTGCCGATGATGACGCGGGTGATACCCTTGTCGAGCCAGGCTTCGACGGTCTTGAGATCGCGAATGCCGCCGCCGAGCTGCACCGGAATCCTGATCGTCTTCAGCATCGCCTCGACGGCCTCGGCATTCACCGGCTTGCCGGCGAACGCACCGTCGAGGTCGACGACGTGGAGATACTCGAAACCCTGCTCGACGAAGCTCTGCGCCTGCGCCGCCGGATTGAGGTTGAACACGGTCGCACGTGCCATGTCGCCCTGCTCGAGGCGCACGCACTGGCCGTTCTTGAGGTCGATCGCAGGAAAGAGAATCACGGTTTCCATCGCAAAAAGTTCGAGATCAGAGCGAGGCCAAAGCGCTGGCTCTTCTCGGGGTGAAACTGCGTGCCGATTGCGGTGTCCTTGCCGACGATGGCGGTGACGGGCCCACCGTAGTCGGCGCGCGCGAGCACGTCCGCCTCGTTGGCGGCATTGAGGTGATAGGAGTGCACGAAATAAGCGTGCTGGCCTTTCGGGCCGAGCGGCAGCTTGTTCAGCACCGGGTGCTCCTGCAGCAGGTCGAGCGTGTTCCAGCCCATGTGCGGGATCTTCAGGCTCTCGTCGCGCGGCGTGATCTTCTCGACGTCGCCGCCGATCCAGTTCAGGCCTTCGGTGATGACATGCTCCTTGCCGCGGCTCGCCATCAGCTGCATGCCGACGCAGATGCCGAAGAACGGCCGCGCCTTGACCCGCACCGCCTCGGTGATCGCCTCGACCATGCCGTTGACTTCATCCAGCCCGCGCCGGCAATCGGCAAAGGCGCCGACGCCTGGCAGCACCAGACGATCGGCCTCGTAGGCCTGATCGGGATCGCTGGTGACGAAGACCTTTTGCGGATTTTCGAGGCTGCGCGCAGCGCGCTCGAACGCCTTGGCGGCGGAATGCAGATTCCCGGAACCGTAATCGATGATGGCGACGCTCATCTTGACCCTCCCGGTTCTGGAAACAACCCGATGATGCCGCCGGCCGGAATCGGCGGCGGGTTCGAGAATTGCTGACCCGGCACGCTGCGGGTCGGCGGCGGGCCACCGCGATCGACGGCCCATTGATCGTTGACGATGCCGTGCTGCTTCTGGCTCCAGCGCTCGAAGAAGCGGCGTTCGGCGGTGTCCTCGTCGTCGGCAACAACCACGTCGAGCTGACGCCATTTTCCGCGCGACAGCGTCCAGCGGCGCAGGCTCGAGGCTTCGAGGCCCATCAGGAGCGCGACAATCAGATCGGCGAAGAAGATCGAACCACGCCCGACGCCGAGGCTCGACAGTCCGGCATTGAACGCTGCGACGAACACCAGAAAGCCGATCAGCGCCAGCCACAGCCCGTTCCACAGCAGCCAGAGCGGACCGAAGATCATCGCCCAGAAATGGAATCCGTCGCGCACGAACACGAACTTGTCGGTCGCGCGCAGATCGGCTCCGCTGGGGGAGGGAGCATGAACTGTATAGACAGGCATGGTGATGCCCCGTTCCCAAGAATTCAGTGATGCCGCAAGCGGCGCGTGCCGCCGGCCGAAAGACGTCAGCCGCCGAGCGAGCCCTTGGTGGACGGGATCTCTCCCGCCGCCTTCGGATCGATCGCGACCGCGGTGCGCAGCGCCCGCGCCAGCCCCTTGAAGCAGGACTCGGCGATATGGTGGCTGTTATCGCCATATAGGGTCTCGACGTGGAGAGTCACGCCGGCATTCATGGCAAAAGCCTGGAACCACTCGCGCACCAACTCGGTGTCGAACTCGCCGATCTTGTCGCGGGGGAAGTCGGCCTTGAACACCAGGAACGGGCGGCCCGAGATGTCGATGACCACGCGCGACAGCGTCTCGTCCATCGGCATGTGCACGCCGGCATAGCGGGTGATGCCCGCCATGTTGCCGAGCGCCTGCCTGACCGCCTGGCCGAGCGCGATGCCGGTGTCTTCGGTGGTATGGTGATAATCAATGTGCAAATCGCCGACCGCCTTGACCGTGAGGTCGATGCGGGAATGGCGGGCGAGGAGATCGAGCATATGGTCGAAAAAGCCGATGCCGGTCGCGATATCCGCCACGCCGGTGCCATCGAGGTTCACGGTGACCTCGATCTCGGTTTCCTTGGTCTTGCGCTTGATCGTCGCGGTGCGCATTGAAACTAGCTCTCATCCTGGCTCGGGGCCGAAAACGCCGGTCTTTTAACAGCCAAATGACGCCTTCGCTACCGCGGGATCGCCTTGGCAGGCCGTCACTTCCACCTATGGTGAGCGAAATTCGGCCCGGAACGGCCCGTTGTGCGCCTGGGCCGGACCGCCTAAATCAGGCGGATAACGAGGATCATTCATGCAGGCTTCCCAGAACAGCTCGCCGGGCTGGCACGGCACCACGATCTTGACGGTCCGCAAGGGCGGCAAGGTGGTGGTTGGCGGCGACGGCCAAGTCTCGATCGGCCAGACGGTCATCAAGTCCAACGCCAAAAAGGTCCGGAAACTCGGCAAGGGCGACGTGATCGGCGGCTTTGCCGGCGCGACGGCCGATGCCTTCACCCTGTTTGAGCGGTTGGAGGCCAAGCTCGAGCAATATCCGGGGCAGCTGACCCGGGCCGCGGTGGAGCTCGCCAAGGACTGGCGCACCGACCGCTATCTGCGGCGGCTGGAGGCCATGATGATCGTAGCCGACAAGGACGTCTCCCTGGTCCTGACAGGCACCGGCGACGTGCTCGAACCCGAGGCCGGCGTCATGGCGATCGGCTCCGGCGGCAATTACGCGCTGGCGGCGGCACGGGCGCTGCTCGACACCGACAAGGACGCCGAGGCCATCGTCCGCCGCTCCCTCGACATCGCCGCCGACATCTGTGTCTACACCAACCGCAACGTCACCATCGAAGCGCTGGCGGCGGGCTAAGTCATTTGTCTGAGCACTGGATCCGCACACTCGCTGTAACCTCTCCCGCTTGCGGGAGAGGTCGGCGCGAAGCGCCGGGTGAGGGTTTACTCCTCTGGGGGAATCCCTCTGCGGAGACAGCTTTCTCCCGCAGGCGGGAGAGAGATGCGCAGCGCCGCTGTGGTTGCCGCGACGGCTTCTCGCTGCGATGATGCGCGTACGATGACCCTTGCCCACACCACGAAGCAACACACCACGACTGCGATCCCCCCAGCCTACTGGGTCGGCATCGCGCTGCTCCTGCTGGCGCTGCAGGCCGCGATTCTGTTCGCGATGGGGCGGGTGCCGATCTGCACCTGCGGCTATGTCAAGCTGTGGCACGGCGTGGTGAACAGCTCGGAGAATTCCCAGCACATCGCCGACTGGTACACCTTCTCGCACGTGCTGCACGGCCTCCTGTTCTACGGGCTGACCTGGCTATTGTTCGTGCGCCTGCCGTTCCTGCCTCTCTCCTGGCCGGCGCGACTGATCATCGCCATGCTGATCGAAGGCGCCTGGGAGATCGTCGAGAACTCGCCCTTCATCATCGAGCGCTACCGCGCCGGTACGATCTCGCTGGATTATTTCGGCGACAGCATCGTCAATTCGGTCTCTGACAATTTGTCCATGGTGCTCGGGTTCCTCGCCGCACGCGTGCTGCCTGTCAGCGTGACGATCCTGCTCGGACTCGCCTTCGAGCTCATGCTGGCGCTGCACATTCGCGACAATCTGACACTCAACATCCTGATGCTGATCCATCCGATCGAGGCCGTAAAGCAATGGCAATCCGGCCCGCCCATCATCTGACGCAAAATCCGGCTTGTCCTACCCCGCATCTGACCCTAGCTAAGGTCCCATGACAGACTTCTCTCCCCGCGAAATCGTTTCCGAACTCGACCGTTTCATCGTCGGCCAGGCCGATGCCAAGCGCGCCGTCTCGATCGCGCTGCGCAACCGCTGGCGGCGGCAGCAGCTCACCGGCTCCTTGCGCGAAGAGGTGCTGCCGAAGAACATCCTGATGATCGGCCCGACCGGCGTCGGCAAGACGGAAATTGCGCGGCGACTCGCCAAGCTTGCGAATGCGCCGTTCCTCAAGGTGGAAGCGACCAAATTCACCGAGGTCGGTTATGTCGGCCGCGACGTCGAGCAAATCGTGCGCGATCTCGTCGAGGTCGCGATCGCCCAGGTTCGCGAGAAGAAGCGCAAGGACGTGCACGCCCGCGCGCAGCTCGCCGCCGAGGAACGTGTGCTCGATGCGCTGGTGGGGGCCAACGCCTCTTCCGCGACGCGCGAATCCTTCCGCAAGAAGCTGCGGGCCGGTGAGCTCAACGACAAGGAAATCGAGGTCGAGACACAGTCGTCCGGCAGCGGCATGCCGATGTTCGAAATCCCGGGCATGCCGGGCGCGCAGATGGGCGCGATCTCGATCGGCGATATCTTCGGCAAGCTCGGCGGTCGCAGCAAGACGCGGCGGCTGACGGTCGAGGGCTCGCATGAGATCCTTGTCAACGAGGAGTCCGACAAGCTGCTGGACACCGATCAGCTGACGCTGGAGGCGATCAACGCGGTCGAGAACAACGGCATCGTGTTCCTCGACGAGATCGACAAGATCTGCGCGCGCGAAGGCCGTGCCGGCGGCGACGTCTCGCGCGAGGGCGTGCAGCGCGATTTGCTGCCCTTGATCGAGGGCACTACCGTCTCGACCAAGCACGGCGCGGTGAAGACCGACCACATCCTGTTCATCGCCTCCGGCGCCTTCCACGTCGCCAAGCCCTCTGACCTGCTGCCGGAATTGCAGGGCCGCCTGCCGATCCGCGTCGAATTGCAGGCGCTGACCCGCGACGACATGCGCCGAATCCTGACCGAGCCCGAGGCCTCGCTGATCAAGCAATATGTCGCCTTGATGCAGACCGAGGGCGTGGCGCTCGATATCACCGACGGCGCCATCGACGCGCTCGCCGACGTCGCGGTCGCCGTCAATTCCACCGTCGAAAACATCGGCGCGCGGCGGCTGCAGACCGTGATGGAGCGGGTGCTGGACGATATCTCCTTCACCGCTCCCGACCGCAGCGGCGAGACCGTCAGGGTCGATGCGGATTTCGTGCAGAAGCACGTCGGCGGCCTCGCCAAGAACGCCGATCTGAGCCGGTTCATTTTGTAATTTGGAGCGGTCACGCTATTGATGCGGCGTGACCGTACGCATCCTGCAAAATCCCTGGCGGCTCCTGCTGGTAATCAACGCGGCGGTGATCGCCGGCGTGTTCGTCCACAAGATCCAGCTGCCGCCTTACGTCCCCTATATCCATCTCCTGGTCGACTACCATTTCGGCTTCATCAAGCGCGCACTGATCGGGGCGATCGTCGCGCTGTTCACGGACAAGGTGCCGGTCTGGCTCGTGTTCGCGATCGGCGGGGTGACCTGGCTGGTGACGCTGGCGCTCTACGCAAGGCTGTTTCAGAAGAGCTTTGGCTTCACCGCGAAAACGCTGCCGCTGTTCGTCTTCATCGCGGGCTCGCCGTTCTTCCTGAAGAACTTCATGCACACGCTCGGCCATTTCGACATCTATGGCTGTGCGCTGGCGATCATCCTGCTGCTGATGCCGGCTGGCTCATTGCTGTTCGTGGCAACGGCAGCATTGTTCTCGATCGCTCTCGTCCTGATCCACCACATTCATCTGCTGATGTATGTGCCGACGATCGTCACCATCGTGGTGATCAGGCACTATCTCGCATGCGGACTCAACCGCGGCAATGTCGCCTTCGGCATCGCCGCACTTGCCATCGTCGCGGTACTGTTCTTTGCGGCCCAATTCTTGGGAACGATGCCGGTCCCTGAAGCCGACTTCGTTGCGTACCTGAAAACGCGGATGGCCGATCCGTCGCGAACCGATCTGCTGCAATTCGCCTATATCTGGTACCAGCCGCTGGCCAAGGAAATCTCGGACACCTGGGCCCGCCTGCCGCACAACATCCTCGGCGTGCCCGTGTTTGCGCTGCTGATCTGGCTGCACACGCCGCTGTGGCGCTTCTTCGGAAACCTGATCGGCGCGCTCGCAAGCGAGACGCACCGCCGCCTCGTGCTCGCGGCGCTGATCGGTGTCAGCCTCGCTTACCTCGTGATGTTCGCGATGGTGTTCGACTATTCGCGCTGGATCTCGAACTGGGCGGTCTGCATGTTCCTGATCCTGCACGCGGTGAAGATGCTGCCGGCCAAACATGAAGCGCCGCTGATCCCGGCCGAGGATCGGAACACCAGCATCTTCGGCCTGATCCTGACGCTGATCCCGCGCGTCGGAATCATCCGGCCGTTCTAGAACCTCGCCCGCCTGATCCGCACATACAGCGCGCCCTCGCCGCCATGACCGATATGGGCCGTCTCGAACCCGACGACGAAGCTGCGGAATTCCGGCAGGCTCAGCCATTCCGGCACCTGACGGCGCAGCACGCCGCTTTCGCCGCCGCTGCGGCCCTTGCCGGTGATGATGAGCACGAATGTCAGGCCGTCGTGATGGGCGCGGTGCAGGAAGCCGGTCAAAGCGCGATGCGCGCGGGTCTGGGTCATGCCGTGCAGATCGAGTCGCGCCTCGATCTCGCTGCGGCCGCGCGAGAGTTTCGTCCGCTCGCGCTTGCCGAGCGGCGCCAGGGGCGGGACGGCCGGTTTTGCCGCGCGCGGTGCCGGTGCAGCCGCAACCGGCCGTGGCGATGACGCAGGCCGCGTGACCGGTGTTGCGGGCGAAGGCTCGGTGCTTGGAGCGGCATGCGCCTTCGCCGCGCGGTGCTTCCTCAGCGGCTTGACCTGTTTAGCAACGCCCTCCCACAGCGCGCGCTCCTCCTCGCTCAGCGCGCGGCGGCGCGGCGAGGGGCGAGGCTCCAGCACGGGCGGACGGGACGATCGCTTCATTGCTGCCGATGGGGACGCTTCTTCGCTGGCCGCTGCGGTTCGCGATCGGCCTCGATCACCGGACGCGGCGCCGGCAGCGGGACTGGACCCGCGATGGCGACCGTGTCGCTCTTGCTCTCCGCGGGGCCGGCCGCGGCGGCCGGCTTCGCCGTTTCCTTCCCAGGATCGGTTTGCGGAAACAGCTTTGCGATTTTCTCCGAGGGACGCGGATCAGGCACCGGCAGCCGCGCAGCTCGCGCCGAGGGATCGAGGCCCTTCGGCACCAGCATCACGAAATGCATGGGATGGCGCAGCCGACCGGAGACGCGGCCGGCTTCCTGCCCGGCGCCGAAAAAGAGATCGGCGCGCGCGGGACCGATGATGGCCGAGCCGGTGTCCTGCGCGATCATCAGCCGATGGAACGGCGTCTTGGCGCGATCGGATTCGATCGGCAATTCGCCCTCGATGAAGAACGGCGTCCCGTAGACATGCAGCGACTTGTCGACGGCGATGGAGCGTCCGGCGGTCAACGGAATGCCTTGCGCGCCCACCGCCTCGTCCTTGTCGGAGAGGTTGACCTCTCGGAAGAAGATGTAAGCGCGGTTCGCGCGGCGCAGCTCCTTGGCGCCATCAGGATTCTGCGTCATCCATTCCCTGATCTTCTGCATCGACATCTCTTCCCGGGGGATGATGCCGCGCTCGATCAGGATGCGACCGACGGCGGTGTAGGGATAGCCGTTATAGGCGTCGTAGTTGAGTCGAACCGAGCTGCCGTCGTCGAACTTGATCCGCGCCGAGCCTTGGATCTGCGCGAACAGCAGATCGGTCGGATCCTTCAGCCAGGCGATCTCGAGCCCGCGGCCGGCGATTTTGCCGTCCTCGATCTCGCCACGGTCGTAATAGGGCACCAGCTTGCGGCGGCCGATCTTGCGATAGACCGGGCCCTTGTTGGGCAGGCTGACGGAGTCCTGTTTGTAGCCGCGCACGAACAGGTTCGAAGGGCGGCGATAGACCGGCACGTTGAAGACGTCGGTCGGCGTACGCGATCCCTCCAGCACCGGCTCGTAATAGCCGGTGACGAAGCCGTCGGGCTCGCCGAGGCGGGAGATTCGCAGCGGCGCGAAATTCTCCTCGAAGAAGGTCTTTGCTGTGGCGTCGTCAGCGAGCTCGAGCGACTTCGCCGCCCGGCAAGGTTCGCTCAGCGAGCCTCCGATTGCTTTTGATTCGGCCTTCGGCTCAGTCGCGCCGTTTTGTGCATTGATCGGCTTGCAGCTGGCGCGAAACGTCTTGTAGGCCGCAAGGTGATTGTCATCGCTCCAGCCCTTCACGTCCGCCCAGGCCAGCGGCAGATATTGCGCGCCCGGTATTTCGAACGGCAGCGGCAGCTGCGGGTAGGGCAAGGCCCGCGCCGGAGCAGCGGGCAATTGCGGGGTATGATGGTGATGGCTGCGATAGTGGCGCCGCGCCGCTTCGGCGCCGAGCGAAAACGAGGACAGCGCGACGACGCCTGCGCAAAGCGCGGTCGCGCCGGTCTTCAGAAAGACCTTAATTCGCGCTTCCGGTGCCAACCAGCTTCCAGTTCGGATCGCGGGAGGTGATGTCGCGGGCGAAAGTCCAGATGTCGGTGATGTCGGCAACCGTGTCGGCGCTGCCGTCGACGATGTTGCCGGCCTTGTCTCTTGTCGCCGAGATCATCTGCGAGACGAAGCGGATCGTGAGCTGGGCGGTCCGGTCGCGCAGCTCGGCGCCGACGAGCTCGGCCTTGTCGATCGAGACGAAGCGGGTCTCGGTCTTATGCTCTTTCGTCTCGCGTTCCTTGATTGCGGCCTCGAAGCTGTCATAGACGTCCGGCGACAACAGGTCGCGCAGCGCGCGGCGGTCGCCATTGGCAAAGGCCAGCACGATCATCTCGTAGGCACCCTTGGCGCCCGAGATGAAATGACGCGGGTCGAACGTGGAATCCTTCTCGACAATGGCGTCGAGGCCTTGCGCCAGTGCGGTGCCCGGCTCCGTCAGGCCCTTCCAGCGATCGGACGGCGGGGTCGGCTCGGCCGTCGGCGCCAGCGGGGCCTGGTCAATCACCTTGCCCGGCATGGTCACGACGTTGTTGTCCTGGGCACCCCCCAGCGCATTGCGGGCGGCGGTCCGATCGAACGGCGGCCGCTCGTTTCCGGTCCGCTGCCCGAGCACGCTGCGCAGCCGCAGAAAGATGAAGACCGCCAGCGCCAGGAAGATGATGGTGTAGATGTCCACGTCGGATTCGCTTTCTGGTCTTTGCTCTGAGTCTACGCTTTGGGGTCGTCGCCGGGAAAATCAATCCGGCCAGTAGACCGTTCCATACGGAAACGGCAAGTCTACATCACCATTTTAGGTCCGCGTCAGGTCCGTGGGATGTAGGCACGAAATCTTGCCCGGCCAATGGCGCCTTTTGGCACAGCACCGAGTGTAGCGCGTTTTATGCTTAAGGGGAAACCCGATCCTGCCCGGAAATCGCGCATCTTCAATCATTTAAGGCGAAGTTTCGCGGAAAGGGCCGGATCGACGCTGCAGTTGCGGCGCGGCCGGAATCCCGCCTCCGGGACCGTTCGTCCTTGTGGAATGAGGCGGCCCTATGTTAGCCAACCGCCGCGAAATTCAGCCCAAATCGGGTAAGGAGAGACTCTCATGACCAACGGTAACGGCACCCCTCCCGAGGCGGCCCAGGCTCCCCAGCTCAACGTGCTGGCGCAATATACCAAGGACCTTTCGTTCGAGAATCCGAACGCGCCCGGCTCGCTCCAGCAGCAGAGCCAGCCCCCCCAGATCAACATCCAGATCAATGTCAGCGCCAACAACCTCAGCGAACAGGAGTTCGAGGTGACGTTGTCGGTGGAGGGCAAGGCCGAGACCGCGGGCAAGATCATGTTCTCGTTCGAGCTCGCCTATGCCGGCGTGTTCCGCATCGCCAACGTGCCGAAGGAGAACCTGCATCCGCTGGTCATGATCGAGTGTCCGCGTCTGCTGTTCCCGTTCGCCCGCGAGATCATTGCGACGGCGGTGCGCGACGGCGGGTTCCCGCCCCTGATGCTGGATCCCGTCGACTTCGTCGGTCTCTATCGTCAGAACATGGAGCGGCAAATGGCCGCTCAGCCGAGCGGCCAGGCCTAACCAGCCGGAGGAGCTGGAGCGGGCAAAAACTCGTTCCAGATCGCCTTGTCGCCGAGCGTCGCGATAAAGGCCCGGTGGGCCTCGCGCTCAGCATCGGAAACCCGCGGCGCAAGCGGCACCAGCCGTTGCCGCCGCGGCGCATCGCCAGCCGCATTGACGCGAATCTCCTGAGCGTCCGAAGCCAGCAGCAGCTGCGACTGCCGCGCCCCGACCAGATCGACATAGACCTCGGCCAGCAACTCGGCGTCCAGCAGGGCGCCGTGCTTGGTGCGGCGTGAGTTGTCGATCGCATAGCGTGAGCAGAGATCGTCGAGCCGGTTGGACACGCCGGGATGCTTGCGGCGCGCCAGCAGCAGCGTATCGACCAGCCGTTCGCGCGGGATCGCCGCGCGCTTGATCCTGTCGAGCTCGGCATTGATGAAGCCGATATCGAAGGAGGCGTTGTGGATCACCAGCGGCGCATCGCCGATGAACTCCAGGAACGCATCGGCGACCTCATGGAATAGCGGTTTGGTCGACAGAAATTCGGCCGACAGCCCATGCACCGCAAAGGCTTCCGCCGGCATGTCCCGTTCAGGATTGATATAGACGTGGTAGGTCTGTCCCGTCGGCATGCGGTTGAGCATCTCGACGCAGCCAATTTCGACCAGGCGATCACCGCGAAGCGGATCGAGGCCGGTGGTTTCGGTATCGAGAACGATTTCGCGCATGATCGGAAGGCCGAGTAAGACGGCGAATCAGGTCCGCCGCTGCGGCATCTTAACCACCTCGGCCAGGATGTGGGCGATTTGCGCGCGCACCGGTTCAAGTCCGTGCGACGTATCCACCACGAAATCGGCCCGCTTGCGCTTCTCGGCGTCGGGCGTCTGCTTGGCGATGATGGCATCGAGCTTGGCTTCGTCCATGGTGCCGCGCGCCAGCACCCGCTCACGCTGGAGTTCCGGCGAGGTCGAGACCACGACCACGGCGTCCACGCGCTTCTCGCCACCGGTCTCGAAAAGCAGCGGAATGTCCAGCACCACGACGGGCGCCTTGGCCGCTTCCGCCTCGGCGAAGAACTTGTGCCGGGACGCGCCGAGCATCGGATGGACGATTTGCTCGAGCTGCTTGATGGCCGCGGGATCATGCACGACGCGCGCCGACAGTTTTGGCCGGTCCACCTTGCCGTGCACGGTGGTACCGGGAAAGGCAGCCTCGATCGCGGGCGCCGCTTCGCCTTCATAGAGCTGATGCACGGCGGCATCGGCATCGTAGACGGGCACACCGGCCTCCGCGAACAGTTTCGCGGTGGTGGATTTCCCCATCCCGATCGAACCGGTCAGTCCAAGGATCCGCATCAGCGCCCAGCCCTGTCTGTCATTCACACGGCAACTAGCCGTTCGCGTCGCAGGAACGCAAGCAGCGGCAGCAGCGGCAGGCCGAGAATGGTGAAATGATCGCCCTCGATCCGCTCGAACAGATGGATGCCCAGGCCTTCGAGCTGATAGGCGCCGACGCTGGTGGTGACGGCGTCGCCGGCAGCGTCCAGATAGGCTGAAAGCTCGTCCTCGGTCATCTCTCGCATGGTCATGCGGGCAACCGAGACGTCTTCGAAAACGACCTGGCCACCATGCGCCACGGCCACGGCGGAATTCAGCTCATGGCTATTGCCGGCGAGAGCGCGCAATTGCACCAATGCCTGCGGACGGCCCGCGGGCTTGTTGAAAAGACGATTGCCAAGAGCCAAGGTCTGATCGGCCCCGATCACGTAGCTCCCGGGATAACCGGCCGAGATCGCTTTGGCCTTTTCGCGCGCCAGCAGCAGAGCGATCTCGCGCGGATTTGAAAGCGCTGAAGCCAGTTGAATGCCGCGCTCGTCGATATCGGCGGTAACAGCCTTGAACTCCAGCCCGGCATTGGACAACAGCATTTTCCGGGCACTGCTTTGCGAGGCCAGGATCAACGGATGTTTGCCGAGCCACAGACCCATCGCAAAGACTATCCGGAAGGCCGGTTGCGCTGGCGATCGCTGTAGAGCTTCATGATCGCCGCCGCGGTTTCCTCGATCGAGCGACGCGTGACGTCGAGCAGCGGCCAATCGTGCTTGGCGCTGAGCTTGCGCGCAAACGCGACCTCCTCGGTCACCGACTGCCTGTCGGTATAGGTCTCGTTGCCGGAGTCGGACCCCATCGAGAGCAGGCGATTCTGACGAATCTGGATCAGGCGTTCCGGCGTCGCGTGCAGGCTGACCACCAGCGGCCGCGTCAGCTTCCCCAATTGCTCCGGCACAGGAATGCCGGGCACCAGCGGCACGTTGGCCGTGCGGATGCCGCGATTGGCGAGATAGATCGACGTCGGCGTCTTCGAGGTGCGGGACACGCCGACCAGGACGACGTCGGCATCGTCGAGACCTTCGACATGCTGACCATCATCGTGGATCATGGTGTAGTTCAGCGCGTCGATGCGCTTGAAATATTCCGCATTGAGGACGTGCTGGGCGCCGACGCGGCCTGTGGTCGCAGCTCCGAGATAGGCTTCGAACAGCTGCATCACCGGCCCGATGATCGACAGGCTCGGAACATTGATCCCCTTGCACTTGTCCTCGAGCCTGGAGACCAGATCCTTCTCCAGCAGCGTGAACAGCACGATCCCCGGCGCTTCCTCGATCTCGTCGAGCACGCGGTCGAGCTGCTTCTGGCTGCGCACCAGCGGATAGACATGCTCGACGGGGGTGACGTTGGCATATTGCGCAGCGACGGCGCGCGCCACCGTGATCAGCGTCTCGCCGGTCGAGTCTGACACGAGGTGCAGATGGAAATAATTGCTCGAGGTCGGCACAAAAACTCTTTGTATGAGGACGGTGTGGTTTGTGGATTTCTGTGGACCTTAACCCCTCGGAAAGCGTTGTGCGACACCGGGGGCGGGACAAGTGCCAATTTTCTTCACACCACTGCCCGTCAGAACAACTCCGCCGCCTCGCGATATCGGAAGTGGGATTGGGCGGACAAGCCCCTTGATAGGCTGCGGATAAAGCTGCGCAAGCCTTTGAGTCCGGACTATTTATCGGGTTCGACGGGAACCATCCGGGACATGTTGATGGATGTGAACAAGCGCGCGTGATCGCGCGGACAGAATTTCATGAGTCCTATCCACGGTCACATAGACTCAAACCTTAAGAATCTAAGATTCTTTTATTGGAGAAGGTCGCTCCAGAGAGATATGTGTGCAGGTGAGACCTTAACGAGTTCTTACTATCCCCAGACTGCCGGAAGGCTGGGCGAAAAAGGTGGACGCCGGGAATGTTCGAAGACGTCTATCTCTGGATCAAGGCTCTGCATGTAATCGCGGTCATTTCCTGGATGGCCGGCATGCTCTATCTGCCGAGGCTGTTCGTTTATCACTGCGAGGCTGAGATCGGCTCGAAGCAGTCGGAAACGTTCAAGATCATGGAACGCCGGCTGCTCAAGGCGATCATCAACCCCGCCATGATCGTCACTTGGCTCGCCGGGCTCTACCTTGCGTGGTCCGGCCACTGGTTTCCATTCGGCTGGCTGCACGTAAAACTGGCAATGGTCCTGGCGATGTCGGGGGTCCACGGCTTTTTTTCCCGCTGGGTCAAGGACTTCGCCGCCGACCGGCGTCCGCGGACCCAGAAATTCTATCGGATTATCAACGAGGTGCCGACCATTTTGATGATCATCATCGTCGTCATGGTGATTGTGAAGCCGTTCTAGGCACAGCGCTGCGAAACGCTCAGCGCTTCGGCTTGCGGAGTGGCGAGCGATTTTCTATATTGTCGATATCCCACCCAACGCAGGCGGATGTGGTTGTGTCTGAGCTTTCCAGAGGCCGGACACCGCATCAGGTTTGAAGCCTCATCGGCACTTAACCTTGCCAGACCTGCGGACCTTACCTTCTCGCGTCCGCATTTCAGAGCCTCCTCGCACCCCCTCCCAAGGTTACCCCACAGGACCACCCCAATGCGGGAAATTAAACTCGAAGACCTCAAGTCCAAAACGCCGGCCGAGCTCGTCTCGTTCGCGGAGGAGAATGGGGTCGAGAATGCCAGCACCATGCGCAAGCAGGAACTGCTGTTCGCCATCCTCAAGCAGCTCGCGCTCGCCGAGACCGACATTGTCGGCCAGGGTGTCGTCGAGGTGCTCTCCGACGGCTTCGGCTTTCTCCGCTCGCCCGATGCGAACTATCTGCCGGGCCCGGACGACATCTACGTTTCGCCGTCGCAGATCCGACGTTTCGGCCTGCGGACCGGCGACACCATCGAAGGTCACATCCGCAGCCCGAAAGAGGGCGAGCGCTATTTCGCGCTGCTGAAGGTCAATACGCTCAATTTCGAGGACCCGGAAAAGGCCAAGCACAAGGTCAATTTCGACAACCTCACGCCGCTGTTTCCGAATCAGCGTTTCCGCATGGAAATCGACGATCCGACGCGAAAAGACCTTTCTGCAAGGGTGATCGACATCGTCGCGCCCATCGGCAAGGGCCAGCGCGCACTGATCGTGGCGCCGCCGCGCACAGGTAAAACCGTGCTGATGCAGAACATCGCGCATTCGATCACGCACAACCATCCCGAATGCTATCTGATCGTGCTGCTGATCGACGAACGTCCGGAAGAAGTCACGGACATGCAGCGCTCGGTGAAGGGCGAGGTCGTGTCCTCGACCTTCGACGAACCCGCGGTGCGTCACGTCCAGGTCGCCGAGATGGTGATCGAAAAGGCCAAGCGCCTGGTCGAGCACGGCCGCGACGTCGTGATCCTGCTCGATTCGATCACCCGCCTCGGCCGCGCCTACAACACCGTGGTTCCCTCATCCGGCAAGGTGCTGACCGGCGGTGTCGACGCCAATGCGTTGCAGCGGCCGAAGCGTTTCTTCGGTGCCGCGCGCAACATCGAGGAGGGCGGCTCGCTGACCATCATCGCGACCGCGCTGGTCGATACCGGCAGCCGCATGGACGAAGTGATCTTCGAAGAGTTCAAGGGCACCGGTAACTCGGAGCTAATCCTGGACCGCAAGGTCTCGGACAAGCGCACCTTCCCGGCGATCGACATTTCGCGCTCCGGCACCCGCAAGGAGGAGCTCATCACCGATCCGCAGGTCCTCAAGAAAATGTACGTGCTCCGCCGCATCCTCAACCCGATGGGCACGATGGACGCGATCGACTTCCTGCTCGACAAGCTGCGCTCGACCAAGAGCAATTCGGAGTTCTTCGACTCCATGAACACCTGAGTGCAGTGCAGCAATCAGTTAGAGGGCGCCTTCGGGCGCCCTTTTTCGTTGTGCGGCTTGGTTGCGGCGAAAGCGCAGCATAGAGCTGTGTCGAAGCGCAGATCCGAGCTTCAAGGAAGACGTTGATGAAACTACATAATTATTGACAGGATCTGGCAGATATCCTCGAAGCGGGCGAGGTTTTTCAGCAGATGGCCGGGATTATATTGCAATGCAGCATGATCTTTGCTGCGGCAAAGGCGCAGCAAAACGGACCGCCGGGTCAAGGAAAGGTCCGTTTGCCTTTTCGTCGCCAGCCGGACAAATAGGCCATGCATCCGCAAGACCAGACCATCTTTGCGCTGTCGTCCGGCCGGACGCCGAGTGCGATCGCCGTTGTGCGCGTCTCGGGTCCGCAAGCCGGCTTGGCACTGACGACCTTGGCGGGGAAGCTGCCGGCGCCGCGGCAGGCCAGTCACCGCCTGCTTCGTGGCGGCACGGGTGAGCCGATCGACGATGCGGTTGTGCTGTGGTTTCCAGGTCCGGCCAGCGCGACCGGCGAGGACATCGCCGAATTCCACGTTCATGGCGGCCGCGCCGTGCTCTCGGTGCTGTTTTCCGAAATTTCTTTAATTCCGAATATTCGAGCTGCCGAGGCGGGCGAGTTCACCCGGCGCGCCTTCGAGAACGGCAAGCTTGATCTCACCGAAGCCGAGGGCCTCGACGATCTCATCCACGCTGACACGGACCGCCAGCGTCGCCAGGCGCTGCGGCAGCTACAAGGCCTGCTCGGGGATCGCGCCCGCGACTGGCGCGAGCGCGTCATCGAGGCGTCGGCGCTGATCGAAGCCGGGATTGATTTTTCCGATGAGGGCGATGTGCCGGCGGAGCTGAGGGCGCCGGCGATCAAGGCGATCGAAACGCTGCACGGTGAAATCACAAAAGCCCTCGCGGCACAGGGACATTCTGAACGCCTGCGCGATGGCCTCGTGGTTGCCATCGCCGGTGAGCCCAATGTCGGCAAGTCGACGTTGATCAATCAGCTCGCACGCCGCGAGGTCGCAATTGTCTCGCCGCATGCCGGCACCACGCGTGACGTTATCGAGGTCCAGCTAGATCTCGATGGATATCCCGTCACGGTCATCGACACCGCCGGTATTCGCGAGACGGACGATCCGGTCGAGCAGGAGGGCGTTCGTCGCGCGCGAACGCGGGCCGAGGGTGCCGACCTCGTGCTGTGGCTGGTGGAGGGGGAGCAAGCGGTCGATGCGGGCGCGATGCGCTCCCTTTGGAAATCCGGGGACAGCGATCGGTTAGAAGGATCGGTCTGGATCGTCCGCAACAAGATTGATCTCGTGGCTGGCGGTACCAGACCGAGCGGTGAGTTCGGGATCTCGGCGAGGCGTGGCGATGGCATCCCCGAGCTGGTCGACGCGCTGGTGACATTCGCGTCCGAGTTTTTCGGAGCCACCGAGGGCGCAGTCGTGACCCGGGCCCGCCAGCGCGACATGTTGAACCGGGCATCAGAGAGCTTGCGCCGGAGTCTGGACCTTGTAGAAGACGGCGAGGAGCTGGCGGCCGAGGAGCTGCGCGCCGCGGCTCATGCCTTGGGTCGGCTGCTTGGCCGAGTGGACGTCGAAGACGTCTTGGGCGCGATTTTTCAGAAGTTCTGTATCGGAAAGTAGAACTAGTTCTTGATTGTAGAACTAGCGCTTGTTCCGTTGCTTCGTTTCACGTGAAACATCCATCACCGTATCTTCGGGAACCCACAGTCTTTCGTCGGGATGTGAAGCGTAATTCGGAACTTAGGTTCTGTCGCCTGCGCTAAATCCACCCGCTGTTTCACGTGGAACATTAATCAGCTGAGTGGCGGGGCCGATCAAAGTCCTCTCTCCGCCAGTCCGGCCCGTTTTAAGGCGGGGCCTCTCCTTATCATGACGAGCCGCTGGACGAAGGCCGTAGGTGCGTAAAGCTTAGATCGCTTGCTGTGCTCCCAAGGACTGGGGGTTGGGCTCTAATCCAAGGCCATAAGGCGCTTTTCCGGCGTGAGGCCCAGCTTCGTTTCACGTGAAACACGAGACAATTCAATGCCCGTTCTACTGTGCATGGGGTTGTTTTCACAAAATTGCCTCGGCCGAGATCGGTGTTTCACGTGAAACATCCCGCGCCGCGAGTTTCCACTTCCGGCCCAGCCGCCCCTGAGCTAGAAGTTCAGCCATGCGAACAGAGCGAGAGAGCTTCGACGTCATTGTGATTGGCGGCGGCCACGCCGGCTGTGAGGCCGCGGCTGCATCTGCGCGGATGGGTGCTGCGACGGCTCTGGTGACGCATCGTTTCTCTACTGTCGGCGCGATGTCCTGCAATCCTGCGATCGGCGGTCTCGGTAAGGGACATCTCGTTCGCGAAGTCGATGCGCTGGATGGCCTGATGGGTCGCGTAGGCGATGCCGGCGGCATCCAGTTTCGTGTCCTCAACCGCCGGAAGGGTCCTGCGGTCCGAGGCCCTCGAGCCCAGGCTGACCGGAAGCTTTATGCCGCCGCGATGCAGGCCGCGATCCGGCAGACCGAGGGTCTCTCGGTCATAGAAGGCGAGGCAGACGAGCTGATCGTGGCCGATGGCCGCGTCACCGGTTTGCGCCTGGCCGACGGGCGAGAGCTTCGGGCAGGGGCTGTTGTTGTCACCACAGGCACCTTCCTTCGCGGTCTGATCCATCTTGGAGAGAAGAACTGGCCCGCCGGCCGCGTCGGTGAGGCGCCCGCGATGGGTCTTTCCGCGTCCTTTGAGCGCGCCGGCTTCACCCTCGGACGACTCAAGACCGGTACTCCGCCGCGTCTCGACGGCACCACGATCGACTGGTCGGCGGTCGAGATGCAGCCCGGAGACGAGCCGCCTGAGCCGTTCTCGGTGATGACCGAGCGGATCACGACGCCGCAGATCCAGTGCGGGATCACGCGGACCACGGCTGCTACCCATGACGTGATCCGGGCCAATGTCCATCGCTCCCCGATGTATTCCGGCCAGATCAAGAGCTCCGGCCCGCGCTATTGCCCCTCGATCGAGGACAAGATCGTCCGCTTCGGCGACCGCGACGGCCATCAGATCTTCCTGGAGCCTGAGGGCCTCGACGACAGCACCGTCTATCCCAATGGCATCTCGACCTCGCTGCCGGAGGAGGTCCAGCTCGCGATCCTTGCCACCATTCCCGGCCTGGCGCGGGTGAAGATGGTTCGTCCGGGCTATGCCATCGAATACGACCACATCGATCCGCGCGAGCTCGATCCGACCCTCCAGACCAGGCGTCTGCGTGGCCTGTTCCTCGCCGGACAGATCAACGGCACCACCGGGTATGAAGAGGCCGCCGGGCAGGGCATCGTGGCCGGCCTGAACGCGGCGCTTGCTGCGAGCGGAGCCGCACTGACCGTGTTCGACCGCGCTGACGGCTATCTCGGTGTGATGATCGACGACCTCGTCACCCGCGGCATCAGCGAGCCCTATCGGATGTTTACGTCACGAGCGGAATATCGGCTGACGCTGCGGGCCGACAATGCGGATCAGCGCCTGACCGAGAAGGGTATTGCCCTCGGTTGCGTCGGAAGCGCAAGGACTCAGCATCACCGCGCCAAGATGGGCGCTTTGAATGCGGCTCGAACGCTGTCGAAGTCGCTGGCAATCACCCCGAACGAAGCTATCAAGCACGGACTATCCTTGAATCGGGACGGCCAGCGACGGTCGGCGTTCTCGCTGATGGCCTATCCTGACATCGGCTGGAGCCAGGTCCGCGCGATCTGGCCGGAGCTGTCCGCCATCGATCCTGTCATCGCCACCCATCTCGAGATCGACGCCAAGTATGATGTCTACCTCGAGCGCCAGAGCGCCGACGTCGAAGCCTTCCGGCGAGACGAGGGGTTGGTCCTGTCCGAGGTCGATTATCAGCGGGTACCTGGGCTCTCCAACGAAGTCCGCGCCAAGCTGGAGAAGGCCCGGCCGTTCACGGTCGGGCAGGCCGGCCGGATCGACGGGATGACGCCGGCTGCGCTCGGCATTCTCGCGGCCTATCTCCGCCGCGAGGCCCGGAAGACCTCCAAAGCAATCGCATAGGCGTTTCACGTGAAACAGCGCGGACCGGGCGGAGACAGACCGCTAACGCGACGGTCAGGAGGCGAGGGCGCTGTTCGTCGGCCCGAATCGGGACCGGCCAAACCGAAGATCGACAAGGCCGGCGCCAACGATCAGGCGCTCGATTCAATCATCGCCGCCGACAAGCGCGAGGCGCTGAAGCTCGCGCCCGTTTCACATGAAACGGAGGCACGGCTCGATCGCTATATCGCGCTGCTTCGCGAGTGGCAGGCCAAGACCAATCTGGTTGCGCCCTCGACCTTGCCGCAGCTCTGGACCCGGCACATCGCCGACTCGCTTCAGCTTGTCGATCTTGCCCCCGCGGCAAAGCGCTGGGCCGACCTCGGCAGCGGCGGCGGCTTTCCCGGCGTCGTGCTCGCCTGCGCCATGGCCGGGACCCCAGGCGCAAGCGTCCATCTCGTCGAGCGAATCGCCAAGAAGGCGGCATTCCTGCGCGAAGCGGTTCGCGTCACTACATCTCCGGGAGTCGTACATCTGGCGGAGATCGGGGATAATGTGGATAGAATCACCGGCCCCGTCGATTGCGTGACCGCGCGTGCGCTGGCTCCGCTACATCAACTCATCGGTTTTGCGGAGCCGCTGATGCGCCAAGGCGCAAAGGCGCTGTTTCTCAAGGGTCAAGATGTAGAGGCTGAATTGACCGAAGCCGCTAAATATTGGAATATTCAGCCACAGCTCCACAAAAGCCGTACAGGCGACGGGTGGATCGTCGAGCTGATGTCCATCGAACGGCGCGGGTGAGGCGTCTGGGGCCAAGTGGGGAATTTCGATGAGCGTGATTGACGAGCCGCAGCAAGAGAAGACGTCCGAGGTCCCGCACGGTCACCCGCGCATCCTGGCGCTGGCGAATCAGAAGGGCGGTGTGGGAAAAACAACCACAGCGATCAACCTCGGCACGGCACTCGCCGCGATCGGCGAGCGCGTCCTGATCGTCGATCTCGATCCGCAGGGCAATGCCTCGACCGGCCTCGGCATCGATCGCCGCAACCGCTCCTGCTCGACCTATGACGTGCTGATCGGTGAAGCCGGCTTGCGTGAAGCCGTGGTGTCGACCGCGGTGCCGCGGCTGCACATCGCACCCTCGACCATGGATCTCTCCGGCCTTGAGCTCGAGCTCGGCACCACGCCCGGCCGCGCTTTCAAGCTGCGTGATGCGATCGGCGCGCTCAACAACAACGTTTCGCCGGATGCCGACTACACCTATGTGCTGATCGACTGCCCGCCCTCGCTCAACCTGCTCACGGTGAACGCGATGGCGGCGTCGGACGCGATCCTGGTGCCGCTGCAGTGCGAGTTCTTTGCGCTCGAAGGCCTGTCGCAACTCTTGCAGACGGTGGAGCAGGTGCGCTCGACGCTCAATCCGAACCTGTCGATCCACGGCATCGTGCTGACCATGTTCGACTCGCGCAACAACCTCTCCAACCAGGTCGTTGCCGACGTCCGGCAGTTCATGGGCGAGAAGGTCTACAAGACCATGATCCCGCGCAACGTGCGCATCTCGGAGGCGCCGTCCTACGGCAAGCCGGTGCTGGTTTACGATCTCAAATGCGTCGGCAGCGAAGCCTATTTGCGGCTTGCCACCGAAGTGATCCAGCGCGAGCGCGAGCTACGCGTCACGCATTGAAGACGCCGTTCTGGCCGTAGGGTGGGTTAGCGAAGCGTAACCCACCTCTTCTGCTTCCGCGGAAATTGACAATGGTGGGTTACGCCTTCGGCTAACCCACCCCTCGATTCAAACGAGTTCTGGAGTGCTGCAGCGTGAATCCAAGGGAGCTGGCGATGGCCGACGAAGCGCGTTCGCGACTGGGCCGGGGTCTTGCAAGTCTGATCGGTGATGTCGGCGGCGAGGCTCAGCATGTCGATCGGCCGCGCGCGCAGCGCAAGGTGCCGATCGAGTTCATCAAGGCCAATCCGCGCAATCCGCGCCGCACCTTTTCGGACACCGAGCTGAAGGAACTCAGCGAGTCGATCAAGCAGCATGGTGTGATCCAGCCGATCGTGGTGCGCCCGGTGAAAGGCGCGCAGGATCGCTTCGAGATCATCGCCGGCGAGCGGCGCTGGCGCGCCTCGCAAATGGCCGGCCTGCATGAAGTGCCGATCGTCCCGGTCGACATCAGCGACAGCGACGCGCTGGAGTTCGCGATCGTCGAGAACGTGCAGCGCGAAGACCTCAACCCGATGGAAGAGGCGCAGGGCTATCACGCGCTCGCCAACGAGTTCAAACGCAGCCAGGAAGACATCGCAAAAGTCGTCGGCAAGAGCCGCAGCCATGTCGCCAACATGATGCGGCTGACCAAGCTGCCGGCCGAAGTGCAGGCCTTCATCGCGACCGGCGAACTGACCGCCGGTCACGCTCGCGCGCTGATCGGCGTGCCCGATCCGCTCGCGGCTGCCAAGCGCATCGTCGAGGAGGGCCTCAACGTGCGCCAGGCCGAAGCACTCGCGCATGAAGAGGGCGTGCCGGAGCGCAAGCCGCAAAAGGCGCGCGCCACCGGGGGCAAGGAAAAAGACCCCGATACGATCGATCTCGAAAAGCGCGTCAGCGACGCACTCGGCCTCAAGGTCACCGTCAATCACCGCGACCCCGGCGGCTCGGTCCAGATCAGCTACAGCAATCTCGATCAGCTCGACGAGGTGATGAAGCGGCTGGCGAAGGGTGGGCTTTAGGCCCTCCGCACTCTCCACGTCTTGCGAGCGCAGCGAAGCAATCCAGATCTTTCCGCGGAGAGACCCTGGCTTGCTTCGTCGCTTGCGCTTCTCGCAACGACGTGGAGAGAGTGGAGGTTCAGCTGCGCCGTTTCGCGTTCGCGGCGATTGCCATCAGCGTGCGCTGGGCGATGGCGGCCGCCAGCGTCGATTGCTTGCGGGTGTCGAGCGCCGCGGTCGCGAGCTGCTCGATGATGGCGGCGAGTCGTGCCGCGCTGAAATTGCGCAGTGCCGTTTCGACCGCGGGCTTGCGTGAGAAATGCAGGCGCGGATAGCCGCCGTCGAGCACGGCGGAAGCAGGCTGGCCGTCGGCAATCGCGAGCGCGGATTTGTGCAGCCACGCAGCCTGGCGCTGCGCGGCGGAGATGATGACGCCGGGATAAGTGCCGGCGATCATGGCTTTGGCGAATTCGGTCTCGACGATGTCGGGACGGCCGGTAAAGGCCCCGTCGACGATCGGGTCGAGCTTGAGCTCGGATGCGTCCGCAACCACCGCCATCACGTCGTCCAGCGTGATCTCGCCCTTGCCATGGGCATAGAGGGTCAGCTTGCGCAGCTCGTTGCGCGAGGCCTGGCGGTCGCCGCCGAGGAACGACATCAGCGCCGCGCGGGCATCCTGCGCGATGCGCAAATTCGCGACGCGGAGCTCGTCTTCCATCAACTTCGCAAGGTCGCGCTCGGTGTCAGGATAGCAGCCGATTGCAACGGCCGCTTTGGCGCGCTCGCAGGCCTTGCGCAGCGGCGATTCCGGGCGCAGCTCGCCGGCCTCGATCACGATGCGGCAATCCCTCACGTTCATCTCGGCGAGGGTGTCGATGCCGCTGGCAAAGCTGCGCGAGCCGGCGCGGATGCGGATGGCGCGGCGGCCGCCGAACAGCGGCACCGTCATGGCTTCGTCGACGAGGCGCGAGGGCTCGGCGGAGAGCTCGTCGCCGTCGAGCTTGACCAGCGAGAATGGATCGTTGGGATCATCGACGGCAGAGGCGATCAGCGCATCGGCGCGCTCACGCACCAGGCCGGCATCGGGACCGTAGAGCAGGATGATCGGACGGCCCGCATCGGGGCGGGCGAGGAAGGCGTCGATCTCTTTTCCACGCAGCGCGACCATCGGGCCTCAAGGACGTCATTGCCCGGCGCGCGAGGCGCGGACCCGGAATCTGGCTTCCGGGGCTCACGATGTCGTCACGCCCGGAAATGACGGAGTGAATTTAGGTACCTGCGGTGAAGAACGAGGCGAGCCGGGTGGTGATGTTCTCGGCGATCTCGCTGGCGGCACGATCCTCCGCGTCGCGCACGGCGCGGGTGCGGGAGAAGCGCTGATACGAGCCCGGCATGTCGTAGGACACGCGCGAGAACGTGGTGCCGGTCATCACCGATTTGCCGGTCGCGACCTCGACCAAATTGTACTGGGCGTCGATGCCGAGATTTTCGCTGGTCGGCAGTCCCGTCGTGGCGCTGACGATCAGCGACGAGCGGCTGGTGGTGAAACGGATGTCCAGCTTGTGGGTCGGCGGCATGCCCGTCGCGCTGCCGTAGAGCTTGAAGGCCAGGGCGTTGCGGATTTCGACGCCGACGCGGGCTTCGCGCGAGGCATTGGGTTTGTTGATCGGGGGCAGCTCCACCCCCATCAGCTTCTCGCGCAAGCCGGGCAGGCCGTCGCCGCGCTCGGCATACATCGGCTGGAAGCAGCCAGCCGTCAGCGCCGCCAAGGCGGCGACCGCCAGCAAGCGGGCTGCGATGCGGATCCTAGCCGACAACATTCACGATCCTCTTGGGGACGATGATCACCTTGCGGACGGGCTTGCCGTCCAGGGCCAGCTTTACCGCATCGAGCGCCAAAACGGCAGCCTCGATTTCCGGATTCTGGGCCGCTGTTGCAACTGTGACATCACCCCGCTTCTTGCCGTTGATCTGGACCACCAGGGTCACACTGTCTTCGACCAGCAAATCGCGTTCGATTTGCGGCCAATTGGCCTCTGAAACCAGCCCGGTCTGGCCGAGAGCCTGCCAGCACTCCTCGGCGAGGTGCGGCATCATCGGGGAGAACAGCTGGACCAGGATCTGGCTGGCTTCCCGGATCGCCCAGGCCAGATCTGGAGCGAGATCGGCTGCCGGCTGGCCGGGTCGCTGCAGGATCTCCGAGAAGCTATTGGCGAATTCGCGGATATGGGCCAGGCAGACGTTGAAGTGCAGCCGCTCGATCCCGGTGGTGACCTTGTCGAGCGCGCCATGGGCGGCCTTGCGCAGGGCGGTGGCGTCGGGACCGAAGTTGGCCGGCCGGGCCGCCGGCGCGGCGCTGCCGAGCTCGACGGAATCGTTCACCAGCCGCCACAGCCGCTGCACGAAACGCGAGGCGCCCTGGACGCGCTCGTCGCTCCAGATCACGTCGCGGTCGGGCGGGGAGTCGGACAGCATGAACCAGCGCGCGACGTCGGCGCCGTAGGTCTCGATGATGTCGTCGGGGTCGACCGTGTTCTTCTTCGACTTCGACATCTTCTCGATCGGGCCGATCTGGATGTCTTCGCCCGTCGTCAGCAGCGTTGCGCGGCGCCCATTACCGCCCACCTCGACCTTGACCTCGGCCGGCTGCACATAGGTGCCGTCAGCCTTCTGGTAGGTCTCGTGCACCACCATGCCCTGCGTGAACATGCCGGCGAACGGCTCGTCCAGCGCGATGTGCCCGGTCGCCTTCATCGCGCGGGTGAAGAAGCGGCTGTAGAGCAGATGCAGGATCGCGTGCTCGACGCCACCGATATACTGGTCGACCGGGAGCATCCGGTTGGCTACCGCGGGCGTCGTCGGCGCGCTCTCGTTCCAGGGATCGGTGAAGCGCGCAAAATACCAGGACGAATCCACGAAAGTGTCCATGGTGTCGGTTTCGCGGCTCGCCTTGCCGCCGCATTTGGGGCAAGTCACGTGCTTCCAGGTCGGGTGATGGTCGAGCGCGTTGCCCGGCTTGTCGAAGCTCACATCCTCCGGCAGCACGACGGGCAGGTCGGCATCCGGCACCGGCACCACATCGCATTTCGGGCAATGGATGACGGGAATCGGACAGCCCCAATAGCGCTGGCGCGAAATGCCCCAGTCGCGCAGGCGGAAGTTCACCTGTCGCTCGCCGACCGGCGCATTACCGCGCAGCTCGCTTTCCAGCCGTCTGGCGACCTCGTCCTTGGCCTGTTCGATGGTCATGCCGTCGAGGAAGCGCGAATTGATCATGCGGCCGTCACCGTCATAGGCGGTGTCTGTGATGACGAACGTCTTGGGATCCTGGCCCTCGGGGCAGACCACCGGAATGTTGCCGAGGCCGTATTTGTTGACGAAATCGAGGTCGCGCTGGTCATGCGCCGGGCAGCCGAAGATCGCACCGGTGCCGTATTCCATCAGCACGAAATTGGCGACATAGACCGGCAGCTTCCAGCTCGGATCGAACGGATGGACCGCGCGGATACCGGTGTCGAAACCCTGCTTCTCCGCCGTGTCGATGATCGACTGTGCGGTGCCGATCTTCTTAATGTCGGCAATGAATTGCGCAAGCTGAGGGTTCTTCGCGGCGGCTGCCTGCGCCAGCGGATGATCCGCCGAGATCGCCATGAACTTTGCGCCGAACAGCGTGTCCGGGCGCGTCGTGAAGATCTTCAGCTCACTCTCGCCGGCGGGAGTCGTCACCTGATCCAGCGCGAAGCGGACCAGCAGCCCTTCCGAGCGGCCGATCCAGTTGCGCTGCATCAGCCGCACCTTGTCAGGCCAGCGATCAAGCCCATCCAGCGCGGACAGCAGCTCCTGCGAGTACTTCGTGATCTTGAAGACCCATTGGCTCATCTCGCGCTGTTCGACAACGGCACCGGAGCGCCAGCCGCGCCCGTCGATCACCTGCTCGTTGGCGAGCACGGTCATGTCGACCGGATCCCAGTTCAGCTTGCGCTTCTCCCGCTCGGCCAAACCTGCGGCGAGCATGTCCAGAAACATCTTCTGCTGATGCTTGTAGTAGCTGGGGTCGCAGGTCGCGAATTCGCGTGACCAGTCCAGCGACAGCCCGATCGAGCGGAGCTGCTTCTTCATCGCGGCGATGTTGTCGTAGGTCCAGGCCTTCGGCGCGACCTTGCGCTCGATCGCGGCATTCTCGGCCGGCAGGCCGAAGGCGTCCCAGCCCATGGGATGCAGCACGTTGAACCCTTTGGCGCGCATGAAGCGGGCCAGCACGTCGCCGAGCGTATAATTTCGGACATGGCCGATATGGATGCGCCCGGACGGGTAGGGGAACATCTCCAGCACGTAGTATTTCGGCCGCGAATCGTCGTTCTTGGAGACGAAGATCGCCTGTTCGTCCCAGAGGCGTTGCCAGCGCGGTTCGGCGTCGCGGGCGTTATAGCGTTCGGAGGTCATGGAATCGTTGGGGTTTTCGTGGGTTCGGCCGTCTCAAGACGGCGGACTAGGCCATAGAAGTCCTTAAGGGGTCAATGGGTTGCCGCGATTTGGAACTTTGCCGGCGTCTCCGCATAACTACGAGGGCGCACGTTGGGGCGGGGTTAAGGGCTCGATGCCAATTTGCGGCCCCGACGAGACCGCATGACCACGATGGATTCCAGCTTCGACGAACCCGACTACGACTATGCCGCGTCCGTCGCCGGACGGGCGATGCGGAGCATGGCCGAACAGCGGATTGCGCCGACCCCGGCCAATTTTGCCGTCTGGTTCCTGTATTTCGCGGGCGGCCATGACGATCTGCGCAACGCCATCGATCTCCTGATCGACCACAATCGTCCCTTCGACACCAGGACCAATCGGGACCTGTTCAAGACTTATGTCGCGCCCCAGGTGAGTGCCGCCGCGGTGGTCGACACGTCCGAGCGGCTGCAGGCGCTGATGGGGGCAGCGAAGGAATTTCTGACGACCGCGATCGCCGACAACCATTCGCAGATGCAGGTCATCAGCGAGGTGGCGGACCAGGGCAAAGCCGGCGTCGATCCGAAGGCGCTGGTCGCCCAGCTCATGAACGAGTTGGCGCGGGCCGCCACGCGGGCGACACGGCTGGAAGCCGGCTTTGCGGAAAAGACCCGCGAGCTCGATGTCATCCGCGATTCGCTATCGAGGTCCGAGGAGCGCGCCCGGACCGACACGCTGACCGGCCTCGCAAACCGACGGGCGCTCGACGAATTCCTGCGCAAGGCGCAGGCGACTGCGGCGTGGGGCGAGCCGCTCAGCATGCTGATGCTCGACATCGACCACTTCAAGGCGTTCAACGACAATTTCGGCCACGGCGTCGGCGACCAGGTGTTGCGCCTGATGGCGAAGGTGCTGCGCGAAAAGGTTCGCGAGCAGGATCTGCCGGCGCGCTATGGCGGCGAGGAGCTGATCGCGGTGCTGCCGGATGCCGATCTCGCCACCTGTGCCGATCTCGCCGAGCGCATCAGGCACGCGCTCGCGGAGTGCACGATCACCCGCCGCTCGACCGGTGAGGTCCTGCCCAGCATCAGCGTGTCGATCGGCGTGGCGCAATACCGGGCCGGCGAAGCCATCGCCGATCTCATCGAGCGCTGCGACCGCGCCCTCTATCTCGCCAAGAGCAGCGGCCGCAATCGCGTTGTGACGGAGACCGAGCTCGATCGCGCAGGGACTGCGGGTTAGCCTGTTGCGGGGCGTGGCGTCGGCGACGTCGGCCTTGGCTGACGATCAGCCCGCCATCATCATGTCCGCCGCGCCGGTCTCGATTGCCTCAACGCCATGCTCGACGACCTTGTTGCGGCCGCGGTGTTTTGCGGCGTAGAGCGCGGCGTCGGCGGCTTCGATCAGGTCGCCGGGACGCAAGGCCTCGTTGGGCTTCGCTGCGGCAACGCCGATCGAGACGGTCACGATCATGTGGGCCGAGGTAATGTGCGGCAGGCACAGCCTCAGCACCGCCGCGCGCACCTGCTCGCCGATCTCGACGGCGCGGTTCAATTCGGTGTTCGGCAGCAGCAGGCAGAACTCCTCGCCGCCATAGCGGGCCGCGAAACCCATCGTGTCGGCGGCGATGCCGGACAGGGATTCGCCGAGCCGGGTCAGGCAGGAATCGCCTTCGAGATGGCCATAGGTGTCGTTGAACAGCTTGAAGTGGTCGACGTCGATCATCAGCAGCGCGAGGTCGCTGCCATATTGCTGCGCGCGCATCCATTCGAAGTCGAGCCGGCTCTGGAAGCCGCGGCGATTGTTGAGCCCCGACAGCATGTCGATCGAGGCCATCACCGTCAGCCGGTCGTTGCTCGCGATCAGCTCGCGCTCACGCTGGCTCAGCTGCGCCGCCATTGCGTTGAACGCGCGGGCCAGCGGCACGAACTCGGCCGGCAGGCGGTTGCGCGCCGCGCGGGCCGACAGATCGCCCTCGCCGAGACGCTTGGCCATGTCGACGAGCATCTCGATCGGCTTGATGACGAGCTTTTCGGCGGCGATCAGCGCGCCGAGCAGGACGAACACGACAACGAAACCGAGCTGGAGATAGGCGGTACGGATGTCGCGGTTGACTGCCGCGGACACCTTGTCTTCGTCGATGCTGGCGATCAGGCGGGCATTGGTGCCGGAGATGCGAATGTAGCTGACCGCGCGACGCGAGCCGTCGGCGGCGCGGAACGACAATGAGCCTTCGTCCTGGTCGGAACGCAGCGCCCTGTCGGCGATAGCCGACATCAGCGGCATGTTGTCGAGCGGACGGCCGACCGTACTGTGCTGATCGGCCGGCGCGGCCAGCACGGTGCCTGCGCTGTCGACCAGCACGGCGGTGATGCCGGCGCGGCCGCCGAGATTGTTCATGACCTTCGACATCCAGTCGAGGTTGACCGTGGCGAGCACGACGGCGTCGGTTGTGCCGCTGAAGGCGGATACCGGATAGACCGCCATTACGGTCGGCGTCTGCACCGGCCGCGACAGGATGAAATCGCTCAGCACGAAGCGGCCGCTCGCTTGAGCCTGCTGAAAGTAGGGCCGGTCGCTCAGGTCGAGGCCGACATACATGTTGTTGGTCGCGCACTGGATGCGCCCGTCTGCGCCCGCGATCAAGAGCGTGCGGATCCAGGGCAGGTTCGACGGCAGGCTCGCGCGCAGCACGTCGCAGCTCTTGCTGACGCCGCCAGCGGAGGCGCGAATGAAGGCCTCCGATTTCAGGATGGTCTCGACCGACGAGATCACCTCGCGCTGCGCATCGGCGCTGTGTCTTGCGACGGTGTTGAATTCAGCCGTGGCCTGCGCGATCTGCCGCGTGCGGGTGTCTTCCAGCGAACGGATGCGCTCCAGCATCAAGGGCGCCACCAGAATCACCGCGAGCAGCGCAAGGCGCGCCCGGATTCCGAGAACCTGCTTGAGTTTCGCTCGTTTGCGGTTGAAACTGACGCTTGCCATCTTCGCTACCCACCCCGTTGGCCAAGGTAAAGCGAAGGGTTCAAAAACTCTTTCTTGAACTCGGTAAAATTGGACTTACCCGGGCTACGACCTTAATCAATTGCCGTCATGACAGATGAAAACGATGGGCCGGTACCCGGCCATTCACCAAACGCGCTCGCCGCGGTCGAAGCCGAAATCGCCCGCGCCTGCAGGGATGCGCGACGCGATCGCGCCTCGGTGACGCTGATCGCGGTGTCCAAGACCTTCGACGCGGATGCAATTGTCCCGGTTATCGACGCCGGACAACGCGTATTCGGCGAGAATCGGGTCCAGGAGGCCAAAGGCAAGTGGCCTGCGTTAACGTCCGTTTACCCGGGCATCGCGCTGCATCTGATCGGACCGCTGCAGTCCAACAAGGCGAAAGAGGCGGTCGCGCTGTTCGACGCCATCCATTCGGTCGACCGCCCGAGCATTTGCCAGGCGTTAGCCAAGGAAATCGAATCCCAGAACAGGCACCCGCAACTCTTCGTCCAGATCAACACCGGCGAGGAGCCGCAGAAGGCCGGCATCGCCCCCGGCGAGGCCGATGCCTTCCTCGCCAGCTGCCGCGACACCTACGGGCTGACAATCTCCGGATTGATGTGCATTCCGCCGGTCGACGAGCCGCCGGCGGCGCACTTCGCGCTGACCGCCAAGATCGCCGCGCGCAACGGATTGACCAATCTCTCGATGGGCATGAGCGCCGATTTCGCCAACGCCATCATGCTGGGTGCCACTCATGTCCGCGTGGGGAGTGCGATCTTCGGGCACCGGTGATTGCTGTCGTCCCTGCGTTCGCAGGGACGACGGCGGAGCGTGCCCTGCCTAAGCGAACCCCACTGAAACCTTCCCCAATACCCCGAAGTCCGCCCTGAAATGATCGCCGGCCTGGATCGGCAGCGGCGGATGGCATGTGCCTGTGGTCACCACCTGCCCTGCTCGCAAGGTGAGTCCAAGGCCGCGCAACTCGTTGGCGAGCCAGGCGAGCGCGGCGCGGGGATCGCCGAGCACGTTCTTTCCGTGGCCGACATGGCGCTCGCCGCGCAGCGTGATCTGTGGCCGTTCCTCGACGAGATCCATCCCACGCCAGTTCGCAGTCGTCGCCGCGCCCAGCACGAACAGATGCGCGCAGGCGTTGTCGGCGATCAGCTGAGCCTCGCCCGCTCTGGTGAAATCGGCAAAGCGCGAATCGGGAATCTCGATCGCAGGATGGAACGTCTCGACGGCGGCGAGCACCTCCTCGACAGTGTAGGGCGTTGCGCGCGGCGGCAGATCGCGTCCGATGCGGAAGGCGAACTCCGGTTCGCCGACGCGCATCTCATTGCCCTTCATCGACGCGGTGCCGCCATCGGCGATCACGGTGTCGCTCATGATGCGACCGGCCAGCGGTCCCGTGACGTTGATGTGCTTCTGTCCCGATAAGCTCGTGGCCGCGATCTTCCAGCCGAACAATGTCCCGCGCGACAATGTTTCGAGTGCCGCCTGAACGGCGTAGCCCTCAGTCCGGTTCTGCGGCCGCAGCCGCGGCTCCAGCGCGTCAAGCTTGGTGCCGTCGCGCCAATGTTGAACGAGCACGCGCGCGGCGGCCGCGATCTGATCCCCGTCCAGCATGTGCCCTCACCCGATGATGATTTTTGTTCTTGGTCCCAAGCGCCGCAGCAATTGCACCATCGCAGATTTTGTCATCGAGACGCAGCCCGCGGTTGGGCCGAAATTGTCGCGGGCGAGGTGCAAAAATACCGCGCTGCCACGGCCGGCGATGCGCGGCCTGGTATTGTGGTCGATTTCGACAATGAAGTCATAGAGATGGTCGGCCCGTTTGAGCCGGTCGCCGCCCTGCCCCGCGCCGAGCCGGATTCCCCGGTTGTAATGGCGGTCTTTGGGGTCCTCGCACCATGCGTCCTCGCCGGTGATGATCCGGGCCGGCAGGAAGGTCTGCGGCCGGCTGTGCCGGTCGCCCCGCCACCACAGGCGCCTGGGACGGAAGCTGCCCTTCGGGGTGCCGCCGTCACCCTCGCGCTTGTTGGCGAGAATGCCGCCGCGGCCCAGTGCCACCGGAATGGTCAGCGTCCCGGCCGACAGCCAGCCCCGGCGCGGATTCCCGGCCGCAGCCTTAACGCGGATCGCGAACAGCGGTCCGGCACTTCGATTGGCGATGTAACTAGCTGATGCTGCTTTATTTTTCATGTGAACGTGCAATGTCGAATTCATTACAGGACATTCATCGAACCGGCCTGCTATTCTGAGTTAGAGTGCTTCCGGCTTGTGAATCGGTAACAGCCCACTACTTCAACACGAACAACAATAATAACGGCGACCCCTAACTTCCCCTTCCGATTGGGTGCAGCATGCATGCGCGCCGAGTCGGACTCCAAAAGGATGACCCCCTATGGCCAATGCCCGCAAGATCCTCATCGTGGATGACGATACCGATCTGCGCGATACGTTGGTGGAGCAATTATCGCTGCACGAAGAATTCGAAGCCTCCGCTGTCGATACCGGCGCCAAGGGCGCCAGTGCCGCAAAGGCCAACTCCCCCGATCTGGTCCTGATGGATGTCGGCCTGCCCGACACCGACGGCCGCGAGGTGGTCCGCTCCCTGCGCAAAGGCGGCTTCAAGGCCCCGATCATCATGCTGACCGGGCACGACACCGATTCCGATACGATTTTGGGGCTGGAATCCGGCGCCAACGACTATGTGGCAAAGCCCTTTCGTTTCGCCGTCCTGCTGGCCCGCATCCGCGCCCAGCTGCGCCAGCACGAGGCCAGCGAGGACGCGGTGTTCTCGGTCGGCCCCTACTCCTTCCGGCCCGGCTCCAAGATGCTCACCGCCGCCAATGCGCGCAAGGTGCGGCTCACGGAGAAGGAGACCGCCATCCTCCGCTTCCTCTACCGCGCCGGCCAGATGCCGGTCTCGCGCGAGACCCTGCTCCAGGAGGTATGGGGCTATAATTCCGGCGTCACCACCCACACGCTGGAAACCCACATCTACCGCCTCCGCCAGAAGATCGAGAAGGACGCTGCCAACCCGGAAATCCTGGTCACGGAAGCCGGTGGCTACAAGCTGGTGCCGTGATACGCTCGAAGGGCGTGCGAATCGTTTTAGATCGCATGCCTTTGAGCCTCGGATCTGAATGTCAATCGACGACGACGTAGCGCTTCTCGAGCGAGTCCCGACACTGCGCCTGTTGGGAGAGGCCTCGTTGCGCATGCTGGCGATCGGCTCCGAGCAGCGCAACTTCGTCCGCGGCGACACCCTGTTCAACCTCGGCGACGACGCCGATGCCGGCTTCGTGGTCCAGCGCGGCGCTTTCCGGGTCGACGACGGCGCCGGCGCCGAGATGATCGCGGGTCCCGGAGCGCTGATCGGCGAGCTCGCGCTGGTGGTGCCGATGAAGCGGCCGTCGAGCGCGATCGCGCTGGAGCATTCTTCCGTCATCCGCGTCGCGCGCAGCCTGTTCCAGCGCGTGCTCGAAAGCGATCCGGCCGCCGCGGTTCGGCTGCGCGATGAATTCGCAATCCGCTCCAGCCAGATTGCCAGCGACATCCTGATGGCGGGTGCGAAGCTGACGTCTTAGCGGCCGTCGTTCCGGGGCGCGACGAAGTCGCGAATTCGGAATGACGCAGACTAAACCTCCAGCGTCACCGTGACAGGCACGTGGTCCGACGGTCGCTCCCAACTCCGCGCGTCGCGCAGGATCCTGAAATCGCTGACCGCGTCTTTCAACGCGCGCGAGACCCAGATGTGGTCGAGCCTGCGGCCACGATCGCCGACGGTCCAGTCGGCGGAGCGGTAGCTCCACCACGTGTAGACTTTCTCCGACATCGGAATCCGGTCGCGTGCGACGTCGACCCATTCGCCGGCTTCTAGCGCCGCCTTCAACTTCTCGGTTTCGACCGGCGTGTGCGAGACCACCTTCAGAAGCTGCTTGTGCGACCACACGTCATTCTCGTGCGGGGCGACGTTGAGATCGCCGACCAGGATGTGGCGATCCTCGCCGCGCGGATGCAGCGGCTCGCACGCCTTCATTTCGTCGAGGAAACGGAGCTTGTGATCGAACTTCTCGTTCAGCGCGGGATCGGGAATGTCGCCGCCCGCGGGGACATAGAAATTATGCACCACCAGCGGCTTTGCGATATTGGCCTTCTCGCCGAACGAGACCGAGATGTGACGCGAATCCACCTTGTCGCAGAAGGTGCGCATATCAGTCGATTCGAACGGAATCTTCGAGACGATGGCGACGCCGTGATAGCCCTTCTGCCCGTTCAGCGCGACGTGCTCGTAGCCGAGCCGCTTGAAGCGCTTCAGCGGAAATGCATCGTCGATGCACTTGGTCTCCTGCAGGCACAGCACGTCCGGCCGCGCACTCTTGAGGAATTTCGCGACCAGTTCGATGCGCAGCCGTACCGAATTGATGTTCCAGGTTGTCAGGGAAAAACGCATGAGAGATGCGTCTTAGCATGGATTGGCGCGGGGAAAGCACTCGTGCACGATCGGCCGATACCATCCATCCACGACAATCTCTCGTGCCCCCGACGCTGCGCCGCACCGCTCGGCGCTGCGTCGCGTCCGGGACACGAAGCTCAGCCCGGCGCCGGGCCGTAATTGGTAAAATCGATCTTGAACATGCCGGGATCGAGCTTCTTGCTGGAATCCAGATTGTAGACGGCGATCGTGGTGTCGTAGCCCTGCGGATCGGTGACGGTCCACTGCTTCAATTGGCCGTCCTTGGCGCCGAACATCAGCAGCAGCCGGCTGGTGCCGACCAGCGCCTGCTTCTCCTCGATGGTGACGCTGACGAAAACGTCGTCGGCCGAGACGTTGACGACGTTGGTGTCCTTCATCAGGTCGATGCGATCCGACAGCAGGAAGCGCAGCGGCGTCTGCGACAGCGGATAGACGTCCTGGGTCGCGAGCTTGCGGTCGCGCACCACCAGCGAGGATCCGTCGGCGACGATGTCGATCGGGCTCGGTGCGTTGTATTCGAACCGCACCTTGCCGGGTTTCTGGATGTAAAAATCGCCTTGCGTCTTGCTGCCGTCGGGACCGACCTGGACGAAATTCCCGACCAGCGTCGACAGCGACGACAGGTAGGCGCTGACCTTGGCCGCCTGCGCCTTCTGGTTGGCATCGAAGGTCTGGAAGATGCTGCTCGGCACGTTGCGGCGCGGATCCGGGATGACTGGATTCGGCGGTGTCTGGGTCGCGCCGGTGACGGCCGGGCCGCCGGACCCTCCGCCTTCACGGCCCTTCGGCGCGGGTTTCGGCACCGGCACGGTCTGTGCGAATGACGCTACGGTCACCATCGCGGCGGTGACCAAAAGCACGCCGGCCACGCGCGCGCTTCGCGCAGCGATGGTGGCGGCGATTCGAATGTCCGGATGTCTGATCAACGCGTCGTCCTAACGTGGCTGGGCGTCTTTTAGCGTGATTTCGGGCAAAAGCAGATAACGATTTCGCGTGAAATGATGTCTCGAGGCTCCGCCTCACATATGGCTGTCTTCTTCCTCGACCAGAATCTCGCGTTTGCCGGCGTGGTTGGCAGGTCCGACGATACCTTCCAGTTCCATGCGCTCCATCAGCGATGCGGCGCGGTTATAGCCGATCTGCAGGCGACGCTGGATGTAGCTGGTCGAGGCCTTGCGGTCGCGTTTGACGATCGCAACGGCCTGCTGGAACAAATCGCCACCGCCATCCGCGCCCATGCCGCTGGCGTCGAACACGGCGCCGCCGTCCTCGTCTTCGGCCGGCTCCTCGGCGGTAACAGCTTCGAGATATTCCGGCTGGCCCTGCGTCTTGAGGTGACGCACCACCTTCTCGACTTCATCGTCTGACGCGAAAGGTCCGTGCACGCGGCTGATCCGGCCGCCGCCGGCCATGTAGAGCATGTCGCCCTGGCCGAGCAGCTGCTCGGCGCCCATCTCGCCCAGAATGGTACGGCTGTCGATCTTGGACGTCACCTGGAAGGCGATGCGGGTCGGGAAGTTCGCCTTGATGGTGCCGGTGATGACGTCGACCGACGGACGCTGCGTCGCGAGGATCACGTGCAGGCCGGCGGCGCGCGCCATCTGCGCGAGGCGCTGCACGGCGCCTTCGATGTCCTTGCCGGCGACCATCATCAGGTCGGCCATTTCGTCGACGATGATGACGATGTAGGGCAGCGGATCGAGCGAGAGCTTTTCTTCCTCGTAGATCGCCTTGCCGGTTTCCTTGTCGAAGCCGGTATGCACCGTGCGCGTCGGCTCCTCGCCCTTGGCCTTCAACTCGCCCAGGCGCGTGTTGTAGCCGTCGATGTTACGCACACCGAGCTTGGCCATGTTCTTGTAGCGCTCTTCCATCTCGCGCACGGCCCATTTCAGGGCGACCACCGCCTTCTTCGGGTCGGTCACGACGGGCGTCAGCAGATGGGGAATGCCGTCATAGACGGAGAGTTCGAGCATCTTCGGATCGACCATGATCAGGCGGCACTGGTCCGGGCGCAGCCGGTAGACCAGGCTGAGGATCATGGTGTTGATCGCGACCGACTTGCCGGAGCCGGTGGTGCCGGCGATCAGCATGTGCGGCGTGCGCGCGAGGTCGATGATGACGGGGTCGCCGCCGATGGTCTTGCCGAGGCAGAGCGGCAGCTTCGCAACCGAATCGACAGTCTCCTTGGCGACCAGCAGCTCGCGCAGATAGACCTTTTCGCGATGCGCGTTCGGCAGCTCGATGCCGATGGCGTTACGGCCGGGTACGACGGCGACGCGTGCCGACAGCGCGCTCATCGAACGGGCGATGTCGTCGGCCAAGCCGATCACGCGCGACGATTTGATGCCGGGCGCGGGCTCGAGTTCGTACAGCGTGACCACGGGGCCCGGATTGGCCTTCACGATCTCGCCGCGCACGCCGAAATCCTGCAGCACGCCTTCGAGCGAACGCGAATTGGCTTCGAGCTCGGCCTTGCTGAGCGGCTGGCGATCTCCGGCCTTAGGCGCGGCCAGCACCGAGACGGATGGAAGCTCGAACTTGTCGGAGGATTTCTTTGCGGGGGTCTTCGGCGCGGCCTTCTTGCGCGGAGCGCGCGCGGCCGGCTGTTCTTCCTCCTCCTCGTCGTCCTCTTCTTCGTGCTGGTCCTCGTAATCCTCGTCCCCGTCCCCGTCCTCGGCCCGCGGCGAGATCGACGGCGCGGCGCGGCCGCCGCCGAGATTCGGCTCCTGGCGGCTGAACGCGGCGGCCTTGGTCTTCGGGCCGCTCGAAACGAGCGAGCGGTAAGCGGCACCACACAGCCAGATCAGCCGCGCCTTGGTGCTCATCAGTGCATGGAACAGCCAGCCCAGCGACACCGAGCCGCGATCGTTCTCCTCGTCCTCGTCGAGCGGCTTGTCGTCGTTCTCAATCTCCGAGAGCTCGTCGTCATGCTCGCGGGCGCCAAGACCGCAGGCGATCAGGAAGGTCGCGGCCATCGCGGCGAACAGGATCGTGCCCAGCACGATGCGATAGATCGTACCGGCTGGCCCGAAAATCACCGCGGGCGCGCGCACGAGCGCATCGCCGACCACGCCGCCGAGGCCGGTCGGCAGCGGCCATGCACCGCCATGCGGCCAGCAGCTGACGAAGCCTGCCGCGATCACCGTGCAGAGAATCCAGGAGCCGAGCCGCAGCGCCTCGCGGTCGAACGGGCGGTGGGTCATCATGCGCCAGCCCCAGACCGCGACGGTCAGGACCAGCATGATGGCGCCGAGCCCGAGGATCTGCATGGCAAGGTCGGCGCCGATCGCGCCAGCATAGCCGAGTATGTTGCGGATCGGCCTTGAGGTTGCGTGGCTCAGGCTGGGGTCCTGCACCGACCAGGTCATCAGCGCTGCCGAGGCGACGCCCGACAACGCGATCAGGCCGAAGCCGGAGAGCTCGCGCACGCGCCGCGCCAGGCCCTCACGGATCGAAGGCGGCAGATGGCCGACCAGGGGAATGACACGTTCGATTGCCGACATGCTCATGGGCCCCGCCTAACCCAGAGTCTCGACCAGCCGGTGCAGCGCCTGCGCCGTGGTCTCGCCATCCTGCACCAGCGCCAGGCGGATGTAGCCTGCGCCGGGATTGAAGCCATCGGGCTGTTGCCGCGCCAGAAAGCTGCCGGGCACCACGCGCACGCCGGCTTCCTTGAACAATTTCAGACACACCGACACGTCGTCGCCGATCTCGGACGTGTTGAGCCAGACGCAGAAGCCGGCATCGGGCCGGCGATAGCCGTAACGATTGCCGATGATCTGGTCGGCGAGATCGAACTTGATCCGGTAGAGCCTGCGGTTTTCCTCGACATGCGCTTCGTCGCCGTAAGCATAGGTCGCGACATGCTGCAGCGGCACCGGCACCTGCGGCGCGGCGATGTTGCGCAGCTCCAGGAACATGCCGATGAATTTCTTGTCGCCGGCGGCAAAGCCGACGCGCAGGCCCGGAAGGTTCGAGCGCTTCGACAATGACTGGAACGCGGCCACGCGGGTGAAATCGGGGCCGGCGCATTCGAGCGCGCTGCCCGGCGCTTCGCGGGTATAGATTTCCGAATAGCACTCGTCGCTGAGGATCATGAAGCCGTGGCGATCGGCGAGGCTCTTCAGGCGCGTGAAGTAGTCGCGCGAGGCGACCGAGCCCTGCGGATTGGCGGGCGAGGCCAGATAGAACGCCACCGTGCGCGCCAGCGTCGCCTCGTCGATGGCATCGAGATCTGGCAGGAAGCCGTTCTCGACCGTGGTCGGCAGATAGACCGGCTCGCAGGCCGCTGCACCGGCGCCCGCGCCATAGACCGGATAG
This sequence comes from Bradyrhizobium sp. MOS003, assembly GCF_003020125.1. Lineage (GTDB taxonomy): Bacteria > Pseudomonadota > Alphaproteobacteria > Rhizobiales > Xanthobacteraceae > Bradyrhizobium. The sequence goes on along the minus strand of NZ_PYFW01000001.1, from coordinate 214,834 downwards.
AACGGGTTCGGCATCAGGATCGCCGGCTTGCCGGGACGCGGGCCGACATAGCGGGCGGCTGCGATCGCGGCGAGGAACAGCCCTTCCCGGCTGCCATTGAGTACGAGAATTTCGCTCTTTGGGTCGAGCGCTCGCGGCAGCTTGAAGCGCGACGACAACCAGGCGCTGGCCGCCGCGCGGAACGGCTCCGTGCCCTGGTTCATCGGGTAGCGGCCGAAATCGGCGATATGCTTGGCCAGCACCGGGCCGACGAAGTCGGGCACGGGATGCTGCGGCTCGCCGACCGCGAGCGAAATCAAGGGTTTGCCGGGCTGATGCGGCGCCAGCAGCTCGTTCAGCCTGACGAAGGGCGAGCGTTCGTTGTTGGAGCTTCCACTGGCCTGTGGCGCACGGGATGAAGCGGTCATGACCATTCTGGGCGCCAGCACTCTTGGAACAGCCGGTCGCGCGAAGGCCCCGGCGGGAAGCGGTTCAGTTCACCATAGATAGGGCGAGGTTAAGACGCGATTAACCATCGGTCGGCTGGTCCGTCCAGAGCCCGAATTATGCGGCCGGATAGCGGAGATGCATGGGCTGCCAAGCTCCCTCATGGCCGGGCCTGTCCCAGCCATCCACGCCCTTCTGACGAGATCCAAGCGCGCCTCAGCGCGCCGGCAGCTTCTCGAACGTCGCCATGCGCGATGGGATCGCGTGAAACTCCTGCTTGTCGCAGGTGTAGATCGCCATCTGCGGATAGAACTTCGTTGGATCATCCAGCGTGCCGACCTCCAGGATTGCGGCCGGTAATCCCGGAACCTTGGTCACCAGATGCGTGCCACATTCGCGCAGAATTCCCGCGCTACGCGCGTTCGAGATCCTTGCGCGTGAAACTGCTTGGGCTGGCCCCTGGTGTAGCTGAAGCCGGCCGCCGGCATCGCGATGAAGGTGTTGGGCGCGCCGCCCGAGATGTACTGGCATTCGCGGCAATGACACTGCGCCTGCATCATCGGATCACCTTCGGCCACGTAGCGAACTTCGCCGCAATAGCATCCGCCTTCCAAACGCATGACGACCTCCCGATTTGTTTTCGTTGGGGTCGATATCTCTGCGCCGCCGGTGCGGAATGGCAATCCTTTTCTTCTATGAGGGAGACGCATGAAGGTTGCGCTTTCCGCCAAGCCGCCCCGAACGTATGCCCGGGCAGCTACCCTGGGGGCGGCTTGCGCAAACGCGGCGGCAATCGGTTCCGAGGTCGCTCCATCGGCGGATGCTTCCCCTGCGCCGGGTCCGGCGCGGACAGGGCCCATTTCAGCCAACCTACCTCCTGCTCCCGTTCGACTAACGCCCTTGCAACTTCTGATTGGGTCATATCGAGGTCCTTGGCATAGGCTGCCAGCCACTTCTTGGTATCGCGGTGCAGATAGACAGCTACCTGGGGGCGCATTTTTCTGTGTCTCCAGAGTCGATATGACTCTCGAAATATTGACCCTTCTGAGGGGCTGTGCAAACACTTTACGATGTTTCCGGACGTGCCAAATCGCGCATACGAGGAGCGACGACACTCGCGTCCATCGGCGGAGCAAGCTGTGCTTTTTCCTGATGTGTTGCCCGCAGAAACGCTCGATCGCCAAGGTCGGAAAGGTCGACCGGCCAAGGCTGCGAAGGCGTCTGCGGCGTTGGCCGCCCGGGAAGCCTTGGGACTAGAGAACGCCAGCCGGGTTCTGTTCCTGGACGTTGAGACGACCGGTCTGAGTTGGTTCTACGATGAGATAACCTTGGTCGGCTGGGCTCGCGACGGCGTCTATCGCGTCTACGTCGCGGGCCAAGATCCATCGGACCTCTTAGCCGACCTCTCGCAGGCGGGTACGTTAGTCACGTTCAATGGAACGCTCTTCGACCTGAAATTTCTTAAGAAGACCTTCGGCGAGATCCCGCTTCCGCAGGTTCATATCGATCTCCGGTACTTGTCAAAGAGGGCCGGGCTATCAGGCGGACAAAAGTCGATTGAGGCTGAGCTGCGCCTTGCCACCCGTGAGGGTGTAGAAGGTCTCGATGGCGCCGCCGCCGTCTTGCTCTGGCACGAATTTGTGCGCGGTGATCATGAGTCCCTTCATCGATTGGTTGATTATAATCGGCGCGACGTCCTTGCGATGTGCATGATCCTCGATCGGGTCGTTGATCGCCTTAATGTGCAACAGGACTTGTGGTTTCAAGGCCCGAGATTTGAAGACTGGGCAAGGCCCGCTCTCGAAAGTGACTTGCCGCGCGGGTTGGCAGGTAAGCCGAGCGTGCAAAGGAAGGCCCGGACCTTTGAATCTCTCTTCAAGAGCACCCCCGCTGCGAAGGCCAAGATCATCGGAATTGATCTGACCGGGGCGGAGAAGCGTCCTTCGGGCTTTTGTGTCTTGGACGGAAACGCCGCCGTTACATCCACTATCAATGCAGACGCCGAGATGCTTAGCCGAATTCTGGCGGAAAAGCCGGCCTTGGTTTCGATCGATTCGCCGCTATCCTTGCCCGAGGGACGGATCAGCGTCAGCGACGACGACCCAGGGCGCTCTGAGTTCGGGATCATGAGACGATGTGAGCGCGAACTGAAGCGCCGGGGTATCAACGTCTATCCCGCGCTCTTGCCGAGTATGCAAAGGCTGACCGAGCGAGGCATGAGGCTGGCGGAAACTATCCGCAAACACGGGATTCCGGTGATCGAGAGCTATCCGGGGGCGGCCCAGGACATCATGGGCATTCCCCGAAAGGGGGCGGGCGAGAAGTATTTGAAGCAAGGGCTTGCTGAATTTGGCATCTCCGGCCCGTTCGAGACGGAAGCCGTAACCCACGATGAACTCGACGCCATTACCTCAGCCGTAGTAGGATCGTTCTTTCTTTCGGGCCAGTTTGAGGCGTTGCGCGGGCCCACAGAAGGAGCGTTAATCATTCCGGATCTGAAATCCAGCGGATCGGCGGGCTTGGTGGTCGGCATCAGCGGTCGGATTTGCGCCGGCAAGACGACGGCCGCTCGGCTGTTGGAGCAGCGCGGCTTCGCGTATACGCGGTTTAGCTTGGTCATCGACGATGAGATTCGAGTGCGGGGGGAGGCCCTGACCCGTGCGAACCGCCAGCGAGTTGGCGAAGAGGTCCACAAAGACAAAGGACAGGGGTGGCTCTGCGAGCGGGTTCTGGAGCGTGTGCCCAATCGGTCCCTGGTTGTTGTCGACGGACTCCGGTTCCCCGAGGACCACGCGTTCTTTGCCGAACGATTTGGCTCTCGTTTCGTTCATCTGCATCTGACCGCCGCGGCCTCGATCCGGGAAAGCCGCTACCAGAGCATTGCTCGCGGCGAGCTACCATTCGGTGAAGCGGAGCGGCAGCCCGTCGAGGCCGAAATCGATCGACTCGCTGGTCTCGCCGCGACGAGCATGGAGAACGTAGGTACGATCGAAGAGCTGGAGCGCGTCGTAGTGCGCGCCGTAGCTGAGTATTCTGACCAGGAGCTACCATGCCCATCTCCGTCGTCGTAGGCGGTCAGTTTGGATCTGAGGGCAAGGGCAAGGTTGCGCTTGCAATCGCTCGGGAGGAAAACGCAGCAGCAGTTGTCCGAGTTGGATGCACAAATTCGGGTCATACCGCCATCGATGGCAAAGGCCGGAGCTGGGCCTTGCGGCAGTTGCCCGCGGCGATTCTCGCGCCCGGAGTCGTCGCAGTATTGCCTGCTGGCGCAATCGTTGACCCGGAAATCTTTCTTCGAGAGGTGGACGCGCTCGGGCTTGGTGCCGACAGGGTAATCGTAGACCCGTGCGCAAGCATCATCTCGGAGGACGATCGTTCCGCCGAACGTTCATCGGGCCTCATCGGTGAGATTGGATCGACCGGATCTGGAACGGGCGCTGCACTCGTACGACGCATAATGAGGCAGAATGACACTCAATTGGCGGGCGCTGTTGACCGGCTGCGTCCATTCGTTCGTGATTCAACGGCATTCATGCGAGCGGCCCTAGACCGAGGGCGATGGATTGTGATTGAGGGCTCCCAGGGGTTTGGGCTTTCCCTGCTGCATGGCGGCTACTACCCACACGCGACCAGTCGAGATACGACGGCAGGCACATTCGTGGGCGAGGCAGGCTTGAGCCCGCTCGATGTGAAGGATGTCACCTTGGTGCTGCGCAGCTTTCCAATCAGGGTGGCTGGAAATTCAGGGAAATTGCCGAACGAGACGACTTGGGACGCGATAGCCCAGAGCGCCGGGTTACCCGCAGGCTATCATGAACTTACTACAGCCACGAAGAAGGTAAGGCGAGTTGGTCATTTCGAAGCCACGATTGTTAAGCGCGCGATGGCTATCAACAGGCCCACACGGATTATTCTCAATCATTTCGACTACGTCGATCCAGGCGTCCGCGATGGTCAGATTAATGCTAGCGCACTTTCGTTTCTCAAAAAGGTGGAAGACGGCATTAATTGCAGAGTCGACTTCGTGGGCACGGGTCCGGCTACGCTGATCTCGCGTGATGCGATACACGTCTACCAAAGCACGCCGAGGGATAAGTTTGCTTCCTCCGTTAGTAATCTTAAGAGCCCATACTTGGCAAAATCACCAACGTCTCCAACGTATCTGTCCTGCACAAGAATTCCCTACTTTCTAGCGGGCTCGGCCGGAATTTGTTGACCGTCGATTCGAGCTCTAAGCTCCTTCAGCGATTCTTCGAGCTCGCGAATCTCACGACGCTGGGCTTCAATCGTCTTTCGGCTTTCGTCGGAATTCGCTGAGAGCTGATCAACTTTGACTAGAGCGGTGCTAGCTTTGTCCTGGACTGTTTGAACTAAAGCTCCAATTTGGCCGAAGTATTGGTGCAGAGCGACGATGGTGGAAAGAACCATATCTCGGATTCGATTTGCATGAACGTGATGGAGTTTCTTGGAAGCGTTATCTTCTTATTTCCTCCGGGCTTAAATTCATCTACTACCTTCCGCCCTTCCGTCGTCCATCGAATGACGCTGCCGCCAGGACGCGCCTCATATGAAGCTGACTTAAACCGGCCTTTGTCGTCGGGAAAAAAAGGGTGCATCATGCCAGTGATGCGCACGTAGTTTTTGAAATGCTCGGACCATAGCAGGGCTGGTTCGATGTCTGGTAGTGGATCAATATATTTGAAGTATTGGAATCGGTGCTCCGCTTCGGCTGGACTGTCAACGGGCGGAAGGTCAAGGTCGTCACATATTGGGAGGTAGGGCACGGCTCACCAAATTTCATCGCTTCAATCGAATGGGACCACTGCCTCAAGGATAGCACATGCGCCCTGAACTCGTCTGGCTTGTTGGGTATTTGGCAGCTCTTGCCAGTGGCGTCACCATGATTGTGACCGGTGCTTACCTCCTGCGAAAGGTGGTCGAAGATCTTTCGAACAGCTTGGAGTGGAAGTCATATGTGCTCCGGGCCTTTCGCACTGCACCCGGAATGATGTTGCTTGTTTGGGGCGCTATCTTGGTCACAATTATGGTAGTCCACGTTTCGGCGGTGCCCTTTTCCATAAAGACGGCATCAGAACCTTGGACGGTGCTCGACGCGATTCCGATCCAAATGGCTCCCTAACCTCGGCTTGAGGCGCTCCCACCTCTCGTAAGGCTGCCAAAAGAAAGGGGCTCCAACTTGCGCTGGAGCCCCTCGACGGTCAGGGCATTGCCGGGTATGTGCCCGAACCGTAGTTGTGGACGTGGTCTCCGAGGAGACCACGTCCGGGAGGAGACTTACATGTTGTAGGCGCGCTCGGTGTGCTCGGTGATGTCGAGACCTTCCCGCTCGCTCTCGACATTGGTGCGCAGACCAACGATCACGTCGACGACCTTGTAGAGGATCGCCGAACCGATGCCCGACCACACCAGCGTGGTGCCGACGCCCCAGATCTGGGACATCATCTGCGCTGCGAAGTCGTAGTCGGCGACCTTCGGCGGGATCGCGGTGTAGTCGATGATTCCGGCGCCGCCGAGGGCGGGGTTGACGAGAATGCCGGTGCCGAGGGCGCCGACGATGCCGCCGACGCAGTGCACGCCGAACACGTCGAGACTGTCATCGTAGCCGAGCGCGTTCTTCACGACGGTGCAGAAGAACAGGCAGACCACGCCGACGATCAGGCCGAGGACGATTGCGCCCATGACGCCGGAGAAGCCGGCGGCAGGGGTGACGGCCACGAGGCCCGCGACAGCGCCGGAGATGACGCCGAGCACCGACGGGTGACCCTTGATGATCCACTCGGCAAACATCCACGACAGCGCGGCCGCTGCGGTGGCGACGAAGGAGTTGGTCATGGCCAGCGCGGCGCCGCCATTGGCTTCGAGGTTGGAGCCGGCGTTGAAGCCGAACCAGCCGACCCAGAGCAGCGAGGCGCCGATCATCGACATGGTCAGCGAGTGCGGAGCCATCAGCTCCTTGCCGTAACCGACGCGCTTGCCGATCAGGAGAGCGCCGATGAGGCCTGCGATGCCGGCGTTGATGTGCACCACGGTGCCGCCAGCGAAGTCGATCGCACCCTTCTTGAAGATCCAGCCGGCGTCGGCGTTGAGCTCGTCGAGCTTGGCCTGAGCCGCGGTCTTTGCCGCCGCGTCAGTGGCAGCAGCGAGCGCCTTGGCCGCATCCTGGATCAGGTCCGGACCCTGCCAGTACCAGACCATGTGCGCGATCGGGAAGTAGATCAGCGTGACCCAGAGCGGGATGAACAAAGCGATCGCCGAAAACTTCATGCGCTCGGCGAAGGCGCCGACGATGAGGGCGGGCGTGATCGCCGCGAAGGTCATCTGGAAGCACATATAGATGAGCTCCGAGATGTTTGCGTCGACCGAGAAGGTCGCGGCCTTCGAGTCGGTGGTGACGCCCATCATGAAGGCCTTGGAGAAGCCGCCGATGAAGTCGGAACCGCCGGTGAAGGTGAGGCTGTAGCCGTACACGGCCCAGATCACGGTGACGACGCAGACGGTGTAGAACACCTGCATCAGGACCGAGAGCATGTTCTTGGAACGGACGAGACCGCCGTAGAACAGCGCGAGGCCGGGGATCGTCATCAACAGCACCAGCACTGTCGATGTCAGCATCCAGGCGTTGTCTCCCTTGTTGACCGTTGGCTCGGCGTAGGCTGCGGTCGCAGCGAACAGGCCGACTGCGAGAGCCGCCAATCCCGCGCCATAGGGACGCTTGAACGTCATATTATTCACTCCTGATTGGATAAAGGTTGAGCGCGAAATCAAAGGGCCGCGGCATCGGCCTCGCCGGTGCGGATACGCACCGCGTGGTCGAGGTTGATGACGAAGATCTTGCCGTCGCCGATCTGTCCGGTTTTTGCGGCGGACGTGATGGCGTCGATGGTCTTGTCGACCTGGTCGGAGGCGACAGCGACCTCGATCTTGATCTTGGGCAGGAAGCTCACGGCATATTCGGCGCCGCGATAGATTTCCGTATGGCCCTTCTGGCGGCCATATCCCTTGACTTCCGTCACCGTGAGACCGTGAACGCCGATGGCGGTCAGGGCGTCACGGACTTCTTCCAGCTTGAATGGCTTGATAATCGCCATAACAATTTTCATGGGTCCTATCCCCGCTTGGGCCCGGTCCGGACGTGGCCGGGCGCTTCTCGACTGGTTCGCCACGAGGGAGAAAGTTCACTACGCGGGCACAGCCATGACCCATAGAATCAAATGCCGTGCCAGATCGGGCGCGTTGCCTAACGGGCTATGAAAACGGGTGTTTTCGCAGTTGACGCGTATTGCGGTGCAGTGCGCTATTCCGTCGCGCTCAAAACGTGGTCATGTCTGCTCAAAATGAGAGCATGACAGGCTGCTGACACAATACTGCACATGGGTCGGGCAGCTAAGAGGTAATAAAGTAGTGTCGTGGCTTATTGCAGCGCCTCGCCGTGCTGCGAAATATCGAGCCCCTCAAGCTCTTGCTCACGGGATACGCGCAGGGGCACGAACAGGCCGACCAGCTTCAGCAGGATGAAGCTCACGCCAGCCGACCAGACGAAGGTGACGGCGACGCCGTAGAACTGGATCAGCAGCTGCTGCGGGTGGCCCTCCAGCAGGCCGGCGGTGCCGCCGATGGCGCTGGTTGCGAACACGCCGGCAAGCAGGGTCCCGGTCAGCCCGCCGATGCCATGGACGCCGAACACGTCGAGCGAATCGTCATAGTCGAAGCGGTGCTTCAGCCAGGTGCAGGCCCAATAGCAAACCGAACCGGCGACGATGCCGATAACGATGCCGTGCCAAGGCGCCACGAATCCGGAGGCCGGCGTGATAGTGCCGAGGCCTGCCACCGCGCCGGAGATCATGCCGAGCACGGAGGGCTTGCGCCGCGTCGACCATTCGATCGCGCCCCAGGTCAATGCGCCGGAGCAGGCTGCCAGATGCGTTGCGATGATCGCCATCACCGCGCGCGAATTGGCCGCGCCCGCCGAGCCGCCGTTGAAGCCGAACCAGCCGACCCACAACAGGCCGGTGCCCATCACCGCGAGCGACAGATCGAACGGCGACAGATTTTCGGTACCGTAGCCGTGACGGCGCCCCATCACCTTTGCCGCAACGAGGCCGCCGGTGCCGGCCGACAGATGCACAACGAGGCCGCCGGCGAAATCCAGTACGCCCATGCTGCTGAGGAAGCCGCCGCCCCACACCCAATGCGCCAGCGGAATGTAGACGAAGATGAACCAGGCGACCGAGAACAGGAGATAGGCCGAGAACCGCATCCGGTCGGCGACCGAGCCTGCGACCAGCGCCACGGTGATGATGGCAAACGTCATCTGGTACAGCATGAACAGTGCTTCCGGGATGGTCTTCGCGGCCGGATTGACACTGTCCATGGTCATGCCGGCGAGAAACCAGCGGTCGAGCGTGCCGATCCATGGGCCGTCGCCGACGAAGCACAGCGAATAACCGAACGCGACCCAGAGGATGGAGATGATCGTCACCGCGGCGAGGCTTTGCGCCATGGTCGCGAGCACGTTCTTCTTGCGCACCATTCCGGAATAGAACAGCGCCAGGCCCGGGATCGTCATCATCAGCACCAGCGCGGTAGCGACGATCATCCAGGCGGTATCGGCGGTGTTGATCTCGGAGACCGCGGCGCGCGCCGGCGAAGCCATGACCGACACAAGTCCGATCGGCGCAGCAAAAGCAGCTGCGCGGCGCAAATATCCCGCCATGTCGTTTCCCCCGGCATCAATTGGCGTCGCACATTGTGGCGTCGTTGCCCGGTGCGATCGAAGACAAGAAGATTCGTGTTAGAGCGCGTCGCTGTCGGTTTCGCCGGTGCGAATGCGCACCGCGTTGTCGATCGGCGTCACGAAGATCTTGCCGTCGCCGATCTGCCCGGTGCGCGCGGTCGCAGTGATCACGCTGACCGCCTTGTCGGCGACGTCGGAGGCGACCGCGATCTCGATGCGCAGCTTTGGCAGGAAGTTCACGACATATTCGGCGCCGCGATAGATCTCGGTGTGGCCCTTCTGCCGGCCATAACCCTTCACCTCGGTCACGGTCATGCCGTGGACGCCGATCGCCGTCAGGGCCTGGCGGACCTCATCGAGCTTGAAGGGTTTGATGATCGCGACGACGAGTTTCATGGTCAGGCCTATTCCCCGGGATGCGCCGCGCCGTATGTCCCCGGCGCAGCGTCAATCTGGCATCTTTCCGGGCAAATGGCATAAAAAAGTTGCAGACTGAAGCGGAAAAACGTTTGGCCATGTGAATGGCCGCCTCTGTACAGGGCAAGTGTTCATCCTTCACAATGCATTTTTGGCATGGATGCGTGAACCCGCGCCTGCCAGGCGGTACATAAGTATTTTGAGGGGGCGCTTCATGGCGAGTTGGTTCTACGCATCCGAGGGCAAGCAACAGGGGCCCTTTCCGGAAGGGCAATTCCGCGATCTCGTCGCCCAGGGCGTCGTGCGACCGGATACGCTGGTCTGGTCCGAGGGCATGGCCGGCTGGCAGAAGGCCGCCGAAATCCCCGGCCTGATCGGAGGCGGCGGCGCGCCGCCGATGATCCCGGCGGGCGGCCCGCCGATGATGGGCTCCGGTGGCTATGCCGGCGGCGACGGAATCGGAGGCGCAGGATCGCTGGCAGTCGATTTCGGCATCCTCGAGTTCACCTGGCGCACGCTCGTGCTGCTGATCGGATCGTGCTTCGTGATCCCGGTGCCGTGGCTGTTCGTCTGGTACACGAAATGGATCGTGTCCTGCGTGAAGGTCCCTGGACGGCCGAATCTCAGCTTCACCGGCAACGCGATGGCGATGGTGCCCTGGTTCTTCGGCTTCATCGTGCTGGCGATCGCGATCGGCTTCATCGGCAGCCAATTGCTGAGCAATCTGCTGTTCATCGTCCAGCTCGTGCTCTATTGGCTCCTGGTCAAATGGATGGTCGCGAACCTCGCATCCAACGGGCAGCCGTTGGGCCTGAGCTTCACCGGCTCGATCTGGGCCTATGTCGGCTGGAATCTGCTGTTCGCGATTTCCATCATCACCATCGTCGGCTGGGCCTGGGTCGCTGCAGCCCAGATGCGCTGGTTCTGCAGCAGCATCGAGGGCACGCGGCGCGAGATCGTCTTCAAGGGCAGTGGTCTCGGCATCCTCTGGCGCGGCATCGTCGCCGCGATCCTGTGCAGCCTCATCATCCCGATTCCGTGGGTGTATCGCTGGATCATGAACTGGTTCGCATCGGAGACCGTTCTCGCGCCGCGCGGGTCGCAGGCGGCCATGTGACGGTTGCTGGCGTTCGGTAGCGAGCAGACGAGATGTCGAATCGAATCTGGTTTCACGCATCCGAGGGCCAGCAGAAGGGTCCGTTTCCAGAGGCGCAGTCCCGCCATCTGATCGCGCGGGGAATCGTGCGGTCAGATACGCTGGTCTGGAGCGAAGGGATGGCGGGCTGGCAAAAGGCCGCCGCGGTCCCCGGTCTCGTCCCCGGCGCGTCACCTGCGGTGGCCTCGAGCGGCGACAGCGGAGGCCGGCTGTCGGTCGACCTGCCGCTGTGGTCGTTCCTTGGCTGGTGCATCCTGCTGGTGATCGGCAACGCCGTCGTGGTGCCGGCTCCATGGACCGCCACCGGCTACTACCGTTGGCTCTTCCCTCGCGTGCACGTTCCGCAGCGGCCGAACATCGGCTTCACCGGCCAGGTCGGCGATATCTGGTACGTCTTCGTTGCGATGGCGCTGGCGGGCTATGCGGGTCTCGTGCACGACCTGTTTCAGCTTGCGGCGATTCCGCTCCAGGCCTTCCTGTCGTGGATGGTGATGCGCTGGGTGGTCGCCAATCTCAGCTCGAACGGTCAGCCGATTCCGATGACGTTCAACGGCAGCCCATGGGCCTTCATCGGCTGGCAGCTTCTGATGTTTCTCGCCATGTTCACGATCATCGGCTGGGCCTGGGTCATGGCCGCATGGATGCGCTGGATTTGCCGAAACATCGGGGGAACACGGCGCGAGATGATCTTCGTCGGCACCGGCCTTCAGCTGCTGTGGCGAACCCTCGCATTCGGTTTCGGCTGCCTTCTGATCATTCCGATTCCGTGGCTGCTGCGCTGGTACTTCACGTGGACCACGGCACAGTTCGAACTCGTCGAGCGCAGAACCGCGCCAGTCTAGGACTTCCGCTCGCGCACGGAGCCTTCCTGCGCCACAGAGGCGACCAGCGTCCCGTCCGGCTTGAAGATCGAGCCGCGGGTCAGGCCGCGGCCGCCGCGCGCGCTCGGCGAATCCTGGGCGTAGAGCAGCCATTCGTCGGCGCGGAACGGCCGGTGAAACCACATCGCGTGATCGAGGCTGGCCGGCATCATGCGCTTGTCGAACAGCGTGCGGCCATAGCGGGCCATGATCGCGTCGAGCAGCGAGAAGTCCGAGGCGTAGGCGAGCGCACACATGTGCAGCGCCGGATCGTCGGGCAGTTTCGCGGCGGTCTTGATCCAGACATGGATGCGGCCGTCGTCGATCTTCTGGCCGAAATAACGGCCGAGCTCGACCGGGCGCAGTTCGATCGGGCGATCGGATTCATAGTAACGGCGGATGAACTCCGGCATCTCCTTGAACATCGGCTGCTTCGCCACCTCCTCCGCCGTGAGTTTCTCCGGCGGCGGGACGTCGGGCATCTTGTCCTGATGGTCGAACGCACTTTCCTCCTCGGTATGGAACGAGACCATGATCGAGAAGATCGCGTTGCCGTGCTGGATCGCGGTAACGCGGCGGGTCGAATAGCTCTTGCCGTCGCGCAGGCGTTCGACCTGGTAGATGATCGGGATCTGCGGATCGCCCGGCAGGATGAAATAGCAGTGCAGCGAATGCGGCAGCCGGCCCTCGACCGTGCGGCAGGCCGCGACCATCGCCTGCCCGATCACCTGGCCGCCGAACACCCGCTGCCAGCTGGTCTTCGGGCTGTTGCCGCGGAACAGATTCACCTCGAGCTGCTCGAGGTCGAGGATCGAAATCAGGTCGATCAGGCTTTTGGACATGGAGTGAGCTTTCTCGCCGTCGTTCCGGGCCGATGCTCCGGAATGACACAATGGGGCCGTTCCGCCCTTGTTTCACCGCACTGTTTCGCCCACCTCAAGTCTGCTAGCAAGACCAGGATTTGACCGGGAATTTGGGTATGTCGGTACAGGGTAGCATTGTCATTGGTGGCGGGGCGTTTGCAGGGCTTGCGCTGGCCCTGGCGCTGCGACAGGGCCTGGGGCCTGAGATTCCCGTTATCGTCGCCGATCCCGCGCTCGCCACCCGTCCGAGCCGCGACCCCCGCGCCACCGCGATCGTGGCCGCCTGCCGCCGCCTGTTCGAGGCGATTGGCGCCTGGGACGACGTCAAGGGCGAGGCGCAGCCGATTCTCGACATGGTCGTCACCGATTCCAAGTTGGAGGATGCCACCCGTCCGGTTTTCCTGAACTTCGCCGGCGATGTCGCACCGGGCGAGCCATTCGCGCACATGGTCGAGAATCGCCGGCTGATCGACGCGCTGGTGGCGCGTGCGGAAGCCGAGGGCATCGACCTCCGTGCCACCACCGTGGCGTCCTACGACGCGCGTCCTGAGGGCGTTGACGTGACACTCGGTGACGGCAGTGTTGTCGCGGCAAGTCTTCTGGTCGCGGCCGATGGCGCGCGCTCGAAGCTGCGCGAGCGCGCCGGCATCGCCACCCACGGCTGGGAGTACGACCAATCCGGCATCGTCGTCACCGTCGGCCACGAGCGCGATCACGAGGGTCGCGCCGAAGAGCATTTTCTGCCGGCAGGCCCGTTCGCGATCCTGCCGCTCTCGGGCAAGCGATCGTCATTGGTATGGACCGAGCGCCGAGCCGAGGCCGCGCGCATCATTGCGCTCGGCGACGACGAGTTTCACGCCGAGCTCGAGCAGCGTTTCGGCCTGCATCTCGGCGCGGTCAAGGCGCTCGACAAGCCGCGCGCGTTTCCGTTGTCCTATTTCGTCGCGCGCTCCTTCATCGGCACGCGCCTCGCTCTGGTCGGCGATGCCGCCCACGTCATCCACCCCATTGCGGGTCAGGGCCTCAACATGGGGTTGAAGGATGTCGCCGCGCTGGCCGAAGTCGTGGTCGATGCCGCGCGGCTCGGCATGGATCTCGGCGCCGCCGACGTGCTCGAGCGCTATCAGCGCTGGCGCCGCTTCGACACCATGGCGATGGGCGTTGCCACCAACTCGCTGAACTTCCTGTTCTCCAACCAGTCGACGCTGCTGCGTACCGTCCGCGACATCGGCCTCGGCCTCGTCGACCGTGCCCCGCCGCTGAAGAACCTCTTCATCCGCCAGGCCGCCGGCCTCACGGGCGAGGTGCCAAGGTTGTTGAAGGGCGAGGCGCTTTAGGAAGATGTCGCCGCTCTAAACTCCGGACGTCGTCCCGGACAAGCGGGACTCAAGCGCGAGCAGAATCAATCGATCTTGCGCGCTTCTTCCGGCAGCATGATCGGGATCCCGTCGCGGATGGGATAAGCCAGCTTGGCGCTGCGTGAGATCAGCTCCTGCTTCGCGGAATCGAACTCCAGCGGACCCTTGGTCAGCGGACAGACGAGAATCTCCAGCAATTTGGGATCGATGCTGGCTTCGGGACGTTCGGTGGGGGCGTTCATTGGAGTCTCCGGCAATCGGTTGCCTCTAGCACAGAAATCCGTGCCCGCCCATCGCGGCTGCCAAAGCGTTTTCGCGTAAGAAAAACGTCAAACAGGGTCTACGCGGAGACCATCGTCAAGACTTCGTCGAGCAGGGCCTGCAGCCGTGCTGCCGGTACCGGCGCGCCCGAGAGGGCGAAGCCGAGAAAGGTCCAATACAGAATCTGCGCCCGCGCCTGCGCGGCCGCCGGGGTGAGCCCGCGTTTTTCCAGCAGCCCTTCGATATAGTCGAGCCGGCGGCGGTCGATCGCGCGCACGGCCCCTTGCGCGGCCGCATCGAAGGCCGCCCAATTGCGCACCGCGCGCTCGAGCTCGAGCCGGGCGCCGAACGACCTCCGCAGCAGCGCCTTGAGCGGTTCGTCGCTGGCGGCTTCGACATCGGCGATAATCTGCTCGGCCGCGATCTCGCGCCAGCGCTTCAGCACGGCGGCCTGGAACGCGCCGAGATCGGCGAAATGCCAATAGAAGCTGCCGCGCGACACGCCCATTTCTTTTGCCAGCGGATCGGCCTTGAGCGCAGTGAAACCGCTTTTGGCGAGCGCCTTGAGACCTTGCCTGATCCAGTCGTCGGCGGAGAGCTGATCGGTCATGTCGGGTTTCCGGATGCCACCATACACTAGTGTATTGACAGGCCGGAGGCCAGCGCCTATGTCACCATACACGGATGTATGGATGAGCCTCCGGGAGTTCCGACGATGCGTGATCTCTTGCTCCAATGCGCCGGCGTGCTGACCATCGTCGTGGCCCTCATCCACGGTACCTCGGCGAGGCCAAGGTGTTCGCCCGCGGTACAATCGAGCCCGCACGGCTTCGCACCCTGATCCGACTGGTCTGGCAGGCTTCCACCGTCGCCTGGATCGGCGGTGGCGTGCTGCTGATCGCGGTGCCCTGGATGGGCTCCGAGACGGCGCGCCATTGGATCGTCATCACCATGGCTTGCGTGTTCGGCTTCTCCGCCTGCGCCAATGCGTGGGCGACGCGCGGCCGGCACTTCGGCTGGATGGCGCTCAGCGCCGTCGTCGTCATGGCGGTCGCCGGCTACTAGCAACACGCATCGTCTGTGAGACGTAAGGCCGCAGCGGTGTGTCGCGCACCGAGAGCACTCAGCTTTTGGCCCCCGTTAGAACTTATCTAAACCGTCCAAGCCCGAACTGGATTGACTTCAACCCCTCCTTTGCTTCCTTCGGTGTAGCTCGCGGCTCGCGTAGCGCGCACGACAGAGAGGAGAGGTTCGTGAAGATCATTCGTGTTGTTGCCATTGCATTGACGGTTGGAATGGGTATGGGGTCGGCGGCCATGGCCGACGGGTTCAAGGATTGCACCAAGCTCGACAAGGCGTCGTGGAAGCCGGCCAGCGAGGCCGAAGCCAAGGCCAAGGCGCTCGGCTACGAGGTGCGGCGCTCCAAGATCGAAGGCTCGTGCTACGAGGTCTACGGCGTCAAGGAAGGCAAGCTGTACGAGCTGTTCTACAGCCCCGAAGATCTCAGCCTGAAGCACACGATCGCCAAGTAGGTCTCGAAGCAAGTCGCGCGCCGGACTGCGCAGGCATGGACTGCGCAAGGCGGAGCTCGAGGATGGTCTTTGCTTGATTGAAGAAGCGATGCCACAAGCGCGCGGGGTGTCCGGCGGGACCCCTGCGGATCGAACCGCTCCGCTGACGGTCGCAGTCTGGGACCTCCCGCTGCGCCTCTGGCACTGGGCTCTCGCGGCCTGCGTTCTGGCCGCGTGGTTCACACCCCCCGTCTACGACCGGCTTCACCGCATCGTCGGCTATGCGGTGCTGGGGCTTCTCGCCTTCCGCCTGGTCTGGGGCTTCTGGGGAAGCCGCTATTCGCGCTTCCGCATGATCAGGGCCAGGCTCCGCGCGGCGCCAGGCTATCTCTGGAATCTGCGCCGCGGCATGACCGGCCGTTATATCGGGCTCAATCCGGCGGGCACGTTGATGCTGGTGGCCTTGATGCTCGCGCTCGCCGTCTCGGCGATCACGGGCGCGATGTCGGTGACCACCACCTTCTTCGGCGTGTGGTGGATCGAGGACACCCACGCCTATGCATCGGACGCGGTGATGGTGCTGGTCGTGCTGCACGTCGTCGGCGTCGTGCTGATGGGGCTGCTCCAGCGCGAGAACCTGATCCGGGCCATGTTCACCGGCCGCAAGCGCATCCGGGGGCATCTGTGAAGTTGAGTTGGAATGAGCAAGCTACAGGCTCGGTCTAACCTCTCCCGCTTGCGGCGAGTGGGGGCTCTTTCCTCTTGGGGACACTCTCAAGAGACTTCAAACAATCCCAATGCGGAGACACCCTCTCCCCAACCCTCTCCCGCAGGCGGGAGAAGGAGCGCACCGTCCTGCGCCCCTCACTGCAACGGCGGATCGCCGCTGGTGCGCTTCTTGGCGAGGTCCATCTCGGTCACCGCGATCAGGATCTCGGCGCGGGTCTTCAAGTCGAGCGCTTCCAGCATGGCCTGCTTCTCCGCGGGGCCATAGGGCGACATCATCGCCAGCGCGTTCACGAGGGCTTCGTTGGGCGCGCTTTCGACGCCCTCCCAGTCGACCTTGAGGTTGTTGGCCTTCAGGAAATCCGCCAGCACGGCCAGCAGCGCCTCGCGGTCGACCTCGTCCTCGCCCATGCGCGCGGTGAAGTCATCGGCGAAGGCGAAGAAATCCACCTTGCACTGCCGGTAGGCGGTGAGCACCTCCAGCTCCTCGAGCACCCTGAAGCGCGAGACGCCGGTGAGCTCGAGGATGTAGCGGCCGTCGCCGGATTCGGCGAGCTGGGTGATGCGGCCGACGCAGCCGACGCGGAACAGCGTCGGCTTGTCGGAATTCTTCGGCGAGTGCGCGACATCCGGCTGGATCATGCCGATCAGGCGATGGCCGTCGCGGAAGGAATCGTCGACCATCGACAAATAGCGCGGCTCGAAGATGTTGAGCGGCATCTGGCCGCGGGGCAGCAGCAGCGCGCCCGGCAGCGGAAACACCGGAATGATCTCCGGGAGGTCGGCGGGCCCGCGATATTCGATGTTGATCGGCATCTGCCCGGTTCCCCCTTGGACTTGCTAGCGCATGATCCGGAAAAGTGTGCAGCGGCTTTTCGAACGGATCATGCCCGAAAAAGCCCTTACGAAAACAGGATCGTCGACAAACGCTTGCGTCCCTCGACCGTTGCATCATCCGTGCCGCCCCAGGCCTCGAAGAACTGCACCAGCTGCTTGCGGGCGCCGTCGTCGTTCCATTTGCGGTCACGCTTGATGATCGCGAGCAGCTGCTCGGTCGCGGCCGCGCGGTTGCCTTGCGCGTTCAGCGCGGTCGCGAGGTCGAATCGAGCCTGATGATCGAGCGGGTTTGCGGCGACTTTCTGTTCCAGCTCGGCGACCGGTCCGAGCGACTGCGCCTGCTCGGCGAGATCGATCGCGGTCTGCACGGCTTTCACCGCGGGGTCGTTGCGCTTGGATTCCGGCACCATGGCCAACGTCTGCTTGGCTTGCTCCATCGCGCCGGAGACGGCGTAGCATTTCGCCAGGCCAGCAAGCGCCGCGATGTTGGTGGAATCGTGCTGAAGCACCTCGGCGTAGATCTGCGCTGCCGCCGCCGCATCGCCCTCGGCGAGCACGGCTTCGGCCTCCTGCAGGATCTCGGCGATATTGGGCTCGCCCGGCGCGGTCACGCCCTTGGTCAGCTTCTCGATGAAGGCGTTGAGCTGGCTCTCGGGCACCGCGCCCATGAAGCCGTCGGCCGGCTGGCCGTTGACGAAGGCGATCACGGCCGGAATCGACTGGATGCCCATCTGGCCCGGGATCGCCGGGTGCTGGTCGATGTTCATCTTGACCAGCTTGACCTTGCCCTTGGCCGCCTTGACCGCCTTTTCGAGCACGGGCGTGAGCTGCTTGCAGGGACCGCACCACTCCGCCCAGAAGTCGATCAGCACCGGCTGGCGCTTCGATTCCTCGATGACGTCCTTCACGAAGGTCTGGGTGGTGGTGTCCTTGATCAGATCGGCCGCAGCCGGGTTTGCGGCTCCGTTACCCTGGTCGATGATCGTCACGGCATCCCCTCGTCTCATGTCTGGAATGGCGGCTCATTAGCATGCCGCCGCTTCCTGTGCTGCGCTGTCGGCTCCTAGATTGGGCCGGGACGGCCGAATTTCAATCCATCGCGGCCGATTCGCCGGTTCCGGGCCACTTTCGGGCCATTTGGCCGCATTCAGGCTGCCTATCGGGCCCCAAGAACCGCATCTATGCCGCCGGTAGCTGTTGCATTCCCCTCGCGCTTTTGGCATACGACAGCCGTTGCCGGCGCGTCACGCGACCGACACAGGATGCGGGTGTAGCTCAGTGGTAGAGCACGACCTTGCCAAGGTCGGGGTCGAGGGTTCGAGCCCCTTCGCCCGCTCCAAATTTCTCCCAAGCATCCAGCCGGCCCGGACAAAAACGTGGTTCGCCACGTAGCGGGCGGCTGATTTGGGTCTGTCATGACAGTTTTGGTGACGGGTAGCGCGGGGCACCTCGGAGAGGCCGTCTTAAGAACGATTCGCGGGCGCGGCGCTTCTGCGCGTGGGGTCGATCTGAAGCCATCGCGTTTCACCGACGCGGTCGGCTCCATCATCGACCCCGACTTCGTGCGCGAGCAGATGGGCGGCGTCACCGCCGTGATCCACACCGCGACTCTACACAAGCCGCATGTGGCGACCCACTCCAAGCAGGATTTCATCGACACCAATGTCACCGGCACGCTCAATCTGCTTGAAGCGGCGGCGAGCGCCGGCCTGAGGAGCTTCGTCTTCACCAGCACCACCAGCACCACCAGCGCCTTCGGCTCGCAGCTCCGCCCCGAGGCCGGACAGGCTGTCGTGTGGGTTACCGAGGATCTGCTGCCGGTGCCAAAGAACATCTACGGCACGACGAAACTGATGGCGGAGACCCTGTGCGAGCTATTCTATCGCGAGCGCGGTCTGCCGGTCGTTGTCTTGCGGACCTCACGCTTCTTTCCGGAAGACGATGATGATCCCGCGATGCGCTCGGCTTACATGCTGGAGAACGCGCAGGCCAACGAGCTGCTCTATCGCCGGCTCGACATCGCGGACGCCGTGAGCGCTCATCTGCTTGCCGCCGAACGCGCCCCGAAGATTGGCTTCGCCCGCTACATCGTCTCCGCCACCAGCCCGTTCGAGCCGCGTCATCTCGCTGCGCTCGCGCGCGATGCGGCTGGTGTCGTGCGCGAGCTCTATCCGGATTGCGCGCAGCTGTATGCGGCGCGGGGCTGGAACCTGTTCTCAGAAATCGACCGCGTCTATGTCAACGACCGCGCGCGGCGCGAATTGGGCTGGCGGCCGGAATTCGACTTCGCCCATGTGCTGGACAGCCTGCGCGTGGACCGCGATTTTCGCAGCCCGCTGGCACGCGAGATCGGCTCGAAGGGCTATCATGACCGGCTGTTCGGCGACGGCCCCTACCCCGTCGCCTTCTAAGCGCCACCTTCGTCATTTCGCTCGATGCATCAAACGCCTGTTCGGTTTCACCGCGGGCAATCCGGGCCAAGCTGTGCCAAGCCGTTCTACTGTGCATGGGGTTGTTTTCGTGTTTTTTGCTTTTGCGACCTTTCGGCCGTCTTGATTCCGCGTTGCAGCGAGGAGGCTGTCGTCACTGTGTTCGCTCTCATTGACATTCAGTCTCAATTTTTAATGAGCGCGGCCGCAGCACAAGCGACGTCTTCTCAGCGCCCGCAAATGTGCTAGCCTTTCGCGTCTGCCTCTCGGCAGATCCCGAACTTCGCATCTCGACGAATAAAACAAAATAATCGCAGCCCTGACGGCTGCCTTAGGGGAGTGACGCGATGACATCGATGTTCCATCGATCCGTGTTGGCGCTTGCGGCCGTGGCCCTTCTTGCGGGGACCAGCGCTGGTCACGCGCAGGACAAAAGCAAGCCGCTGAAGAAATACGAATCCGGCACCAAGGAATTCTGGACCCATCCGCCGGATGACTGGTTCCTGGGCGATGAGACCGAGGCGCAGAAGGGTCTCGCGCCGCCGTCGGGCCCGCCGACCGGCGCGTCCGATGCCGAGCTTGCCAACATCATCAAGAAGGTCAAGCTGCCGCCGGGCTTCAAGATGGAAGTCTATGCCTCCGGCGTGCTGGCCGCGCGCCAGATGGCCTGGGGTGACAAGGGCACGCTGTTCGTGGGCTCGTTCGGCCTCGGCAACGTCTATGCCATCAAGGACAATGGCGGGAAGAAAGAGGTCAAGACTATCCTCAAGGGGCTGAACATGCCCACGGGACTGGCGGTCAAGGACGGGGCGCTCTATGTCATCGCCGTCGACAAGCTGATCCGCTACGACGACATCGAAAACAAGCTCGACAATCCCGGTGAGGGCAAGGTCGTCTATGACGACATGCCGTCCTACGCCGCGCATGGCTGGAAGTACATCGCGGTCGACAAGGAAGGCTGGTTCTACATTCCGTTCGGACCGCCCTTCAACATCGGCATTCCCCCGACCAGTGTCTCGCAGATCCGGCGCGTCGATCCCAAGACCGGCAACGCCGAGATCTACGCGCTCGGCGTCCGCAACTCGGTCGGCGGCGACGTCGATCCGCGCACCGGCAAGTACTGGTTCACCGAGAATGCCCGCGACTGGATCAGCGACGATCTGCCCAGCGACAAGCTGAACATGATCAACAAGATGGGCGAGCATTTCGGCTATCCCTATTGCCACCAGGGCAATCTGCCCGACGACAAGTTCGCGATGGGCCACAAATGCTCCGAGTTCACGCCGCCCGTGCTGAACCTCGGCGCGCATGTCGCTCCGCTCGGCATGAAGTTCTATACCGGCGACCAGTTTCCCGCCGAGTACAAGAACAACATCTTCATCGCCGAGCACGGCTCCTGGAATCGCCACAAGTACCAGGGCGGCCGCATCATGCGCGTGATCGTCGGACCCGACGGCAAGAACGCCAAGCAGGAGGTGTTCGCCTCCGGCTGGATCGAGGGCGACCAGGGCTATCTCGGTCGTCCCGATGACATCATCCTTGCCAAGGACGGATCGATCCTCGTGGCGGACGACTGGGCCGGTGCGATCTATCGCATCAGCTACAGCAAGAAGTAGCGCGACCTAACGAAGAGGCTGCGATCGGGCGACCGTCGCAGCCTCTTTGCTTGATGCGGCGTGCTCGCAACGGAACAGGTTCGTCATGCCCGGACTTGATCCGGGCATCCATCATACGAAAACCTTCTGCAAGAGGGATGGATTGCCGGGTCAAGCCCGGCAATGACAGCTGGAGAGACGTCAACCATGCGGGCCATTCGGTTCGGAATTCTATCTGCGACCCTTCTGTTCCTCCCGGCCCAGGCCGCGGATAATTCCGCGATCAAGGAGAAAGCCTCGGTCTGCGCCGGCTGTCACGGTGAGAACGGCGTCTCGCAAACCGAGAACATCCCCTCGCTGGCCGGGCAGCCCGATCAATTCCTGCAATGGCAGCTCGTGTTCTTCCGCGCGGGCTCGCGCAAGAACGAGCAGATGCAGCCGATCGTCGAGCAGCTCACCAATGAGGACATCCGCAATCTCGGCGCCTATTTCTCGCAGCTGACGCCGCCGAAGGGACCGGAGGACGGGGATCCCGACCTGTCGAAGAAAGGCGCGCAGGTTGCTGCCGGCCGCCGCTGCGGCTCATGCCATAAGGACAGCTTCGCCGGCACCAAGGGGGTCGCGCGACTGGCGGGCCAGCGCGAGGAATATCTGGTCAAGGCGTTGCACGACTACAAAGCCGGCTTGCGCGTCGGCGGCGGCGTCGCCGCGATGGCCGATGTCGCCTATCGCATGAGCGACGAGGAGATCACGGCGGTCTCGCACTATCTCGCGCATTTGAAATAGCGCCGAGCTGCTAAGGTAAGCTGCGCTGTCGTCCCGGATCAGCGCTTCGCTGGTCCAGGACAGGCGACTGAGGGCCTTGTTACCCCGCCCGCTGCTTTTCATACGCCTTCAAATGCGTGTAGGCGATGCGCAGTTTCGGCACCGGCACCTTGGCGGCATCGGCGCGCGCGATGAGGTCGCCGATGACGTGATCGGCTTCGACCGGCAGGCCGGCCTTGATGTCGCGGAACATCGAGGCCGTCATCTGCGATCCCTCGGTGGTGAGGTTGCCCTTCACCCGCTCGAAGAACGGCCCGCCCGGCGGATAGCCGGACGCGGTGGCGATTGCGCTGGTCTCGTCGAGCATGCCGAGCAGGAAATCGCGGCCGCCGGGAGCGGCGAGGATGTTGCCGACGGAGGTTCGCATCAGGCTGGTGGAGGCCGCGAGCGAGGACAGGAACACCCACTTCTCCCACATGTCCTGCATGATGTTCTGGCTGGCGGTGGCGCCATTGATGCCGCTCTTGAAGGCCTCGTCGATCGCCTTCACACGATCCGACAGCTTGCCGTCGCGCTCGCCGTAGTTCAGCGACTGCATCGGCTGGAGCTGGACCACCTCGCGCTTCTCGTTCAGGGTCGCCGCGATGGCGCAGAGGCCGCCGAGCACGCGTTCCTTGCCGAATTTGGCATCGAGCACATCGAGGTGCTTCATGCCGTTCAGCATCGGGATGATCGCGGTGTTCGGTCCGACCGCCGGCGCAAACGATTTGATGGCATCGTCGAGATCGAACGCCTTGCAGCTCAAGAGCACGACGTCGAACTTGTCCTTGAGCGCGTCGGCCTGCACGGTCGGCGGATTTTGCAGCGTCACGTCGCCATTCGGGCTCTTGATGACGAGGCCCGCGCTTGCGAGCTCGCCGGCGCGGCGCGGCCGGACCAGGAAGGTGACGTCGCGGCCGGCCTGCAACAGCCTGCCACCGAAATAGCCGCCGATGGCGCCGGCGCCGACCACGAGGATACGCATGGGATCTTCCCTCTTTTTGCTATTGGCGGTCTATCTATAGTCGTCATTGCCAGCGAAGCGAAGCAATCCAGAATGCTGCCGCGATCACATTCTGTCGCCGGAGATTGAGCGGCTAAGTCCCGAGCACCATCTCCTCGACCTCGCGCAACTGCTCCTTGCCGAAGAACATCTCGTTGCCGACGAAGAAGGTCGGCGATCCGAATGCGCCGCGGGCGACCGCGTCCTCGGTGTTCTTGATCAGCCGGCCCTTCACCTCCGGCTCCTGAGCCCGGGCGAACAGCTTCTGGACGTCGAGGCCGGACGACGCCAGAGCCTTCGCCGCGATCTCGGGGTCGTCCATCTTCTTCGGCTCGCGCCACATGTGGTGGAAGGCCGCCTCGACGTATTTTTCGAACACGCCCTCGAGCTGTGCGGCGATCGCCGTGCGCATCAGGTTCAGCGTGTTGACGGGAAAGTGGGGATTCCAGACATAGGGCTGGACCTTGAAGCGCTTGATGAAGCGCTCGGTCTCGACCTGCTGGAATTCACGCTTGTTCTTGACGCCGGCCAGCGTCTCGGCCGGCGACCTGTTGTTGGTCGACTTGAAGATGCCGCCGAGCAGGATCGGGACATATTCGAACTTGACGCCGATGCGCTGCTCGATCGCGGGAATCGCGAGGTGGCTGAGATAGGCGTTCGGGCTGCCGAAATCGAACAGGAACTGCGGGGCTGTGCGGGTCATTCGATCTCCCTGATCTGACATCTTGATCTGACTTTCCCCGCATTGTGACGCAGCGTGTCCCACAGGTCCACCGTTTAATGATGGTCATAATACTTTGACCATCAGAGCAGGAGCCGGATCCCCGCGCTTGCGCCAGACCAGGAAGTAATAGCCCATCTGCAAAACGAACATGGCGCAGAACACGATGGGATAGGCAGCCCATATGCCATGAAGGCCGATCGTGCGACTCAGGATCACAGCGGCCGGCAGCTCGATGGCGACAATCGCGAAGATCGCAAGCAGCATCGGCGTCAACGCGACGCCGGCCGCCCGCATGGCACCCGAGAACACTGTCGCAAGGCCAAACGGCACCGAACTCCACAAGGCGATGAAGAGCAACTCCTTCGCCAGATCGAGCACGGCGCCGTCGGTGATGAAGATGCCGAGGATGGCGCGCGGCGCGAGATAGATCAGCGCCACGAGACCGCCGGTCAGGACCAGGTTGAAAACGAGCCCGGTCCGCACGATGCCGTCGAGCCGGGTTCGATCACGGCTGCCGACCGCCTGCGCGCCGAGGATCGAGACTGCTATGGAAATCGACATCGCCGTGAACTGCGTGTAGCCCATCACCTGGTTGACGGCGCCGTAGGCCGCCGTGGCGTCCGATCCATAGCCGTTGACGAGTCCGAGCAGCACCAGCTCTGCGATCGCCATCACCACCATGCCGACGGCGCTCGGCAATCCGATGCCGAGGATCTTTCCGAGCATGGCGCCGTCGAGCCTGAGGTGATGCAGCAGCGCCGCGTCCGGAGCGAGCGCGTGCTTCTTCCGCCGCAGATACAGCGCCAGCGCAAGCAAGGTGAGCGCGTTCGAGATCGCGGCCGCCCATGCCGGGCTGGTGATGCCGGCCGCCGGCAGTCCGAACGACCCACGGATCAACATCGGCGTGAGGATCAGGCCTATCGCAGTCGACAATGCCAGCGCCAGCAACGGCGTCAGCGCGTCGCCGACGCCGCGGATCATCGCCGTCATCAGCAGAAAGACGAAGCCGAGCGGCATGGTGAGCAGCATGATCCGCGCGTAGGCGCTGGCTTGGTCGAGAATATCGGCGGGCGTCGCGAGCGCCATCATCAGCTGACGGCTGAACAGCCCGCCGATCAGCGCGATCGAAATGGAGAGCAGAAGGCCGATCGCGAGCGTCGTGCCGGCGACGCCCCGGATCTTGTCGTGCTCCCCCGCGCCAAAGGCCTGCCCGATCAACACGGTCGCGCCGGTGCTCAGCCCCATGACGAAGGCGAACAGAAAGAACATCACGGGAAAGAACACCGACACCGCCGCCAGCGCGTCGACGCCGATCATCTGGCCGAGATAGACGTTGCTGACGGTGCCGAACAGCGATTGCAGCGCGTTGCCCAGCATCAGGGGCGCAAGGAAGCGAAGGAATGTTGTCGAGAGCGGCTTGGGCGCAGACATGGATCGGCCTTTCATCAGGGCGCACGGAGCCGTTGCCGCGCAAGGCGCGGCCCGGCCGTCGATGGGGTTAAGTGAGAGCGCCTTAAGCGCGGTCGCTGTAGGCGAGCTTGACGATGTGGTCGCGGATGTCGGGCGGCCAATTCGCGATCAATCCGGTGAAGCGCCGCCGGTCATCCGCAAACAATGCGCGCGAGGCTTCCTCGAACTGCGGCAGGTTGCCCGCCATGGTCGACATGAAGTGATAGGCCGCATCGCGCGCTTGCCGTTCGCGGTCCTTGTCGCCGCTCGCGCGCCTCGCCTCATCGACGAGCCTGCGCAGCGCGACCGAGGCGCCGCCCGGCTGCGCGCCGAGCCACTCCCAATGCCGCGGCAACAGCGTCACCTCCCGCGCGACCACGCCGAGCTTCGGCCGTCCGCGCCCGCGCGGCTCGCTTGGCGGCGTGCTCTCCTCGACCGGCGGCGGCATGAGCTTGGCCAGCCGCGCCAGCACCTCGCGATCCCCGCCACGCAGATCGAAATCGATCGATCGACCCGTGCCGTCCTCGAAGATGATGATGGGCTCGTCCGGCCGCGGCGCCACGCGCTTGACGACCAGCGCGACCTCGCCTGCCGGCCCGGACACCAGGCGACGCTGGCCCTGGAAAGCGGTGAAAATCTTGTTCATTGGAATCATTGCCATTTTAGGGACGTGGGTTGATTTAATACCCGGGTAAATTATTGACGTCAATATACCCGGGTGAAAATATCCGCTCCGATGGCTCGACATTGCGGTCCCGGGCTGGCAGGTACGCGGCCGACCCACCACGCCTAGCCACCGCCTGCCCTGGGGACCTCGCCGATGCTGACCGTTCACCACCTCAACAATTCCCGCTCGCAGCGCGTGCTTTGGCTGCTCGAAGAGTTGGGCGTGCCCTACGAGATCGTGCGCTATCAGCGCCAGCCGGATATGCGGGCGCCGAAGGAGCTGCGCGCCATCCATCCGCTCGGCAAGTCGCCCGTCATCACCGACAATGGCAGCACCATCGCCGAGTCGGGCGCGATCATCGAATATCTCGTCGGGACCTACGGCAACGGCCGGCTGATTCCGCCGCCGAACACGCCGGAGCGGCTGCGCTTCACCTACTGGCTGCATTATGCCGAAGGATCCGCGATGCAGCCGCTGCTGCTGAAGCTGCTGTTCACGCTGATGCCGAAGCGCGCGCCGGCGCTGCTTCGTCCGCTGGTGCGCAAAGTCTCCAACCAGGCGCTGACCACGCTGGTTAATCCGCAGCTCAAGCAGCACATGGATTATTGGGAAGGCGAGCTCGGCAAGAGCGAGTGGTTCGCCGGCAACGAATTCACCGCAGCCGACATCCAGATGAGCTTCCCGCTGGAAGCCGCGCAAGCGCGCGGCGGGCTCGAGCAGGGCCATCCCAAGGCGATGGCATTCCTCGATCGCATCCACGCGCGGCCGGCCTATGCGCGCGCGCTGGAAAAGGGCGGGCCGTATCAGGTGGGGCGGTAAGCTTCCTTACCGCCCAGCAAAACGGCGCATGATGGCGCCTATCAGTGCGCGTGCAGCACCCGTCCGCGCGTCTCCGGCAGCGCAAACGCGGCGATGAAGAACACCACATAGGCCACCACCGCGAAGATCGCGATCGCGTTCGCAAGTGAGGTCGATGCCGACAGCGCGCCGACGAGGAATGGAAACAGCGCGCCGATGCCGCGGCCGAAATTGTAGCAAAAGCCCTGGCCGGAGCCGCGCAGCCGCGTTGGGTAGAGTTCGGTCAGGAACGCGCCGATGCCGGAGAAATAGCCCGAGGCGAAAAAGCCGAGCGGGAAACCGAGCAGCCAGAGGATCTCGTTGGTGAGCGGCAGCTGCGTATAGAGCAGTACCACCGCCATGGCGCCGATCGAGAAGATCAGGAACAGATTGCGCCGCCCGATCCGGTCGGCAAGCCAGGCGCCGGTGAGATAACCGATGAAGGAGCCGATGATCAGCGTCGACAGATAGCCGGTCGAGCCGACGATCGAGAGATGCCGCTCCTTGGTCAGGAATTGCGGCACCCAGAACGTGACAGCGTAGTAGCCGCCCTGGCAACCCGTCGCCATCAGCGAGGCCAGGATCGTGGTCTTCAGGATCGGGCCGGAGAAGATTTCCCAGATCGCCGGGCGATCGCCGCTCGCTGCGTGCCGGGCGCGAGCCTCGACCGCGATCGCCGGCTCGGTGACGGAGCGGCGGATGTAGAATACCAGGAGCGCCGGCAGCGCGCCGATCACGAACATCCAGCGCCATGCCGTCTCCGGCGGCAAGACGGAGAACAGGATCGCCTGCGACAGCACCGCGAGGCCCCAGCCGACCGCCCAGCCCGACTGCACCGAGCCGACCGCGCGCCCGCGATATTGCGGCCTGATCGCCTCGCCCATCAGCACCGCGCCCGCCGCCCATTCGCCGCCGAAGCCGAGGCCGAGCACGGCACGTGCGATCAGGAGCTGTTCGAAATTCTGCACGACAGCACAGACCAGCGAGAAGAACGAGAACCAGATGATGGTGATCTGGAGCGTCCTCACCCGCCCGATATGGTCGGAGAGATAGCCGCCGAGCCAGCCGCCGATCGCGGAAGCCAGCAGCGTCACCGTGCCGGCAAGGCCAGCCGAAGCCGCATCGACCTTCCACAGCGCGATAATGGTGCCGATCACCAGCGGATAGATCATGAAGTCCATGCCGTCGAGCGCCCAGCCCGCCGCGCACGCCCAGAACGTCCGGCGCTCGGGCAGGTTCATGTCGCGATAGAACGCAAGAAGGCTGGTGTCTTCGATCTCCGCGCGCTCGATGCGCTGGTTCGGATCGGCTGGCGTCATGTGCGTTTCCCGGCAGTTTCTTGAAAGCTGCGCTTTGGTAGCACGAGTGGCGGCGAGAGCTAGCGGGTCCGCGCTTCCGTGCCATGCAAATGACGTGGTTACTGCCCCGCTGCTTCGGCGCCCCGCGTGCGCGGATCGGGCGCGCCGAGCGGCCCGTTGGGTGTCACGACAATCGAGTTGGCCGATGTCTGCCCCATGGGCTCGACGATGACGTGACCCATCGCCTTCAGCTCGCCCAGAACATCGCTGCGAAAGCCGCCCTCGACACGGACTTCGTCCGGCAGCCATTGATGATGCAGCCGTGGCGCTGCAACGGCGGCAGCAACGTCCATCCTGTAGTCGAGGACGTTCACGATCACCTGCAGAACGGTCGAGATGATGCGGCTGCCGCCGGGCGAGCCCGTCACCAGGACGGGCTTGCCGTCCTTGAGCACGATGGTCGGCGACATCGACGAGAGCGGACGTTTGCCGGGTCCGGGCAGATTGGCTTCGAAGCCGACCAGCCCGTATGCGTTGGAGGCGCCGATGGCGGCGGTGAAATCGTCGAGCTCGTTGTTGAGCAGCACGCCGGTGCCGTCGGCAACGAGGCCGACGCCGTAGCTGAAGTTCAGCGTGTAGGTGTTGCTGACCGCGTTGCCGCGGGAATCGACGACGGAGAAATGCGTGGTGTTGCTGCCCTCACGCGGCGAGGAGGCCGCGGAAACGAGTTCCTTCGACGGTGTGGCGCGTTCGATGGAGATGCCTGAGCGCAGCTTGGCGGCGTAGTCCTTAGCGGTCAGCGTCTCGATCGGTGCGTTGACGAAAGCAGGATCGCCGAGATAGCGCGCGCGGTCGGCGTAGGCGCGCTTCATCGCCTCGATCAGAAGATGCAACGATGCCGGCGAGCCCTGCTTCAAATCGGCAAGCTGGAAGCCCTCGAGGATGTTGAGCGTCTCTACCAGCACGACGCCGCCCGACGAAGGCAGCGGCATCGACACGACGTCATAGCCGCGATAGGTGCCGCGCGCCGGCGCGCGGATCACGGCCTGATAGGCCTTCAGATCTGCGGGCGTCATGATGCCGCCGGCGTCCGTCACGGCTTTTGCGAGCTTTTCCGCGACCGGCCCCTCATAGAAGCCGCGTGGCCCCTGTGCGGCGATTGCAGACAGCGTTTCAGCGAGATCGCCCTGTACCAGCCTGTCGCCCTCGCCGATCGGCGTGCCATCGGGCCGCGAGAATATCTTGGCCGACGAAGGCCAGCGTGCCAGCCGCCGGTGCCATCCCGGCATGGTGTCGGCCATGTCGTCGCTGACGATGAACCCATCGCGGGCGAGCGCGATCGCGGGCGCGAGCAATTGCGCTAGCGTGAAGTGGCCCGAGCCGTATTTCTCCAGTGCCAGACTAAGTCCCGCGACGGTGCCGGGCACGCCGACGCCGAGCGCGGAATCCCGTGACTTCGCAATATCGGGCTTGCCGTCGGCGCCGAGGAAGATCTGCGGCGTGGTCGCCGCCGGCGCCGTCTCGCGGTAGTCGATCGTGATGTCTTCATTGCGGTCCGCGGAATGGATCAACATGAAGCCGCCGCCGCCGATATTGCCGGCACGCGGATAGGTCACGGCCATCGCAAAGCCGGTCGCGACCGCGGCATCGACCGCATTGCCGCCGCTACGCAGGATATCGGCACCGATCTGCGCGGATATCTTCTCCTGCGCGACGACCATGCCGTGCTCGGCGGCAACGGCGCGCACCGTGTCGGGAGCAGCAGGAACATAGGCCCGCCGCGCATCCTGAGCGGTCGCGGGTGCGAGACCAAACGCCAGAGTGGCAATGACGGCGAAAAACGTCCGCCGAGTCGGATGTGACGACATCGTCAAAATCAAATTTCCGTCGTGGCTTCGGACAGTTCACACGCCTCATCGCAATGCTATACGGTTTGCCTCAAGAGAGGCAAAACTGTTCGTGATGAGGACTGCGCAATGACGACGATCGCCCCGGACGCGCGCATGGGCGGCGTGCCGCGGACCTATCCGCCGCGCGCCGCCGTCGTCAGCTGGATTTTCTTCGACTGGGCCGCACAGCCTTATTTCACGCTGATCACGACCTTTGTATTCGCGCCCTATTTCGCCACCAGCATTGCGCCAAATCCTGCCACCGGCCAATCGCTGTGGGGATTTGCGATGGCAGCCGCGGGCCTTGCAATCGCGTTGATGTCGCCGGTGCTTGGGGCCATCGCGGACGCCTCGGGCCGCCGTAAGCCGTGGATTGCAGGGTTTGGTGCGTTGCTGGTGGCGGCATCCTGCACGCTGTGGATCGGCAAGCCCGGTGATCCCTCCATCATTCCGCCACTGCTTACAGCCGTGGCGCTCGCTAGCGTCGGCGCAGAATTTGCCACTCTCTTCAACAATGCGATGATGCCGACGCTGGTGCCGCCGGAGCGGATCGGTCGGCTCTCCGGCACCGGCTGGGCCACCGGCTATGTCGGTGGCATCGTCAGCCTGATCATCGTGCTCGGCTTCCTCGCGGCCAACCCACAGACCGGCCGCACGTTGCTGGGCCTCACGCCGCTGTTCGGGCTCGATCCGGTCAGCCATCAGGGCGATCGCATCGTGGGGCCTCTGACCGGGCTGTGGTTCATCCTCTTCGTGACACCGTTGTTCCTGTTCACGCCGGATTATCCGGCCAAGCGCCCGGTGCGCGAGGCCTTGCGTGAGGGGTTGTCGGAGCTGGGGAAATCGATCAGAAGCCTGCCGCAGCAAAGATCGCTGGCGGCATTTCTGCTTGCCAACATGATCTATACGGATGGTCTGGTGTCGCTGTTCGCCTTCGGCGGCATCTATGCCGCGGGCACCTTCGGCTGGCACACGATCCAGATCGGCACTTTCGGCATCTTGCTCGCGATCGCCGGCGCGTTTGGCGCATGGTTCGGCGGCAAGCTGGACGATCGTCTCGGACCGAAGCGCGTCATCGCCGCCAGCATGCTCGTGCTGCTGCTGTCGGTGGCGGCGATTCTCCTGGTCGACAAGGACAGTGTGTTGTTCATCCAGGTCGCGCCGCCGCGAGCAGATGCTCCCTTGTTCTCGAGCGCGGCCGAGCGCGCCTATCTCGTGCTGGGCTGCCTCATCGGCGCGGCCGGTGGTCCACTCCAGGCCGCCTCACGCACGCTCTTGATCCGCCTCGCACCGAGAGACCGCATCGCGCAGTATTTCGGCCTGTTTGCGCTGACCGGGAAGGTGACGTCCTTCATCGGACCATTGCTGATCGGCACGATCACCGCGGTGACCGCAAGCCAGAAGGCCGGCATGGCCGTGCTGGTGGTGTTCTTCGTCGCGGGGTTGGGGCTGTTGATGCGGGTGAAGGAAGCGTGACTCCCGCAGCACTCCGTAGCCCGGAAGGAGTGAAGCGCAATCCGGGACGGTCTTTGTGAGATTGCGAACCCGGATGTCGCTTCGCTCCTTCCGGGCTACATTCTTGCTGACGGCCTCAGTGCCGGAAATGCCGGGTGCCGGTGAACACCATGGCGATGCCGTGCTCGTCGGCGGCCTTGATCACCTCGTCGTCGCGCATGGAGCCGCCGGGCTGCACCACCGCGGTGGCGCCGGCCTCGATGCAGGCGAGCATGCCGTCGGCGAACGGGAAGAACGCATCCGACGCCACCACCGAGCCCTTGGTGAGCGGCTCGGCGAGCTTCAGCTCGGCTGCCGCATCCTGCGCCTTGCGCGCCGCGATCCGAGCTGAATCCACCCGGCTCATCTGGCCGGCGCCGATGCCGACGGTGGCGAGATCCTTGGCGTAGATGATGGTGTTGGACTTGACGTGTTTTGCGACGCGGAAGGCGAATTTGAGGTCGCGCATCTCGGCGTCCGTGGGCGCGCGCTTGGTCACGATCTTGAACGTCATGTCGTCGACCACTGCGTTGTCGCGGCTTTGCACGAGCAGGCCGCCGGCCACCGTCTTGGCGGTGAGACCGGGCGCGCGCGGATCGGGCAGGCTGCCGGCGAGGAGCAGCCGCAAATTCTTCTTCCCGCCGATGATGGCGATCGCCTCTTCGGTCGCATCGGGCGCGATGATCACCTCGGTGAAGATCTTTGTGATCTCGCGGGCCGTATCCGCGTCCAGCGGACGGTTCATCGCGATGATGCCGCCGAAGGCCGAGGTGGAATCACAGGCCAGCGCCCTGCGATAGGCCTCGACGAGGTTCGATCCCTCCGCGACGCCGCAGGGATTGGCGTGCTTGACGATGACGCAGGCCGCGGTGCGCTTGGCGTCGAATTCGCCGATGCACTCATAGGCGGCATCGGTGTCGTTGATGTTGTTGTAGGAAAGCTCCTTGCCCTGGAGCTGCCGCGCGGTCGAGACGCCCGGGCGCTTGTCGGGCGTTGCGTAGAACGCTGCGGTCTGGTGCGGGTTCTCGCCGTAGCGCAGCGACTGGATCAACTTGCCGCCGAAGGCCCGGAAGTCGGGCGCATCGATCTCGAGCTGACGGTTGAACCAGTTCGAGATCGCGGCGTCGTAAGCGCCGGTGCGCGCATAGGCCTTTGCAGCAAGCCGCCGGCGCAGTTTCAGCGTGGTCGCGCCGTTGTTGGCGGCGAGCTCGTCGAGCACGGCCTTGTAGTCATCTGCCTCGACGACGACGGCAACGTCGTCATGATTCTTCGCGGCGGCGCGGATCATCGCGGGGCCGCCGATGTCGATATTCTCGATGCAATCCTCAAAGCCTGCGCCTTTGTCGACGGTCGCCTCGAACGGATAGAGATTGACGACGAGAAGGTCGATCGGCGCGATGCCATGCGCCTTCATCGCTTCCGCGTGTTCCTTGTTGTCCCGGATCGCGAGCAGGCCCCCATGCACTTTCGGATGCAGCGTCTTGACGCGGCCGTCCATCATCTCGGGGAAGCCGGTGAGGTCGGAAACATCCTTCACCATGAGGCCGGCCGCAGCGATCGCTTTCGCGGTGCCACCGGTCGAGACAAGCTCGACATCATGCGCGGCAAGCGCCTTGGCGAATTCGATCAGGCCGGTCTTGTCCGAGACGGAAAGCAGGGCGCGGGTGACGCGGCGGGGATGGTCAGTCATGAGCAAGATCCTCTCTCTCAAGGAGTGTCTATGCCCAGGCGCGCGGCGGATATGTCCCGCGCTTCCCGATGGTGCTCCATCCAAGGTCGCCAGTCGCGCGAGCGAGGGCTCGATAGCAGTTTTTGGCGCGGTTCACAACGATCAGATGGAGCCGAATCCGCGTGTTTACAGCGGAAGTTCCGGTTCGCGCCGGGCGTTGCGGCGGGCATTGGTAACCGTCGGGGACGCCGTGGAGCGGACGAAGCTCCAGCGGATCGAGGGCGCCTGTCGCGCGTCCTGCCGGATCACGATCTGGGCGGTGCGGCGCGGCCCGTCATTGCCGGCCAGGAACACGCTGTCCTCGAGGTCGACCTTGTCGTCGAGCGCCTCGAAGGTCCAGACGTCGCGG
Organism: Bradyrhizobium sp. MOS003; assembly: GCF_003020125.1. Lineage (GTDB taxonomy): Bacteria > Pseudomonadota > Alphaproteobacteria > Rhizobiales > Xanthobacteraceae > Bradyrhizobium. Next base: position 181,397 of record NZ_PYFW01000001.1, on the reverse strand, counting down.
TTCGGCAGCACCAGCATGACGCCGCGCGCATCCGACAGCCGGCTCGCCTTCACCGCGGGATGCAGATGGAAGCGCAGCGCGAAATCGGCGTCAGCGCCCTTGAAGCGTCCGCCCTGCGGGGGCGACAGCGTGTCCTCGCCGTCGATGCGCGCGCCGTCGTTGGCGATCATCAGCACGCGGCGATGGATGGCGCCGAACTTGGCGAGATAGCCGTCATGCGACGTCGTAAGCAGCGTGCCGTTCTGCACGATCTCGCGATAGCTCTCGACCTCGACGGGCCCGCTGGTCACAGGCGAGCCGTGCAGAAGCCGCTTCATCGCGGACATCTCGACGAACTGGCATGACGATGTCTCGTGATAGGTCAGCGTCGAATGCGCTGCCGTGCTGCGTGCGAACGGCCGCCAATTGTCGCGGCCCGTGGTCGGCATGCCGCAATTGGTGACGATGCGGCTGATGCCGGAGGACAGCTCGAACGACAGGCAGCCGGCATGGGCGTCGTGACTGACGCCGGCCGGCGGCGGCGGGCCGGTGTCGATGATCACGGTGGTCTGGCCGGCATCGAGCCGCTGGAAGCCGGTATGCGGCATGTTCGCCATCGGCACGCCATGGGTGTCGTCATAGGCGAGCAGCGTGGCGAGCAGGTCGGACGATGTCGCGCTCATGCCATTGAACAGCGCGAAATTGCCGTCGCCATGCCGGAAGAAGCGCAGCATCGGCATCATGCGGTCGATCGCGTTGAGCAGCGCCGGGGGTGGCGCGATGTTGCGCGCGGCAAAGGTCTGGCGCAGCGGCAGCAGGTCGATCAGGAGTTCGATCAGCGCGCCCGGGTTGCGGGAGATGTGTCCGCCGTCGGGCAGGATCTGCCGCTGCAATTCGTCCGACAGCTTCTTCGATGCGCTGCGGATGTGACGCGCCTGGTTGGCGAGGCAGAGGGCCGCATAGCACAGCGCGATCAGCACCTGGAGCTTCGGCACCCCGTCGGGAATGTCGACCATCGTGTAGCGCAGGAAGCGGATCTCGCGCGCGAGCGCGCGCAGATAGCGGCGGTAGAATTTATTGTCGGTCTCGTTGAGCACCAGCGGCGCCTGCGACAGCAGCGAGATCACGCGCCGGGCCAGCACGTCGGCGCGTCGCGCGACCGGGCGACGCTTGTTGGCGGGATTGGCGATCCAATCCTCGATCAGCGCGCGCGCATTCGCCCGTGTCAGCGCAGTGTCGGCGGCGCGCAAATGGCGCAGCCAGCCGAAGCCGAGCAGCGCGACCTCCCAATCCTCCGACGGCGGCTCGAGATCGAAGATCGAGCGGCCGTGGCAATTGACGATCTTGCCGGCGAAGACGAATCGGCCGGCATAGATTTCGGCGGCGCGAGTCCCATCCGCGGTACGCAGATCGTGCGGCGCGATGATCAGCCTGTCCGTGCGTCCCGGCCAGACCCGCGACAGCGCAACCGAACCGCCGCTCGCGCGCGCAAGCACGTTCCGCGCGAAGCGGTTCATGACCAGCGTCGAGATACGTCTGCGTTGAGCGACCGACACGCCTTGCCTTGAAGGGGGAGAGGATTCCGACGAATCCTTATTAATCCCAAAATCCAACGGCTGACACCACCTTGAACGGCGCGAATCAGCGTCGTGGTTGCAAAATCCAGTGCAAAATCAGGATTTAACGAGTCGGGCCGCGAAAAATCCGTCGAGCCCGCCGAGCTTGGGATCGGCGTTCGGCAGATGGCTGGGCAGAGTGCGGAGATCGCCTTCAGGGGTGAGGATTTCGCTCAGGCCCGCGACCTCCGACGCCTCGATCGGGACGCGGCGAAGCGCAGGTTCGGCCGCCAGCAGCGTGGCCACGGCCTGCTCGCCTTCTTCGGGTTCCAACGAGCAAGTGCAATAGATCAGCGTACCGCCCGGCTTGAGCAGCGTCACAGATTTTCGCAGCAGCCGCTGCTGCAGCACGGTCATGGCGGTGACATCGGATTCCTGCCGGAGCCACGCCACATCCGGGTGGCGGCGGATCGTGCCGGTCGAGGTGCAGGGCGCATCGACCAAAATACCGTCGAAACCTTCGGCAGGGCCGGCCCATTCCACGGCGTCAGCGACGACGGTCTCGGCCTGGAGCGACAGCCGCGCCAGGTTTTCACGCAGCCGCGCCACCCTGGCCGGCGAGCGGTCGATCGCCGTGACATGCGCGCCGGCATGCGCCAGTTGCGCGGTCTTGCCGCCGGGGGCGGCGCAGAGATCGGCAATGGACTTGCCCTTGACGTCGCCGAACAGCCGGGCCGGCAGCGCCGCGGCGGCGTCCTGCACCCACCATTGTCCCTCGGCGAAGCCGGGCAGCATAGTCACCGAGCCGTGCAGCAGCATCCGCACCGTTCCGGTCGGCAGCGTCTCGCCATGCAGGCGGCTCGCCCATTGCGTGGCATCGGACTTCACGGTGAGATCGAGCGAGGGCTCGTGACCGAGCGCCCGCGCCATCTCCCTTGCGGTTGCTTCGCCATAATGCGCGCTCCAGCGCGCGAGCAGCCATGGCGGCAAATCCAGCGATTGCGCGGCGACCTCCTCGACCAGTGCCGTGCCCTCGCGCGCGCAGCGGCGCAGGACGGCATTGACGAGGCCGGCGTAGCGCGCGGCGCGCCGGTCGGATTGCACCAGGCGAACGGAGAGGTCGACGGCCGCGTGATCCGGCACGTCCATCCAGAGAATCTGCGCCGCGCCGATCAGGAGCGCGCTCTGCGCACGCGGCGCCTCGGAGGGGATCCCCTTGTCGAGCAGGCGGGACAGCACATGGCCGAGCGTGCCGAGCCGGCGCAGCACGGTCGCGACCAGGCGCCGCATCAGCGCGCGGTCGCGGTCGGCCAGCGTTTTCAGTCCGGGATGAGCGCCGCTGCCGTCGAGCTGGTCGTCGAGCGTACGGTGCTTGTGCAGCACGCCGTCGACGATGTCGGCAGCGATCCGACGTGCCGCAAGGCCCGGCACTTCGGATGGAGGAGCAAAACGTTGAGATGGCATGCGGCTTAAGGTTCTGAGCGAGCGGCAGTTCCGCCGAGGGGCGCATGCCTTGAGAACACGATCTCTGGCATGCGAATATGCCAAATGTAAGAAAGGCCTCTCGCCTTTGCAGCCCGGCATGACCATCTCAGCAATGCGATATTGGACCTCGCATGTCTCCAGATCCTGCGCTAGGAACCGCGCGATGAGTGACCAGGCCTCCGTTCCCGATCGCAAGAATCTTCCGCCAGCCGCCCAGCGCGCGCTGGACGAGGCCGAGGCGCGCCGGCAGGCAGCGGCCGCGCATGAGAAAGCTGCGCCGAAGGAATTGCAGGGGCCGAAAGGACCCGAGCCCACCCGCTACGGCGATTGGGAGCGCAAGGGTATCGCTTCGGACTTCTGAGGCGCCGGTCACTCGCTCTTGCCGGTTCAGCCGACTCAGCCCTAGCGTGCGCGGATGTCGCGCTTCGACCCCCACCATCCCCGCTGGCCCTCCTACAGCGGCTCGCCGTTCGGCCGCCGCTTCTCCGGGCTGCTGCCGTGGATGTTCGTGGTCGGCATCGTGACGGCGATCGTGCTCGGCTTTCGCCATGGAACGACGTGGCCCGTTCCGCATGCGGATGACGGAGAGTCGCGCGATGCCGGGATCATCCTGCAGCACTCCGGCAATTCCGACATGCGTCAGCCGGTCGATGTCGTCAGGACCGTGGACGGCGATACTTTCCTTGCGCGTGTGCATCAGCCCAGCGGCCGCGATCTCGTTGCGCGCGTTCGCCTGCGCGGCATCGATGCACCCGAGATGAAAGCATCCTGCCAGGACGAGCTGGACAAGGCCGAGGCCGCGAGCGATGCGCTGCGCAATCTGCTGGGCCAGGGCGGCGTCACGATCTTCAATCTCGGCCAGGACAAATATGGCCGCGTGCTCGCCGACGTCGCGACCAAGCGTACTGCCAACGTCTCGGCGGCGTTACTCGCGGGCGGCTATGTGCGCAGCTACAGTGGTGGCCATCGCAACGGCTGGTGCGGACGCAGCTGGCGCTTCTGGTAACAAGCAGCCGCATCCATCGATGCGGCTTTTTCAATTCAGGTCGCGCGCGGCGATCAGCGCGTCACGACCACCGTCGTGCCGACGGAGACGCGGCCGTAGAGATCGGTGATGTCGTCGTTGAGCATGCGGATGCAGCCATAGGAAACGAAGCCGCCGATCGAGCCCGGCACGTTGGTGCCGTGAATCGCATATTCGCCGCCGGCAAGCGTCATCGCCGCGACGCCCATCGGGTTGCGCGGCGAGCCGCCGGGAATCATGTCGGGGATGCTCGGCTTGTCACGCTTGACCTCGGCCGGCGGCGCCCAGGCCGGGTTGCGATACTTGCCGTCGATGCGCGTGGTGCCGGCCCACTGCTTGCCGGACTTGCCGACGCCGACCGGATAGCGCACGGCGTGGCCGTTATCGAGGATGAGATAAAGCCGCCGCTCGTTGGTTTTCACCACGATGGTGCCCGGCGAATAATCGGCCAGATGGGCCCCCACCATTTCCGGCCGCGCCTGCGCAGCCGTCGACATCAACACACCTGCTCCGATGGTGGCAGCGAGCGTCACAGCAATCCTTATCAACATCGATCTTCCCCTAGCCCGAACGGATCGTCCAAAATCACGCACAACCGGCAATCGCCAGCTTGCCCGTCCTTGTCAGGGAACAATCTTAACCGCGCCCGTTAACCGGTTGGTTTCCACGCACGGCCGCCAAGGGCCAGCCAGCAGGGGGACCAAAGGAAATGTTCGAAATAAAGTAAATGACCTGAAAACAACACTCGGCTGGAAAGATGCGGCCGCATGGGTGCGCGCCCTGACAAGTCCGTGAGGGTGTGAACGGCTGTTGTTTCAGGGAGCCTCGGCGCAAAAGGCTGCCTCGTGTCCCGGACGCGCTGCAGCGCCGAGGCGGAACCCAGTTCTTCATTGCACGGTTCAATGGGCCCCGGCTCAGCAGCGCATCGCTGAGTGCGCGCTGCGTCCGGGGCACATGGAGCTTGCCTTAGGCCGACTTCTTGTTCTGCCGGTTCTGGACGAGATCATCGACCACGGCGGGATCGGCCAGGGTCGAGGTGTCGCCCAGGCTGCCCGGCTCGTCCTCGGCGATCTTGCGCAGGATGCGGCGCATGATCTTGCCCGAGCGGGTCTTGGGCAGTCCGGGCGCGAACTGGATCTGGTCGGGCGAGGCGATCGGGCCGATCTCCTTGCGGACCCAGGTCACGAGCTCCTTGCGCAGGTCGTCGGTCGGCTGCACGCCGGCCATCAGGGTGACGTAGGCGTAGATGCCCTGGCCCTTGATGTCGTGCGGGAAGCCCACCACGGCTGCTTCCGACACCTTCTCATGTGCGACCAGTGCGCTCTCGACTTCGGCGGTGCCCATGCGGTGGCCGGAGACGTTGATGACGTCGTCGACGCGGCCGGTGATCCAGTAATAGCCGTCGGCATCGCGGCGGCAGCCATCGCCGGTGAAGTACTTGCCCTTGTAGGTCGAGAAATAGGTCTGCTCGAAGCGGGCGTGATCGCCATAGACCGTGCGCATCTGGCCGGGCCAGGACCGCGTCAGGCAGAGATTGCCCGAGGTCTCGCCGTCCAGCACCTTGCCGTCGGCGTCGACGATCTCGGGCACCACGCCGAAGAACGGCTGGGTCGCCGAGCCCGGCTTCAGCTTGGTCGCGCCCGGCAGCGGGGTGATCAGGATGCCGCCGGTCTCGGTCTGCCACCAGGTATCGACGATCGGGCAGCGGCCGTCGCCGACGACGCGGTGATACCACTCCCAGGCTTCCGGATTGATGGGCTCGCCGACCGAGCCGAGCAGACGGAGCGAGGCGCGCGAGGTCTTCTTCACCGGCTCGTCGCCGCTCTGCATGAGGGCGCGGATCGCGGTCGGCGCGGTGTAGAAGATGTTGACCTTGTGCTTGTCGATGACGCTCCAGAACCTGGAATTATCCGGGTAATTCGGCACGCCTTCGAACATCAGCGTGGTCGCGCCGTTCGCCAGCGGCCCGTAGAGGATGTAGCTGTGGCCGGTGACCCAGCCAACGTCGGCGGTGCACCAGTAGATGTCGCCGTCGTGATAGTCGAAGACGTATTGATGTGTCATCGAGGCGAACACGAGATAGCCGGCAGAGGTGTGCAGCACGCCCTTGGGCTGGCCGGTGGAGCCTGAGGTGTAGAGGATGAACAGCGGGTCCTCGGCGTGCATGTGCTCGACCGGGCATTCCGTCGTCACCATCGCCGCCGCCTCGTGGTACCAGAGGTCGCGCGTCGGGTTCATGTCGACCTTGCCGCCGGTGCGCTTGACCACCACGACCCAATCGACGTCGTCGGCCTTGGCGAGCGCGGCGTCGACATTGGCCTTCAGCGGCACCTTCTTGCCGCCGCGCAGGCCCTCGTCCGCGGTGATGATGACCTTGGATTTGCAGTCATTGATGCGCTGGGCGAGGCTGTCCGGCGAGAAGCCCGCGAACACCACCGAGTGGATCGCGCCGATGCGCGCGCAGGCGAGCATTGCATAGGCCGCTTCTGGAATCATCGGCAGGTAGATGGTGACGCGGTCGCCCTTCCCGACGTTGCGGGTGCGCAGGATGTTGGCCATCCGGCAGACCTCGTCATGCAGCTCCTTGTAGGTGATGTGCCTGGATTGAGAGGGGTCGTCGCCTTCCCAGATGATCGCGGTCTGGTCGCCGCGCGTGTGGAGATGCCGATCGATGCAGTTATGGGCGACGTTGAGGATTCCGTCCTCGAACCATTTGATCGAGATGTTGCCCGGCGCAAAGGAGACGTTCTCGATTTTCGTCGGCGCGTGCATCCAATCGATGCGCTTGGCCTGTTCGGCCCAGAAACCGTTCGGGTCCGAGATCGAGCGGGCGTACATTTCCTTGTACTTGGCTTGGTCGACCCAAGCGCGCTTCGCCCATTCCGCGGGGACGTCGTAGATCTTCTCGGACATGCTTTCCCTCCACCTACGGCAGGCCGAACGCTAGCGACTGGCGAGCCGACTTGATCATTGACTGATTATGCGTCGGGCTAACCGGGCCCGACAAGGAGCACAAGCTGGACCTTCGGCGGGCCACCGGCCATGCGGAAGATCAAGATCACCCGTTGTGATTGTCGCAGATCTGAAACAGGCCAAATGGGCGGCTTCGGGGTCATTCCTCAGGTCCGCAGAACGGATCTGCGCAAGCCCTGATGCATCGGTAGAGGTATTTAGAAACCGCCTCTCACTGATTCGGGACTCGCAATAGTGTTCGGAACACCCTAAATGGCCAACCCGGGTCCAACGAGACCCTTCGGAACAAAAATCAGAATAGCGGCATTGACCGATAACAGACAGGGCTAAGGCATAAGGTTATGATGGATCAGCAGAATCTCGGGACGATACGGCCCGCTTCAGCCGATCCTGCGGCCATTGCACTGGCTAAAGCCCTCGGACAATGGCCGAAACCGGCCCCTTTCAGGCGTCCGAGCCCGAAAAAGGCCTTCGACACGGCGCCTGCGGCGACGGTCGAGGCGTTGGCCAAGGAGCTGGGCCTGCGGCTCGGCGACCAGAACGAGTTGAAGATCCGGCGCATCAAGCGCGGCAAGGGCTATTCCTTCGTCCGTCCCAACGGTGCGCATATCCGCGATGCCCGTACCATCCGCCGCCTTCATGCCATGGCGGTGCCTCCGGCCTATCGCGAGGTGCGGTATTCGGCCGATCCGACGTCACATCTGCAGGCCGTCGGCATCGATGCCGCAGGAAGGCTGCAGTACCGCTACCACGCCGACTGGGAGAAGGTCCGCGAGCACCGCAAGGCGCATCGCCTCGAGAAGCTCGTCGGCGCGCTGCCAAAAATCCGGCGCAAGGTTTCGGCGTTCCTGTCGGGCGACGAACCGACGCGCGAGTTCGCGCTCTCGGCCGTGATCGAGCTAATCGCGCGCACCGCGATCCGCCCCGGCAACGAATCCTATGCCCGCCTCAACGGCACGCGCGGCGCGACCACGCTGCTGAAGTCCAACGTCACGCTGGAAGACGACAGCTTCGTGCTGACCTTCAAGGCGAAGGGCGGCAAGGCGGTGCGGAAAGAATGCGACGCGGCCAAGCTGGTGCGCGCTATCGGAATTCTCCGCGGCGTTCCCGGCAAGCGCATGTTCCAGTATCGCGATGCCTACGGCAGCGTGCGCGCCGTCAGCACCACGCAGGTCAACGCGTTTCTGCGCGAGATTGCCGGCATCAAGATTTCGCTGAAGGATTTCCGCACGCTGATGGCCTCGGCCGTCGTCGTCGAATCGCTGTCGCGCATCACACCCGCGACCAGCCAGCGCGGCCGCAAGAAGCAGGTGCTGGACGCCATCCGCGCCGCCGCCGACAAGCTCTCCAACACGCCGGCAATCTGCCGAAAGAGCTATGTCCACGACACCATCGTCACCGCTTTCGAGGATGGCATCCTCGAGCGGTTCGCCGCGACCATGAAGGGCCAGCGCTCGCAGGCGCGGCGGGAGCAGCTCTTGCAGCAGGTGGTGGCGACCGCGGCGGTGTAATGCCGTGCTGTCGTAGGATGGGCAAAGGCGCAAGGCGCCGTGCCCACGGTATCGCTATTGTGGCATGAATGGCGGGCACGCTGCGCTTTGCTCACCCTACGAGAGCTGCATCCGCCGCCCCTAAACCCCGCCCATCTTGCAGACGAGCTTCCATTCCTCGGCCGTCACCGGCTGCACCGACAGGCGCGAATATTTCACCAGCGCCATGTCTTTGAGCTTCGTCTCGGCCTTAATCGCAGCCATCGTCACCGGTGTCTTCAACGGCTTGTCGGCCTTGATGTCGACGCAGACGAATTTCTCGCTCTTGTCGGTCGGATCGGGATAGGCCTCCTTGATGATCTCGGCGATGCCGACGATCTCCTTGCCTTCGTTGGAATGATAGAAGAACGCCTTGTCGCCCTTCTTCATGTTCACGAGATTAATGCGTGCGGTGTAGTTGCGCACGCCGGTCCAGGGCTCGCCCTTGGCGCCCTTTGCGACCTGCTGGTCCCAGGACCACACCGATGGTTCGGATTTCACCAGCCAGTAGTTCATCGCGCGCCCTATCCATTCGTCATGGCCGGCATAGCCGTCTGAGGGACGGCGTCGCTTCCGCTCGCCTATGTCCCGGCCATCCCAATCTCTGCCATCAATTCAATATCAAGACGTGGATGCCCGCGACAAGCGCGGCATGACGAGAAGATGTCATTCCTCTGCCTTGAAGGGGCGCGTCATCAGTGCGGAGATCGCGGCGTCGATCGTGCTTCGGCCGCTCAGGATCGAAGCCACAGCTTCCGACACCGGCATCTCGACGTTGTGCGAAGCCGCGAGTTCGATCAGCACCGGCGCGGTGAACTCGCCCTCGGCAAGCTTGCCCGCGTGCGGCTGCTCGCCGCGGCCGAGCGCGAGGCCGAGGGCGAAATTGCGCGACTGCGGGCTCGAGCAGGTCAGGATCAGATCGCCGAGGCCGGACAGGCCGGTGATCGTCTCGCTGCGCGCGCCGAGCGCGCGGCCGAGGCGCGTCAGCTCGGCAAAGCCGCGGGTCGTCAGCGCAGCCTGGGCGGAGGCGCCGAGCTTGCGTCCGACTGCGATCCCGACCGCGATCGCCAGTACGTTCTTGGCCGCGCCGCCGATCTCGACGCCGCGAATGTCGGTGGAGTGATAGGGACGGAACGTCGGCGAGCCCAGCGCCTGCACCAGTTTGCTCGCCAGCGCCTCGCCCTTTGCCGCCAGCGTCACGGCCGTCGGCAAGCCGCGCGCGACATCGTCGGCAAAGCTCGGGCCCGACAGGATCGCAGGCTGCGCGTGCGGCGCGGCCTCCGCGATCACATCGGTCATGAATTTATGGGTGCCGTGCTCGATGCCCTTGGCGCAGGCAACGATCGGCACCGGCCTTGCCAGATGCGAGGCCAGCATGTTGACCGCGCCACGCAAATGCTGCGCCGGTGTTGCGATCAGCAAGATGTCGGCGCGCGACGACTTGGCGAGATCGCTGGTGACGACGATTTCTGGAGCGATCCGCACGCCGGGCAGACGCGGATTGTCGCGCGTCGATGCGATCCGCGCGGCATGTTCGGCATTGCGTGCCCAGAGCGTGACGCTCCGTCCCGCTCGCGCCGCCACGGTCGCCAGCGCCGTGCCCCAGGCGCCCGCCCCGATCACCGCGACGGATTGGAACGTGGTCATGGCTAGTATCCCGCCCGGGTCTTGCCGTAACCCGCCGGCGCCGTTGCGTTGGCGTCGAGCAGCCAGCGCGCGCGGGGCTGCGCCTCCATCGTATCGGTCAGGCCGAGCGCGATGCGTTCGGCGCCGGCCCAGGCGATCATTGCGCCATTGTCCGTGCAGAGCGCCGGCGGCGGCATGATCAATTGCGTCCCGGCTTGCCGTGCGACCTCATCGAGGGCGCCGCGGATCGCCTGATTGGCAGCGACGCCGCCGGCCGCGACGAGGGCGCGCGGCGCGCCGAATTGTTCGCGGAATAGCCTGAGCCCGACGCTCAACCGGTCGGCGGTCGAATCCAGCACGGCCGCCTGGAAGCTCGCGCAGAGATCGCTGATGTCCTGCGGCGTGATCTCGCCGAGCCGGCTCGCTTCGGTGCGGACCGCCGTCTTCAATCCCGACAGCGAGAAATTGGCATCGGGTCGTCCCTGCATCGGCCGCGGAAGCGCAAAGCGCGTGGCGTCGCCGCTTGCGGCCGCGCGTTCCACCTGCGGACCGCCCGGATAAGGCAGGCCCAGCATCTTCGCGACCTTGTCGAAGGCCTCGCCGATCGCATCGTCGACGGTGGTGCCGAGCCGCACATATTGGCCGACGCCGGTGACCGCGACGATCTGGGTATGGCCGCCCGAGGCGAGGAACAGGCAATAGGGAAATTCGATTCCGTCCGTGAGCCGCGGCGTCAGCGCATGCGCCTCCAGATGATTGACCGCGACCAGCGGCGTGTCGTGCACCATCGCGATCGCCTTTGCGGTGGTGAGTCCGACGATGACGCCGCCGATCAGGCCCGGCCCCGCCGCGGCCGCGACGCCGCCGAGCTGAGCGAAGCCGACACCGGCCTCCTGCATCGCGCGCTCGATAATGCCGTCGAGCAGGTCGACATGAGCACGGGCGGCGATTTCCGGCACCACGCCGCCGAAGCGGGCGTGTTCCTCGATCTGGGAACGCACGATGTTGGACAGGATCCTGCCGCTGCCGTCAGGCGTGCGTTCGACCACCGCCGCGGCGGTCTCGTCGCAGGTCGTTTCGATGCCCAGTACCAGCATTGGCGAATTGTTATCCAATTTGCGCCCTTGCGCTCATCCGGAAAGCAGAGTTCTGGTACGTCCGGTAGCATTCCGGGGCCAGATTGCGCAATCGCCGCGCGCGGCTTCCTCACGAATGCGTCGCCGCCAATTGGTTCGGAACACCAGCGATGTCCATTCTCGTTACTCGGCCGCATCCCGACAATGAGGCGACGGCGGAAGGCCTGCGCGCGCGGGGGCTTGCCGTGCTGCTTGCGCCGGTGCTCAAGTTCGAACCGGTCGCCTTCCAGGACGAGAGTGAAGCTCCCTACGGTGCCGTCCTCGTCACATCCGCCAACGCGATCCGTGCCGTCGCTTTACAATTGCGGGATCTTGGTCTTTTGCAGCTGCCATTGTTTGCGGTCGGCGAGCATACGGCTGCTGCGGCGCGCGAGGCCGGCTTTGCCGAGGTGATCGTCGCCGGCGGCGATGCCGCGTCCTTGCGCGACAAGGTGATGCAGAGCGCTCGCGACAAGTTGCTCAAGAAAAAGACCACGCTGCTGTATCTCGCGGGCGCGGATTTGTCGCGCGACCTCGGCGGCGAACTCGGTGCGGAGGGGTTTAGCGTGGTCACGCAGACGACCTATCGCATGGCGCCGGTCAAGCATCTGCCGCGCGAGGTCTGCGAGGGCTTTGCGGCCCACGGCGTCGAGGCGGTGCTGCACTACTCCCGGCGCAGCGCCCGGGCGTTCCTGGATGCCGCCAGGGACGAAGGCGTCGAGATCTCGGCGCTGGCGATACCGCAATGCTGCCTGTCCGAGACGGTTGCCAGCGTGCTGCGCGATGCCGGAGCGTCGCAGGTCCTGGTGGCTGCGACGCCGGACGAAAATGCCTTATTTGACACCTTGGAGCGTGCTTTGCGCACCCGTTTGGCGTAAGAGGTCGGGCCGAATCCGACGTAATCGGTCCGTCCCGAGTATGGAAGTGTGAGGAACCGTCACGATGGCCGACGACAAGCCTGAAGACGCAGGATTGGCTCCTGAGTCCGGCCGTGCCAAGCGCACTCCGCCCACCATCGACCTCGAAGCCACCGAAGTCTCGACCCAGCCGCAGGAAACGGCCGTCGAGCCGGAGGCGCACCCAGAGCCCGAGGAGGCCGCGCGCGAGCAGGCCAGGGTCGAGGAAGCCGAGTTCGGAGAGATCAAGTCCGAAGCGGTCGGGTCCGAAGAGATCAAGCCCGAGCTGCGGCCTGAGCGCGCCGAGGAACAGCCTGCCGTCGTGTCCGCGCCGATTTCGCCCTGGGTCATCGCGCCGTTCTCCGGCGCTGTCGCCGCGGCGGTCGTGATCGGGGTCGGCTGGATCCTGGGCTGGCCCGCCGTGCAGGCGCCGCCGGCCGCCCCGCAAGTCACGAGCGCGACGGTCGATGCGCTGAGCGGCCGCGTCGCGGCGGTCGAAGCCAGGGCCGGCAAGCCCGCCGCCGATCCGGCGATGGCGGCGCGGATCGACGCGCTGGAGAAGTCCGCAAGCAGCTTGCGCAACGACGTCGCCAATCTGCGGACTCAACTCGACAAGACCGCGAGCACATTGAACGATGCGAAATCGGCGCCGGGCACTGCCGCGCCCGATCTCGCGGCTCTGAGTGATCGCATCGCCGAGCTCGAGCGCGCCGGCAAGATCGAACGCGCCGAGCTCGCGCAGCAGGGCGAGAAGATCGCCAATGCGAAGACGATGGACGACAAGCCGCTGCGCCATGTGGTGGCGGCTGCCCTGCTCGACGTCGCCGTTCGTCACGGCGATGCGTACGTATCGCAATTGGACGCAGCGCGGTCGCTTGCCGCAAAGCCGGATATGCTGAAGCCGCTCGACACCTTTGCCGCGTCAGGCATCCCGACGCCGGTGGCGCTGAGCCGCGAGCTGCTCAACATCGTGCCGAAGCTGTCGCCGCCGGTGGAAGCCCAGGCCAGCGGCACGGGCATCGTCGAGCGCCTTCAGGCAGGAGCGTCGAAGCTCGTCCGCATCGAGCGCACCGACGGGGTCGGCAATGATCGCGGCGCCATCGTCGCGCGGGTGACGGCGGCTGCGTTGCGCAATGATTTCGTGGAAGCGCGACGCGAGCTCAAGACGCTGCCCGAGGCCGACCGTGTACCGGCACAGGCCTGGCTCGACAAGGCCGATGCCCGCGACGCTGCGCTCGCCGCGTCCCGCAAGTTCGCCGACGATGCCATGGCGGATCTCGTTAAGCCTGCTCAATAAAGCTTCGCGCAACAATCGGCGCGTATAGGGATCGTCATGCTTCGCATCGTCCTCTTCCTCGTTCTGATCGCGCTGGCGGCGGCCGGCGCGGCCTGGGTTGCCGACCAGCCCGGCGATCTCGTCCTGACCGCGGGCGGTTTCCGCCTCTCAACGACGCTTCCCAGATTCGTGTTCCTGCTCGGCCTGTTTGCCGCGGCCGTCGTGCTGGTCTGGAGCATCCTGACGACGATCTGGCGCACGCCGGGGCGTCTGCGCCGCCGTCGCCACGACAAGCGCCACGCGCGGGGCCGCCAAGCCATCACCCGAGGTCTGCTCGCGATCGGTCATGGTGACACCGCGCTCGCCCGCCGTCACGCCGAGGCGGCGCGGCGGCATGCGCCGAACGATCCGCTCGCGCTGCTACTGCATGCGCAGTCGGCGCAGCTCGAAGGCAATCGCGACGAGGCGCAGCGCGTCTTCCGCGTCATGGCCGAGCGCGAGGACACCCGCCTGCTCGGTCTGCGCGGGCTGTTCATCGAGGCGCAGCGCGCCGACGATGCGGTCGGCGCCGTGATGATCGCGGAGGAAGCGATTAAACTGTCGCCGTCCTCGACCTGGGCCTCGCATGCGGTGCTCGGCTTCCGCTGCGCGCGTGGCGACTGGAGCGGCGCACTCGCGATCCTCGATTCGAATTTGTCCGCAGGCCTGATCGACAAGCCGGCCTATCGCCGCCAGCGCGGCGTGTTGCTCACCGCGCGCGCGCTGGAATTGGAAACCATGGACCGCGACGTCGCGCGCGAGAGCGTGATGGAGGCGATCAAGCTCGCGCCGACGCTGGTGCCGGCGGCGGTGCTCGCGGCAAAATTCGAGAGCGAGGCGCATCAGGTGCGCCGTGCGATGAAGCTGGTGGAGGCAGCCTGGCTCGCCAATCCGCATCCCGATCTTGCGGACGCCTATGCGCATGTGAAGCTCGGCGACTCCTCACGTCAACGCCTGCAGCGGGTCGAGACGCTCGCGGCCAAGACATCGGCCGACAAGCCCGGCCATGTCGAAGGTCAGCTCGCGATCGCGCGCGCCGCGATCGACGCTTCCGAATTCGCGCGTGCGCGCGAAGTGCTCGCACCTTACGTCAACGATCCGACCCAGCGCGTCGCGCTGCTGATGGCCGAGATCGAGCGTGCCGAGCATGGTGATAGCGGCCGTGCCCGCGCCTGGACCCTGCGCGCGGTGCGTGGCCGGCACGATCCGGCCTGGACTGCCGACGGCTATGTCAGCGACCGCTGGCGCCCGGTCTCCCCGGTCACCGGCCGGCTCGATGCGTTCCAGTGGCAGGCGCCGGTCGCGAGCCTGCCTTCGGACAAGGGGACCACGATCGAATCCTCGGCCTTCGAGGAGGCCATGCTGGCGGCTCCGCCGCCGAAGCGGGTGACGGCGGCTCCCAGCGAAGGCCCGGCGGAACTGCCCGCTGCAGCACCGGAACCGCTGCCGGCGGCACAGGACAATTCGCCCCCGATGACCACGGAAGAGACGGCCGTTGCGACCCCCGAACCGGTCCAGCCGGCCGCTGAGGCCGCCGAATCATCGCCGCCGGCGGCTACACCGGTGTTCCGGAGCCGCGCCGACCTCGGCAGACCCGCGGCCGCGCCGATTCCCGCGGTCATCCCGATCGTCCGGGCCCCCGACGATCCCGGGATCGATGACGAGGGTCCGAGCGATGAATTTACGGAACAAATCGGCACACCCAAGGCCCAGGCCGGGGGCTGGCGCGGATTCTGGTCCCGCTGGGGCGCGTGAGCCGCATTTCCGACCCGGCATGTCCTTGCCAATTCGGGCCATGCCCGATATCAGGGGCGCGCGTATCGGGGCCGGCATCGCCTTGGCCCCGGCAGGGTTCGCCGCAATAGCTCAGTTGGTAGAGCACGTCATTCGTAATGACGGGGTCGGGGGTTCGAATCCCTCTTGCGGCACCAGCACTTAGCCCAATTCCGAGCCTGTTGAAAACTGTCTCGGGTAAGCTCGGGGTAAGCAGAGGCTCTCCGTTACGGCTAGCTGCCAACAGTGACCTTCGGCTGTGGCAAATCTTCTCCGCATCGCTGTTCGCGACAACGCGCCGCCTTCGGAAAGGGGAGCAGAGCGCTATTGGTGCCCGCGGTCCTGAGAATGTTGGGGGCAGGGGCATTGCGGCCCCTCCGAATGCCGACGAATCAGGCAGTGATCGCGTAGATGCAATCGCTGCGTGTTCTCAGCGTCGGGAATCTCAAAAATGCCAGTGTTCCTGCAAGGCTTACGAGTCCAGTTTTTTCGCGGCATCGGACCTGCCGCGGCAGAACTCGGACCGTTCAAAGATTTCAATTTCTTTGTCGGAGCGAATAACTCGGGCAAGTCCACGGTGCTGGACTTGATTCACCGGTATCTTGGCAGCGGCAAGCAGGAGCCTAAGCCAGAACAGCTCGACAGCTTCACTGGTGCGCAAACCGGACCGTTCTATTTTGCAATCGGAATGCCGGCGTCTGATTTCAAAGCTGCGTCAGTGGCAAGGTTTAAGACCGCCACACACCAGCGGTGGGGCGATCGGTCCCCGACGCAGTACGAGCCAATGATAAGCAAAATTAGCGAGGCGTTAGCCCCAAACGGCTTCGTCTGGCTGCAATTGAGAAGCGGAAAGCCTGCAAGTGACTTGTTCGTGACGTCTCAGTTGATTGCTTCTCTGGTGAACGTTTTAAGGCCGTCCGAATGGGAGAACTTGTGGGCCGTAATGACCAGTTCCAGCGGCGGCGGCATCACCCAACATTGGATTCCGCAAGTACTTTCAATGTTCGTCGAAAATCTGACGGTTTCGCTACCTACGGTTCGGTTCATTCCGAACAACCGTCAGATCGGCAAAGCCTCAGAGGCGTTCGAAGACTTCAGCGGACGCGGCCTCATTGATCGGCTGGCGCAGCTTCAAAATCCCGGCCATGACAAGCGCGACGATTGGACTTTGTTCGAACAAATAAACCGGTTCTTGCAAACTGTCACGGGGCGTCCCAACGCAAAGATAGAGATCCCGCACGATCGACAACACGTTCAAGTCCATATGGACAACAAAGTGCTGCCTCTCTCGAGTCTCGGAACCGGCATTCACGAGGTGATTATGATCGCCACGTTTTGCACGATCAGTCAGAAGCAAATCGTGTGCATCGAGGAGCCAGAGAGCCATTTGCATCCGCTGCTGCAACGGAAACTAATTTCCTATCTGCAAGCGAACACATCGAACCAGTACTTCGTCGCGACACACTCTCCAAGCTTCATCGATACTGAAGGCGCAGCTATCTTTCATGTCACGAATGACGGCTCGCAAACCAAAATCAGTGAAAGCGTACTTCGGCACGAGCGCTTCGCAATCTGTACTGAACTTGGAATACGCGCGTCAGATATCGTCCAATCAAATTTTGTTATCTGGGTAGAGGGGCCATCTGACCGAGTGTACGTGCAGCACTGGATCGGGCTGATCGCTCCAAAGCTTAAAGAGGGAATTCACTACTCTATCATGTTTTATGGCGGGCGCCTTCTGAGTCATCTGTCGGCAGATGACGACGAGGTTTCCGAATTCATCCAGTTGCGCTCGCTCAATCGGCATCTATGCGTGATCATGGACAGTGATAAGGCGACCGCGCACACCAAGATCAACGCGACCAAGTCACGCATTATCGCCGAGTTTGAAAAGGGGGGAGGTAAAGCTTGGCTGACTAAAGGCCGCGAAATTGAAAACTACATTCCCTTCGAGCGCCTGCACGAGTCTTTAAAGACCCTTTATGCGGCTAAGTATCACTCTCCCTGCGAGCCATCGCCATATGCGCACGCATTGCACTATTGGCCGAAAGCAAGCGAGGGAAAACGAGCTAGAAAAATAGAAACGAGTGCAGACAAGGTGAGAGTCGCAAAGCTAGCCACTTCCAAGCCCATGGACTTGGCTCAACTTGATTTAAAGAAGCATGTCACCGATCTAGTTGAGCGCATTCGGGCCGCCAACACCTAGCCCGTAGTGTGATAAAAACATTTTCGCGAAGGCGTTGCCGGCCTCAGGCACCAACGTCCTCATTCGTATCGCTTCCGAAAATGCTCTCTTGCGAGAGCGTGCATTTCGAACCAACCGATATATCCACCGATGCAATCGATATCGAACGCGGCCTGATTTAAAGTTGCCAAATCCAGAGATATTGTTTGACTCGGAAGCGCGACGATCAATGTTTGCCGATTCTTAGGGTGAACTTCCCATCGCGGGTCAGCGGTTCGGTGCGCGTATGCACAACGGATCATGTAAACCAACGTGCGCAGTCGAATTATGTTGTCTGTCGATCGGCCGTCCGGCTTCGTGCCGAACAATTCGAAGGCCTGATCTAACACAAGCACAGCCGCGCCAAATGCCACCACGACACTGACGCTGGCAGCGCGGCATATAGAATCTTGATCGGAGTAGTTTCCGCTTGGGAAGCGCAAGCTGCCGTTCGGCAACTGAGTTACATGGGGCGTGTCGAAATCGTCAGGGCGAATAAAGCCTTGCTCGCAATAGGACAGCATCCTGACAGCGAATTCAAAGTTTTGCTTCGCTAGTTCGAGTTCGTGGAGAACCTCGGTGAACATGATCGGCCTGCGATTATTGGACACTGGGTGCGTGTCGCGGCAACCGACGAACGCGAATCGGTCTTGAACGCGCTTAATTTGAAAGAGATTGCGGGGCGTTAGCCAGACAACCTGAAATTTGGTCTCCCAGCTATCCCCACTTTCCACCATATTTAGTATTTGATTCAGTAAGTCGCCCTAATTGTTGACGGGAACAGCCGAGGCTCCTAACTTTCCGAATCTGTTCGGCGCGAGTTTGTTGTGAGTCCCGCCGGTCCAAAACTCATGGGGATGCAGGTGGAAGACGAATCGGCGCTGCCCTGAAGGGGCTGCGACGCGTAGGAAACGTGTATCGAATCTGCGGCTCTCTTTGATGGTCGGACTAGAGACTCTTCCGTCATCGGCTTTTGGTGCTCTCAATGCCTAACAAATTTGTTTTTGCCGACGAAGCCGGTTGCTTCACGTTCAACCGCCAACAGAACGTGAGCAAGTACTTCATTCTCTGCACCGTCGTCATGGACGATTGTGCAGTCGCTACCCAATTGCTCGACTTGCGTCGCCGACTTGCTTGGGAGGGCTTTGAGCTAGGCGAGTATTTTCATGCGACAACTGACAAACAGGCTGTGAGAGATGAGGTGTACAAAGTCATCACCAACGCGCCTTTCACCATTCAGGCAACTGTTATGGAGAAGTCGAAAGCGCAGCCCCAGGTTAGGGATACAAAATCTCGCTTCTATCAGTACGGATATTTCTACCACTTCAAATTCGGTGCGACTAAGCAGCTGGATCAAAATTCTGAGGCTCTTGTTACGACTGCGTCTCTAGGTACTCGAAAAGAGAGGGTAGCTTTCGAAGATGCCGTCGCAGACGTCATGCGGCAAACAAAGCGCGTCAAAGAATGGCGGGCTGATTTTATGCCTTGCCATGCCGATCCGTGTTTGCAGGTTGCTGACTATTGCGCTTGGGCAATTCAACGCAAATGGGAGAGCGGCGGAAAAGACGTGCGGTCCTACGATCTGATCAAAGATCGCATCACTTACGAATATGACCTCTGGGCCAAAGGCACGGATCACCAATATTGATCCGGAAAGTGTGTGGCCGGCGAAATCCGCTTGCGATAGCTATCCCCTGTAAAGAGGAAGTGCCCGGGGGCCCTTGTCACCATGCGACGACCACACCCCAACTACATAACACTTTGATTCGCAATATGGAATCGGATGAGACAATTATTTTTTGTTCAGCGATTATAAAGGATTAGCTGGGTGCGCTACCGTCCGGCGCGCGGAGGGCTAATCCACGTCGGGCTCAATGGTCCTTGGTAGTACACCATGCCGCCTTCGAACCGATCGATGAACCGTGCGAGCTTCAGCCGGCGCGGGCATTCTTCCAAGTCCCTAACCAAAATCTCGCCGTCAAATTCGAGCGTCGCTGCATCGGCGTTGCGCCGCTTGAAGTCGAGCCGCCGCTTGCCCCATACCGGCTCAAGACGCCGCTCATAGTCCTGCTTGGCTCGCAAGGCTGTGGATGGCCGCCAGCCCTTTTTGCTGCGGCTCTTGGGCTTCGGCGCGTTCGTCCAGTCGGTCCACGCCGACGAGAACATCGCCCCTTGGTCGATACCGGCGGCGGCCTTGCGCCGGGCCTCCGCCTTCTCGGCGGCCGGATCGGCCCCTTCGGCGATCTTGATGCGGAACCGGCTCGCGAGCTTCCGGGCGGCGGCCAGTCCGAATTCATCGCTATAGGGCTCCAGCGTGAGCTTGCGGGGCACGCCTGCCGCTTCGTACCGGAGAACCCATGCCTTGCTGCCGGAGGGCTGCACGACCAGCCCTAGGCCCCGTACGTGGTCCTTGCCGGCGTCCCGAAGCTCATAGCGGCCCGCGGGGTCGCCCTTGGCGCTGGCGGCGGTCTTGGCCGTCAGAGCCGGCAACGCTCGGGCGGGGCCGCGGGACTTCTTCTCAACGGTTGCACCTTCGCTCATACGGAGCCCTACCAACGCGGCCGGGGTAAGCTGGGGGTAAGAAGATCGGCCGGAATAGGGTGTTAGATAGCGTTGGGCGTTCGACCGCACAACTCGGCAAAAATCCCGTTATATAAGGGGTTAACGCGGCATTTGCGTTCGAAGGTGTTCGGTGCTGTTTGGACTATATCCGTTATTCGTAATGACGGGGTCGGGGGTTCGAATCCCTCTTGCGGCACCAGCGCCTCATTCATCCGATCCTCGCAAGCCTGCGTTCTGCTCGCTGAAGTTGGCTCGCGCGCGTTGCGCTGACCCCTTGTGTCACTACGATGCGCCGCCGATGAACGCGCGTAACGGGGCAAGTGGTGGGTACGGAGACGAGGGCCAGGACGGATTGGAGCGCATGGCGGCGGATTTCCGGCCTCGTCCTTCTCGCCTCGGGCATTACCGCTATCGTCGCCTCTAGATCGCTCGAAGCCTCACGGCTGCACGGGCGGTTGTCCGTTCCTCCGCTCTATGACGACGTCTCCTATTTTCTGGACGCCATCAGGTGGATGAATGCGGTCGGAGACCAGGGTATCGCCGCCGGCGTCTGGAATTTGCTTCACGACCACGCGCCGTTTTCGACGATGGTGGCGATCACGGGGTTTGCGCTGTTTCCCGGCAGCTTCATCGGGCCTTATCTCGTCCACGCTGTGGTGGTCTTTGCGTTTCTGCTCGGGATTGTCTGGCTGGCGTGGCGGCGGCCTGTGCTCGAGATCGCGGCGTGCCTGATTGCGGTCTCTTGCGTACCGGTGCTGTGGCACACGGTGACTGAGGCGCGACCGGATCTGCCCTCGGGTCTCTTCATTGGCCTTGCTGCTGCGGCGATCGTTCGCCGTGGCGTGCTCGATCGCGGTGCACACGCGCTGGCCGGTCTCGGCGTTGCTTGCGCACTGGCTGTCAGCATCAAGCCGACTGCCTTCTTTGCCACGCTCGCTTTCCTCGGCAGTTCATTTGCGATCCGGCTGTTCGTCGATTGTCTGGAGACGGGCGGATTGCGACACTCGATCCGCAAGGCCCTCGGTGTGCTGCTGCGGTTCGTGCTGCCGCTGCTTGCTACGACGGCCCTCTTGATCGGGCCTGCTCTGGTCGAGACCGTCACCTACATCCTTCACGTTTTCATCGGTCAGCGCGACCTGTGGACGACGGGCGAAAGTTTCTTGGCCGGTTTGCTGCGCTTCTCGATCGGTGGAGAAGGTCAGTTCGGTCTGCATTATTGGCTCGCCATCGGGACGGGCCTGATGCTGCTGCGTCTGGTGCTCGCGGCTATCTGCGGAAGAGCCGCGCTGCGCGACGCCGTCGTCCTGCTAGCCTCCGTGCTGATCGCCTATGCCATTCCCTCCGTCGCGGCGATCAAGACCTATTATTTCGGTGCGATATTCTATGGCCTGTTCGTCGTCGCAATGGTTCTCAATGGCTGCGCCAGTCTGGAGCTGATCGAAGAACTGCTCGTCCGCTGCGGTTTCCGCAACGACGTCCGCCGCACCCTTCTCACGGCCGGCCGGGTGCTGGCGCTCGCATTCGTTCTCCAGCTCTTTCTCAGGCATGTCGTCATCGGCCAGATCAGCATTGCGACACCGCTGAGCGCGCAGCAGCAGGAGAGCATCCGCCTTGCAACCGGGCGGCTCTGGTCGCTGCTGCGGGAGATCAAGCCGGAAACGCCTGGCCCGCTCCATGTTGGCTTCTCGAGCCCTTATCCGGTGACGTCGGCGGCCATCCAGCTCTACGCGGCGCAGGCAAAGATGAACCTCGTCGTACGCGACGAGCTGTATTTTCGGAGCGCGCAGGAAACGGGCGACGCGTTGTTGCAGTCCAACATCCTCGTCGTCTCGAGTTCGATCCAGCACACCCTGGTCGGGCCGCGGGTCGGCGACGATCTCATTGCCCGCATGGACGCGGACAAGGGCGTCTGCCTGCTCGACAGCATGAGCTTTCCGGACGTGACGCTGCGGGTTTATCGGCGCGGGTGCTGACCGCAGCCGCCCGGTTCGAAATTGTGCCGCGGCAAATGTGAGGTCGATCACTTAACCCCGAGTGCTTCGCCCGTAATGTCGCGGTCACGCCAACACGGGGAGATTTCACATGCGCAAGATCATTCTGGTTGCTGCAATCGTCCTGGCTTCTGCGTCGGCCCAGGCAGGCGACTCGCGCAGCCTTTCGCTGTCCGCGACGGGCGCCCAGGCTCCTGCTCCACTGACCACGGCGACGTCGGCGACCAGCACCACGGCGCAGGCAAACGAAGTCGCGCCGGTCGCGGAGGCGCCGAAATATCTGGATCGTCCGCCGGCAGTGTCGCTCTCCGAGCCGGCTGCTCCGGTCGCACCGGCGGCTTCGGCGGTGTCTGCGCCCGCGCCCACCCCGGCGCCGGTCGCGACGACCAGGCCCGCCACCAAGAAAACGGCAAGTGCAGGCAAGCCGAAGTCGAAGCGCTGGACCGAGCGCCGCATCATCAGCGAGCTGCACCGCCACGGCATCTATTGGTGAGCGGCTCGCTCAAAAATGGCCGGGCAAATGCCCGGCCATGACGCAAACGTTTTGGATTAGATCGATGGCGTTTACTGCGACACCGTCTGCACAACGCTAGCGATCGGACGCGTGTTGGTGCTCGCGGTCGGCACCTTCATGTCCTTCATGATCGCTTCGTCATATTCCGGCAGCGACTGCAGCGTCGTCTTGGCCTTCATCTGCACGACCTTGTAGCCGCCGGCCTTCAACCGCGCGAGCAGCGCCGGCAGGGCCAGGCCGGTATTCTTCTGGAAATCGTGCATCAGGATGATGCCCTTGCCGAGCTTGTCGAGCCGCGTCATCACCGTCTCGATGATCTTCTCCGGCGTCGCGCCCTTGCGGAAGTCGAAGGAATCGACGTCGGTCGAGAACATCGCGACGTTGCGGGTGCCGAAATAGCTCACGATCGCCGGATTATGCTGGAGCTGCGGGAAGCGGAAGAAAGGCGCCGGGTTGGCGCCGAGTGCGAATTTCACCGCGCTGATGCCCTTTTCGACCTCGTCCTTGGCCATCTGCTCGGTCATCTTCTTGCCGTTCAGATTGACGTGCGACCAGGTGTGGGTACCGACCGTATGGCCCTGGGCCAGCACCTGGCGTAGGATTTCCGGATGATAGGTCGCGTGCTTGCCGACCGAGAAGAACAGGCCCTTGGTGCATTCGTCCGCGAGCGCCTTCAGCACATTCGGCGTGTTCACCGGCCAGGGACCGTCGTCGAAGGTCAGCACGACTTCCTTGTCGGTGAGGAAGTCGAATTGCTTGAAATGATCGAAGCCGAAGCCGGGGCCGCCGGTGGTGTCGATCTCGACCACGCGGGAGACGCCCAGCGCGTTCGGATTGGCGCAGGTCGATTTTTGCTGAACCGGCATGGCCGGCGCGGGCGCGGGCGCCTGAGCAAAGGCCGTCGGCCTGGCCGCGACCGTCGCGGTGGTCTCGACGTCATCTCTGGCCGCAAGCTTCGCCGGTGCCGGCAATGGATCGGCGGCACGGGCGGCAATTGTCTTGGGAGCGGCCTGGTCGGCCCGCGAGGAATAATAAAACCAACCGCCGGCGGCGATCACGACCGCCGCAACTACACTGGCCAGCATCAGGCCCAACGCATTACGCATCGCTACTCTTTCCAATCACGCAACCAAACCAGCGGAATTTCCCGCGCGACGAGCCATTAATGCGAAAGAAGAGTTAACGTGACACCAACACGACAGCGGTTGCGGAGGAATTTCAGCGCTGTGCGCCAAAGTGACCGAAGTCACAGAGGGAGGGGCCCGCGTGACCATCATCACAGTAGAAACCGTCTTGGTGGAGCATCGTCATTCCCATCAACAACGGGCGCCGTTGCGACGGCGCCAATGGGAGCTTCAAATGACCAAGTCTCTGACCAAGTCCTTCTCTGCCAGTATCCGCGACAGCAGCATGGCCCTCGGCTTTGCCGCCATCGTCTCGCTCGTCTCGACGACCTCGAGCTTCGCCTTTTCGGCCGAAGCGCAGCAGCAGTGCACCGGCGACGCCTTCCGCCTGTGCTCGTCGGAAATCCCCAACATCCCGAAGATCACGGCATGCATGATCAAGCATCGTGCGGATCTGAGCACCGGCTGCCGCGCGGTGATGGACAAGGATCTCGCCAAGGGCGCCTCGCGCAAAGTCGCTGACGCCCAGGACAGCCAGTAAGAGCCGCAACACTCTCGTCGTTGCGTCGGTTGGCTCCCCTCGCGATAGGCCTCGGCATCGAGCCGGGGCAACGCGGCGGCATCATGCAGCCTGATAATAAAGCCGTTGCGGCTGAGGATACGTCGCACTAGCTTCGCCCGCACATTCGTCCGGGCAAGAGGCATTACGCGATGACCAGATTTCTTTTCATTCTTCCTTTGCTCCTCGGCGCATCGGTCGCATCCGCGCAGCAGCAGCCGGGCCACGATGCCTGCGCGCGCGACGTCACCCGCTTCTGCCGCGCCGTGATGAACAATGGCGATGGCGCCGTGCTCGCCTGCCTGAAGGAGAACCGCGCCCGACTCAGCAAGGGCTGCGACAAGGTGCTCAAGGAGCACGGGCAGTAGGGACGGACTCGAAAATACTAAGTGCTGCTCCCCGCCGCGGATGCGACGACCGGCAGCACCTCGGCGCTCGCACGATCCGGCGTCTCCTCCTTCCAGCGCACCGAGCCGAACGGACGCTCCAGCATGCGGCGGATCCGCACCGGCTCCGGACCGATGTGGAAAGCGATCGCCTGCTGATGCAGCGCGCGTTCGGACTGGGTCGAGCGGTTGCGCTGGCGCAAGTAGTCGAACCAGGTCGGGCAATGATATCGCTCGGTCCACAATTCGGGATCGGCGATATCGCGGGCGATCGACCAGCCATAGGCGCCGTTGCGTTGCCGCGAGAGCTGCACGTCCTGCATCACATTGTGAAAGGCGCGCGCGTTCTCCTGAGACACACGGTATTCGATCTCCACCACCAGCGGTCCGCTGCGGCCCGTGATCGACAGCTTGACCTCGGGATCAGCCAGCACGTCGGCGTCCTCGTTGCGGGCGCCGACGCGCGGCATGGTGAGCCAAATCCCGAGCAGCGGCGAGACCAGCATCAGGCCCGAGGCGGTCAGCAGCGCGACCTCGACGCCGGCATAATCGGTGAGATGGCCCCAACCCCAGGCGCCGATGGCGATGCCGCCGGAAATCGAAGCCTGGAACGCTGCGAGCGAGCGGCCGGCGACCCAGCGCGGCGCCGAGAGCTGCACGCCGATATTGAACAGCGCCACCGCGGCCATCCAGACCGCGCCGGCCAGCACCAGCGCAGCCGCCGTCAGCACCGGTTCTGTGCTCAGGGCAAGCGCGGCCATCGCGAACGCCATCGAGATGGTGCAGGCGCGGATCGCCGCCTCGCCGCTCATGCGCTTGCGCAATTCGTGGATGTTGAGCGCGCCGACGACGGCGCCCATGCCGAAGGCACCCAGCATGATGCCGTAAGTCTGCGCGCCGCCATGCAGCAGGTCTCGTGCGACCAGCGGCATCAGCGCCATGATCGCGCCGCCGATCAGGCCCATCACCAGCGTGCGCAACAGCACGATCTTGATCGGCGGTGAATTGGTGATGTAGCGGAAGCCCGAGACCATGGCGCGGTTGAGCTTTTCCCGCGGCAGCCGTGAGGGCTCGGTGTTGCGCCGCCACAGCAACAGCACCACCAGCAGCGGCAGATAGAGGATCGCGTTGCAGGCGAAAGCGGCCACCGCGCCGAGCGCGGCGACGATGACGCCGCCGACCGCGGGACCGAAGCTACGCGCGATGTTGTAGCTGATGCCGTTCAGCGCAACGGCCGAAGGCAGCGCGTCGGGTGGCACCTGCTCGCTGACCGAAGACTGCCATGCCGGGCCGAACAGCGCATTGCCGCTGCCCACCACGAAGCAGAAGGCGAGCAATGTCTCCGGGGTGATGAGATTGAACCCGGCCAGCACCGTCAGTGCGGTCGCGCCGGTGAGTGCAACCATCAGCGAAACCAGCGTGACGATGCGGCGGTCATACATGTCGGCGATGGCGCCGGCCGGCATCGAGATCAGCATGATCGGCAGCATCAAGGCGGTCTGCACCAGCGCCACCTTGTCCGCTGAGGCCGCCATCTGCGTCATCGCCCAGGCCGCGCCGACGCCCTGGATCAGGAGGCCGAGATTGGAGAGCAGGCTGGCGAGCCAGATGCGCCGGAACACGGTGTACCGCAGAGGCGCGGTGATGCCGTCGGCGGCGATTTTCTGGCGGTTCGTCTGCTCGGTCATATCCCCTTCCAAATGGGCTGGCAGAAATGGTCCTGGGGTGAACTTGGGCGATTCCGGCAAATTCAGTGATGCCCGCGAAAGTCATTCGCTGTCCAGTGGTTAGGCCGCTATAAGCGGTGCAAAGAGTTGGTTTGCCGGGAGGAACAAATGAAGCTGTCGCGACGGACGATCCTGCAGGGCGCTAGCAGCTTGCCTTTCGCAATTGCGAGCTTGCGGACGGGCGCATGGGCCCAATCTGCGCCGGCGGCTGCATTGCCTCCGGACCCGCCGCCGCCGATCCTGTTCGTCCACGGCAATGGCGACTACGACGCGCTCTGGATGACGACGCTGTGGCGGATGGAATCCAACGGCATCGCGCGTGATCGCATGATGGCGATCAATTTCACCGATCCGCTGGCGCGAACCGATGACAAGGTCGAGCAGGCGAACCGTTCCTCGACCGAGGACCAGCGCCGCGAGCTCTCTGCCGCCATCGCCGAGTTGAAGCGCCGCACGGGTGCGCCTCGCGTGGCGCTGGTCGGCAGCTCGCGCGGCGGCTATGCGATCCGCAACGTCATCAAGAACGGTGGTGCCGGCGATGTCAGCCACGCCGTCTTGTGCGGCACGCCCAATCACGGCGTGTTCGCCACCGACGACCAGCCCAACAACGAGTTCAACGGCCGCGGCGTATTCCTGCGCGGCCTGAACGAGGGCGAGAGCGAGGTGACGCCGGGCGTCGCCTTTCTCACCTTGCGCAGCGACGGCATGGACAAATACGCCCAGGCCGACGGCCGCTTCATCGGCAAGCCCGGCACGCCGACCGGCGTCACCGTCGAAGGACCGGAGCTGAAGGGCGCCACCAATCTGGTGCTCGGCGCGCTCGACCATCGCGAGGTGGCGTTCCATCCGCGCGCCTTCCGCGAGATCTACAAATTCATCGCGGGTCGCGAGCCCGCGCGCATTGCGATCGTGCCGGACCCAAGCGTGCGGCTGAGCGGCCTCGTCACGGGGACGCCGGGCGGCGTGCCGACCAATCGCCCGGTGACGGGCGCAACCGTCGATATCTTTCGCGTCGATCCTGAAACCGGAGAGCGCAGCGGCGGTGCGCTGCACAGCGCGAAGACCGGTGCCGATGGCCGCTGGGGGCCGGCGCAGGTCGATCCCGCCTGGTCGCTTGAATTCGTGCTGACATCGCCGGACGCGCCGGTCACGCATATCTACCGCTCGCCTTTCCCGCGCTCATCCGACGTCGTGCATTTGCGCGCCGCGCGCCCGCTCGGGCCGGCCGACAAGGACGCAGGAGCTGTCGTAATCATGTCGCGGCCGAGGGGCTATTTCGGCCTGCCGCGGGACGTGGTGCTGCTCGACGGCAAGGAGCCGGCCGACGTCAAGCCGGGCGTGCCCACGGATTCGGCAGCAACCTTGCGGCTTCCCGCCGGCGAGGTTGGACGCAACATCGTGGCCGAGTTCGGCGAAGAACGAATTGTGGCGCGTGCCTGGCCTGCCCCGGAGAACAGGATTGCGATTGCCGAGCTGACTTACTAGCTATTTGCCTGCGTCATATCGGGAGAGAGCCATGAATATCGCCAGCGTGCGCAGGCCAATCATCCCTCTGGCTCCCCCGCGTGCGCCCGACGACATGTCGTTCTTCGGCCGGCTTGCCGTGATCCGGCACAACATGATCGCGACCTGGGGGCAGCCCGCCTATGAGGAAGACGTCATCAAGGGCCGCTTCTTCCTCCACAACAGCTTCATCCTGAACCAGCCGGATGCGATCCGGCACGTCCTGCTTACCAATTACGAGAACTATACGCGCACGCCGGCGGGAATCCGCATGCTGCGTCCGGTGCTGGGCGACGGCCTTCTGATCGCGGAAGGTCATTCCTGGACGTTCCAGCGCCGCACGCTCGCGCCGGCCTTCACGCCGCGCGCGACCGCCAACCTCGTGCCGCACATGACGGCGGTGCTCGACGAGACCATTGCCAAGCTCGAGACGCAGACGGCCGCGCCCGTCGATCTGCGCGAAATCATGCAGCGCATGACGCTGGAGATCGCCGGGCGCACGATGTTCTCGTTCGGCATGGACCGGCACGGCGCGACCCTGCGCAATTTCATCATGGAATATGCGTCCCGGCTCGGACGGCCCTACTTTCTCGACATGCTGCTGCCGGTGTCTTGGCCGAGCCCGATGGATTTTGCCCGCGCCCGTTTCCGCAAGCGCTGGACCGAGTTCGTCGCGATGTTGATCGCCGAGCGGCGCGCTGCCGGCAAGAAGGACGGCGCGCCGCCGCGTGACCTGTTCGATCTCATGGACGCGGCGCGCGATCCGGAAACCGGCAAGGGGTTCTCCGACGAGCAACTGGTCGACGAGGTCGCGACCATGATCCTCGCCGGACACGAGACCACGGCGACGGCGCTGTTCTGGGGGCTCTATCTGCTCGCGCTCGATCCTGACACGCAGGAGGAGGTCGCGTCCGAGACAAGCGGCGAGCATCTCGACAGCATGGCCGACATCGAGCGGCAGAAACTCACCCGTGCCGTGATCGACGAGACCATGCGGCTCTATCCTCCGGCCTTCCTCGTCGCGCGTGCCGCGCGCGAGAAGGACAATGCGGCCGGAATCGAGATCGGCAAGGGCGACATCATCATGATCGCACCTTGGCTTTTGCACCGGCACGAGAAGCTGTGGGATCAGCCGAATGCGTTCATTCCAAAGCGCTTCATGTCGACGGAGGCGCCGGACCGCTTTGCCTATCTGCCGTTCGGCGCAGGGCCGCGTGTCTGCATCGGCGCGCCGTTCGCGCAGGCCGAATCCGTACTGGCGCTGGCCCGGCTGATCGGAGCGTTCCGGGTCGAGCTTGCCGAACAGGCGAATCCGGTGATCCCGCTCGGCGTCGTCACGACCCAGCCGGACCACTCACCCATGTTCCGCATCACACGTCGGTGACGCCGCCCCGTCTGGCCGATGGCGTGATCCACCCTAGATAGAGCCCCGCCATGAGTGACATCCAGGCCCAGTTTTCCGTTCTCAAGCAGACCGCCGACGCGAAGGTGGTCGATGCGATTGCGCGTCTGATCGAGGACGGCGAGGATCACGAGCTCAACCGCGTCAATGTCCTCGACTTCGCCACGCAGCATGCCGTCGACGAAGAGCGCGCGATCTCGGCCTTCCTGCACGCGGCGCGGCTCGGACTGTTCGACCTCGGCTGGAACGTGCTGTGCCCGGGCTGCGGCGGCGTGCTCGGCGCGCACACGACGCTGAAGGCGCTCAAGCCCGACGACTATCACTGCGCGCTCTGCGCCTGCGGCTACAAGGCCTCCGTCGACGATCAGGTCGAGGTGTCCTTCACCGTGAATCCTCGGGTCCGGCGCATCGCGGCGCACGACCCCGACACGCTGCCGGTGTGGGAGTATTTCAAGCAGGTGTTCTGGAGCTCCGGCGTCGACTTCAACAAGGACTCGTTCGCGACGCTGGCGAACGAGGTGACGCTGGATACGATGGAGCTGCCGGCTGGTGAGAAGGCGACCATGTCGCTGCAACTGCCCGGTGATTTCGTCATCATCTTCGAGCCGGTGACGCACGCCGCCCATTTCATCGACGTCCAGGGCGAGCCGACCAGGGACCGCCAGCAGCTGGCCATCATGTACAACAAGGTGCAGGCCCCGACGGGGACCACGACCATGCGGCCCGGCCCGCTGCGGCTGTCGCTGGAGAACCAGGCCGGCGTGCGCGTGCTGCCGTCGGTGTTCATCGCCGCCGAGGCGCTTCACCATCTGATCGGCAAGCGCAAGCCGTTCCTCACCGCCAAGCGGATGCTGTCGAACCAAACCTTTCGCGATGTGTTCAAGGCGGACAATCTCAGTCTCGATCAGCGGCTCCAGATTACGTCGCTGACCTTCCTGTTCACCGATTTGAAGGGCTCTACGGCGCTCTACGAGCGCGTTGGCGACCTCGCCGCGTTCGATCTCGTGCGAGCGCATTTCCACGCGCTGCTCGAGATCATCTCCTCCGAGAAGGGCGCCGTGGTGAAGACGATCGGCGACGCGGTGATGGCGACCTTCATCCGGCCCGAGCACGCCATCGTCGCGGGCCTGCGGATGCGCGCGGCGATGGACGAACTCAACAAGCGGCGTGGCACCGACGATCTCATCGTCAAGATCGGCATCCATGAAGGCCCCTGCCTCGCGGTGATGCTCAACGAGCGGCAGGATTATTTCGGTCAGACCGTCAACATCGCCGCCCGCGTGCAGAGCCTGTCGACCGCGCAGGAGATCCACATCACCGGCCCGGTGCTCGATGCGCCGGCCGTGGCGGAAGTGCTGAAGCAACGCGAGATCAGGCCGATCCAGAAACAGGCTGCATTGCGCGGCATCGCCGACAAGATGGTGGTGTACGAGATTCCGTGAGGGATGGTCGATGGCGGCTCCAAGCCGCCCTCGACAGGCCGGGCCATGACGGCGAATGAGACGGCCCAGATTGCGGAAACGTAATGCTGCGCGCGGAACTGACGCACGTTGCGCCGGTTGAGTTTCCTGCTCATATAATGCTGGTAACGGCCGCGCCTCGCGGCTGCATCGATCTCGGTAGGACCTTATGCTCGACGGCCTGCGTCAATTCATCGCCGACATTGTCGCCCCCCATGACCAGGGCCGCACGTTCGGTGACAGCGATTATCGGTTGGCTGCCACTGCGCTGCTGGTCCATGTGGTCTCGCTGGACGGCCAGCCGAGCGCGAGTGAGCAGCGCAAGCTGCACAGCCTGATCGAAAGCCATTTTGGGCTCGATCGCGGCACTGCGGATCGCCTGATTGCGGACGCTACCCAGGTCGAGGGCGAGGCGGTGGACCTCTATCACTTCACCAGTGTCATCATGCGCTCGCTCGACGAAGACGGCCGCAAGCGCATCGTCCGGATGATGTGGGAGCTGGTCTATGCCGACGGCCAAGTCTCCGAATTCGAAGACAACGTCGTCTGGCGCGCTTCCGATCTGCTCGGCATCTCCCAGCGCGACCGGATCGACCTGAAGCATACGGTGGCGGAGCGCGCCGCTGGTCAAGTGAAGGACAGCGCCGTCGGCGGCTGATCCGCGCAAAACCGGCGGATGGCCGGTTGTGCTGACCACATGACGAAACTTTAATGTAAGTGCCGCCCGTCCGGCTCCGGATTCATCCGTAAATTCCCGGTTTTCCTGCTCCCCCTGTCGCCCGCTCAAGCGGCCATGCGGCCGACGCCGCTTGCCTGTCGCTCACGGCTTATGCTCTCGTTCCGCCATTGCAGGGCGAAGAACTTGGCGGGGCCAAGAACTTCAATTCAAGAGACTTTTATCGTGACCGAGCGGGTAACGTTGATCACCGGTGCTTCGGCGGGCATAGGTGCGGAGCTGGCGCGCGTGTTTGCCGCCAAAGGACATCGCCTCGCATTGACGGCGCGGCGCGCGGATCGATTGGAGGCGCTCGCGAACGAGCTCGCCGCCAAGGGCGGCAGGAAGCCGATCGTGATTGCCTGCGATCTCGAGAACCCCGACGCCGGCGAGACGATCGCGGCGGCGCTGGTCGCCGAAGGCGTCGAGCTCGATCACCTCGTCAACAATGCCGGCTTCGGTGTGTTCGGCGATGCCATCGAGCGCGATCGCGACGAGCAGGTTGGGATTGTCGATGTCAACGTGCGGGCCCTGACGGATTTGTCGCTGCGCTTCGCCGATCAACTCATCAGGAACAAGGGCGGTCTTCTCAATGTCGGCTCGGTCGCGGGCTTCCTGCCCGGTCCCGGCATGGCCGTCTATTATGCCTCCAAGGCCTACGTGATTTCCTTCACCGAAGCGCTCCGGGCCGAGCTCGCGCCGCGCGGCGTTCGCGTCACCGTGCTTTGCCCAGGTCCCGTGCCGACCGAATTCCAGGCGCGTGCCGGCGTCGGCTCCGGACATGATACGGCGCTTCTCAATGTTTCGGCCGCCGAGGTTGCACGGGAGGCCTACCGTGGCCTGATGGCCAACAAACGGGCAGTGCTGCCCGGTCTCGGCATCAAGATTGTGCCCTTTGCGCTGCGTTTCTTCCCGCGGGGCTTCATCCTAGCCGCCACCAGTCGGTTCCAGAGGCAGAGGCATTAGGTCTCGAAGCGCCCGTATTGGCCCGGAGCTTGCTTTGGTTTTGATGTGTGCGCGAACTCACACGATGTTAACCATCGCTTAGTTATGCTGGCGGTCTGAACCGATAGCACTCGCAGAGGCCATGTCGTTCCGGACGGACAGGTTTGGTGGCGCAGAGGTGGTGCCCTTCACCCGAAGGGCGCCGGGTGCGGCCGCCTCCGAAACGAAGTTGCCGATTCTCATCATTCTGCATCAGGAATCCTCGACCCCCGGTCGCGTCGGCAATGCGCTCAGCGCGCTCGGCCATCGCCTCGACATTCGCCGTCCCCGCTTCGGTGATTCCCTCCCCGAGACACTCGACCGGCATGCCGGCGCCGTCGTCTTCGGCGGCCCGATGAGCGCCAATGATCCCGACGACTACATCCGCCGTGAGATCGACTGGATCGAAATTCCGCTCCGCGAGCAGCGGCCGTTTCTCGGCATCTGCCTTGGTGCCCAAATGCTGGCGAAGCAGCTCGGCGCCCTCGTCGCGCCGCATGCCGATGCGCTGACCCAGATCGGCTACTACCCGATCCGGCCCACAGCCGCGGGCCACGCGCTCTGCCCGGCCTGGCCGGCCCAGGTCTATCACTGGCATCGCGAGGGATTCGAGCTGCCTGTCGGCACGGAGCTGCTGGCAGAAGGCGACGATTTTCCGGTGCAGGCGTTCCGCGCCGGCAATGCCTTCGGTGTGCAATTTCATCCTGACGTGACCTACGCGATGATGCATCGCTGGACCACGCGCGGCTATGACGGCTTCAGCGCGCCCGGTGCGCGGCAGCGGCATCATCATTTCGCCGATCGTGCCGTGTACGATGCCGCAGAGCGCGCCTGGCTCGACCATTTCATCGACGGCTGGCTGGCGCGCCGGCCGGTGCTGGCGCAAGCCGCCGAGTGATCGCGCTTTCGCGCAGGTTCTTGGCGCAAGTCTCTGCCTTCTCTCTGTATATGCTAGGCTCATAGCCAACGAGCGTCGAACGCGCCGGAAAGCAAAGGGAGAGCGCCATGGCCTACGAGCACATTCTCTATGAGGTGAGCGACAAGATCGCGACCATCACGCTGAATCGTCCCGATCGCATGAATGCATGGACGCCGACCATGGAGCGCGACGTACGTCACGCGATGGAAGCGTCGAGCAATGATGAGAATGTCCGCGTCATCATTCTCACCGGCGCGGGCCGCGCCTTCTGTGCCGGCGCCGACATGGATGCGCTGAAGGGGCTCGACCCCGATGACGTCAGGCGCGCAACGAATCTGCCTCCGTTCGACATGAACCGGCGTCCGGACTGGCAGACGCGCTACGGTTTCTATCCGTCGATCAAGAAGCCTGTGATCGCCATGCTCAATGGCGCCACGGCCGGCATCGGCCTCGTGCACGCGCTCTATTGCGACCTGCGCTTTGCCGCCGACAACACCGTGTTCACGACCGCCTTCGCGCGGCGCGGCCTGATTGCCGAGCACGGCATTTCCTGGATGCTGCCGCGCATCGTCGGCCACGCCAACGCGATGGATCTGCTGCTCTCGGCGAGGCGCGTTGGAAGCGACGAAGCGTTGCGGATCGGTCTGGTGAACAGGCTCTGCCCGCCGGAGAAGCTGCGCGAGGAGACCTATGCCTATGCGCGCGACCTCGCCGATTTCGTATCGCCGAGCGCAATGGCCGTGATCAAGCGCCAGCTCTACGAGGTGCCGTTCCAGACGCTGGCCGAGGCCACGATCGAAGCCAATCGGGAGATGATGGTGGCGCTGGCCGGCAGCGATTTCCGGGAGGGGGTCGCGAGCTTCATGGAGAAGCGGCCGCCGCGGTTTACGGCGAGGTAGGGGGAGAAAGTTGGAGAGACAGTCCGTCTTGGCCCTGCGGGCTTCGACGGACACCACGCTTCACCCTTTGGGCTCCTCGTGGCCGCGCCACGCGTAGCCCGAAGGGCGAAGCGTGGTGGAGCCAGGCGGGATCGAACCGCCGACCTCGTCATTGCGAACGACGCGCTCTCCCAGCTGAGCTATGGCCCCTTTTTGCTGGCCGCTCTGGTAAACGCGGCCGACAACCGGGCGCCATTTAAGTCCCCGCCAAGGTCAAGTCAAGGACGGCAGTTACCCGGTTTTAGCCATCCTGGCACCGACTTCCCTTGTTTGGGCGGGGGGGAACCGATATCTAGCAAAAGGCGTCAATCCAGCCGTAGCCAGAGTTTGATAGCCAGAATCTTCAAAAGCCAGAGTCTTTCAAATCATGCGTGCCGTTCTCGACATCGTCATCATCGTGCTCGACCTCTACGTCTGGCTGCTGATCGCCTCTGCGATCCTGTCCTGGCTGATCGCCTTCAACGTCGTGAACACGCGAAACCAGTTCGTGTCGGCGGTGGCGGAGTTCCTGTACCGGATCACCGAGCCGGTGCTGGCGCCGATTCGCAATTTCCTGCCCAGTCTCGGCGGTCTCGACATCTCGCCGATCATCCTGATCCTGCTCATCATGTTCATCGAGCGGGTGATCCTGTACTACATCTACCCGAACGTGGTCTGAGCGGGCTGGAGCCCTTGGTTGCCAACGTAGCTTGTAAGGAACCCTGGCGTTATTCGGCCGCAGGCATCAGCATCGCGCTGCGGGTGACGCCGCGCGGCGGTCGCGACGGCATCGACGGGATCGAGCAATTGGCCGACGGCCGCAGCGTGCTCAAGGTGCGGGTGCGCGCCATCGCCGATGGTGGCGAAGCCAACAACGCTGTTCTGGTCCTGCTGGCGAAATCGCTGGGCGTCCCCAAAGCCGGCGTGAAGCTCCTGTCCGGCGCCACCTCGCGGCTGAAGCAGATCGCGGTCGATGGCGATCCGGCACGGCTCGGCGAAGCCCTGCGCCAGCTGGTCTCGGCCCAATCGAAAGACTGAGGGAACTGACATGACCGCTGAGATCATCGATGGAAAAGTCATCGCCGCGGAGCTTCGCGCCCGCGTCGCCGAGGAGGTCGCCCGCGTCAGGCGAGAGCACAATCTGGTGCCGGGGCTGGCGGTCGTGCTGGTCGGCAGCGACCCCGCCAGCGAGGTTTATGTCCGCTCCAAGCACACCCAGACCCAGGCCGCCGGCATGGCCTCGTTCGAGCATAAGCTGCCGGCCGATGTGTCGCAGGCAGATCTCCTGGCGCTGGTCGCAAAGCTCAACCGCGATCCGGCCGTGCACGGCATTCTGGTGCAGCTGCCGCTGCCGAAAGCGCTGAACACCGAAGCCGTCGTCAACGCCATCGACCCCGCCAAGGACGTCGACGGGCTGCATCCGAACAATGCCGGTCGGCTCGCCGGCGGCTTCGAGGCGCTGTCGCCCTGCACGCCCCTTGGCTGCATCATCCTGACCAAGAGCGTGCACGCTTCGCTGGAAGGCATGAACGCCATCGTCATCGGCCGCTCCAATCTGGTCGGCCGCCCCTTGGTGCAATTGTTGCTGAACGAGAACGCCACGGTGACGATCGCGCATTCGCGCTCGCGCGACCTGCCCGGGCTCGTGAAGCGGGCCGATCTCGTCTACGCCGCGGTCGGCAGGCCCGAGATGGTGCGCGGTGATTGGCTGAAGCCGGGCGCAACCGTGATCGACGTCGGCATCAACCGGATACCCAAGGAAGACGGCAAGACGCGCCTCGTCGGCGACGTCGCCTATCAGGAAGCGCTTGGGGTTGCCGGCGCGGTCACGCCGGTGCCGGGCGGCGTCGGCCAGATGACCGTTGCGTGCCTCTTGGTCAACACGCTGCGAGCGGCCTGCGCGATCGCCGAACTACCGAAGCCGGCGGTGTAGCTGAACTCTCGTGCCCCGGACGCAGCGCAGCGCTTCTTCAGCGGTGCGCTGCTGAGCGGGGGCCCAGAAGCTCAGCCCTTGTTCTTTTTCTTTTCCTCGCGATCCATGCCTTCGAGGATCAGCTTGTGCGCGTCCTCCGGGCCGCCCCAGCGCAGGATCTTCACCCATTTGCCCTTCTCGAGATCCTTGTAGTGCTCGAAGAAGTGCTGGATCTGCTGCAGCGTGATGTCGGGCAGGTCGGAGTACGTTTTCACCTTGTCGTAGCGCTGCGTCAGCTTCGATGACGGCACCGCCAGAATCTTCTCGTCGCCGCCGGCTTCGTCCTCCATGAACAACACGCCGACCGGGCGCACGCTCATGACGGCGCCGGGAATGATGGCGCGGGTGTTGATGATCAGAACGTCGCAGGGGTCGCCGTCATCCGACAAAGTATGCGGGATGAAACCGTAGTTACCGGGGTAACGCATCGGCGTGTAGAGGAAACGGTCGACCACAAGCGTGCCGGCTTCCTTGTCCATCTCGTACTTGATCGGTTCGCCGCCCACGGGGACTTCGATGAGGACGTTGACTTCGTGTGGTACGTTTTTCCCGATCGAGATCGCATCGATACGCATTGAAGGCTCCGTTGTTGCCGAGGATAAATCGCGCCCGGCAGCGATTTTGGCGCTGTCATACGCGGGGTTGGCCCGCTGATCCATCGCGTTTTTGTGAAATAATGAATCCGGAGATCACCGGCTCAAAGGCAACGGTATCGACGGACGGAAAACGCTGCCGGATAGGCTTTCAGCAGCTCAATTGGTCCAGGCGAAGGCAACCTTGTCGAGCGACTTCGGCCCGAACCGCTCCGAGGAGCGTGCCACCATACGGCCCCCCAAGGCCCGGTAGAACTCCGTCGCTGGGTCGTTGTCCGAGAGCGCCCACACCACCATGCTCTTCAGCCCGCTCTGCATCAGGTCGCGGCGGGCAGAGGTGAACAGGCGGCGGCCGAAACCAAGGCCCTGGAATTCGGGGCGCAGGTAAAGCTCGTAGATCTCGCCGTCGAAATGCAGGCTGCGGGCGCGGTTGCGGCCGTAATTGGCGTACCCTGCGATCTTGTCGCTGAACACGAGCACGCTGACACGGCTGCCCTTGCGGATCGCGCTGTCCCACCATTGCGGGCCGCGGCGGTTGATCAGCTTTTCCAGCTCGGCGCCGGGGATGATGCCCTGATAGGCCGAGCGCCATGCTTCGTCATGAGTTGACGCCACCGCAGTTGCATCTGCAGCTTTGGCCGGTCGGACCTCGATCAGGGTTGTGCTCATGGACGCAATCAAACCAAGTCGCCGCGCCGGCGGCAAGACCTATCGTTAATTATCGGTTAACGTGTGGATTTTGTGCATCAGTTCCTAACCATGTTGTATCGAAAAAAGACAAGACGCCGACTCGAATGGCACCGGCATGCCACGCGTCGGTGCAAAACTCCCTCTGCGGCAACGAATGAACGGCGATGGCAACGCAGAAAGTCTGCCGATATTGATTCGTTCCTACTAGTCTGATTGTCGCTGTTCTCGCCTCCGGCCATTCATGCGGCTCCTCGACATCATCCTCGCGCTCCTGTCTCTGCTGGCTTTGTCGACTGCGTCTCTGTGCGCTCAGGTCACGTTTGGCCCTTCGGGCGAGGAGGGCGAACTGCTTCGCCGCCAAGAATGGCTTGTGCCGTCGCCCGATACCGGCATTGCTGCGCGTGCCTTGCTGTTTCGCCCCACCGGCGCAGGTCCGTTCCGGCTTGCGGTCGTCGCACACGCCTCGACGCAGAATGGCTTGCGTCGAGCGCAAATGCCGCAGCCGGAGTACCGTCCGCTCGCCGCCTTTCTCGTCGCGCGCGGTTTTGCCGTGCTGGTGCCGGAGCGGCTCGGCCATGGTGCGACCGGCGGCCGCTATGTCGAGGACCAGGGCGGCTGTGATGAGGCGGACTATGCGCGCTCGGGCCGTGCAACGGCCGAGGAAATTTGGCTCGCGCTGGAGTTCTTGCGCAGGCAGGATTTCATTCGCAAAGATGCCGCGATCGTGCTCGGCCATTCCGCCGGCGGCTGGGGTGCGCTCGCGCTCGCCAATGCCGATCCAAAAGCAATCGCCGCGATCACGGTGTTTGCGCCCGGGCGGGGCGGCCATGCCAATGATGAGCCGAACCGGATCTGCGCGAAGCACACGCTTCTTGCGGCCGCAGCGGAATTCGGCAGGGGCGCGCGGATTCCCGTCACGTGGCTCGTCGCGACCGATGACAGCTACTTCGCGCCGGCGTTTTCGAAAGCGCTGGCCGATGCGTTTCGCGGCAGTGGCGGCCAGGTCGACTTCCACATTTTGCCGGCCGTCGGCAGCGAAGGGCATTGGATGATCGAGCGCGAGGCCGGCGTCGACGCCGCGAGCCGGGAGCTCGCGCGTGCGCTGAACCAGGGCAAGCCGACAGCGACCAAGAAGCCATGACGCTGTATGTCCTGGTCAAGTATTTCCATGTGCTCGGTGCCATCGTGATCCTCGGCACCGGAACCGGCATCGCCTTCTTCATGCTGATGGCGCATCGCACCAGCGACGTGGCGTTCATCGCGCGCACGGCTTCGGTGGTGGTGGTCGCGGATGCAATCTTCACGTTGTCGGCCGTAATCCTTCAGCCGCTGACGGGCGGGTTGCTGATGCTGCTCTCGGCGACGCCGATCACGGAACGCTGGCTGCTCGCCTCGCTCGCGCTCTATGCCATCGCAGGCCTGTTCTGGATTCCCGTTGTCTTCATGCAGATCGAGATGCGCGATCTCGCCCACGAGGCGGCCGGGCAGCGCAGTGCGCTTCCGGAGCGTTATTTCGTTCTGTTCCGCCGCTGGTTCGCTTTCGGCTTCCCCGGCTTCGGTGCGACGATGCTGATCCTGTGGCTGATGATCGCAAGACCGTTTTGAGAGACGCGATGAGTGAGCGAACCATTCTGGTGCTTGGTGCCTCCGGCCTGATCGGCCGCTTCGTCGCCGACGATCTTCGCGCACGGGGCTTTCGCGTTGTCGGCGTGGCGCGTAGCCTATTGCCGGCGCAGAGGATGAGCGCGCTGGATATCGAGCTGGCGATCCTCTCGCTCGATGCAGCCTCGCTAACGCGACTGCTCCGCGAGCACGCCGTGGACGTCATCGTAAACTGTATCGGCGTGCTCCAGGACGGTTCGGGCAGCGATACCAACGCCGTGCATCGCGATTTCGTCGTTCGGCTGCTTGCGGCGATCGACGGCAGCGGCCGCGCGGTTCGGCTAGTGCACATCTCGATTCCCGGAGCCGCGCAGACCGATCGCACCAGCTTCGCGACGACCAAGCGCGAAGCCGAGCGCCTGATCGCGGCCTCCGGCATTCCCCATGCCATCCTGCGGCCCGGCTTCGTCGTTGCACCGTCAGCCTATGGCGGCGGCGCCTTGCTGCGCTCGCTCGCGGCTTTCCCGCTCGATCTTCCCGACAAGGAGATGGCAACGTCGTTCCAGCCCGTCGCGATGGAGGATATTTCGGCCACCATCGCCTGGCTCGCCGCGCGTGACGTCGACGATGCTTCACTCAAAGCCGTCACGTGGGACTTGATGCAAGTCGAATCGATCACCCTGGCGGGCGTCATCAAACAGTTCCGTCTGACGTTTGGCACCGCCGGCTGGCCGCGTGTCGCGACACCGTCTTTCATGCTCGATCTCGGCGCCAGGATCGGCGATCTCGCCAATCATCTCGGCTGGACCCCGCCGATGCGTTCCACTGCCATCGCCGAGCTGCGCCGCGGCGTGCGAGGTGATCCCTCGGCATGGATCGCCGCCACAGGCATCGCGCCGAAGACGCTGGTCGAGACGATCGGTCGTCATCCCGCGACCGTCCAGGACAAATGGTTCGCGCGGCTGTTCCCGGTCAAGGCACTGATCTTCGCCAGCCTCGTCATGTTCTGGTTCCTCTCCGGTTTCATTGCGCTGTTCGTGTCCTACCGCGCCGCCGCCGGCATTTTGACGGCGCACAATTTTCCGCCGGCGCTGGTCGATCCCATCACCATCGGCACCAGCCTGATGGACATGGGCATCGGCGTGCTGATCGCTTTCCGCCGCACCGCGGCGATCGGCCTCGTCGCGGGCATTATGGCTTCGCTCGGTTATATGGTCGGCGCGGCGATTCTGACGCCCGACCTCTGGATCGAGCCGCTCGGTGCGCTGGTGAAAACGGGTCCGGCAATCGTGCTGATGCTGGTCGCGCTCCTGATGCTGGATAACCGCTAATGAGCAAATGGCCTGACGACGACGTGATCCTGTTCGACGGTGTCTGCATCTTCTGCTCACGCTGGGTCCGGTTCGTGGCCAGGCGCGATACGGCGAAGCGGTTTCGGTTTACGCCGATTCAGTCGGACTATGGCGCGAAGCTCGCGCGCACGTTTGGCATCGATCCTGAGGATCCTGACACTAACGCGGTCGTCCACGGCGGCGAAGTGTTCATGAAGTCGGACGCCGCGTTGACCGTACTGTCGCAGCTTCCCGGCTGGAGATGGGTGCGCGTGCTATTCGCGGTGCCGAAGCCGTTGCGGAATGCCGTGTACAGCCTCGTCGCGCGCAATCGCTATCGTATCTTCGGTAAGTACGATGCGTGCTTCGTGCCCGATGCTGACTTACGGGCGCGGGTGATCGATTAGCTCGCAATGACGGCGTTTGTTGCTACGGCCTGAGCAAAGCCGCCAGCACTTCCCTCGCAGCCCGCTCCCCGCTGTCCCGCGCTCCATGCGCCGTTGTGAAGAAGTTCGGGGAGGTCGCTTCCCCGGCGAAGAACAGCCGGCCATCCACCGGCGCGGCCAGCACGGCGCGATCTCCCGCATGGCCCGGCAGCGCGTGCGAATAGGCACCGCGCGCGAAGGGGTCGTGGCCCCAGCGCGACTCTGCGAGCGGCTTCAGCTTGCGGCGGATGTCGTTACCCAGATAGTCCGCGATTTCATCGATACTTTGCGCGGCGAAGGCACCCTCGCCTGCGTCCTCCAGGTCGCGCGCAAAGGTGCCTCCGAAAAAACCGTCGATGCAGGGCTGGCCGAACGGGCGGATATGGTAGGTGCCCATTGCGGTGCGCATGGTCGCGCCGCGCAGATTGCCTTCCTTCGGAAAGGCTTCTGCGTCCTCCAGCGCCAGCACCACCTTGTCGTTGACGCCGAGCGGCAAGCCAGCCGCAGCATCGGCCTTGGTCGGCAACGGCGGCGAGAAGCGGATGGCTTCGTCTGCGATCAGGTTGGTCGGCACCGTGACGATCACCTTGTCGGCAGTGAGCGTGCCCGACGACGTCTCGATCCGAATTCGCCTGCCGGAATGGTCGACCAGCGAGACGTTGCAGTTCAGTGCCACCGGGCAGGAGGCGCCATAGGCCGCGATCAGCGCGCCATACCCGGCCCGGACGCGCCAATTGAAATAGGTGTCCTCGTAGGCGTCCATGTCGAGGATCGAGACCCGATCGAGTTCACAGCCATTCACATAGGTCGAGACGGCATCGATCATCGGGTTCCAGCGATTGCCCGGTTCGAGATATCGCTCGGCCGGCGCATCCTCGCCCGCTTCCGCCGCCTCGCTGACGCGGTCGTAGAACGCGTCGATCTCGCGCGCGAACTCGTCGCGCTCTCGTTCCGGAAACACCTCGCCGAAGGCACGATCGCGCCAGGGCGGCAGGTCGGTATTGACCACGAAATTCAAACGCTTGGCGATGGCGACGAAGGAATTCTTGTCGGCGGAGTGAAGCCAGCCGCAGCCGACATCGAAGATGACTTCGGGCGAGGCCTGCACGGTCCACGCGCGGCCACCGAGCCTGTTACGCGCCTCCAGCACGATCACGGAGAGGCCCGAGCCTTGCAACGCATGCGCGGCGCCGAGGCCGGCGGCACCGGCACCGATGATCGCGACATCGACGGAGGAGGGCAGGGAACTCATGGGTGGGCTCTAGCACGTCTGTCGAGCGCGCTGAAGCCGGCCAGGTATGCAGCTCTCGTGTCCGGACGCGACGCAGCGCGCAGCGGTGCGGCGCAGAGCCGGGACCCAAGGTGATAGCTTAGGTGATGAGAATGTCCGGGGCCCCGGCTCAGCAGCGCATCACTGCGTGCTGCGCTGCGTCCGGGGCAAGAGAGAGCGGCGGCCTTAGGCCACCGCTTCCTTGGACTTTTCGGCGCGCTTGCGCTCGTTCGGGTCGAGGTGCTTCTTGCGCAGGCGGATCGACTTCGGCGTGACCTCGACGAGTTCGTCGTCCTCGATATAGGCGAGCGCCTTTTCCAGCGTCATGCGGATCGGCGGGGTCAGGCGCACCGCCTCGTCCTTCGACGTCGTGCGGATGTTGGTGAGCTGTTTGCCCTTGAGCACGTTGATCTCGAGATCGTTGTCGCGGGTGTGCTCGCCGACGATCATGCCCTTGTAGACCTTCCAGCCCGGCTCGATCATCATCGGACCGCGGTCTTCCAGCTTGAACATGGCGTACGCCACCGCTTCGCCCTGGTCGTTGGAGATCAGCACGCCGTTGCGGCGGCCCTGGATCTCGCCCTTGTACGGCGCGTAGCCGTGGAACAGGCGGTTCATGATCGCGGTGCCGCGGGTGTCGGTGAGCAGTTCGCCCTGGTAGCCGATCAGGCCGCGGGTCGGCGCGTAGAACACCAGGCGGAGGCGGTTGCCGCCGGACGGCTTCATCTCGACCAGCTCGGACTTGCGCTCGCTCATCTTCTGCACGACGACGCCGGAATGCTCCTCGTCGACGTCGATCACGACTTCCTCGATCGGCTCCATGGTTGCGCCGGTGGCTTCGTCCTTCTGGAACACGACGCGCGGACGCGACACCGAGAGCTCGAAGCCTTCGCGGCGCATGGTCTCGATCAGGATCGCGAGCTGCAATTCGCCGCGGCCCGAGACTTCCATCGCGTCCTTGTCGGAGGCTTCGACGAC
Organism: Bradyrhizobium sp. MOS003; assembly: GCF_003020125.1. Lineage (GTDB taxonomy): Bacteria > Pseudomonadota > Alphaproteobacteria > Rhizobiales > Xanthobacteraceae > Bradyrhizobium. Next base: position 138,278 of record NZ_PYFW01000001.1, on the reverse strand, counting down.
GCGCAGCGCGACGTTGCCTTCGGCTTCGCGCAACAGACGGTCGCGGATCATGCGGCTCGTCACCTTGTCGCCTTCGGTGCCGGCGAGCGGGGAGTTGTTGACGATGAACGACATCGACACGGTCGGCGGATCGATCGGCTGCGCCGGCAGCGGCACTTCGACGGTCGGGTCGCAGAAGGTGTCGGCGACGGTGCCTTTGGTCAGGCCCGCGATGGCGACGATGTCGCCGGCTTCGGCCTCATCGAGCGGCGTGCGCTCGAGACCGCGGAAGGCCAGGATCTTGGTGATGCGCCCGGACTCGACCAGCTTGCCCTCGGCATTGAGCACCTTGACCTGCTGGTTCGGCTTCAGCACGCCGGAGGAGATGCGGCCGGTGATGATGCGGCCGAGATAGGGGTTGGCCTCCAGGATGGTGCCGATCATCCTGAACGGACCTTCCTCGACCGTCGGCGGCGCGACGTGGCGCAGGATCAGGTCGAACAGCGGCTCCATGCCCTTGTCCTTCGGGCCCTCCGGGCTGTCAGCCATCCAGCCCTGCTTGGCCGACCCGTAGAGGATCGGGAAGTCGAGCTGCTCCTCGCTGGCATCGAGCGCGGCGAACAGGTCGAACACCTCGTTGATGACTTCGGTCGGGCGTGCGTCGGGGCGGTCGACCTTGTTGATGACGACGATCGGCTTGAGGCCGACCTTGAGAGCCTTGGAGACCACGAACTTGGTCTGCGGCAGCGGACCTTCCGCGGCGTCCACCAGCACCAGGGCGCCGTCGACCATGTTCAGGATGCGCTCGACCTCACCGCCGAAATCGGCGTGGCCTGGCGTGTCCACGATGTTGATGCGGGTGTCCTTCCACTGCACCGAGGCCGCCTTGGCCAGAATGGTGATGCCGCGCTCGCGCTCCAGATCGTTGGAGTCCATGGCGCGGTCGGTCACCTTCTGGTTCTCGCGGAACGTGCCCGACTGCTGGAGGAGTTTGTCGACCAGGGTCGTCTTGCCGTGGTCGACGTGAGCGATGATGGCGACGTTACGGAGGTTCATGAGTGAGCTTCTTTGCGTTCGTACAATGGGTTAAGCGCGATCTCGCCGGTCGGACCGGGACCTCTTCTCGAAACAACGCTGGAAGACTGGAAACGGGGCGCTTTCCGCCCAAAAAGGAAGCCCGGCCATATCGACCGGGCAGCCTACGCGTTGCGCCGCAATATATGCAAAAACGGCCAAAAAACAATGTGTTCTTTGCCCGTTGGTTGATCGAATTTTGTCCGGGAATCTCCGGGGCTTAGCTGCCGTTCCGGGCCGGCCGGGCCTTCCGCCCCTTGATCGCCGCCCAGATCATGGCGACCCCGCCGATCCCCACCACCAATCCCAGAAGGACCAGCGGCGCGATGTCGGAGGCGATCTGGCCACCCTCGACCACCGACATTCCACCGAACAGGAGCGCGCAGAGACCGGGCAGCAGCATGAAAATCCCGGAGATGGCCATCAGCGCAGTGAGGCAGCCGCTGCGTGTCTCGCCGGGTGTCGGGACGGGCGGCAGAACCGGCGGTGGCGTATCGCTCATTGTGATGCCTCCTCGCTTTGTCTTGCCTCGCGGTAAGTCTGCCCTTCGAGCCCGGCGCGGATGCCGTCGATCTTTCCATTTCGGTAGAACAGATTGTAGGTGTCGAACGGAATGATCGCGCCCTGCTCCGTTACGAAATGGATGCAGCTGCGCTTGACGTTGCCGACGCAGAAATTGAAGCGGTCGAGAAACTGCACGATGGTGACGCGGAAGACGTTCTCGTAAGACAAGCCCTGCGGCACCTCGAAGCTGGGCAGGCAGCACAACAATTCGCAGACGCGTTCGCTCGTGTTCAGCGGTCCCGACGACAGCGAGAATAGATCGACAAACTTTTCCCGCAGCACCGGATATTTTTCCGGGCTGATGGTGTTGGGCATCACGGCGACAAGCTGCTCCTGCGGAATCAGCGAGGTCAGCGGCAGCACCTTCTCGCCGTTGCGCAGGCCGTAGCCGATCGAGATGCTTTCGGGATTGCAGGGCAGCGGGATCATGTCCTTGTCGCCGAACACGCCGGTCTCGATCACGCGCTTGCGGATCTCCGACAGCATGATGCGGTCGGTAGTCTTGTCGAAATTCTCGTTGCGGCCGGCGTCCTGCACCGGCTGCAGCGTGACGCCGCGCACGCATGTCCAGGTCAGCGCGTGGCGGACGATGTCGCCGATCTCGGAATCGTTGACGCCGCGCTTGATGGTCGCGACCAGCGTGGTCGAGACGCCAAAATGCTCGAGATTCTCCAGCGCCTGCTGGCGGATTTTTCGCAAATCCGCGCCGCGCAGGTCGATCAGCGCGTCGCGCTGCAGCGAATCGAACTGGAGATAGACCTCCAGCCCGCGCTTGTTCTCGGCGAGCCGCGCCACGAAATCCCTCTCGCGTGCGATGCGCAGTCCGTTGGTGTTGATCATGACGTGGCGGATCGGGCGGGCGCGCACCGCGTCCAGGATCGCGAAGAAATCCGGATGCAGCGTCGGCTCGCCGCCGGAGATCTGCACGAGATCCGGCTCGCCTTCGCTCGCGACCAGCGCGTCGAGCATTTTCTCCACCGTCGCGAGCGGGGTGAATTTCGTTCGTGCCGGCGAGGATTCCGCAAAGCAGACCGGGCAAGTCAGATTGCAGTGCTCGGTGATCTCGATCAGCGCCAGGCAGGAATGTTGCTCGTGGTCGGAACAGAGGCCGCAATCATAGGGACAACCGAATTCCGTGCGTCGCTGGAATTGCAGCGGCCGGTCGCCGGGCTTGATGAAATCCTTGCACAGGCGCCAATAGGCTGCATCCGTCGACACCAGCGTCGACTGGACGCCATGCTCCCGGCAGCGCTTTTCGTACCAGACCTCGTTGTCCAGGATCTGGATCTTGGTCGGCACCAGCTTGAGGCAGGTCTCGCAAAGAGATTGGGTCTGCCCCCAGAAAATATAGGGACGCGACTTACGCAACGGCGCGTTCATGCAAGTGACTCGCTTTGTATGGGTCTCGCTTTGGGCGCCGTCGCCAGCATGAAGCCGGCGTAGAGCAAAATGGACAGCGACAGCAGGTGAAACAGGGTGAAAGGGCCGATCAGCGTACCGTAGGGCTTCAGGAATTCCCACAGGAAGCGTTGCGCTCCATAATAGACAAGAACCAGGTAGAAACCATTGATGATCACAAAGGCGTTTCGGTTCACGACCGCCAGCACATAGATGAGCGCGAATATTGCCATGGCCGCGCCTTCGTAGAGCTGCACCGGATGGCGCAGAATGCCGTCGCCGAAATCATGGGCCCAGGGCAGCGCGGTCGGCGTGCCATAGGTGAAATCGTCGAGGCCGGCGAAGTAGCAGCCGAGCCGGCCGATCGCGATGCCGAGCGCGAGCGGCAGCGCGAAACGCGCGCCGGTCCGTGCGGCAATCCCTGCGGACCATTTGTAGAGCTCGATCGCGACGATGCCGCCGGCGATCGCGCCCTCGACCGAGCGGGCAATGCCGCTCTCGCCCGACAGCCACAGATTGGCGGAGCCGAACAGATAGGCCCCGAGGCCCGCGCCGAACACCAGCGCCGCGATATATGGCAGCTCGAAGGATTGCGCCGGAAACTGCAGGCGCTGTCGCGACAACCAGTAGACGGCCGCCGCCGCCGCCAGCCAGGCCAGCACGTCGAAGATGGTGTGAAGAAAGACCCCGCTCATGGGGGGATATTAGCCCAGGTTCCAGCCGCGCGGGATAGTGCGCCCGCTCCTTCTTCACGCTGGAGAAGCAAGGCGGAGCGCTAGCCGGCCTCCTGCTGCTCGGTCGGGTAGACGCCGCGCAGCACCTCCTCGAAATGCATTTTCACCGCGTCGTTGCACAGGCAGGCGCGAAGCTTCAGGCCGTCGCGGTTGCGAACCAGGATCGATCCGCGCCTCGTGTCGAGAATCCGCTCCGCCTTGAACGATTGAAGCACGCGGCTGGCATAGCTGCGGCCAACGCCGAGCAGCGTCGCAAGCTGTTCGTGGGTCAGCGGCACGCTGTCCTCGTCGCCGGTCCGCTCCATCGCCGCCAGGATCCATTTGGCGGTCCGCTGTTCGATCGAATGGATCGCGTTGCAGGCGGTCGACTGGAAGATCTGCGCCAGCATGCAATCGGCGTAGCGGGCAAAGATGTTGCGCAGCGACGCCGAGCGCAGCTTGGCCGCTTCCAGCTTGGCGACATGGACACGCGCAAACGGGCCGCTGAATTTCACGCAGATCCGGGTATAGGCCGGCAGGAAACCCTCGCTGACGATGCCGCCCACCGCGCCTTCGCGGCCCACCAGAATGGTCTCGACGTCTCGGCCATCCTCGTTGGGGACGAGAAAGGTCGCGAGCGCCGGTCCGCAGGGGAAGTGGACGACCTGGACGTCGTCACCGGGGCTGTAGAGCAGCTGGTTGGCTGCGGAGTTTTCGATGGTCACGTGCGGCGCGAGCAGGGCGTAGTCCGCCTGGCTCAGACGCCGCAACAAATTGTTGGCCGGACGGCTCTCGACCTCGGTCATCTTGCTGATACGCACATCCATCGTGAATCCCCATCCCGCTCCCATCTTACCGGGTTCCGTACCTTCCCTGTGTGCACAAGTGGACAGACTGGAGAACAGCGATGTGGTGGGTTTCGTTCCGGGAACCCTCCGATGCGCTGCAAGCAGGCATCGTGTCGCGGCAGTCCTGATCCGACCCCCCACACATAAGATGCGATCATGACCCCCGCGCTTTCCAATGGCACAAGCTGGCCGGCCTATGTTCTGATCGTCGAAGACGACCCGATCATCGCCATCGATTTCGAGGACCGTCTGCTCGGATTTGGGGTGACGGGCGTGCGGAGCGTCGGCTCGGTGACCCAGGCGCTGGACGCCATCGCCAAGCGTGCGCCCGACTTCGCGCTGCTCGATGTCGAGTTGATCCGCGAGACGAGCTTTGCCGTCGCCGAGCGGCTGTTAGCGCTGAAGATCCCGTTCGTCTTCGTCACCGGCTATGGCGCAGAGGAGCGAATTCCGCCTGAATTCTCCGGCCAGCCGCGGTTGCAGAAGCCGTGCTCGAGCGACGCGCTGGAAGCGGCGCTCAAGGCGCGCCCCCTCGATTAGCGATCAGGCCTGCTTCGGGTCGAGCGTGGTCGACCACAGGGCGACGTCGGCGCGGTCGCGCAAGGTCACGGTCATCTGGCCTGAGGCGCCGTCGATCTTGACGTGACCGAAGAACTGCATGCCGGCGGACGGCGGCAGGTTCTGGCTCTCCTTGCCCGGCGCCTTGACGAAGCGCACCTCAGGGCCAAACGTGTTGTCTAGCGCGTTCGGACCAAAGGTGCCGGCATGCAGCGGGCCCGACACGAATTCCCAGAACGGCTCGAACTCCTGGAATTGTGCCTTGTTCGGATCGTAATAATGCGCGGCAGCGTAGTGCACGTCTGCGGTCAGCCACACCGTGTTGCTGATCGGCGCCATCTTGATGAAGCGTAGAATGTCGGCGATCTCGAGCTCGCGACCGCGCGCCGGGCCGTCGCCCTGCGCGGTCGCTTCCGAGCCGCCCTTCGGCGTGTCCGACACGATGAGGCTGAGCGGCATGTCGGAGGCGATCACCTTCCAGGTCGCGCGGGAATTGAGCAGGCCGCGCTTGAGCCAGGCGATCTGGTCGGGGCCGAGGAAGTAGCTGGCCGGGCCATATTCCGTTTCCAGATTTGGGCCGTTCGGACCGCGATAGCTGCGTTCGTCGAGCACGAAAACGTCGAGATGCGGGCCGTAGGAGATCTGGCGATAGACCCGGCCCGGCTCAACGATGCTCTCGCGCATCGGATACATCTCGTGGAAGGCGCGGCCCGCGCGGGCGGCGAGCAGCGAGATGTCGCGCTCCTTGTAGGCGGCCGGCAACTCCTTCGACAGCGACCAATTGTTGGTCACCTCGTGGTCGTCCCATTGCACGAAGATCGGGACCTCGGCATTGAAGGCGCGGAGGTTTTCGTCGGTGAAATTGTATTTGTGCGCGGCGCGGTACTCGTCGAGCGTCTCCGCGACCTTGGCCTTCTCGGGGATGGTGACGTTCTTCCAGATCTTGCCGTCGGCGAGCTTCACCTCGGATACAATCGGTCCGTCGGCATAGATGGTGTCGCCTGAGTGCAGGAAGAAGTCCGGACGGTGCTTGCGCATCGCCGAGAAGGTGAACATGCCGCCGTCATCGGGGTTGATGCCCCAGCCTTGTCCTGCAACGTCGCCGCCCCAGACGAAGCTGACGTCGCGGCGGTCGGCGGGCGCGGTCTGGAAGCGGCCGGTCACCGGCTCGCCCTCGATCGCGCCATGCGAGAGATCGCGGAAGCGGATTCGGTAAAAGATGTCCTGGCTAGCGGGCAGGTTCTCGATCAGCATCTTTGCGGTGAAATCGCTCTCGGGCAGCGCCGCGATCGGCGGCAGCGCCCGGGCATCCCTGAACGACTCGGTCGTCGCCACCTCGACCAGCATCTGCGCGGGCCGGTCGGCGCGCGCCCACACCACGCCGCTGTCGACCGTGACGTCGCCCGATTGCACCCCATGGGTGACCGCGGGCCGATCGGCCGCGCGCGAGAGATAGGGCATCGCGACGGTGCCGAGCACACCGGCGCCGGTGGCGAGGAAACGGCGGCGGGAGAATTTGATGTTCATGAAGGATGGCTCCGAACCCTGCGAATGTGGCTCGATGGAATCGGGGCTCGGACGTTGCGCGCCCCGAAATGACAGTGAACCTATATTGAGACAATGTGACGCAGCGATAACGCGCGCAAGCGTTACGCGTTGCCGGCCGCCCTGAACTGCGCGCCCGCACGTTGCAGGTTCTGCGGCAGGCTGGACAGCACCGCCTTGCGATCGGCGACGGCGGCGTGAAACTGATCCAGCGCGATGTTGAAGGCCGTAAGCGAGCCTTCCTCGATCGCACCGTGATCGTAGCAGCGCAACGTGTCGCGCAGGATATCGTCGGCCTCGGCCTGCATCTGGTCGAGCTCTTCGGTCGCCTCGCTCTTGCGTGCCGCCGCGATCATGTCGAGCAGCCTCTCGCGGAGATGGCTGTTGTTGTCGCGCTCGTCCTTCTTCAGATAGCCCGCGAACCAGGCGCCGATCGAGCCCATGGCGGAGAGCGCCATCAGGCTCCACCAGATGTAATCGCTGTATTTGTCGAGGAAGGTCTTTTCCTCGCCGTCGACGAAGGCGGCTGCGCCGGGATGCACCGGGATCACCGCGTCCTTGTCGGTGTCGGGCGTCTCGATCTTTGCCGCCAGCGGGAATTCCGTCACTAGCTGCTGGCGCACGGAGAAGAGCTGGCGCGTGAACGCTGCGATGGTGGTGTCGGACACGCCTTTGCGCGCCACGATGTGGTGCGAGAAGCTGATGGTCTTGACCTCGTCATCCGGGCGGGCGGGCGAGCCGCCATAGGTGCCGGCCGGAATCTCGGACGCTTCGTAGACCGGATGATTTTGCGCGATCGCATCCGCCGATTCGATCGCGAGGAAGCTGGGCGCGCCGAAATCCTTGGTGGAGGCGGCGATCGCATCCGCCGTGATCTTGCTGTTGACCGGGCCTGCTGCGAGATAGACGTCGGCCTTCTGGGCCTTGATCGCCTCGGCGGCCTCGTTGGCCGGGAATTGCACGATCTCGACCTTGGCGGGATCGACGCCGTATTGCTGGAGGATCACCTTGAGCAGATTGACGTTGGCCTGGGTGCGGCCGACGACGCCGACGCGATGGCCGGCGAGCTGCGAGATCTTGGTGATCTTCGGGCCCCGCTTCTTGCCTTTGCCCGGTACGGACCACAGCACCACGACGTTCTTGCGCAGGGTCGCGACCGCTTGCGCGTTCTTGGGCACGTCGATGTCGCCGCGCACGATCGCGAGATCGACCTTGCCTTCCGCAAGCGCCTCGGCGCTGGCCGTAGCGCCGTCGGTCTGGATTGGCCGCAGCCGGATCTGGCTCTTGTGCTGCGAAAAGGCTTGCGTCAGCGCCTGCACGACCTTGACGTCATCGCTGTTGGCGGGACCGACTGCGATCTTCAACGTCACGGGCCGCATGGCGAAATAATAACCGCCGGCCAGCGCGCCGATGATCGCGAGCACGAGCGCAAGAGTCACGAGTGCGGTCTTCCGCGCCGCGGATCGCGGCGAAGGCGGAGAGGGCGTTTCGGCCAGGTCCAATCCCCCGGTCATCGATCTCCCAAACAGGCGCTTCAGGCTCAGTTTCATCTTGGCCGGCGATTTACGCCCGCAATTGTAGCAAATTTCTTGTTCGGCGGGGTTACATCTCCGTCATGGTTAGCGGATGGCCGAAATCGCCGTATGAACCCGGGCATCAGCGGGGTGTTAGGGTAAAGTTCCCCTGAAGGACGGAGATGACTATGACAGAACGACTCTCGGCGGAGGCGCGCAGGCAGGCGCTGGGCGGACTACCTGGCTGGACCGAGGTTCAGGGCCGGGATGCCATCGGGAAAACCTTTATCTTCAAGGATTTCAACGAGGCGTTCGGGTTCATGACCCGAGCCGCGCTGGCCGCCGAGAAGATGGATCACCATCCCGAATGGCGCAACGTCTACAAGACGGTGGAGGTGGTGCTGTCGACCCACGATGCCGGCGGCGTCACCGCCCTCGACATCGCGCTGGCCCAGACGATGAACGCGATCGCAGGCTGAGATCGGCTGGCGTCTTGCAGGGATCGGCGACATCCCCATCTTGTGATCAGCCCGGGGCGCGGCGTTCTGCCGGCCGGGGCTGAACGGGGAGTTTGTCGAACATGGCTGCCGAACACAGCGTCGGTTTCGAGCCGGCCGATCGGCTCGCGGAAGATCGCGAGAGCGTGCGCCGCCGCTTCTGGCGCAAGCTGAAGCGTGTCGCCGCGCATCTGCCCTTCGCGGAAGACCTGCTTGCCGCCTACTACTGCGCGTTCGACCGGCAGACCCCGCGCCACGTCCAGGCCGCGCTGCTGGGTGCGATCGCCTATTTCATCCTGCCGTTCGACTTCGTCGCCGACGTGATGCCGGTCCTCGGCTTTGCGGACGATGCCGCCGTGCTCGCCACCGCCATTCGCATGGTCTCCGGCCACATCACGAACGAGCATCGCGAAGCCGCGCGTGCGGTGCTGAAGCGTGGCGTGGATGAGGGAGAGGCGCAGTAGGCGTTTTTTGGCGACAGCACGTCGCTACACTCACCGCTGTCATTCCCCGCGAAGGCGGGGAATCCAGTACGCTGCGGGCTCTCGACCCAATCAGTGATGTCACGGAATGCTGGATCGCCCGATCAAGCCGGGCGATGACAATTGTGTGTGGCGCAAGCGTGTGGACGGACGCTAGCGTCCGCTCACATCCTCACGGATGCAGGATCACCTTGCCCATGGCCTGGCGTCCCGCCAGCACCTTCAATGCGTCCGCGGTCTGCGCCAGCGGAAAGGTGCGATCGACATGCGATGAAATCTTGCCTTCCGCCGTCCACTTCACCAGCTTCTCGAGGTTGGCGCGATTCTTTTCCGGGTTGAGCCGGGTCCAGGCGCCCCAGAACACGCCGCGGATGTCGCAGCCCTTCAAGAGCGCGAGGTTCAGCGGCATCTTGGGAATGTCGCCGGCGGCAAAGCCGATCACGAGGAAGCGGCCTTCCCAGGCGATCGAGCGCAGCGCCTGCTCGGCATAGGCCCCACCGACCGGATCGAAGATGATGTCGACGCCCTTGCCGCCGGTGAGCTTGCGCAGACCTTCCTTGAGATCCTCCTTGCCGTAGTTCAGCGTCAGCTCGGCGCCATGCGCTTTGGCGAATTCGAGCTTCTCGTCCGACGAGGCGCAGGCGATTACCTTCAACCCCATCAGCTTGCCGAGCTCGCAGGCGGCAAGGCCGGTGCCGCCGGCAGCGCCGAGCACCGCGAGCGTCTCGCCCGGCTTCGGGCTGGCGCGATCTTCCAGCGCATGCAGCGCGGTGCCGTAGATGATGATGATGCCGGCCGCGCGGTCGTAGTCGAGATTGTCGGGGATCTTCACGATCGAGGCCGCCGGCAGCGCGATCTTCTCGCGCGCGCCGTTGTGGCCGCAGGAGGCGACAACGCGATCACCGACTTTCAGATCGGTCACGCCGGCGCCGATGCTCTCGATCACGCCCGCGACTTCGGCCGCTGGCGAGAACGGAAACGGCGGCTTGATCTGGTACTTGCCCTGAATCATCAGGATGTCGAAGAAGTTCAGCGCCGCCGCCTTGATCGCGATCACGGCTTCGCCGGGACCGGCCACCGGATCCGGCACATCGGCCAGCACGAGATCGTCGGGCTGGCAATATTGCGAGCAGAGGATGGCTTTCATGGCGGCACCTGAAGCGTTTCGAGTGGAGTTATCGTTGGGTCGGTTTTGCCGGATTTACGACGGCCGGACAATCCGGATTCTTTGTCTGAAGCCAAGCATCGGCTTATCCTCGTCGTTGCGAGCGAAGCAATCCAGGTCCGTCCTGCGGAAATAGTCTGGATTGCTTCGTCGCTTTGCTCCTCGCAATGACGAAATAAGAACAAGAAGGATTCAAACGATGTTTGAAACAGGTCTGCTCAAGGACAAGCGCATCCTCGTCACCGGCGGCGGCTCGGGTCTCGGCGCGTCGATGGGAACGCGCTTTCTCGCGCTTGGCGCCGAACTCGTGATCTGCGGTCGTCAACTCGATCGGCTCGAGGCCACGGCGAGCAACATGCGCGCGCAGACCGGCGGCAAGGTCACAACCATCGCCTGCGATATCCGCGACGGGGCTGCCGTTGAGAACATGATGGACGCGATCTGGCGCGAGGGGCCGCTCGATATCCTCGTCAACAACGCGGCTGCGACTTTCATTGCACAGAGCGAGCATCTGTCGTTCCGGGCGGCCGATGCGATCCTGGCGCCGACGTTGCACGGCGCGATGTATTGCACGCTCGCCGCCGGCAAGCGCTGGATCGAGGGCAATCACAACGGTGTCGTGCTCTCGATCCTCTCGACGTCGACCATCACCGGACGCGCCTTCACCGTTCCCTCCGCGATGGCGAAGTCGGCGGTGCTGGCGATGACCAAGAGCCTCGCGGTCGAGTGGGGCCCGAAGGGCATCCGCACCGTCGCGATCGCACCGGGTCCGTTCCCGACCGCGGGCGCATCCGGACAGTTGCGGCTGGAGGGGCGCGACGACACCCTGATGCGCAATCCGCTAGGCCGGACCGGAGAGCACGGCGAACTTGCCGATCTCGCCAGCTTCCTGATCTCGGATCGCGCTGGCTACATCAACGGCGAGATGGTCGTGATCGACGGTGGCGCGCATTTGCGCAGTTCCGGCGCCGAGGATTTGTTGCGTTGGACCGAGGCCCAATGGGCCGACCAGCGCGCCGCGCGAGCCAAGGGCTGATACCGCTAACTGCCTTCCCAAATTGGACTTTCCCGGTTATCTCTGCCGCGGGGACAAAGCGCGGCCGAGCCATCTTCCAGTCACAATATTGAGGGAACCACTCCAGCATGTGGCGGGTGCTGATTTTAGCTTTGATGACTGGCGTGGTCGCCGGGGGAATGGTCGATTCTGCCCGGGCGCAGACGGCGCAACCGTCGCCGAAAGCGGCGCCGAAGCCGGCCGCGCCGCCCGCCAATACGACGGCCAAGTCCACGGCAAAGCCGGAGAGCAAACCCATGGCCCCGCCTGCGGCGGTTGCAGGTGGCGCAGAGCCGACCCTGATCGGCCAGTTCGGCACCTGGGGTGCCTATTCCGCGACGCCCAACGGCAAGAAGGTCTGCTTCGCGCTGGCAAAACCCTCGTCGTCGAAGACCAATCCGCCGAACAGGCCGCGCGATCCCGCCTATGCCTTCGTCTCGACCCGTCCGGCCGAGAAGGTCAACAACGAAGTCTCGGTCATGATCGGCTACGCGCTGAAGCCGGGCTCGGAATCCTCGGTCGAGGTCGGCGGTGCCGCCTTCGCGATGTACACGCAGGGCGACGGCCTCTGGATCAAGAACGCGGCCGAGGAGGAGCGGATGGTCGAGGCCATGCGCAAATCCGCCGACCTCGTGGTCAAGGGCGTCTCTGCCAAGGGAACGGAGACGACCGACACGTTCTCGCTGAAGGGCCTCGCCCAGGCGCTGGACAAGATCGGCCAGGATTGCCGGCGATAAGGCATGTCATCGCTACGGTCGCAATCGGTGGCTCCGGTTGCTATATAGGGCCGGTTCCAGCTTTTCGCCGTCATGGCCGGGCTAAAGCGCGAAGCGCGCCTTCGCACCAGATGTCCCGGCCATCCACGCGTTTACCGCGACTGAGGAAAGACGTGGATGCCCGGGTCAAGCCCGGGCATGACGAGTTTAGACAGCAGTGATCCTAGGCCCCCAGATGCAACCGACGACCGAGCCGCACAACGCAATCCTCGTGGAGAAGACTCCGCTCGAAACCTATGTGCCGCCGGCAAAGCCGTCGCTGATCGGCCTGTCGCGCACGGAGCTTGCCGACCGTCTCGGCGAGATCGGTGTTCAGCCTTCGCAGCGCAAGATGCGGGTGCAGCAGCTCTGGCACTGGCTCTATTTCCGCGGCGCCCAAAGCTTCGACGACATGACCTCGATCTCGAAGGGCATTCGCGCCGAGCTCGCGCAGCACTTCACCGTGGATCGTCCGGAAGTCGTGGCCGAGCAGATCTCCAACGACGGCACCCGCAAATGGCTGCTGCGGCTGCCGAGCGGCGACAATGTCGAGCGCGCCCATGAAGTCGAGTGCGTCTACATCCCCGAAACCGATCGCGGCACGCTCTGCGTCTCCTCGCAGGTCGGCTGCACGCTGAATTGCTCCTTCTGCCACACCGGCACGCAGCGCCTGGTGCGCAACCTCACGGCCGGCGAGATCGTGGGACAGATCATGGTGGCGCGGGATCGCCTGAACGACTGGGCCGATCGCGAGGACGGCACGCGTCGCGTCACCAACGTCGTGATGATGGGCATGGGCGAGCCGCTCTACAATTTCGACGCGGTGCGCGATGCGCTGCTGATCGTCGGCGACAATGAAGGCATCGGCATCTCCCGCCGCCGCATCACGCTGTCGACCTCGGGCGTGGTGCCGAACATCGTGCGCGCCGGCGAGGAGATCGGCGTCATGCTCGCGATCTCGCTGCACGCGGTGCGCGACGAGCTGCGCAACGAGCTCGTGCCGCTCAACCGCAAATATCCGATCGAGGAGCTGCTGCAGGCCTGCCGCGACTACCCCGGCGCCTCCAACGCGCGCCGCATCACCTTCGAATATGTGATGCTCAAGGGCGTCAACGATTCGCTCGACGATGCAAAGCTACTGGTGAAGATGCTCAAGGGCATTCATGCCAAGATCAATCTGATCCCGTTCAATCCCTGGCCCGGCACCGCCTATGAATGCTCGGATTGGGACCAGATCGAAAAGTTCTCCGAGTACATCTTCAACGCCGGCTATTCCTCGCCGGTGCGTACCCCGCGTGGTCGCGACATCCTCGCTGCCTGCGGTCAGCTGAAGTCGGAGACCGAAAAGCTCAGCGCACGCGAACGGCAGGCGCTGCGCGCGATGGCGATGACGGATTGATCATGGCGACGCCCTCAACGTTCGTCATGGCCGGGCTTCACCCGGCCATCCACGAGCGGCGAGTCACGAAGGCGTGGATGCCCGGGTCAAGCCCGGGCACGACGGCAGAATGCGTGGCGACGTCGTTGATCGGCAACTTGCTTATGACATGTCCTTGATCGGCCGCCTCATCGTCATCTTCATCGGCTTCCTCGCCGCCTGCTTCGTCGGCGGCATGATCGTGGTCGTCGCGCTGCTGTTTCCGGAGTTCTCCGATCTCGGCGCCGGTCCGGTCGATCAGGGCACGATCGACATCCTGCTGGGCTTCGGCTTCATCTTCGTTTCGGGCTTTGCGCTGGTTCCGGCGGCGGTGATCGTCGCGATTACCGAAGCGCTCTACATCCGCAGCGCGCTCGCTTATGCCGTCGGCGGCGGCCTCGTCGGGCTCGCCTGCTATCTCGGCCTCGTTCCCTTTCACTCCGACACGTTTCAGTTCGAAGGTATCGTGCGGCGCCATCTGGAGATCATGACCGGTGCGGGCATCGTCGCCGGCGTGGTCTACTGGCTGATCGCCGGCCGCAATGCCGGCGCCTGGCGCATCCCGCCGCCCCCACGCAAGCCGCCTCCGCCGCTGCCTTCGAATTCAAGGCCGGACGCGCGATGAGCCGTGCCGCTTCCGGGGTTTCCATCCCCGTCCCACTCCGCTAAACCGCGCGCCATGAACCGTACCGGACTCTTCATCGCCCTTGCGCTGTGGCTCGTCATCGGCGTCGTTTTCGGCCTCTATCCCGAGCTCGATCTCAAGCTCGCGTCGCTGTTCTTCGACCCCGAGACGAAAACATTTCCGCTCAAGCTGAATGACTGGGCGGGCTTTGCGCGTGACGCTGCGATGTGGGTCGCCTGGGCCTTCGTGGCGCCGTCGCTAGTCGCACTCGTGGTCAAGATGATCCGGCCCGATCGTCCCTTGATGGTATCGGGACGCGCGATCGTGTTCCTGCTGGTCACGATCATCATGTCGGCCGGCATCCTCACCAACCTCACCTTCAAGACCTATTGGGGCCGGCCGCGCCCGGTGGTGGTCACGCAATTTGCCGGCGACCAGCAGTTCGTGCCGTGGTGGGATCCGCGCGGCGGTTGCGCGCGCAACTGCTCGTTCTTCTCGGGCGAGGGCGCGACCGCGTTCTGGACGCTGGCACCGGCCGCGCTGGCGCCGCCGGCATGGCGGCCGCTCGCCTACGCCGCCGCCGTGATCTTTGGCGCCGTCACGAGCGGACTGCGCATGGCCTTCGGCGGGCACTTCTTCACGGATGTTTCGATTGCCGGCCTCGTGACCTTCGTCGTGATCTGGTTTGCCTACGCGCTGATTTACCGTTGGCCGAGGACACGGTTTTCCGACGAGGCGGTCGATGCCGCCCTGACCCGGCTGAACATGCCGGCCTACCGGCTCCGCCAGCGCCTGTTCGGCCGCAAGACCGGTCCCGAACCCTCGGTTTGAGCCATTAAATGCGTGCCGAGCCCCGCGAAATTTGATATTCGCGCGGTCAACCCGTCCATGACATCAGCCCTTGAGATCCGATTGGAAGCGCCATGACCACGATCCTGAAAAGCCTGCCCAAGGGTGAGAAAGTCGGCATCGCTTTTTCGGGCGGCCTCGACACCTCCGCAGCGCTGCTCTGGATGAAGCAAAAGGGCGCGCGCTGCTACGCCTACACCGCCAATCTCGGCCAGCCCGACGAAGCCGACTACAACGAGATCCCGCGCAAAGCGATGGAGTTCGGCGCCGAGAAGGCCCGGCTGGTCGATTGCCGCACACAGCTCGTTCATGAAGGCATCGCCGCAATCCAGTCCGGCGCCTTCCATATCTCGACCGGCGGCATCACCTATTTCAACACCACCCCGCTTGGGCGCGCCGTCACCGGCACGATGCTGGTCGCGGCGATGAAGGAAGACGGCGTCAACATCTGGGGCGACGGCTCGACCTTCAAGGGCAACGACATCGAGCGCTTCTATCGTTACGGCCTGCTCACCAATCCCGGCCTCAAGATCTACAAGCCCTGGCTCGACCAGCAGTTCATCGACGAGCTCGGCGGCCGCGCCGAGATGTCGGCGTTCATGACCGCCCAGGGCTTCGCCTACAAGATGAGCGCCGAGAAGGCATACTCGACCGACAGCAATCTGCTCGGCGCCACGCACGAGGCCAAGGATCTCGAAAGCCTCGACAGCGGCATCAAGATCGTCAACCCGATCATGGGCGTGCCGTTCTGGCGCGACGATTGCAACGTCAAGGCTGAGACTGTCGTGGTGCGGTTCGAGGATGGCCAGCCAACGGCGCTGAACGGCCAGACCTTCTCCGATCCCGTCGCGCTGTTCCTCGAAGTCAATGCGATAGGTGGGCGCCATGGCCTCGGCATGAGCGACCAGATCGAGAACCGCATCATCGAGGCCAAGAGCCGCGGTATCTATGAAGCGCCGGGCATGGCGCTGCTGCACATCGCCTATGAGCGTCTCGTCACCGGCATCCACAACGAGGACACGATCGAGCAGTACCGCATCAGCGGCATGCGGCTCGGCCGCCTGCTGTACCAGGGCCGCTGGTTCGATTCGCAGGCTTTGATGCTGCGCGAGACCGCGCAGCGCTGGGTCGCGCGCGCCGTCACCGGCGAGGTCACGCTCGAGCTGCGCCGCGGCAACGATTATTCGATCCTCAACACCGAGAGCCCGAACCTCACCTACGCGCCGGAGCGGCTCAGCATGGAGAAGGTCGAGGATGCCGCGTTCTCGCCGGCCGACCGCATCGGCCAGCTCACCATGCGCAATCTCGACATCGCCGACACCCGCACCAAGCTCAAGCTCTACAGCGACACCGGCCTGCTCTCGGGCAGCGAAGGCTCGCAGATCTTCCGGCTCGAGAGCGACAAGGGTTGATGCGACACACTTAATGACGGTGTCATGCTCGATCGCTACGGTTTCGCTCCTGTCGTGAACGAAATCGCGGAGCATCGAACATGGTCAAGGGATCGGCCGTCGCCTCTCTCATCGTCCTGCTTTGGACAACGTCACTGCCGGCACAGACGATCTATCCGATCGATCGTGCCGAGATCCTGGCCGGAGCCCAATTCGATTTCAAGGTCGAATTCACCGGGCTGGTCGATCCCGCCAAGCTGAAAGTGACGGTGAACGGCGCGGATTATGCAACCGCGTTCGGCCGTTCGGCGGCCTTCATCGAGCGCGAGGGCGACAAGGAGCAGTCGGCGCTTATCCTGCGCGACGTCACGCTGACCACGCCGGGCAGCATTGCCGTGGAGGTGAGCCACGGCACACGCCAGCGCAGCGTCACATGGACGGTCTACGACACCGGTCCGCGCAAGGCGAAGAACGTCATCCTGTTCATCGGTGACGGCATGTCGCCGGCGCATCGGGTCGCGGCCCGAATCCTGTCCAAGGGCATTGCGGAGGGCAAGAGCCGCGGCAAGCTCGCCATCGATGACATGCCGCATATGGCCCTGGTGGCAACCGCAGGTTCGGACTCCATCATCACGGACTCCGCGAACTCGGCCAGCGCCTATGCGACCGGGCACAAGAGCGCCGTCAACGCGCTGGGCGTCTATGCCGATCGCACGCTGAGCCCGTTCGACGATCCCCGGGTCGAGACCATCACGAGTCTTGCCAGGAGGCGGCTCGGCATGGCGATCGGCATCGTCACCAACACCGAGATCGAGGACGCAACGCCGGCCGCGATGATCGCGCATACGCGCCGGCGCGGCGCTTATGACGAGATCGTCGAGCAGTTCTTCGCTGGCAAGCCTGACGTGCTGATGGGCGGCGGCAGCGCGAATTTCCTGCCGAAGTCTGCCGCCGGCTCCAAGCGCAAGGACGAGACCGACTACATCGCCAAGTTTCGTGACGCGGGCTACCAGGTGGCGACCACCGCGGGCGAGCTCAGAGCTTCTGCCGCAAAGCCGGAGACGGCCAAGCTGCTCGGCCTGTTCGCCACCGGAAACATGGACGGCGCGCTTGATCGCAAATTCCTGAGAGGCGGCGGCGTGAAGAAGTTTCCCGAGCAGCCTGACCTGACCGAGCAAGTCCAGGCCGCGCTCAAGCTCCTGTCGCGGAACGAGGCCGGCTTCTTCCTGATGGTCGAATCCGGAATGATCGATAAATACGCGCATTTGCTCGACATGGAGCGCGCCGTCTTCGACACCATCATGCTCGACAACGCGGTGCGCCAGACGCGTGAATGGGCCAAGGCGCGAGGTGACGACACGCTGATCCTGGTGCTGGCGGACCACAATCATCCCAACAGCCTCGTCGGCACGATGAATGACGACGTGGGTACGACGCCCAACGTGCCACTGCGCGAGCGCGTCGGTGTTTACGAGCAGGCCGGATTTCCCAACTATCCGGCACCCGATGCGGACGGCTATCCGTCACGCGTCGACGTCAGCCGCAGGCTCGCGATCTTCTCGGCCAGCCTGCCGGATCATTACGAGACGTTCCGCCCAAAACTCGACAATCCCAACGAGCCGACCGTGAAGGCCGGCGATGACGGCACCTTCAAGGCCAACGACAAATACAAGGACGTTCCTGGCGCGGTGCTGCGTCCCGGCAATCTGTCTGCGATGATCGGCGCCAGCGTGCATTCGGGCGAGGACGTCATCCTCACGGCGACGGGGCCGGGCAGCGATGGCGTGCGCGGCTCGATGGACAATACCGAGGTCTTTCGCCTCATGGTCGATGCGCTCGGGCTTGCGGCTCGGTAGTAGCGGCGTTGCTGTCCAAACAAAAATGGCCGGGATTGCTCCCGGCCATTTGCATTCATGTTCGCCTCAGCGTGGCGGCGCGGTGCCGGGCGGGGGCGGCGGCAGCGAGGCCTGGCCGCCGTTGAGCAGCTGCGTGATGTTGCGGATGGTCACGCGACGGTTGATCGCGCTCGGCCCTTGCGTCTGCTCCTTCAGATACTGCTCGCCATAGCCTTGCGACGTCAGGTTCTCCGCCGGCACGCCGAACTGCTGGGTCAGCAATTCGGCCGCGGACTGCGCACGGCGGTCCGACAGCGACAGATTGTCGACTTCGTTGCCGACCGCGTCGGTATGTCCCTCGATCAGGAACACCTCGCGCGGATTGCGCTGGATCGCCTGGTTGAGGCCGTCGGCGATCACCTGCAGCCGGCTCGCCTGGTCCGGCGGGATGGTCCACGATCCGGTCTCGAAGATGATCGTGTTGACGTCGATGCTCGGCATCTGCATGCGAACATTGGGGCTGTAGCGGATCTCGTCGAGCGAGTAACGCCGATCGATCCGCTGCACGGGCGGCGCCACCATGGTCTGGTAGATGACGTCAGGCGACGCTTCCTGGGCGTCAACGATGTAGCGATCGTAGGGGATGTTCACGACCGGCGGAGGCACGTCGACATAGAAGCCGCCGACCGCCCGCGGATCGCGGAAGGTGTTGTCGATGATGATGAGCTCGCGTCCGCGGGGATCCCTGCGGATACGTCGCATCAGCCGGCCGTCGGAACCGACGACGGTGATGATCTCGCTTCCATCGGGACGAACGACGACCGTGCGGGTTTCGCCGCCGACGGTGTCGGTGCGGATGTCGCGAGCGCCATACCGGAAGCGATAGAGGTCGTTGCCGCGAACATAGGCCTGTCCGCCCGGATCGCGGATGATGATGCGGTCCGGCTCGGTGTAGACGGTCCGCCCGCCTTCGATGGTCTCGCGTCGCTGGTTGTGGAGATCGGCGATGGTCGCGCCGACGACGGCGCCAGCCACCACGCCTGCGCCAATCGCGAGCGGCGTCAGGTCACGCTGTGGCGGACGCGGCGCCGGCGGCAACGGCGCTGCGACCGTCGGCGCGGCCCGGAAGGCCGGTGCAATCGTCGGCGGAGCATTCCGCACCCTGTCGGGCGGAGGCGTTGCGGCCGCCGAGCCCGATACGCTGCTCGGCGCCGCGACGCCGGCTGGAGGCGCCGGCGGCCGTGGCGGAGCACCAGCTTGCGGTGACACAGGCGGAGCTCCGGCAGCGGGCGCGCCCGCAGGAGGCGTTCCACCCTGTTGACCGGGAGTTGGCGTCGCGGTCGGCGCTGGCGCCGCGCCGGGGGGCGGCGTCGCCGCACCCGGACGTCCGGGTGGTGGCGTCGGAGTGCCACCGGGAGCGGGCGTTGCCGTCGGAGCGGGCGCGGCAGCGGGTGATCCTGCCGGAGGAGGCGCGCCGGGACGTCCGGGCGGCGGCGTACCGGGACGGCCAGCCGGCGGTGCGGCTGGCGTGCTGCCTGGCGCAGGCGTTGCAGTCGGCGCAGGGGATGCCGTCGGGGCAGGAGGCGCTGCCGGCGCGGTTAAGCCGGGGCGGGCCGCAGGGCCTGAAGTGGGAGCAGGCGGCGTCGCGGTTGGCGCTGGCGCCGGTCGCGCCGAGGGAGCCGCTGCCGGAGGTGGCGGGGGCGGCGGTGTCGGGCGAGCTGAAGGCGGCGGCGTGGGAGGCGTGTGCTGCTGCGGCGCCGCTACGGGTGGCGGCGTCGGAGCCGGGCGAGCCGCAGGCGGCGGAGGTGTCGGGGCGTGCTGCTGCGGCGCCGCGGCCGGAGGCGGCGACGGCTGCTTCGGTGCGGCAGGCGGCGGAGGTGGCGGCGGCGGAGCGGGACGGGCCGCAGGTGGCGGCGGGGGCGGTGGCGGCGCAGCTGGGCGCGGCGGTGCAGCGGCCGGCGGCGGCGCAGCGGGCGGATGGGGCGGTGCAGCCGCGGGTGGCGGAGCGGCCGGGCGCGCAGGCGCAGCAGGCGGCGCAGCCGCGGGCGGTCCCTTCGGCGGCTGCTTCGGTTTTCCGTCAGGGCCCGCGTCTTGAGGCTGCGCCTGTGCGACCACGAGCGGCGGCGCAGTTTGCGCTTGCGATGCGGAGCTTGCGAATTGCATCGCGGTCAGAGCCGTCGTCGCAAGCAGCACGAAACGAAGATTGGTCATGGTGGTGAACTTCCCCGGAAGGTTCTTTGACGAAGTGTTGGGATGAACGGCTACGCGTTAGGCCGGATTGTGGCGGGCGGAGCGGTCGCCGCTTGATTTATTTCTGCACGGGAATCACGTCACTTAGGCAATGTTCATTGCGCATTCAGACGCTGGTTGCAATTGCCCCACACGCGATCGGTCGCTTCACGTGCGCTCCCGCGGCGGATTTGCATCCGTCGCAGGGTTCGGCGTCAGCGGGCCATTGGGCCCGCGTGATGGAATCTCTTCCGGCGTGCGGCCGGGCAATTCGTCGGGCTGCGGCGATTCGCCGGGCTCGCGCACCGGCGGCGCTATTTCTGGCTGCGGACTGCCGGGCGGAATTCCCGGCGGCGGCTCGGTTGGCGTGCCCGGAGTCGAAGGCGGAATCTCGGGCGGCTCGATCGGCATCACAGCGAGACCTTGCGGTTCTCGCCAAGGTCGGGCCGCGTGTTCGTCACCGCTGCCGCAGCCATCTTCACATAGGAGATCACCGTGCCCGGCGAATCCCAGAATTCGGCATCATCCGGCGTGATCTTGAGCACGCGGATGTTGGGGTCTTCAGCGCTGTCCCACCACGCCTTCGCCGGCGTCGAGAACAACTCCTTGATTTTTGCGCGGTCATTGGAGACGACAGCGGTACCAGTCAGCGAAACATATTTCTGATTGCTGGCATCGGCGAACGAGAGGTTGATGGAGGGATCGCGTGCGATCTCCTCGTCCTTGTGACGCCGCGCGTCGGTCAGGAAGAAGATCGTGTTGGCGTCGCGATCGAGATGGGCGCTCATCGGCCGGGCGCGCAGCTTGTCGCCGTCGCGCGTCACCAGCATCGCGAAGCCGATCTTTTTCATCAGATCCCAGGCCCGGTCTACGTCTTGGGCATTGTCGTTGGCCATATCGTGCTCCTTCTGCAAGGAACGATAACGACCTGCATGGAACGATGTTCCTGCCCGAATTCCGGCCTTATTCCGGCGCGTGGCACACAGCCTCGATGTTGTGGCCATCGGGATCGAGCACGAAAGCGCCGTAATAATTCGCGTGGTAATGCGGACGGATGCCGGGCGGACCGTTGTCCCGGCCGCCGGCCGCAATCGCCGCCTTGTAGAACGCGTCGACGGTGGCGCGGTCTTTGGCCGCGATCGCAACATGCACCGGCTTGTTCATGGCGCCTTCGCCGCCGATCCAGAAATCCGGCTTGCCGTCGGCACCGAAGCCCGCGGCGGCCGCGTGGCCGGTCTGCTCCGCCGTGACTTCCATGATGAGGCCATAGCCGAGCGGTGCCAGAGCCTCGGTGTAGAAGGCCTTCGCGCGTTCGTAGTCGGAGACGGAAAAACCCAAATGGTCGATCATCGTTAGCCTCCGTTGTTCGGTCCCGTCAGCGCGACAGGAACGTATTGCTCCGTGTCTTGCGCGCGATCGCGAATCCACGTGCGACCATGTCGGCAATACAATCTTGCTGCCATTCGTTTTGTGACAGATGCTCGATGACGACCGCGCGCGGCCATAGCGCGGGCGGCGCGTCGCGGAAGAAGCCGATCAGCACGCGGTCCTCGAAACCCTCGACGTCGATCTTCAGCGAATCGACATGGCGGACGCCGGCCTCGTCGAGAATGCGTGTCAGCCGCAGCGACGGCACCTTGATGGCCTCGGCGCTCGCGGTGCCGGTGACGACGTGAGTGGCGCCAAGATTGCCGCCGCCGCTCTCGATCATCAGCTCGCCGTCGCTGTCGCCGGCCGCGGCCTGCACCAGCCGCACCTGCGTCGTCTTCGACGCGGCGTGATTGAACGAAAGCCGTCCAAACGTCAGAGGATGCGGCTCGATCGCGACCACCTTGCCTGTTGTGCCGACCTGCCGCGCCATCACCAGCGCGAACGTGCCGACATTGGCGCCGACATCGACGAACACGCCGCCCGCCGGGGTGTACCGGCGCAAAAATTCGAGCTCGTCGACATTGTAGTCGGGATTGAACAACGCGCCGCGTTCGGTCGCGCTTCCCTGGTGATAGAATCGGAACGATGCGCCCTGATATTGCACGTCGAGCGGGCCTGCGCCCAGCAGGTTGACCAGCCGCGACATCCAGGGCCGGAACGCGCCGCGCTTCAGCCCCGACTGCTGTGCGAGGCGAATGATCGCAGCCTGTGCCGCATTGGGCGCAAACGCGCCGAACGGCGCGGACGAAGGGGCATTGTCGGTCGTCAAGCAGGCGATCCTCGTTGCAAGCGGCGCATGCATAGCCGGTTTTGCCGAGGACTCCAACGCTATGGGAGAAGAATGTAGCCCGGATGGAAATCCGGGCTACGGACTTCACGCCGCCTTCTTCGGTGCCTTCCGCTGCCGCAGAAATCGCCCGAGCAGCCTGCGCTTGCCCTTGCGCGGGATCAGCTCGATGTCGCTGACGAGCTTGGCGCCACCCTTGCGGCGCTCCAGCACGATCTTGCGGCTGTGGAAGGCCTCGAGCTCGACGCGATGCGCGACGCTGACGATGGTCGCCTTCGGCAGTTCGTCGGTGACCATCTTCATCATCTTGTCCTGGCTCTTCTCGTCGAGCGCCGAGGTCGCCTCGTCGAGCACGACGATGTCGGGGTTGTGCAGCAGCAGCCGCGCGAAGGCGAGGCGCTGCTTCTCGCCGCCTGACAGCGTCTGGTCCCAAGGCCCCTCTTCCTCGATCTTCTCCTTGAGATGATCGAGCCCGACCTTGTTCAGGGCCTCGCCGATTTCCTCGACGGTCCAGTCGTCTTCGGCTCCGGGGTAGGCGACGGCGCGGCGCAAGGACCCGGACGGCACGTAAGGCCGCTGCGGCAGCATGAACAGGCGGCGGTCGGCATGGAAATTGACGCTGCCGCCGCCCCAAGGCCAAAGGCCGGCGATGGCACGCACCAGCGTGCTCTTGCCGGTGCCGGATTCACCGGCGACCAGCAGACGTTCGCCGGGCTCAATCACCACTTCGGTCTCGCCGACCACGGCGGTGCCGTCATCTAGCGTCACCGAAAGGTCCTTCATCTCCAGCATGGCGTCATTGCTGGTCTCTCCGCGCTTGATGCGGCCGAGGCCGTCGCCCTGCTCGGCGCGCTCGAGGCCGTCGAGCGACATCATCAGCGAGGCAATCCGGCGGGCGCAGGCATTCCAGTCGGCAAGCCGCGGATAATTATCGACCAGCCAGCCGAACGCGCTCTGCACGATGGTGAAGGCGGAGGCGGCCTGCATCACCTGTCCCAGTGTCATCGAACCATCGAGGAATTTCGGCGCGCAGAGCAGTAGCGGCACCACCGGCGCAACCAGGCTCGATCCCTGCGATACCAGCGTGGTGCGCATGTGCTGGCCGGCAAGCCGCGCCCATTGCCGCAACACGTTGGTAAAATTGCGGTCGATGCCGTCGCGCTCTTCCTCCTCGCCGCCGAGCAGCGCGATGCTCTCGCCGTTCTCGCGCACGCGGGTCAGCGTATAGCGGAAATCGGCCTCGGCCTGGTTCTTGTCCTCGGACACCTGGACGAATTGACGGCCGATCACCAGGATCGAGCCGGACGCGATTGCAGCATAAAGCATCGCGGCGATCACGAGGAAGCCGGGAATGGTGAGCGTCGAGCCGCCGAGCGTGACGGTGAGCGCACCGCCGATGGTCCAGAGCACGACGATGAAGGTCGCAGCCGACAGCATCGCGGATGTCACGCCGGCGAGGAAATCGACCGGCGAATCGGTCGCGATGCGCAGATCCTCGGCGATCCGGTATTCGGGGTTCTTGTGGTCGCCGCCGACCAGGTTCAGCTGGTAGTAGCGACCGTTCTTCAGCCAGCGCGTGAGCACGCTGTTGGTCAACCAGGCGCGCCAGCGCCGCTGAATGCCCATCCGTGCGAACACCTGCGCCACGCCGAGCACGATGCTGCCGATCGCGAGCGGAAAGAATACTGCCGTGAGATGGAAAACGGTGCTGGCATCGCGCTTCTCGATCGCATCGAAGATCGCGCGATTCCAGACATTGATGCCGTACTGGAAGGCGACGGTCAGGATGATCAG
The DNA here is from genome assembly GCF_003020125.1 of Bradyrhizobium sp. MOS003. Taxonomy (GTDB): domain Bacteria; phylum Pseudomonadota; class Alphaproteobacteria; order Rhizobiales; family Xanthobacteraceae; genus Bradyrhizobium. The sequence continues at coordinate 113,774 of NZ_PYFW01000001.1, read as the reverse complement.
CAAACCGAGGCCGAGCGAGAAGGGCCAGGCCAGGCGGTCACCGTTGCTTCCCCAGAAGCCGCGCGCGCTGATCCAGAATCGCGTCAGCAGGTAATCCTTGCGGGCCTGCTCGGCTTCTTCGGGTGAGAGCTTGGGATCAGGCTCGACCAATTCGGGCGGCGGGGGACTGACTTCGTCGCCGCTCTCGCCCTTGATCTTGACGATGGGCGGCTTCTTGCCCTGCTCACGCTTACCAGCCAGCTTGTCCATACGCGGACAACGCGATGGAACCCGACGGGTTCCGTCGGGTTCCCGAGGCCGGGCGGCGTTTATATGACGTGCTCGTCCCGCATGGCGCGCGCCGCCTTCTCCCCGATGATGACGCAGGGCGCCATCGTGTTGCCGGTTGTGATCCGCGGCATCACGGAGCCGTCGGCGATGCGAAGCCGGTCGACCCCATAGACCCTCAGCTTGCTGTCGACCACGGACATCGCGTCACGTCCCATCTTCGCCGAGCATGTCTGGTGCCAATAGGTCACCGCGGAGTCGCGCACGAAGCGTTCCATCCCGGTGGCGTCGAGGGGACCGGGCATCGACTCGCACGTCACCAATGGCGCGAAGGCGCGGGTATTGCCGAGCGCACGACAGAGGTCGACGCAAGCGATCGCCGTTTTCACATCTTCAGGATGCGACAACATGTTGGCTTCGATGCACGGAGCTGCAAGCGGCCCGGCGTTTCGGAGCCTGACCCGGCCCCGGCTCTTCGGCAAAGCGAGGCCAGCGAACATCGTCCAGCCGTGAGCGGGGGCCCGGCTTGCGGTCTCGGGGCTCGGCACCGGAAATTCGACCTGGCAGAACAGCAGGTCCGGAGATGTGAGCGCGGAATCAGATTTCCAGTACAGCGTGGCTGCATTGCCGGTGTTGCGCGGCGCGATCGGCTCGCGGTACTCCCAAATGCATCCGAACGAGACATGATCCTGCAGATTCTGACCGACACCGGGCAGGTGCTGGACCACTTGTATGTCGAGCGCTCTAAGCTCGTTCTCGTCGCCGATACCGGAGCGCATCAGCACGGACGGCGTCTGGATCGCGCCGAGCGCGAGCACAACTTCCCGTGCCGCGCTGATACGCACGGTCCGGCCGTCGCGGACCGCCTCGACGCCGACGGCCCTTCCGCGCTCGATCAGGATGCGGGAGACCTGCGTGCCTGTCAGCAGGGTGAGATTGGGGCGATCGAGAAAGGGATAGGTGAAGGCGCGGAAGATGGAGTTGCGCCTGCCGTTGCGGACGAGGATGTCGGTGATGGCGCAGCCGCCATCGCCTTCCATCATCTCACCGTTGGGACTTCCGTAAGTCGGAATGCCGATTTCCTTGGCCGCGCCCAGCATCGCCAATGCGGCCGGTCCGGGATCGGGGGACGGCTGCACGAAGACCGGGCCGCCTGTGCCGCGATGACGCGGATCGGGTGTGCCCTGCCAGTTCTCGATCTCCCGGAAAATCTTCGAGACCGCGTTGTAACCCCAGGACTCATCGCCGCTTTGCTCGGCGAAGAAATCCCAGTCGCTGCGGTGGCCGCGCGCCCACAGCATCACGTTGATGCTCGACCCGCCGCCGAGAACCTTGCCCATCGACATCGGAAGCGCGCGGCCGTTCAGATGCGGATTGGGCTCCGCTACAAAACTCCAATCGGTGGCGCTGCCGAGGTTGCCCGGCCATGCCGCCGGCTCCATCACGGTCGGCACATCGTCGCTGCCGCCGGCTTCGATAAGCAAGACGGCGACAGAGGGATTCTCGGCAAGACGCCGTGCGACGACCGAGCCTGAGCTGCCGGCGCCGCAGACGATGAAATCGTAGCTGCCAAGAGGATTTTCGCTGAGCAGGCGCTGATTGACAGCAACGCGATGGGCAAATTCCGGAAGATCGGAAGGCAGGACGTCGTTCATGGGATTACTCCAGGCAAGTGGACGCTGCCGGAACGGGACGTTCCGGGCGGAGGAGGGTGAGAAGTGGAGGAGGGCCGCCGTCGGCGGTGCGGCTCCGGCTGATAGAGCGGGCGTCAAGGCTTGCGCCGTTCCTGCAGCTGGGATCCCGCGGGCTGCTTGACCGACGCGCGCCTCTGCTCGTGCGAGGACTGCTCTCCGGTTGCGCGGGGAGGATCTGGGTTTGGGCCGTCAAGCCATGGTTTCCTCCTTCGGACGGGATGGGCCTTGGCCCTGCGCATCTGCCAGGCAGTGCGCAGCCAACCTATCAGATTTATCAAATCTATCACTATCATCAAATTTATCAAAATAGGAGAGGTCTCCCCTTGTCAACGGGGGCGGGAGCACGACATTGTGAGGTCGGGGACGGGCCAGGCCGCGAACGGCCGGGGCAAAGATGGGCGCTATGGACAAGGACATTCTGACGACGGCGGAGGCTGCCAAGATTTTGGGAGTCTCGGTCCGCACGGCGCAGCTCCTGATCGAAGGCGGCTCGATCCCCTCCTGGAAAACTCCAGGCGGCCATCGGCGGGTCTACCGCCGCGACGTTCTCGCGCAGATCACCGGGCCCGCTCAGACGGCGATGGCTGCTTCCGCGCGGGTGATCGTCATTGCGCGCCCGGAACGCATGGCCGATTACGAAGCCTCTCTTGCGAAGGTCAAATATTGCGTCGTCGAGCGCTACACCGACGTTTATGCGGCGCTGCTCGCGATCGGCTCCCGGCTGCCGGCGGCGGTCGTCATCGAAGCCGAACCATCGGACGCCGCCAGGTTGGCCGTGCTGGAGAGCTTGCGCTCCGATCCGGCGCTCGGAGGCACCCAGTTCCTGGTTGTCGGCCGCTCGGCGGCAGACGTCGGGATGACGCGGTTCATCGATGGATTGCCCGCGCTACCCGAGGCAGTCGAGAACGCGATCCGGGGTGCCGTCGAGCCTCCTGCTCCGTTCGAGACGCCGCCATCTTTTCCGTTTCCGGCCAACGAGGGCCAGCGGCTTCTTGCACTCGAACGCTCCGGACTCGTCGACACGCCGCCGGAGGATGCCTTCGATCGTCTGACGTGGTTGGCAGCGCGCAGCCTCGATGCTCCCGTCGCACTTTTGACGCTGCTCACCCCGACCCGGCAATGGTTCAAGTCGCGCTACGGGCTGGATATGGCCGATACGCCGCGCGGCTGGGCGTTCTGCAATTACACAATTCTACAGAGGGATATCATGGTCGCGGAGAACCTCGCGACCGACGAGCGCTTCGTGGAGAATCCGGCCGTGTCGGGAGAGCTGGGATTTCGGTTCTACGCCGGCTGCCCGGTGGTCGATCCCGACGGCTTCACGCTCGGTTCGCTCTGCGTGATCGACACGAGGCCCCGCGCGCTCGACGACACCCAGAGGCAGATCCTCGCCAGTCTCGCTGCGCTTGCTTCGGACGAGATCAAGCTGCGCGTCACCGACCGCCAATTGCGCCGGGCGGTCGAGCACGGGACTTCAAGGGGAAGCGCGGCCGCGGCGCCAGCCCGGTCCGACAACAAGCGCGACGCCGAGCATCGGCAGGGCGTCGCGACACGCAAGGAAGGTGTCACCCAGGGTTAAGTGGGTGTCACGCAACGCTGATCAGATCTGGCGTTCGACCATCTTGAGCTTGAGCTCGGCGATGGCCTCGGCCGGGTTCAGTCCCTTCGGGCACGCCTTGGCGCAGTTCATGATGGTGTGGCAGCGGTAGAGGCGGAACGGATCTTCGAGATTGTCCAGCCGCTCGCCGGTTGCCTCGTCGCGCGAATCGGACACCCAGCGGTTGGCTTGGAGCAGCGCGGCGGGGCCGAGATAGCGGTCGCTGTTCCACCAATAGCTCGGGCACGAGGTCGAGCAGCAGGCGCACAGGATGCACTCGTAGAGGCCGTCGAGCTTCTCGCGGTCCTCGTGGCTCTGCTTCCATTCCTTCTGCGGCGTCGGCGACGTCGTCTTCAGCCACGGCTCGACCGAGGCATATTGCGCGTAGAAATTGGTGAGGTCGGGGACGAGGTCCTTCACCACCGGCTGGTGCGGCAGCGGATTGATCTTCACCGCGCCGTCCTTCACGTCGTGCATCGAGCGGGTGCAGGCCAGCGTGTTCTGGCCGTCGATGTTCATGGCGCAGGAGCCGCAGACGCCTTCGCGGCAGGAGCGGCGGAAGGTCAGCGACGGGTCGATGTGGTTCTTGATCCAGATCAGGCCGTCCAGCACCATCGGACCGCAATCATTGGTGTCGACGTAATAGGTGTCGACGCTCGGATTCTTGCCGTCGTCCGGATTCCAGCGATAGACGCGAAACTCGCGGGTCTCGGTCGCGCCCGCGGGCTTCGGCCAGGTCTTGCCGCCAGTGATCTTGGAGTTCTTCGGAAGTGCGAATTCAACCATTAGTCCTGCCTCTGGTTTCTTTCGTCATGCGCGGGCTTGACCCGCGCATCCATCTTTAGGGGATGGATTGCCGGGTCAAGCCCGGCAATGACGAGCAGTAATCAGTAAACGCGCGCCTTGGGCGGGATGTACTGCACGTCGTTGGTCATGGTGTAGTCGTGAACCGGGCGATACTCGATCCTGACCTTGCCGGAGTCCTCCAGCCAGGCCAGCGTGTGCTTCATCCAGTTCTTGTCGTCGCGCTCGGAGAAGTCCTCACGCGCATGCGCGCCGCGGCTTTCGGTGCGGTTGGCGGCCGAGTTCATCGTCACCACCGCCTGCGAGATCAGATTGTCGAATTCGAGGGTCTCGACGAGGTCCGAATTCCACACCAGCGAGCGGTCGGACACCGCGATGTCGGTGATGCCGCTGTGAACCTTCTCGATCAGGTTCTGGCCTTCGCTGAGGACTTCGCCGGTGCGGAACACCGCGCAATTGGTCTGCATCACGTTCTGCATGCCTTCGCGCAGCTTCGCAGTCGGCGTGCCGCCGGAGGCGTAGCGGTAATGGTCGAGGCGACCCAGCGCGAGATCCGACGAGTTCGCCGGCAGCTCGGGCTGCTTGGCGTTCGGCGTCAGCTTCTCGGCGAGACGGAGTGCCGCGGCGCGGCCGAACACGACGAGATCGATCAGCGAGTTAGAGCCGAGGCGGTTGGCGCCGTGCACGGAGACGCAGGCGGCTTCGCCGATCGCCATCAGGCCGGGGATGATGGCGTTGTCGTCGCCGTCCTTCTTGGTCAGCACCTCGCCATGATAGTTGGTCGGGATGCCGCCCATGTTGTAGTGCACGGTCGGCACGATCGGGATCGGCTCGCGCGTCACGTCGACATTGGCGAAGATCTTTGCGGATTCGGAGATGCCCGGCAGCCGCTCGGCGAGCACCGCGGGATCGAGATGGTCGAGATGAAGGAAGATGTGATCCTTCTTCTTGCCGACGCCGCGTCCCTCGCGGATCTCGATGGTCATCGCGCGCGAGACGACGTCGCGGGAAGCGAGGTCCTTGGCCGACGGCGCATAGCGCTCCATGAAGCGCTCGCCTTCGGAGTTGACGAGATAGCCGCCTTCGCCGCGCGCGCCCTCGGTGACGAGACAGCCCGAGCCGTAGATGCCGGTCGGGTGGAATTGCACGAACTCCATGTCTTGCATTGGCAGGCCGGCGCGCAGCACCATGCCGCCGCCGTCGCCGGTGCAGGTATGGGCCGAGGTGCAGGACGCATAGGCGCGGCCGTAGCCGCCGGTCGCCAGGATCACGGTCTGGGCGCGGAAGCGGTGCAGCGTGCCGTCGTCGAGCTTGAGCGCGATGACGCCGCGGCAGGTGCCCTGGTCGTCCATGATCAAATCGATGGCGAAGAATTCGATGAAAAACTCGGCGGCGTGGCGCAGCGACTGGCCGTACATCGTGTGCAGCATGGCGTGACCGGTGCGGTCGGCGGCGGCGCAGGTGCGCTGCGCCTGGCCCTTGCCGAAGTCCATGGTCATGCCACCGAACGGGCGCTGGTAGATCTTGCCGTCCTCGGTGCGCGAGAACGGCACGCCCCAATGCTCGAGCTCGTAGACCGCGTCGGGCGCGTTGCGCACCATGTATTCGATCGCGTCCTGGTCGCCGAGCCAGTCCGACCCCTTCACGGTGTCGTACATGTGCCAGCGCCAGTCGTCCTTGTGCATGTTGCCGAGCGAGGCGGAGATGCCGCCCTGCGCCGCGACCGTGTGCGAGCGGGTCGGAAACACCTTGGTGATACAGGCTGTCTTCAGGCCCGCTTCGCTGCAGCCGACCACGGCGCGCAGTCCCGCGCCGCCGGCACCGACAACGACGACGTCATAGGTGTGGTCTTCGATCGGATAGGCTTTTCCGTTCGTGGCGGGAGCGCCGTTGGCCTTGCCATTGGTGGCGGACGATGTTCCGGTTGCCATGGGTTACACTCCGGAGGAAAGTTTCAGGATCGCGTAGGTCGAGGCGAGCGCCACGGCGACCGAGAAGAAATTGTTGAGCATGACCGAGACGAGCTTCAGCTTCTCGTTATGGACGTAGTCCTCGATCACCACCTGCATGCCGATCTTCATGTGCCAGGCGCTGGCGAAGATGAAGAGGAGCAGGATTACCGCGACGGGAATGGAGCTCAGCGTCTGTGCAGCGTAGACCTGGTTGCGGCCGAGCAGCATCACGATGATCACCAACGCCGGAATCATCAGCAGCGTCATGGCGACGGCGGTGATGCGCTGGCGCCAGAAATCGGACGTGCCGGAATGCGCGGCGCCGAGATTGCGGACGCGACCGAGCGGGGTGCGCAGGCTGCGCTTCGGCGTATCGGATGTGCTCATCGGCCACCTCCGTTCGCATAGGCGACGATCCAGATCAGCACCGTCAGCGCGATGCCGCCGATCAGGGCGCCCCAGGTCAGCGCTTCCCGCTCGTTGGCCTTGAAGCCGTAGCCGAGGTCCCAGATGAAATGCCGGATGCCGCTGAGCATATGGTGCATCAGCGCCCAGGTGTAGCCGAACACGATCAGGCGTCCGATGATGCTGCCGGCGAAGGCCTGAACGTGCGCGTAAGCAGCAGGGCCGGACGCCGCGGCAACCAGCCACCAGACCAGCAGCAGGGTTCCGAAATAGAGAGCGATGCCGGTGGCGCGATGGATGATGGACAGCGCCATCGTCAACGTCCAGCGGTACACTTGCATGTGCGGCGAAAGTGGTCGTTCGATCCGTGCGGTCATGGGCTTTGATGTTTTATGGCGGCCCTGCAGGGGCGCGCGGGGATCGGAAAGGTCGGCTCTATTTACGGAGTCGATTTGGCCTGCGCAATCTCCAAATTGACATAAATCGAACGGCGGTTCAGCTCTAGGGCCTTGATGAAGCAAGGCCAATCAGTGGCTTGGTATACCAGAGCGTCGGTCCGCCAGCCAAACTACGAATTCAAATTCACTCTTTTATGAGCTGTGCGAGGCGCATTGAAATCGCTATTGGAACGCCTCTAACCGTCGTCCGGGCCTGTCGCTGCCGCCCATTGCTCTATGTCGCCGCGGCCGCCCCTGGGGTGGACGCGATCCGGTCTCCCCTGCGCCAACTCTGTCCGCTGCGGTTGCGGATATGCGCGGCCCGCATCCCACCCCAGCCAGAACGTTGCGAGCGTCGACCGGGCCCATCAGATCGCCTACAGCTGCGGGCGCAGCCGTCTTCGAACCCGCGTCTCGGAGGAGTTGCGACCAGTCGCCGGGGCAGGTCAGGGGTGATTGCAGGGCTTGATATCAAGGACATCGTCGAGCTCGCGCTGTTGCTGATCGCAACCGGCGCGCTTTCGGGATTCCTGGCCGGCGTGTTCGGCATTGGCGGCGGCGCCATTCTCGTGCCGGTGTTCTACGAATGCTTTCGCATCGCCGGCGTGCCGCTGGAGGTGCGCATGCCGCTTTGCATCGGCACGTCGCTCGCGGTGATCATCCCGACGTCGATCCGTTCGTTCCAGGCGCATTACAAGCGCGGCGCCGTAGATTTGTCGATCCTGCGCGCGTGGTGGTTGCCGATCGTGTTCGGCGTAATCGCCGGCAGCGTGGTCGCGCGCTACGCGCCCGAGCGGCTGTTCAAGATCGTGTTCGTTGCCGTCGCCTATTCGGCGGCGGCGCGGCTCATCTTCGCGCGCGAAGGCTGGAAGTTCGGCGACGACCTGCCGAAGGGCCCGCTGATGCGCGCCTACGGCTTTTGCGTCGGCATCCTGTCGACGCTGATGGGCATCGGCGGCGGCCTGTTCTCGAATCTGCTGATGACGTTCTACGGCCGTCCGATCCATCAGGCGGTGGCAACCTCGTCGGCGCTCGCGGTGTTGATCTCGATCCCAGGCGCGCTTGGCTACATCTATGCCGGCTGGCCGGCGGCGGCGAACTATCCGGCCGTCGCAGCGCTGCAAGTGCCGTTCGCGCTCGGCTACGTCTCGTTGATCGGCGCGGTGCTGGTGATGCCGATGAGCCTCGTCACCGCGCCGTTGGGCGTGAGAGCCGCGCATGCGATGTCGAAGCGGACGCTGGAGGTGGCGTTCGGCTGTTATCTGTTCATTGTCGGCAGCAGGTTTGTGCTGAGTTTGGTGGGTGGGCTGTAGCCGCCGCGTCCGCCGTCATTGCGAGCAGCGAAACAATCCAGACTGCCTCCGCGGAAAGATTCTGGATTGCTTCGTCGCAAGGGCTCTTCGCAATGACGGCGATAGAGCGGGGCCCCCTCACTTCTTCGCGTAGATATCCTTGTACGTATCGCGCAAGATGTTCTTCTGTACCTTGCCCATCGTATTTCGCGGCAGCTCGTCGACGACGAAGACGCGCTTGGGCATCTTGAACTTCGCGATCCGTCCGTCGAGCGCGTTCAGCACGGCGGCTTCGGTGACATCGGCGCCCTTGTTGCAGACCAGCACCGCCGTAACGCCTTCGCCGAAATCGGCATGCGGCACGCCGATCACCGCTGATTCCACCACGCCGGGCATGGCGTCGATCTCGCTCTCGATTTCCTTGGGGTAGACGTTGAAGCCGCCGGAGATCACGAGATCCTTGCCGCGGCCGAGGATGTGCACGTAGCCCTTGCTATCGATCTTGCCGAGGTCGCCGGTGATGAAGAAGCCGTCGGGCCGGAATTCGGACTTGGTCTTCTCCGGCATGCGCCAGTAGCCCTTGAAGACGTTCGGGCCCTTGACCTCGATCATGCCGATTTCCTCGCGCGGCAGCTCTTTCCCTGTCTCGGGATCGGTCACGCGCACTGAAACACCCGGCAACGGGAAACCGACCGCGCCGGGGACGCGCTCGCCGTCATAGGGGTTCGACGTGTTCATGTTGGTTTCGGTCATGCCGTAGCGCTCGAGCACGGCGTGGCCGGTCCGCGCCGACCATTCGCGATGCGTTTCGGCAAGCAGCGGCGCCGAGCCAGAGATGAACAGCCGCATGTGCTTCGTGGTGTCGCGCGACAGCGCGGAATTCTGCAGCAGGCGCGTGTAGAAGGTCGGTACGCCCATCAGCACCGTGGCCCGCGCCATCAGCTTGATGATCAAATCCGGGTCGAGCTTCGGTAGGAAGATCATCGAGGCACGTGCGAACAGCGTCACGTTGGTCGCAACGAACAGGCCGTGGGTATGGTAGATCGGCAGCGCGTGGATCAGCACGTCTTTGTCGGTGAAGCGCCAGTAGTCGACCAGCGAGAGCGAGTTCGACGCCAGATTGTCATGCGTCAGCATCGCGCCTTTCGAGCGGCCGGTGGTGCCCGATGTGTAGAGGATCGCGGCGAGGTCGTCGTTTTCGCGAGGCACCGTCGCGAAGTCGCTACTCGCCTTGTCGGCGGCTTCCGTCAGCGAACCCTTGCCGTCAGCTCCGAGCGTTTCGACCTTGGCCTTCACCTTGGCGGCGATCGCAGCGAGCCCGTCGGCCTTGGAGGGATCGCAGACCACCAGCGAGGGCTCGGCATCGCCGATGAAGTAGTCGAGCTCGTTCAGCGTATAGGCGGTGTTGAGCGGCAGATAAACCGCGCCGGCCCTGACCGTGCCGAGATACAGCACGATATTGGCGACGGACTTTTCGACCTGCACCGCGACGCGGTCGCCGGTCTTCACGCCGCGCGCGACCAGCACATTCGCCATCTGCCCGGCCTGCGCGATCAGGTCGCCATAGCTGATGTGGCCGCCGTCATGCGTCTCGATCGCGAGGCGCGCAGGGTTGTCGAGGCCGTCGAACAGGCGGGAAAACAGATTGGCGTTGGCAGCTGTGTTCATGCAACATTCCTCGCCGGCGAAGGCCGGTCAAACCGAGGGCTGGATTAGCAAAAACCGCCCCGATGAAGCAACGGAGACAGTTTGCATGTCAAAAAACGGGAAACGCGTGGCCTGGGTCACGGGTGGCGGCAGCGGGATCGGGGAGGCCGGCGCCGAGGCACTGGCTGCCGACGGCTGGACGGTGGTGGTGTCGGGCCGGCGGAAGGACGCGCTGGATGCCGTGGTGGCGAAGATTACCGGGGCCGGCGGGTCGGCGGAAGCCATCGCCCTCGACGTGTCCAATGCCGCCGAAGCCCAAAAGGCGGCCGACCAGATCGTCGCAAAGCACGGCCGCATCGACCTGCTGGTGAACAATGCCGGTATCAATGTCCCCAAGCGCAGTTGGAAGGACATGGAACTGCAAGGCTGGGACCAGCTGGTCCAGGTCAATCTCAACGGCGTGCTTTATTGCATGCGCGCGGTGCTGCCGACGATGCGCAAGCAGCAGGACGGCGCGATCATCAACGTCTCGTCCTGGGCCGGCCGCCACGTCTCGAAGATGCCGGGGCCGGCCTACACCACCACCAAACATGCGGTGCTGGCGCTGACCCATTCCTTCAACATGGACGAATGCGTCAACGGCCTGCGCGCCTGCTGCCTGATGCCGGGCGAGGTGGCTACTCCCATCCTCAAGCTGCGTCCGGTGGTGCCGAGCGAGGAGGAGCAGGCGAAGATGCTGCAATCGGAAGATCTCGGCCGCACCATCGCATTCATCGCGAGCATGCCGGCGCGCGTTTGCATCAACGAGGTGCTGATCAGTCCGACGCATAATCGCGGCTTCATCCAGACGCCGAACAACAGGGATTGAGACGAGATCCTAGCTTCAAGCTCGTCATTGCGAGCGAAGCGAAGCAATCCAGAGATCGCAGAGGCAGTCTGGATTGCTTCGTCGCTTCGCTCCTCGCAATGACGGCGCGGAGGCACCCCACGAACTCCCTCCTCCATAGTTTCACGCATCACGATAAATTATTTCCCGAAACCGCACGGCGAACGCTCCCGTAGTTCGGTGCAACGACGGCGCTGCTGCTCCACGCCAAAAGGTCGCAGCCGACGTTGTTGCCCCAACTCAAGACCGGCCATCGCCGGTCACAATCCAATCGGGAGTTTCTCCATGTCGAAGCGCATTGCATATCTCGCCGCCGCTGCCTTCAGTGCCCTCACCATCACCGCGACCGTCGTCGCGCCTGCCCGCGCTGAGGAGAAGACCGTCATGGTCGGCGGCGCCGCGATGTTCCCGTCCAAGAACATCGTGCAGAACGCGGTCAATTCGAAGGACCACACCACGCTGGTGGCGGCGGTGAAGGCGGCTGGCCTGGTGCCGACGCTGGAAGGCAAGGGTCCGTTCACCGTGTTCGCGCCGACCAACGCCGCCTTCGGCAAGCTGCCGGCCGGCACCGTCGACAATCTGGTCAAGCCGGAGAACAAGGCGACGCTGACCAAGATCCTCACCTACCATGTCGTGCCCGGCAAGCTCGAGGCCTCCGACCTCAAGGACGGCCAGAAGCTGAAGACCGCCGAGGGCGAGGAACTCACCGTGAAGAAGTCCGGCAGCTCCGTCATGATCGTCGACGCCAAGGGCGGTTCATCGACCGTCACGATCCCGAACGTCAACCAGTCCAACGGCGTGATCCACGTGGTCGACACCGTGCTGATGCCGGCGTCGTAACACCGCACGCGCCTGTTTCATCCCCGAACAGGATGTTTCTAGACGGCGAGCCGGGGGTGCCCGGCTCGCTTTTTTGTGACCGCCATAGCCTGGCGGCATCGATTCAATGGCCGAGAAGGGCGTAACGAAAGCCGGCGGCTCGGCGTATAATTGCCGACACACGATCCCCAGGACGGAACCATCATGGCGAGCCTCACAGTCACCGACGAGCAAGTCAGGGCCACTGCGGCCAAAGTGATCCAGCCGGCCTGGGTCCGCGTCATGCACTGGGTCAACGCGCTGGCCATGATCCTGATGATCCTGTCGGGCTGGCAGATCTACAACGCCTCGCCGCTGTTCGGCTTCAGTTTTCCGCGGGAGTACACGCTCGGCGGCTGGCTCGGCGGCGGCCTGCTCTGGCACTTTGCCGCGATGTGGCTGTTGATGATCAACGGCCTCGCCTATCTCGTCACGGGCTTCGTCACCGGCCGCTTCCGCAAGAAGCTGTTTCCAATCACCCCGTCGGGCGTGCTCCACGACGTCAGGGCTGCGCTGACCTTCAAGCTCGGCCATGACGACCTCACCGTCTACAATTACGTGCAGCGCCTGCTCTATGCCGGCATCATCCTGGTCGGCGTGCTGATCGTGCTGACGGGCTTGGGGATGTGGAAGCCGGTCCAGCTGCACTGGCTCGTCATGCTGTTCGGCGACTACCCGACCGCGCGCTACATCCATTTCTTCTGCATGGCCGCGATCTGCGCGTTCCTCGTCGTTCACGTCCTGCTCGCGCTGCTGGTGCCAAAAAGCCTGCGCGCCATGATCATCGGTCGCTAGAGCATGATCCGGAAAAGTGTGAAGCGGTTTTCCGACAAGATCATGCTCAAAGTAGATATGTGAGGAGAACATGGCAAAGCGTTCATTCCTGATCCCCGGCGTCGACAAGCGACTGCTGATCAAGGACTCCATCAAGACCATGCCCGACGTCACCCGCCGCCGCTTCATCGCGGGCGGCGCCAGCCTCGGCGCGTTGACGCTGCTCACCGGCTGCGACGTGGTCGATTCGTCCTCGGCTGAAAACATGCTGGCCCAGATCTCGAAATTCAACGACGCGGTGCAGGCCTTCATCTTCAATCCCGATGCGCTGGCGCCGACCTTTCCCGAGAGCGCGATCACGAAGCCGTTTCCGTTCAACGCCTATTACGATCTCGACGATGCGCCTGACGTCTCGGCTGCAGACTGGAAGCTCGAAGTGCGCGGCCTCGTCGACAACAAGAAGTCGTGGACGCTGGACGAACTGTATAAGCTGCCGCAGGTCTCGCAGATCACCCGCCACATCTGCGTCGAGGGCTGGAGTGCGATCGGCAGCTGGACCGGCACGCCCTTGCGCGATTTCCTCAAGCTGATCGGTGCCGACACGCGCGCCAAATACGTCTGGTTCCAGTGCGCCGACAAGGACGGCTACAACTCGCCTCTGGACATGCGCTCTGCGCTGCATCCGCAGACCCAGATGACGTTCAAATACGCGAACGAGATCCTGCCGCGCGCCTACGGCTTCCCGATGAAGATCCGCGTGCCGACAAAGCTCGGCTTCAAGAACCCGAAATACGTCGTCTCGATGGAAGTCACCAACGACTACAAGGGCGGCTATTGGGAAGACCAGGGGTATAATTCGTTCAGCGGGAGCTAGGACCGCTGCCGTAGTTTCGTAGGGTGGGCAAAGCGAAGCGCGCCCACGCATTTGTTGCGATTCGAGAGAGATGGTGGGCACGGCACAAGTTCGCCTTTGTCCCACCCTACGGCACCGATTGCTTGGCCGGCCCCACCTTCCGCTGGCACAACGCCGCGACCGCCCCCAGCGCCAGCAATGCCGCCGATACATTGAGCGCGTAGCTCAAGCTACCCAGCGCGTCCGTGATGGCGCCGACCACGATCGGCCCCAGCGTCTGGCCGACGCCGAACGAGATCGTCATTGCCGCGATTGCGGTCGGCCACATTGCCGGTGGATAGTTGAAGCGGACGAAGGCGGTGGTCGAACCGACCACGGCGAAGAAGGCGACGCCGAACACGATCGCCGAGACCGCGAGCCACGCCGGCGAATGCCCGAGCATCGGCAGCGCCGCACCCAGTGCGTTGGTGCCGAGGATGATGGCGGTGGGCAATCCGCCGCGATCGAGCGCCAGCACGCCGCGCCAGGCCCACGGCGTGACGAAAGCGGACAGGCCGATCAGGCCCCAGAACGCCGCCTGCGCTGTGGCTCCGCCGCCGCCGTCGCGCACATAGGCGATCATGAAGGTCATGTAGGCGATGTAGCCGGCGCCGAACAGGAAGTAGCCGGCGAGATAGATCAGCACGGGGAAAACTGCGAACGACGCGTGGCTGCCTTCGGAGAAGCGGACGCTGCTATCGATGCGAATCAGGAACAGCGGGATCGCCATCGCGATGGACAGCAGCGTCAGCGCCCACCAGACGATCCACCATGAGCCCGGCCCGAAATATTGCAGCGTGAACGGGGCGATCAGCCCGGAGGACAGAATGCCGATGCCGGGCCCGGCATAGAACAGGCTGAGCAGGAAATTGGCCCGCTCGGGGCGCGACTGGGCGATGGTTGCCGCGAGCGCGCTACCGGCGACGAACCCGGCCGCGGCGCCGAGGCCCAGCACGAGGCGCGCCAGGCTCAGCGCGACGAAATTCCCCGTCAGCGCGCAGGTCGCGAGTGCGGCGACGCAGGCCAACGTTCCGCCGCGGATCGCGGCCGCCCAGCCGACGCGCTGGATCAGGCGCGAGGCCACCAGCGCGCCGACGAGATAGCCGACGGCGTTGATGGTGTTCATGAATCCGGCTGCCGAGTAGGACCAGCCGAGGTCCTCCCGCATGTCCGGCAGCACCAGGGCATAGGCAAAGCGGCCGATTCCAAGCCCCACCGTCGCCGCCAGCGACAGGGTCAGGATCAGCCGCGCAGGATGTGCGTCGGGCGGGGGGCGATCAGGGGTGTGCAAGGGATACTCCGGCAGCCTCCACTGTGGCAGGCCCCGCCCGGCTTGCACAGCCGTGGCGCGGCAATGGTGTCTTGCCAAGCGCGCAACGCCGCTCTAGCAATCCGGCCGAAATTCATCCTGCCCGTCATGCCCGGGCTTGACCCGGGCATCCATCATCGTCGCAGACCGATGGATTGCCGGGTCAAGCCCGGCAATGACAGGGAAACACTGAGGACACGACCATGGCGACCCAGAAACTGCTGCTGCTTCCCGGCGACGGTATCGGCCCCGAGGTGATGGGCGAGGTGAAGCGGCTGATCGACTGGCTCAATTCGGCCGGGATCGCCAAATTCGAGACCGACACCGGCCTCGTCGGCGGCTCCGCCTATGACGCTCACAAGGTCTCGATCTCCGAGGGCGACATGGCCAAGGCGCTTGCCGCCGATGCCATCATCTTCGGCGCGGTCGGCGGTCCGAAGTGGGACGCGGTGCCCTACGAGGTGCGCCCTGAAGCCGGCCTGCTGCGGCTGCGCAAGGATCTGGCTCTGTTTGCCAACCTGCGTCCCGCCGTGTGCTACCCGGCGTTGGCCGATGCATCGAGCCTGAAGCGTGAGGCCGTCGAAGGCCTCGACATCATGATCGTGCGCGAGCTCACCGGCGGCGTCTATTTCGGCGAGCCCAAGACCATCACCGATCTCGGCAACGGCCAGAAGCGGGCCATCGATACCCAGGTCTACGACACCTATGAGATCGAGCGCATCGGCCGCGTCGCCTTCGAACTCGCGCGGAAGCGCAAGAACAAGGTGACGTCGATGGAAAAGCGCAACGTCATGAAGTCGGGCGTGCTCTGGAACGAGGTCATGACGGCGGTCCACAAGCGCGAATACCCTGACGTCACGCTCGAGCATCAGCTCGCCGATTCCGGCGGCATGATGCTGGTGAAGGCGCCGAAGCAGTTCGACGTCATCGTCACCGACAATCTGTTCGGCGACATGCTGTCCGACATTGCCGCGATGCTGACGGGGTCGCTCGGCATGCTGCCGTCGGCCTCGCTCGGCGAGGTCGATGTGAAGACCAAGAAGCGCAAGGCGCTGTACGAGCCCGTGCACGGCTCGGCGCCTGATATCGCAGGCCAGGGCCTCGCCAATCCGATCGCGATGATCTCGTCCTTTGGCATGGCGCTGCGCTATTCCTTCGACATGGGCGCGCTCGCCGACAAGGTCGATGCCGCGATCGCCGCGGTGCTCGCCAGCGGCCTGCGCACCGCCGACATCAAGTCGGAGGGCACCACGGCCGCCTCGACCACGCAGATGGGCGAAGCGATCCTGAAGGAATTGCAAAAGCTGCACGCGTGAGGTTTGCACGGCTTTCGTAGGGTGGGCAAAGCGCAAGCGTGCCCACCACTTCCTAACTGTTGAACAGAGATGGTGGGCACGGCGCTTCGCGCCTTTGCCCACCCTACGGCACCTGCTCCCGGAGCTAAATCATGGACACGCCCCGCCCCAAGCTCGCGGAAACCATCATCCATGACACGGTGCGCCAGCGCGAGGCGCAGATCGGGCGGCGCTGCGAAATTCTCGGCAACACCCGCATCGAATATGCCTCGCTCGGCGACTACTCCTATCTCGGCGAGAATTGCGAGGTCGCCGACGCGCAAATCGGCAAGTTCACGGCCATCGCCAATTCGGTGCGGATCGGTGCGCCCAATCATCCGATGGGCCGGCCGTCGCAGCATCGCTTCACCTATTGCCCGGAATATTACGAGGCGGGCGTGACGCGCGACCGTGACTTCTTCGCGGACCGTCGCGGCGACCGCGTCATCGTCGGCAATGATGTCTGGATCGGGCACGCCGCCATCCTGCTGCCCGGCGTGACTGTCGGCGACGGCGCGGTGATTGCGGCGGGCGCGGTCGTCAGCCGCGATGTCGAGCCCTACACGATCGTCGGCGGCGTTCCCGCGCGCCCCATCCGCAAGCGCTTTGACGATACCGTTGCCCACAGCCTGCGCCGCATTGCCTGGTGGGATTGGCCGGACGAGCTCATCTTCGAGCGCCTGGGCGATTTTCGCTCCGAGGAGATTGAGGACTTTTGCAGGCGCTATGATCCGGCAGCCAACGCATAAGAAGGACGCACCTCGCAAAAACAAAAATGGCCGGGCGCGAGCCCGGCCATTTTGATTCGGTCGATAACGCCGCTCAGTACAGCGGGAAATTCTGCGGATAGCCGCCGACGTCCTGCGGCGGCGAGAGTGGCTGGCGGTCGATCGGGCGATTGAGATTCTCGCGGGCGAAGGACGGATAGCCCACGGCCGGCGGGAAGGCGTAGTCGGAGAACTTGCGGTCGCCCGGATTGACCTCGGTGCCGCCGTCGAGCCAGGAACGCTTGCTCACATAGATGCGGGTACGGCCCTGCTGGTAGACGGCGTTGGGGCCGCTCGGGCCGTAATAGTGCCGGCCACGCTCGTCATAGCGCTTGGTCTTGTTGTCGGCCGAGGCGGGCGTCACGAGGGACGTTGCAATCACGGCGCCCGCTGCAAGCATGGTCGCCAATTTGGCAGAGAATTTCGAGCTCATCACGTCCCCTTCAGGCGGCAGGCCGCCAGTCGATTTCATCCCCATACTAGCCCGGCCGGGGTGAGCGCAACTAGGTCTATTGGGTCACACCGGCTTGGAATAATCGTGCGCGCTGACAAAAGTTGCATCAATACCAGCCACTTGAGCTTGATGCAGGAGCTTGACGTAAGTCAAAGCGCCCCGCGCAATTGCGCGTTTGCCGCGCCCAGCAGCCAGTCCGGCGAGCCCGCGGGGTCGCAAGCACGGCGCTTCAGCTCGGCACGCGCGAACAATTCCGCCAGCTTCGGCTCGTTGCCTGAGGTCAGCAGCGTCAGCCGGTTCAGCGTGCAGGCGATCGCCGCACGCCGGGCGGGCATTGTATCGCCCTGGCAGGAGAAGCCGGAGATCTGCAAGCCTGGCTCCTCGTTGCGCTTGAGGTAGCCGAGGCAGGCCGGCGTCCCCTTGTCCGTGCCAATCGGCCGGAACAGAGCGACGGGGCCGAATTTCGTCTCGATCAGGCCGGCCTGCTCGAGCGGGGTGGGCGCCCCGAGGCCCATCTGGACGGCGAGGTCCATCGCGACAGGACGGGTCACGTCGAATTCGCCCCCTTCCCGATAGATTTCGAGCTCGGCCAGCGGGTGGTCCGCCGCACTCGTCCAGCGCATGACGTCTTTGCGGCCGCCTTCGGGATGCCGAAGGATGGTGTAAGAGGCTGTTTTTTCTGATGAATCGATCCGGCTCAGGGCGAAGGCCGGGTGCGAGCGGTCGGCCGTGCTCCAGCCCGGCCGCAGCGCCGGCTCGTCGTCGCGCAGTTCGGGCAGCTGGCCGAGCGCGGCGAGGGCGAGGATGGCAAACAGAGCGAGCGTCCCCACATAGGCAATCAGACGTGCCAGCGTGCCGACCACCTCGTCGGCGAAGGCCGCCAGCGTCAGATAGAGACTGGTCCGGGTGGGGATTGCGGCCGTGCCGGCCTCGAGCGAGTGCATCCACGTCCCTAAGGCATGGTCCAACGTTGTCTTGCAGCTGGTTCTCGCATAGAAGCGCTGCTCTTCCTGTTTAAGCGTCAGCTTCGGGAACGGGCTATTTCATCGGAGAGTGAACGATGGGTTACAAAGTCGCAGTCGTCGGCGCGACCGGCAATGTCGGACGGGAAATGCTCAACATTCTCGACGAGCGCAAATTCCCCGCGGACGAGGTCGTGGCTTTGGCGTCACGCCGCAGCGTCGGCGTCGAGGTCTCCTATGGCGACCGCACCCTGAAGTGCAAGGCGCTCGAGCATTACGACTTCTCCGACGTCGACATCTGCCTGATGTCGGCCGGCGGCGAGGTGTCGAAGGAATGGTCGCCGAAGATCGGCGCCGCCGGCGCTGTCGTGATCGACAATTCCTCGGCCTGGCGCATGGACCCGGACGTGCCGCTGATCGTTCCCGAAGTGAACGCGGATGCGACTGCCGGCTTCAAGAAGAAGAACATCATCGCCAACCCGAATTGCTCGACCGCGCAGCTCGTGGTCGCGCTGAAGCCGCTGCACGACAAGGCGACGATCAAGCGTGTGGTGGTCTCGACCTATCAATCGGTGTCGGGCGCCGGCAAGGACGCGATGGACGAGCTGTTCTCGCAGACCAAGGCCGTCTACACCAACAGCGAGATCGTCAATAAGAAGTTTCCCGCGCGCATCGCCTTCAACATCATCCCCCAGATCGACGTCTTCATGGAGGACGGCTACACCAAGGAAGAGTGGAAGATGATGGCGGAGACCAAGAAGATCCTTGATTCCAAGATCAAGCTCTCCGCCACCTGCGTGCGCGTGCCGGTGTTTGTTGGCCACTCCGAAGCCGTCAACATCGAGTTCGAGAATCCGATCAGCGCGGATGAAGCGCGCGACATCCTGCGCAAGTCGCCCGGCTGCCTCGTCATCGACAAGCACGAGCCCGGTGGCTACGCCACGCCGTACGAAGCGGCCGGCGAGGACGCCACCTACATCAGCCGCATCCGCGAGGACGCGACGGTGGAGAATGGCCTCGTGCTGTGGTGCGTGTCGGACAACCTCCGCAAGGGCGCAGCCCTCAACGCGATCCAGATCGCGGAAGTGCTGATCAACCGCAAACTGATCAGCGCGAAGAAGAAGGCGGCCTGACGCTGCCGTAGCGAGATCTTGTCGGGTGGGCACAGCGAAGCGTGCCCACCATCTGCGTTTTTCGATCGGCAGAGATGGTGGGCACGGCGCGTTGCGCCTTTGCCCCCTACGACTTCAAGCCGAGCCGACGCAGGCCTACACCACGTTCCGCGCGTTCTTGAATTCCTTGCTCGCCTTGTCGAGCACGAACAGCGATCCCTCCGCGACGCCGAAATAGGCGCCGTGGGTCTGCATCTGGCCGCTGTCGACCGCCTTCTGCACGAACGGGAACGTCATGAGGTTTTCCAGGCTGCGGAACACCGCGGCCTTCTCGATCCGTTCGACGAATTGCGCCATGGTCTCGTGGTCGCGCTGCTCGACCACTTCGCCTGGCTTGATGAACATCTGCATCCATTTGCCGATGAAGTCGCCGGGCGTGAGCGGCTCGATCTTGTCGACGAAGGCGCGGATGCCGCCGCATTGGGCGTGGCCGAGCACCACGATGTGCTTCACCTTCAGCACCGTCACCGCATATTCCAGCGCGGCCGAGACGCCGTGGGCGTTGCCGTCGGGCTGATACACCGGCACCAGATTGGCGATGTTGCGGACCACGAACAATTCGCCCGGGCCGACGTCGAAGATCACCTCGGGCGAGACGCGGCTGTCACAGCAGCCGATCACCATCACTTCCGGAAACTGCCCCTTCACCGACAGGTCGCGGTAGCGGCTCTGCTCGGTCGGCAGCCGCTGGGTGGCGAAGGCCTGATAGCCTTCCAGCAAATGCTTCGGGAATGTCATCATGGCCTATGCCTAATCATATACCGCGGGGGCGAACAAGCCTTTCGAACAGGCAGGCCAGGTGCTATCGGCTCCGGTCGAGATCCCGTTTGAGGAAACCGGAAGGAACGCTTGCATGACCCGTCCGCGCCGCAGCCATTTGTTCATGCCCGGCTCCAATCCCCGCGCGCTGGAAAAGGCGCGCAACCTTGCCGCCGACGGCCTGATCCTTGATCTCGAAGACTCCGTCGCCCCCGACGCCAAGGCCGCTGCGCGCGATGGGATCGCGGCTGCCATCGCGGCCAAGGGGTTCGGCAAGCGCGAGATCCTGATCCGCACCAACGGCCTCGACACACCCTGGTGGGCCGACGACGTCGCGATGGCCGCCAAGGCCTCGCCCGACGGCATCCTGGTTCCAAAAGTTTCAAGCATCGAAGATCTCGACAGGATAGGCTTTCGTCTCACCGAACTTGGCGCAGCCCCGACGGTGAAGGTCTGGGCCATGATCGAGACCGCGCGCGCGGTGCTGCATGCGGAGGAACTGGCCGAGGCGGGGCGCGATCCCTCGCGGCGGCTTTCCGGTTTCGTGTTCGGTCCGAACGACATCTCGCGCGAGACGCGCATCAGGATGCTGCCGGGCCGCGCCGCGATGATTCCGATGATCACCCACTGCATCCTGGCGACGCGCGCTCATGGCCTCGAAATCCTCGACGGCCCCTACAGCGACATCGCCAATCCCGACGGTTTTGCCACCGAATGCGCGCAAGGCCGCGATCTCGGTTTCGACGGCAAGACGCTGATCCACCCCTCGCACATCGACGCCTGCAACGCGATCTTCACCCCGCCCGAAGAGGACATCGCGCGCGCGCGAAAAATCATCGCGGCGTTCGAACTGCCGGAGAACGTCTCGCGCGGCGCGATCCGGTTGGACGGCGCGATGGTGGAGCGCCTGCACGCCGACATGGCGCGGCGCACGATCGAGATCGCGGACGCGATCGCAGCGATGGGGAAGGGTTGAGGACGTACTCAGCTGCCGCGCCATTCAAGACGACGCGTTGCTCATTCGCAGCGCGGCGCCGTCGTTGAGCGCGCGGGTCCCTTACTGCCTGCGTCTCGCATTCTTCAACGTCTCGGATGGCAGCTCACCCACGGTCCGACGATATTCGGATGCGAAGCGGCCAAGGTTCTGAAAGCCGCATTTGAACGCCACGGCCAGCACGCTGGTTTGCTCGTCGGGTCGTCGCAACAGTTCCGCCGCGCGGTCGAGCCGAATGCGCCGCGCGAACTGGCCGGGTGATCCCCGTCCAGCATCGGAGAATTCGCGGAAAACCGTCCGCACGCTCACATTGGCGATCTCGGCGATCTCTTCCAGATCGAGCGGCTCGTCCCAATGCGCCGCGATATAGGACTCCACGAGATCGACCACGGTCCGATTGGCGCGGGGCGGAGCGCGGTGAAGCCGATCCGAGAAGCTGTGCGGATTTGCCAGAAGAATTCGCACCATCAGCGCCCGCTCGAGCTCGGCGATGGCTATGGGCGCGTAATCCTGTCCGAACCGTTCCAGCTCCTCGGCAAATCTGAAGACGTCCTGGCGCACATGCGCCATCATCGCCGGATCGGCGTTGCCGTCGACGAAATGCAGCTTCGTGCTGCTGTCGTCGCCGACCAGGCTCTTCGCCAGACGCTCCAGTGCGGTGGCATCCATCCTCAGCACCAGTTGCCGGTAGCCCGGCGCAAAGTCGAGATCGAGCCTGGCGTCGCCGCGGATCATCGGGCTCCAGGCCGCGATCGGCTGGTTATGTGCTTTGGTCCTGAGGCGGGCGGCTCCCTGAATGGAGAAGAACTGGCGGAGGATCTGCGATTCCGGAAAGGAAAGTGACGCGGCACCATCGTAGGCGCAGAAGGCGAGGCCGATCGAACTCAAGCGGGCAAGATTGGCCTGAATACCGAACTCGCGGTCATGCGTCTCGAACCGATCGGCGCCATACGCTGCGAACAGGCGGTCGCGCGCGTACTCGCTGTCGCGCGATCGTAGCAAAGCATAGCGGTCAAGATAGGACACGGAGCCCAAATCAGAACCCTCAAAATGCCAAAACTACTGAATCGCAATCCGAGCGCTACCAATTGGAGATTGCACGGAACGGCCGGCGGTCGTGACTGATCACATGCCGCGCAACAGCGGGCAGTTGCTTGCCGGTGCGACAAATTGCCGGGACTTTCTATGCGAATTCATTTCTTTTCGCTCGCGCATCGGCCATGCGCGGCCATGCGAGCTGCGCATTTGGTGGCTCGCGATCGACGTTTTGCCGAATACCGATAGCGAATTTAGCGTCACCTTCGCACCTCAGGACCGATGGCGCCGCCGAGGTCGTCGTGTGTCGCTGTCAGGTTAATCGCCTTGGCAAAAAGCGGCCATTGTGTCTGCGATCGGACAAATACTCTGATAATTCGATTCAGATATCTGCTCCGTTCAAACGGACCGCCCGTCGAGCGAAACTCGGACCGCGCGCTCCGCGAAGACAGTGAATGCTGAGAGGCCGGTTCGCTCTGTGCGGCGGCCTGAACATCAATTTTGGAGCAAGATAAATGTTTGGTCGCAAGTCCCAGGTTGATGCACAAGCGCGGATCGATGCGATCGGCCGATCCCAGGCTATGATCGAATTCAATCTGGATGGCACGATCATCGCAGCCAACAAGAATTTTCTCGACGCCCTCGGCTATCGGCTTGACGAGATCAA
This sequence comes from Bradyrhizobium sp. MOS003, assembly GCF_003020125.1. Lineage (GTDB taxonomy): Bacteria > Pseudomonadota > Alphaproteobacteria > Rhizobiales > Xanthobacteraceae > Bradyrhizobium. The sequence continues at coordinate 90,816 of NZ_PYFW01000001.1, read as the reverse complement.
GGGCAAGCACCATTCCATGTTCGTGCCGGCCGACCAGCGCGACAGCGCCGAGTACAAGGCGTTCTGGGCGGCATTGAACCGTGGCGAGTATCAGGCGCGCGAGTTCAAACGGATCGCGAATGGCGGTCGTGAAGTCTGGATCGAAGCATCCTACAATCCGGTCTTCGACGGCAACGGTAAGACGGTGATGGTCGCCAAGGTCGCGACCGACATCACCGCGAAGAAGATCCGGAGCATGACGGATGCGTCGAAGATTGCCGCCATCAGCCGCGCCCAGGCCGTGATCGAGTTCAAGCTCGACGGCACCATCGTCACCGCCAACGAGAATTTCTGCAGCGCGCTCGGCTATTCATTGTCGGAAATCGAGGGTAAGCACCACAGCCTGTTCGTCGCCGAGGCCGACCGCAACGGCACGGCCTATCGCGACTTCTGGGCCGCGCTCGACCGGGGCGAGTACCAGGCCGGCGAGTTCAAGCGCATCGGCAAGGGCGGCCGCGAGGTCTGGATTCTTGCCTCCTACAATCCGCTGCTCGACGAGACCGGCAAGCCGTACGGCGTGGTCAAGTTCGCCACTGACGTCACGGCGGAGAAACTGAAGAATGCAGATCTCGCCGGCCAGATCGCGGCGATCGACAAGGCCCAGGCCGTGATCGAGTTCAACATGGACGGCACGATCATCACCGCCAATGGCAATTTTCTCGGTGCGCTCGGCTATTCGCTGGCGGAGATCAAGGGCAGGCACCACAGCATGTTCGTCGAGCCCAGTGAGCGCGACGGTGCGGCCTATCGCGAGTTCTGGGCCGCGCTCAACCGCGGTGAATACCAGGCGGCCGAATACAAGCGCATCGGCAAGGGCGGCAGGGAGGTTTACATCCAAGCTTCCTACAATCCGATCCTCGATCTCAACGGCAAGCCCTTCAAGGTCGTGAAATACGCGACCGACACCACGCAACAGGTGCTCGTTCGCATGGGCAATGAGCGCGTCCGTTCCATGATGGAATCCGTCGCCGCCGGCTCGGAAGAGCTGAACGCCTCCGTTCGCGAAATCTCCGAGGCCATGACGAAGTCACGCGAGACGGCAGCAGGCGCCGTGGAGCAGGTCTCCTCTGCCGACGCGCAGGCCCAGCGTCTCACCGACGCCGCGCAGGCGATGAGCGGCATCGTCGAGATGATCAGCAACATCACCGGACAGATCAATCTGCTCGCGCTCAACGCGACGATCGAATCCGCCCGCGCCGGTGAGGCCGGCCGCGGCTTCGCTGTCGTCGCTTCCGAGGTGAAGGGCCTCGCCAACCAGGCCAAGCAGGCGACCGACAAGATCGGTCAGGAGATCGGGAGCCTCAACCAGATCTCGGGCGACGTCGTCGGCGCGCTCAGCTCGATCAAGCAGGCGATCAACAATGTCAGCGAATACGTGACGTCGACCGCCGCGGCGATCGAGGAGCAGAGCACGGTGACGAACGAGATGTCGACCAGTATGCAGCGCGCCGCGGCGGAAGCCGCGGCGATGGCGGGTCGGGCCTGATCAGGTCAGCGGCCGCGTCGAGCATTCTCCGCTGCGCAAATGGAGAAGCACGCGGCTGGCCGGGGATCTCCCGCGCCGCTCAGCGCGGCGCGACGTCGGCACGATCGAGCGACTCCAGCGTCGACGCGTTGCCGCAATAGCCGTGATAGTTCTCCGCGGCGGTGCCGTCGGCGAGATCGCGGTCGCATTGTGCCTTGTGGGCGCAAAGCGAACAAACCCGCTCCATGTCGCGGAGCAGCAGCGGCTGTGCGCGGCCGAGGCCTTCGGCACTGATGCCGAGCTGCTGCAGCATCATCGGCAACTCGTCGGCGGAATGCTTGCCGTGACGGACCAGCTCCTCCAGATCGTCAGGCGCGATTCGCAGGTCGCTCGCGATCCGGTCGAAATCGGCGCGATCGAGCTGCCTGATCTCGTTCAGCTCGCGGCGATGCTTCAGCCAGCTCGCAAAGGAGTCGATGAGGTCCTGGACGATGGGATAAGGCCTGCTTGCGGTGCTCATGGAAAGCTCCCTTCGGACAGCGGAATTGGAGCGAATTACGCACAATGTTGCAGGAGGCGCGTTGCGCTGGATCAAATTGAGAAGAGCGCGAGGAAATTGCTCTCGCCCCGGACGCGGCGCAGCACGCAGTGGTGCGCCGCTGAGCCGGGGCCCATCTCGCCACTTGCTGGGTCCCGGCTCTGCGGAGCGGCATTGCATGCCGCACCGCGTCCGGGACAAGAACGGAGAGTTACACGAACCGCTCCGCCGCCCAGGCATACAGGCTGCCCGGAATCGGCTTTTCGCCGCCGCGGCCCTTCGGCGAGATGTGCAGGCCGATGATCTCCGGGTTGGTGACGAGGCCGAGATAGCTCGAGGGATCGAAGAACAGTTTTGGCTCGGCATGCACGGCGTAGAACGATTGCTTCGGCAGCGCGCAGGCGAGTTCGCCGGTTCGGCGCGCGAGCGCGGTGAGGGCCGCGGGCCCGAAGATCGCGACGCGGATATCCGCAAGACGGCTCGAGCCGCCGCGCAGGCGCCGCATCATGAAGGTGATGCGATGGCGGACCGACAGCCAGTTCGGCGTCAGCTCCTCCTGCTCCATCAGTTCCTCGAAGGCTGCAACGATGCCGTGCCCGGGCGGCAGGTAGATCACGGAATTGCCGAGCTGGCGCGGCCGCTCCCACGCGAAATAGGGCTTTGCCGGATCGATCTCGACGGGTTTGAGCAGCAGCACGTCGGCGTCGAGCCAGAGGCCGAGGCCTTTCGCCATCAGCTTCATGCGGAAGAAATCGCTGAACTGCAGCGTGGTCCAGTCGCGCCAGCTTCCATCCGGTTGCGGCGGCCGCAAGCGCTCAGAGAACGCGTGCGGCAGGATCGCTTCGGCATCCGCATTGGCGACGCCGGCGGGCAGGCCGGGAATGGTGTCGAAGCTGTAGACCGTAACCTTGTGGCCGGCCGCCAGCTGCGAGCGCAGACAGGTCTGGCGCAGCGCATCCATTGAGCCGTGCCAGAAGGTGACGATGTCGGGCAGCATGTGCAGAAGCTATAATATTTAAGGCAAAGAAAAAGCCCCGGCGCGACAGCACCGGGGCTCGAATGACGACGCGAACTCAGGCCCAGGCGCGTTCGCGCTTGAGCTTGTCCTCATAGGTGTCGATCGAGGACTTCTTCTCCATGGTGAGACCGATGTCGTCGAGGCCGTTGATCAGGCAGTGCTTGCGGAACGGATCGATCTCGAACTTCACCTTGCCGCCGTCGGGGCCGCGGATCTCCTGGTTCGGCAGGTCGATCGTCAGCGTCGCATTGGCGCCGCGCTCGGCGTCGTCGAACAGCTTGTCGAGGTCTTCCTGCGAAACGCGGATCGGCAGAATGCCGTTCTTGAAACAGTTGTTGTAGAAGATGTCGCCGAACGAGGTCGAGATCACGCAGCGGATGCCGAAGTCGAGCAGCGCCCAGGGCGCGTGCTCGCGGCTCGAGCCGCAGCCGAAATTGTCGCCGGCCACCAGCACCTTCGAATTGCGATAGGCGGGCTGGTTCAGCACGAAATCCGGGTTCTCGCTGCCGTCGTCCTTGTAGCGCTGCTCGGAGAAGAGCCCCTTGCCAAGGCCGGTCCGCTTGATGGTCTTGAGGTACTGCTTCGGAATGATCATGTCGGTGTCGACATTGATGATCTTCAGCGGCGCCGCGACGCCTTCCAGCGTGGTGAACTTGTCCATGGTTGGGCTTTCCGGGGGTGGTTCAGGGAACCGGTATTTATCGCGATCGAGGCGGGAATCCTAGGCCGAATTCGGCAGATCTAGTCTGCTTGAGCCTCGATCGCTTCCATATCGTCGTCCGACAGCCCGAAATGGTGGCCGATCTCGTGGATCAGGACGTGGCGGACGATATGGCCGAGGCTCTCGTCGTGCTCGGCCCAGTAATCCAGGATCGGCCGGCGGTAGAGCCAGACCATGTTGGGCAGCCGCGCCACGTCGCCAAGGCTCTGCTGCGGCAGGCCGACGCCCTGGAACAGGCCGAGCAGGTCGAACTCGCTCTCGCATTCCATCTCGTCCAGGACCTCCTCGGTCGGGAAGTCCTCGACGCGAAGGATCACGCCCTCGCACAGCCCGCGAAACTCCGCCGGCAGGCGCTCGAAGATCTCATGCGCCGTCGCTTCCATCTCGGCCAGCGAGGGCGCTTTCAATTCCGTCCACATGGGGCTCTCTTAGCGCGGGTTTCCCGCTGATGCATCCCGCTTTATAAGCGCGTCGAGGTTGACGGGCGCCGCCAAAACGGGGAGCGTGGGCCTCGATTGAGGGTTTCGGGTGGGCAAGAAAATGCGAGCAAAAACAGCGCTGACGCTACTGTGCATGGGGTTGTTTTCGCAATTTTGGGGTAGCGCCGAGGCCCAGACGGCGGCGGGCCCTGAGTTCCGTCTCGCCCAGGCGGTCCCGCCTGATGCACGGCCGCGCAAGCGGCCCCCGCCGCGCTTGCGTGTGACGCCCTATTACAGCCCTGACGGCGTCTATCCGCGCTACAATCCCGGCCCCAATGCCGTCCGCGAATGCAACGCGACCTATGTCCAGGAATTTCGGCCGAGCGGCACGGTGATCGTGCCGCGCGTGAGCTGCTTTTGGCGCCCCGGTTAGCGTTGATAGGACGCCGGCGCGCAGCACAGGAGCCTCAAGGAGGCGTCATGGCGAGATGGTTTGCATTGGCCGTTGCCGTCGCGCTTGCCGTCAGTCTGCCTCGCGCGTCCGCGGCACCAGTGGTGACGGTTCCGGAGGCCTCGGCGGGGATCGCAATTTTCGATGTGCGACGGCCCGCGCGGACCTATCTCGTACGGCCTGCCGCGCGCCGTGATCCGCGCTATTACGCGCGGCCGGTCCACTACCGTCCCTATCCTTACCGCGTGCCCGCACCGTTCGTGTTCGGCTTTGGGCCGTTCTGATGACGCTAGCCGGAGGGCGTAAATCCCCTGACCAGCAGCACGGTCGCCTGCGCGCCGGCCTTGCGGTCGCGCGAGATCTCCTCGTAGTCGGGTGATGTCGAGAAGGCGAGGAAAGCGGCCTCGTCCGGAAACGACATCATCACCAGCTTGTCGTGCGGCCAGGCCCCTTCGAGCACGCGCGGGCGTTCATCGGCGGCGAGCAGCCGGCCGTCATACTTCCTGAACACGTCGAAGAAGCGCGCCTGATAGCGGTCATAGGCCGCGCGGTCCGTCATCTTCAGTTGCGCGATTGCGTAGACGGTCATCTTTCAAAACTCCTTCGTCGCGGCACCGCGTCGCATCGCAATTGCCGGCCTTGTTCATTCATGGCGCATTCACATCGCTGTCTGCAATTTAATCCCGGGCGCGACTGCAATGAACAGGGATGATGCGGGCCGGGAACGAGCATCGCAATTCCACTGTTCAGATTCAGGGAGAATTCCATGCTGACGAGTTTGGGTTTCAGGATAGGGCCGATGCGTCTGCTCGGGATTGCGGCGGCCGCGACGTTGATGCTGTCGGCCGGAACCGCGCGCCGTGCTGAAGCGCTGACGTTGATCAATCCGGCGACGTCACCTGCGACGAAGGCGGCGACCGACGACCTCGTCACGCAGGTTCGCCACGGTGGCGGTGGACATGGCGGCGGGCATTTTCACGGTGGCGGAGGGTTCCGCGGCGGCGGAGGACATGTCGGCGGTTTTCGCGGCGGTGGATTTCACGGCGGCCATATCGGCGGCTTCCGCGCCGCGCCGGCCTTCCACGGCGGCGGCTATCGCTATGGCGGGCTTCACCGCTATGGTGGCGTTCACCGTTACGGCGGATTCCATCGCTACGGGATCTACCGGCCTCATCATTACGGCCACCGCCACTTCCACCGGCGCTATTATGTCGGCGGCTATTATCCCGCTTACCATCATCCGCGCCGCTGCCGGGTCATCTGGACCTATTACGGCCCGCGCCGCATCTGCCGCTGGCATCGTTGGCACCATCCGTATCGCTATTGGTAAGCAAGATCGACGTGAAAAGGGCGCCTCATCGGCGTCCTTTGTTTGCCTGGCGGCTAAAGCCAATCCTTCAGCTTCCATGACGAAGCTTTCCACGGCATCAAATTCTCGATCTTCCACTGCTTGAACATCGCGGGCGGCCAGTGGCTGAGCTTCGAGGTCTCCTCGACCTCCGGCTTGGCAATGATGCGCAATCGTGGCGCGCGCCGGCGGTGCTGCCGCGTGGCTTCGCCGATCAGGTCGACATATTCAGGCTTGTTGGCCATTGGCGCGCGTCCTCGCGAAAACCTCGCGAGGACGAGAGTGTCAGGCGATCGTGTAACGGCGGTTTGCCGCGATCGCTACAATTGCAAGGAGTGGCCTAGCGCCAGTCCCTGACGTCGACGAAGTGACCCGCGATCGCCGCCGCTGCCGCCATCGCCGGCGACACCAGATGGGTGCGGCCCTTGAAGCCCTGGCGTCCCTCGAAGTTGCGGTTCGAGGTCGAGGCGCAACGTTCTTCCGGAGCCAGCTTGTCCGGGTTCATCGCAAGGCACATCGAGCAGCCCGGCTCGCGCCATTCGAAGCCGGCCTTGAGGAAGATCTTGTCCAGACCTTCGGCCTCGGCCTGCTCCTTCACGAGGCCGGAGCCAGGCACGACCATGGCGTTGACGTTGGCCGAGACTTGCTTGCCTTCCGCGATCTTGGCGGCGGCGCGCAGATCCTCGATGCGGCCGTTGGTGCAGGAGCCGATGAAGATGCGATCGACCTTGATGTCGGTGATTTTGGTTCCCGCCGTCAGGCCCATGTACTTCAGCGCGCGATGCTTGGAGAGGCGCTTGGCTTCGTCCGCGATCTTGTCGGGGTCCGGAACGAAGCCCGTCACCGAGATCACGTCCTCAGGCGAAGTGCCCCAAGTCACGATCGGCGGCAGCTTGGCCGCGTCGAGGCGCAGTTCGTGATCGAAATGCGCGCCCTCGTCGGAGCGCAGCTTTTCCCAGTAGCGCATCGCCGCATCCCAGTCCGCGCCCTTTGGTGCCTTGGGGCGGCCACGCAGGAAGTCGAACGCCTTCTGGTCGGGCGCGACCAGGCCGGCGCGCGCGCCGCCTTCGATCGACATGTTGCAGACCGTCATGCGGCCTTCCATCGACAGCGCCTGGATCGCGTCGCCGCCATATTCCAGCACGTAGCCGGTACCGCCTGCGGTGCCGATCTCGCCGATGATGGCGAGGATGATGTCCTTGCCCGTCACGCCGTCCGGCAATTTGCCGTCGACGGTGACGCGCATGTTCTTGGCCTTCTTCTGGATCAGCGTCTGCGTCGCCAGCACATGCTCGACCTCGGAGGTGCCGATGCCGTGAGCGAGCGCGCCGAACGCACCATGCGTCGAGGTGTGACTGTCACCGCAGACGATGGTGGTGCCGGGCAGCGTGAAGCCCTGCTCGGGGCCGATGACGTGGACGACGCCCTGGCGCTTGTCGAACTCGTTGTAATATTCGATGCCGAATTCCTTGGCGTTCTCGGCCAGCGCCTTGATCTGCTCGATGCTTTCAGGATCGGGATTCGGCTTGGTGCGATCGGTGGTCGGCACGTTGTGATCGACGACGGCGAGCGTCTTCTCGGGCGCGTGGACCTTGCGCCCCGTGGCGCGCAGGCCTTCGAACGCCTGCGGCGAGGTCACCTCGTGCACCAGATGGCGGTCGATATAGAGCAGGCAGGTGCCATCCTCGGCCTCGTGCACCAGATGGTCGTTCCAGATCTTGTCGTACAGGGTGGTGGGCTTGGACATGAGCTTGAGCTCCGAAAGAATGTTGGGTCAGCGGATAGGCGCGCGCGGCGCGCGGGCAACAAATCGTCAGCGCAGCTTTTAGGCTGCGCGGCTAAGCTCTGACGTTGCCGAGGTCGCGAAGCGTCCGAAGAACCGGCCGGGCAGCCGCGAGCGATCGTCGATGACGATGCGCTTGACGGGGGCGAGGCTGGTCGGATCTGGAAACATTCCAAGGATATATAGCACGCGGGAGTAAAAGCGCGAGTGTCTCAAGTTCGTCATTGCGAGCGCAGCGAAGCAATCCAGAAATGCATCCGCGGAGACGGTCTGGATTGCTTCGTCGCAAGGGCTCCTCGCAATGACAGCGGGGCAAACAAAAAAGCGCGGAGCCGAGCCCCGCGCTTTCGAAAAACCCGGCTGTAAGCGAAAGCTTACTCGTTGACGGCCTTGGCGTGGTCGGTCTTCTCGACGATACGAGCCGACTTGCCGCGCAGCTGACGCAGGTAATAGAGCTTGGCGCGACGCACCTTGCCGCGGCGCACCACCTTGATCGAGTCGATCATCGGCGACATCACCGGGAACACGCGCTCGACGCCCTCGCCGTAGGAGATCTTGCGGACGGTGAAGCTCTCGTTGAGGCCACCGCCGGAACGGCCGATGCAGACCCCTTCATAGGCCTGCACGCGGGTGCGGTCGCCTTCGACGACCTTCACGTTGACGATCACGGTGTCGCCGGGACCGAATTCCGGGATGTCCTTGCCGGCGGACAGCTTGTCGAACTGCTCTTTTTCGAGCTGTTGGATCAGGTTCATGGGGTAATCTCCATCGGCGCGCCCAGCCGCGAGACACGGGGGCTGCGCGAAATTCGTCGATCCAGCTATTGCGGATGTGGCCGCTCCTATAAGGCAAGCCGGAGCGTTTGTCACCCGTCTGTCTTGTTTTTTGGCGTTTTTTGGCGTCCGGTCCGATTCGGGGCCTTTGCCGGGATCTGGGCCCATAAATCGGGTCGCCGGGCCTCTGTCAGGGCCTCGGATTGCGCCCGCCGCCAAGCCGCGACCTTGGCGTGGTCGCCCGAGGTCAGGACCTCCGGGATCGGGGCCCCCTCGAACAGCTGCGGACGGGTGTATTGGGGGTATTCGAGCAGGCCGTCGGAGAAGCTTTCTTCGGTTCCCGAGGCCTCCTTGCCCATCACCCCCGGCAACAGCCGCACGCAGGCGTCGATCAGGGCCAGAGCTGCGATTTCGCCCCCGGACAGCACATAATCGCCGACCGAGACCTCCTCGAGACCCCGAGCGTCGATGACCCGCTGGTCGATCCCCTCGAACCGGCCGCAGACGATCAGGGGGCCTGGGCCCTGGGCGAGCGCCGTGACGCGAGCCTGGGTCAATGGCCGACCCCGGGGGCTCATCAGCAGGCGTGGCCGCTCAAGGGCAATCTCGGCGGCATCGATGGCCGCCGCCAGAACATCCGCCCGCAGCACCATGCCCGGCCCGCCGCCGGCCGGGGTATCGTCGACGCTGCGGTGGCGGTCGGTTGCCGACGCCCTGATGTCCCGCGCCTCGATCTCCCAGAGCCCGGACGCCAGCGCCCGGCCGGCCAGGCTCACGCCGAGCGGCCCCGGAAACATCTCCGGGAACAGCGTCAGCACCGTCGCGCGCCAGGGTGAGGGATTGGTCATTGTTTCCCGATCTCGTCGTCCCGGGGCGCGCGGAGCGCGAGCCCGGGACCCATAATCACCGCAGCCAGTTTTGCGATGATCGGAGCCGCCAGCTTAGCCAAAACCACGATCTGTAGTTATGGGTCCCCGCCTTCGCGGGGACGACTCGCGGAGGGATCGCCATCATCCCCCTCGACCTCCTGCGGCAACGCGATCACGACGCGGCCACCGGCGATGTCGACCTCGGGCACGACCGCGTTGGTGAACGGCAGCAGCAGCGTCGCGCCTTTGGGCGGCGCGATCTCGATGATGTCGCCGGCGCCGAAATTATGGATCGCGAGCACACGGCCGAGCGCATCGCCTTCCGTGGTGACGGCGGCGAGCCCGATCAGATCGGTGTGGTAATATTCGTCGTCGTCGGTCGCAGGCAGCTTGTCGCGTGCGACGTAGAGCTCGATGCCGTTGAGGCGCTCGGCCTCTTCGCGGGTCGTGACGCCCTTGAACGTCGCGATCAGATGATCTTTGGCCTCGCGCGCCGTTGCGACCTCGAACTGGCGCTTGCCGTCCTTGGACAGTAGCGGACCGTACCGCTTCACGGCAAAGGGATCTTCGGTGAAGGTCCACAATTTGACCGCACCGCGCACCCCATGCGCGGCGCCGATCCGCGCGACGCAGACCAGCGCCGACATGATCTAGCTTAGCCCTTCGCGGCAGCTTCGGCCTGCGCCTTGCGCTCCTTGCGCGGCACGGCCTTCTCGGGGTTGTTGCGCGCTTCGCGCTTCTTGACGCCGGCGGCATCGAGGAAACGCGACACGCGGTCGGACGGCTGCGCGCCCTTGGCGAGCCAGGCCTTCACCTTGTCCATGTCGAGCTTGAGGCGGGTCTCATTGTCCTTCGGCAGCAGCGGGTTGAAATAGCCGAGACGCTCGATGAAGCGGCCATCGCGGGGAAAGCGGGAGTCGGCGACGACGACGTGATAGACGGGACGCTTCTTGGTGCCTGCGCGGGCGAGGCGGATGACGACGGACATTCAGTTCTCCTTTAAAGTACGTTTTGTTCGGTTGATTGGTATTCCGCGTCGCGCGAGACCGATGCGATCCCGTGCGACGAATTCCTCATTTCTTCTTGCCCGGGAAACCGCCGAGGCCCGGCAGCATCGGCTTGCCACTCAGCCCGGTGAGCCCTGGAACGTTCGGCAGGCCCTGGCGTAGCCCGGCCGGCAAATCCTTCGGCAGATTCGGCAGGCCACCGCCGCCGCTCTGCATCTTTTCCTGCAGCGCCTTCATCTCTTCCGGCGAGGGCGGCTTCATGCCGCCGCCAAAGCCCATGGCCTGTGCGATGCCGGCGAGCGGGCCGCGCTTGCCCGAGCCCATCGCCTTCATCACGTCGGCCATGTTCCGGTGCATCTTGAGCAGCTTGTTGACCTGCTCGACGCTCTGGCCGGAACCCGCGGCGATGCGCTTCTTGCGGCTCGCCTTGAGCAGATCGGGATGACGGCGCTCGTCGCGCGTCATGGAATCGATCACCGCGACCTGGCGCTTCAGGATCTTGTCGTCGATGCCGGCGGCCGCGATCTGGTTCTTCATCTTGGAGATGCCGGGCATCATGCCCATCAGCCCGCTGATGCCGCCCATGCTGGCCATCTGCAACAGCTGCTCGCGCATGTCGTTGAGGTCGAACTGACCCTTGCGCATGCGCTCGGCGGTGCGCGCGGCCTTCTCGGCGTCGATGTTGGCGGCGGCGCGCTCGACCAGCGAGACCACGTCGCCCATGCCGAGGATGCGGCCGGCGATACGGTCGGGATGGAAATCTTCCAGCGCGTCGGTCTTTTCACCGGTGCCGATCAGCTTGATCGGCTTGCCGGTGACCGCGCGCATCGACAGCGCCGCACCGCCGCGGCCGTCGCCGTCGACGCGGGTCAGCACGATGCCGGTGAGGCCGACGCGCTGGTCGAAGGCGCGCGCGAGGTTCACGGCGTCCTGACCGGTGAGCGAGTCCGCAACCAGCAGCACTTCATGCGGATTCGCAGCCGCCTTGATCGCGGCCGCCTCCGCCATCATGTCTTCGTCGAGCGTGGTGCGGCCGGCGGTGTCGAGCAGCACGACGTCGTAGCCGCCGAGCTTGCCGGCTTCCATCGCGCGCTTGGCGATCTGCGGCGGCTGCTGTCCGGCGACGATCGGAAGCGTCGGAATGTCGAGATCGCGGCCGAGCACGGCCAACTGCTCCATCGCCGCCGGACGGTAGACGTCGAGCGAGGCCATCAGCACCTTGCGCTTGTCGCGCTGGACCAGGCGGCGGGCGAGCTTCGCGGTGGTGGTGGTTTTGCCGGAGCCTTGCAGGCCGACCATCATGATCGGCACCGGCGGCACGGAATTGACGTCGATGGTCTGGCTTTCGGCGCCGAGCGTGTTGATCAGCTCGTCATGGACGATCTTGACCACCATCTGGCCGGGGGTCACCGACTTGACGACGGTGGCGCCGATCGCCTGCTCGCGGACGCGCTCGGTGAAGCTGCGAACCACTTCGAGCGCGACGTCGGCTTCCAGCAGCGCGCGGCGCACCTCGCGCATCGCGGCGTCGACGTCCTTTTCGGTCAGCGCACCGCGCCCCGTCAGACGATCGAGAATGCCACCAAGCCGTTCCGACAGATTGTCGAACAATGAAGTCGTCCTTATTCCTGCTCGCCAGAATGGCGATCTTCCAAACACCTTTACGCCCGAGGGCGCATCGCGCTGTCGGGCGTTGACCTCCGGCCTCCAGGGCCAGTCGGCGGGTCGAAAAGAAAGCCTTTCCGAGAAAGTGGCGGGGTTAAACGCCGCTCCCGCCTAAAAGTCAAGGAATGTTAGGGCTCCGGGGCGGCTTTATCAGCTTAAGGTCCTGAAAACAGGCCTCTTTTGCCGGCGGTTCTTTTTCCGTTGGTCCCGCCCATATAGAAGGTGATGACTTACCTTTCCCGCCAGCCTTGAAGCCAGCCTATGCCGGTCACCCGCCGCCGCGTTTTCGGGCTGCTTGCCGGTGCTGGCGCGCTGGCCGGTATCCCCTCCCTCTGGATGTCCCGCATGAAAACCTATGACGGCCCGGTCTCCGACCATTTCGACGGCCTGACCTTCTTCGATCCGGACGGTGCGCCCCCGAAATCGCTCCGTGAGGTGATGCGTTGGCAGTTCGGCGGCAAGCGGCAGCGGGCGAAATGGCCCGACTGGGCGCCCAGCCCGCATGCCGACACCCCGCCCGCCCGTGTCGATGGCGACAAGGTCCGGCTCTCCTTCGTCGGCCACGCCAGCTGGCTGATCCAGACCGGCGGCCTCAACATCCTGGTCGATCCCGTCTGGTCGGAGCGGGTCTCGCCGGTCAGCTTTGCCGGGCCGAAGCGGCACAATGATCCCGGCATCGCTTTCGAGAAATTGCCGCAGATCGACGTCGTGCTGGTCTCGCACGGCCATTACGATCATCTCGACATCGCGACGCTGTCGCGGCTCACCAAGAATTTTGCCCCGCGCGTGGTCACCCCGCTCGGCAACGACGTGACGATGCGCAGCTGGGATTCCACGATCAAGGCGGAAGCGTTCGACTGGCACGACCGCGTCGAGCTCGGCGGCGGCATCGCCGTGCATCTGGTGCCGACCCGGCACTGGACGGCGCGCGGGATGTTCGACCGCAACAAGGCGCTGTGGGCGAGCTTCGTGCTGGAGACCCGTGCGGGGAAAATCTACGTCGTGTGCGATTCCGGCTACGGCGACGGCCGGCATTTCCGCCGCGTCGCCGAGAGGCACGGCAAGCTGCGCCTGGCGATCCTTCCGATCGGGGCTTACGAGCCGCGCTGGTTCATGCGCGACCAGCACATGAACCCGGAAGACGCGGTGAAGGCGCTGGCCGATTGCGGCGCCGAGGAAGCGCTCGGGCATCATCACGGCACGTTCCAGCTCACCGACGAAGCGATCGACGCGCCGGCCAAGGCCCTGATGGAAGCACTCGACGCGGCGGAGATTTCGCAGGAGCGGTTCGTGGCGATGAAGCCGGGGCAGGTGGTGGAGATTTAGGTCTCTCCGCTCACACCGCTCTTGCCCCGGACGCAGCGCAGCGTCCTTTCGACGGTGCGCTGCAGAGCCGGGGCCCATGTCGCCGTAGTGTACCGTGTTGCCTGCTGGGTCGCGGCTCTGCGCAGCAGCGTTTCACGCTGCAGCGCGTCCGGGACACGAGACCTACTGCTCTTTCGGCTTGATCGCCCAGCTTACATTCACCGTCACCGACAGCGTTTCTTCGCCCGGCGCAACTGCGGCTGGCGCCATTTGCGGCGTCGCCATCCGCGCCTTGAACAGCGGCACCGGAGCGCCGCCTTCGGACACGCTCAGCGGAGCGCCTAGCGTCACGCCGGTCGCCTTGGCGTAGATCTCGGCCTTGCGGCGCGCGTCGGCGACCGCCTGCTCACGCGCATCGTCGAGCAGCTTTGATGCCTGCGTCACCTCGAAGGAGATGTTGCCGATATCGTTGGCGCCGGCACCGACCAGCGTGTCGATGATGCCGGCGACCTTGGTCACGTCACGAATTTTTACCGTGACGCGGTTCGAGGCGCGGAAACCCACCACGGGCGATGCGCCGGTGGATTTGTTCTGGCCGTATTGCGGCTGCAGCGACAGCCGCGAGGTCTGGTAATCCTTCTCGGCGATGCCGGCGCCCTTCAGCGCCAGCAGCACCTTGCCCATCGCGGCATTGTTGGCGTCGGAGGCTTCCTTCGCCGTCTTCGCGTCGTTGGCGACGCCGGCGTCGATCTGGGCGAGATCGGGCGCCGCGGACACGCTGGCTTCGCCGCTCACCGTAATGGCGGATGGAAAATCATCGGCAAGCGCAGGCGTTGTCAGCAGCGTGGCGGCGAAAACGGCGGCAAGGGACGTAACGAGTACGGCAGGCTTTTTCATTGGTCTCACTTCAGCGGCACGAACACATTGATCACGAGCTTGTCTTCTGCGGTCTTCAGGGGGTCAGTGAGGTATTCCTCGATGAAGGTGTCCTTGGCTTCCAGCCTCTTGTCGTCGAGGTGATTGGTGATCGCCTCGTAGGTGTTGTCCATGTTGTCGTAGGAACCGCGATGGACGAATTTCAGCACCTTGCCCTCCGGCGACTTGCCGATGCTCATGTCCTTGGACAGGTTCTTGGGATCCTGCTCGACCGGTATCTCGGCAAGGAAGGTGAAGCCGGTATCGTCGGTCGAGGTGTAGACGATCATCGCATTGCCGGCTGGCTTGATGCCCTGCTTGTCCAGCAGCGTGTTCAGCGCCTTGAAGGCGTCGACCAGCGTGTCGAAGGCCGAGTCCCAATTGGCGGTGCCCTTGACCATCACGACCTTTTTGGCCTCGAGCGTGGTCTCCAGGCCGAACGGATCGGCGGTCTGCACCGGTCCAGGGGTCTCGGCCGGCGCTGCCGGGCTGGGCGAGGCACTGGCGGCGGGCGAGGGTGAATTTGTCGGTGCCGGCGACGCGCTGGCGGCAGGCGAGGGCGTGGCCGCTGGGGCAGGCGAGGCGCTCGCGGCCGGGGCTGGAGATGCCGACGGGGCGGGCGAGGGACTTGCCGAGGCCGCCGGTGCCGGGCTTGGGGTTTGCGCCAGAACCGAGGGCAGACCAAGCGACAAGGCCGCTGCCGGGATCAGCGCGGCCAGAGCAAGACGACGAAACCTGATCATTTTCATTCTCCCCAAGGCCTTCACTATTAAGGCCTTAACCAAGGCCCTTCATCGGCAAGACCTTGCCCGCCAAGGCCCAAATCCGGCTCCAGCCCAGCTGCGCATCCCGGTTCGCGGCGAGCTGCGCCGTTCTAACACGCGGGCGCGGAATTCGTCTCATGACAGATGCGTCATGCCGGACCTCGACCACCGACCGCAAATCACTGGCCAAGCCGCCAAGGATCGCCATATAAGGCAGGCGAAATTCAGGAATTTTCATGAGCGCGCTGGCCAACCACGCCTTTGCCAAGATGAACGGCATCGGCAACGAGATCGTCGTCGTCGACATGCGCGATTCCGCAGGCGGGGTGACGCCGGACGACGCCCGCGCGGTGGCGTCGGCACATGGCGGCGTGGCTTACGACCAGCTCATGGTGCTCTCGAGGCCCCGGTTCGACGGCACCGAGGCCTTCATCAGCATCTACAACAATGACGGCTCGGAGGCCGGCGCCTGCGGCAACGGCATGCGCTGTGTGGTGCGGCGCATCTTCGAGAAGACCGGGCAGACCTCTGCGACGTTCGAGACCGCGGCCGGCCTGCTCAATGCCTGGCAGGGCCCGGCACCGGATCTCTACACCGTCGACATGGGTGCGCCGAAGTTCGGCTGGCAGGAGATTCCGCTGGCGGAAGAGTTTCGCGACACCCGCTACATCGAATTGCAGATCGGGCCGATCGACAATCCGATCCTGCATTCGCCCTCGGTGGTGAGCATGGGCAATCCGCATGCGATCTTCTGGGTCGAGGACGTCAATGCCTACGATCTCGAGCGTTTCGGTCCCTTGCTCGAAAACCACCCGATCTTCCCCGAGCGCGCCAACATCACGCTCGCCCATATCGTCGATGACAAGCACATCACGATCCGCACCTGGGAGCGCGGCGCCGGGCTGACCAGGGCCTGCGGTTCGGCAGCCTGCGCGACCGCGGTTGCCGCCGCGCGGCTGAAGCGCACCGAACGCAATGTCGAGATCACGCTGCCCGGCGGCAAGCTCGGCATCGAGTGGCGCGAGCGCGACGATCACGTGCTGATGACGGGCACGGCGACCTTCGAATATGAGGGCCGATTCGATCCGGCGCTGTTCGCGCCGGCCGCCTGATGGCGGTCGACGTCGTCACCTTCGGCTGCCGCCTCAATGCGTTCGAGGCCGAGGTGATCCGTCGCGAGGCGGAAGCTGCGGGGCTCAAGGACACCATCGTCATCAACAGCTGCGCCGTCACCAACGAGGCGGTGGCGCAGGCGCGGCAATCGATCCGCAAATTGAAGCGCGAGCGGCCCGATGCGCGCATCGTCGTCACCGGTTGCGCGGCGCAGACGCAAAGTAGCATGTTCGCCGACATGAGCGAGGTCGACCGCGTCGTCGGCAATGACGACAAGATGCGGTCATCCGCGTGGCGCGAGACACGCAGCGCTTTCGATCTCGGCGCCGGGGAGAAGATCGCCGTCAGCGACATCATGGCCGTCAAGGAGATGGCGCCGCATCTGATCGACGGCTTTGCGAGCGGCCTTCCGCGCGTGTTCGTGCAGGTGCAGAACGGCTGCGACCATCGCTGCACCTTCTGCATCATCCCGTTCGGCCGCGGCAATTCGCGCTCGGTGCCGATGGGCGCGGTGGTCGATCAGGTGCGCACGCTGGCCGAACGCGGCCATGCCGAGATCGTGCTGACCGGCGTCGACCTCACCAGCTACGGCTCGGATCTGCCGGGCGCACCGAAGCTCGGCATGTTGACCAGGCAGATCCTGCGACACGTGCCGGAGTTGAGGCGCCTGCGCATCTCCTCGATCGATTCGATCGAGGCGGATGCCGATCTGCTCGATGCCATCGCCGGCGATGTGCGGCTGATGCCGCATCTGCATCTGTCGCTGCAATCCGGCGACGACATGATCCTGAAGCGCATGAAACGGCGGCATTCGCGGCGGGACGCGATCACGTTCTGCGAGCAGGTCCGCCGCCTGCGTCCCGATATCGCGTTCGGCGCCGACATCATTGCAGGCTTCCCGACCGAGACGGAGGACATGTTTTCACGCTCGCTCGATCTGGTCGAGCAATGCGGCCTGACATTCCTGCACGTCTTCCCTTATTCGCCCCGCCCCGGCACGCCGGCCGCGCGGATGCCGCAGGTCGCAGGCGGCGCGATCAAGGAGCGCGCGAAGCGGCTGCGGGCGGCGGGCGAAGCCGCGCTGCGCAAGCGCCTCCAAGCCGAGATCGGCGCGACCCGCAACGTGCTGATCGAGAGCGACGGACAGGGTCGCACGGAGCATTATCTGCCGGTGGCGATCGCGGGCGGTCGTGTCGGCAGCGTCGTGCCGCTGACGATGGGCGGCAGTGATGGTGAGCGGCTCACCGTATAAATCGCGGCTCTTCCTTCTCCCCTTGCGAGAAAGGGCAAGAAGCTACGACGCCCTGACCTGCCAGAACCGCAGCGTCCGCCTGGCATTCTCCGCCGTCATCCGTGCGTAATTTCCCTGCGCTCTTGCAAGGTCCGCCGGCTTCATCGCACCCGTCGCAAACCGGCATTGGAGCACAGCGGTGGTGGTTTCCCAGCTGAGCTGCGCCGCCTTGCACGGCACCAGGAGGCCGTCGTCGCGCAGGCTCTGCATCAGCGGGCGAATCACCTCGACGGTCGATCCGGACAGCGCGGCCAGCGCCGCTGCGGTTTCCTCATAGCGCCGCTGCGTGGCGAAACCGAGCAGCGTCGCCTCATCGAGCTGGCCGGTCGCCTTGAGCATTGCAACCGCGCGTTTGGCACCTTCGAAATCGCGGACACCCGACATCTCGCGATCGACACCGACGGTGACGGCCGCGATCGCGCTCTGGATTTCCTCGAACAGATGCGGCGGCGCGCGCGACAGCAGGCGGGCGCGCACGGCATCGCTGGCCGAGCGCAGTAACCGGCGGCGCAATTCCGACGGCAGGTCGACGCGGACGCCGACGCTGACGGCAAGTTCGGGATCCGCCTCGGCCTGCCCGACCATGGCTGCGAATCCGTTTCCGGAGACGCGCGCGCCGGGATTTGCGGCGAGCCGGCGGCTGACGCTGGGATAGCGGCGTGCCAGAAGTGCGTCGGTGACGATCTCCTTCAACCACCAGCGGCCGGCGACCGCGAGCAGATGCGGCTCGCCCTTGCCGGAGGCGATCTTCACCAGCTCGCCGTCGTCGAGGCGGGCAGATTCCTGCAGCACGGGACCTGCGATGCGGATCTCGTCGTTGCTGGCGAGGCGGCGGATCACGGAGGGCGGCGCCTGGGCGATCGGCGCAAGCTGCGCGCTGATCTCGGCGAGCGCAATGCGTGCGTCCATGTCGGCAAGTGCCCGCAGCTCGATCGTGCCGATCAGGCGCTCGAGCACGTCGTCGAACAGCGCGATCTGCTCATCGTCAAAACTGCCGGCGGAGGAGAGGAACAGGTCGGTGACGCGCCGGGCCGTTTCCAGGCCCTTTTCCGCCGAGCCGAGCCGAATCGCGGATTCGACTTCGTCGATGATCGATAGCCCGGCCGTGGACATGACGCGCAGCTCGTCCTGAGCAGATTGACGGAAGCTTGTTCTAAGCAACCGCTATCATGAGGGACGAGCACTGAACGTTTCGTAAAGCATGGGCGGGCGGAGAGTACTGAACCTCATCCTGAGAGCCCGCGTAGCGGGCGTCTCGAAGGATGGCCGCGGGCGAGATACGGGCCTTTCATGGTCGAGACGGCGCTGGCGCGCCTCCTCACCATGAGGGTCCGATATTACTCCCCATTCCACCCGCAGGCGCGGAGCTTCTCGTACATATGCGGCGGGGCCGGCGCCACCACCCGGACCGGCTCCTTGTTCCGGGAGATCGGCACCACGATCTCGCGGGAATGCAGGTGCAGCTTCGGCTCGCCGAAGCGCGGGCCGTTGCCGTAGATGTTATCGCCGAAGATCGGCCAGCCGGTCGCCGACGAATGCACCCGCAATTGATGGGTCCGACCGGTCACCGGTTCCATGGCGAGCCAGGTGAAGCCGTCGCCCCGGCCTATCACTTTCCAGTTGGTGATCGCCTTCTGACCCTCGGGATCAGGCTTCTGCCACCAGCCGCGTTCGGCGTTGAGCCGGCCGAGCGGCATGTCGATGGTGCCCTCGTCCTCGGCAGGGCCGCCCTCGACCACGGTCCAATAGGTCTTGCCGATCTTGCCGTGCTTGAACAGGAGGCCGAGCGAGGCCGTTGCCTTGCGGTGGCGGCCGAGCACGAGGCAGCCGGAGGTGTCCTTGTCCAAGCGGTGAGCCAGCACCGGCGGCCGCGGCAGGCCGAAACAGAGCGCGTCGAACGAGGCCTCCAGATTGGCGCCGCCCTTGGGGCCACGATGCACGGGAAGCCCGGCCGGCTTGTCGATGATCAGCATCAGCCCGTCGCGATGAAGCACGCGCGCCAGGATTTCATCGGCGGTCAATTGGGGAACATCGAGCAATCGCAGGACTTTCGGTCAAGACTTTCGTTTGGGAGCCGGAACGGCTAACACACCGCCATCATGAACGATACCACGTCAGATCCCCCCAAGCTGAGCTGGTGGCGCCGCCTGTCCGACGGGCTAAAGCGCACCTCGTCCTCGCTCGGGACCGCGGTCGCCGACCTTGTCACCAAGCGCAAGCTCGACCGCGCCATGCTCGACGACATCGAGGACGTGCTGCTGCGTGCCGACCTCGGCACGTCAGTCGCGGTCCGGATCGCGGAAGCCGTCGGCACCGGCCGCTATGACAAAGCGATCTCGGCGGACGAGGTCAAGGACGTCGTCGCCACCGAGGTCGAGAAGGTGCTGACGGCGGTGGCGAAGCCGCTCGTGATCGATGCCGGCAAGAAACCGTTCGTGATCCTGGTGGTCGGCGTCAATGGCTCCGGCAAGACCACCACCATCGGGAAACTCTCGCAGAAATTCGCCTCCGAAGGCCGCAAGGTGATGCTCGCCGCCGGCGACACGTTTCGCGCCGCGGCCATCGAGCAGCTCAAGGTCTGGGGTGAACGCACCAAGACGCCCGTGATCGCGGGCGCGCAGGGCTCTGATTCGGCGAGCCTTGCCTTCAACGCGCTGACGGCGGCGAAGGAGCAGGCCATCGACGTGCTGTTGATCGACACTGCCGGCCGCCTGCAGAACAAGGCCGAGCTGATGAACGAGCTCGAAAAGGTGGTGCGTGTGATCCGCAAGGTGGATGACACTGCGCCGCATGCCGTGCTGCTGGTGCTGGACGCCACCGTCGGCCAGAATGCGCTGTCGCAGGTCGAGGCGTTCCATCGCACGGCAGGGGTGACCGGCCTCGTGATGACGAAACTCGACGGCACCGCGCGCGGCGGCATTCTGGTCGCGCTCGCGGAAAAATTCAAACTGCCGGTGCACTTCATCGGCGTCGGCGAGGGTGTCGACGATCTTGCGCCGTTCACCGCGCGCGACTTCGCCCGCGCCATCGCCGGAATCGAAAGCTGAGAATGGACAAGACCCAGCCGCATCCGCTGTTCAAGCTCGCGACCGAGCTCGGTCCGCTGCTCGTGTTCTTCTTCGTGAATGCGAAGTTCAATCTGTTTGCCGCCACCGGCGCCTTCATGGTCGCGATCGTGGCGGCGATGATCGCCTCCTATGTGGTGACGCGTCACATCCCGATCATGGCGATTGTCACAGGCGTGATCGTGCTGGTGTTCGGCACGCTGACGCTGGTGCTGCACGACGAGACCTTCATCAAGCTCAAGCCGACCATCATCTACGGCCTGTTCGCCGCGATCCTCGGCGGCGGGCTGCTGTTCGGGCGCTCCTTCATCGCCGTCATGTTCGACCAGATGTTCAATCTGACGCCGCTGGGCTGGCGCATCCTGACGCTGCGCTGGGCGCTGTTCTTCGCCGCCATGGCGGTGCTGAACGAGATCGTCTGGCGCACCCAGAGCACGGACTTCTGGGTGAATTTCAAGGTGTTCGGCGTGACCCCGATCACGATGATCTTCGCCATCGCCCAGATGCCGCTGACCAAGCGCTACCACCTCGAGCCGGCATCGCTGGAGGCGAGCGAGGCCGAGGCGGGGGATGTGCGGAAGGGGTGAGAGCCTCGTGTCCCGGACGCGCTGCAGCGCGTAGCGCTGCTGCGCAGCGCCGGGACCCAGGCTCTCTCCGAAGCCACGCCATGTGGTATGGGCCCCGGCTCTGCAGCGCACCACTTTGTGCTGCGCTGCGTCCGGGGCACGAGAGCGGTGCTAAGACCCCGTCCCCTTCAGCGCCTTCTCCATCTGCGGCAACAGCACCGTCCGCAGATTGTCCGGCGTGATCGGGCCGACCAGCTTGTAGACGATGGTGCCCTCGCGTCCCACGACGAAGGTTTCGGGCACGCCGTAGACCCCCCATTCGATCGAGGCGCGGCCGTTGGCATCCACGCCGACGCGGCCGAACGGGTTGCCGTAGCGCCCGAGGAAGCGGCGCGCATTGTCGGACGCGTCCTTGTAATTGATGCCGACCAGCTGGAAGCGCTTGTCCTTGGCGAGCTCGGTCAACAGCGGCGCCTCGTCGTGGCACGGCACGCACCAGGACGCCCAGACATTGACCAGGCTGACCTTGCCCTTGAACGCGGCGGGATCGAGGCCCGGCACCTGCGCGTTGTCGATCTGCAATCCCTCGAGCGGCGGCAGCGCCGTCTGCGGCGCCGGACGACCGATCAGCGCAGACGGAATTCGCGAGGGATCGCCGCTGCCGAGCCGGAACCAGAACAGCAGCGCCAAGCCGATGAAGGCGATCAGCGGCAGCACCATCAGGAGGGTGCGGCGCTGCGGCGGTGCGGAAGTCGATTGTTCGCTCATGACGCGTCCATCGCGCTGCGTCCGGAGCGGCGGGTGATGCCGCGCTCCTCCAACTCGCGCAGACGCTGCGTCTGGTTGCGATAGTCGAGCACGATCCAGCCGATCAGGATCGCGACCACGACGGCCGCCGCGGCATAGGACGTCACGATGAAGGATGCATAGGGACCGAGCGACATGATCAGGCGGCCCCAACTTCGTTCGACGCATTTTGTCCGCGCGCGCCGGGGCCTATTTCGCTCGAGAACGCCACGCGGCTCGCCTGCATCATCTGCAGCGAGCGGACGCGGCGACGCAGGATTTCGTTGCGCATCGCGGCCAGATGCAGCGTGACGAACAGCAGCGTGAATGCGATCGCCATCACCAGCAGCGGAATCAGGAACGATTTGTCGAGAGCGGAGCCGCCCATGCGCATCACCGAGGCCGGCTGGTGCAGCGTGTTCCACCAATCGACCGAGAACTTGATGATGGGAAGGTTGAGTGCCCCGACCAGGGTCAGCACGGCGGCGGCGCGCGCCGCGCGCGAGGGATCGTCGACCGCGCGCCACAGCGCCATCAGGCCGAGATACATCAGGAACAAGATCAGGACCGAAGTCAGCCGCGCATCCCACTCCCAATAGGTGCCCCACATCGGCCGGCCCCACAGTGAGCCCGTCAGCAGCGCGAGGAAGGTGAAGGCGGCGCCGATCGGCGCTGCGGCCTTGGCGGCGACGTCGGCGAGCGGATGCCGCCACACCAGCGTGCCCAGCGAAGCGATGCTCATGACGCCCCAGACGAACATCGACAGCCACGCATTGGGCACGTGGATGAACATGATCTTCACCGTCGCGCCCTGCTGGTAGTCGTCGGGCGCGAGCGCGGCTTGATAAAGACCGATCGCGAGCAGGAGGACGGTGGCGGCCGCAAGCCACGGCAGGACCCGCGCTGTCAGCGCGAGGAACCGCGTGGGGTTGGCGAGGTCGATCAGTGTCATGGTACCCTGATAATCGTCGGTGGCCGCTCAGGCAATCAGCACGAAAGCCCGCAGCGAAAGTTGATCGGGGTCAAGTCAGTCGCGCGCATCTCAGTCGAGCCCATTTCAGTCAAGTCCATGCCGCAGGCTCGCCGCGGCTGCGAAGGGGCCGATCACGAGGCTGACCAGCGACAGCGCGCACAGGATCGAGAACGGCGCACCGAACGTCATGGGACCGACGATCACGGCCTGCGAGGCCGCAACACCGAAGATCAGCACGGGAATCGACAGCGGCAGCACCAGCACCGCCATCAGCAGCCCGCCGCGGTGCAGCGTCACCGCCAGCGCCGCGCCGATCATGCCGGTAAACGTCAGTGCCGGAGTGCCGGCCAGCAGCGTCAGCGCCACTGCGCCGGTCGCGACCATGTCGAGGTTGAGCAGCAGGCCGAGCACGGGGGTTGCGACAATCAGCGGCAGGCCGGCGGCCAGCCAATGCGCCAGCGCCTTTGCGGCGCAGGCGAGTTCCAGGGGCGTCCGGCTCATCGTGATCAGGTCGAGCGAGCCGTCCTCGTGGTCAGCCATGAACAGCCGGTCCAGCGTGAGCAGGCTCGCGAGCAGCGCACCGAGCCAGAGGATGGCCGGCCCTAGCCGCGACAGCAACGCGAGATCCGGCCCGACCGCGAACGGCATCAGGACGACGACGGTCAGGAAGAACAGCACGCCGATCAGCGCCCCGCCGCCGACGCGAAGCGCGATCCGGACGTCCCGGCGGATGAGCGCGGCGAGGGCGGTCATGGGATGCTCCCAACGACGACGGGAGCGTAAAATGGCGCGCTCAGGCGCTTGGAAAGCTGAGGGTAGCTCACGTCACTCCCCCGATCCGCAGCTCCCGCGTCTCGATCCCGAGCGGCGCGTGGGTGGCCGCGACGATCAGGCCGCCGCGCGATAGGTGATCGCGCATCAGACCGCCGAACATGTCCTGGCCGGTCACGTCGAGCGCGTTGGTCGGCTCGTCCAGCAGCCAGATCGGGCGTCGGACGGTCAAAAGGCGGGCCAGCGACAGCCGGCGGCGCTGGCCGGCCGACAGGAAGCCGGCCGGCAGGTGGGTGGCATGCGCGAGCCCCACCGTGGCGAGGCTCCCGGCGAAGTCAAAACGCTCCCCGCCGAGGAAATCGGCCCAGAACGACAGGTTTTCCGCAACGCTCAGCGCCGGCTTCAGGGCGTCGCGGTGGCCGAGATAGTGACATTGCTCCGGCAGCGTCAGCTCGTCATCGCCGCCTTCCAGCGCAATGGTCCCGCCGGCCGGCACCAGCAGGCCCGCGATCAGCCGCAGCAACGAGGTCTTGCCCGACCCGTTGCGCCCCGTCACCGCCACCGCTTCGCCGGCCACGGCCGCGAAATCGAGCCCGGCAAACACCTCGCGGCCGCCGCGCACGCAGGCGACCCCGCGTCCGGAAAGCCGCATCTTGTCTCGGTCCACCCCGCTCAAAGCCGGGCCTCAGGAAAACTTGGGGTAGCGCATGGGAATTTTTGGCTCGCGAATGCTGCGGTACGATTGTGGCTGTGGCGGCGCGGTTAGAAAGCTTCTATAAGCCCGGAACTACTTGATGCAGCAACTCAACCTGCCCCTGCAAGCGGCCCAGCCTGATACGCTGACGGTGTTAAGATACCCTGCCGGGTATAGCTAACAATTGGGATTCCTACATGACCTCGCTCGACAGCTTCAAATGCAAAAAGACCCTCAAGGTCGGCGCCAAGACCTATGTCTATTACAGCCTGCCCACGGCCGAGAAGAATGGTCTGAAGGGAATCTCGAAACTTCCCTATTCGATGAAGGTCCTGCTCGAAAATCTCCTCCGCAATGAGGATGGCCGCACGGTCAAGAAGGAAGACATCGTCGCGGTCTCGAAGTGGCTGCGGAAGAAGTCGCTGGAGCATGAGATCGCTTTCCGCCCGGCGCGCGTGCTGATGCAGGACTTCACCGGCGTGCCCGCGGTGGTCGACCTCGCCGCGATGCGCAACGCGATGCAGAAGCTCGGCGGCGATGCCGAGAAGATCAACCCGTTGGTGCCGGTCGATCTCGTCATCGACCATTCCGTGATCGTGAACTTCTTCGGCGACAACAAGGCCTTCGGCAAGAACGTCACCGAGGAATACAAGCAGAACCAGGAGCGCTACGAGTTCCTGAAGTGGGGCCAGAAGGCGTTTTCGAACTTCTCCGTCGTGCCGCCAGGCACCGGCATCTGTCATCAGGTCAATCTCGAATACCTCTCGCAGACGGTCTGGACCAAGAAGGAGAAGATGACGGTCGGCAAGAAGACCGGCACCTTCGAGGTCGCTTATCCCGACTCGCTGGTCGGCACCGACTCCCACACCACCATGGTCAACGGTCTCGCCGTGCTCGGCTGGGGCGTCGGCGGCATCGAGGCGGAAGCCTGCATGCTCGGCCAGCCGCTGTCGATGCTGCTGCCGACCGTCGTCGGCTTCAAGCTGAAGGGCGCGATGAAGGAAGGCGTCACAGCGACCGACCTCGTGCTGACAGTGACGCAGATGCTGCGCAAGCTGGGCGTGGTCGGCAAGTTCGTCGAGTTCTTCGGCCCGGGCCTCGACCATCTCTCCGTCGCCGACAAGGCGACCATCGCCAACATGGCGCCCGAATATGGCGCGACCTGCGGTTTCTTCCCGGTCGACGCTGCCGCGATCGACTATCTCAAGACCTCCGGCCGTGCGGCGCCGCGCGTCGCGCTGGTGCAGGCCTATGCCAAGGCACAGGGCCTGTTCCGCACTGCCAAGTCGGCCGATCCAGTGTTCACGGAGACGCTGACGCTCGATCTCGGCGACGTCGTGCCGTCGATGGCCGGTCCGAAGCGTCCCGAAGGTCGCATCGCGCTGCCGTCGGTGGCCGAAGGCTTCTCGCTTGCGCTCAGCAATGAGTACAAGAAGGGCGAAGAGCCGGCGAAGCGCTTTGGCGTCGAGGGCAAGAATTTCGACCTTGGCCATGGCGACGTCGTGATTGCCGCGATCACGTCCTGCACCAACACCTCGAATCCGAGCGTGCTGATCGGCGCCGGCCTGCTGGCCCGGAATGCAGCCGCGAAGGGCCTCAAGGCGAAGCCGTGGGTGAAGACCTCGCTCGCGCCGGGCAGCCAGGTGGTCGCGGCCTATCTCGCTGATTCCGGTCTGCAGAAGGATCTCGACAAGGTCGGCTTCAACCTGGTCGGCTTCGGCTGCACCACCTGCATCGGCAATTCCGGTCCGCTGCCTGAGGAGATCTCGAAGTCGATCAACGACAACGGCATCGTCGCCGCTGCCGTGCTCTCGGGCAACCGCAACTTCGAAGGCCGCGTCTCGCCGGACGTGCAGGCGAACTATCTGGCCTCGCCGCCGCTGGTCGTGGCGCACGCACTTGCCGGCAGCGTCACCAAGAACCTCGCGGTCGAGCCGCTCGGCGAAGGCAAGGACGGCAAGCCGGTGTACCTCAAGGACATCTGGCCGACGACCAAGGAGATCAACGCCTTCATGAAGAAGTTCGTGACCGCGGCGATCTTCAAGAAGAAGTATGCCGACGTGTTCAAGGGGGACACCAACTGGCGCAAGATCAAGACCGTCGAGAGCGAGACCTATCGCTGGAACATGTCGTCGACCTATGTGCAGAATCCGCCCTATTTCGACGGCATGAAGAAGGAGCCGGAGCCGGTCACCGACATCGTCGAGGCCCGCATCCTCGCCATGTTCGGCGACAAGATCACCACCGACCACATCTCGCCGGCCGGTTCGATCAAGCTCACCTCGCCCGCCGGAAAATACCTCAGCGAGCACCAGGTGCGCCCCGCCGACTTCAACCAGTACGGCACGCGGCGCGGCAACCATGAAGTCATGATGCGCGGCACTTTCGCCAACATCCGCATCAAGAACTTCATGCTCAAGGGCGCCGACGGCAACATTCCGGAAGGCGGTCTGACCAAGCACTGGCCCGACGGCGAGCAGATGTCGATCTACGACGCCGCGATGAAGTACCAGCAGGAGCAAGTGCCGCTGGTGGTGTTCGCCGGCGCCGAATACGGCAACGGCTCCTCGCGCGACTGGGCCGCGAAGGGCACGCGTCTGCTCGGCGTGCGCGCCGTGATCTGCCAGAGCTTCGAGCGCATCCACCGCTCCAACCTGGTCGGTATGGGCGTGCTGCCGCTCACCTTCGAGGATGGCACATCCTGGTCGTCGCTCGGCCTCAAGGGCGACGAGAAGGTCACGCTGCGCGGCCTCCAAGGCGACCTCAAGCCGCGCCAGAAGCTGACCGCGGAGATCGTCTCCGGCGACGGCTCGCTGCAGCGCGTTTCGCTGCTCTGCCGCATCGATACGCTTGATGAGCTCGACTACTACCGCAACGGCGGTATCCTGCACTACGTGCTGCGCAAGCTCGCGGCCTAAGCGCGAATTTGTGAACGGTGGCTCACTGCGACGTGAGTAGAAGGTTAAACGAAGGCGGCCTATCACAAGGCCGCCTTCACGCGTTTGCGGCATGCTTCGGATGGGCCCGTCCAGCGGAAACTCCGCCCAGGACGGCAGGGTTATGCCGTACCCGTAAGACTACGGTGACCATCAGGCGATAAGATTTTCCTTTCCACGAGCTTAGGTGTGCGGCGTTCGACATGACAGCAATGACGGCTTCTCATCTGGTTTCACGCAACGTGATCTCAAGGTGGTCCGGTGCGCTCTGGTCGGGAGCTCTTGGCATCTGTGCGATCGTCGCCGTCATCCGTCCTGCCGAGGCCGACCCCCGCGCCGTCGTCGAATTGTTTACCTCGCAGGGCTGCTCCTCCTGCCCGCCCGCCGACAAGATCATCGGCGATCTCTCCAAGGATCCCTCGGTCATCGCGCTGAGCATGCCGATCGACTATTGGGACTATCTTGGTTGGAAGGACACGCTGGCGGATTCGCGCTTCTCTGCACGGCAGCGTGCTTATTCGCGCATGCGCGGCGACCGCGAGGTTTACACGCCGCAAGTCGTGGTCAACGGCTCCACCCATGTCATCGGCAGCGATCGTGCCGGCATCGAGAGCGCGATCGGCAAGAGCGACAAAGACAAGGGCGTAATGAGCGTGCCGGTGACGATGTCGCTCGCGGGCAAGCAGATCAACGTGTCGGTGGCTGCCAGCAACGAGCCGGCCATCTCGCATGGCGAGGTCTGGATCTGTTCGATTGCCAAGTCGGTGCCGATTGAGATCACCCGCGGCGAGAATCGCGGTCAGCAGGTCACCTATCACAACGTGGTGCGCAATTTGCTCAAGGTCGGGGACTGGACCGGGCGTTCGGAAAGCTGGACGGTGCCGATCGAGAACCTCACGCGTGACGGCGTCGACGGCGCGGTGGTCTATGTCCAGGACGGCAGCCGCGAGCGGCCAGGACCGATGCTCGGCGCTGCCTACACGTCGCTGCACTGACGCGCGTAACGATCGTCGCAGAATAAGCAGTCTGTCGTCATTCCGGGCCGCGCCTCTTGGCGGGAGCACCATAGCTCGCGCTACGCCCCCCGGGATGACTGGAAACAGAA
This sequence comes from Bradyrhizobium sp. MOS003, assembly GCF_003020125.1. Taxonomy (GTDB): domain Bacteria; phylum Pseudomonadota; class Alphaproteobacteria; order Rhizobiales; family Xanthobacteraceae; genus Bradyrhizobium. The sequence continues at coordinate 62,436 of NZ_PYFW01000001.1, read as the reverse complement.
ACGTCCCGACACAAACAAAAAAGGACCAACTTGCGTTGGCCCTCCTTGTTGTGCGTACAGACCCGATCCTGTTCGACCCCGGGGGGCTGGGGGCTGAGGAATCCGGAACCGAAAGGACCGGGTCAACGCACACGAATCTTTTCGCAATCCAGGGCGGCAGTCGCTAGGCGGAAAAGCGGCGATCCTGTGATTCCTGCTAACGATCCCGTGACGGTTTGCCGCGACAGAGTTCCACCATTGCGTGTGCACTGATTCGCACCCGGTTCGATTGGTTGAATCAGTGAGCCCCTTGCGGCGCTGACCGGTTGGCGCAATCATGCAGCTGTCATGATCCCGGTTCCGGGGACGGTCTTCGCGGACGGGGTCATGCCGTGCGATGAGGAAGCGCTTCATGAGTCTGTCGGAGGATGCCGATCCGAGCGAGCAGCGCGCGGTGGCGCGCCCCGCTGCAGCGGCCACGCAGCTGAGCCGGGTGACGTTCAACCGGCTCGAGCTGCACCGTATTCTCAATCTCTACGGCCGCATGGTCGCCGACGGCGAATGGCGTGACTACGCCATCGACTTCCTCAGGGATCGCGCCGTGTTCTCGGTCTATCGCCGTGCCTCGGAAGTGCCGATCTACCGTATCGAGAAGGACCCGCGGCTGGCGCGCAAGCAGGGCATGTACAGCGTGATCTCGGCGACCGGCCTGATCCTGCGCCGCGGCCACGAGCTGGAGCGCGTGCTGCTGGTGATCGACCGGAAATTGGCGGTGGTGTAGCGGCAAAGCCGGTGCCGTAGAGTGGGCAAGGCGCAAAGCGCCGTGCCCATGTCTTTTCTCGATCGCGGGGAGATGGTGGGCACGCTTGCGCTTTGCCCACCCTACAAATCCTACTTCCCCGGCACCGTGGTCGCGCCCTCGCCGAGGTCGCGCTGCATCATCACCGTATCAAGCCAGCGGCCGAATTTCAGCCCGACATTGGGATGCGTGCCGATCATCTTGAAGCCGCCCTTGGTGTGCACGCCGATCGAGCCGGCATTGGCGGAATCTCCGATCACCGCGATCATCTGGCGGAAGCCGCGCGACTCGCATTCGACGATCAGCCGGTCCAGCAGGAGTGCCCCGATGCCGCGGCGGTGGAAGGACGGATCGAGATAGATCGAGTTCTCGACCGTGAAGCGGTAGGCCGGGCGCGGGCGGTAGGCGCCGGCATAGGCATAGCCGGCGACGCGGCCGTCGATCACGGCGACGAAATAGGGATAGCCGCCGTCGACCAGCGTGCGGTAGCGCCGCGTCATCTCCGGGAGGTCCGGCGGCTCCAGCTCGAACGTCGCGGTACCCTCGCGGACGGCCTGCTGGTAGATGGCGGTGATGGCGGGAAGATCGGCCTCGGTCGTGGGCCTGATTTCAGGTGCGGACATGGGAGAAAGATTAGAGCGTTCCCGCGTGCGCTGGAAGGGGCAACGGTGTTGCCACACCCGTCATTGCGGGCGCAGCGAAGCAATCCAGAAATGCGTCTGCGGAGGGACTCTGGATTGCTTCGTCGCCAGGGCTCCTCGCAATGACGAGGAGAGGCCACGGCCCCCAAACAAAAACCCCGGCCTCTCGGCCGGGGTTCGTGTCCGTTCGTCCTGGCCTATCGCTTAGTCGCGCTGGCCGAGGAGCTGCAGCAGCAGCGTGAACAGGTTGATGAAGTTCAGGTACAGCGACAGGGCGCCGGTGATGGCCGCACGCTCTGCGATGTCACCGCCGGCCGAAGCGTAACCGTAGATGTAGTCGTTCTTCAGCCGCTGGGTGTCCCAGGCGGTGAGGCCCGCGAACACCAGCACGCCGACCACCGACACGATGAACTGCAGCATCGAGCTCGCGAGGAACAGGTTCACCAGGCTCGCGATGATGATGCCGATCAGGCCCATGAACAGGAACGAGCCCATCCCGGTGAGGTCACGCTTGGTGGTGTAGCCATAGAGGCTCAGCGCACCGAAAGTGGCCGCGGTGATGAAGAACACCCGCACGATCGAGGTGTGGGTGAACACCAGGAAGATCGACGACAGCGAGATACCCATCAGCGCCGCGAACACCCAGAACAGGATCTGGGCGGTCGAGGGAGCCAGACGGTTGATGCCCGCCGAGATCACGAACACCATGGCGAGCGGCGCCAGCATGAACAGCCATTTCAGCGGGCTGACGAACATCGCGTAGCCGAACGGCGTCAGGAACAGCTTGCCGACGCGGACGGCGTCCGCGGTCGGCACGTCCGTCACGGCAGCCATGTAGACGCCGAGCGCGGCAAGGCCGGTTATGGCGAGGCCGATGCTCATGTAGTTGTAGATGCGCAGCATGTAGGCGCGCAGGCCGGCATCGACCGTCGCGGCGTCAACACGCCCGGCGGCCCTGCCGAAAGGAGAAGCGTAGTTACGGTCTAGGTCCGACATGGTCGAATTCCCGTTGGTTGGTCCGGTCCGGCATGAGGGTCGCCATGCCGCCCGGTTCGTCAAATTCTATCTCGGATACCGATGCCTGCCGACTAAATTCGGGCTAACAATCGGGACTCCGAACCCATTCGATATGTGGGAAACTAACACATCCGCTGCAACCTTCCACGCGCGGCTGAATGTCGCCCTTGGCGGCAATCCTGACGCGAACCTGACGAGCAGTCGTGGTTAATCGCAGGAATCGTGCGATTTCGCTCTCGTGCGGCCATCCGCTACATTTTGTCACAAATTCCGCAACACCGTGGCGGGCTTTTTGTTCAATGCCAGCAGCGTTCCGGCAAGTCCGAGCCCGACGGTGACGACGAGCGCGGCTGCGACCACGCCGGTCGCGCTGCCGGCCTGCCAGACGAAGCTCAGCGTCATCAGCCGCGTCACGATCATCCAGGCCGCGATGCTGCCGGAGATCACGCCGAACAGTGCGGTCGCGAGCCCGATCAGGAGGTATTCGAGCGCATAGGCACCGAGCAGCCGCAGCCGCGTCGCGCCCAGCGTCTTCAGGATGACCGCATCGTAGACCCGGTGGCGGTGGCCGGCGGCGAGCGCGCCGCCGAGCACCAGGATCGCCGAGATCAGGGTCACGGCGCTGGCGCCGCGAATCGCCAGCGCCAGATTGGTCACGACCGAGCCGACCGTCTCCATCACCTCGCGCACGCGCACGCTCGTCACCATCGGATAGGCGTCGGCGACCTGCTTGATGATCCTGCCGTCGCCGGCGGCAGTTCCACCGGTTTCCGTCAGCGTCGCAATGTGGGTGTGCGGGGCGCCCTTGAACGCGTTCGGCGAGAAAACGAGAACGAAGTTGATGCCCATCCCCTGCCAGTCGATGGTGCGCAGATTGCCGATTTTGGCCGGGATATCGCGGCCGAGCACGTTGACCACGATTTCGTCGCCGAGCTTGAGGCCGAGCCCGTCGGCGATCTTCTTCTCCATCGAGACCAGCAGCGGGCCGGAATAGTCGGCGCGCCACCATTCGCCCTCGACCACCTTGGAACCCTTCGGCAGCTCTGCCGTATAGGTCAAGCCGCGGTCGCTCTGCAGCACCCATTCGGAATCGGTGGTCGGCTTGAGCTCCTCGGCGCGCACGCCGCGCGCTCCCACGATGCGCCCCCGCAGCATCGGCACGTCCTCGACGGTCGCGCCCGGCGCGATCTTGCGCAGATAGTCGTCGAACGGTGCGGCCTGCGTGCTCGGGATATCGATGAAGAAGAACGACGGCGCGCGGTCGGGCAGGGCTGCGAGGAACTGCCGGCGCAGATTGCCGTCGATCTGGGTGATGGTGACGAGCACGGCCAGCCCGAGCCCGAGCGATAGCACGACCGACGGCGTCAGCGCGCCCGGCCGGTGGATATTGGCGATCGCGAGCCGCAGCATCGGCAGCCGCGAGCGCGGCAGCCGCCGCGCGATCGCCATCAGCAGGGCGGCGATGCCGCGCAGCAGGGCGAATACGACGACGGAGGAGGCCACGAACACCGCCGCGATGCGCTTGTCGAACGACAGCCCGATCACGACCGCGATCAGCAGTGCCACCACGACGGCCATGAACACGAGATAGCCCAAACGTGGCCGGTGCCATTCCGAGCTGATGGTGTCGCGAAACAGCGCGGCAACCGGCACGTCGTGGACGCGCCCGAGCGGCCACAGGCCGAAGGCAAGCGCGGTGAGCAGGCCGTATAGGAAGGATAGCGCGAGCTCGTCGGGATGCACGGCCGGCGCCACCGGCAGCGGCAAGAGCTTGCCGAACAGGCCGACGATGGCGAAGGGCATGGCCGCGCCGAGTGCGAGGCCGATCACCGAACCGATCGCGGCTAGCAGGAGAACCTGCGCCAGATAGATGCCGAACACGTCGCGTCCGGTGGCGCCGACAGCCTTGAACGCGGCGATCACCTCGAGCTTACGGTCGATATGGCTCTTCACGGCATTGGCGACGCCGACACCGCCGACCAGCAGCGCGGCAAGACCGACCAGCGTCAGGAACTGCGTGAAGCGGTTGATGTTGCGTTCGAGCTGCGGCGAAGCGTTGGAGCGGCTGCGAACCTCCCAGCCGGCCTGCGGCGCGGCGCTCCGGGCGTCCGCGATGAAGGCTTCGGTGGCGCGCTCGCTGTTGGCGGCCTCAGGCAGCTTCACCCGGTAGACCCAGCGCACCAGGCTGCCGGGTTGGATCAGCCCGGTGGCGCGCAGGCCCGCCTCGCTGATCAGGAAGCGCGGGCCAAAGCCGATGCCGCCGGCGAGCTTGTCGGGCTCGGCCTCGACGGTCGAGCGGATCTGGAAGGTCGCGGAGCCGATGGTGACGCGGTCGCCGGTCTTCAACGACAACCGCGCCAGCAGCGTGGGATCGGCGGCGGCGCCGAATGCACCGTCACGTTCCGCAAGCAGGTCGGACATCGGCAACTGCGGTGCCAGCGTCAGCTGGCCCAGCATCGGATAGGTATCGTCGACCGCCTTCATCTCGACCAAAGCGAGCTGGCCATCGGCCGCGCGCGCCATGCCGCGCAGGGTCGCCGCGGTCGAGACCGTGCCGCGCGAGCGCAAGAAAGCGACCTCTTCCGGTTTGGCTTCGCGCTGGAACAGCACGAAAGAGACGTCGCCGCCGAGCAGCGTGCGGCCCTCGCGGGCAAGGCCGTCGGAGAGGCTGGCCGATACCGAGCCGACGCCGGCGATGGCCATCACGCCGAGCGCGATGCAGGCGATGAAGACGTAGAAGCCGCGCAGGCCGCCACGCAATTCGCGCAGTGCGTAACGCAGCGACAGCGCAATGCCATTTGGCCTCGCGAAGGGTTCGGCTGCGATGCTCATGCCGGTGCGGACTGGGTGTCGATGCGGCCCGAGCGCAGGCGGATCACGCGGTCGCATCGATGCGCGAGCGAGGAATCGTGCGTGACCAGAACCAGCGTCATGCCGCGCTCGGCATGCTTGCTAAACAGCAGATCGACGATCTGCTTTCCGGTCGTCTCGTCGAGATTGCCGGTCGGCTCGTCCGCGACCAGGATGGCGGGATCGGGCGCCAGCGCGCGGGCGAGCGCGACGCGCTGCTGCTCGCCGCCGGACAATTGCGTCGGATAATGATGCAGGCGGTCGCCGAGCCCGACCGATTGCAGCTCCTGGGCCGCACGCTTGGCGGCATCGGGATTGCCGGCGAGCTCCAGCGGCACCGCGACGTTCTCCAGCGCCGTCATGGTCGGGATCAGATGAAAGGACTGGAAGACGATACCGACCTGCCGGCCGCGGAAGCGGGCCAGCGCGTCCTCGTCGAGGGCATTGAAAGGCGTGCCTGACACCACCACCTCTCCGCTATCAGGACGCTCCAGCCCCGCCATCACCATCAGCAGCGTGGATTTGCCCGAGCCTGACGGGCCGATCAGGCCGATCGTTTCGCTACGGCCGACGCGCAAGCTGATATCCTTCAGGATGTGAACGCGTGCCGCCCCCGTTCCCAAGGAGAGATTGACGTTGGAGATGGAGATGGTGTCCGCGGCAGCGGCGAGCGAAGAGGAATTGATGCGAGTGTCCATGGTCCGGTCATATGGCAACTCCGCTAGCGCGGTCGAGAGGCGTTACGGATTGTTCATGCACATAGCCGTGTTGATGCTCGGTTTGATGACGATCGCGACAACGCCGTCGTTGCAGGCCCAGCCGGCGGCAAAGCCGGTGAAGCTCGTGGTCCTCGGCGATTCCTTGAGTGCGGGCCTTGGCCTTTCGGCCCAGGATGCATTCCCGGCCAAGCTAAAAAAATCATTACAAAACAAAGGCTTGGATGTCGATATGACCAACGCCGGCGTGTCCGGCGACACCTCCTCGGGCGGCCGCGACCGGCTCGATTGGTCGGTCCCCGACGGGACCGATGGCGTCATCGTCGAGCTCGGCGCCAACGACGCCCTGCGCGGCGTCGATCCCGATTTGACGCGCGCCGCGTTGACCGACATCGTCCAGCGGCTGAAGGCGCGCAAGATCGCGGTGATGCTGTGCGGCATGCTGGCGCCGCCGAATTACGGCGCCGATTATGCCGCGCGCTTCAATTCGATTTATCCGGACCTCGCGAAGAAATTCGACGTGCCGCTCTATCCGTTCTTTCTCGACGGCGTTGCAGCCGACGCCAAGCTCAATCAGGCCGACGGCATTCATCCGACCGCTGCAGGCGTCGACATCATCGTTGCCAACATCATGCCCACCGTAGAGGCATTCATTGGCACGATCACTGAGCAGCGACGTTGAAAAGCAGGCAACGCTAACCCTAATTCCCAGGGTTTTAACGGGGTGAGGTTCGCGATGCTTCGCAGAGTCACACAAACGCGATAGGAATCAGGGTACCGGTGATTCGTCACCGGCTCTAAAATTTGGATATGATCCTTCCCAGGGATCATGCCCAAGCATCGGGAGTGCGAAACGATGCCGCGTTTATTCACTGGTCTGGAAATCCCGGCTGAAGTCAGCCAGACGCTTTCCCATTTGCGGGGCGGCCTTCCCGGTGCCCGCTGGATCGATCCCGAAAATTATCACGTCACCCTGCGCTTCATCGGCGATATCGACGGCCTGTCCGCCAACGAGATCGCCTCGATGCTGTTTCGCGTCGACCGCAAGCCCTTCGAGGTGAAGGTGCAAGGGCTGACGAGTTTCGGCGGCCGCAAACCGCGAGCCGTCGTTGCGACCATCGCGCCGAGCAAGCCGCTGATGGAATTGCAGGCCGAGCTCGAACGCATGATGCAGCGGATCGGTCTCGATCCCGAGGGACGCAAGTTCATCCCGCATGTCACGCTCGCCCGTCTCCACGACGCTACCGACCGCGACGTCGCCGACTATCTCTCGATGCGTGGCTACTTCCCCAGCAAGGCGTTCACGGCCGAACGTTTCGTGCTGTTCTCGTCGCGCGCATCGACCGGCGGCGGCCCGTACGTGGTCGAGGACGCCTACGAGCTGTGTGAGTAGCGCTGCTCTTGTGCCCCGGACGCAGCGCGCCACGAAGTGGTGCGCTGCTGAGCCGGGGCCCATCGCTCCACGGAGGCGATGAACGAAACGGTGGGTCCCGGCTCCACGCAGCAGCGCAAGGGCGCTGCAGCGCGTCCGGGACACGAATCCGCATACCTCGGACCCCAATTCACGGCTTGCAATTTCCGCCCGTCTCTGGCGGTAAAGGGCATGCTCTCGACCCCCAGTTCCCACTTCAGTGAAGCCTATCAGGCCCAGATCGCCTCCGGCGCGATCGAGCCCGATGCCGCTCAGGCCGAGGTTGCCGAAGCCTATGCCGCGCTGGACCTGCGGCTCGCTACCTACAAGCCCGCGCGCAAGCAGGGCCTGCTCGCCCGCCTGTTCAGCAGCAGCGACAAGGACGAGGTGCCGCGCGGGCTCTACATCCATGGCGAGGTCGGCCGCGGCAAGACCATGCTGATGGACCTGTTCTTCCAGCACGCCTCGGTCGAGCACAAGCGGCGGGCGCATTTCCACGAATTCATGGCGGACGTGCACGAGCGCATCTACGATTACCGCCAGGGCATCGCGCGCGGCGAGATCGCCGACGGCGACGTCATCGCGCTGACGGCGAATGCGATCTTCGAGGAGAGCTGGCTGCTCTGCTTCGACGAATTCCACGTCACCGACATCGCGGATGCGATGATCCTGGGCCGCCTGTTCGCAAAGTTGTTCGAGCTCGGCACCGTCGTGGTCGCGACCTCCAACGTCGCGCCCGACGATCTCTACAAGGGCGGCCTGAACCGGTCGCTGTTCCTTCCCTTCATCAAGCAGATCACCGACCACATGGACGTCGCGCGGCTCGATGCACGCACCGATTTCCGGCTGGAGAAACTGCAGGGCGTGCAGATGTGGCTGACGCCGGCAGATGGCGACGCGGACGCAGCGCTCGATCGCGCCTGGTCGCGGATGTCGGGCAGCGCCAAATGCCGCTCGCGCGACATTTCGATCAAGGGCCGCATCCTGCATGTGCCGTGCTCGGCCCATGGCGTGGCGCGGTTCTCGTTTGCCGATCTCTGCGAGAAGCCGCTGGGGGCATCGGACTACCTCAGGCTGGCGCACGACTATCACACCATCCTGGTCGACCATATTCCAGTGATGGACCTGTCCCAGCGCAATGCCGCCAAGCGCTTCATCACGCTGATCGACGCGCTCTATGACAATGCGGTGAAGCTGATGGCCTCGGCCGATGCCAACCCGATCTCGCTCTACCTTGCCCATGAGGGCACCGAGGCCATGGAGTTCAAGCGGACCGCCTCGCGCCTGATCGAGATGAGCTCGGAATCCTATCTGGCGCTGGCTCACGGCCGCAAGGATTCCACCGCCAGCGGCTCCACCAAGGGGCTGGTCGAGACTTAAGTCCTAATTTCGGTCGAAGGTACCGCTATCATTCCGGGGCGCGACAAAGTCGCGAGCCCGGAATCCATCACGCCCCCAACTCTGCCGCCCGATGGATTCCGGGCCTGCGCCTGTCGGCGCATCCCGGAAATCACGGGCTTGTATGGGTGCTATCGCGCCAAGCCCGACAATTGGGCATCCGGCGACTTGAACGGGGGAGGCGAAAGGGATAACCACCCGTCTCAGTTTTCCCTCCTTACGTGTCTAAAGGACAGGCTCACATGGCGCGCGACAAGATTGCTTTGATTGGCTCCGGTCAGATCGGCGGAACGCTGGCTCATCTCATCGGCCTGAAAGAGCTGGGCGACGTGGTGATGTTCGACATCGCCGAAGGCGTGCCGCAGGGCAAGGCGCTCGACATCGCGCAGTCCTCGCCGGTCGACGGTTTCGACGCCCACTACACCGGCGCCAATTCCTACGAAGCGCTCGACAATGCCAAGGTCTGCATCGTCACCGCCGGTGTGCCGCGCAAGCCCGGCATGAGCCGCGACGATCTTCTCTCCATCAACCTCAAGGTCATGGAGCAGGTCGGCGCCGGCATCAAGAAGTACGCCCCCGACGCCTTCGTCATCTGCATCACCAACCCGCTCGACGCGATGGTCTGGGCGCTGCAGAAGGCGTCCGGCCTGCCGCACAAGAAGGTCGTCGGCATGGCCGGCGTGCTGGATTCCTCGCGCTTCCGCTACTTCCTGGCCGACGAGTTCAACGTCTCGGTCGAGGACGTCACCGCCTTCGTGCTCGGCGGCCATGGCGACACCATGGTGCCGCTGGTGAAGTACTCCACTGTCGCCGGCATCCCGCTGCCCGACCTCGTCAAGATGGGCTGGACCTCGCAGGCGCGCCTCGACGAGATCGTCGACCGCACCCGCAACGGCGGCGCCGAGATCGTCAATCTGCTCAAGACCGGCTCGGCCTTCTACGCGCCGGCGGCTTCGGCAATCGCGATGGCCGAGAGCTATCTGCGTGACAAGAAGCGCGTGCTGCCCTCGGCCGCCTACCTGAACGGCGAATACGGCGTGAAGGACATGTATGTCGGCGTGCCCATCGTGATCGGCTCCAAGGGGGTCGAGCGCGTCGTCGAGATCGAGCTCGCCGGCAAGGACCGCGAGGCCTTCGACAAGTCGGTCGGGGCCGTGCAGGGCCTGGTCGACGCCTGCAAGAAGATCGCACCCGATCTTCTCGGGAAGTAATGCAAGCATCCCCCGCCGAAGACCTACCCGGTCTTCGGCGGTTTCACTTCCGGGGTCCCGCTGACGAGCTTGGCGGGGGTTTTCGGATCCGGCAGTCCAGAGATTTGAAGGCAGAGAATCCGGGTTTGCAGTTCCTGTGGTATATGGTATGCCAGCCACAAGACTGAGGTGGGCCCAAGAGGTCACCGCCCGCGGGTTCAGGGAGCGACCATATGAATATCCATGAATATCAGGCCAAAGCGCTGCTGGGCGAGTTCGGCGTCGCGATCTCCAAGGGCGTGCCGGTGCTGAAGGCCGCCGATGCGGAAGCCGCCGCCAAGGCGCTGCCGGGTCCGGTCTATGTGGTGAAGAGCCAGATCCATGCCGGCGGCCGCGGCAAGGGCAAGTTCAAGGAAGCCTCGGCCGGCGACAAGGGCGGCGTCCGCATCGCCAAATCGGCCGCTGAGGTCACCGAATTCGCCAAGCAGATGCTCGGCGCCACCCTGGTGACGATCCAGACCGGCCCCGCCGGCAAGCAGGTCAACCGTCTCTACATCGAGGACGGCTCAGACATCGACAAGGAATTCTATCTCTCGATCCTGGTCGACCGCGAGACCTCGCGCGTCTCCTTCGTCGTCTCGACCGAGGGCGGCGTCAACATCGAGGACGTCGCGCACAACAGCCCCGAGAAGATCGTGACCTTCTCGATCGATCCTGCCACCGGCATCATGGCGCACCACGGCCGTACCGTCGCGAATGCGCTGAAGCTATCCGGCGATCTTGCCAAGCAGGCAGAAAAGCTCACCGCACAGCTCTACGCGGCGTTCGTCGCCAAGGACATGTCGATGCTGGAGATCAATCCGCTGGTCGTGACCAAGCAGGGCCAGCTCCGCGTGCTCGACGCCAAGGTGTCGTTCGACGACAACGCGCTGTTCCGTCATCCCGAGGTTCTCGCGCTGCGCGACGAGACCGAGGAAGACGCCAAGGAAATCGAGGCGTCCAAGTACGACCTCAACTACGTCACCCTCGACGGCAATATCGGCTGCATGGTCAACGGCGCAGGTCTTGCCATGGCGACGATGGACATCATCAAGCTCTACGGCATGGCGCCGGCGAACTTCCTCGACGTCGGCGGCAGCGCCAGCAAGGAGAAGGTCGCCGCCGCGTTCAAGATCATCACCGCCGATCCCAACGTGAAGGGCATCCTGGTCAACATCTTCGGCGGCATCATGAAGTGCGACGTGATCGCCGAGGGCGTCACAGCTGCGGTTCGTGAAGTCGGCCTCAGCGTGCCGCTGGTCGTCCGCCTCGAAGGCACCAATGTCGAGCTCGGCAAGAAGATCATCCGTGAATCCGGCCTGAACGTCGTGCCGGCCGACAATCTCGACGACGCCGCGCAGAAGATCGTGAAGGCCGTCAAGGGAGGCTAACGCCATGGCCCAGGACCATCTCGCTGCATCATCCCCGCTTGCCGAGCACGCGCGCCTCGCCGCGTTCGCCGGCGAATGGGATGGCGAAGAGGTGGTCTTCCCGTCGCGCTGGACCGACGGCGGGCCGGCGACCTCGCGCACCGTCGCGCGCATGGACCTCAATGGGTTCTACCTGATCCAGGACAGCGTCCAGATGCGCGACGGCAAGCAGGTCTTCGCCACCCACGGCATCTTCACCTACGACCGCGACGACCGGACCTACAAATTGTTCTGGTACGATTCGCTCGGATACACGCCACCCTCGCCCGCTTCCGGCGGGTGGGTCGGCAAGACCCTCACGCTGGTGCGCGGCTCGCTCCGCGGCAATGCGCGCCACGTCTACGAAACCATCGACGACAATTCCTATTCGTTGAAGATTCAGTTCTCGCCGGACGCGGAAGGCTGGGCTGACGTGCTTACCGGCGTCTACCGCCGCATCCACTGACCTCTCACTCGTTAGTTCGCGAAAGCAGACCTCATGTCCATCCTCATCGACAAGAACACCAAGGTCATCTGCCAGGGCTTCACCGGCAAGAACGGCACCTTCCATTCGGAGGCCGCGATCGCCTATGGCACCAAGATGGTCGGCGGCACCTCGCCGGGCAAAGGCGGTGCGACGCATCTGGGCCTGCCGGTGTTCGACACCGTGCGCGAGGCGCGTGAGAAGACCGGGGCGGATGCGTCGGTGATCTATGTGCCGCCGCCGGGCGCGGCCGATGCGATCTGCGAGGCCATCGACGCCGAGATCCCGCTGATCGTCTGCATCACCGAAGGCATTCCGGTCATCGACATGGTGCGCGTGAAGCGTTCGCTGGCCGGCTCCAAGTCGCGCCTGATCGGGCCGAACTGCCCGGGCGTCATGACCGCCGGCGAGTGCAAGATCGGCATTATGCCGGCCAACATCTTCAAGACCGGCTCGGTCGGCATCGTCTCCCGCTCAGGCACGCTGACCTATGAAGCCGTGTTCCAGACCTCCCAGGAAGGCCTCGGCCAGACCACCGCGGTCGGCATCGGCGGCGACCCGGTCAAGGGAACCGAGTTCATCGACGTGCTCGAGATGCTGCTCGGCGACCCCAAGACCGAGTCGATCATCATGATCGGCGAGATCGGTGGTTCCGCCGAGGAGGACGCCGCCCAGTTCCTCAAGGACGAGGCCAAGCGTGGCCGCAAGAAGCCGATGGTCGGTTTCATTGCCGGCGTGACCGCGCCTCCCGGCCGCCGCATGGGCCATGCCGGCGCGATCATTTCGGGCGGTAAAGGCGACGCCGGTTCCAAGACCGACGCAATGAAATCGGCAGGGATTACAGTCTCTCCGTCTCCCGCCCGCCTCGGACACACGCTTGCCGAAAAGTTGAAAAGCTAATTCACTTCTTCGTACTTTTCCGGGCGAAGTTTCGCAGCAAATAGGGTAAAGGGTGCCTGTCGCGCCGAGCCTCTGCCGGGGAGCTCGGTGCCAGCGCCGTTTGCTATGCGCAACCGAAATTGCCAGGAACTCCAGTATGTCTCGCCAGGACGCGAACGCAGCCTTTGCCTTGTCCTCCTTTTTGCAGGGCACCAACGCCACCTACATCGACGAAATCTACGCCCGCTACGAGAAGGACCCGTCCTCGGTCGACGCCGAGTGGCAGGAGTTCTTCAAGAGCCTGAAGGACCAGCCGGACGACGTCCGGAAGAACGCCCAGGGCCCGTCCTGGGAGCGCGCCAACTGGCCGCTGACGCCGCAGGATGACCTGACCTCCGCGCTCGACGGCAATTGGGCGGAAGTCGAGAAGGCGGTCGGCAGCAAGATTGCCGCCAAGGCCCAGGCCAAGGCGGGCGACAAGGGTGCCGGTATTTCGTCCGCCGAATTGCTCCAGGCGACACGCGATTCCGTCCGCGCCCTGATGCTGATCCGCGCCTACCGCATGCGCGGTCACTTCCACGCCAAGCTCGACCCGCTCGGCATCGAAGCTCCCCGCAACCGCGAAGAACTCGACCCGCGCACCTACGGCTTCAGCGAAGCCGATTTCGACCGCAAGATCTTCCTCGACCACGTGCTCGGTCTCGAATACGGCAGCCTGCGCGAGATCACCGCGATCTGCGAGCGCACCTATTGCCAGACGCTCGGCGTCGAGTTCATGCACATCAGCAACGCAGCGCAGAAGGCCTGGATCCAGGAGCGCATCGAGGGTCCGGACAAGGAGATCTCGTTCACCCGCGAAGGTCGCCGCGCCATCCTGATGAAGCTGGTCGAGGCCGAGGGCTTCGAAAAGTTCTGCGACACCAAATTCACCGGCACCAAGCGCTTCGGTCTGGACGGCGCCGAATCGCTGATCCCCGCGCTCGAGCAGATCATCAAGCGCGGCGGCAATCTCGGCGTGAAGGAGATCGTGCTGGGCATGCCGCATCGCGGCCGCCTCAACGTGCTCACGCAGGTGATGGGCAAGGCGCACCGCGCCCTGTTCCACGAGTTCAAGGGCGGCTCGGCCAATCCCGACGCGGTCGAAGGCTCGGGCGACGTCAAATATCACCTTGGCGCGTCCTCGGACCGCGAGTTCGACGGCAACCGCATCCATCTGTCGCTGACCGCCAACCCCTCGCATCTCGAGATCGTCGATCCCGTGGTGCTCGGCAAGGTGCGTGCGAAGCAGGACCAGCACGGCGATCCGCCTGACATGCGCATCTCCGTGATGCCGCTCTTGATGCATGGCGACGCCGCGTTCGCCGGCCAGGGCGTGGTGGCCGAGTGCTTCGGTCTGTCCGACCTGAAGGGCTACCGTACCGGCGGCTCCGTGCACTTCATCGTCAACAACCAGATCGGCTTCACCACCTATCCGCGTTACTCGCGCTCTTCGCCCTATCCGTCGGATGTGGCGAAGATGATCGACGCGCCGATCTTCCACGTCAACGGCGACGATCCGGAAGCCGTCGTGTTCGCGGCCAAGGTCGCGACCGAGTTCCGGCAGAAATTCCACAAGCCCGTCGTCATCGACATGTTCTGCTATCGCAGGCATGGCCATAACGAAGGCGACGAGCCGGCTTTCACCCAGCCGGTGATGTACAAGAAGATCGCGGCCCATCCGTCCACGCTCGAACTCTACGCCCGTCGCCTGATCAGCGAAGGCGTGCTGACCGAGGGCGAGGTCGAAAAGGCCAAGGCGGACTGGCGCGCGCGGCTCGATGCCGAACTCGAAGCCGGCTCCGGCTACAAACCGAACAAGGCCGACTGGCTCGACGGCAAGTGGGCCGGCTTCAAGATCGCCGATCAGGAGGAGGATGCGCGACGCGGTGTCACCGGCGTCGACATCGCCACGCTGAAGGACATCGGCCGCAAGATCACCAAGGTGCCGGATGGTTTTCGCGTCCACCGCACCATCCAGCGTTTCCTGGAAAACCGCGCCAAGGCGATCGACGGCAACGCGGGCATCGACTGGGCGACCGGCGAGGCGCTGGCGTTCTGCACGCTTCTCAACGAGAAACACCATGTCCGCCTGTCCGGCCAGGATTCCGAGCGCGGCACCTTCTCGCAGCGCCACTCGGTCCTGATCGACCAGGAGGACGAGAGCCGCTACACGCCGTTCAACCATCTCGGCAACGAGCAAGGCCATTACGAGGTCATCAACTCGCTGCTGTCGGAAGAAGCCGTGCTCGGCTTCGAATACGGCTATTCGCTCGCCGAGCCGAACACGCTGACCCTCTGGGAAGCCCAGTTCGGCGATTTCGCCAACGGTGCGCAGGTCGTGTTCGACCAGTTCATCTCCTCGGGCGAGCGCAAATGGCTGCGCATGTCCGGCCTCGTCTGCCTCTTGCCGCACGGCTATGAGGGCCAGGGACCGGAGCATTCCTCGGCGCGTCTGGAGCGTTTCCTGCAGATGTGCGCGGAAGACAACATGCAGGTGGTCTACCCGACCACGCCGGCGAACTACTTCCACGTGCTGCGCCGGCAGCTCCATCGCGAGATCCGCAAGCCGCTGATCCTGATGACGCCGAAGTCGCTGCTGCGCCACAAGCGGGCGGTGTCGCGCATCGAGGAGCTCGCGAAGGGAACGACGTTCCATCGCATTCTCTATGATGACGCCCAGATGCTGCCGAGCGAGCCGATCAAGCTCGTTCCGGACGAGAAGGTCCGCCGCATCGTGCTGTGCTCCGGCAAGGTCTATTACGATCTCTACGAGGAGCGCGAGAAGCGCGGCATCGACGACATCTATTTGATGCGCGTCGAGCAGCTCTATCCGGTGCCGCTGAAGGCGCTGGTGGCCGAGCTGTCTCGCTTCAAGAAGGCCGAAGTGGTGTGGTGCCAGGAAGAGCCCCGCAACATGGGTGCCTGGCACTTCATCGAGCCCTATCTGGAATGGGTGCTGAACCAGGTGAACGGCGCGAGCCGGCGTCCGCGTTATGTCGGCCGCGCCGCTTCCGCCGCGACCGCCACGGGTCTGATGTCCAAGCATCAGGCTCAGTTAAAGGCGTTCCTGGACGAAGCACTGAGCTGAGAATTTTTTAGGACGCCGTCATCGCCCGCGAAGGCGGGCAATCCAGTACACCGCGACTCTCGTGATGAGAACGAACGTCGCGATGTGCTGGATGCCCCGCCTTCGCGGGGCATGACGTTTAAATTCACGACCGCATTGGCGATCCCTTAAGGAAAAGACCATGACTGAAATTCGTGTGCCGACGCTCGGCGAATCCGTCACCGAGGCCACCATCGGCCGCTGGTTCAAGAAGGCCGGCGACCCCGTCGCGGTCGACGAGCCCCTGGTGGAGCTCGAGACCGACAAGGTCACCATCGAAGTCCCGGCGCCATCCGCGGGGACGCTGAGCGAGATCATCGCCGCCGACGGTACGACGGTTGCGGTCGGCGCGCTGCTCGGCCAGATCACCGATGGTGCAGGTGCGGCCAAGCCCGCTGCTGCGCCCGCCAAGCCCGCCGCTGCTGCTCCTGCCGCCGCTGCTGCTGCCGTACCGGCTCCGGCCGCGAAGGCGCCGCCGGCCGACGCGCCGCTCGCCCCGTCCGTGCGCAAGCTCTCGGCCGAGACCGGCGTCGATGCCTCCACCGTTCCGGGCTCCGGCAAGGACGGCCGCGTCACCAAGGGCGACATGCTCGCTGCGATCGAGCGTGCGGCCTCGGCGCCGACCCCGGTCAACCAACCCGCCGCCGCCGTGCAGGTGCGCGCGCCTTCGCCGGCCGATGACGCCGCCCGCGAAGAGCGCGTCAAGATGACCCGCTTGCGCCAGACCATCGCGCGCCGCCTCAAGGACGTGCAGAACACCGCGGCCATGCTGACGACCTTCAACGAGGTCGACATGACCAACGTGATGGCGCTGCGTGCGCACTACAAGGACGCGTTCGAGAAGAAGCACGGCTCCAAGCTCGGCTTCATGGGTTTCTTCACCAAGGCCGTCGTGCAGGCGCTGAAGGACATCCCGGCCGTCAACGCCGAGATCGACGGCACCGACCTGATCTACAAGAACTACTACCACATCGGCGTCGCCGTCGGCACCGACAAGGGCCTCGTCGTGCCCGTGGTGCGCGACTGCGACAACAAGTCGATCGCCGACATCGAGAAGGGCATCGCCGATTTCGGCCGCCGCGCCCGTGACGGCCAGCTCAAGATCGACGAGATGCAGGGCGGCACCTTCACCATCACCAATGGCGGCATCTACGGCTCGCTGATGTCGACCCCGATCCTGAACGCGCCGCAGTCCGGCATCCTCGGCATGCACAAGATCCAGGAGCGGCCGATGGTCGTCGGCGGCAAGATCGAGGTGCGCCCGATGATGTATCTGGCGCTGTCCTACGATCACCGCGTGATCGACGGCAAGGAAGCCGTCACCTTCCTGGTTCGCGTCAAGGAGAGCCTGGAAGATCCGGCGCGCCTGGTGCTCGATCTCTGATTCCTGATGCTCTGCGAGCGCCGTCGCTCCGTGCGACGGCGCGTGTCGAACCATGGAGGCGCGCGTGACGGATAAAGTCGTTGTCATCACCGGCGGCAGCCGCGGCATCGGGCGGGCGACCGCGCTTGCGGCGGCCGCGCGCGGCTACCGGGTCGTGGTCGGCTATGCCAGCAACAAGAAGGCCGCCGACGAGGTGGTCGCGCTGATCGAGGCCAGCAACGGCAAGGCGATCGCGGTGAAATGCGACGTCGCCGAGGAGCGCGACATCGTCGACCTGTTCAAGCAAGCCGACAAGTTCGGCACCCTCGGCGCGCTCGTCAACAACGGCGGCATCGTCGGGACGAGCGGCGTGCGCGTCGACGAAATGTCGGCCGAGCGCATCCAGCGCGTGATGGCGGTCAACGTCACCGGCTCCATCCTCTGCGCACGCGAAGCCGTCAAGCGCATGTCGACCAGGCACGGCGGCAAGGGCGGCGTCATCGTCAATCTGTCGTCGGTCGCTGCCAAGCTCGGCGCGCCCAACACCTATGTCGATTATGCAGCGTCCAAGGGCGCGATCGATTCCTTCACCACCGGCCTCGGCTATGAGGTTGCGGGTGAAGGCATTCGCGTTGCGGGTATCCGCCCCGGCCTGATCGACACCGAAATCCACGCCTCCGGCGGCGAGCCCGACCGGCATCATCGCCTGGCGCATATGGTGCCGATGAAGCGCGTCGGCACCGCGGACGAAATCGCCAACGCCATCGTCTGGCTGATGTCGGACGAGGCCTCCTACGTCACTGCAGCCACGCTCGATGTATCAGGCGGACGCTGACGCGCCGCGCGGACGCTGACACGATCTCATCACGCTAAACCTACGGGACTTTCTCTCATGGCTACCTACGATCTCGTCGTCATCGGCACCGGACCTGGCGGTTATGTCTGCGCGGTGCGCGCCAGCCAGCTCGGCATGAAGGTCGCCGTGGTCGAAAAGAACGCCACGCTCGGCGGCACTTGCCTCAATGTCGGCTGCATGCCCTCGAAGGCGCTGTTGCATGCGTCCGAAATGTTCGAGGAAGCGGGACACTCCTTCGCCAAGATGGGCGTGTCGGTGTCCTCGCCGAAGCTCGATCTGCCCGCGATGATGAACTTCAAGCAGCAGGGCATCGACGGCAACGTCAAGGGCGTCGAGTTCCTGATGAAGAAGAACAAGGTCGACGTGCTCAAGGGCACCGGCAAGATCCTGGGAACCGGCAAGGTCGAAGTCTCTGCCGACGGCAAGTCGCAGACGATCGAGACCAAGAACATCGTGATCGCCACCGGCTCCGACATCGCACGCCTCAAGGGCATCGAGATCGACGAGAAGCGCATCGTGTCCTCGACCGGCGCGCTCTCGCTCGACAAGGTCCCCGGCAAGCTGCTGATCGTCGGCGCCGGCGTGATCGGCCTCGAGCTCGGCTCGGTGTGGAAGCGTCTCGGCGCCGAAGTCGTCGTCGTCGAATTCCTCGATCGCATCCTGCCGGGCATGGACGGCGAGATCGCCAAGCAATTCCAGCGCATCCTGGAAAAGCAGGGCTTTGCGTTCAAGCTCGGCGCCAAGGTCACCGCCGTCGACACGTCAGGCAAGACGCTGAAGGCGACGATCGAGCCCGCCGCCGGCGGCGCCGCCGAGACGTTGGAGGCCGACGTCGTTCTGGTCTGCATCGGCCGCGTGCCCTACACCGACGCGCTCGGCCTGAAAGAGGCCGGCGTCGCGCTCGATCCCCGTGGCCGCGTGCAGATCGATCCGCATTTCGCCACCAGCGTGAAGGGCGTCTATGCCATCGGCGACGTCGTCGCAGGCCCGATGCTCGCGCACAAGGCCGAGGACGAAGGTGTTGCGGTCGCGGAGATCATCGCGGGGCAAGCCGGCCACGTGAATTACGATGTGATCCCGGGCGTCGTGTATACCACGCCGGAAGTGTCTTCCGTCGGCAAGACCGAGGAGGAGCTGAAGCAGGCGGGCGTAGCTTATACCGTCGGGAAGTTTCCCTTCACCGCGAACGGCCGCTCCAAGGTCAACCAGACCACCGACGGCTTCGTGAAGATTCTCGCAGATGCGAAGACCGATCGCGTGCTCGGCGTGCACATTATCGGCCGAGAAGCCGGCGAAATGATCCATGAAGCCTGCGTTCTCATGGAGTTTGGCGGTAGTGCGGAAGATCTCGCGCGCACCTGCCACGCGCATCCGACCCGGTCGGAGGCCGTCAAGGAGGCTGCGCTTGCAGTCGGCAAGCGGGCCATCCATATGTAGCAACGCGCCCAGCGCCGAATCGGGCGGGAAACACATGTTGCGCCGCCTTCTTCAACCGGTCTGGGTCCTGCTTGCGATCATCTTCCTGATCGAGGCCTGGCTGTGGGACCATCTCGAACCGATCGTCGCGCGGATTGTCGCAATCATTCCGCTCGCACGCTTCAAGCAATGGCTGACGGAGCGTGTCGATGCGCTCCCGCCGGCCATGACGCTGATCGTGTTCGCGGTGCCGATCCTTCCGCTGTTTCCGCTCAAGCTGGTCGGCCTGTATCTGCTCACGCATGAATACTGGCTCACCGGCATGTCCACGTTCTTGTTCGCCAAGATGCTCGGCGTCGGCGTCACCGCCTTCGTGTTCGACGTCACGCGCGACAAGCTGCTCGAGATGCGCTGGTTCGAGCGCATCTACGATCTGGTGCTCAAGCTGCGCGCCAAGGCGTCCGAGCTGGTCGACCCGATCAAGCGTCGCATCCGCGAGCTGATCTCCGGTAACGGCGAAGGCTGGTCGTCCCGCACGCTGCGTCTGATCCAGCGCTTCCGCAAGAGCGTGCACCAGGCGCGGTGAGCCGTTGAGAAGGCCCGCTTCGTGCCGCCGTCATTGCGAGCGCAGCGAAGCAATCCAGTCTTTCGCGGAGAGATTCTGGATTGCTTCGTCGCTTTGCTCCTCGCAATGACGCGGTGAGGGCCGGCCTCAACCCCTCAATGCAAATGCACCAGATGCGGCCACCACAGGCCGAGCGCGGTCATGAGGATGCCGCCTAGCGTCAGGATGCCGGCGACATAGGCCAGCGCGAACATGCCGGTGATGATGGTGGCTGAGGCCAGCACGATGCCGATCTGGAAGGCGGCGGACGCCAGCTCGAAATGATGGTATTTCGCGGTCGCCTCGTCGCGCTCGTGCTCGGCGTGCTTGGCCTTCTCGGCGAGCTGCTCGGTGCCTTCGCCGGTCTCCGGCTCGGAGCGGTAGCGCTGCGCGGTCTTGGTCCAGTCGTCGACCTGCTTCTGCACCACGGCCTTCATGGCGTCGTCGGTGGTGCCGGCCAGCGTCAGCTTGCCCTGCTCTGCTGCGGTCACCACCACGGTACGGCGGATGCTCTTAGCCTGGAAGAAAGCCCAGAGATTTGCGCCCTCGACGTTTTTGCTGATCGATTCGGTCTGGGCGCCCTTGCCGAGCGTTTCCGAGATCGCCAGGAACAGCGCCAGCACGGCGATCAGGAGCGCGATCTTCTTGTTCGAGCCGGACGCGTGTTCGGCGTGCTCGGCATGCTCCATGCTTTCATGTGCGCTCATGATTCCCCTCCTGCCTTGGTTCCGCAACGATTGACCGAACCGCGCGGCCAGCGCAAGAGGCACGCGCGCTGTGACAGCTTCATGTCAGGAATCAGTGGCGTTCACCGCCGTGGATGCGCGCTGGCATAGACTTCCAGCAGGCGCTCGGAATCGATGCCGGTGTAGATCTGCGTGGTCGAGAGCGAGGAATGGCCGAGCAATTCCTGGATGGCGCGCAGATCCCCGCCGCGTGACAGCAGATGCGTGGCAAAGGAATGCCGGAGTGCGTGCGGCGTCGCGCTGTCGGGCAGGCCGAGCGCGCCGCGCAGCCGCTCCATCGCGAGCTGGATGATGCGCGGGCTCAAGGGGCCGCCGCGCGCGCCGACGAAGATCGGGCCTTCGGCGGGCAGCGGATAGGGGCACATCGCGACGTAGCCCTGCACGAGCTCCAGCACGTTCTGCAGCACCGGCACCATGCGGGTCTTGTTGCCTTTGCCTGTTACGATCAAGACGTCGCCCTCGCCGGGACGCGGCACCTCGCGGCGCTTCAGGCCGAGCGCCTCGGAGATGCGCAGGCCGGAGCCGTACAACAGCGCCATCACCGCGGCATCGCGCGCCAGGATCCAGGTCTCGCGATCCTCGCTGGCCCGCTCGTCGGCATCGGCAAGGCGCTTGGCCGATGCCATCGGCAGCGGCTTCGGCAAGGTCTTGGCCACTTTCGGTGCACGGATCGCCGAGAGTGCGCCGACCTTGCCCTTGCCTTCGCGCTCGAGGAAGCGACCGAACGAGCGCAGGCCGGCCAGCGCGCGCATCAGCGAGCGGCCGGCAATGTCGTCGGCGCGGCGCATCGCCATGAAGGCGCGGACATCGGTGGCTTCCAGCGCCGCGAAGCGCTCCAGCGTGACGCGCTCGCCCCAATGGCTGCACAGGAAATTCAGGCATTGCCGCAAGTCGCGGCCATAGGCTTCCAGCGTCTTCGGCGACAGCCGCCGCTCGGCGCCGAGATGCGACAGCCAGCGCGTCATCTCCTGCGCGATCGAAGGATCGGCGCTGGCGAGCTCGAGTGGTGGGGCGGCGGCCTTGCTCATGCGCACTGGACGTAATGATTCCACCCAGTATATCGCATCACACTCGTTTATCGTTCGCTAAGGCAGCCCCTGGACGCTAGCCTTCAAGCCCCCGGGTTCCGATTCTCCGTTCATGGATCACACGCCGCGCAGCACCACCGCCCCCACCAGCGCGACCGGCATGGTCGACGTGCTGGTGCCGGTCGCGCTCGACCAGACCTATTCCTACAAGGTGCCGCGCGGGATGGAGCTGAAGGCGGGCGATCTCGTCGGCGTGCCGCTCGGCGCGCGCGAGGTGCTGGCCGTGGTCTGGGGGGAGAACGCCAATCCCGATCCCCGCCTGCACAATCGTCTCAAGGAGGTCAGCGAAAAGCTCGACATCCCGCCGCTCAAGCCCGAGCTGCGGGCGGTGGTCGACTGGGTCGCCAATTACACGCTGAGCCCGCGCGGCATGGTGCTGCGCATGTGCCTGCGGATGGGCGAGAATCTCGGTCCCGAGCGCGTGCGTCCCGGCGTGCGCCTGGTCGGCGATCCCCCGAAGCGGCTGACCCCGGCGCGCCAGCGACTGATCGAGGTGCTGTCGGACCGGCTGCTGCACGGCAAGTCGGAGGCGGCGAAAGAGGCGGGCGTCTCCGCGGGCGTGATCGACGGCCTCGTCGACGAAGGCACGCTCACGGTCGAGCCGATGCCGCCGCCTGCGCCGCCGCCCAGCCCTGATCCCGATTTCAGCCGGCCGGATTTTTCGCCGCTGCAGCGTGCCGGTGTGGACGCGATGCGCGCGCTTGCGGCCAACGGTACCTTTCACGTCGCGTTGCTCGACGGCGTCACCGGTTCGGGCAAGACCGAGGTGTATTTCGAGGCCGTTGCTGAAACCATCCGTCGCGGCGGGCAATCGTTGATCCTGATGCCGGAGATCGCGCTCACCGGCCAGTTCCTCGATCGCTTCGCGCAACGCTTTGGCGCACGGCCGATCGAATGGCATTCCGAGCTGACCCCGCGCACCCGCGCCCGCAATTGGGCGGCGATCTCAGCAGGCACCGCCCCGGTCGTGGTCGGCGCGCGCTCGGCGCTGTTTCTGCCCTACGCCAATCTCGGCCTGATCATCGTCGATGAGGAGCACGACCAGGCCTACAAGCAGGACGAGGGCGTGCACTACCACGCCCGCGACATGGCGGTGGTGCGCGGGCATATCGCCAAGATCCCGGTCGTGCTGGCCTCGGCGACGCCGTCGGTCGAGTCCGAGGTCAATGCGCGCAAGAGCCGCTATCAGCGCATCGCGCTGCCCTCGCGCTTCGGCGGCCAGCACATGCCGCATATCGAGGCCATCGACCTGCGCCGCGAGCCGCCGGCGCGGGGCCGCTATATCTCGCCGCGGCTTGCCGGCGAAATCAGAAAAGCGATCGAAAAGCGCGAGCAGGCGTTGCTGTTCCTCAATCGTCGCGGCTACGCGCCGCTGACGCTGTGCCGCGGCTGCGGCCATCGCTTCGCCTGCACAATTTGCGATGCCTGGCTGGTCGATCACCGCTTTCGCCAGCGCCTGGTCTGCCATCATTGCGGCTTCTCGATGCCGCGTCCGCATCTCTGCCCGAACTGTTCGGCGGAAGAATCGCTGGTGGCGGTCGGGCCCGGCGTCGAGCGTTTGCAGGAGGAAGCAGCGGCGCTGTTTCCGGACGCGCGCACCATGGTGCTGTCGAGCGATCTCATCACCTCGATCGAGACCATGCGTTCCGAGCTTGCCGAGATCGCGGAGGGCCGCGTCGACATCATCATCGGCACGCAGCTGGTGGCCAAGGGCCACAATTTTCCGCGGCTCAATCTGGTCGGCGTGGTCGATGCGGATCTCGGCCTGTCCAACGGCGATCCGCGCGCGGCGGAACGCACCTGGCAATTGCTCAACCAGGTGATCGGCCGCGCCGGGCGCGAGCAGGGCCGCGGCGTCGGCTATCTCCAGACCCACCAGCCTGATCATCCCGTGATGAAGGCGCTGATTGCCTGCGATCGCGAGGCCTTCTACGACAGCGAGATCGACTTGCGCGAGCGCACGCTGTATCCGCCGTTCGGCCGGCTCGCCAGCCTGATCATCTCCGCGGGCGACCGACCGAGCGCCGAAGGCCTCGGCCGCCGTATCGTTGCGCTCGCCCCGCGCGACGAGCGCGTGGTTGTGCTGGGACCGGCGGAGGCGCCGCTCGCCGTCATCAAGGGCCGCTACCGCTTCCGCATCCTGGTGAAATCGGCGCGCGGCTTCGACCTCTCGGACTATCTGCGCAACTGGCTCGCGGTCTGCCCGAAGCCGACGGGCAATCAAAAGCTCGAAGTCGACGTCGATCCGCAGAGCTTCTTGTAGCTCCCGCTCCCTCCACGTCATTGCGAGGAGCCCTTGCGACGAAGCAATCCAGAAACTCTCCGCGGAAAGATCTGGATTGCTTCGCTGCGCTCGCAATGACGTTGTGGGAGCCGAGCGAACTCTCCTCTCATGCCCCGGACGCAGCGCAGCGCTTCTTCAGCGGTACGCTGCTGAGCCGGGGCCCATGCCGCAGCGACCGGCCAAACAAGAAAGCCCGCGGTCCCCCAAGACCGCGGGCTTGTTTTCAGACGCGCATCAAACTGATGGAAATTTGCGCGTATTGTGAGGGTGTCGAACGCCTCAGGAGACGACTTCAGCCGTGACGCGACCGACGCCGGCGCCCGTGAGGCCGATGGCGCGGGCAGCACCCGTGGAGAGGTCGAGAACCCGGCCGCGAATGAACGGGCCACGGTCGTTGATGGTCACGACCACGCTCTGGCCGCGGTGGGTGACGCGCAGCTTGGTGCCGAACGGCAGCGAGCGGTGCGCCGCGGTCAGGGCGTTCTGGTTGAAGCGCTGGCCCGAGGCCGTGCGGCTGCCGGACTCGTTGCCGTAAAAAGAGGCCATGCCGGAGAAGCTGTGACCGGAGCCCTGTGACGGCGTCATCGACGCGTTGGCGTTGCGCCAATCGGAGGTCGCGTTGGTATCGGCCTGAGCATGGTGCCGGTGATGATGATGCCGGTGATGCCTGGATTTGGCGGAAGCTTCGGTGGCGGTGCCACCGATGAGGAGAGTTGCGGCAACGAAAGCGATCGCCGTACGCGGCCGGGTCACAGAGCCCAGCGTCTTCAAAGACAGCATTTAGTGGTCCCTAAGCTAGTATTGCCACATATGTGGCCAGTGGAGCCCTCATCAGTTTGTGAGCGAGTTGGCGTTTCGATTCCCAATGCGGCGTGAATTGGGCAGTAAATCCGTTCTGTGTCGTCATGAAACATCTTGTGACTGGCACCGATGTTGCAGCTGATGTTTTGAATTCTTCGGCTTTAACGATTATTTAACCTGTTTATTACTCATCAATACTGTAAAACGAAGTCATAGCCCTAAGCGTTTAGAATTTGGTAAGTATTCGGCGAGTGGAGCCGGCGAACCCGGAATCACGCCTCAGCGATCCGTGTTCATGGCCGCTATGCGCTGAGGGCAGGAACCAAAAAGAGAGGTCAGGGCGAAGCTCGCGACAATTCCGTGACGCGGCAGGTCGTCTCCATGTTCGTGCTCGAGTCCGCGATGCCGTCGCCGGATCAGGTGATTGACGCCTCCAGCGTGCGACGAACTGGCGACAGAACCTCGTGCCTTTAATTTGGCGTCATGTTGCACCTGCGCGCCTGCTATGTTAGCAAAGCCGCGATTTTAACGGACCCGGCACGTCCCGTGTCGGCCGGAAATCGAAGTCCCGCTTGAATTCCAAGGGCTTGGATCGCTTGGCGCCGCTTTGTGGCGACGGTTTTTCCCTTGCGAGTTTGACAGCAAAAAGAGCGCGTCCGTGGCTGCAGAAGATACGTCCGTTTCCGGTGTGTCCGGCCGTTATGCAACGGCCTTGTTTGATCTGGCCCGCGACCAGAAAGTGGTCGACGAGGTCAAGGCAGATCTCGAGAAATTCGAGGCCCTGCTGAACGAGAGTGCCGACCTCAGGCGCCTGGTCCGCAGCCCGGTTTTTGCAGCCGAGGCCCAGTCCAGGGCCCTTTCGGCCGTGCTGGCCAAGGCCGGCATCGCCGGCATCTCCGCCAATTTCCTGAAAGTCCTGACGGCCAATCGCCGCCTGTTCGTGGTGGTCGACGTCATTCGCGCCTACCGCGCCCTGGTCGCCAGGTTCAAGGGCGAGGTGACGGCCGACGTCACCGTGGCGGAAGCGCTTTCGGACAAGAATCTCGACGCCCTCAAGGTTGCCCTGAAGTCGGTGACCGGCAAGGACGTCGCGCTCAACGTGAATGTCGATCCCTCGATCATCGGTGGCCTTGTCGTCAAGCTCGGCAGCCGCATGGTCGATAGTTCGCTTCGCACCAAACTCAATTCGATCAAGCACGCGATGAAAGAGGCAGGCTGATGGACATCCGCGCCGCGGAAATTTCCGCGATCCTCAAGGACCAGATCAAGAATTTCGGCCAGGAAGCTGAAGTCTCCGAAGTCGGACAGGTGCTGTCCGTCGGCGACGGTATCGCCCGCGTCTACGGTCTGGACAACGTCCAGGCCGGCGAAATGGTCGAGTTCGAGAACGGCACCCGCGGCATGGCGCTGAACCTCGAAACCGACAATGTCGGCGTCGTGATCTTCGGCGGCGACCGTGAGATCAAGGAAGGCCAGACCGTCAAGCGCACCCGCGCCATCGTGGACGCGCCGGTCGGCAAGGGCCTGCTCGGCCGCGTCGTCGACGGTCTCGGTAACCCGATCGACGGCAAGGGTCCGATCCAGGCCGACAAGCGCATGCGCGTCGACGTCAAGGCGCCCGGCATCATTCCGCGCAAGTCGGTGAACGAGCCGATGGCGACCGGCCTCAAGGCGATCGACGCCCTGATCCCGATCGGCCGTGGCCAGCGCGAGTTGATCATCGGTGACCGTCAGACCGGCAAGACCGCGATCGCGCTCGACACCATCCTGAACCAGAAGCCGCTCAACGCGCAGCCCGACGAGAACATCAAGCTGTACTGCGTCTACGTCGCAGTCGGCCAGAAGCGTTCGACCGTCGCCCAGTTCGTGAAGGTGCTGGAAGAGCAGGGCGCGCTCGAATATTCGATCGTCGTCGCTGCCACCGCGTCGGATCCGGCGCCGATGCAGTACATCGCGCCGTTCACCGGCTGCACCATGGGCGAGTATTTCCGCGACAACGGCATGCACGCCGTCATCATCTATGACGATCTGTCCAAGCAGGCCGTCGCCTACCGTCAGATGTCGCTGCTGCTGCGCCGTCCGCCGGGCCGCGAAGCCTATCCCGGCGACGTGTTCTATCTGCACTCCCGCCTGCTCGAGCGCGCGGCCAAGCTGAACGCGGATCAGGGCTCGGGCTCGCTGACGGCGCTGCCGGTCATCGAAACCCAGGCCAACGACGTGTCGGCCTACATTCCGACCAACGTCATCTCGATCACCGACGGCCAGATCTTCCTGGAAACCGACCTGTTCTTCCAGGGCATCCGTCCCGCGGTGAACGTCGGTCTGTCGGTGTCGCGCGTCGGCTCCTCGGCGCAGACCAAGGCCACCAAGAAGGTCGCCGGCAAGATCAAGGGCGAGCTGGCGCAGTACCGCGAAATGGCGGCGTTCGCGCAGTTCGGCTCCGATCTCGACGCCTCGACCCAGCGCCTGCTGAACCGCGGCTCGCGCCTCACCGAGCTCCTGAAGCAGCCGCAGTTCTCGCCGCTGAAGATGGAAGAGCAGGTCTGCGTGATCTGGGCCGGCACCAACGGCTATCTCGATCCGCTGCCGGTCAACAAGGTGCGCGCGTTCGAGGACGGTCTGCTGTCGCTGCTGCGCGGCAAGCACGTCGAGATCCTCAATTCGATCCGCGACACCCGCGACCTCACCGACGACACCGCTGCCAAGCTGAAGTCGGTGGTCGAAGGTTTTGCGAAGAGTTTCGCTTAATCGAGAAACGTCATGGCCGGGCCAAAGCGCGAAGCGCGTCTTCGCAATTGAAGCCCCGGCCATCCACGTGTTGCCGCGTGGAGACGAAGACGTGGATGCCCGGGACACGCCCGGGCATGACGACAGGATAGGGTCGCGGTCCAGCCACAGGCTGATCGCCGGGGTGAACGAAGAATGGCGTCACTTAAAGACATGCGCGTGCGCATCGCCTCCACCAAGGCGACGCAAAAGATCACCAAAGCCATGCAAATGGTCGCTGCGTCCAGGTTGCGCCGCGCCCAGCAGGCGGCCGAAGCCGCACGCCCCTATGCAGACAAGATGAGCGCGGTGATCTCAAACATCGCCAGCGCTGCCGCCGGTTCGCCCGGCGCGCCGGCGCTGCTTGCCGGCACCGGCAGGGACCAGGTCCACCTGCTGCTGGTCTGCACCGGCGAGCGCGGCCTGTCGGGTGCCTTCAACTCCTCGATCGTTCGCCTCGCGCGCGATCGTGCCCAGGCGCTCATGGCGCAGGGCAAGGAAGTCAAATTCTTCTGCGTCGGCCGCAAGGGCTATGAGCAGCTCCGCCGCCTGTTCGACAAACAGATCGTCGAGCATCTCGATTTGCGCAGCGTTCGTCAGCTCGGTTTCGTCAACGCCGAGGACATCGCCAGGAAGGTGCTGGCCCGTTTCGAGAACGGCGAGTTCGACGTCTGCACACTGTTCTACGCGCAGTTCAAGTCGGTGATCGCCCAGATCCCGACCGCGCAGCAGATCATTCCGCTGGTCGTGGAAGCGAAGGCGGCGAACGCGCCGGTGACGTCCTACGAATACGAGCCGGAGGAAGACGAACTCCTTTCGGGCCTGCTGCCGCGCAACATCGCGGTGCAGATCTTCCGCGCGCTGCTGGAGAACAACGCTTCGTTCTACGGCGCGCAGATGAGCTCGATGGACAACGCCACCCGCAACGCCGGCGAAATGATCCGCAAGCAAACCCAGATCTACAACCGAACCCGTCAAGCCCAGATCACCAAGGAGCTGATCGAGATCATCTCCGGCGCCGAGGCGGTCTGACACGAACTCAACGACGGTCGTTCAAGTCAAGAATTTCGAAGGAGAGCTAATCATGGCCACAGCAGCTAACCAGGTCGGTCGGGTCACCCAGGTCATGGGCGCCGTCGTCGACGTCAAGTTCGAAGGCCACCTGCCGGCCATTCTGAATTCGCTGGAAACCAGGAACGGCAACATCCGCCTCGTGCTGGAAGTTGCACAGCATCTCGGTGAGTCCACCGTGCGCACGATCGCGATGGACGTGACCGAGGGTCTGGTGCGCGGACAGGAAGTGACCGACACCGGTCAGCCGATCCGCGTTCCCGTCGGCGAAGGCACGCTCGGCCGGATCATCAACGTCATCGGCGAGCCGATCGACGAAGCCGGCCCCGTCAAGTCCGAAGGCCTCCGCCCCATCCATCAGGACGCGCCGAGCTACACCGACCAGTCGACCGAAGCCGAAATTCTGGTCACCGGCATCAAGGTCGTCGATCTCCTGGCTCCGTATGCGAAGGGCGGCAAGATCGGCCTGTTCGGTGGCGCCGGCGTCGGCAAGACCGTGCTGATTCAGGAGCTGATCAACAACGTCGCGAAGGCGCACGGTGGTTACTCCGTGTTCGCCGGCGTCGGCGAGCGGACCCGCGAGGGCAACGACCTCTATCACGAGTTCATCGAGTCCAAGGTCAACGCCGATCCGAAGAACCCGGATCCGAGCGTCAAGTCGAAATGCGCGCTGGTGTTCGGCCAGATGAACGAGCCCCCGGGCGCCCGCGCCCGCGTCGCGCTCACCGGTCTGACCATCGCGGAAGACTTCCGCGACAAGGGCCAGGACGTGCTGTTCTTCGTCGACAACATCTTCCGCTTCACCCAGGCCGGCTCGGAAGTGTCGGCGCTGCTCGGTCGTATTCCGAGCGCCGTGGGTTATCAGCCGACGCTCGCCACCGACATGGGCGCGCTGCAGGAGCGCATCACCACCACGCAGAAGGGTTCGATCACCTCGGTGCAGGCCATCTACGTTCCGGCCGACGACTTGACCGACCCGGCGCCCGCGACCTCGTTCGCGCATCTTGACGCGACCACCACGCTGTCGCGCTCGATCGCCGAAAAGGGCATCTATCCGGCGGTGGACCCGCTCGACTCGACTTCGCGCATGCTCTCCCCGCTGGTCGTCGGCGAGGAGCACTACGCGGTCGCCCGTCAGGTCCAGCAGGTGCTGCAGCGCTACAAGGCGCTCCAGGACATCATCGCCATTCTCGGCATGGACGAGCTTTCGGAAGAGGACAAGCTGACCGTGGCGCGCGCTCGCAAGGTCGAGCGCTTCATGTCGCAGCCGTTCCACGTCGCCGAAATCTTCACGGGATCGCCGGGCAAGTTCGTCGAGCTCGCCGACACCATCAAGGGCTTCAAGGGCCTGGTGGAAGGCAAGTACGACCACCTGCCCGAAGCCGCCTTCTACATGGTCGGCACGATCGAAGAAGCCGTCGAGAAGGGCAAGAAGCTGGCGGCGGAAGCCGCCTAAGACGCTGCTCGTCATTGCCGGGCTTGACCCGGCAATCCATCGAAAGGTGAGAGTCTTTTGTTGGATGGACCCGCGGGTCAAGCCCGCGGGTGACAAGTGAAGAGAACGGAAACATCATGGCCACCTTCCACTTCGATCTCGTCTCTCCGGAAAAGCTCGCGTTCTCGGGCGAGGTCGACCAGGTCGACATTCCCGGCGTCGAGGGTGATTTCGGCGTTCTCGCAGGACATGCGCCGGTCGTGGCTGCGATCCGTCCGGGCATCCTCACCATCACCGTCGGCGGCAAGCATGAGAAGATCATCGTGCTCGGCGGTCTCGCCGAAGTCTCCGAAAAGGGCCTGACCGTGCTCGCCGACGTCGCGACGTCACTGGCAGAGCTCGACCGTGCCCAGTTCGCCGCGACCGTCTCGGAGATGGAAGAGGGCCTGAGGGAGCATGAAGGCAGCGAGCTCGATAACGCCATCGAGCGGCTCGACCACTTCAAGAGCATTCAGCAGCAACTCAACAGCACGGCTATGCACTAAGCCCCGGGGCACCGCTTCGGGGCTCATTCCCGGAATTTCATTGGATAAACTCAGCGCTCGTCACGGAAGTGGCGGGCGCTGAAACTTTGTTGCGCCCCTCACATGCAAATCGCCTGAGAAAATTCTCCAGCCATCGCAACCCCATCGCTACTGTGCATGGGGTTGTTTTCGCGATTTCAGCCTGCGAAGCCGGCGAACTGCTCGGCCACTGCGCGGTAAACCTCACGGCGAAACGGCACCACGACATCGGCGACATGATCCAGCCGCTCCCAGCGCCAGGCATCGAACTCCGCGGGCTGGCCGTTGCGCGGCGTCAGCGGGTCAATCTCGTCATCCTTGCCGGTGAAGCGCAGCGCGAACCATTTCTGCCGCTGGCCGCGGAATTTTGCGAGGCGATGCGTCTGCGGCCCGTCGTAAGGCGGGAATTCGTAGGTGAGCCAGTCGGTCTCGCCGAGATAGGTCGCGCTCTTGACGCTGGTCTCCTCCCAGAGCTCGCGCATCGCGGCATCGCGCAAGTTCTCGCCGTCGTCGACGCCGCCCTGCGGCATCTGCCAGTCGAGCCCCGGCAAAATGATCTCGGGCCCGTCACCCTTGAAGCGGTGACCGATCAGCACGCGGCCTTCGGCATTGAAGAGGGCAATCCCCACGTTGGGGCGGTAGGGCTTTTCACTCGTCACGCGCAAATCTCTCGTCGTCATTCTCGGCTGCATTAGCACCGAAGCCGGGACGACAATTCGATTTATTGGTTCGCCAGCGCGGAAAATTCCTGCACCACGCGCTCATAGACCGGGCGCTTGAAGGGAATGATCAGCCCGGTCAGGTTCTTCATCGGCTCCCAGCGCCAGCTCACGAATTCGGCCTTGTGGCCGCCGCCGCCGGGCCTCTCGACATTGATCTCGCTGTCCTTGCCGGTGAAGCGCACTGCGAACCATTTCTGGCGCTGGCCGCGGTAGCGGCCCTTCCAGGCGCGCCCGGCGACCGTGCGCGGAATGTCGTAAGTGAGCCAGTCCGGGACCTCGCCGAGCCGCTCCACCGAGCGCACGCTGGTCTCCTCATAGAGCTCGCGCCTGGCGGCGTCCCATGTGTCCTCGCCGGGATCGACGCCGCCTTGCGGCATCTGCCAGACATGGGTGTCGTCGACATGCTCGATGCCGCCGGCGCGGCGGCCGATGAACACCAGGCCTTCTGTGTTGATCAGCATCACGCCGACGCAGGTCCGGTAGGGCAGATCCTCGTAACGCGCCATTCCGCCAGACCTCTCGCATGCTGCTGGTTGCGGCTTGACCGGTTCCGCGGGACCCGGGCCGTACCAATCCGTTGATTCAGCTGGATTTTGATTTCAGCATCGCGGTTGTCAATGGCACCAAAAGGATACCCCGGTCGCCCAATGCCTTGGTCCAGGCGCTGATGCGCTCGATCGAGACGGGAAGGGCGCTAGCCGTGCCGACAGCCGCGCCGCGCTCGCGCGCCGCCGATTCGAGCTTGTTCAGGGCGCGGTCGATCTCGGTCGGCGTCGGCACCACGTCGATCGCGATGTCGCCCCTGCCGAAAGGCATCGCCGCGCTGGCCGCGGCCGGGGCTGCGATGCTACGGGGCGAGGAGCCGTCGTCGAAGAAGCCGAGGCCGCGCTTAGCCGCCTCGCGGATGATCGGCTGCATCGCCGCCTCCGTCGCGATGAAGCGGGCGCCCATGAAATTGGTGATGCCGGCATAGCCCTGCATCCGGCTGAAATGCCAGTACAGGCGGTCCATGTTCTGGTCGGCGCTAAGCGAGGTCAGCAGCGTCTGCGGTCCCGGATCATTGTCGGGGAAGTCGTAGGGCTCCATCGGGATCTGGAGGAAGATCTCGTGGCGCTGCGCGCGGGCCCGTTCGGCGAGCTTGCCGGGATCGGTACCGTAAGGCGTGAAGGCCAGCGTTACCGCCGCCGGCAGCTTCATGATGGCATCGGTGGTCTTTGCGGCGCCGACGCCGAGGCCGCCGATCACGATGGCGACCACCGGCATCTTGGCGGCCTTGGCGCGATCGGCGTCGGCCGCATAGACGTTGAACGGCTTCAGCCCGTCGGCGACCGCCGGGATCATGCCGTAGCGTGACTTCTCCAGCAGTTTTGGATTGATCCCGGCCATGACGGGCGGCGGGGCCGACGCGGCTGCGGCCTTGTCGCCTGCGTCCTCGCCGGCGCCGATCACCACGTCGTGGCGGGCGCCGGTGGAGCCGTCGATCATGGTGACGGTCTTCTGCTCGCCGGGCGCGGCCTGCTTCGGCGCGTCCTGGCTATCGTGCTTGCCGTCCGGCTTGCTCTCTTGCTTGCTAGCCTGGGCGTGGCCGGCGGCGGGCTTCTCATCGGTCGCCTTGTTGGCGCCGTTCTCGCGGATCGCGATCCGGGTCATCGGCTCGCCGCCGAGCGGATCCTTGTTGAAGATGGCGAAGCCGGCAAAGGTGAGGAGGAACAGGCCGAGCAGCACGGCGAGCGCCTGCACCGCCGTGAACGGCAGCCGCAGCCGGCGTTTCCGGCGCGGCTTATCCTGTCCGAGCGGGGCGCTCAGATCATCGGCCGTTTCAGTCATGCGCGATCCCGAATCACTGCCAATGACGATACCACGCCGGGGTCAAGCGGCGGCAGGCCGGGATAGGCCGGGGGACCGGTCGTTCCAAGCAAAAAGGGCGGCCCTGGAGCCGCCCGTTTCGTCAAATCGTTTGGTGCCAGGATTTGGCTTGAAGCCTTAGTTCGCCGCTTTGGGCTTGTCAGTCGTGGCCTTGTTGTCGCCGCCGGGGGTGGGCGCGGCGGATGCGCTGTTCTTGATGCCGTGGAGCAGGTCGTCGGCGAGCTTGAGCGCCTTGTCGTCCTTGGCGTCCGGCGGGACGTAGGACTGCGAGCCGGTCTTCTCGTCGCCGTCGTTTTTGAGATGGCCGCGCAGCGAAGCCTCGCCCTTGGTGTCGGTGCGCGACTTCAGCTCGTCCGGCACGTCCTGCAGCACTTCGATGTCGGGCACGATGCCCTTGGCCTGGATCGACTTGCCCGACGGCGTGTAATAGCGCGCCGTGGTCAGCCGTAGCGCGCCATTGCCGCTGCCGAGCGGAATGATGGTCTGCACCGAACCCTTGCCGAACGAGCGCGTGCCGACGATGGTCGCGCGCTTGTGGTCCTGCAGCGCGCCGGCGACGATCTCCGACGCCGAGGCCGAGCCGCCATTGACCAGCACGATGATGGGCTTGCCCTTGGTCAGATCGCCCGAATGCGCGGTGCGACGCTGGGTCTCCTCGGCATTGCGGCCGCGGGTCGACACGATCTCGCCCTTCTCCAGGAACGAGTCGGAGACGGTGACCGCTTCCTCGAGCAGGCCGCCCGGATTGTTGCGGAGGTCGATGACGTATCCCTTCAGCTTGTCGCCGATCTGATTCGAGAGGTTGGCAACCTCGCGCTTAAGGCCCTCGGTGGTCTGCTCGTTGAAGGTGGTGATGCGGATATAGGCGATGTCGTCGGCCTCGACGCGCGCGCGCACCGAACGGACGCGGATGTTGTCGCGCACCAGCGTGACGTCGATCGGATTGTCCTGGCCCTTGCGGATGATCTTGAGCTTGATCTTGGTGTTGACCGGGCCGCGCATCTTCTCGACCGCCTGGTTCAGGGTCAGTCCCTGCACCGCCTCGTCGTCGAGATTGGTGATGATGTCGTTGGCCATGACGCCGGCACGCGAAGCGGGGGTGTCGTCGATCGGCGAGACCACCTTGATCAGGCCGTCTTCCATCGTCACCTCGATGCCGAGGCCGCCGAACTCACCGCGGGTCTGCACCTGCATGTCGCGGAAGCTCTTGGCATCCATGTAGCTCGAATGCGGATCGAGACCGGTAAGCATGCCGCTGATGGCGGATTCGATCAGCTTGGTGTCGTCGGGTTTCTCGACATAGTCGGAGCGCACGCGCTCGAAGACGTCGCCGAACAGATTGAGCTGGCGATAGGTGTCCGCGGTGGCGGCTCGCGCGCTGGAGCCCATGAACACCGCGCGCGGCTGGGTCACGAACAGCATCAGCGCCGCACCGGTGGCCGCGCTGAGGAGGATTACTGAAGTCTTGCGCATCATCCGCGAACCTTCTCGCCTTCATTTGCGGCCCACCATGGGCCTGGATCGATTGGAGTGCCGTCCTTACGGAACTCGACATACAGCACAGGTTGGCTCGCGTTCGTCGCGAGAATGGAGGCGACCTGAGAGGTCGATCCCATCGTCGCAACCGGCTCCCCCGTGAGCACAAACTGTCCGATGTTGACCGAAATGCGCTCCATCCCGGCGATCAGGACATGATACCCGCCCCCGGCATTGAGGATCAAGAGTTGTCCATAGCTGCGGAACGGACCTGAATAGACCACCCAGCCGTCACACGGCGTTGTGACCTGGGAGCCGGGCTTGGTCGCCAGCGAAATGCCCTTCTGGACCCCGCCGACCCCGTCGGAACCGCCGAAATCCCTGATCTTGTTACCGTTAACCGGAAGCGGCAGGAGACCCTTGGCGGAGGCAAAGACGATCGCGGGGGTGGTCCGCGACCGGTCCTTGAACACGCCCGGGCCGGATTTGGCGCTTGAGCTGGCGGCCGCCGCCTTGGCCTCGGCCTGCCTTGCGGCTTCGGCAGCCTTCTCGGCGGCCTTGGCGGCGCTCTGCAGATCCTGCTCCATCTTGGTGATCAGGCCCTGGAGATCGCCGACCTGCTTTGAAAGCATGATCGCGCGCGAATTCTCGGCGTTGAGATCCTTTTCGCGCTCCGCCTGCTGGCGCTGCCGCTCGTCGACGAGGGCGGTGAGCCGGGTCTGGTCGTTGCGGACCTTGTCGCGGTCGGAGGCGAGCTGGTCGCGCTCGGTGGCGATAGTCCTGCGCAAGGCCACGAGCTCGCCGAGCTCGCTTGCGATCTTTTCGGCGCGGCCGCGCAACTCCGGTACCACGGCGCCGAGCAGCATGGCGGTGCGCAGCGATTGCAGCGCATCTTCGGGCCGTACCAGCAGCGCCGGCGGCGTGCGCCGTCCGGCCCGCTGCAACGCCGCCAGCACCTCGACGATGTCGGCGCGGCGCGAATCGAGCGAGGCGCGCATCGCCTGCTCGCGTCCGTTGAGCGCGCGCAGCCGTGCTTCGGTTTCGTCGATCTTGGTCTCGACGCTGCGCACATTGGCGGCGGTGTCGATCAGCTGCTGATTGAGCTGGGTGCGGTCCTGGCCGAGCGAGGTGATCTCGGCCTTGAGCTTGGCCTGGGCTTCTTCGGCGCTCTTCTGCCTGGCGCGCGCGGCTTCCAGCTCCTGCTCGCGCTGCTTGATGGCGTCGGGCGATATGGAGGCGGTCTGTGGCGCCGGCGCTGCCGTCTGAGCTTGCGCGAGGCTTATGCAAGCTTGCACGAGGCTTGCGCCGGCGACGCCAGTGATCAGCAGCAGGTTGAGGAGCGGCGCTCGCATCGTGTCGGCAAAGGTGCTCGTTGTGGCGCGCATCACGCGCGGTGATAGGGGTGGCCGGCCAGAATGGTGGCGGCCCGATAAAGCTGTTCCAGAAGCATGACGCGAACCATTTGGTGCGGCCAGGTCGCAGAGCCGAACGCGATCGCAAGCTTGGCCTTACGGCGCAATTCGGGCGAAAGTCCGTCCGCCCCTCCGATCACGAAGATAGTTTGTCCGGCACCTTCGTCTCGCCAGCGTCCGAGATGCCGTGCGAATACGGTGGAGTCGAGATTTTGCCCGCGCTCGTCCAGCGCCACCAGGATCGATTTGTCCGGGATATGCGCCGAGATCGCGGCGGCCTCTTCGGTCATCCGCGTAGCGGTGTCGCGCGCGCGGCTCTCGGGGATTTCGTGGACCAGCAGCTCGCGGAATCCGAGCTTGCGGCCGGCCTCGTCGAACCGCTCGAAATAGCGGTCGGCAAGTTCCCGTTCGGGGCCCTGCTTCAGCCGGCCCACCGCAATGACAGCAACGCGCATGATGTCTTCAGGGTCGTGTTTTCGAGACCGCGCGCAGGTGGCGCGCGCACGACGCTAGCATGCGCGTCAGCCGATTCGAAATCGGCTCAGCGAGCCTAGATCGCTTTCGCAGCCCCCGGGCCCTGCGTGTACAGCCGCTCGAGGCTGTAGAACTCGCGGACTTCGGGTCTGAACACGTGCACGATCACATCGCCGGAATCGATCAGCACCCAGTCGCAATTGGGCAAGCCCTCGACATGGATGTTCTTGATGCCGTTTTCCTTGAGGCCCTTGGCGACGTTTTCCGCGATCGCGCCAACGTGCCGGTTCACCCGGCCGGTGGTGACGATCATGTAGTCGGAGTACGCCGATTTGCCGCGAAGGTCGATGGTGACCGTCTCTTCCGCCTTCATGTCCTCGAGGCGGGAGAGGATCAGGCTCAGCGTCTTGTCGGCGTCGGGTTGCGCCTTCAAGGCCGCAGCTTTGGCCGATGTTTTACGCGCCGGCTTGGCAACCTTGGGTAAAACAGACTTCGTCGAAGCTGACTTCGTGGAAGCTGACTTCGTGGAAGCTGACTTGGACAATACAGATGTGGTCAGGGACCATTCCTTTCACTGTATCGCGAACGCCGAATCCGGCGCTCACCGGTTACACTACATCATGTGGGGTTAAGGGTTTCAATATGCCAGAGAGCCCGACGTCCCCACGACGCCGCCACTCCGTCTCACTTCGTACCTTTCCAGCTCCCGTCCGGGTTCCGTAAGCCGGTCGAGGAGAGATTAAGCTTCAATCCGGTCAGGAAAATCCAGGCCGGGGCCGGCCGATCTGCAAGCAATGCTGCCTCATTCTCGGGCACGCGGTAGCGTGCCAGCGCCTGGGCGGCGGGCGAGGCGAGGGCACGGAAACTCTGCGGCGGGCGATCGATGACCGCAATGGGCACCTGGTCGGCGATGCGCCGCCACTGCTGCCAACGATGGAATTGAGCGAGGTTGTCAGCGCCCATAATCCAGACAAAGCGCAAGCCACTGAGACGGCGGCGCAAGGTGTTGATCGTGTCGATAGTATAGCGGGTGCGAATGACGGATTCGAGACAGCTCACCTCGATCCGCGGGTCGTCGGCGACGTCGCGTGCCGCCTGCATGCGCTCCCCGAGTTCATGCAGCGTACCGTTCTCTTTCAGCGGATTGCCGGGGGTCACCAGCCACCAGACGCGATCGAGCTGAAGGCGCTTCAGGGCGAACTGGCTGATCGCGCGATGGGCCTCGTGCGGCGGATTGAACGAGCCGCCGAGCAGGCCGACGCGCATGCCCTTCGTATAGGGCGGTATGGCCTGCGCGAAGAATCGCGGGGCGACGAAATTGTTGCTCAATGCCCCGCGCCTTGCGCCATCACTTACGGCCGCGTCTGTCCGGTGCCGTGAACGCGATATTTGAAGCTCGTCAGCTGCTCGGCGCCGACAGGGCCGCGGGCGTGGAAGCGGCCGGTCGCAATCCCGATCTCGGCGCCGAAGCCGAACTCGCCGCCATCGGCGAACTGTGTCGAGGCGTTGTGCAGCACGATCGCGGAATCGACCTCGCTCAGGAATTTCGTCGCAGTCGCCTCATCCGCGCTCACGATCGCATCGGTGTGATGCGAGCCATGGTTCTGGATGTGCGCGATCGCGCCGTCGACGCCGTCCACGACCTTCGCCGCGATGATCGCGTCGAGATATTCGGTGTCCCAATCGTCCTTGCTCGCAGGTTTGACGCGCGTATCCGTTGCTTGCACCGTTTCGTCGCCGCGCACTTCGCAGCCGGCCTCGATCAGCATCTCGACCAGCGGCTTCAGATTCTTGGCCGCAGCAGCGCGATCGACCAGCAGTGTCTCGGCCGCGCCGCAGACGCCGGTGCGGCGCATTTTAGCGTTGAGCACGATCGACTTCGCCATGGCGAGGTCGGCGCTGGCATCGACATAGACGTGGTTGACGCCTTCGAGATGCGCGAACACGGGCACGCGCGCTTCCTGCTCGACGCGCGCGACGAGGCTCTTGCCGCCGCGGGGCACGATCACGTCGACGGCGCCGTTGAGGCCCGACAGCATCATGCCGACCGCCGCGCGGTCGCGCGTCGGCACCAGCGTGATCGCAGCTTCAGGCAGACCGGCTTCGCGCAGGCCCTGCACCAGGCAGTCATGGATCGCGCGGCAGGAACGAAAACTGTCCGAGCCGCCGCGCAGGATCACGGCATTGCCGGACTTCAGGCACAGCACGCCCGCATCCGCCGCGACGTTTGGCCGGCTCTCGAAGATCACGCCGACGACGCCGAGCGGCACGCGCACGCGCTCGATGGTCATGCCGTTCGGCCGCTGCCAACTCTCGGTGACGATGCCGATGGGATCGGCGATGCCGCGCACGATGCCGATACCTTCGGCCATCCTCTCGACCCGCGCCGGCGTCAGCGTCAGGCGATCGATGAAAGAGGAGGTGGCATTGCCGGAGGCGCGGGCTTCGGTGACGTCCTCGGCATTGGCGGCAAGGATCGCCGCAGCGCTTTGGCGGATCGCCCGCTCCATGGCTTCAAGCGCCCGGTTCTTCTGCTCCGGCGGCGCCAGCGCCAGGATGCGCGCGGCAGCGCGGGCCCGGGTCCCGAGATCGGACATCAGGGCCTGGAGATCGGCATTGCCGTCGACAGCTTTGAGGGGGGCGGCCATGGGGAGTTCAACCTTCTGCTAAGGCGGTGTCCTAGCACGGAAATCCCGCTTTTGCGAAGGGCGGGGAGGGAATGGCTGATCTCCCCCATGGGTTGGCACTGGCCGACCCCGGCGCCGGCATGGCCGGGACTGGCCCGGGCATGACGGCAGGGGCCTACCCGCCCACCACCAGATCATCGCGGTGGATCATCTCGGCGCGCCCGCTGATGCCCAGGATGGTCATCACATCAGGCGAGGAGCGGCCCTTGATCCGCTCGGCGACCTCGGCATCGTAGGCGATCAGGCCGCGGCCGACTTCGCTGGTATCGGGGCCGCGCACGACCACGGCATCGCCGCGGGCGAACTGGCCCTCGACCTTGATCACGCCGGCCGGCAGCAGGCTGGCGCCGGCGCGCAATGCGGTCACGGCGCCGGCGTCGATCGTCAGAGTGCCCTTCGGCTCCAGCGTGCCGGCGATCCAGCGTTTTCGCGAGGTGATGGGGTTGGCGGGCGTCAGGAACCAGGTGCAGCGGCCGCCATCGGCGATCGCCTGCAGCGGATGCTCGATCTTGCCGGAGGCGATCAGCATATGCGTGCCGCCGGTCGTGGCGATCTTGGCGGCCTCGACCTTGGTACGCATGCCGCCGCGCGACAGCTCGGATTCGGCGTCGCCCGCCACGGCCTCGATCTCCGAGGAGATGCTCTCGACCACCGGAATGAGCTTGGCGTTCGGATTGTTCTTCGGCGGGGCGTCGTAGAGCCCGTCGATGTCGGACAGCAGCACCAGCAGGTCCGCGCTCGCCATGGTGGCGACGCGCGCGGCGAGACGGTCGTTGTCGCCGTAGCGGATCTCGTTGGTCGCCACCGTGTCGTTCTCGTTGATCACGGGGATCGCGCGCCACTCCAGCAGCTTGGCGATGGTGGAGCGTGCATTGAGATAGCGGCGGCGCTCCTCTGTATCCCCCGGCGTGACCAGGATCTGGCCGGCACCGATGCCGTGGGCCCCGAGCACCTCGGACCAGATCCGCGCCAGAGCGATCTGGCCGACCGCGGCGGCGGCCTGGCTCTCTTCAAGCTTGAGCGGGCCGCGCGGCAGCTTGAGGCGGCTGCGGCCGAGCGCGATCGAGCCGGATGAGACGACGAGGACGTCGCGCCCCTCCTTGTGCAGCTTGGCCATGTCGTCGGCGAGCGCGGCGAGCCAGGACGCCCGCACCTCGCCCTTGTCGGAATCGACCAGCAGCGCGGAGCCGACCTTGACGACGATGCGGCGGAATTGACTGAGTTCGGGACTGGCCATGTCTATGTGTCGGCGCGCGTTGACGATATGCTCTGCATCGGAAACGGCGGAGCGAGAGAGCGGCGCCGATGGGCCCGCTTTTGCAGCAGGACGATGGCCGGCGCAAGGCGGGCGACATGGTAAACAGCCAAGGCCGGCCTTGTCTTGGGCGCCGGTCCGGTTCTAATGCCGTCAATCAACAAAGGGTCGGAGGGGAAACGCATGGATCGCCGCAAATTCATGGCCGGATGTATCGGCCTGCCGCTGCTGGCGCAGGCAGGTAGGGCGCAAGCGCAGGCCGGGCTGAGCAAGATCATCTTCCCGTTCGCGGCAGGCGCGGGCGGCGACACGCTGTGCCGGCTGATGGCGCAGGAGATGGCGCCGGTGCTTCAGCGGACTCTGGTGGTCGAGAACCGCACCGGGGGCGACGGTCTGATCGGCATCAAGGCGGTAAAGGGCGGCAGCCCCGACGGCAGCATGGTGCTGGTGACGACGGGACCCACCATGTACCTGCTGCCGATGGTGGAGGCGGCGCCGAGCTTCGACACGGCCAGGGATTTCATGCCGGTGTCGCTGTTGGCGCGGTTCGAATTCGCGCTGGTGATCAACCCGGCGATCGACGCCACCGATTTCAAGAGCTTCGTGACGTGGCTGAGGGCGCATCCGGACAAGGCCTCATTCGGCGTGCCGAGCAACGGCACCATTCCGCATTTCATGGGATCCAAGCTCGAGAAGGATCTCGGCATGCCACTGACCCGGGTGCCCTATCGCGGCAGCGCGCCGATCCTCAACGACATCATAGGCGGCCACATCTCGTTCGGGATCGTCACGTTGGCGGATGCGCTGCCGCAGCATCGCGCCAAGGGCGTGAAGATCATCGCGGCGTCGAGCGCAGAGCGCTCGCCATTCGCGCCGGAGGTGCCGACGCTGAAGGAGAGCGGCATCGATCTCGTTGCCGACGCCTGGTACGGCATGTGGCTTCCGGCCGGCAGTCCGCCGGACTTCGCGAGCAAGCTGGGAGCTGCCGCGAGCGCCGCGCTCGCCAAGCTCGAGGTGAAGGAGAAGCTGACCGCAATCGGCCTGATCCCGGTCGGCTCGACGCCGGAGGGATTGACGAAGGAGCTCGCTGCGAACATCGCGTTGTGGCAGCCAATCGTGAAGGCGACGGGATACAAGATCGAGAATTGAGTCTCTCGGCCCGTCATTGCGAGGAGCTCTTGCGACGAAGCAATCCAGAATCTCTCTGCGGAAAGAATCTGGATTGCTTCGCTGCGCTCGCAATGACGGTGTGGATCGATGCTCGATCGTATCGTTGATGCAGAGCCTCGCTCCGCTTACTCACATCTTCGCGCGCTGGGCGATGCCGTCCTTGATCGCGGCAAGCTCCGCCTCGTCCCAGATGCCGATCAAAATCCCGCCCTTCACCTGCAGCTGGTTGTCCGCATAATTTGCGATCTTCTCGCGCGGCGTGGTGATGTGGTCGTTCGGGTGCAGCGCCCAGTCGAACAGCTCGGCCTGCAATCGCGCGATGATCTCTGCACAATCCGGATCGTCGCCGCGATCCAGAAACTCGTCCGGATCGGTTTCGAGATCGTACAGCATCGGGCGGAAGCCGGAGGCGTGGATGTATTTCCAGCGGCCGTCGAACACCATGAACAGGCGGCAGCGCTCGATCGGCTGGTTCAGCTTCAGCCGCACGTCCTGCATGGAATAGTCGTATTCGGAGAACGCGACCTTGCGCCAGTCCGGCGGCGTCGGCCCGCGCAGCAGTGGCAGCAGCGAGCGTCCCTCGAGGATGTGGCCCGGCACCTTGCCGCCGAAATAATCGACGAAGGTCGGCGCGAGATCGATCGCCTCGACCAGCGCATCGCTGCGCGTGCCGCGCGTGGCGTCGGCCTCTCGCGAGGGATCGATCACGATCAGCGGGATTTTTGCCGACTGCTCGTGAAACAGATCCTTCTCGCCCATCCAGTGATCGCCAAGATAATCGCCGTGATCGGAGGTGAACACGATCATGGTGGTGTCCAGCAGGCCGCGCGCCTCCAGAAATTTCATCAGCACGCCCATCTGGTCGTCGATCTGGGTGATCAGGCCCATATAGGTCGGGATCACCTTCTCGCGGGCCTCGTCGCGCGCCATGTTGCGGGAGTAGCGCATGTCCATATAGGCGCCGAACACCGGATGCGGATTCTGCCGCTCGCGCATCGAGCGGATCACCGGGATCATGTCTGAGGTCGCATACATGCTGGCGTAGGGCTCGGGCGCGATGTAGGGCCAGTGCGGCTTGATGTAGGACAGATGCAGGCACCACGGTCTGCCGTCGGTCTCGGCCTCGCTGATGAAATCCATCGCGCGCCGCGTCATGTAGGGCGTCTCGGAATGCTCGTCCGGCACCCGCGCGGCCTTGTCGGCATGCACCAGCAGCCAGCCGTTCTGCAACGAGCCGTCCTCCGCCGCACCGGAATTGGCCCAGTGCTCCCACGGGTTCGTCGCTTCAAAACCCTGGCTGCGCAAATACGCGTCGTATTTCGGCCGCGGCCTTCCGGTCGGATGCAGGCCGTCGTCGCGTTCATAGGGCTCGAAGCCGCATTCGGCGACGTGTACGCCGATGACAGATTCCGGCGGAATGCCGAGCGCCTTCATGCCTTCGAGGTCGGGAGCCATGTGGGTCTTGCCGACCAGTACGTTGCGCACGCCGATCTTGTTGAGGTGATCGCCGAGCGTGGGCTCGCCGACGCGCAGCGGCCAGCCGTTCCAGTGCGAGCCGTGCGAGCGCATGTAACGCCCCGTGTAGAACGACATCCGCGACGGGCCGCAGATCGGCGATTGCACGTAAGCTTTGGAGAACAGCACGCCGCGCCTGGCCATGGCGTCGATGTTCGGTGTCTTGAGGGTGGGATGGCCGGTGCAGCCGAGATAGTCATAGCGAAGCTGGTCGCACATGATCCAGAGAACGTTCTTCGCACGCGCCATGCTTCCTCGCTCCGGCATTTCTTGATGTGCCGGATGCTGCGCTATCAGTGGCGCGAAGACAACCTCTCCCGTAGGGAGAGGTTGGGAGAGAGCGTCGCTCGACGACGCCTAGGCCGACCACGGCTCCGCTTCGGCCGCGCTCTTGGCCTTGGCCGACACCGGGGCCTCGCCGATCACCGCGACGAGCGCGCGCAGGGCTTCCTTGACGCCGTCGCCGGTGACCGCCGACAGCAGCAGCGGCGTCTTCTTGGCGGCGCGCTTCAGGCGCTCTTTCTGCTTCTTGAGCTCGTCCGGCTCGACCGCGTCGATCTTGTTCAGCGCGACGATCTCGATCTTGTCGGTTAGGAGTCCGCCATAGGCATCGAGCTCGTTGCGCACCGTCTTGTAGGCCTTGCCGGCATGCTCGCAGGTGGCGTCGATCAGGTGCAGTAGCACGCGGCAGCGCTCGACGTGGCCGAGGAAGCGGTCGCCGAGGCCGGTGCCCTCATGGGCGCCTTCGATCAGGCCGGGAATGTCGGCCAGCACGAATTCGCGGCCGTCGGCGTTCACGACGCCGAGCTGCGGATGCAGCGTGGTGAAGGGATAGTCGGCGATCTTCGGCCGCGCCGCGCTGACCTTGGACAGGAAGGTCGACTTGCCGGCATTGGGCATGCCGACGAGGCCGGCATCGGCAATGAGTTTCAGCCGCAGCCAGATCCAGCGCTCCTCGCCCGGCTGGCCGGGATTGGCGTTGCGCGGCGCGCGATTGGTCGAGGTCTTGAAATGCGCGTTGCCGAAGCCGCCATTGCCGCCCTCGGCCAGCACGAACTTTTCGCCGACATCGGTGAAGTCGTGGATCAGGGTCTCGCGATCCTCGTCG
This sequence comes from Bradyrhizobium sp. MOS003, assembly GCF_003020125.1. Taxonomy (GTDB): domain Bacteria; phylum Pseudomonadota; class Alphaproteobacteria; order Rhizobiales; family Xanthobacteraceae; genus Bradyrhizobium. The sequence continues at coordinate 17,801 of NZ_PYFW01000001.1, read as the reverse complement.
AAGATCTGCGTGCCAACAGGCACCTTCAGCACGATGTTCTTGCCGTTGGCGCCGTGGCGGTCCGAGCCCGAGCCGTTCTCGCCCTTCTGCGCCTTGAAATGCTGCTGGTAGCGGTAGTCGATCAGCGTATTGAGGCCGTCGGCGACCTCGATGATGACATTGCCGCCGCGGCCGCCATTGCCGCCCGACGGGCCGCCGAATTCGATGAACTTCTCGCGGCGGAACGCCACGCAGCCGTTCCCGCCGTCACCGGAGCGGATATAGACCTTTGCTTCGTCGAGGAATTTCATGGGCCATAGGTAGGCCAGCAGGTCTCCCGCGGCAACCCGGAGAGACCCGCAAAAGGGGCGAATTTCCGCGAATTGCGGCCCTTGCTTAACCCGCCGGCCGGCGCCGGATCAGGAATTTCTGTAGTCCCTCCAGCACCAGCTCCTTGCGCTGGTTGAACACGGTGCTGCGGAGTGTCACCGCACCGGTGGTGCGGCCCGGCACCAGCTCGGTGACCTCGAGCGCGGGGTAGATGGTGTCGTCGGCGTAGACCGGCTTGAGGAACCGGCTCGACTGTTCGAGGAAGCCGACCAGGGACTCCTCGACCATGAACGGAAACAGGCCGGCGCCGGGCGCGGTGTGGATCAGGGTCTGGAAGCCGTGGGCGAGCAGATGCGGCATGCCGCGGCTGCGGCAATATTCGACGTCGTAGTGCACGGGATGGGTGTCGCCGCTCGCGGTCTGGAACGCGGCGAACACCGCCGAGGTCTGGGTCCGGCTCGGGAGCACGAAGCGTTCGCCGACGACGAAATCCTCGAACCAGCGTTGCGCCGGGATCATGCGATGCCGGGAAGGATCGAAGTCGCTCATGTCTTGGCTCTCTTCTTGGCTCTCTTGTTCGAAGGCGCCTATCGCTATCGCGATGCGAAGAGTGCGACAATCCGTTCAATTCGTCTTGCGCGGGCTTGTCGCGGGCGCCAGCGTCATTAAAACAACCGCAAGCGACTCTCTTCGCCGGTTTCCGACGCTCTCTCACCGTCATTGCGAGGAGCGAAGCGACGAAGCAATCCAGACTGCCGCTGCGGAGACGGTGTGGATTGCTTCGCTTTCGCTCGCAATGACGAGCCCAAACTCAACGCGTGGCAATGCCCCTGTTCAAGAATCTCTCCGCCTATGACGACCGCTCCGCGCGCCTCGCCGGCATCGGGCTGATGGTGCTGTCGATCTTCATGTTCTCGTTCGGCGACGCCATGGGCAAGTTCCTGGTGGGCACCTATTCGGTGGGGCAACTCTTGTTCCTGCGCGCCTGTGCGGCGCTGCTGCTGTTGTCGCCGCTGATCTGGACGCAGCGGCACCAGTTCCTGCAGCTGGAGCGGCCGCGCCTGCAGCTGTTTCGCGTCGTGCTCTCGACGCTGGAGGTCGCCGCCTTCTTCCTCGCCACCGTCTATCTGCCGCTCGCCGACGTCATCACCTATTATCTCGCCGGGCCCATCTTCGTCACCGCGATGTCGGCTATCTTTCTGGGCGAGAAGGTCGGTTGGCGGCGCTGGACTGCGATCCTGATCGGCTTCTGCGGCGTGCTGATCGCGCTGCGGCCCTCGGCGCAGACCGTCAGCCTGCCGGCGCTGATCGCGCTCGGCGGCAGCCTGTCGTTCGCGACGTTGATGCTGATCACGCGCAGCCTGCGCAAGACGCCCGACATCGTGATGGCGTCCTCGCAATTCGTCGGCACCTTCTCGCTCGGCGCGGTGCTGTCGGCCTTCAACTGGGTGCCGCCGACGCCGGGCAGCCTCGTGATCTTCGCGACGGCCGGGCTGATCTCGGTGACGGCGCTGTTCTGCGTCAACCGTTCGCTCAAGCTGGCGCCGGCCAGCGTCGTGGTGCCCTATCAATATTCGATGATCGTGTGGGCGGTGATCTTCGGCTTCGTCGTGTTCGGCGACGTGCCGTCAATGGCCACGCTCGTCGGCGCCGCCATCATCATCGGCGCCGGGTTCTACATCTACTTGCGCGAGCGCGATCTCGGGCGCACCGGCGGAGACGTGAATCCGCCGGTGTAGGCCCTACCTCACCCGTCGTGCGCTGCTCCAGCTCTTCAGCGACGACCACACCCCGCGCGACAGGCGGAAGCAGTCGACCGGCGTCGAGGAGCCGAGCGCCAGGAAGCGATGCAGCTGCACGCCGCTCCACTGGAAGCCGCACTTCTCCAGCACGTTGCGCGAGGCCGGGTTGGTGACGCGCGCGCCGGCATAAAGGTGCTCGTCCTCGAATTCCTCGAAGAAGAAGTCGATCGCCCCGCGTGCGGCCTCGGTGGCATAGCCGCGGCCCCAATGCTCGACGCCGAGCCAGTAGCCGAGTTCGGCATTGCCGGGCGTGGAGCGATCGATGCCGACCATGCCCACCGGCCCCGAATCGTGCTCGATCAGGAACACGGTCTCGCTGCCGAGCGAGGCGGTGGCGCGGATGAAGGCGACGGCGTCGTCCTGCGAATAGGGATGCGGCAGGCGGCGGGTGTTTTCGGCGACGCGGCGGTCGTTGGCGAGAAGGGCGATGGTCTTCACGTCGGCCAGCGTCGGCCGCCGCAAGGTCAGCCGTTCGGTGGCGACGACGCTCGGTCTCGCCTCGGCCAGGGTCGCGCTCGAGAAATCCTGCAACATGTCCGGCTCCGTGAAAGTCACTAAATCAAAGTGAGCAAGTCAAAAGAAAAGGGGAGGCCGGTTTCCCGCCTCCCCCTTGGAGCCTTCGATCTCTGCGATCTCTGAGACTCCGCCGGTTTGGTAGGACCCGGCGGACTCCGATGTCGATCCGCCGTCTATTCAGCCGCCTCTGCGAGCGGGAGCACCGATACGAAAGTGCGGCCGTTGGCTTTGGCCTGGAACGTGACGCGACCCTCGATCTTGGCGAACAGAGTGTGGTCCGTGCCCATGCCGACATTAAGGCCGGGATGCCAGGTGGTGCCGCGCTGACGCGCAATGATGTTGCCGGGAATCACGACTTCGCCGCCGAACGCCTTGATGCCGAGGCGCTTGCCCTTGGAATCGCGACCGTTGCGCGATGAACCGCCTGCTTTTTTGTGAGCCATGGTTCGTCTCCGAAATCCTGCGCAAGATAATGCGCTTGTCTAGATCAATTCCTTGACGGAATCATTTCAAAATTTCTCACGCATCAATTCGTGAATTGGCGTGATCGATTTCGCGTTACTCGGCGGCTTCCGCTGCCGGCTCCTTCGCCACCTTCTCCCGCTTCGGACGCGGGCCCTTGGTGGGCTTGGCGCCGTCGGTCAGGATCTCGGAGATGCGGAGCACCGTGATCTCGTCGCGATAGCCGCGCTTGCGGCGCGAATTCTTGCGGCGGCGCTTCTTGAACGCGATGATCTTGGGGCCGCGCTTGTGGTCGAGCACCTCGACCGCAACGGACGCGCCTGCGACCGTGGGAATGCCGAGCACCGGCGTGTCGCCGCCGACCAGCAGGACTTCATTCAGCTGGATGATCGAGCCGACTTCGCCTTCGATCTTGCCTACTTCGAGAACATCATCCGGCACGACGCGGTATTGCTTGCCGCCGGTTTTGATGACTGCGAACATCGTTTTTTCTCCGTGTTCAATCCCGGCCTCGTGACGGATTGTCAGGGGCCGGCTTTTTGTCAGTCGCTATGGGTTACTTGCGAGTTTTGTGCGGGCGGGAGTTATCCCTTTGAAAAACCACGCAAAAACAAGCGGCGCGAGAAACGCCCCGCGCCGGTTGTGGGACTTATAGCCGCCGGCCGGAGAGAGTCAAGGAAAAGCCGGCGAAAAGCGCCCGGATTTGAAGGATTTGGCCCGGCTTGCGGCCGTCCGCCGAATCTCGACCGGCCTTGCAACAAACCGGTTCCCCCGCAGTTGTCCCGGCCGGAACACAGGCAAGCGGGCAAGGGCTCTCATGGCAACGGAAGAACTGGTCAAGACGACGACGGGCATCGCCCATCACGGCGCCGAGCGGCTGCCGTCGGTGGACGTCGACAGCTTCAACATCGAGATGAAGGACGAGGACGGCTTCCTCGGCGACCGCGCCAGCAAGGGCGCGTTCCGGGACATGCTCGACCGCTGGCGCAAGCCGCTGCGCAAAACCGGCGAGGATCCGTTCGGCGACGAGCCCTCGGAAGACATCAGCAAGAAGACCCTGGATGCCATCCTGGCCGGTGACGACATCAAGGCGACCGCCCTGGTCCACAGCGCGATCGAGGAGTTCGCCCAGGAGCTCGCCTATGTCACGCGGCGTTTCCTCAAGACCAAGGCCTGGGCCAAGACCGAGCGGATCGTCGTCGGCGGCGGTTTCCGCGACTCCAAGCTCGGTGAGCTCGCGATCGCGCGCACCGAGATCATCCTCAGGCACGAGGAGCTCAAGATCGAGATGGTGCCGATCCGGCATCATCCGGACGAAGCCGGCCTGATCGGCGCGCTGCATCTGGCGCCGTCGTGGATTTTCGAGGCCCATGACAGCATCCTCGCCGTCGACATCGGCGGCACCAACATCCGCTGCGGCCTGGTCGAAACCGGCTGGAAGAAGGCCAAGGACCTCTCGAAGGCCAAGGTCGTGCACTCCGAGCTGTGGCGCCATGCCGACGACGAGCCGACTCGCGAAGGCGCGGTGAAGCGGCTCACCAAGATGCTGAAGGGGCTGATCACCGAGGCCGACAAGGAAGGCTACAAGCTTGCGCCCTTCATCGGCATCGCCTGTCCCGGCGTCATCAACGCCGACGGCTCGATCGAGAAGGGCGCGCAGAACCTGCCGGGCAATTGGGAGAGCAGCAAGTTCAACCTGCCGGCCAGCCTGATCGAGGGCATCCCCGTCATCGGCGAGCACGACACCGCGATCCTGATGCACAATGACGGCGTGGTTCAGGGCCTCTCGGAAGTGCCGTTCATGCAGGACGTCGACCGCTGGGGCGTGCTCACCATCGGCACCGGCCTCGGCAACGCCCGCTTCACCAACCGCCGCAAGGAGAACGGCAAGGACAAGGACGCCGCCGACAACGGCAAGAAAAAGGGCAAGGACAGCAAGAAGGACGACTAGCCACCCTTTCCGGGACGAGGCCCGACCGCCGCAACCCCGGAATGCACTCCCTCTCCCGCCTGCGGGAGAGGGCCGGGGAGAGGGTGTCTCCACGATGGGGACCCTCTCCGACCAGAACGCCCGCTCCTCTCCCAGCGCCACCCCGAAACAGCCCCCCAAGTAACCTTGACCGGTTAGGTTAAGGACCGGATTGCATTGCGGCACGCCCCTCGCACGCTAGGGTCGAATCGTCGCCTCACCTGGCCGGCGAAGCCGCCCTTCCCAGCCAGTATTTCAATGAGCGGCACCGGGACCGCCAGTGTTTACCGCGTCTGGCGGTCCCACCCCGTTTTTTCGAACATGCGATGAATCTCAGTGCCCGCCCCAAAGGCGGTGCGCCCCCTCCCCCGCTCGCGGGGGAGGGTCGGGGAGAGGGTGTCTCCACATTGGGGTTCTCGAATCGGACTCCACCACGCGCCCGACAAAAACGCGTCAAACCGGCAATCGAACCGCCTTTCCCTCGCGTTCGTGCCGGGACGGGGCGGGCCGGGCCGAAACAGGCAGCGGATTTTCGCTCTGCCCGCCTTGTCTGGCCCGCCATCCTCGCCTATTAACGCCCCCAACCACAGGGGCCCTGCTCCTTCCATGGCGCCTTCAGGAGAGGTGGCAGAGTGGTTGAATGCACCGCACTCGAAATGCGGCATAGGTGCAAGCCTATCGGGGGTTCGAATCCCTCCCTCTCCGCCATGATCTGTCGATTCGACTAAGCCGTGCGGCGCAATAGCAGATCGTTCGGGGCCGACCATCGAATAGGATGCGCATCTCCTAATACTGGAAGGTCGGCATTCTTATGCCGCAACGCGAGGGACGATGGTCGACGAGGACGACATCATCGCGCATTACAGTGCGGGCACCCTCCTTGATCTATTGGTCGAGCGCCTGCGTCGCCACCGCACAGATGACATCGGTAAAGCGTTTCGTGCGACGCTAACTACCCTCCACAACAAAGGCACGATCGACTTGCTCGGGCCCGCGCGCACGATCGGCAACTCTCCGATCGACCAGCACGACTTCTTCACCGCTATGCACGTTTATTGCGACCTCATTCCCGAGCTCAAGGCCGAGGTGCCGGCGATGCTGGCAGCGGTGAAGGCGTTGGTCGCGCGTGCCGGCAATGACGGGGTGTCCGGCATGCCCAACAGCGCTTATCGGAGCTGGGCGGAGCAAGGCGATCGCGCCCAGGCCACGCTCGCCGCGATCGACCCTGCCGACCCCGAAGACGCGGCTTATGTATTTGTTGGGCTCCAAGCTCTCGCCAAAAGCGAGCCCGAGGCCGCGCTCACCCAGGCGATTGGTTATCTTGTCGGCATGTTCGCGCCCGCGCGCTCCGCCGCAGCTAAAGCCGTTGGCACTATGGCGCTCGCGACACTGGAGGAGCGAATCCGCGTTGCTGATGCACTTACGGCCGCCAGGATGATCGCTGATGACAATAGCCTCGGGCATATCGTAACAGCCATCTGTGAGATCGCCCGTGCCTATGCGGATACGGAAGGAGCGGCGGTCGCGCTTATCGACGAGGCCAACAAGCAAGTTGGTGATCAAGCTATCCATCAGGTCTCGCTCGAACTTATGTTTCATGGTGAGGCGCTTTCGCCAGCGGTCGTTGCTGGTCTAACTACGATTGCGCACAAGGTCATGGCCGGCAATCGCGGTACGCTCGACAACATAGACGCCTCTGGCGGTGAGCTAGTGACGCACGGGCGCTTAGACGAAGCGCTTGAACTGATCACGCCGCTGATCTCCGCGCATGACGAACTCACCTCGCTTGAGGTGTTCGACAGCTTCGCCCACGCCTTGCTCCAACTTGCCCCCGATCAATTGGCGAAGGTGCTGATGGGTTGGCTGTTATCGCTCGATCCCAACCTCGGCGCGGCTACGCTCTCGCTGGTTCGTCATCATCATGGTAATGCGCCGCTCGTGCTAGAGGTCGAGGGCGCCACCCTTGGGCTGTCAGACGCCGACACGATCCTGCTCGCCCATCGCGCGATCGGCTATCTGTTCACTCGCTCGATCACCGCCGGCTCGTTAGTGCTGGGGCTCATCCGCGGCGCGGCAGAGGAACCGCGCAAGCTGATGGCGGACATCCTCTTCGATCCACTGCTCATCAACTATTCGGGGGAGCTCGCCGACTGGCTCCGTCAACGGGCCGAGCACAGCTCCGATCCCGCACGACCGATCATCACAGAGCTGCTCGCCCGGCTCAAGGCTTATACCGACGGGCTACATAAGGCCGGTAGAATTAAGGAATTGCGCCCGTCCGAGCGCGAGCGGCTAATCGAGAATCATCGCCAGCACGAATCGATGCGCCAAACGCACAAGCAGGCCCAGAAGAAGTCGATCTTCATGTCGATCGTGAGTCGCTCGGTGCTGCTCTACGGCAACCGCTCGGTCAGCTATTTCGAGGGACCAAATGGTAAAAAACAACGCAGCGAAATGAAGCTGCACAGAGTCAGCCACAGCGTTGAAGCGCCGCGGCTCGACATTCTTGAGCCGTTTGACCTCGACTACACGCTCCGCGCATTCCGTTCAATGGGAAGGGCGAAATGAAGCTTGTTATTCGCGAGTACCTCGCCTCCTTGCGCGAGCGTGGCGAGCTCGATGCTGTGCTGCCGGATCTGCTGACGGAGCTTGGTTTCACCGTCTATTCGCGTCCAGCGCGGGGTACCCGCCAATATGGCGTCGACGTCGCTGCGGTCGGTGCCGGACGCGATGGTGTGCGACGTGTCCATCTCTTCTCGGTCAAATCGGGCGACCTTGATCGCACCGACTGGAACACGGCCTCGCCGCAGAGTCTCAGGCCATCGCTGGACGAAATCCTCGACCACTATATCGCAAGTCGTATCCCTCCCGAATATGCTGAGCTGCCGATCGCTATCTGCCTCACTTTCGGCGGCGCGATCGACGAGCAGGTTCGTGCCGAAGTGACCGGCTATATGAGCCGCAACACCACCGGACGGATCAGCTACGAAGAGTGGAACGGGGACCGTCTAGCAGACGTCATCCTCGATGGTATCCTTCGCGAAGGCTTGCTCCCCGCCGCCTTGCGGAGCCATTTGCGTAAGAGCGCTGCGATGGTCGAGGAGCCCGACATTGCGCTCGACCATTTCGGTAGGCTAATGCGTGCTCTAGCCGATGCGCCGGGCGCGACTCCGGCAGTGCGGCTGTCACAAGCGCGGCTGATTAATATTTGCCTGTGGATCATGTTTGTTTGGGCGCGCGAGGCGAACAATGTCGAGGCTCCCTATCGAGCCAGCGAACGCGCGTATCTCGAGGTCTGGCACCTCCTCAAAGGAGATGTCGCGCGCTCGGGCAAAGCGGCTGAGGCAGCAGGTCTCGTCATCAACGAGCTGGCAGAGCTGCATTTCACGATCTGGGACGAATTGTTCGAGACGAAGATCCTGCCTCACGCCGACGTTCGCCATGCGCTCTCCTCGGCGGTTGGATCGCATGCGGCGCTCGACGTAAATCTTAAGCTGTTCGAGCTTGTCGGCCGCCTTGCGCTGCGGGGACTGTGGTTGGTGTGGCAGCTCGCGCCGCCATACGGCCCGGTTGTGCTTGGCAGCGAGCACCTCCAAACACTTCCGGCCACGATATCAAATACTACTAAGGCGACAGTCGAACGGATCGACGGCCTCTGCAAGCGGCTGACGCAGATCGTCAGCAACACCGCGCGTTGCTTTCGCCGGTCGGCGATTGGCAAGCAATTGATATTAGTCTCGCCTTCACGCTTCTCGCATGCCGCCCAGGCGCTCATCGTGCGATCGACGAATGGGCCGATGAGCTGGCGAACCGGAGTATCTTCGCGTTCAATGTGCATGGCCACTACCCGATGACAAGCAGCTCCTATTGGGACTTAGTTGACCATCCGTCCGAGCGCAGTGAGGAGTACCGCGAAAGTTCGACGGAGGGGAGCATCCTATATCCAATGCTTGCGCTGTGGGCCGCGGCGCGCGGCAAACAGGAACTGTTTGACCTGCTCGCTAACTTCAAGGCCAATTCGCTCGGACATTGCACTTTCCAGACGTGGTTGCCCGACGAGGACAGTGAAGACAATCTTTATCTCGGCCGCGACAATCATGGTGCCGCGCTGATTGGCATTCCTGTTACGGAGGGCACAAGCGACACTCTTGATTTTGTCCTGGAGGAGGTCGCAAGCAATCCGCACTACGATGCGCTTTCTGCCGTCCGGTTGGGGCACTGGCCCATCGTGCTCATGGCCTGCCGCTGCCACCGATTGCCCGTTCCACCGCAAGTCTGGCGAGACCTCCTACCCGGGGTTCGCCCGTTAGCCACGGAAGTGGCCCCGCCGCAAAGTGATAGCGCTTACTAAGCTCAGCTTCCGCGCGTTGTCGGAAGGCCTCTGCGAGATTTGCCCGACCCGCCGCCCGACGCCCCCCCATAACCCCTTGATCTTCCTACCCCCGTCTACTGTGCATGGGGTTGTTTTCGCACTTTTTGCTATCCCATGGCAGAAGGCCGCGAGCGTAACCTGAACGCAACCGCCTTTCTCCCTACCGCGTCGTCCCCCACCAAGCGAGACCACCATGCACTCTTCCGCCACCGGCTGGGGCAACGGGCTGCTCGGCGTCATCATCTTCAGCGGCTCGCTGCCGGCGACGCGGGTTGCCGTCGGCGGCTTCTCGGCGCTGTTCCTGACCTCGGCGCGCGCGGTCATCGCGGCGCTGATCGGGGTGGCCGTGCTCGGCCTGCTCAGGCAGGCGCGGCCGCAGCGCGGCGATCTCGCCTCGCTTGCCATCGTCGCGATCGGCGTCGTGGTCGGCTTTCCGCTGCTGACGGCGCTGGCGCTGCAGCACATCACCTCGGCCCGGTCGATCGTCTTCATCGGCCTGTTGCCGCTCTCGACCGCGATCTTCGCCGTGCTGCGCGGCGGCGAGCGGCCGCGGCCGCTGTTCTGGCTGTTCGCCGGTCTCGGCAGCGCCACGGTGGCCGGCTTCGCCTTGTCGGACGGCGGTGCGGCCTCGCTTACAGGCGATCTCCTGATGGTCGCCGCGATCGTGCTGTGCGGCCTCGGCTATGCCGAAGGCGCCGCGCTGTCGCGCCGGCTCGGCGGCTGGCAGGTGATCTCCTGGGCGCTGCTGCTCGCGCTGCCGCTGATGGTGCCGCTCGCGATGCTCACCTGGCCGGCTGATTGGAGCGGCATCAGCGGGCCCGCCTGGATCGGGCTCGCTTACGTCTCGATCTTCAGCATGTTCGTCGGCTTCATCTTCTGGTACCGCGGGCTCGCGCTCGGCGGCATCGCCCGCGTCGGCCAGCTGCAGCAGCTCCAGCCGTTCTTCGGCCTCGCGCTCGCCGGCCTCCTGCTGCACGAGCCCGTCGCGTGGAGCATGATCGTCGCGACCGGCCTCGTGGTCGCCTGCGTGTTTTTCGCGCGACGGTTTGCGTGAGGCTTTTGCCTCACGCCTGTCCCATCACCGTCCTGGTCAGCGCGCCCTTGGCGAACTTCTTCAGCGGCATCGGCTTGCCGAACAGGAAGCCCTGCACGAGATCGAAGCCGAGCTCGTTGGCGGCGACGAGATCGGCGCGGCTCTCCACCCCCTGCGCCACGCTGCGCGCGCCAAAGCCCTGCGCGAGCTCGACGATGTGACGGCACACCGTGCGCTTCAGCCGGTCGCTGCCGCTGCCGGTGACGAATTGCCGGTCGGCCTTCAGCTTGACGAAGGGAATCCTGTCCAGCTCCATCAGCGCCGGCCAGTTGGCGCCGAGATTGTCGATCGACAGGCCGATATTGTGCAGGCCGACCTCGCGCGCGACCTCGGTGAGGTGATCGAGATCGCGGATCGCCTCCTCGCTGTCGATCTCGACCGTCAGCCCGCCGAAGGCCGGATGCGTCGGCACGCGGCGGCAGAGATCGCGTACCGCCTGCGGCTCCTTCAGATAGGACGCGGGCAAATTGATCGAGAGATCGACCGGGCTTTGCTGCTCCAGCAGATAGTGCCAGTCCTGCATGGCGCGATCGATCACGAATTCGGAGAGCGCGCGCAGATGCGGATCGTTCTCTTCGGGAATGAAATAGGCCGGCGGCACCACGCCCCAGGTCGGATGCCGCATCCGCACCAGCGCCTCGGCGCCGCTGCGGACCAGCGTGCGCGCGTCGATCTTGGGCTGGTACCAGAGCTCGAGCCAGCCGGCATGCAGGGCCTCGCCGACATGCACGGCCGGGCTCGGCGCCGGCTCCTCCGGCAGCAGCATGGCGATGCGCTCGCGCAGCGTCTCCGCCGCAAAGGGCGTGGTCAGCGGCGGCAGCATCGCAAGGCCATATTCCTCGCCGACCTGCCGCACCGCCCTGACGATGATCGACTCGCGCGCGCCGACGGCGAGAACCTTGCCGGCGAACGCCTCGCGCACCAGGATCTCCAGGAAACGCCCCGGCTCGATGCCGTCGGCGGCGACGCCGAGCAGGATCAGGTCTGGCAATTCGGTGTTGAGCACCGCCTGCAGCTCGTCCGAGCTGGCGCATTCGCTGGTGACGAAGCCGAGATCCTCCAGCACCTCGCTGAGGAAGGCGCGCAGATGCCGCTTGCTGTCGGCCACGCAGGCGCGCGGCGTCACCTTTCGTCGTCCGAAGGTCACAGGCCTTCGTCCGACGAGTTCAACCATCCCATCGTTCATCGCTACACCACTCCCGTTCCGTGACGGTTTCTTAAACGGCGAGCGTGGTTTCAAATAAGGTGAGCTTCAGGTGTTCACCGGATTATCCGGGTAACCTTAAGCCGCTCAATTCGCGCTAAGCTTTCGACAAATTTTTTTCAAAGACGACGCAACGACGAACATGACGATTGTAGTCGCTGCGCAAATTTCCGTCGTCTGACATCGATCTCGCAGTTCGCGGACGAAAGCAGGCGCGCGATGACGCGGTGTGCCTTTTCGAAGCACTGGGGAAGCCGTCGCAAGCTTAATCGCCGTCGCTGCTTTATCCGGATTGCGGCCGTCGAACGCGATCACGCAGAGTGTGAACCGCATCACACGCGCATTGCTGCAGCTGCGCTAATGCTCGGCACAGTCGGTGGTGGGCTGTGTCGAGGATTGCGACAATGACGATGCGGCGAATGATGTTCTGGTGGTTCAGGGTGGTGATGTCGGGGCGATTTCTCGATCGCTTCCTGTGCCTGCCGCGCGCGCATTAGAGCATGATCCGGAAAAGCGCGGCGGTTTTCCGAGAAGATCATGCTCAAACAATAAACTGATACGCGCTCAGGTCTGCCCGATCAATTTGCGAAACGCCGCCGCACTGTCCTGCACCACGTCGCGGCCCTTCCAGGCCAGATAGGTCAGCTTGCCGCCGAGCGTGTCGTGGCTGCGCAGCCGGCGAGAGCCGAGGATGTGGCCGACATTGGACGGGAAGCGGGCCACCTCGGCGGACACCAGCGCTGCGATCGCGTCCATCAATTGCTGGAGCCGGATTCCCCACTCGGAACCCTCGATGCCGTCGATGCGCACCTTGAGGGCATATTCGGTGTCGTAGATCTCGGCGAGCAGGTCGCGGGCGACCAGCACCCGGTTGTTCCGCAGCGCGATCCGAAGCGCGAGGCGCTTGTCGTCGAGCCGGTCGAGCACCATGTGGACGACGCAGGCATAGGGTGTGGCGGCGACATCGGCGGCGCTTTTGCTCGCGGCCGCCTTGGTGGCGAGACGCGTCAATTGCCAGGGCGTCGCCAGGCGCCGCGCCACCAGCGTCAGCGCGAAGGGAAGCGCCTCGGCATGCGCCTTCCTGAAAGCGTCGAGCTGCGCGGTGATCTGGGCAACCCGGCCGTCGTCGAACTTCGCGATCTTCTCGGGCAGTTTTTCGTTGAATGTCGTCAGCACATTGCCGGCGCGCAGCACGTGCTGCATCTTCCCGACGTCGTCGAAGGCGGTGCGCGATGCCGTGTATTGCGCGAGCTTGCCGCGCGCGAATTCGGTGCTCTCGGCCGATGCAAAGGTGCTCTCCAGGACCTTGACGACCTTGGTCTGGAACGTCGAGGCGACCTTCAGGACTTCCTTCGGGTTGTTGGCGGCAATCTGGTCGTTGATTGCCTTGATGTAGTCGCGGGCCATGGTCGGCAGCAGGTCGCGGCAGATCCATTCCCAGATCGGCGTGAGGGTGTTGCGCGAGATCCGCCCCATGTTGGGGTGCTCGGGCGCGCCGTCGATCAGGAACAGCTCGAGCGGCGCGAAGAAATAGCGCGACGGGTTGGTGGCGCGCGCCTGGGTCGATCCGTCCTTGCGAAACTCGGCGCGCAGGCGCGACTGGATCTCGGACGAGCCGGGCATGTCGATGCCGCACAGCTCGAGCCGCTCGAGCTCGCTGAGCAGACAGCTGCGCGACAGCGGCGTCAGCCTCTGCAGGAATTCGGACAGCCGATCGATCTCGTCCATGGCACGCAGTCTTTCGCAGCACTTCCCGCGGGCGTGCGGGCCCAATGCGTGGAGGCATTTGCGCGCTCTCAACTTCCCCTAAGAGAAGCAAGCCGCCGTTAATTATTCCGTAAAAACCGGGGTGCGACGTCCGCGTGAAGGCGGCGGTTAAGGAGTTTTCGCCCGTTCGCTCACGACTTCAGTGGGAAACGCAACCCCTGCATGGTTCCGGGCGGCCGCGCGCAAGCACAAATTGTGCCGACGCCGCCATTTGTGCGCAAAACCGACAAAATCACCGTAGTCTTACGGAGCAAAAAGTTAACCACAGATCGCCCCCGGTTCCGCTAAATGAGTGACATGGGGTCACAGAATGATACGGCCACCGATTCGCGGCCGTCGGACTGGTATGAAAGCAGCGCTGCTCCGGCTGAAGAGCTCGATTTCGTCCGCCTGAGCGCCGCCAGGGCCAAGGCGGCCGACGAAATGGCCGCTGCCATCGCCCGCGAACTCAACGGCCCCTTGACTGCCCTGCTGCTCTACATGGGCGAGATCAAGCATCACAGCGATCAACTCGCGCCCGTGACCGGCGACCGTGCCTATTTGCAGCGGGTGGTCGAGAACGCACTGGCCCAAACCGAGCGCGTCTGCGGAGTGGTCAAGCAGCTTGCCGGTCCTCACAAGGGCGGCTTGTCGATCCCGTCCAGCGCCGAGGAGGCGGAATCGAAGGCCGTCCGCGCCCAGCAGCCCCAGCGCTTGCCGAGCGCCGAACTCCTCACCCTGTCGGGTCAGAAGCGGCTGACCAAGCGCGAGCGCGAGGTGCTGAGATTGATCAGCGAAGGCTACTCGAACAAGCAGGGCGCGCTTCGGATGCAGATCAGTCCGCGCACGTTCGAGAGCCATCGCGCCGAGGCGATGCGCAAGCTCGGCGCGCGCAACACCGCGGATCTCGTCCGCGCGGCGCTGCTGCACTCGATCGACTGAGGCTGGTGTATTGCATCGCCGGCAGGCGGTGCGGACAACGCCCCGAGAGATCTCCCGGGACGTCCTGAGAACCCGATCGCGCTCAGAAATAGTCTTCGGCGAAGGGACGCGCGCGCGAGGCGGGACGCAGCGGCCTGATCTCTTCCTTCGGCCCGTTCGGAATGATCGTGATGGTCCAGCGGGGCGGCATGCTCGATTCCTGCTCCAGCACCGAACGCACGAAGCCGGTCACCGTGGACTCGCCGGCCTTCACCGTCGCCATCCGGCCGTTGAACTGTGCGATGCGGAAGCGGCGAACCTCTTTCTGGTCCGCGGTCTCGTAGGTGAACATGGAAAACCCTCCTGGTTTTCCGGGACTATCGCCACCTATGATTAGCCTTCTGTGAAAATCCCAAGCCGTAGAAGTACGGCGGGGATGCACGCGGGCCGTACTAGCCCTGCGGCTCCTGTGCGCGCGCGGCGGCGTAGGTGGCGTCCATCAGGTCCAGGAGATCGTGGAATTCGCCGTCGCCGAGCTTCTCTGCGGACTGCTCCAGTCGCAGCGCCAGCGCCGCGAGCCTGACATAGCCGAAGGTCCCGGCCGCGCTCTTCAGCGAATGCGCTTCGCGCGCGATCCTGGCGTGGTGCTGTGCCAGCGAGAGCGTGCGGAACAATCGCAGGCGCGCGCAGGTCTCGCTCCAGAACACGTCGCGCACTTCGCAGGCACCGTCCTCGCCGATCTCGCGCACCAGTGCTTCGTAAGCCTGCGGCTCGCGCGCAGGCTCGACCTCGATCGGCTCGTGCGCGGGTGCGACGGTGACTTCAAACATGGGGCCTGCTGCCTTGAATCACGGGTCATTCGTCTGTCGCGCGGCACAGTCCCGGCGCGAGGCTGCCCGTGTCTACGGCATTCGAATTTCAGTTCCGGTAGCGGGACACAAGGTGTTTGCAGGCCGGCATTAGCCGGCGGTTTACCATGCGCGCGGCGGTCAGCGCGCGCCGAGCAGCCGATCGTACTGGGCC
Source organism: Bradyrhizobium sp. MOS003 (assembly GCF_003020125.1). Taxonomy (GTDB): domain Bacteria; phylum Pseudomonadota; class Alphaproteobacteria; order Rhizobiales; family Xanthobacteraceae; genus Bradyrhizobium. The sequence goes on along the minus strand of NZ_PYFW01000001.1, from coordinate 2,384 downwards.
TTCACGGTGGCGTAGCATTCGCAAGCCGTCTGGCGCAGGCCGTCGAGGTTGGTGATCTGGATGTGCCCGCGGCTGTATTGGATGAAATTGGCCTGTTGCAGGGTGTTGGCGACCAGCGACACGCTGTTGCGCCGCGCCCCGATCATCTGCGCCATGGCCTCCTGGGTCAGCAGCAGCCGGGTGTCGCCGGAGAGGTCATGCGTGTGCAACAGGCAGCGCGACAGCCGCGACTCCACGGGATGGGCGGCATTGCAGCCCGCGGTCTGCTGGACCTGGGCGTAGACCGCCAGCCCGTGACGCGTCAGCAACGTGCGCAGGGTCCCGCTCTGGTCGGCGGCGATCCGCAGCCGGTCGAGATCCATCACCGACGCGACGCCGGGAACCAGCACGACGGCGGTGTTCAGCGCGCACGCATCGCCCATCGTCGAGAGCGTCCCGAGCAGGCTGTCGCGACCGATCATGGCGACTTGCACATGCTCGCCCTTGGCGAGTTTCACGACCAGCGAGATGACGCCGCGATGGGGAAAATAGGCGCGCTTGAGCACTTCGCCGGTCTCGACCAGCACCGCGTCATGGGGCAGATCGACTGTTCGCAGGAACGGACGGATCGATTCATAGTCGTCCGCCGACAGTGCGGACAGGAAGCCGTTGGCCGAGCGCACCATCGTTTCCAAAAGCTGCCTCCGTTCCCGCACCACAGAATCGATCGGCGACATCACGCCTGCGCCCTTCGTAGGGTCCATCATGTTCATGTCGGGATATATTGGCAATTGGGACAAGTTGTCCGACCACTGCAACCTCCTGCCACGTTCCGTGCCCGCCTCGCTCAAGACAGATTCCCTGACCATTTCGAGTGTCGCGAGATGCGGACGCAGCAGATCGAGATCTGCCGCGTCGAGCATCTTCAGCACATGGTTGGACGGGCAGCCGCTCGCGATCATCTAAGTTCAATCTGGCGTGTTCGATGCACGATCGGGTGCGAGGGCCGTTCGTCATCCAGTTGCACGGCGAGAAAAACTTATTGTAAAGGTTGTGTCGCCGTCCATATACCCGTTGGGTGGCAGACTGGCTGCAGCATTTGCGGCGGAAATAAGAACGGCGCGCTGATTCGCTCATGAGCCGGCGCGGCGGTCCTGCAGGGTTCGCGGGGGAAAAAGCGGCAAGGAGACGTTTCATGATGAGCCGGAAGCATTGCATCCGCGCTGCGACCAGACGCCGGTCGACCCATGCAGTCTCGTCCATTTGACCAGCAATTACTGTCATCCAATATTGCCATGGAGCCTGGCGTCGCGTCGCCGCGGATTTCGCGTCCATCTTCCCTGCGCCGCCAATGAGGTTCGCGACCGTCATTCTTTCGACTGAAAGAAAAAGAGAAAGGCGTGCCCAACGGTTCAATTATTGTTTCGCCGAAACGGGAAGCTCAAACGGGGACAGAAGGTCGGCGCCATATCTCGTCGTCGACGACGATCCGATGGTCTGCAGGGTCATCGAGGTCCATCTCCAGCGCAACGATTTTCGGGTAACGATTGCCGAGGGAGGTGAAGCCGGACTGCGCGGGCTCGAACACCAGCAATTCGATCTGATGATCATCGACATTTTCATGCCGCACATGCGCGGGTTCGAATCGATCGGGATCTTCCACGAGCGGGCGCCGGTCGTTCCTCTGATCGCGATGTCCGGCTACGCCTTTGCGAATCTGAATTCGCCTGCACCCGATTTCCTCCGGATGGCGCGCGAGTTCGGCGCCGCACGCTGTCTGCGCAAGCCGTTCACGCCGCACGCGTTGCTCGCCGCCATCAACGATTGCCTGGCGGAGCATCGTCCCGACGGCGATCTCGCCTCGGTCGCGCGATTGGGTTAGCGCGGCGCGGGCCGCTATGGCCACGGGGTAACCGTTCGTTTACCGCGTGTGCAGACCGCGCGAGTCGCTGCGTCAACACGAACCGAGCGGCGCGTACGCGCCTCCGGTTGCGGGCTGCTCGGTTCGTGTTGACGCAGGCCGACCCTATCGTCCTTCACGAGCGCGACTTTCCAGCGCGCCCGTCCGCTGTTATCGGCCCGTTTACCTCACGCGTCGCCGCCGTTGTGGCGTCGAGCCGGTTTTGCCGAAAAGCGCTGCCGCATGCCGTCGAATCGCAAACTTCTCTTCAATATCCGTATTAGCACGGAGGATGAAATTAACGGGACTGTGAAAGGGGATGTCTAACGATCGAGAGTAGGGCTTCCGTCCATGCCAAAGGTGGCGCGGGCGTCGAGGTTCAGGGTTCAGGTCAGTAAGGCGTAGCTCATGGATGATCTGTTGCGGGAGTTTTTGACGGAGACCAGCGAGAGCCTGGACACCGTGGACAATCAGTTGGTGAAGTTCGAGCAGGAGCCGAACAACG